>JAHBVL010000002.1 GCA_019637585.1 Thermomicrobiales bacterium | reverse complement strand
AGCTACAAGCAAGATCGACGCGGGGTGGAGCAGTGGTAGCTCGTTGGGCTCATAACCCAAAGGTCGGGGGTTCGAATCCCCCCCCCGCCACCAACCAGACCGGACACCAATCAGGTGTCCGGTCTTTGTTTTACCTTCATGCCTGGCCCATTGCAGCGCCGTGTTCGGTGTAGACGATGCGCTCTGTGGTCAGGATGGCCCAGGGTTCGTCCGTGTCCCAGGAGACCGACGTTTTCTCGGGCAGCAACCAGCCGTCGATGATTCCCCAGCTGTCGATGGTGTTGATCCAGAGGCTGGTTTCGCGGTCGTTTTCGCCCTGATAACGCTGTGACTCCATGTGCGTGATGAGATTGTGGTTCGGGTCGAAGTGAACGAGGATCTCTTGTTCGCCCTCTCCGAACGGGACAATGAGCCGTGCCGATTGCTCATCGACCTCTTCCCAGTGGACTCTGTCGTCGGTAAGCCAGATTGACGGCATCCAGACTGCCTCCGCCCAGAGCGTGAGATTGGCTGCCTGATCGATGTTGGGCCCCTCGCTCGTTCCGAAGGGAAGCTGCAACAGCGCGCTCCCGTTGATGTAGTGCTCATTCACCTGCATCACCGGCAGCCTGAACCAGGTCACCTCGATCTCGTGGCGATAGGCGTGCCCGGGTTCATGAACGAAGCGAAAACGAACGGGAAGGGTGATGCCGGAGATGCGCATTGTGCCGGTGCCAGAAATCACCACGCCTTCTATGACCGGAATCTCTTCTCCATACAGGGTCCGATAGAATCGGCTCACAGGCGGAGGGAGATTTGGAGGCAGCGGTATGGTCGCAGGTGTGGCGGGCACGATATCCGCCGCGGGAAACGGTTTGGCAGGAACCCGCAGTCCGACAAACGCCAGCGATCCGAGAACAGCCAGGGCGCCGGCCAGCGTGACGGCAATTTTGCCGCTGCGACGCTGATACCATCGCCGGCTCCCTTCGGCCGGAGATTCAGATCCCGCGTTGCCGGTCGTGTCGTCGTCGTGCTCGATCATGGCGGCTGAATCCTATCATCTGACGCCGGACACCTTCGTGGTGAGCTCCAGCTCAGTTGGGATTTGCAGAAATCAGGCCCGCGCTCCAGTATTCTGCCGACGGTCTTATGCGCCGATGGTCGTCGACGATATCGTATCTGCTGCGCCAGAAAAGAGGGCCCGCCGGGAATGTACGACCTGCTGATCACGAATGCGACGTTGTTGACGATGGCCGGCGATGGCGCCGGGTATATCGAGGATGGGGCTGTCGCCGTCGAGGGGTCGAAGATCGTCGCCGTTGGCCCGAGGGAGGAGGTCGAAGGCAACGATCGGGCGCGCCAGACGATCGATGCCGGCGGCAATCTGATCATGCCCGGCCTGGTTGATGTCCACATGCATTCGGCGTCGGTGATAGCTCGTGGTTTGGCTCAGGAGGTCGCCACCTGGATGGGGAGCGCCTATGGGCCTCTCGTTCGCCACATTCGCGACGAGGATGCCCCGCTCTACACGATGGTTGCCCTCATGGAGGGAATCGCCAATGGCACCACGACCTTCGGTGACTACGATGCTCCCATGAACGAGCTGCTGGCCAGTCATGTTGCGCTGGGAAACCGCGCGGTTGTCTGTCAGGGAACGACTGAGATCAACTGGGCCGATCGCGAGCAGTGGATCGAGCAGGGTTGGCGGCCCGGCACCGCGCCGCCGCTCAATCGAGCCTATGGCGAAGCAGGGCTGGCAGCGGAAATCGCGCTCTACGACCGCTGGCATGGCTATGACAACGACAGAATCCGGGTCATCTTCGCTCCGGTCGCCGCCGATATGACCTCTGAGGAGCTGTTGCTCGAGTTCCAGCGTGTCGCCAGAGCCCGCAACTCGTCGATCCATCTCCATGTCGCACAGGATCCGCGCGAAAACAACGCGATGGTCGAACGCTCCGGTCTGCGGGCGATTCCGTACCTCGATTCGATCGGTCTGCTGGCGCCCGATACGATCGCCGTGCACATGTGCATGACCACCGATGACGAGATCGAGCTGGCGGCGTCACGCAACGTGCGGATGGCTTGCTGCACCAACTCGATCGGCATCATCGACGGCGTGGTCCCCCCTGCCCGGCGGTTTCGCGAGCTGGGGGGAGTCGTTGGGCTCGGTTCCGATCAGGCTCCAGGCAACAACTCGCACAATATCTTTGCCGAAATGCGGGCGACGGCGATGTTCGCCAAAATCAAAGCCGATGACCCGACGGTGCTGCCGGCGTGGCAGGTGTTGCGGATGGCGACGATCGACGGCGCCAGAGTCCTGGGCGTCGACGACCTGACCGGTTCCCTGGAAGCGGGGAAGGAAGCCGATCTGATCATGATCGATCTGCAAGGGCCGCCGATGGCGCCGGTGATTCGGCATCCCGCCCGCAATCTGGTGGCGAATCTGGTCTATGCCCAGACTGGTTCGGGCGTTCTGATGTCGATGGTGGCGGGCAAGGTGATCTACGAGGACCGGCGGTTCACGAATGTCGACAAGACCGCCGTTCTCCACCAGCTCGCGGCCGCCGCCGGCGAGTTCGAAGCGGCGATCAGCGCCGATCCGGTGGTCGCTGACTTGCCGATCGCCCAATTGACGCGGTCCGGGTTGATCTAGCCGTGCCACCGGTACCGGTCGGCGCAGTTATGGGGAGTTGGCGGCGACTGCTGGCGGGCGTGGTGGAGGCGGTCTACCCACGCCGCTGCTCCGGATGCGGATTGCGGGGCGTCTGGGTTTGCGACGCCTGTCTCGCGGCGCAGCCACTCTTCGCGGGCGATCTCTGCCCTCGATGCGGAATTCCGGTCGGTTTGCCATGCCGGTGCAGATATGTTCCTTCGTCGATCAGCCGGTTGCGTTCGGCCGGACCATATGACGGTTGGTTGCGCGAGGGGGTGCATCGTATGAAGTTTCAGGGCGAACCGGCCAGAGCGGCGCATCTTGCGTCATTGCTCGATGGACATGCCCGGTCGTTTGCCAGCGCCGAAGCGATCGTGCCGGTGCCCATTCACCCCAACCGGTTGCGGGAACGCGGGTTCAATCAATCAGACCTCCTGGCGCGAGAAGTGGGCCGGGCGAATGGCATGCCGGTTTGGTCAGCGTTGGTCCGGGTGAGGGACACGCGCCATCAGGTCGATCTGACCGACGATGAGCGGGTTGTCAACGTGCGAGGTGCATTCGACATGAGGGACGACCGCGCCACCCCGGTTCCAGCCAGCGTGATTCTTCTCGATGACGTCTTCACCACCGGGTCGACGATGGACGCCTGCGCGCGAACGCTCCTGCATGATGGCGGCGTGGAACGTGTCTATGGACTCAGTCTCTGCTGATCAGCGATCGTGTCTGGCGATCAACTGCTCGGCCAGCTCCCGCGACCAGGCATCAGCGGCGAGGACATCGCCCAACTCGTTGATGTCGATGGCCTGGTGCGCGTCGATCACCGACCGAACGACGGGGACGATGTCGCCGAACCCGATTCGCTCCGCGAGGAATGCCGCCACCGCGACCTCATCCGCGGCGCTCAACACGGTGGGGTAGGTTTGGCCACCGATACCGCACTGGCGCGCCAAGTCGAGGGCCGGGAACCGCTCCGGTTCGACCGCCCGAAAGGTCAGCGCCCCCGCTTCCGCCAGATCGAGCTGCCGGCAGGGACTGGCGATGTGGTGGGGGTAGGTCAGGGCATATTGAATGGGTAGCCGCATGTCAGGCCAGCTGAGCTGGGCAATCTGGCTGCCATCGGCAAACGCCACCATCGAGTGAATGATGCTCTCAGGGTGGATCAGGACGTCGATCTGCTCGTATGGAACGCCGAAGAGCGAATGGGCTTCGATCACCTCGAGACCCTTGTTCATCATCGTCGCTGAATCGATGGTGATCTTGGCGCCCATCGACCAGGTTGGATGCCCCAGCGCGTCTTCGACCGATGCGGAGGGGATGCGATCGAGGGGCCAATCGAGAAATGGCCCTCCGGAGGCAGTCAAGATCAGTCGTTGGACGGCAGAGTGCCCATTGTCGAGGCTCTGCCAGATCGCGCTGTGTTCGCTGTCGATGGGATGAATGGTCACGCCATGCTGACGAGCCAGCGGCAAGATCAGATCGGCAGCGCAGACCAGCGCTTCCTTGTTGGCCAGCGCGATCGTTTTTCCCAGCTTGATCGCTTCGATTGTCGGTTCGATCGCCGAATGACCGGCAGTGGCCACAACGAGGATGTCGACGTCGGGATGGGTCGCCGCCGCGAGCAAACCCTCAGCGCCCTCGAGCGCGAGGCAATCCTCAGGCAACGAGAGTGACTCGCCGTTTCCCATCGCACAGACGACAAGCTGCGGATTGAATCGGCTTGCCTGTTCGCTGAGCAACGCGGTGTTCGACGATGCGGCCAGCGCCACGACGTCGAACGCCGGCGCCAGATGCGCGATCACGTCGAGCGTTTGGGTGCCGATCGACCCGGTGGAGCCGAGGATGGAGACGCCCTGCGGTTCGCTCGAGATCTCAGATCGGCCGACCGGGACGATCACAGCACGAAGTGGTCGACGAGAAGGGCCAGGTAGAGTCCGACGACGAAGTTGAGCAGCATCGCGTCGAGCCGGTCGAGCATGCCGCCATGTCCGGGGATGATGGAGCCGCTGTCCTTGACCCCGGCCTGGCGCTTGAGCGACGACTCGATGAGATCGCCGAACAGCCCGGTGATGGCGAGCAGGGCGCCACCGAGCAGACCAATCCAGATCGAGTCGTCGATGCCAAAGACCTTGAAGGTGAGCGCTCCCACGATCGCTGCGGCGATGACGCCTCCGGCGACGCCTTCCAGACTCTTGTTGGGGCTGACGACTGGAGAGAACTTGTGCTTGCCGATCTGCCGCCCCACCAGATAGGCAAAGGTGTCGGACGTCCAGGTGATCAGAATGATCGCCAGAAGCCAGGCCAAACCTCTCGGGTAGGCGTCCCATCTGAACGCGACGTCGTCGGCCAGGTTGCTGGGCCATTCAGCGTCGATTTCTCCGGGGCGCCGCCGCAGCGAGACAGCGGCGAACAGGGGCAAACCGAGATAGAGCGTTCCGGCGGCCGCGTATGCCCAGTCGGTCGCTGAACCGGCCAGATCCTTGCGCAGCGTTGTTTCGGCGATCGGCAGAAAGACCGCCAGTGCCGCGAATCCGAGGAGCGCGTATTCCGGACAGTCGAACCAGGCCACCAGCGCGAAAAGGGGGACGATGATCAGGCCAAACGACTGGACCCCCGGCGAAAGACGGCGGCTCATGTCGAGAAACTCGACCATCCCGATCACACAGAGCACGGCGAACGCCACTGCCCAGACCGGCCCACCCAGGATGGCCGGGAGGAGCCCGACAACGCCAACGCCAAGGGCGCTGATCGATCGCTGTTTCATCGTGAGCCCCGAGCCGAGGTCAGTGCCGCTGCTTCGGCCGAGATGTTGCCAAAGCGGCGCTCGCGGCTGGCGTAGTCGTCCAGCGCCAGCTGAAGGTGCTCCGGCCCGAAATCGGGCCAGTAGACGGGGCTGAAATGGAGCTCGGCATATGCCGCTTGCCAGATCAGGAAGTTGCTCATCCGGTGTTCGCCGGAGGTGCGAATGACGAGATCGGGATCGGGCATATCGCAGGTGTAGAGGTGGAGGGCAATCGTTTCCTCGGTGATCTCGTCCGCCGGGATACCGGCCCGGACGATCTCCTGCATTGCCCGGACGACTTCCTGGCGCCCGCCATAGTCGAAGGCGAGGGTCAGTTTGAGGCGGGTGTTGTCTTTCGTCAGCTCGATGGCGTCTTCAACCGACTTGCGTAAGTCGGGAGCAAGCCCTTCCAGGCTGCCGATGTGGCGAAGCTGGGCGCCTTGCCGGTGCAGTTCCATGGTTTCGCGATCGAGCGCTTCGCCCAGGAGCCGCATGATGCCGGCGACCTCTTCGAGGGGACGGCTCCAGTTTTCGGTGGAGAAAGCCCAGAGCGTCAGATAGTCGATACCCGCTTCGGCGGCAGCGTTGGTGACTCTGCGGATGTTCTCGGTGCCCCGCTCATGGCCGGCGATGCGCGGCAGTCCCTGCTGGGCGGCCCAACGGCCATTGCCATCCATGATGATCGCCACATGGACGGGGAGGTCGCCGGTCACAGAAGCGTGTCCCGGCGAGGGCATCTGCCGCTGAGTCTCGTTCTAAACCTCGAGCACTTCATGTTCTTTGGTTTTGCCGATTTTGTCGGCTTCCTCCACGAACTTCTTGCTAAGGTCGTCGAGTTGTTGCTCAGCGCGACGCTCGTCATCTTCCGAGATCATTTTTTCCGAGAGCATCTCGCGAACCTGGTGCATCGAGTCGCGCCGGATGTTTCGCACCGCGACCTTGGCATCCTCGACCGTCGAATGCACTGACTTGACCAGCTGCTTGCGCCGCTCTTCCGTCAGAGCCGGGATGGCCAGCCGGATCACAGTGCCGTCGTTGTTCGGCGTGATGCCGATATCCGATTTCATGATCGCTTTTTCGATGTCGCCGATGGCGCCACGATCCCATGGCTGGATCACCAGCAGCCGCGCTTCCGGCACGGAAATGCCCGCCATCTGATTGAGCGGTGTCGGGGTGCCGTAGTAGTCGACGGTGAGACGCTCGACGAGCGCCGGAGACGCCCGGCCGGTGCGGACGGCGCCGAGATCGCGCTGCAGCGCTTCCATGGTTTTTCCCATGCGTGATTCGGCGTCGGTGATGGTTTCCTTGATCATGGTGATGGTCCCTCGACGACCGTCCGGGTGCGGCCAACAGTGGCTGCTGGATCGGGCGCGTTTGCCTATTCGAGTTCAGTGGCGCCGCTGGTCACCAGCGTTCCCACTGATTCACCGCGCACTGCACGGAGTATGGCGCCGTCCTCGCTCACATTGAAGACGAGGATGGGCAGCTTGTTCTCCCTGCAGAGCGAGAGCGCAGCCGCGTCCATGACCCGGAGATCGCGCTCAATGGCATCCTGATGAGAGATTGTACGAAATCGCCGCGCTGTGGGGTCGGCATGCGGGTCGCCCGTGTAGACGCCGTCGACGCGGTTCTTGGCCATCAGGATCACGTCGACGTCGAGTTCGAGCGCCCGCAGCGCAGCCGCGGTGTCTGTGGTGAAGTAGGGATTTCCCGTTCCCGCCGCCAGAATGACCACCCGGCCCTTTTCCATGTGGCGGATGGCGCGTCGCCGGATGTAGGGCTCGGCGACTTCTTTCATCTCGATGGCGGTCATCACGCGAGTGTGAACGCCCGACTCTTCCAGCGCGTCCTGCAAAGCCAGCGCGTTGAGCACCGTGGCCAGCATGCCCATATAGTCGGCTGTCGAGCGGTCCATACCCTGGCTGCTCGCGGCGAGTCCGCGCCAGATGTTTCCACCCCCGATGACCACCGCGACCTGGGCGCCAGTTTGGGCAACATCCTTGATCTGCAACGCCAGCGACGCCACGACGTGGGGATCGATACCGTAGGGAACCGATCCCATCAGGGCTTCACCGCTGAGTTTGAGCAGGACTCGTTCGTAGTGGTCGGGCACGGGGATCTTCCCTCGATGAGCAGCGGGTGTCCAGACGGAGAGAAAGCCGGAGTCGAGCTCCGACTTTGACTGCGCTGTGATTCTACTCGCCGTCGTCTTCGCCGGCTGGAAGATCGGCGCCGACTTCGAAGCGGGCGAACCGCCGGATGATCACGTTCTCGCCAAGTTTGCCGATTGCCGCGCGGTTCAGATCGGTGATCGACAGCTTGGGGTCCTTGATGAATGGCTGATCGAGCAGACAAACCGCCTGGGCCGCTTTCTTGCGATCGCCGAACTCATGCTCCAGCTCCGCCCAGGCCTCTTCGGGGACCTCATCCACCGAGACATAGCGCGGAGCCATGGCCGCCACCTGCATCGCCACATCGTGGGCCAGCGCTTTGAAGTCCTCGGTGCGAGCGACGAAGTCGGTTTCGCAGTTGACTTCGACGAGCGCCGCAATACGGCCGCCGCCGTGGATGTAGGGTTCGACGATGCCTTGCTGGGCAGCTCGGCCGGCTTTCTTGTCCGCTTTGGCCAGGCCCTGCTGCATGATCAGGCCCTCGGCCTTTTTCACGTCGCCCGCCGCGTCTTCGAGGGCTCGCTTGCATTCCATGATTCCCGCGCCGGTCAGCTCGCGGAGTTCTTTGACCTGAGCAGCACTGATGCTCATTCGGGATCTCCTCCTATCCTGTCTGAAACGTCGATTGCATGGTGAAAACGAGCGACATCCCCAGGAGAGGACATCGCTCGATGATGCCCGGGTTACTCAGCGCCGGCTTCCGCGGCCGCTTCTTCGGCCTCGATGGCGGCGGCTTCTTCGGTATAGGCCGACTCGTCGCCGCTTCCGAAGCCACCGGTGACACTCTCGTACTCGATCATGCCCTGTGACGCCGCATCGGCAATCACACCGGTCAGCAGCCGGACAGAACGAATGGCGTCGTCATTTGCCGGGATCACATAGGTGATCGGATCGGGATCGGCATTGGTGTCGACCAGACCGATGATCGGAATGCCCAGTTTGTTGGCTTCCTGAATCGCCAGGTGCTCCCGCTTGACGTCGATGATGAAGAGAGCAGCCGGCAGCGACACCATGTCGCGCATGCCGCCGAGGGTTCGCTCGAGTCGTTCGAGCTCGCCGCGGAGATTGGCTGCTTCCTGCTTGGGCAGGAGGTCGAGCTCGCCGGAGGCGTTCTGCCGGTCGAGGTCCTTGAGCAAGCGAAGCCGCTGCCGGATCGTGACGAAGTTCGTCAGCGTACCGCCGAGCCAGCGGCGATTGATGTAGAACTGGCCGGAACGCTGTGCTTCGCGGGCAACGACTTCCTGCGCCTGCTTTTTCGTGCCGACGAAGAGAATCTTGCCGCCGCCGGCGGTGATCGAGCGAACCAGTTCACTGGCTTCGAACAACTTGGGCAACGACTGGTCGAGATCGATGATGTGCACGCCATTCCGGGATGAATGGATGTAGGGCTTCATCTTCGGGTTCCAGCGCTTGGCCTGGTGCCCGAAGTGAACGCCGGCGTTCAACATCGTTTGCATGATCTGGTCCGGTGTTCCGGACAAGAGGGGACTGGTCACGGGGTGCCTCCTTACGCGTTGATGGACTTCAGCGCCGCTCATTCCAGACGGGAACCGGCAACCCCGTTGCATCGCCGGCACGCCCGCGTCCAGTCCTGACGCTTGCCAGATAAAAGCCCGGCATGTGCCGGGCCACTGCGCATTATAGCAAAGGATCGATGCTGGAGATCAGGTTCCGGACGCCTGCAGATATTGACTAACGACCCATCCTTCGTTGCCCTCAGTAGTCCGGACATTCCACCATATATAATCCTCATCTTCTTGTGGAGTGGAACTGAGAATGGTGAGCTCACTGCCGTTCGTGAGGACCTCGACGATGTCTGAGGAGGTCGAGGCATCGGCGCGCAGGTTGACGTCATTGTCATTGACGACGACCTTATCTCCTTCAGCGAACCCGTCATCGGTTCCCGTGCCGCTTTCCGTCGATGAACCTGTCGTTGCCGTCGGTGCAGCCGCCTGCTGTGTCGGCTCCTGCGTCGGCGCGACGGTATTGACTGCTTCGATGTTCACGGCGGCGCCAACGGTTGCCGTCTGGGTCGGCGCGGTGATGGGCGTTTCGACGACGGCTACCTGGGTGCCCAGGCCAGGATCGTTGGTGTCGTCGCCGATGAATGAACTGGCCCAATACCAGAAGACGCCGAGCAGCAGCAGCAATCCCGCGATCGGCAACGCGATACGAAGGTAGTCAGTCCAGTAGCGTTCTTCGGGCTGATAACTCACGAATGGCTCCTGTCGAGTTGGGCCGGAGTCGGAGCGAACAGGGATCGAGGTCCGTACCTCTGGTTCGACCCACTCAGAACCTGAGCCGGACGCTCCAACATCACGTTCGCTTTCATTATAGAGGGGAGAACCGTCTGCAATGGTTGATTTGCCAATTGTGTTTCTGGAATCCGTTTCGGTGCGCGAGTACTGGTCATCATATGGTCCCGGCGCGCCACGCCGAGGAAGCGGCCGACTGTCGAATGTGTCGAGGTCCTCGATGGGCTCCCAGTAGTCGCCATCACGGTATGCGCACGCCAGATCGATTGCGGCGACGGGCTGACTCCGCCCAGGAGCATGGAGCCTGGGATTTCTGCACCAGCCATGCCGGGCATCGAGCGATGGTTCGAAATGCCGGCAGACGCCGCAGTGGCGCTCCCTGCTGATTGCCAATGTGTCGACCTGTCGAAAGGTTGTCCGATTCTGCTCATATCCCAGTCCATCGCCCGGCGGGTGCGCGTCACGCGCGCCCCGCTACAGATCGCGAGGAAAACGCGGGAGTGGAGCAGGAATGCCGATGCGCGAGTATATCATGGCCCCTTTCTCACTCCCCGTTTCGACTGACGCCTATTCCTCCGATGGGGCGGCGCTTTCCTGGCCCGATTGGTCCTCCCACGGAGTCTCCGGTCCGCCGAGCCTGCGAATGAATGTACTTGGCGTCGCCGGTTCCGCGGAGCTCGGCGCTGGTTCCTGGCGTGGTGGTGATGGTGGGACGGTCCGGGTGACGCGGGTGGTCGGCCGCGGTT
Organism: Thermomicrobiales bacterium; assembly: GCA_019637585.1. Lineage (GTDB taxonomy): Bacteria > Chloroflexota > Chloroflexia > Thermomicrobiales > UBA6265 > JAHBVL01. Next base: position 694,229 of record JAHBVL010000002.1, on the reverse strand, counting down.
TGGGCGCGCTCTCCCGGGGCCGCTCCGGCTCGGGTTCAGGCGTCACCTCGGGAATTGCCGGTGCGGTGATCATCGTCAGTTCGCCGTTGTAGATGGCTCCCTGCGCGATGACGAGCGCGCGAGTCTGAACTTTGCCGTTCAGCACGCCACTTGGCAGAACGCGCAGGCGCCCCCGGCATTCGACCTCGCCGGTCATGTCACCCGCAACGGTGATGTTCTCTGCTTCGATGCGCGCGTTGACTGTGGCCCCTTCGGCGACAAAGAGGGTGCCATGGCAGACGATGGTGCCCTTCACCGTTCCGTCGATGCGCAGGTCACGCTCGGCCACAAATGAGCCATCGAATGTCGAATATTGATCGATTACGCTGATCGACCGTCCATCTTCACGATCCAATGCCGTGGTCCCCCCGCGTCCATAGTCCTGATCGGTGTACGACATGGTGCCTCTCCCCTCCGCTGCGCAGTGGCGTCAGGAACGTGACTCGGCGCGCCGGGCCACAAGTGACGCTGGCGCAGCGGGCCGGGAGCCAGCGGGTTCGATATCGGTCATCTGAATGGAGCCGTTGATCACGGCGCCGTCATGGACGACCAGTTCGGGAGCGCGCACGGCTCCCTGCACCCTGCCGCTCGGCAACACTTCGAATCGCGTTTCGCACCAGACATCGCCACTGTAGTTGCCCGCGATCACCACATTGCGGGCGTGCACTTCGGCGGAAACGGTCGCTTCTTCCAGGATGAAGACATCTTCCCTGGCCCGGATAACGCCATCGTACCTGCCGTGGATATGCATCGACCCTTCGGAGTCGACTTCGCCTTTCCACGAGGTGTCGTTGCTGACGACGGTCATCGACGCGTCGGCGGCCGGAATGGCGCTGGCGGGAGCAGCGTAGCTTTCGATGGCGGATTCCTCTTCGTAGGCATACTCGGCTCGATAGCCGCTGTCGCGATAGGACGTATCCTCGGGTTCGTAGCCGCCAGGCGAGTAGCCGGGATTGTTGTACGACGCTTCGTCGATGGAGCCCTCGTCCCCTTCGAACATCTCGTCTTCACCGGAGCCGCCCAGCTGTTGCCGGAGCGCGCTGATTTGTCGCTGGAAGGCTTCGCCTCCCTTGTTCTCTCGACGGAATACCATTGCCTTCCCCCATTGCGGTGTGGCACGCCGCAACACGACAGTTGCCCGACCCGGCGGTCTTTCGTTCTCCAGACCCAGAGGAGAACGATCGGCGATACCGGGCGTCAGTACGATGCAATCGAATGCGGGTTATCGAGCGGAGCGTACGTACAGCATACCACTGAACGACGCATTCGCGTGCCTCTTATTGCAGTGAACGATTATGACAGGAGACCGGTTTCGCTCGGCACTCCGGCGGCACACTAGATGTTGTAGTGTGACCGGTATTGCCAGACCGACATCACGGCGGTGGCCCCTTCGCCCACGGCGGTTGCCACCCGTTTTCCGGATCCATGCCGGACATCGCCTGCCGCGAATACCCCCGGTGCGCTTGTTTCGAGGAGGAAGGGCGGCCGTTCGAGGTTCCACCGCTTTTTGTCGACGAGGGGGATGTCCGCGCCCGTGACGATGAATCCCCGGTCATCGAGCAGAAGTGAGTCCTTTAGCCATTCGGTCGAGGGTTTGGCCCCGATGAAAACGAACAATCCGGGCGTTTCCGCTTCTTCGATGTCGCCCGTGGCCGAGTCGCGAATGCGGATCGCTTCGAGATGCTCGTCTCCCAGGCACTCTTCAACGGAGACGTTGGTGCGCACGTCGATGTTCGGGATGGCTTCGATCTGGGCAATGAGGTAGTGGGACATGCTGGAGGAGAGCGAGTCGCCGCGCACCAGCATCGTGACTTTCTGGCAGCGGTCGGCGAAAAAGACCGCCGCCTGTCCGGCTGAATTCGCGCCGCCGACCACATAGATCTGCTGATCCCGGTAGGACTCGGCTTCGACGCGAGCGGCGCCGTAGTAGACCCCCCGGCCCGCGAGCCGGTCGGCTCCCGGTGTTTCCAACCGGCGGTAGCTGACCCCAGTGGCGATGATCGCCGCCAGTCCGAGAATCCGCGAGCCGTCGTTCATCTCGATGCCCACGGACCCCAGCTCGGGGCACAGCTTGCAGGCTTCGTGGGCCAGCAACCGTTCGGCGCCGAATTTCACCACCTGATCCCGTGCCCGCCGGGCCAGCTCCTGGCCGCTGACGCCCTGTGGGAATCCCAGATAGTTTTCGATGCGAGAGCTCATTCCCGCTTGTCCGCCATCGGCATGCCGCTCCACGATGCAGGTGCGCAGCCCTTCCGACGCGCCATAGACAGCGCCGGCCAGACCCGCTGGACCTCCACCGACGATGACCAGATCGTAAAGAGGGGATTCGGCTTTGTGGCGGAGCTGGAGCTGGTCGGCGACGTCCTGAATCGACGGACGCGTCATGACCACACCGTTGTCCAGAATCACGACCGGCAGGACATCGGTACCCAGACCGGCGGCCTGGAGCAGCGCGTCCGCCTGCTCGTCGGCTCCGGTTTCGTGCCAGGCGAACGGAACCTGATTGCGGGCCAGAAAGTCGCGCATTTCGTGCGATTCGGGAGACCAGCGGTGCCCCACGATGCGAACGCCATGAAATGGCGGGCGAAACGACGCTTGCCATTCGTCGAGCATGTCGTCGAGTACCGGGTAGAGGCGTTCTTCCGGCGGATCCCATGGCTTCATCAGGTAGTAGTCGAGCTTGGCGTCGTTGATCGCCCGGACTGCGGCATCCGTATCAGCGTAGGCGGTGAGCAATGCTCGTTTCGATTCGGGGAAGTAGTCGCGGGCTTGCGTCAGAAACTCGACGCCGGTCATGCCCGGCATGCGCTGATCGGCGAGAAAGAGCGCGATCGGCTCGTTGCGGAGTTTGGCTTCCTTTGTCGCTTCGAGCGCTTCCTGCCCGGACGAGCTGTAGAGCAGCCGGAATTGCTTGCCATAGTGACGGCGGAGATCGCCGGTGATGGCGCGAAGCACGTCGGCGTCGTCATCGACCGCCAGGATATAGGGAACAGACATGGTCGATTGGCCTTTGGGGTGAGCGCTGGGGCGACAAAGGAATGTGCATTGGGGCGTTTAGACCAAACGCTCGAATCACGTTCGATACAGGTATGATAGCAACTCTGTCTGGCTCGAAGGAGCGCATCCAAAATGAAAGACGAGCAATTCAGCCCGGCGTCCCGTTTGCAGGAATCGGAACAACGCTATCAGGAGATCATCGAGGGTGCGTCGGACCTGATTCAGTCGATCCGGCCGGATGGCACATTCGAGTTCGTGAACAGATCGTGGCACAAGGCGCTCGGCTATGGCGAAGATGAGCTGGCCGGTCTGGTCATCTGGGACGTGATTCACCAGGACAGGCTGGAGGAGTGCCAAATCCATTTCATGCAGGTGATGCAGGGAATCGATCTGGAGAACATCCGGGTCGACTTCCGTCACAAGGACGGCAGCAAGGTCCCCTGTGAAGGAAGCGCCCACAGCCGGTTCGTCGATGGGCAGCTCATCGCCACGCATGGCTTCTTCCGGGACATTTCCGAGCGGCTCAACAGCGAACGCCTGGCAACCGAGAATCGAAAGCTCGAGGAAGCGGAACGAGCCCGCTATCAGGAAAAGATGGCTGCGCTGGGGAAGCTCTCAGCGGGGTTGTCGCATGAGCTGAACAATCCGGCTGCCGCGGCGTCCCGATCGGCCCGAAACGTCACGCAGGCGTTGCAGGCACGTGACGCGCTGCAGCGACAACTGCTCGAGCAGGGGATTTCACTGGAGAACTGGGCGGCGATCGAGTCGCTGGGCACATGGTGCGAGGAACAGCGACGCGTCGTTTCCGAGATATCGACAATGGACGCGAATCGCCGCGAGGAAGCGATCGGTTCCTGGCTGGAGGAGCATCAGGTTGCGGAGGCCTGGTCGTACGCGCAGCCTCTCATGTCGGCCGATGTCACGGTCGATCGCCTGGCCGACCTCGCGGCCGCGTTGCCGGCGGAAGCGCTGGAACCGGCAGTCGGCTGGATCGCCGAGTCGCTCTCCGTTCAGGAATCGCTCGATGTAGTCAGCAGGAGTACGGGCCGGATTTCCCAGCTGGTCGCGGCGGTGAAGTCCTATTCATTCCGGGATCAGGCCCAGGTGCAGGACGTCGACATCCACGAAGGAATCGAGAACACGCTGGTGATCCTGGCCTACCAGCTCAAGGGGATCGACATCGTCAAGGATTTCGATCGTTCGATACCGCCGGTCCGCACATACGGGAGCGGACTGAATCAGGTCTGGACGAACATCCTGGATAACGCTGCCGATGCCACCGGCAAATCGGGCAGGGTGACGATCACGACCCGGCGAGAGGGAGATAGGGCCGTTGTCGAGATCACCGACACGGGCGGGGGCATACCGGAAGAGGTGCTGCCTCGCATTTTCGAGCCCTTCTACACCACGAAACCGCAGGGAAGCGGCACCGGGTTGGGGTTGGACATCGTCTGGAGGATCGTCACCGAGGAACACGGCGGCACGATTACCGCCGAATCCGAACCGGGCCGCACGACGTTCAGCATTGCGGTTCCAGTCTGTCCGGACGTGCGAGACACCTCGTCATCGTAGCGGTGGCGGCTTGTCCCCACCGGTGGTGGAGTGAAGCGCCGTAGGCGCGAAACGGAGCCAAAGCCTGGCGAGGTGGTTATGGCCCTGCGGGCCATCCTTCGACTTCGCTCAGGACCGACCACAAGGGATCGCCGCTACCAGGTTCGGGATCAGATTCTGACCGTTGTCACGAGCCACCGGAATTTCTCAATACAGGTTCTTGACGTACGCCTCTTCGATTTCGCAGTTCAGCGCATCTCCGGAGATGCCGTTTTCGAACTTGATCTGCTCGACCATGATCTGCCCGAGGGTTGGCAGCTCGCCCCGGCCGATCCAGGTGTCGGGTTTCCACAATCCGGAACGCTTGAAGGCTTTGGCGCAGTGGAAATAGACCTCCTGCGCGTCGACCACGATGGCGATTTTCGGCGCCTTTCCCCTGTGTTCGCACATCGCCAGCAGATCAGGATCGGTGGTCATGGCCGCGCTGCCGTTGACCCGGAGCGTTTCCTCGACATCTGGGATCAGAAAGAGAATGCCGAGCTGAGGGTTCTCCAGGAGATTGGACAGGGTGTCGCCACGACGGTTGCCCGGCCGATCGGGAATGAGCAAGGTGGTGTCGTCCAGTACTTTCACGAACCCGGGTTCGTCCCCTTTGGGTGACGAATCGCAGCGCCCGGCGCGATTGGCCGAGCTCAGGAGGGCGAATGGTGACCGCTCGATGAAGTAGCGCGCGTGCCGGTCGATGACGCTCAGCTCTTTGGAAACGGCTCCTTCGCCAGGATAGCCAAGCACGTCCCGGAGCTGCTCTTCAGTGGTGATCGTCGTCGCGAGGGGATAGGTGACAGTCATATCGATGAGGCTCCGAGGATTCAGGTGAGCGAACAGACTGGAATGAGAGCGGCGTGGTGTCTATGTTACGCGTCGCCGATCTCAATATCCATGATCCAGGAAGCCGTGCCTTCCGGTGTGGGTTCCCACGTATGACCGGCGAACTCAACTGCGTCCTTGTGCGTGGCCATGTAGTGACCAGAACCCCGGATACCAGCCAGATCGCCACTTCCAGAACCAGTGACGATCTCGAACGACCCTCTGGCGATTTCAGCACCGTCGTACCAACCGGTATCGAGCAGGAGAAACGACCCGGTTCGGTCGTCGAGTATTCCGTCGAAGCGGATATATCCGGTATAGGACATGGCTCCACCGGGCAACCTGGTCATCAGATACCGGGTGAGTCCATCGCCAGTCAGGTCACCGGTGAACGCAATCGAAACCACCGCGTGGTCGAATGTCGATTCGCCCTCGATCGGCGTCTGCTCCCATTTCTGTATGGCGTAGTGGCCAGTTCGCTTCATCATCGTTCCTTTCGAAATACGTCAACTCCTGTGTCCGCCGTGCGCGGGCCGACGGCCGGCACGGGGCCGGGTTCTAGACGCCGTGCAGGTGGCGTCGCTGATATCCTGCGTATAGAACCGGTTCGCCCTTCATCTGAAAGCTCGATATGCCACCAAAGATTACCTTCATCGGTGCGGGAAGCACAGTTTTCGCCCGGGCGTTGTTGCAGGACCTCTTCACATTTCCCGAGCTGCGGAACGCCGAGATCGCGCTCATGGATATCGATCCCGACCGGTTGCGCGATTCCGAGATCGTGGCCAACCGGTTGGCGCTGCAGCTCGATGCCTCTCCCTCGATCAGGGCCACGACCGACCGGCGCAGCGCGCTCGATGGCGCCGACTACGTGCTGAACATGATTCAGGTCGGTGGATACGAACCGGCCACGGTGATCGATTTCGAGATTCCGAAAAAGTACGGACTGCGGCAGACCATTGGAGACACCCTCGGTATCGGCGGCATCATGCGGGCGTTGCGCACGGTCCCCGTGATGCTCGACATCGGTCTGGACATGGAAGAGCTGGCGCCAGACGCGCTGCTGCTTAACTACACCAACCCGATGGCCATGCTCACCGGCGCTATGGGTCTGGCGACCAATACGGCGACCGTGGGACTCTGCCACAGCGTCTTCGGAACGGCCGAAGAGCTGGCCGGTGTGCTCGGGCTTCCCGTCGAAGAGATCACCTATCGCTGTGCCGGCATCAATCACATGGCCTTCTATCTGACCTTCGAGCACAACGGTCGCGATCTCTACCCCGAGCTGATCGCACTGGCCAACGATCACCGCGAACCCCCGCACGAACGGGTTCGCTACGAAGTCTTGCGCCGGTTCGACTATTTCGTGACCGAATCGAGTGAGCATTTCAGCGAGTATGTGCCCTGGTTCATCAAACCGGACCAGCCAGAGCTGATCGAGCAGTTCAACATTCCGCTCGACGAGTACCCGGCGCGCTGCGAGGAGCAGATCGCCGGGTGGACTGGTATGCGGGAAGCGTTGCTCAGCCAGGACGACGCGGCGATCGTCGCGCAGGAGCGCGCGCAGGCATCAACGCTGAGCGGCGCCTGGGAGCGACGGCTGGCTTGTGTGGCCAGAGAAGACGCTGAGATGGCCGACCGTATGCGTACCCAGCAGCTCGAACATCGCAAGCGCCGCAAAGAAGGACACTCAGGCGAGTACGGATCGCTCATCATCCATAGCATGGAAACAGGACAACCGCGAGTCGTCTATGGCAACGTGATGAACGACGGTCTCATCGACAATCTGCCGTCCGACTGTGTGGTCGAGGTCCCCTGCCTGGTCGATGCCAACGGCGTGCAGCCGGTGCGGGTCGGTCGCCTCCCGACCCAGCTGGCGGCGTTGATGCAGACCAACATCAACGTTCAGGCGCTGACGGTCGAAGCCGCGCTGACCGGTGTTCGCGATCGAATCTACCAGGCAGCGCTCCTCGACCCGCATACCGCGGCGGTTCTCGCTCCAGACCAGATCGTGCAGATGGTGGACGACCTGCTGGACGCCCACCGCGACTGGCTACCCGACTTCAACTAGGACCGTTGGAGGCGGCTACACCGAACGCTTCGTAGCGGCGATCCCTTGTGGTCGGTCCTGAGCGAAGTCGAAGGATGGCCCGGAGGGCCATACCTGCCCGCAGCCACAGCGAGCCGGTTGTGGCTGCACTCCGCTTCACTTCGTTGCGCTCCGTTCCGCCACCGGCGGCCACAGGTGCCGCCGCTACGATGCGGTGGGATAAATGCGCGAACTCGGTTAGCCTCGCTGAAAGATGAGCACTTCCGGTTCAAACTGGGTGTCGCGCTCCATGGGGAACATCGGGCGGCGGCAGATCGTGTGTCCCAGGTAGGGAAGGTTGGCGCTTGTCGAACCGGGTGCGTCGACGTCGACCAGCTTCGCCGCCCAGTCGCGGAAAAACTGTGGTTGGCAGTGTGGTGATTTCTGGACGACGACGTCGAATCGCTGCGGATCCTGGCCGTGCGCCAGAAAGAGCGACCGGTCGAAGAGGTGCACGGGTTGGCTGGTGACGATGACCACATGCTTGCCGACTTCCAGGACCGCGGAGAGCCCCCCTTCCCAGATGGTTCCCCAAGATTCGTTGATGAACGCGCCATCCGACAGCATTTTCACCCGTGCCGTGACTGGCAATGGGGTAAACCGGGCGGGATCGAGGGTGCCGCCGACGGTGACCTCGATGGTCGCGCCGATACCAGCTTCGGCCGCAGCATGAGCCGCTGGCGCGTCGACGACGGGAAAGAGGCCACTTCCTTCATACCCGCCTTCGACCAGCGCCCGGAGGATGGCGTTGCTGTCGCCCGATGCGCCGGAGCTGGTGGCGTCGGCGGCGTCGACCATCACCACCGTGCCTTCTTCGTTGGCTTTGGCAATCGCGACGGCGTCGTCCAGGCTGACCAGGGGAACCTGCATCGTGGCTCGGTCTTCCCAGAATTTCAGGGCGAGATCGACCGCCAGATCGGCGGCCCGTTCGGGGTCGCCGTCAGTGACAACGACACTGTTGGAACAGAGGTCGGGAACGTCGGTGAAGGGGTTGCCCCAAAACATACCGGCCGCAAGTCCGCCTTCCGTTTCTTCGAATGCCTGGCTCTCGCGGATGCGGTGGCCGATCAGACCCGTTTCGGTGATCATCTCGTCGCCGCGGACCAGCGCCGGGATTCGGACCATGGCGATGACCGGTTTGGTGCCCTCCTTGAGGAGTCCCACGAGGAGTTTCGCGCCGCGAGCGCCGGTTTCGTACATGTCGCAATGCGGATAGGTCTGGTACATCGTCACGGCATTGACCGCCTGCAACATGCGGTCGGTGACGATGCCGTGCAGATCGAGCGACAGGGTGATCGGCATATCGTCGCCCAGGATCTTGCGTGCTTCCTGGAGCAGGTAGCCTTCCGGATCGAGCTCGTTCTCGGCGCCCATGGCGCCGTGCATGGCGAAGTAGACCCCGTCGACCGGTGGGGCATTGCGGATCGCGTTGAGGAACCGGGAGGACACCTCGTTCCACGCTTCCGCAGTCAGCAGCCCATTGGACGTCTTGGCCCGGGCGGCGAATGCTCCGACGACCTCGAACCCCTCGGCCTCGAACACCGACAATGCCCCGCCGACTTCGAGCGGCCGGTGGCGGTAGTAGTCGAGAACATCCTGCCCTTCGTGGAAGTCGAAGGCGCTTGTGTCACAGACGGCCGGATTGAACGTCGAGACTTCCTGGATCATTTCCGCGATAAGGACCTTCATTCCCCACCTTTTTTCTGCGAATCGCGATGAAGCCGCTTCAATGTGCGACAGCGTACCGCGACGGAGGCGGAGAGGGGGGAAGGCGGAGAGGCGGATAGGCCGGAGGCTCCAGTCATTCTGAACGGAGTGAAGAATCTCTCCGCCGTCTCCGCCGCGATCGTCGTCCCCCTGAGAACTGCCTCGGCAGGAGATCCTTCGCTTCGCTCAGGATGACGGTGCTTCTTGATGCCACGCTGGTGCCGGCGCCCGGCATGTTGACTCGGGATGACCGTCTTTCTCAGGCGTTGTTTGTGCCCCGGTGGCGGGCCAGATTGCTCACGACGTTGTCCAGGAGGGAAGCGAATTTGCCGCGATCCTTGGTGCTGAATGCTGGCGGGCCGCCGCCTCCCTCGCCCAGAGCCCGGAGGTAGGCGTTGATCTCGCGGGAGGCGAGGGCGTTGCCGATGCTGGCGTCTGTGAACTCTCGTCCCCTGAAGTCGAGCGTTTTGATTCCGTTGGTCACGGTCCGCGACGCCAGCGGGATGTCGGCGGTCAACACCAGATCGCCGGGAATGGCGCGTTCCGCGATCCAGTCGTCCGCAGCGTCCATTGCGCCGGGGACGACCACCAGCTTCGCTCGCAATCCGGACGATGACGGTATGCGCATCGGTGCGTTGGCCACGACGAAGAGGGGAACGTTGTAGCGTTCCGCCACTTTGTAGATGGTGTCCTTGACTGGACACGCGTCGGCGTCCAGATAGATCGAGGGTTCGTTCTCGGCGGTGGTCGATTGGGAGAGGGCGTCTGTCATGACCGGCAGTGTAGCGTCAGTCAGTGACCCGGCGACTACTATTGCCGGAGGTGGGAGCAGGTTTCAAGAACCAGCTCCTGGAAAGCGAGTACATCAATGGACTTCACGGGTATTCACCATCTGACCGCCATTTCGGCGCAGATCCGCGAGAACAAGCGCTTCTACACCGAGGGTCTGGGGATGCGGCTGGTCAAGCGGAGCGTCAATCAGGACGATGTCTCTGCCTACCATCTCTTCTATGCCGACGCCAAGGGCAGTCCCGGCACGGACATGACCTTTTTCGATTGGCCGGTCCAACCAGAGCGACGGGGTGGCCGGTCGATCGTCCGCACGGCACTGCGGATTGCGGGAGATGATGCGTTTGCCTGGTGGCAGGAACGACTACGAGCGCTTGGTGTGACGATCGGATCGGTCGAGGAACGGGATGGCCGCGCCACCCTGGAGTTCGAGGATCCGGAGGGACAGCGACTGGCGTTGATCGACGATGGGGGCGCGGGAGAGGTCTTTCCGTGGGATCGGAGTCCTGTTCCGAGCGAGTACCAGATTCGCGGTCTGGGACCGATCTCCCTGAGTGTGCCGACACTGGAGCGGACCGATCATATTCTCCAATCGGTCATGAATATGCGTCCGGCGCGCACCTACCCCAACGATGCCAGCGAGCAGGTCCACGTCTACGAGATGGGACCGGGCGGCGCCGGCGCTGAGCTGCACGTCGTGGACCAACCCGACCTGCCTTCGTCGCGACAGGGCGCCGGAGGCGCCCACCATGTTGCTTTTCGCACACCGGACGGTGACTACGACGCCTGGGCCGAGCGGTTGAACGAGATGGGTGTGCGCAACAGCGGCAAGGTCGATCGCTACTGGTTCCGCAGTCTCTACTTCCGCGAGCCGAACGGGATTCTGTTCGAGATCGCCACGGACGGCCCGGGTTTTGGGGTGGACGAGGATGAGGAAACCCTCGGCGAAAAAGTCGTCCTTCCCCCGTTCCTCGAACCGCGCCGGGCGGAGATCATCGCCAACCTGAAATCGATCGACTGAACCTGCGACACGAACGCAGGGGTGCGAAAAGCGCCATGAATGGCGAGGCTACGCGCTGCCTGGTGGTGGGGCGATCAGTGGTGAACCGCGGAGACCGGCGAAGAGGACGTCGATCAGAGTGCGCGCTTCCGTTTCTCCCGGTGGAGCGGCGATCCGCCCGACCTTGCGGGCCCAGGCCTGTCCGTGGACGAGACCGATGAACATGTTCGTGGCCATGGGGACGTCGAGCGCCGGCAGCTCTCCCGACTGCACCGCGCTGGTGAATACCTGGTCGTAGAGATCCCAGGGGGCGGATTCCTTCATCATCGACAACCGGGCTTCTGCAGGCAGATTCTCGTAGAGGTCGGTCATCAGGCGTCCGAGGTCACTCTGATGTGACTGAAACATCATGGTGGCCACGCGAACCATCTGCTCCTGCGCTGGCCCCCCTTCCCGGACGATCGCGGCGACGTTTTCGTGGGTACGCCGCAATGCCACCTGAACGACGGCCAGAAACATCGCGTCTTTGTTGCGGAAATGGTGATAGAGCGTCGCTTTGTTCACCGAAACCGCGTCTGCCACCTGCTGCATCGAGACGGCGTTGTACCCATGCTCGACGAAGAGGGGATAGGCCGCCTGCAGAATGCGGTTGCGGCTCTCAGATTCGCAGTTTCGACTCGTTTCCATCATTTCCCGTTCGACCTATTGACATGCTTCAACCCGGTCAGTATAGTCTTCTGCCTGCGCACCAACCAACCGGTTGGTTGGGTGACTTCTAGGCGTCGATCGCTGACCCGCGCTGAGGTCACCATACATCAGGGGGACAACGCACATGTCATCGAAGTCCGCGGCAGCCGGAACGGCCGATCCAGCCGATATCCAGATGCCGTCATTCTCTCACCGTGAGATTCAGATCATCCTGATAGGGCTGATGTCGGGCATGCTGCTGGCCGCTCTCGACCAGAGCATCGTCGGCACGGCACTGCCCCGCATCGTCAGTGATCTCGGTGGGCTGAACCATCTGGCCTGGGTGGTCACGGCCTATCTGCTCACCTCAACGGCCTCGACACCACTCTGGGGCAAGATTTCCGACCTGTATGGCCGCCGGATCATCTTTCAGGCGACGATCATCATCTTCCTGATCGGATCGATGCTCTGCGGTCTGGCCCAGACCATGCCGCAGCTGATCGCGTTTCGGGCGATTCAGGGCATCGGCGGCGGCGGTCTGATGGCGATTGCCTTCGCCATCATCGGCGATGTCATTCCGGCCCGCGAACGAGGGCGCTATCAAGGGTATTTCGGCGCGGTGTTCGGGGTTTCGAGCATCGCCGGACCGCTGCTGGGCGGCTGGCTCACCGATGCCATCAGCTGGCGATGGATTTTCTATATCAATCTGCCGGTGGGTATCGCGGCGCTGGTGATCACCTCGATGGTGCTGAAGATGCCGGTGATCAAACGCAAGCAGAAGATCGACTATCTGGGCGCGGCCACGATCGTTGCTGCCGTCACGTCGTTGCTCCTCTATCTCAACTGGGCGGGCGAGCACTACGGCTGGACCGAACCCCAGGCACTGGCGTTGGTCATTGCGGCGGCTGTGCTGGCGGTGCTATTCGTCTTCATCGAGCTGCGCGCCGAAGAACCGATCATTCCGATGCGACTCTTCCGCAACCCGATCTTCTCCGTCGGCAATGCCTTCGGCTTTCTGATCGGGTTCGCAATCTTTGGCGGAGCCATCTATCTGCCGCTCTATCTGCAGGCGGTCAAGGGGTTCACCCCGACGCAATCGGGAATGGGGATGTTGCCGATGGTGGTCGGCATGTTTTCCATGTCGATCGTTTCCGGACAGCTCATCACCCGAACCGGCAAGTACAAGATCTTTCCGATCATCGGGTCGGTCACTCTGCTCATCGCCCTCTTCCTGCTCAGCCAGATTTCGATGGATACGCCCTATTGGCAGGTGGCGATCTACGCCTTCCTCTTCGGCACCGGTCTCGGTCTGGCCATGATGACGATCGTCACGCCGATCCAGAACGCGGTCGAGATGCGGGATATGGGTGTGGCCACCAGTGCGACGACCTTCGGGCGCTCGCTGGGCGGCGCCATCGGCGCGGCCCTCTTTGGTGCGGTGCTGACATCCCGTTTGGCCGCCTATCTGGCTGACGAATTCGCCGGTTCAGGTCTGACGCTGACCGGTGGAGAGATCAACACGAACGATGTCCAGGCGATTCAACAGCTCGAAGAGCCGACCCGCACGCTCGTCCTGACGGCCTACACCGATGCGATCACCGATATCTTTCTGTTCGCTATACCGATCATCGTGCTGGCGTTGATCGTCGTGCTCTTCCTGAAAGAGATTCCCCTGCGGACCGGTCACGTCGTGGCGACGAGCCAGAAGACGGCTGAGGAGCAGGACTCCGAGGTCGACGCGTCGCTGATCGTGCCGGCAAGCCATTGATCAGCAGCAGCGCCGTCTTGATGTAGCGGCGACGCCTGCGTTGCCCGTTGTTGTGGACGAGCGAGGCGGGCCTCGCCGCTACAGGTGGCGGCGGTGCGGTCCGGGGTGTGGCGGCAACGCCTGCGTTGCGCGTCGTTGCGGACGAGCGAGGCAGGCCCCGCCGGTACAGGTGGCGGTGCGGTCCGGGGTGTAGCGGCAACGCCTGCGTTGCCCGTCGTTATGGACGAGCGAGGCGGGCCTCGCCGCTACAGGTGGCGGTGTGGTCGGGCGTGTAGCGGCAACGCCTGCGTTGCGCGTCGTTGTGGACGAGCGAGGCAGGCCTCGCCGCTACAGGGTGGGATTCTGACTGTTGCTTGGCGGCTGGAGTGCTTCGAGCAACCGTTGCTGGTCTTCGCTGGCCAGCAGCGTGCCGAGTGCGTCGCTGACTGTTGCTGCGTGGACTTCTGAGGCCCGCTGGGTGAGCGTTTCGCCTTCGGCGGTGAGACGGAGGAGGACACTGCGCCGGTCGAGGTCATCGATGTGCCGCTCGATCAGCCCCCGCTCTTCCAGCCGCTCGACGAGTCGTGACACAGCCGGCTGGCTGAGATCAGTGTGCTGGCAGAGCGACGTCAGACGAATGCCGCCGGCGCCATGCTCCTGGATGACAACAAGCGCCCGGAGCTCGGTCGACGACAGCGTGCAGCAGGCGGCAAGTGCTGCTTCGATCTGCCGGGAAACGCGATCGTGCATCTCCCGGAGCGCATGCCACGCCCGGATACAGGCGACTGGGGTGTTCTCGGCGTCATTGGCCATCTGATCACCCCCTCGGCCAGCTGTCCCACGATGAGAGAAGTGGTCCGAGCGAGGCTTCCTCGAATGTCAGATGGGTTAGTAGATGGTGCTCCAGATCGTTCAGCGCTTCCGTGAGGTCGGCGCGACGTTCGAAGCTGTCCTGTTCCGCAACGGTTGCGGCAAGCTCGGCGATGCGCTCGGTGATGTGGTGCACGACCAGATGGTCTTCCTCGAGTTTGTCGATGACGGAATGGAGGGAAGGATCGGCGCGCCGGGCCATGGGAAAGAGTGCGGCGTCTTCCAGCGTGTGATGACCATGCACGAAGCGGCAGTATCGCCAGCAACCATCGCGCAATCGCCAGAGCGGGCTATTCGTTTCCAGATCGCGGACCGTGTCGACGATATGCTGGACGGGATGACCAGACCGAACCTCTTCGGCCAGCTTGTTGACTCTCGCCAGGTCACGTCTGAGAAGGGTGTGGATATAGAGGAGCTCGCGGAGCATCCCCTCTGCGCGTTCAGTGTTGTGGTAGATCGATGTGTCTGTCACCAATAGTCAATCCTGGGCGATCTTGTTAGATACATGCGCATGAATATATCATACAGCGATTGATGGTTGCCATCGATCGATTCTTGGAGAGGACATACGATGCCCGACTATGGTCATGACATTGAATTCGGGTTTTTTCTGGACCCGGCAAGCGGCGATCCGCAGCGGACACTGGAGATCGCCGGCATCATCGACGAGCTGGGCTACGACCTGATCGGTATCCAGGATCACCCCTACCAGGCGAAGCATTTCGACGCGCTGACGCTATCGGCATTCATCCTGGCCCAGACGACGCGGGTCCGGATTTTCCCCGATGTCGCCAACCTGCCGCTGCGGCCACCGGCGATGCTGGCCAAGCAGGCGGCGACCCTCGATCAGCTGAGCAATGGCCGATTCGAGCTGGGTTTGGGCGCCGGCGCATTCTGGGATGCCATCAAAGGGATGGGCGGACCCGTACGCCAGCCGAAAGAAGCATTGGGTGCGCTTCGGGAGTCGATCGAGCTCATTCGGGCCTGGAACACGGGTCGCTCGCTGCGCATCTCGGGCGAACACTACAGAGCGATGGGAGCGCGACCGGGACCGATCCCGGCGCACGACATGCAGATCTGGCTGGGCGTCATCGGTCCGCGCGCGCTGCAGCTGACTGGTGAGACGGGGGATGGCTGGGTGCCGTCCATGGCATATGTGTCTCCAGCGCAGGCAATCACGTCGAACGCGATCATCGACCTGGCTGCCCAAACCGCTGGACGGGACCCCGCGGCGATTCGCCGCATCTACAACGTCGGCGGCGACGTGGCTCCCCTCGTCGAGTCAGGCAGCTCCGATGACGACAGTCAGATCGTCGGGCCTCGCGATCACTGGGTCGAGGTGTTGACCCATCTCGCAGTCGATATTGGGTTCTCCTCGTTCATTCTCTGGGGTGTGCCGACGGCTCCCCGGTTGAGAATGTTCATCGACGAGATCGCGCCAGCGGTACGGGAGCGGGTGGCGGCTATCCGGAGCGAACGAGGATTCACGCCGGTGGTGAAATGAGCATGCCCTGATAGAAATCGATTGCCCAGCGGGGCAGGATCGATTCCGGTCCGCCGGGAACGAGATCGAGCGACAGCAGATCGTCCTCCAGCGCCTGACCAGTCCACTGATTGACCCATGTATGGCCCCGTTCGGTGTTCAGTCCCCGATGCCGGATCGCCAGGTAGTGCTGCAGACCATTGACTCGCGCCACGGCCGCGCCGTGCGCCAGGTGGTCGAGAAAGAACCAGACATCCTCATCCCCCGGCAGCGACCGGAAGGGGTGCTCGCGCCAGTCCTGCCTGGCGAAGATCAATGTCGCGCCCGGTACGTTCCCCTGTGGGGTTTGCCGGACCTCCCAGCTCACCAGGTTGAAGAACCGGAAGGGTGTGACGATTCCCACGATCGGGCGGCAGGCGTCGGTCCAGCGGCTGAGTGCTGCTTGCACCATGGTGATCTCGAAATCGGGACCGTACCAGTCGTCGTCGTCCATCTTCTGACAGAGGAGCCCGGTGGCGGCGTCGCATCCGATGTTGAGCTTGTCACCGAGGGGCGTGCCAGGTGGCGTGCGGATCAACGTCGCCCCCACACGCCTTGCGCTTTGCTCGTCGACTGGCTGCGCATCGCCGTCGTCGACAATGATCAACTCCCGGTTGGGATAGGTCTGATGCTGGAAACAGGCCAGAGCCATTTCCATGAACTTCGGCCGGTCCCGGGTGGTCAGAATCATGGAGACCTTGGGCGGACTGGCATTCCAGGGTTGATGGGTGTGTCGTAGAACCACGTACGTGCTCAGCTCAGCGATATCATGACGGTTGTTCACCCCGCTTCTTGGTGGTGCGATTCTCTCATGGACCTGCTCGTCCGGCGAAGGATCCTGAATGGCGATCGATGCAACCCATCTCGAGAGCGTCGCGGGCCGCGTGAAGAGCTGGCAGCAGGAGGGACAACGGGTCGGGCTCGTCCATGGGGCGTTCGACCTCCTGCACAGCGGCCATATCGCGCTGATCGAGCGGGCGGCGCAATCGAGTGATCGTCTCGTGGTCGCGCTCTTCGACGACTCCTCGACTCGTGTGCTGAAGGGGCCGGGTCGCCCATTCACGCCGGAAAGGGAGCGGGCCCGCCTTGTCGGGGCCCTCCGCGACGTCGATGCCGTGGTCATCGTCGATGGATTGTCTCTGGCGCAGGAGATTGGCGTACTCGGTCCCGACATGATCTTCACGGCCGATGACGATTGCCCCGATGTGCCGTTCCCGGTTTCGGTCTTGCCGGAACTGCCTGGCGTGAGCGCCAGTCAGGTCGCTGCCGTCATTGCTGAAGGCGTCGACTTTCCGGTTGGGCAAGAGCCCTTCCGACCGTCGCCAGCGCAGTCCGATGCCCTGGAATTCTCTTTCTCGTTCGCTCCGCGGGGACGGACCGATCAGACCGCCTCCCGTGTTTTCACCTTCGCCGGGGCCGGCCCCGACGATCTCATCTTCGGCACCATGCGCGAATACGGAACCTTCTACGAGATCGATGTGCTGACATTTCTGCATTATGTCGTCAGGCGGCGCGGCGTGGCGATCGATGTCGGCGCGAACATCGGAAACCACACCGTCTATCTCTCGGCATATCTTGCCGATCTGGTCATCGCGCTCGAACCGGTATCCGAGAACTACCGGCTGCTTCAGCACAATCTTGCGGCGAATGGCCTGACTTCCGTCGTTGCGCTGCGTGTCGCCGCCGGTTCGAAAGCGGAGACCGCGGTCATCCACCGGCCACCCGGATGGGAACGAAATGCCGGGAGCATTCAGGTTCGCGCCGGCGGTAAATGGAGAACAGACGAGAACGCGCAGACCGTCGAGGTGCGGACAATCGATGACATCATCGACGAACTGGCCGCCCGCATCGGTGACATGCCCATCACGCTGCTGAAAGTCGATGTCGAGGGGAACGAGCATGCTGTGCTCCGGGGAGCCGCGCGAACCATCGAAACGCACCGGCCAGTCATCGCTGCCGAGCTGGTGCACGACTTCACATTCAATGCCGTCAACGCGCATCTTGGCCAGCTCGGATACCGCCCGATCGCCCGGTTCGGCAATCCGGTGCCGCTGTATATCTTCCGGTCCGAGGCTACGCGGGGAGCGACGCCAGCAGCGCCCTGACCGCGCTGACGCCTGAGACGGGATCCCGTTCGAGCCGGCCAGAAGGGTCGATCAGCACAGCGGATGGCGTCGCGTAGAGATTGAAGGCATCCGAGACCTCCGACCGCTCCTGCGTGCCGTAGAGCAGGCCCGCAAACGCGGCGGACCTGGTTTCGCCGCTCCGTCCGATGATGACCGGCGTGATCTCTTTGGGCAATCTGGCGATCGGTGCTGCAATGTCGTCGCAGAAGGGGCAGGCTGTGGACCAGAAAACCAGGAGGATTCTGCGGCCGCGTTGTGCGGTCAGGGAAATCGAGTACCCCTCCGGCGCCGAGAAGGTGACCTCTGGCGCCCAATCACCACCGGTCAGGCGAATCCGCTGATTGCGACCCACGGGTGTGGCATCTCCGGCGCGGTTCTTCGCCGGGCCCGGCTCGCGTTTGCCGCGCAACGAACCGATGACCGCATGTTTGCCGATAGCGAGGTTGCCAACCGTGCGGCGCCCTTCGTCGACCAGATAGGCGGCTGGCGTGGCCGGAACCTGGTAAAAGGTGATCAGTTCGTGATCGTCCTGACAGACGACATCTGGTCCGGTTTCGTATCGAAGAGCAAGCTCGCGAATGGCCATGCCGTCGCCGGCGGCGGCGATGATCACCTTGGGTATGGTCGAACCTGGTTTGCGGCGCAACCTGGCCAGTTCGCGCAGAACATCCTCGGATGGCCCGCAGGTGGTGTCGACGAAGAGCAGAATGTAGGGATGTCCGACCTGGTCCGAAACCCGAAGCATGTGGCCGTCCAGGTTCGGCAGCGCGAAGTCGGACAGAAAGGTGCCAGGCGCCGCGCCAGGAGCCGTCTGGGCGGCGCCATCTGCTGGTTTACCGGTCCAGGTTCGGGGTTGCTTGCGTCCAGTCGTCATACTCCGCAGGATAGAGCATTCCCACACGGGGAGCACGGGACGTGACGCTGACTGCACTCAAAATCCGGGGACCATATCAGGGGCCGACGGGCTACGATCACCAGGTACGGGAGTACACCCGGGCGATCGCTGCTGCTGGGGTCGATGTGCAGCTGGTCGACATGCCCTACTGGAGTCCCCGCCGGCTGCCGCCCGAGATGCGGGATCCGTGGTTCACCTCGCTCCGGCGGCCGGTCGCCGCCTCGGTCTATCTCCAGTTCTGCATGCCGCACCAGGTCGAGCCCGCTCGGCAGATGGCGGTGGCCAACTACACGATGTTCGAGGCATCACGGGTCCCGCCGTTCTGGGTGAAGGCAACCAAATCGAGCCAGCTGACGATCGTGCCTGCGGAATCGTCGTATGCGATCTGGCTGGCGGCTGGTATCGATGAGCAGCGGTTGCGTATCTGTCCTCTGGGCGTCGACGACACGCTCTTCTCGCCTGGAGCCGAGCCTTTGCCGTTTCTGGGGCCGGATGGAGAGGATCTCACTCGCCGTCGCACCCGAGTGCTCAACATCTCGGAAGTCGTGCCCCGGAAGAATCAGAAAGGACTCCTTCGCGCGTGGCTTCTGGAAACGAATCGTTCGGATGATGCGGTTCTCCTGCTCAAGGTGGGGATCGGCCCACACGATTCGGCGCAGGTTCTCCAGCCGGTGACGCAAGCGCTCGAGCTGGAGCATGGCAAGCGATTCGCCGATGCTGCGCCGGTGCACATCATTACCGATATCTACGCCGACGCCGAGATGCCCAGACTCTACGCCTCGACCACCCACTATCTGAGTATGTCGCTGGGGGAGGGGTGGGATCTGCCGATGATGGAAGCCGCCGCCAGCGGGCTGCATTTGATTGCACCCGACCATACCGCCTACCGAACTTACCTCACTCCGGAGACGGCGACGCTTCTGCCGGTGCGCGAAATCGCCGCCCGGGCGGAGGGTGATACCGAGGTCTATTTCACCGGGGACGCTGTCTGGTGGGAGCCCGATCTCGACGCGGCGCGGCGGGCAATCCGTGCTGCCATCGACGGCAATGAGACGACGGTCGCCTCGGCACGCGACTGGATTCTCGGCAACTTCACCTGGCGCCACGCCGCGGCCCGCCTCATCGACATTCTGTCCGAACTCGAACAGCCTCGTTGATCCGAATTGTTCACGGAGCGGATTCGTCAGAACGTGCCTCTCTCCTTGTAGCCGCAGACCCCCGTGTCTGCCGAATCTCACGCGGGCGGCACCCGGTGATGTGTGCGTACGCATCTGCAAACAAGTCAATGTCCACAGGGGAAACTGATAACAGCGTTTCCCATGAGAAAGCAGACACGGGGGTCTGCGGCTACGAAGGACGGGCGCTTTTCCTGGACAGCCCTGGTTAGCCGGTGATCAGGACAATGCGGCGATCGCCACGTCCAGCGAGTGGTGAGTCTGGACGTAGGCGAGTGCCTCGACGGAGAGCCGCTGGCGCAATGAGGCGTCATTCATCAGATTCAGGCAGGCCGCGGCGAAGGACTCAGGTTTGTCGGCGATCAGGCATTCGACACCGGGGCGAACGGCGATGCCTTCGGCCCCGATGGTGGTCGACACAGCAGGCGCTCCAAAGGCGAATGCTTCCAGGAGTTTGATCCGCGTGCCGCCGCCCGCCCGCAGCGGCACGATCACCGCGCCGGCTGTGGCGTAGTGGGGCTCGATAGCCGGAACCATTCCCGTGATCTCGACATTCGGCAGCCCCCGGAGCGATGTGACCGAGGGAGGAGCCAGGCCGACGACCTTCACCCGGAACTCCTGGCCGGCTTGCTCTCGCAGCAGAGGCAGGACTTCCTCGCAGAAAAAGCGAACGCCATCTTCATTGGGAAAGTAGGTCAATGTGCCGACAAAGAGAAAGGTGAAGGGGCGATCCAGTGATTGCGCTCCACTGCGCGTTGTTTCGCCCGGCGAAAGCGCTACCGGATCGACGACATTCGGCAGGACACGGACGTCCGCGCGACCGCAGAAAGGGAGATGATCGATATCGGCGAGATTGGCCAGATAGACCCGATCGAATTGGGAGAGCGCCTCGATTTCGGCGGCGAGCGAAGTTGCCGATTGGCGTTCGGCGACCGCTGCCTCGCCATGCCGCTGTCGCGACCGGAGCAGTCCGGCTATGCGCAGATGACTTCGCGACTCGAGATCGTCGAAATCGACATGGAGTGCGCCGGCGCGGTGCCGAACTGATTCCGCGACCGGGATGGTCGACAGGCGGAACGCGTGCACCCGATCGTATGGACCGCACAGACGATCGAGTCCGGTAGAGGGATGCCGGGGATCCTGGACGACGAGCGTCTCGACCAGCGATGCCAGCTCTGGTTCCAGACCGCCGCGGCGCATCGACGGGTAGAGCTGGTGCACCAGCAGCGACAGCCGCCCGTGCCGGCTGAGGGCTTTGACCGACATCGCCGCGCGCATGGCCAGACCGTTGCCGGTTGTCGCCGGGAGTACAGGACTGACCATCAGAATGCGCTGATTGGCTGTCATCCCCGCCGGTGCCGCACTTCGAGATGGGGCATACCCCACATCGCATAGCCCATATCGAGCGCCATCATGCCCAGACCCTCGGTTTCGATTTCACCCTGGGCGCTCCGCGCATACTGGCTCGCCTGCCCGTAGTAGAAGGGAGGGAAGATCAGTCCATCGCGATGCAGGTCGGCCCGAATCCAGAGCACCGTGCCCCCGACCGAATGGAGTTCGGCGAAGGTCCCTTCATGTCTGAGATCGTCGAGGTGAAGCGCGCCGCGGTCGCGCCATCCGTTCCGATCGAAGGTTGGTCCACCATAGTCGAGCACGCAGTGGGGCTGAACGATGTCGCGTCCTGCCGCCAGCAGCCGTTCGATCAGATCGGGGGGAAAGTCAACGACGTCGGAATCGAGCCAGAGCACCCATTCCTCATCGTCCAGCGCGTGGAAGAGGAGGTGATTGCGACTGCGGGCGAGAATCGAGCGCCGATCAGCCTGGATGGCGTCCGCATAGCGCGCCTTGCCGCGGGGAATGCGATAGTCGAAATCGGTTTTCCAGATACGAGCCCGGCGGAAGTGTCTGTTGGCTCGTTCGATGTGAGCGCTGGCGATCTTCCAGGTGCCGTCCTGGCTGTCGCTTTCCAGCATCCCCAGGGAGATGAGCCTGGCGGGGTATGTCAGTTTGTTCAGGAGGGAGAAATAGCCAGGCAGCCAGCGGGCTGCATCCTTGACCGGGGTCAGGATCAAGACGCGTGGGAGTGCGGGAGGCGTAACGGCATTCGCCAGCACGCCGTCCGGATCCATCGCTGACCAGTCGTGATCCATCGTTTGACACCAGTTTGAGACGTCTCGGCACGTGGCGCCATCCTGCCATGCCAGGAAACGAGATGCAATGAACCCGGCGGGAGCGCCGGGTTCATTGCGACCTTGCCTATGCCGCGTCCGCGGCGGCTTCGATGACAGCGATGTCGATACGCGTCATCTGCAGCATCGCCTGATTTGCCCGCATTGCGCGAGCTGGGTCGGGATCGGTCGTCAGCTCGTTCAGGCGGGCCGGGGTGATCTGCCAGGAGAGCCCGAATCTATCCTTCAACCAGCCACATGGTTGCTCCTGGCCGCCATCAGCGATCAGGGCGTACCAGTAATAGTCGGTTTCCTCCTGATCGACGGTTTCGATCGCGAGCGAAAACGCCTCAGAGAGCTGGAAGTAGGGACCGCCGTTGAGAAAGAGGATCTCCTCATCGAAAATGCGGGCGACCATCGTCAGCACTTTGCCGGCGACCTCTTCACCCCCCGGGAAGGGGTTGGGATCGGGGTACCGCTGCTCGTCGAGCACCTCGAAGTCCTTGAAGACCGAGCGGTAGAAGTCCACCGCTTCTTCCACGTTGAAATTGAACCAGAGACATGGTCGAGCTTTTTTGGCCATCATTCAACTCCTCGTCGATGTGTGTCGCCACGGGTGTGGCGTCAGCATAGGTGCGCACCACCAGTGCGCTCACTGGGTTGTCGCTGGACTGATCCTGAATTCGACAATTCGTCTTTTGTCGAATTGTGGGCCGTGTCACCGCGGTGGTGCGAGAATCAGCGCCAGATATCGAGATCGTCGTCGCAAACGGGGAAACGCCGATGACAGAACTACCAGCCAGAACACTGAGAATAGGACTGGCCTCGCCGCGCAATGCCGCCACCGTCGATGAGCGGCTCGACCGGCTGGATCGTTTCCTGGATGAAGCGGCCGATCGCCAGGTGGCGGTCGTGGCCTTCCCGGAATGCTACATCCCCGGTTTGCGCGGGCTCGACTTCGACGTTCCCGCCCACGATCAGCAACGACAGGAGCGAGCACTCGACCGGATATCTCAGTCGGCCGGACGGTATGGCGTAGCGGTGATCGTCGGGATGGAGTGGGAAGTGGATGGCGCGCTGCAGAACGTCGCCGTTGTCGTCTCCGGGCAGGGCGACGTGTTGGGCATGCAGACCAAGAACCAGATTCCGCCCTCGGAAGAACCGTTCTATACACCGGGGAATGCCAGACAGCTCTTCGAGATCGACGGTGTCCCGGTCGGTATCACGATCTGCCATGAAGGCTGGAGATTTCCGGAATCGGTTCGCTGGGCGGCCGCGAACGGCGCGAAGATCGTCTTTCACCCGCAGATGACGGGCATCGACCTGACCGGTCCGTCTCTCCACCGGTGGGGCGACCCTGCCGCCCCGTACTACGAGAAAGCGATGGTGGCCCGGGCGGTGGAGAACACGATCTACTTTGCCAGCATCAACTACGCGATGACCTTTCAGGAATCGGCCACCACCCTCGTCGACCCGGAAGGCGAGGTTGTGGCCTGGGTTCCGTATGGTGACGAGGCCCTCCTCGTCGCCGACATCGATCTCGATCTGGCCACTGGCTTCTACGCCCACCGGCTGAACCGGGATCAATACGCCACCGACCCCAGCTGACCCCCGGCGACTCCCTACGTCACCCGTCCATCAAACGACGTACGTAAGCCTGCTCACCAGCCTTGCAGCCAATTACGTTGTTCTCCGCATGGCAGCTTCCATGTGATCCGGCATCCTATGGCTGTCGGGTGCTCAGGCGGTCGGAACCCGGCAATACATTGATTGTGACCGCCGGGAATTGATCGTAAGGAGCAAACGGATATGTCGGTTGCAATGGAGTCGGTTGCTGTTGCGCATGGGAAACTGATACTAGAGAATCCTCTGGCATTGTTGAAAGATCAGGTGCTCGGCGAGGTCATCCTGCCGGAGACCGACCAGTACGATGCCGCTCGCGCGGTGGGCTTTTTCACCGTCGACAGGCGGCCCGCGGTGATCGTGCGGCCGGTGACTGCGGAGGACGTTTCGACTGCGGTGCTCTTCGCCCAGGAGCACGACCTCGAGATCGCGGTACGCAGCGGCGGCCACAGTCTTGCCGCTCACAGCGTTGTTCAGGGTGCGATGGTCATCGACCTGTCGGCGATGAAAAAGGTGAAAGTCGACCCCCTCACGCAGATCGCTCGCGTCCAGGGCGGCGCGACCTCTGGCGACATCGTTGCGGCGGCGCAGCCACTTGGTCTGGCGCTCTCGACCGGCGACACGCGGTCGGTCGGGATTGGTGGGCTGACAACCGGTGGCGGTATCGGATTGCTGGCCCGCAAGCATGGTCTGACGATCGACAGTCTGGTTTCGGCCGAGGTGGTGCTGGCGGATGGCCGCATTGTGCGAGCATCGGAAACCGAACACCCGGACCTTTTCTGGGCTGTTCGTGGCGGTGGCGGCAACTTCGGAATCGTGACCGAGTTCACCTTCCGGCTGGCGCAGGTCGGTATGGTGCTGGGTGGACTGCTGGTGCTGCCGGCATCTCCGAAGCTGATGCGTGAAGTGCTCGACTATGCGTACGCGGCTCCCGACGGGCTCACCGTGATCGCCGACGTGATGCACGCGCCGCCGGCGCCATTCATTCCGGAAGAGCGGATTGGTGAGCGAGTGGCGGTGTTGATGGTGACCTGGACGGGTACGCTGGAAGAGGGTCTGGATGCTGTGGCGCCGCTTCGCGCGCTGGCGGAGCCGGTTGCCGACACGATCGCGCCGATTCCGTACGAGAACATGTATCTCTACACCGATCAGTATTCGGGACAGCATGGCGCGGCGGTGCGGATGATGTTCGCCGATGACGTGACCGATGCCATGATCGACGACGTGTTCGAGGCGATGGGCACTGCGTCGTCACCGGCCACGATGATGCAGTTTCGGGCGATGGGCGGTGCTGTGAGCAGGGTGGCGGAAGGAGCGACTGCGTTCGCCCATCGGTCGCAGAAGTACTTCGTCTCGATCATCAACGTCTGGATCGATCCGGCGGACGATCCGCAGGTTCACCGGGCGTGGACCGATGCGCTCTTTGCCAAGCTCCAGCCGTGCGGACGGGGAGCGTATGTGAACTTCCTGGAAGCCGAAGGCGAGACCCGGGTCCAGGACGCATACCCGGCTGAGACCTACGCCAGACTGGCGGCAGTGAAAGCGATCTACGATCCTCAGAACGTCTTCCACTTCAACCAGAACATCAAACCGGCGGTCTAGCGCTGGGTGAGGGTCAGAGTTAACCACCGGATGGCATTGCCATCCGGAGGCTTTGCGTCGCCCATCGTCATCCGGGTCGACACCCGTATCGTCATCCCGACCGGAGCGAAGCGGAGTGGAGGGATCTCTCGGTCGGGTCTGGGAACGCTGCACATGAACGCGCAGCCCAACGCTAACCAGAGATTCCTCGACTTCGCTCGGAATCACTTAGTTCCGTGCTCCGGACCACGTCCGCGGGCAACAGGTGCCCGAACTATCTAGCTACCGGCTGCCAACTGCCCGCCGCCTGCTCAAACCGGACAGGACCAGCTCACCGCGAATGCCACAATCGGGCCATCCGCCGCTGCGCCATTCGTGGCGACGACCTGATCGACATCGACCGCGCAGCCGGCTTCGATCTGGTTGACCAGCCCGGCCAGCGCGATGCCGGCATCGCCGAAGGTTGGTTCCCAGACGGTGTTGCTCAACCACGCTCCCGTCGCCTGCGGCGCGCCCTGCCGGCAGGCCCAGGTCACCGCGAGAGCGTAGACAGGTCCCTCGGGACCGGAACCGTTGGAAGCCAAAACCGGATCGATGTCGACGGTGCACGATCCGTCGATCTGGTTGAGGATCTCGGCCAGCGCGATTCCCGTGTCGGCGATCGTGGGTCTCCAGAGCATCGTGCTGTACCAGGAGTCGACGCCAAACGGCGCGCTGCCGGGCAGGCAGTGCCAGTTGACCGCGAATCCATAGACGGGACCGTCACTTCCGGAGCCATTCGTCGAGGTGACCGGGTCGACATCGACATTGCACGCCGCGTCGATCTGGTTGACGAACTCGGCCAGACCGATGCCGGCCTCTTCGAGTGAGGGATACCAGAGCACATTGCTGAACCAAACCGGCTGATCCTGCGCGTCGACGTTCGACAACCCGGGAACGACCAGACCAATGCCGAGTCCAAGCAGGACCGCCATGAAGCGCCACACGCGAACACCCCGCCGCATACCCATCGGGTTCCTTCCTTTCACAGGTTGACATCATGTGTTTGGCCTCGATCGTAGCACAGGGCTGTCGTTGCCGCCCGGCGGAGGAGGGCGCGCGCTACAATCGGTTGCTATGACCCACGCTCTCCACCATCGACATGCGAATACACACGTGGCGCGACTGCTCATCGTCGCCTGCCTTCTCCTGGCGACCGTTGGCGTCATTGCCCAGCCGGGAAGCGCCGAATCGCAGGAGCAATGGTGGGATGATGCCGTTTGCTACGAGATTTTCGTCCGCTCATTCCAGGATAGCGACGGCGACGGCATCGGCGATCTGGCAGGGTTGATCTCACGCCTCGACTATCTGAACGACGGAGAGCCGGGCGGCAGCGACCTGGGCGTGACCTGCATCTGGTTGATGCCGGTTTTTCCGTCACCGAGCTATCACGGCTACGACGTCACCGACTACTACGACGTCGACCCTGACTACGGAACCCTCGAAGAGATGGATGCCCTGATCGCTGCCGCAGCCGACCGGGGTGTTCGCGTTCTTCTCGATGTGCCGATCAACCACACCAGCAATGAGCACCCCTGGTTTCTGGCGGCCGCAGACCGCGATCCCTCCTTCCGGGATTGGTACTCATGGTCGGACGACAAACCGGCTTGGGGTGGTCCGTCCGGCGAGCGCGTCTGGCATCAGTCGCCTGCGGACGAATCCTGGTACTACGGGTTCTTCGGCGAGCACATGCCCGACCTCAACCTGGCCAACCCGGACGTGACCGCGGAAATCGAGCGGATTTCGGCATTCTGGCTCGACCGGGGAGTCGCCGGATTTCGAATCGATGCGGCCAAGCATCTGATCGAAGAAGAACAGAACCAGGAGAACACCCCATCGACCCATGCCTGGTTGGAGCAGTATCGCCAGTTTCTCGACGAGTCCTATCCGGATGCCTTTCTGATCGGTGAGATCTTTGGCGCCGGAGCGTTCGTCCTGGCGCCCTATTACGATCCCGAACAGCTACATGCCTATTTCCAGTTCGACATCGCCTATCAGATTCTGACCGCGGCAGGCGGCGGTGGAGCCGGTGGGATTCGATCGGTCGTTCGAGATGCGCTCGAGGGATCGCCCGGTCAGGAGTGGGGGACCTTCCTGACCAATCACGACCAGAATCGGGTCATGGTCGAACTTGATGGTGATCTGGCCGAAGCGAAACTGGCGGCTATCGCGCTATTGACGCTGCCCGGATTGCCGTTCATCTACTACGGCGAAGAGATCGGCATGTGGGGATCGAAACCGGACGAGCAGATTCGGTCGCCGATGCAATGGAGTCGCGATCCAGCGACCGGATTCACCGCAGGTACGCCCTGGCAGCCGTTCCAGGCGGACGCGGGGTGGGTGACCGTCGAGAACCAGTCCGGCGATCCATATTCGCTCCTCTCCCTCTATCAACGACTGATCGATCTGCATACCAGCCGTCCCTCGATTGCCCACGGATCATTTGTCGCAGCGACCGGCACCACGTCGAATCTGCTGGCATATCTGCGTGTCGCAGGAGATGAAGTGACCTTGGTGATCCTGAATTTCGGGCGTGATGCCGTGGAGCTCGAACCGCTGACGTTTGGCACGGACGATCTGGCATCTGGGACGTACGGCGTCGACACTCTGCTGGGTGGTCTCCCCGTGGCGGATGTCAACGTTGTTGACGGAGTGATCCAGTTCGGGGCGGGATCGCGCGTCACGCTGGCGGCACAGAGTGCGCTGGTTCTCGATGTGTCGGTCCTGGGCCTCGATGCATCCCCTGTGGCGTCGCCTTCAGCGCCATAAATGGCGAGGCTACCGGCAAACTTTCGAACCCGATGACCCCTTGCAGGAAGGAATGCTTTGATGCGTGGATATCGCCCTGTCGATAGTTTCGGACCGGAAGCCGCGGCGTCGTACGACGACTATCTCCGGGGTGATGAAGAGGATGCGGTCGCTTTTCTGGTCTCGCTGGCTGGAGAGGGGCCGGCGCTCGAGCTGGCTATCGGCACCGGCAGGATCGCGTTGCCCCTCGCCGAGCGAGGAATCGCCGTGACGGGCATCGATCTCTCCTCGGCCATGCTGGAGCAACTCAAACGCAAACCGGGTGGAGGCGGCATCCCGGTTGTTCTGGGCGACTTCGCCGAGGTCCCGGTCGAGGGAACATTCCGTCTGATCTACATCGTGTTCAACACCTTCCACAATCTGCTGACCCAGGAGGAGCAGGTTCGGTGCTTCGAAAATGTGGCCAAGCATCTGGCGGATGATGGTGTTTTCGTCATCGAGGCTGGTCTGCCGAATGAGTTTTTCGGAAGGGGTGTCAGAGAGTATGTCAATGTCGACGCTGTGGAGGTGCATTCCGTCACTTTTGATGTCGCGACATATGACGTCGCCACACAGCTTCTGACGGAGAACCACGTGACGATCTCCGAGGAAGGTCCGCGGTTTGGCCCGATCGTCACCCGCTACTGCTGGACGAGCGAGCTCGACCTGATGGCCAGAATCGCTGGTTTGCGCGTCCGGGAGCGATGGTCGAGCTGGAAACGCGATCCGTTCGACGCCAGGAGCATCAAACACATCTCGGTTTTTGGCCGATAGACCGGGGACGCGCTCACGGCCCGAAGGGCCGTAAACCGCCGCCATATGCAATGTCGTTGGCGATTGACGGCACTTGTGGCTCCACTCCGCTTCGCTCCGTTCCGCCACCGGCGAGGACAAGCCGTCGCCGCTACGCCGGTTCGGGGGGCGCGCTCCCTTCCCGCCGAATGAATAATCTGGGCTAGTTCACCAGGTCTCGGAGAAACTCGACTGTTCGCTCCCAGAGAAGCTCGGCTGCTTCGGCGTTGTAGGCGTCGGAGCGGCTGGGTTCGGCGAACCAGTGGCCTGTGTCCGGATAGACGTATGACGTCACCTGACGCCCGGCGTCCCGAATGGTCTGCTCGATTGCCTGCTGGACCTGCGGCGGCTCGTAGTCGTCCCGTTCCGCGTGATGGAGCAGATAGTCCGACGACGCGGAGGTGAAATCGCCGTCGCTGCTTCCGTAAACGGCGACCGTTGCCGCGATCTGCTCAGGGCGTTTCTCCGACAGCCAAAGCGCCCAATATGCGCCCATGGAGAACCCAATGACGCCGATCTGGTCGCTGGAGACTTCTGGTCGCTCCAGCAATGTGTCGAGCCCGGCCAGCAGAAAACCGGTGGCCACGCCGGCGTCGCTGTCATGTTCTTCGATGAGGGCTTCCGCTTCGGGTATCGTCCCGGCCGTTTTGCCGCCGGGATAGAGGGACGGGGCCAGAACGACAAATCCCTCTGCCGCCAGGCGGTCGCAGAAACCGGTGACATCGTCATTGAGTCCCCACCAGGCATGCAGCATGAGCACACCTGGGCCTGAGCCGATAGCCGGCACAGCCAGGTATGCGGGTTGCCCATCAGGTGTGATCGTCGTTGTCTGGCCCATCGCCCTACCTCCATTTTGCCGATCGACGGCCGCGTATGGTGGGTATGACGTGCATGGGTTGCCCTTGTGAGAAGCCCTCACCAACCCGCTACTGCCGTCGACCAGAATGGCCCGCTGGAGGCGATCAGCTCTCCGGTCTGCGGATCTCGTCCGACCGCCACAACCCGGGCGAAGTTCAGCGCGCCGGGCGTTTCCTCGGCATCGACGACCTGATGTCCCAGTGCCGCGAGTTCGTGTCTGATCGCCTCTGGAATGCGGGAGTCGACGACGGTCTCCCGGCCCTGGCAGTGCACGCGGGGCAGATCGATGGCGTCTTGCAGACTCATGCCATGAGTGAGATGACCGACTGTTGTATGAAGGACGGCAGTTTCGATTCGGTATCCTCCCGAGCCGGCTGCCCCGAAGCGCCCCTTGCCGTTCTGGGCCGCGGCGATGGTGGGCGCGGCGAAGATCGGCATCTTGCCTGGAGCGATCGCATTGGCCCGGCCCGGCCGGGGATCGAAATTCTGCATCGAGTTGTTCAGGAAGATGCCGGTGCCGGGCACACGCACGAGCGATCCGAATGCGCTCGAAAGGCTGGTGCAAAGGGTGGCGATGTTTCCGGCCCCATCCATGGCCGCCATTTGCGACGTGCCGTGCGTGCCTCCGACGGATGGGACTTGGGGATCGAAGTCGGGATCGAGCGATTCGTCGTCGTGTGGCCGGGGATCGGCAACCGGGATTGGCCGGTTCATCGCCCGTTCGAAGCTGATCGATCCGGCTCGCTCGGCGGCGAAGGCCTGGCTGGAGAGGCCGCTGACTGGACTGTCGACATATTCCGGATCGCCATACCAGAACATGTTGTCGACAAATGCTGCTCCGAGCGCCTCGGCCATCAGATGCCGGAATGGGAGACCGTTTGGATCGAAGTTGGGAAGATCGAACTGATCGAGGATGTTCAGCGCTTCGTATCCGACCTGGTCCCAGGCGGTGATGTAGTCCACACCGGCGAATCGCTGTGCTTTCTCTCGCATGACCTTTGGCCGGTAGGAGGTCAGGTCGTCGTGAGAGAGAATCCCGCCGTGTGACTGCACCTCGGTCACGATCGCATCGGCGACCGGACCGTCATAGAACCCGGTTGGTCCTTCCGAGGCGATCCGGCGCAGGGTTCGGGCCAGGTCGGAGAGATCGAGATGATGTCCACCCTGATTGAAGCCGTTCCGGTGCCTGGGTGGTTCGCCGCCAGGCAAGAGAAACTCTGCGACGCAGGGCAGCGACCGAATCTCCCGAATACGGCCGGAAATCGAGAGAACCAGATCCCAGGTGACTTCGAGGCCCGCCTCCGCCGCTTCGATAGCCGGGGTGAGCACTCGCTCCCAGGCTAGCTGACCGAACTGCCGGTGGGCTTCATAGAGACCAGCTACCGCTCCGGGAACGGCGATGGAGCGATACCCCCATTCGTTGGCCCGATCGACCACCTGCGGCCAGCCGTAGTAGAGTCTGTCGCCCCCGTCGATCACCTTGAACATCGTATCTGTTGCGGCCAGCGGCGCGCGAACATAATGGTCGACGGTGACGAGTTCCTGCTGCTCTTCCAGGTAGATGGCCAGCCGGCCGTAGCCGCCGATTCCGCAGCTGTCGGGTTCGACGACGTAGCCCACGAAGGCCGCGGCGACCAGCGCGTCGACGGCGTTGCCTCCCTCCTGCATGATCCGGACTCCGGCGTCCGCTTCCCGCTGATCGCCACCTGCCACAACGCCTCGCTGCGCGGTGATTTGCGGGCGTGCTGTTTTCGACGTCGGAATGGGCACGGATGATCCGGTCATGCCTCAGAGCTCCCGCGCGTACTGCTGATTGGCTGATTTCAACTGCTTGTCGGTTCCCAGGAAGGCATGTTTGGACATGTCGGGTGAGTAGCGACTGGCCGGCGGCGTTCTGCCGAGCGCTTCGGCGACGCTGCGAATGTGATGTGGTCCGGCGCCGCAACAGACGCCCAGGTAATTCACGCCGAGTGCGTGGGCGTCGCGGGCGAAATCGGCAAGCTCGTAGCGATTGCAGGTGAATGGATCGAGCGCGGTGGGAAATGGGCGGCCACCCGGTGGATCGGGATAGTCGGGGTCGCGCAATGACTGAAAGGTCGGTTCCGACTCGGTCGTTCGGTAGGGAACGGGGAGCGCCGCCACGTGGCAGGAGACCGTTTCCCGAATCGCGCGGATTTCCGGGAGCATGGTTTGCGGTCCCCGAATGCAGTTCATGCCGACCACGTCTGCTCCGGCCGCTTCGAGGCGCCGGCACGTTTCGGCAGGCGACCATCCCTCCCGCACCTGTGGTTGCTGATGGATCGACAGGGTGATCACCGAGGGTTTGCCCGTTGCGCGGATCGCTTCCAGGGCGATCAAGGCTTCTTCGCCCCAGGAGAAGGTTTCGCCGATGATGAAATCGACGCCCGCATCGACTGCCCAGCCGATCTGCTCGTCGAACATGGCCCGAACGGCGGTGCGGGAGGCATCGTCGCCGAGAAAGACATTGGTGTTGCAGATGTTCCCGGCCAGGAGCGCTCCCGTATCGTCGGCGATCTCCCGGGCCAGGTCGAGCGCCTTCCGGTTGATCGCTTCCAGATCATTCTCGCGGCCGATCAGCTTCAGTTTTTCGCGGTGAGCGTAATAGGTGAAGGCTTCCACCACATCGGACCCGGCCCGGACGAACGTGCGATGCAGCTCGCTGACCTCATCTGGGTATTCGAGGACGACCTCGGGCACATAGGCGCCGGCTTGGAGATAGCCGCGCCGTTCGAACTCGAAGAGATAGCCCTCGGCGCAGATGACTGGTCCGGCCTCCAGGCGTTCCAGCAAACCCGGTCCTCGTTTTGATGCGTTCGCAGACACGTTGTGGCTCCTTGTCAACCGTGATTCATCACGGCTTCGTTGCGGAAAATCGGTGCGAAATCCCCAGTCAGCGCTGGGCGGTCGGCCCGGAATGCGTCGATCGGGTAACCGGTAGCGCCATCCAGCGCCAGCTCGCTCATGATCTTGCCGATCAACGTGGCGAACTTGAACGCATGCGCCGCGTCGGCAACGACGCTGACGTTCTCGTAGCCCGGCACGAAATCGATGACGAAATTGCGATCGGGCGGCATCGTGTAGAGGCAGGTTTTCGTATAGAGCTCCGGGCCAACGAACCCCGGCATCGTTTGGAGCAGGAAGTCGACGAGGCGCTGTCGCGTCGGAGCGTCGGGTTCGAATGTGCGGGTTTCCGTAGTGACCTCCGGACCGCCGACATCCTGCCCGGCTTTTGTGGCCACCTCGCCGTAGACCGGAAATCCATAGAACTCGGTGGGCGCCCGCCAGATCCAGACCGGAAACCGGTTCGGTGCGAAGTCGGCAATGTGGGGCGTGGCGAAGTAGGTGACCTGTTCCTGGGTGATCGTGAGAGGCCAGCGCAGGCCAAGATGTCCCAGGAGATCGTTGGTCCAGGCTCCGCAGGTCAGCACGACATGCTGCGCGCCGAACGTTCCTCCAGAAGTGACGACTTCGACGCCGGCGCTGGTCGACTTCAGTCCGGTGACCGCCGTGCTCTCTTTGATCTCGGCTCCATGAAGTCTGGCCAGCGCCACGTGAACGGCGATCGACTTGCCGGGATCGACCAGTCCACCGTCCGGCTGGAAGAGCCCGCGGACATCGCTGTCGAGTGTCAATTGTGGCCAGCGTTCCATCAGCGCTTTGGCGTCGAGCTCCTCGAAAGGAACGCCCTGCTCGGTCATTGCCGCCGCGCAATGGCTGAGGTCTTTCGGTCCTGTCGTGCCGAGGCGCTCGAAGTCGAGCCCGCCACACTTGGTGACCAGATGCACCCCTGATTCTTGCTCGATCTGGTCCCAGAGCTCGTATGCCGGTCGGGCGAGCACCGTGTAGTTGGGATCGTGGTAGGAGCGACGGATGATGCGGGAGTGGTCCTGCGAGCTGCCGTTGTGGTGACCAAGCTCGAATTGTTCGAGACAGAGGACGCTGGCTCCTGCACGGGCCAGCCAGTAGGCGGCGGCGCTTCCGATACCCCCGCAACCAATCACGATGACATCGTAGGATCGTCGCACTGACATCAGCCCTCCGTAGTGTCGCGATGGTCGCGCAATCGGAACGGTGTACAACGGCGGCGAAGGAATAGCCGCGTGCGACACGCTACCACCATTGACGGATGACGACTCAGCGATCCTCGGGTACCGTAGGACTGCCCGGATGCGCCAGACGTGCGTTCGGGCAAAGCGGTTGCGCAGAGGAGCGGCCATGAGCTCGAAACAGACGATCAATCCCGGAGTGTCCAGCCGGTCGGCAGCCGCCCCCAGGAACATGATCTGGATCGACGGCGGGAGTTTCACGATGGGCTCCGACCATCACTATCCGGAGGAGGCTCCCGCGCATCGGGTGTCGGTTGATGGTTTCTGGATCGATCGACATCAGGTGACCAACGCCGACTTTCGCCGCTTCGTCAAGGAGACCGGGTACGTCACGGTAGCCGAGCAGGTTCCTCGGGCCGAGGACTATCCCGGTGCGCTGCCAGACATGCTGGTGGCGGGATCAGTGGTGTTCACACCGCCGCCGGGGCCGGTGCCGCTGAATAGTCACTTCAACTGGTGGGCGTGGGTTGCCGGGGCCAACTGGCGGGCGCCCGATGGTCCTGGTAGTACGTTGCATGGACGAGACCGGCATCCGGTTGTCCATGTGGCGTGGGAGGATGTCGAAGCGTATGCCAAATGGGCAGGCAAGGAACTTCCGACCGAAGCGGAGTGGGAATTTGCGGCGCGCGGTGGGGTGGATGGAGCCGAGTTCGCCTGGGGAGACGAACTGACCCCGAAAGGACGCCATCTGGCCAATTTCTGGCAGGGGCAGTTCCCCTGGGAGAACCTGGAGCTGGACGGTTTCGCCCGAACCGCGCCGATCGGGTCGTTTCCACCCAACGGCTATGGCCTCTTCGACATGATCGGCAATGCCTGGGAATGGACCAGCGACTTCTACGCAAATGTCCATACCCCGGCCTCCCCGTGTTGCGGTGGGGAGAGGCGCAATCCGCTCAACACCGACATCGGAGGAAGTGTCGATCCAACCGATCCGGCGAGCATTCCCCGTCGCGTTTTGAAGGGGGGATCGTTCGCCTGTGCCGAAAACTACTGCAAACGCTACCGACCAGCCGCCCGTATGAGTCATCCGGTCGACACCGGGACCAATCACATCACGTTTCGGTGCATTGTGAGACCCACTCTCCAGTAACGTCGAACCCAGCGCTGTGCCGGGGTCTACATGATCAATAGGCCGGGCTAGCCTGGTGCTGCTGCCCGCCAGTCTGAGCATCTGGTTGGCATGCAACCTGCGTGAACCGAGCAGGGGGACAGCTTCGCTGCGCGCAGCGCAAACAGCAGATTCATACCTTGGAAAAGAAGCCATTGATGAGGCAAATTCCGACCCAGCGAGTCAGATTATTAACCTATGGAAATTATCTCGAAAAGGTGCTACGCTGAACTCAGACGTTCAGGAATCAACTGGGCGGGCACGTAACAAGGAGGTTACTTCGATGCTTCAGGTACAAGATGGACAGTGTGGACTCTGCGTTCACTTCGGCGAAAAGCAGGCGAACGATGTGCAGCTGATTCAGATCCGGCTCAAGCATGAGGCGCCAGAGAAACTGGTGGTTCCGTGCGGCCTGCCGGAGCATGAGAAGCTGAACCTCATGGTGACGCCGATCAGCGGTTGCCAGGCATTCCAGGCGGCTCCGCAGGCATAACGCACGCGGTAGACCCGGTACTGCCAAGAGGAGAGCGCGATCGCGCTCTCCTCTGTTTTTGTTCTGGCCGATTGCGATTCACTCAATCGAAGAAACCGGCGTCCTCGGGGAGCAGGTGGGTTTTCGCCGCCTCCGGGATGAGATTCACCCCAAGACCGGGCCGATCCGGGACGTCGATCATTCCGTCGACCACTGGATTGCCATCGAACCCATCGACGATGTCGTACCAGAATCCCTCCGCCTCGAACCGGGCCGGATACTCGAACGCGAGGTAGTTGTCGGGCAAACAGGCGCAAACCTGAATGAGGCTCGCCAATCCGAAAACGCCATTCGCCGTTCCGTGCGGCGCGATCGCAATGCCGTGCAAGTCGGCGTACTCGGCGATCCATTTCAGCTCGGCAATGCCGCCGACATCGCAGGGGTCGGGACCGATCACATTCACCGCATGCTTCTCGATCAGGTCTTTGTAGTTCTGCCGAAGGTAGATTTGCTCGCCAGTGTGAATCGGCGTGGTGGTGGCGTGCGTCACGTCGCGATAAACGTCCGCATTCACGAAGGGTGAGTAGTCGCCGGTGATCATGTCCTCGACCCAGAGCAGATGCAGCGGCTCGACCGCTTTCGCGAAGCGGAGCGCGTCATAGGCGAGATAGCCAGGCCCGGCATCAACCGCCAGTCCATATCCCGGACCGAGCGCTTCTTTCGCCGCCGTGATCGCCCCCACCGCGTGCTCGAATCCGGCTTCGGTCACGAGCCCGCGATTCGGGTAGGGGTAGGGCGCTTTCTTGTGAGCTTCTCCGTAGAAGTAGTCGGGCATATCCACAGCCATGTCGGAATGAAAACTCGACGGCAGCTTGAACATCTTGTAGCCGCCCGGCAGCGCTTTCGCTTCGGCCGCCCAGCGGGTGTAATCGGCCGCGGTGTGCTCCGCGGCGATCTCATGATGGTAGAAGGTGCGATAGGTGCGAACCTTGTCCCGCACCTTGCCGCCCAGCAGCTTGTAGACCGGCGTCCCGAGCGCTTTTCCGGCGAGATCCCAGAGCGCGATCTCGATCGCGCTGACCGCGGAACCCCAAGGTTTGAAGCCACCCCGGCTGCGGATGCGCTTCATCACCCGTTCGACGTTCGTAGGGTCTTCCCCGACCAGCCAGGGCTTCAGCTGGAGCACCATCGGTTGCACGTAGGGTTTCGGCGTTTCGATCTGGCTCCAGCCGTCGATGCCTTCGTCGGTGACGATGCGCACAACCGGACTGTCGGCGATCACAGCGCACTTGATATCCGTGATTCTCAAAGCGCCCACCCCTTTGGATTGAGAAATCGGTTGTCGAAACAGCCCAATTGTACGCAATGGGCATCACATGGATGTGCCCGATACGCTGGAACAAGCGGGTGCGTTGACGGGACGGCGACCCTCCCTCATGATGAGCGCGACAAGCCGCCCAGCAGCGATTGGTTGCCGCCGCATGGGGACGCCCACATCCAATAATCTCTCCATACTCGCGCTGACGCCTCGCCCCGAGTTCTCGTTGCTCCCAGGCGGGACGGTCAGCCTGCCTGTTCCCTTGACCTCGCTCGTCGGCCGCGAGCGGGAGCTGGCGCTGGCCCAGGAGCTGATCCGCCGTGCCGACGTGCGCCTGCTGACCCTGACGGGACCCGGCGGCATCGGCAAGACCCGCCTCGCGCTTCGCCTCGCCGCTGATTTGGGGGGCGCTTTCGCCGGTGGCGTGCGCTTTGTCCCACTGGCGTCCGTCCGCGACGCCGATCTGGTGACTGCGTCAATCGCCCACGCGATCGGCGTTGAGCCGCCCGGCCGAACTCGCGCACTCGACGCTTTGACATCGGCACTCGGCGCGGCCGACACCCTCCTGGTGGTGGACAACTTCGAGCAGGTCCATGGTGCGGCGTCAATTCTTTCTGACTTGCTGGCAGCGTGCCCGCGGTTGAAGATCCTGGTGACGAGCAGGGTCCTGCTGCGGGTGGAAGGTGAGCACGCTCTTGCAGTACCTCCCCTGACGGTTCCAGATCCCCACGCCGTGGCCTCCCTTGAGGAGTTGGTTCAGTCTTCGGCGATTCAGTTGTTCGCCCATCGAGCCCAATCGGTGGCGGCATCGTTCGCCCTGACTGAGGTCACTGCGCCGCAGGTTGCGGAAATCTGCCGGCGGGTCGACGGACTGCCACTCGCTATCGAGTTGGTTGCGCACCGAGTTCGCCATCTGGCACTGCCCGATCTGCTTGACCGGCTCGACCGGCGATTGCCCTTGCTCACCGGCGGCTCGCGAGACCAACCGAGCCGGTTGCGGACGATGCGAAGCGCCATCGCCTGGAGTCACGACCTCCTCGCGCCCGCCGTGCAGGTGATGTTCCGTCGCCTCGCCGTTTTCACCGGCGGGTTCACGTTGGAAGCAGCCGAACAGGTCGCGATCGAGACGGCTCGCCGGACAGGTGCGGACAATAGGTACTGGACGCCTGATGTTCTTGACGGCCTGGCCACGCTCATCGACGCCAGCCTGCTGCAAACCGAAATCCGAACCGACGGCGCCACCCGCTACCGCATGCTGGAAACCATTCGGGAATTCGCCCTGGATCAGCTGGAGACGAGCGGAGAAACAGCCGCTGTCCGCCACGCCCACGCGGCGGACTTCCTGTCTCTCGCCGAGCGCAATGAACTCACTGACCTGCTGCCGGATGGCAACCGGATCCTGGAGGATCTCGAGGCGGAACACGGAAACCTGCGAGAGGCGCTGGACTGGTTTCTGGAGGCAGGCGAGACCGAAATGCTCTCTCGCCTGTCCGTTGCGCTGGGTCGTTTCTGGGCCGATCAAGGCTATTACCAGGAGGGCAGTGAATGGCTGGAACGCGTCACGGCGCCTGGGAGTGGTGCGACGGAGACCGAGCGGGCCAAAGCGCTCGTCCACCTTGGCATGATCGAAGCGTTGCAGTCGGCGAATCCGGAAGCGGAGGCTCGCCTGACGGAGGGACTGGCCAGCAGCCGGGAAGCGGGTGCTGTGTTGCACTCAGCGCTCGCATTGATCCTGCTGGGCTGGTTGGTCGGTCAGCGGGGCGATCTGGACCGTGGTTCGATCCTGCTTGAAGAGGCCATTGATGTTGCCGACGAACTGCCCGACGCCCGGCTGGCGGGAATTGTGGTGGGGTGGGCTCTGGCCAATCTGGCGGAGGTGGCCCGGATGCGCGGCGATCGCGCGCTGGCCGTCGAGCGTCTCGAAACCGGACTCCAACGCCATCGTGAAGCCGGGTACGCCGGAGGAATGATCCTGATGCTCAAGGATCTCGGTGAACTGGCGCGCGACCAGGGCGAGCACGTGCGAGCCCTGGAGTTCTATCGGGAAGCGTTGGGCCTGGTGGAAGGAAACCCCGGCACACGTGTGGTCACCGAATTGATCGAAGCACTGGGAATCGCCACGGTTGGCGTTGGACAGATGGAGCTCGGCGCCCGGCTCCTTGGCTCATCCGAGGCGCAGCGCGAGCGGATCGGGTTGCGGTATCGCCTGGCAATGACGCAGGCGGCGCTGGAGCGAGCAATGGCCACAGCCCGAGCCGCCCTCGGCGAACCGGCATTCGCCGCCGCTTGGGCTGCCGGACGAACCCTGCGGGCGGGGCAGGCGGTGGCGGAGGCGATGGCGCCGCCCGGGCTGCCCAAGAACGTACCTGCCGGCGTGTTCGCTGGGTTGCTGACCGCGCGCGAGCGAGAAGTGCTGGGCCTGCTGGCCAGCGGGATGACCGACCCCGAGATCGCCGCTGTGCTCTTCATCAGCGTCCGCACCGTCGAGAATCACGTCGCCCACATACTGACCAAGCTCGGTGTCCGAACCAGGACGGCGGCCGTCTCGGCCGCCTTCGCCGCAGGGTCCGGCCCGTCCGATCGGCCGCTGCCTTCGACAAAGTAGGAGCCCCGGTCGCGGTCTCGGGCCACCCACGCCCCGAATGAGTACCTCGTGTTTCCTCATCTGAGTACATGTACGGATTCTTGCCCGAGTCGGGCCCAGCTACGTTGTAGACGTATCGGGACAAAGCGCCCACCACACAGACAGCAGCCAGATCGTCCGCACCGCCGGGAGCCATCGGAGGTGATGCCGGCTGTCGGCGCCCTGCTACCGGTTTGAGTCGTCGTTCACACAAGATCGAGAGGAGAGTCATGGACCCCAGACGTCTCGACACCATCGCCAAGTTGTTCGCCGACCGTCGCCTGTCGCGCCGTAAGGCCCTGGCACAGGGCGCCGCTCTCGCTGCCGCCGGTCTTGCGGTAACCGAGATTGCGTCCACCCGGACGGCCAGTGCCCAGGAGGCCACCCCGGCCGCCGGCGCGAGCCCGGGTTCGGACGGGGTGGAAATGCTCTACGTCCAGGCGTACCGGGCGGGCAGCATTGCCCCCAAAGATGGGACCGATGGCCGCTACACGCTGACCCTGGAAGCGGGCGCTGGTCAGACGATCTTCTTCTCCGACCGTCCGGATCGCGTCGTAGGGGCGTGGCCCACCGATGTGTTCCTCGACACACTTGGCTTCCCCGACGATAACCCGCCCAACGCCGCGTTGGTGGTGGAGACCGCACCCGGCGAGACCGATGTCGCAGTGCTCGAACTGTTCAGCCCGGTCTACGACGAGGCGACACAGGGGATCACCTACGATATCGCCGTGCTGCAAAACTGGGCGGCGGAACTGGACATGGAGTTTCAGGAGGCGCCGACCGACCTCTCTGCCCTTGAGTCGAGCTTCGGCTCCGCCCACCTCTTCATTGATGGCCTCTTCGACTGTCCTGACCATGACCTGGTCTGCACCACCGATCCGTACGACCCGACCCGAGGAGGTGGGCAGCCGAACAGCTCGGTCGGCACGATCTCCAACGCCGAACATGATGGCTTCTGTGTCCAACGACCCCAGCTCTGGTGCGCCCCCTGCCAGGGGCCGGCTGCTCGTGGCAGCTGGTCGGACGAGTGCAACCGGCGGTTCGCCGATGAATGCAACGGGCAGTGCCGCGCCTGGCCCAACAGTTTCAACTCGCTCGATGGATGGACCTGATCGCCAGGCGCCAGAACGGGGCAGAGCCTGCGAATGACCAGCGCGGCGGCGCCAACATGGCGCCGTCCTCTCCCCGAGCCGCGGCTCCCGATGCGAGACGCCAGAACATTTCGACGAACCGGAGGCTCACTATGGACACCCTTCCGAAACTCCCGGATCAGCCATCCCGCTTCTCGCGTCGCCGCGTCCTCGCGACATCTGCCGCGATCGGCGCCGTACTGACCTCTAGGGTGCCCATGCTCGCGACGGCGCAGACGCCCACGGCTGAGGAGGCCGCCAGGGAAATGCCCGACGACTGGGAGGGCATGGTCGATATCGGCGGACGGACCCTCTACATGGAGACGCGCGGCTCCGGCTCGCCCACCGTCGTACTCCTGAACGGGTACCGCACATCTGCCATGTACTGGACCGACGATCTCCTGCAGCACGACACGCCCCGCACGATGGTGATGCCAGCCGTAGCCGAGTTCACCCATGTCGTCGCCTACGACCGCCCTGGGACGTACGCGTACATCGGCGAGGAGATGTTCCCCAGTCGCAGTGACGCCATTCCCCAGCCCCGCACCGCCCTGGACGTCGTTGATGAGCTCCATGCGCTGCTCCAGGCCGCGGGTGTTGCTGGTCCCTATGTCCTCGCCGGCCACTCACTGGGTGGCTTCTTCGCCCGGCTCTATGCCAGCACTTACCCCGACGACGTTGTGGGCATCGTCCTGGTGGACTCGTTCTCGGAACGGCTGGAGACCATTCTGCCTCCCGATCTCTACGAGTCGCTGAAGCAGCTCAATCAAGCGGGCGGCACCGACACGGTCCTCGAGATTCCGGATTACGGCGACGTCGAGACGCTGCCCTGGGGAGCGGACAACGACGTCATGCGTGAGGCGGAGGCTGCCACGCCGCTGCGGCCGATGCCCCTGTTTGTCCTCGCCCATGGCATTCCATTCCCTCTCCCGGCGGATCTGCAAGGGATCACGTCTGAGCAGTTGGAGCTGTACCTCCGGCAAACGAATGAGGACCTGGCGACGCTCGTCCCGAATGCGCGCTTCAGCGTCGCCGCCGAGAGCGGCCACGACATCCATCAGGATCAGCCCGAACTCGTGGTCGAGGCGATTCGGCAAGTAGTCGCGGGCGTTCGCAGCCCAGACACCTGGCACTCCCTGACCAACTGTTGCATGGGCTGAGGAGCAGATTGCTGCGCGAGTTCCTTCACGGACCTATTGGATCAACCGGAACTGGGGGAAACGATGCTGGCCGGAACACTGTCAAAAATGCAAACGCTTCGTATGCCGCGTCGTCGCTTGCTCGCTGCTGCCGCAACCGCGACCGCCGCTCAGGTATTCAGTCCGTGGACGACCCTCTCCCGCCCATCGGCCACAATGCAAGCGAACCCAACGAGCCCATGGCCGGATGCTGAGTCGATCCCAGCGACGTATGCCGGCGATCCTTCGCCGCAGTTCAGCGCTGTGGCCGATGCCCTGATGGCGGCTATGGCCCAGAACGGCGTCCCGGGGACGGCGCTTGGCATTCTCATGGATGGGAGAGAAGAGCACGCCGTCTTCGGCATGGCCGATCTCGACGCAGGTGTTGAGGTCGCTCCCGAGACCCGCTTTCAGATCGGTTCGGTCGGCAAGACGTACACCGCCACCGCCATCATGCAGCTGGTTGCCGCGGGCAAAATCGACTTGTATGCGCCGGTCCGGACGTACCTGCCCGGTCTCCGGTTGCAGGACGAAAGCGTCGCCGCTCGCGTAACCGTCCACCACCTGATGACCCACACCTCAGGCTGGTGGGGAGAAACGTTCTTCGACACCGGCGAGGGCGATGACGCCATCAGCCGGCTTGTCGAGGAGGTTCTTCCGGAGCTGCCGCAGCACGCGCCGCTCGGCATGTTTGCCAGCTACAACAACGCCGCGACGATCCTGCTCGGTCGAGTCCTCGAGGTCGTTGAGGGCAAGCGATATCGCGACGTCATCCAGGATCTCACACTCGATCCACTTGGCATGACCTACTCCACCTACGATGTGACTGAGGTCGAAGCTCGTCCATATTCGCTCGGGTACCACAGTGGTCCGAACGGCACGGTGCTGCAATCACCCCTGCATCTGCCGCGCAGTCTCGAACCTGCCGGGGGAAATTTCTGGTCGACGACGCCGGAACAGCTCCGGTTTGCCCGTCTTCAGCTTTCTGATGGCATGGCGCCGGACGGCACGCGGCTCCTGCCTGCTTACACCACACAGCTGATGAGGAGGGCGCAGTCGTCCTTCAGTGGTGTTTCGGCGATTCAGATTGGATTGATCTGGTTCGTGCAAGAGGTCGGCGGTATCCGCTTCGCGACCCATATCGGCGATACGTTCGGCCAGCACACGACATTGATCGTCGCTCCAGACAGGGGATTCGCTCTAGTGCTGCTGACCAATGCCGAACCCGGCGGGGGCGCCGCGGCGGGAGCAGTGCTCGCCGCCGCGGCACGGACCTACCTCGGGATGGGCGAAGAGGCGGCGCTGGTTGGGGTCTCGGGAGGGTCATCCTTCGCGTCCGACACAACCCCACTCCAGCTTTCTTCATCAGAACTTTCCAAGTATGCCGGGCGCTTCGCCACTCCCGTCGACGCGATCAACCTTCGCGTCGAAGACGATCAACTACTCATTTCCATCGAAGCGCTC
Organism: Thermomicrobiales bacterium; assembly: GCA_019637585.1. Lineage (GTDB taxonomy): Bacteria > Chloroflexota > Chloroflexia > Thermomicrobiales > UBA6265 > JAHBVL01. Next base: position 650,903 of record JAHBVL010000002.1, on the reverse strand, counting down.
GAGATGGCCGGCTATATCTCGGATGACGTGTCCAGCGATCCGGTCGTCGACTATCCCGTCTCGGTCATCCGCGGCGACCGGCTGGCGGTCGGTTCCAACATGGTCGCGTCGTTCATCCGCAAGCCGGATGGAGAAATCGGCTGGATACGCACCAGCGTGCGTTCGTCGCCGCGAGTCAGCGCGGGGTAGTTGCGACACTGAATCGGAGGTGCATTAGCATGGAACCGTCTCGTTTCGACCGGATCACCAAGCAGCTCGCGGAGCGCCGCGTGTCGCGGCGCCAGGCCCTGGCACAGGGTGGGGCAGGCCTCGCCGCCGCGTCGCTTGCCGCCTTGAGCTCTGCTGAGGCCCAGGACGCCGCCGATCCCGCAACGCCCGGCAAGGTCCCGTTCCTCTTCGTCCAGACCTACCAGTCCGGCACGATCGTGCCGACCGAGGGCGTCGAAGACCGCTATACCCTCTCCCTGCAAGCGGGCCACGGCCAGACGATCTACTTTTCCGATCGCCCAGACCGCGTCGTCGGCGCCAGCCCCACCCCAGAGTTCCTCGAGGGCCTGGGCTTCCTCGACGACAACCCGCCCAATGCCGCCCTGGTCGTCGAGACCGCTCCGGGGGAAACCGATGTCGCGGTAGTTGAGCTGTTCAGTCCGATCTACGACCCGGTCTCTCAAGGGGTGACCTACGAAATCGAGGTCCTGGAAAACTGGCAGTCGGACCTGGGGATGGAGTTCGAGGAGGCGCCGACTGACTTGGCCACCCTGGCGCCCGCCTTCGGCGCCGCTCACCTCTTCATCGACGATTGCCCCAATAGCCCGATCTATTGCGTAACCGGGTATCAAGGGGCGACCACCGTCGGAGTCATCAAGGCCAACGTCGAGATGTGCTGGAACTACATGCTCTGCCAACCCTGCGAACCCTACGGACACACCTACCCCGATCACTGCGCCGCGTGGCGCTACTGGAAGCAGATGTGCGACAGCCGTTTCGGTGCTCGTTGCGGCGACGGCGGGTGCAGTCCGAGCTGGAGTTGGCCGTTCAAGCCGACGTGTTTCTAGATTGGAGAGGATTTACAAACCTTCTCTGTGCGCCCGTTTTCCCCCACCGGTGGAGCCGGTCCGGTTCGTCCGCGTCGTCAAGCTGTTCGCCGTCCGCCGCCAAGCGCCCGCCTAGGCAGGAACGTAGGTCAGCCTGACCACATCGTCAATCCGGTCATGAGACACAAGGCGGAGAGGCGGCCGCGGACCGGCGAAATAGGGCTTACCGTGACCAAGCACGACGGGGTGGAGATAGATTCGATACTCGTCGATCAGGCCCAGGTCCGTGAGACTTCGCGCCAGCTTCGGGCCGGCAACCTCGATCTCCCCGTCATACTGCGCCTTCAGCCCGCGGATCGCGCTCTCAAGATCATCCGCGACAAGCCTCGCGTTGGGGCCGACCGACTTCAGCGAGCGCGAGACCACCCACTTCGGCTGCTTCCGCCACGCGGCCGCGAAGGCGCGTTCATCCGCGTCCCATTCAGGACGATCATCGTCCCAGTAACGCATGATCTCGTACATGTGACGACCGTAGACGCTGCCAGCCTGCCCCTGCGCTTCTTCGATGAAGTGGCGGAAGAGCGTCGGGCTCGGCCCGAACTCCGTATGGTCGACGTAGCCGTCCAGCGACTGGTTCATTCCGAAGACGAGTTTTGCCATATCAGTTGCTTTCCTTGCTCGGGACACATTTGCCCGGCTTTGATTGCATGATGCAGATGGTCATCTGCAGGATCTTATCGATTCCGACGGTATGAACCCCCCCTTGAGGCGAGCGCTTTCACTGTGCCACGGGCGCTCGTGTCGAACCAGGGCGCGGCGTATACTCGTCACGATGAGTCCCTGGAGGAAATTTATGCAATCTTATCGACTCGTCATCGGATCTGACGGCAAAGTGGACATTCCCAATGGACAGCCCGGGCGCATCGTTACGGTGGTGCTGGAGGGTTCGCCGGATCCGGGACTCTCTGCATCGCTGAGACCGATCAGCTCAATGACGCCCGAAGAACGCGAGCAGCTGAAACACGAATTCCTCGAACGAGGGCGACGTGTTCGAGCACGACTGAAGGATCAGCTCCCAATCGACCACGGTGTCGTGCTTTACGGTGAGGATGGACTGCCGGCGTGATTGTCGATACGTCCGCGCTCCTGGCGATAGCGTTCGGTGAGGAGACTGCGGCCCGCATTCTTGATGTCCTCGCAGAGCCGGAGATCAAGCGGGTTTCGGCGGCGAACCTGTTCGAAGCTCTCGCCGTTGTCGACCGTCGAAACGATCACGATGCGGTGCGATCGATTGAGGAATCAATCGTGCGATTCGAGATGGTCGTCGAATCTGTCACCAGCGCACACGTGGAGATCGCCCGAGAGGCGTGGAGCCGGTTTGGCAAAGGATCTGGGCATCCGGCCCGCCTCAATTTCGGTGACTGCTTCGCCTATGCGCTCGCGAAGGAGCGCAACGAGCCGCTACTCTTCGTTGGCAACGATTTCGTGCATACAGATTTGATTGCCGCCCTCTAGACGTAGTCCGAAATGATAGGCAATTGATACGCCCGCCGCGACTCGAACACGGGACCTTCTGCTCCGGAGACAAGCGATTTAGTTGGGATAGTCGGCCAGGACTACGACGTCGAGCTCGGAGGCACGACGGAGCCTCGCGTCATTGGTGATGAACGCGAGCCGCCTTCGATGTGGTAGATGAACGGCGATATGTCGATCCCGACCAATTGGTGCTGAGCCAGTTTCCCCTCGAGAGTCACCGTTCGTCTCGAATTCGATCGACGTAGTCTTGGGCGTCTTCGTCTCCCCAAAGACCGCGTCCTAGCCCACGAAGGGCCTCCACCGGATTCAAGTCGATGGGTACGAGGACAATCGCGCCGTCTTTGACGTCCAGTAGCATGGAGTCGCCAGTCTCGATCGCCAGCCGTTCGCGAACCGCCACTGGGATTTCAATCAGACCATCTTTGTTGAGCTCAACGCGGACAGACATGGCGCGCTCTTCGATAAGGAGCCAAAGAGGTTTTGGTACGCCCGCCGTGACTCGAACACGGGACCTTCTGCTCCGGAGGCAGACGCTCTATCCGCTGAGCTACGGGCGCGTTTGCTCTTCACCAGAGTGGCACTCCGGCAAAGCAGTTTCATTCTACTGCATGGGGAAGCCTGAATCCGCGGCTTGTGCCTCGGCCAATTACAATGCTTCTGCACCGGAGGGCCAGTCGCTATCTGAGCCAAGCGTGAATCGCCGTGCATCATCGGCAGATACTGGCCATCCGCATCTTGTGCGAGAAATGCGGGTCGGTAGGCGTCGTGGGTGGGGCCATACCACTCGAGCATCAGGTTGCCATACCAGCTGGCGCGTTCGAGATCCTCATACCACCTCACGCCGGTGTACTTGGCTGCCCTGAGCACGCCACGCACAGCATGCACGATCTCGTCATTAGCGAAATCAGGACCGACTGGAGAAAGTATCCATCGGACCACATTGGCGGCGCAGCGGATGACCTGATGGGTGACGACGAACACGGTCGGCGTCTCCGGCAACCATCCCAGCGTGACGTTCTCGTTGCGCACATAAAAAATGAAGGTAGGCGGAATCGGTAGAACGCTTCTCGGAAATCTATCAGGCGCGTCCGGCAATGCGGCGGCGATTGTATGCCGATTGGCAATATATGCGTTCGCGCATACAATACCTTGATGGAACCTGATGCTCGCGCCGCGTCTAACGAGCTCAATGATGCCGTTGTCCTGGAGAAACAGCTGTCCGAAGCCCTGGAGCGACTGGCATTTCCACCGTTCCTCGGCACGTGGAACCGGCTGACCTGGTGGATTTCGGTTTGGCCGGTCTTCCGCCATCTGGAGACTATGGAGTTGGGGTTCCCGGAGACTTTCGTATTGCAAATGCTGATGATGCGGCCCTTAAACGTCTCAGAGGTCGCGGAAATGCTCGGACTCTGTCATTCATCGGCGAGTCGCGCAGTCGATCGACTCGTGGCTGGCGAATTCGTCAGTCGCGAGGAAGATCCGGTCGATCGCCGGCAGAAGCGCCTGACGTTGACAGCAACTGGCCGGCAAAAGGTCGAAGAGGTTGACACCGTCTTTGGTGAAGAGTTCACGTCGCTCGCGTCGGCGCTGAGTCACGACGAACGAGCGACCCTGCAGCACATCCTGTCCAAGGTCGCCGCTGCGTCCGTCAATTCCCCGGGCGCCCCTCCGGAACGGGTCACCTGGGGCAGAGCGTTCGTGGAGGAGTCGGACTCCAAGGGAACGTGAAGGGTCGCCATGCGTCTGCGACATCGATGCATCGGAATGACGTGCGATTGAGGTGCAGACCACGCAAGAGCATCGCTGCCAGCAGCTGACGCCGCCGCGGCGAGTTCGTTTCAAGTCGGGTTCGTTTGGGAAGAGAAGGAGCGCGCGTGTCGATTTCACTGTCTGAGCAAGAGGCGTCGGACCGAAACAAACTGCTGGCGTTGCTGATCATCTCGCTGGCCCAGCTCATGGTGGTCCTTGATGCGACCATTGTCAACATCGCTCTGCCCACCGCTCAGGAAGACCTGGGTATCACCGATTCTCAACGTCAGTGGGTGGTGACGGCATATGCGCTGTCCTTCGGAAGTCTCTTGTTGCTGGGCGGGCGCATTTCTGATTTCTGGGGACGCCGCAAAGCCTTTATCACGGGTTTGGCGGGCTTTGCGGTCGCTTCCGCCATCGGCGGGGCGGCGCCGAACCCTGAGGTTCTCTTTCTCGCGCGTGCTTTGCAGGGCGTATTTGGCGCGTTGCTCGCGCCGGCCGCGCTTTCACAGTTGGCGGTCATATTCGTCGGACCGAACGAGCGCGCGCGCGCTTTCGGCATCTACGGTGCGGTATCCGGCGCCGGATCGGCTGTCGGCCTGTTGCTTGGCGGCGTGCTCACGGAGTATCTCAGCTGGCGATGGTGCCTCTACGTGAACATCCCCATCGCGCTGTTCGGCATCGCGATGGCCTTGATCGTGCTCCAGGAGAGCAAGGCAACTGGCTCCACCCAATATGACGTTCCCGGCGCGGTCCTGGCGACAACCGGACTTGCCTCGCTGGTCTACGGCTTTTCCAGGGCAGAGCAGGACGGATGGGGAGCGGCTTCCACCATTGGATTCCTTACCCTAGCGGTCGTGCTCCTGGTTGGATTCATCATTCAGGAACAGCGTGCCGCCTATCCGCTCCTGCCCTTGCGCATTCTGCTCGATCGCAATCGTGCAGGCGCCTATTTGACGATGTTGGGAATCGGCGTGGCGGTCTTCGCCATGTTCTTCTTCCTGACGTTCTACATGCAGCAGAATCTGAGCTATTCGCCGATTCGCACCGGATTCGCATTCCTGCCCTTTACCGTCGCAATCGTCATCACAGCGACCTCGATGGGCCGCTTGCTGCCGATCCTCGGCCCCCGTATTCTGATGACCGCCGGGCCTCTCCTGATGGCAGTTGGCCTGTTCTGGATGGCGCAGCTCGGCGTCGCTTCGAATTACTGGACCCACATTTTCGGACCGGCCGTGATCATGGCGGTCGGGATGGGAATGCTCTTCATCAGCGTAACAGTGACCGCGCTCTCCGGGCTCTCCGCCAACGACTCCGGCGTCGGGAGCGCGATGATCAACACCATTCAGCAGATCGGCGGATCGCTTGGCGTTCCACTGCTCTCGACGATCGCAGCCACCGCGGCGGCGAACTACCTCGCGTCGGCCACGCCCGGTCCCGACACGTATCTGTCGGCCGCCGTCGAGGGATATACGACGGCGTTCCTCTGGGCGTCAGGTATCGCGGTGCTGGTTGCAATTGTGGCATTCGTCATGATCTCGCCCCGCGTTTCCGTGGCGGCGACCGGCGAGGGAGCGCCCGTTATGCACTAACGGCGCGGCCGGTGAATCCTGCCGGCCGGCGGCTCTCATCTGCTACCCGGCAGGACTTCTTGTCGTCTCCACCGATTGTCTGGTCGGGGCGCCTCCGGCGAGAGGTCGCGGATCGAATGCGCACATCAGTAAGGATCGCAAACGATGGCGGAGCGTGATGGGACACCGTACGATCGGCAGCCAGCGCACGACGAGATGCGAGCGCAACTGGCAGCGACGCGTGAAGCTTTTCACTCACTGCTCGACAAGCTGAGTGACGATGACCTCCAGCAGCCAAGCCTGAATCCGAAGTGGACGAATGGCGCGCTGCTTTCTCACATCATCGTCAGCCTCAGATTCTTGCCACTCGCCGTGGCGTCGGCAAAGCGAGGCAGAGGGATGTTCAATCTACCGGCGCCCGTCTTCGATCCCGTCAATGCCACGATTGCGAGCGTTCTCGGGAAGCATCAATCAATCGCGTCACTGCGACATCGCTATGACTCCGCGTTCGACGCGGCCCTCACAAGACTCGATGGCGTTCAGCCGGAGGAGCTTCAGCGAGGTGCGAATTTCTACCGAAGCGGATTTCACGACATTCGTCGTCTCTACGAAAGTCAAGCGCATCACCTCGCCGAGCATGGCGCCGACGTTGTCTTCAATGCTCAATCCGAGACTCCTTCCTCTCGCACGCGTCCGTCTGAAGGCAACCCATCTCATGGGCCATGGCAATGCCTACGCAGGTGACCAGCGGCCGTTTGGGCCAGCGCCATTGACAGGGTTGCCTGGTCGTCGGCGCCCGCTCTGGAAACTGCTGTGCTACCATGCCAGCGTCTGAGCGAATTGTGCCGGGTCGATGTTGACCTGGTTTCCAAGCCTGTAGAAAGTGCGTATTATTACGGGAACGCCGTACAGGCAGGGATCAAAGGAAAGAAATCGGACACTCATCCGAAACCCGAGTGAGGAAACGTATGTCCCAGGCAGCCGCGACTGGAACCAAAGCAATCGGCAGAGCACGAACCCGGAAGGATGGCTCGGTTGCCGAACCCCTGTTGGAAGTGAAGGGTCTCAGAACCCAGTTCTTCACGCAGGACGGCGTCGTCAAGGCCGTGGAGGATGTTTCCTTCTATGTCATGCCCGGCGAAACGCTGGGTGTGGTGGGTGAGTCGGGATGCGGCAAGAGCATTACCGGGCTTTCCATCATGCGGTTGATTCCCGATCCGCCCGGAAAGATCGTCGACGGCGAGATTCTCTTCGAGGGTCAGGACCTGCGGAAACTGAGCGACGATCAGATTCGCCGCATTCGTGGCAATCGCATCGCCATGATCTTCCAGGACCCGATGACGTCGCTCAATCCGGTTCTCACCATCAACCGGCAGATCAGCGAAGCGCTGCAGCTTCACATGGGAATGAACAAGGATCAGGCCAAGGCGCGAGCGATCGAGCTCCTGCAGATGGTCGGTATTCCCAACGCCGAGGAACGAATCGACCAGTATCCTCACCAGTTCTCCGGCGGTATGCGCCAGCGCGTGATGATCGCTATGGCCCTCTCCTGCAACCCACAGCTCATCATCGCCGACGAACCGACCACCGCGCTGGACGTGACGATTCAGGCGCAGATTCTCGATCTGATGCGGAATCTGCAGTCGGAGCGCGACACCGGCGTGATCATGATCACCCACTCGATGGGCGTGGTCGCCGGGATGGCCGACCGGGTGCAGGTCATGTACGCCGGTTCGATCGTCGAAACCTCCTCGACCGAGGAGGTTTTCGCCAATCCGCGGCACCCCTATACCGTTGGTTTGATGAAGTCGATTCCGCGGCTCGACGCGCGGCAGAAGGAAAAGCTGGAACCGATTCGCGGACTCCCGCCAGACCTCATCGACCTTCCCGATATGTGCCCGTTTGTGCCACGCTGCAACTACGCGCGTGAGAAGTGCGAGCAGAAGCGACCACCGTTGATGGAAGTGGGACCAGATCACTACAGCGCATGCTGGTTCTGGGAAGAAGTCTCACTGGCCGATGATGCGGAGCGGACCGAACAGCGTTTGAGAGCAGGTGAGTAAATGACCGCAACACAGGCGACAGGGGCAGCCAGCTCCCCAACCGTGAACGGCGATGCGCCGCTCCTCGATGTTCGAAACCTGGTCATGCATTTTCCGCTGACCCAGGGCATTATCTTCCAGCGCAAGGTTGGCGCCGTTCAGGCCGTCGACGGTGTTTCCTTCAACGTCAAGAAGGGCGAAACGCTCGGCCTGGTGGGCGAGTCTGGTTGCGGCAAGTCGACGACGGGCCGGGCCATTCTCCAGCTCTACAAGCCGACGTCCGGTGAAGTGGTGTTCGATGGCAAGGACCTGACCAAGCTGAATGGTGGCGATATGCGCAAGATGCGCCGTCACCTGCAGATGATCTTTCAGGACCCCTATGCCTCGCTCAATCCGCGCATGACGGTTGGCAGCATCGTGTCCGAACCGATGCAGATTCACAATCTGGTGCCGAAAAACGAGCGCAACGGTCGTGTGCAGGAACTTCTGCAGACCGTCGGTCTCAATCCCTACTTCGCCAATCGCTATCCGCACGAGTTCTCCGGCGGTCAGCGGCAGCGCATCGGTATCGCCCGGGCGCTGGCGGCGAATCCCGACTTCATCGTCTGCGACGAGCCGGTTTCCGCGCTCGACGTGTCGATTCAGGCGCAGATCGTCAATCTGCTGGAAGAGCTGCAGGACCGGCTGGGCCTCACCTATCTCTTCATCGCCCACGACCTCTCGGTCGTTCGGCACATTTCCGACCGTGTGGCGGTGATGTACCTGGGCAAGATCGTCGAGCTTGCCGATCGCAATATGCTCTACGATAACCCGCTCCATCCGTACACGAAGGCGCTCCTCTCAGCGGTGCCGATTCCTGACCCGGTCATTGAACGACAACGCGAGCGCATCATTCTGACCGGTGACGTGCCGAGTCCCATCAATCCGCCGACTGGTTGCCACTTCCATACGCGCTGCGCGTATGTGATGGATGTCTGCAAGCAGATCGACCCAATTCTGGCGGATCAGGGGGGTGAGCACTTTGTTGCGTGCCATCTCTACCCGGGTTCTGGCGCGTAGCGAGTGTCTGACAGGCTCAATGGGCGTGTAGGCTTCGTCAATCGGAACGATCCGAATTCCGGACTCTACATCATCATGCTCCTGCTGCTGGGATCACAGGTCCTCGGCGGCAGGCAGCTGCCTCCAGCCAAACAAATCGTCACCGTTCTGGGCTGCTTTGTCATCGCCGTGGCCGTGCACGAGTTCATGCACGCCTTCGTGGCCATGAAGCTCGGTGACGATACCGCTGAGCGGCAAGGGCGTGTGACGCTCAATCCCGTCTCGCACTTCGAGCCCTTTGGCTTTTTCGGTATGCTCATGATTTCGCTGGGCTACAACTTCATCGGCTGGGGCAAGCCGGTGCCGGTCAATCCTTCCCGCTTGCGAGCTCCCGGATTCTTCAACGGTCGCCGGGGGATGGTGCTGGTCGCTTTGGCCGGGCCTCTGTCGAATGTGGCAATGGCCATTCTGGTCGCCATTCCGCTGCGGATGATTTGGGATCAAAACGCCGGAAATCCCAGTGAGGTCTTCCGGGTGATGCTCTGGTTTTTCTGGGTCAATGCGCTGCTCGCCTCGTTCAATGCCATCCCGATTCCGCCGCTGGATGGCTACCGCATCCTTGTCGGTATCCTGCCCGCTTTCTGGACGCGCATCCTGGCGCCGCTGGAACGCTACGGGTTCCTCATCCTGATCCTGCTCTTCTTCATTGGCAACCGGGTCGGTTCGTCGTCAGTGACCAATGCCATGATCTCGCCGATTAGCGAGCTCATCTACCGGTTGCTGCCCTGACGGCAGGTCACCGGTGCGCTCCATAGCGAAACAGATCCGCTACCGGGTGGGCCAGGGGCTCTCCACGCTTTTCCCCGGTGCGATCGCGGGAGCTGATCTGTCCGTTGCGACTCGATTCCTCGACTCCTCGCAACTCGAAGTCTTTCGAACCATGCCCGTCCGTGACCAGACACATCATTGCTGTGTTGCCAGTGCATTGCTGGCCGATGGCTGGAATGATCGCGACGTCGTGGTCGCGGCGTTGCTCCACGATATCGGCAAGTTCCCGGAGGGAAAGCGGCCCAGTCTGGCCGCGCGAGCGGGTTTTGTACTCCTGAGCGGAGTGTCGCCGGCATTGGTCGATCGGGTCACTGCGCGGGCGAGGTGGTGGAATCGGGGGCTCGTGCTCCTGGCCCGGCATTCAGCGGTGGGAGCGGAGATTGCTGCCGAGATGGGGTGTACCAGCAGGGTTCAGGAGTTGATCGCCCGTCATGGCGACAAGGTTGACGGGTCCGATCCACAGCTGGCCGCGCTTCAACGCGCCGACGGTGTCTGCTAGACACCTGTTCGCGGTAGAATGCACGGGATATGTCCGCAATAGCACTCGACAATCGAACTGCATTTACCTATCAGCTGCGGCTCCCGACCTTCGAGGGGCCGCTCGATCTGTTGCTCCGGTTGATCGACCGGGAGCAGTTGCCGATCACCGACATCAGCCTAGTGATGGTCACCGATCAGTTCCTGGAGGCGACCCGCGGCATTGGCGTCGAGCGTCCCGAGTCGGTCGCTGAGTTCGCGGCTGTCGGAGCCCGGCTCGTCGCGCTGAAAGCGCGCTCGCTGCTGCCTCGCCCGGATGAGGACGATGAAGACGCCGAACCGTCCGATCTCGTCGTCCAGCTGATCGAGTACCGGACAATCAAAGCCGCCGCTCAGGAATTCGCTGCCTGGGACAAGCTTGGTCTGAATGCCTTCGCCAAGGGGCAGCAGGCAGTCGATCTGCCTGGAAAGCCGCAGGAGCTTCCCCTGGCGTTGCATGAACCTCGCCAGCTGGCCAGAGCGATCAGCCGGCGTCTCGTCAGCAATCGCGCGGTGACGCGACTGGTCGCCGTCCGGCCGATGATTCCGCTACGAACCATGATCGACCGGCTGCTCGATGTGATGGACAATCGCCGGCTCGTGTTCCAGCGTGTTGCTGACGACGCGTGTGCGGACGATCACGAGACGCGCGCGCTCTTTCTGGCGCTCCTCGTTCTGGCTCGGCGCAATGTGGTCGAAGCGGAACAGGATGAGCCATTTGGCCCGATCTCGATACAGCGCATTCCCGGTGCGCACTACGACATGTCTCTCAACCCCGAGGAGATGTAACCGATGGATCTCGACGTCAGCCCGATTGCCGAGGGCCTCGTTTCGGAACACGCCATGCCCTCCGCCTCTGGACAGGACCAGCTGATCGACCAGCGCATGGCCGGGTTTGGGTTCGACGACCCCGATGTGCCCAGGGAAGAGCTGCCACTCCTGATCGAGGCGCTCCTACTGGCGGCGCCTGCCGCGGTGTCGCTGCATGAGCTGAGCGGGGCGTCGGGCTGGCCGTTGGCGGCGGTCAGGGAAGCACTCGACGAGCTCGAATCCGCCGGCGAGCGAGGCTGGGTGGTCCAGCGGCACGGTCAATCAGTCCAGCTGGCGACCAATCCTCGCTTTGCTGAACAGGTGAGGCGGTTGCTTGGATTCGAACGCGAAGCGCGCCTGTCGGCCGCAGCCCTGGAAACGTTGGCCATTGTTGCCTATCAGCAACCGGTGACGCGCGCCGCAATCGAGGCCGTGCGCGGCGTCGATTCCTCAGGTGTACTGACCACGTTGATGAGCCGTGGATTGGTCGAACCCAGGCAGCGAACCGATTTGCCAGGTCAGCCTTTCGAATACCGAACCACCTCGGCGTTCCTTCAACACTTCGGCATCCGGTCGCTGAGCGACTTGCCGGATCTCAGCGGGCCAGATGGGTCGGATCTGGGGCAGGCTCTTGCGTCGGCGGTCGACGAAGCGGAGCGCGCGGAGCCAGAGCTCGAACTGGCTGGAACGATGATTCAGGAGGCTTCAGCCGGCGAGCTGGCGAATGCGTGAGACGCTCGAGGCGAAAGCGTCGACGACTTCCGCCACGTCCTCGACCGTGTTGCAGCGACCGGTCGTCAGCCGGATGCTGGAGCGTGCATGCTCGGCGGAGAAGCCCATCGCCGTCAGCACGTGACTTGGCTGGGTGTTTCCGGTGGTGCAGGCCGAGCCGGCCGACGCGGCGATACCGAGCATATCCAGGTTGAGCAGCACCGTTTCGCCCTGTACCCCCTCGATAGCCACGTTGAGATTGTTCGCCAGTCTGGCAGGGCCGTTCTGAGTCGGCACGCCGTTGAGGGTGATTCCGCCGATCTGCTCCTGTAGACCTTCCCAGAGTCCATCACGGATCGTGCGGCAGTGCTCTCCATAGGATTCACGTCCCGACTCGGCGATCTGGAGAGCCATACCCAGCCCCACGATTCCCGGAACGTTCTCTGTTCCGCCCCGGCGGCCGCTTTCCTGTCCTCCACCCATCTGCAGATGGGCAAGAGGGGTTCCCTTGCGGGCAAAGAGTATGCCGACGGCTTTCGGCCCGTAGAACTTGTGGGCGGAAAGGGACAGGAAATCGACGCCAAGGGCGTTGACATTCAGCGGCAACTGACCGGCTGCCTGAACCGCATCGGTGTGAAAGAGGATGCCGCGCTCACGCGCAATCGCCCCGACCTCCGCGATCGGCTGCACCGAGCCGACTTCGTTGTTGGCATACATCAGCGAGATCATCCGTGTCGATGGCCGGATGGCCCGGCGCACATCGTCGGGATCGACGATGCCGTTTGTAACCACCGGCAGGACCGTGATGTCGATGCCCCGATGCTCCAACCACTCCGCCGGATGCAGCACCGCGTGGTGCTCGACCGCCGAGGTGATCAGATGCGGGCGTTCATCCGCTTTCGACGCGGGATCGAGCATGATATTGAGCAATGTCTGATTGTTGCTTTCGGTCGCTCCACTGGTGAAGACGATCTCAGACGGATGACACCCCAGCACCGTTGCACATTGCTGACGGCTGAGCTCGATCGCAGCGCGGGCATCCTGGCCGAGCTGGTAGATGCTGGACGGGTTGCCAAACCGCTCGGTGAACCAGGGGTGCATCGCGGCGGTCACAACCGGATCGACCGGCGTCGTCGCGGCGTGATCGAGATAGATGTCAGTTGTCGGAATATGGGTGCTCAGAGGTGCTCAGTCTGAAAGCTAGGGAAGCGTGGCCACCGTGAGCGCCTGCGTGCCGGCCGGCATCACAGGCTCATCGATGAGATCGGCGAGGGTCATCGAGTCGAGTGTCTCGGCGATCGAATCGCGCACACGCATCCAGACGGGTCGTGTTTCGCAGTTGGGGATCAATGGGCATGTCTGGACGTCGACATCCTCGGACACGCAGTCCATCGGCGCGATAGGTCCTTCCATAGCGCGGTAGATGTCCCCAACCCGCGTTTCGGAGGGGGAGTGCGCCAGGAAGTAGCCCCCAGCGGCACCGCGCCGGCTCTCGACCAGACCGGCTTGCCGTAGTGGCGCGATCAACTGCTCGAGATAGGCATAGGGAATCGAGGATTCCTGGGAAATCGTGGAGATCGACGCTGGCCCCGTACCGTAGCGCTTAGCCAGCGCGACCATCGCGCGGACTCCATATTCGCCGCGGGTGGATACCTTCATGGGTCACTTCCTGAATGGCGACTTCTTCATCGCCATGCTCCACTCAGCATAACGTATGTGTCAATGTTGGTGCTGCCTCCCGTTTCTGGTGCGCCCACCAGCCATCGATCGTTCATCGAACCGGTTGGATGCCCGGAGGGGCGTGCTGGTTCGCGCCGGTGTGGCCTAGCGAACAAATCCCCGCAGCGCCTGGCTCAACGAGCCTGTGATCGTCGTCAGATGGCGGTGTTCGGGAGTGCGGCTTCGCAGCATCGTATGCACGTGCGAGAGGCGCTCACCGTCGAACATGCCCCGATAGGCGCCATGCTCGGTGATCGGGAGCGACCACTGGTTGTTGGCGGCCATCATCGAGTGAACATCGTAGACCGAGCTCTCGACATCGGCGGTCACAATACTGCGATCCATGATCTCGGAGGCGGTTTTGTGCAACATGCCGCTTTGCAGTGCGCGCTGCAGATCGGATTTCCAGATCATGCCCAGCACGGCGCCGTGCGCGGTCACCACCATATCGCGCGGACCATCACGCAGCGCGATGGCCAGCGGTTCATTGGGAGCGATGCCCCCCCGGTCCCAGACGGCAAAGTGCCCGACCTCCATCCGCCGCAGGTGTTCTTCCAGGCGAACAGCGCGTCCCTCAGCCAGTGCAAAGAGGACGAGCATCAGGAACACGAGGGTCATCAGCCATTCGCCATTGGCCAGTGCAATCGCCCCGGCGATGGCAGCAATGAGGGCGGTGACGAAAACAGCGATGCGTGTCGCGTTGGCCCGGCCAACGAACTCGGTCAGGACCGAACGCAGAACCCGCCCGCCATCCATGGGGAAAATGGGCAGCAGGTTGACAAGCGCGAGAAGCAGATTGGCCAGATAGAGATAGAGAACAAAGCTGCCAAACGAGGGGGTGTCGAAACGGAATCGTTGAAAGAGCTGCGAAAACGAGGTGTCGCTCAGCACGAACAGGACGAGCATGATGGGCAACGTCACCATGGCGATAGCCAGATTGACGAGTGACCCAGCCATCGCCACGAGCGTCTCCACCCGTGTGCTGGCCGGCATCTGCTCGACCCGTGCCACACCACCGAATGGAAGCAGCGTGACGTCCCGCACCGCCAGACCGTACTGCCGGGCCATCAAACCGTGGCCGAGCTCGTGCAGCAACACCAGCCCAAAGATGGCCGCGACGAAGAGCAACCCGTAGGCCGCGCCAGTGAGGCCACCGCCCGGACCGAAGCCCCAGCGATAGAGCGCCCAGAGGAGAACCAACGCCATCGTCGGATGGGTCTTGATCTCGATGCCCTGAATGGTGCCAAGAGTGAAGGAGCGCATCGCCTGAACGGCTTCCCTGAAGTCTTTTCCGACCTACACCGGACGTTCGTGCCGCCGATTTCCACGCAGGAATCGGACCACTGGAAGTTTGCCGTCTTCGCCGAGGCGAGATGCGAAGGCGGTTACGCGGACCCCATCAGCATGATAGCGCTGCGTTGTTTTGTCGAACAACTGTACGTTCACCCCGAAATCAACAGGCGACTGGTATCAGTCGTCCAATTGCTCGGGAGTTGCTTCGTCGTCGGGGTAGGAGAAATGATCGGTCGTGAAGGGGGGCAGAGTGGTCTCACCGATGGCGGCGAGCGCGACGCGCTGGATGACTTGCGCGCCGTGATCGTCATCCGACTCGTTCTGGGAGAGGGCGGCGATGATCACCGTGCCGGTGGGACCGTCGATCGTTCCCGAATCGTGCACCACATGGTAGAGATTGCCGGTTTTGTTGGCGGTTGTGAACTCGGCGGGCAGGAGATACGGGATTCTGTCGGTGACGACCTGCTCCCGGAGGATGGCCAGAATAGCGGCGCTGCTCTCAGGAGAGATCACCTGACCAGCGAGAAGAAGACGCCAGTAGTGCGCGACATCGTTGGGCGTTGTCAGGTGCAGGAGGTTGTACTCGGCCTGCTCGTCGATAAAGGCGATCGCCTGTTCGGCAACTGGGTTGGAGGTGCCCAGATATCGATCTGGCCAGTTGGGAACATCGGTCGCCGGAACGACGTTGAACCAGGTATCCCACATTTCCAGCCCCTCTGCGGTGTCGCGCAGACTGGCGGTTGAGGTCAGACTGAGAAGAACCTTCGCCGCGATGTTGCTGGAGTAGGCGCCGGCGCCGAACAACGCCATTTCGAGCGTTGTCTCGTCACCTTCGTCCTCCAGCACGAAAAATCCATCTTCCGCCGCGAACTGATCGTCGAAATACTCGGACAGAAGGGGCAGGGTCATGTCGAGCGACAGCTCGCCAGCCTCGATCCGCGCGTAGATATCCGCCAGCAGCACCAACTTGTAGAGACTGGCGGCCACGAATGGGACATCGGCGTTGCGCGAGTAGAGGTATTGCCCGTCGGCATCGAGAATCACGACGCCGTACATGCCCGGCTCATCGGCCAGAAAGGTATCGATTGTCGAAACCAGACTGGTCTGGATGATCGTCTGGGTCGGTTCGAGCGCCGGTTGCTCGGGCGTCTCAGTGGGCAGTGCGGTTGGTTCGGGGGTCGGCGTGTCGACCTGCAGGGTTAGCGGCGTCGGCGGGATGGTTGGCGTGGATGCGGGCACCTCCGAAACGGTCTCGGCCGGTTCATCGCTGGTGTTCGAAGATCCGCCGATCGAACAACCGGCGAGGAGCACACAGAGCGCCAGCCCCGGACCGATCAGGCGAAGGAGGCGATGCGGCACATTAGAATACCGGGACGGTAGGTGCATAGAGCGAATCTGGAGCAAGGGTTGGCGTTGAAGAACACGCAGGACGCACCAGCACGCGCCAGAGCGTAAGACAGCATCCGAAACTCGGAGCCGGCCCAGTATATTGAATTCGCAGTCCCCCGACGAGGTCGTACGTTCACAGGTTTTTCACAGGAATGGGATGAATCAGCCGATCGACCATCTGGAGCGTGCCTGCTGGCTGGCAATGAGCCAGATTCCGGGTATCGGCCCGGTCCGCGCTGTAGCCCTCTATCAGCATTTCGGCAATCTGTCGGAAGCGTGGCGAGCGCCCGAACGCGAGTTGGCGACGGTGCTCGACAGCCGCACCCTCCAGCAGGTTCTGGCCGGCAGAGCCAGCGTCGATCCCGAAGCGTTGCTGGAATCGACAACACGTCTGGGGATTACCGTGATCACGCAGGTCGATGCGGAGTACCCTCGCCTGCTCGCCCAAATCTCCGGCGCCCCGCCCGTTCTCTACGTTCGGGGCAAACTCCTGCCGGAAGATGACACGGCGGTCGCGTTTGTCGGCACACGACGGTCGACTGCCTACGGACGGCACGTTGTCGCCAAACTCGCCGGTGATCTGGCCGCGGCAGGGGTGACGGTCGTTTCCGGACTGGCGCTCGGCATCGACGGAGCGGCTCATCAGGGTGCGCTCGAGCGGGGCGGGCGGACGGTTGCCGTGCTGGCCGGCGGCGTCGATGTGATCTATCCGTCAGAGCACCGCTCGCTGGCCGAACGGATCACTGCCTCGGGCGCGCTCATTTCCGACTATCCACCCGGGACCAAACCAGACGCGCCCCACTTTCCGGCGCGCAACAGACTGATCTCCGGACTGTCGCTGGCCACGGTGGTGGTCGAAGCTCCCAGGCGGAGCGGGGCATTGATCACGGTAAACTTCGCCGCCGACCAGGGGAGGGATGTCTTCGTCGTCCCGTCGAATGTCGATTCGGCGGCTGGGGAAGGGTCGAATCGATTGCTGCGCGATGGCGCCCGCGCTGTGACGTGCGCCGCTGATATTCTGGAAGATCTGGGGCTCGCGGCGAGGGAGGAGAGCGAACCAGACTCCCCGGTCGAGCATCTTTCCGACGACGAGCGGCGGATTCTCGCGGTGATCGGCTCCGAACCGAGACATATGGACGAAATCGTCGTCACGGCCGGTCTGTCGATCTCGCAGGGGGCCGCTATCATGACGATGCTCGAGCTGCGGGACCTTGTCAGAAATGTTGGTTCGCAGCACTATGTTGCGACGCGAGGAGGAGGGCGGGCTTCACGCTGAATGCTGGGCTACCTTGACACCGCATCCTTTTGGTTCCTAACGTAGTAATAGGAAGACCGCACAGACTGTGGGAATTGCACACCACCGATGGACGGTCTTTGTGCCTTCCGACTGAGAAATGTGAATGACTGACGCCATTGAATCAAAACCGAAAAGTGCGGCGAAGCCACGGACAACCCGGTCGAAGAAGGCCGAAGCAGCGCCGCGAGGCAAGCTGGTCGTGGTCGAATCACCGGCCAAAGCCAGAACGATCGGCAAATATCTGGGACGCGGGTACACCGTGAAGGCGTCGATGGGGCATGTCCGCGATTTGCCCAAGAGTTCGCTCGGCGTCAACGTCGATAGCGACTTCGACCCGACCTATCTCATCCCGCGCGACAAATCCAAAGTCGTCAAAGAGCTTCGGGAGAGTGTGAAAGGGGCCAAGGAGATCATCCTGGCCACCGACCCCGACCGCGAAGGCGAAGCGATTGCCTGGCATCTCGTTGCCGCGACCGGGGCGGAAGACAAACCGGTCAGCCGGGTGGTGTTCCATGAGATCACCCCGGAAGCGATTTCGGCGGCGATGGAACATCCTCGCGAAATCGACATGGATCTCGTCGACGCCCAGCAGGCGCGGCGGGTGCTCGACCGTCTGGTCGGTTACAGCGTCAGCCCGCTGCTCTGGAAGAAAGTCAAACGGGGTCTCTCCGCAGGGCGCGTACAGACCGCAGCGCTTCGCATGGTGGTGGAGCGGGAGCGGCAGATTCAGGAGTTCGTGCCGGTCGAATCGTGGACTGTCGAAGCGACTCTGCACAAGCAGACCGGCACCGAGCGGGAGCGCGCTCTGCCGATCAAGGCTACGGTCGTTTCTGCGTTCGGCGGCAAAGCCGATCTGAAAACCGAAGAAGATGCGGCCAAAGTGCTGGCCGGACTCGATGGCGCGGAGTATCAGGTCCGGTCGGTCAAAACCCGGGAATCGCAACGCCGCCCGCAACCACCCTTTACCACCAGCACGCTGCAGCAGGAAGCATCGCGAAAGCTGGGCTTCCCGGTGAGGCGGACGATGCAGATCGCCCAGGAGCTTTACGAAGGAATCGATCTGAAGGGTGATGGCATCCAGGGACTGATCACCTACATGCGTACTGACTCGACCAATGTCTCAGAGAGTGCGCAGCAGACCGCCCGGGCGGTGATCAGCGGCAAGTTCGGGCCGGAGTATGTTCCTGACAAGCCGCCGGTCTATCGCAAGCGGGCCAAAGGCGCCCAGGAAGCTCACGAAGCGATTCGGCCGACTGCGCCGCAGCGGGATCCGGCCAGCATCAAGCCGTATCTGACGGCTCAGCAGTTCCGGCTCTACCAGCTGATCTGGCAACGGTTCCTGGCCAGCCAGATGCGGCCGGCGGTTCTCGATGGCACGACGGTGGACATCAACGCCGGATCGCCGGAGCAGGTGCGTGGTGACGCGCCGTTCGGTTTGCGAGCCACGGGATCGGTGATCAAGTTCAAGGGCTACATGGCGGTCTACACCGCGGGCAAGGACGACGGGGACGAGGACGAGCTGGACAAGGGAGCGCTGCCGGCGCTTGCCGAGCAGGAATCGCTCGATCTGGAGTCGCTGACGCCAGCCCAGCACTTTACCCAGCCCCCGCCCCGCTTTTCCGAGGCGATGCTGGTCAAGGAACTCGAGGAATGTGGAATCGGGCGGCCCAGCACCTATGCGCCGACGATCGCGACTCTCCTGGCCAGATCCTATGTCGCGACGGAAGAGAAACGGCTTGTGCCCACCGAGCTCGGGTTCGTGGTCAGCGATTTGCTGGCCGAACACTTCCCGAATGTCTTTGAAGTCGGGTTCACCTCGCAGATGGAGGATGAGCTCGACGAGATCGCTGCCGGCGACCGGGAGTGGGTTCCGACGATTCGGGAGTTCTACGGGCCATTTCACGACACCCTCAACCGGGCCGAGCAGACGATCGAACGGGTCAAACTTAAGGATGAGCCAGCGGGAGAAGACTGCGAGAAGTGCGGCCGGCCCATGCTGATCAAGCTGGGCAGGTTCGGGAAGTTCATGGCCTGCAGCGGCTTCCCTGAGTGCCGAAATTCGCGGCCGTTGCTGCTGAAAATCGGCATGACCTGCCCCACCTGCAAAGAGGGAGACGTTGTCGAGCGGCGTTCGAAGAAGGGCCGCACCTTCTATGGCTGCAGCAGATTCCCGGAATGCGATTTTGTCACCTGGAACAAGCCTGTTGAGGTGTCTTGCCCGAGATGTGGTTCGCCCTACATGACCGAAATGGGTCGCAAGGGTCAGCTGAAGTGTCCCTCCTGCGGGCACGTCGGCTCGTCGCTCACTGCCGCCAGTTAGGCGCATCATGAGAGACGGGACAGTGCCCCGGTGGGGCGAGATTCACGCCACGACGATCCTCGGCGTCAAACGGGGCGACACCGTCGCGCTGGCCGGTGACGGTCAGGTGACGCTCGGGGATGTTGTACTCAAAACGGGAGCCCGGAAGATTCGCCTCATGCACAACGGCCAGATCGTGGCTGGTTTCGCCGGTGCGGTGGCCGACGCGCTGACCCTCTTTGGCAAATTCGAAACGCAGCTGAAGGCATGGGACGGCAACCTGCGACGGGCGGCGGTGGAGCTGGCCAAGGAGTGGCGCACCGACCGCTATCTGCGCCGTCTCGAAGCGCAATTGATCGTCGCCGACGGCGAATCGATTCTCGTCATCTCAGGTGAAGGTGACGTCATCGAACCGGATGACGGGATCGTGGCTATCGGCACCGGCGCGCCGTATGCCACCTCGGCGGCCAAGGCATTGATGCAGCACACCGACCTCGATGCCCGGGCGATCGTCGAAGCGGCGATGCTGATCGCCGCGGAGATCTGCATCTTCACCAACGACCGAATCTCGATTGAAACCGTTCAGGTCGATCCCGACGAAACTCAGGAAGACGCTACAGGCGATATCGTCGATATCGCCGATGGCGACGCGCAGCAGGATTAGCAGCCCTCAATGGTCGAAACAGCGCCCAGAAACGAACGAAAACAGACCGGCAAACGTTCTCCCGGCGATCAGGCGGACCCTCCGCTTCCGGTAGAGAATCTGACGCCGACGCAGATCGTGGCGGAGCTGGACCGCTACATCATCGGCCAGACCGACGCCAAGCGAGCCGTTGCCGTGGCGCTTCGCAATCGGTACCGGCGCAGTCTGCTGCCGGAAGCGATGCGGGAAGAGGTCCAGCCGCGGAACATCCTGATGATCGGCCCCACGGGGGTCGGAAAAACCGAGATCGCCCGGCGCGTGGCCAAAATGGTCGATGCGCCGTTCATCAAGGTCGAGGCCACAAAGTTCACCGAAGTCGGCTACGTCGGCCGGGATGTCGAATCGATCGTCCGCGATCTCGTGGAAGTGGCCATCAGCCAGCTCCACAGCCAGCGGGTGGAGCAGGTGACCGACCAGGCCACCACGATCGCCACCCAGCGGCTTGTCGACCTGGCGATCGCTCAGCTGAAGGACCGGGTGCCCCCTCGCAGGGGACGCAGACGACCGCAGGCCACCGAAACCGAGTCGGCGGAAAGTCTCGACGGTGGATCGGAAGAGTCCGAGGAGCGGTTGCGGGAAGCGGAGCGAAAACGCGTCGCCCGATTGCTGGACAACCACCGGCTGGACGAGGAAACGGTGGAAATCGAGATCGATTTCGATGAGTTCGAGGACTTCAGCGGTGGTGAGTGGCCGGACGATGCCGGTCTGGACGAAACGCCCCCCAGTTTTCGCGATCTCCTCGACACGTTGATGCCGCGCCGGACGTTGCGGCGGCGGGTTCCGGTGCGCGAGGCGCGCCGTATCCTGACCCAGCAGGAAGCAAACCGGATGATCGATCTCGACTCGGTGATCGACGATGCGGTGATTCGCGTCGAAGAAGCGGGCGTGGTTTTTCTCGACGAGATCGACAAGATCATCTCCTCCGCTGCCGACTATGGGGGCGAGGTTTCGGGCGAAGGGGTGCAACGGGATCTGTTGCCGATCGTCGAAGGGGCCGTGGTGATGACCCGGTACGGTCCGGTGCGAACCGATCACATCCTCTTCATCGCCGCTGGATCGTTTCACAACACCAGACCAGCCGATCTGATCCCCGAGCTGCAGGGCCGGTTCCCGATCCGTGTCGAGTTGGACAGTCTCACCGAGGACGACCTCTACCGCATCCTGACCGAACCCCAGAATGCCCTGACGCGCCAGTACGAAGCGCTGCTCAGAACGGAGGAGGTCGAGCTCGATTTCTCCGAGGATGGGCTGAGGGAACTGGCGGCGCTGGCCTCGATTGTCAACAGCAGAACCGAGGACATCGGTGCTCGCCGTCTCCAGACCATTGTCGAGAAAGTGATCGAGGAAATCTCGTTCACCGCGTCAGAACGGCAGGGCGAGCGAATCAGGATCGACGCCCAGCTGGTGGCGGAACGGGTGGGGGATATCGCGGAGGACGACGACCTGGCCAACTTCATTCTCTAGGCGTCCGAAAATTGCGTCCTGCCTTTGGCGGTGATAGACTCCGGCGACGCAGTGAATCGAAGCAACGACGACGACTCTTGAGATCGAGTTGCGGGAAGCCCAGAATCTGGGGAACCGAGCCATGGTCCGATACGTTTTTCTGAGACTGATCTATCTCGTCCCCACCGTTTTCCTTATCGCGCTCGTCACCTTCATCATCATGCAGCTCACGCCGGGCAGCCCGTTCATGCTGGGCAATATGGAGCGCGTTACCCCGGCAATGCGCGAACGCCTGGAAGACATGTATGGCCTCAACGACCCGAAGGTCGTCCAGTTTGGGCGGTACATCGGCAATTCGCTGAAGGGTGACTTCGGCGAGTCCTATGTCTACAAGGGCCAGGAAATCAGGGACATCATCGGCCGAACATTCCCGGTTTCGCTCCAGCTGGGATTCCAGGCTCTCCTGCTCGCCGTGACGATCGGCGTCACCCTGGGGGTCATTGCCGCGGTCAATCAGAATGGTCCGGGCGACTATGTCTCGATGACCCTGGCGATTCTCTTTTACGCCATGCCGAATTTCGTTCTCGGCTATCTGCTCTTGTTGACATTCGTCGTCTGGTTGCCCGATCACGGACTGGATCTGGGCTTCAATGTTTCCGGATGGGACCGGCCGATCGACAAGGTGTTGCCCACCATCGCGCTCGCCGCGGCTCCGCTGGCGGCGCTGGCTCGCTATACGCGGGGCAGTATGATCGAGGTGATTCGGTCGGACTATGTGCGCACGGCGCGGGCGAAGGGTCTGGCCGAACGGAAGGTCGTGACCAAGCATGTGCTCAAGAACGCCCTGATCCCGGTGATCACATTGATCGGGCCTATTTTTGCGGCAATTGGCACAGGAACGTTCTTCGTCGAGGTGGTATTCAACGTGCCAGGGATGGGCCGGTTCTATGTCGACGCGATGACGAACAAGGACCAACCGCTCATTCTCGCCGTGGTTCTCGTCTATGGCGTCTTCCTGGCAATGATGAACATTCTCGTCGACGTCGTGAACGCCTTGATCGACCCAAGGATCCGTTACTAGCTATCGAGGGGATCAATGGTCAGAGCGTCCGCAGAATCGAGTGTCCCGGGCTCCGGATCCCTGACTGGAGCGGTGCCGGGGATCGAGCAGCCTGCAGATCCGGGCGTGCTGGCGGAGCTGGGTCAGGAAGCCGAACAGTGGAATCGGCCGCACTCGAATCTCTGGATCGATGCATGGCGGCGTCTCTCCCGGAACAAACTGGCGCTCTTTGGGCTGGTCATCGTCATCCTGTTCGTCTTCCTGGCCATCTTCGCCCCGGTGCTGGCGCCGTACGGTGAGAGCGAAGTGGTCGACGTCCGCCTGGCCCGGATGACGCCGAACTGGACCTTCCCCATGGGTCTGGACCGCAACGCCCGGGACATCTTCAGCCGGCTGATGTATGGCGCTCGCGTTTCGATGGTGGTGGGGTTGTCGTCCTACTTCGTGATTCTGCTGATTGCCATTCCCATCGGTTCGATTGCCGGGTATTACGGGGGGAAGATCGACACGGTGCTCATGCGCCTTGTCGACGTCGTCTACACCATCCCCCAGGTGCTTCTGGTCATGCTCTTCGTCAATGCCCGGGGACCTGGCCTGCTGAACATCATCCTCGGTATCGGGTTGATCGGCTGGGTGACCGAAGCGCGCCTGATCCGCGCGCAGTTCCTGACCCTGCGGGAGCAGGAGTACGTGAAGGCGTCGCGCGTTGCCGGCGCCGGCGGGCGCTACATCATTGGGCGCCACTTACTGCCGAATTCGATGACGCCGATCATCGTCGCCGCCACATTCGGCATCCCGACGGCGATCTTCATCGAGTCGGCGCTGAGCTTCATCGGTATCGGAATCCGTCCGCCGCAGGCCAGCTGGGGACAGATGATCGGCGAAGCGGCGAATCCCGCCATGATCATGCAATACCCGCACATGCTGGTCTTCCCGGTGGTGGCGGTTGGATTGATCATGCTTGGCTTCACCTTCCTGGGAGATGGCCTGCGCGACGCCCTCGATCCGAAGGGAAATGACTAGACGATGACCGCGCAAGCCGCGACAAGCGACGCTCTCCTCCCCGCCGCCAATGGCGCGCCGGTGCTCCAGGTGCGCAACCTGAAGACGCACTTCTTCACCCGGGCCGGTGTGGTCTACGCGGTTGACGACGTCTCGTTCGACGTCAACCAGGGCGAAACGATCGGCATCGTCGGCGAATCGGGTTGCGGCAAGAGCGTGACATCGCTGAGCATCATGCGGCTCATTCAGAGTCCGCCGGGGAAGATCGTTTCCGGCGAGATTCTGCTCAATGTGAAGGGGCAGACCAGGGATCTGGTGAAGCTCTCCGAATCCCAGATGCGGCGGGTCCGCGGCAACGACATTGCCATGATTTTTCAGGACCCGATGACCTCCCTCAACCCGGTCTATTCCGTCGGCGATCAGATTTGCGAATCACTTCAGCTTCATTTGGGTCTGGGCCGGAAACAGGCTGAGGAGCGGGCAGTCGAGCTCCTGGAACGGGTTGGCATTCCGGCCGCCGAGGAACGGTTTCACGCATTCCCCCATCAGTTTTCCGGTGGGATGCGGCAGCGGGTCATGATCGCCATCGCCCTGGCCTGCAATCCGGCGGTTTTGATTGCGGACGAACCGACCACAGCGCTCGATGTGACGATTCAGGCCCAGATTCTCGAGCTGATGAATGGACTCAACCGGGACTATGGAACCGCCATCGTGATGATCACCCACGATCTCGGCGTCGTCGCCGAAGTCTGCCAGCGGGTGATCGTGATGTACGCCGGAAAAGTCGTGGAACAGGGGACGGCTGACGACATCTTCAACCGGCCCCAGCATCCCTACACCGTGGGATTGCTGAACTCGGTTCCTCAGCTCGGAGAAACAGTCAAGAACCGGCTTGTGCCGATCGGCGGCTTGCCCCCCGATCTGGTCAACCCACCGCAGGGCTGCAATTTCCGTCCACGGTGCACCTGCAGCACGAGCAAGTGCCTGGAGGAACCCGCGCTCACGGAGCAGGGACCCGGTCACTTCGCGGCGTGCTGGTACCCCGGGGCGGCCAGAGCAGCGCAATTGGAAGCAGGCACATGACCGTGGCAGCAGATCAGCAAACCGACACCATGCCCGGGGCGGTGGCGAGCTCCGAAGAGATACTCCGCATCGAGCATCTCAAGAAGTACTTCAGGATCGGCGGCGGGTTCCTGCAGGGCAATCCGCTGACGATCCACGCCGTCGATGGCGTCTCGCTGTCGATTCGCAAAGGCGAAACGTTCGGGCTGGTTGGCGAGTCTGGCTGCGGCAAGACCACCCTTGGCCAGACGATTGTCCGGTTGTACGAGCCAACCGAGGGCCGGATCGTTTTCAAAGGGGACGATATCAGTCATCTCTCCCCGGCCAAGATGCGGCCCTATCGCCAGCATATCCAGATGATCTTCCAGGATCCCTCCGCCTCACTCGATCCGCGGATGACCGTGTCGTCGATCATTGCCGAACCACTCAACGTAGCCAAGATCGGCACGAAACAGGAACGCAAGGAGCAGGTGCAGGATCTCCTGCGGGTTGTGGGACTGAACTCCTACTTTGCCAACCGGTATCCGCACGAGTTCTCCGGTGGTCAACGGCAGCGAATTGGCATTGCCCGGGCGCTGGCGGTCAACCCCGAGCTGGTGGTCTGCGACGAGCCGGTGTCGGCGCTCGACGTCTCGATTCAGGCGCAGGTCTTGAATCTCCTTCGGCATCTGCAGGAGCAGTTCGACCTGACCTATCTGTTCATCGCCCACAATCTGGCCGTTGTCGCCCATATCGCCGACCGGATCGGGGTGATGTACCTGGGCAAGGTTGTCGAGGTCGGAGCCTCACAGGAGGTCATCGAGCGGCCGAGGCACCCGTACACCAAAGCCCTGATCTCCGCGATTCCGATTCCAGAACCGGGACGAAAGCGAGAACGGATCCTGCTGCATGGCGACGTTCCCAGTCCGGCCAACCCGCCGCGCGGCTGCCGCTTTCACCCCCGTTGCCCGATCGCACAATCGAAGTGCTCCGAGGACGAACCAGTCCTGGAGGAGAAATACCAGAACCATTGGGTGGCGTGTCACTACGCCTGAGTGGACGAAGGAGGAGCGGGTTCGGATTAGGCATCTGGCGGCAATACTGGTAGGATTCTGATCCAGTGCCACATCGAAGAGAGACCTCGGGACTCAGACGCGGTCTGGCGTGCGTGCCGTCGCAACGGTCATCAGTATGAACCGGAGGAGAAGAGCGTGAAGGAAAAGATCTCTCTGGAACAGCAGCTCGGCATCATGAAAGAGCGTCTTCTGACCGCTGGAATGAACCGGCGTGATGTGATGAAGGTGGCCGCGGCCGCGGCCGCCGGAGCGGGACTCTCTGTCGCCGGCGCCAAGAGCGCCAGCGCGTCCGCCGGATCGGGCCGGTATTCCCTGCAGAAGTTCCAAGATACCGACGAGCAGGTGATTTTCCACTACGGCATTTCGTTCAACCCGACGTCATTTGACTTCAATCTCGACCTCTACTGCGGTGCTGAGGAGACTGTCTGGGCTGGCGTCGTCCAGTTCGACGAAAACCTCAACGCCGTCGGCGACTGGGCCGAGACGTTCACACCGAACGAAGATGCGTCGGTGTGGACCTTCAACATCCGCCAGAACAACACCGGCTGGTCGGATGGCAACCCGGTGACTGCCCACGACTTCGTCTGGTCGTGGACTCGTCAGCTCGATCCAGCTTCGGCCGCTCCGTATGCCGGATTCCTGTTCGACATCAAGTACGCCGAGGCCTTCAACCAGCAGACCGAATACGCCGTCGAAGGTGATCCACTCGAAGGGCAGATTCCGACGGCCGATGACCTCGGCGTCAAGGCGCTCGACGACTGGACGCTGGAGATCACCTGTGAGGGTCCGCGTGGATTCCTGCCCCAGGTGCTCGGTTACACGGCATCCTTCCCCTCGCCACGCTGGATGGTCGAGGAGCATGGAACCGCGTGGGCGCTCGGTGGCGATGTCCCGCTGGTCAGCAACGGCCCATTCAAGCTGGATAACTGGGAATACGACGTCAAGATCGAGATGTCCAAGAACGAGAACTTCTGGGACGCGGCCAACATCAAGATGGATCGCGTTGTCTGCCCGATCACCCCAACCGCGAATGCCGTCCTGGCCTTCGAAGAGGGATCTGGCGACGCCCGGCTCGACTGGACGCCTCTTTCCGGGGCCGACTACCAGCGCTATCTGGACGATCCGGAACTGAGCGCGCAGCTCTCGCCATATGTCTATCCTGGACTGTGGATGCTCCTCCCATCGAACGGCATTCCGCCATTCGACCTGCTGGAAGTGCGCCAGGCCGTCAGCCATGCCATCGACCGCGAGCGTTTGGTGACCATCACCAACGGCCTTGTCACGCCTGGCTACTGCATGGTGCCGCAGGGTGTGTTCGGCTTCCTCGATGATCCTGCCCTGCAGGAGATTCAGAACTACGATCCGGAAGCGGCGGTTGCCGCATTGGCTGGCACGGAGTTCGAGGGCGGGCAGAACTGGCCGGAAATCACGATGTGGATGCGGGCCAATGAAGAGATCTACAACGCTGACGTCATGGCGAACGACATCGCCGATCAGCTGCAGCAGGTTCTCGGCATGACCGTGTCCATTCAGCCGGTGCCGCTGGACAGCTTCAGCGGTCAGTTGTATGAGAACCAGTGGCAGCTGGTCTTCATTCGCTGGTGGCTCGACTATCCCGACCCGAACAACGTCTACAGCGACATGTTCTACAGCCGCAAGGCGACCGGCCGCCGCCAGGCATGGTCGAATGACCAGTTCGACGATCTGGTCCTCGATGGCAAGGCAGAAGCCGATCCAGCCAAGCGACTGGAGATCTACCTGGAAGCCGAGAAGGTCATTCAGGGAGATGTCGGGTACATGCCGCTGGTCTTCCGCCTCGACCAGTACGTCTTCAAGCCATGGGTCAAGGGCGTCCCGGTCAACGATCAGGGATACCAGGTTCCGGATGGCAACATCTACATCGGCATGAATCGTCTGACGTCCATCGAGGGCCGCGAGAACTAGCCGGCAGCTCGTACGTCAGGGAACCGGGACGCGCCTGGCGCGTCCCGGTTTTCCTTTTCCCAACCGCTGAGCGCATGCGATACTCGCCGGGGGCGCGTCCGACGCGCCGATCAAGCCCTTTCGGATCAACCGGTATCGAGGTGAATCGTGGCGACGCCGAATCCTGCATATCTCTGGCTCAATGGTGAATTCACGGCGTGGGACGACGCAACGGTTCATGTCTCTGAAATCGCCTGGGCGGGTATCGGCGCCGTGTTCGAAGGGATTCGCGGCTACTGGAACGCGGAGCAGGAAGAGCTGTACGTTTTCCGGCTGCGGGAGCATATGGAGCGGCTGCATCGCTCGATGAAGCTGGTCCGCCTGCCGATCGACTTTTCCGTCGATGAGCTGATCGATGCGACCAATGAGCTCCTCAAGCGCAACGATTGCCGGGAAGATACGTACATTTTCCCGCTCGCGTATGTTCATGATTCGTACAATGCTCGGCACAGCTCGCAGCTGAAAACGGAACTGCAGATTCTTACCCGGGCCATGCCCACGCACCTGAACACCGGGATGACGATGACCGGGCGCATCAGCTCGTGGCGGCGTATTTCGGAAGACGTCATGCCGCCCAGGGTGAAGAACATCGCCAACTATCGCAACGGGCAGCTGGCCCGCAGCGAGGCGATGCTCGATGGGTACGACACCGCGATTCTGCTGAACACGCAGGGGAAGGTTGCCGAAGCGCCCGGCGCCTGCGTGATGTTCGTCCGGGACGGCAAGCTGATCACGCCGGACCTGACCAGCAGCGTGCTGGAGAGCATCACCAGAGACGCTCTGATCGTTATGGCGCGGCAGACGCTGGGTCTGGAAGTCGAGGAGCGGTCGGTCGACCGGACCGAGCTTTATCTCGCCGACGAGGTCTTCCTGTGCGGAACCGCCGCCGAGATCTCGCCTGTGGTGTCCGTTGACAAACTGACGGTCGGCAACGGCGAAACCGGTCCGGTCACCAGAAAGCTGGAGCGCTTGTTCGAGGACGTATTGCGCGGCGCGACGCCGGACTACGCCGAATGGCGAACGCCGGTGGGGTTGCGATCGGCCGTCACGGCCTGATCGGAAGGGGGCTGGCGCTGCCGACGATCGCGTCCGCTTCGATTTCGACGACCAGATCGGGGTGGACCAGCGCGGCGATCACGACCAGTGTCGCCGTCGGGTGCACGGCACCGAAAAACTCTGACAGGACGCCGAAAACGGCGTCGCCATCCTCGACCCGGGTGATGAACACCCGATAGCGATAGACGTCGTCGATCGACGAGCCGAGCGCCTCCAGCGCTTCGGTGATAGTCTGCAGCGTTTGGCGCGTCTGGGCGGCAGCGTCGTTCACTCCCACCACCTGACCATCTTTCAGCGCCGTCGACCCTGAGATCGCGACCATGTCGCCAATCCTGGTTCCCCGGCAGTAGCCGACCTTGAGCTCGAGCGGGCCGCCCGAGTAGTGGCGGAGGCGTCCGGGTGCTGTGGCTCCAATCATCACTGCACTCCCGCTGTTTCGCGCACGCCATGTTGCGCCGCGGCCATCTCCCAGTCGATGCCATACGGTTTCTTGGCGTAGTCATAGAGGTAGCTGGAGAAGTCCGACCGGCTGGGATCGGTGATCCCCTGGTGTTCGGGTTTCACTTCGGAGAACTGGAACATCAGGGTCGTCTCGCCATTCCGGTAGAAGAAGTAGAGACTCCAGCGCTCGTCCCGTTCCAGCATGGCGAAGTCGCTCGAAATCCGGTCGGCGTGCTTCTGCAGATGGGCATAGGCGGCCGCCAGATCTGAAACGACAAATCCGATGTGGTGCCAGCTCGACGGCCGCCCGTCGGACAGCGGAGCCGCCTGACCGGCATCGAAGAGCATGATCGTGGTCGGACCCGTGGTCAGGCAGGTGAGATGGGCGTCGTCCCGGACGCATTGCATCTGAATGACGTCGGTCAGGAAGTCCCGCGCTCCCGACCGGTCGGCCACGGTGATCGCCAGGTGATCGAATCCGATGTTTCGCCATGCACCGTCGCTGGCCGGGATCGGTGTGGAGGTGGCGACGATCCGCCTCACGCCGAGATGGTCGTCGATATCGCCAAGAAAGTTGTCAGGATAGATTTCGTCGCCCTGCTCGGTTCGGAAGACGAGCCGGTTGCCGGAGACCGCTTCCTTTGGCAGGAGTTTGTGGAACGCTTCATGCACGATCGTGCCCCGGGAGAGGACGCCGGTGTAGTCCTGGCCATCGAGATGAATGGTGAATTCCTGGGGAAGTTCGGGATTCCGGACGGCCATGTATGTTCTCCGCTGTTCTAGAGATGGATGAACCGGGCACCGATTCCCAGCCCAACTGATTGGTGTCAAGCGTAC
This sequence comes from Thermomicrobiales bacterium, assembly GCA_019637585.1. GTDB lineage: Bacteria > Chloroflexota > Chloroflexia > Thermomicrobiales > UBA6265 > JAHBVL01. The sequence goes on along the minus strand of JAHBVL010000002.1, from coordinate 620,429 downwards.
ACTCGTGTGAGGGATGTTTGCCCGGTCGAAGGGCGTCCCGTTTTCGCATCGTCCCGTCAGGTAAATCCTTCTGGAGTCGCGTTGATGATTTCATCGAAGAGGGGCAAGCGCGATGGAGCGAAAGTGCCGATCGCGCTGGCCATGGTGTTCTCGCTGGGCATGCTCGCTGGTGTGCTGATTGGGGGAGGCGGGCGCCTTGGCGCTTCGTCGTCCGCTACCGACACGCCGGCATTTGCCATCTTCCAGCAGACATGGGATCTGGTTCAGGATCACTATGTGCTGCCGGACGAGCTGGACGATACGGAGCTGATGTATGGCGCTGCGCGGGGCATGGTCGAGGCGGTCGGCGACGTCGGTCATTCCGCGTTTCTCGATCCCGTCGAAGCGCAGGCGTTTCGGGCGTCTCTGAATGGCGAGCTGATTGGCATCGGCGTCCGTCTGGTGTTCAGGGGTCAGCACCCGGAGGTGGTGTCGCCGATCAAGGGTTCACCCGCTGAAGCGGCCGGGATCGAAGCAGGCGATCTCATTGTGGAAATCGAGGGACGGGACACCGGCCGCATGACATCCACTGAGGTGGGCACGCTCCTTCGTGGCGAGGAAGGGGCCCCGGTTTCGCTGACGATCGAGCGGTCCGGACAGGACGAGGTGCTCGATCTAACGATCTACCGGGCGAGAATCGACATCGATCCAGTGGAATGGGCAGCGCTTCCCGGCGGCATCTACCTGATCCGCCTGAACGAGTTCTCGGATGGGGCCGGACAGGCGCTCGAAGAGGCGATCGACACCGCACTCGATGCAGGAGGCGCCGGCATCATTCTCGATTTGCGGGGCAATCCGGGCGGATATGTCTACGAAGCCGAGCGAGTGGCATCGCAATTTCTCCCCACCGGTACGGTGCTCTATGTCCAGCAGGGACGCAACGGTGAGCCGGAAGACTATGTGATCAATCGGGATGCGGGACGCGCCCAGGAGATCCCGCTGGTTGTTCTGGTCGACGAGAACTCTGCGTCGTCGTCGGAAATCGTCGCCGCGGCATTGCGGGATCATGGCCGGGCCGAAGTGGTTGGCGTGCGAACGTTTGGAACAGGCACGGTCGTCAGCTCGTTCGACCTGGATGATGGCTCGATCGCGGCGATCGGCACGGCGATCTGGACCACCCCGGCCGGCGAGAGCGCGCGCAATGTCGGGATCGAGCCGTCGATTGTCGTGTCGATGCCGCTGGATGGGGCGATGCTCGAATTCGACAGTGGTGAGCGGATGTCGGAGCGCGACATTGAGCTGGTCGGCGACGCGCAGCTTGGCGCCGCGCTGGACCTGCTGATGAATGCTGAGTCGCCCAGTCTGGAAGCGGCGTGAACGAAGGTGAAGCGTGAATCGTCACGCTCGGAAGCCGGTCACCGACGTGGTATCGTTCCCCGCTGACGCCGCCTGGCGCCAAGGGGACTCGACCGGCCCGGCAGGGAACCGGCAAGGGGTGCGGTCATCCATGTTGTCGGTCGAGAGCTGGCCGGAGCCCGCAGTCAGAGCCTGGAAGCTCGCTCACCGATTTCAGAAGTTCCTGGTGGTGGGAGCTGTTGGTCTCGCCGTCAATCAGGGACTCCTCTTTCTTTTTCACGACATCGTCCATCTGCGGCTGGGATTCGCCTCTCCGCTGGCGATTTTCCTGTCGATGATCGTCACGTTCACGCTCAACGAGCGGTGGACCTGGCACGACCGTGGAACCGGGCCGATGCTGCACCGAATGGGGATGTACTTTCCCATCAATCTGGTGGGTCTGCTCATCAACTTCGGCATCCTTTCCCTCCTGGTCCACGAGTTCGGCGTCCACTACCTGATCGCCAACCTCTTTGGCGCTGGCGTGGCTGCCGTCTGGAATTTCCTGGTCAACCATCATGTGACCTGGCGAGAGTAGATCGATCGCATCGTTCGCTCGGGATTTGACTCGACGACGGCCGCGCTATCAGTAAACTTGGTGGCCAGTCGTGGGTGCAGCCGCGACTGTTGCTGGTACAGTAGATCGAAGCGATCGCGATAGCGCGATCCGCCTGCGTGGTAGTTTCCCGGCCCTTGGAACGTTTCTTGCAGATGAAACTCGACCGCGTAAACGCGCAAATGACTCAGCACTTCATGCTGGAAGGACTCCTCATCAATGCAGTCAGGTAACGGATCGACGAACGGCGCCGTCCACGATCAGTCGACGCTGATCATGGGAGCCGGTCCCGGTGGATTGTGCTCGGCCTACGTGCTGAGCAAAGCCGGGGTGCCGGCAACCGTCGTGGAACGCGCTCCATTCGTGGGCGGTCTGGCCCGCACCATCACCCGTGACACCGAATATGGCGAGTTTCGTTTCGATATCGGCGGGCATCGCTGGTTCACCAAGATCGACGAGCTCAATGACCTCTTCAAGGAGGTGATTGCCGAAGAGCTCCTCTGGGTGAATCGCGTCAGCCGCATCTATTTCGATGGCAAGTACGTCGATTACCCGCTCAAGATCTCCAATGCGCTGAAAGCGGTGGGACCGGTCAAATCGGCCCAGGCGATGGCCGATTACGCGCGCACCCGGGCGGTGCACAAGGCCAGACCGGTCGAGATCGTCTCCATGGAAGATGCCTACATCGATCAGTTCGGCCCAACCCTCTATGAGCTCTTTTTCAAACGCTATTCAGAGAAAGTCTGGGGATTGCCCTGCGACCAGATGAGCGGCGACTGGGTGGCCCAACGCTCCAAGGGGATGTCGCTGGTCACCGCCGTGAAGGATGCCGTCGTTCCCTCGAAGGGGAAGGTCGTCAGTCTCATCGACGAGTTCATGTACCCGAAATACGGTTTCGGACGGCTTTCCGAGCGTATGGCCGATGGCATCCAGCGGATGGGCAACGAGGTCCGGCTCGGCGCCGGGGTGACGAAGGTGCACCGGGAGGGCTCCAAAGTCACCGGCGTCACCGTGGAAACCGAACGGGGTCCGGAGCTGGTGACCGCCGCCAACTACATTTCATCGATTCCCCTGACTGTGCTGGCCAAGATCATGGAACCAGCCGCCCCCGCGGAGGTGCTGGCCGCCGCCGACGCATTGACTTTCCGCAACATCGTGACCGTGAACATTCTGCTCAAGCGGCGTCAGGTCACCCCTGACACCTGGCTCTATGTGCATGACAAGAACATCCTGTTTGGCCGGTTCCACGAGCCGAAAAACTGGAGCGCGGCGATGGTGCCGGGGGATGACTTCACGTCGCTGGTCGTCGAGTACTTCTGCTCGCCCGGCGATGCCATCTGGAACATGACCGAGGAGGAGTTCGTCAAGCAGACGGTCGATCACCTGGTCAACGATCTCACCTTCATCGACCGGTCGGAAGTCATCGACGGTTTCATCATTCGGGCGCCCCGGGCGTATCCGTCGTATGTCATCGGCTACGAGGAACCGCTGAAGAAGATCAAGGATTTCATCGACACCTTCGAGAACCTGCAGATCATTGGCCGCTACGGCACGTTCCGGTACAACAACACCGACCACTCGATCGAAACCGGTCTGCTGGCGGCGAAGAACATCCTGGGCGAGCATCACGATCTCGATCAGGTGAACGCCGAAAAGGAATATCACGAGATCAAACGGGTCGAATCACCGGTCGCTGCTGGCCGTTAGCTGAGCCGCGGCGATGGAGTCGGCTGAAGCAGCTCCGGACGGTGAGATGGCCAGCGTCGCGGGCGACAGCTCGCCGGCGACGGCGTCTGGCTGGAAAGCGACGCTCAGGGCGCATCTCCGGCAGGATGCCGCCTGGCGCTTCCTGGCGGTGCTGCTGTTCGTCTTTCTGATCAAGCAGCTCCTGCTGGTGGTGATCTTTCCGCCCTTCACGGGTCATGATGAAGTCGCGCACTTCACCTATATCCAGACGGTGGCCACCGAAGGACGCGTTCCAGAACTGCTGGTCGATGACATTCCCGACGAGTTTTACCGCTATTGCCAGTACATTCTCGACTGGACATACGATCCCTGCGGAACCGATGACCCGCGGTGGGCAGACGGGCCACCGCGAGTCTTCTCCTGGGGAGCGGCTGGCAATTTCGACGCGGGCGAACAGTATGTGGCCAATCATCCGCCGCTCTACTACCTGTTGGGTGCGCCGCTTTATCTGATCAGCGATTTCACGTCGATCGAGACGCAGCAGTACCTGATCAGGATGCTCTCGATCCCGTTCGGTCTGCTCACGGTGTTCCTTGCTTTTCTGACCGCCCGGCTCGTCTTCCCCGGAGACCGGTTCATCGCTATCGTCGCATCGACGTTCGTGGCCTTTCAGCCGCAGATCTCGTATGAGGCGTCGATGGTCAACCACGATATTCTGGGAATCGCCGCGATCAGCCTGATCCTCTGCCTCCTGGCCCGGGGAATGCGCTCCCGTTTTCTGCTTTGGGATTGTGTGGTGCTCGGTCTCGCGCTCGGTATCGCCATGCTGATCAAGGGGAACACGTCGATCGTGGCGCCGATCATCGCGCTGGCGATGATCATGGCAATTGGCTGGCGCAATGTCTCGGAGTGGGTCTGCAAGGGAGCGGTCGTCGCCGGTTTGGGCGGTCTTCTCGCTGCTCCCTGGTACCTTTTTCTCTGGCGAACCTACGGCAGTCTCGATGCACTCGATCAGGTCGAGGAGATGCAACGTCCCTGGAATTTCCCGGCAGGGACGTTCACCGACCAGCTGTTCAATCGCAGCTACGTCTGGGCTCGCTGGCAGGAGTCGTGGGGCGCGTTCGGGTGGCGGCGCATCCAGCTGACCGACTGGCTCCTCTGGCTGATCGCCATTCCGGTCATCCTCGCCCTGGTGGGACTTCTTCTCCTGGCCCTGCGCGGTCTGGCCCGTCGCCGCGGGAGCGATTTCCTTTCCTGGTTGAGAGGATACGAACCGCTCAACCGTCTCCAGGTCCAAACGATCGTGCTCTATACGGTCCTGTTCGTCATCTCCTATCTGGCCATCATCCAATTCGGCACCCGATTCCGCCTGACCCAGTCGCGCTATCTCTTTCCGACGGTCAATGCGGTGGCGATCGGACTCGCTCTCGGCGCCCGGACGCTTGTGCCGCCACGGCTGCGCCCCTACGCTCAAGGGGCGATCGTCAGCGCCCTCATCCTGTTGACACTGGTCATCTACACGAAATTCGTCATCCCCTACTGGCATCTGACCGATTGGGATCTCCAATGAGCGGCCGTCTCGATGACTCCAACCGTGGCCGGGTGGTTGCCTGGTGCCTGCTCGGTCTGCCGCTGGCGATCTACGCCATCTTCTGGCCAGTGCGGGCCCGGCTCGATCGGGCCGTGATCGAGCGGCACATGGCCGGATCGATCTGGAAACGCATGGCCGAGAGCTTGCCGGGGATCGGTCCACAGATCATTCTGGAAGCCCTCTTCTGGGCGGGATGCGTCGCGTTCGTGGCCGGTGCGCTCTGGCTCGTCTGGCTGGCGCTGGCGGATGCGGGGGAAGCGAACGCCAATCGATCTGATCCACTCGACCACGCTGAGAGCGACCTGCCCTCCTGATGGACTCCCAGGAGCGCGCTTCGACTCGCCGCCTGGCTGGGGTGTTCTGGCTCGGGTTCTTCCTGCTCTTTGCGCTTTGGACGTTCTGGCGACTCGGTGGGTTCGATCTGTGGGCGACAGTCACCCTGCCGGATGGATCGTCGCTGCGCTTTCCCAACACTTTCGCCACGGTCGACCACCCCTTCCACGCCACGCGGGCGGAGATCCTGCGCCGCTCGCTCGCCGATGGCGAGCTCCTCCGCTGGATCGGCAACCATCAGGGCGGGTACCCGGTCGAGTTCTATCCCCTGGGAGCGGCATGGATCGAGGTCATCGTCTGGGCGGTGACCCTGGGTATCTGGCCGATCATGGTCGTGCACAAACTGGTGGTCATCGGTGTGTTTCTCCTCCCGGTTGTGGGGTTTGCGGCGCTGGCTCGATTCGGGCGTCTGCCGTGGAGCGTGCCGGTCCTTGCGATCGTGATGCACGTCTGCGTGCGGGGCTGGTGGTGGTCGGGCGGCGCCATGGAGCTCCTCGAATGGGGATTGCTGACCAATGTCGCGTCGGCAGCGCTCCTGCCATTAGTCCTGGCGCTACACCGCGGCTATCTGCGCGACGCCAGCCGGTGGTTGCTGGCGGCTGGAGCGATTGTCGCGGCGATTGCGGTCTACACCAATGTCCGGTCGGTGTTGCCATTGGCCGCCATTCTGGTCGGGTGCGGACTGGCTGCACTGATCGACAACCCGACCGCTCGATCCGCTCGCACCATCGGCAAGCGCTCGATCGAGATCGTTCTGCTCACGTTCCTCCTGGTGGCTCCCCTGGCTGGAGCATTGATGCGCTTTGGTGATCTCTACGTATTCGTTCGGTACTCCTCGTATGCCGATCTGGGAGAGTACTGGCGCTCGAGTCTGCAGGCGGTCTCGACGCCGGCGATGGTGCTGGCGGTTGTTGGTGCGCTGGCGGCGATCCTGAGGCGAGAGGATGATGGCGGCCGGACGGTGTTGATCGTCCTGGCGCTTTATGTGGCGGGAACCGCGTCGACGGTTCTTTCAACGAGCGCGGCGAATCTGGTCAGCCAGCTCGAGGCCACGCGACTGATGCCCTTTCAGCGTCTGCTCGTCATCTACCTAGCGGCCTACGGGGTCTGGGCGACTGTCGACGTCCTCCTCACACGGACCCGTCATTCTGAGCCAACAAGCCGGGAGCCGGCACTAGTGCGGCATGAAGGGTACCGTCATCCTGAGCGCAGCGAAGGATCTCCTGCCGCAGCAGTTTCCAGGGAGACGACGGTCGTGGCGGGAGACGACGGAGAGATCCTTCACTTCGTTCAGGATGACGGTGCCTTTTCACGCGGCACGGGTGCCGTCCCAGGCATATTCGTTCAGGATGACGGTAGCACTGACCGACTCCCAGAAAGCCATGGTGTCTTCGCAGATGCGGTCATGGCCGTGACAGCGCTCCTCTTCCTGGCCGGCTATGTCGGCGCCTGGCTGCCGGGCATTCCAGAGAGCGACCGGGCGGCCGATGGACTGGTGACGACGGCGTCCGCGGCTATTGCCGAACTGGAAGCGCAGGTGAGGCTGGCCGACGAGACGGCTCCACCCGGCACCGCGATTCTGGTGCTGGGAACGGCTGTTTCGTGGCACGATCAACTCTGGTCGCCACAGTGGAGTGACCGGCGCTTCTTCTACGATGACTGGCTCTGGTACTGGCAAACCGACCACTACGGCGCCTACGACCCCGAAACGTCGCATGCCTACGACGACGACGCATCGGCGCTCGATGCCGCATACCTTCGGCAACATGGCATTGGCGCGGTCATCGTGACTGGAGAAGCGGCTCCGGCCGCGGCCGCGTCAGATTTGCTGACGCTGGAGCGGGCCGGGCTTTGGTCGATCTTTCTGGTGAACGACCCGGTCACGATCGTCACCACCGATGACGATCAGCAGCTGGATGTTACCGCCAACGACCGGCAGATTGCCGGCAGCACCGGGTCTCCAGCCAGCACGTTCACCGTCCGGCACAACTGGTATCCACGCTGGGAAGCGACCATTGATGGCCACGCCGCCTCGATCGAGAAGGATGAGCGGGGCTACATGGTTGTCACCGGCGACGACCCCGGTACAAAGGTCGTCATGACATACCGCACCGACGTCTGGGACTGGCTGAGCCGGCTGGGGCTGGTGGCCGGTCTGCTCGGCGTCGCGTGGTTGCTGGTTCCGCAGCGGTGGCTGCTGTCCAGCCGGCGCCTTGCCCCTAGTGATCCGGAGTTGACACCCAGCCAGGGATCGGTACGTCGATGATGGTCGGCAGGTCGCGGTCTGCTGCCAGTCGGACTTCTCGTTCCAGGGCATCTGGTGTTTCGACCCGCACTCCGGGAATACCGTAGGCTCTTGCCAGCTCGACGTAATCGGGATTGACCAGATCGACGCCGATGTAGCGGCCGCCGCGTGTCCGTTCCTGCGACGACTTGACCGCGGAATAGGTCGAATCGTTGAAGATGACGATCGGGACCCCGAGGCGCTCCTGGACCGCACACCCGAGTTCGCCCATGGTGTACTGGAATCCACCATCCCCCACCATCGCCACGACAGTTGCTTCCGGCCGGGCGATTTTCGCGCCGATGGCAGCAGGGAGCGCAAACCCGAGTGTGCCGTAGCCCATCGGAAAGAGGAATGTGCGCGGTTCGTAAACGGGGTAGAGGTAGGTCGCCACATAGGCGAGCTGCGTCATGTCGGTGCTCAAAATGCCATCGCGCGGAATCGCGCGGCGAAGCGCATCGACCAGCGCCCGGCGGTCGGCCCCATAGGCGCTCGCCTCGGCCCGCTGTCGCGCCGACGTGATCGCATCGGCTCCGAATCCGGTCGTGCCTCGATCGATGTCGCCTAGTCGTTCGAGCAGCGCCTCGGTACTCAACCTGGCATCGGCCTCGATTGCGATGTCGGGGCGGGCGTTGAGATGCATTTCGCGGGGATCGATGTCGATTCTGATCAGGGTGCCGGGAATCGGCAGGTTCAGCCCAGTCTCCTGGTAGCCGAGCTTCGATCCAATCACGATCAGGCAGTCCGACTGGCGAAGCACCTCGTCGACCGCGTTGCCGTTGCTCCAGAGAGCGCCGAGCGAGAGGGGATGGTCCTCCCGAATCGCTCCCTTCCCCATGATCGACGTGATCACCGGCGCGCCGAGTCGTTCGGCCAGTTGGGTAACGGCGGCTGAGGCTCCTGACGACACAGCGCCTCCACCGCAGTAGAGAACCGGGCGGTGGGACCGCTCGATCGCTTCGGCCGCGGCGTTGATCTCGGCCATGCCGGGCGCCAGTCGACCTGGCTGGATGGAGGCGACCGGCGTCTCCTGTCCGAGTGGTTCGTCGAGCACATCGAGCGGGAACTCGACATGCACTGGGCGGGGACGTCCCGTTCTGAGGTGCCAGAAGGCAGTTTCCACAAGCGATCCGGCGCTCGACGCGCTCATCGCCCGGCCATTCCATTTGGTCACAGCGGCCGTGACGCCGAGCTGGTCTTTGAGGTCGTGCAGGTTGCCTCGCATGTCGTCGATCCAGGCTCGTTCGACGTTCGAGGAAATCGCCAGAATCGGGGAGGAGTCGGTATACGCCTCTCCCAGCGCCGTCGCCAGATTCGTCACCCCGGGACCGGTGATCACCAGGGCCACGCCCGCTTTGCCGGAGACCCGCGCGTACCCGTCGGTCATGAATCCGACACCCTGTTCGTGGCGGGCCAGCACGTGGCGGATCGAAGAGTCGCGCAGGGCATCGTAGAGCGCCAGCGTGTGGACGCCGGGGATGCCGAAAAGGACGTCGACATCGTTGGCTTCGAGGGTCCGGATCACCGCCTCGGCGCCGGTGGCCGTGGCGGGAAGGGTGGAGGTGAGGGTTTCGGTCGTCATGGTTCCGTACAGATTCCTTCAGAGGTGGTGTGCTACAGTCAATCCTCGTTGCAATGCGAAGAGCGTCCGGCACCTTGTACCAGACTTCCTGGAACACGGCCAGCGGGCGATTCGCGCCGGTTCAGAACGAGGTCGCCCCGAATCCGTGTCTCCAGAACGTGACATTCAATCCGATCGATTGCCCGGTGGCAGCCTGCTGTCGGCAGCGCTCAACCGAAATGTGATGGGACTGGCCGACCGGGGAGGATCGAGCGGCATCGTTGGGGCACGATGGGCCGATCTCGCCGCGGCGCACGCCGACCAGTTCGTGGGCGGCAGCGCGCCGATACCCGGCTCCCCGAAGGTGCATCACATCGAGCGTGTGGCCAGACTCGATTCCGATCCTCGCATCGCGCGGCGTGCCTCGCGGCTCGGTCTCCAGAATCCGGATCTGATCTTCACGGGCAGGATGAACGGCACACCGACGATTCAGGCGGTCGACGCCAAATTCTCCATCGAAACCGCCAAATCGAAACAGGTCAGCGTGGAGATGATGGAGTCGCTGCGCACCCTCGGGCCGATGCTGGACGAGGCCGTGGGTGGATTCGACGACGGCTCTCAGGTGTTGCCCGGTCTCTTCATCAGCCCCGATAGCGAGATCACCCGGTACGTGATTCGCAGGGGCCGGGGCATCACCAAACTGACGGTCGATCCCAGTGAAGTCGTGCTCATGGACATCTCCGCCGCGGAGATGTTCGGTTGTGGCGAGGAGCGCGAGCTGATGTCGTCACTCAGCACTGCCGATTGCCTGCCGGTCGATCCTTTCAGCAATCTCCTGGCGGGTCTCTACTACTTCCGGCTTTCACGGATTGCGGTTGCGGCGTATGTCGATATGCACCGACCCCTGCTGGCCTATGACGATCGCTGCGAACCCGACATCGCCGTCATCTGCGCCGAAACGACGACTCGCCTCCCGGCATCGGCAACGGCCTGGCGATTGGTCAACGACTGGATCGGTGAAGCGGAGAGCGTCAACCGGCAACGGTCGGCGATCGACCGGGTCGCGGGATTGCCGGTGACCGGCAAAGATCTCCGGGAGTGGATCGAGCAGGATGCTAAAGCCGCCGGCGGAGAAGCGCCCTCGGTGAACCAGGTGCGGCGGCGGCTGGGCGGTTGGCATCGCGCCCAGCTGCGGGAGCAGCTCGGACCCGTCATGCCGCCATGCCCGGATATCGGCGCATTGCTGGACGATATCGGACGTCTCTCCCGGGACCTCACGCCGCTCTTGAGACCCCAGTGCGCGGCGATCGTCGCCCGCCTGATCGCTGAACAGCCGACCGGAGCCGATGAGGCAGAGTCGGCTGAGCGAGACGACGCTGCTGTGTGAACCCGGGCTGTCTAGCCCGGATTATTCATCAGGCGATAAACACGATCCTTGACCGCGATCTCATCGCCAGGTAGCCGCAGACCCCCGTGTCTGCACTCGTATGGGAGACGGTGCGATCACTCGCCACGATCCGCATGCGCAAGAACAGCGACCCCGCATCGCCAAGTGACGAGAAGCCGCCGCCGGTGGATGCGTTGTGCCCCCTGAGAAAGCAGACACGGGGGTCTGCGACTACAGACAAACACAGAGGGGTGTCCTGCTGGAAAATCTGGGCTAGAGATCTCGCAGTGACTTCGAGGTGAAGAAGAGAACCGTCGTCAACGCTGCGGAAATGAGCGCCGCTCCTCCCACGGCCACCGGTGCGCTGATTGCCGAGCTGACCCATCCAATCGGCAATGTGCCGATTGGCATCAACCCAAAGGTCAACATGTAGATACCGAAAATGCGGCCGCGAATGCTGTCGTCGACGCGGTGCTGCAGAATCGCGTTGTTGGCGCTCATGAAACTGGAGGCCAGGAATCCTGCGGCGGAGAGAAAGAGGAGCGTCAGCGGCAAAAAGGTCGTGAACGCGAAACCGGCGACGGACAATCCATACATGATGCTCTGGATGGCCTGATTTCGGCCGGATGGCATGGTGGCGCGAGAAGCCACGAAGAGCGACCCGCATACAGCGCCGATCCCGGATGCCGCCATCAGCACGCCAAGACCCTGCGGACCAATCTCCAGGACGTCTCTGGCAAAAATCGACATGAATGAGAGATAGGGGAAAACGAGAAGCGTGGGGATCGAGACCAGCAGGAAGAGCATCCGCAAGTCTGGCCGGTTGGCCACCACACGAGCGCCTTCCAACAGGGATGAGAGGGAGGCGGTTGTTCTGGCGGCCAGTCTGGCCGGGAATTCAGTGATCACGATCAGCACCAGGGCGATCGATACCGTGACGACCTGCAACGAGATCGCCTGACCGGTGCCGGCGAACCCAATGACCGCGCCGGCAATGGTCGGGCCGACGATTCGGGTCATGTTCTGGCCAGCCGACATCAACCCGATGGCATTCGTCAGCCGGTGAGCGGGCACCAGATTCGGCAGAATCGACTGCTGGGCCGGTCCCAGCACAGCCTGCAGCGAGCCATTGATGAAGACGGCGATCGGCAGATGCCAAGGGCGGACGGTGCCAGTCAGCACGTCGATCGCCACTGTTGCTGAGAGGATTGCCACCAGGATCTGGCAAGCGATGATCACGTTTCGGCGGTCGAAGCGGTCGATGATCAGACCGCCGGGAATCGACACCAGCAGAAAGGGCAATCCGCCGCAGAATGCGACCAAACCGACGAACGACTCGCTGTCGGTAAGCTCGAGCGCCAGCCAGCCCAGTGCGGTCCCCTGCATCCACTGTCCCAATGCCAGCATGACCGAGGCCAGGATGAGGCGGCGGAATGGTTTGGACTCGGCAACGACGGCGAACATGCTGCCGCGGCGCACCAGGGGATCCTCCTGGGGCGGAGGCAAGGGTGGCTCGCCGGCTCCTCGCAGCCTGTTGCTGGGTGATTTGCTGATGATGGACATGCGTTGGTTCGCCAGCCAGCGAGCGAGCCCGGCAGTCCCGGGAGCGTGCTAGCGTAGCACATGCCATTCCGGCGCCGAGTGCGACGCATGGGAGGGGTGCTGATGTAGCGTGCGCACCCTTCTTCTCCCGGCCAAAGGGGGCGCCTGCTCCGCACCATTGCGATCGAACGGATATACTTCGCGGAGTCTTGATAATGCGAGCGATGCTGGCGAGAGTCGCGCATGGATGAGCAAACACGGGCGAAGCGATGCGACACCTGCGGCGCATCAGGTGGCTGGAAGGGTTCAGGCCACAGCACGTGAATTCGAATCCTGAATCGGCCGGACGGGCCGGTTGTGCGTGGTGGTATCGGAGAAAGGAGATCAGAGAGGGATGAGTGCAACAGCTTCCGCGCCGGTCACGGCGATCAGCATGACCGTCAATGGCAAGGAGCACTCCGCCGAGGTGGAGCCTCGCACATTGCTGGTTCACTTTCTTCGCGACGCGCTCGGTCTGACGGGCACGCACATCGGTTGCGACACCAGCTCCTGTGGCGCCTGCGTCGTTCATCTGGATGGCGACCCGGTGAAGAGCTGCACCGTCCTGGCCGTGCAGGCCGATGGGGCGTCGATCACCACTATCGAGGGTCTGGCCGGCGAGGATGGCTCGCTCCATCCGGTGCAGGAGGGGTTCTGGGAGAAGCATGGTCTGCAGTGCGGATACTGCACCCCCGGGATGATCATGACCGGAGCGGCCCTGCTCGAGCGCAACCCACACCCGACCGAAGAACAGATTCGCCACGAGCTCGAAGGAAACCTCTGCCGGTGCACCGGCTACCAGAACATCGTTCGAGCCATCCAGTTCGCTGCTGAACAGTCGTCCTGATCGCTGTCGGGGCCACGGATGCCCCGGCATCACCCGGAGGGAAAGACCATGGTCGCAGCTCCCGAAGCTCCGGAAAGGATGGTAGGCAAGGCGCTCAAACGCCGCGAAGATCCACGATTGATCACCGGCGGCGCCCAGTTTCTCGACGATGTCAAGTTGCCGGGGATGACGCATGCGGCATTCGTGCGCTCGCCTCATGCGCACGCGCGCATCGCTTCGATCGATGCATCCGCCGCGTCGTCCATGCCGGGCGTGCTCGGTGTCTTCGCCGGCGACGATTTCATGGATCTCAACCCACTGCCGGCGGCCTGGCAGGCCGGAGGCGTTACGAACCATCCGGTCACGCCGCGCGTTCTGGCGGTCGGCGAAGTGCACCAGGTTGGTGATCCGGTCGCGGTTGTTGTCGCGGAAGATGCCTATCAGGCGCGCGACGCCGCACAGGCTGTGATAGTGACATGGGATCCGTTGCCTGCCGTTGTCGACGCAAAGAAGGCCACTGAAGCCGGCGCGCCGCAGCTCCACGAAGAAGCGCCGAACAACATCGTGCTCGAATGGTCGTGTGGCAAAGAAGCGGATCGGGTCGATGCCGCGCTCGCTGCCGCCGACGTTCGCATTTCGCACCACCTGATCAATCAACGCCTCATTCCCACGCCTATGGAGCCACGCGGGTCGATTGCCCGTTTCGATCCGGCCACTGGCGACTACACCCTCTGGGCGACGAGCCAGGCGCCGCACGTGCACCGTCTCCTGCTGGCGGCGTTTGTCTTTGGCATCCCCGAGCAGAAGATCAGAGTGATCGCGCCCGACATGGGTGGCGGTTTCGGAGCCAAGATCTTCGTCTACTACGACATGGCGGCCACGATGGCGCTGTCGAAGAAACTCGGCGGCCGCCCGGTCAAGTTCTGGGAGGATCGCTCCGAGAATTACATGACGACCACGCATGGTCGTGACCACATTACCGATCTGGAAATCGGCGCCGGCAAGGATGGATCGATCACCGCGCTGAAAGTGAAGACCTGGGCCAATCTCGGCGCCTATTTCTCCACCATCGCGGCCGGTATCCCGACGACACTCTATGGCCGCATGGTGGCTGGTTGCTACAAGATCCCGAACATTCGGGTCGACGTGGTGGCGGCGTACACCAATACGGCGATGGTCGACGCCTACCGGGGCGCCGGCCGGCCGGAAGCCGCGTACGTGATCGAGCGAGTCTGCGATCTCGTCGCCCAGGCAACCGGGGTTGATCCCGCCGAGGTGCGCCGGCGCAACTTCATTCAGCCAGAGGATTTCCCGTACGACACCGGTGTTGGCATGCTGCCGTATGACAGTGGCAACTATGAGCTGACGCTGGACAAAGCGCTCGAGCAAGTTGGCTACACCGGTCTTCGCCAGGAGCAGAAGCGGCGTCGCGGAGCCGGGGAGAGAAAACTGCTCGGTATCGGACTCTCCTCCTATGTGGAAGTCTGTGGCGTCGCGCCGTCGAAATGGATCGGCCTGCCCGGTGAAGGCTGGGGCGCCGGTCTGTGGGAAAGCGCAAACGTCAAGGTGCACCTGACCGGCAAGGTCGTTGTCACGACGGGTTCGCTGCCGCATGGCCAGGGGCACGAAACGAGCTTCGCGCAGCTGGTGTCCGATCGCCTCGGCATTCCGTACGACGATATCGAGATCGAGCATTCGGACACGCAGGCCGCGCCGTTCGGCTTCGGCAGCTACGGAAGCCGGTCTCTTTCGGTCGGTGGTACCGCGATCTACAAGTCGGTGGACAAGGTCGTAACCAAAGCGATGAAGCTCGCCGCGCATATGCTCGAAGCCGCGGAAGATGACATCACGTTCGAGAATGGCGTCTTTTCGGTGAAGGGGTCTTCCGAATCGTCCAAGACCATCCAGGAGGTGGCGCTGGCGGCACATGTCGGCTACGACCTGCCGGAAGGGATGGAGCCATTCCTCGACGAAACGACTTACTACGACCCGCCGAACTGCACCTTCCCCTTCGGCACGCATGTCTGCGTGGTCGAAGTCGATACGGAGACGGGCGGTATCGACATGCTCCGCTACCTGGCGGTCGACGACGTCGGCAACGTCGTCAATCCGCTGATCGTCGATGGGCAGATTCATGGCGGCATCGCGCAGGGTCTCGCTCAGGCGATGTTCGAGGGGGCTGTCTACGATGACGATGGCCAGTTGCTGACCGGCACGCTGAGCGACTACGCGATTCCCAAGGCGAGCCAGCTTCCCTGGTACGAGCTCGACCGCACCGTCACCCCGACGAGCGTGAATCCAATGGGAGTCAAGGGAGCCGGAGAGGCCGGTACAATTGCATCGACACCGGCAGTGGCCAACGCCGTGAACGACGCGGTCGGCCACCTGATTTCAGGCGAAATTGCGATGCCATTCACGCCGGAGCGGGTCTGGCGAGCAATCAATGCGCACTAACGAGATGTCGAGCAGCACACCCGTGAGGGCTTGTTAAGGAGGAGCAGCGTGTACCCAGAGCAGTTCGAGTATCAGCGGCCATCGTCCGTCAGTGAAGCCATCGGTCTGCTGACAGCCAATCCCGACGCCAAGATCATTGCCGGCGGCCATTCGTTGCTTCCCGCGATGAAGATGCGACTTGCGGCGCCGGCTGCGCTGGTCGACATTGCCCGTATTCCCGAGTTGAAAGGGATTTCGGCCTCCGGCGATGGTGCGACCATCGGCGCGGGAGCTACCTACCGAGAGCTCATGGACGATGCAGCGCTGGCTGCCGCCTATCCGGTAGTCGCTGAGACCTGCGACAAAGTCGGCGACCCGGCTGTGCGATCGAGAGGAACGCTTGGTGGTTCGCTGGCGCACGTCGATCCAGCTGCCGACCTGACCGCGGTCATGCTGGCGCTGGGCGCCTCGGTCACCGCGACGGGACCGAATGGCGCGCGAACGATTGGCATCGACGATCTCTTCGTCGGGTTGCTGACGACAACGCTCGAACCAGACGAGATCATCACGTCGATCTCACTGCCGGCTTCCTCGGCTGGAACGAAGCAGGCATACGAGAAGCACTCGCACCCGGCGTCCGGGTATGCCGTGGCGGGTGTTGCCGTGGCGCTGCAGGTCGATGGAACAACCTGCACGTCGGCCAGGATCGGCGTCACCGGAGCGCCTGAATACGCCATGCGAGCCACCGCCGCGGAAGACGCGCTGGTTGGCAAGGAACTCACCGCGGAAACCATCGCAGCTGCTGCGGAAAAAGCGACTGAAGGTCTCGGCGAACTGAATGGCGACGTCTACGCCTCGGCCGAGTACCGCGCTCATCTGGTGAAGGTGCTGACCCGCCGAGCGCTCACGCGAGCGGCGCTCTGATTTCACAAACACGCCGCTCATAGAGGGCAATGGCCTGAGGGCGGCCCAACCCGAATCATTCATCGGGCGACAAAAACGACCTTGGACAGCGATCTCATCATCATGGATAGGGAAGTGAGCGCGTCCCCAAACCGGCGTAGCGGCGATGGCTTGTCCTCGCCGGTGGCGGAACGGAGCGAAGCGGAGTGGAGCCACAATTGCCGTCCATTGCCAACGACGTTGCATATGGCGGCAGTTTATGGCCCTCCGGGCCATCGGCGACCACAAGGGATCGCCGCTACGACGCGAAGCGTGGTCACAAGTCATCACCGCCAAGACCCTATTGAATAATCCGGGCTAAGTGCTCTTCAGACTGATTCGAAAGGAGACGGCTCGTCCGTCTCCTTTTGCGTTGGCTGCGGAGCAGTCTCAGGAGGCGGTGTTCTCGCTCGTCGCAACCGCGTCGCGCGCGACCAGACCAGCGATGACCCGGGCCGGTGCGTCGGTGCACATACCGATGACACCGAGTTCGCGAACCCGCTTCGCTTCGTCTGGTTCATTGACCGTCCAGGAGACAACCTTCAAACCGGCATCAGATGCCACTTTCATCGTCTTGGCGTTGATGCCGTCGTTGTGAACGGCCAGCGCTGTCGCGCCGAGCGCCTGTGCCTTCGCGATCGCCATGTCGGACATGGCTGCCATCAGCAACCAGAGCTCGACATCGCCATCCAGTGAGCGAATCGTCTCAAGAACGGACCAGTCGAACGACGAAAAGGCGTAGCTCGATTTCGAGCGATCCTTCAGGGTTGCCAGAATCTCCGGTTCGATGCCCTTGCACTTGACTTCGATGTCCAGATGGACTGATTCCGGCACCGCGTCGAGCACGTCGGCGAGCGAGGGGATCTTCTCCCCCTTGCCCGCATCGAGTTTCTGCAGCTCCTCCAGAGGGAGATCGTCGGTGTTCCCTGGGGCGCCGGTGGTCCGCTTCAGCAGGCGATCGTGGATGACCACGGGAACGCGATCCTGGCTCGCCTGGATGTCCAGCTCGATCCCGTCGGCGCCGGCGTCGATCGCCGCTTTGAAAGCGGCGAGTGTGTTCTCTGGTGCGTCGAGCGAGGCGCCCCGGTGAGCGTAGATCAACATCCCCAACATACCCCTTTTCAGCGCACTGACATTGACACGGAGCGTATCAATATTTATAATTCATTCTCGATAAGGAGGACTGGCGCATGGCCGCACGCATGGATGAACCGCTCTTTGTGATCAGCGTTGCCGCACGGCTCGTCGAAATGCACCCGCAAACCCTGCGCAAGTATGAGCGCGAGGGGTTGATCGCGCCATCGCGGACCCACGGCAATTTGCGGCTCTATTCCGATCAGGATATCGAGCGTCTTCGCCAGGTGAAGTATCTGGTGGAACACCGGGGGCTCAACCTGGCGGGGGTGCAGCTGGCGCTCGAGCTGACGCAGCGACTGCGGCAGCTCCAGGACCAGGTTGGCCAGGTCAGCGCCGCGGCGTCGCAGTCGGGACGGGGCGTGGGAGCTGGGGTGCTTGGCCAGATCTATGCGGAGCTCGAAACAACGCTCGGCGAACTCGGTTTCATCGAAGAGGAACCACAGAGCAATCCCCGAAACCGCCGCTAATCCGTTCTTCTGTCAAAGCAGCGATTGACTCTTCTATAACTAGACATAAGGATGTTACTACATGGCACACACACAGGGATTCACCGAAAAAGCGCAACAGGCCATCCTGGCTGCTCAGCGAACCACCAGAGAAAAGCGACTGGCCCAGCTCGAGCCTGAGCTGCTCCTGCAGGCGCTGATTGCCCAGGAGAATGGCGTTGTTCCGCAGGTTCTGCAGAAGCTCGGTATCCGCCCGTCGGACATCGACCGGCAGCTCGCCAGCGCGGTCGAGGCGCTGCCCCGGTTGCAGTACGAATCTGATGCCCGGGTGGCGCCATCCATGCAGTCGGCGCTCGATGCCGCCGAGCGCGCGGCTCAGCAGTTCGGAGACGAGTATCTGAGCGCTGAACACCTCCTGCTGGGCATTCTGGAGGGAAACAGCACGGCCGCCACTCTCCTGCGCGGCGCTGGCGCGACGGTGGATGCCGTGCGGGAAACATTGAAGGAGATCCGGGGAGGGCAGCGGGTGACCGACCAGAATCCCGAGGACAAATACCAGGCGCTGGAGAAATATGGACGAGATCTGACCGAACTCGCCGACCGCGGCAAGCTCGATCCGGTGATCGGTCGCGACGAGGAGATCCGCCGCGTCATTCAGGTTCTTTCCCGCCGGACGAAGAACAACCCCGTGCTGATCGGTGAACCGGGCGTTGGCAAAACCGCTATCGCCGAAGGTCTGGCCCAGCGCATTGTGCGGGGTGATGTCCCCGAGGGGCTGAAGGACAAGAAGGTCGTTGCGCTCGACATGGGAGCGTTGATCGCCGGTGCGAAGTTCAGGGGAGAGTTCGAGGAACGGCTGAAAGCGGTTTTGAAAGAGATCGAACAGGCGGAAGGTCAGATCATCCTCTTCATCGACGAGCTCCACACGGTCGTTGGCGCCGGCAAGGCGGAAGGGTCGATGGATGCCGCCAATCTGCTCAAGCCGATGCTGGCTCGTGGCGAGTTGAACGCGATCGGCGCCACGACTCTCGATGAGTACCGCAAGTACATCGAAAAGGATGCGGCGCTCGAACGCCGCTTCCAGCCGGTGATGGTCGGCGAACCATCGGTCGAGGATACGATCTCGATCCTGCGCGGTCTGCGGGAACGCTACGAGGTTCATCACAACGTGAAGATCCTCGATGCGGCGTTGGTTGCGGCGGCGGTGCTCTCCAATCGCTATATCTCCGATCGTTTCCTGCCGGACAAGGCGATCGACCTGGTCGACGAAGCTGCGTCAGGGTTGCGGATGGAGATCACCTCCATGCCGGTCGAGCTGGACGAGATCGAGCGGCGCATCATGCAGCTCGAAATCGAGCGCGAAGCGTTGCGCAAGGAGAAGGACGACGCCAGCAAACAGCGCCTCGATGGTATCGAAGCCGAGCTCGCGGATCTGAAAGAAGAACGCAACGCGCTGCGCAGCAAGTGGGAGCAGGAGAAAACCTCCCTGCAGACCATTGCCGAGCTGCGGAACGAGCTCGATCAGACTCGCCTCGAAATCGAACAGGCGCAGCGAAGCTACGACCTGAACAAGGCGGCCGAGCTGCAGTATGGCAAGCAGGTCCAGCTGGAGAAGCAGATCGCCGACGCAGAGCGCCATCTGGCCGAATTGCAGGAGGCGGGCAAGCTTCTCAAAGAGGAGGTCGATGCCGACGATATCGCTGAAGTGGTGAGTCGCTGGACCGGTGTGCCGGTTTCCCGGATGATGGAAGGGGAAATCGAAAAACTCCTCCATCTGGAAGAACGTCTGCATGACCGCGTTGTCGGTCAGGACGAAGCGGTGGATGCCGTCGCCTCGGCGATCCGGCGGTCACGCGCCGGGCTTTCCGATCCGAACAAACCGATCGGCAGCTTCCTCTTCCTGGGTCCGACCGGCGTTGGCAAAACCGAGCTGGCCCGTGCCCTGGCCGAAGTTCTTTTCGATGAAGAAGAGGCGATGATCCGCATCGACATGTCGGAGTACATGGAGAAGCACTCGGTCAGCCGCCTGATTGGCGCGCCTCCGGGATACATCGGTTACGAGGAAGGCGGACAGCTGACCGAAGCGGCGCGCCGGCGTCCCTACAGCGTGATTCTGCTCGACGAGATCGAGAAAGCACACCCCGATGTGTTCAACGTCCTGCTGCAGTTGCTGGATGATGGCCGCCTGACGGACGGACAGGGTCGTACCGTCGACTTTCGCAACACCGTGGTCATCATGACCAGCAATCTTGGTTCGGCATCGATCGCGGCGCTGGCCGGAAACGAAGATGAGATGCGAACAGAGGTGATGGATGTGCTGCGGTCGGAGTTCCGGCCGGAGTTCCTCAACCGGATCGACGAGATCGTCATCTTCACGCCATTGACTCGGGAAGAGCTGGGCGAAATCGTGGAGATTCAGCTGAATCGGGTTTCCGACCGGCTGACCGACCGCAATATCGCGCTGACGATCACGCCGGCGGCGAAGACGCTGATTGCCAGGCTGGGATATGACCCGGTCTACGGAGCGCGGCCACTGAAGCGCGTTATCCAGAAACAGGTGCTCGATCCGCTGTCGATGAAGTTGATCGGCGGCGAGATCGCCGAAGGCGAAGTCGTGATCGTCGACGAGCAGGATGGACAGCTCACGTTCCACGCCGAGCTGACCGAAGCCCCGATCGTGGCGTAGCCCCGGGGTGCCGAGCAACGCAGGCGTTGCCGCTACATTTTGCCGATCTGGCTGCCGCGATGTCTTGCTGGTTCGGTGTAGCGGCGAGGCCTGCCTCGCCCGTCGGGGGCAACGCAGGCGTTGCCGCTACATTTTGCCGATCTGGCTGCCGCGATGTCATGCTGGTTCGGTGTAGCGGCGAGGCCCGCCTCGCCCGTCGGGGGGCAACGCAGGCGTTGCGGCTACATTTTGCCGATCTGGCTGCCGCGATGTCTTGCTGGTTCGGTGTAGCGGCGAGGCCCGCCTCGCCCGTCGGGGGGCAACGCAGGCGTTGCCGCTACGTGTTGCCGGCCCGCCTCGCCCCACCGGAACCATTCCCTGCGGATGGGGGTTCTATAATGGAGTCTGCTTGTCGGTTGGTCACTGAGGAGACCGCAACGTGGACGTTCTGAAGAGCTTGCTGTCTTTTCTGCTCATGATGGGTGCAGTGGCGGTGATCATCGGTTTGTTGGCGGGACTGTTCATGATCGTTTTCAGTATCGCCACCGGAGTCGACGAGCATCTGCAGGAGTAGCTAGCCGGTTACGGGCATCGTGAGTGCGGCCGCGGCGTCGTTGCGGATGTGCTGATGGTGCTTTGAATGGAAAGAACGATATGCATCTTGGAGATTCGCGCGTTCTCGGCCGTCGCAACCTGGCGCGAACGTTTGCCACGCTGGCGCTTTTGCTATCCAGCGTTGCCAGTTTGACGTTTGGCGCGTCGACGGTCCGCGCCGTGGCGCCGCTCGACTTCGCCGGGGCAGCGGTGACGCCGGCGGATGTCGCCACCTTCGTGGCCATACCCCTCGACCCATCCGACGCGCAGGTCGCCCAGGCACAAGTGCTCCTTTCGCGCATCACCGGCGCTGATCTCACCGAAATGACCGACGATGCGTCGCTGCAATCGATGCTTCCCGAAGAGCTTGGTGATCTCCCGGGACTCGAAAATGGGCAGGCGGCGGTGGTGGCCCAGCGGCTAGATCTGCAGGCATTGATGGCTGGTTCCGGCGTCGGTCCCGGGACGATCGAGGATGCGCTCGAAGGGTCACAACCGGTCGATGCATTTGAGGTGGCTGAGTCCATTTCCCCCGACGACCTGCAAGCGTTCGCAGTCGTCAATACGGCAGACAACATCGACGCGGTCGGTGAGCAGTTCCTCGCAGAGCTGAACGAGGAAGCCGCGGTGTATGGCGACCCTGTGACGACATCGGAGACCACCGGTGGATCGATCGTCACATCACTGGAGATTTCCGATCCCCGCCAGGCGGATGAGCCCGGTTTCCGGGCTGTGGCGCAGGTCGACGGCGCGGTGATTCTCGGTTTCTCGGAAGAGAGCGTGATGCCGTTTGTAACAACGGCCGAGGGCGAAACACCATCCCTTGCTGACGATCCGGGATATCAGGCCGCGATGGCAGCGCTGCCGGCAGATGTGCTCTTTGGTGGGTACACGCCTGGCATGACCGCGGATCAAATCGCCGAGCTTCAATCGCTCATGGACAGCTCAGGATTGCCTGTTTCGCTCGAGTTGATGATCGATGTGACGGGGCCGACCGGGTTTGCGGTGGTGGCCGCGAATGAGGGTTTCCGAATCGAGTCGGCAACCATCACCACTGGCAGTTCGGCTTCGGCATCGGGTGGCACACTCGATCTCGCCGGGCACGTTCAGGCCGACACCATGATCTTCGCCACCGGTTTCGACCTCGGTGCGTCGCAGTTCATGCGAACCGCGGAACAGCTGATTCTGCTCGTGCTGCAGGGTGTGGAAGGCGACCCGGATGCGCCCATGACGGCATTCACGGAAGCGACTATCGCGCAGCAGTACGCCGGGCTGGAAATGCTCCTCGGGTTCAATCCGCAGACAGATCTGATCCAGCAGCTGACCGGCCAGTACGGTCTGGCGGTGAGCTCGATCGACCTGATGGACCCAGCTGGTTTTGGGGTTCTCTTCGTTTCAGACGTGACCGATCCCGCCGCCGTCGAAGCCTCCCTTCGCCAGTTGGCGTTGCTGTCAGGCGTCATCGGCGACGATGTTCCGCCGGTCGTTTCGGTGACGATCGGGGACGCCCAGTTGAGTCAGATGGAGTTCGATGTCGACGGGATGCAGCTCCCGCTGCAGTTCGGCGTTGTCGACGGCCAGATGCTGATCGGCGTCGGCGCGGCGCTCTCCAACTTCATTCTTGGTGGATCGCAGAGTCTGGCGGACAACCCGGTCTACTCGGAAGCCATGGGCTACCTTCCCGACCCACAGTCGGGCGCATATTTCATCAACGTCCCGGAAATCGTCGATCTGGCGATGCTGGGAGCGGCACTCTTCGCGATCGATGTCCAGTCGAGCTCCGGATCCTTCCTGGATGATGACGGCGGCATGATCGACGCATCGGACCGATGCGCCGACTACGCAAGCCAGGAGGAAGCGCAGGCAGCGTACGACGACGATCCAATCGCCAATTTCGACCTCGACTTCGATTTCGATGGCGAGGCGTGCGACGACTACTTCGACATTGGACTGTGGGACGACGACTCGGATGACGCCGGGACGTCGGATGATCTCTTCGGCGACCTGACCATGGGATTCGAGGTCAACATCGGTGGGTTGGCCATGGTCACCTATGACGATGGGGACATTCACCGCATGAGCGGCATTCTGGTCGTCCCCGGCGGGGAGTGATCTGAGACCAGGCAATGCGCCTCGCCGAAACCGGCGTGGCGCATTGGTCGTTTATGGGAAGAGAACGATGCGCCGAAGGTGCGAGGCGGCTATGCTTGCCTTGAAAATCGGTTCTGTGGATTGGGAACGCACTCCCCGGTCTTCAACATTGATGGTGAAGCATCCCTCGAAGGGACAGAACGTTCGAGCAGCGAAGGGAGCCAGTGAATGACGACGCAGTCGAATCGGGAGAGCTCGATGACATGTGAGGAGCGACGAGAGCTGAGTGAGCTGCTCAACGTTCTGAAATCGGGCATGCCCGGCATGAACCGGCGCGAGCTGTTTCGGCTGGCCGCTCTGGCTGGCGGCGCCGCGGCGATGGCCCGGGGCGGCTCGGTGCTTGCGGCGCCCTCCGGCGCCGGATCGCGCTCGCTGGCCGCTCAGGACGGGGATGTCGCGACTGATGTCACGATCACGGTGCCGTTCGATCCGTATGGCCAGCCGGTGACGCTCGATCCGCATCGAACGGTCAACTGGGGACCATTCTGGGTCATGTTTCCCAATGTCTGGGGCGGTCTGCTTGGTTATGACGAAAACGGCAAGGTCGTTCTCGATCTGGCCGAGGATATGTCGCTCAGCGATGATGGACTCGTCTACACCTTCACCATCAGGGAGGGAGCGGCGTTCGCCAGCGGCAACCCGGTCACCTCCGACGCAGTCATCGCGTCCTGGATGCGGGCCCTCGACCCCGGCAATCTCTCCCCGATGTCCAATTTCATGTATCTCGTGTCGGGTTACCGGCGGTACGTCACCGAGCGCAGCGACGTGATCGGCTTTGACAATCCGGATGAGCGCACGGTGACCGTCACGCTCGACAAGCCGTACTCCTTCTTCCCGTCGCTGATGGCGTCCTTCGTCTGGAGCGTCATCGATCCGGCGGTGCTGGAAGAGTTCGGCGATGACGAGTTCATGCTGAACGGCGCGGGCACCGGTCCGTGGCAGTTCAGCGAGTTCGACGCCGCAACGCAGCTGGTGATGACGCCGAACACCAATCACTACGGCGGCAACTCGCCGTCGATCTCCAGTATCGTCTGGACCTTCCTCACCGGACCGGAAGCGGCCAGCACGGCGCTGGACATGTATGTCGCCGACGAAGTGATCTCGGCGGACGTCCCACTGTCGCTGAAATCGCAGGTCGAGGGTGACGACACGCTCTCCGCCGAACTGGTCAAAGTGAATCCTGAGGGGAATGTCACCGCGATCGGGATGGACTTCAATCAGGAACCGTTCAACGATGTGCGAGTGCGCCGGGCGATCGCGCAGGCGATCGACAAGGACGCCCTGGCCAATGAGATTTGGGAAGGCACCTGGACGCCGGCCACGTCGTTCACTCCCCCTGTCCTCGGTCTGATTGCGAACTATGAGGCTCCTGACGGGCTCGGATTCGATGTCGATGCCGCGAATCAGGCGTTGACTGATGCTGGTTACGAGAATCGCGAAGATTTGCCGGAGATCGTCTACCGGCAACCGGCCGAGGATTCCGATGCCGACAAGGCGCGGAACGCCGCTCTGCTCCAGATGATTGCTGACAACATCGGCGTGGTCATCGAGCACGACACGTCGATGACCCGGCAGCAGATCGTCGATATGGATGCCGATGTTGGCGGCCGGCAGTTCGACATCATCGGCTGGTGGAATCTCTGGGAAACGCCGCGCATCCTGAACGAGGTCGCATCCCCTGATTCCCAGTACATGCGCGGCATCTTCAACTGGCACGAGGGAATCGAGCCGGCCGGCGACTTCGATCCGGGCGCTGACGCCGCGACATTCGAATCGATCACGGACGATGCCGATGTCGACGGCGACGAAGCCTCCCGAAATGAGACCTACCGGCAGGCGGAAGAGCTGTTGCTAAACAACGCGGTCTACATTCCGCTTGGGTACTGGATCCAGATGTTCGTGCAGAAGCCATATATTCAGGGAACGCGTCAGGGACCATGGACTGGACGTCTACCGGTCAAGTTCGACGCCGACGTCGTTGTCCTTCCGCACGACGAAGCCTGATCGCCAGGCGCGTTTTTCCCTGGCCCCGAATCCGGCCACATCGCCGGATTCGGGGTCATTTGCTGCCGACGCACTGCCCGAATTCTCCGATCCGCGTAAAATCGCGGTATGAATGACGATATCGACCTTCGGGACATGACCAACTGTGGATATCTCCGGTCACGTGGCGTGACGCGATCGATCGATTGGACATGTCTCGATGACGCAGAGTGATCTTCTCGACATCCTGATTGGCGCCATCATCCTGTTGATCGCGCTCATCGGGCTGTGGCAGGGAATTGGGCGCACGCTCCTCTATCTCTGCGGAACGTTTCTGGGTTCCGAACTGGCGCTCTGGTGGGCGGACAATCTGGGCGATGTGCTGTCCGACTTTCTGCCACTCGCCGACCCAACCGGTCGGTTCGTGGCGGCGACGGCGATGATCGTTGCCTCGTTGATCGTCGTGGGGGCGGGATTCAGTCCGCTGATCTGGCGCTACCCGAAACAGTGGCGCAACCGGCTGGGTGGTTTCATCGCCGGCACAGCACTCGGCGCGATCACACTGGGACTCATACTCCGCTACTACTTCCTCTTTCTGCAGAGTGAGGCTCAGTCCGCACTGGGTGACACGCGGTTCGCCGTCCGCCTCTGGCAGGATTTTCACCTGGTCGTGCTCATCGCGGCGCTCGCTCTTGGTCTGATGGTGATCGTCGGGTGGGTGATGGGCGCGCCGGAGCCTGAGCGAGGAGGACCCGACTATGCTGCGCCGGTTCGCCGGAGTGCACCGGCCTCCTCTTCCCCACGAGCAGAGGCGCCGCGATTCGATATGGATCCCTATGCGCCCGTGGCATCGTCCCCATCTCCCGACTTGGGTGCGACCTATCGCCCGGCCCCGGTCGTTCCCAATCCCGAACCGCCCTCCCCGCTCCCTGGTCAGCAGAACGCGTCGAACAATGGTCCGGACGCCGAAGAATCCGCCAGGAGTCGTCACGACGATGCCCTTGACCCGTCGGACAGTGACTATCTGATCGCCAATACCCTTCGCGACAACCCTGACTATGGATTCCAGCGATCCGCCGCAACCGAAGCGGTGACCTATGCGACCGAAGGCGTCGCCGAGCGGCGGGAAAGCGCCGGGATTTGTCCCAACTGCGGCATGCTGCTGCGCAAGGGTGACGCGTTCTGTCCCGACTGCGGATTCCCAGCTCCGGACTAAGCCAGGTCGATGCTTTTCGCTTCGCCGGCATGGACTCGCACGATCGTGGGGTTCCAGATCGCCGCGTCCTGATACTCCCGGACGGCCGCGCCGCTCATCGCCGACGCCGGTATGACGATCGTTTCCGGACCATTGCCGGCAAACTGGTCGGAGGCTGGAAGGGCGCCCTGCAGCTGAACCCAGACCGTAAAAGGCCCGGCCCCGATCGATGACGTCCCGTCGCCAACAACGATTGCCACATCGCTACTGGTGGCCGTGAGCCTGGCCCGCCAGGACGCTTCATCCGGTTCTTCGATCTCCAGTGTCACATCGCCGGGCAGAGCGATCGATGTCTTCGCCACCAGGACCTCATCGACCGCGATGCCCGCGTCGAGCAGAGGCGTTGCATTGCCCGAGACGTAGACCCTGGTTTTGCCCAGTTGTGTCAACGCAGTGCTGATAAACGTGCGACCGGTGTTGACCGGGTCGGGAACGAGCGTGATGTCGGTGTGGGCAAGCAGCGGCACGCGAGCCTGACGGAGCGCGTTGCCGAAATCAGCGGGATCGGTGCCGTGCAGCAGAGCGACGCGAGCGCGTTCGGATGAGATCAATGCCGAGAGCGACTGACCGCTGCCGAGCAGGGTCAACGACGCCTTGCCGTCCTCCCGGAGGAGCATCGCCGAGACTCCGCCGCCAAGAAGGAGCCCACTGGCCAGACCAGCCGCTCCGATGGTGAAGTTGCGGCGATCGAGCGAGATCACGAATCAACTGGAGAGAGCGCTGATCATCTGCGTCAGCTCGGCCGGAATATCGACAATACCCGCCAATGCCCCATCATCACCCGTCCGGGTGAGCACGACAGCCGTGGCGATCGCGAGAACCAGAACTCCCGCGGCCAGCCAGCGAAGCAGGGGAGGTCGTTGCTGGGCAGGCGCCGAAACGCGCTGCAATGGCGACTCACTTGCATCGGGCCAGCTGAAGGCGGGCGGCAACGGAGCGGCCGGCAATGCCGACGTGTGTGAAGCGGGCGGGATATGGGGCCGGGTCGGGGATTGCTGCATGGCCCACGATCGCCAGTTGGTCAGCGCGTGCGAGAGCTGGTTTGCCGTCAATCCGGATCGATCTTCGAAGGCCCGCAATCCGATCAGGATGGTATCGCCTGCTCGAGGCGGCACCTGTGGATTGAGAACTGTTGGGGTAACGAATCCCTGATCCGGCGCTGGTCTGGCGCCGGTGAGCATCTCGAAAGCGATAGCGGCGAGGGCATGGACATCGAGCGCCCGGGTGATCAGGGAATTACCGCGCAGATTCGGTGGAAGGTAGGCATCGGGGGGGAGAGCGGCGCGGCTTCCCGACTCGCTGACCATTTGTCCTTCGATCATGCCGAAACTGGTGATTTTGGCCAGACCAGATGAGTCGACGATGATCGAGTCCGGCGAGAGCGATCCGTGCACAATGCCGCGATTGTGCGCGTAGGTGAGTCCCTGCGCCAGCTGCTCGATCAAAATCGCCACGTCGTCGACGTCGAACGGCGCTTCACTGTTGATGATCGACCGGAGCGTGTCGCCGGCAAAGTACTCGGAAACGACGTAGGGCGTTCCGCCGTCCTCTCCGATGTCCAGCGTGGCCAGGATGTTGCGATGATGGAGCGCTGAGGCCACCTGACGGCGATAGACAAAGATGTCGGGAGCCTGGCGGGTGGGATTGGGTACCTCGAGCGTCACGGAACGCTGCAGGAGCGCATCGAATGCCAGAAACGATTCACTCTCCTGGGAAACGCGCGTCCGTTTGTCCAGACGGTAACGCCGGTTGAGAACGGTGTTGGTTCTCAGAATGACATCCTTTCCCTCGCCGGAGCGTTTCTCAGATCATGCATCATCAACGCCTCATACGCCCGGTTCGTTCCGGATCATGGCAATCGGCGCGGCGCCCGGGATCGATCGCGCCAGATGAATCCGGCAACCGGCCAAACGAGCATCCCGGTGGGCGCTGACCAGCAACTCGGTTGCGGCCCGCAGATCGGGCATCGCGGCGAAATGGGCCGGTCCCGCTCCGGAGAGAGCGACCGGCGCGGTGGTCAACGAGCGAAGCGCCTCCGGGATAGCCCGCGCCGATGGGAAATTGTCGTACAACGGTCGCTCGAACGCATTGTGCAGGTTCATATGGGCACTGGAGGGGATCGAAAAGTCCACAGGCGTCAGCGCGGAATAGAGCCGGGCCGTTTTTCCTTCGATGACCATGGAGGGAACCACGACGACGAACCATGTTGTTCTCCGGGGCGCAAGGGGATCCAGGATCTCGCCCCGGCCAGTGGCCCGCGCCGTTCCGCCGCGAAGGAAAAAGGGGACATCGCTTCCCGTCGCGATCGCCGCGTCGTACAAGGCCGGTTCGTCCGGATCGAGACTCCAGTGCCTTGCCAGCAGACGGATCGCCGTGGCGGCGTTGCTGCTCCCGCCTCCCAGACCGGCAGCGACCGGGATGCGCTTGTCCAGATGGAAATCGACATCGACCTCCTTGCCGCAGCGCTGAGCCAGTTCGCGCACGGCTCTGGCAATGAGGTTGCCCTCGCCATTCAACGCGGAGTCAGTGCTGGATATGGTTCCAGAGCCGTTCGCATAGATGGCGATCCGGTCGAAGAGGGTGATCGCTTGCATGACCGTATCGATGTCGTGGAATCCGTCGGCGCGTTTCCCCAGGATGTGAAGCCCGAGATTGACCTTGGCCGGCGACAGGCCAACGCCGGCTGGATGTCGCGACTCATCCATGACCGGGTCTCGACCGAACGAGGGTCAGCCATTCCTCAACGGAGAGTGATTCGGCCCGACGGGTAGGATCGATGCCGTTTTCCTCCAGCCAGACGATGGTCGCTGCCTTGGGCAAGTCGAGCCCCGAGGAGAGCGTGTTCGCCAGCTGTTTGCGTTTCTGGTGGAAACCGGCGTGCAGCACCTCGAAGAATGCGGCCCGTTCTGCTTCTTCCAGGAGGGGATGGGCGTGCGGTTCCAGGACGAGCACGGTCGATTCGACTTTGGGTCGTGGTTTGAATGCCGACGGTGGAACGTGAAAGGCCAGGGTCGGATGGGCGTAGAGCTGCACTGCCACACCCAGCAGGGAGAGATCGCCCGGTTTGGCAGCCATCCGCTCGGCAACTTCGCGCTGCAACATGACCACCATGCGGCGGGGCGGTTGAGCCAGTTCGAGAAATCGCCGGACGATCGCCGCGCCAACCGAATAGGGGAGGTTTGCGGCGACGACGTACTCGCCGCTTTCCGGCACGAACGTCTCCTCCGGCAACGTCAGCGCATCGCCGGTGACGACGGACAGGTTGCCGGGAGGATCCGCGCTCATCAGATGCTCCGCGAGGCGCTCGTCGATCTCGATCGCGGTCACCTGACCCGCCAGCTCGGTCAGCGCTCCGGTGAGTGCTCCCAGACCGGGGCCAATTTCCACAATGGTGTCGTTCCGCCCGGCTCCGGTCAGCGCGGCTATTCGGTCGACCACAGCTTGAGACGTTAGAAAATTCTGCCCCCGGCCCTTGGAGGGGCGAACGTCGATCGCCCGCAACGACGAAGCGACCCTGCGGGCATCCAAATCGGGCGTTCTGCCCTCCGGATGGGACATTAGGCGATGACAGCCAGAGCCGAAGGTTTGATCGAGAACTCCACGGGCGCTGACCCGATCAGCTCGCCATCGACCTGCACCAAAGCGCTGGCGCTGGAGGAGATGCGCACCTGTTTGACCGGCATGTGCGTGAACTTGCTGTGCCCGGTGTGTTTGCCTCGATAGACGCTGGGGATATTGGTCAGGAGCTCCAGGATGCCCAGATCGCCGATGATCGCCAGGTCGAGCATCCCGTCGGTGATGTCGGCCATCGGCGTGATGTTGAACCCGCCTCCGAAGAACTGCGCGTTGGCGATGGTCACGAAGACGGCCCGGCTCTCCAGCGTGACGCCGTCGGCGACGATGGTCACCGGAATGTTCTTGTAGTTGGCGAGACTGATGGCAGTCGCGGCCAGATACGAGACTTTGGCTCCCGGCAGCTTCACCCGCGCTGCTCGTTCGGCCACCGTGGCGTCGAACCCCAGCCCCGCGACATTGATGAAATACCGCTCCGCTCCCGAATCGCAACGAGCGAATCCGAGATCGATGATGCGGGGACCGCGCGTGGCCGCGAATACGGTGGCTTCTTCGATCGACGATGTGGGCAATGCCAGCGTGCGCGGCAGGTCGCATCCGGTGCCAGCCGGCACGATTCCCATCGGAATGGGGATGTCGGCCGCCATCAGGCCATTGGCGACTTCGTTGAATGTGCCGTCGCCGCCAACGGCGATGATCCGCTCCGCGCCATTGTTGGCCATGGCGGTGGCAAGGCGGTTGGCGTCGTTTGGTCCGGCGGTGGTGATGAGATCGAACGGCGCGCCAATACTCCGCAGGGCATTGGTGACCCGTGGAATCGCTTTTGCCGTGCGGCCGCCCGCTGCATTGGGATTGACGATGACGCCGATATCGCCCGCTTGCATCCCACACCCAATCCCGCGATCAGGCGAGGATCTCGACACCCTCGCCCTCGGTGACAATGCCAATGCGCCAGAGTGCAATCGACTGCCGGGCCGCTGCTTCTTCGAACCGGGTTGCTTCGGCGCCGGAAATGGTGAAGAGCAAACCACCGGAAGTCTGCGGATCGAAGCAGAGCGTTGCCAGTTCCGCCGGGACCTCTGATGCCATTCGAACACCCTGACCGGTGAAGTATCGCTGATTGCGGGTCAGACCGCCGGGAATCTGGCCAAGTTCGACCGCTTCGATGGCGCCGTCCAGGAGGGGAATCTTCCCGGCGTCGATGGCGATGCGGACGCCGCTGCGCACCGCGACCTCGTGGGCGTGGCCAGCCAGGCTGTATCCGGTTACATCGGTGCAGGATGAGATCTCCCAGGCTCGGGCGAACTCCGACGCGACGCGATTCAGCGTCAGCATCGATTCGATCGCGGCGGCGCCGAAGGAAGGAGCGGCTGCCTGATTCTTGAGCGTGGTGGAAATCACGCCGGCGCCGATTCGCTTGCTCAGAAAGAGGACATCACCCGGTCTGGCTCCGGCTTTGGTCCAGACCCGGTTTGGATGGACCTCGCCGGTCACGCTCAGACCATAGATCGGTTCAAGGGTGGTGATCGTATGTCCTCCGGCGATCACCCCGCCCGCTTCGCTCACTTTGGCTGCGCCGCCGGCCAGAATGGCATTCAGCGCATCAGCAGGAAGCGAGTCGGGAAAGGCGGCGATGTTCAGGGCGAATCGCACATCGCCACCCATGGCATAGACGTCGCTCATGGCATTGGCTGCCGCAATGGCGCCGAATGTCCATGGATCGTCAACGATGGGGGTGAAGAAATCGGTTGTCTGCACCACGGCGAGATCGGGCGTCATGCGATAGACGGCGGCATCGTCACTGGTTTGCAGACCTACGATGAGGCGGTCGTCCGTGTGAGCAGCAAACGACGGCAGGATGCCCGAGAGTGCTTCAGGAGAGATTTTGGCGGCGCATCCGGCGCACGTGGCCAGACTGGTCATGCGGATCGTGGTGGTGTCAGTCATGATCTCGTCGTCTATGGATGAAGTCGAGGTTCGACAGTCCGAAGGGGAAGAGCGATGATAGAGAACGCGCCGGTCAGATGCCCGGCAGATTCGCATTCATCGACCTGAGCATACCGCATGACGCATCGCATCCCCGTTCCTCCCGAACATCAGACCTGGCACATGACAGCGGTGGACGTCTGGGAAGCCCAGAAGGGCAGTGCAGTCTACCGGCCGGAAGCGTGGGCGGAGGATGGGTTCATCCACTGTACCGACGACCTCGAGGAGTTGTTGGCGGTTGGCAATCGTTACTACCGCGACGATCCGCGCCCCTGGCTGGCAGTCCACATCGACTGCGATCGCATCAGCGATCCGGTCGTCTATGAAGATGCCGCCCGGCTTTTCCCACACATCTACGGTGACCTGCCCTTACAGGCCGTAACCGGCACAATCGGGCTGGTCAGGGATCAACGAGGTTCGTTCGTGGCCGTTGGGGCGCGAGAGAACGTGGATTGAGCGGAGAGTCTGGCTGATTCGTGTTCGCGGCGCTCGGTGATTTTGCCTATCGACGGCGGTGGCTCGTCGTTGCGATCTGGTTGACCGGATTCGTCCTGGCCGTCCCGATTCTGCTGCGAGTGGAAGAGCCGCTCAAGGTCGGCGGGTTCACCTCACCAGGTATCGAATCTTCCCGCGCTTCGGCGGCCGTCCAGCGCCATCTGACCAGCTCGCAATCGACGGTGGTGGTCCTCTTCCATGCCGACAATCTGCAGGCATCCGACCGGTTGTTCGACGCGGAAGTCCGGTACACCCTGCAGCCGATCGAAGAACTGGCGTATGTCGATTCGATCATCTTTCCGTCAGATGACGAGCATCTCATCTCGGACGATGGCCGCACCGCCTACGCCATCGTCGGCATTGATCTGCCCACACATGAAGCGCAACAGCGTATGGGAGCGTTCAAGGAGGCGCTGCGTGATCCGCCAGACCTGGAGGTTCTCGTCGCGGGCGCTCCGGCGTTCTATGCCGACATCGAAACGGTCAGCCAGTCGGATTTGCGCCGCGCCGAGCTGATCGCGTTGCCTGTGGCGCTGGTGGCGCTTCTGCTGGTGTTCGGATCGGTGGTGGCGGCAGGAGTGCCGTTGATCACCGGTGGATTGAGCGTCGCCGGCGTGCTCGCTTCTCTCTTTGCACTGGCGCATGTCACCGATCTCTCTATCTTTGTCATGAATCTGGCCACGATGCTCGGTCTCGGATTGGCCGTCGACTATTCCCTGTTCATCACCAGCCGTTTTCGGGAAGAGCTCGACCGGACGGATGGGCAAGTTCACGCGGCGGTCGTCCGGACCCAAGCCACAGCCGGGCGGGCGATCTTCTTTTCCGGATTCACCGTGCTGATCGGACTCTCCGGTTTGGTGATGTTCGATTTCATGTTCCTGCGCTCCGTCGGCATCGCCGGGGTGCTTGTGGTGACCTTTGCCGTCGGCGCCGCTCTGACGCTCTTGCCCGCGGTGCTCGGAATCGTGGGGACGCGGATCGATCGTTTGAGTCTCTTCTCCCGCCGGCGTATGGAGGAAACCGGGGAGTCGCGAGGGTTCTGGTACCGGCTTTCTCACTGGGTGATGAAACGACCGCTGCTGGTCGCGATTCCGTCCGCCCTGTTGCTGATCAGTTTCGGCTTGCCCTTTCGCCATGTGGTGATCTCGTCGCCCGATGCCACCATCCTGCCGACGGGATTGCCGTCTCGCCAGGCGTTCGACCTGATGGTCGAGGAGTTCGGAGCGGGCGAGATCTCGCCGTTTGTCGTGGTCCTCACCTCGGACTCGGACATGTACTCGGACGGCAACCTGGGGGCGATTTTCGATCTGACCGCGATGCTGGATCAGGATCCGCGAGTCGATCACGTTCAGAGCATTGCGCCAATAGCGGAGGGGATCGGAAGAGAGCAGGCGATCGAGCTGATGAAACTGCAACCCAGGCTGGCCGAGCTGGGGTTGATCGACCAGTCCGACCGGTTCATCAGCGAAACGGCCGCGCTGATCTTGGCATTTGGCAACGACTATGCCATCGCCGATGAGAACAAGTCGTTGCTCAGCGACATTCGAGGGTGGCAGCCGCCGGAGGGTGCCGATGTGGAGTTGCTGGCCGGTGGCGCGACAGCGGAGATCGTCGATGTCGTCGACAAGATGTATGGGCAGTTTCCGTATGCCGTTCTCTTTGTCCTGCTGGTGACCTACCTCGTGCTGCTGCTACTCTTCCGGTCCCTGCTTCTACCGCTCAAAGCGATCATCCTGAACACGCTGTCGATCCTGGCGTCGTACGGAGCGCTCGTGTTCATCTTCCAGGATGGCCACCTGACCAGATTGCTCCGGTTCGATCCGCAAGGCTATGTGGAAGCGTCGCTGCCGATCATCATGTTCTGCGTGCTGTTCGGATTGAGCATGGACTACGAGGTTTTTCTGCTCAGCCGGATTCGTGAAGAGTGGGAGCAGCATGGCGACAATACGGCGGCGATCGCCATCGGTCTGCAGCGGAGCGGCAGGATCATCACCAGTGCCGCGCTGATCGTCGTGGTGGTGACGCTGTCGTTCGCCTCGGCTGAGGTCATTCTGATCAAGGCGCTGGGTGTCGGGATTGCCATCGCCGTCTTTCTGGATGCGACAGTTATCCGCGCTTTGCTCGTTCCGGCGATGATGAGACTGATGGGCGACTGGAACTGGTGGATGCCCGGCTGGCTCGATCGGATCATCCCGGAAACTGGTCACGAAGGCACGGCTCCGGATGCCATTGTCCAGGAGTAGCCGGTGATCTGGCGGCAACTACGGTCAGTATCTGCACCGGCGCGGAACAAATTTGCTTCTCTCAGGAATGAGTTCCAGCAAGAGACCCGTGACAATTCGACACGAAAGGAATGTTTTGCGGTAAACTCTCAGAGCACAGCTTCGAGCAGTGTTCCGCAAAAGCGGCGTTCTCGTAGCAAACCGGGGTGGGGAGCCAGCTGTCGCAATGCAGACAGGCTTCAGGGTTTGACGAGGTGTCATCACATCGTGATGATGTGTGTTCGTGCGCGAGCGGATGGGAAGTGCCGGAGTGTCAGGCGGGGTGCGCATGAGCGACGATGAATTCGTCTGGTCCAGTGATCGATTCAATCTCACGTTGACGCAGGATGGCGATTCATGGGCAGTGATCTGCCGGTCGGCCAGTCCGCTATATGGTCCCGATGTGGTGACATATGAAGCCAGGCACCGGTTGCCGACACATGCCGCCTGGGATGTGCTCACCCGGGTCACTCGCGCCACGCGTGATGACGAAGAGGGTGTGCGTGTGGGATCGATGGCGGCACGATGGATGAAGTCGGTGATGTGGACAGACGATTCCGTTCAGCTGGCTCCTCGGTAGCTTGAGGGCCGGAGAACCACTCGTGTCATTCGATGCCTGAGCTCCCAGAAGTCGAAACAAGTCGCCGCATCGTTCTGACAGACCTCGAGGGCCACACGGTCGAGCGCGTTGTCGTTCGGCTTCCGAAGCTTTTCCGCTCTTCAGAAATTCCATCGGCCGAGAGCCTGATCGGCCATACAGTCATCGGCGCCCGCCGCCGGGCCAAAGTGCTGATGATCGACTTTTCCGGCGATCTGACGCTGATGGTCCATTTCAAGCTCGCCGGTCAGCTTTCCGTTCACCATCCTGATGGCCGCCGCGCCACTGCCGGACACCCGGTTCCCAAACCAGACGGGGAGTATCCGCACAAGGCGACTCATGTGGAAATCTGGTTCGACGATGGGACCGTTGCCTACTTCAGCGATATCCGGCAGTTCGGCTGGTTCCGGCTCATGCCGAGTGAAAACGTCGACGCCGCCATCGACGCGTTTGGATTCGGGCCGGAAGGTACCGGCGACGAACGGATCTCACTCGAAGCACTGAAAAAAGCGCTCAGCAGGCGTTCGATACCGGTCAAAACCGCCATTCTCGACCAGAGCCTCGTTGCCGGTGTCGGCAACATCTATGCGGACGAAGCACTCTGGTTTGCCCGCATCTTTCCCGGCACGCCCGCCAATCAGCTTTCCGCCGTCGCCGTTCGGCGGCTCTGGGAGGGAATCGACCACGCGCTCATCCAGGGACTCGCCCAGGGTGGCGCCACGATCATCCACCAGAAAGCCTATCCAGTTGACGGGTTTCCGGCAGTCCATGGACGCGAAGGGGAGCCATGCCCGCGGTGTGGCACACCAATCCAGAAAATCGAAATCGGCACGCGCGGCACCTACTTCTGCCCCAAATGCCAGAAGCGCCCCCGCCCGAAAAACGGCGGATCCGCCTCAGGGACGGAAATCGGTTGATGCGTCGATCGACCGGACGAAGGCCGCAATCAATTTCGCCGCATTCTCCAGATCGGTCAGACTGACCAGCTCGTTCGGGCTGTGCATGTAGCGGTTGGGAATCGACACTAGCATCGTGGCCGAGCCACCGGCCACTGTCACGATCGCGTCGGCGTCGGTGTGACTGTCGCCGGGTGATGCCTGCAGCTGATACGGAATCCCCTCGGACTCCGCAACCGACTTCATCCGCTTGTAGGCGACATCATTCATCGCGGCGCCCCGAGACAGCACCGGTCCGCCCCCGATCTTCACATCACCCTGGCGACGCTTGTCCGAATCGGGATAGTCGGCGGTGTGGGTCACGTCGATGACGATCGTCACATCCGCTTTCACCGCGAAGGCCGCGGCAAACGCGCCGGCGAAGTTGACTTCCTCGCGGGTGGCGGCCAGGGCAAACGCGTCGACATTCGATGGTGACTCGGCCAGGAGTCGCAGCGCTTCCAAAGCGACAAATGCGCCCACCCGGTTGTCGAGACTGCGAGAGACGATGCGATCTTCGGAAAGCTGGCGGAATCCGGCGTCGACGACGACGGGATCGCCGACCTGGACGCGCTGCAGTGCCTCTTCGCGGTTAGCGGCGCCGATGTCGATCCAGAG
This sequence comes from Thermomicrobiales bacterium, assembly GCA_019637585.1. GTDB lineage: Bacteria > Chloroflexota > Chloroflexia > Thermomicrobiales > UBA6265 > JAHBVL01. The sequence goes on along the minus strand of JAHBVL010000002.1, from coordinate 583,178 downwards.
GTGTCGAAGCTCCGGGGTGGCTTTGCGGTCCTCGGCTTCGAGCAGGTGCGCCGCTTTGCGGCCGATAACGCCGTTGACGTCGCCCGATTCGCCCATCACCAGCACGCGTTGACCGAGGAGCACGGGAACGTCCCATCCGCCGATCTGGTCGATCCAGCAGTAGCCCTCGTCATCGACGTGGGTGATCATCAGACCGATTTCGTCGATATGACCCTCGATCACCACGACCGGCTGACCTTTGTTCGGCAGATTCGCGTAGGAATTGCCCAGCACGTCATGGGTCACCGTGGCGCCGATCTCGGCAGCGCGGGTTCGCCATACGCGGGACGGTCGTTCCTCGAAGCCAGAGGGACCCGGGCTATCCAGAAGCTGATGCAGAAAATCAAGAGATCGATCGTTCACAGTGGTTCTCCAGCCAATACAAGCGGTTGATCAGGCAATCCAGGTGTCATGTGCCAGGCGAACGGCTCCTGAGTCGATTCCGGTGGCGATGCCTTGCCGTTCGAAAAAGTCGACGACCGATTCGGTGGACACATTGCCGGGTGCGCCCGGTGAAAACGGGCAGCCGCCAATGCCGCCGGAGGAGCCGTCGAATATCTTGATGCCGGCATCATAGCCTGCGGCGACATTGTCGATGGCCATCCCGCGAGTGTCGTGAAGATGAAGCCCCAGTCGCTCAACGGGCGCGACATCCAGGGCCGTCGTGACGAGTGCGGTGACGTCGCCGGGCGTCGCGTGCCCGGTTGTATCGGCAAGCGAGAACTCGTCGCAGCCAAGCTCCACCAGCCGTTCCAGAACGGGCAGAACGCGTTCCGGCGCGACTACTCCCGAGTAGGGGCAGTGAAATGCCACGGAAATGTAGCCGCGCACCCAGACATCGTTGGCTTTGGCCAGCTGGGCAGTCTCAGCGAAGCGCACGAATGTCTCATCGATCGAGGCGTTGAGGTTCGCCCGGCTGAACTCCTCGGTGGCGGCGGCAAAGAGTCCAATCGCGTCGACGCCGGCAGCAAGCGCTCGCTCCAAACCCCGGACATTGGGAACCAGCACCATATACCGGACGCCCGGATGGCGCTCGATTCCGGCCATGACCTCCGCGGCATCGGCCATTTTGGGCACGGCCTTTGGATTGACGAAGCTGGTGGTTTCGATGACGCGCGGTCCAGCCGCCGACAACGCATCGATGAACCCGATCTTCGCGGCGGTGGAGATGTCGCGCGGATGGTTCTGCAGACCGTCGCGCGGACTGACCTCGACGATGGTGACCGACGGTATGGCGTCAGGCATCAACCAGACCAGCCATAGTCGCGCGTTGCCGACCCGGAAGAGACGATTCCGGTGCGGAGATCGCGTTCGATCGCGGCAGGTTCGCGGTCGGCAACTGGACCGAAGCCTCCTCCTCCTGGCAGTTCGAGGGTGATTTGGGTCGATGGATCGAGTTCGAGACTCCCCTTGCCCTGAATGACCTCGCCCGTCGACAACCGAATGCTCCCAGCTGCACCGTTGTTGCCACCGGCGAACCCCTGGGCGGGATTGTGGAGGCGATCGAAGAGACCGGAGAAGGTGTAGGGACGCGTCGTTCTGACGCCGAGAACGAGACGCTGCCCACAGCCGCCCCGGAACTGCCCAGGTCCGCCGGAGTCTTGCCGGATCTCCCTGGCATACATGACCACGGGGGAGAGCTGTTCGATGACTTCCGCCGGCACACCCGAAATCCCGCTGGGAAAAGCGGTGGCATGCAGACCGTCTTTGGTCGCCCGGGCGCCAGTTCCGCCGCAGGAGAACCAGACATAGGCGAAGGGGTCGTCGTTCAGGTCGTGACCCATGAACTGCAGATTCCAGATATTGGCGGCTCCTTCGGCCATGATCCGTTGCGGAATCACCTCGGCCAAAGCCCCAAAAATCGCGCCCGGCAAAAAGTGGCCCAGGATGTGGCGGGCGCCCACGGCCGCAGGCGGGAGCGCGTTGAGAATCGACCGCTCGGGCGCGGTGACTCTGACCGGCCGGAAACTTCCCTCATTGTTGGGCACGTCGGGCGCCAGCGCGCACTTGAGCGCGTAGGTGGAATAGGCGTGGGTGTAGTTCAACACGACATTGATGCCGCGCTTGCTTTCCGGAGAGCTCCCCGCCCAATCGACATCGAGCTCGTCACCTTTCTTGGTGATCGAAACCCGCAGGCGAACCGGTTCCTCGTGGCCATCCGACCAGACTTCGTTCTGATAGACGCCATCGGGAAGTGTGGCGATGGCTTGCCGCATGGCCCGCTCGGATCGGGCGATGATCTCGTCGGCAAGGGGTTCGAGCGTGGTCAGCTCGAACTCGCGCATGAATTCGATCAGCCGGTTGGCGCCGACATCGTTGCCGGCGGCCTGGGCATGGATGTCGCCGAGCACGGGTTCCGGTGTGCGGACATTGGCCGCCAGAATTTTGAGCAGCTCGGTGTTCGGCGCTCCGGCGTCGTAGAGCTTGGTGATGGGGACGAAGAGCCCTTCCTCAAAAACGGAGCGCGCATCGGTGCTCAGACCGATCCCGCCGATATCCAGGACATGGCAGGTGTTGCCGAAAAACCCGACCAGCTGCTCCTCGAGAAAAACGGGTGTGATGACGGTGAAATCGTGCAAGTGCCCAGAGGTCTTCTGCGGATCGTTGGTCACCAGCACATCGCCGGGACGCAGCGTTGCTGCCGGGAAGACGTGCAGGAAATGGTGAATGCAGGTGGCCATGGCGTTGATGTGCCCCGGCGTGCCGGTAACCGCCTGGGCGATCATGTTGCCGCGGGCATCGAAGACACCTGCTGAAAGATCGCCCGCTTCACGCACGATGGAAGTGAAGCTGGTCCGCATCAGTGCGGCGGCTTGCTCGTTGACCACCGAGATGAGCCGGTTCCACATGACTTCGAGTCGTACTGCATCGATTTGCTGCACCAGGTTGCACCTTTCCAAATCCTGAATCGCCAGGATGCCCCTATTGTCGTATGGATCGCGAAAAGAGACCGGAGCAATCGCTCCGGTCTCTTCTTCATTTCGATAGCGAATCCTCGCTAGATGCAGTCGATCACTTCGACTTCCGGAGCAGGCGACCCATCGGTGGCCACCGGGCTGCCCATCGGAGATGCGATCGGTGACGCCACTGGAGATGCTTCCGGCGAACCTGCCTCTGGCGACGCTTCCGGCGTTCCATCGGTGCTCGGTACACAGGTCGGCAACGACGTGGCTGTCGGTTCCGGTGTTTCGGTCGGTGGAACCTCCGTCGCCGTCGGCTCAGGAGTCTCGGTTGGAGGCACTGCTGTGGCCGTCGGTACCGGCGTGTTGGTCGGCGGCACAGCCGTTGCTGTCGGAACCGGCGTCTCGGTCGGCGGAACCTCGGTTGCGGTCGGTTCCGGCGTCTCAGTTGGCGGAACCTCGGTCGCCGTCGGCTCGGGTGTCTCGGTCGGCGGGACCTCAGTCGCCGTCGGCTCCGGTGTTTCGGTTGGCGGAACCTCGGTTGCGGTCGGTTCCGGCGTCTCCGTTGGCGGAACCTCAGTCGCGGTTGGCTCTGGCGTCTCCGTTGGTGGAACTTCGGTCGCTGTTGGCTCTGGCGTCTCCGTTGGTGGAACTTCGGTCGCTGTTGGCTCTGGCGTCTCCGTTGGTGGGACTTCGGTCGCCGTTGGCTCGGGTGTCTCAGTCGGTGGGACTTCCGTTGCGGTCGGGGCGGGTTCTTCAGTCGCCGTCGACTCCGGGCTCGCCGCCGCGGCGACGATACTCGGACCCTCCGATGTCACCTCGGGGGAAGCTTCCGGAGACGCTTCCTCAGCCACTGGCGTGCCTTCATCAGCAGTGGCAATCGGGGTCCCCGCTGCCTCGATGGACGGGGTGGCTTCCTCAGCCTCGGGAGACGCAAGCGCGGAGATGACTTCAGGCGACGCTGCTGCCTCAATCTCGGGTGACGCGATGGCTTCAGGAGAAGCTGCCGCTTCGACCTCCGGCGACGCCTCACTGGCGACCGCAGCAACCTCTGGCGATGCAACCGCTTCCGGGGAGCCCGCAGCTTCGGCTTCCGGCGATGCCTCACCGGCAACTTCCACGACCTCCGGCGATGCAGCCGTGTCGGGAGAACTGGCAACTTCGACTTCTGGCGACGCCTCAGCCTCTGGCGAGCCTGCCGGCAATTCCGTGACAGGCGATCCCTCGGTTTCAGGACTCGCCTCGGCAGCCGCGTCTATCGAAGGGGTTGGCGTCGGTTTCTCATCTTCATCTCGCCCGCAAGCTGCCAGGACAATCACGGCAAGCAGCGCGGTGAACATGAGGATGCTCATTCGCTGGAATGGTCGTCGAGACGCCATGGAAGCTCCCTTCGGTCGCTGCGGTGCACGAATTCGGAGGATGCACATTCAAGACCACATCGCTGTGCGGCATCAGATTACTACCAAATCGTACCGTGAGGATGCCGATGTGACAACTGGGCAGAGCGCACAACCCGGGCGTTGTCCAACAGTGTCCGGCGCCAATCAGGCGGATTGCGGCAGTTCGATCACGATGCTGGCGAACGCGTCGACCGACACTGCAGCGCCGGGCCCGACGACGATCGTCGATTCCCGCTCTTCGATGATCATCGGGCCGGTGGCGCGGAAGGTTCGGTCGAGTGCATACCGGTCGTACACGGGAACGGTTTCGTAGTCGCCCATCGCGGGGATATAGACGCGCCGCTCTCCCCGTAGTGGGTTGGCTCCGTCGACGGCATGTTTGCCGAAACTCTCCAGCGCAAGATCGGGTGCTGCGGCGGAGACGATGACGCGCCAGTTGATCGCTTCGATCGGGTTTCCCTCCGCAACGCGGCCGTAGAGGCGCTGGTAGGTGCGCTCGAAGGCTTCGATCAGTGCCGGGATCGTGGCCGCCGAAAGTTCGCCGTCTGGCAGATCGACCCGCACCTGATGACCCTGACCGACATAGCGCATCTCGGCGGACCGTTGGGCGGTTACCTGCGCCGGATCTGCGCCAGCGGCCACGACCATGTCCGTGCCTTCCGCCATCATTTCGGCGAACTTCCGTTCGATGTCGCTCCAGTCGAGTGATTCGAGTCTGCCCACAACAGTGCGAACGAAATCGAAAGCGATCGGTGCGACGAGGAAGCCAATGGTGCTGCCCACACCCGCTCCGAAGGGCACGATGACTTCCGGCGAGCGAAGAATCTCGGCGACGCCGTAGGCATGTACCGGTCCCGCTCCGCCAAAGGCGAACATCGGGTAGAGGCGGGCGTCTTCACCTCGCTCGATGGCATGGATTCGGGCCGCGCTGGCCATCTGCTCGTTGACGATCTGGTGGATGCCCCAGGCGGTTTGCTCGACCGTCATGCCCAGCTGCGATCCGAGGTTTCCGATGGCTGTGCGGGCGGCTTCGACGTCGAGCTGCATCGCGCCGCCCAGAAAGTGATCCGGATCGAGATAGCCGAGCACCAGATCGGCATCGGTGACGGTCGGTTGCGTACCGCCCCGTCCGTAGCAGGCTGGACCTGGGTCGGCACCGGAGCTGTCCGGGCCGACCTTGAGCAAACCGAGATTGTCGATACGGGCGATCGACCCGCCGCCGGCGCCGATTTCGATCAGCTCGATGACCGGCACCGAAACCGGAAAGCCACTCCCCTGCTTGAAGCGGTAGACGCGCCCGACCTCGAAGTCGGCGCTGTGGGTTGGGCCGGTTTCGTCGATGAGACAGCATTTTGCTGTCGTGCCGCCCATGTCGAACGAGAGGAGCCGGGGACGGCCGCTGATCTTGCCCATGTGGGCCGCAGCGAGAGCGCCGGCGGCGGGTCCCGACTCGACGAGTCTGATGGGATAGCGCTGCGCCGCTTCGACTGAGCTGAGGCCTCCTGACGAGAGCATGATGAAAACGCTGCCATCGAAACCCGCAGCGGCGAACGCTTCGACCAAATTCTGCAGATAACGCTCGGTCAACGGACGGACGTAGACATTCGCCACCGTCGTGCTGGTTCGCTCGTATTCCCGAATCTCGGGCACCACGTCGGAACTGAGCGACACGGTCATGTCCGGCGCCAGGTCAGCGAATGCCGCGCCAATCTGCCGCTCATGGTCCGGATTGACGTAACTATGGATCAGGCAAACCGCCACCGCTTCGATCTCTTCGGCTTTGAGACGGTCGACGAGCGCCCGAATCTCGCCGTCGTCGATTGCCTTGAGGACCGATCCGTCGCTGAGGACTCGCTCGTCGAGTTCGAACCGGAGCTCTCGCGGCGCGAGAGGTTCGGGCAGCTCGATCATCAGATCGTAGAGGTCGTAGCGATGTTCCCGGGCGATCTCCAGGGCGTCGCGAAACCCCTTGGTGGTGATGAGAGCGGTCCGCGCTCCTTTGCGCTCGATCAATGCGTTGGTCACCAGCGTTGTGCCGTGCACGATCTGGGCGATATCGGACGGCGCGGTGCTGGTCAGCGCGTTGACCTCGCGGATGGCGTTCATCACCCCCTCGGACGGCTCGCCCGGGGTGGTCAGTGTCTTGCCGATAGTGAACGTCCCCGATGCCTCATCGAACAGGAGCATGTCCGTAAACGTGCCCCCGATATCGATGCCGGCCCGCAAATTCGCCTGTTGTGTCACGTTCCCGCCCTCGATAGGAAAAGAGATGATCGAATCATGGTAGGGATGGTACGCGATCATGAGCGGGCAGCAGGCGGCAGGCAGCTGGCAGCAAGGCGTCAGCAGAAAGTGAGGTCCGTGGAGCTCGCCCTGCAACCGCTCCTGCCCGCTGCTCGCCGCCGGCTGCCCGCTCCGTCCGTTGACGTCCGCACCTTCCCAGTGCTAGATTCCTCCCAGTTGAAGATCGCACTGACTGTGATCGGAACGAGTACGCGCCGGGAAACACCGGGCAGAGCGAGTCGGGGATGGTGAAAGCCCGACGCCGGGTGGGCGCTGAATGGATCCGTGAGTCGTGACCCGAAAGGTCGATGACCGAGTAGGCGTCGCCGGTTTCTCCACCGTTAGCGGGAGCGGGGTATCGGCCGGATGTACCGGCCCGTACTTGTCGAGCGGGGAATCGTGAGATTCCCAACAAGGGTGGTACCGCGGCAGGCATTTCGCCTCCGTCCCTTCAGGGACGGGGGTTTTTTGTTGCCCGGCGCGACGACCCAGGAGGAACCAGAATGGTCACAGCAGTTTCACCGAAGCCAGCGGTCGCGCAGCGGGGCAGCTTCTCGCCCTCGCTCGACGAGCTGGAGCACTGGTTGGCCAGTGAGAAGACGCCGCCGCGGCTGGTTCCGGTTTTCCGTGAGGTGATGGCCGATACAGAGACTCCCGTTTCGGCGCTGGTCAAGCTGCGCGATGAATCGCCCTGCTTCGTTCTCGAAAGCATCGAAGGCGGCGAACGCGTAGCCCGCTACTCCTTCGTCGGGTCCCACCCGGTCGCCACCCTCACGTTCCAGCATGGCCTTGCCGAACTGACGCGGGATGGCGAGACGACCTCAACGGCATATGCCGATCCGCTCGATGTGCTGCGCGATCTGCTGGCCGAGTACCAATCGAGCCGTCTGCCGGGCATGCCGTTGCCCCGCTTCCTGGGCGGCGCGGTGGGGTACCTCTCCTTCGAATCGGTCAACGCCTTCGAACCGCGGGTCGGCGAAGCGTCGGGACCGGGACGGGGCTTGCCGGATGGCTCGTTCATGATCGTCGACGGGTTGCTGGTGTTCGACAACCTCGAGCGAACCATCAAAGTGGTCAGCCATGTCGACACCAGAAGCGGCGGTTCGCTCCGGTCGGCCTACGAAGCGGCGACAGGGCGGATCGACGCGACAATCCGCAAGTTGCGAGCGCCACTGCCGGGACTTCCTCATGGCGCTCCTGAGCTGCCCCGGCCGCTCGACGACCGTCTGCAACTCAACACGCCCCGGTCGCACTACGATTTCATGATCGAAAAGGCGAAGAACTACATTCTGGAAGGGGATATCTTCCAGGTGGTGTTGTCGCACCGGGTCGATGTGCCGACGCCCGTCCATCCCTTCACGATCTACCGGGCGCTCCGGGCAGTGAATCCCTCGCCCTACATGTTCTATCTCGATTTCGTCGATCACCATATCGTGGGTGCGTCGCCGGAATTGCTGGTCCGACTGGAGGATGGGGTTGTGACGAACCATCCCATCGCCGGAACCCGGCCCCGCGGGCAAACACCCGAGCATGACGCAGCCCTGGCCATCGAGCTTCTCGCCGATGAAAAGGAACGGGCCGAACATGTCATGCTGGTCGATCTGGGTCGCAACGACATCGGCCGGGTGTCGACACCAGGCACGGTGCGCGTGCCCCGGTTCATGGAGATCGATCGCTATTCGCATGTGATGCACATCGTGACCCATGTCGAAGGAGACCTGAAACCGGAACTCGACTGCTTCGATGCCTTGCGCGCCTGTTTCCCGGCTGGCACGGTCTCCGGAGCGCCGAAAGTGCGGGCCATGGAGATCATCACCGAGCTGGAGATCGACCGGCGCGGTCCCTATTCCGGCGCTGTCGGCTATATGGACTTCGCGGGTGGGATGGACACCTGCATCGCACTGCGCACGCTGGTCCACAAGGAGGGGGTGGCGTCGCTGCAAGCGGGCGGCGGCGTAGTGGCCGACAGCACGGTCGATGGGGAGTACGCGGAGACCTTCCACAAAATGCGGGCACTGATGCGGGCCATCGAATTCGCCGAGCGCATCGAATACGAAGAATTCGGGCCAGATTCCGTGGAGGCGCAGTCATGATTCTGCTGGTCGACAACTACGATTCATTCACGTTCAACCTCTACCAGTTCCTCTCCGAGCTCGGCCCCGAGGTCACCGTCGTTCGCAACGACGCCATCGATATCGACGCGATCGAGGCGACGATGGATGACCTGCAGGGGATCGTCGTGTCCCCCGGCCCCTGTACGCCCGCCGAAGCGGGAATCTCGGTGCCGGTGGTCGAGCACTTCGCGGGGAGGGTGCCGATTCTCGGTGTTTGCCTTGGCCATCAATCGATCGGCGCCGCATTCGGGGGCACGATTCTCAAGGCGCCCCAGTTGATGCACGGCAAGGTCTCGGCCATCCACCACACCAATGTGGGTGTCTTCGAGAATCTGCCCAATCCGTTCATCGCGACGCGCTACCACTCGCTGATCATCGATCGGGAGACACTGCCGGAGGTCCTGGAGATCACCGCCGAGACCGATGACGGGATCATCATGGGACTGCGGCACCGGGAGTTGGAGGTCGAAGGCGTGCAGTTCCATCCTGAGTCGATCCTGACGCCGGTGGGCAAGGACCTTCTGGCCAATTTCCTCTCGAAGACGGCCGAACCGAACGTGCGCCGGGCCGCGCCCGCACTGGTGGGGTACTAGATCATGACCGATACCGAATCCAGATCCCGGCTCGATGCCCGGGAGGCGATCAAAACGATCGTCGAAGGTGGCGTCCTGACCGAAGAACAGGCAGCCGACGTGATGGACGCGATCATGCAGGGAGAGGCGACTCCCTCCCAGATCGCCTCGATCATCACGGCGCTGCGGGTGCGCGGTGAAACCGTCGATGAACTGACCGGTTTCGCCCGTGCGCTGCGGTCGCACGTCCAGCGGGTTGCGGCGCCGGACGACCGGCCGATCGTCGATACCTGCGGCACCGGCGGTGACGGCGGCGGCACGTTCAACATCTCGACAACGGCCGCGCTCGTGATCGCCGGCGCCGGTGTGCGGGTGGCCAAGCATGGCAACCGGTCGGTCACCAGCCAGAGCGGTTCCGCCGATGTGCTGGAAGCGCTGGGGGTGACGATCGACCTGCCTCCCGATGCCGTTGCGGCGTCGATCCGGGACGCCGGAATCGGGTTCATGTTTGCGCCGTCATATCACCCGGGTTTCCGGCATGCCGGACCGACGCGCCGGGAAATCGGCGTGCGCACCGTATTCAACTTTCTGGGGCCGATGACCAATCCGGCTGGTCTGCGGCGTCAGATCATCGGTGTCAGCACCCCCGCCGCCGCGGCGATGATGGCCCAGGCGTTGGGACGTCTCGGCAGTGAGCGGGTGCTGATCGTCTATTCGCCCGAGGGGCTCGATGAGCTCGGTCTGGGCGAGGAGTCGCACGTTGTCGAGTTCGACGCGGATCGAGGCGGCGCCACCGAGTACACGATCGGACCGGAGGCTGTTGGACTGAAACGAGCCAGTGCCGCTGCGTTGGCCGGTGGTGACGCGGCACATAATGCCGGGATCACCCGCCGCATTCTGGCCGGCGAGCAGGGATCGATGCGGGATGTCGTCCTTTTCAACGCCGGAGCCGGTCTCTATGCGGCCGGGGTGGTGGACAGCATTGCCCAGGGTGTCGAACTCGCTGCCGCAACGATCGACAGCGGCCAGGCTGCCGAAGCGCTCGAACGGTTCGTGGCGGCCACGAGCCAGCACGCTGGGGGGAGGACCGACGCGTGACTGTCCATGGAGTCGTCACGACTGGAACGATTCTCGACCGCATTCTGGAGCGAACGGCGGCGGATGTCGCGGCCCGGTCGGCGGTCCTGCCGGCGAGCGAGTTGGAGGGGCGACTGGCTGCTCTGCCTGCGCCGCCAAGTCTGATCGAGGCAATGGCCCGACCGGGTCTCTCCCTCATTGCCGAGATCAAGCGGGGTTCTCCGTCGAAGGGAAGATTCCCGGTCGAGATCGACGCGCCTGCACTTGCCATCGAGTATGCCGAAGGGGGCACGGACGCCATTTCGGTGCTCACGGATGAACCCTTTTTCCAGGGATCGCTCGACGATATGGAGGCCGTGGCCGGCGCGGTCGCCGGGCGATCCCGGCCCGTGCCTGTCTTGCGCAAGGACTTCCTCCTCGATGACTATCAGCTGCTGGAAGCCAGGACTCGTGGCGCCAGTGCCGTATTGCTCATCGTCTCCGCGCTTGAACCCGGCAAACTGGCGGAGCTGATGGCCGCCGCGACCGAGCGTGGATTGGAAACGCTGGTCGAAGTGCATGACGAACGTGAACTGGACATCGCACTGAACACCGGCGCGCCGTTGATCGGCGTGAACAACCGCAATCTGCATGATTTTGCTGTCGATCTGGCCGTCTCAGAGAGACTGGCCGCTTTGAAGCCTGCCGGCACATTGATGATCGGGGAGAGCGGCATCTTCACCGAATCGGACGCTCACCGCATGGCGACCGCCGGAATGGACGGCATCTTGGTGGGGGAATCGCTGGTCACCACGAACGACCGAGAACGTGCGATCGCTGAACTAAAGAGGGGTGGCGTCTGCCATGCTGGATAGGCTGAGTGAATATAAGCGTCGCGGTGGAATTGTCAAGATCGACGGTCTGATGTCGGCGGCCCATGCTGTGATTGCGGCGGAGGCTGGTGCTGACCTTGTCGGAATCATATTCGCCCCGTCCCGCCGGCGAGTCGCCCCAGTGGCGGCAAAGATCATGGTCGATCTTCTTCGGAAGGAACTCGGCGCCCGTACGCCTCCGGTTGTGGGCGTTTTCGTTGACGAGTCAGTCGAGAATGTCAACGCGGTTGTCGAAGAAGTCGGCCTCGATGTCGTGCAGTTGAACGGCTCCGATTCTGCCGAAGTGCTCGGTTTGTTTTCGTGTCCGGTGATCCGCGCGGTTGGTCCGCCACCGGGCTCAGTCGCCACGGAGGTCCAGCGGCAGATCGACGTTCTTCGGCTCGATGAGAAGCGTCCCGCGCTGTGGGTTGTTGATGCCTGGGACCCGGTCAATCGGGGGGGGAGCGGGAAGCGTGCGGACTGGTCGATGGCGGCGGAACTGGCGGCAACGACTCCTTTTCTGCTGGCCGGTGGCCTTGATCCAGAAAGCGTTGCCGATGCGATCCGCGTGGTCCGGCCGCTGGGTGTCGATGTCAGCAGCGGTGTAGAGACCGACGGCATGAAGGATTTTTCAAAGATTGAGGCGTTCGTCCACGCCGCGAAAGCCGCCTTCGCGCAACAGCGCCCACGGGTGCCCACCCCCTAGCGTCATTCTGAACGAAGTGAAGAATCCCCTGCCGCAGCAGTTCTCAGGGAGACGACGGTCGTGGCAGGAGACGACGGAGAGATCCTTCGCTTCGCTCAGGATGACAGGTCCGTTTCATGTAGCGCGAGGAAGAGCGCCATAAATGGCGACGCTACACATCTCTCTTTTTTTGCTGCTGGGTGCGGGCGGAGAATGCGCCATGAATGGCGAGGATACGTGTCCATTTGGGTTTTTGATCGTTACAGATCTAGTGGGACATCGTCCCAGGTCGACCCGAACCCGCAGAGCCAATTCATCGCCTTTAGCCGGGCGGTCGCTTCGAGCAGGTGGACGGTGAGCTCGACCTTGTCCAGCTCGCTCAGTGGCTTGCCGCCGGTGTCGAAGTCGCCTCGGGGCGTGAGGCTGATCAGTCCGGCTTTGCTGGCCTCGGCCGCGGTCTCGTTGATGGCGGCGATCAGTTCCGCGCGTGCGGCAGGCGCGGATTCCCGCAGCTCGACTTCCACCTCCGCCCGCCAAAGAAGGATTTCCGCAATCTCTCTCAACTCGGCGGCTCGTTCGTCGGTGGGCAGGGCCAGTTTCTGGGAAAGGGACCGCACATTCGCTTCGCCCAAATCGACCACATGCTCGGCATCGTTTGGCAATGACGCTGAGAGGAGCGGCCGAAAACTGGTGGCGGAGTCGGTGAGCTCCTCCATTTCGGTTTCAGAGAGCTCGCCGGGCGATCGTTCGAGCCAGCTTGCTTCAGCCGGTGTGAGCCAGGAACGCGCGCCGGACGCATCGAGAAAAACGCCCAGATCGAAATGGAGCTCGTCGGGATCGTCTTCCTCGTCGATTTCCTCCTGGGCCGCCAGATCCTCGACGATTAATCGCTGGTTGAGGGCGAAGAGGATCAGAATGCGGGCAGCGACCTCGCCGGCAGACCTGACGTTGATGTCGAGGAATTCGTCCATCACCAGATCAGCTAGACGTTGAACAGGTAATTGATGATGTCGCCCGACTCGACCACATAGGTCTTCCCTTCGCGACGGAATTTCCCGGCTTTTTTGACTTCAGCCATGCTGCCGGCGGCGATCATGTCGTCGTACGAAACGACTTCGGCGCGAATGAAACCGCGCGAGATGTCGGTATGGATCTCGGCTGCGGCGTCGACCGCGACGGTGCCGCGGGTAATCGTCCAGGCGCGACATTCGTCCGGTCCGACGGTGAAGAATGGGATCAGACCGAGCAGGCCGAACGACAACCGGATCACCCGCGCCCGGCTCGACTCGTCGATACCAAGGTCGGCCAGGAAGACAGCCGCGTCTTCGTCGGAGAGCTGACCGATCTCCATCTCGATTTGTCCGCAGAGCGCGTCGACTTCCACACCCGGCCGGGCGAACTGGTCCCTGGCTCGTTCCACGAGCGCTGCCGATTCCTCGCCAAGCTGTGATTCGCTGACATTGAGCAGGATCAGCAGCGGTTTGGAGGTGAGGAGAGCGAAGCCACGGAGCGTTTTCTGGTCTTCGGGTTCGAGGTCGCCCACGACTTCACGCAGGGGAATATCGGCTTCCAGCTTTTCCTTCAACAGGTGCATCAACGCCAATTCGCGCTCGTTGACCTCCCGCTCGGTCCCCTTGAACTTCGGAATCTGGGCGGTGAGACGTTCAATCCGTTTTTCCACGATTCCGAGATCGCTGAACATCAACTCGAGGTTGATCGTTTCGATATCGCGAACGGCATCGACCGAGCCATCCGGATGTGGGAGGTTGTCGTCTTCGAACGCGCGGACGACGTGGACGAGCGCGTCTCCCTGGCTGAGATTGCCGAGCAGCTGGCCGCTCAATCCCTTTTCCGCCATGCCCTTGCTCAGACCGCCGACGTCGACGTAGTGGATATCGGCAGGTACCTTGCGCTGCGGATTGAACATCTCGGTCAGGAGATCGAGGCGCTCGTCCGGCACTTTCACGACGGCGACGTGCGCTTCGTCCTGACCGCTGAATCCACCGGTGGCGACGTCTGATTGCGTCAGTGCGTTGAAGACGGTCGTCTTGCCGGATCCGGGCAGACCAACGATCACAAGTTTGGTTGTCACGAAATCATCCTGTGCTGGAAGCGCGTTTGCGACCCATCGCCGGGCCAGCCAGCGATTATCGTCGAAAAGGGGACGAGGCGGAAGGCGAAAGGCGGAAAGGGGAGGATGAGCCCCAATAAAGGCAACGTCATTTCGACCAAAGTGGAGAAATCTCTCGTTCATTTTGGCCGGCAGGTCAAGGATCACGATGCCGGTCCCAAACGAGAGGTTTCTCGGCAATCTCGAAATGACGCGTGGCGTTAGCGTAAAGGTTCGGGGCCTGTGATCGGCGCGATTTTCGCGCTGTTCGCGCGGATGATGTCGGCCATTGACAGGCGGGCGAGATGGGTGATCGAACCGGCGCCGCCAACACACCATTCCAACGTGGCCGCTTTGGTGTCGACGATCACCGGGAGGTCGGGTGGGAGGCATATTGGCGGAACGCCACCAGCGGGATAGCCAAGTCGCTCGACTACGACGTGAGGTTTGGCCAGCTTTAGCGGACCGAAACCCGCTTCCTGGGCCAGGAGTGCCGCATCGACCCGGTGAGCCCCATTGGCGATGGCGATGACGCATTGTCCCTCGCCGTCGTGGAAGAGGAGGGTTTTGATCACCTGCTCCTCATCGACTCCCACCGCTTCGGCCGCTTGCGAGACGGTGAGGGTGTGCGTTCCGGTGTCGACCAGGTCGTAGGCGATGCCGTTGGCGCGGGCAAACGCCTCGAATCTGAGGACTGCGGGATCCGGAGCGACATCTTCGTTCATCGATCAGGTCGCTACCGAACGGAGCGCGGCGAGAACGGCGTCGTCGGAGACACCGGTGCGAATCTCGACTCCACCACCTGCCTTCATCAGAACCCAGCGTTGTTCGCCGGCGACCCGCTTTTTGTCACTCTGCAGGAGACCGAGTGTGCGGTCGACATCGATGGAGGTCGTACGTGGCAGTGACCATGCATCGAGCAGCGCTTCCATGCGGTCGACGATGCGCTGGTCGGCGCCATTGACTGCGACGGAGAGTCGTCCCGCCGCTCGCAAACCGAGCGCGACCGCTTCTCCATGCAAGAGAGCGTAGTCGCTGGCTTCGATCGCGTGACCGAGCGTGTGACCGAAATTCAGAAATGCGCGGATACCGGCTTCCCGTTCGTCCGCTTCCACAACCCTTGCCTTCAGGGCCACGTTTCGCCTGATGACGTAGCTGATGGCCGGTTCGCTGAGCGACTGCAGGGCCGCCTGGTTGCGTTCGAGGAGGCTGAGGAGGTCCGCTTGCTCTCCACCCGGCGTCGATGGCTGAATGACGGCATGCTTGATCACCTCGGCCCAGCCCTGATTGAGTTCGCGCGGCGGCAGTGTCTGCAGAACGGCCGGATCGATCAGGACGAGAGGGGGTTGGTAGAAACTACCGATCAGGTTCTTGCCCGTGGGATGGTTGATGCCGGTTTTGCCGCCGATGCTGCTATCGACCATCGCCAGCAACGACGTGGGAATCTGCACCAGGCCGACGCCGCGCAACACCGTGGCCGCGGCGAAACCGGCCAGATCGCCGATGACGCCACCGCCGAGAGCGATGACGACATCACGCCGCTCGATTCTGGCTCCCAGCAGCGCATCGTAGACCGAGGAGACGCCGGCGATGCTCTTGGTCGATTCTCCGGACGGAAGAGTGACCGATTCGACGCCAAACCCGGCGGTTTCGAGATTCGCGCGCAATGCGGGTTCGTGCAGGGGGCCGACGTTCGCGTCGGTGATGATCCAGACTCGTCCCGCCTTCGGATAGCGTTGCCGGATCAAGGCGCCCGCCCGTCGCAGAATGCCCGATTCGATCAGAATGCTCGATTGGCCGCCCGGGGCGTCGAGCGCAACGGACGGAGAGCCAAGCGACGGCTCCGCTCTGATGAGCGATGCGATCTCAGCGGCCACGTCTTTGGCCCTGATCCTGTCCACGGGCAGGGTCAGTCTGGCCCGGTCGTAGGCTTGCTGACGTTTGGCTTTGAGTGATGCGATGCGGCCGAGTGGATCGTCGCCCGCCAGCATGGGGCGGAGCACCGCTTCGCCTTCGGCCGCGTGCTGATCGAGCAGCCGCTGATAGGAGGTTTCCGGGTCGGCATCGAGTGCGACGGTCAATGTCCCGGGATGACCCAGGAGGGCAGCGCTCCAGGCGCTCTCTTCAGCCGGAGCGCCGCCGCCGGTCGCGACGACAACATTCGACTCGGTGGTCGCGGCGGCCAGCAGATCGCGTTCGACCTGCCGAAATTCGGCTTCACCCCGTGTGGCGAAGACGTCCGGGATGGTCATGCCGAAATGTTGCTCGAGGTCGTCGTCGAGGTCGATGACCCGCCAGCCGATCTCCCCGGCGAGCAGCCGGGCTGTGGTGCTCTTGCCGGTGCCGCTAAATCCGACCAGCGCTATCCGTTGCCACATGGGTGGAAGATGTGCCTTTCGCCTCGTACCGGAATCAGAAGAACGCTGTTTAGCCGACGTAACCGTTGGTGGGCTGCTCGTTCGTGGTGTCGTCGATCACCACGAAATCGGCCTCGACCGTTTTCGGGTCCTTGAAAAGAAACTGCCGTCGCTTCAGGCTTTCCATTCCCATCTGGATGTATGACTTCATCAGTCCCTTGCTCGGTTTCTCACCGAACCGGTAGAAGTAGTCGGCGGCCCGGCCGATCGCCATCGTGCCCGAGTAGGCGATGGCCACTTTCGGCACGGTTCCGGATGCCATCGGCAGAAGGGTGGCTGCTTCCCGGGCGACGGTTCGCCAGAAGAAACCGGCGCCGGCGACGGGCGCCATCTCGCGAGCGATGCGGGATTTGTCGTCGAGATCCCGGCCATGAATGGCGGCGATCTTGTAGGTCAGCAGGAGCTGGTTCTTGGTCAACACCAGCAGGTCGGCTCCGACCGTGGCCAGCGTGCCGAAGAGGGGAATGATCGACGGGACATTCGCGATCAATGCGAACTGCGCGTTGGCGGCGGAGGTGTCGTCGATGACTGCCTTCACCGCCGGGGCGACGAACGCCGGCATATGCCGTCCCAACGCCATCACCCGGTCGGGCAGGTGATTGCACATCCGGACCCGCACCGCCTGCGCGGCAAGGGGATCGGTCGGATCGGTGCTCATCCAGGTGATGATCAGTGATTTGTTGTTGCGTTTGCCCAGGTCTTCGATCAGCTTCCGGGTTTCGCGTCGCGCGTCCGGATCGAAGATGATTGCTGCATCGTAGACATCGAGGCGGTCGACCGGCGTGTCGAGCCTCAGGCAGGTGACGTAGGGTGACCGGACTTCGCCGGTCAGCGTTTCGGCCAGCGCGTCGGCGGCATCGAGATCGGGCGCGAGAACGAGAATGCGAGGAGGCCGTTCGGCCTCCTCTTTCAGTTCGTCGAGACTGAGCTCCCTGAGAATCTGGGTCAGATTCTTCAGGTTGCTGATGGCGCCCATTGGTTTCATAGCGATTCCCCGTGTCGGGCCAGAAAACCCCGGTCATCCTGAGTGAAGCGAAGGATCTCCTGCCGCAGCAGTCTCAAGGAAGACGACGCTCGTTGCCGGCCACGACGGAGAGCACCTGTATTGATTGTCAAGGTTTTTGGGGGTTGATCAGGCAGCAGCGGCCTCCTTCGGGGTCCACATGACATCATCGCGAACCATCGCATTGAGGATCACCAGCATTTTGCGGCAACAGGCAATGCGCGCCGCTTTTGGCGGTTTGCCGGCCGCGATCAGCCGGGCGAAAAAGGTCTTGATGACGGTATTGAAGCGAATGGCGCTGAGCGTCGCCACAAAGAGTGCGGTGCGGACAGCAGCACGGCCCCCCTGGATGGCCCCGGTGCGTTTAGTGGCGCCCGACTCGATGGTGGTGGGAGCAACACCAGCAAGGGCCGCCGCCTGGCGACCGGAGAGGGTGCCGAGCTCGGGGAAGTCGGCGCATAAGGTCAGGGCGGTGACCCGACCGACACCGGGCATGCTCTGGAGCAGGGTCTGTTTATGCTGGAGCGTGGCATCCTCCGCAGTGAGCGTGGCGAGCTCGGCATCGAGTTGGGCCAGTTCCGCGTCGAGAAAGGCGAGGGTGCGCTGGAGCGAGTCCGCGGTCTGGGGGGTCTGGTGATCGCGACGATTGAGCTCAGCCACGCGCATCCTTTGTACCTGGCGCCGCCGCTCGGCCACCACCTGCAACACGCGTTCGTTCGCACATCGCTGCACGGGAGTGGGGAGGGTCGCCACCTCGGCAAAGTGGGCCAGGATCAGGGCATCGATGGGATCGGTTTTCGCCTGCCGGGCCATGGCGGTGGCGAAATGATGCACCTGCCGCGGATTGACCAGCTGCACCGGAAGCCCCGCCTCCTGCAGCACGACCATCAGGCCCCGATGGTAGCCGCCGGTGGCTTCCACCACGATCCGCTCTGGTTGCAGACCCTCCAGATACGCCTGCAGGTGGTGGTGACCCTGCGTGGTCTGGGGAAATGCCGTGGTCACACCCTCCGGGCGCACCCCCACCATCACACTCGCCTTGTGCACATCGATGCCAACGGTTGTCATGACTGGTCCTCCTGCGTCCCGGATGGCATCATGGTCCGCGTCCGTCCTGTCTTGCCGATTCGGTCTCGGGACCTGGCACCTGTTCGGACTCGGGCGGACCATCACCCGGCGTCGCATCGCGCTCTCATGCGGTCTCAGACGGACCAAGATTCTTGCGAGCTGGCGCCGGGTCGATGTCCGAAACGCGTCGCAGCCAGCGGGGCCAGCTGGCCCCGCTGGCTGCCTTCCGTGGGTACGCTGAATACCCACGGCGTTCCTCAAGGGGTCATCCCTATGACCCACACCCAACATACAAGATTCTTCACTTCGTTCAGAATGACGGTCTATTGTGTACGATGGCATGTTCACGCCTGCGACATCAATCAGAATCCTTGAGCGTTTTCATGGCGTCGACGAGCCCCTGCACCGACGAGGCGGATTTCTTCAGCGCGGCCGACTCGTTATCGGTCAGATTCAGTTGCACGATCTGTTCCAGACCGGCGGCCCCGAGCTTCACTGGCACGCCGACAAAAAGACCCTCGATGCCGTATTCACCCTGCAAGAGCACGCTGCATGGCAGGATGCGCTTCTTGTCCAGCAGAATCGAGTCGACCATTTCGACGGTCGATGTGCCGGGTGCGTAGTAGGCGCTGCCCGTTTTGAGCAAACCGACGATCTCGGCGCCGCCATTGGCGGTGCGATCCTCGATCGCCTTGACCCGATCGGCGGGCAGGTATTCCGTGATCGGAATGCCGGCGATCGTCGAGTAGCGGGAGAGCGGCACCATGGTGTCGCCATGGCCACCCAGCACCATCGCGGAGACATCCTGCACCGAAACGCCTGCCTCCATGGCGATGAAGGTCCGGAATCGCGCCGAATCGAGCACACCAGCCATGCCGATGACCCGCTCTCGCGGGAATCCGGCAGCATCGAACGCGACATGGCACATGGCGTCGAGCGGGTTCGATACGACGATGATGATCGCGTCAGGTGACGCGGCCACTACCTGCTGGGTCACCGAGCCGACGATTCCCATGTTGGTCTTGAGCAGATCGTCGCGGCTCATACCAGGTTTGCGGGCGATGCCTGAGGTGATGACGACGACGCTCGAACCCGCTGTCTCCTCGTAGCCGTTGGAACCGGTCAGATTCGAGTCGAAACCCATCAGCGGGCCGACCTGCATCAGGTCGAGCGATTTGCCCTGGGGAAGCCCCTCCACGATATCGACGAGCACCACGTCCGCATAGTCGCGAAGTGCGAGCATCTGAGCGACGGTTCCGCCAACCATTCCTGCTCCGACGACTGTGACCTTTGGACGACTGCTCACGGCTGGTGCTCTCCTGGTATCTCTCTGCGTGCGAAAACTCGATTCGTGGGAAGCGGTTTGCCTACTGCCCAACTGATAGTATAGGAGTCCTGGGCCTTCCTCATTGACAGGCGATCCGGGCAGAGCAGGGAATGACCGAACCACAATCGATCGAGATTCCGTTTGGGCGCGACGTCGTTGCGTTCGCCCCACGAGCGTGGGCCAGGACGTCGGTGGTGACCAGCGGCCACCTGCCGGTACCGAACGATTCCGGCGGTCTGGTCGAGCACGCGATATCGCAGCCGATCGGTACGCCGCCGCTTCGGGACCTGGCCAGCGGCAAGCGAACGGCATCTATCGCCGTGACCGACGCCACGCGGCAGTGTCCGGATCACTTGCTCGTTCCGCCGATGCTGCGAGAACTGGAGGCGGGTGGGATTCCGCGTGAGGCGATCACGATCGTCGTGGCGGTCGGTACCCACCGGGCCAGCACCGACGCCGAAAAGCGGGAAAAGCTGGGCGACGGCATTGTCGACGGCTATCGAGTGATCGATCACGATCCCTACGATGCAGCCGCGCTCGCGACATGTGATGCGACCATCGACGGCATTCCCGTGCAGCTCAACCGGACAGTCCTCGAGTCAGATCTGGTGCTGGCCACTGGCCGAGTCGAGCCGCATCAGTACGCCGGCTACAGTGGCGGTGGGAAGACGATCGCCATCGGCTGCGCGGCTGAGCCGGTCATCGGCTACACGCATGGTCCGGCGATGCTCGACCGGTCGGGCACGCGACTCGGCGTTCTGGAGGGCAACCCGTTCCAGGCGGCGGTGCGAGAGGTGGCGCGGGCGGCCAAGGTCGCGTTCGTCGCCAACTGCGTGCTCGACGATGATGGCAATCTGGTTGCCGTCGGGTTCGGAAACCCGGAGATGGTCCAGGACTCGCTGGCGCAGCAAGCGGCCGGGATGTACGTGGCGCCGATCGCCGCCCAAGTGGATATCGCAGTGGCGGGGGTCGGCTATCCCAAGGACCAGAATGTCTATCAGGCGAGCCGCGCGGCCAGCTATCTCCACTTTGCGCCGACCGCGGTCGTCCGGCCGGGCGGTGCGATCGTCGTGCCCGCGGCATGCCCGGAAGGTCCCGGCGAGGGCACCGGAGAGCAACGCTTTTTCGCCGCCATGTGCGAACCGCGGGCGGACTTTCTGGCCAGAGTCAGAGCTGGCGATTTCAGACCCGGAGAGCAGCGTGCGTACATCATGGCCCAGATATTGGAGTCGGTTTCGGTGATTTTCGCCGGCGTCGATGATCCTGGGCCCGTCGAAGCGATGGGATTCCTGACGGCTCCCGCGATCGAATCGGCGATCGAACTGGCTGGCGACATCGCCGGCAGACCGGCGAGCATGCTCGTGGTTCCGCACGCGCTGCTGACGATGCCCGTGGTTGCGGCTGGTGTGCCTGGCTGATGATCGATCTGCATAGCCATCTGTTGCCCGCAGTCGACGATGGGGCAACGTCTGCGTCGGACACCGCCGAGATGCTCCGGATCTGGTCGGACTATGGCTTCACCACCGTCGCGGCGACGCACCATTTCTCCTCAGGCGAGAGTCCAGAGGAGTACATCGGGGTCGTCGAGCGGGCGGTCGACGAGGCGGCTCCGGTTATCGACCGTTCGGAGCTGAACGTGGTTGTCGGGGCCGAGATCATGCTCGATCCCGGCTTACCGGACCTCCTGCAGCGCAACGATCGCCTGACACTGGGTGGTTCGCGGGCGGTGCTGGTCGAGGTGCCGTTTCTGAGCTGGCCCCACTACACGGAATCCGTGCTGTTCGACATGCAACTGGCCGGATTCCAGCCGGTTCTGGCTCACCCCGAACGGTATGACGCCGTGCAATCGAATGAGAAACTGGCCGTCGCGGTGGCCAGCAGGGGTGTGGTGCTGCAGCTGACCTATGCCAGTCTGGCCGGTGCGCTCGGCTCTGCGCCGAGGCGGACTGCCGAGCGGTTGATCGACCAGGATTTGCCCATCATTCTGGCCAGTGATGCGCATGGCCCCAACCAGCGTCTGAAGGCCGTTCCGGAGGGGCTTCGGCGTGCCGAGGATCTTGTCGGCAAGGATCGTTTGCGGCAGATGACCAGCGAGATACCTGCCGCGCTTCTCGCCGACCAGGAGCTTCCCAACCCCGTGCGCTCGGAGCCGGGAGAAGGCCGGCAGAGCAGGCTCGGCCGGTTCCGTCGCGGTTGACAATGTGCTAGAATCCGGGGCTGAGCGAACGTGTTCGTTCCCCGATAGCTCAATGGTAGAGCGCCCGGCTGTTAACCGGTAGGTTCTAAGTTCGAATCTTAGTCGGGGAGCCAGAGAAGACGCCGGGATCCAAACGGGCCCGGCGTTTTGCTTGTCCTGAAATGACCTGGGAGGCGAAAAATGGCGACATTGTTCAAGAACTACATCGGCGGCAAATGGATCGAATCGAGCACGGGCAAGCGTTTCGAGCGACGCAATCCGGCCAATGGCGAGCTGGTGGCTGAGTACACCAGCAGCAACGCGGCTGATGTCGACGCGGCGGCGCAAGCGGCGGCAGAGGCGTTCAAATCGTGGCGACTCTATCCCGCGCCGAAGCGTGGCGAGCTCCTCTACAAGGCAGCTCAGATTCTGCAGGACCGCAAGGAAGAATTCTCCCGCGAGATGACCGAGGAGATGGGCAAGGTCATCAGCGAAGCGCGAGGGGACGTTCAGGAAGCGATCGATATGACCTACTACATGGCGGGCGAAGGTCGCCGCCTGTATGGTCAGACGACGCCCAGTGAGTTGCCGAACAAGTTCAACATGTCGGTGAAAAAGCCGATCGGCGTGGCCGGGATCATCACTCCATGGAACTTTCCGATGGCCATTCCGTCCTGGAAGATCACGCCGGCGCTGATTGCCGGAAACACCGTTGTCTTCAAACCGGCCTCGTTCACTCCCCGCATGGCGGTTCGCTTTGTCGAAGTCCTGGAAGAGGCGGGCATTCCGGGTGGCGTCATCAATCTGGTGATCGGGGGTGGTGGCGAGGTGGGCCACGCCGTCGTCGAGCACCCGCTCGTCGATCTGATCTCGTTCACCGGTTCGACCGACACCGGGATTTCGGTCGCGGAGCGGGCGGCGCGCCAGAACAAGCGATGCTCCCTCGAAATGGGCGGCAAGAACGCCATCATCGTCATGGATGATGCTGATCTCGAGCTGGCCAGCGACGGCATTCTGTGGAGCGCGTTCGGGACATCTGGGCAACGATGCACCGCGGGGAGCCGGGTGATCGTCCACCGGGCCGTACAGCAGGAGCTGGTCGGGCGGTTGGTAGACCGGGCCGGTGGGATGCGGTTGGGGAATGGTCTGGACGAAACGGTGCAGATTGGTCCTGTTGTGAGCCAGGGGCAGCTGGAAACCGTGGCCGGCTACGTGAAGGTCGGTCAGGATGAAGGGGCCGTACTGGCGACGGGCGGTCAGGTCGCGACGGCGGGCGAGCTCTCCTGCGGCTTTTTCCACGAGCCAACGATCTTCGACAACGTCCGCGCCGATATGCGCATCGCTCAGGAGGAGATCTTCGGACCGGTGACCTCCGTCGTACCGGTCGATTCGCTGGAAGAGGCGATCGGCGTGGTCAATGGCGTCAAGTACGGGCTGTCCGCATCGATCTTTACGCAGGACGTGAACAACGCCTACCGGGCCATGCAGGACATCTTCACCGGCATCCTCTACGTCAATGCCGGAACGATCGGCGCGGAGATTCACCTGCCGTTCGGCGGCACCAAGGCGACTGGCAACGGTCACCGGGAAGCCGGCACCGCGACGCTCGACTTCTACACCGAGTGGCAGAGCATCTACGTCGATTACAGCGGCCGGCTGCAGCGCGCGCAGATCGATAATCAGTAGGCGGAGAGGCGGAGAGGCGGAGAGGCGGAGAGGCGGAGAGGCGGAGAGGCGCTGCCTGCCGCCTGCTGCACGCTAAATGCTGTAGTTCACCACTCCGGAACCAGTTCTCGACTGAATCACCAGGTCTTCCAGTGAAATGGCTCTCAGGTAGGAGATGGTGCGGTTGGTGACTTCGTGCCAGACGAGATGGACGGGGTGGTCATCGTCTGCCCGGTGGGGGTGGTTGCGGGTGTCGATGCCGTCGAGGACTTCCATGGCGTCGTAGATGGTGATGTCCGAGGGTGGGAGAGCCAGCGAATGGCCGCCGGACGGTCCCCGAACGCTCTTGACCAAACCGCCCCGGCTCAACGCACTGAGTACCTGATGGAGATAGGCTTCCGGGACCTCCTGCCGGGCGGCGATTTCCCGGCTCTGAATCGGTCCCTGACCATAATTCAGCGCTAGTTCGAAGAGGGCGCGCACGCCATAATCAGTGCGGCTTGAGATGCGCATTGAGCCCCTCGTTCATTCTGCCCATTCGGTATCCCTCTGGATCGATCAGGACCGAATGATAGCCTGCGGCTTTCACGCCGGAAACAATGTCTGCTTCTCGTTCGAGTGCATCGGCCAGATCGGTCGCCTGGAACTCGACCCTTGCTTCGTCACCAAAGTGGCGAACCCGAAAACCGCGGAATCCCAGGGTGCGAATCGCCGATTCGGCGGCCGACACCTGCTTCAGCTTCTCGACGGTGATCGGGTCGCCATAGGCAAAACGGGATGAGAGACAAGCCGCCGCTGGTTTGTTCCAGGTCGGCAGGGCCATCCACTCGGCAAGAATTCGAATTTCTTCCTTGTTGATGCCGGCTTCCTCTAGCGGGCTGCGGACGCCCAACCGGTTGGCCGCTCTGATGCCCGGCCGGAAATCGCCCAGGTCGTCGGCATTGGTGCCGTCGGCGACTGCCTCGAACCCGTGCTGGGCCGCGTACGCCTGGAGCTGGGTGTAGAGCTCGGTTTTGCAGAAAAAGCAGCGCTGGTGGGTGTTGTTGGCGTAGCGCGGGTCGGTCAGCTCCATCGTCCGCACCATTTCGTGGCGAGCGCCGATATGGGAGGCGACTCGCTTCGCCTCTTCCATTTCTTCGGGTGCGTAGGTTTCGGAAAGACCGGTCGCCGCGATCGCCCGGTCGCCGAGTGCATCGTGCGCCGCTTTCAGCAGAAGGGTGCTGTCGACACCTCCCGAAAAGGCGACCACAACCGATTCCATCTGCCGGAGGGAATCGAGCAACACGGTCCACTTGGCGAGGATGTCGGGAGCCGGTTGAGGAATTGTTGACAAATCGAGTGCCTTCTGCGAAATGACCCCAAGATGAGGCGATGCTACCAGCGTGTGAAGGGATGGGCAAGATGCGGCTGGCGCCGATTCGTCATAACCGTGCCCCGGTGCTAGAATGCATCGGTCAATTTTCCGGCAGAATATCGGGGAATCGACGCGATTCCGGGCCAACGTGGGCCTACCGCACGACTATGGTGTCGTGGCATCCAGGGAGGAAACATGGTGAACGAGAAGAATCCGGTTTTGCAGCTCAGTGATCTCTATCGCCGGTTCGAAAGCGGACAGATCGACCGACGAACACTTCTAGCCCGGGCGGGTATGCTCGGACTCCCGGCCGCCGTGCTGACCAACTTCGCCAGAGCACTTCCGGCTGCCGCACAGGACGCTTCCCCCGAAGCGGGCCCGCTGCTTCCGGGCGGTTTCCAGTCGATGACTCGCGATGAGTTCACTGCGCGCCTGGCCGAAGACTATCCGTTCACGACGGAAGAGCAGGCGCCGGGCGGCACCGTCATTTTCGGCATCTCCCAGTCTTCGAGTCTGACCACGCTGATGCCGCCGTTCGCGAACAACTTCCCCACGCAGGACTTCGTGCTCCTCGTTTTCGACACGCTGGTTGGCTCCTATCCAGCTGGTGGCGCGGAGTTCACCCCGGCGCTGGCCGACTCGTTCGAAATCGCCGAAGACGGCCAGACCTACACCTTCCATCTCAACCCCAATGCCGTCTTCCACGATGGAACGCCGGTGACCTCGGCTGATGTGGTCTTCTCTCTGGAATCGCTGGCCAACCCCTCGACCAACAGCGACTACACCGGCACATTCAACATGACCGTTGGGTCGTGGGAAGCGATCGACGATCACACCGTGCAGATCGTGGCGGTCGACGCCATTCCCCAGATCGTCTTCTTCGCCAATTCCTTCCTCTACGTCATTCCGAAGCACATCTGGGAAGGCATTCCGGTCGAGAACTGGCAGACCGACCCGGGCGCGACCGGTCAGGATCCCTCCCGTGTGGTCGGCAGCGGTCCGTTCAAGTTCGCCGGGATCGACGAAGGTCTGGGTATCGCCACATTCGTCCCCAATGAGAACTTTTACGACAAAGCTCCGGTTATCGAGCAGTTCATCTTCCAGACCTGGCCGGACGATACCGCCGCCGTCGAAGCGCTGCGCTCGGGCGATATCGATATCCTGGACAGCCCGATCCCCAACGACGTGGCCAGTCTGGCTGAGCAGGAAAATCTCGAAGTCGCGCTCTTCCCCAGCTACCTCTACAACTATTTTGGTTACAACCTCGATCCGGAGAAGACGACGCTCTTCCAGGAGCGGGATGTTCGTCAGGCGCTGATCTTCGCGCTCGATCGTCAGGCGATGCTCGACACGATCTATGCCGGACTCGGCCAGATCGCTGATGGCCCTCAACCCGTTCTCTCCGAGGCTTTCGAACCAGGCGCCTTCACGCCGGTTTACAACTACGACCCGGAGCTGGCAGCCAGCATGCTCGATGCAGCCGGTTGGGTAGTGGGATCAGACGGCGTGCGGGAGAAGGATGGCCAGAAACTCTCCTTCGAGCTGATCTATGGCGCCGGTCAGGTCGGCGATCAGATCGCCGCGGCGATGCAGGACTACTGGCGTGCGATTGGCGTGGAGATGACTCCCGCTCCTGGCGACTTCGACACGGTTTACCTGCCGGCCCTTACGGAGACGTTCGACTTCGACGTCTTCATGGGCGCGTTCAACTGGGCATCGCCGAATGGCGACCAGTCGGCGATGTTCATGACCGGCACGCGCGAGACCGGCTTCAATTCATCGAACTTCTCGAATGCGGAGTACGATGAGCTCTCTCAGGCAGCCAACGTCGAGCTCGATCCCGAGAAGCGACGCCAGCTGTTGATCCAGGCATCCCAGATCGTGCATGAGGAAGCTCCTGTGGGCATGCTCTGGTTCCGCGACGGCCGGGTCGGCTACAACGTCCGGCTCAAGAATTTCACCCCCACGGCAAACGGCCGCTTCTGGTCGATGGCCTGGGTCGAAGTTCAGTCCTAGTCGAGTCTGACTTTATCGGCGCCGGGTGCTCAACCGCCCGGCGCCGATTGCCTTCAGTAGGGGTGCTGCCGGGCGACTCGTGGTACCTTTTCCTGATTCGACAGGAACCGAGCCATGATCGCATTCATCGTTCGCCGCTTATTGCAGATGATCCCGCTCCTCTTTGGGATCACATTGATCACCTTCGTGATCATCAATGCGGCCGGCAGCCCCTTTTCCGATCTCCAGTTCGATCCCCGGGTCACGCCCGCGGATAAGGAACGGATCGAGGAAAACCTCGGTTTGAACGAGCCGCTGGCGAAGCGGTATGTCATCTGGGTTTCGAACGTTCTGCGGGGCGATCTTGGCTATTCGCTGATCAACTTTCGGCCCGTGAGCGACCGTATCCTCGGCGTGATGGCCAACACCCTGATCCTGTCTGGCCTCTCGCTGTTGATCTCGTTGCTGATCGCCGTGCCGCTCGGGATCTATGCGGCGGTGCACCGCAATTCCATTATCGACCGTCTGGTCAATCTCACCGCCGTTGCCGGCTACGCGGTCCCGACCGTCTGGCTTGGGTTATTGCTGATCATTCTCTTTTCGGTGAAGTTCTCTGAATGGGGGCTCTATTCCCTGCCTGTTGGCGGCGTTCAGGATCTGCGCGGCGGGGGTGGATTCTGGGACAGGGTCGAGCACCTCATTCTGCCGATCACGGCGCTGGTCATTCCACAAGTCGCGGTGTGGCTCTTCTACATCCGGTCGAACATGCTGGAAACGATCAGACAGGACTATGTCCGGACCGCCAACGCCAAGGGACTCGGCGGCAGAGCCGTGCTCTATCGCCACGCGTTTCGTAACGCACTGATTCCGCTTGTCACCCTGTTGGGGCTGAGTCTGCCGGATCTCTTCGCCGGTGCATTGATCGTGGAGAACATCTTCGCCTATCCCGGTATGGGCCGGTTGACGGTGAGCGCGATCGGAGACAAAGACCACACGATGGTGATGGGCATCACCCTGGTTTTCGCGTTCCTGGTGATCATCGGGAACTTGCTGGCCGATATCCTGTACGCGGTCGTCGATCCGCGCATCCGGCTCGATTAGGGGCATCATGGCAAGCACTGAATCGGCCAGAGTCGCGGCGATCGAGGACATTCAGCCTCAACTGGATGCTGCTGCGTTGCCGGAGCGGGATTGGACCGGACTTGGACGCGGCGACACCTCGGCTCCCGGCTACTGGAGCCGTGCCTGGCGTCGATTCAGACGGAATCGCGTGGCGGTCATCGCGCTGATCATAACGACCTTAATCATCGCCTTCTGCCTCGCGGCTCCGCTGATTTCCCGCTATGTCACACATTTCACCTACTACGAGAATCATCTGGGGCAGGCTCTTTCCCAGCCTGGTGAGAATGACTTCATCCTTGGCTCCGACGGGAACGGGCGGGACGTTTTGACGCGTCTGGCTTTTGGCGGACGTGTGTCGCTCCTCGTCGCTGTGCTGGCCGCGATGTCGATCCTGATCATCGGTGGATCGATCGGGGCGGTTGCCGGGTATTTCGGGGGATGGATCGATACCGTTCTGATGCGGGCCGCCGATGTCCTCCTCTCGATCCCGACCCTCGTCTTGCTCATTCTGGTGTCGTCGTTCTACCAGCCGTCCCCGGCTGAGCTGGCGATCCTGATTGCGCTGGTCAGCTGGGCGGGGGTGTCGCGCCTGATTCGTGGCGAAGTGCTGGCGCTCAAGCATCGTGATTTCGTCGATGCGGCGCGGGTGCTCGGCGCATCCAATTCCCGGATCATCTCGCGGCATCTTTTCCCGAACATCGTGCCGCAAACGATCGTCTGGGCGTCGCTGGCGATTCCGGGGCTTATCCTTACCGAGGCAGCGCTGAGTTAT
Source organism: Thermomicrobiales bacterium (assembly GCA_019637585.1). Lineage (GTDB taxonomy): Bacteria > Chloroflexota > Chloroflexia > Thermomicrobiales > UBA6265 > JAHBVL01. The sequence continues at coordinate 554,248 of JAHBVL010000002.1, read as the reverse complement.
CTCGGCCTGGGCGTCCGGGCGCCCCAGCCGTCGTGGGGCAATATGCTGCAGGACGCCAAGCAATATGTGCGGACGAACTGGACGCTGGTGTTCATTCCAGGTTTGATGATCTACATCACCGTGTTGTGCATCAACCTCGTCGGTTCGGGGCTGCGAGACGCACTCGACCCGCGTCTCAATCAGTAAACTGCCTACTACTGCTTCGTTGACATGATCGTGAGTGACGGCGCGTGACCGGATTCATTGTCAGGCGTCTTCTCCAGATGATCCCGCTTCTGCTCGGGGTCACCTTTCTGACCTTTGCCATCGTCAGTTTTGTGCCGGGCAGCCCGGTGAGCTCGATGCAGCTCAATCCGAGAGCGAGACCTGAAGACCTCGAACGTATCCGGCAGAATCTCGGTCTGGACAAACCCTGGTACGAGCGCTACTTCCTCTGGTTGTCCGATGTGCTGCGTGGCGACCTCGGACTCTCGCTGACCAATTTCACGCCGGTCACCGATCGCATTCTCGGCGTCTTGCCCAATACCTTGCTGCTGACCGGCACGGCGCTGGCGCTGGCGTTGATCGTCGCGGTGCCACTCGGCGTGGCGTCAGCGGTGCGGCACAACTCGCCGTTCGATCATGTCGTGACGGCGGTGGTCACCGCGCTGGCGGCGATTCCGTCTTTCTGGATGGCGCTCCTGCTGATCATTCTCTTCGCGGTGAAGTTCGATGAATGGGGGCTGCCCTCGTTGCCTGCGCAGGGTATGCAGGACCTGCAGGGCAACACCGGGATCCTCGACCGCATCGAGCACCTGATCATGCCGGCGCTGGCACTGTCGCTGGGTCAGATCGCCGGATGGACGAGATTCATTCGCTCATCGATGCTCGAAGCGATCGGGCAAGACTATGTCCGAACGGCCCGGGCCAAGGGACTCGTCGAGCAATCGGTAGTCTACCGGCATGCGTTTCGCAATGCGATTCTGCCGCTGGTCACCCTTGTTGGTCTGGCACTGCCGGAGCTTTTTGGCGGCGCCTACCTGATCGAGCAAATCTTCGCCTGGAACGGTCTTGGCCGGTTGGCCTTCGATGCCACACAGAGCAACGACTACACCATGATCATGGGCGCGACGCTCCTCTTCGCGGCATTGACGATGCTGGGCAATCTGCTGGCCGACGTTGTCTACGCGCTGGCCGACCCGCGAATTCGCTACCAATGAGTGAGCTGCTGCAGAGTGAGCGAGCGCCGGATCGTATGGGCGTGCGGCCAGCTGGCCGGGCGTCGAAACCGGCCGGCGCCTACACACGCGCCTGGCGACGGTTCAAGCGCAACCCCAGCGCTATGGCCGGATTGGTCGTTCTGATCGCGATCGTCCTCTTCGTGCTGCTGGCTGGCGTGATCTCAACGTATATCACCGGTTTCGACTACAGCGAGAATCACCTCGAGTCGGTGCTCTCCAGACCGGGTGAAAACGGGTACATCCTGGGAAGCGACGGCAACGGACGGGATATCCTCACCCGCCTCGCCTATGGGGGACGAGTCTCGATGCTGGTCGCCGTGCTGGCGACGGTGACGACGCTGCTCTTGGGCGGAACGATCGGATTGATCGCCGGGTATGCCGGCGGGTTTGTCGATTCGGCGCTCATGCGTCTTGCCGACGTCTTTCTGTCGATTCCGGCGCTCTCGATCCTCATCCTGATCGCCGCGCTCTACCGGCCAGACCAGTACCGTCTGTCGCTCGTCATCGCGTTCGTACTCTGGCCGGGCGTGTCGCGGTTGCTGCGTGGTGAGGCTCTGGCGCTTCGTCGCCGGGACTACATCGAAGCGGCCCGGGCGGTTGGGGCCGGGGACGCGCGCATCATCGGCCGGCATCTGCTCCCGAATGTCCTGCCGACGATCATCGTCTGGTCGTCGCTGGTCATTCCGGCCTTCATCCTGACGGAGGCGGCGTTGAGTTTTCTGGGGCTTGGCGTCAGGTCGCCGACACCATCCTGGGGCAACATGCTGTCCGAAGCGCAACCCTTCTACCGGTCGAACTGGACGAATGTCTTTTTCCCCGGACTGGCCATCTTCCTGACGGCGTTGTCGGTCAATCTGGTGGGAAATGGCCTGAGAGACGCGCTCGACCCACGTCTCGAAAAGTAACGCCTGTTGCTGCGGGTAGAATTGCCCGCGAAACAATCGTTGTGCCGATGAGTGGATAGCCGGAGGTTCTCGTGAAAAGCTGCCCAAACTGCGGTTGGTCGAATGATGACGATAACCGCTTCTGTGAGAACTGCGGGGCAGATTTCTCGGGACTGGCGGCAACCGGTCAGCAGCCAGCGACCCCCGCATCGACCTGGAGTCCTCCACCTCAATACGGGTCGGATCAGACAGCCCGCGCCGGTTGGGATGTGGCTCCATCCAATCCTGACTGGCGGATGGCGCCACTCCCCGCCGAAGAGATCGCCAGTCAGCGGGGGCGAAGAATCTGGCTCTGGATCCTCGGCGTCTTTCTGCTGGGATGCCTGCTCTTCTGCGTTGGCGGCGGCTACTGGCTGGGATACACCGATAGCGGCAAGAATTTCCAGACAGAGGTTTCGGATCGCGCGACGGAAGAAGCCGAATAGCCGTGACCCGAACGGGCGTAGCGGAAAAGCCTGCGTGTCCCTTCCGTGGGAGACGGTCGTCGCCGGGGACCCGACCGTCGCTGTGATGGCGGACGGCAACGCAGGCGTTGCAGCTACACCGATAGGGTCGTCGCGGGGACCCGACCGTCGCTGTGACGGCGGACGGCAACGCAGGCGTTGCAGCTACACCGATAGGGTTGTCGCAGGAACCCGACCATCGCTGTGGCGGCGGACGGCAACGCAGGCGTTGCATCTACGCTGTCAGGGGCGTCCGTTGAACGGCGGACATGGACAACGGGCCGGCAATCTGCCGGCCCGTTTCGGTGCGTCTTCTGATGTCGTCCGGCTTACTCGAACGAACCGCGCTCTTCGCGCCGCGGGCCGCGTGGGCCGCGGTCATCACGTCGTGGACCGCGATCGCCCTCGCGACGCTGCGGTCGCGGCCGGTCTTCGGGAATGACGCCCGTCATTGCCGCCCGGCGGGAAAGACTGACCTTGCCGTTCGGTGCGACCTCGATGACCATGACGGTGATCTCGTCCCCGACCTGGAAGAGGTCCTCGACCTTGGCCACGCGAATGGCCGGATCCTCTGACAGCTCCGAAATGTGCACCAGGCCATCCCGGCCCGGGAAGAGCTCGACAAACGCGCCGTACGGCATGATGCTGACGATCTTGCCGGTGTAGATGTCGCCCTTCTCGATCCGGATCTCCTGGGTCAGGCCGCGGATTTTCTCCAGCGCCTTTTCGGCGCCGGCCGGATCGGTCGACGCGATCGACACGGTGCCGTCGTCCTCGATCTCGATCTTGGTGCCGGTTTCGTCCTGGAGCGCCCGGATCATCTTGCCGCCTGGACCGATGATGGCGCCGATCTTCTCCGGATTGACCTTGATGCGGGTGACGCGTGGTGCGTATGGCGACATCTCGGTGCGAGGCGCCGCGATGGTTTCCAGCATCCTGCCCAGGATGAAGAGACGACCGTCGTGCGCCTGCGCCAGCGCTTCGCGCATGATCGCCGGGGTGATCCCCTTCACCTTGATGTCCATCTGAATGGCGGTGACACCCTCTGAGGTGCCGGCCACCTTGAAGTCCATATCGCCGAGGGCATCTTCCATGCCCTGGATGTCGGTGAGCACGGTGTAGCGGCCTGTTTCGGGGTCGGTAACCAGACCCATGGCCACACCGGCAACAGGCGACTTGATGGGCACGCCGGCATCCATCAGCGCCATGGTGCTGCCGCACACGCTGGCCATCGACGTCGAACCATTCGAGCTGACGATTTCAGAGACCACCCGCATGGTGTAGGGAAATTCGGTCTCGTCCGGAATCACGGCGAGCAGCGCCCGCTCGGCCAGCGCGCCGTGACCGATGTCCCGGCGGCCTGGGCCCGACATGCGACGGACCTCGCCGACGCTGTATGGAGGGAAGTTGTAGTGATGGATGTACCGCTTGGTTGTCTCCAAACCGATCGAGTCGAGCCGCTGCTCTTCAGCGGTCGAGCCCAGGGTTGCCACGGTGACGGCCTGTGTCTGGCCGCGGGTGAAGATGGCGGAGCCGTGCGCGCGCGGCAGATAGCCAACCTGCGTCCAGATCGGGCGGATTTCGGTTGGCGTGCGGCCATCCGGGCGGCTGCCTGAATCGAGAATGCCGCTGCGGACTTCTTTCTTGAGCAGCTTGTCGAAAGCGCCGCCGACCTCTTTCGATGAGTAGAGGGGCGCGCCGCTGGCGTCGGTCTGCTCGGCGAAGTGGGCGATCGTTTGGGCGCGGAGGTCGTTGGTTCCCTCCAGGCGCAGCACCTTGTCCGGATTGTGGACCGCGGCATGGAGCGAGTCGCCCAGCCAGCCGGCGACCGCCATGTTGAGGTCCTCATTCTCGACAGGAGCCGAGAAGGCCCATTTCGCTTTGCCTGCCTGATTGGCCAGCTCCAGCTGCATGGCCACGATCCGGCGGATTTCGTCGTGGGCCAGCTCGATGGCCCGCACCAGCGTTTCTTCCGATACCTGATCGGCCTCACCTTCGACCATCATGATGGCGTCGGCTGTTCCGGCCACGACCATGTTCAGCGCGCTGTCTGCCAGCAACGGCATCAGCGGGTTCACCACCAGCTCGCCATCGATCATGCCGATGCGCGCGGCGCCGACTGGGCCGTCGAACGGAATGGGGGAGAGCGTCAGGGCTGTCGATGCGCCGATGATCGACAGGATGTCCGGCGAATTCTCCTGATCGGCCGAAAGCACCGTGGAGATGATCTGAACTTCGTTGCGATAGCCCTTAGGGAAGAGCGGGCGAATCGGGCGGTCGGTCAGACGGCCCGCCAGAATGGCGTTCTCCGTCGGCCGGCCCTCTCGCTTGATGAACCCGCCGGGAATCTTGCCCGCCGCGTACATTCTTTCCTCGTAGTCGACCGACAGGGGAAAGAAGTCGATATCCTCACGGGCCGACTGGGACCCGGTGGCGGTGACGAGCACGATCGAATCGCCGTAGCGAACCTCGACAGAGCCGCTCGCCTGCTCGGCGATGAGTCCAGTGCGCAACGACAGGGACCGTCCCGCGACGTCGATGGCAACCGTTGAAACAGATGGTGGCATGGTGATTTCCTCCTCATGCGATTGGTGCTGCCAGTTTCGGGCAGCAATGGACTGGAGCCAGCGGTGCTGGCGATGTAGCCACGTCCCGGTGATGTTCGCGTGAGGAACTGGAGGGTGACGGCGGGCTGCCCCGTCACCCTCCAATACCCCACGCACCGCATGCCTCCCGGCGACACAGGCTCAGGGGCGATTCGTCAGGCGGCTCCTCTCCTGGCTGGGGCCAGACGACGAACGACCCAGGGAATGCTCCCTGGGTCGAACAGATTGGATGCGTTCGCTCGTGCCGTGCGAGAAGGCAGCGACTGCTGAATCAAAGCGCGGCAATCGATCAATGGCGGGCGCCTACTTGCGCAGCCCATGCCGGGCAATGGTGGCGCGATAGCGGTCGATGTCGTTCTTGCTCAGATAGGCGAGCAACCGGCGCCGGCGGCCAACCATCTGCAGCAGACCGCGACGCGAGTGGTGATCGTGCTTGTGCGTGCGAAGATGATCAGTCAGCTGGTTGATCCGCTCGGTCAGAAGCGCAATCTGCACCTCAGGTGAACCAGTGTCGGAATCGTGCGTTCGCACATTCGAGATCAGAACTTCTTTTTCAGCTTGCTTGAGCGCCATGCTGGCGGTGCCTCCAAGTACAGGAATTGATGTGTACTGATGTTTCGATACGATCAAATAACACAGCCGTGAATACTACCACGGCGGGCATCATTCGGCGACGCCGAACCGGTTTGGGTCGGCAAGTCATATCAGATGAGAGTATAACCAGTTCGAGCGGCAGCCGGGCGCCAGACCAGGGATGCCGCAGGGTGATCACCTTTTCACGGAAGGGAATGCGCGTGCTCGGCGTCATTGGCGGCAGTGGACTCTACGATATCCCTGATCTGGAAATTCTCGAGCGTGCAACTGTGAGCACCCCCTGGGGCGAGCCGAGCGACCAGCTGACACTGGGACGAATCGGCGGCAACGATGTGGTGTTCCTGCCGCGTCACGGCGCGGGACACCGGCTCCAGCCCACCGACCTCCCATACCAGGCGAATATCTACGCGCTCAAGCAGGCGGGGGTGACCCATCTGCTAACCGTGAGCGCGGTCGGCAGTCTCCGGGAAGACCTGCCGCCGGAGACGATCGTTCTCCCGGACCAGATCATCGACAGAACGGTTTCGCGTCCTCGCTCGTTCTTTGGAGAAGGCGTGGTGGCGCATGTGGGCATCGCTGAGCCCTACTGCACCGATTTTGGTTCGCACGTTCTTGCCGCCGCGGCGCGCGCTGGTCAGCCGGTCGCGACCGGAGGCACATATGTCTGCATCGAAGGACCGCAGTTCTCGACGAAAGCGGAATCCCATCTCTTCCGTTCCTGGGGATGCTCGGTGATCGGCATGACCGCAATGCCCGAAGCGAGACTTGCCCGCGAAGCAGAGCTCTGCTACTCGACGCTGGCCATGGTCACCGACTACGACGTCTGGCATGCCTCGGAAGCGGCGGTCAGCGTGGAGCTCGTGGGGAAACACCTGCGGAAAAACGCCGCCGCCGGGCGGGCGATTGTGACTGAGCTGGTGCGAAGCTGGTCGAGCCTCGATCGCGCGTGTGGATGTGGTGATGCGCTGGCCAATACCATCGTGACCGATCCGGCCCTGATCCCAGCACCGACGCGGCGGCGGCTCGGGCTGATCGCCGATCGCTATCTGCCGCCTGCGCCGCCTGACGCATGACCAACGCCGGGTCCTGGAGCCGATCGTTTCTCCTGGTGCTTCTCGCCATCGCGGCGACGGCCGCCGGGATGGGAGCGACCTATCTCGCCCGGGAGGGCGGGGACCCCATAACCTCGCCAGAAGCGAAAGCCGGCGCAATCTATGGCCTGACGCTCCTCGCCGTCTGGCTTTCCCTCCGCTTTGGCACGTTCCGCGGCGATCCCTACCTCCTGCCGGTGGCCGGTTTGCTGGGTGGTATCGGACTTGTGATGACGGTCCGCCTGGAACCCGACCTCCAGGCGATCCGGGACATCGCCATCTCGTTTGGCGACCGGCAGCTCTGGTATCTGGTTGTGGGACTCCTGCTGATCTGGGGAATCGCCATGCTGGCTCCCAACCCCGAGATCCTGGCTCCCTATCGCTACACGATCCTGATGGGCGGATTTGGTCTCCTGGCGGTGACAGCGGTGCTGGGCACCGAGATTCAGGGAGCCAGGCTCTGGCTATCGTTCGGTCCGATCGTGATTCAGACCACCGAGCTGGCCAAGCTGGCGCTGATCGTTTTCCTGGCCGCCTATCTGTCTGAGAATCTCGAGCTGGTCGGTACGAGCTGGCGGTTGTGGCGGATCAATCTTCCGCCACTGCCCTACCTGGCGCCGATGGTCATCATGTCCGGTTTGTGCACCGTGGCATTGATGGCGCTCAACGATCTCGGCACGGCGCTTCTCTTCTTCTCCCTGTTCATGATCATGCTCTTTGCCGCCAACGGAAAAGCCGGTCACCTCCTCCTGGGCGCCGGGTTGTTCGTGGTGGCGTTCGCGCTGGCCTACCTGGCCGTGCCGCGGGTGCGGGTGCGTTTCGATGTCTGGATCGATCCGTGGAGCGATCTGGTCACCGGGTACCAGCAGATTCAGGCGGAATACGCGCTCGCAGCGGGCGGGTTTTTCGGCGTCGGTCTCGGAAGAGGGAGCCCCTGGCTCGTGCCGGTCGTGGAAAACGACTACATCATCGCCGCTATCGGTGAAGAAACCGGCTTGCTGGGGATCGTGGTGGTGCTGGCGCTCTACATGATCATCGCGACCAGGGGAGTGTTGATCGCCCGGCGGGCGCCGACTCCCTTCCTCCGGCTCCTGGCCACCGGTCTCACCGCGGGAATCGTCGTGCAAGCCGTCATCATTCTGGCCGGTGTCTTTCGGTTGATGCCGTTGACCGGCGTCACCCTGCCGTTGGTGGCATACGGGGGGAGCTCGATCCTGGTCACCGCGGTGATGGTCGGCACGTTGATGCGCATCTCGGCGATGGGGAGTCGACTGTGACCACCGAGCTGTTGTGGGCGATTGGACTCTGGGCGGCGGTGGTTGTGGCCGGGAGTTTCTTTGCGCTGCGTCAGCGAGGCAGGCGGGTGGAGCCGGTGAGCCGGAATCTTCCTTTCGTCGCTGTGGGGCTGCTGGCGACGCTGGCGGCACTGGCGGTCCAGGCGTCTCGCATCCAGGTGTTCCAGCAGCGCACCTATGCCAACCGCTCGGGGGCTGATCCGAACACGGGCGAGGTCACGGCTAATTCGCGTCTGGTCGTTGGTGATACGCGACAGATGCGAGGCAGCATCCTGGATGGCGTCGGCCGGGAACTGGCCTGGTCGGAGGACCTCGATCCGCTCGTGCAGCGACGTTACACCGCTCCCGAGGTGGCGCATGTGACCGGGTTCTTTTCCCCATTGCTCTATGGCAAGGAAGGGATCGAGCTCGACGCCGACGACGCGCTTCGCAATGGCACCCGGCGAGGCATCGCTGAGCAACTGGCCGGCGTGTTCAGTATCGGGTCGCTCGACCCGGAAGATGTGCAGCTGACGATCTGGTCGGGACTGCAGCAGGAAGCGCAAGAGGCGCTGGCAGGGCGGATTGGCGCGGCGGTGATCGTCGACGTGCGAACGGGAGCCGTGCGAGCCATGGCCAGCTATCCCTTTGTCGATCCAGGACAACTGGCGGCAGTGCGGCAAGCGGACGTTCCGGCGGCGCGTGCGTACTGGGACACGCTGCTGGCGGACGATCGCCGTCCACTCCTGCGACGATCGACGTTGGGACTCTACACACCCGGATCGATCTTCAAGGTCATCACGGCGGCGGCGGCGATCGACAGCGGTATCGCCGATCCTGGGACGATCTACATTGATGACGGGGTCTTCACCGTCGATGGGCACACGATCATCGAGGCCAATCGCCCGGACGACACGATCATCGAATGGACGCTGACCGAAGGGCTGGCCTACTCGCTCAATGTGGTGTTCGCCCAGATCGGTATCGATCTCGGTCCGGAAACGCTCAATCGCTATGCGGAAGCATTCGGTTTTGGCGAGGTTCCGCCGTTCGAATATCCCGTGGCGCGAAGTCAGGTTGCGTCGAGCGACGACTTCATCGGCCAGCCCGCGGCGCTGGCCGACACGGCGTTCGGGCAAGGGGAGCTCCAGACGACAGCTGTGCACATGGTGCTGGTGGCGCAGGCGATCGCCAACGGCGGCGTCATGCTGGAACCGAGACTGATCGACCGCTATCTCGACCGGGATGGCGCCACACGGCACGTCGTTCCTTCCCGAACCTGGAGCCAGCCGGTTGCCGCCGCAACGGCGTCGGCGGTGGAGGAGATGATGGTTGTCGCGGTCGAATCCGGGTATGCATCAGCGGCATTTGTGCCCGGATTGCGCATCGGCGGAAAAACGGGCACTGCCGAAGTGCACGACGGCGAACCGCATGCCTGGTTCATCGGGTTCGGGGGAGTCGACCGCCCGGAGTTCGCCGTGGCCGTTGTTTTCGAGCATGGCGGATCGGGAGGTTCTGTGGCGTCGGCAGTGGGCGGACAGCTCCTGGCGTCCGCTATTGCCAGGCAGGCACAACTCTCAGCGTCCGCCACTTGAGAATTCGCCGAAATTCGTCGTACGTACGCGACAAATTGCCTCGCGAATTCCTTCGGAATTTACCGCAAACATGGTAAAATTAGGCATGCGCGACCGAGCATCCGCTCTCACCCGGGAAATGAACCGGCGACGGTTCGAACGAGCGGTAGAGCGGGTCGTGGCATCGCTCTCAGGGGAGCTCCAATTGCGTCTGGACAACCTGCATATCGGGGTGGCGGCTGAACCGCCGGCCGATGCGGTTGCTGACGAAGATGAAGAGCTATTCGGACTCTACGAAGGCACGCCGCTCACACAGCGAACCGGTGACTACGGTTTGACAGTGCCCGACCGGATCACGATATTCCAGGGACCACTCGAACGAGCGTTTCCCGACCCTGCTGAGCAGCTCTTGCAGATCAGAATCACGGTGCTCCACGAGATTGCCCATCACTTCGGCATCGACGAGTCACGGCTCGCCGAGCTGGGGTATGACTGAGGCGAGAGGAAAAACGTCGATTGAGCGTCGAACGTAGCCGGGCGACACAGACGTCGCATCAACCGCCATCGATTCTGCAGATCATTGCAGACAGCGTGAATGCGCTCATTGCCGCGCCAGCGGTGTTGATCGTGCCGCTGCTTGTCGATCTTCTGTATGTCGGTGGTTGGGCCGTGTCGATTCAGCCGGCGGTCGACCGCCTCGGCGGCTGGTTTTCGTCGGCCTCATTCACCGGCAGCGATGAAATCGGCAAGGTGACCCGGAGCGTCGGCGATGTCGACCTGACGGGTGTTTTCTCGCTGGTCATCCCCACCCTTTTCGGCGGAACCGATGCCAGCGACGCGTACGACCCGGTTGCTCGCAGCACGGTGTCGACCGAGCACGCGCTGCTGGCGGTCGTTCTCCTGATCGTGGCGTTTTTCCTCGCGGCCATCGTGTACGGGTTGTTTGGATCGTGGCTGGTCGATGCCGGGCTCGCACGCGATCGCACCTGGCGCGAACGGTTGCGCGCCCTCCCTACGGTCAGCGCGCGGATTGCCGCCAGCTACCTGATCGGTATCGGTATCGCTCTGATGATCTCGCTGCCGATGGTCCTGGCCTGGGGGGCGACATCGATCGCTGGACTCGACATGCGCGGGCTTTTTCTGCCCCTGATCGCCATCGCGGTCACAGCCGTTGCCGTTCTTTTCTACTTCGCGCCGGAAGCGGTGTTTGTGGCGGGAGCGCGACCTGCCGAAGCGCTGCGTCTCAGCGCCAGGGTCGTCCGTTCCAATGGCTGGCTGACCCTGGGGTTCATCGGCGTCACCACCATTCTGGGATGGGCGCTGGTGGAGATCTGGCTCAATCTGGCTTCGAATGTGCCCGGTCTGATCCTGGCCATGATCGGCAGCGCGTTCACCGGGAGCGTGCTTTCTTTGTCCGCAATGATGTTTTTCAACGAGCGATGGAAATTGCTCCAATCAGATTCGACGCCGCTGACCAAGGAATGAGTGGTCGGCGAATACTCGAGGAGAAATACCTTTGACTGCAACTGTGGCGAAAGCTCCCAAATATGATGCGAGCTCGATTCAGGTTCTGGAAGGGCTGGAAGCCGTCCGGCGCCGGCCGGGCATGTACATCGGCAGCACCGATGAGCGCGGTCTCCACCACCTTGTGCATGAAATCGTCGACAACTCGGTGGATGAGGCGCTCGGCGGGCATTGCGATCATGTGAGGATCACGATCGCTGCTGACGGTGTGGTCACGGTCCAGGACAATGGGCGTGGCATTCCAGTCGACAAGCACCCGAAAATGAACAAGTCGGCGCTGGAAGTGATCATGACCGTTCTTCACGCCGGCGGGAAGTTCGGAGGCGGCGGTTACAAGGTTTCCGGTGGTTTGCACGGCGTCGGCGCATCAGTGGTGAATGCACTCTCCGAATGGATGCGGGTCGATGTCCGCCGGGGCGGCAAGCTCTACTCACAGGAGTATGCGCGTGGCGTTCCGACGACCAAGGTGCGCCAGATCGGCGACGTGCCGGCCGGTGAGCATGGCACGACGGTCGCGTTTAAAGCCGACGACACGATCTTCACCGGTGGATTGAACTACAACTTCGAAGCGCTGACGCAGTGGTTGCGGGAAACCGCGTACCTGACCAAGGGGTTGCGGATCACGCTCGTCGACGAGCGATCGGACCGGGAGATGACCTTCTATTTCGAGGGAGGCATTGTTTCCTTTGTCCGCCACCTGAATCGCAATCGGAATGTCGTGCAGGACCGTCCCTTCTATGTCAGCAAGGACACGCCCGCTTGCCTGGTCGAGGTGGCGCTGCAGTACAACGATAGCTACGGCGAATCGACCCATACCTTCGCCAACAACATCAGCACCGTCGACGGCGGCACCCATCTTTCGGGGTTCAAGGCGGCGCTGACCCGGACGATCAATGAGTATGCCAAGAAGAATGGTTTCCTCAAGGGAGATGAATCGCTCTCTGGTGAGGATGTTCGCGAGGGTTTGACCGCGATCGTATCGATCAAGCTGCAGGAGCCACAGTTCGAGGGTCAGACCAAAGCCAAGCTGGGCAACGCCGAAGTGGCCGGCGCCGTGCAGGCAGTCGTCAACGAAGCACTAGGCGCTTATCTCGAGGAGAACCCCCAGATCGCGCGACGCGTGATCGAGAAGTGCGTCAATGCTTCCCGGGCGCGCGAGGCCGCTCGCAAGGCGCGTGAGCTCGTGCAGCGCAAGGGTGGGCTGGATAGCTTTTCGTTGCCGGGCAAGCTGGCCGACTGCACAGAGCGCGATCCCGAGCAGGCCGAGCTCTACATCGTCGAGGGCGATTCGGCTGGTGGATCGGCCAAGCAGGGCCGGGATCGTCGTTTCCAGGCGATTCTGCCGTTGCGAGGCAAGATCCTCAATGTCGAGAAGGCCCGGCTGGACAAGATTCTGCAGAACAACGAAATCCGGACACTGATCACCGCGCTCGGCACGTCGGTCGGGGATCAGTTCGACCCGTCGAAACTCCGCTATCACCGGGTCATCATCATGACCGACGCCGATGTCGACGGCTCCCATATTCGGACCTTGCTCCTGACCTTCTTCTTCCGCCATCTGGAGCAGATCGTCATCGATGGGCATCTCTACATCGCCCAGCCGCCCCTCTACCGGGTCAAAGCGGGCAAGAAAGAGATCTGGACCTATACAGAGCGGGAACGGGAAGAAGCGGTCAAGGAGCTGGGAGAGCGGGCCGAGATCCAGCGCTACAAGGGTCTGGGCGAGATGAACCCGGATCAGCTCTGGGACACGACGATGGATCCCACGAAACGGACGCTGCGACAGGTGACGATCGACGACGCGGTCGCCGCGGACGAGACCTTCGATATGCTCATGGGCGCCGCTGTGCCGCCGCGTAAGAAGTTCATTCAGACACACGCCCGGGAAGTCGTGAATCTCGACGTGTAGCTTCCTGCGCGTTCTGAGCGCTTCAGAGATGGATGCAGTGCGTATCTGAGACATTTGCGGGTCCGTGGCGCCCGCCCGGCCGTAAACGGGCCGGGCTCACGGCGCCAAGGTCCTTCGGACCTGTAGTCTGGCCCCGGCCGGGGCGTTGTGAACAATCTGCATCAGGGCGGTATCGTCCTGCGCCGGTGCGGGCCTTTTTATCGAGGATCGCTTGCCGGATGACGAAAGCCAAAAAGGGCAGCGGGAACCCCGCTGCCCTTTTCCTGTTTTTCAGCGAACTGCGGATTATTCGACAGCGCGCTTGAGACCGGCGCCCGCTTTGAAGGTTGGGCTCTTCTTGGCCGCGATCTTGATCGTCTCGCCGGTCTGGGGATTTCGTCCGTCCCGGGCGGGTCGCTCGGTGACCTTGAAGGTGCCAAATCCGCTGATCGACACTTCGTCGCCCTTGGCCAGGGCGCCTTCGATCGCCGCAAATGTGGCCGTGACGGCCTGGCTGACCTTCGACTCGGAAATCCCGGTCTCCTGAGCAACCGCCGCAACGAGATCCTGTTTACGCATGTGAATCCTCCCCTTTGGGTTCAAGAGCACGCGGGTATCGGGTCGCCCAACCACGTGCGGAGATTAGCGGGCAGGCGCCACCGAGCAAGCTCTGTGCCAAACGCGGTGACCGATTGGCAAATGATGGTATGAAGAGCACCGTTTCGTCAATGTTTATGCGGTATTTTGGTTATCGTGATTGGTGACTGCGCTGGCGAAGCACTTCGTAGAGAGCGATCGACCCGGCAACAGCGGCATTGAGCGACTCTGAACCGCCCGGCATGGGGAGTGAAACCCGGGTGACCGGGCGATCCCCGAAGTCGAACCGGGCGCCATGAGCTTCCGAACCGACGACGATCCAGACCGGACCGGTCCGATCTTCCAGGGCGTAGAGCGACTCCTCCCCGGCGGCGAGAAGCAGGATGGCGATGCCGGCGGGAATGTCCGATGGCGATTCGATACGTTCGATGGGAACCCGAAAATGTGCCCCCATCGCGGAGCGAACGACTTTGGGGGTGTAGGGGTCGGCTGTGCCAGGCGTCAGGAGCACACGGGACGCTCCGGCTGCCGCGGCGGTGCGCAGCAGTGTCCCCAGGTTACCGGGATCGGCGATACCGTCGGCGACCAGGCCGAGCTCGGGTGCAGTGTTGGGCGCAGCAGGCGCGGGCAAGGGAAAGATCGCGAGAACGCCCTGTGGGGTGACTGTGTCAGCAAGAGTCTCGAAGAGCCGGTGCTCGATCGTCCGCATGGGGAATCGATTCAACTCATCGGAAGCTTGAGCCGCGTCGAACTGGTCGCTCACCACCACCAGCTCCGGCATGCCCCCTGCGGCGATGCCATCCAGCACCGCGCGAACACCCTCCACGAAAAACGCCCGCTCAGCATTCCTCGTGGAAGATCGCTGAAGCGAGCGTATGCGCTTGTAGACTGGATTGTCACGACTCGTGATCGTCGGCGGTGATTCCGGCATGCGAGCCGTGTCCCCGATCGTCAGTTCGGTCCGCCGGCGTTGGCCTTGGCGATGTCGGCAATCGCGGTGAACGCGGCCGGGTCCTTGACGGCGAGGTCGGCGAGCATCTTTCGGTCGACCGCCACCTCGGCCTTCTTCAGACCCTCGATGAATCGAGAGTAGGAGATGCCATTCAGGCGAGCCGCCGCATTGATGCGGATGATCCAGAGCCGCCGCATATCGCGTTTACGCGTTCGCCGGTCGCGATATGCATACATCAGCGACCGCATCATCGATTCATGTGCGCGCTTGTAGAGCCGGTTGTTGGTCGAATAGTGACCGCGAACCTGCGCAAGAACCTTCTTGTGCTTTCGATGCGCGGCGACTCCGCGCTTGACACGTGCCATAGTGAAATGCTCCGTCTCTTACGTCGTCGATTATTCGCCGTATGGCATCAGGCGCTGAACCTGCTTCACGCTGGTGGCGTCGACCGCCTGCATGCGATCGAACTGCCGCTTGACTCGCGGTGCTTTGCGGCGGCGGAAGTGACTCTTCATTCCCTTGGCGCGCATGACCTTGCCAGTGGATGTGATCTTGAATCGCCGTTTGGCGCCCTTATGCGTTTTCAGCTTCGCTTTCTTCATGATTCCCGCTGCCTTCCTTTTCGCGCTGCGATTGCTTCTGTTTGAGCGGGGCGAGTGTCATGGTCATCGTTCGCCCTTCGAGTTTTGGCGCCTGTTCGATCGAACCATGAGACCGCAACATTTCGGTCAGCTGATCGAGCAACCCCCGGCCAATATCGGGGTGGGCCATCTCGCGCCCTCTGAACAGCACCGTGACTTTCACTTTGTCGCCGGAATCGAGGAACTTGGCGGCCCGCCGGCCTTTGGTTTCCAGGTCGTGATCGTCGATCTTCGGCCTGATGCGGACTTCCTTGAGCTCGATTGTCGTTTGATGCCGGCGAGACTCGCGTTCCTTACGACTCTGTTCGTATCTGAATTTTCCATAATCCATGAGACGGCAGACGGGCGGGATTGCGTTGGGCGCGACCTCGACGAGGTCCAACCCTCGTTCTCGCGCCATTTCCAGCGCGTCGCGCGTTTGGATGATACCGACCTGCTCTCCGTTCTCATCGATGAGGCGAACTTCGCGAATTCGAATCCGCTCGTTCACCCTCGTTTGAACTGGTCTGGCTATAGTGGCCTCCTCGAAGTGGTTCTCTGGGTGTCGTCGTGATCTGGAAAAGTACCATACACAATTGACGCTCGGGCGAAAAACACGCCGAGCGTTGCGACCGAACGATTCTAGCACCTTCGGGAATCGAAGGCAAAGGAATCTACGAGTTTTTACCCGCGGCTACGGGACATCGGGAGACAGCAGGAAGCGCTGTACGGTTTCGAGAAACGCATCCGGTTCCTCCAGCTGGGGCGTATGGCCAGAGTGTTCGAGAACGGCCAGTCTGGCGTTCGGCATCAATGTGGCCATCAGTTCGCCATGCTCAGGTGTGCGGCCCCGATCATGCCGCCCTTGAACGATGAGGGTCGGCGCTTCGATCTCAGCGAGTCGGTCCAGGGTGTTTGAGTTGGCGTTCGACCGCATGACCTCCACCGCTACCGCCTGGCGAGGCATCCGCGCGATTGCCTCGAGTTGGAGCCGGTCAACGTGGTCCGGAATGCTGGAAAAGAACCCGGCAACCGTCTGCGCGATGTCTGCATCAGTCAGAGGAGAGGTCGCTATCTTGTCTGCTTTGGCCAGCGCGCCGGCAGGATCGGGAGTCCGCGCCCCGGTGGCCACCAGAACGAGCCGGGCCAGCCGGTCCGGATGGCGAAGGGCGAAGTGCTGGGCGACAACACCACCCATCGACCCACCGACGACGCAGGCTCGCTCGACAGAGAGGGCGTCGAGAAGGGCTGACAGACGGTCGGCATAGGCTTCCATCGTGTAGGGCCCCGGAGCTTCCGCCGCGGAACCGAATCCGGGCAGATCGACCGCGATCGCTCTCGCTCCATCCGCTCCCAGCCGCGCAATCGCCGGTTCCCAGAACACCGATGATTGATTGAAGCCATGAATGCAGAGAACAGCGGGGGCGCCATCGCCAGCTGCCCGGTAGGTGAGCCATCCCAGCGCCGTGTCGATGCGTACAACGTCTTCGCTCATCGTTTCACCTCTTCATCTGGTCGCCAGTAGACGAGTGTCGACCTGCCAGGCGCCATGGAGAACGCAGGCTCCCCGGCGATGCACGATCGCTCCGGGAGTGCGATGATGCCGGGGCATGAGGTCCATTCGATTTGATCTTCTGTCAGCGTTACTCCCAGTGCCGGCGAATTGACATGATCGAGATCGAGACATGATTCGATACGCGGCACGCCGTCTCCTGCAAGTCGTCTTCGTGCTCTTCGGCGTCTCGATCGTGGTCTTTCTCATGCTGCGATTGATTCCCGGCGATGTTGTCGATCTCATACTCGGTTCGGAAGGAACGGCAAGTCCCCAACAGCTTGCCGAACTTCGAAAACTGTTCGGTCTCGATCAGCCACTCTACACGCAGTATCTCTCCTGGCTCGGAAGCCTGCTGCAAGGGGATTTGGGGAACTCGATCCGAACCGGCAGGCCCATCCTGCCCGACCTGCTCGACCGCCTGCCGCTGACCGTGCAGCTGACGAGCCTCGCCATGTTCTTCTCCATAATCGTCGCCATCCCATTGGGCGTCATGTCGTCGGTGATGCGCAACTCGAAGTTCGACGGGGTGCTCCGCGTGGGTGGCCTCCTGGGTCTGTCCATTCCGAATTTCTGGATCGCCACCATGCTGATCCTGCTCGTATCCCGCTACGGAAACGGGATTTTCCCTACCTCCGGCTACGTTCCGCTGGGAAGAGACCCGGTGGCCAGCTACAAATCGTTGTTTCTTCCCGCACTGGCGTTGGCCGCTCCCAACGTGGCCATCTTGATGCGGATGACCCGGTCGAGCATGCTGGAAGTGCTTCGGCATGAGTATGTGGTGACGGCTCGATCGAAGGGGCTGCGGAACTCCGCGGTCATTCTGCGGCACGTTCTGCGCAACGCGCTCATTCCCGTGGTGACGATTGCGGGCGTGCAGGTTGGCTATCTGCTGGGCGGCGCTATCGTGATCGAGCAGGTTTTCGCTCTGCCGGGAGTGGGGACGCTCATTCTGAATGGCATTTCCCATCGAGACTATCCGATGGTTCAAGCGGGAACCCTCCTGGTCGCCGCACTGTTCGTGATGGTGAACCTCGTGGTCGATCTTCTCTACAGTTTCCTCGACCCGAGAATCCGATATGAATAGCGGGAGCGCGCCGAGCTCAGTGGCAGGGACGCCTGAGATGCTGAATGGAGATTCAGGGCGTTCGAAGAGCCACTATCACGAGCTGTTGCAGCGTCTTCGACGCGACCGCTTGACGACGGCGGGAGCCGCCATTCTGGCGGTGGTGGTGATCATGGCGATCTTCGCACCGTTGATCGCTCCTTACAGTCCCCTGGCTCAGGACCCGCTCCATCTCTTTGCCGACCCAAGCCGCCAGCATCTACTGGGTACCGATGATCTGGGCCGGGACATTCTGAGCCGCATCATCTGGGGATCTCGGGCATCGCTCTATGTCGGCTTTGTCTCTGTGTCGATTGCGCTGCTGCTTGGCGTCAGTCTTGGTCTGATCGCGGGTTTCTATGGCCGCTGGCTGGACACCATCATTGCCCGCGGACTCGACATCGTCTTCGCCTTTCCGACGATTCTCCTCGCGCTGGGCATCGTGGGCATGCTTGGTCCCAGTCTGACGAACGCCATGATCGCCATTGGCATTGTCTATACGCCGGTTTACGCGCGCCTCACCCGCGCAATGACGCTGGCCGCCAAGCGGCGAGAGTACGTTGATGCCGCGATTGTGATGGGCGCCCGTGACGCGCGTGTTCTCCGCCGCCACATATTGCCCAACGTCACGGCGCCACTGATCGTGCAGACGAGCCTCAGTCTCTCTCTCGCCATTCTCACTGAGGCATCGCTCAGTTTTCTCGGTCTCGGCGCGCAGCCTCCCGATCCGTCGTGGGGGTCAATGGTCAACACCGGGCAGCGACTCATCGAGCTTTCCCCCTGGCAGGCTGTCTTCCCGGGTATGGCGATCGCTCTCACCGTGCTGGGGTTCAACCTGGTTGGGGATGGGCTGCGCGACGCACTTGATCCGCGCATGAGGAACTAGGGATTTTGGAGGCGAAAGGAGCAACCATGACCGTAGGATCGATTGACTTCGGATACAACCCGCCAACCGGGGAGCGTGGTCTCGAACAGATCACTCCCGCCACGTTCGCTCGCGATCTGGCGCACGCATTGGATATCGCCAGCCAGTACTTTTCCTCGTTTTGGGTGTCGGATCACCTGATGATTGGCGGCAACTACCGATTGGAAGGCTGGACGCAACTCGCCTGGATCGCCGCACGATATCCGACGCAGTTCCTCGGCACGAATGTCATGTGCAACTCGTTCCGCCACCCCGCGCTGCTGGCCAAGATGGCGGCGACGCTGCAGGTCCTGTCGCATGGTCGGCTGATTCTCGGTTATGGCGCCGGGTGGGTAGAGGGGGAGTACAAGGCGCTCGGCATTCCCTATCCGTCAGGTCGTGTGCGCATCGAGCAAATGGTCGAAGGGATCGAGGTCATGCGCGCGCTCTGGACGCAGTCGCCGACGACCTACGAAGGCGCCCACTATGGCATTTCAGATGCAATCGGCAATCCCATGCCGGATCCGGTTCCCCCGGTGCTTATCGGCGGGGAAGGAGAACGCTATCTCCTGCGGGCGGTGGCGGAACACGCGGATATCTGGCTGGCGTTCAACCGTCGCCCCGAGGTCATCGGCCACAAGCTGTCCGTGCTGCGCGAGCATTGCACCGCGGTCGGCCGGGATCCGTCGACCATTCGGGTCGCGCTGAATCTGCCGGTTTTTGTGGAAGGAACCCATGAGGCCGCAGTCAAGAAAGCGGGCAAGCTGGTCGACAGCGAGAACCCGGCATTCGCCGGCTCGTCGGAGGAACTCGTCGAGCGCCTCCATGAGTACGCTGACCTTGGCGTCAGCCTCTTCCAGCTGGCATTTCCCAGTTTCCCGGAGACTGATGACCTCCACCGCTTTGCTGAGGAGGTCCTGCCCGCTTTCCGCTGAGAGCGGGCAGAGTCAGTCTCCGGTACGCCGGGGGTTGAGCAACCCTACTGGTCGAGCCAGGTCTGCTTGAGCGACAGCCGGTAGCCGCTGGACATTGGTACGTAGCCTTGGACATGCGGTCGAGCCGGCTCGTAATTCTGAATCACGTAGGTGAAGAGAAGCGGCACTTCTGTTGTGTACAGCTTCTGCGCCTCGGCATAGATCTGCTGACGTTCGGCTGGATCGAAGGTCGACCTGCCCCGGTCGAGCAAATCGTCCATCTCCGGATTGCTATACCCACCGATGTTCGCCGACACACCCGACCGGGCTGGACTCAGATAGGTGTCTGGGTCTGGGCGGTTGGTGTTGAACGACAGACTCAGGTCGAAATCGCCGTTGCGCTGATTGTCCAGAAGCGCGGCGAATTCCAACTGCCGGATGACCAGATTGATGCCGATCTTTGCCAGCTGCGCCTGCATAACCTGCGCCGTCGGAATATCGGGTGCATAGGCCGGTGAGGCATCGATGGTGATTTCAAGCCCGTCGACACCGGCGTCCAACACGAGCTGACGCGCCTTTTCCTCGTCGTAGGCGTATGTGGGGAAATTCTCTGGCGTGGCCGGAACTGCCCAAAACGTTTCGCCGGGCGGAATCGGTCCGGTGATCTGTCCGTCGCCAATCAGTACGGTGTCGATCAGCTCCTGGCGGTTGATGCCATGGCTGATCGCCTGGCGCACGCGAAGGTCGCCGAGCGGCTCGTGCGTGTGATTGATGGCGGTGCCCGATCGCCAGAAGCTGGGAACCTCGTTGATCACGACATTGTCGTCACCACGAAGCGTGCCAACCAGTCTGGGATCTTTCAGCACAGTGAGATCCACCTCGCCAGACCGGATTGCGGCGATACGGGCTGTCTCGTCCGGAATGATCCGGAACTCGAGGCGATCGAGGTAGGGGAGCCCTTCTTCATAGTATTCGTCGTTGCGTTCGAGGATGACGTGCACATCGGGCGTGTACTCAACGAGCTTGAAGGGACCGCTGCCGCCATCCCAGTTGGCCAGGTCGCCATTGGCTTCGATAACCTCTCGGTCGACGATCGAGCAGGGGCGCCGGTCGGCGACGACGCTGACGAGCGGTGCGTATGGAACGCTGTTCGCCAGGCGGACGGTATATGTGTCGACCACTTCCGCCAGGACATCCGGTCCAAGATATGACCGCAGCGGAACCGCCACGTTTTCGTCCATCAGCCGGTCGAATGTGTACTTGACGTCCTCTGCAGTGACCTCCCGACCGCTGTGGAATCGCACACCCTGCCGGAGCTTGAACTCGACGGTTTGTTCGTCAACGTTCTCCCAGGACTCCGCAAGATCTGGAATGACATTGTTTGTTTCAAAGTCGAGCGTCAGCAGACTCGAATACATCTGCTCGTAGATGGCGACCGAGGCGAAGGCTGTCGTCAGCGCTGGATCGAGTCCGACCGGACTGACGTCGGTACCGATGATGAGCGTCCCGCCGGGCTTACCGGCGCCAGGTGTGCTCGATTGCAGCGACGCCGCAGCCGCCCGCCCAGCTGACGAAGCGACCAGAGCAATGCCGCCAACGGCTGCAGCGCTGGAGAGCAACGAGCGGCGACTGGTTCGAATTCGGCCGTTTCCTAGGTCAGACACTGGAGGTTCTCCTTTTCGATGGGAATGGTTGAGATTCCATGAAACGAACACTGCCCAGGGATTGCGAAATGCAATCTCGGCTGACGCTTCCCCTTTCGCCTGGAGCTGCGGCGTTTTGGCCGCAACCTGGTCGAGTCGTTGGACCGGAGAACTCACGCCCTTGGAAGCTTTCCGCCGCATTTTGGATAATATGTCCACTTTTTGGGGGCGTCAACGCGGTTTTTTGGAGTCGTGAGAAACCGGCTGCGTCAGACGCTGATCAGGGATAACGTGCCTGACTATGCTCCCCCGGCCGCCAGAATCCCCCGAATCGCCTCTTCATCCTTGCCCAGCTGTTCGATCAGCGGCTCCAGTCCGTCGAATGTCTGGTCGGCGCGGACGTGGTCGATGAGGTCGACGGTGAGCCAGGTGCCGTAGAGGTCACCTTCGAAGTCGAAGATGTTGGTTTCAACCTGGCGGTCGACGCCATCCACGGTTGGGCGGGTGCCGAGATAGGTCATCCCGGGTTGGTCGGTGAGATGACCCGGCACTGACACACGTGAGGCGTAGATGCCGTCGGCCAGGGAGATCATACCGGGAGGGGGGACGAAGTTCGCCGTCGGATAGCCGATCTGCCGGCCCAGATGCGCGCCGTGGATCACTTCGCCGCTCACCCGGTAGGGGCGTCCCAGCATCGACGCGGCTTTGCGGACATTGCCGCTTTCGACTGCTTTGCGAATGGCGGTGCTGCTCATTGGTTCACCACCATCGGGCAGGCGAGCGAAAACGTTGGTGGTGAATCCACGCTCGCTGCCAATGCCGGTGATGACGTCGATAGTTCCAGCCCGATTGCGGCCGAGGGCGAAATCGTCGCCGACCCAGAGTTCGACGAGGCCGATACGCTCGATCAGCATGTCCAGAAATGCTTCCGGGTCGAGTGCCGCCAGTTCATGAGTGAATGGGACGACCTCGATGTGATCCGCTCCCGATTCATGAAGCAGGCGCAGCTTCTCTTCCGGGGTCGTGATGCGGCCGCGAAAGAGGTCGGGCCGGAGCACGGCAATGGGAATCGGTTCGAAGGTGACGATCGACGACTGGATGCCCTGCTCGCGGGCTCGTTCCACGACTTTGCCGATCAGGGCCTGGTGGCCCCGGTGCACGCCATCGAATGTCCCAATCGTCGCCACACTTTTCATTGCCCGTTACCTCGTGACCAGGGATGTCTCGTCGCTTGCTGGTTCGATGACCCGGCGAGGCTGAATCGACCGCTCTGATCCGGATTCGATATCGCCGATGCCGATCCACTCACCCGACGTGGTGTAGACGCGCATCAGTCCAACCGGCATGGTCTCTGCCGACTCGATTCGCTGTCCGCGCCGCCAACGGGCGAGACCGGTTTCATCAAGAATCGCTGCCGGCAGGTGAGTCAGCATCACGTCGGGATGATAGGCGATGGATGGCCAGACTTCTTCCAGTGGCATCTCGGAAAGCTGATCGAGAGTCCAGCAATCGTCGAGCGTGAACGCTCCCGATCGCAATCGAACCAGATCGGAGAGATAGGCGGCCACGCCCAGCGCATCGCCAAGATCGCGGGCCAGTGACCGGATGTAGGTTCCCGATCCGCAGTCGACGCACAGCGCGAGCACGGGTGGTGCGAATCCGATCACTGTCAGCTCGAAGAACTCGACCTCACGAACCGGTGCTTCGAACTCGATGCCAGATCTGGCGAGCTCATAGAGTCGCCGGCCGCCGACCTGCAGCGCCGAGTATTTCGGGGCGATCTGGGCCTGAGTGCCGATCCAGCTCGCCAGCACAGTCTCGATGTCGGGCAGGGAGACGTCCGCATCGGTTTGCCGCACGACAACGCCATCGGCATCGAGCGTGTCGGTTTCGATACCGAAGGTGATCTCGGCTCGATACGTTTTGGACGAGTCAGCGGCAAATGGCAGCACCCGGGTGGCCATGCCCAGGGCGACCGTGAGCACGCCCGTTGCCGCGGGATCGAGGGTGCCGGCATGTCCGACGGTTCGCTGCCGTGTCAGCCGCCGCACCCTGCCGACGATGTCGTGACTGGTCAAACCGGCGGGTTTATCGATCGGTAAGAACCCATGAAAGCGGGGATTGTCCGGCCGTGCCACATCTAGACGGCCTGCTGGCGCGCGATTCGCTCGGCAACGGTGGTCAGGAAGAGATTGCGGCCCTGCTCACCATCGGTGACCTGACAACCGGCGGCTCGCGGATGTCCGCCGCCACCGAACTCGGCGGCGATAGCGGCGACGTCGACATCCGAAGTCATGCTTCGCATCGAGACTCTCCAGCCATGCTCGTTTTCATGCAGGATCGCTGCCGCGCGGGAACCATGCGTGCCGGCGAGAAAGTTCACGATCCCTTCCGCTTCTGAGGGGTCGGATCCGCATTCCTCCAGCATCGACCGGGAGATCGTCGTCCAGATCAGCGCGCCGGTCCATTCGACATTTCCCAGAGCATGTCTCCAGAGACAGACTGTCGAAGCCGGTTTGAGGCGGAAGAGCGCATCGGTGATGCTGGTGGGATTGGCGCCGGCATCGACCAGATCGGCCGCCATGCGCATGGTGCGAGAGGTGGTCGATTCGGTTCGCAGTCCCAGCGTATCGCCGTAAATGCCTGCCAGCAGACACTGGGCGATCGTCACCGATTTCTCGACACCCCAGTGGTCGAGCAGGACGGTCATGATCTCGGCCGTCGCGGCGGCGCGCGGTTCGACGATATTAATGACGCCGAAATGATCGTTCGTGATGTGGTGATCGATGTTGATGATGGGGGTGGTGATGTTGTCGACGCGGGACGGATCGTCCGAGTAGAAGTCGCCCAGCCGGCGGCGATCGGAACAGTCGACCATACAGAGAAGATCGTACTCCGGCAGTTCGTCCTGGCCGTAGATGACCGCCTGACTGCTCCCGGGCAGGAATCGCAAGGAGTCGGGGAGTTTCCCGTCGCTCACCAGCACGAAGCAGTTGACCTTGAACTGGCGAAGCGCGTGATAGAGCGCCAGTGCGGTGCCGAAGCCGTCGGCATCGATGTTCTGATGGGTGGGGATGCAAATCATCGACGACTCGCGGAGCCGGTCCAGGCAGGCGCGAGCGTTGTCGTCATCGATGTGCCAATCCTTGCGTTCCATCAATGGGCACCTCCGCCTCGGCTGCCGTTCTCGCTGCGCTTCAGGTCCTCGATTGCTGATGAAATCGTCTGCGCGTACTCCATCGACCGGTCATCGACGAACGCAATCTCGGGAATCTGGCGCATGCGGAGGCGGGGTTTCAGGTGGTGGCGGATATAGCCGGAGGCCGACTCGAGCGCGGCCATTGTGCCCTGGCGCTCGTCATCGGTTCCCAACACCGAAATATAGGCTGTCGCCTGCCGGATATCCGGGCTGACCTCGACCCGGGTGATGGTGAAGAACGCAACCCGGGGGTCCTTGACCTCCTGACGGATGATGTCGTCGAGTTCCTCGCGAAGCAGATCACCGACCTGACGTGTGCGGCGGCTCATCGAGTGCTCCTTTCCCTGGCCCGCTGGGCAAGCGAATGCCGGTCAGCCAGATGCTGACCGGCATGCTGCCTTTAGTTTCGAGCCACTTCTTCGCGATGGAAGAACTCGAGCTGATCGGATACGCGGAGGTCGTTGAAGCTGTCGAGACCAAGTCCGCATTCGTATCCCTGGGCCACTTCCCGGACATCGTCCTTGAAGCGGCGGAGCGATCGGATTCCGCCTTCATGGATGACCGTGCCGTCGCGCAAAACGCGGGCCCGCGAGTTGCGGGTGATTTTGCCGTCGAGCACGTAGAGTCCGGCAACGACATCGCCGGAAGGAAGCCGGAATGTATCCCGAACTTCTGCATAGCCATCGGTCACATCTTCGAAGACCGGCGCCAGCATGCCCTGCATGGCCGCCTTGACCTCGTCGATCAGGTTATAGATGACAGTGTAGTACCGGATATCGACTCCCGCTGCGTCGGTCGCTCGCTTGGCCGCGACGTCGGGGCGGACATTGAATCCGATGATGATGCTGCGCGTGGTGACCGCCAGGCTAACGTCCGATTCGGAAATAGCGCCTGTGCCGGCATAGGGAATGCTCAGCTTGACCTCATCGCTGGAGTCGTTGAGCTTCAGCAGCGCGGCCTGGATGGCTTCCAGCGAACCCTGCACGTCGGCTTTGACGATGACCCGCAGCTCGGCGGTTTGGCCGGTGCGGACCTGGTTGTAGAGCTCGGTGAGCTTGATGCCCCGCTCGCCAGTGAGCGACTCGGCCCGCTTCTGGGCCTGGCGCTGTTCGACGATCTGCTTGGCCGCCCGCTCATCCTCGATCACCTGGAAGGTGTCTCCGGCCTGAGGGAGCTCGAGCAGACCGAGAATCTCCACCGGCATGCTCGGCTCGGCCCGGCGCACACGCCGGCCCCGGTCGTCGAACATCGCTTTGACGCGACCCATGGTGGCGCCGGCGACAACGATGTCGCGGACATTCAGCGTGCCGCTCTGGACGAGCAACGTTGCCACCGGACCGCGGCTCCGGTCGACCTTCGCTTCGATGACCACGCCGCTGGCCAGCTTGTGCGGATTCGCTTTCAGCTCGTGGACGTCGGCGACCAGGAGCGCGACTTCGAGGAGGTCTTCCAGGCCCATGCGCTGGAGCGCCGAGACCTCGACGAAGGGCACGTCGCCGCCCCAGTCCTCGGGAATGACATTCAGTTCAGACAATTGCTGCTTGACAAGGTCGGGATTCGCCGTAGGAAGGTCGATCTTGTTGATGGCCACAATAATCGGCACATTCGCCGAACGAATATGGGCAACCGCTTCGCGGGTGGTCGGCATGACGCCGTCATCCGCCGCCACCACGAGCACGGCCACATCGGTCGCCTGCGCCCCTCGGGCTCGCATCGCGGTGAATGCTTCGTGTCCCGGGGTATCGAGGAAGGTGATCTTCCGTCCCTGCGTTTCGATTTGGTATGCGCCGATATGCTGGGTGATGCCGCCGGCTTCACCCTCCGCTACTTTGGTCTGGCGGATCGCGTCGAGCAGTTTCGTCTTGCCGTGGTCGACGTGACCCATGATGGTCACAACCGGAGCACGGGAAACGGCGTCGGGATCGGTCTGCCCCTCTTGCCGGCGGCTCTCGAAATCGGCAGCGGCGGCCTGAACCGCTTCCGGAACATCCTCCAGCGTTTCCCAGCCAAGGTTTTCCGCAACGCGTGCCGCGGTGGCGTAGTCAATCTGCACGTTGATCGACGCCATGATCCCCATGCCCATCAATTCCTTGATGACTTCGATTGGGGTTGCTTCGATTTTTTCGGCGAGCTCGGCGACGGTGAGGACTGGGGGGAGGGCTACTGGTTCGCGGACGACTGGAGCCGAGCGGCGCACAGCGACGACGCGCGATCCTCCCGTTCGCTGGCCTTTGCCCTTCCCTTTGCGTGCTCCCCCGGGTCGCCGCCCGGTCCGCGGACCTCCATAGGTATCAGTCATGTAGTTGTTACTCCTTCGGATTGAGCGTCATCGCCCGGAACAGAAAGGTTCTGATTGGCGAAATCGCGCAATCGCTCTTTGGCGCCGGCATCGAGGGTCACCTTGAGCGCATGCTCGAGGGCGGTCGACTTCAGCGCCCGCTGCCAGCAGGCCGGATCGTCACAGAGGTACGCGCCACGACCGTTGGCCCGGCCTGTGGGGTCGACCTGTACATCTCCTTCCGGGGTTCGGACGATCCGGATCAGCGTCCGCTTCGCCGTTTTGTCCCGGCAGGCGATGCAGGTGCGCTGGGGCGTGTGCTTCGGTCGCGGTCCCTTGCGCTTCCCCCGTGGTTTGGCACTGGAGGAAGCAGCTGGTTCTGCCATGCAGCTGCTTCTCCGTTCTCGCCTAGCTTTCGGCCAGGCTGGCGAAATCATCCAGCGGCAGGATATCGCCGCTTTCCACATCGAATCTGGCTCGGAGATCGCGGTTGTAGTAGACCTCCAGGGCATCGCCCCGGATTTCCACGTCCACGCTCATACCGACCAGCGACGGCTCGAGCGGTCCGAACTCCCGGTCCCGGATCGTGATCATCCCGTCGCTGCGAACCAGCCGCGGTTGCCGGCCATGCCAGGCGAACTCCTCAGGCGGAGCCTCGAAGCTGACCTGGGCATTGCGGAGCATCTCCAGACCCTCTTCGCGCAGCGATTCGGGGTCCTTGATGTCGATCCGCCAGCCGGTGAGTTTGTAGGTCAAACGGGCGTTCTGCCCTTCCTTGCCAATGGCCAGCGACATCTGATCGGTCGGCACCACAACGGTGGCGACCTTCTCTGCTTCGTTCAGCGTCACGCTGGACGGTTTGGCCGGGCTCAGCGCGTTGGCGATGAAGCTGGCGGTGTCGGGCGACCATTCGATGACATCGATCTTCTCGCCGTAAAGCTCGTTGACGATGTTCTGGATGCGAACACCCCGAACTCCCACGCAGGAACCAACCGGATCGACCTTTTCCTGGCGTGCCGCGACCGCGACCTTCGAACGAAGACCCGGTTCGCGGGCGACCTCGACGATTTCGACGGCGCCGCTGTAGATCTCCGGCACTTCGATTTCGAACAGCCGCTTGATCAGATGCGGATGAGACCGCGACACGATCAGCTGCGGGCCCTTCGTTTCGTTGTTCACTTCCAGAAGGTAGACCTTCAATCGCTGTCCCGGCCGGTACCGTTCTGAGGGGACCTGCTCCCGGGCCGGCATCACCGCTTCGGCTTTGCCCAACTCGACGATCACAGCGCGATTGTCCGCCCTTTGGACGATGCCGTTGATCAGCTCGCCCTGCCGGTCCGCGAACTCCTCGTAGACGGTGTCCCGCTCGTAATCGCGAATACGCTGCAGCACGACCTGCTTTGCCGTTTGCGCGGCAATGCGGCCGAAGTTGTCCGGCGTTCGCTCGATGCGGATCTGGTCGCCGGCGGCGGCGCTCGCCGAATAGGTGCGCGCTTCCTCGACCGAGATCTGGGTCAATGGATCCTCGACCTCGCGGACAACCTGCTTGTTGACGAAGACATGCATCAGCCCGGTGTTGGTGTCGATGATCACATCGACTTCCTCTTCCGAGCCGGTCATCTTCTTGTAAACCGTCTTCAGGGCATGCTCAACCGAGGAAAGAACAGCTTCTTTCGGAATACCGCGCTCGGCGGCGATTTGCGCAATTGCTGTATAGAAGTCACTTTTCATCCCGAGAACCTCCTACTCGGGTTCTGCCGCTTCGAATTGGGTGGATTCAGGGGACCGAGTCGAAGCGGAGAGGGAGTAATGGACAATAAAGAACGTGGGCCGATGACCCACGTTACCTGCTCCCCGGTTACGCTGAGAGGTATTATATCGGAACCTGAGGGATTCGAGCAACGTTTTACCCTCCTCAGGCGTTGTGGAGACTGAAGGATTTCGCCTTCCCGGCCGTTGGCTGCGGCTGGTTTCAACGCGGATGGTGGCAGCGAGCCGGGTGTATACTTGGCCCGTTCCTTCGTGAGACTCAGCGTCGCCGTCAGCGGAACGACTCGAGGGGGAGATGGAGCTACGAAGCTGGCGAACCTGGCTGCGGCCGGGCATGCTCATCAAGCGCTGGATCATCCTGATCATGTCCAGCGTTGTGGTCATAAGTCTCGGTCTGGCCATGGGGCTGACCTGGGCCTATAGAAACTTTTACTCTTCACTTCAGGAAACCTCCGGCATTGTCCGGACACTCACCCTCCAATTCATCCCACACCCATACAGAGAACTCCTGCTGATCGGCTTTGGACTCGTCGCCCTGGCGGTCGGTTTGATGCGCCTCAGCGAGGCGGTGCTGGGGCCATTGATGTCACTGATGACCGTAAGGCAGCCGCTGGCCCAGATCGTGGCCGAGCACCGATTCGGTCCGACCCGGCCCGAGCTCAACGTTGTGGCTATTGGCGGCGGCACCGGCCTGTCCAGCCTGTTGCGGGGTCTCAAGCACGAGAACATCAGTCTGACGGCGATCGTGACGGTGGCGGACGATGGGGGCAGCACGGGCCGTATTCGCCGCGAGTACGACATGCCGGCGCCGGGCGACATCCGCAACTGCATTCTGGCGCTGGCGGACGACGAATTGCTCGTCAATCAGCTCTTCCAGTACCGCTTCGAGAAAGACGGTTCCGATCTCAAGGGGCACTCACTGGGCAATCTCTTCATCACCGCACTGACGCAGACGACCGGGAGCTTCGAGCAGGCAGTGCTCGAGTTTGGCCGGGTCGTGAATATCCGGGGCCGGGTTCTGCCGTCGACGCTGGACAATGTGACACTCTGTGCCCGCTTTTCCGATGGCACCGAAAAGTGCGGCGAGTCGAACATCTCGAGCTACGGGGCGCCAATTACCGAAGTCTATTTCGACGACGGGCAGCCGGAAGCCTATGCCCCGGCACTCGAGGCGATCGTCAATGCCGATCTGATCGTGCTCGGTCCCGGCAGTCTCTACACCAGTGTTGTCCCGAATCTGCTGGTCAATGGCATCCTCGATGCGATCCGCTGGTCGCGCGGCACCACGGCCTATGTCTGCAACGTCGCCACGCAGCAGGGTGAAACCGATCACTTCACCGCCGCCGATCATGTGAGGGTGGTGCAGGACTATCTGGGTGAAGGACTGCTGGACTTCGCGGTGGTCAATGACAACCGTGCTTCCGCCGCGGTTATCCGGCCCGAGCTGAATGTCGAGGCGGTGTTCGACGACGGCGGCCGGCCAGTGGAGCTTCCCACATCCCTTGTCTCGATGGACGTTATCAGCGACGCCAACCCGCTTCGCCATGACCCCGCGAAACTCACCGCTGTGCTGATGGACCTGGCCAGGCGACCACGTGTCGCTCCCCGTGTG
The DNA here is from genome assembly GCA_019637585.1 of Thermomicrobiales bacterium. GTDB lineage: Bacteria > Chloroflexota > Chloroflexia > Thermomicrobiales > UBA6265 > JAHBVL01. The sequence goes on along the minus strand of JAHBVL010000002.1, from coordinate 523,944 downwards.
CCCACAGCGCAGATTCCAGAACGGTCGACCATCAGCTAACCTCGGCACTCGATCGAAAGCGTGCCTGATTCCCGGGAGTAGAGAGCGTGCCTTTACGTGTTGCCATTGATGGCCTTGCTGGAGTTGGCCGTCAGATCGTCGTTGCGGCTTCCGCCGGCGGATTTTCCGATCTGTTCGAGATCGTTCAGATCAATGAAGCGGCCGGGGCCGAGACCGTGCAGCGACGCCTGCAGCGCGACTCCGTCTACGGACGTCTGCCCCAGACTGTCGAGCTGGACGGCGACACCATCCGGCTCGGCGAGCGGTCGATCCAGGTGATGGCGCCGGCGCCCGATGGAACGGTCGATTGGGAGAAGCGAGGCGTCGATATCGTCGTTGTCGATGGCGGGCATACCGATCTTGCGGACCGGGTGACGGCTCATCGTGAGCATGGAGCGAAGAAAGTCGTCGTGGCCGGATCGCCCGGCCCGGACGGCAAGACCGTCCTCTTTGGACTGAATGACGGCTCGTACGATCCCGATGTGCACCACGTCGTTGGAACCGGCAGCGCCCTGTTGAATGCGGTCGCACTGCCAGCCAGCATCATCCAGACCAACTTCGCCATCGCCAGGGGCGCGTATACCGTGGTCCATCCGCTGGCGTCCGGCCAGGCGCCCATGGACAGTATGGGAAGTGGAAATCTGGCCGGCCGGTCTGCCTGGAATCTCATTCCCGACCTGAACGATCGATCCTCGGTCGAGCTTGGCGAGATCGAGCCCATCCTGGGCTCGAAGCTGTTCGGATCGGTGGTTCATGCCCCGGTGGCGGCGACCGGCTGGATCACGCTCTCGGCAGAAACCGAACGGCGGTTCGAGTTGAGCGATGCTGTAGCCGCTTTCACCGACGCCGCCCAGAGCGAACAGTTCAACGGGCTCCTCGGTCTCACCAGCGAGTCGCTCGTTTCCGGCGACGTCGCTGGCAACGCCTATTCGGTTACGCTGGCAACTGGCGAGATCGCCATGATCGGCCGCGCATTTCTTTCTGTGCGTGGCTGGTTCGATGCCGACTGGGCAATCGCTTGCCGGACCGCCGATCTGCTGGCGCTGGTCTGCGAAGCAGGCGTCCCGGGCACAGCCTGATTGTCAGACTCACCACCAGAGAACCGGAGCATGCCATGGCCATTCATTCGATCGCTGACGCGGACGTCGCCGGGAAGCGCGTGCTGGTTCGCGTCGACTTCAACGTTCCGCTCAAAGACGGAGTCGTCGGCGACGATTCGCGCATTCGCGCATCGATTCCCACGATCGAGCTGATCCTGGACAAGGGCGGATCGGTCGTCCTTGTTTCTCATCTGGGTCGCCCGAAGGGGAAGATCAACGAGGCGATGCGCATTGCCCCGGCGGGACGGCGACTGGAAGAGCTGCTGGGCAGGCCCGTCACGGTTGTCGATGACGTTACCGGTCCGCATGCGCGGGAGAAGGCAGCGGCACTCCAGCCTGGCGAGGTGTTGCTGCTGGAGAATGTCCGCTTCGATCCACGCGAAGAAGCAAACGACCCCTCGCTGGCGAAGGAGCTGGCGGGACTTGCCGACGTCTATGTGAATGACGCTTTCGGCGCCGCACACCGCGCTCATGCGTCTACAGCGGGCGTTGCCGGCCTCCTGCCGTCCTACATCGGTCTGCTGATGCTCGACGAGCTCGATCATCTGGGCAAGCTGACCGCGTCGCCCGACCACCCCTTTGTTGCGGCGTTGGGCGGGGCGAAGGTCACGGACAAGGTGGGGGTCATCAACGAGCTGATGACCCGGGTCGATGCGTTGCTGCTTGGTGGAGGGATCGCCAACACCTTCGCCCTGGCTTCGGGTCAGCCGATCGGCGCGTCGCTTGCCGATCGGGATTTCGCACCGCAGGCGAAGGAGATTCTGGAGCGCGCAGCGTCGCAAGGGATCGCCATTCACCTGCCGGTCGATGTTGTCGCCGACACGTCGATCGACGGCCCGGGCGAGATCGCGGACGCAGGGAGTGTGGGGGACGATCAGAGCATTTTCGACATCGGGCCGGAAACGGTTGAAGCGTATGGGAAGGTGCTGAAGGAGGCGAAGACGATCTTCTGGAACGGTCCCATGGGCGTGTTCGAGAAACCGGCGTTCGCCAAAGGCACCCTGGGTGTTGCCGACGCTATCGCCGCGTCCGATTCTTACAGCGTTGTCGGCGGAGGTGACTCGCTGGCCGCGATCGAGCAATCGGGCGTCGGAGCGCGGATCGATCACCTCTCGACCGGTGGGGGAGCGTCGCTCGAGTTTCTCGAGGGGCGGGTGCTTCCCGGTGTTGCCGCGCTCGATCGCAAGGAGTAACTGTGTCCAGGAGACCCCTCATCGCCGGAAACTGGAAGATGAACACGACGCGCAACGACGCGCTGGCGCTGGCGTCAGCATTGACCGATGCCGACCTGCCCCAAAATGTCGATGTCGCGGTCTTTCCGCCATCGATCTGGATCGAAGCGGTGCGCCGGGCGCTCGGTCAGGACATCCACCTGGGAGCGCAGGATTGCTCGGCGGAGGTCAAAGGCGCGTTCACCGGTCAGGTGGCGGCAGTGCAGCTGCGCGAACTGTGCGACATGGTGATCGTCGGGCACTCTGAGCGACGGCGGGACGCCTATGAATCGGATGAGCTGGTTGGCCGCAAGGCGGCAGCGGCGCTTGCCGCCGGATTGACGCCGATCGCCTGCGTGGGGGAGTCGCTGGAGGTCCGCGAAGCAGGCGAAGCGGAGAACGTGGTCGGCTCCCAGGTCGATGCCATCGTTCAGGCGATCGGCGATGTTCCAGCGAGCGAGTTCGTACTGGCCTATGAACCGATCTGGGCTATTGGGACTGGACGCTCCGCATCGAGCGAGGATGCGCAGTCGATGTGCGCGTTCATTCGGTCGCGCATCGGCGCTGGCGGGCCCGACGTGCGCATTCTTTACGGGGGAAGCGTGGTTCCGGACAATGCGGGCGCCTATCTCGCCCAGGCGGACGTCGATGGTCTGCTGGTGGGTGGGGCGAGCCTGAAAGCCGATCAGTTCCTGGCCATTGTGGCGGCCTGCTAAACTTTATTGCCGGCCCACACGATGATGGGTCTCTTGTCATTGACTGTTGTGATTGTGAAAGAGCCGTAACTGGATGGATACCGTACTCACCATCATCATGATCCTGCTCTCCGTGGTGCTGATGATCGTCGTATTGCTGCAGACGAAAGGGTCGTCGTTCAGTGGCGCTTTCGGCGGTGATTCCGGGTCGATCTACCGGACCCGGCGCGGCTTCGAAAAAACGCTCTTCCAGTCGACCATCGTGCTTTCCGTGATCTGGGTCATCTTCGCCATTCTCGTCAGCTTTACATAGATCAGGGCTGATACCGTGCGGGCCGCTTCTCTGGCGGCCCGTTTCCGTCGCCGGCGTCCACAGGTAGAAAGCGAGCACTCCACGTGAGTCCCATCCGGAATGCCCGAATTGTGCTCGGCGTGACCGGAGGCATCGCGGCCTACAAATCGGTCGACCTGGCCAGCAAGCTGGTTCAGGCAGGGGCGACGGTTCATGTCATCCTGACCGATGCCGGCGCGGAGTTCGTGGGCGCGGCCAGTTTCGAAGCAATCACTCAACAACCGGTGCATCGTTCGGTTTTCGAGCCCTGGCGGAGCGACTGGCACGGGCATGTCAGTCTCGGACAGCTTGCCGATGTAGTTGTGGTTGCTCCGGCAACAGCCAACACCATCGCCAAACTGGCGCATGGTCTGGCTGACGATATGCTCGGCACCACCGTTCTGGCGACGACCTGCCCCCTCCTGATCGCCCCGGCGATGGAGCATCAGATGTTCCACCACCCGGCCACCCAGGAGAATCTGGAGCGTCTGGCGGCGCGAGGAGTGCGGCTGATCGGTCCTGAATCCGGCCGTCTTGCCTCGGGTGAGATGGGCGACGGCCGGATGTTGGAGCCGGTGAAGATCATGGGAACAATCCGGCAGGTTCTCGGTGAGGCGGGACCGCTCCGCGGCCGGCGCATCGTGGTCACTGCCGCCGGAACGCGGGAGCGGATCGACCCGATCCGCGATGTCGGCAACCGGTCGAGCGGACAGATGGGGTATGCCGTCGTGCAGTCGCTGGTCGACCGGGGCGCAGAGGTAACGCTCATCACCGGACCTGCGTCGATTCTGGCTCCGGTGGGCGCAGCTGTTGTTCCCGTCGAAAGCGCTGTCGAGATGGAGGCTGCCGTTCGCGCCGCGGTCGACGGAGCGGATGCCTTGATCATGACAGCCGCAGTCTCCGATTACCGGCCCGATGCGCAGTTCTCGCACAAACTCAAGAAAGCCGACACCGGCGAACGGTTGACCATTGAGTTCGTCACCAATCCCGATATCGTGGCGGGGATCGAGGGCGACGCGTTGGTCAAGATCGGATTCGCGGCGGAAACGCACGATCTCCTGGCCAATGCCCGCAAAAAGCTGGCAGCGAAATCGCTGGATATGATCGTGGCCAACGATGCTGAATCGACGATCGGCAGCCCCGTCAGTCAGGCGACCTTTCTCTACCCCGATCGCGAACCGGAGATGCTGGAGCGGATGCCCAAATCCGAGGTGGCGGATTTGCTGGCGGACCGGGTGGTGGAGCTCCTGGCCAAACGAAGCGGCGAATCATGAGCTCTCCAGGGAGCCAGCTGCGCCGTAATCCGGCTGGTGGAAGCGGCGCGCGTCTCCTGGCCCAGATGGGGATTGCCCTTTACGCCCTTTTCGCCTCCTTTGTCATCATCCGGTCGCTTCTTCTCAGTATCGGGATCGCGGACAATCTCTGGGTCGGTGGCGTCATCTACGGCATCACCGATCCATTCGCAGCCGTGCTCAAGATTTTCCCAGGCGGGGATTTCGAGCTGGTTGGACGGTTGACGCTCGCCGATCTAACGCTTCTGGCTGGCATCGTCGCCGTGCCGGCGGCAATCGTCGCCAGAAGACCCGAGTATTAAGATTGGATGCATCGACGGTGGTGCATATGTGGCTTGGATATGAGGGGAGAACCCAACGATGAAGAATGTTGTCCGCGGCATCCTGGCGCTGGCGCTGACCGCGCTGGCCACCTGGCTGGCGAACGAACTCGTCGATCGACTCTTCGGTCCGGACGACCAGGGCTGATCGATTCCCGCGCTTGCCGGCGATAGTCTGGACGAGACCGCATGAGCATTGTTCTGGTGCACAACCCAATCGGCAGGGTATCGCTGGCCGAGATTCAGGAGCTGTTCCGCATACACGCTCCGGGAGAGACCTTGCGGGTCATCGATACGTCGGCGGACGAAGCGATATCGCGATTGATCGCGCCTGAGCTTGCCGATGCCTCGGTCGTTGTGGCCGCGGGGGGAGACGGAACAGTCTCCGGTGTGGCGGCAGCTCTCCTCAACACCGGTATTCCGTTGGGTATCGTGCCGGCCGGTTCGACGAACATGGTGGCCAGGGTGATGAGGGTGCCGCTGCAGGCCGATCGGGCGGTGCAGCTCATTGTGGGGCGCCACACGCGGCGGATGATCGACGCGGGAGTTTCCGGGGACCGGGTGCTGCTCCATCAGGGAGGCGCCGGGCTCGACGCCCGGATCTTCGAGCGTTCGAGTCCGGCGATGAAACGTCGCTTCAAATGGCTTGCGTATGCCCCACCGGCATTGAAGAGCCTTGGCGACCCTTCATCGAGGGTGACGGTCACCGCCGATGGCGTCACCGTCGACGTTTCGTCCCGATTTGTCCTGATCGCCAATTCCGGCGCGCTCCTCCGGGAATCGTTCACGCTCATGCCCGGAGCTGACAGCACCGACGGGCTGTTCGACGTCGGAATCTTCACTGCCGACAGCTGGCCGGCCATCGCGGCGACGGCGGCGAACCTGCCGTTGCTGCGATGGAAAGAGAGTTCACGCATCATCAGGCTGACCGGATCGCGCATCTCGGTCGCGGCGGATCCGCCAATCCCCTACGAGTTCGATGGCGACGTGATCGGACTCACGCCCTTCGATCTGACCGTGCACCGGCAGGCGATCTGCATGATCTGCGGTAACTGACGAGGGATTATCCGAACAGGTAGAAGGTGACCGCGCCTTGCTCGTCACCCATCGTGAAGCTTTGCCCCAGATGGTTGGTGAAGAGGGTGTTGATGCCCGACGAGGTGAAGACGGCGAACTCGGCGCCCGTCGCCCAGCCCGTGCTCTGACCAGCTGCGAGCGTCCCGCTGTACACGGTTTTCCCGTCCACAGCGATCTGTAGCTCGATCGTGGTGTTCGCGGTGATTTTGATGCCCGCCTGTCCAACCGGCACCGACGCGGGTTGCTCCGGAGAGGTCAAGTCGTTGGCCGCGGTTTGGGCCTGGATGGTCGCTTGCGCGGCCTGGGCTGCATCGGGTGTGCTCGACGGCAGAGGCGGCGTGGTGGCGGTGGGCTCCGGACTGGGTGTGAAGGTGGGAGTCGGCGTCGGGACGAGCGGCGTCGGGCTCGGTACGTAGATGACCTCGTCCCCAACGGCGGTGACGGTCGGCTGGAGTCCGATCACCGGAGGCGGATCACCACCCGCATTGAAATAGGCGCTGTAGAGCCACGCCATGATCACCGCGCCGGCGATCATGGTGAAGGCAATGATGGCGAAGTTGGGCGCCCAGTGATTGGGCACATCCATCTGCTGAATCGCCGGGGCGAGCGCTTTCTCTTCTTCCGGAACGCCACGCGCTTCGAGGAAGAGATCGACCAGGCGAGCGGGATCGAGCCCCAGATAGATCGCATAGGAACGCACGATACCGCGCTGGTAGGTCAGCGCGGGCAGGTGTTCAAAGGATTCTTCTTCGAGGGCGGCGAGATAGTGCCGATTGATACGCAAGTCGCGTTCGACTTCGCGTAGGGTCAGCCCTTTTTGGGCCCTGGCCTGCCGGAGGGTATCGCCGAATACAGACATGAGGTGATTGCGGATCCAATTCCCAGCCGACGGACCGCCTACTGCGGGACAGCGATTGCGTCTCGGCTAGTCTACCAAATTTCCGTCACTATGTGGCGCCAAGTGAAAAAGCTACCGGCCGGAGCTTCCACCGGCCCGCCGTTGCCCCTCGATATGATCGTAGCGGGATGCCAGCAGCCGGTCGAGCAGGGGTGTTTCCTGCGCGTGGCGCGAGACGTCGGATGGCTTCTGCCAGATGCCGTCGTTGGCCGTCCACCATGAGCCCAGCGCAGACGTTCCGCAGGAGAGCGTGTCGGCGTCGACCATGCGGCGATGCCGGAATGCCCAGGCGTTGTTGCACCATCCCCGGTCGGGAAGTTCCGATGGCCGGTAGTCTCGGCAGGTCCGGCAAATCCGCGGAATGTCCTCGTTGAAGGGACGTGGCGGGGGGGCGGGTTGCGGATCGGGGATGGCAGCCGAACGAACCGGCAGGTCGTCCCAACGCGGCAGCTCGTCGTCGATCCAGCGCTCGCTGGAGGGCTCTTCATACGATTCCCGCACGCTGGCAGGGTAGTGATAGTCGCCGTCGTCATCCCAACGACCATTGCTGGCTGCTGGCGATGCTGCGACCGGGCGCTCGTCGTCCCAGCGATCGATGCGAGACGGCGGGGGCGCTTCCACCTCTCGTCTGATCGGCCGATCTTCGACCAGGACATCCTCGACGATGTCGTCGTACGAAGCGATCCGGTCGTGAGCGCGTGGAGCCGCTGGCCGGTAGGGAGCCTCGAATCGCGGTTCCTCATACGAGGGAACCGGCCGGCGATCGGCCCGATCTGGTGCCGCGTCGTACTGCGGCAGATCTTCGGCGATGTCGTCATACCAATCGTCATGGACTGGATGGTGCTGAGGTGCGGCGGCGCGGCGCTCCCGCCGCTCTCGCAGCAGACGATTGACGATCGACTCCCGGCGCGGACGATGATCGACATAGAGATCGTCCTCCTGCCAGAGACGGTCGTCATCGAACAGCTGAAGGTCATCGCGATGGTCCGCGTCCATGGCCATGTCGAGGGGATAGTTGTCCTCGACGATTGGCGCAGGTGTTCGATTGGTGACACGCGCCGGTGGGCCGAGGTCGGGAATGGACTCGAAACGCTCGTCATCCTCGGCGAACGAGGTGATCGTGGGGTAGGGGCGGGGGATTTCCTCCCGGGCGACGGGAGGGACGATGTTGATCCGTGGTCTGGGCGCCTCATACGCGCCCCGGGCTAGAAAGGGGGCGTTCTCAGCGGGACCGTCCGCCCATTCCGCCGAATCGTCTTCAGGGAGGTTCCAGTCGGAGGCCGGGAAATCGTTGGTCGCGTCGACGAGCAGGGGTGGATGATCGGAGAGATCGGCAATGCGTCCCTCTCGCTTCTGCCGTGATTTGAACTGCTCTCTGGCCCGCAGGATAGCGGCCCGCGGATTGGTCACCAGGTCGCGAGCATCTTTCTCGGGTTCGGTGTAGCCGGAGTAGGGGGCGTGCCCGACGACGATGTCCTCCGCCTGACGCATGACCGGCGGCGCCGGTTCGGGAGATGCCGGTTCGTAGCGCGCAGGGATGATGGAGGTGATCTGGTCCGCGCCCGGAGATGCGGCCGCGGGGTCGTCAGCGCCACGGGCGACTTCAGTGGGATCGATATCCTTCGACACCCACAGATCGGCGTCCCATCCATTGCGGCAGGCGATTTCGTTGCCCCGAACGACCAGACGCATACCGGCGCCAAACTGGCGATCCGGGTGCCGGCACCAGCCGCTGTTGTTCAGCCCGGCCGATTCAAAGAAAAAACAGGAATCGCAAACTCGTCGCTTCATCGAATAGCCTTTGACTGGCTGGCCAACCTTTGGACGGCACGGCGGAGCAGCGGGAGTGTGTCCCAGCGTCACATGCCGATGTTGAAGAGGCACCCCTGCCCACTCAGTACGTGCAGTGTATCAAGAAGATCTGGCCGCTGTCTATGCGGCAAGGGTCAGTGTACGAACATGAACGGAAACTGTGTTTACGATGCTGAAACTCTGTGTGTCATGTGCCAGGGAAGTCAATGCTCGCTGCAACAGGGGTACTCGGTGTAAACTAGCCAGTTGGGAGCCCGCCAGGACTCCTTTGTCGCCATGTTCTTCACTTTTCATCGCGTTCCCGTTCGACGAGGTATCCAACTGTGACTTCCCGCGTTCAGGTGATCCAGCCAACGTTCGCACCCTCTCGTCTGCCTGACAATGGAAAACGCTTCTACATCTGGACGATCGGTTGTCAGATGAATGAAGCGGACAGCTCCCGCGTGGCGGCGATGCTGATGGAAGCGGGCTACCGGGCCACCGATAGCGAGGCCACCGCGGACATCGTCATCCTCAATTCGTGCGTGGTTCGGCAGGCCGCCGAGGACAAGGTAGCTGGCCGGCTCAATGCGCTGATTCGAGAAAAACGGCAGCGTCCGGATATGTCGCTTGTCCTCACCGGCTGCATGGTGACCAACCAGCAGGAGAAGCTGGCGCAGCGGTTCCCGCATGTCGACCTCTTTTTCGATCCGTCTGATTTCGACACCTTCAAGGCCTTCGTGCCCGAGCTTTCGGATCTGGAAGACGATCTCGAAACGCTGCCCCACTACTATGTCGATACCGCAACCGATGCCCGCGTCAGCGCGTATGTGCCGATCATCTACGGCTGCAACTTCCTCTGTTCCTATTGCATCGTGCCCTACCGGCGCGGCAAGGAGCGATCCCGGCCCATGGCCGAGATCGTGTCGGAGGTGGAGCATCTGGTCCAGCGCGGTGTGCGTGATGTCACGCTGCTCGGTCAGACGGTCAACGCCTGGGGGCACGATCTCGACGGGGATGCCGGACTCGCCGACCTGCTCAGGGCTGTCGACGGTGTCGAAGGGCTGGAGCGCCTCCGGTTCCTGACCTCCCATCCGAAGTACATGGGCGACGACATTCTGGAAGCGATGGCCGACCTGCCCACTGCGTGCGAGCACCTGAATCTGCCAGTCCAGGCCGGGAACAACGACGTGCTGAAGCGCATGCGCCGCACCTACACCGTCGATCTCTGGGTCGATCGCATTCAGAAAGCGCGCGAGCTGATGCCGGGTCTGACGGTTGCCACCGACATCATCGTCGGTTTTCCCGGTGAGACCGACGAACAGTTCGACGACACCCTCACGGTGTTGCGTGAAGCGGAGTTGGACAAGGTCCATGTGGCCATGTACTCGCCCCGTCCGGGGACCCTCTCCGCGCGCTGGGAGGACGACGTTCCGGCCGATGTGAAGCACGCGCGGCACACTGCCGTCGAGCAGCAGCAGCACGACATCTCTGAGCGGCTCAACCAGAAACGCCTGGGCGAATCGGTCGAAGTTCTCTTCGATTCGTTCAACAAGGGACGCTGGGGCGGTCGTAGCCGCGGCAACACGCTGGTTCACGTCGAGGACTCACGTCCACTGCTGGGCAAGATGGCCGACATTCGTATTACTGAAACAACCCCCTGGTATGTCATGGGGAGCGTTGTTGGAGACCCGCGCTGAGCGCGATCGAGTTGAGAGGATTCACCAGGTGACTGCAGAAACAAAACAGCGGACGCGGCGGCAGGTCGTCGAAGAAGCACGGCAGGCGGCGCTCGACAGTCGCTGGGATGAAGCGATCGAGATCAATCGGGAGCTGATCCAGCGCGATGCGAAGGATACGGAAGCGCACAACCGGCTTGGCCGCGCGCTCATGGAAAAACATGACTACAACGCTTCCTATGAAGCCTATTCCAACGCGCTGAAAAGCGATCTGGCAAACCTGATTGCCCGGCGCAATCTCCAGCGCCTCGAAATCCTGCGCAATGCCAGGGGCGAAGGAGTCGGATCGGCCAGCACGATTTTTCCTCGCTCCTCTGTGTTCATCGAAGAAGTCGGGAAGACCTGGGTCACCGAGCTGACGAATCCGGTCCCCACGTCCACGCTGGCGGGTATCTACGCTGGCCAGCAGCTGGTGCTCTCGGATGCCGATGGACGGCTGGTGGTGTCGCTGCTCAGTGGAGAGCGAGTGGGTGAGGTCGAACGGCGAACAGCCGAACGAGTCATCGAGCTCATGGAAGGCGGAAATGTCTATGAAGCCTACGCGCTGGGACTGACTGCGGCGTCGCTGCGCGTCATCCTGCGCGAAGTCCACCGTGATCCCTCGCAGATTGGCCGCATCTCCTTCCCCCGCCAGATCCAGGAAACACGCGCCTACCTGCGCGAGCGGGATCTGCTTCGGCAGCGGGATGAGTCGGACTTCTACGTCGACGATTTCGAGGATCTGGAAGCGGACGACGATCAGCCGGCCAAATCCTCAGCGGATGGCGATGAGGAAGAAGCGGGCGACGGCGACGAAGTGGTCGAAGCGGAGGTCGAGGGAGAAATCGACGCCGCCAACGACGACGAAGATCCCGACGCGCTCTAGAAACGCGTCGATACACGTCTCGAAACGAAACACCCCCGTCCGGGTAGCGGACGGGGGTGTTGGTTTTTGTTGGCCGGGGGAAAACTCAGGTTTCGACGGCGAAGAGAACCACGAGCATCAGCACCAGCAAGGTGCTGGCGGTGATCAGAAGCCGCCGGAAGTCGGACCGAATGTACCCGTACTCCTGTTCCCGGCTCAGGTGAGCGACTCGCTGGACCGGTTGCTGGGTTTTGCGTTGCCGGGCGCGCGCCCGGGCTGTGGTCTGCGCCGGAGCGGTTTCCAGCGTGCCTGTTTCGATCGCTTCCTGGACGTCTGCTCTGGTTTCCGCCGCTCGCACCTCGGCTGCTTTCACCTGCGCGCGGTTCGGTTTTCGAGTGGTCGCCTTTTTGGTCGGTCGTTGTTTGTCGGTCATCGTCGGTCAGATATCCGTCAGTCTGATTGCGTGTCCGGTACGCCGGTCGCCGAAACTCGGTAGAGCATAGCGGGTTGGCCGAGCATCTGCCACTGGGGGCGTCTTCATCATAGCCCCGCGGCGATCGCTCTGGCGCGACGAAGATCGTCAGCCGTATTCACGCTGAGAAAGGTGAGCAGATCGGGGTCGATCGCCCGGATCACCCTCTCCGGTACTCTCTCGATCGCCGCGTCCGTGTGCCAGGAGGTCGTCCGTAGATCGCCGGCGACGATGCGCTCCTCGATCGCCTCCAGGCATCGCTTGCTATAGACCGCATGCAGCGTTTGCAGAGCGATACCAGCTCTCTGCCGGGTCGAGGCGCTGGTGGCCGGGATCACGGCGTCCGCTGAGGATGACAACTCGCAGAGATAGCGCACGACCTCCAGCGAGAGAAAGGGCGCATCGCACGAGAGAACCAGACACCGTGGGTATCTGGCCAGCGCGAGCGCTGTCGCGATGCCGCCCAGGGGACCGGCGTCCGGGAAGCGATCGGGCAGCCACCGGACCCCGGGGTGCGAATCCGGACGCTGCCGCCCAATGACCATCACATCGTCGGTCAGGGTCGACGCCACGTCGATCGCGGTATCCAGGAAGGTCGGAGCGCCGGGAGAGAGGCGAAGGAGCGCTTTGTCCGTGCCCATTCGCCGGGAGGCGCCACCTGCCAGAATCGCCGCCGATATCTGGGCTGGATGATCGTCTGACATGGAGTCCCGGTTGTTGGTCGCGACCGCTCAAAATTGCTAGAATGGATTATGCACGGTTGCGACCTGGACACATCAGTCACAAAAGGATGCGAGCGGTGAAGCCACACGATGTGGCAGAAGCCGCTGCCGCAATGAGGGCGATTGGCGCCGGTGGGTATCCACGGTGCTTTTTTTGTGCCGGATTGCCGTTGGCCGCGCCGCTGATTGAGCGTATCGGATCGTAGTGAAGGAGGACGTTCGATGAACTCCAGCATGATCAGCAAGATCGAAAAAGCGCACAGGTACGCTCAGGAACCCGACCGTATCAAGATTCAGGGCCTGACCGCCAGCTTCCACGGTGGACACGACGACTACACGGTCGCGATGAATGGCGACCATTGGGAATGCACCTGTCACACCTACGAGGCGCACACGATTGGAACGTGCAGCCATATCATGGCGCTGCAGGAAATCCTCAAGAACATGCTGAGCGCCGACGCCAGATTCGCGCTGGAGCCGGCCGAAGCGACCACTTAGTTTTAATCGGGTACTCGCCGCTATCGAGCGCCTATATGCCTTCCGGCATGAGGCGCTCGAACCGGCTGACCGGCAGAATCATCGCCACCGCTCCTCCGGCTACATCACGAGAAATCTGCATACCACCCGCTTCCAGCCAGTATTCCTCTTCGCTACTGGAAACATGATGAACGCGCCGGCCGCTGTTCTGATGAAGAATGGCCAGACAGCGCTTGAGATCGTTGTCATCGACCCCGATGAGCAGTGTTGCGTTCGTGCTGCCCAGAAAGCCGCCCATACTGGCAACCCGGGTCACGCGGAATCCAGCCGACGTGATGGCGCGCAGCACACGGTCGGTGTCGTAGTCCTGAACGATCGCGAAAACGAGCTTCATGCAAACCCGGGGATGAGGTCGGACGCGTCATCTCGACGCGGATGCGCCGTTATAGCACAGTACGACGCTCTCCCCAAAGTTGGACATCGCGACGAGACCGGGCAGCGGCGATCCCTTGTGGTCAGTCCTGAGCGAAGTCGAAGGATGGCCCCGGAGGGCCATGACCGCCGCGTCCTGTGTGCACTCCGCTTCGCTTCGTTCCGCCACCGGTGGGGACAAGCCACCACCGCTACCCGGTCTGCGCATCCGCTGGAGGAGCACGCCACCGTCGCGACCAAGAATCCCGGTCAGCTAGATCCGGCTCGCGACCGCTGCGCCGAAGTCCGACGTTGACACAGGTGACGTCCCTGGCTCGCTGATGTCGTAGGTCCGCACGCCATTGGCAATCGCCGACGAGACGGCCTTGTCCACGGCTTCCGCTTCCTCGGTCAGGCCCAGGGACGATCGGAGCAGCATGGCCAGCGAGAGGATCGTGCCGGTCGGATTCGCTTTGCCCTGACCCGCCATCGACGGCGCGCTGCCATGAATCGGCTCGTAGAGACCGATCCGGCGACCGGAGCCGGAGCCTTTCTGGGCGCCGAGACTAGCCGAGGGGAGGAGGCCGATCGATCCGGCGATGACGCTGGCTTCGTCGGTGAGGATGTCGCCGAACATGTTCTCCATGACGATGACGTCGAAGCGGCCCGGCTGACGAACCAGGCGCATGGCCATGGCGTCGACGAGCACGTGCTCAAGCGTCACATCCGGAAACTCAGGGGCGATCTCGTTGACGATCTCCCGCCAGAGTCGCGAGGTGGACAGAACGTTCGATTTGTCGACGCTGGCCACCTGCTTGCGGCGAGTCCGGGCCAGCTCGAACGCCAGCCGCACGACCCGCTCGACCTCCTGCTCGCGATACTTCATCGTGTCGACCGCCAATCGCCCCCGGGAATCCGCCCACTGCCGGGTCGGTTTGCCGAAGTAGATGCCACCGGTCAGCTCACGTACGACGACGAGATCGACGCCGCTGACGATTTCCGATTTGATGGGCGAGGTACTGGCCAGGTCGGGATGGACGGCAACCGGCCGCAGATTGGCGAAGAGCCCCAGGCCCTTCCGCAGCGCCAGCAACCCCCGCTCCGGGCGAAGACCGACTTCGATGTTGTCCCATTGTGGTCCGCCGACGGCGCCCAGGAGGATAGCGTCGGCTTTTCGGCAAACCCGGAGGTCCTCGGGCCGCAATGGCACGCCATGTTTGTCGATGGCATCGCCGCCAATCGCCACTTCCGTGAGACGGAATGTGTGGCCATAGCGGGACGCCACCGCGTCGAGCACCGCCAGAGCAGCCGCGGTGATTTCTGGTCCCACACCGTCACCGGGCATGACAACGATCGAGGAATTCACGTTCGCGTTTCCTTTCCTGACAGACAGCAAACGCTCCGGATCGTCACCCGATTCCGGAGCGCTCAGAATCCAATAGCGGCATTATGCGCCAGCAGTGGCGATCGACGGTCGCCATGCGGGGCGTTGTTGCTCGTAGGCGGTGATTGCGTCTTCATTCCGCAGCGTCAGCCCGATGTCGTCGAGCCCTTCCAGAAGGCGGTACTGGGTGAAGTCATCGAGCGGAAACTCGACTTCCAGGCCGATTTCCGGCACAGAGAGCGTGCGGTTCTTGACATCGATCGTCATCTGCAAACCAGGTTCGTCGGCCGCAGCCCGTAAGAGAAGATCGCCGACCTCCGGATCGACGACGATCGGCAGCAACCCGGTCTTGGTGGAATTGTTGCGGAAGATGTCCCCGAACCGGGGCGAAATGACGGCCTGAATGCCGGCGTCCATCAATGCCCAGACCGCGTGCTCCCGGGATGAGCCAACTCCGAAATTCGGGCCGGCGATCAGGATCGATGCTCCCTGGAACTCGGGTTTGTTCATCACGAAGTCGGGATCCTGCCGCCAGGAGGAGAAGAGTCCTTCGCCAAAACCGGTCCGCTCGACTCGCTTGAGCCAGACGGCCGGGATGATCTGATCGGTGTCGACATCGCTGCGATCGAGCGGCAAGGCGACGCCTGTGATCGTTTCGACTTTCTGCATGGTTAGCGCACCTCCGCTGGCGTGGCGAACGAACCGACCACCGCTGTCGCGGCTGCGACTGCCGGCGAGACCAGGTGGGTACGGCCCCCCTTGCCCTGGCGGCCCTCGAAATTGCGATTGCTGGTCGATGCGCATCGCTGCCCGGCTACGAGCTGGTCGGGGTTCATTCCCAGGCACATCGAGCAACCGGCCGATCGCCATTCGAATCCGGCTTCCAGGAAGACGCGATCGAGTCCTTCGGCTTCGGCTTGCGCTTTCACCTGCATCGACCCGGGCACCACGATTCCCTGGACTTTCGGGGCGACTCGCTTCCCCTCGATCACTGATGCCGCCAACCGCAGATCTTCGATGCGGCTGTTCGTGCACGAACCGATGAACACCACATCCACCGGGATATCGCTGATCGGCGTGCCCGCCCGCAGGTCCATGTAGGTCAGGGCTCGCTCCGCGGCATCGCGGGTTCTCGGGTCATCGATCGAGCCTGGATCGGGCACGACGCCATCGATCGACACGACCTGTCCCGGGTTTGTTCCCCACGACACATAGGGCCGCAGTGCCGCTCCATCGAGCTCGACGTAGGTGTCGAATGTCGCTCCCTCGTCGGTGGGCAGGGAGCGCCAGTCATCGAGAGCTTTCTCCCAATCTCGTCCCTTCGGCGCATGGGGACGACCTTCGACGTAGGCGAACGTGCTATCGTCCGGGGCGATCATCCCCGCTCGTGCGCCGGCTTCGATCGACATATTGCAGATCGTCATCCGCCCCTCCATCGAGAGGGACCTGATCGTCGAGCCACGGTACTCGATGGTGTGTCCAATCCCGCCGCCGGTGCCGATCTTGCCGATGATGGCCAGGATGACATCCTTGGCCGTGACACCGGGCGACAGATCGCCGTTGACCTCGATCGACATCGTTTTCGGCCGCATCGAGGGAAGGGTCTGGGTGGCCAGGACGTGCTCGACCTCACTGGTGCCAATGCCAAATGCCAGTGCTCCGAACGCGCCGTGGGTCGAGGTGTGGCTGTCGCCGCAGACGATCGTCATCCCCGGTTGCGTCAGACCCTGTTCGGGGCCGATGACGTGCACGATCCCCTGTCGCTGGTGTCCCATCGGGTAGAGGGTGATGCCGAACTCCGTGCAATTCTTCGACAGTGCCGACACCTGCTTCGCCGAAATCGGATCGACGATCGGCTGGTCGATGTGGATGGTCGGCACATTGTGGTCGGCGGTGGCGACCGTCAGATCGGGACGGCGGACCTGCCGGCCGTGCATGCGCAGACCGTCGAATGCCTGGGGGGAGGTCACCTCATGAACGAGATGCAGGTCGATGTAGAGGAGATCTGGCTCCCCCGGGGCCGAATGGACGATGTGTCGTTCCCAGAGTTTGTCACTGAGCGTTCGTGGTGTGGCGGTCACGCGATTATTCCTTCGAAGGCTCTCCACCAATACATTCCGAAGTGTGCGGACCTGCCCGAATGCGAGGTCCGCGGAGTCATGCTGCTATCCCCAGCGAGAGACGGATGATCCCGCCAGGACTGTCGACGCATCGCCTGCTCTCAGCTTGCCCAGCGCGTCGAGATAGGCGCGAGCGCTTGCTTCGACGATGTCGGTGGCGAGTCCATGCCCGGTGAAGAGCTGGCCCTCCGACCGGATGCGCACATGCACCTGGCCCTGCGCGTCTTCGCCGGGGGTCACTGCTTCGACCTGGTAGTACTCGAGCGTCGTCTGAATGCTCGTGGCCGCATCGATGGCCTGCAGGAGGGCATCGACTGGTCCATTCCCTTCGGCGTCGCCAGCGAGTTGGACGTCTCCATAGGAGAGCACTACCGAGGCATTGGCCGGTTCGCCACTGGCGATATCGACCCGCCACTGGCGCAGGTGATAGACATCGTCCCGCGTTTGCTGCTGATTGCGCACGAGGGCGATCAGGTCGGCGGCGGTGACGCGCTTCTTCTTGTCGGCGAGGAGCAGGAAGCTCTCGTAGGCTGCCTGCATCTCCTCGTCGTCGAGCTTGAATCCCAGTTCGGCGAGGGCGTTGCGGAATCCGGCCCGGCCGGAGTGCTTGCCGAGCACGAGCTTGGTTCCCTCCCAGCCGACATCTTCCGGATTCATGATCTCGTACGTGGTGCGCTCCTTGAGCATGCCATCCTGATGGATGCCGGCTTCGTGGGCGAAAGCGTTTTCGCCAACGATCGCTTTGTTCACCTGGACATTGAGTCCGGTGATGCCGGAAACGAGCCGGCTGCTGGGGACGATCCGGTCCTTGCGGACATTCGTCCAGGCGCCGCCGAACTTGTCGCCCCGCGTGGCCAGAGCCATCACCACTTCTTCGAGAGCCGTGTTGCCGGCCCGTTCACCGATGCCATTGATCGTTACCTCGGCCTGGCGGGCGCCGGCAGCGATGGCGGCCAGCGTATTCGCCGTTCCCATGCCCAGGTCGTTGTGGCAGTGGACCGAGATGATCACGTTCTCGATACCCGGCGTGTGCTCCTGCAAATGCGCCATCAGTGCCGCGTACTCGGCCGGCGTCGTGTATCCGACGGTGTCCGGCACATTCAGCGTGGTCGCGCCCGATTCGATCGCGCGGGAAAAGACCTCCACGAGGTAGTCCCAATCGGAACGCGTGGCATCCTCGGCCGAGAACTCGACATTGTCGGTGAACGACCGGGCCAGCGCGACCATTTCCGACACCCGCTCCAGCACTTCTTCCCGGCTCATCCGGAGTTTGTGCTGGAGATGAATGTCCGACGTGGCGATAAAGGTGTGAATCCGCGATTGCTCGGCGGGTTCGATGGCTTTCGCGCACTGCTCGATATCGGACCGGTTGGCGCGAGCGAGCCCGGCGACCCGGGCTCCCTTCACGCGCGCGGCGATGAGCTTGACCGCTTCGAAGTCGCCGGGCGATGCCGCCGGAAAACCGGCTTCGATGATGTCGACACCCAGCTCGACCAGCGCGTCGGCGACTTCGAGTTTTTCCTCGACCGTCATCGTTGCGCCCGGCGATTGCTCGCCGTCACGCAACGTCGTGTCGAAAATCCAGATTCGGTTCTTTACGTCTGACTCCGTAGTCATGGTTCGCGTGCTCCGTGCCTGAGGATCAGGCAGGGGCCTTGCCGGGATGCAGGAACGGCATCATGTCGCGCAGGCCCTTGCCGACGGTTTCGATTTCGGTGGAGGCGTGCTGATCGCGCTGGGAAAGGAAGTTCCCCCGTCCCGACTCGTTCTCGTCGATCCATTCCTTCGCCCACTTGCCGCTCTGAATGTCGGCGAGCAGACCCTTCATGGCCTCTCGCGTGTGATCATCGACGATCTTCGGACCGGCGGTGTAGTCCCCATACTCCGCGGTGTCGCTCACCGAGTAGCGCATGTACGACAGGCCACCGGTATAGAAGAGGTCGACGATCAGCTTCAGTTCGTGCAGGCATTCGAAATAGGCCACTTCCGGCTGATAACCGGCGGCGACGAGAGTGTCGAATCCCGCTTCGACGAGGGCGGAGACGCCTCCACAGAGAATCGCCTGTTCGCCGAAGAGGTCGGTTTCGGTCTCTTCCTTGAAGGTGGTCTCAAGAACGCCGGCGCGCGTCGAGCCGAGGCCCTTCGCATACGCCAGCCCGGTCTCCTTTGCATGCCCGCTCGCGTCCTGGTGGACCGCGATCAAGGCGGGAACGCCAACTCCCTCGGTGTAGAGCTCTCGCAGGCGGTGGCCCGGGCTCTTGGGAGCGATCATGACAACGTCGACATTGGCGGGTGGTTGCACCTGCCCGAAGTGGATGTTGAAACCGTGGGCAAACATCAGCGTTTTGCCGGCCGTCAGATTCGGGGCGATCTCATCGCGGTAGACCTTGCCCTGTGTCTGGTCGGGAATCACGATCATGATGATGTCGGCGGCTTTGGCGGCATCAGCAACGGCCAACACTTCGAAGCCGTCGGCCTCGGCTTTCGCCTTGCTCTTGCTTCCTTCATGAAGACCAACGACGACCTTGACCCCGGAATCGCGCAGGTTCTGGGCATGGGCGTGGCCCTGACTTCCGTATCCGATGACGGCGACTGTTTTGCCCTGAAGTGTGGCGAGACTGGCGTCAGAATCGTAGTAGATGGTTGCCGGCACGTGCAGATCCTTCCTGTACTTGCTACTCGAACGAAACGACCGGCGTCCGTCGCCGGTCGTTTGAGAACACTCAGTTGGCGCCTACTGCTACGGTGGGCGCTACACCATTGTGCAATCCCTTGCCGGAAATCTGCTGATTTCCCCGCGTCATGGCAATCGACCCGGTACGGACCAGCTCCCGGATGCCGAATGATCGCAGCATTGCCAGCAGCGAGTCGACCTGGTCCTCCGGGCCGGTCATTTCCAGCAGCAGGGTGTTCGGGCTGGCGTCGATGACGCGAGCGTTGAACATCTGGGCGATCAGCAGAATCTCCTGCCGGTGCTGCGCTTTGGCCGACACTTTGATCAGCGCCATCTCGTGGGAGACCACCGGCAGGTCGGTCACGTCGGTGACTTTGAGCACCTCCAGCAGCTTGTAGAGCTGCTTGGTCGCCTGCTCGATATCGTCGTCGGTCCCCGGCACGACGAGGGTGATCCGGGAAACACCCGGCTGCTCGGAATGCCCGACGGTGATCGAATCGATATTGATCGATCGCCGCCGTAGCAGGGAGACAACCCTGTTCAGAACGCCGGGATGGTCTTCCACCATGACAACCAGCAGATGTGGACGGTTCATGTTCGGCTCCTGATGTTCGTGTTCGTCATTCTGAATGACGTGATGAATCTCTCGTTGGCTTCAGAGAACGTCGCCTCCAAGAGAACTGCTGCGGCAGGAGATCCTTCGCTGCGCTCAGGATGACGGATGCCGTACGGGTTTTGGTTCGACATCAGTGGTCCTCGAAGCGGTGCAGCATCATGTCGGAATTGCTCGCTCCCGGCGGAACGATGGGCCAGACATTCGCCTCTGGTTCGATGACGAAGTCGATGACCACCGGTCCCGCAGTTTCCCGCGCCTTCTGGATTGTCGGCAGTATCTCCGAATCCTTGGTCACGCGAAAGCCCGTGGCGCCATAGGCTTCGGCCAGCTTCACGAAGTCGGGTCCATAGATCTCGACTTCCGAATAGTTCTTGGCGTGGAAGAGATCCTGCCACTGCCGGACCATGCCCAGATAGCCGTTGTTGATAACGGCGATGCGAACATCGAGCTTCTCCTGAACGCAGGTGGCCAGCTCGTTGAGCGACATCTGGAATCCGCCGTCGCCGACGATCGTCCAGACCTCCAGATCCGGGCGGCCGATCTTGGCTCCGACCGCCGATGGCAGACCGTAGCCCATCGTGCCCAGACCACCGGAGGTGAGCCAGCGGTTCGGTCGCTCGAGACCGAGGTGCTGAGCTGCCCACATCTGATGCTGACCGACGTCTGTGGTGAAGATTGCATCGTGACTGGTCGCCTGGCCGAGCGCTTTGATGATTGTGTAAGGCTCGGGCCAGTCGGGCCGGTCCTCCAGCGCCGCTTCCAGTGCGGTGTCCCGCTGGCTGTCGATCCAGGCCAGCCAGGCGTCATGCGACCGGGGCTCGACCTCCTGCAGCATGACATTGATCACCTGGCGGGCGTCGCCAACCACGGGAACGTCGGTGTGGACATTCTTGCCGATCTCGGCCGGATCGATGTCGACATGAACGACCTTCGCTTTCGGTGCGAACTCGGCGACCTTGCCAGTGGCCCGATCGTCGAATCTGGCGCCGATATTGACCAGCACGTCACATTCTTCCAGCGCCCGGTTGACGTGGCGATGACCGTGCATGCCCATCAAACCGAGTGCCTGCGGATGTGATTCGGGCAGGGAGCCCTGTCCCAGCAGGGTGAAGATCACTGGCACGCCGGTCTGATCGACCAGCTTGGCGAAGGAATCCTCGGCGCCTGAGATCAGAATGCCGTGTCCGGCCATGATCAATGGCCGCTTGGCGTTGTTCAGCAATTCCGCCGCCATCCGCACCTGGCGCTGGTTGGGGGTGGTCGTCGGCTGGTATCCCCGTCGCTCCCGAACCGCCGCGGGCACGTACTTGCCCGACGCCTGGAAGAGATTCTTGGGGATATCGACCAGCACTGGTCCCGGTCGTCCCGACCGTGCCAGGTAGAAGGCTTCCCGAATCGTCGGGGCGATGTCCTCGACCGATTGCACCAGGTAGTTGTGCTTGGTGATCGGCAGGGTGATGCCGGTGATGTCGGTTTCCTGGAAGGCATCGAGACCGATCATGGCCTGGCCGACCTGACCGGTGATGGCCACAACCGGGATCGAATCGAGCTGCGAATTCGCCAGACCGGTGACCAGGTTTGTCGCCCCCGGTCCGGAGGTGGCGATGCAAACCCCGACCTTGCCGGTGGCGCGGGCATACCCGTCGGCAGCCAGCGCCGCCCACTGCTCGAACCGGGTCAACACATGATGGAATCCGGCCGATGGCAATGCATCGTAGAGCGGGATCACCGCACCGCCGGGATAGCCAAAGACGACGTCCACACCCTCGGCTTCGAGCGCCCGGCAGGTGATCTGGCTGCCAGTGAGAGTCTCCGGAGAGGTCCGGGGCGATACAGTGCCGTTGGAGTTGCCATTCGTCACTGCCTTGCCGGGCAGCACCGAAGAACTCGCGGTCTTGGTGGTGGACATATCGCTCCTCCTCAGGAACTCCGCTCCCTGCACAGGGAACGCCGGACATTAAAAAAGCCTCCCAGTCGTCGGGAGGCCAATCAGAATCTCAGTTAACTCGGTTGTCTACTTCTCACTGGACTCCTGGCCTCCAGCACCGCATACGCTCCCGTCGGGGAGCGCAATAAGTACGAGGCCGGTAATCAATGAGACATGCGCCACAGCGAAAAAAATCCTCAACAATGCGTCGCAAAGAGGTGAATCCCTGCATGGTTGGATAATGAACGAATGCGGAATTGTTGTCAAGCGCAAGTCCCCAGAACCCTCTCCCGCGGTCGGGAATATCCCTCACCCTGCCCTCTCCCGACCGCGGGAATATCCCTCACCCTGCCCTCTCCCGACCGCGGGAGAGGGTTCTTTGGGGGAGTAGATCTTCGAGCCACCTGCAGGCTGATTCGGTTTGATTGAGCCGCAATGAGAGCACCAGTGGTTTGAATCCCGCCGAGCTTTCGGGTTTCTCGCCCAGCTGCTCGAGCTCGACGACCATCGAATCCCGCCAGGAGTGGCAGAGCGTGATCTGCTCATCGACCAGATCCGGTTCCAGATCGGGACAGATCATCCGCGCGACCGCGAGTTTGACCAGAAATTCCAGTCGCAGCTCCCGCGTATGGGCGACGGGGGTGCGAATCCAGCGGGTGAGCTCGTCACGGCCGGCCGGCGTGATGCGACAGCGCTGTCGCGATCGTGGCGCGCCGCCGGCGGTTTGCTCGATGACGATCCACTCGCGAGCAGCCAGCCGTTTGAGGAGGTGGTAGAGCATCGACGGGTTGAGCTGGATGATGTCGGCCAGCGGTTTGCCGGGAACGAATTCCTGGAGCAGCGAGTAGCCATGCGAGCTCCCGCCAGCCTGCTCGATCAACCCAAGCAGGGCGTAGGAGCCGGGTTGCTCGTCGACTGGCTCGCTGGAGGCTTTAGTTGCCGGCGGTCTCGACATTCGATCGATCCAGAGGACGACGGGTCGCCATACAAATAACGGTTAGCGCCGCCAGTCTTCTCCGAGCTCGGGATCGACGCTCTCCGCGGCAACGAATCCATGATCGACGAGGAGCGATTGTCCAGCGGGGCCGGTCATGAACGCCACGAACTCGCCGGCCACCGCGGATGGACCGGATTGGCCATTCTGCACCGCCCCGATGGCAAATGCTATGCGCTCGTGGGCATCCAGGTTCGCTGGAATGGCCACCTCGACAACGGTTGAACCCAGGCTTTTCGCCTCCGACGCATAGAACACGCCGGCGTGTGCCCGTCCATCCACCAGAAATCCCGGCAGGTCTCCCGACCCTCTGCTGTGCACCAGTTCACCACTGGATTGCTTGGCCGCGATCTCTCGCTCCATGCCGGCGGCAGCCCACATCTGCACGATGTACTGTCCGCACGGGTCGGTCTGCGGCTGGGGTGTGACCAGGACGAGACCAGGATGGAGCAGATCCTGGAGCGACGCAACGCGCTGGCCATACGATGGCTCGACGATGATGCAGAGCCTGTTGCCCGCCAGCAGCCGCGGGCTGGGAACCCTTCCTGCTCGCCAGAGATCGGTCATGTACCGGATGTTCGCCGAAACGAAAATGTCGGCCCCGGCCCCGTCCAATAGCTCCTGAGCGAGCATCCCCGACGGGACGAAGTCGTGGAATTCCAGGTCGACGCCAGGGTGCAGCATGGCGAAAGCCTGCCGGAGCGACTCCGGCAGGCCCGCGAATGCGCCCGGCATGAAGAGCCTCAGGCGGTCAGCGCTCAATGCGCTCCCGCCTCGGCGACGCGAATGATCTCGATCGAGACGATGCCGGAGATATACCGTCCGCCGCGAACATCCCCCGGCACGATCAACCGGAGTGGACCATCCTCGCCTTCCAGCAGCGCGCCATCCTCTTCCCAGGCGAGGAGCATTGGCGCGCCTCCGAAGCCGGGATCGATCTCTCCAAGGGAGATGACGACCTGATAGCCGTCATTTGCCGTGAAGAGGGCGACCAGATGGAGTTGGTCGTTTCGGACATCGGGATCGACCGCAACACCGACGAGATCCAGCGCATCTGAAAGAAGAACGCCGGTGTAGGAGTGCTGCTGTTCCCCATTGCCGGACTGGTAGGTCACGTCGACGCTCTGCTGGGGCAGTGCCTGGAGTGCTTCCAGGGTGAGCGGGCCGGCACTCTCAACCAGTCCCAGCATCTCGATGGAGCCGCCGGCAACGGGACTTGCTTCCGGTGTTGCCTCCTGTGCGACTGTCGTGAGTCCGCCGATCGAGAGGATCCCGAGCACCAGCGCCAGTGCGAATGAGAACACGCGTCGCGATATGTGAATGTTCATGCGTTTTTCCCCACCATCACTTCGGTTGCCTTGATGAACGCGGTCACTTCATCACCCACTGCGATCCCCATGCGCTCGACAGAGGAGCGGGTGATCGCCGCTACGACTTCCTGGCCCCCTGCCAGCTGAATGGTCACCTCGGCCATGACACCGCCCAAGACAATGTTGGTGACCTTCCCGGTGAGTTGATTTCTCGCGCTGATTTCCATTGTTTGACCTCCAGACCGACCGCTTGACACCGATTGCCGTCAATCACTAGACTGCCGGTGGTACTCAAGTATTGATTATTCACAGTTCGATCCGAAAGGCAACTGTGTACAAGGGAGGAATCGGCATGGTCAGGCGGTTCAGATTTGGCTTCGCCGCGATGGCGTTGATGCTGGCGGTGGCGTTGCTGGTCACGGTAAACGGGGGCGGGGGGAGTTCTGTCTCTGCCCAGGTATCGATCGATTGCGCGGAATTTCCGATGCCGGCCGCTGCCGCGACAGCTGACGCGGCAACACCTGAGGCCGAAGATGCGACCAGCGAATCCACAGTCGAGTTCCCCGCCGATGGCGGTGAAATCACGGTCTTCGCTGCGGCGTCGCTGACCGCCGCGTTTGAGCAGATCGCTGCTGATATCGAGGCGTCCAACCCCGGCGTGTCCGTCACGCTCAACTTTGCCGGATCCCAGGCGCTGGTGACGCAGTTGACCGAAGGGGCCGAAGCCGATGTCTTCGCCTCCGCGAATCTGTCGCAGATGAACGCTGCGCTGGAAGCCGGCCTGGTCGTCGATGATGGCGATGTTTTCGCCCAGAATCAGCTCGTCATCATCGTTCCTGCCGACAATCCGGCCGGAATCACCACCGCGGCGGATCTCGACAACGACGGTGTGGAGTTCGTGACCGCGCTGCAGGATGTGCCGATTGGCCAGTACACCCGCCAGTCGGTGTGCGCCATGGGTGAGGACACGGACAACTTCGGCGATGCGTTCGTCGACGGGTTCGCCGGAAACATCGTCTCGGAAGAAGAGAATGTCACGGCGATCGTGACCAAGATCTCACTTGGCGAAGCTGATGCCGGAATCGTCTACGAAACCGATGTCACTGCGGATGTTGCCGATTCGGTTATCGTGATTCCGATCGAGCCGCAGTTCAACATCTATGCTGAGTATCCTATTGCCCTGGTCGAAGGGGGCAGTGCCGAACTCGGTGCAGCATTCGTCGGCTATGTGCTCGGTCCCGATGGACAGGCCACGCTGGAGGACTTCGGGTTCCTGCCCAGTCCTGAGTAATCCGCGCATCGCGAGAAGCAATGCATCCATTCGATGCGCCGTCGACCCGGGCGACGGCGCAATCTTCATCTCATTTGCGGCCGTCGCTCACCGGTGTGCTCTTTCTGGCCGGTGTTCTGGCGGTCGTTGTCTTTCTGGCGCTGCCCCTCGTCTCGATACTCTGGCGGACCGCCGGAACCCTCTCGGACATCGATAGCGATACCCGGCGGACAACCTGGCAAGCGCTGCGGTTGACCATTGTGACCACCGCCGCCAGTCTCGCGTTCATCCTCGTGCTGGGAACCCCCGTCGCCTTTCTGCTGGCCCGGTATCGCTTCCGGGGATCGCGCGTGCTGGAAGCGCTGATCGACGTTCCGGTCGTGCTGCCTCCGTCCGTGGCCGGCATCGGGTTGCTGATGGCGTTTGGCAGGCGAGGTCTGCTGGGCGGCTATCTCTACGACGCCGGTATTACGATCAGCTTCACGACCCTGGCCGTTGTGCTTGCCCAGTGTTTTGTGGCGGCGCCCTTCTACATTCGCTCGGCGCGCGCCGGGTTTGCGTCTTATCAGCGAGACGTCGAGGAAGCGGCCAGCGTCGATGGCGCCAGCCGGCTTCAGATTACTCGCGACGTGACGTTACCCCTCGCTTTTCCGGCGCTCTCTGCCGGTGCGGTTCTCGCCTGGACCCGGGCCGTTGGGGAATTCGGCGCCACGATCCTCTTCGCTGGCAACTTCGTCGGCAAAACACAAACCATGCCGCTGGCGATCTACGCCAACTACATCTCCGGCGATCTGCCTACGGCGCTGGCGATCTCCAGTGTCCTGCTGGTGATTTCGTTCGCCGTTCTTGTGCTCGTCAGAGTCTTCGTCAGAATGCCCTCCGAGTCCGGCCCATCATGAGCCGAAGCCGAGCCGCAGGGTGACGATCTCGAATGGCTGCAGATCGACATCGAGCGTCACCGGATTGATCTGGGCAACCGAGTCCTTCCGCGTATCCGGTTCTTCCAGCAGATTGACGATACCGACATTGCTGACCACGCTGGTGAAGGTCAGGCGGGCGCGGCCCCGTGCGCCATTCGGTTCGTAGATACGCAGGACGAGACCATCCCCGTCGAACGCCGGTTTCAGGGCTCCCAGACCAACCGGCAATCCGGAAACCTCGACGAAATGCTGGTCGGCAGGCAATGCGTCCGCCGGTCTGGCGACGAGCGGGCTGTTCAGCCGGAACGCTTCCTCGGAGACACCTGCCTCAGTCCAGTCGCCAATATGCGGATAGAGGCTGTAGGTGAAGTGGTGATGCCCTTCGTCGGCCATCGGATCGGGGAAGAGCGGACTGCGCAACAGGGTCAGCGACAGCACGTTGCCATTCGCTTCGTAGCCATACTTGGCGTCGTTGAGCAGTGCAACACCATAGCCCGGCTCAGACATATCGGCGAAGCGGTGACCCGCGACTTCGAACTTGGCCGCATCCCATGACGTATTGCGGTGCGTCGGACGCCGTATCGCTCCATACATCGTTTCGTAGGTCGCTTCATGGGTGCGGATGGCCAGCGGCATGCGGGCTTTGAGCAGGAGCTGTCGTTGGCGCCAGTCAATACTGGTTTCGATGTCGATCCGCCGCGATCCGCTCCAGAGCGAATAGACCTGCTCGATCGTCGACCCTTCGTATTTGCGGACGACTCGCACCGACGCCCGAATCGGTCCCGACTCGATGACCTCGACGGATTCGGCATCGGTCAGTTGCCACCCGTCCCGCTCGTAGGTTTCGTCGATATCCCAGGCGTCGTAGGTGTAGGGGCGATCAATGTAGAGCCAGAGCTGATTGCCGGGCGCCGACAGAACATCCCGTTCGGCTTGCTTGTCAGCGATCTGTTCGATCGTGCCGTCTTTGCCGATATCGACGCGTAGGTGCTCGTTTTCCAGTGCGATCAGGCCGGAACGAAGCGTTCTGGCGGTGACCGCTGGGAATTCGTTGCCCGAGGTGGCTCCGCTGCCCGATCGCACCGTTTTCCAACCGAGTCCGGGCGCAACCTCGGAAGTGGACGCCACCAGGACGCCACCCTCGGCCGGCTGGCTGATCAGCGCGCTCCCTGACGCGTCGACGAGCGTCGCGTCCGCGGGTGCGTCTGGCAACAGGGTGACGAAAGGCCGCGCATTGATCGATGGATTGGCCACCACCCAGCCCGCGCCCGCTTCGCCAGGAAGCGACTCCAGGGCTCTGTTTCGCTCGGCAGTCGCGGTTTCGACGACCGCGTCGAGCATTCGATGGGTGTCCTGGTAGACCTCGTTGATCGACGACCCGGGGAGGATGTCGTGGAACTGGTTGAGCAGCAGGTCCTTCCAGGCACGTTCGATAGCCAGTCCGGCATAGTCGAAGCCGTGCATCGAGGCGATGGCGCCGAACGCTTCGGCTTCGAGGAGACGATGTTCGGAATGGCGGTTGAGCTGTTTGGTGCGGGCTTGCGAGGTCAATGTGCCGCGATGCAGTTCCAGATAGAGCTCGCCGGTGAAGCGTGGCAAGCCTGTTTCCGGCAGAGAGGCGAAGTACTCCTCGATGCGTCCCATATGCAGCCTCGGCAGAACGGGGAAATCGCGGAGGCGGAGATAGTTCTCCAGCATTTTCTCCGATGGGCCGCCGGCGCCGTCTCCCCAGCCGAAGGAGAGCAGACTCTCGCCATGCAGCGTTTTGCCCCGAAAGTTCTTCCAGGTGCCGAGGGTGTCGAGCGGGGCGATGTTGCCGTTGTACCCATGACCGGGATTGAAAAAGGTATGGACGGTGATGGTGCTGCCGTCGATCCCCTCCCAGGTGAAGAGGTCGTACGGGAACTGATTGTTCTCGCTCCAGTTGAGCTTGGTGGTGAAGAATCCGGTGATGCCGGCGCCGCGCATGATTTGCGGCAGCCCGCCCGAATAGCCGAAGACATCGGGGAGCCAGACCGTCTTGTTGCGAATCCCGAACGTTTCCTCGAAGTAGCGCTGACCATACGCCAGCTGCCGGGCGAACGATTCGCCGCTGGGGATGTTGGCGTCCGACTCCACCCACATGCCGCCGATCGGTTCCCAGCGGCCCTCGGCGATGCGCTGGCGAATCCGCTCGAACACGGCGGGATCGTCGTCCGCGATCCACTCGTAGACCTGCGCCGACGACTGATTGAAGGTGAAGTCGTCATAACGTTCCATCAGATCGAGAACTGACGAGAATGTCCGGCGCGTCTTGCGGCGTGTTTCGGCCAGTGGCCAGAGCCAGGCCAGATCGATATGGGCATGGCCGGTCAGGCAGAGACTTCCCACGGCTGGATAGGTCTGGCTGATCGCTTTCAGCGATGCCTGCAGCGATTCCCGAGCCCGCACCACGGCCGCCACGCCTTCGGAAGGCATGGGCGTGAGGGGAGCGGTTTGCGGATAGCTCCATGTGCGTCGTTTGGGACGTCTGATGTCCGACGCTTCCGGAATCCAGTCGTCGTCTTCCTCGAAGGAAATGTCGCCGCCGATCCCGTCTTCGTAGCCGAGAACATAGCGGCTGACCAGAACTTCGCTGGCCGATGGCCAACCGTCGGTCAACTCGGAAATGGCGTCCGCGGCGGCGTCGAGCAGGAGCGGCGCCACGTCGTGATCGCTGAGCTGGATCACGGCTTCCCGGAGCATGGTCAGGTCGCGCTCGAACGCCCGGATTTCGCGATGGGGGACGACGAGCATGGCCCGGTCGATGGTGGGGCGATTGATGTGACTTCCCATCAATCCCTTGGGCATGACTTCGGCATCGATGGTCAGGAGATCGCCGGCGGTGGCCGAGGACCAGACCGGGAAGCGGTGATGGAAGGGGTTGAGCCCGGACTGATAGCCAGTCGAGAGCTTCACGAGTCCTTCACCGCCCAGCGCCAGCTCGAGCTCGACTTCCTGCCCCTCCCATCCTTCGGGAACGGGGGCCGTCGCAGTCAGGTGGACCGGTTCAGCGATGACCGGCCACCGATCGCCGAGCTGCACGATGTGGCTGTGGCCATCGTCGCCGATGAGCAGCCAGTCCGGGATGGTCACTTCTCGCGCATTGCGCCAGGAGCGGAGTTCTTCGATGCGGCGTTGCAGACGTTCGAGACTCCGTTGCTGATAGGTAAGAGGCACGGCAGACTCCATGCGGTGTGGTCGTGACATCCCGCCTTGCGGGCGCCGGCGCATGCCGGCAGTGTTCAGATCGCAAATGGTAGTGTGTATCAGCCGGTCCGCACGAACCGGCACCCTGAGCTCGTCGGCGAAAACTGGTCACCAGAATACGAAATGGAATGCGACGCATGAACAACCGCTTCGATCTCCCGGGAACGCTGGTCTCAACCACCTGGCTCGCCGGCAACCTCGGCAAGCCAGGTCTGGTCGTGGTCGATATCCGGGGCTATGTGAACTCGACGCAGCCCGACGAGGATGGTCACCAGGTGGCCACCTACACTGGCGCTCCCGACGAGTATGCGGCTGGGCATATTCCCGGTTCGGTGTTCGTCGACTGGACGCAGGACATCATCGATCCCGACGATCCCGTTCCCGCCCAGATCGCTCCTCCGGAGCGGTTCGCCGCCGCGATGGAAGCGACGGGCATTGGCGACGGGACCGCAGTCGTCATCGCCGATCACGCCGGCGGACACTTCGCCACCCGCCTATGGTGGGCATTGAAGTACTACGGGCATGACAACGCGGCTATTCTCGACGGGGGATACAAGGCATGGATCGGCGAAGGACGGTCGCTCTCGACGGAACCGCCAGCCGTCGGAGAAGCAACGTTCACACCGAATGCTCGACCGGAGATCATCGCATCGGTCGACGATGTCCTGGCGGCCGTTGGCCAGCAGGGAACGACGATCGTCGACGCCAGGGACGCCAAAGTCTTCAGCGGCGAGACATACCGCGGATCACGACGTGGTCACATCGCCAGTGCGGTGAACGCGCCGGTTGGGCAGTTCCTCGATGAAAACGGTCTCTGGCGAAGCGCCGGGGAACTGAAAGATATCCTCGCCGGCAACGGACTGGCGACGGGCGACAGAGTCATCGCCTACTGCAATGGAGGTGTGACCGCCACCGCGGTCCTCTTCGCCCTCGATCGCATCGGGTATACGAACTACGCCAACTACGATGGATCCTGGAACGAATGGGCCGAACGCCCTGAGCTTCCAGTCGAATCTAAGGCGAGTTGACCATCGCCAATCCACGTACGAGCGCAACTGTTGCATTGCTGTCGCATCCCCCAATGTGGTTGGACTTCCCTGGCATGCGGTCTGTTCGATCCTGATAGCAGGAGCGCGGCGCTCGCCGCGAGCAGGCAGAACGCGTGAAAGGTGGGACACCATGGAAATGCGCGCTGCAGTGGTTCATGAATTTGGGAAGCCCTTGGCGCTCGACACCGTTCCGGTGCCCGAGCCGGGCGCTGGGCAGGTTTTGGTCAAGGTGATGGCGTCTGGTGTGTGCCACACCGATCTCCACGCCGCGAATGGCGACTGGCCAGTCAAGCCGAAATTGCCGTTCATTCCGGGGCACGAAGGGGCTGGAGTGGTCGCGGCGGTCGGGTCAGGCGTGACGATCCTCAAAGAGGGAGACCATGTCGGCGTGCCGTGGCTTCATAGCGCCTGTGGCGTCTGCGAGTACTGCCTGACAGGTTGGGAGACGCTCTGCCCCAAGCAGCAGAACACGGGCTACTCCGTCGACGGCGGCTACGCTGAGTATGTGCTCGCTCCGGCGGCGTTTGCGACACCCCTCCCGGCCGGTATTGGCTTCGTGCAAGCCGCGCCGATTCTCTGCGCCGGTGTGACGACCTACAAAGGATTGAAGGAAACAGAGGTGCGCCCGGGCGAGTGGGTGGCCATCAGCGGAGTCGGTGGCCTCGGTCAGGCGGCAGTCCAGTACGCGAAAGCGATGGGCATGCACGTTGCGGCGGTCGACATCAATCCGCAGAAGCTCGATGAAGCGCGGGATCTGGGAGCAGAGATCACGATCAACCCGATGAATGTCGATCCGGCCGCCGAAATCGACAAGCTGATCGGTGGCGTGCACGGAGCGCTGGTCACGGCCGTTTCTCCGGTGGCGTTCAAGCAGGCGATTGGCATGTTGCGGCGGGGTGGCACCTGCGCGCTGGTGGGTTTGCCTCCCGGATCGTTCGAGACACCGATTTTCGACGTCGTGTTGAAGCGGCTGACCATCCGTGGATCGATCGTGGGGACGCGTGCCGATCTGAAGGAGGCGCTCGACTTCGCTGCCGCCGGTCAGATCCGCAGCGTCATCGAAGAACAACCGCTGGAAGCGATCAACGACGTCTTCGAGCGACTGGAACACGGCAAGATCGCGGGTCGAGTTGTGCTCAATCTGAACTAGCCGCACATCGATCGTCGATTCCGGGCTCCGTCCCCTGCATCTCGCCGCCGTGGAAGCGGACAGGTGCAGGAGGGCGGAGTCCGACGTTCGAGCTTTTGATTTCATAGTCCGGGCTGGCGCCAAGGCGCGGACTCGAACCGCGGACCGCACGATTTTCAGTCGTGATCGTACTACTGGCCAACGGCGGTCTTGGCCGCCGAGCTGCGGGTGCGATTGAGTCGGAGGTCCGCGACCGTACCGGGGGTAGCCGAGAGAGACGTCGTGCATTCCGCATTCTCCGACACATCGCGCGATTTCTCGAGCGCGGCCGCGCGAATGAACGCGGAGAGCTTCATGTTCTGGTTGTCGGCCGCATCCGTGACGAGGCTCAGTTCATCTCGCGAGAATCCCACCGAGACAATGCCCCGTGGCGATTTCACAGGGGGCTGAATCTCAAATGCATCCTCCCACGTGTCGGGATCTTGCAGTTCCTCCAACGTCATTTCATCTTGTCGAGCATTGTTCTTGCTTGTTATGGACATTTCGCTTCCTCCTGCGGCTTGCAGAACCAGGCAGTGACCGGACGCCAATGGGCCGGATTGTGCGTTGGCTCGATCGGAGCTGCGATGCACCGGCCCTGCGCGTCCCGACCGATAACTAGGTGTGTTGCACGTCGGTTCTTGCGATTTCGAGCGATGGCGATGGGTCCCTCCAGCATCGCGACCAGATCGTCCGGCCGAAGTCCATGCGTCCAAAGCTTTTCGACGTTGACGTCGTCAAACTGAAACTCCAGGATCTGGACGCTTGACTTCACTGACTCCGCGCTCCATCCTTGAACTACTTATTGTAGTGGAATTGTAGTGATCTCCGCAGGAAAGTGCCATGCAAACCGAGTGGATCATCCTGGCCGACTATGTCGAAGTCGTCCGCGGCCGCTTGTATCTGATGGGAGGGGCCTGGGAAGCGGTGATCATCAACCGGGCAGACATGACCCATGCGTTCGGCATCGCGGCAGCATGGTCGGGTCTTCCAGACGCCGACGACCAACTGCACTCCGTCGTGCTGAAGATCATTGACGATGTGTTGGACGAAGAATTGCTGCAAGTCAAGGCAGAGGTCGACCTGCTTGCGAACGGCCCTTCGCGCTTGGCGCAGTTGGCTGTGAACGTGTCAGTGACCTTCAAGAGTTTCGGGGGGCACAGTATCGTTGCAACCGTCGACGGCCGTGAGTCAAAGAGGCTGCCGTTCCATGTGGAGCGGGGTCAGGCTTTTCCGGGGTAGATCCTGAGGCCCATATCCCCGTGATGATGTCCAGGCGAGCGAACGGTTGAGAGGGACTGGTGCCAAGGCGCGGACTCGAACCGCGGACCGCACGATTTTCAGTCGTGAGCTCTACCAACTGAGCTACCTTGGCAAGCGTTCGCACGGGGTGCGGTGCTGGTGGGCGATAGAGGGTTCGAACCTCTGACTTCCACGGTGTAAACGTGGCGCTCTGACCAGCTGAGCTAATCGCCCGTGCTGTCTGTTCGGTGCCCAGGAAGGGATTTGAACCCCCACGCCCTAATCGGGCACTAGCCCCTCAAGCTAGCGCGTCTGCCAGTTCCGCCACCTGGGCAGGTCGTCGAACAGCCAGCAGATTATAGACGGAGAGACCGCGAGTCGGCTAGACGGCTAGGCGGAGAGTCGTAGTTCGACGCTTATGGTCTGGTGAGGCGAAGAGGCGAAGAGGCGAAGAGGCGGAAAGGCGAAGAGGAGACGAGGATCGTAGTTCGGGCACCTGTAGCCCGGCGAGGCGGAAGAGCGAAAAGGAGAGGAGAGTTCGAAGACGGGAAACGGTGAGAGATGAAACGGAAGCTACCGGCGGCAGGATGACCTACCGTTCATTTGCCATTTGCCATTTGCCATTTGCCATTTGCCATTTGCCATTTGCCAAATTTGACAGAACACCCCCGCCCGGTATAGAATACCCTCTTGCGGTGCGCGCTTTGGCCGCACCCCAGAGTTGTAACCTGGGATCAGGAGTGCCGGTACGCACCCACTCAACTTCACAGTCGCGGGAGGGATCAGTTGGCCCTCCCCTTTTGTCGTGCCTTGCAGTGTACAAGCGAATGACCGCCCAACGCTAGCCGGGCACCAGCAATGTGGCGCCGGAGTTGCTCACAAAACCGGCGCAACAGTCCTGGCGAGGAGGTTGTCCCACTGATTTCCCGAAACATTCCAGGTGTCACGCGTTTCGATGTGAGTGCTGCTGAAACGCGACCGAGCATTGGAGGAGTTTGAATCTATGGCGAGTGGAAATGGCGTTGTGCTTGATATTCCTCCGGTGGTCGACACAGACCGTCAGGTTCAGTCCAACATCGGCGTAGACCGCCGAACCTACTCACGCATCCCCACCGCGCTGGAAATGCCCAATCTGGTGCAGGTGCAGATCGAATCGTTCGATTGGTTCGTTCGGGAGGGCCTCAAAGAGCTCCTCGACGAAATCTCTCCGATTACCGATCACCACAAGAAAATGGAACTCTCCATCTTCGATCCACGCTTCGATCCGCCCTGGAGCCGGATGCAGCCGGGCGAGGAGCAGGATCGAGCCAAGAATGATCCGCGTGTGTGCGAGGTGTGGTGCCGTGAACGGGACATGACCTACGCGGCGCCGCTGCGTGTCTCGGCCCGGCTCGTGATGAACGAAACCGGCGAGATCAAGGAAACGGGTCCGGACGGCATCTTCCTGGGCGATTTCCCGATGATGACGACCGATGGCACCTTTGTGATCAACGGCGCAGAGCGCGTCGTTGTGTCGCAGCTTGTCCGGTCGCCCGGTGTCTATTTCGACCGCGAAGCCGACCAGTCGGCCGGCAAGCTGGTCACGTCGGCCAAGCTGATCCCCAACCGGGGCGCCTGGCTCGAGTTCGAGACCTCGAATCGCGATGTGCTGTCGGTGAAGGTCGACCGCAAGCGCAAGATGCCGGTGTCGATTCTGCTGCGAGCGATCGGGTACGAGACGAACGACCAGCTCTTCGAGCTTTTCGCCGACGTCGACACGAATCCCGACCGGCAGTACATCCAGTCGACTGTTGAAAAGGAAAACACCTCCACCCGTGAGGAAGCGCTGATCGAGCTCTATCGACGGCTGCGGCCCGGTGATCCGCCGACCCGCGAGAATGCGTCGACGATGCTCGAAAACCTCTTCTTCAACGACCGGCGCTACGATCTGGCCCGCGTTGGACGCTTCAAGCTCAACCAGCGACTGCATCCCGAAGATGTCGGTACGCCGGCGCAGATCACCAGCCGCATTCTGACCAACGAAGATCTCGTCGAGATCATTCGGGAGATGATCCGGCTGAACAACGGGATCGGCCGGCCGGACGATATCGACCACCTCGGCAACCGGCGCATTCGCGCGGTCGGCGAGTTGATCCAGATGCACGTCCGCACCGGTTTCCAGCGCCTCGAGCGGGGTATCCGGGAGCGCATGACGATCATCGACCAGGAAACCGTGACGCCGCAGTCGCTGATCAGCACGACGCGGCCGGTGATGGCGGCGGTCCGTGAGTTCTTTGGCGGCAGTCAGTTGTCACAGTTCATGGACCAGACCAATCCGCTGGCCGAGCTGACGCACAAGCGCCGTCTGTCGGCGCTGGGACCGGGTGGTTTGAGCCGCGACCGGGCCGGGTTCGACGTTCGCGACGTTCACCCGTCTCACTACGGACGCATCTGCCCGATCGAAACACCGGAAGGTCCGAACATCGGCCTGATCGGTTCGCTGGCGACCTACGGGAAGATCAACGAGTACGGCTTCATCGAAACGCCCTACCGGCGGGTCATTCCATGGCTGACTGTCAAGGAACCGGCGATCGACCAGATCGGCCAGATCCTGCGCGAGGATGTCAAGGTTGGCGAGTCGGGCAAGGTTCTTGCCGAAAAGGGCGCCGTCATCGACGCAGCGATGTGGAAGTCGTTCGAGAAGGCCGGTGTGGAGCGTGTTGCGATCAAGCCGGTGGCCTCGAAGATCATCGATTACCTGTCGGCCGATCGGGAAGAGCAGCTGAACATCGCCCAGGCGAACACCGTGCTGGATGAGGACGATCGCATCGTGTCCGACCAGGTGACGGTTCGGCAGGGTGGTGGGCACCGCTTCCCGGTCATTCCGGCGGAAACCGTGCAGTATCTCGATATCTCGCCAAAACAGGTTGTCTCGGTGGCGACGGCGTTGATTCCGTTCCTGGAGCATGACGACGCCAACCGCGCCCTGATGGGCGCGAACATGCAGCGGCAGGCTGTGCCGCTGGTCCAGCCGAAAGCGCCGATCATCGGAACGGGTGTGGAGCTGCAGGCGGCGCGCGATTCCGGCCAGGTGCTGGTGTCGCGACACGCCGGGACCATCACCTCGGTGTCGGCCCGGGCCATCGGCATCAAGGGTGACGATGGTCGCGACCATCTCTACAACCTGCAGAAATTCGTCCGGTCGAATCAGGACACCTGCATCAATCAGCGGCCGAGTGTCCGGCCCGGACAGCGAATCGAGGTCGGCGACATCCTGGCCGATTCCTCGTCGACGGAGCGGGGCGAACTCGCGCTTGGCCAGAACGTGATCGTCGCGTTCATGCCCTGGGAGGGTGGCAACTTCGAAGACGCCATCCTGATCAGTGAGCGATTGGTTCGGGACGACGTCTTCACCTCGATTCATATCGAGAAGTACGAAACCGAAGCGCGGGACACCAAGCTCGGTCCGGAAGAGATCACCCGCGATATTCCGAACGTCGGTGAGGAGTCGCTGGCCAACCTGGACGAGAACGGCATCATCCGCATCGGCGCCGAAGTGCAGCCCAACGACATTCTCGTCGGCAAAGTCACACCTCGCGGTGAGACTGAGCTGAGCGCGGAGGAGCGCCTGCTCCGGGCGATCTTTGGTGAGAAGGCCCGTGAGGTGAAGGACACCTCGCTGCGCGTGCCTCACGGTGTTCACGGCAAGATCATCGACGTCAAGACCTTCCGGCGGGACGAGAGCAGCGATCACGAACTGCCGGCTGGCGTGCTGCAGATGGTGCGCGTCAGCATCGCCCAGAAGCGGAAGATCTCCGAAGGCGACAAGATGGCCGGCCGCCACGGCAATAAGGGTGTGATCAGCCGCATTCTTCCTATTGAAGACATGCCCTATCTCCCCGACGGCACTCCGGTCGACATCATCCTGAACCCGATCGGCGTTCCTTCACGAATGAACCTCGGTCAGGTGCTGGAAACGCACCTTGGTTGGGCTGCCCTGAAGCTCGGTTTCCGCGTGGCGACCCCCGTCTTCGACGGCGCTCACGAGGAAGAGATTCGGATCGCCCTGCGGGAGGCGGGATTGCCGGAAGATGGCAAGGTCGATCTCTACGATGGCCGGTCCGGCGAGAAATTCGACCGGCCGGTGACCGTCGGCGTGATCTACATGCTGAAGCTGGCTCACCTTGTGGAGGACAAGATCCACGCCCGGTCGACTGGTCCGTACTCGCTCGTCACCCAGCAACCGCTGGGCGGCAAGGCGCAGTTCGGCGGACAGCGGTTCGGTGAAATGGAAGTCTGGGCGCTGGAAGCGTACGGAGCGGCGTACACGCTGCAGGAAATGCTGACGGTGAAATCGGACGACACGATCGGCCGCGTCAAGACATACGAAGCGATCGTGAAGGGCGACGAAATCGGCGAAGCCGGCGTGCCGGAGTCGTTCAAGGTTCTCGTCAAAGAACTGCGAAGCCTCGGATTGTCCATCGAAGTCATCAACGACAACGAAGAAACGATCGACTTTACCGAGGACACCACGCGCGATCTCCTCTCCAATCTGGACAGGATCAATCTGAGCGGGTTCGAACGCACCGAAGAATAGGCGGACGGCCGGGAGCGGCCCTAAGCGCGCTCCCGGCCACTCCGCGGGCGGATCACGACCGCTCATCACGATCGACTGGTCATCCACCGACCTGGAGGAATTACATTGGAAGAAGCAACACGTCCACGTCTCGATGGCAACGATTTTGCCCCGGCCCGTGCGCCGCGATCAGGTGGCCGGAACGACCGGCGCGATCGGGGCCGCGTGCTCGACGTCAACAATTTCGACGCAATCCGAATCAGCCTGGCGTCGCCAGAAGCGATTCGCGGCTGGTCCTATGGTGAAGTGACCAAGCCGGAAACCATCAACTACCGAACACTCAAGCCCGAACATGGCGGGCTCTTCTGCGAGCGCATCTTCGGTCCGACCAAGGATTGGGAGTGCTACTGCGGCAAGTACAAGCGGATTCGCCATGCCGGCACGGTGTGCGACAAGTGCGGTGTCGAAGTGACCCGCTCGAAGGTCCGGCGCGACCGCATGGGCCATATCGAGCTCGCCGCGCCGGTTGCCCACATCTGGTACGTCAAGGGAACACCCAGCCGCCTCGGGCTGCTGCTGGACATCTCACCGCGCAATCTGGAGCGGGTACTCTACTTCGCTTCCTATCTCGTGACGCAGGTCGACGAAGAGGCGAAGCAGCAGGCGATTCAGGAGATCAACGACGTCCACGAAGAGACGGTCGAGGAGCTCCGGCTTCGCGCCGATGGTGAGATCAAGGAGCTGGCCGAATCGACCGGCACCCGCATCGAAACCCTGACCGAAGGGAAGTCCAAGTCGTCGGCGTCGATCGTCACGACCCGGGAAGGGAAGCTGGAAGAGCTGAAGAAGGAGTACGAGTCGGTACTCAAGACGCTCAACACCAAGATGAACAAGTCGGTTCGCAAACCGATCGAGTTCCAGGGCGAGGAGATCGTCAAATCGGGCGAGGCGATCAACGAAGACCGCGTCGCCAGTCTCAAGGAAGCCTACGAGAAGCTCGTCGAGCGGGTCGAGACCTCCGCCGAGTACGAGGCATCCGGCACAGAAGCCCTGGCCGATGCCGAGCGCGACCAGCTGGCCCACGCGCTCGACGAAGCGCGGAACAAGATCGAAACCGCGTTGAACGATCAGGTTCGTGAAGCGGAACGAGAGCGAGACGAAGCGGTCAAGTCAGTGTCCGACCTGAAATCGCTCCAGATCCTCTCGGAAACGCAGTATCGCGAGCTCAACGAAGTTGTGCCGCATGGTGTATTCCGGGCGGCGATGGGCGCGGAAGCGGTCCACGAGTATCTCGTGCAGAGTCTCGATCTGGACAAGCTGGCGATCCAGCTCCGCGAGGAAATGCAGGCAACGTCCGACGCCAAGCGCAAGAAGGCGACCAAGCGATTGCGGGTTGTCGAAGCACTGCGCAAGAGCGGCAACCGTCCGGAGTGGATGATCTTCTCGGCGCTGCCGGTGATTCCGCCCGAACTGCGGCCGATGGTCCAGCTCGATGGTGGCCGGTTTGCCACCTCCGACCTGAACGATCTCTACCGGCGCGTCATCAACCGAAACAACCGCCTCAAGCGGCTGATCGAGCTCGGCGCGCCCGACATTATCGTGCGCAACGAGAAGCGCATGCTTCAGGAAGCGGTCGATGCGCTGATGGA
Source organism: Thermomicrobiales bacterium (assembly GCA_019637585.1). Classification (GTDB taxonomy): domain Bacteria; phylum Chloroflexota; class Chloroflexia; order Thermomicrobiales; family UBA6265; genus JAHBVL01. The sequence goes on along the minus strand of JAHBVL010000002.1, from coordinate 484,419 downwards.
CAACGGCCGGCGCGGTCGTGTGGTCTCCGGATCGGGCAAGCACAAGCTGAAGAGTCTCTCCGACCTCCTCAAGGGTAAGCAGGGACGCTTCCGCCAGAACCTGCTGGGCAAGCGCGTCGACTACTCGGGCCGGTCGGTGATCGTGGTCGGGCCGGATCTCGATCTCGACGAGTGCGGTCTGCCCAAGCGGATGGCCCTCGAGCTGTTCAAGCCGTTCGTCATGCGCAAGCTGGTCGAGCGGGGGCATGCCCACAACATCAAGGCGGCCAAGCGCCTGGTGGAGCGCGTCGATCCGCGCGTCTGGGAAGTGCTGGAAGAGGTCATCCAGAATCATCTGGTGCTCCTCAACCGTGCCCCGACGCTGCACCGGCTCGGTATCCAGGCGTTCCGGGTGCGGCTGATCGAAGGCTCGGCGATCCAGATTCACCCGCTTGTCTGCACGGCGTTCAACGCGGACTTCGATGGCGACCAGATGGCGGTTCACGTGCCGTTGTCACGGCCCGCACAGGAAGAAGCGCGCAACCGGATGCTCTCGGTTCGCAACCTCCTGGCTCCGTCGAACGGCGAGCCGATCGTGTCGCCGACGCAGGACATCGTGCTCGGCTGCTACTACATGACCAGCGAGCGGGATTTCGATACCGACTATGCCAACGGCACCCTTCCCAAGGGATGGGGCAAGGTGTTCTCCTCCCTCGAAGAGGTGCGCCTGGCCTATGACTCCGGCGTGGTCGACGTGCAGGCGGCGATTCGCGTGCGCACCGACCGGGATGGTGGGGTGGAGAAGGTGATCGACACGACCGTCGGTCGCGCCATCTTCAATCTCGTTCTGCCGGCGCAGCTGGGCAAGTACTACAACCATGTCATGGACCGGAAGCAGATTCGCAAGGCTGTTGCCGATTGCTACCGCTACTTCAACGATCCGTACAACACCGCGGAAGTGGTGAACGCCATCAAGCGAGTCGGATTCGAGTTCTCGACCAAGGGTGGCATGAGCATCGCGGTCGATGACGTCGTGCTGTCCGACACCAAGGCCGAGCTTTTGCGCAAAGCCGAAGAGGAAGCGGAGCAGATCGAGCGTCAATACAAGCGCGGTCTGGTGACTGACGACGAGCGCCTGCGCGAGCTGGAAGTGATCTGGAACGAATGCCGCGACCAGTTGCAGAAGGACGTCGAGAATCTTCTGCGCGGCCAGAACTCGGTCTACATGATGGCCGACTCGGGCGCGAAGGGAAACATGAACCAGATCAGCCAGATGGCCGGTATGCGCGGTCTGGTCCTCGATCCGCAGGGCAAGATCATCGAGATTCCGATCAAGTCCAACTTCCGGGAGGGCCTGACCGTTCTCGAATACTTCATCTCCACGCACGGCGCCCGCAAGGGTCTTGCCGACACGGCGCTTCGAACGGCCGACTCGGGGTATCTGACCCGCCGGCTGGTCGATGTGGCGCAGGATGTGATCGTGAAGATCGAGGACTGCGGCACAGTCCACGGATTGATCATCGAGCCATTCGATTCAGAGGGCAAGGACTACTCGACCGACGACCTCCGATCGAAGTTGATCGGTCGCGTTCTGGCCTCGCCGGTCTATCACCCGGAAACGGGTGAGATGATCGCCGACCGGGGTGAGGAGCTGTCGGACAACATCGAGCTCGAAGATGGCGGCAGTCGCGATCTCCTCGCTGAGGTGGTGGAAACGCGCCAGAAGGTCCACGTTCGCTCGGTCATGACCTGCGAATCGACCCACGGCGTCTGCCAGCTCTGCTACGGCCGCAATCTGGCGACTGGCAAGCTCGTCGAGCTGGGCGAGGCCGTCGGAATCGTGGCGGCCCAGTCGATCGGTGAACCAGGAACACAGCTGACGATGCGCACATTCCACACCGGTGGTGTGGCGCGTGCCGACATCACCACCGGTCTGCCCCGCGTCGAGGAGCTCTTCGAGGCCCGGCAGCCGAAGGGCGCGGCGTTGCTCGCCGAGCGCGAGGGTGTCGTCACCTTCGAGCAGACGGACGAGGGTCGCAAGCTGATCATCACCAGCACCGAGCAGGATGCCTATACGATGGTCCTGGAGGATGGCTGGCATCCGACGCTGAACGACACCGATCCGGTGGTGAAAGACAAGACGGCTATCGCCGAGAACGCCGATGGCGAGAAGCGTTTCTCGCCGATCGATGGTCTCTTCTTCCTGGACGATCGCACGATCTACGTGCGGAATGACCGGGAGGAGCGAGATGAGCACCTGGTGCCCATTTCGTACCAGGTCTTCGTCGAGGAAGGCGAGATCGTCACGCCGGGTCAGCAGCTGACCGACGGGGCTCGCGATCCTCAGCAGGTTCTGCTGACGCTGGGACGGGACGACGTCCAGAAGTACATCATCGACGAGGTGCAGAAGGTCTATCGCTCACAGGGCGTGAACACCAACGACAAGCACATCGAGGTAATTTGCCGGCAGATGCTGCGCAAGGTCAGCATCGTCTATCCGGGCGATACCGACTTCCTGCAGGATGAGCGGATCGACCGCTTCGAGTTCAACCAGATCAACGAGGAGCTGCTGGCGCAGGGTGGCGAACCCGCCACCGCGATGCCGGTGCTGCTGGGCATCACCAAGGCCTCGCTGGAAACCGACTCCTTCCTGGCCGCCGCCTCCTTCCAGGAGACGACGCGGGTTCTGACCGAAGCAGCTGTGAACGGCAAGGTCGACTCGCTGCGCGGTCTCAAGGAGAACGTGATCATCGGCAAGCTGATCCCCGCGGGATCGGGTGTCGGTGGCCGGCAGGTGCTCAGCTACGAGCCGACGCCGCTCGAGGATGCGAACATCTCCGCGATGTCCAGCAGCGGCGGACCGGCGACAGCAGTGCTGGAGGATGCCTCGGACGAGGACCTCAAGGAGCTGATGGAAGAGGGACTCCTCCCCGATGGACCGGGCGGAGAGGTCGGCGAAGGTGAATTCGCGGGCTTTTCCGAATGGTCGGAGGATGGGGCAGAGAGCTCCGAGGGCTAGATTTCCAGTCCAGAGAAGATCGAAGCGAATCCCCGGTGCTGGTTCCAGCACCGGGGATTTCTTGTCCGTGATGCGAACGTACTCCTTTGGAGGAATACTGGGTCGCGTTGACTTGTGGGAGGATGGGATCACGATCGTGTCGAGAAGCGTGGAGGATGGCGCATGAATTCCGGGGAGCTTTCACCTGCGGCTGCGAAGAAGCTCGCGTATGACGCGTATGTCTACGGCTTTGCCATGGTCGAGAACTACAAGACGTTCTACGGCATGTGCATTTGGGAAGACTCACCGCAGTTTTCAGGTTTCAACAACTACCTCCATGGCCGGGAGCTCTATGGCCCCGACTTCGAGCTCGTCGTCAATGCCAACAACGACACGCTCTACTCGACGACATTTCTCGACCTCGGTCCCGAGCCGCGAGTGGTCACCGTGCCACCAACGGGCGACCGCTACTTTGTCATCCAGCTTGTCGACATGGGCACCGACAATTTTGCGTACATCGGCACCCGCACGACGGGGACCGACGGGGGTGAATTCCTCTTTCTGGGACCTTCGTTCAACGGGGTGGTGCCCGACGGCGAGTTCACTGCCGTCATCAAGGCGCCGAGCAGGTTCGTCGCGCTGGCCACCAGAACCGCCATCAATGGCCAGGACGACCTCGACGGAGTAGTTGTGGTGCAAGAGGGACTCCGGATTGCCGCTCTCTCCGAGTTTCTGGGAACCGAGGCCGGGGAAGCCATCCCCGTCGAGTTCCCCGCGTTCTCGAAAGATGTCTACGGATCGCCGAACCTCCTCCCACTTCTCAACTTCCTGCTGCCGTTTCACACATTGCCTGACTACGAGCAGGAGCTTGTCAAGCAGCTCGATCCGATCGATGTCGGCCCGTTCCGGACGTTCGACATCGACGCCTACTCAGAAGATGTCCGCAATGCGATCCGCGAAGGCGTGAAGGACGCGCATGCGGCAATCGAGGAGAAGGGGAACAATCTGGGCAAGGTCGTGGAGGGATGGCAGGAGATTCCGCCAATGGGGAGCTTCGGCGACGACTTCCTCTTCCGGTCGGCCGTTGCCTGGAAATTTATCTACACCAACTCTCCGGAGGAGGCGATCTATCCGATCGCCGAGACCGATGCCGATGGGAAGCCGCTCTCCGGAAAGCACGGCTATGTTCTCCATTTTCCTCCGGGTCAGCTGCCTCCGGTCGGTGCGTTCTGGTCGATCACACTGTATGACTCTGTGACCCGCCTCATGATTCACAATCCGATCGCACGCTACTCGATCGGCGACCGAACCCCGGGTCTCGTCTACGGCGACGACGGATCACTGACCATCTACATTCAGCACGTGACACCGGGCCTCGAGCGCGAATCGAACTGGCTACCGAGTCCTGTGGGTCGGTTCTACCTCAATGTCCGTGCCTACATGCCTGAACCGGAGTTCATCGACGGGACATATCGATTGCCGGCGGTTCGGCGTGTGAACTAGTGGCGCCGGAAAACGAGCGTTCCGGCGAGATGGCGAACTACACAATGTAGTACGATATCGACATGGAGTTCGAGTGGGACGAAGCCAAGCGTCAAAGCAATCTGAGGAAGCATCAGATCGACTTTCTGAGGATGCAGCTTCTGTTCGACGGTCGTCCCCAGATCTCGACGAAGAGTGTTAGCAGTAGCGAACCGCGCTTCCTGACCACCGGCGAAATCGATGGCGTCTTCTACACAGTGGTGTGGACTTGGCGGGGAGGGGCAGTTCGAATCATTTCAGCACGGAGATCACGTGATGCGGAAAGAAGGGACTATCGTTCGATACACAGCTGAAGAGCTTGAAGCGATGCGTCGCCGCGGGGAGGATCGGACCGACGTCGAGGCGGTAAAGGCAATGACCGAGGAAGAACTCGAAGCCTCGATCGACCACGAGGATGAAGGCGAGTTCGACTGGAGCACGATTCTGGTCGAGCTGCCTCGGCCAAAGGTTGCCTTCACGATGCGCTACGACCAGGATGTCCTGGAGTGGTTTCGTGGTCAGGGACCGGGGTACCAGACGAAAATCAACGCGGTCCTGAAGAGTTACATCGCCGCTCAGCCCAAATAATGCGGCGGGAAGACAGCAGGAAAATCCGGTATCAGGTCGTCGCTATGCTGCTCGTTGCATGCTCAGCGGTCGGAGACAGTCGATGCGTCGAGAGCCTTTCAGTAAGCCAGCTCATTGATAGACGGACCTGCGATGACCAATCCGATAGACTGTGATGACATGTATCGTCTCGGCAACCTGACAAATGACACGATAGTCGCCGACCCGATATCTCCAGAATCCAGCCAGCTCGCCTGACAATGGCTTGCCGCGCACACGGGGATCGTCGAGCGCAGCGATTTCGTGGTCCAGGTAGTCGAGGATGCGGCGTTGCCACACTTTGTCGAGACGTCCCAGTTGCTTCTCGGCCGTTCTTACGTACTCAACCTTCCAGGCCAAGTCGCCTCCTGACGTCGCTGCTGCTGCTCGACGGTTCGTTGCGAGCCAGGATGCCGAGCACCTCTCGCTCGTCTTCTCGATCCTCGAGCCATTCTTCAATTGCCCGGATCACAAGGTCGCTTGTGCTTTGACCAGCGTCGCGGGCCGCCGCCTCAAGCTCCTGGCCGAGTTGCAAGTCCAGTTGGACGGTGAGTGTGATCGAGGACATTGAAGGAACTCCAGTTTCGCTAGGACATTGCTTCGATTGTAGCGTGTTCGATGTGAACGCCACTCCTGTGAATCGTAAGGAAGGTGTTCGGTGGGAAGAGAAGAGAGACGAGACAAGAGGAGCGATGGCGTCACCGCACCGCGAGCAGAATGCGATTGTCGCGATTCTGCCAAATCGTCCCTACCTCGGAAAACCCTGCCTGCCGCAATGCGTCGACATGAACGTCGAAGCCTGGAGGCGGGATGACGCCATTGCGACTGTTGTGGCTTATGAAGCGCCGGTCGCGCTCTTTCAGTAGCTCGGCCATTCCGGGCTCCCGACCGATCGCCTCCCACCACTGCTTCCAGTCTTCCTGACCCCGCGCTCTGAATGCTTCCGCCTGCTGGCGCTCATCGTCGAGTGACGCGAGACGCTGGAAGGTTGGCAATTCGGCTGGAAAGGCCATGTTGTCGCCGTTCAGGAAGATCCCGCCCGGCCGAATCAACGCGGCCAGGTCGCGATAGAGACGGCGCAGCGAGCCCTCATCGAGCCAATGGAGTGCGGTCGTGCTGAGCACCGCGTCGACCTGATCGATACGGAGAGATGTATGCCAGTCGGCCGATTCCAGATCGGCCGAGACCCATTGCAGGCGACCATCCTGATCCCCAAGAGCGCTCTCGCCCATCAACAACAAAACGGGGTCGTAGTCGACGGCGATCGCCCGTGCCCCGGGAAAGCGGTGCAGGAGACGAGCGCTGATGGCTCCCGGTCCACAGGCGAGATCGATCGCCAGGAATGAAGCGGGAAGCAAATCGGAGCAAATGTCGAGCATCATCGCGAATCGCGCTTCCCGGTCGGGGAGATACCCTTCCTGCTGCCGATCCCAGCGGTCGAGCCAGGTTTTCCAATCGATTTGTTGCGCCGTCCCGGTGTTCATCGCTACCTCCATTGCACGCGTCGCAGTATTCGATTCAGCTGGAGCCAAGCTCCCATGTCGTATAATGATACAAGGTATCAATATAGCACGGGTCCCAATGAGGGATCCGCAGCAGGGCGTCGACTGGTCGTGAGAGAGTCCGATTGGTCCCAAATGCCGTCAGGTGATCGCGCATTTCCTTGACGTCCATACCGTAACCACGGTAGAATCTCCCGCTGTGACTGCCGAAAGGTGGACCACATCGTGAGGATTTGCTGCCCGGTTATCAATCCAGGCTTCGAACCTTGCAGAGCGAGCGGCTCCGCAGCTGCGGGAGATTGGCTTCCGCAGAGCACGGATCGGGCCTCTCGTCTCATTAGGAGTTAGTCGTGCCGACGATCAATCAGTTAGTCCGGAAGGGCCGGAAGAGCGCTCAGAAGAAGACCAAATCGCCTGCGCTTGGGTTTACCAACAACGCGCTGGGTCGATATGCGGGTCGGACGCGCCGTTCGCAGGGGGGAGCCCCCCAGAAACGCGGCGTCTGCACCCAGGTCAAGACGATGACGCCCAAGAAGCCCAACTCCGCGCTGCGCAAGATCGCCCGCGTTCGCCTTTCCAATGGAATGGAAGTGACGGCGTACATCCCGGGCGAGGGGCACAACCTGCAGGAGCACTCGGTGGTGCTGGTCCGCGGCGGCAGGGTGAAAGATCTCCCTGGCGTTCGGTACCACATCGTCCGGGGCACGCTGGATGCCCGCGGTGTTGACAACCGCAAGAAAGCGCGCTCGAAGTACGGAACGAAAGCGCCGAAGAAGGGTTGATCCCTTCCCGCGTGTGAAGCGCGGGCGCTGCGTCCGCCGAGAGCGGAACTGAGAAGCACGACGGAGAAAGCGGAACGGTGCCCGTGAGGCATCACCCGCTTTTTCGTCTGCCTGAAGGGTTCGCAATCAAGGCGGTCTCGACGGGCATATCGGATGGAATTCGGGCGCAGACGGGCAACTATCCGGTCCGGCTGTGACAAAAAGAGCAAGCAACGCTTCGAACGGAAGTCGAGCAGGGAAAGCAGGTAGGAAACGATGCCGCGACGGACAAAAATCGAGCCACGCGTTCCGATGCCAGACGCTCAGTACAACAGCGAGCTGGTGGCCCGGTTCATCAACAAGGTGATGGAGCGGGGCAAGAAGGGTCTGGCTGAGAACATCGTGTATGGCGCGATGACCCTCGTCGGCGAACGCTCCGGACGCGATCCGCTGGAGGTGTTCGAGCAGGCGGTGGCCAATGCCACGCCGGTTCTCGAAGTCAAGCCGCGGCGTGTTGGTGGCGCCACCTACCAGGTGCCCGTTCAGATCGAGGGCCGGCGGCGGCAGTCGCTGGCGATTCGCTGGTTGCTCACCTCCGCAAAGGCGCGGAACGGCAAAACGATGCAGGAAAAGCTGGCCGGAGAGCTGCTCGATGCCGCGAATGGTGTCGGCGCCACGATCAAGCGGCGGGAAGACACGCACCGCATGGCAGAAGCGAACCGCGCATTTGCCCACTATCGGTACTAGGTGTAGGCAGAGAAACATTGGCTCCAGACCGGCATGGCGACCGGATCGGAGCGTGAGGAAGGTCACGAGAGGTTCATGAGTACGAGCACGGCAACGAAGCCAGAAACTCAGCAGCAATCCGCGCTCGCCCGGACGCGCAACATCGGCATCATCGCGCACATCGATGCCGGCAAGACGACGACGACCGAGCGAATTCTCTTCTACACCGGTCGTGTTCATCGTCCGGGTGAAGTGCATGAAGGCGCCGCAACCATGGACTGGATGGTCCAGGAGCGGGAGCGGGGAATTACGATTACCTCTGCGGCCACGACATGCAGCTGGAAAGATCACACCATCAACATCATCGACACGCCGGGCCACGTCGACTTCACCGTCGAGGTGGAGCGGTCGCTGCGCGTTCTGGACGGCGGCGTGGTGGTGTTCGACGCGGTGGCCGGCGTTGAGCCGCAGTCAGAGACAGTCTGGCGGCAGGCCGACAAGTACAGCGTCCCCCGGTTCTGCTTTGTCAACAAAATGGACCGCACGGGAGCCTCGTTCGAGCGAACGCTGGAGATGATCGTCGACCGGCTGAAGGCCAAGCCCTGCCCGGTGCAGCTGCCGATTGGAGCGGAGTCGAATTTCCAGGGCGTCATCGATCTCATCGACAACGTGGCCTACATCTTCCATGACGACATGGGCCAGAACGTCGAGCGAACAGACATCCCGGCCGAGTTTGCCGACAAAGCCGCCGAAGCTCGTCATCACATGATCGAATTGATTGCCGAGAGTGAAGAGGAGCTGATGCTCCGCTACCTCGAGGACGATGTTCTGACCCCGGACGAGCTCCGGTCGGCGCTCCGCGCAGCCACACTCGATGGCTCGCTCGTTCCTGTCCTGTGCGGCAGCTCGTTGAAGAACAAGGGCGTTCAGCAGATGCTCGACGCCATCGTCGCCTATCTGCCGTCGCCGCAGGATGTTCCGCCCGTCGAGGGCGTCAATCCGAAGACCGACGAGCCGGAAGTGCGCACCGTTGAACCGGGCCAGCCCTTTTCCGGTCTCGTGTTCAAGATTCAGGCCGACCCGCATGTCGGCAAGCTGGCCTACGTTCGGGTTTACTCCGGTGTGCTCGAGTCCGGCAGCTACGCGCTCAACTCCTCGAAGGGTGACCGTGAGCGCATTGGCCGCGTGCTGAAAATGCATGCCAACCACCGTGAAGAAGTCCAGACCGTTGGCGCCGGTGACATCTGCGCGATCATCGGTCTCAAGACCTCCTTCACCGGTGACACACTTTGCGATCCGGCCAACCCGATCGTGCTCGAATCGATCACCTTCCCCGAGCCAGTCATCTCCGTTTCGATCGAACCGAAAACACGGCCCGATCAGGACAAGATGGGCGCCGCGCTCAGTCGCCTGGCTGAAGAAGATCCGACGTTCCGGGTTCGCAGCAATGAGGAAACCGGACAGACGCTCATCGACGGCATGGGCGAGCTTCACCTCGAGGTCATTGTCGACCGCCTGCTCCGCGAGTTCCGGGTCGATGCGAACGTCGGTCGTCCGCAGGTTGCGTATAAGGAAACGATCACCGTGCCAGTGCGTGCCGAAGGTCGCCACGTCCGCCAGACTGGCGGCGCCGGACAGTATGGCCACGCGGTTGTCGAATTCGAGCCGCAGGAGCGTGGCGCCGGTTACACCTTCGAAGACAAGATCGTCGGTGGCGCCATTCCGCGTGAGTTCATCGCCCCGGTCGATGAAGGCATTCGCGAAGCGATGCTCACTGGCGGCCAGGCGGGATACCCGCTTGTCGACATGAAAGCCAGATTGGTGGACGGCTCATACCACGATGTCGACTCCAAGGAAGTGGCGTACAAGATCGCCGGTTCACTGGCGCTGAAGGAAGCCGTGAAGCGCGGCAAGCCAGTTGTGCTGGAGCCAATCATGTCGGTCGAAGTGACCACGCCCGAAGATTTCATGGGCGACGTCATTGGCGACCTGAACTCTCGGCGCGGACAGATCCAGGGAATGGAGATGCGCGCCGGCGCGCAGGTTGTGCGGGCCAATGTGCCGCTGTCGCAGATGTTCGGCTACGCCACCGATCTGCGATCGGCGACGCAGGGTCGCGCCACCTATTCCATGCAGTTCGATCACTACGCGCCAATGCCTGCGAGCCTGCAGGAAGAAATGGTCGCCAAGGCCCGCCGGTAGCGCGGGTCGATTGGCCGCTGAGGAAGAACAACCGTCGTCAGGACCTGGTCGAGAGAAGAAAGGGTTAACGAAGTGGGTAAGCAGAAATTCGAGCGCACGAAGCCGCATATCAATGTGGGGACGATTGGGCACGTCGACCATGGGAAGACGACGCTGACGGCGGCGATCACGAAAACGCTGGCGTTGCGTGGAGAGGCGAACTTCCGGTCGTTCGATTCGATTGACAACGCGCCGGAAGAGCGAGAGCGGGGAATCACGATCGCGATCGCGCACGTGGAGTATGAGACTGACAAGCGGCACTATGCGCACGTGGACTGCCCGGGGCACGCGGACTACATCAAGAACATGATCACGGGTGCGGCGCAGATGGACGGGGCGATCCTGGTGGTGAGCGCCCCGGACGGCCCGATGCCGCAGACGCGGGAGCACATCTTGCTGGCGCGACAGGTGGAAGTACCGGCGATGGTGGTGTTCTTGAACAAAGTGGACATGATGGACGACCCGGAGCTGTTGGAGCTGGTGGAGCTCGAGGTTCGGGAGTTGCTGAGCACCTATGGCTTCCCTGGGGATGAGATCCCGATCGTGCGGGGGAGCGCGCTGGGTGCGCTGAGCAGCGAGAACACGAATCCTGATGCACCGGAGTATGCGTGCATCTGGGAGCTGATGCAGGCGGTGGATGATTACATTCCGACGCCGGAGCGAGCGGTGGATCAGCCGTTCCTGATGCCGATCGAAGATGTGTTCGGGATCAAGGGACGGGGCACCGTGGTGACGGGACGCGTGGAGCGCGGGATCGTCAAGAGTGGTGAAGAGATCGAGATCGTGGGGATGGGCGAGCAGCGCAAGGTGATTGTGACCGGCGTGGAGATGTTCCAGAAGACCCTGGATGAAGGGGTGGCCGGGGACAACGTTGGCTGCCTGCTGCGCGGTGTGGAGCGAACGGATGTGGAGCGGGGACAGGTGCTGGCGAAGCCGGGGAGCATCAAACCGCACACGAAGTTCGCGGCCGAGGTGTATGTGCTGGGCAAGGAAGAGGGAGGGCGGCACACGCCGTTCTTCAACGGGTACCGGCCGCAGTTTTACGTGCGGACCACCGACGTGACGGGATCGATCCAGATGCCGGAGGGGGTGGAGATGGTGATGCCTGGGGACAACGTGCAGATGACAGTGGAGCTGATCACGCCGGTGGCGTGTGAGGAAGGGTTGCGGTTTGCGATCCGGGAAGGTGGCCGGACGGTTGGCGCCGGTGTCGTGACCTCGATCATCGAGTAAGAAGTCGAGGCGGGGAGCGTATACTTCGCTCCCCGCAGTCCAGCGCTGAGGCTGCGGAATCAGCCGGAATGGCGCAAAGGATGATGTACAATGGCAAAGAAGGGTAAAGCCGACCGACATACGATCACCCTGGAGTGCACCGTCTGTCGAGAGCGGAATTACACCAGCGAGAAGAACCGGCGGAATGATCCCGGCCGGATCGAGTTGAAAAAGTTCTGCCCCCGTTGCCGGAGTCACCAGTTGCATCGGGAAACCCGGTAGGGGCGCTTTCCCGAGAGGGGAAGCTCTTAGGGTCGTAGCTCAATTGGTAGAGCAACGGTCTCCAAAACCGTAGGTTGCGGGTTCGATTCCTGCCGGCCCTGCCAGACAGCGAAAGCGCACCGGAAGGGGCGGCGTCTTACAAAGACCGCCCCGTTGGTGTGCCGGAAGCACCAGGCAAACCACACAGCTGATCTGACGATCGGATCAGATATCAAAGCGAGTACGATGTATGGCTGCTCAGCGGAGATCAGCAACAAAACAGCGGAGACGCGGTACGCAGACAGCCCCTGCAGGCGATGCAGCGGCAACTGCGGCTGTCGAACCGGCTGCGCAGGTTGCAGAGCCGAAAAAGCAGGCGGTTGCCAGTAGCAAAACCTCGGCGGCAAAGCAGACGACCAGCCAGCAGACCCAACAGGTCAGCAGGTTTCGGACCCGCTGGGAGAGCCTGCGCAAGGCATTCCAGAATACGGTTTCCGAGATCAAGAAGGTCACCTGGCCGGACTCCGAGACGACGAGAAACCTGACGGCGCTCGTGATCGCCATGTCGGTGGTGCTCGGTCTGTTGCTCGGTGGTATCGACTACCTTCTGCTCAGGCTCTTCGAGATCTTCTAGGGCAGCAGTTCCGGTTGCATTAAGGGTTGCATTGGTATGAGTGAAACAGCAACGAAGAGCCGCCTTTCCCTGAGGGAAAAACTCGCCCTGAAGCGAGCCGAAGAGACAGGCGAGACGACGCAGACCGAAAAAGGTGAGTGGTTCGTCCTCCATACCTATTCCGGGTACGAGAACAAGGTGAAGAAGACGATCGAGAGCCGGGTCGACGCACTCGACCTGCACGATCGCGTCTTCGAGGTCGTTGTACCCACCCAGGACGAAATCGAGATTCGCAACAGCCAGCGACATACGGTGCAGCGCAAAGTCTTTCCGGGCTATGTGCTCGTCCGCATGATTCGTGATGATGAAACCTGGTACACGCTGCGCAATACGCCAAGCGTGACTGGATTCGTCGGGATCAACAATGAACCAGTGGCGCTCTCCGAAGCCGAAGTGCAGTCGATCATGACGGGCATGACGGCCGAGGCTCCGAAGGTCAAGATCTCCTTCCAGCTGGGCGACACGGTGCGGATCGTCGAGGGACCGTTTGCGGACTTCCGGGGCGAAATCGACGAAATCAATCAGGAAAAAGGCAAAATTCGCGTGCTCGTTTCCTTCTTTGGACGCGAGACACCGGTGGAACTCGATTTTCTACAGGCAGAGCGCGAAGCGTAGCGTGGAGATGGCGACGAGCTGTCGAACCGTCGCTTCTTGGGAGGATAGAGTCGTTGGCTAAGAGAGTTCGTGCGTACATCAAGCTGCAGATCGAAGCAGGCAAAGCAACGCCAGCGCCTCCGGTGGGTCCCGCCCTCGGTCAGCATGGCGTGGCCATTATGAACTTCGTCAAGGAGTACAACGAGCGCACCGCTGCGCAGGCGGGTCAGACCATCCCGGTCGTGATCACCGTCTATGAGGATCGCTCGTTCACCTTTGTCACCAAGACGCCTCCCGCCTCGGACCTGCTCCGGCGTGCCGCTGGCATCGACAAGGGCTCGGACAGGGCTCCCGCGGTCAAGGTCGGCAAGGTCACGACCGATCAGGTGCGGGAGATCGCCGAGCTGAAAATGAAGGACCTGAACGCGATCGATGTCGAAGGCGCCATGCGCCAGATCGAAGGCACCGCTCGTTCGATGGGAATCGAGATCGCCAGCTAGGCGACGTAGTCGTGGGAGGGGATTCCAGTCCCCGTTCGCACCACAGGGAGTTCACACATGGCGAAGATGCCGAAGAAACAGGCTGCCTCTCGAGCCAGAGTCGACCGGGATACGCTCTATTCCCCCAGTGACGCCGTCAATCTCCTCAAGGAAGTCATGTACGCCAACTTCGATGAAGCCATCGAAGTGCATGCGAGACTGGGTATTGACCCTCGCCAGGCCGATCAGGCGGTGCGGACCACCGTGGCGCTGCCGCATGGCACCGGCAAGTCGGTTCGTGTGCTCGTGTTCGCCGAGGGCGAAGCGGAGCGCGCCGCCCGGGAAGCCGGCGCGGATTTCGTCGGCTCGGATGACCTGATCAAGCAGATCAACGACGGCTGGGTCGATTTCGACGCCGCTATCGCCACCGCCGAGATGATGGGCAAGGTCGGCGGTTTGGGACGTGTGCTCGGACGCCGCGGTCTCATGCCCAACCCTCGGTCTGGCACGGTTGTGCGGAATGTCGAGGACCTGCCGGGAGTGATCAAGGATCTCAAAGGTGGTCGCGTCGAATTCCGCAACGATCGCCTGGGCATCGTCCATACCGTCATCGGTCGGAAGAGCTTTTCCGCTGAGCAGATTCTCGAGAATTTCCTGACCTTTGTCGATGCGCTCAACCGGGCCAAACCGAGCGGCGTCAAGGGCATCTATTTGAAGAATCTGGCCATCACGAGTACGATGGCCCCCGGCATCCGCGTCAATGTTGCCGAAGCTCTGGCGTCGGCGTCGGAGGCGGCGAGCTAGTTGCCATCCGGTCACGCGTGACCGGGAACCACAATCGAATCATTCGAGGCCGAAGACAGCCGGTGCGTTCGACAGAGCGCTTAATGTCCGACCGAGGCCCAGTTCTGCGAGAAGAACAGACGGTGCACGTCTGGCGCATGCCCTGGGTCGATGTCGACCCAGGGCGTTTTCGTGCAATGAGTGAGAAGTGTCGACCTATTCGTTCGTAACAGGCATCGAAGGGAGGTGAGAGAGGAATGCCGACAGCATTAAAGGCGAAAACAATCGACGAGCTTACAGAACAGCTGGGCAACGCGAATCTGGTGGTGCTGACCGACTATCGTGGTTTGAATGTCACCGATCTGCAGGGATTGCGAGCGTCGCTTCGCCCATTCGACGGCGAGTTTCGCATCGCGAAGAACACTCTGACGCGCATCGCGGCTGAACGGGCCGGGATCGAAGGGCTGGAGCCGGCACTGGAAGGTCCGCTGGCCATTGGCTTTGCCAACGGCGATATCGTTGGTTTTGCCAAGGCGATGAATGATTTCGTTCGAACGTCGCGCATCCTGACGATCAAGGGGGGCGTGCTCGACAAGCGATTCATCAACGCCACACAGGTGGAAGGAATCGCATCGCTGGCGAGCAAGGAAACGCTTCAGGCGCAGTTGCTGGGAATGCTCAAGGCGCCGCAGCGCAATCTGGTCTCGGTGCTCAATGGTCCGAGCCGGTCGGTTGCATACGTGCTCAACGCGCGTGCGGAGCAGCTCGGTGGCGTGGCCGCCGATTAGCAGTCGATGGTCTGTTTGTTTTTCTGAAATTCAAGGGAGTATCCAATGAGCGAGAAGTTGATCGAGCAGCTTGAGGGCATGACTGTCCTCGAGATCAATGAGCTGGTGAAGGCGCTCGAGGAGCGCTGGGGTGTTTCAGCTGCTGCGCCGGTTGCGGTTGGCGTTGCACCCGCCGCTGGCGGTGGTGGCGGCGATGCTGCGGCGGCTGCCGAAGAGCAGACCGAGTTCGACGTCGTCCTCGTCGATGCCGGGGCGAACAAGATTCAGGTCATCAAGGCCGTCCGCGAGCTGACCAGCCTCGGTCTCAAGGAGGCCAAGGATCTCGTCGAGGCCGCGCCGAAGGCCGTCAAGGAAGCCGTCTCCAAGGATGAGGCCCAGGCCGCCAAAGCCAAGCTCGAAGAGGCTGGCGCGAAGGCCGACGTCAAGTAGTCATCCTCAACAGCGAGATTCAAAGGGGTGGCCACATGGCCGCCCCTTTGTCGTGCCATTTCAGTTCACGATGCTGTTTTGATAGTGCAAACCGGACCGGGATCTCCGACGCATTTGACGTTTCGCTCATCACCCGTTCATGATTGGCTCAGAGTGGCGGCACCGGCTCCCGCAATCCGAGATGGCTGCACTTTCATACTATGAGCTACGATCCCGCGAACCCGCTCATCGTTCAGAGCGACAAGTCGATTCTCGTCGAAGTCAGCAATCCTCGTTACGACGAGGCCCGGGATGCGCTTGCCCGGTTTGCCGAGCTGGAGAAGAGTCCCGAGCATATCCACACCTACCGGATCACACCCCTTTCGCTCTGGAATGCCGCATCGGCGGGACATGGATCGGACTTCATCCTTGATGCCCTGGACAGGCTTGGCAGATACGACCTCCCCGGCAATGTCCGAACCGATATCATCGACTACATCTCCCGTTACGGTCGCGTCAAGCTAGTCAGGGAGGACGAGCAGTTGCTGCTCGTTTCCGAAGACCCTGCGTTGATCAAAGAGATCCAGCACCACCGCCATCTGAAGCCGTATATCGTCGCGCCGCACATCAACGGTGGTCTCGTGGTCGATGCCGCACGGCGAGGGCATGTCAAGCAGGCGCTGGTCCAGTTTGGGTATCCGGCGGAGGATCTGGCCGGGTATGCTCCGGGCGCTCCACTTGAGGTCGCACTCCGGCAAACTGCCCTTGGTGGCGACGAGTTCATTCTCCGCGAGTACCAGCTGCAGGCCGTGGAGATATTTCACGCCGCCGGCTCCAGCCGGGGAGGCAGCGGCGTCATTGTCATGCCTTGCGGAGCGGGGAAAACGGTCGTCGGTCTGGGGGTTCTGAGCGAAATCCAGAGTGAGACACTTATCCTGACTCCCTCTATCGTCGCCGCCCGCCAGTGGATACGCGAGATCATTGATAAGACGACCGTGCCTGCCGAGGCGATCGGCGAGTACACCGGTGAGGTCAAGGAAATCAAGCCGATCACCGTGACGACCTATCAGGTGCTCACCTATCGACCCCGGAAGAGTGACGAGTACCCACATTTCGATCTCTTCAACCGGGCCGATTGGGGGCTGATCGTCTACGATGAGGTGCACCTCCTTCCCGCGCCGGTTTTCCGCATCACCGCGGAAATCCAGGCGCGTCGCCGCCTGGGACTTACCGCCACCCTGATCCGGGAGGATGAACGGGAAACCGATGTCTTTTCGCTCATTGGTCCCAAGCGATTCGATGTGCCATGGAAGGATCTTGAACGGCAGGGATGGATCGCCACGGCGGAGTGTCACGAGATCCGCGTCAAACTCCCCGACCAGCTGCGTCTCGAATACGCGGTGGCCGAGGAACGTGAGAAGTACCGGATCTCGGCGGAAAACCCGCGGAAGTTCGATCTGCTCGATCAGCTCGTCGCGCGGCACAAGGGCGAGTTGGTGTTGATCATCGGCATGTATCTCGATCAATTGCAGAAGGTCGCAGACCGTTACGGCGCGCCGCTGATCACCGGCAAGACGTCAACACGCGAGCGCGAGATGCTGTTCGACGCTTTCCGCCGTGGGGAGCAGTCCCTCCTGGTCGTATCGAAGGTCGCGAATTTCTCGATCGATCTGCCCGATGCCAGCGTTGCCATTCAGATTTCGGGGACGTTCGGTTCGCGCCAGGAAGAAGCACAGCGACTGGGACGTATCCTGCGGCCAAAGGGCGATGGGCAGCTGGCGCATTTCTACTCGCTCGTTACCAGAGAAACGCGTGATCAGGAATTCGCCGCGAATCGCCAGAAATTCCTGACCGAACAAGGCTATCGATACGAGATTCTCTATGAGGACGAACTCGAGAACGCCGCCACGCCGAATGGTCCCGCCAATGGCGTGTCCGTATCTGCGATTCGGACAGGATAGCCAGCGTGCTCAACGTCCAACTGGCCGACTACTTTCCGGTAGATATCGACGAGGATGTGCTGCGCAGACTCTGCGGTCCAGCCACCTTTGCCCGAGCCGATGCCATGGAGCGCGGCGGTCACGTGCTCCTGGCCACTTTGCAGACAGACGCGTTGACCGGCACCGTACGAGGTGTTTGGAGAAGAGCCGACAAGGTCTCGATCACCGCCCGGGCCCGGAAGATGAGCCCCAACTGCACCCGGCATGGCACGGGGTATTGTTGCCATGTTGGGGCATTGCTGCTGCACTGGCTCCGGTCTCCGTCGGTCTTCTTTGCCCAGGGGAACGCGGATTACCTGCTTGCAGACGACTTCCCACAACCAGCAAGGAACGCCGATCGTGGATGGGGCGCGGACCGTCCGGCCCTTCTGATGGCCGAAATCGCTGAATTTCTCTCCGGCTCTACGACCGATGAGCTCAGGGCCCTCGCGCGGCGTTTCGGATTTCGCGCTTCCGGTTCGAAGAAGTCGGATGTGCTGTCCAGCGTCGTTGCCGTGTTCGCCGATGAGGCACGACTCGATTCGGCCATCGCCGAAATGTCCGCGGCAGAACGGCTGACAGCCGATGCCATCGACCTCACGGGCTTTCAGCACGTGGCGGAACGAGCATCTGTCGTCCAGGCATACGAGGCAATGGGAGGACCTGACAGGATTGCGATCGACGGGGTGGTCGGCGCAGGACTCGCGCTTGTTGACCACGCGTACGATGAAAGCTGGCCGGGCTACGTCGTACCGCTCGCAGTCTCGGCCAGATTGCCAGCCATTGATTATCTGTGGGCGCCCATCTCCGGTCGGGATGTCCTTCCCGAAAGGCGGGAATCGGGGGCGCTGGGCATTGTTGAGCTGTTCCAGGTCATTGCACTCTCGGTCCTCTCTGGTGATATCGAACAAGCCGAGGTCATGCCGCGCGATCGCCCGCCCGCCCTACCCACTGGGCTCTCCCTGGGCGAGGAAGTCAGCGACCAAACCTTCCGGATCGTTGCCCAACCAATCCTTGCGGAGGCATCCCTTGCCGCTCTGGAGGAGATAACCCAAGCCTCCCGCGCCCATGTTCATTTCGCTGCTCGGTTGATGTCGCGCCTCAACATCCTGCGAGTGGGGCCGGAGACATTTCTTCGCAGTGAGCATCTGCGGAGATTTCTCGAGCTCGCACCTGGCGACCGCGCGTCTCGTCTCATCGATGCCTGGCTGATGAACGCCGGCGAGATCGAGATTGGATACCTACCGGAGTTGGGGACGCAGCTGCGGATTGCGTGGAAGCGGGACGATCGGGCATGGAGCTATCCCTTCGATCTCGGCGTGCATCCGATTGCACGGTTGGTGGCGAAACTGATCAGCAGACTGGAGCCGTATCGCTGGCAGAATTGCGACGCGATGACCCGCATCGTTTGGCAACTCTCGTATGCTGCCTTTCCGGGATACGATCAGCTTCTCATGCGCCTGGCCGCGCAGCGCAACCTCGAGATCAGCCACGTCGGCGCCAATGGTCGTTCGCGGCGACTCTCCGTGACTGATGAAAACGACTGGCGTTTGATCTTCGAAGAGATCGTGACGGCGACTATGCAGGGTCCGCTGCGATGGTTGGGGTTGATCGACCTGGCTGAGGGAGAGGATGGAGCGACACAAGTCAGGGCGCTTCCTCCGGCAGGAATCCTCTCGGGTCGTGAGATCGCTGATCGCGTGCATCGAGGGAGTGGGCGCATCGCGGTTGAGGACGATCTGACGATTCTGATTCCTTCCGGAACGACCGATATGACGCTGCATAGCCAGGTGACCAGGATCGCCGAGCTGGTTGGCGCGTCTCCCGACGGATTGCGGTATCAGATGACGCCAAAGGCGCTCCACGGTGCGATCGACACCGGAATGACCGGTTCGCAGATCATTGATCTCATTGCCGATTTGACGGGCCAAGCGCCGTCCCAACCGGTGACGCATGCCATCCAGCGCTATTGGGAAGGGTACGGTGGTGTGCGGCTCTATGACGAGTTGGCGCTCATTGAGCTCGCCGACGATGTGATCGGGCCCGAATTGCTGGCGGCGACACGACTTGCGGAGGGTGTCGTACACGCGTTCTCGCCCCGGCTCCTGGCCCTCGACCCGGTCCACGTCGCGGATGTGGTGACCATGCTCACCGAGCGGGGCCACGCGCCCCGCGTCATCGACCCGGAGTGATGTCGATGCCCCGGTCTGTGAAGGATATCCTCACCACCTACGACAACCCGTCGCTCACCCAGATGATCCGATTTCACTCATTGCCGATCACCGAGAAGACGAAGGCCAGAATGGTGGCGGCTCTTGCTCCGGTGATCGTCGACCCTCGTCTTATCACCAATACGCTGAATGAGCTCTCCGATCCAGCCCAGGCTCTCCTCGACTGTCTGATCCAGGCCGGCGGATCGGCCTCGTCGGGTGTGATTCGCCGGAAGCTCGAACGGGCCGGCGCGATTGATCCTCGGCCCAAACCGGTGCACGGCGGCTACTACTCCTACGCGCAGCCAGCCAGGGGTTCAACGCGGAACCCCAAATCGCGGAAGTTCGAGGACGTTGTGGCCTGGCTGGGCATGGCCGGACTGGTCTTCACATCGCGACCGGCACGGTCGAGTCGAGGCACGGTCGAGATCTTCAGCCCGGGCCAACTTCTCTTCATACCGCCGCAGATTCTGAAGCATCTGCCACCCGTCGAATTGACGATCGAGACGGTGGGGAACGTTGTCGATGTCGGGTCCTCGGACCCGTCAACGCTGTTGCGCGATCTCTATCTCTTTGTGAGCCTCGCCGCGCGAGAGAAGATCGTCCTCACCAATCGAGGCTCGATCAACAAGAGGAGCATGCTCCGCATCAATCAGGAATTGACGCGACAGGAGGATGTCTCTGAGGCCCGGGGTGAGGATGACACCGGATGGCTCTCTCTTCTCAGGGCGCTGGCGCAAGAGGTGAAGCTCCTGGCGCCCACGGCCGGTGAGTTGCTGGCCGATCCTCGCGCCGGGGACTTTCTGCGTCTTCCTCCAGGTGTACGCCGATCGATGCTCTTCGCCGCATACCGCACGACCCAGCGTTGGTGCGAGGTTTTCCGGGTTCCCGGTTTGACAATCCGGGCGCCCGGCGCGTCGATTCGCGTGTCGCCAGACTTTGCCGTCGATGCGCGCCGCCGAGTCCTGGAGGAGATCGCTTCGTTGCCGATGGGCGAGTGGGTGGCAGTTGACCATCTGATCGATCGTGTTGGCGCCGCGTCGTACGAGTTCCTCCTGTCCAGACAGATGGGAAGTTACAACTATGGCTATGGTGGCTACTATGGCAGTTCCGACGCGACAGACTTGCCGAATCCGTACAATGGCATCAACGAGGCCGGCTGGACATTCGAGGGGATTCGGGACGAAGGACAAGGATGGGAGCGGGTCGAGGCCGGATTCATCCGGGTTCTCGCCATCGACGTTCTGCCGGCGTTTGGCGTCGTCGATCTGGGGCGCCAGGAGAACGGCGCGCTCGCGATTCGCCTGACCAATGACGGGCTGAGACTGCTGCGTGACGAACCGCTACCAGATATTCCGGCCGAATCGAACGTTGTCATCCAACCGAACTTCCAGATATTCGCCTTCCAGCCGACGGGCGATGACGTTCTTTTCGCCCTCGACCAGATGGCGGACCGAATCCGTACGGATCAGGCGGTCGAGTACGAGCTGACGCGCCGGGCATTCAATCGTGGCCTTCGGGCCGGATACGACACTGCCGGGATCATTGCGTTCCTTGCCAGTGTCAGCAACGTCGACTTGCCGCAGAATGTGCGGCGGACGTTGGAGGAGTGGGGGAGCCAGACCGAAAGGATCACCGTTCGCTCGAAAACGCCCCTGTTGCAGGTCGCCGACGAGGCGACTCTGGATGCGCTCTATGCGGATAGAGAATTCACTCCGCTCCTGGGTGGGCGATTGGGGCCGACGATCGCGCTGGTGCCTGAGGAATCGCTCGTCAAGTTCTCCGAACGGCTCATCTCCACAGGCCGTTTCCCGGCATTGACCGAAGGTGCTGAAGAGAGTTCACGCCGCCGGATCGACGTGGACGGGGATGGTCGGCTGACATTTCTGCAGTCAGTACCGAGCATCTACGACGTCAGGCTCATCACGCCACTGGTTGACCCGGACGCCAGCTCCCTCCGGATGACGGAAAGCAGTTTGCGCCGGAGCGCGAAATCAGGATTGGGCGCCGAAGCCGTTCTCGCAATTCTCGAGCAACTGCATGGTGGCCCTCTGCCACCCGAGGCGGCGGCTTTTGTGCGCCGGTGGACCAAGGATTGGGGGAGCGGAGCCCTTTTCGATGCCACGATTCTGCAGGTCGATCAACCAGAGACGCTGAATGATCTTCTGAGCGATCCGGAAACGGGACCATGCCTGACCCGGCTTGCCGGATCACAAACCCTGGCCCTGGTTGTTGATGGAGCTTCCAGGACGTTGCGGAAGCTCCTGGCGGAGCGGGGCATGATGATGGACAGCGGTCCGCGATCCTGACGATAACGGATGCTATACTCGCCTGCGCGGGGCGTGGCGCAGTCCGGTAGCGCACCGGTATGGGGTACCGGTGGTCGGAGGTTCGAATCCTCTCGCCCCGACCAGGCCGCGAAACGGAAGTGCCGGCAGTATGCCAGTCGCCTGTTTCGTGGTTTTTTGTGTCTGATTCGCAGTTGTGGAGCGATTCGTTGAGTCACCGCACGCCCTGTCGCATTCTGATTGCGGATGACGAGTCATTGATCCGGCTCGATCTGCGCGAGATGCTGGTCCATCTTGGCTACGAGGTCGTGGCTGATGTTGGCGATGGTCAGAGTGCGCTCGACCTGGCGCGCAAGATCAGACCAGACATCGTCATCATGGATATCCAGATGCCGGAAATCGACGGCATCACCGCTGCCGGCGTTCTGACCAGTGAGCAGATCGCGCCGGTCGTGCTCCTTACGGCCTATTCCGACCAGCAATTGGTCGAGCGAGCCAAGAGTGCCGGTGTGGTGGGGTATCTGGTGAAACCATTCCGGGAAGCGGAACTCTTGCCGGTCATCGAACTCAGTCTGACCCGCTTCGCGGAATTCACGGCGCTCAGAAGCGAAGTCGGCGACCTCAAAGAGGCGCTGGAGTCGCGAAAAGTGGTCGAGCGGGCCAAGGGCGTGCTCATGGACACCCATGGCATGAGCGAGGCTGAGGCATTTCGCCGGATTCGCAAGACCAGCATGGACGCGCGAAAGTCGATGAAGGAGGTCGCGGAAGCGATCCTGCTCACCTACGACATGGAACGCACCGCCGAGAACCAGAACGATCCGGCGTCCGGCTAGGCGCCGGCCGGCGTCGACGCTGCGCTGATCGTCAGTTCCACTTCGATCGGGTTGGCGGAAATCCACTGAACCTGCGCCGGCACGATCACCATCGGCGTTACCGTGTGGACTCCTTCGCCCAGACCATTGGCATCGACGATGACCTGGATGCTCTCCACCGTCAGCGCCGAGAGCACCTCTTCAGGCGCGACGACTTCGATCGTCAGCTCAGTCGGATTGACCTCACCTTGCAGACCTGGCCCAAGGTTGCTGATGTCGATCTCCAAGCCAGTCAGCGACTGCCGCACGCCCTGCTGCCCAATCTGAATGAGCACATCCACTTGTCCGGATTGCGGCTGGATAACGGTCACGCCCGCAGGCAGCCCGACAATCGGCACCGTGGCGCTCACGCTTGATGACGCGCCCGAGATGTCAATCGATTCGGTCGAGACCGCAATCATCTGATCGATGACCTCTTCGGGGCCCTCGACGATGACCGACACGGGATTCGCGGTCCTGTTCACCACTTCGAACCCGGACGCCGGCGAACCTTCGGTCGACACCAGCACGGCGACGCTCTTGCCCCGGGCGGCGACGGTGACGGTGGCCGCAACCACACCGGGTTGGACGGTCACACCCTCGATCGCGACTCCGGCAGCATCGAAAGCCACAGGCGGGGCCGTGGTCTGATAGGTGCGCGATCCCCCTGACGTTTCGATTGTCATGACGACCCGGTCGACCTGGTCGATCAGTGAGGAGGGGCCTGCCACGGTGACCTCATCGAGATCTGGTTCAACGTTTACCGTCCGCAGGCTGGAGGCGTCGAGATCGTGGACATCGACATCCAGCGGGAAGGACGTTGTGATGGCGGCTTCCACGATGATATCGACTGTCGCCGGGCTGGACCGCGTTCGCCAGACGCTCTCGGGAGCATTGACCTCAACCTCGATCTCGTAGGTTCCCGGTTCGGTGACCTTCGACATGTCCAGCGAGGCGCTGACGGAGCTGCTGGGCATGGTTTCGATCGCTGACCGGGGTCCGGTTGCTCGCACCTGCACTTCATCTGGCGGATCGAGGGCCACCAGGTCGTCCTGCAAATCGGCGACCTGCAATGGCACGCCGCTGAACGATCGTGTGGTTTCCGGATCGCGCAGAGTCGTGACCCACGCCCATAGAATGAGCGCCAGACCGACCGATGCGGCCAGTCGCATCAGGGATCCGCGTGTTGTGCTTCCCAGGAGTCGATTCAGCATAAGGCTCTAGTGCGATCCCTGCGCGCCGTGATGGGCCGCGTCGTTGGCTGGTTTCTGTGTGGTGCGGGATCGTCGCGTGCGAACGAGCTCGCCGGTCGGGAAATGGAACTTGCCGTTGGAACGCTGCGGCCGGGTTTCCTCCCGATCGAGATGGGTGAGGGTTCTCAGCACGCGCCGGAGCCGGTCCTGATCGAGCCCTCTGATCAGGCGGCCACTATGGGCCACGGCGATCTGCCCCGTTTCTTCGGAAACAATGACCGCCAGCGCGTCGGAGTCTTCGGTCACGCCGATGCCCGCGCGATGCCGCGTGCCCAGTTGACTGGACGCCGAGATGTTGTCGGTCAGTGGCAACACAACGCTCGACGCAAGAATGCGGCTGCCGCGGATCAAGGTCGCTCCGTCGTGAAGGGGCGTATTCGGGAAGAAGATATTGATCAGGAGCTGCCTCGTCAGAACGGAATCGACCGGCACCCCGGTTTCGGCATAGTCCTGCAGCCCGGTTTCCCGTTCCAGCACCATCAGGGCGCCATATCGCTGCCTGGCCAGCTGACCGGCCGCCCGCACGATTTCGTCGATTGCGTCTTCGGAGAAGAACTCATCGCTCGATGACAACGGAGTGCGCAGCCACTGCCCGGTATGGCCGAGCTGTTCGAGCGCGCGCCGCAGTTCGGGCTGGAAGATGACCGGAATGGCAATGACCAGGGCCGGCCAGGTGCGAGCCAGAAGCCAGTTGAGTGTCGAGAGGTCGAAAACGGTCGCCAGAATGTAGGCAATGGCGAGAAAGCTGATGGCGCCACGGATCAACAGGGTCGCCCGGGTGCCCTGCGCCACACTGAGCAGCCAGTAGATGATCAGGGATACGACGGCGATATCAAGAAACGCCCGAAAGCTCCCAAGCTGCGATAGGAGCCACTCGAGTTCGGCCATGAAATGAGATTTCCGTTCACGTCGACCGGGTGAGCCGAAGTGATTCTATCATCGATCTTGCTTTCAGAAAGTACCGAATTCCGGTGCCGGGACTATCGGGGACCCGGAGTGAGCCGGTAATCTTCCGCCTCGATGAATAATCGTTGAGAAAGGCGCGTATCCAGCATGCGGGAGAGGATGCGCTGATCGATGTGCTTGTAGTCCTGGTTTGATGTGACAACCGTGGGAAGCTGCTCGTTGTAGCGGTGATTGAAGAGCTGATAGAGCTTCTCGCGAGCCCAGGGCGTCGTCTGCTCCGTGCCGAGATCGTCGAGAATCAGGAGGTGCGCGTTGCGGATTTGCTGGAATCGTTCATCGTACGCCACGCCATGTTCCGGGTCGAATGTCGCCCGAAGCTGATCGAGCAAATCCGGCACCACCCTGAAGTAGACCCCCATCGTGTTGCTGCGCAGGACTTCGTTGGCGATGGCCACCGCAAGATGGGTTTTCCCGACGCCGTATGAACCGTGGAAGAAGATCCAGCCGGCCGGATTGCGAGCGAACGTCACCGCGGCGTCATACGCCGGACGAATGCCGGGGACCGATTCATCGAAATTGGCAAAGGTCATGTCCGAGAGCGCCTGGAGCTGGGAGAGGTCGAAGAGCTCGCCCGCGAGGCGGTCCTCCCGTTCGCGAACGTAGCACTCGCAGGGGAAGAGCCGGCCGAAATTCGGGTGACCGGGCTCGGCGTCGACTCGGAGCCACTGGCGGTCTTTACAGATCGCGCACTTGTAGGTCTCGAGCTCGCTCGAGGTGTCGCTCTCCCCGGTATTGATCGGGATCGAGACGTTCTTGATCACGTCGCTGATGCGTTTCATGGTTGACCTCGATGTCCGCGACGCTCTCCCGGCCCGGACCTGACCAATTCTGAAGGATGTGCTGAATGTACCGCCAACTCCGCCGGTTGACCCGAACAGCCTCGCGAATAGCGTCGAGAAGCTGTTCGGCCGGATGGCGTTCCAGTGCCTGCTGGATCTGGTCGGCGACGAGCGGCGTCAGCATGCCGATGGCGTCCTCGTAGGCCGTGAACACGGAAGGAGCGGTCGGATCATAGCTCCGCACGCGCGCACCGTCATCAGGATCATCCGCAACCGCCGTCGCCTGCCGCTTCTGCTCGGCCGAAACGACCGGCAACGCGTAGCGGGTTCGCTGCGCGTCGCCTTCGCCAACCCACATGCGGACCAGCGCGCCGCGCCGCACGGCCCGATTGAGCGCGCGCAGAATCTTCGACGTCGCGGTTTGCGAACCGGTGCTGCCGACTCCCGCGATCAACGCATCGTTCGACAGCAGATCGTGCTCTTCGACGACGAGAACGCCCTGTTCATCCCTGCACATTCGCATACAAGCCGCCAGAACGATGGCCTCGTCCTGTGACCCTGCGGAGAGTATGAATGCATCGAACCAGGCGGCCGGAATACACACCATCTCCGGCGCCAGTGCGGCTGCATCCGGTTCGTTTCTGCTTTCGCCAAACGCCGGTTGCATCACGAGAGTCCAGGATCTTTGATCGTTTCCATCGACGAGAAGCGGGCGGTCTTGTCGAAGAAGTGGACCTCGAACGAGGCCGTCGGGCCATTGCGATGCTTGGCCAGAATCAGCTCGGCGACATTCTTCTTCTCGTACTCCGGATTGAACTTGTCCTCGCGATGGATAAACAGCACGATGTCGGCATCCTGTTCGATCGATCCCGATTCGCGAAGGTCGGAGAGCATTGGCCGGTGATTCGGGCGATTTTCGATCGCGCGGGAAAGCTGCGACAGGGCGATGACCGGCACGTTCAGCTCTCGGGCCAGCGATTTGAGCCCCCGGGAAATCTCCGCGATCTGCTGCACCCGGTTCTCGGAGCGCTGTCCGGTCATCAGCTGCAGGTAATCGACGACGATCAGGTCGAGGCCATGCTCGGCCTGCAGCCGGCGCGATTTCGACTTGATATCCATGACGGACAACGTCGGCGAGTCGTCGATGAAAATGGGAGACTCCCCGACTCGGCCCAGTGCGCGGGACAGGGCGCCCCATTCCCTATCGGAAATACTGCCGGTTCGCAGCTTGTGGATATCGACCGATGTTTCGATCGACAGGATGCGCTGCACGACCTGTTCCGCCTGCATCTCCAGCGAGAAGATGCCCACGGTCCGGTTGTGCAGGACGGCCGCGGTGTGCGCGAGACCGAGGGCCAGTGATGATTTGCCGAAGCTCGGCCGAGCCGCCACGATGATCAAATCGGACCGTTGCAGCCCGCCGGTCAGCCGATCGAGATCGAGGAAACCGGTGGGCACGCCAACCAGCGAGCCCCGATCGTGCTGAATGGCGTCGAGTCGATCGAACAGCTCCTCCAGAACGGTTTGAATCTGCACGAACTCGGTGGTCGAACGTCGCTGTGCGACATCGAACACGCGCCGTTCGGCGGAGTCGAGCGCTTCCTGCACCTCCAGGTCTTCGCGGAAGCCAAGTCCGACAATGAAGGCTCCGGCATCGATCAACCGTCGCATCGTCGCGGTGCGTTCGACGATTTTTGCGTAGTACTCGACGTGCACCGCGGTCGGCACCACGTCCATCAGGGATGCCAGATAGGCGAGACCGCCCACCTGATCGATCTGACCCCGGCGGGTGAGTTCGTCGGAAAGGGTCAGGATGTCCGTCGGTTCGCGGCGTTCGTAGAGATCGCGAATCGCCTGATAGACGGTGCCGTTGGCCGGATGGTAGAAGTCATCCGACTTGAGCGACGTCGCCACGCCGATAATGGCGTCCCGGTCGAGCAGGATACTGCCCAGAACCGACTGCTCTGCTTCGATGTTGTGAGGGGGTAACCGATCGACTGCGGATACCATGGATCAGGCTCCGATGCGGGAAGGAGCGACGACCGGCCAGCGCATGTGCACCGACGGACTGTTCGTTGACCGGTTCGTTGTAGAGTCTAGCAGGAGCGAGACTGAGCGCGTATGTGCTAGGCGACTGCTTCGGCGGCGGCTTCTTCGGTCTCCACCGCTTCGGCGGCTTCTTCGTCGACCAGACCGTTGACGACAACGGTGATCTCCGGTTTCAGCTTGCCGACCAGATTGATCGTCACCTTGTGGGAGCCGGATGTGCGGATGGGCTCATCCAGATGCACCTTGCGGCGATCGATCTCGTGCTTGATGGTGGTGGTCAGCTTGTCGGCGATATCTCCAGCGGTGACCGATCCGAAGAGCCGTCCCTGATCGCCCGCCCGCGCCTCGAATTCGAGGGTGACGGTGCTGATGCGATCGGCCAGCTCTTTGAGATCCTGCTCCTGGTAGGCGATCTTGCGATCCTTGACCTTCTGGTTCTCAGCCAGGACCTTCAGCTCACCCGGTGTGGCGATGATGGCGTAGCCTTTGGGAATCAGATAATTGCGAGCGTATCCATCGGAAACATTCTTGACGTCGCCGGCTTCGCCGAGGCTCTCTACATCTTGGCGCAAAATGACCTTCATCGGATGCCTTCCATATCGCATTCACAGTGGGAAACCCAAGCAGGGCATTGTGTACGTACACACAAGATAACCTGTGTAACTATACGCTTTCCGGCTATTTCCCGGCAACTTTGGCCAATCTGGCGGATTGGGTCAGCCAGAACAGCGCAATGGAGCCAGCGATGGCCGCGTTGAGCGACTCAATCGAGCCGATTTGGTCGATCCTGGCCAGGAAGTCGCACCGGGATGCGGTCGACTGGGCCATGCCCTTGCCCTCGGAGCCCACCACAAGGCCGAACGGCAGGGGGACAGAGAGGAATTCGAGCGATTGGGCTCGTTCGTCGTTGTCCAGCCCGACGATCCAGTATCCCGATGACTTCATCTGTTCGAGGAGGCGGCCGACATTCGTCACTTGTGCAACGTGCAGATGCTCGACCGCACCGGCGGAGGCGTTGACAACCGCCGGGGTGATGGCGGCGGACCGATCCCGGGGGAGCGCGACACCTCGCACGCCGAACGCCTCGGCCGCCCGCAGCAGCGAGCCGACATTCTGCGGGTCCTGAATGTGGTCGAGAACCAGGATCGACCAGCCATTGGAGATCAGAGCGTCGCCGTCGACGTACGGATAGGCTGACGTGACCAGCGCCACGCCCTGGTGGCGCGCTCCCCGAATCTCGTCATCCAGCAGTTGTCGCGGCACGATGTCGAGCGCCAGTCCAGCCGATTCGGCCGCCTGCCGGATCTCCTGCATGCGGGCGTCCCATTTGACACCCTCGGCAACGATCAGCTTCTGGTGCGATCTCCGGCCCCGCAGCGCTTCAGCAACAGCGTTGCGGCCAAAGAGCAGCTCCGATCCGGCTGGCGCGATGTGTTTCCGCTCAGGCTTTGCGCCAGGTCGACGCCTGTGGTCCGTCCGCAATCTCGACTCCTCGCGCCATCAGCTCGTCACGGATGCGATCCGACAAAGCCCACTGTTTGGCCACCCTGAGCTCGTCCCGGATGCTGACCAGCAGATCGATGTATGGCCCTGCCTCCCCGAGGTCGCCGGCCGCGACATCGAGACGCAAACCGAGCACCGCCCCCAGCTCGATCAGACGCTCCTGGCTGGCGGACAGGGCGTCCTCGCCGGCGCCGGCATCGCGCGCCCGGTTGATGGCGCGGCCGAGGTCGAAAAGCGCCGCGATAGCACGAGGCGAGTCGAAGTCGTCGTTCATCGCCTCGTGGAAGAGCGCATCCGCCGTTGATACCGCGGTGGCGAGCTCGGACGCGACCGTTTCTCCCGCCGAACTCGAGGGTTGGGCACTCGCTGTGGCTGCGCCACGCAACCGCTCCAGACCCTTCTGGGCGGCCATGAGCGATTCCTCGGTGTAGGTCAGCGGCGACCGGTAGTGCGACTGGAGCACCATCAACCGGAACGCGTCGGCGACGCCTCGCTCGAGCAGCTCCCTGATGCTGACGATGTTGCCGATCGACTTCGACATCTTGTCGCCGCCCAGCTGCAGCAGACCGTTGTGCAGCCAGTAGCGAGCGAATGGCGCCAGACCCAGAAATGCCTCGGACTGGGCGATTTCGTTTTCGTGGTGCGGGAAGATCAGGTCGGTGCCGCCGCCGTGAATGTCGACCACGCCGTCCAGATGGTGTGAGCACATGGCCGAGCACTCGATATGCCAGCCCGGGCGCCCATCGCTCCAGGGGCTGGGCCAGTGGGGCTCGCCTGGTTTGGCCGATTTCCAGAGAGCGAAATCGAGTGGGTCTTCTTTCCGTTCGTCGATGTCGATCCGTGCTCCGGAGATCATCTCATCGACCGAGCGGCGGGAGAGTTTGCCATACCCCTTGAACGACCGAACCCGGAAGTAGACGTCACCATCCTGCTCGTAGGCGTGCCCTTTTGCGATCAGCCCCTCGATCATGGCGACGATCTGAGGAATCTCCAGCGTCGCCTGAGGGTAGATGGTGGCCGGCAGCACGTTGAGGGCGGCTGTCTCCTCATGCCAGGTGGCGATGAGGGATTCCGTCAGGTCGCTGGCCGTGATTCCCTCGCGATTGGCGCGGTCGATGATCTTGTCGTCGATATCGGTGAAATTCTGGACATGCCGGACCCGATATCCCGAGTGTTCGAGATACCTGCGGATCATGTCGAAGACGATCACCGACATACCGTGTCCGATATGCGCGCTGGCATAGGGGGTCACGCCGCAGACGTACATGCGGACGACGCCCGGTTCGATCGTCTCGAACGGCTCGACCGTGCGGCTCAGCGTGCTGTAGATGCGTATGTTGCCTTCGCTCACTGGGTTCCCTCATCGATCGCCCGCGTTTCGCCGGCCAGTTTCAGTTGCCTGATCGCTTCTTCCAGTTCTTCGACACGCTGCGTCAACGCGAAAACGGCGTCGCGCTGCGGGTCGGGGAGTGTTTCCACTCGCCGAATCTCGCCCGATTTCGGGTCGGTCCAGGCGACCGCCCGGGCCGGAATCCCGACTGCCGTCGTATCCGCCGGGACATCGCGAAGCACGACGGCGCCGCCGCCGATGCGCGCGTTGTCGCCGATGGTGACATCGCCAAGGATCTTGGCCCCGACGCCGACGATGACGCCATTGCCCAGGGTAGGATGGCGTTTGCCGCGCGCTTTGCCGGTTCCTCCCAATGTCACGCCCTGATAGAGCATGACGTCATCCCCAATGATCGATGTCTCACCAATGACCACGCCCATCCCGTGGTCGATGAAAAAACGATCACCGATCTGAGCGCCCGGATGGATTTCGATTCCGGTCAAAAAGCGCCCCAGGTGACTGATCATCCTGGCGGGGAGCTTGAACCCAGCGCGGTGTAG
Organism: Thermomicrobiales bacterium; assembly: GCA_019637585.1. Lineage (GTDB taxonomy): Bacteria > Chloroflexota > Chloroflexia > Thermomicrobiales > UBA6265 > JAHBVL01. Next base: position 453,119 of record JAHBVL010000002.1, on the reverse strand, counting down.
TCTCGACGCGACCTTGTGCAGCTGGAGCGCGTGGAAGCCCGGATAGACCAGGATGATCTCCAGGGTCGATCTGGCGGCAGGGTCGCGCTGTTTGATTGTCTGAATTTCTTCGGCAATGCTCATGTTGTGTTCCATCGGAGCCCAGGCACGCCCTTGCCTGGGACGAAGATCACACTACCTTCTGGGCGAAGGGGAAAGGTGGGGCGCCTGACTCAGACGCCCCTGATACAGGAGCAATAGCCTCGCCGGCCGGGGTCGATCCGCCGGACACGAAGTCGGAGAAGTGGAGCCTCGACGCGCATCAGCTTTCCGATGCCGCCGCGGCTTTGGCTGGCTCGGCGGTCTTGGTCTCGCTGGCCGCCGGTTTCGATTCGGATTTCGAGGACTGACTGGTGCTGCCGTTGGTCGATGAGGTCGATTTCGACTCGCCTGAGCCGGACTTCCGGCTGTCGGTGATGTACCAACCCGAGCCTTTGAAAACAATGCCCACTGGTTGCACGACACGCTTGATCAAACCCTGGCATTCCGGGCAAACGGTCAGCGCGTCTTCGCTGAACTTCTGGAACTGGTCGAAAGAGTAATTGCACTCGGTGCAGCGATAGTGATATGTCGGCATGGAAAAGTGACCCCGTCACGCTACGAGCGAACGTCCGCAATGACGCAATTCTACGTACAAATGGTCACTTTGCTCAATTCGCTCTGATACGTCAATCGGATAGCTCGTCCATGTCCATCCAGTCCAGCCCCGATTTCATCTCTGTCAGCAGGGGAACGGAGAGCTCCATCGCCGATTCCATCGACTCCCGGAGAATCGCGCAGGTTTCCGGCAGGGCCGACCGCTCCAGCTCGACAACGAGTTCGTCGTGCACCTGCAGGATGAGACGGGCGGGGAGTTTCGCGTCCTGGAGACGCGTGTGCGCCGCGATCATGGCCACTTTCATGATGTCAGCCGCCGTGCCCTGAACGGGCATGTTGATGGCCATCCGCTCGGCAGCGCCACGCCGGGCTGGATTGGACGAGGTGAGATCGGGCAGGAGGCGCCGGCGGCCATTCACCGTCTGGACATAACCATGTTGAACGCCAAAGCTGATCGTCTGATCGAGATACTGCCTCACCCGCGGCAGGCGAGCCCAGTACTCTTGGATGAACTGCTGCGATTCGGCACGGCTGAGACCAGTGTCCCGGGAGAGACCGTACGCCTGCATGCCGTACAGCAGCCCGAAGTTCACTGTTTTGGCCACGCGCCGCATGTCGCTGGTCACCGCATCGGGCGGCACACCGTAAACGAGACTGGCTGTGGCGCGATGGATGTCCTCGCCGCGATTGAAGGCATCGAGGAGAAATGGCTCCTGGCTCAGGTGAGCCATCAACCGAAGCTCGATCTGCGAGTAGTCGGCTGCCAGCAACATCGAGTCCTCGAAAATACGGTAGCCGTCCCGGGTATCCGCCACAAATGCCTTGCGCACCCGTCGCCCCATTTCGGTGCGGATAGGGATGTTCTGCAGATTCGGGTTTTGCGAGGATAGGCGGCCGGTGGCGGCAACGGTCTGGTTGTACGACGTGTGAACCCGGCCCGTTTCCGGCAAAACCTGACCAGGCAGCGCGTCGATATAGGTCGAGAGGAGCTTGCCCATCGACCGGTAGTCGAGAATCTGGTCGATGATCGGGTGCTCGTTCTTGAGATTTTCCAGCACCTGTTGATCGACCGAGTAGCCCGTTTTCGTTTTTCGGCCGGAAGAGAGACCCATCTCCTCGAAGAGCACGGACGCCAGTTTCTTGGTCGAGTTGATGTTGAACGTCTGCCCGGCGTATCCGTAGATCGCCAGCTCGGCCTCGTGCATCTTCTGGCGGACTTCGGAGCCGAACTCATTCAGGTAGTCGACATCGATCGAAACGCCGGTTTGTTCCATCGAACAGAGCACCGGCACCAGAGGCAGCTCGACATCGGAGAAGAGATGCATCATCTCCCGTTCAGCGAGCTCCGGCGCGAGTTTGTCCTGTAGTCCGAGCGTTGCTTCCACGTCACGGCAGGCATAGTCGCCGGCTTCGTCGGCCGGGACGAGATCCATCGAGAGTTGATTGCGGCCGCTGCCGATCAGCTCCGAGATCTCCGTCATTTCGAAACCGAGTCTGCGGAAAGCCAGATCTTTCAATCCGACCGAGGTCTCCCCCAGGAGATAGGCGGCAATCATCGTATCGAATTGCAGGCGCGGCACGCGAAAGCCGGCCCGCTCGAGAACGGTGATGTCGTATTTGGCGTGATGCGCGACGATCGTGACCGCCGGATCGTCGAGAACCGCTTGCAGCAAGGGGCGGACGGTCTCCAGAGGAACCTGCCCGGCAGTGCCATGACCGACCGGCACGTAAGCGCTTTCCGACGGCGACCAGGCCATGGCGATGCCGACCAAAACCGCTCGCATCGGGTCCTGAGAGGTCGTTTCCACGTCGATGGCCAGAGTGCCGGCGGCCCGAACGGCATCGAGAAAGGCGACCAGTTCGCGTTCCGTGGCGATCAGCTGGCGCTTGATCGCGTCGCGCGTGTCTTCGACAACTTCTGGCTCGACCTCGGTATCGGGGAGCCGGTTGAGCAGTGTGCGGAATCCCAGCTCCTGCAGGAGTGCCACGAGCTTCTGCCGGTCGAAATTGCGAACCCGCGCCTGGTCGGCCGGCAGATCGATATCCAGATCGCGGACGATCGTCGCCAGCCGTTTGCTCTTCGTGGCCAGCTCGTCGTTGCCCCGCAGGGCGTTTTGCGCCCGGGTGGGGGCGATTTCATCAACACGCTCGAAAATCGACTCGATCGTGCCGAACTGGGTGATCAATGCTTTGGCGGTTTTCTCGCCGATGCCAGGCACGCCGGGGATGTTGTCCGAGGTATCGCCGACGAGCGCCTTGTAGTCGGGAACGAGCTCCGGACCGAAGGTGTAGCGTTCCACCACGGCGTCACGGTCGTAGCGTCGTAGCTGATCGAACTGCTTGACGCCCGGCAGATAGACGTCGATGTTCTCTCCAACCAGCTGCAGCAGATCGGTGTCGCCGGTCAGAATCGCCACCTGCAGTCCCTGCTGCGCGTATTGCAGGGAGAGGCTGCCTATGACGTCATCGGCCTCGTATCGCTCCCGTTCGATGATGGGAATGTTGAGCGCATCGATCATCTGGCGAATGCGGACGACCTGGCCCCGCAATTCCTGCGGGAATTCGGCCCGCGTCGCTTTGTAGTCGGTGAATTCTTCGTGCCGGAACGTCTGCCCGCTCTCCATGGCGACGACGGCGTAGTCGGGTTTCATATTGTTCAGCAGATTGAAGAGCATGGAGGCGAAGCCGTAGACGGCGTTGGTCACCTCGCCGCTGGCGGTCGACATCGAGCTCTGGATGGCATAGTAAGCCCGGAAAATCAGGCCATAGCCGTCGACCAGCATGATCGTCGGACGGGGGGAGTCGGATTCAGGTTGATGGGATTGTTCGGTCACTCGCTCACTCACAATGCTGCGAATGCGACCGATGGTCGTTTCGCTCGCCGAAACCGGTATTGCCCTCTGAGTATATAAGGACGATCAGCCCCATTCGTCAGATGATGCGGCGTTTCTCATGGAAAAGCGAAGCTGGTTGCTATACTTTGCCCCACCGTGGACGCAAGAGTGATTGCGCGCGATCAGGTTGTTCTCCCGCGGTTCGATTGCTGGTTGTGGTCCATCAGTCTCTGACCGAAGGGGATCTCCTTTTTCCATGCAGCTGAACGACATCCAGCATCTCGCCGGCCGAATCGCGCAGAACGTCGAGCGGGTCGTTGTGGGCAAGCGCTCCGAGGTCGAGCTGATTCTCGTGGCGTTGCTCTGCCGCGGGCATGTGCTGATCGAGGATGTGCCCGGTGTAGGGAAGACGGTTTTGGCCAAGGCCGTTGCCAAAAGCGTCGGCGCGTCGTTCAAGCGAATTCAGTTCACCCCCGATCTCCTGCCCAGTGATGTCACCGGGGTGAGCATCTACAACGCCCAGTCGGGTCGTTTCGAGTTTCGCCCGGGTCCCATCGTGGCTCAGATGGTGCTGGCCGATGAAATCAACCGCGCCACGCCGAAAACGCAATCGGCGCTCCTGGAGGCCATGGAGGAAGGGCAGGTGACGGTCGACGGCGTCACGCACATGTTGCCCGAGCCGTTTATCGTGCTGGCGACCGAGAACCCGATCGACTATGAAGGAACCTTTCCCCTGCCCGAAGCGCAGCTCGACCGATTTCTGCTGCGCATCGCCATCGGCTATCCGGGGCGTGAGAACGAGATCGAGATGCTGGCTCGCCAGCATCGCATTCACCCCCTCGACGAACTGACCCAGGTGATCGCCGCTTCCGATCTGGTCGATGCCCAGGCCACCGTTCGGTCGATTCACGTCAGCCCGTTGGTTGCGGAGTACGCCGTCACGCTCACCGAAGCGACGCGGCGGCATCCGGATGTCCTGCTGGGGGCGAGTCCGCGTGGGTCGCTGGCGCTCTACAACGCGTCACGGGCCAGGGCGGCGATGGCCGGCCGGCAGTACGTCACACCGGACGACGTGAAGGTGCTGGCGCCGTTTACCCTCTCTCACCGCATCATTCCGACCCCCGCCGCCCGCTTGCGCGGCGCCAGTGGTACGGAGATCGTCCGTCAGGTGCTGGCATCGACGCCGGTGCCCGGCGCTCAGCCGCGTAGCGCGGCGGCGGCCATCTGACCGGCTGGGTGTGGCGTTGACCTCCCGGGCCACAGGACTCATCGCACTGATCGCCGGATTCGCCATCGGCGGCGAAGTGGCCGACTGGGAACTTCTTTCACAACTGGCCATGGGGCTGCTGGTGCTCCTGGCGGTGTGCTGGCTCTGGGCTCGCTCGTCGCTCAGTGGGTTGACGGTCGCCCGGTCGGTGACTCCCGAAAAACTCCAGGTCGGCGATGTGCTGGTCGATACGGTCGAGGTGCGCAGCAAAAGCCAGCTGCCGAAACTCTGGGTCGAAGTCCGCGACCTCGCCCATTTGCCGGGTCACGACGGCAGCAATGTGGTGTCGTTGCGGCGCAAGGGCAGCGCTTCATGGCTGGCCAGGTCGATTGCGGTGCGGCGCGGCGTGTTCGCGGCCGGTCCGGTCGAACTGCGCAGTGGCGATCCGTTGGGCGTGTTTCAGCGAACCAGGCGGATACGGCTGCACGGTGACCTGACGGTTTATCCCCCCGTGTTCGACTTGCCGGCGCTCCGGTTGCCATTTGCCGATGCAACTGGCCGGCGCGAGATCGAACGCCGGGCATTGATGGCCACGCCGTCGGTGGCGACGGTGCGGGACTATGTGGCCGGCGACCCGATGAACCGCATCTCGTGGGCGCTGACGGCGCGTATGGGGTCGCTCATGGTCAAGGAATTCGATCTCGATCCGACTGCCGAGATCTGGATCGTGGCCGACTTTTCATCCGTGTCGAATCTCCCTGCGGCTCGCACGGTGCTGGCCGGCCGCGGCGAACGGTTCGAATTCGCCGAAGCCTGGCTCGACAGTAGCGAAGATGCCATCGCCGCAATCGCCGCATCGGCGGTGAAGCTGGTGCTCGACCGGAAACGAGCCGCCGGATACATCGGATCGTCCGGTGGGCGGACGGTGCTGACCGCCGATATCGGAGACCGGCAGTATCACCGAATCCTCACTGAACTGGCGGTGGCGCAGCCTTCGGGAAGCGAAACGGTGGCCGATGTGATCATCGCCGAGGTCCGCCGGTTCGATCGCAACCGCACCCCGATCGTCATTTCCTCGAGCGCTGATCCCAGATGGATCGAGGCGTTGCAGGCGATGACCGATAGGGGTATCCGGCCGATCGCGATTTTTCTCGATCCGGCAACGCTCGATCCGGCCCGCGAGAGCACAGAAATTCACGAACGGATCCGGGAAATGCCCTTTCCCGTTTTCGTCGTAGACTTTGCAGCCGGAATAGGCTCGGGCTTCGCGCTCCATGACGCGCCGATCGACCACTCGCTCAGAGCAGCATCCCAGCACGTCTCCCTGATTGCATGACCTCATCGACCGCTACGGCAACGACGGCTACTCCTTCCCACCATCGCGTTCCCGACTGGGTCTCGCTCTTTGCGGGCGTCGGGATGATGACGATGGTCGGATTGGTCATCGATCCTGCCAATGACGTGATCGAACCTCAGACGCTCGGTGTTATCGCGGGGCTGGGATACCTGCTTGGGTTCGTGCTGGGCGAGTTGCGGGCCAGCGATTTGCTGGCGCACCTGATCAGTCTGGTGATGGGATTTGCGGCGGCGCTTGTTGCTGTCGAGCCGAGAGCCACGTGGAACGACGTTCGAACGGGAGCGATCGTCGAGCTTGCCAGACGGAACGTCGATCGCGGACAGGTCATGATCGATGCCTTCGGCCGGGGCGATCCGCTGCCGGACGATGTGGCCAGTATCGGTATTGCGCTCACGATCTGGCTGGTGGGGTATGGCGCCGCCTGGATGCTCTTTCGGCGGGGTTGGTATGTCTGGTCGATGGCGCTTCCAGCATGCGTCATGCTGACCAGCCTGGCGCTGGACCGCGACCAGGATGTCTGGCCGGCCCTGGTCTTTGCCGGATTGGCCATCGCCCAGGGAGCCAGCGCAACAGCCACAGCCCGAACCGCCCAGTGGTCGGACCGTGGATTGGCCGGACCCCGGAATGTCCAACGGATCGCGGCGTTGGCGGGCCTTGCCCTCGCCGGCATTGTTGTGGCCAGCGCAACCTACGCAGCATTGACCATTCCCCCGAACGCGCAGGATTGGGTTTCCCAGCACGCCCAGGAGTTGGCGGACACCGTCACCGAGCAGATCGACCGATTGCCGAACAAGGGGAGCGGGTCGACGCTGGCCGGAAACTATGGTGAGTTCGCCGACGAGTTCAAAGTTGGGGACGGCATCGCTTCCGGAGAAACGCTGATTGCCAGTTTGCGGGCGGCCGATCAGCACTATCTCGCTGCTCGCAAATTCGACAACTACGACGGCGCCGGATGGTCGTCGACGTTTGGTGTTCCGCCTGAACTGGATGGCGCTGAGATCCTCGACGCTCCGCCCCGTATCGCGTTTGGGGCCGATCAGGAAATGCATCTGCCCGACAGCGTGATTTTGTCGCGCAATCCGGTCAGCGGCGAGATCCAGCTCTATGGCGCTTCAGGAGGGCTGCTCCTCACGCTGGAGACCCATCTCTCGATTTCCGGTCCGACGGCCATACAGGTCGCCTGGCAACCGGTGGATATGCAGTTCGCGATCAACGATGTCGACATCAGCCAGGTGCCGCTCGATCTGCAGTCGCTCGTCGGATTGCTGCGACTGGCGCGGTTCGATGAGGACGACCTGGCGTCAGGCGTCGTGACCATTGCCGACGCGGGCATGCGAGGGATGATCGACGAGGAAATCGAGAGTCTGATGCGCTACCCGGTCGTGGCAGAGATCGGCTGGGATGAGAGCCTCGGTATCGTGCTTTCCGTGCGGGGCAGGCTCCCCATCTACACCGATATCGAGGCGGTGTTCGCGGCGCAACGCCAGTCGTTCGATACCTATTCCGCGACCGGCCTGGTTCCGAACGTCGATGCGGCCACGCTCCAGGCGTCGGCGCGGACATATCCCGACTCCATCACGAGCTCCTATCTCCAGCTGCCCGATACGGTTTCCGACCGAACCCGGTCGCTGGCCGCTGAGATTGTCGCCGATGCAGGGGCAACCGATCCCTACACCATGGCCAAAGCGATCGAAACCTATCTGCGATCGAACTTCAGCTATCTGCTCCAGGCGGGACCGGCTCCCGATGGCGAGGACATCGTCGACTATTTCCTCTTCGAGTCTGGCATTGGCCGGTGCGACCACTTCGCCTCGTCGATGGTGGTGATGCTGCGGGCATTGGGCGTTCCGGCCAGAATCGTCACCGGGTTGGCGCCTGTGTCGTTCGATGCTGCCGCCGGCGCGTTTCAGTACCGATCGAAAGACGCGCACGCCTGGGTCGAGGTCTACTTTTCGGAGTACGGATGGATTCCGTTCGAGCCAACGCCGTCGCAGGACGTCATCGATCTCGATCAGGATGCGACATCGCAGCAGGGACCGATTCAGCCGACGCCGACTCCTCAGCCGGAGCAGCCAGACGCCGAGCAGACGCCAACGGCAGCGCCGGACGCTTCGCCCGGACCAGTAGCGCTCCAGCCGCCGCCGACGCAGGGAGGCACGGGGAATGGGATCTCACTCACCTCCTTTCCCGGTGTGCTGTTCCCGATCCTGCTGGCATTGGCCGCGGCCATCGGCGGATTGCTCCTCCTGTGGAAGTGGCCGTTGCGGCATTTGCGACCGGCGGCTTCGTTCTATTACCGCCTGCAGCGGTTGGGCAAGTTCTTCGGCGTGAAACCGGATGGCACCATGACGCCGGCGGAGTATGCTGCCCAGTACGGAACAGTCAGTCCCCGCCATCAAGGCGCCGCGGCATCGATTGCCGAGGCATACACCGACGAGCGCTACGGTCCTCCAGAAGATGGCGGCGGTGAGCGGGGCCTGGCCGGATGGCTGGAAGCGCGCAAGGCGTTCTATTCGTGGCGCCCGTGGAGACGAAAGGGCAGGTAAGTGACCGACAGTCCCCGAATCCTCGTTGCCGGTTCGATCAACACCGATCTGGTCATGCAGGTGACTGCTGCGCCGGAGGCTGGGGAAACGGTGACCGGCCAGTCATTCGCCACCTTTGGGGGAGGCAAGGGCGCCAATCAGGCGGTATCGGCTGCCCGGTCGGGCGCGCAGGTGGCCATGCTCGGTGGATTGGGCAAAGACGCGTTTGGCCAGCAACGGCTGCTCGACCTGCAGCATGAGGGGATCGCCACGGAAACCGTATCGGTGTTCGATGACCTGCCGTCCGGCGTCGCCATCATTCTCGTCGAACCGGGTGGAGAGAATCGCATCGCGTATGTGCCGGGTGCGACATGGGGTGTGACCCCGGAACTGGCGACCAGCGCCATCGAGCGGTGGAACCCTGATGTGATTCTGGCGACGCTGGAGCACCGACCGGCAACACTCGAGGCGCTGTGGCGGGAAGCTGCGGCGAGAGACATCCCGGTCATCTGTAACGCGACCCCGGAGCCCGCTGATGGCAGGGCGCTGGCATTGGCCGCTTCGATGCTGGTAGTCAACGAGGTCGAGGCCGCCGCGTTGCTGGGCAGAGACCTGGCGTCTGGCGCCTGGCCGGATGCCGCCCGAGCACTGCGCGATCTGGGTCCGGCAGTGGTGGTCATCACGACGGGGAGTCAGGGGGCAGTCGTCGCTTCTGGGGACGGAACTGACGTGGTTCCGGCGCCTCAGGTCGATGCGGTCGATACGACGGGAGCGGGCGATGCCTTCTGCGGTGCGTTTGCCGCGGAGGTCGGGCGCGGCCGATCTCCGCTGGACGCAACGAGAGTAGGCGTGATCGCTGGATCGATCTCGGTCACGCGGCGGGGCGCGCAACCATCGATGCCGCTGAAACGCGAAATCGACGCGAAACTTCGCGCCGACTAGTGGGAGTCGATTTGGCGGAAGGGGTGGGATTCGAACCCACGAGACGGCATCACCGTCTACGCGATTTCCAGTCGCGCGCACTAGGCCAAACTATGCGACCCTTCCAGCTTGCGCCAATGGCAGAGTATACAACTCCCGGTTGACCAGAGGTCGCTATCGAGGGACGTTCTTCAGCCGTCCGGTCAAACACGCGTCGCTCGCGGGCGGTGAGCAGACGAACTCGCGTCGTTGTCTGCTACTGACTGCCTGCAAGCTCCTCGGCCAGCCCGACGATGATCCCTTCGGGGCCTCGCATGAAGCAGAGACGGTAGGAGTTCTCGTACTGGGCGATTTCGCCGACGAGCTCAGCGCCGTGCCGGGTCATGCGGTCCACCAGCTCATCGAGGTTGTCGACCGCGAACATGATGCGGCGCATTCCCAGCGTGTTCGACGGCGTGATTTCCGGTCCGAATCTGACAGATGCCGGTGCGTGGAATTTCGACAGCTCGACCTTTCCGTGGCCGTCCGGTGTCCGCAGCATCGCAATGTCGGAACGCACGCCCGTAAGCCCAACAACCTTGTCCGCCCACGGACCCTCGACCGTCATCTGACCTTCCAGCTCCATGCCGAGCTCGGTGAAAAACGCGATGGCGGCATCGAGATCGTCGACGACGATGAGGACGTTGTCCATACGCTTAAGACTGGATTTGGCGGTAGCCATGAGGGGAGATCCTCCATTCGGAGGGAGGGAGCGCGGCGGAGAGGGCGGGATTCGAACCCGCGGTGGCTCAACACCACACCAATTTTCGAGATTGGCACCTTAAACCGCTCGGACACCTCTCCGGGTGAAGTCTAGCATTTTTGGGCAAAGGGCACGAAGGGTGATGGGCAAAGGGCAAAGGGCAAAGGGCAATGGAAGGTAGCGAAAGAGGAGAGCTCAACTCGCGAAGGGCACGACCGGTAAAGGATGGATAGGTATCACCTGCAATGATCAGGGCGAAGTTGCAGGAGTGATGTCACAGCAATTGTGTGCGTCTTGCGAGTCCCGGCCAGCCTGGAGATACTGTGCAGGTCCGCACAGGACACGCGCCGACAAAGATGGAACTCCTGAGCGATGAACGACACCGCGCCGGCTAACCTGGATCTCTGGCGCTTTTTGGAGCGGCGCGTCGCACGGACGCCCGACAAGACGCTCCTCAGCTATCGGGAGACGCGTCAGAGCTATGCCGCGTTTCACGACGACGCCCTCGCCGCCGCGCGGGCGCTCTACCAGGTCGGCGTTCGCGCGGGCGATACCGTCTGCCTCATGCTCCCGAACGGCCCGGACTACCTCTCTCTCTGGTTCGGCATCGCCCGGCTCGGCGCGGTCAAGGTTCCGATCAACGTTCATCTCAAAGGCGATGGTCTGGCCTACATCATCGAGCACTCCGAAGCGAACGTGCTGGTCATCACCGCCGATCTGCTCGACCGCGTGCTGGAGCTGTCCGGCGCCATGGCGGCGCTGGAGCGCGTCATCGTCGTTGGAGAGCGCGACGCGCTCCCAGACCGCTGTCAGCGGTGGGACGATCTCCTCGCGGAGTCCGCCAACCGGCTGTTGCCAGCGACTACCAACTTCGCGCCAGAAGCGCTCCACGCCATTCTCTACACCTCCGGCACGACCGGATCGCCAAAGGGTGTCATGCTGAGCCACCACGCCTATCTCAACTCCACAAGGGCGTTCTCCCGGCAGTTTGCCGGCGCGACGGCGGACGATATCCTCTACACCAGTCTTCCCCTCTACCACGTCAACGCTCAGGCGCACACCGTCCTCCCCGCCATCGATCTCAACGCGACTATGGCCATCGGCGACCGTTTCAGCGCCTCCGGCTTCTGGCAGGAGATTCACGATCATGGCGCGACGATCTTCAACTCACTCGCCGCGATGATCCCCATCCTCTGCAAACAGCCCGAGTCCCCCCTCGACCGCGCCCATGGCGCGCGCCTGACCGCCTGTGCGGCGACCCCGAGGGATGTCTGGCTGGAGTTCGAGGAGCGCTTCGGTGTGCGGATCATTGAGGGCTACGGCCTGACCGAGACGGCTGGCTTTTGCGTCAACAATCCGCGTGACGCCGTCCGGGTCGGGACGATCGGTTTGCCGATGGATTTTGTCGAGGCCCGAATTGCCAATGCCGACGGCGATCCGTTGCCGGCCGGCGAACGGGGCGAGATTCTGCTGCGAGCCGATCCGTCGAACGCCTTCATGGATGGCTACTTCAAACAGCCCGATCAGACTGCCGCGGCAATGCGGGGCGGCTGGTTCCACACCGGCGATACTGGGTATGCCGATGCCGATGGCTATCTCTCTTTCGTTGACCGGGTGAAACAGAGCATCCGGCGACGCGGAGAGAATATCTCTTCCTGGGAGGTGGAGACGATCGTCAATGCCCACCCGCTCGTCCTCGAATCGGCCGCTGTCGGCGTGCCATCGGACGTCGGTGAGGAGGAGGTCAAGATCTGTATCGTGGCCCGCGCCGGCGAAACGATCGATCCGCTCGAGATCGTCCAGTGGTGCGAAGCGCGGATGGCCTACTTCATGGTCCCGCGGTACGTCGAATTCCACGACGCTCTCCCCAAGACCCCGACCGAACGGGTCGAAAAATACAAGCTCAAGCAAGCGGGCGCCGGCGCGGCATGGGACCGCGAAGCCGCCGGATACAGGATCGACCGCCGATGAACAGCTCTCCAACCCATCAGGCCGCTCGGCCCACCAACCGCGACAGGAACCTGGCCGCGGTCGCCGAGCTCGATGAGCGCCTCGCTCGCGTCGCCGACGGCGGCGCGGGTGCGCGAGCGCGATTGGCCGAAAAGGGCAAGCTTCCGGTCCGCGAGCGAGTCGCCCGGGTGATCGACCCTGGCACGGAGCTGCTCGAGCTCTCGCCCCTCGCCGCCTGGGACATGTACGACGGCGCGAGCCCCAGCGCCGGCATCGTGACCGGCATTGGCCAAGTCGCCGGCCGCCCGGTCGTGATCGTCGCCAACGACCCGACCGCGAAGGGCGGCACATACTTCCCGATGACGGTCAAGAAGCACCTCCGCGCGCAGGAGATCGCGCTCGCGAACCATCTCCCGTGCCTCTACCTCGTCGACTCCGGTGGCGCGTTCCTCCCCCTGCAGAGCGACATTTTCGCCGATCGCGACCACTTCGGGCGGATTTTCCGCAACCAGGCCCTGATGTCGGCCCGTGGCATTCGCCAGGTCGCGATTGTCCTCGGCTCCTGCACCGCCGGCGGCGCCTATGTGCCCGCCATGTGCGACGAGGCAGTCATCGTCCGGGGAGCCGGCACGATCTTCCTGGCTGGCCCGCCCCTCGTTCGCGCCGCGACGGGCGAAGAGGTCACCGCGCAGGAGCTGGGCGGCGCCGACACCCATGGCCGCATTAGCGGCGTAGTCGACTACATCGCAGACGACGAGTTGAGCGCTCTCGCGCTCGCCCGCGACCTGATGAGTTCCCCGCGTTCGAGCGCTCCGTCCCTCCCGTGGGAGCGCGAGCCGGCCAGTGAGCCACTGGAAGACCCTGATGGTCTCCTCGATCTCATACCAGCTGACACGCGCCGGCCCTACGATGTCCGTCAGGTCCTGAACCGCGTCCTTGACGGCAGCCGTTTCCGCGAGTTCAAGGCCGAGTACGGTCAGACCCTCGTCTGCGGCTTCGGACATCTTCACGGAATTCCCGTCGGGGTCCTGGCCAACAACGGCGTGCTCGTCTCGGAATCGGCGCGTAAGGGAGCGCACTTCGTCATGCTCTGCGCCCAGCAGCGCATCCCCCTCCTCTTCCTTCAGAACATCACCGGCTTCAACGTCGGGAAGCATGCCGAGCACAACGGCATCGCCCGCGACGGTGCGAAGCTCGTCGCCGCCGTCGCGGTGGCGGAGGTGCCGAAGATCACGGTTATGATCGGCGCCAGCTATGGCGCGGGTAATTACGCGATGTGCGGCCGCGCCTACGATCCGCGCTTCATCTTCTCCTGGCCGAGCCATCGGATCGGCGTCATGGGTGGCCGGCAAGCCGCCGGCGTCCTCACCGACGTCCGCCGCCAGAGCGCCGCGGCACGCGGCGACGCCGTCGACGAGACGGCGCTGGAGGTCTATCGGGAGGAGATCGTGGCGCGATACGAATCGGAGGCGAGTCCCTACTTCGCCACCGCCCGCCTCTGGGACGACGGCATCATCGACCCTCGTCGAACCCGCCAGATTGTCGGCCTCGCCCTCGAAACGACTCTCAACGCCCCGATCCCTTCCACCGACTATGGCGTCTTCCGCTTCTAGCCTTATGCCCACGCCACCCTCATGGGTCGGTACCTCGTTGCATCGCAGGCACTCATAGGGCTGGTGCGCCGTTCCCGACCGCGGCCCGCGGGCCACATCATGCAAACCAAGCGGTGCCCTTGATCTCTTTGCCGACGGATCGATGAGCATTGAGAAGGTACGCAAACGGCTCGGCAAGCTCTTCGCTTCGTATTACCTATAGATCTGGGTTGAAGATGATGGTCAAGAGATCGACCCTCAGACAGAGCAGCAGGTACTGGTGGCCCAAATCGCGGAATCCGCACGGAGAGGCGCTGTGAACGAACAAGGCACCGAGCATTGGCTCGGTGCCTCTGATTCTCTGAACGCTGCCCCTGATTTACAGGGAGCATGTTTGAGTAACAATACCTTGGTACGCCCGGCAGGATTCGAACCTGCGGCCTTTGGGTCCGCAACCCAACGCTCTATCCCCTGAGCTACGGGCGCAATTCGCGAAGTATATCCCGACATGACTGCCGATCGGATTACCTCGCCGGCGGGAAGGGAGGGATTCGAACCCTCGGATGAGCTCTAAACCCATCAACCGCTTAGCAGGCGGCCCCATTCGACCTCTCTGGCACCTTCCCTGGTGCGCGAGCTGTCGTGCTCGGTTGCCGGCGGAGAGGACAGGATTCGAACCTGCGAGGCTTTCGCCTAACTGTTTTCAAGACAGCCGCCTTCAACCACTCGGCCACCTCTCCGAGCACACAGCCGGTGAAGTATAGATGATGCGGCGGGGACGAGGCGGAGAGGCGAACAGGCGGGAAGGCGGAGAGGAGAACCGCCGACGGGATTTGGTTGTTGGAGCGGGAGGGGACGGGCCGGATCAGCGAAAGGTTAGCTCGTCGTTGAAGGTTCCTTCGGGGTCTTCGAAACCGGCGTCGGGGCCGTCCTGATAGTGAATCGCCCGCCGTTTGCTGATGATGGCCGTCGTTTCGCGCATCGACACGCCGAATTCCCGCAACACGTACCGGATGCTCTCCATACCCGCTTCGAATTCGGGCTGGATGATCTCGTCTGCTCCGGCGGCGCGGAGAACGTCGATATTGCCGCTGCCTGGCGCCCGGCTGATGACCGCGATCTGCGGATTAAGCCGCTTGGCATGCCGGATCGCCGCCGGCGCGGAGACGAGATCCGCTGTCGCGACGACCAGCACCTTCGCTTGCGCCACCCCGGCGTGGATCAGGATGTCGGCGGAGCTGGCATCGCCGTAGTAGGCCGGCACATTCTGTTCTCTCAACCGCCGGACGATCGCCGGATTGAGGTCGATCACGGCATAGCGAAAACCGCGACGTTGCAGCGCATCCCCCAGCACGGCGCCGACTCGCCCGTAACCGCAAATGATGGCGTGTTGCGCCATTTTGACTGGCGGCGAGTTCTCGATCCAGACTTCGGATTCTCGCGCCTCGACCCCAGGCAAGGATTCCGCAATCTCCGAAAGGGGTTGCCCGAATCGGGCCATGAAGGGCGTGGCCACGATCGACGCGACGGCCACGGCCAGGATGAGACTGTACTGGTGGCTGGTGATGATATGGTCGGAGTGACTTTCACCAGCCAGGACGAAGCTGAACTCACCCATCTGGGCCACGATGGTCGCGCAAAGCGCCGCAGCGCGATGATCGGCGCCTCCGGCCAGCAACGAACCGCCGGTGATGAGCGCTTTGCCGGCCAGAAGGGCCAGCAGGAGAACGACGAAGACATGCCAGTCTTTGGCGATCTCCTCAGGAACCAGCAACATCCCGATTGCCACGAAAAAGAGGGTGCTGAAGAGGTCTCGCAATGGCCCGATTTCGCCGAGCACGTGGCGGTCGAACTCCGATTCCGACACGACCAGTCCAGCCAGAAAGGCGCCGAGTGCAATGGAGAGCCCCGCGCGTTCCGAGGCGATGGCTGTTCCCAGAGCGATCAGCACCACCATCAGCAGAAAGAGCTCGCGAGACTCAGTGCGGGCCACGACGAACAGAAGGCGCGGCACCAGCTTGGCGCCGAGAACGACAACGACTGCCAGCGCGATCGCGGCGACGCCAAAGGAACGAATCAGCGATTCGATGAGATGGTCGTTTTCGCCCTCCAGCACCGGCAGCAGCGCGATCAGCGGGATCATGGCCAGGTCCTGGACGACCATCAGGGCGAGAGTGATCTTGCCCTGGGGTGTTTCCATTTCACCGCGCCGGACGAGAAAGGTCAGCGCAAAGACCGAGCTGGACAGAGCAAAGGCGGCGCCGAGCACCACGCTTGATTGCCAGCTCCAGCCGACGGCCAATCCGATCGAAGCGCCGAGCAACATCGTTAGCGGGATCTGGAGCGCGCCGCCGATCAGGGCGATCCGGCGGACGCGGAGGATCTCGGAGATGGAGAACTCCACACCGATGGCGAACATGAGGAACGCCACGCCGACATTGGCCAGGAGATCGACCTGTTCGGGATCGACGGTGAGGCCCGGCGTGTTCGGGCCCAGCAGAACACCGGCCACGATATAGCCCAGTACCGCAGGCTGTTTGAGACGCCTGGCAATGAGTCCACCGAGCAGCGCGATGGCGATGACCGCCACCAGATCGGCGATGAGGTGCGAGTTTTCCATGTTCGGCGTGCGACCGTTCGGGTTGGCGAGGAACGATGCTCTTGTCGTTGCGTGCAGTGTACAAATTCAGCGGACGTGTCGCCGAATGCCGGTCCCGGCCAGAAGCGCAGAGACTGTACGATTGTCGTACGGCATTGCACCGCTGACTGGACAGAAGGAATGCGCGTGACACCAGACCATCGCCCTCGTTTTCGCGATATCGGCATGGGGATCGGCGTCCTCTCTCCGGGAAACCTGAACGCCATCACCGATGTCCCCGGCGTGTCGGTGGGGCAGGTGACGGTCAGTTCCGGTCACGGTCAGTTGAGAGCAGGCGAAGGGCCGGCGCGAACCGGTGTGACAGTGATCCTGCCTCATCAGGGCAATCTCTTTCGGGAGCGGGTACCGGCGGCGGTTCATGTCTTCAACGGCTTCGGCAAATGCATGGGTCTCGAGCAGGTTGCGGAGCTTGGTCAGCTCGAAACGCCGATTGGACTCACCTCCACGTTGTGCGTCGGCAGGGTTGCCGACGCGCTGGTGAGCCACGCCATCCGGGAGAATGCCGAAATCGGCATTTCCCTTCCAACCGTCAATCCGTTCGTAGGCGAATGCTCCGATGCCTGGCTCAACGACATTCAGGGCAGGCATGTTGGGGAAACAGAGGTGATGCGGGCCATCGATGGTGCGACTCAGGGAGCAGTCGACGAAGGGTCGGTCGGGGCAGGTACCGGGATGTCGGCCTATGGGTTCAAAGGCGGCATCGGCACCAGCTCGCGGGTGATCTCCCCCGATCTGGGGGGCTGGACGGTCGGCGTTCTCGTTCTGGCCAACTTCGGCCGTCCCCGCGATCTTCGGATCGATGGCGTGCCGGTCGGCCGGTTGCTGGACGAAGAGCGGGACATCGAACCGGAACGCGGCTCGATCATGATGATCGTCGGCACCGATGCTCCCTGTACCGACCGGATTCTCGGCCGCATCGCTCGCCGGGCCGTGCTGGGCATGGCCCGCACCGGTTCGATGGGCGGGCATGGCAGTGGTGACGTGGTCGTCGCGTTTTCGGCATCACCCCTCGTTCGCATGCCGCTCGAAGCCGATGGGTGGACGTTGCGGCAGGAAATCGTCGCGGAACATGGGATCAGAGGCGCCAGCGACGCCATCGATGCGCTTTTTGCCGCTACGGTGGAAGCGACCGAAGAAGCGATCCTCAACGCACTGTTCAAGGCGACGACAGTCGTGGGCCGGGATGGCCATGTCCGCGAGGCGATCCCGGTCGACAACGTGGTCAGGATTCTCAGGGATGCCGGGCGGCTCTGAGCCCATGCCGGACGGCGAGGCGCATCAGCAATGAGCAGCAAACTCCGCGACTATCGTCAGAAGCGAGATTTCTCCGCCACGCCGGAGCCTGCTGGTGATGAAGAGTCCGCCTCCGGCGAAGGATGGCGTTTTGTCGTGCAGAAGCACGATGCCTCGACGCTGCATTATGACCTGAGGCTGGAGTACGAAGGCGTGCTCAGGAGCTGGGCGGTGCCCAAGGAACCGCTGATGGAAGTCGGGTTGAGGCGTCTGGCGGTTCAGACCGAGGATCACCCGCTGGAGTACCTGACATTCGAAGGAGAGATTCCCGCCCCGGGATATGGCGCCGGTTCGATGGTGATCTGGGATCAGGGAACCTGGGAACCGTCGGACGATCACCCGGCCAGAGCGATCGCCATGGGCCGGCTCGATTTCACACTCCACGGCGAAAAACTGAGCGGCCGGTGGTCGCTGGTGCGGATTGGCAACAAGAAGCTCAAAACGGCCAGAAAAGACAACTGGCTGCTGATTAAGCGCAATGATGCCAAGTACGCGGCGAAGGAATCGGTCCGGCCGCGTGAAGCGCTCGATGTCTCATCCCTTGCCGGAGTGACGCAGGCTTCGTCGTTCGGCGATATCGGATTCCAGCTGGCGTCGGTGACGGAGACAGTTCCGCAGGGGGACGACTGGATCCACGAACCGAAGCTCGACGGATACCGCCTCTTCTGCCTCGTCGATCATGGGAACGTCACGCTGATCACCCGGAATGGACATGACTGGACCGACCGTTTCCCCCACGTTGCGGAAGCGGCCGCCAGGTTGCCCTGCACCTTCGCGCTTCTCGATGGCGAAGCCGTAGTGCTCGATTCGGCGGGCATTTCGAGCTTTCAGCGATTGCAGAACGCCGTTCGCACTCGCGATGCGTCGATTGTCTACGTCGTGTTCGACGCGCTCTTCTTCGACGGGTGGGATCTGCGGGGCGCTTCCCTCGTCGACCGCAAGCGAGTCGCTCGCTCGATCGTGGGCGACAGCCAGAAAGGGACGATCCGCTTCGGCGACCATGTCGCCGGGAATGGCCAGGCGTTTCTCGATGAAGCCTGCAAGATGGGGTTGGAGGGGATCATTTGCAAACGCGCCGGCGACTCCTACGAACCGGGCAGGGCGTCGAGCTGGCTGA
The DNA here is from genome assembly GCA_019637585.1 of Thermomicrobiales bacterium. Lineage (GTDB taxonomy): Bacteria > Chloroflexota > Chloroflexia > Thermomicrobiales > UBA6265 > JAHBVL01. The sequence goes on along the minus strand of JAHBVL010000002.1, from coordinate 434,286 downwards.
AAGCGAAGTGCGTGCAGCGGCAGGAGTTCGTCGTCATCGGCTGTACAAAACCGGAGGGGCGCAGACAGGGATTCGGTGCGCTGCTTGTCGGTACCCGCGACGAAATCGGGCAACCGCTGCGCTACGCCGGAAGGGTGGGCACTGGATACGACCAGGAGACCCTCCTGTCGGTGCGGAAGATGCTCGACGCCATCGAGATCGACTCGCCGCCGGTGGAGGGGGAGGTCCCCGGCATCGGCATTCGGGACGCGACCTGGGTCAAACCGGAACTTGTGGCTGAAGTCGAATTCACTGGCTGGACCGATTCTGGCGTGTTGCGGCATCCGAGTTTCCGGGGGTTGCGCGACGACAAACCAGCGGAGACGGTGGTGAAGGAGCAGCAGATGACCGCGAAACCGAAATCGAGCAAGGCGGCATCCAAACGAGTCAGGCTGACGAATCCAGACAAAATCCTCTGGCCCGACGTTCAGGTGAGCAAGCAGGATCTGGCCGGCTACTGGAAAACCATCGCCCCGGACGCCCTCCCCTACATGGAGCACCGGCCGCTGTCGTTGCTCCGGTGCCCGGAAGGTATCGACGGAGAATGCTTCTATCAGAAGCACGCTGGAGCCGGAGTTCCCGACATCGTGCCGCGGGTCGATGTCGAAGAGGAAGGCGACCCCTACGCGATGGTCGACTCCGTGCAGTCGCTCATCGGTCTCACCCAGATTGGTGTGATCGAGATTCACACCTGGGGTTCGAAAGCGGGTCATCTCGATCAACCCGATCAGATCACCTTCGATCTCGATCCTGCCGAGGGGCTGCCCTGGCGCAGAGTTGTCGAGGCGGCAGAAGAGGTGAAGGGAAGGGTGGAGGCGCTGGGACTCGTCCCATTCGCCAAGCTGACCGGCGGCAAAGGGGTGCACGTCGTCGTTCCGGTCGAACCCGGTCCCACCTGGCCGGCGGTCAAGAAGTTTGCTCGTGCGCTGGCAGAGGAGCTAGCCGCCTCCCAGCCGGACCGGTACACCGCGTCGATGTCCAAAGCGAAACGGGTGGACAAGGTCTTTGTGGACTATCTGCGCAACGATCGCCAGGCGACGGCGATCGCTCCCTATTCACCCAGAGCGAGACCAGGAGCAACTGTGGCGCTGCCCATCGAATGGGATCAGCTGGCGCCGGAGGGCAGCGGTCCTCCCAACGTGAGCTTGCGCGAGGTGCCCGATCTGATCAAGGCGAGAAAGCGCAACCCGTGGCAGGCGTTTGAATCGTCGCGCCGATCGCTGCTCGGCTGATCACCTGGTTTTGCGGATCGCGGCGAGAAGCTGGTCTTTGGACATGCTGCTCCGGCCGGCGATCTCCATCTCGGACGCCTTGTCGTAGAGCTCCTGTTTGCTTGCCGACTCCAGATCAGCATCTTCAACGCTCGTGTCGTCGCGTTTCGATCGGTCTTTCGGTGGCTCGGCGGATCGTTCCTTCGGTTGCTTCGATTCGCTGCTCGACCCTCCCTTGCCGTCCATCCGTTTGCGCAGCAGCGACATGATGTCGATGACATTGTCCCCGTCATCATCCGCTTCTGCGGTGTCAACCTCCGTGCTGACCTCGATGACGTCGCGCGATTCCTCCTGTTTAGCCGTTGCGAGCTCGATCAGGTCGGCGGCGGTCCGGTCGATGAAGAGGAAGGGGTCGATTTCCTCTTTCTCCAGCGAGGACAGCGCGTTTTGCGCGCTCTTTCGGACGGTATCAGGAGCTTTCTGGATGTCGGGGAGACCAATCGCGTCAGGGGTGCGGATCTCGTCGCTGAAGTGCAGGGTGGTGGCGCGGAGAATCCCCTCTTCCGCGGTGATTGCCGCCAGATACTCTTTTCCGCGCATGACAAATGTGGCGATTCCCGCCAGATTCATCTCCTCCATCGTTTGCGCCAGGAGATGATATGCCTTGGTCGATTCCCCGCCTGGCGCCAGCACGTAGGGGCGTTGATAGAGCCCCACGGGAATTGCATTGCGATCGACAAAGAGGCGAAGATCGATATCGCGTGATTTTCGGGGTGCCAGTTTCTCCAGTTCTTCGTCGGTGACCGTGACGAACGAGCCGTCTTCCTGCTCGAACCCTCGTACGACCTCTTTCGGCGTCAGCTGAATGTTCTCCGCCGAACAGAAGTACTTCCGCTTGAGGGGGACGCCCTTGCTGGAGAGCATGCGCATCGGCACGCGATGGGTGCGCACCGACGAGTAGAGATCGACAGGCACGCTGACGAGACCAAAGCTGATCGTGCCACTCCAGAATGGGAATGGTTCGCCGGAGTCGCGGCGCTTGTGATACTTCTCAGGCACCGGCCGCCGCCTTTCTCGGTTGACCCAGACTCGCTTCCAGGGCTTCCAGCAGCGAGGGTTCCTCCTTTTCCTTTTTCGCTTTGGGGAACTTGACCAGTTTGCCCGATGCCTTCATCTCGATCAGTTCCAGCACCTGTTTCCGGTACTCATCCTGATAGGCGGCGGGGTCGAAGTCATCTTTGAGCGCCGTGATCAATTGTTCGGCCAGGCGCAGCTCCCGCTCGTCGGGAGCCCGGTTCTGGGGAACCCGAACCGGATCGATCTTGAGCAGTTCCTCCGCGGATCGAAAAGTCTGGATCATCAGATAGCCGCCGGCGGCATGAATGGCGCCGTTGTACCGGGATTTGCGCATGACCCACTGGACGACTGCGACCTGATCGCTCGATGCCAGCGCTTCGGCGAACGCGAAGTAGCTGTCGGTGTTGCCATCCGGTCCCAGATAGTAGGGATGATCGAACCAGCGCTGGTCGATGGCACTCCGGTTCACCACCCTCTCGACAGCGATGGTGCGGGACTCGGGAGGGGTCAGCTCCTGTTGCTCTTCGTCGGTGATCAGAACGTAGACGCCCGGTTCGACCTCCACTCCGCGCCGAATCTCCTCGGCGGACACGGGTTGGCCGGTCGATGGATCGACCATCTGCTGAAAAACCGGCTCCAGGTCTTTGGCATGCAGAAGCCGGAAGCGGACCGTTTTGCTCTCGAGAACGGAATAAAGACGGATGGGAACGGTGAAGTCGCCGGCGACGATCTCAGCTTTCCACATGGCTCGAGCCGGCATTGATGCCTCCTGGCGCCAATGGCGGTGCGGGAATCGCCAGATGCGTTCGATGATGTTGCCAGAGCACGAGAGCGCTCGTGCTCTGGTTCGGCAAGGGGCTCAGCTCGCTCAGGCGGAGGGGTCGAGCACCCGGCCCAGGAAGAGAATGGTACCTGTTTCCACGTCGCGAATGACGAAAACAAACGGCCGGTCGATGCGAACAACTGGTGGCTCGGTGGGATCGGGAGCTGCCGCGGCGGCTCCCACGATGACTGCCGTGACCGCTGCCGCTTCCGTGCCGTCTTCGTCGATGGCGATGAATGCCTTGTGCAGAACATCGCTGATGACCAGAGGATCTGGAGGTGTTCCATCGACCATGCCGGTGAAATCTGCGCTGCCGCCGTCGAAGGCCGCCGTCATGCCCAGCGCTTTCAGGGCGTCTGTCAATCCGGCCGAGTACTCGAACTCGAATTTGGGCAAGTAGAGCTCGATTTCGGTGCTGGTGGGAATCGCCAGCGCGTTGTTCAGTGTCTCCAACGAAAGAGAACTTTCGAAATCACCGAATGCCCCTTCGTCCGGAAGGAGAATCGTGAATGTCATACCGCTCCCCTGATAGGGAAGCTCGACGATCTGCAATCCGTCGGCCGCGCCGTACTGGAAATCTTCGGTCTGATGCATCGTCGGCACGCCGATGACGCTGCCATCCAGGAGATGGAAATCCTGCTCGTCCGTCGCGCTCTCTGCGAAGGTGAATTGCCACGCCCCATAGAAGTAGATGGCGTTGGCCAGAACCAGGCGGGTCAGGGGAGTCAGGACACCCTCGGGGATGATCTCCTGAATGCGGTTCTCGGTTTGTTCGGCGACCCAGGCATTGATCGCCTCGCGAGTGCCTTCGGGATCGTTGATGAAGTCGGCTGGCTGGATACCCGCGCCATAGGCGGCTTCGAGGAGTGCGGTGAAGTCTGGGTCGAACGGAAATGTCTCTTCGCCCCAGAGCGCATTCGCAATGCGCAGCGCGCGCGCCGCTGTGCCGTTGGATTCGTCGGCCTCAGCACTGCCGCGTTCCAGCAGGCTCGCATTCAGTGCTGAGAAAATCTCCGGAAGGGCATCCTGCTCGACGCCAAAAGCCAGAGCGGTCCCCAATTGCTCAGCGGTTTCGCCGCGCGCGCCGGCATAGGTCATAGCCAGCGCTTGTGAGACGCTGTACGGGGAGAAGACCAGATTGCCATCGGTGCTGTCGCGCAGCTGCGCATAGAGATCGAAGGCGAAGGTCGAGTTGCCGGCGACGAGCGTCGACTGCTGGTCGGTCTGTGCGCTGGACACCCCCGCGACGAGGGGTGAGATCAACAGCGCCACCAGGAGGAGGGGCAAGCGTTTCATTGGTGTCCTTTCTGTACCTCGCTGGGTCAGCACGAAAGCGCCGGTGTGCCGAGGCGTATCAACCCCAACCATACCGGAATAACGGCTCGCGCCGCGCCAGAGTTCCCCGGATCCCGGAGCGGGTCACGATCGCTCTTTGTGATGCGCTTCGATCAGCGAGAGATACATCTGCTTCAGCGATGCCAGCTCGGCATCGGTTTCCTCTTCCGCCTCAATGATCGCATCGTCGGCTGCTTCGGTGGCCCGGATCAGCTCGTCGAGTTTCAGATGGATAGCGGCTGAGTCGCGATTCTGGGAGTTCTGGATGAGAAAGACCATCAGGCCGGTGCTGATTGTGGTGCCGGTGTTGATGACGAGCTGCCAGGCGTCGGAGAAGCCGAAGAACGGCCCCGAGGCCGCCCACAGTACGACGAGGAGAAAGGCGGCGATGAACGTCTCCCACCGACCGGCGATCGTCGCCATCCGGGCGGAGAAATGCGAGAACCAGCTGGCCATAGGTGTCCCCTCCCGAATCAAAGATGCTGCGGTCACGCCGCATCAAGCACTAGCGTATACCGCAACTGCCGGAAGAGGTGATTCTGGGAAGGGGAGGGGGCGTTTCGCCCTCGCAGGTAGCGGGACCAACGACTTGACGACCTTATGTATGGTGATTTAGGATCGGTCGATCCATGTGGGTACGAATGCAGGGTGGTCGTGCGGGCCGCGCCGTTGTAGTGATTCGTGCTCGTCACGTGCTGGTTCGCCGGGCTCCATGTAGCCGGCTGCCGGTGACCAGCGCGACGGAGTTGTCCCTTGAACGAGTCTGGATTCGATTCCTTCGCCCGGCGATTCGCAGCGACCACGGGGCGACGCAGTCTCTTCAGGTCAATCGCCGGTGGTTTGCTCGCCGCATTCACGTTTCGAACTGGCGAAGCCGCAGCATCGCTGCAGGAAGGCGAGCTCCGCGGGGGAGGTTCGGACCAGGAGGGTAGTGCGACACCATGCCCGGGTGATGGCCAGTGCCACGTCCTGCAGATCGATCTCGCGGCGGGAATTGTCGAGCCGGATACCTGTTCCGTGACCTGCTTCTCCGAGGTTCAGCGCGACCTGGCCATCGAGCGAGGCAGCGCAGCGGACGGACCTCTGACCGAGCAGGTGCAGATATTGAGGTCGGAGCTGGCCGATCGCGGGTTTGCGCCTCGATCTGCCCTCTCGACGCTCTTTCTCGTCGATACGAGCGGCGCCACGCTTCGTGAGTTCACCGGAGAACCCTATATCGACGCGGCGGGCAGGGAAGCCAGACTGTCGTACATCACCGACTTCGACCGTGACCCTGTCCGGTCATTGGTCTCCGCCGTGATCGAGCCGGGAACCGCACGGGCGACGCTCCTTTTCGTCATCGACGGGGAACTGGGATCGATCACCATCGATGAGTTGCGGGCGGCGATGGACGAAGCCCCTGAGTCAACCGCCGGCGGCGGAGAGGTGAAAGCCCTGGCGGCGCAAACGTCCTCAGGCGCGACGCCTTTGTCCACTGCCGGCTGCACGCGCTTCTATCACCAGATGTGTTCGGGTGTCGGACTAGTGTCTTGCGAGATCGTCTTCGGCCGCGTGATGGGTAAGGCGCTCTCGATGGCCGACACCCAGGCTATGAACCTCCTGAAGCAGTACGCGGGGCAAGCATGGGTGAAGGCCGAGACCATTCGTTGGGCCATCGATATTCACCTGAGGCGGATGCCGTTTCTCGCCCGGATACCCGAATCACGCATCGAGGAACGAATCGGCGACCTATTCGACCTGGCGACAGAGTTGGCAGGTGAGGCGTTTCACGAGCTGACCGGGATTCCCACGATCTGCGAGATGATCGATGGAGCAGGTTGTGGCAGCACCGACTCGGATGCGCTCTTCTACCAATGTTGCCAAACGCTTGGTGGTCAGAGCTGCGGTTCGATTTGCTGTCCCGACACGGTCGCGTGTGGTCCGGGTGGCTCCGGCACCTGCGGATGCGAGGCGCACCGTCTCTGCGCCAACGACATCTGCTGCGCGGACACGCATATCTGCGAGGATGGCGTCTGCGTGCCCGAGGAGGAGACGGCGCCAGAAGACGAGCTCAGCGACGATCCGGGAGCGCTGGGTTGCGATTTCATCTTTCCGGACGACTTTCTGGAATGGGTGGAAGCTACCTCAAGAGGCCCAATCTACGGCGCTTTCTGCGCGCCAGGCGGAAATCTCAATGCCAGAATCCAGTTCGGGGGCCCTCCGCCGACCAGCAACTGCATCTTCAGCTTCGGGTACTCAATTTCCGGCCATCATGCGGAGAACGTCCTGGTCAAGAGCGACAGCTACACGATCTCCTACCAGTTCGAGATGACCGATTGGCTCGTGGACTATCCGTGGGTCGCGATTTTCGTGCAGTTCAACATGCAGCCGGAGTTCAACAACCAGCCAGACCAGTGCTTTTCCGACAACGAACCGGGAGCATTTATCGTTCAGATCGTGCCGTAGGGGCGACGGTGTGAGTTGCATGACTAACGGCGTCTGCAAACGCATTCGTCGTTAGCGGGATGCTTGCTGGTTGGTGGGGCTTCCGCGACCGTCAATGAGGCCGCGTCGCGCCGCACGGGCGCAAGCGTCCACCGCAACTGCCGGATGAATTGAATCTTGGGAGAGACGCGACGTGACGTCCTTGCAGGTACTATGACCACTATCAAATTCGTACGCAGGAGGCTTGGTGATGAGCATGCCTTTCGTTCTCAGACGGCTCTCCATTTTTCTGACGATTGCCGCCGGGATGGCGCTGCTCGGCTCGCCGCATGTCCACGCCCAGGATGATGACCTGGAAGGACGGGTCGCAGAACTCGAAGAACGCGTCGCGAGTCTCGAGGCAACCGTTGCTGCTCTTGTGGCGCCATCTGGAGAAGCAGCCGTCACACCAGCCGCCGGGATGACCACCCGGGCGGCTCCGGGTGGGGCGAGCGGCGACGGCTCGACGCTGACCGGCCCACTCGCCAAAGGTGAGTCGGGGGTAGTGGGCGATTACCTGATCAGCGTAGTGTCTGTTGACTTTGATGCTGAAGCGGCGGTGCTTGCCGAGAATCAATTCAATGATCCTGCTGCCCCGGGCAATACCATGGTCATGGCGTCACTGGAGTTTACCTATCAGGGAATCGAAACGGGGAATATCTTCTGGGATTTGAGCTACAAAGTAGTCGGCGCCAGGGGGCTTGCCTATGCCGATACGGACCAAACAGTCAGCTGTGGATCGTTGCCAAACAGCATCATGAATGCACCGGAGCTCTATCCCGGTGGCACAGTGGTCGCCAACGTTTGCTGGCAGATTCCCGAAGACGAAGCCGCCACCATTGTCATGGTCTTGGAGCCACTGTTCAGTTTTGACGACAACGAGCGGATGTTTTTCGCGCTTCAGTGAATGTCGATCGATGGGTCATGCGGGTGCCAGGAGAGCGTTGATGTTCAGGGGTTCAGGCAGTACCTGGGCACCCTGTGGATTCCTGCCAGTTTCGAACACTGTGTCCCAGAAGCCCGCCGGCTGTTTGCCGCCAAATGCCAGCAATGAAAGCTCGCGATTGGTCCAGAGAGACAGGCCCGCCAGATTGTGCAGAAAGACGCGCAGTCTTTCCCACAGCAGCTCGGGGTGATTGACCTGGAAAACACGCCGTGATGGGAGGGAGAGACCGTTGAACAGATAGTATTGGTCAATCACTCTCTGAACGTACTTCAGCCAAGCGGCCATGACCTCTTCTTTTCCCATCCTGAAGGCGCGAAGGTGGCTCTCTGGCACATCTTCCCCCTTCTGGACTTTCGCCTCCAGTTGGTACGTCCCAATCTCAAAATCGTACTGGCCCTCAAAGATTGACTCTGCAACCAGGTTCATCAGCCTGACGATCTGTTCCACTTCCAGTACACGTGGATTCTCGCCTGTCTCGGTTCCCTGGCCGATCGGGGTGCTCAACATGTCCTGTCCAACAAGAAGTGAGAAGAATGTCTTGTCGATCGTGCTGTACGAAATCGGTTTCTCCGTGCCCTTGCCCGAGAACTCGATGTATGACCGAAGACGGTTCTCGGGGTGCTGTGTGATCTGGTCTCTCACAGCATCTACTACGTATCGACGGACTGCTCTGGCCTCTCCGGCGAAGTGCTTGACAAGATCTGTTTCGGAGAAGGACTCGTCATCGGAGGACAAGTGGTGGGCGTGTTGGTACTTCCTTACGCGGTCGGCGTACAGCTCGCTTCCGAGGTGCCGCAGAATTGACTTGTCAAACGCGACTTGCCGAAGGGTACTGCCGGCATTTGTGTTTGTTTCGATCAGACGATCAATATCGGGATCGACGAACACACGCACAGGCAACGTCCGCTGGCCCAAAAGAATCTGGGCAGCGGCCTTGTGTTGGCCGTCAAACAGCATGACTCGCCCGTCACCATCGGCCTCCATCGGCACCCAGCCCAGCGCCACATGCAGCTGAGGGTTTCCCTTGTAGAACTCTTCAACCAAACCTCGGAGACTCTTCCCAATTCCACGCGGATTCACTTTTGAGTCATGATGGATGTACTCAAGTGGCAAGACAGCGAAGAAGTAGTCCATTTGCGCAAGTTGATCTTGGTGGAGATTAGACTCCTGAATCTTAATACCCGCGGTGCCTGCAAGATGCTTGAAGCTGTACCTGACCCGACCGTCGCTTGAGAGCGAAATCGGCAAGTCATATCGTGCTCCTCCAAACGCCGATAGTACGTCCCCAAGATTGGGGGCTTCCCGGCCCTGACTGCGAGCATCTCGTCCAATACGCTCGAATCTTGCCAGCACTCTGGCAACTCTCAGATCACTCGCCAGCTTGCTTCGATTGCACGAGCTATGCGTCAGGGCGAAATTGGCTGGATCGTCCTTGCCATCCGGGCCACTCTTGGGTTGCACATGGTCCACGTCCAGTTTTCCGGCATGCAGATCCAGGTCGATGGGTTCTTCGCATATGAAACAGCGCCCGAGCTGGACTTCGAAGAGTCGCCTGATCAACTGCTCGCGATCATTCGCGGTCAAAGCGGGCTCGTTTTCCATGGCCATTGGGCGCACCTCTCGCGAACGAACGCATCACGCCGACACTTGCCGGGTTTCGCGAAACGAAAATCACCGCAGCATTCGTGCTACGGTGAAACATCCAGAGATATTCTCATTCTCACAAATTCGAGTAGTGTGTGTGCTCAATCTCGTGCCGATTTGGCGGAAGCGACGGGATTCGAACCCGCGATCTCAGCCTTGACAGGGCTGCATGTTAGGCCACTACACCACGCCTCCAAGCGGCTGGCATTTTAGCGCGACGACGACTTGGGTGTCAACCGAAGTAGCGCTGTTCCTCCCGGTTTTTCTCGTAGTCGGCGAGCGCTTTTTGTACCCCCGGTCGGTCGCTGACTTCCGCCACGGGAACGTCCCACCAACTCTCGAAGCCGGGCACGGTGATCCGTTTGTCGACATAGACATGGATGACCGATGTGCGGTTGTTCGATCGCGCCGACTGGAGCGCGGCGCGTAGCTCCTCGGCGTTGGCTGCGGTATAGGCGATGGCGCCGTAGCTCTCGGCATTGGCGGCGAAATCGATGGGGATGTAGTCGCCGTCGAGCCTGCCGGTCGCGTCTGAGCGATAGCGAAGCTCGTTGCCGAACGACGGAGAGCCGGTCGATTCCTGCAACCCGCGAATGCACTGGAACCCGCTGTTGTCCACGACGACGACGATGAGTTTCCGGTCCTCCTGCAACGATGTGACGATTTCGGTATGCATCATCAGGTAGCTGCCATCGCCAACCATGACGAAGACTTCCCGGCTCGGATCGGCCATTTTCACGCCCAACGCCCCGGCAATCTCGTAGCCCATGCAGGAGTAGCCATACTCGACGTGGTACGCCTTGGGATCGAGTGGGCGCCAGAGTTTGAGGAGATCACCCGGCATGCCGCCAGCCGCGCAAACGACGACGTCTGTCGGTTCCGAGGCTTCGTTGACGATGCCGATCGCCTGACCCTGTTTCAGCGTTTCACCGGCGACCGGGGTGCGGATTTCGGTGGTGATGGCATCCCATTCGGCTTTCAGCTGCTCCACTTCGTCGCCGTAAGCGGCGGCAGACGCATAGTTGCGCGCCGCGAGGACCTCGCTGAGCTGTTCGATTCCGGCTCGCGCATCGGCGATCACCGGGAAGCTACCGAGCTTGTGCGCGTCCATGGCGCAGACGTTGATCGAGGCGAATGTCACATCCGGATTCTGGAACGCGGCGTGCGAAGCGGTCGTGAAATCGGAAAACCGGGTGCCGATGGCCAGCACCAGATCGGCTGATGCCGCCAGGCGATTTGCAGCCAGCGCGCCATTCGATCCAACCGCACCAGCGTTCCACTGATGTGACCATGGGATCGCCCCCGAACCGGCCTGACTATTCACCACCGGGATGCCGAAGCGTTCGGCGAAGAGACTCAGCGTTTCCGATGCTTCGCTATAGATCACGCCCCCGCCGGCGACGATGAGTGGCCGCTTCGATTCGGCAAGGAGATCGGCTAGGCGCTGGATTTCACTGGCCGAAGCGATGCCGCGGACGATCCGCCGCACCTGCTTCTCGACGAACGATTCCGGGTAGTCGTAGGCCTCGGTTTGCACGTCTTCCGGCATGGCAATGGTCACGGCGCCGGTCTCTGCCTGGTCGGTCAGCACGCGTACGGCTTCGGGAAGAGCGGAGAGGAGCTGTTCCGGACGGTTGATCCGGTCCCAGTATTTGGAGACGGGCCGGAAGCAGTCGTTGACCGAGACATCCTGCCCCAGCACATATTCCAGCTGCTGGAGCACCGGGTGGGGAAGCCGGCTGGCAAAGGTGTCTCCCGGCAGGAGCAGGACCGGCAGGCGGTTGACCGTCGCAGTGGCCGCGCCGGTGATCATGTTCGTGGCACCAGGCCCAACCGAGGAGGTGCAGGCATACATCTGGAGCCGGTTTTTCATCCGGGCGTAGGCGATCGCCGAGTGGACCATCGCCTGCTCGTTCTGGGGCCGGACGAATGGCAGATCGTCGCCAAGCTCTTCGAGCGCCTGACCCATACCAGAGACGTTGCCGTGGCCGAAGATGCCGAGCATCCCGGCAAAGAGGCGTTGCTCGACGCCATCCCGCTCGACATATTGATTCTGGAGAAAGGTCACGATGGCCTGGGCCATGGTTAGTCGTCGCGTTGCCATCAGTCGTCCTCCCGTCGATGGGGTGTTTACTGGACCGGTTTCTTGCCGGCGGCGCCATTGATTCTGTTGTCGATGTCCTGCCAGCTGGAGAGTCCCTCGTTCATGCTGTCGCTCCATGTGCCTCGCACCCACCCATAGGTTGGGTCGTCGAAGGGCTGCATGGTTCGGACCGGTTCATTCCCGGCCAGAATGTTCAGGTAGTAGCCAGTGTACCCATGGGCCACGGCATAGGCGTGGTACCCCTCGGGCATGATCAGCGCGTCGCCGTCGTGAATGATGTAGGGCTGATCGACCGGTCCGTCGGCGGTGTAGAGCCGTTGAAAGGCAAACCCGTCGGCTGGTTCGATGCGGTAGTAGTAGATCTCCTCCAGATCGGCTTCGGCCGGCATGCGGCTGACGTCATGCTTGTGGGGTGGATAGCTCGACCAGTTGCCGCTCGGGGTGAAGACCTCGACGACCAGTAGCGTATCGGCCGGGAAATCGGGTTTGATGATGTGGTTGATCTGCCGGGCGGCATTCCCGGCGCCGCGGATCTCGACCGGTACATCCTCGGGGCCGATGTAGCGGACCGGGAAGGAGCGAGTCGCTCGGGACTTGCAGACGGCTACCTGCGTCACTTCGCTAGCGACGACCTGATAGCTGGAATCGATGGGCACGTACACCGAAGCCGGTTTTCCGGCGAAGATCGATGGCCGGCTGTCGAGCCGGAACTCCTGTCCCCCGGCGCTGACAACGCAGTCGCCGCCAAGCAGCACAATGCAGACTTCGTCCGCGCCGGTTTGGGCGTCGAGCGAACCTCGCGGTTCGAGCGTCCAGACGGTCAGGCCGCAATATTCCCAACCGGCGCTCTCGACTGAGATATCGAGCGCGATGCCGTTCCCTTCCACGTCAGCCGAGTGAACGAGCAGTCTGTCGGGATGTTCCATGATCAATTCACCTCAGAAGTTGGCTGGCGAGATTGGCGTGCGCGACTTCAGCGACGCTTCAGCGGCGTAGGCAAGGGCCATGGCCGCACGTCCATCCGCCCCGGTCACCAGCGGCGGCGCGCCGCTCTGAACGCTTCGAATGAAGGCGTGCATCTCGGCGACGAAGGCGTCGTCGAACCGTTCGAGAAACCAGTAGACGTGGTCGCTGGAGACACCGGATGGGGAGAGATGCAACAAGGGGGTGTCTCGCGAATAGCCGATCATGATCGCCCCTTCGGAACCGAACACCTCGGCCCGGACGTCGTAACCGAACGCGGACCGGCGGCTATTGTCGATCACGCCCAGAGCGCCGCTCTCGAACCGCATCGAGACGACGCTGGTGTCGATATCTCCCAGCTCGCCGAAGATGGGATCGACCAGATTGGAGCCCATGGCGAAGACCTCTGCCACCTCTTCGCCCGCCAGCCAGCGGAGACAGTCGAAGCAGTGGATGGTCATATCCCGGTAGAGACCGCCGGAGGTCGGCAGATAGCCGGGAGGGGGCGGGCCGGGATCTCGCATCGATTCGCGAATCGACTCCACCTTGCCGATCGCGCCGGAGTCGATCATCTGCTTCGCTTTGGCGAATCCCTTGTCGAAACGGCGCTGAAACCCGATCTGCAGTATCGTGCCGGCCTTGGTCACCGCATCGAGCGCCGTGTCGGTCGACTCGAGATCGAGCGCCACCGGTTTTTCACAGAAGGCATGCTTGCCGGCGCTGGCCGCCGCCGCGATCAGCGACGCGTGGGCGTTCGTCGAGGTGCCGATGACGACGGCGTCGATGGACGGGTCGGAGAAGACGTCCGCTGGATCGGTCGTCCAGCGATCGCAACGAAGATCGGCTGCCAGCTGGCGAGCCGCGGTTTCGTCGACATCGCAGACGATGCTCAGCTCCGCCGCCGGAATGTCGAACGCCAGGGTTCGGCCGTGGCGTTTGCCAATCCGCCCAGCGCCAAAGAGGGCAACGGAAACACGATCAACGGTCACGTGGCTCTCCTCGCGGTCAATTCAGCATCGCCCGGGCCGCATCACAAACGTGACCAGCCGTGAGTCCATATTTCTTCAGCAGCGCGTCATTCGGCCCCGATTCGCCGAATGTATCCTGCCAGCCGACCCGACGCATTCGGGTTGGCCGGTGTTCGGCCAGCACTTCGGCAACAGCGCTGCCCAGACCACCGATGATGGAGTGGTCCTCGGCCGTTATGATGGCGTTGGTTCGCTCGGCGATCGCGAGAATTCCCTCGATATCGAGCGGTTTCAGAGTCGGCACGTGGAGGACCGCTGCCTGGATTCCCTCCGCGGCCAGCAGGTCGGCAGCTTCGAGTGTCCTGATCGTCTGCACTCCGGTGCTGATCAACCCGATGTCGCTGCCGTTTCGCAACAGGACGCTCTCCCCGATCGTGAATGCGTAATCGCTGGGAAAGACCACTGGACTCGGATCGCGGGTCAGGCGGAGGTAGGTGGGGCGCTCGTCCGCCATCATCGCGGTCATGGCGGCACGGAGCTCATTCCCGTCGGCAGGAGCGATGGTGACCACACCCGGCATGGCCCGAAACACGGCGATGTCCTCGACCGATTGATGCGTTTTTCCGGTTTTGCCCGTGAGGATTCCGGTATATCCGCCGCAGAGTTTCACATTCAGACCGGGTTGTGCCACCACCACCCGGATCTGGTCGAGCGCTCGTTTGGCCAGGAAAGCGGCGAAGGTGCTGACCCAGGGAACGAATCCGCAGGAGGCCATACCGGCCGCGACGCCGATCAGGTTCTGCTCGGCGATGCCCATTTCATAGAAACGGTCCGGATGGCATTTGGCGAAGGTGTCTGCTTTGGTCGAATTGGCCAGATCGCCGTCCAGAACGACGAGGTTGGTATGTCGATCGCCCAGATCGCAGAGCGCGTTTCCCCAGGCATCGCGCGGCGCTTCGGTTGGCGCATTCGCGAGCGTCAAGTCGAGGAGTTCGATCATGTCAGGCCGCCTTCTCGACGTCGTCATCGCCGGTCAACTCATCGATCGCCGCGGCGAGCTCGTCTGTGGTTGGCGATTTGGCATGCCAGTTGAAGTCGCCCTCCATGAACGACACACCTTTCCCCTTGATGGTATGGGCGATGATGCAGGTCGGTCTGCCTTTCGTCGACTTCGCCGCTGCGATCGCCGCGGCAATCGACGCATGGTCGTGGCCGTCGCACTCGACCGTGTGCCAGCCGAACGCCCGGAACTTCTCGGCCGGACGGTCGTACTTCTCCTCGCGGGTGTATCCATTGGGATCGGGCCAGCCGAACTGGGGGAGACCGTTGTAGTCGAGAATGGCGGTGAGGTTGTCGACGTCGTAACGCCCGGCCACAAAGCAGGCTTCCCAGATTTGTCCTTCCTGGATCTCGCCATCTCCAAGCATGACCCAGGTGTGAAACGTCTTGTCCAGCTTTCGGGCGGCCAGCGCCATACCGAGTCCCGGTGACAGTCCCTGCCCCAGTGATCCGGTTGACATATCGATACCTGGCAATGTTTTCATGCAGGGGTGACCCTGCAGCAGGGAATCGACAGCGTCGAAGGTGGCCAGCTGGCTCACCGGGAAATATCCCCGCATGGCCATCACGCTGTAGAGTCCGATCGACGAATGTCCCTTGCTCAGAATGAAACGGTCGCGATCTTCCCAGCGAGGATTGGCCGGATCGATGTTCAGTTCGTTGAAGTAGAGATGGACCAGGATGTCCGTAGCTGACAACGGGCCACCGATATGTCCCGCCCCGGCGGTGAAGACCGATTCCAGCACATGCCGCCGGGCCTGCGCGCTCAATCGTTCCAGGGTTGCGATATCGAGTCCCTGTGGTCCCGGAGCCGGCATCGATAGGGTAGTGGTCATGCTCGTGTTGTCCTGCGGTTGGCGGCCCAATCTCTCACAATGGAAATGGTACTCTGCGGCATGATTCCCCGTGCGTTGGCGACAGAATCAGTTGACACCAATCGTGCATGTTGCTAGGTTGGCCACAGTCTTCGCCAGAGAATGGGCCAAAAAACGCGTTCCGGTCACTTCTGATGGTCGCCAGATGGATATGCCTTCTGCCAGTAGCCGAAAGCTGATCGGTTCTGATAACGTTTAGGCGAAGAAGGACAAGGAGAGGAGGTGGAGAACCGCACCAATCTCGGTTTCTCTGACGCTGGAAACACAGTCGTCTCCAGCCTGCTGTTCTCTTACCGAAAAGGAGCAACATTCCAATGAAGGATCGCATTGCCAATACTCGTATCGATCGACGCACCGCGCTGAAGTCGAGCGCATTCGCCAGCGCCATGCTGGCCGGCGGCGGACTCGCCTCCAGCGTGATGGCGCAGGAAGAGGGCCGCGACGTCAGCATCATCGTGGTTTCCCACGGTCAGGCGTCTGACCCCTTCTGGTCGGTTGTCCAGGCTGGCGTGAATCAGGCCGGCACCGATATGCGGGTCGATGTGCAGTACCAGGCTCCTGGCACCTTCGATATGGTGGCCATGGCCCAGCTGATCGATGCTGCGGTCGCCGCCGGGCCCAACGGCATCGTCGTTTCGATTCCGGATGCCGATGCCCTGGGATCGTCGATCACCGCTGCCATCGAAGCCGGGATTCCCGTCATCTCGATGAACTCCGGCAGTGATGTGGCCAAGGATCTGGGCATTCTCGTGCACGTCGGGCAGACCGAATACGAAGCGGGCTTCGGCGGTGGCGAGCGCATGGCCGCAGCCGGCGTCACGAACGCGCTCTGCGTCAACCAGGAAGTCGGGAATGTGGCGCTCGATCTGCGCTGCCAGGGTTTTACCGACGCCATGACCGCTGCCGGCGCGACGGTGGAGACGATCCCGGTCGATCTCGCCGACCCAACGGCTTCTCAGCAGACGATCACCGCCGCTGTCGAGGGCAATGGTGAGATCAACGGCATTCTGACGCTTGGACCAACCGGTGCGGCGCCCGCTCTGGCAGCGCTGACCGAACTCGAAGCGCTGGGCACCATTCAGCTGGCCACCTTCGACCTCTCGCCGGATGTGCTCACTGCCATCGAAGCGGGCGACATGCTCTTCGCCATCGATCAGCAGCAGTACCTGCAGGGCTACCTGCCGATCGTCCTGCACACCCTCCTGGCGGTGAATCTCAACACCATCGCCAACGACGTGCTGATGACCGGACCTGGTTTTGTCACAGCGGAGACCGCTGGTCGCGTTATCGAGCTGGCCGCCGCCGGCACTCGCTAACCGGTAGAGTGATTTCGGCCGGGGCTTCTCTGGAGCCCCGGCCAACCGGCCCGGTCAGGAGGGTTCATGTCCGCCGGAAATGCAGTGTCGTCGACGATTCGACCGCCAGCCAGGCAAGCTGCCTGGCGAAGCATCGTGCTCAAGCCTGAGATCGGAGCTCTGGCTGGCGCGGTCGCCGTCTGGGTTTTCTTCGCCATCGTGGCTGGCGACCGAGGCTTTCTCAATGCCAGAGGTACGGCGAGCTATCTGGAGGTGGCCGCGGAACTCGGCATTCTGGCGGCATTCGTTGCACTACTGATGATCGGCGGGGAGTTCGATCTCTCGCTCGGATCGACCATCGGCGCCAGCGGCATGATCGTTGCGCTGATGTCGGCCCAGTATGGCTACAACTTGTGGGTGGGCATCCTGCTAGCGCTGGCGTTTGCGATCTGCGTCGGGATCGTCAACGGTGTGCTGGTGCTGAAAACGGGGTTGCCGTCGTTCATCGTCACGCTGGCCATGCTCTTCATGATTCGCGGCGCGACGACGGGAATGACGCTGAGAATCACCAACCGCACGCAGGTTGGTGGTCTGAAGAACCTGCCCGGCTACGAAACGGCGAGCAGTATCTTCGGCTATGACTATCGCCTGTTCGGCGCGAATTTCTCGGGGACGATCGTCTGGTGGCTGGTGCTGACCGGTATCTGCGGGTGGATCCTGCTGCGGACCCGGTTCGGCAACTGGATCACCGGTGTGGGTGGCAACCTGCAGGCAGCCAGAAATGTCGGCGTGCCGGTGTCGCTGGTGAAAATCCTCCTTTTCGTCGGCACGGCGGTTTCGGCGTGGCTCCTGGCCACGATTCAGGTGATCAGCGCGGGAAGCGCTGACGTGCTGCGAGGCGAGTTCAAGGAGTTCTACGCCATCGTGGCCGCGGTGATCGGCGGTACGTTGCTGACCGGCGGATATGGCTCGGTCATCGGCGCCGCTCTCGGGGCGTTGATCTTCGGCATGGTCCAGCAGGGCATCGTCTACGCGGGCGTCGATGGTCAGTGGTTCGATTTCGTCCTGGGGGCGATGCTGTTGAGCGCGGTGCTTGTCAACCGGTTTGTGAGAATGCGGGCGGTGGCGGCACGATGAGCGATCAGATGACAGCGGCTCCGGCCGTCGAGCTCCGTCAGGCATCGAAGTATTTCGGCAGCGTCATCGCCCTGCACAATGTGTCGATCGCCGCCCATTACGGCGAAGTCCATTGCCTCCTCGGCGACAATGGCGCCGGGAAGTCGACCCTGATCAAGATCATCAGCGGTGTTTTTCGTCCCGACGAAGGGCAGATGCTGGTCGATGGCGAGGTTGTTCATTTCGCGTCCCCCAGAGACGCGCTGGAACACGGCATCGCAACCGTCTACCAGGATCTGGCGATGATTCCCCTCATGAGCATCACCCGCAATTTCTTTCTCGGGTCCGAACCGGTCAAGGGGTGGGGACCATTCCGGCGGATGGATTTCGATACCGCTGCCCGCATCACCCGCGAAGAGCTGGGCAAGATGGGGATCAACTTGCGCGACACCAACCAGGCGGTCGGTACGCTGTCGGGAGGGGAGCGTCAGTCAGTGGCGATCGCCCGTGCGGTCTATCACGGCGCGAAAGTGCTGATCCTCGACGAGCCGACCGCGGCACTGGGTGTGAAAGAAGCCGGCGTCGTGCTCAAATATGTGGCGCAGGCCCGGGCACGCGGCATCGCCGTCATTCTGATCACGCACAACCCGCATCATGCCTATCCGATCGGCGACCGCTTCACGTTACTCAATCGGGGCGGGGTGATGGGTGATCGCACCTACACCAAAGCCGAGATCACCCGGGAAGAAGTGGTCAACATGATGGCGGGTGGCGAAGAGCTGGACGAGCTCGAGCACGAGCTTGCGGAGTTCGCCCGTCGCGACCAGCTGCTCGCCCAGCAGTCGTAGGAGGCGTCTCCAGGTCGTTCCATCTCTCGCGCCATTCATCGCGCCCCCCTGGCGTAGCCTCGCCATTCATGGCGCAGACGACCGCTATCGAATGCGCCATTGGTGGTGGATCGGCTCCATGCGAACCAGGACCGCGCCCAGACACGCGGGAGGGGGCGGCGCCATAAATGGCGAGGCTGCGAAGCGGGTATCGCGCCCGAACGGTTACAGTGCGTTGCGCGGAATCATAAGTTTGTTGAACTGTTCCGCGGCGCGATCGATGTGACGCTTGCCGTTCTCCAATGAAATCTGGAAATGACCGGGCAGGTAGGCGTCGAACTGCACGCCGCTCATCTTGATCGTGCTCGCCGCATATTCCTGAATCGAACAATCGTGGATATTCTGGGCGATGATCGTGCCGCCCCAGAAAACGAGATCGCCGGAGATGAGGGCGGTCTTTTCCCCACCTTCGACCAACAACGAGATGTGACCGGCGCTATGGCCATTGGTTTCGAAGGCGGTCACCTGGAGATTGCCGACGGTGATGGTTGCGCCCTCGACAAGCGCCGGTGTGGCCGGGCAGGGCTCGAAGACATAGTCTGCCGGATAGAATCCCGTCTTCTTGGCGAATGGCAGACTGATCGTTTCTTCATCCCCGGCCTCCAGTGTTTTCGCGCAAAGCGGTGAGGCCAGCACTTCCACACCGAGCTTACTGCGGAAGTCAGCTGACCCGCCGGCGTGGTCGGCGTGATAGTGCGTGAGGAAGAGCTTCGAGACTCTATCGTGGGAAACGCCGTCGGCTTTGATCGTGGCCAGAATCCGGTCGGTTTGACCGTACTTCCCGCCCATCCCGGCATCGACAATCGCGGCATCGGTTCCTCCGTCGATCAGATACATGTGGCTATCGAGCGGAGCTGAGATGTTGAATCCGGTATCGCCGCCGCCGATCACGGCAAGATCACTCGTCAATCGCATCGTTTCGCCCCTCACTCAGGTTCGATCGCCAATTGCTATAGGCTAACAAAGAACGAGGATTGTCCTGGGGTGTCACACGTGGCCGGCATAGCGGGGCCGGACGCTGGCCAAACGTGTTCTACGAGCTGAGTGCGTCGAGTACCGCGTTCAGGTCGTTGAACACGAGATCGGGTTTGACCGGAAAATCCACGATCTCTTCGCGGGCGGTCACACCCGTCAGAACCATGACCGAGAGGGCGCCCGACCGCTCAGCGGCCACGATATCGGTGTCCAGCCTGTCGCCGATCGCCACCGTCTCGGTCACCGGAACCCGCATCTGGGCCGCGGCGAGCTCGTAGAGCAATCCCTC
Organism: Thermomicrobiales bacterium; assembly: GCA_019637585.1. Taxonomy (GTDB): domain Bacteria; phylum Chloroflexota; class Chloroflexia; order Thermomicrobiales; family UBA6265; genus JAHBVL01. Next base: position 414,217 of record JAHBVL010000002.1, on the reverse strand, counting down.
TGGTTTGCCGACGACTTCTGGTTGTTGTCCCGTGGCGGCCGTGACGGCGGCGATGATGCTGCCGCAACCGGGAACCAAACCGACCTCCGTTGGCAACGTGGTGTCCAGATTGGTCGCCACGAAGCGAGCGCCATTCCTGATCGCGGCATGAGCCGCATAGAGCTTGGCGTAGGTGAATTCCCGGTCGAGTCCCATCACGACGGCGGCGACCGGCCCCTCGCCTTCGTCCGCCTTCTCCAGGTAGTCGCCGTGGAAGATCTGGGCGAAGAGCCCCGGTTCTCCGATCACGAACACTCTGCTTCCGGAGGGAAGAGTTTCCTCCAGATAGCCGCGCGTGGCGGTGCCGGAGGTGACGATGCGATCGGCCGTGATCTGGATGTTCATGCCGGCCAGCTTTTCGACGTACTGGTGCGGCGTCAGCGTGGAATTGTTCGTCGCCAGCCGAAATGCGATTCCCCGGAGTTCGAGTGCGGCGAAAAGCTCGGCGACGCCGGGCAGGGGGGCGTGTCCCCGGTAGAGCACCCCGTCCATATCGAAGATGAACGCTTTGGCTTCGCGCAACCGTTGGAGGTTGCTGACGGCTGTCGATTCGGAGAGAGCGCTCATCGGGCCTGGGGTCACTTTCTAGCTGATCGCGTCGACGATCGCCTGATTGAAGACGGCCATATCGGCAGGTGTACGTGAGGAAATCAGATTGCCATCGACAACCAGCGGCTTGTCGACATAGTTGGCGCCCGCGTTGACGACGTCGTCACGAATCTTGTTCACACAGGTGGTGGTCCGGCCGTTCAGCACCTTGGCTGAGATCAACAGCTGCGGGCCATGACAAATCGATGCGACCGGTTTGCCCGACGCGACAAACCGCGTGGTGAAGTCGACGGCCGGCTGGTGGATACGCAGGTTCTCGGGAGCGCCGCCGCCCGGAATGACCAGCGCATCGAAGGACGCTTCCGTAGTGGCATCGATCTCATCGAAAGTGAGTCTCGCCTCAAGCACCGCGCCCTTCTTTCCCTCGACCTTGCCGCGTTCAATGCCGATCAGAATGGCTTCGGCGCCCGCTTCTTCGATAACGCGGATGGGATCTGTCGCCTCGATGTCTTCGAAATTCTTCGCAATGACGACGGCGACACGCTTCTGCCTGCTCATGATTCACTCCTTTGCCGGGCAGATGACAGGACCCGGAAGGCACGCTTCCGGGTCCCTTCAGTATATGGCTGACGCCGATGCTCAGTCCTGCGAGCGAGTGAGCGCGAGGGATTTCGACTCAGCCAGCTCAGTCAACAGATCCGCGAAATCCGAGGCCGGCATCGCGCCGAGATCGTCTCCGGTGCGGGCGCGAACGGCAACGGTGCCCGCTTCGGCCTCTCGTTTGCCGATGACCAGCATGTAGGGCACCTTCTGCATCTGCGCGTTGCGAATCTTGGCCTGCATGCGGTCCCGGCCGGTATCGATCTCCACCCGGAAACCGCGCTGCTTGAGGTCGTTGCCGATCTGCGTCGCATATTCGACCTGGTCGTCGGTGATGGGGATCAGCACTGCCTGCACCGGCGCCAGCCAAACGGGAAACGCGCCGGCATAGTGCTCGATAAGACCGCCAACGAACCGTTCCATCGAGCCGAGCAGGGTGCGATGGATCATCACGGCGCGATGTCGCTCGCCATCCTCCCCGATATAGGAAACGTCGAACCGTTCGGGCAGGTTGAAGTCGGCCTGAATCGTGGGACCGGTCCACTCGCGACCGAGCGCATCGACCCATTTGATGTCGATCTTCGGGCCATAGAAAGCGCCGCCGCCTTCGTCGATCTCGTAGGCGAGCCCCTTGCGATCGAGCGCGGTGACCAGCCGGTTGATGGCCAGCTGCCAGACTTCGTCGTCCCCGATCGCTTTTTCTGGACGCGTGGCGAGATAGGCCTTGAACTGATACCCGAAGACGTCGGCCATGTGCTGGGCCAGGTCGATCACCCCCTCGACTTCATCCTCGACCTGATCGGGTGTGCAGAAAATGTGGGCGTCGTCCTGCGTGAATCCGCGCACCCGGAGCATGCCGTGGAGGGTGCCCGATCGCTCGTAGCGGTAGACGGTGCCCAGCTCGGCGTACCGGATCGGCAGATCGCGATACGACCGGACGTCGTTCTTGAAGATCATGATGTGGCCGGGACAGTTCATCGGTTTGAGGTAGTAGTCGACCTCGTCGATGGACATTGGGGCGTACATGTTCTCGTGGTAGGTTTCCAGGTGCCCGGACTGCTTGTAAATCTTTTCAGACGCGATGTGCGGCGTGTAGACCAGTTTGTAGCCGCGGGCCAGCTGCTCCTGCTGCTCGAACTGTTCGACCAGGTAGCGGACTGTGGCTCCTTTCGGTTGCCACAGGATCAAGCCCGGGCCGATCTCGTCTGAAACCATGTACATGTCGAGTTCGCGGCCGAGTTTGCGATGATCGCGGCGTTGCGCTTCCTCGAGTTTCTCCAGGTGGGCGTCGAGCTCCTCCTGCGTCGGCCACGCGGTTCCATAGACGCGTTGCAGCATTGGCCGCTTTTCGTCGCCTCGCCAGTAGGCGCCCGCTACTGATTGCAGCTTGAATGGACCAATGCGACCCGTCGACTCGACATGCGGACCGCGGCAGAGATCGAGAAAATCACCCTGCTGATAGGTGGTGATCTCTTCTCCCTCGGCAAATCCCTGGATCAACTCGACCTTGTAGGGGTTGTTGCCGAAAATCTCGAGCGCTTCCTCGCGACTCACACTGCGGCGAACGAATGGCTCATCGGCTTTCTGGTGCGCCCACATCCGGGTCTCGATCTCGGCCAGATCGTCGGCTGACAGCGGCGCTCCCAGATCGAGGTCGTAGTAGAAGCCATCCTCGATGGCCGGGCCGATGGCGAACTTGACGTCCGGCCGCAGCTCCTGGATCGCCTCGGCCATCAGGTGCGCGCAGGAATGGCGCATGCGCGCCAGCTCCCAGGCACGCGGATCGCCGCGCGATTCGCCGAGATCGATATCCGATGTCAGTGCGTCGATACTTTCGGGAACCATCATTCACCTCGTTCTCGAGACACAAAAATCGCCAGACACCCGAAAAGGGACGTCTGGCGCACGTGGTTCCACCCTAGTTCCGGTCACGAATGACCGCTCTTCCGACGGATAACGGTGTCAACCGGCGCGCCTACTGCTCTCCAGAGGAAAGGTTCAGAACGCAACTCGCAGGTGGTCTTCTCCGGAATTCAGACGAACCAGCTCGCATCGAATACTGGTCTTTCTGAGGCGCCGAATGCCCGGTACTCGTCCTGGTCAGCGTCGATTTGCCTCGTCTTCAGTTGTTGGCGAGAGGATAGGAGGGGGCGGATGGGTCTGTCAATGTGGTGTATGGGATCACTACATATGAGACAGCTGCTGCGTGGCGAAGGAGCGGAGATAGTCCAGCGGGGTTTGCATCTGCAGCGCCTGATGTGGTCGGACGTGATTGTACGTCGCCTCCCACGCCCGCAGCGCGGCGTTGGCGGCGACCAGGTCGAGGTCGCCGTCGTAGCAGTGCCAGAACTCTTCTTGGCTGGTCCGATTGAACCGCTCCACCCGACCGTTGAGTTTGGGTGAGCGGGGTGGCAGGACATAGACCGGAATGTCGTTGGCGGCACAGGCGTCCTCGAACTCGGCCATGAACTCGCTGCCACCATCGACCTGGATAGCCCGGATCCGGATGGGGTAGCGATCGAGCAACTCCTCCAGAAAGGCGCGGGCCGTGCCCGCGGTGGCGGAGCGGCGGACGGTGACCGCAGCGACGCGGGAGATGACATCAATGGCGCTGAACTGCCGGAGCTGGGTTCCTTCCCGGGTGGTGAGATGGACCGTATCGATCTGCAGCAAGTCGCCAGGACGCTGGGGCTGGTAGTCCTTCGGCTTGCGCGTGGCATGAGGGCGGAGGGGCCGGGGGCGCCGAACGGGCATGCGTTTCGGTTCGATCAGCCGTCCCGCCGCCTTCAGCCGAGCCAGAATGCGTCCGACGGTCGCTTCCGAGAGCGTGCATCCCTGCTCCCGCAGCATGGGCAGCAGTTTGCGCTTCCCCCAGCGGGGATACTGCTGGCGCACGGTCAGAATCCGTTGCTCATCCTCCCAGGTCCACCGGACCGGCCGCGTCGTCTTCGGCGCCCGTGAGCGCGGCTCCAGGCTTGTCACCCGGTAGGGCTGGTACTGCTTGCGCCAGCGGTACACCGTCGACCGGGACACCCCAAACGCCTCACAGGCCATCGCCACCCCTCGCTTGAGCGAGAACTCCACGACCTGCAACCGTCGCTTCGCCGCTTCGCTCAACGTCGGGATGTCCGGCACCCACGGCATTCGCCGCGCCAGCTGCATTCCGTGGCCATGGCCACGGAATGCAGCACCTCTCTGCTTCTTGCTACGCTTGCTCATGAGGGGAACTCCTTTCCGCTGCGCGATTCGACACCGCATCAGTGTGAAAGATGCTTCCCCTCTTTTTCATCCCCTCCCCTGTCTCACATGTATCTGATCCTATTCATGTGGGAAATGGGAAATAGGAAATGGGAGATGGGAAATGGTTGGTCGGATTCCGGACTCCGGACTCCGGACTACGAACTACGAACTCGATGCGGCGCTCGGCCGGAACGCCTTGAGGGCGGCGACGGCGGCGATGAGGAGTCCGGCGGCGATGACGCCGAGCAGGGTGGAGTTGAGCAATCCGTCGTTACTGGAGCTGACGGCGACCGGGGAATCGATCGAAACCGCATCGACTTCTCCCCCACCTGTCGATTGATCCTCCTCCGGAGCGGCGCTGGAGAGCTCAGATGCCTCGACGCCGCCACTGAGGCTGCCGCCCGACGCGCTGGAGGTTTTGATCCAGGTCAGGTCAGGGTTGACATAGGAGAGTGTTTCGGCGATCGGTCCCTCGGCGGATGTCGCGCGGCGCTCCCGGTCGGCGAAGCCGTAGTCGAGCAGAATTTCATTGTCCATGTACCAGACGTCGGGAGCGACGCCATCGAGTGTCACTGAGATCAGTGTGGTGTCGCCACGCCGTGCCACTTCGACGAGGCAATACCCGGCATCTTCGTCATAGCCGGTTTTTCCGCCCACCAATCCAGCGTAGTCGCGATCAGAGAGCAGCCGGTTGGTGTTGATCACCGTGTAGTAGCCGTTCGATGTGGTGTAGGTCGTCGCGCCGGTGATCTGTTCGAATTCGGGGAACTGCAGCGCGTACATGACGAAGGTGGCGATGTCGCGAGCCGTGGAATAGTGACCTTCCACGCCCCAGCCATGTGGATTCTTGAACTGGGTGTTGGTGAGCCCCATGTTGACGGCTCGCTCGTTCATCATCCGGATGAAGTTGTCGTATGCCTGGTCCGCGCTCAACCCCTCATCCGCGCCGAGCGCCCTGGCGATGGCATGCGCGGCGTCGTTGCCGGAGGGAAGCATCATGCCGTAGAGGAGATCTTTCAGCGTGAATGTCTCTCCCGCTCCGAAACCCATCAGGGTCGAGCTGGAATCGTAGAGATCTTCAGATTGTGTGGTGATCACCTGGTCGAGGTCGCCCCGCTCCAGCGCTTCGATCAGGGTGAAGACCTTGGTCAACGACGCAATCGCCACCCGCTCGTCGGCGTTCTGCTCGGCGATCACCTCACCGGTATTGGCGTCGATCACGATAAAGCGCTTGGACGAAACACCGAGGCTCTCGCTCTGCGCCGATGCGGACGCCACGAGCAGCAGCGCCGCAAGCAGCGAAAAGAGGAAAAGGCCGGAGCGGTTGCGAGGGGTTACTGTCATCTGCCTTCGTCGTGTAACAGCGGTGATCGCATCGTGGGCGATGCCCGCCAACGATACCATGCAGCGTCCCGCATCCAGTGGGATGGCAGCGCTACAGTCGTGCAAAGACATGCGCATGCACGCAAAGGAGGTGCTACATGAGCGGCCAGCCCGACGTTGTTTTTCGGCCAGGTGGAACTGGTCCAGCTACCTGGGCGATGGGCTCACTTTTCGAACGCTTGGCGTTGCCCTCGGAAACGCAGGGTCTCGACGTAGCTCTGGTGACCCAACCGCCGGGTATCGCGACGCCGCTCCATCGCCATACGCATGAGTCCGAGGCGTTTTTCATCATCGAGGGTCAGATGACCTATCGGGCGGGTGATGACGTTTACAGGCTCACCGCCGGCGACTTCATCTATCTGCCCGCCGGTGTTCCTCATGCTTTCCGGGTCACGGGCACGACCCCTGTCCGATTCATCGGTTTTGCCAATCCCGGTGGTCTCTTCGATCTCTACGATGAGGTCGGCATTCCCGCTGTCGAGCGCCGCTTGCCTGGCGCCGACGGGCAACCGATGGATGTCGAAGTGGCCAAGTGGGATGCAGTCGGACCGAGGTATGGGCTGGAAGTCGTGGGGCCACCACTCGCCGACGATGCATGACGCAGCTGTCGCTGTGGCGCAGTTCGCATCTGAACGGGCCGGCGCTGGTCGAGTAGCTGTTCTCTGTGGGGAATCAGCCGGTGGGGCCAGGGGCGAGTGTGAGGGGTGCCGCCATTTCGGCGTCCGATCCGTCGTGGCATCCCATGCCAGCGAGGTAGGTCGCCAGGCCCCACCGAGGGCGGGTCGATCCGGTCGTTGCAAGACGTGTGACAGCTCCGAGCGGGCAGTGCCGAGAGGGTGGCGGAGCCTCAAGTCGGAGGCGTGGCAGGTCTCGCTGCTGGGTGCACTGGCGCGCAGCGCGGTGCGTGCGCTGGCTTTGGGAGCGGTCAGTAGGTGTCGAACTCAACGTCCACGGAAGATGCTCCACGCAGTGGTGCGACCTGTTCAGCCTCGGCCCGCAGCGATTTCTTGTCTCGGACTGGCAAGGCGCCGAACGTCTTGATGCTGATGGTCAGTTTCCGTCCGGTCTTGTGTGGACGCCAGATGCCGGTGATCTTGCCTCCCGCGAGGACCGTGCCTGGGTCGCCGACCGTCTTCCACACGTCCTGGTGGTACCTCTTGTCTACGATCGTCTCGCGGTCGCGCAACTGCGTGTAGGGATCGCGTGGCGGCAGCAGACGCACTTCCGTTGGTGTCGGCGCCGAGCGCAACGCGTCGAGATCCTCGGTTAGAACCCACGCCTTACGACCGAACTCGACCGGTGTCATCTCGTCCTCGACCAGGCTCCACCAGGGGCCCGCGTCGCCCGCGCGAACCCCCAACCATGCGGCGAAGTCCGCTCGTGTGGACGGTCCATAGCAGCGCAGGTAGCGGCGAACCAGCTCGGCACGCGCATGATCCGGTTCGATGTCCGGGATCGGATCATCCAACCATTCGTCGACCAAGACGAACGGGGCCTTGTTCCCCGCCCGCGGCGCGAGGCAGACCACCCCCTGCAACGTCAGGATGCGGATGCAGAAGTGCACGACGGCCTCGCCGAGCGGCTGGCCAGCGGCGTGGGGACCTTCTTCGTCCCAGGTGTCGCGTCGCTTCTTCGACAGCTTCTTAGCGATCCGCTCGGCAAGTTCTGCTCCGAGGTCGTCGATGGCGAGTTGGCGGCCGGTCAGCACGTCGCCGATCTCGCCGCCGGTCAGCTCAACGGCCTCGGTGAGAGTGAGGCCGAGCTTGTCCACCGCCGGTCCCACCCCAGGGATGAACTGCCGCATCGCCTCCTCGGTGGGCGGGAGGACGCCGGTGGTGAACACCGGTGCGTCTGCGGTCGGGAAGTAGAAGGGTGAGCCGCGCATGGACCAGCTCTGCAACAGGCTCTTGTCCTCGCTTACTGCTTCGTCAACCCGTTCCTGTGTGAGGTTCTGCACCCTGGCGTGGAAGGCGAGCAGCGCCGACCCAGGCGGGCTGTTCTGCACGCCGCAACCCCCGGCCGCATCGAGTAGCCCACGCTCACCTAACCGGTTGGTGAGGTGGTGAGCGTGGAGACGAAACGCGGTCACCTCGCCGCTTGTCACCGTCACCGTCATCAGGTCAGGGTACCTCTGCCACTGCCATCCGGCCGAGGCCGTAGCCAGCGTCGGCGGGCCAGCTCATGGGGTCGAAGCCGACCTACTGCGCTCGTTCGCACTAGCGAACCCTCCACCCAGAGCACCCTCCGTGGCGTTGCCGCCGCTAACCGCGTGGCCTAGGATAGGTGCGCGGGATCGACCGCTTGCGCCGCCAAGTGCAAGCCCGACTGACGCGTCGACTCGTCCAGGCCCACTACGCCGACGCCATCTCCCTGACGATGCTCAAACGCGAACAGAACCGCATCCTCGCCGAGCTGGACCAGATGACCCGGCGGATCGACGCCCACCACGGCGAGTACGCCGCCGGGTAGGCCGGGGGAGAGAGCCTGACAGCAAACGAGGCCCAAACCCCGCCAAACGTTGGATCAGGCGAAGGTTTGAGCCTCGTGCGTTGGGTGGGCGATACTGGACTCGAACCAGTGACCTCTACGATGTCAACGTAGCGCTCTAACCAGCTGAGCTAATCGCCCCGAAGGGAGAGCGAGTATAGCACGGGAGGGGCATCCGGCGGTGGTGGATGGTTGATGGTGATTGGTAGATAGCAGGTAGTCGGTCGTCCGGCTTGGACCACGCTGCCACGTACCAGCAGCTATCTACCATCAACTATCCACGACCTACGATCGTCGGACTCCGGACTCCGACTTCAATGCCCCAGAATCTTCACCGACCGCTCCCGCGGATGCCACCGAAACTCGACTGAGCCGAACGACGGCAGGATCGCCCGGGCCTCTGTGTGCAGAAGCCGCAACCCTTCATTCTTGACTTTCCAGGTGCCTTTCAGCTGGTTGAGGACCAGCTGACTGTCCCCTTCGATGCGCACCGCCGCCGTCGCCGAACGATCGGCAAGGAGCTCCCGAAGATTGAGCAATGCCTCGATCAAGGTGCGGTACTCGGCCTGATTGTTGGTCATGACCGGGTTGTCCTCGGAGAAATCGAGCTCGCGGTGCACCTGCCTGCCCGTCGGACTGACCAGCAGGTAGCTCCCGTACCCCTTGCCCGGGTTGCCCAGCGATCCGCCGTCGAAGATGACGACGTAGGGGTGCGCCGCCGTTCCCTGATGGAATGGCGGCGCGTTTTGCGCTGATGTGCCTGCCGGATTGGCCACCTAGTGTGCGACTGCTTCCCGCTCGCGCGCTTCGGCCATGATCGACTCGGAGAGATTCGGTGGTACCGGCTGGTAGTGGGAGAAGGTCGTCGCAAACGAGCCACGACCCTGCGTGATCGACCGGAGGTCGGTGGCGTAGCGCTGGACCTCCGCGGCGGGAACGGTCGCTTCGATCGTCGTCGATCCATTCTCACCCGGATTCATGCCGCTGACGTGCGCGCGCTTGCTGTTCAAGTCGCCCATCACATCGCCCGTGAACGTGTCGGGAACTGTGATGGAAATGTTGAGCACTGGTTCGAGGAGGGTCGGCCGTCCCTGCAGGATGCCTTTCTTGAATGCCTCTTTCGACGCCAGTTTGAAGGCCATCTCGTTCGAGTCGACGTCGTGATAGCTGCCGTCGAAGAGGGTGACCCGGACATTGACCACGGGGTAGCCGGCGAGCGGTCCGGCTTCCAGCGCCTCCCGTACGCCCTTTTCCACCGCAGGGAAGAAGTTCCTGGGCACAGATCCGCCCACCACCCGTTCGGAGAACTCGAACTCAGACTCGGGCAGTGGTTCGAGATCGAGGAAAACATGACCATACTGGCCGGCGCCACCGGTCTGCTTCTTGTGCTTGTACTCCGATGTCGTCTTGCTGGAAATCGTCTCGCGGTACTGCACGCGCGGCAAACCGACGTCGACATTGACGCCATACCGGCGCGTCATGCGATCGAGCGCGATCTGGATGTGTGGCTCGCCGAGACCGGAGAGGAGCGTTTCGCCTGTCACGGAGTCGCGGCCGAGCTGCAGCGTGGGGTCCTCTTCGACCATGCGGTGGAGCGCCTGGCCCAGCTTGTCCAGATCGGCTTTGGTTTTCGGATTGACGGCCGCGGAATAGGCTGTCGGTGGGAAGTCGATCGGTCCCAGATCGATCGCGTGACCTTCATCGCAGAGGGTATCGCCGGTATGGGTATCGGCGAGTTTGCCGACGGCCGCGATATCACCGGCGCGAACCTCGTCGGTGTTGATATGGTCCTTGCCGCGAATGTAGAAGACCTGGCCGAGGCGCTCCGACTTGCCCTGGCTGCTGTTCTTGACGGTTGCATTCGATTTGAGCGTGCCCGAGAAAACGCGGAAATAGGAGAGCCGGCCGACATGCGGATCGGCGAAGGTCTTGAAGACTTTCGCGGCGAGCGGCCCCGAGGGGTCTTCGGTCAGCGCGATCTCTGCGTCGTTCTCGGTGCCGGTCGCCATTCGCTCGCTCGCCGGCAGCGCAAAATCGCCCAAACCCTGGAGCAGCTGTGGAACGCCCTTGACGGTGGTGCCCGATCCGCAGAACACCGGCACGACTTCGCCCGTTCTGACGCTCGCTTTCAGTGCCGCCAGAAGCTCGTCGGCCGTGATCTCCTCATCGTCGAGATAGCGCATCATCAGCGTTTCGTCGGTTTCGGCGAGAGCCTCGACGAGGGTTTGCCGGTAGGTCGCGATTTCGTCCGCCATCTCGGCTGGAACAGCGGCTTCACTGAAGTCGGCTCCATCGAAGACGAAGGCTTTGTTTGACAGCAGATCGACGACGCCGCGGAAGTCCTTTTCCTTGCCGATGGGGATCTGAACCGGGGCCAGCGCATTGCCGAACACCGATGTGGCGCTTTCGAGAGACCGGGCGTAGTCGGCGTTCTCCCGGTCCATCTTGTTGATGAAGAGAACGCGCTGCAGGTTCTGCTTGCCGGCAAGCTGCCAGGCGTTCTCGGAGCCGACCTCAACCCCGGCAGAGGCGTCGAGGAGGATGAGTGCCGTGTCGACAACCGCCATCGCCGACGCGACTTCACCGAGGAAGTCGGCATAACCGGGCGTATCGATGAGGTTGATCTTGACGCCATTCCATTCGACCGGCGCCAGCCCGAGACTGATCGACATGCGGCGCTTGATCTCGTCCGGATCGAAGTCGGTGGTGGTGTTGCCGTCTTCGACCTTGCCCTGCCGCGTTGTCGCTTTGGAGACGTAGAGCATCGCTTCGACCAGGGACGTCTTTCCCGCGCCACCATGAGAGAAAAGCCCAACATTGCGAATGTCACTGGCGGCGTACTGGTTCACGGCGCAACCCCACTTCCAACAATCAGCCGATATCTCCGGTGAAGATCACTGGAGACGCTTCGATCGCTCTGTCCGGCGGTTCGGCCAGGTAGCAGCATAGTGCGCGGCTCCCGCCCTGGTATGACCTGACGGGTTCCGGCTCAATGCGCGTAGGCCAGGACAGAAGGATCGTGATGCCGAAGTATACGAATTTGGCTGGATATGCGGCAAAAGCCGGAACGGGACTCCGTGGCGTCAACCGGTGAGGTGTCGCAGGCCGTCGAGCACAAAGGTCGGTTCGACCGCGCGGACGCTGGGAATATGGGGAGCCAGCAATGCGCTGAAGCCGCCCGTCATGACCACATCGACCACCTGGCCCAGCTCGGCGGTGACGTCCTGGATCAGCCCTTCGATCATGCGGGTGTGTCCAAGGACAACACCTGACTGAATGGCCGTTGCGGTATTCCTGCCGATGGCGCGTTCCGGCATCGCAACCGGGACTTCCGAGAGCTGAGCGGCGCGGCGGGCCAGTCCGTCCATCATCGTGCCAACGCCGGGAGCGATGATCCCGCCGGGAAACTCCCCTGTCGCCGTCACCGCATCGATCTTGGTTGCGGTGCCGGCGTCGATCACGATCGACGGACCGCCTCTGGTGATCCACATCGTATTGGCGTTGACGATCCGGTCTGATCCGGTTCTCTCTGGCAGGTCGGTTGTCACCCGGATGGCCATCGGCGTTCTGGCGGTGACTACGACCGGCTCCACCGGCACGAGCTGCCGCAATCCGTCGAGGAGCGCTTCGGCGACGAGCGGGACGACGCTCGAACAGACCACGGATGCCAGCTTCACACGTATATCAGGTGGCAGGTGCGGCAGGAGGAGGGAGGCCCACTCGTCCGACTCAGTTGCGGATTGGGTGGGCAGTCGCCACAGGTCGTGCCAGGAGGCCGAGTTTCGGGGACCGATGCCGAACTTGACCGCCGAATTGCCAATGTCGATTGCCAGCACGAGATCGGGCATGGTTGTATCCATCGGATCAGAAGCGATTCCGGCCGTAGATTGCTCCGGAGAGTATCATCGGAGGCTGATATCGTCGCCGATCTGATTCGCGCACACGCAGGATCCCCTTTTACGATGAACGAATACGCAGGAAGCCCGCGTTCCCGGCTTCACACCATTCAACTGATCGCTCTCGGAATCTGCACGGTGCTGGTGCTCGGCATGGTGGCCTTTGGCGCCGGTGTGCTCTTCGACCGGCATGTGCTCGAGCCCACCAGTACGAACAATCCGGTCGAAGTGAGCTCTCTCGACACCGATTCGTCAGGTTCGGCGGCTCCGCCCCCGTTTTCGCGCCTCGAATCGGTGATGCAGCTGATCGAGGACGAGTACTACCTGATGCCGGATGGCTCCGACGCGAGCAGCTCGTTCTGGCACGATCTGGAAGAGCGGGCTATTCAGGGGCTGACTGAAGGACTCGACGGTCACTCGACCTATCTGCCGCCCAGCCAAACCGAGGCCGCGTCTGACTCGCTGAGCGGGACGTATGAGGGGATCGGGGTCTGGGTTTCGTCGCAGGATGGTCAGGTGAAGGTTGTGGCGCCGGTTCCGGGTTCGCCGGCGGAAAAAGCCGGACTCCTGTCGGGCGACCTGATCGTCGAAATCGATGGCGTGCGCACCGACGGCATGGACGGAACGGGGGCTGTTGACGCACTCGTTGGACCCGCCGGTGAGTCGGTGCACCTTGTGATCGCTCGTCCATCCACGGAGGAAACGCTGAGTTTCGATATCGTCCGGGAGCGCATCGCCTATCCGGTCGTCAAGTACACCTTCGACGAAGAGCACTCGGTTGGGATCATCCAGATCACGATTTTTGGTGACCGGACGGTAGAGGAACTCGATACCGCATTGCGACAGGCGAAGGAGGATGGCGCGATCGGCATCGTCATCGACTTGCGCAACAACGGGGGCGGCTGGGTCGAAGCGGCCCAGGCAACGCTCGGGCGCTTCGTCGAGGAATCCACGGGTCCGGCTCTCTATGAGGACTTCGATCCCACCACAGAAGGGGATGAACAGGCCGAACCGATCATCACCGGCGAGGTGACCGAGTACGAACTCCCGGTGGTGGTGCTGGTCAACCGTGGCACCGCCAGCGCGTCGGAAATCGTGGCGGGCGCCCTGAGCGACTACGAACGAGCCACGATCATCGGCGAGCAGACGTTCGGCAAGGGATCGGTACAGCGGGTGCACGAGTTCGACGATGGCGCATCGCTGCGGCTGACCTTCGCTCACTGGTTGACGCCGGCCGGCAACACCATCGAAGGCGAGGGATTGACCCCCGACCAGGTCGTCGAGGCGATCGACGATCCTGATGGCGTCGACGAGCAGCTGATGGCCGCATTCGAGTTCCTGCGCGGTCTCACCTCCACTGCCGGCTAGGAGCGTCGAGCGTTGGGCACGTCCATAACATGCTGTTTACCTTTCGATTACCTTGGACTTACCCCCTCTGGGTAGATTGATGGCGTTGGCCGCGTTTCTCTGTCGACCCTCTCCGGTCGCCAGGCCAAAGCCGGCACGAACGTCGAGCGGACGAGTCCTGCATCGTAGGGAAAGGACAGCGAGATCCATGTTGGAACGGTTCACAGTCCAGACACGCCGCACCGTGGTGCGAGCGGCGTTTGCGTTGTCGATGGCTGCGGCGATCGGCATATCCGGCACAGTGGTGGCCCAGGAGGCAACGCCTCTGCCCTACACGCCAGGCAACGATCTTGGCGCTCTTTCGGGCACGATCGTGGCCGATGGCTCCTCGACCGTTGGCCCGATGACCGAAGCGGTGGCGGAAGAATTCGCCATCATGCTTGGCGACGAAGGGGGCGGAGACGTCCAGGTTGAAGTCAGCATCTCCGGCACGGGCGGCGGATTCGAGCGCTTCTGCGCCGGCGAAACCGATCTGCAGAACGCCTCCCGGGCGATCAGCGAGAAAGAGCTGGCAGCGTGCGGCGAAGCCGGGGTCAGCTACTTCGAGTTCGAGGTGGCCTACGACGGCATGGCGGTGGTGGTCAATCCCAGCAATGACTTCGTCGAGTGCCTCACGGTCGAGCAGCTCAACCTGATGTGGCGAGCCGAGGATCCGGCCACGAACTGGAATCAGATCGATTCGAGCTTCCCGGATGCGCCGATCGTTCTCTATGGTCCTGGCACCGACTCCGGGACGTTCGATTACTTCACCGCCGCGATCAATGGTGAAGAGGGCGTTTCGACCACGAACTACTCGCCGAGTGAAGATGACAACCAGCTCGTGCAGGGTGTGGCCGGCGACGCCAACGCTCTGGGCTACTTCGGTCTGGCCTACTACGAGAACAATGCGGACGCGCTGAAGCTGGTCGCCATCGATGGCGGCAACGGCTGCGTCGCGCCGAGCCCGGAGACGGTTGGTGACGGCACCTACACGCCGCTCTCTCGCCCGCTCTTCGTCTACGTGAACGCCGAGAGCCTGACCCGGCCGGAAATGCAGGAGTTCATGCGCTTCTACCTGGCCAACGCCAGCTTCCTCTCCGCTGATGTAGGGTATGTTTCCTCGCCAGCCAGCGTCTATCTGGAGGATCAGATCCGGCTCGAAGCCGCGATCGCGGGAACAGCGTCGCCCGACGGCCCAGCCGAGGGCTAAAGCGAGACTTCGCGGCGAACCGGTGCGCTTGCTATGCTTGCGCGCCGGTTCGTTTGCGAAAACTGCAGTGGCAATCCAGGATCTGACTGAGCATGAGCGCAACGACAGAGAGTCTCGACCGCCGGGAAAACGTCGCCGCCGTAGGTGGCGTGAACTACGCCCTGTTGAGACGACAGCGATTCATCGAAAAAACCGCGGGATACATCCTCCTCGTCTGCGCGGCCGTTTCGGTGCTGACGACGGTGGGCATCGCCATCATCCTGCTCACCGAAGCGATCCAGTTCTTCCGCACCGAGTCGGTCTTTCGGTTCCTGACCGGCACCCGCTGGACCGCGCTCTTCGAATTCGACCAGTCCTTTGGCGTGCTTGCGCTCGTTTCAGCGACGATGATGATCACCTTCATCGCCATGCTGGTGGCGATGCCCGCCGGATTGATGAGCGCGATCTATCTCAGCGAGTATGCGTCCGAGCGCTCTCGAACGATTCTGAAACCGACCCTGGAGCTTTTGGCGGGTATCCCCACCATCATCTATGGCTACTTCGCGCTCTCGTTCATCACACCGAACCTCATCCAGAGAATTTTCCCGGGTGCGAGCGTGTTCAATGTTCTGTCAGCGGGACTTGCGGTCGGCATCATGATCATTCCGCTGGTTGCGTCCCTCTCCGAAGACGCCATTCGGGCGGTGCCTCGTGCGATGCGGGAAGGCGCCTACGCGATGGGCGCCACCAAGTTCGAGGTCTCCACAAGGGTCATCGTGCCGGCTGCGCTCTCCGGTATCGTGGCGTCGTTCATTCTGGCGGCATCACGGGCGGTCGGTGAAACGATGATCGTGGCCCTGGCCGCCGGTTCGAAAGCGCAGATCGCGTCTGACCCGCTCCAACCCGCCCAGACCATGACCGGGTACATCGTGCAAGTCGTCTCCGGTGATGTGGTGCGGGGCACCAATGTCTATTACTCCCTCTATGCTGTCGGTCTGCTCCTTTTCCTGATGACCCTGGGACTGAACATCTTCAGCCACTGGTTCGTGCGGCGATTCCGGGAGGTCTACGAATGACCGCAGGTGTTCCTCCCGCCCCGGTCGAGGGCTTGACATCGACGCCCAATCTGAAGCGGCGTCAGTCGATTGCGGCGATCGGCCGGTGGATTTTCATTCTGGCCACGGCTTTCGCCATCGTTGCGCTGGGAGCGCTGGCCTGGTACATCATCTCTCGCGGCTGGGGAGCGCTCAGCTGGGGTTTGCTGACCAATCCGCCTTCCCGCCGGCCCGAGCGGGCTGGACTCAATCTGGCCATTTACGGCACCCTCTGGATCATCTCGCTGACGGTGCTCATCGCCTTTCCCATGGGCGTCGCCGCGGCTATCTATCTCGAGGAATATGCGCCGAAGAACCGGTGGACGCGGATGTTGCAGATCAACATCTCGAACCTGGCCGGCGTGCCATCGGTCGTCTACGGTCTGCTTGGACTCGGCATTTTCGTCGAGTGGTTGAGTCTGGGCCGGGTGGTGCTCGCTGGAGCATTGACGATGGCGCTGCTGAGTCTGCCGGTGATCATCATTTCGACGCAGGAAGCGTTGAAAGCGGTGCCCTGGTCGTTGCGGGAGTCTGCCTATGGTGTCGGGGCCACACGATGGCAGGTGACGGCCTCGCATGTCCTGCCCGCCGCTTTCCCGGCCATCCTGACTGGCGCAATCCTGGCGGTTTCCCGGGCGATCGGGGAAACGGCGCCCCTCCTGGTCGCGGGCGCGGCCGGTTTCGTCACCAGGCGCCCCGACAGCTTTGACGACTCCTACACGACGATCCCGATCCAGCTCTACAACTGGATGGCCCGGCCGCAGAAGGAGTTTCTGGATCTTGCCGCGGCGGGAATCATCGTTCTGATGGGGCTTCTGGTTCTGATGAACTCGTTTGCGATCATTCTCCGGCAGCACTACAGTAAGAAGACGAGGTGGTAATGACCGCGCTCTCCAATCCCCCCAATCCGGTAGCGATCGACACCCGGCCGGCGAATCACGTGAGCGGCGCTGCCGAGCATGCGGACCGCGTGGAACCGGCGGTCATTCAAGTGCGCGATCTGAGCGTCTACTACGGCCAGTTCCATGCTGTGGGTGGCGTGACGTTCGATGTGCCCCAGAACAAGATCACGGCGCTGATCGGTCCGTCAGGCTGCGGGAAGAGCACCGTGCTTCGCTGCATCAACCGGATGAACGATCTCGTACCGACCGCCAGGGTGGTTGGAGAGATCAACTATCACGGGGTGAACATCAACGACCCGAGAGTCGACCCGGTAGGCGTCCGGCGCCGGATCGGCATGGTTTTCCAGAAACCGAACCCGTTCCCCAAGAGCATCTACGACAACGTGGCCTGGGGCGCCAAGGTGAACGGCATCCGGGCGAATATGGACGACCTCGTCGAACAGTGCCTGCGCCGGGCCGCCCTCTGGGACGAAGTGCACGACAAGCTGCAACAGAGTGGGTTGGCGCTCTCCGGAGGTCAGCAACAGCGTCTTTGCATCGCCCGGGCGCTGGCCAACAACCCCGACGTCATCCTGATGGACGAACCCTGTAGCGCGCTCGATCCGATTTCGACGCTGCGAATCGAGGATCTGATGCGTGAGCTGATTCAGGATGTGACGATCGTGATCGTCACGCATAACATGCAGCAAGCGGCACGCGTTTCCGACCAGACTGTCTTCTTCTCACTTGGCGAGAATCGCATGGGGCAGTTGATCGAAGCAAGCCCGACCCGGGAGCTCTTCACCAATCCCCGCGATTCCCGCACCGAGGACTACATCACCGGCCGATTCGGATAGACACGGCAGCTAGAACGGGACTGACGACGATGACAATGCGCCTGGCTTACGAACGAGAGCTCGCCGCCCTTCGCGAAGGGATCGTGACGATGAGCTCCATGGTCGACAAGGCGATCGCCCGGTCGATGGACGCCTTCAAGAATCAGGATCTGCCGCTGGCCCGCTCGGTGATCGAAGCCGATGCCAAGATCAATGCCATCCGGTGGAAGCTCGAAGATGAGGCGTTGACCATCATCGCCACCCAGGCGCCGATGGCCGGTGACCTGCGCTGGATTGCGGCCTGTTTGCATATCGTGACCGATCTGGAGCGGATGGCCGATCACGCTGCCGGCAACGCCAAGATTCTGCTGGAAACGTCGGACGAGCCGTTGCTGAAACCGCTGGTGGACATTCCCCGCATGGCCGATATCGCCCGCGAGATGCTCAGCGACGCGATCAGCGCGTTCATTCACTACGATGCCGAAGCAGCGCGGGCAATCGTCCGGCGCGATGACGAGATCGACAATCTCTACAATCAGGTCTATCGCGAGTTGCTGACATTCATGATGAGCGACCCGCGGACCATCAGTCGCGCCACGCATCTGCTGTGGGCGTCGCACAACGTCGAGCGGATCGGCGACCGGACCACGAACATCTGCGAGCAGGTGGTTTACGTGGTCGAGGGCCGGTTGGAGGATATCGAGGTCTCGGACTACTAGACCTGCTTCAGGCGATCGACCAGCTCCTCCAAATCGAACGGCGCGACGAAAACGGCGTCGGGGGCAATGATCTCCAGGTCGTAAGGTTCCAGTTCCTGCGGAATACCGGCGATGATGACCATGGACGTCGTCGAGGTGTGGCGGACTTCTTCCCCCGACTCGTCATGTGTTTCCCTGAGCCGTTCGACCAGCGCGTCGACTGGAAGATCGCTCAGTGCCGCGTCGATCAGAACCGCGTCGAAGGTGCGCAACCGAAAGACCTCCAGCGCCTGCAACCCGGACCGGACCGCGCTCGGCCAGAAACCTTCAGGGAGCAATCCCTCCGAGAGAAACCTGGTCAGGCCGAGATCGGACGAGACGATGAGCACCTCGGGGTAGTCGGAAGCGTTTTGGCCAGGGCGTTCGGTCATGGTCCTCGTCGTTCGGTCGACTGCTGCGCTGGAGCGCGGCCAGGGTCATAATTGTCCAGCACCGGCGCTCATGCCGCGAGCCGTCGTACCGGAAATCGAGCAGATTGTGCAATTCATCGACTGTGACATCGCTGTGCAGGAACTCTGCCGGCACTGGAGTGAGCGTCTCGACCTTGGTGGCGAACGTTTCCAGATCACGACATCACGGCGACGATTCGAGTCGTGGTGGGGACGGCGTGTCGACGCGCGTATCGGCGGCGCCTATGCCTTCATTCCCGGCACGAAAACGCATATCGTGTTGATCAATCTGCCGAGAATTGACATAAACCAGCCGAAAGCTGTGGAACTCGTGGTTTGCGAAGAACTGCTGCACATGCGCCACCGGCTGGATGGAGATCATCGACGTCACGCCAAACATGGCTACGACCGCATTGCCCATCAGGTGGCCACGCTGACCGGTTCCACGCTCGACGAGGTCAGAAGCGCCTTGCTTCCTCAGGGCAGGCGTCCATACCGGTATCGATACGAGTGCCCCACCTGCCGTACGTCCATTTTGAGGCGGAAGCGGGGCGTGTGGTCCTGCTCGCGATGCTCTCCCACCTTTTCCCGCAAGCACCAGTTCGTGCTCGTCGAGGAATTCGGTCCTGCCGGGCCGTCGATGGAGAAGGGCACGGCGTGAGCAGCGAACCACAGAAGGCCGGGCCGGCGGCGGTCGATCGAAAAGAGCTGGCGAAGACTCCGCCGGAAGCGAGCGGCGCCTGGCCGAGAACCGACCGGCGGGTGGAGCGGCTCCAGTCGGCGTTGCGGCATCGTCAGCCTGACGCGACGGTCGTGCTCGAGGATGTGCACGACATCTACAACGTTTCCGCAGTTCTGCGGAGCTGCGATGCGGTCGGCATTCCCGGCATTCACCAGCTCTACACGGTGGAAGAACCACCCCCGGAACGATTTGCCCGGCGGGTGGCGGCGGGCACCGCCAAATGGGTGACGGCGACGCGCTGGGATTCAGTCGAATCCTGCTACGCGAATCTCAGATCGCAGGGCATGACGATCCTGGCTACGGCGTTCAGCGACACGGCGAAGTCGGTCTATGACGTCGATCTGACCAAGCCGGTCGCGCTCGTCTTCGGCAACGAAATGCGGGGTCTCACCGAGTCTGCGATCGCGTTGGCCGACGACGAGATCTACATTCCCATGGTTGGCATGGTGCAAAGCCTGAATATCTCGGTGTCGTGCGCCGTCACCCTCTACGAGCTGATGCGCCAGCGAAGGCTCGCTGGTTGCTACGATGCTCCCGCTCTGGATGACGAAGCGATGAGCGCGATGCTGGATGAATGGCTGAAGAAATAGAGAGCTGTGGGACGTTTCGGCGTTTGTGGCCCCTTCGCCCGCCCGGCCGTAAACGGGCCGGGCTCACAGTGCGAAGGTCCTCCGGACCTGTGGTCGAGATTTCAGGATTAGGGTTAGCTAGTCGGACTCGGGTCCCACGGCGAAGCGCTTTTCCAGCACTTTCACCACGGCGAGCACGAGGATGGTCGAGAGTGTCGCGGCAATCGCCAGAAAGTAGAACCCGGCTCCGCAGAGCATGCCAATGGCCGCTGTGACCCAGAGGCCAGCTGCTGTTGTCAGTCCGCGTACTTTTGCCTGATGGGAGAAGATGACGCCTGCCGCCAGAAAGCCGATACCCTGCACGATGGTGGACATGATGCGGGTGGGGTCTGCCGGTCCAAATCCAGCTTTGTCCGCTTCGACTGTCGCCAGAATCGCCGCCATGGTGAAAAGCGCGGCGCCCTCCGCTGCGAGGGCGTGCGTCCGGAGACCGGCTGAGCGGTTGCGGACCTCTCTGTCGATGCCGATGAGACTGCCGGCGATGAGCGCTGCCAGCAGGCGAATGATCATTTCGCGCTCATCGAGGTCGAACATGGCCCTGGTCCTGTCCGGGAATCGAGACCTGCCTCGATACCGCGACTAGAACTGGAAAACGGAGGTGGCGTCCTCGCTGTCGCGAATGTAGCGGAACGACACCTTGTCCCCGGCATCGAGCGTATCGATCATCTGATCGAGTTGGCCGATGTTGCGGACCCGCTTGCCCGCCACTGAGGTGATCACATCGCCATTCTTGACCCCGGCCCGTTCGGCAACACTGTTGGCCCGCACGTCACCGACGAAGATGCCCTTGGTTCCTTCGGGATACTTGGCGGCAATGTCCGGATGCCGCTCGAAGTACTGCTGCGCATCGGCGGCGAGCAGACCCAGCGGTGGGCGCTTCGCCCGTCCGAATGCGTCGACGATCTTGGCCAGGCGAGCCTGATCGAATCCGACGATCACCTCGTTTTCTGTGGCGATCACCGGTACGCCCTGCTGCCCGGAGCGCTTGATCATCTCCATGGCGGCGTCGTAGTCGCGAGCGACGTCTTTTTCCTCGAACGGCACGCCGTTTTTGTGCAGGTAGTCCTTGACCCGATCGCACCAGGGGCAGGTCTGGGTGAAATAGACGGTTACTGGGGCGGTCATGAGTGGCTCCTGTGCCTGTATCGAATGCGACGCGATCGCGAGTTAGTCTAGGTCGAATGGAAGGTTCTTCGGCATTTTGCCCTTTTTGGCCATGTTGCCGAACTGCGACATCATTTTCTGCATCTCGGTGAACTGCTTGAGCAGCTGCGAGACCTCTTCCCGCGAGGTGCCGCTGCCGCGAGCGATTCGCCGCCGCCTTCTGCCGTCAATGATATGCGGATTCCGCCGCTCGGCAGGGGTCATGGAGCGGATGATCGCTTCGATCTGCTTGTAGTCGTCGTCGGAAATCTGCGCTTTGGCCTGGCGCAGCTGGGCTCCCATACCCGGGATCAGCTCCAGTAGCTGGTTGAGCGGCCCCATCTTCTTGACTTTTTGGAGCTGATCGAGGAAGTCTTCCAGGTTGAATTTGCCGCGGACCATGCGGTCCTGCAGCTTCATGGCGTCCTCTTCGGTCGTCTGTTCCTGGGCGCGCTCGATCAGCGAGAGAACATCGCCCATCCCCAGGATCCGGCTGGCCAGCCGCTGAGGATAGAACGGCTCGAGCGCGTCCATCTTCTCGCCGGTGCCGATGAATTTGATCGGAACACCAGTAACGGCTCGAATCGACAACGCCGCTCCACCGCGGGCATCGCCGTCCATCTTGGTCATGATCAGACCGGTGATGCCGAGTCGCTGACTGAACGTTTCGGCGACATTGACGGCTTCCTGCCCGGTCATGGCGTCTGCGACCAGCAACACCTCAGTGGGCTGGACCGCACGCTCGACGTCGACCAGCTCCTGCATCATCCGCTCGTCGATTTGCAGACGGCCAGCGGTGTCGATGATCACCGGATTGAGTCCGCGCTCCCGGGCCCAGGCGACGCCATTGCGCGCGATATCGACAGGGTTGGCCTGCGTTCCTTCGTCGAAGACTGAGATGTTGATCTGCTTGCCCAGGGTTTGCAGCTGATTGATCGCGGCGGGGCGGTAGACGTCTCCCGCGACGAGCACCGGGTTGCGCCCTTCCTTCCGCAGGTGTGACGCCAGTTTGGCGGCGTGCGTCGTTTTACCCGATCCCTGCAAACCAACCAGCATGATGATCTGGGGAGGCCGGTCGGGCTGGTTGAGGGGCTCGCGCTCCGCGCCGAGCATCTGGATCAATTCTTCGTTGACGATGCCGATGACGGTCTGACCGGGTGTCAGCGATTTCAGGACATCCTGACCCACGGCGCGCTCCCGCACCGCCGTGACGAAATCCTTCGCTACTTTGAAATTGACATCCGCTTCGAGCAATGCCCGGCGGACTTCGCGCATCGCCTCGTCGACGTCGGCTTCGGTCAGCCGACCCTTGCGATTGAGCTTGCCCAACGAGGCGTTGAGGCGATCGGATAGCGTTTCGAACATGGGGCGCCTCTAGAGTCCCTCGCCTTCGCCGAAGAAGAGAGCGTCGACATAGGTTTCCGGATAGAACTCGGACAGGTCAGTGGCTTTCTCGCCAGTGCCGATGTAGGAGATGGGAATGCTCAGCTCTTTGGCCACCGAGAAGGCGATACCGCCTTTGGATGTGCCGTCCAGCTTGGCGATCATGATATCGGTGATGTCGACCGACTCAGCGAACGTCTTGGCCTGGATCAGACCGTTTTGGCCGGTAGTGGCGTCGATGACCAGCAGCACTTCCTGCGGCGCTTCTTCCACATGCTTCTGCATGACCTTGCGCAGCTTGCTCAGTTCTTCCATGAGGTTGAACTTGGTGTGCAGGCGGCCGGCGGTATCCACGATCAGGACATCCCGGCCGCGACCGTAAGCCGCCTGGACCGCATCGAAAACGACCGCGCCGGGATCGGCGCCCGGTTCGTGCGCCACCACGGGGACACCCAGGCGTTCTCCCCAGATCTTCAGTTGGTCGATCGCGGCCGCCCGGAAGGTGTCTCCCGCGGCCAGCATGACGCTTCGCCCGAATCCCTGATGGTAGGCGGCGAGTTTGGCGATGGATGTCGTTTTGCCGACGCCATTGACCCCGACGACCATGATGACGTACGGAACACCGCGCTGGAACACCTTCACCTGACGGTTGCGGGTGGCCGATTCCAGGAGCTCGATCATCTCCGTCCGGAGGACCTCCCTCGCCAGAGACGGATTCTCGATGCGCTCCTCGTTGACGCGGGCACGAAGGTCGCGCACGAGCTGCTGGCTGACGTCCCAGCCGACGTCCGCCTGGATGAGGAGCATCTCCAACTCTTCGTAAAGATCATCGTCGAGCACGTCCCGTTCGAAAAGCCGCGTGATCTCGCTGAAGACGCCTTTCCGCGTCTTTTCGAGGCTCTTTTCGAGTTGGACGTCGGGCTCTGCCCGGCGGCGAAAGAGACGATCGAGTACCACTGGTGAAAACCTCTGACAGGTGGGTGGAGTGTGGATCGGCGGCGCATCATCGTGGCGCCGGGTGACTCGATCCATTCAGCACGAAAGTATAGCATTCGGCCATGGTTTTTCAGGCATACGATGTCCGCTGCGCTTTCCCTGCACGATACACTTCCCGGCACGGATGACATGCCGCAACCACGCTGATCGGACGGGAATGGACGACCACCGGGCACTTGGCGTCAAGGAGATGCCGTCGGACGACAGACCGCGCGAACGACTGCTTCGCCATGGGCCCGGCAGTCTGTCGACGAGCGAGCTGCTCGCCGTGCTGCTCAACACCGGATCAGTTGGCGAACCGGTTACGACGCTGGCCGATCGGATCCTGCATGAATTCGGCGGGTTGCGCGGATTGATGCGAGCCAGCGTCGACGATCTCGCGGCGGTGAAAGGCGTTGGTCCGGCCAAAGCGGCCAAATTCGCCGCGGCGCTCGAGCTGGCGAAGCGGGTCGTCGCGCTCGGGCCTGACGAGCGGCCCCGCATCACCACCCCGGAGGACATCGTTCGCTTGGTCGGTCCGGAAATGGGCGCACTCGACCAGGAAGAACTCCGGGTGATTCTGCTCGACACCAGAAACCGCCTGATTCGCACCTCGACGATCTATCGGGGCAGCGTCAGTCAGGCGCAGGTGCGGGTGGGGGAGGTCTTTCGGGAAGCCGTGCGGGTCAATGCCGCATCGATCGCTGTGGTGCACAATCATCCGTCGGGCGAGTGCACCCCTTCCGCCGCCGACGTTGCGCTGACGGCGGAACTGGAGCGAGCAGGGGACCTGCTCGATATCGACGTGCTGGACCATGTGATCGTCGGAGCGCATGGTCACCTGTCGCTCCGGCGGGCGCGATTGGGTTTCAAAGCAGCAAAAGAGAATCGAGGACGGGAGTGATGACACAGCGCGGATTTGGCATTGCCGCGGCGATCGATCCGGATTTCGTCGAGCCACTGGCCATGGCCGCCGAAGCGGCGGGATACGCGACATTCTGGACCAACGACACGCCCGGCGCCGAAGGACTTGCGGTGCTCGGCAAGGTGGCCAGGGTCACGTCGCGAATTCGGCTCGGAGTCGGTGTCATACCGCTCGACCGCCGATCGCCGGCCGACATCGTGGCGGCGGTCGAGGCGGACGGGGTGCCGGTCGACCGGCTCATTCTCGGGGTCGGATCGGGCGGCAGGCATACGGGCAGTCTCGAACTGGTTCGCGACGGGCTGGAGGAACTCCAGCAATTGACCGCCTGCAAGACGGCCGTTGGCGCTCTGGGACCGAAGATGATCGAGCTGTCCGGGCGTTCAGATGCGGTGCTGTTGAACTGGATGACCGCTGCCTGGGTCGAATCGGCAGCGGCGGAATTGCGGGCGGCGGGTGGCACGGAGATCATCAGCTACGTACGAACCGCGCTGCCGGAGAGCCGGGCATTGCTGAAAAAAGAAGCAGCCCGGTACACCGCCGTGCCGGCCTACGGTCGTCATTTCGACCGCATGGGCGTTGCCGCGTTCGACACGAGCGCGTTCGGCGACGCAGATGCGATTCAGGCGAAACTGGCCACATTCGATGGTGTGCTCGATGAGACGGTGGTGCGGTCGATCGTCGGCGAATCGACGCTGGCGGCGAATCTCGCGCTGCTGGAGGCCGCTGCGCCGCGGTAGGTCACCGCTCCGCGACAGCGACCTGATTCTTCCCGGCTCGTTTGGCCGCATAGAGGGCGGCGTCGGTGGCGGCGATCAAATCGGCTTCCGACCGGCCATGGTCGGGAAAGGACGCCAGCCCGATGCTGATCGTCACCGAGCGCGGTTCTCCCGCACCCTGCGGCGCCATCTCGCGAATGGAGCGGACCACTCTGTCGGCCGCGATCCAGGCGCCTTCGACGGCTGTTTCCGGCAGCAGCATCAGGAATTCCTCGCCGCCGTACCGGCCCACAACATCGATCTGGCGAAGCTCCAGCTCGAGGCGGTGAGCGACGTGCCGGAGGAC
This sequence comes from Thermomicrobiales bacterium, assembly GCA_019637585.1. Lineage (GTDB taxonomy): Bacteria > Chloroflexota > Chloroflexia > Thermomicrobiales > UBA6265 > JAHBVL01. Next base: position 388,631 of record JAHBVL010000002.1, on the reverse strand, counting down.
GTCGTCACCCGACTGATGCCCCCACGTATCGTTGATCGCCTTGAAGTCGTCGATGTCGATCATGCCAATCGAGAGCGGATGATTGAATCTGGCCGCTCGCTGCAGCTCGGCCGAGAAGCGCTCCTCGATCGCTCGCCTGTTGGCCAGGCCGGTGAGCGGATCGGTGCGGCTTTGGCGAAGGAGGGTCGCGGCGTATCCGGAGAGCTGGTTCATGGTCGACGATCGCATCAATCCAGAGATCGAGAGCGTTGTTGTGTAGACGACGACCACGACCACCGCGAGCACCACCACGCCTGACCGCTCGCGCGATTCTTCCGCGGCCATCGTCCAGGCTGCTGCGGCAACCGCCAGGAAGAGCGATCCCATGATCCCGGCCCAGACCGGAAATGCGTCGAGGAACGCCGTGGATCGTTCGGATGGCCGAGCGGAGCGCCGGTCGGATCGGTCCAGCCCGAGAACCAACTGGGAGAGCGCCAGCAGCGGCAGGTGCCAGGCCTGCCATTGGTCGTCTCGGGTCATCAGAGCGCTCGACAGCAGAACCAGGGAAAGACCGCTTGTGAACCAGAAGAGCGAGCTTTTGAGACCCTGCTCGTTTCCGGAGACCGTCCGTGATGTCGTCAGCTGGACCGCGGGGAATGTCGTCATCGAGAGCCCGCCGATGGCGGCGAGCGCCGCGACCGCTCGAAACGACCCGCTGGCGTCATGCGCATCGGGCGCGAGCATGAGCCACGCGCCGGGTACCGCGGCTGCGACGGTGAATGCGACGAGCCATTCACGCGGCGCGTGTGCGACGAACGAGAGCGCCAGCATGAAGCAGCCGGCCAGAACGAGCAACGCCCCATCCCGAAGTGGACTGGCATCGCTGCCGGTGATAGCTCCCGCCAGAATCCAGGCAAGGCCGGCCAGACCGAAAACCGGTGCGCCGATGGCTGCCACCTGCGTCGAGCGTGGGGCGGTGCGATCAGCGGTCGCAACTGACATCACCAGATGCGCGGCGGCGACCGCCAAAGCAGCGGCAAGCATCACCAAAGTGCCGGTCGATCCTTCCGCCCGGACGAGCAGGAGGGCTCCGGCGGCGATGGTCGCGACGACTGCGATCCCTGGCGGGTTCATCCAGGGTGAATGCCTTGTCAGATCGGGGTAGTGCAGGTCCACTTGGATTCCATGCCGCAACGACCGGCCAGCAGAATGACCGGTGATCGAGACTAGGGAGTCTTAGAGCGAACCGTCAAGCGGAAAGAGGAACCAGAAGTCCTGATTTGCTGCAGTGAAAACGTCTGTATGGGTGCCCGTAGAAACACGACCGTCATCCTGAACGAAGTGAAGGATCTCGCCGTCATCTCCTGCCGCGACCGTCGTCTCCCCGAAGACTGCTGCGGCAGGAGATCCTTCGCTTCGCTCAGGATGACGGTGCTTTTTCATGCCGCGCGCTGGCGCTGGCGCTGGCGCTGGCGCTGGAGCCCGGCACGGTGGCTCAGGAAGGAGAGAACTCTTCGCCGTCGGGCCACATATGCGGACCCTCGTGCAGGAGATCGCAGAAGAGGACCCTGGTCTCCGTGCGGGCCAATTCGACCATCGCCGGTCGAGCGGCTCCGCCCCGTGCCGCGACTGGAAATGACGCGGGGGGAACGCGGGTAGCGTTCCGGCAGAAGGAGCGTTCGAGATCGTCGGGAAAGGTGTATGCCGACCGACCGCGACCGCCGCGTTTTTGCCGGCCCTGGCCGCGCTGTGATGGTTTGCGTTCTTCAGACGTTTGCACCTGACCCTCGTGTGAGGGAGAGGATTCAGGGGCCGGGAGTGATTCGTTGGGCTGTTCTGACATCATTGACCTGAAAACCGCGTGGTAGAATCGCTGGTCGATCTCGCATCACGCAAAACGATCCTGCGCGAGCGTGCAATCGCAATCCTACCAGCACCCTGTCGTCGGAGCTCCAGCGAGTGGCGAAACAAATCGGAATTGACCTGGGCACGGCCAACGTGCTGGTCTTCGTTCGTGGGCGCGGCATCGTCATCAACGAGCCGTCGGTCGTCGCTATTTCGGCCAAGGACGGCAAGGTCAAAGCAGTCGGCATCGAAGCCCGCAATATGCTCGGCCGCGAACCGCGGGAAACGATCGAGGTCGTGCGGCCGATGCGCGATGGCGTGATCGCCGACTATGTGGTCACCCAGGAGATGCTCCGCTACTTCATCAACAAGAGCTGTGGCCGCTTTTCGCTGGTCCGCCCGGAAGTGATGATCTGCGTACCAGCAGGCGTGACTGGTGTGGAGCGTCGCGCGGTGCGCGATGCCGCGCTCAATGCCGGCGCCCGCAAGGCGTTTCTGATCAGCGAGCCGCTCGCGGCGGCGATCGGCGCCCGAATTCCAGTCGCCGACCCATCCGGCAACATGATCATCGACATCGGCGGCGGAACGACCGAGGTTGCGGTCATCTCGCTGAATGGCATCGTCGTGGCCCGGTCACTGCGGGTCGGCGGCAGCAAGTTCGACGAAGCCATCGCCAACCACATCAAGCGGAAGTACAACCTCCGGGTCGGCGAGCGGTCGGCGGAAGAGGTGAAGATCGCCATCGGCAGCGCGATGCCGATGGAAGACGATGCCGTCATGGAAGTGCGGGGCCGTGACGAAGTCGCTGGTTTGCCTCGCACCATCCAGATTCACGCCAATGAGGTGACCGACGCCATCACCGAGCCGCTGGAAGCAATCATCGGAGCGGTGCGTGGCGTGCTCGAAGAGACGCCGCCGGAACTCTCCTCGGACATCATCGACAAGGGCATGATCCTCACCGGTGGCGGTGCGTTGTTGCGCCATCTGCCCGATCTCCTCACCGAGGTGACCGGCGTGCCCTGCTATGTCGCGGACGATCCGCTCTCCTGTGTTGCCGTGGGCACTGGTCTTGCGCTGGAACACATGGATATCCTGCGAGACTCGCTGGAAGAACCGTAGACGGCGACGTCGTGAGCCGTTGGGAGAGCGAACGTGCGTTTTGACCGAAGCTCCGGCATTCTCCTGCATCCAACATCCTTTCCCGGTCCTCATGGCGTCGGCGATCTCGGCGCCCAGGCATATCGATTCGTCGATTGGCTGGAGCGGGGCCGTCAACGTCTCTGGCAAGTGCTGCCGCTTGGTCCAACGGGCTACGGCAATTCGCCCTACGCATCGCCGTCGGCGTTTGCCGGTAATCCACTGCTGATCTCGCTCGATCTGTTGCGCGACCAGGGATTGCTCACCGATATCCAGCTCACGCCGCTCGTTCCATTTCCCGACCATGAGGTGAGTTTCGACGACGTTGCCCACTTCAAGTCCACCCTCCTGTGGGACGCCTTTCGGCGGGCGCGCGAGCCGGGCGCACCATTCGACTGGCAGGCGTTCGAGCGATTTCGCGAGCAGGAAGGTCCGTGGCTGAGCGACTTTGCGCTCTTCATGGCGCTGAAAGAGTCGCAAGGCAATGTGCACTGGCTGGAATGGCCCCAGGAACTGCGGAAGCGCTCGCCGGAAGCGATGATCGCCGCGCGCATCGATCTGGCCGAACAGATCGCGTTCCATGAGTTCGCCCAGTTCGTCTTTCGCGATCAGTGGCTCGCGTTGAAGCGCTACGCCAATGACCGCGGTATCCGAATCGTCGGCGACATCCCCATCTACGTCGCCGCGGACAGCGTCGATGTCTGGGCCAACCAGGACGAATTCCGGCTGGATGACGAGGGCCGGCCGACGGTGGTCACCGGGGTGCCGCCCGATTACTTCTCCGTCGATGGCCAGCTGTGGGGCAACCCGCTCTTCGACTGGCCGAGAATGGCCCAGGATGGCTTCCGGTGGTGGCGAGAGCGGGTCGAAGGGACGTTCGAGCTGGTCGACATCATTCGGATCGATCATTTTCGGGGATTTGCTGCCGGATGGGTTGTGCCCGCCGGCGATGATACAGCGCGGGGTGGCCGCTGGGAGCGAGGACCGGGGGAGGCGCTTTTATCGGCAATCGATCAAGCGCACGAGGCCCGGTTCATCCTGGAAGATCTTGGATTGATCACCCCGGATGTTCATGCCCTGCGACGGAATCTGGATATGCCCGGCATGAAAGTGCTCCAATTCGCGTTTGATGGTGATCCCCGCAACAGCTACCTCCCCCACAATTTCGAACCGAACTGCGCAGTCTACCCGGGCACGCATGACAACCAGACGACGATCGGCTGGTTCAGCGGACTCAACGATCACCAGCGGCGTTTCGTGCAGGGGTATCTGGGTACGGACGGCTCCGACATCGCCTGGGACCTGATGCGGCAGGCGCTGGCATCGGTCGCCGATCTGGCGATCTGCCCACTTCAGGATGTGATGCGTCTCAGCGACGAAGCCCGCATGAACACTCCGGGGCTCCCATCCGGGAACTGGGGATGGCGCTATCTGGAACACCAGCTCCACGACGGACTGGCCGACGGACTCGCCGATCTGACCGCCACCTATGGCCGCGCTGCGATGGATCCTCCGTCGCAGGGATTCGACCCATACGACTACAGCGTGCCTGGAGCGGCACATCCGCTCCACGAGCCTGGCGCTTGATGGGGCCGGCAATCAGCAGATTAGACTACGATCAGTTGCCTTCAGCGACATCGCGGGCCGTGTCGCCCAAAGTGGGGTTGCCATGACCAGTATCGGCGCGTTCACCTTTGTCCTCCACTCGCACATTCCGTACGCCCGGCAGGCCGGGATGTGGCCCCACGGCGAGGAGTGGATCCATGAAGCCATCGCCGAAACCTATCTGCCGCTCCTCAACGCGCTCTACGACCTCGCCGAGGAGGGAATCGACTACAAGCTGACGGTGAGCGTCACGCCGATCCTGGCCGAGCAGCTCGCCGATCCATTGATCGTGGAGCACTTCGTCCACTACGCGGCCGAGCGGTCGGCGTGGGCCGCCGAGGATGTGCAGCGATTCAGCGAGTCGGGGGAAACAGCGCTTCGCGACCTGGCCCGCTACTACCATCATCTCTATGCCCGGATACTGACTTCGTTCAACGACCGTTTCAAGCGGGACATTCTTGGCGCTCTGGCTGAACTGCAGCGGCGCGGTCTGGTCGAGATCTCGACCTCTGCAGCGACGCACGGATATCTGCCGCTGTTGTCGCGCGACTCGTCGATCCATGGTCAGCTGGCCACCGGGGTTGCTGCGCACGAGCGACACTTCGGCGTCAAGCCGAAAGCGATCTGGCTGCCGGAATGCGCCTATCGTCCCGCGTTCTACGAAGGCGAGACGCGGCGTCCGGGTATCGAGTCGTTCCTCGCCGCTCAGGGAATCCGGGTCTTCTTCAGCGAAACGCACACCGTCGAAGGGGGCAATCCGGTCGGCAAAGCGGCGGGTGAAGCGATTGGGCCATATGGCGAGGTGCAGCGACGCTACTCGATCGCGCTGGAACCGCACGAACAGGCGGAACCCGCCACGACATTCAAACCCTACTGGGTTGGCGACGCACCAGGACAGGTTGCCGTTCTTGCCAGGAACAACGACTCTGGTCAGCAGGTCTGGTCGGCGACCTTCGGCTATCCGGGCGACTTCTGGTACCGGGAGTTCCACAAGAAGGACGGGGTGTCGGGGCTCCAGTACTGGCGTGTCGGCGGCGCGGGTCTCGATCTCGCCTACAAGCCCTTCTACGAGCCACAGCGTGCCCAGGAACGGGTGCGCGATCACGCCCGGCATTTCGCGGGTCTGGTCGATGAGCTTCTCGCTGGCTATGCGGCTCGCACCGGCGGCGAGTTTGGAGTGATTAGCGCCGCCTACGACACGGAGCTGTTCGGCCACTGGTGGTTCGAGGGGGTCGACTGGCTGAAGGAAGTGCTGCGCAATCTGGCCGCGAACCAGCGCATCGAGCTGACGACGGCGAGCGGCATCGTCGAGCAACATCCGCCCGACCGGGTGCTCAACCTGCCTGAGTCGAGCTGGGGAGCCGGCGGTGGGCACTTCACCTGGATGAACGTCGACACCAAGTGGATGTGGCCGCTCATTCATGGGGCGGAGAGCCGCATGGAAGGGCTGGCTGCCACCGGCGCCGCGAACCCCGGCAGGCTCGATGCATTCATCGATCAGGCCGCGCGAGAGCTTCTGTTGTTGCAGAGCAGCGACTGGCCATTCCTGGTAACCACGGGTCAGGCCAAGGAATATGCCTCTGAGCGCTTCGTCGAACACCTGGAGCGATTCAATCGCCTGGCCGCCCTGATCGAGCAGGATGCCTGCGATTCAGTCGAAGCCCAGGAGATGCTCACCTCCCTCGCCGAACGGGACAATCCCTTCCCGGCGATCGATCCAGCTGATTTCGCGGAGCGGCAGGGGAGGGCGGGGAGTTAGGCAAAGGGCAAAGGGCGATAGGCAAAGGGCGACTGGGGGAAGGGGTTTCCTGCGGAGCGTTACCGTTCTATGCACCATGCACCAGTAACTAGTTGCCAGTTACCAGTTACCAGTTACCAGTTACCGTTCACCCCCCTTCCACCCGCTCCACAATAGACTGCAACGGCACCCACAACCATTCGGGGCGGCTGGAGAGTTCGTATTGGACTTCGTAGAGGGCTTTATCCACTTCCCAGGCGGTGAGAGCCGCGGTCAACGTGGCATCTGATGCGGGGAGAAGGCTCGGGCGTTCCGCGCGGATTGCCCGGACGTAGCTCTCGATGAACGATTGGCGCGTGCGGGTCTCCCATGCGGCCAGCGCGTCTGGATTCGACCAGCCATTGCCCAGAGCCGTTGCTCTGGCGTAGGAAAATGAGCGGAGCATCCCCGCGACGTCTTTCAGCGGAGATGACTTGCGCGCCCGTTCGGCGATGGGGCGGCGTGGTTCGCCTTCGAAATCGACAGCCCACCAGGCGCCATTGCCATCGCGCAACACCTGGCCCAGGTGATAGTCGCCGTGGACGCGAATCAGCGATTCTCCCTCCAGCATCCGGTAGCCGTCGATCGAAGCCATCACAAACTGCCGACCGGCGATCAGGCGGCGCGCCAGATCGACCGCGGACGCATTGACGGCGCCGCCAAGCGACGTGATGGCGTCGATGACCGTCTCTGCGGCGCTCGTGGTGCTGGCGCACCACATTTCGACTGAATCCCGAGTTGCTCGCTCTGCGGCGAACTCGGGCGTCGTCGTCTCGTTGCTCAGAGCGAGATGCATGCTGGCGGTCAGGGCGCCCAGTTCTTGACCGATCGATTCGGTGAGGGCGTCACCTGTCCGCAAGGCGTCGACGAGGAGAAACCATCCGTCTTCGGGTGAGTCGATCTTCTCCTGAAGCATGGCCAGGGTGTACTCGGCGTCGTCAGTGCGGTAGGAGAGCGACCCAAGGAAGCGCGGAACGGGCGATGCATCACACTCGCGTGTGAAAAAGGCGCCGACTTCCACATCGGGATTGACGCCAGGGGAGAGGCGCCGGTAGACCTTGGCAATCATCGAGTCGAAGCGGATGGAGGAGTTGCTCTGCTCGGCGGCCACCGGCCTGCCAGGCTCTTTGATCTGCGAAAGCGACAGTTGCGCCGCGGAGGAAGCTGCGATCGATCCGGCGCCGAGGGTCACGACGCCCGACGTTGCGATCATCTCCAGGAGCCAGGCGCCGAGGGTCTCCCCGACTGGATCGCCAAGCCAGGTGCCATCGCCAAGCGCTATCCCGCTATCGCCGTCGGGACGTTTTTTGCTGGTCAGGAGGGGGAGAAAGTAGCGGGATGGCTCGCCGGTGGCGAAGATCGCCTCCAGGATCACCGGCAGGAGTGTGCCGGTGGGCAACGATACGGCTCCGATGTCGGCCACGCGGAAGGTTGGAGTACCCCGATCCTTATCGGCGAACCAGCGGCGTAGTTCGATCATCGGACCGAGCTTTGCCGGCAGTTCCACGCGGACACGATCGATGAGCGCGGCGCTTGCCTCTTCAATCCGGAGATCGGTGTCCCGCATCGATTACATGCTCAACTGAAGCCAGTAGTAGCCATGGGGCTGCAAAGTCAACGAGTACGCCGATTCAGTCACATCGGGGAAAGGAGAGCGGTCGAACAAATCGGTGACGGTGGCGCCGAGGAAGGGAGAGAGATCGAGCGACGCCTGCTGGAACCGTGGTGAGAGATTGACGACGGCCAGGACGACATCCTCATGATAGCGGCGGATGTATCCCAACACCTCTTTCTGCTCGGGCAGCACGAACTCCATCGATCCGCGGCCGAAAGCAGGGTGCTCCTTTCGCACCGCCAGAATGCGGCGCGTCCAGTTGAGCAGCGAGCCCGACAGACGCCGCTGGTCGTAGACATTGACGTGGAAGAAACCGAAGTGCGGATCGTTGATCACCGGCGCCCAGAGCTGACCGGCGGTGGAGAAGCCGGCATTCCGGTCCGATGTCCACTGCATGGGGGTGCGGACGCCATTGCGGTCGCGCAGCCAGATGTTGTCCCCCATGCCGATTTCGTCGCCATAGTAGATGCAGGGGGAACCGGGCAGGGAGAGCATCAACGCGTTGAGGAGCTCGATCCGGCCGCGATCGTTGTCCAGCAGTGGAGCGAGCCGGCGCCGGATTCCCAGGTTGCTCCGCATGCGGGGATTTGGCGCGTACTCATCCCACATGTAGTGCCGCTCTTCGAGGGTGACCATCTCCAGCGTGAGCTCATCATGGTTGCGGAGAAATGTCGCCCATTGGGTCGATTCGTGGATGTCGGGGGTGCGACGCAGGATATCGACAATCGACGACCGATCCTCTCGCCGCAGACCCATATAGAGACGGGGCATCACGGGGAAGTGAAATCCCATGTGAAACTCGGGTTGCTCGACGGTGCCGAAGTATTCGATCACTTCCTCGGGCCACTGATTGGCCTCCGCCAGCATGATCTTGCCGGGATATTCGCTGTCGACCATCTTGCGCAGCGCTCGCAGGAAGCCATGCGTTTCGGGCAGGTTCTCGCAATTTGTTCCTTCCCGTTCGTAGAGATAGGGCACCGCGTCACACCGGAAACCGTCCAGCCCCAGATTGAGCCAGAAGCGGGCGATGTCAAACATCTCCCTCCAGACCTCGGGATTGTCGAAGTTGAGGTCGGGCTGGTGATAGAAGAAGCGATGCCAGAAGTATTGACCGGCCACCGGGTCGAAGGTCCAGTTGGAGGGTTCGGTATCCAGAAAGATGATGCGCGTGCCGCTGTATTTGGCCGGGTCGTCCGACCAGACGTAGTAGTCCCGCTTCGGTGAGTTCGGGTTGCGCCGCGCTTCCTGGAACCAGGGATGCTGGTCGGAGGTGTGGTTCATCACCAGATCGGCGATGACCTTCAATCCCCGAGCGTGGGCGGCGTCCATGAAGAGGCGGAAGTCGTTGACCGTCCCCAGGTCGGGGTGGATCTCCGTGAACCCGGCGATGTCGTAGCCGTCGTCGAGGAGCGGCGAGGGGTACATCGGCTGGACCCAGATGCAGTCGACGCCCAGATCCCGGATGTAGTCGAGTTTTTGCGTCAGACCGCGAAAATCGCCGTAACCGTCGCCGTTCGAATCGAAAAAGGACCGGACCGGAACCTCGTAGAAAACCGCATCCTTGAACCAGAACGGATCGTTCGCGAGCATCAGGACCCTATCTCCCCTCGGGCAGCGACAATCGGGCAAACAGCAGTGCTGTGTGGGGGAAGTATGGTCAACGCGCGGACGGCGTCAATGGGCCGGCCGCGCGCATCTACTCCTGCTCGAAAACCAGCACGTGAACCGGCTGAATCGCGGGGTCCAGACGGACATAATGATCGCCGCCGTGCCAGTCGTACCGTTCGCCCGAGAGGAGATCGTGGGCGGTGAACGGCCGGTTACCGTCGACCAGAAGATCGTCGGGCGGCACGTAGATCATCGCGTCCATCGTCCGGAATGGATCGAGATTGACCACGACAAGAACGGCATCCCCACTCGCGGCATCGGCTTTGGAGTAGACGAGGATCTGGTCGCTGCCGCTCCAGTGGAATCGCAGATTGTCGTACTCGTGCAACGCCGGATGCGCTTGCCTGATCACATTCAGGGTCGTGACGAAGGGACGGATGTTGCCCGGACGCTCCCAGTCCCAGACTTTCAGCTCGTACTTCTCTGAGTTGATGAACTCTTCCTTGCCGGGGATGCCAGCGCCTTCGCACAGCTCGTAGCCGCTGTACATGCCGTAGACGCTGGAGAGTGTGGCGGCCAGGGTCAACCTGATCTTGAACGCGGCCGCGCCGCCCTGCTGCAGATAGACGGGCAGGATGTCGGGCGTGGTCGGAAAGAGGTTGGTTCGCATGTATTCGCTGACTGGCGGGCTGGTCAGCTCCTGGAAGTAGTCGGTCAACCCCTGTTTGTCATTTCTCCAGGTGAAGTAGCTGTAGGACTGCGTGAAGCCCGCTTTGGCCAGCGTGGACATGATTTTGGGACGGGTGAACGCCTCCGAGAGGAAGATCACCTGCGGGTGGAGTTCCTGGATTTCCCGGATCACCCATTCCCAGAACCCGAATGGTTTGGTGTGCGGGTTGTCGACCCGGAAGATCGACACACCCTGATCGATCCAGAAGAGGAAAACCCGGCGCAGCTCCTGCCAGAGACCGCTCCAGTCGTTGCCGCCGAAGTTGATCGGGTAGATGTCCTCGTACTTCTTCGGAGGATTCTCCGCGTACTTGATGGTGCCGTCCGGCCGGACATGGAACCAGGACGGATTGTCCGCAGCCCAGGGGTGATCGGGCGCGGCCTGAATGGCGAAGTCAAGCGCGATTTCCAGTCCATGCTCTCCGGCGGCTTCGACAAGCCGGTGGAAGTCCTCCAGGGTGCCGAGTGATGGCTCGATGGCGTCGTGACCCCCTGATGCCGCTCCAATGGCATAGGGACTGCCAGGATCGCCTGGTTGGGAGATGACGGCGTTGTTGGGACCCTTGCGGTTGATCTCGCCGATGGGGTGGATGGGCGGGAAGTAGAGAACGTCGAATCCCATCCCGGCGATCATTTCCAGCCGGTCGATCACGTCGTCGAAGGTGCCGGTCTGGCCCTCGGTCGAGCCGGCGGAGCGAGGGAAGATCTCATACCAGGCCGCGTACCGGGCTTTGACGCGATCGACGATCACCTCGAAGGCCGGCGACGACACCTGAATAGCCTGCCGGTCGAGGGCCGCTTCGACGACGCCGGCCAGTGACTCGTCGAGCAGAAGCTCGACACGCCCGTATTGGTCGAGCGAGGCGGCCCTTCGCAGGGCATCGCCGATCGTTCCGCTGGCGTCACGTTGGGCAATCGATTCGAGCAGCGCCGCCCCCTCCAGGAGCTCGCTGGAGAGATCGAGTCCGGCATCCGCTTTTTTCCGCACTTCATCCCGCCAGGTCCCGAACCGGTCGGGCCACGCGACGATCCGGTAGTCGTGGCGAGCGTTTTCCGTGACGATGAAGGAGCCAGTCCAGAGGTCGTTCCCCTGGTGGTGCATCGGTGATTCCCGCCAATGCGTCGCGTACCAGGGGCGATACTGAACGGCGACGCGAATCTGGTCGTGTCCCTCCCGGAAAACATCGGCCGAGATGACGAGCTCATCCCCGACTTCCCGCTTGACCGGATAGCGGCCGCTATCGATCGACGGGCGAACGTCCTGAATCTGAATCGGATGCGAGGCTCGATCGGGTGTGAATTGGTTGACCGGAAGGGGCGTCGACGGCATGAGTTTGACCAGCTCCTGATCGGTTGAGCGATCGTTTCGCCAGAAGAGAGTCGAACAGCGGCGCGGAATGTCGCACAATGTCCCACCGGTTCGATGAGCCTTCGCTTTCCGGCGACGGCGGAAAAAGTGTAATCCGGCGGCGGAACGGGGCAGGCTGCGTCATCATGATGGATTCGAGTCGACGAGAAGGAGCGGCCAACCCGGGAAGTCCGTATCCGCTCGGCGCCACCCTGACAGGCAATGGCGTCAATTTCGCCATCTACTCCGAGCACGCCACGTCAGTGACGCTCTGCCTTGCCGATGGTTCTGGCCGGTCTTCGGGGCGAGAGTTCCGGCTCACGGCCCGGACCGGCAATGTCTGGCATGGTTTCGTCGAGGGCATCGAGGCGGGACAGCGGTATGGGTACCGGATCGACGGACCGTGGAATCCGGCTGAAGGGCATCTGTTTAACCCGGCCAAACTCCTGATCGATCCCTACGCTGCGGCTATCGAAGGGCGGGTCACGTGGAAATCGCCCGTGTTCGGCTACCGGCGGGACGAGCACCCCGATCCGTCGGTCATGAGCATCGAGGACAGCGCAGGCGATGTGCCCTGGTCGGTGGTGGTGGACCAGGCATTCGACTGGCAAGGCGACCGGCCACCGCGTATACCGCTCGCTGATACGGTCATCTACGAAACCCACGTCAAGGGAACAACGCGGCTCCATCCCGATCTGCCAGAGGATGCTCGTGGCACCTACGCCGGGTTTGCCCATCCGGTGATGATCGATCACTTCCGGCAACTGGGTGTGACGTCGATCGAGCTCCTGCCCGTGCAGGCATTTGTCGATGAGGAGTTTCTCGGTCCGGTGGGACTGGCCAACTACTGGGGCTACAACACCATCGGGTTCTTCGCACCGGAACCACGCTATGCGCGGGCCGAGCGAGGCAACGACCAGGTCTCCGAGCTCAAATCGACGATCAGGGAGCTGCACCGGCACGGTTTCGAGGTGATTCTGGACGCCGTCTATAACCACACGGCCGAAGGTGGGCGGTTGGGCCCGACCCTGAGTTTCCGGGGGATCGACAATCGCACCTATTACCGGCTGGATCGGGCAAACCCGGTCGAGAATATCAACTTCTCGGGGACGGGCAACACGATCAACATCGAGCACCCGGCTGTCCTGCGGATGGTGATGGATTCGTTGCGCATGTGGGTGACGGAGTATCACGTCGATGGGTTCCGGTTCGATCTGGCGCCCGCTCTGGGGAGAGACGACCGGGGCTTTTCGGCCAACTCGGCATTCTTCAAGGCGGTCTTTCAGGACCCAGTACTCGCCAGCAAGAAGATGATTGCCGAACCATGGGATATCGGCCCCGACGGGTATCAGGTCGGACACTTTCCCGTGGGATGGTCGGAATGGAACGATCGCTTCCGGGATGCGATGCGGTCGTTCTGGCTGGGTCACCCGGTAGCGTTGGGGGAGTTCGCACTCAGGATGACCGGTTCAGCCGATCTGTACGCCGACCGAAACCGCGGACCGCTGGCCAGCATCAACTACGTGACCTGTCACGACGGTTTCGCACTCGCCGATCTCGTTTCCTACGACGAGAAGCACAACGAGGCGAACAACGAAGGCAACAACGACGGTCACAATCACAACCTTTCGCGCAATTTCGGGATCGAGGGGCCAACCGACGACCAGGCGATCGGAGAGCGGCGAACCAGAGCCCGGCGCAATCTGCTGGCGTGCACCCTTTTCGCCCATGGGGTACCGATGATCCTGGGGGGAGACGAACTCTCCAGGACCCAGCTGGGCAACAACAACGCCTATCCGCAGGACAACCAAACCACCTGGTTCGATTGGACCGCCACCGGCCAGAACAGGGAGTTCGAGGCGTTCGTCGCCCACGCAATCCGTTGCCGAGCGGCGCTTCCCCAGCTTCGGCGGGCCACGTTTCGCATGGGAGAGCAACCGGTCGGACATGATGACGACCCGCCGGCCTGGCATGAGCCGGATGGCGCGGACGTCGCCCTTCAGGACTGGGGGCGGCAGGCGCCGCGAGCCCTGCAGCTTCGCCTGTCGGGCAACGGCAGCGGAGCCGGCGACGTCCTTCTCCTGTTCAATGCCGGCGAAGACCCGGTCCTCTTCTCACTGCCACCATGCGATGGAGGCTGGCGCCCCGTTCTGACGACGAGCTCTCCGAACGGGCAACCTGCGCCGCCCGACGCGATGCCGGATTCGGTGACCATCGATGGCGAATCGCTGATGCTCCTGGCCGATCGGCAGGTGTTCCCCTCTTGACAGGGTGGGGTACCATGTCCGGCTGACAACGTGAGAGGACCAGGACATGGCATCGAACTATTCGTTTGACATCGTTTCATCATTCGACCGGCAGGAGCTGAAGAACGCTGTCGATCAAACCCGTCGGGAGATGCAGCAGCGCTACGATCTGAAGGACACGAAATCGACGATCGATGAAGACGCGAAAACCCTGACGATTACTACGGCTTCCGAAACATCGCTGCAAGCCATCGTGGATATGCTGGAATCGAAGATTCTGCGACGCAATCTGTCGCTGAAAATCCTCGATTATGGTGAACCGCAGGAAGTCAGTGGTGGCCGGATTCGCCAGGTGGTCACGCTGAAGGAAGGGATTCCGGAGGATCTGGCCAAGCAGATCTCCAAGAGGCTGCGAGACGAGCACAAGAAGGTGAACGCGCAGATTCAGGGCGATGCGGTTCGCGTGCAGGCCAAGAGCAAGGATGACCTGCAGGGAGTGATTGCGGCGCTCAAGGAAGTCGACTATCCCGTGGCCCTTCAGTTCGTGAACTACCGCTAGCTGTGTTTGCGCTCCCTGAAACCCAACTCCGCCGGCCGGGCGCCTCTGCGGGCCGGTCATTTTCCATCGTCACCCTTGGATGCGCGAAAAACCGGTCCGATTCCGAGGGCATGCAGTCGTTGCTCGAGCAGCGGGGCATGTCGGAATGCACCGATCCAGCCGCAGCCGATGTCGTGATCGTCAACACCTGTGGATTCCTGGGCGCCGCTCGCGATGAGTCTGTCGGCGTGGTGCAGGAGTTCGTCGATATCAAGAAACCGGGGCAGTTTGTCATTGCCGCCGGCTGTATGCCAGCGCTTGGCGACTATCGCAACGACCTGCCGGCGGGCATCGACAGCATCCTCACCACGCGGGAGTGGTTCAAGATCGGTGAAACGGTCGGATCGCTGTTCGGTGAGCCTGTTCTGCCGGAAAGCGCCGGATGCGATGGTCTGACGACGACCTTCACACACACCCATGCCGGACCTTCCGCGTATGTGAAGATCGCCGACGGCTGCGACCACGCCTGCGCGTTTTGCACCATCCCGACGATCAAGGGCGGCCAGACCAGCAAGCGACCGCTGCACATCCTGCAGGAAACGATCGACCTGGTGGCGCGAGGCACCAAGGAGATCGTTTTCGTCTCGCAGGACACGATCCGGTATGGCTCCGATCTCGGGGTGAAGAACGGACTGCCGGAATTGATGACCAGTGTGGCCACCCAGGTGCCAAATCTGCCCTGGTTGCGGGTTCTCTACATCTACCCGAATCCCAATGTGCTGAAGATGATCGATGCCATGGCGGAGCATGACACGCTCCTCAACTACATCGACATGCCGCTCCAGCATGCGGCGCCCAGCGTGTTGCGCCGGATGCTGCGTCCAAGCGACCGCAAATTGACTGCACGGCTGCTCGATCATGCCCGCAAAACGCTCGACGATTGCGTGCTGCGCACCACCCTCATCACCGGGTTTCCGGGTGAAACGGACGAGGAGTTCGGCGAGCTGCTCCGATTCATCGAAACCGAGGAATTCGACCACGTCGGTGTTTTCACCTATTCGCCGGAGCCTGGCACGGTGGCGTTTGGGCTTGGTGATCCGGTTCCGGCCGAACTGGCCGAGGAACGCCGCGGCATGATCATGGAAGCGCAGCAGGCGATCAGCTATCGCAAGAACCAGGATCGGATCGGCCGGACGATGACGGTGCTCATCGAAGCCGTTGGCGAGTCCGAAGATGTCGAGGGCAACATCGAGCCTGTATCGGTCGGAAGAACCTGGCAGAACGCGCCAGAAGTCGACGGACTGGTTTTCCTGCCCGGGGAGCTGCCAATCGGCGCCATGGTCGACGCGACGATCGTCGATGCGTCCGAATACGATCTCTGGGCGGAACCGGTCGTCGCGGAATAGCTCCGCTTCGCCGAAGCGGCTACACCTTCTCTGACACGGATGGGTCGTCTGGCCAGACTTGCTGGAAGAGCACCCACTGCCCCGGTGCACGACCGATGGCCCTCTCCAGTTCGCGAGCCACCAGCTTCACTCCCGCATCGAGGTCCGCGTCACGATCGTCGGTATGAGGAATCGAGATGGCGTCGCCGAGCGCGAGACCGTAGTGTTTCTTTTCCCGGTAGGCGAAGAAGGGGATGATCGGAACGCCGGTGTCGCGCGCCAGGCGGACGGCGCCGATCGGCAGCGATGTCCTCTCGCCAAAGAAATCGGTCTCCCGGCCGCTGAGGAAGAAGTCGCGGTCAGAGAGCAGGATCAGCATTTCACCTCGCTGCAACAGTCGAAGCGCCTGGCGGAGACCCGCTGATGACGTTTCGATGACACCCATATTCTGCGAACTGCGT
The DNA here is from genome assembly GCA_019637585.1 of Thermomicrobiales bacterium. Taxonomy (GTDB): domain Bacteria; phylum Chloroflexota; class Chloroflexia; order Thermomicrobiales; family UBA6265; genus JAHBVL01. The sequence goes on along the minus strand of JAHBVL010000002.1, from coordinate 372,358 downwards.
AGAAAGGTGACGAAGTGAAAGGCGAATCGACCCGTGGTGCGGGCCGTCAACGCTGACAGCGGGTAGCCCCTGACGCGCAGATAGCTGGCGACGAAATCGAATGGCCCAAGGTGCGCAGTGACGATAATGGCGCCCTTGCCCGCAGCCAGGGCGCCATCGAGCGGCCGAAAACCGCCTTCGATGATATTGATGCGCTTCTCGAAATCGGCCAGATCGAGGTGAGGGATTTCCAGCAGGTCGGCGACGTTCAGCGCATTGGTCTTGAACGCAGACATGACCAGATCCGAAACCAGATGCGATTCGGCTGGCTGGTCGGTGACATGCGCCAGGTTCGACCTGATGTTGGTCCGGTAGGTCGATCGACGTTTTCCGGAGATCCAGCCGATCAATCCCACAATGCGAACCAGAACGAAGTGGGGAAGAAGCGCCGCCACCCACGAAGCAATCGAGGCCAGGATGACCGCGGAGTAGTAGATTCGGTCGCCACTCTTGCTCTTGCCGAACTCGATCCGGGGAAGCGCGGATCGGGTCAGCGGAGTTGTCTCCGGCTGATCGGTCGGTTGTGGCGTCTGGTCTGTCATCAACGCCACTCCGTGTTGACGATACTCATGCTTCCGGACTTGGCGTCTTGCGAATCCAGTCTGGGCCCCAGGTGTAGAGCGAATCGAGGATAACCGGCACGCCCCGGATCACCGTCAGCGCAACCGACAGCCACACGGTAAACCACCCGAAATAGCGGAACGGATCCCAGTCATAGATATCGCCCAGCACGCTGCCAGCCACATCGCGTTGTTCGTAGCCAACGAGTCCAGCCAGGAAAACGAACGCATAGAGCTTGGATAGACCGAAAAGGGACCGCATGAACCGTCCTGCCGTCAGCCATTGGGTGATCGGTGAGCGCATCATGTTGTCGCTGCCGAACGCGGTTTTCCCTTCTGAATAGGAGATTGCCCGCAGCGAATCGACCAGAAATCCTCGGGTGAGCACCAGGAGTGGCACCCAGACGGGAATCAGACCGAGGTGGGCATAGACCACCCAGAGAACGTTCTCGACAATCCGGTCGCCGGCGATGTCGAATGCGGCGCCCAGCTGCGATGTCGTGTTCGTCCGGCGGGCGACCCAGCCGTCGAGACCATCGAGGAGGATGGCAATAGCAATGACTGCCGCGGCGAAGACGACCCAGGGCAAGCTGGCTTCATAGAGGAGGTAGACGGCCACAAAGAGCATGCCGACGCGGAAGACAGTTATCGCATTAGCCATGATCCGAGAACCGTCCTGGGTTTGTTGCCAGCGAACTGGCAAACAACGAGATGTCGGTGTCTACCAGATGAAGTCGATCAGCGCTACCCAGGCGAGCACCTGAAGCAGCAGCGTTCCGAAGAGCGCGAATCGAGCCGCGAAGCGATCCCGCTTCCAGAGAAGAGCCGCGACGACCAGGGCCATGAGCAGCGCGATGAGCGAACCGAGTGGAATCCTCCAGAGCGTGTCTTTGGTTCCCCAGACATCGGGGTTGCCGGAGGCATCGAGGTGAATCGGAAACCAATCGGCAAGGCCGCCGCTGCCCGCTGCGATCGAGGCGATCATGAAGACGATGCTCAACAGTGATGCCGCGACCGCGGCAATGGTGATGCCGTCGTTGATCGCCGGCATCGGCACGGAGACCGCTGGGCGCTGTCTCGGTTCTCGCGTGCGGCTGGGCCGCCTCGCGGGATTCACCGGCTCGGGATAGCGCGCGTCGTCGTGATAGGCAGCTTCCGCGTAGGCGGCATCTGGATAGCCGGACGCGTATTCCGGGTCGACTTCTATCGGTGCTGATTGCCTGGAGCGACTGCGACTGCTGCGTGCCGGTGGCTGATCGGTGAAATCGCTGCCATAGCGGCTGCCGGCGTCGGCGCTGCGTCCGGATCGGGGCGCATCATAGCCGCGGTCTGGATAGGAGCGGTCCTCCGGGATCGCCTGATAGGGATCTGTCTCGTACGGATCGGCGCTCCGGTAGCCGCGGTCATCGTAGGGTGAAGGCTCGCTCGGATAGCGACGCTCTGTCCGGGGACGGCGCGTTTCAGGGGAGGCCGGGTAGAGATCGTCGATTTCAGGATCGATCGGTCGTTCGGCGCCTGGATAGGTTCGCGATCGACTGGTTCTGGCGGGCGCAGGGTCGTAGGACTGCTCCCGCGAGGAACTGCTCGGTGGAGCAGGACGGTCGAATCCGACGAGATCGAGATCGTCGTCCCAGTCATCCTTCTTCGGATATCGACGACGATCACTCACGGGCGTCGTTCCTGGATTGCGTTCGGCAGACTCTCACCATTCGCGTTGAGGATACCACGGTCACTCGCCCGTTCATGAACCTGCTGGGGACGCCGCAGGCACCGGCGACGCGGCTCCCGCTGGCGATGCAGCGGGAGTCGGTTCAGGCGCTGTGGTGGGCAGGTGAGGCGCATCAGCCGGTGCGACGAATTGCTCGATCGACTGGGTCGGCGTCGGTTCCACACTGGACGAGACATCGAGCGCGTCGAACTGCGTTTCGAGCCAGCGTTCGGAATTGGCCTGGCTGGCCTGCTGAATCTGGGCATCGGTCAGCGCGCGATCGTCGGCATGCTCGATCACCTGGATGATGTGCCAGCCGAATTGCGTCTGAACGGGCTCACTGATGTCACCCGGGGCGAGAGAGAACGCGACATCTTCGAAACCGGCGACCATGATGCCGCGTGGGAACCAGCCCAGATCGCCGCCATTTGGCGCGGTGGAGGTGTCCACTGAGGCTTCTTCCGCCAGCGTTTCGAAGAGATCCGGGTCTTCCTGCAGCTGACCGTAGAGGGAGTCGGCGAGTTCCTGCGTTCCGACCAGGATATGGCGGGCATGGACCTGTTCCGCTGACTGGCCAAGCTCCTGGACGAAGTAGTTGTTCACCATCTGGCGAGCCAGCGTCGGTTCGGCCACCAGTCGCCGGTAGTCGGAGACCGACATATGGGAGAGATCGAGAATCTCGTCCTGATAGAGATCGAAGTTGGCAGTGGAGGTGGCGCGAGCGTCTTCAGGACCGATCGTGGCGGTTGGTTGCGGCGTGCCTTCGGCAGGGGAGGCCATGGGAATCGGGGATCCTGCGTTTGGATCAGTGGCTTCCGGCGTTCCGTCGGCCGCTTGCGGCGATGCACTCTCCGCGGCGGGCGTGCCGCTCACTGCAGCTGGGCTGCCGGATGCGGTTGGGGATCCATCGACCGCGACTGGCGATCCGTCGACCGCCTCAGGTGACGCTTCGACCGCCTCTGGCGAGCCTGCTTCGGCCATGGCGGTCTGCGTCGCCCACTCGGCGCGCTCCGGTATAAGGGTCTGCGTCGGTGTCGGAGAGAAGACCGGGGCATTCAGGCCGGAGAACTGCTCGGCGATGAAATCGTCGACCTGCTGGTCGGAAATCGACAGGCCGAGCGTATCGAGACTCTCGACGATGACCAGGTCGTCCACCATGCGGCTCAGTGTCGCGTTATCGACTGACGTGGACCCCCAGGTGTCGTCGAGCTGGATCTGCGCTTGCTGGGCCATCGCCAGGTATTGCTGCTGTTGCTGTCCGGTCAGCATCGTGGCGTACTGCCGGTACTGCAGCACCTGATTGGCGAGGGTGTGCTGCCGGTACTTCCAGTAGTCCCGGCGCGTGATATCGGTTCCCTCGACTGTTGCCAGCACCTTGCGCGGCTTCAGGAAGTACTCGTTCATGGCGGCGCCGGAGAGCAGGAGAATCGCGCCGATGCCCAGGACGCCGAACGCTATGAAGAGATTGCGGGTTCGGCGGTCGTCACGTTCTTTTCGTGAAACGCGACGAGGTTTGCCAGTGGTGGGATCGATCTCCCTGCCGAAAAGCGACCGGAGCTTATCCTGCCAGCTTTGTGGCGGAGGAGGCTGCTGCTTCGAACTCCTGGCAGACGTCGACGATGACTTGCTCGATTTGGCCATGCTCTGTCGATGCTCCGGTAACTGTGAAATGGCCCGATCAGGAGTGTGTCATCCTGCCGGGCCACGCGATTCGGAAAAGCGAATAAACCGTGACTACGGACGACCCGCACCGCCAACGAATGGCAGCAGGGCGACGTGCCGGGCGCGCTTGATGGCGACGGTGAGCGACCGCTGATGCCGGGCGCAGGCGCCCGTCTTGCGGCGTGGCTCGATCTTGCCGCGCTCCGAGAGGTGCCGGCGAAGCCGCTGCATATCCTTGTAGTCGACTTCGTCGATGTTGTCCATGCAGAACGCGCACACCTTGCGGCGCGAGCCGGGGCGTCCGCCGCCGCCGAACCGGCGCGGAGGGCGGGAGTCGCCTCCTTCGGGGCGGGGCCGTGGACCGCCCGATCCAAATCGGGATGGTCGGTCTTCGCCGGCTGATTCTGTTGTTTGCGTGTCTCGTTCGGTCATTGTTGTTCGTCCTGTCGTGTCTGATCTGGATGACTAGAAGGGGATGTCGTCGATATCCTGGGGTTCGTAGTTGGCACCCTCGCCACCGCTGAAGTCCCGCCGGCCCCCGAAGCCGCCATCGGCGTCGCCGCGGCTGCCCAGGAGCTGGAACTCGTTCAACGAGACATCGAGAGAGGTCCGGGTCTGGCCGTTCTGGTCCTGGTACTCACGGGTCTCGAAGCGGCCGTAGACATACATCTGCGTGCCCTTGCGAATCGCACCCTGCTGGGTGAGGTTGTCGATCAGTTCAGCCTGTTTGCCCCAGGCCGTAACAGTGAACCAGTTCGTCCGTTCCTGTTGCTGGCCGCTCTGGTCCGTGAACTTGCGATTCGTGGCCATGGTGAACCGGACATTCATCCGACCGTTCGGCGTGTAGCGCGTTTCAGGATCGCGGCCCAGATTTCCGATGATGGTGATGTTACTCAGCGACATCCGGCTCCTCCTCGGTCACACCTGTATCCTCAGATTCGGACGCTTCCGCAACTTCGGGGGCCTCGGTGACCTCCGGAACCTCGGTGACTTCCGGAGCCTCAGCAACCACAGCCTCGGTCTCCACAGCGGGATCGCGGCGCGCCTCAGCGGTCGCCTCGGACGCTTCAGCTCCCTCGGCCTCGCTGCTCTCGCCTTCGGCTCCTTCAGCGGGCTCTTCTTCGACCGGCTCAGGGAAAACGGGCTCGCCAGCCAGCTGGAGGATCATGTAGCGCATCAGCCGGTCGTTCAGCTTGAGATCTCGCTCGACCTCGATGACCTTGTCTGGCGCCATCTCCAGATGAATCAGTGTGTAGAACCCGTCCCGGACATCGGTGCTCTGATACCGGATTGGGTAGGCGAGCCGGCGACGTCCCCAGGGGGAATCGGAATTGGACCGAATGATCGTTCCACCGGCCGTGGTGATGTAGCCAATGATCTGGTCGACAGTCGCGATCAGCTCCTCCGGCGTGCCGTCCGGAGCGGTGATAACCATCAGTTCATAGAAACGTGCGGCGCTTGCTTCGCGCATAGAGGTACTCCCTTTCCATGGAGTAGCCCCGTTTTCCGGAGCGCGCTTTGCGCGGGCGCGACGGAGACCGGAGCAGAAAGGATCAAGCCCATGAACAGGTTCAGGGCCGACTGAGTATAGCAAACGAAAACGCAGGTGATGCGCCGGATCAGCGTTCCATCGTCAGACCGAGCACCTCGCCGAGCTGACGAAGGGTGTTCTGCGCATCGGAAATGTCGTCGTCATCCGCCGCCTGGAGGATATCCGTGGTCAATTCAGTCAACGCCTTGATGGCTTCCCCAGTGTTGAGATCGTCGGAGAGCGCGTTGACGAACCGTTCACGGCTGGGGACAGCGTCGAGGTGATCGCCCATGCCATCCCCAGGCAGGGCCACGGCGTTGGCGATGTCTTCCGCGGTGGTCACCCATTCGTCGATTTCGCCGTCGATGTACTCCCAGGGCTCGCGGTAGTGATGGGAAAACGCATAGAGGCGGAAGGTGTCGGAGCTATACGTTTCCAGCAGATCGCTGATGAGAATGAGATTGCCGAGCGATTTGCTCATCTTCTCACCCTCGTATCCGACCATGCCCACATGCACCCAGTGACGGCTGAACGGGGTGACGCCGGTCGCGTTCTCGGACTGGGCGATCTCGCATTCATGATGCGGGAAGATCAGATCCGAACCGCCGCCATGGATGTCGATCGACGGACCGAGATACCGGATGGCCATGGCGCTGCACTCGATATGCCAGCCCGGTCGCCCATCCGACCAGGGTGATGGCCAGGTCGGCTCACCCGGAGCCGCAGCCTGCCAGAGCACGAAGTCGAGCGGATGCCGCTTTTTGGGGTCGTCGGGATAGTTGCCTCGCTCGTTGGCGACGGCGAGCATCTCTCCTCGCGGGATCTTGCTCAGTTTGCCGAAATCCGGATCGGCGTTCACGTCGAAGTAGACGCTTCCCTGCGACTCGTAGGCCAGCTTTTTCTCCAGCAGGGAGGTGATCAGCTCGATCATCTCGACGGTGTGCTCGGTAGCCCGGACGTAGTGATCGGGATCGAGTGCGTTGAGGTTTCGCATGTCGTTGCGGAACTTGGCGGTTTCGCGGTCGCCGAGCTCCAGCCAGGTCATGCCGAGCTCTGCCGACTTGCGAAGGATGTCGTCGTCGATATCGGTGACGTTCTGGACATAGGTGATCTCGCCGCCGAGATAGCGGACGAAACGGGCGATGATGTCGAACGTCAAAAAGTTGAACGCGTGTCCGGCATGCGTCGTGTCATATGGAGTGACACCACAGACGTACATGCCCAATGGATCCCCATCGATGCGAACCGGTTCGATTGCACCAGACTGGGTATTGTAGAGACGCATCGACGCACTTCCACCTTGTGACGTAGCGAGAAAAAACTGACAGGCCGTCGAGGCCGGAGTATACCGGAGGATTGGCCCGTGCGGGCGTCGGGGCGACTATGCTTAGGTGGAGCGTTCTGTTCGGATCACGCTGTCTGGAGTCGGTTTGTGCGTCAATTGATCGCTCGTCAGCCGCGGGCTCACATTGGCCTCGTTCCGCTTCTTCTCATGCTCGCGCTGCTGTCGGCGTGTTCGGCTGGTGGTGATGCGGGTGCGCCGACACCGACCCCCACCGTGGCGGACGCGTCGGCTTCTCCGGAAGGGTCGCCAGCGGGCGACCGCATCCCCTGCTATGACGGCAACCTGCTGATACAGGATCTTTCGGCGATCGACGGGCTCTGGGGACCGGGCCTGGAGGCGGCCTACCAGATTGCGTTGACCTGGCACGACGACGCCCGTCTGGTCGGTTTCCGTGTCACCTGCGAGCTCTTCGAACCCGGTTTCCGGTGGCAGGCGACCTACTACTCGGAAGAAGCGCAGGCGCTCTACAGCACCGACACGCGGGAATCGACGCCTATCGACCTCGACCCCGATGAAGTCGCATCGCTCGACGTCTCTCAGCTGTCATTTCATGAGATCCGGCAGGCGTTGCTCTCGTACGACTATCCAGACGACACCGTTCTGCAGCCATCGACAGGGGTCGATGTGCGGGTCAACACCATCCCCATGCCATTTGGTCCTCCTGAGGCTCCGTTGGGCCACACGGTGGCGCACGTGTCGCTCGAGTTTCGAGGAGAAGTGAAAGATCTCTTCATCGACACCGCCACCAGCGAGATCTTCCAGTTCGCATCGCCGGCCCGGTAGTCCGAAAGGTTCCCGATATGTCCTCCGCGAATCTCGATCTGGCCATCGACGCCTGCTTCAAGGCGCTGTCGGCAGCGCCCTCGGGGCTCTTCACCGATTTCGATGGCACGCTCAGCCAGGTTGCACCCACTCCGGCCGAGGCACATCTGGCGAAGGGAGCCGACATCGCCCTGCGGCGGCTGGTTGCCTGTGTCGATACCGTCGCCATCGTAACCGGCCGGGCGGCATCCGACGCACTGGAACGTGTGCCCGTGCACGGTCTTCGCTACGTCGGCAATCACGGTCTCGAGGAGATCGTCGATGGCGAGTCCGCGATCCAGCCGGAAGCGGAACGGCAAGTTGCGTCGATCGCGGCGGCGATGACGCATCTCGAACGGGCAGTCGAAGAGCGAGGCAGGCGCGACGGACTGGTGTTCGAGAACAAGACCCTCTCGGCCTCGATTCACTACCGTCTGGCTCCCGATCAGGAGGCGGCGTTTTCGCTGCTCCTTCCGCTCGTGGAAGCACAGGCGGCGCGATACGACCTGGTCGTGACGCAGGGAAAACTCGTATTCGAGCTGCGGCCGAAGCTGGCGATCAACAAGGGGACGGCGGTCGAGCACCTCATCAGCGCTCGCGGATTGAACGGAGCCATCATGTTGGGCGACGACGTCACGGACGTCGATGCGTTTTTGGCGATCCGCAGGGCCAGGCAGAGCGGGCTGGAGGGCGTCGCGGTGGCCGTCGTGTCGGAGGATACGCATCGTTCGGTAGTCGATGCCGCGGATGCCTATCTCTCAGATGTGAACGAAACCGTGCTTTTGCTGAACGCACTCGCCGACCGGCTGGAAGCAGCTGTCAGGTGATGCTCCAACTACCCATCGGCCCAAATCGGTGGCCTCGCCATTTATGGCGCTTTCCATGCGCCGCGCCCTTCGGATTTCACCACGTCCTGGTGAGACGGCGCCATAAATGGCGAGGCTACGCATTGGGGTGCAGCGCCGCAACGAGGTCAGGGGACCGGGTCGTGACTGGACAGCGTGGCCATGGCTTCGCGGATGGTGTCCCGCAGACGATTCTGGGCGCTGGTGAGGGTCAGGTCGCCTCTTGTGCGTTCCAGGACCGCTCGCAGTGCGTCGGTGGAGCGGCGTAGCCCTCCGGTCAATCCATCAGGGTAGTCGACAGTCACTAGGAAGCTGTAGACCTCGTCCATGATGGCCAGGAGTCGCTCGGCGCGGGCGAAATCGCCGGACCGGAGTGAATCGAGGGTCAGGCGTCGTAGCTCGCTGGCCGATTCAGCCAGAGCATTCAGAAAGGGAGCGTCATCGACGCCCAGCTCCTGGGGCGACTTCACCGGCTCGCCAGTCACGAACGCGGTGGTGATGCACGCTTCCGCGTACTCCTTCATGGCGTCCTGCACATAGCCCGCCCACCGGATGCCCGTTCGATCGTCGAGACTGGCCAGCAGGTTCTGCAAGAGCGTGGACGCTTCACCAAGAAGAACCGCCGCTTCGTCGAGCTCGTTGCGGTGGATGGCCCGAACGGTGTTGGCTGAGAGCCGGATGATCTGCCGGCCCTCGTTCAGCGCTCGATCGCGTGATTGGTTGGCGATGTCGAGTCGATCGAGCAGTGGTGCGCCAACCTGGGCAATTCCAACGATGTCACCTGCAGCAGCCATTCCAGCCCCCGGACGTCATCTGACAGAACTCGCGCGTCGTTTGACGCTCAGCAAGGGAGAATGCTAGCCTACGTCGGCACAGAGAACCCGCACCTCGTGGGTTGATCGATGTGCACACCGGAATTTCCCGGGGCTGTAGCTCAGCTGGGAGAGCGCAACACTGGCAGTGTTGAAGTCAGGGGTTCGAGTCCCCTCAGCTCCACCATCAACCGCTTCCTGGTACATCGATGGGACAGTGAGAAGAGGCAGGTTGTTCGCTTTCGTGAACACCTGTCGCTTTTGTTTTCGGCGCCAGCCGCGGTTGCGGACATTCAACCCAGCGTATGGGAGGAGCGGAGTTGGACAACTCCCAGTCGACATCAAACCGGGGAACTGTTTCGGGGTATGACGCTGTCGCGATCCAGTCTCGCTGGCGAGATCGCTGGCAGGCCGACGATCTCTATCGCGTCGACGACAACAGCCCGCTCCCCAAGTGGTACTCGCTCACGATGTACCCCTATCCCTCCGGAACGCTCCACGTTGGGCACTGGTATGCCTTTGCTGTGCCGGATGTCTTCGCCCGCTACAAGCGGATGAACGGCTTCAATGTTCTCTTCCCCATGGGATTCGATGCGTTTGGTTTGCCGGCCGAGAATGCCGCCATCCGTCATGGCATCCACCCGGCCACCTGGACCTACGACAACATCGCCCACATGCGCAAGCAGTACGACCAGATGGGAGCGATGATCGACTGGAGCCGCGAGGTCATTTCCTCGGATCCCGAGTTCTATCACTGGAATCAGTGGATCTTCCTGCGCATGCTGGAGCGAGGGCTGGCCTATCGCAAAGCGGGGCCGGTCTGGTGGTGCCCGAACGACAAGACCGTGCTGGCCAACGAACAGGTCATCGACGGCAACATCTGCGAGCGGTGTGGCGCAGAGGTCAGCCGGCGCGATCTCGAACAGTGGTACTTCCGCATCACCGAGTATGCCGACGAGCTGCTGGAGTGCCTGAACGATCTCGACTGGCCGGAACGGGTCATCACGATGCAGCGCAACTGGATCGGCCGTTCGGAAGGGGCCAGAGTGGCGTTCACCATGGAGAATGGGGAAGCGCTCGATTTCTTCACTACGCGACCCGATACCGTCTGGGGCGCGACCTTCATGGTGCTGGCTCCCGAGCATCCGCTTGTTCCCTCGCTGACAACAGAGGCGCAGCGCGAGGAGGTCGAGGCGTATGTCGACCGGTCGCGGCGGCGCAGCGACATCGAGCGTATGTCGACCGACGACGAAAATGAGCGCACCGGCGTCTTCACCGGTTCGACGATCCGCAATCCGATCACCGACGAGCAGATCCCGATCTGGATCGCCGACTATGTGTTGATGGGCTATGGCACCGGCGCGATCATGGCCGTTCCTGCCCAGGATCAGCGCGACTTCGAGTTCGCGCGGACGTTCGGGCTGCCGATCCGGGTGGTCATTCAACCGGATGGGGAAGTGCTCGATCCGGAAACCATGACCGAAGCCTATGCCGGCCCGGGGACACTGGTGAACAGCGGTCAGTTCAATGGCGTTCGGGTCCCGGAAGGGGTGCCGGCGATCATCGAGTGGCTGCAGTCCGAGGGCCGCGGCGCCGCCGAAGTGAATTTTCGGTTGCGCGACTGGCTGATTTCCCGCCAGCGCTACTGGGGGACGCCGATCCCGGTTGTCTATTGCGACGGGTGTGGCATCGTGCCGGTGCCCGACGATCAGCTGCCGGTGCTGCTGCCGCTCGACGCCGAGTTCACACCGACGGGTCAAAGCCCGCTCGTCTCACATGAGGCATTCCTGAACACCACCTGTCCCTCCTGTGGCGGCGAAGCGCGGCGGGAAACCGACACGATGGATACCTTCGTCGATTCGTCCTGGTACTGGTTCCGGTACACCAGCCCACATGAGGCGAATGCGCCCTTCGACAAGGACGCTGCGGCCCGCTGGACGCCGGTCAACCTGTACACGGGGGGGATCGAGCATGCGATTCTGCACCTCCTCTACGCCCGTTTCATCACAAAGGTGCTCAACGATCTCGGATTCGTGGAGCACCGTGAACCATTCGTCCGCTTGCGCAACCAGGGGATCATCCTGGCTGCTGAAGGGACGAAGATGAGCAAGAGTCGTGGCACGCAGGTGGCGCCGGATGAGCTGGTGGCTGTTCACGGCGCCGATGTCCTGCGACTGCACCTGATGTATCTCGGACCCTGGGATCAGGGCGGGCCGTGGAACGATCGTGGTTTGACCGGAATGGAGCGGTTCCTGCGGCGGGTCTACACCCTTGCCGTCGACACCGCGGCGGTCATCGATCAGCCTGAATCCTCAATCGACGCGAGCACAGAGCGGACGCTGCAGCGGTTGACTCACGCGACGATCGAGCGGGTTTCGCGAGATATCGAGGGATTTCAGTTCAACACGATGGTCGCCGCGCTCATCGAGATGAGCAATGCCCTGGGAGACCTGCGCAGCGACGACCTACTGACAACCGGACCGTGGCGCGACGCAATTCGGACATTGGTCCTTCTTCTGGCGCCGTCGACGCCCCACCTCTCCGAGGAGCTCTGGGAGAAGCTGCAGGGCGAGTACTCGGTCCATCACCGGTCGTGGCCCACGTTCGATCCGGAAAAGGCGAAAGAGGATTCGATCGAGCTGATCGTGCAGGTAAACGGCAAACTGCGTGACAAGATCGTTGTACCCGCCGGCATCAGCGAAGAAGAAGCGCGCAAAGTCGCCTTGGCCAGCGACCGTGTGGCGGAGCACCTGGCCGGATCGGAACCGCGTCGCGTGATCTACGTGCCGGGCAAGCTGGTCAACGTCGTCGCATGATTCGCCAATCGCCAAATTCGAATGTGTAGCGGCGAGGCCCGCCTCGCCCATCGGTCGCAAGCGATGGTGTCCGCCCGGCCGTAAACGGACCGGGCTCACGGCGCGAAGGTCCTTCGGACCTGCAATCAAGCCCCGGCAGGGGCATCGCACAGTGAGCGGCGCCGTTTACGGCGCCGCGGGCGTGGGCAGACGGTGAGACGCGGTTTCGGCTAGCCGGCGGCCACCGGTTCCGGCTCCTTCGCCTCGGTCCAGCGGAGATTGAGCGAGCGATTGGCGCCGGCTTCGTCCAGACGCTTGAAGTCGGTCGTGTGCGGCGCTCCGGTGACGATGTCCGGCGTTTCCTCGATCTCCCGGGCGATGGTCAGCATGGTGTCGGCGAAGTAGTCGATCGATTGCTTCGATTCGGTTTCCGTCGGTTCGATCATCAGCGCTTCGGGAACGATGAGCGGGAAATAGGTTGTCGGAGGGTGGACGCCGAAATCGAGGAGCCGCTTGGCGATGTCGAGCGCTCTGGCTCCCTGCTGTTTCTGCTTGCTGGCTGACAGCACAACCTCGTGCATACAGGGCCGGTCGTAGGCGACATCGTATGGGCCTTCGAGCCTGGCTTTCAGATAGTTGGCGTTGAGAACGGCATCCTCGCTGATCTGCTTCAGACCCTCCGCTCCATGCATCCGAATGTAGGTGTAGGCGCGGACGTGCATACCGAAGTTGCCGTGGAATCCGTGCAACCGGCCGATCGACTTCTCGGGCGATTCCCAGACGTACGTGGTTTCGCCGTTCGCGTTCTCCGATTTGCCGACGACTGGTCCAGGCAGATAGGGTTTCAGCGTTTCGGTGACGCCGATCGGCCCAGACCCCGGTCCGCCACCCCCATGTGGGGTGGAGAAGGTCTTGTGCAGGTTGTAGTGCATGACGTCGACGCCCAAATGGCCCGGTTTGGCCAGGCCGAGAATGGCGTTGAAATTGGCGCCGTCGTTGTAGATCAGGCCACCGGCGGCGTGGACGATGTCGACCACCTCGTGGATGTGCTCGTCCCAAAGTCCGAGGGTGTTCGGATTGGTGATCATCATGCCGGCGGTGTTCGGACCGACTTTCTCCCGCAGCGCGGCGAGATCGACATTGCCGCGATCGTCGGAAGGAATGGTCACCACGCTGAACCCGGCCATCACCGCCGTGGCGGGATTCGTCCCGTGGGCCGAGTCGGGAACGAGCATTTCGGTGCGCGCGCTGTCGCCGTTGGCGCGATGAAACTCACGAATGATCAATGTTCCCGCGAGTTCGCCATGTGCGCCGGCTGCCGGCTGTAGTGAAACCGCCGCAAATCCCGAGATCTCGGCCAGCATCTCCTGCAGCTCGTACATCAGCTGCAGCGCGCCCTGCGCCGTTTCCTGTCGTTGCAGCGGATGGAGCGCGGCGTACCCCGGCATCCGGGCCACGGCCTCGTTGATGCGGGGATTGAACTTCATCGTGCAGGAGCCGAGCGGATACATCGAGATGTCGATGGCATGGTTCTTCTGACTCATCCGGGTGAAGTGGCGAACGACGTCGATTTCGCTCGCTTCGGGAAAGGCCAGCGATTCCCGGCGGAACGACGCCGGAATCTCGGCGTCCGGGACATCGGGTTCGGGAAATGTCACACCCCGTCGACCGGGCGAACTCAGCTCAAAAATGGTTGGCTCTGTGGCCATGTGGGGGTGATTCTCCTTGAAACACGAGGGGACTCTGCGGCGATCCAGTCAACCGCCCAACGCAGCCGCCATTATGCCGCATAAGAGGCATTGGCGGCCCGGTATGTGCTGGGCCGATGGGTGAACGGGTGGTCCATCGCGGTAAACTCCATCTGTCGTGTGAGCGGGGTTCGATCATGAACCCGGCGGCGCGATTTTCCACCACCAGGAGCTATCAGAACTCGTGAGTCCCTACGTTTCATTCGGCTTGGCCATGTGCGCGATCTGCCTGATCGCACTGGCGGGAACCTCCTATCTCGCCTACTACTTCAATCGCAAAGCCAAGGATGATCTCGAGCGGGCGCTGGCCCCTCTGGCGGGGGTGCTGGAGGGCAAGGCGGATGTCGAGGAAGCCATCGTGACCGGCCGCTATCGGGGGCACCTCTCCACAGCGCGAGTGTCGATGCTGCCCGGTGGCATGGGACGCGTTTTTCAGATCGCTCTTGTCGATGGGGCCGGTGGACAAAAGTGGACCTGGACCCTGAGCCGCTCGAAAGAGGGGGGACCGCCCAGCGGTGTGTTCGAGCACGAACCAGCGGACATTCCCGGCGCGGTGCAGCCCCTGCTCGATGCGCTGACCAGCGATCCGGCGCTGATCGAAGGGTGGTTTCGTGTCGAGTACGACCCTGAAGCGGGGCATGTGCAGTTGACGCGGCCGATGCACAACCGGCGGGACATCCCCGGTGTGGAGACCTTTTCCCGGTTCCTGGATGATCTCTACGATCTGGCCGGCGCCAACCGGTCTGTGCAGGCTCCGGGCACCTAATAAACCTGGCCGGCAGCCGGTTGGGGAATGGCTTCCGCGGGTGGGTCCGGAGAACTCGAGGTGGCTGCTGTGCGACGCCGGACGACTGGAGCCGCCACATTCAGCCACGTTCCGGCAGCGATCCATCCCCAGCCAGCGCAGAGGAACCCCACAAAGAGATCGGTGACATAATGCTCGCCCAAGTAGACCAGGGCGAGCCCCATCAGGCCGGTGTACACGACTGCCGCATATCCCCAGCGCCTGGAAAACTGGAACGCGGGGAAGATCAGTAGTGCGGTGAAGGCCAGATGCATCGAGGGCATTGCGGCTCGCGGGTTCGATTCGCCAATGACCCGGTAGCTCGCTTCGTAGATTCCGCCGCCCAGTTCCTTGCCGACCGTTTCCATGATCCGGTAGACAACCGCCGCTGACGGACTGTTGATCGGTTCCGGAGCCAGCCACGGCGGGTTTGTCGGGATGAGAAAATAGATGGCCAGCCCCATCGCCAGCATCAGCGCCATAGCGGTCAGGAATCGGCGAAAGAGGGCCGGCCGCTTGTACCAGATCGTCACCGCAACAACATGCGGCACGACAAAGTAGGACCAGTGGATGAAGGTCAGGAAATAGTCGAGCCACCCGGCATGTCCCGGCTCGAAATACTTGTCCTGCAACCGGACGGTCGGAATCCGGCCGCCAAAGAGCTCCCGCTCGAACTCGGCGACATGGAGATTCAGCGTTCTGGCGAAAACCGTTTCGTCGGCCAGCGATCGCATCGCGGTGAAGATGAACCAGACCCCGGCATAGGGCACGAACGCAATCAGAAATGAGCGAGCTCGCCCAACCGGCACCACCATAACGCCAAGAACGACGAGCAAGCCCCAACCCAGAAAGCCGCGGTTGGTGATTGCCGAGACGATGATGAGCACGATGGCGATGACGATGCGGATGACGCGGGTGCGGTCGACCTGCATCAGCCGGCGCATCACCCCGGGTGGCACGGGATGGAGCGGCACGCCGCCGACGATCTCGGTGTCGTCCGATGGTGGCGGTGGTGGAGCAGGTTCGTTCGCGTCGGAGGTCACGCCAGCGCTTTCCCCAGGTTCAGACTGCGTATCGGGTGCGAGCTTTGGTGGTGATCGTGATTGACGGCGCCCCATCCTCGCCCGGTTTGCGCGCGATGAAACCCCGCCTGGCCTGCTCATCGATCCAGGCAGCGTCGAATCCGTGCTTTTCCACGATTTCGGTGAAAGCAGGCTCAGTCAATGGCGCAACGCCGGCGGCTTCCTGATAGAGATCGTGTCGCCGGACTTCCGCGGTGGAGGTCGGGCTGGTGACGAACTCGTCCATGTCCCCTTCGCCCTGGAGATAGGCGACGAGCCTCTTGACATCTTTCGCCTGGACGCCGCTCAGAATCACATTGTCAGGATAGACAACCAGGTTCGGACCGATGTCGCAGAGATCGATGGTGCCGCAGTTGTTGATGAGGATCTGGCTGTCCAGACCCTGCCGCACGATTTCGAGTCTGAGTTTGCCCAGCATCTCGTTGGCGCCCTTCTGGGCGCAGTGGGACGCGGTGCAGACAAGAACGTGCCGGTTCGTCCAGTACATGAAGCGCTATCCGAATCGATATTGAACGCCGAAACCGCCCCGGGGGTAGGTCCATTCGACGTTTCGGAACTGATTGCAGACGATGCGGCAGGTGCCGCATTCGACACATCCCTCGTAGCTGAAAAGCACTGTGCCGTCGTCCTGCGGGGCGTAGCAATTTGCCGGGCAACAATTGATGCATTGTTGCCGGACGCACTTCAGACAGACCTCCGAATCGATGATCCGAATGTGCGCCCGTTCAGCGTCGACGTTGTAGGTGTTAAGCGAGAGCTTCTGCTCGATCGCCGCTGGGTCCAGAATCCTTGCTGTCATCTCACTCATCCGGCAGGCGATGGCGTCGCCGTTGACAATCGCAATTGAGAGGAGTGTACCGCGTCGGGCGAGTCTCCCGGTCAGGACCGCAGTGATGCCCGCCACGCGCTATCGAGCTCCTCGGCAGTCTTGCCGAGCGCGGTGAAGAGCGCTTCGTCGTGTGAGAGGCCAGCCCGGTAGGCGTGCGTGAGCCGAAGGATGGCTTCTTCTCCCATGGTGTCGAAGATGAACGAGACGACGGAGAAACTGGCCGCGTACGAGATGCGGGCCGATTCGCTGTCCGATCCCCACTCGCCGATCATCGCCCGAATCGTCGGTAGCCGGTCCTCGTCCAGTGCGACCTGCACCAGTCCGTCCATATTCTCGGTGCCGACCGGCTGCCCCCAGCCGGCCATTCCCTCGTCGAACCAGGCGGGAAGATAGGCGAACGGATTGCGGGTGGCGTCGTCGAGAATCTGATGGATGACCTCGTGCGGCACAACCCGGAGCATCGTATTCTCCGCCCCTTCCGGCGCTACGGCAGCAATCAGGGAAAAGGCGGCGTACGACGCGCCGCCGATCCAGTCGCGACTATTGGGGAAGAGGGTGCCCTGCAGCTCCTGACCGGAGTTGTAGAGCCAGATTCGTATCGGTTCCGGTCGTTCCGGCGCATCGAGCATCAGCTGGAATGTATCGACGGTCTGCTGGGCCACTTCCGCAGTGTATTCGTACAACGCGTCGTCGTCGCCGTGAGCGAAAACGATGACGTCCTCGGATTCCCAGGTTTGCCAGTCGTACCGGTCGTCATACCACTCAGCTGACTGGATCGAGGTTTCAACGGTCTGACCCGAGGCAGTGCGAATCCGCCACTCGTACTCGATCTCGACCCCGGGCGGCAACCCGAGGTACTGGAACGGGATGTCGAGATCGAGGTCGAGCTCGGTTGTGGCGGCGAAACGGGTCGATGTTTCGAAAAAGGTCGGATTCGAGCCAATCCGAAAGCGGATCGCCGCCTGGGTCACCGGTTCCTGCGTCGTTCCGGTGAGACTCATCGTCAGCCCGGTGGGAAAGTTCGACCGGTAGGACTGTTCGAGCACGGTGATGCCGGGATCGCTCGGTTGGGCAGACTGAACTGTGGAGACCAGACCGAGCGACGGCAGCAGGACGACCGCCAGCAGAACGGCAACCAGCGCGATTCGCGAAAACACGATCAGGACTGCCCGATCTGCTGGTGCAGATACGCGTCGATGAACGGGTCGATCTCCCCTTCCAGCACCGCATAGACGTCGCCGACCGATGTCTCCGTTCTGTGGTCGTTGACCAGCGTGTAGGGGTGGAGAACGTAGGAGCGGATCCGGTTGCCGAATCCCGCCGCCGTGTGCGTCCCCTTCAACCTGTTTCGCTCGTCGGTTTCCGCCTGCAGTTTTCGCTCCAGGAGACGCGCCCGGAGAATCTTCATCGCCGATTCCCGGTTCTGCATCTGGCTCCGCTCGTTCTGGCAGGTGACGACGATGCCGGTCGGGATATGGGTCAGGCGAATAGCCGAGCTCGTTTTGTTGACGTGCTGACCTCCGGCTCCCGACGCCCGGTAGGCATCCATTTTGATGTCTTCGTCGCGCAGGTCGATCTCGGCGTCGGAGTCGATCTCCGGCAGGACCTCGACTAGCGCAAATGCGGTATGGCGGCGGTGCGCCGAGTCGAACGGCGAAAGGCGAACCAGTCGATGCGAACCGGCTTCGCTCTTTGCATAGCCATAGGCGTTGTGACCGCGGATCTCGATTGTGGCGTTCTTGATCCCTGCTTCTTCACCGGGGCTGTTGTCGAGGAGCTCGACATCGAACCCGCGCCGGGCTCCCCACTTGAGATACATGCGTGAGAGCATCTCGGCGAAGTCCTGGGCATCGACGCCACCCTCGCCCGAATGGACGACCATCAGAGCGTTCTTGCCGTCGTAGGGACCGCTGAGGGTCAGTTCCAGCTCGAGCGTGTCGACCGCTGTGCCGAGCTCGTTTGTTTCAGCGGCAACGCTCGCCGCCAGCTCCGGGTCGTCGGCCGCGAACTCGCCGAACTCGAGCAGGTCGTCCGCGCTCTGTCGCAGCGCTGACCATCGCTCGACCTGGGCGTTGAGCGTGCCGAGCCGCCGCATGACCACCTGTGCCGTGGCCATATCGTCCCAGAATCCTGGTTGAACGCTCTGATCCTGAAGCGTTTCTATTTCCTGACGAAGTGCAGGTAAGTCAAAGTCGCACCTCGAGATTCTCGAGTCTGGCTCGAATCGACGCGAGGTCGCGTGTTCCGGTTTCCACGTCTCAGGACCCTTTCACTCTCTCTCTGCCGCAGACGCGAATTTCTCCGCGACTGCCCTATCATCCTGACAAGTATACGGGCCGCTTCCGCGGCGACAGACGAGAACGTGATGCAATTCGGTCGAGTGTATGGCCGGGCGATGGACAATCCCGAGTGCGGCGCGGCCGGTCTTCGGGTCGAAGTCACCCTGGAATCGGGCAGCAGCCTGCGCGTTGTGCGGGATGAGTGCGTTTCCCTGCCGGACGCTATGACGGCACTGCACGATCTGCGCTGGTGGGCCGATCAGTTCACGCAGGAGACGATTGGAACGACGCTGGCCGAAGCAGGATGGGAGGCAATCGCCGCTGCGGAAGAGCCGGATCAGCAACGCGCCACTTCTGGTTCCGCTACCGTCACATACGTCGTGCGTAGAATCTAGAAAAGCGGTTCCCCGGCGATCCGGGCGACCAGGTCTTCCAGTTGCTCGATGCTCTCGAAGTGAACGTTGATCGTCCCCTTGCCGCTGGCGGTCGATTTGACGGTGACTTTGGCCGAAAGGGATCGTTGTAGCCGCTCGCCGGCTTGCTCGGCGGCGGGACCGGTAGAGAGCCGGGGTGCGGAGCGTTCCGATTGGCGCGTGGGGCGGTTCAGCCAGCTGCGCACCGCCGCTTCCGTTTGACGAACGGTCATCTCCCGGGCCAGGATCGATTCGAGCATCGACACCTGATCCGCAGGCGATGGGAGGCTGAGGAGGGCGCGCGCGTGTCCTTCGGAGATGTCGCCTCGCTGCAGGGCCAGTTTCACTGCGTCGGGCGCGAAGAGGAGCCGCAGGGTGTTGGTCACACTCACCCTCGAGCGACCGACGCGGTCCGCGACCTCGGATTGCGTCAGACCGAACTCGTCGATGAGCTGCCGGTAGGCGATCGCTTCTTCGAGTGGCGAGAGATCCGCCCGCACGACGTTTTCCACAAGCGCCAGCTCGAGCATCTGCTGCGGAGTCGCGTCCTTGATCAGAGCCGGGATTCGGTCGAGACCAGCGGCTTCCGCCGCTCGCCAGCGCCGTTCACCGGCAATCAGCACCAGTTTTCCCGAGGCGGGATCCGGACTGACAATGATCGGTTGCAGCACACCGTGCAACGAAATCGATGCGACCAGCTCCTGAAACGCCTCATCCTCGAATTCCGAGCGAGGCTGATAGGGGTTGGGTTGCACCGATGAGATGTCGACCTCGCTGACGGACGCTTCGATTTCGGGCGTGGTGATCTCTGGAATCAGTGCGCCCAGCCCGCGGCCGAGACCCGAACGGCGGCGGCGGTCCTTGGCCGGTGGCGTCTGTGGCGGTCGAGTTGAGTGCTGATCGGTCATTCGTGATCCGCAGGAACTGGCGGCGTTCGTCAATGAGGCGAGTGTAAACCAGGCCAGCGGGTCCAAAGAGATGCCATCGCCCCGGTATACTCAGCGACCGGCGGGACGGCATCGATGGTCGATCCCGGGAATGGGGTAGCGAGCGTGTCTGATTCGATCATCGTTGCTGCGGCATTGGCGATTCTGATCGCCGTTTCCTGGGGGATCGCGTTTTGGGCGTATCGCGCCCAGAATGACCGTTCGGCCAAAACAGGGCTCTATCTCGTTCTCGGTTTTCCCGGCCTGCTGCTGGCGATCTACGGTCTGGCCAGAGTGGTCAACGGGCAAGGGTCTGGCGCCATCTGGCTGGTGACCGGACTTGGGCTCTTGTTGCCCATGTTTCCGGGATTCCGCAGACTCGTCGCCAGATTCACTCCCATGGATCCGGCTTCGGCCATCGACATGGTCGGGTTGTCGCTGCTGCTGGGCATTGGCGGCTTTCTGGCGGCCAGCTATATCAACCAGCCTGAACCCGAGGACGCCGGGGAAGTGGCGTTGATCGACCTGATCAGCCAGTTCTCGGCATTCACGGTGCTGGCCTATGTCCTGGTCGGGGTGGGAATCTGGCGCTCCTTCCCGGAAGCGACCTACCGGTTGGGTCTGAGCTGGCCGACGCGCCGGCAGGTTCTGGTTGGCGTGGGCGGGTTCCTGGTTGGCATGGTGGTGATGGTCGTCGCTGGTGTGCTGACCACGGTTTTCCAACCCGATTTCAACGAAGAGATCAATCAGGCGACCCAGGGAATCACCGACAGCGTGTCGAATCCTATCGGCGCAGTCTTTTTCGGTCTTGGGGCCGGCATCAGCGAGGAGTTACTGCTGCGAGGTGCGCTACAGCCTCGCTACGGTCTGCTCCTGTCGTCCGTGCTCTTTGCGTTGTTGCACAACCAATACGGCATCAGCTTCGTCCTGGCCGGGGTGTTCACCATGGGGTTGATCCTGGGACTCGAACGAAAATACTTCGGCACGACAGCCGCCATCATCACTCACGCGATTTTCAATACAATTGCCGTGCTCGCGGGCAATTGACAGAGAACTCTTGAATTCGGCCAGCTGGGTTGGAGGCAGGCGTGATGAAGATCGTGGAGACCCGGCTGCTCGAGGGGCCGAACATATTCATGCTCGAGCCGGCAGTCAAGATCGAGTTCGACACCGGGCACGCCAGCGTCACGGATGACGATCTGGCGGACGTTCAGGAACTCGCCCAGCGAGTCGAACAACTCCACGCCGACGCTGGACAGGCAAGACCCGCGATCACGATCGAAGCGATGGAAGTGGACGGCCACATTTCGCTGGCTTTCGGCTGGACCAACCGGCGATTCGCGCGACTTGTGTGCGACGTCATCGCCAGCGAGATCGATCGTGGTTCCGCAGCGCTGTCCTCAGCGGAAATCGGCGCCGTGCTGGACGAGAATGACCCCTCTGATGCGCCGGAGATGATCGGCGATGCCGCGCGCTCCAAGCTCGCCATCGGCGTGACCGGAACCAACGGCAAAACCACCACCACCCGCCTGATCGCGCACATTTTTCGGCACGCCGGCCGGCATGTCGGGTGGTCCTGTTCGTCCGGTGTCTACATCGAAGGCGAAGAGGTGCTTTCCGGCGACTACTCCGGTCCGAGGGGCGCTCAGCGGGTGCTGAACGACCCGGAGGTCGAAGTCGGCGTCGTCGAACTCGCCCGGGGCGGCATTCTGCTGAGGGGCATTTCCACGCAATCGCTCGACGTGAGCGTGTTCACCAACATCAGCGCCGATCATCTCGATTTGCAGGGTATCCGCACCGTCGAAGGACTGGCCAGATCGAAGGCTGTGGTGTCGCGGATCACCCGGCCTGGCGGTTTCGCCGTGGTCAACGCCGATGATCCGCTGGTCATGCACGCAACGGAGGACATTCGCGCGCAGCGCGTTCTGGTCAGCCAGCAACCCGAGAACCCTGCTCTGACGGCGCATATTGCCGGAGGCGGCAAGGCACTGGTGAATACCGGCGGAGCGTTCGTCTTTCACGACCAGGGCGATGCGGTGGAGCTTTGCCGCGTCGACGAGATTCCGATGACCTTTCGGGGAACCGCTGGGTTCATGGTGGAAAATTCGCTCTGTGGCGCGGCGGCGGCGCTGATGGGTGGGTTGTCGATCGACGAGGTTCGGGCTGGACTCCAGACCTTCGACAACAGCGGCGACAAGAACCCGGGCCGGCTCAATGTCTATGCGGTGAACGGGGTCACGATCGTCGTCGATTTCGCCCACAACGAAGCGGGACTGCTGGGCATGCTCACCTTCGCCCGGTCGTTTGCCGGCGCCGGCGGGAAGATCTACTCGGTGGTCGGCACAGCCGGCGACCGAACCGACGAGTCGATTCGGGAGCTTGGCCGGATTGCGGCGATGTGGTCGGACCACATCGTGGCCAAGGACACGGAAAAGTACCTGCGGGGACGCAAGGCGAGGGATCTGATGGACCTCTATGCCCTCGGCTACCAGATGGCTGAAGGAACCACCGCGACCTATGAGGAAGCGGAGAGCGAGCTGGCGGGCGTCGAGAAAGCGCTGTCCAATGCGCGCCGTGGCGACGTCGTGGCCATCATGTCCCACGAATCGGCGATCGAGATTCGCGACCTCATCATTGACCGCGGTGGCGGTCCGATCTGATCAATCGGCGAAGAAATGGCCGGTGAGCGCGTTCAGCTGTTCCCAGCTCTGCGCCGGTTTGTCGACCATCAGCACGACCAGATCGTCTTTCTGGCTCAGTTTGAACGCGGCTTCCACCGCCTCCTTTTCGTCCAGGACGATATGCACGCGCTCGTCCGACAGTCCAGCCTCCATGGCCGCTGACTTGAGACGGGTCGCGATTTCGCCCCGCTCGCGGCCGCGGGTATTCGTGTCTTCGCGGACGATCAGTTCATCGAAGGTCACGCCGGCCAGCGTCCCGAACGCCGCGAGGTCGGCATCCAGGCGGTCGCCCGGCATCGAGATCATCCCGAGCACGCGCGGAGCTTCCATTCTGCCGACGAAATCAGCCATCGCCTGCAGTCCAGCCAGGTTATGGCAGTAGTCCATGACGAATCGCCGGCCGTTGTGGTCGAGCTGATTGAATCGCCCGGGAGTCTGGAAGTAGCTGGTCGAAAAGGTCTTGAGCGCCGTCCGGATATGCTCGAGCTGAACGTCGTCGGCGAGGGCCGCCGCGGCGGCAGCCATCGCATTGAGCACATTCACCCGCAACCGTCCTTCGAAGGTAGCGGGGATCTGGCTGGCCAGCAGGAGGCTCGTTTCGCGGCGGTGTTCGATGATGGTGATCATCTCTCCGGCGTTGATCTTGCGCAGAATCACCGCGCGGCCTCTGGCCCGAAGATGCTCGCGAATGACCGGATTCTCTTCATCGACCGAGAAATAGATGATCTCGCCGCGAGCGTAGCGGGCCATTTCGACCACATGCTCGTCGTCGGCATTCAGCACCGATCTGCCATCCCGGAATACCGACTGCGGAACGACTCCTTTGACTCGCGCCAGATCGGAGAGTGAGTCGATCCCATGTTGACCCAGATGATCGCCGGCGACGTTGGTGACCACCGCAATGTCGCAGCGATCGAATCCAAGTCCGGAGCGGAGAATGCCGCCCCGGGCGGTTTCCAGCACCGCGTAGTTGATCGTGGGGTTCTTGAGCACCATCTTGGCGCTGGTCGGACCACTCATGTCGCCGGACATGATCTGGATTCCGTCAACATAAATGCCGTCGGTTGTGGTCATGCCGACCCGCTTGCCCGCCGTTTTCATGATGTGGGCGATCATGCGGACGGTCGTCGTTTTGCCATTGGTTCCGGTCACCGCCACGATCGGCACCCGGCTCGGTGAACCGGGTGGGAAGAGCATGTCGATGACCGCCCGTCCGACGTGCCGGGGGTGACCCTCGGTGGGGTGGGTGTGCATCCGGAACCCCGGACCGGCGTTGACTTCGACGATGGCGCCACCCGTTTGCCGGATGGAGCGCGAGATATCCGGAACGATGAAGTCGATGCCGGCGATGTCCAGACCGACAACCATGGCGGCTTGCCGGGCGATCTCCTCGTTATCGGGATGGATGTCGTCGGTTCGGTCGATCGACGTCCCGCCCGTCGACATATTGCCGGTTCGCTTGAGCGGAACGACCTGATCTCTAGCCGGAACGTCGGTCAGGGTCAGTTCCTGGCGCTCGAGCGTTTCGATCGTCTGCTCGTCGATCGAGATACGGGTGAGCACTTTCTCGTGGCCGACACCGCGGCGCGGGTCCTGGTTGGTCAGCTCGATGAGGGTCTGGATGTCGTGGACGCCATCGCCGATCACATGGGCCGGAACCCGTTCCGCCACGGCGACGATCTGATTGTTCACGACCAGGATGCGGTAGTCCTTGCCGGGAATGTAGGTTTCGACGACAACGACGCCATTGCGGCTTTCCGATTCGGCGACAGCGTAGAACTCCCGGACTTCTTCCTCGTCCTTGAGGTTGATGCAAACGCCGCGTCCATGGTTTCCGTCGAGTGGCTTGAGCACCACCGGATACCCGATGCGCCGCGCTTCCACGGCAGCCTGATCGACGGTGCGAACCGTGCGGGCTCGCGGCACGGGAATCCCCACCTCGAGCAGCAACCGGTTGGTCAATTCCTTGTTGGCGGCGGTATCGACGGCGATATCCGATGTCCTGGAGGTGACTGTCGCCCAGATTCGCTGCTGGTACCGGCCATGGCCAAGCTGCACCAGCGACCGGCGCGGATCGAGCCGGATGACCGGGATCTCGCGGCGCATCGCTTCGGACACGATGGCGCCGGTCGATGGACCGTAGGCGAGTCGTTCGGCAACGCGAATGACATCGTCCTCCAGTGCTTTCTGGAAGTCGAAACCGGGTTCGGAACCGTAGATCAGGTGGTTCAGCGTGCGGGTCGCGACATCGAGCGCCGCCAATCCGACGTCTTCCTGTTCGTAGGCGAAGACGACGTTGTAGACCCCCTTCTCGCCGGTGCTGCGCGTTTTGCCGCGCGAGACCTCGGCTCCCGCCAGGTTCTGCAGCTCGAGCGTCAGATGCTCGAGAACATGCCCCATCCAGGTCCCTTCCCGCATGCGTTGCAGAAAGCCACCCGGGCGGCCGACCGAGCAGACGTGCTCATAGAGAGAGGGGACCAACTCGGTCAGGGCTTCGTAGAACCCAGGAATCTTGTTGGTCGGGCGGTCTTCCAGCTCACCGATGTCGGTGGTGACACGAATGACGGGCAGTCTGGCCCAGATGTTCGGGCCCCGATAAATCGTGTGATTCCGGTTCTCGATCATCCGTCAACCCTCGAATCTCAATTGCCTGCAGACAACGCGGACTCTACCCCAACGGGGTGGTCAACCGGCGGCCGATCATGTCGTACGAGTGTCCTGATGTGAGGACATGCAGAACAGCGCCGCTGACCGAAATGCCTCCGTGCCCCTTGACCTTGTAGACATCACTGTACATGTTCGAGCCATCGACGATGGTGACGCTGTTTCGCCCGGCGATTTCCAGAAACTGGTCGGCAAGGATGATGGCGGCGGTGTCCTCGTCGATCCCCACGCCAAGAAGGCTTGGATTTCCGGCCACCAGTGAGAGAAGACGGCCAATCCGGTCGCGTTGCCGGAAGTGCTGGTCGATGATCACGTTGGGAATCAATCCGAATCCGGCCACCATCTGGGCCATCCGCTGTCGCGGCGAGCCGCCGCTCGACCCGAAAGCGACCATGTGGGATGACAGAATGGAAGCGCCGGCGCTCGTTCCGGCGACGACCGCGCCCTCAGCATTCTTTTCGAGAATGCTCTCCATCGAGCGGGTGCCGCCCATCACTGCCGACAACCGCATCTGGTTGCCACCGGTCATGAAGATGCCGGTCGATTCACGGATCAGATGAACGATGCCCCGGTCGTTGGCGTCCGAGCGTTCCGAGATGAACGCGACATCCGCGGCGTCGACCCCCAGGCCCAGAAAGATCGCTTTGTAGCGTTCGCCGGCGGTTTCGATCGACGAGGCGGTCGGGACGATGGTGATCCGGGCGTCCCGGCCACCGGCCAGCTCGACGAAGCGGGAGAGGATGACTTTGTCCTTGAATTTGTCTTCGGCGCCGCCGATGGCGATGACTGCGCCCCGCGCGCCGGGAGCAGGCCCGGTCCGAACTGTGATGTCCCCTGCAGTCTCGGCTTGGGCAATTCCCATTGAGTTCAAATCCAGCGACGAAACTGCTCCGGGTGATTGCCCAGAATGGCGCTAACGCAGACGTTGTCACGACGCGTCGAAGATGCCGGAATGTAGCCCGTGCGCGGCGGTTTCGTCAATTCCGGGAGGGGTTGTAGAAAGCCGCCACTTCCTCCAGAACCGAAAACTGCTCGGGTCCCGGTGCGTCCATCAGAATCTCTTCGATGCCGGCTTCCTGATAGGCGCCGACCATCTCATGGAACGCGTCGAGCGAGGACCAGGCGTCTCGTTCCAGGAGCGACGCCCAGCCATAGAGCGAACGGGTGATCTCCTTGGGATTGCGGCCGATCGCTTCGCAGTGTTCGGTGAGGATGGCGTTTCGCCTCCGGATTTCCTCCACCGATCCATGGGAGTTCCACCGGTCGGCGTACTGGGCCACGATCTTCAACATGACTGGTCCGTGGGCGCCCAGTGTCAGTGGCGGGCGGGGCCGCTGCACCGGTTGGGGGCTCGATGGCGCGTTGTCGAGCTGGTACCAGGTTCCGGCGATCGTGGTGAATTCGTTGCGAAGCATCGAATCGACGATCTGCACGGCTTCCCGGAATCGGCCGACCAGCTCAGCAGGCTCGGGAAAGTCGATACCGTATGTGTGATGCTCCGGCACATACCAGCCGGCGCCAAGCCCGACTTCCAGGCGGCCGTTCGAGATGTGGTCGATGGTCGTGGCCATTTTGGCAACCAGCGCCGGGTGCCGGAAGGTGTTGCAGGAAACGAGCACGCCCAGCCGGGCCGTCGTCGTTTCCGCCGCCAGGGCGGCCAGCAAGGTCCACCCTTCGAAGTAGGGGCCATCCGGGCGGCTGGGCTGCTGGTAGTGATCGCAATCCCAGAGACTCTCGAAACCGAGCGACTCGAAATACTTCCAGCGATCCCGGTTCACATCCCAGGGCAGGTTCTGGTCGGTGCACAGACCGATGCGCATCGTCGATGACTGAGACACTGGCTCTCTCCCGATGAATCGTGCAAATGGCAGGTCGCCTGACGTACTCTTGCTGATCGTTTCCGGCGAAAGGCGTCTGTTCGGCGTCTCCCGGCAGATTGAGCGATAGCGCGATGACCGTCAACCCACTTCAGCAGCTCGTGGCCCGGAAGCCCGCATTGGCCGATGGCGCCATGGGGACGATGCTTCACGCTGCCGGTATCGGCATCGATGCCTGTTTCGACGAGCTCAATCTGACTCAACCCGATCTGGTCGGATCGATCCATCGCGCCTATCTGCATGCCGGCGCCGACATCATCGAGACGAATTCGTTCGCCGCAAACCGCTTCAAGCTCAACGGGCATGGACTGACCGACAGCGTCCGCGGCATCAACCGGTCCGCAGCCCGGATCGCCAGGGAGCAGCGGGAGGTGGTGGGCAAGCCGGCATTGATCGCCGGCGCGGTGGGTCCGACTGGCGTGTCGGTCGGCCCGTTCGGAAGAGAGTCGCGAGAGAAAGTGCGAGAAGCGTTTCGCGAGCAGATCGGCGCGCTCTACGAAGCGGGCGTGGATCTGATTTCGATCGAAACGATGCCCAGCATCGGCGAAGCAACTGAAGCGGTGAAAGCCGCCCGCGAGGTGACGGACCTGCCGGTCATCGCCATGCTGACCTTCGCCGAGGATGGACGAACGATCGCCGGCGACAGCGTACGAGCGGCGGTCGACCATCTCGTCGAGCTGGAAGTCGATGTGCTGGGCGCAAATTGCTCGGTGGGTCCCCAGCGATTGCTCCAGGTGATGGAAGCCTTTCTCGATGCGCTGGCAAAAGATGGCATCACACAATCACTGAGCTGTCTGCCCAATGCCGGCTGGCCCGCGCACGTCGCCGACCGGCTCATCTATCCCAGCTCGGCCGAGTATTTCGCCGCTTTCGCCCACAACGCGATCCAGCTTGGGGTGCAGATCGTCGGGGGGTGTTGCGGCACCACGCCCGCTCACACCGAAGCGATGGCCGCGGCACTCGCTTCTCCAAATGGCGACGCGGTTCCAGTCGTCCGGACACACATCGTTCACGATCTCTCGACAGTCGCCGACGAGGAAATGGTCGGTCTCCTCAAGGAAGAGGGGCCCGACTCCTTCCGCTCGAAACTCGGCAGGGAGTTCGTTGTCGCCGTCGAAATCGATCCTCCCAAGGGATTGAGTAAAGAGAAAGCGATTGCCGGCGCGGAGCTCCTGCGCCAGGCAGGGGTCGATGCCATCAATGTCGCCGACTCCCCCATGGCCCGGGTGCGCATGAGCGCGCTGACGCTCTGCATGCTCATCCACCAGGATGTCGGCATCGAAACGATCGTCCACTTCACCACGCGTGACCGCTCACTGATGGGCATCCAGTCGGAGCTTCTCGGCGCTCATGCGGCCGGCGTACGATCGGTCCTGGCGCTAACTGGCGATCCCCCGACACTGGGCGACTATCCTGGCTCGACAGGGGTCTACGACATCAACTCGATCGGTCTGATCAGGTTGCTGAGGAATATGAACGACGGTGTGGACAACGTCGGAGCGTCGATTGGAGACCGGGCGAACTTCCTCATCGGTTGCGCAGTCGACCCAACCCGCACCGATCTGGTGCTGGAAGCGGAGCGGCTCCACGAAAAGATCGAAGCCGGCGCTCACTTCGTGATGACCCAGCCTATCTTCGATGTCGAGATCTGGCTGCGTTTTCTCGATCAGTTCGGCGGCGACATTCCGCTGCCCCTCCTCGTCGGCATCCTGCCGTTGCAGAGCACCAAGCACGCCGAATTCCTGCACAATGAGGTTCCCGGCATCACCCTGACCGACAGGGCGAGAGCGCGCATGCGGGAAGCGGGCGCCGCCGGCCGGAAGGAAGGGGTGGCCATGGCGCAGGAGCTCCTTCAGGACCTCCGGCCACTGGCCGAGGGTGTCTATCTGATGCCGTCGTTCGGCCGGTACGAAGTTGCCGCCGAGGTGCTCGAAATCCTGGAAGCGTCTGCCGCATCCTGATCGTTGGCGGTGTTCGTTCAACGGTGGTACACTCGGCGGGTTGCGGTCGTATTCCGGCCAGTTTTTGTGTGCGCCACGGTTCAATGACCGTCGTCGAGCAGCACACGTTCCGAGCCGGTCACCCGGACCATCACAATCTGCAGTGGAGATTCTTCGACAATGGCTACGTTGATTCAGCAAGTTGAAGCGGAGCAGCTGAAAGCTGAGGTTCCGGCGTTTGGTCCTGGCGATACCGTTCGGGTGCACGCCAAGGTCGTCGAAGGGAACCGGGAACGCATTCAGGTCTTCGAGGGTGTCGTCATCCGGCGGCGCAACGGCGGCGCGAACGAGAACTTCACCGTGCGCCGGTCGGCGTCCCACGGTATCGGGGTCGAGCGAACGTTCCTGATCCACTCGCCACGCATCGACAAGATCGAGGTCGTGCGCAATGGCAAGGTCCGCCGCGCTCGCCTCTACTTCCTGCGGGGCCGGACCGGCAAAGCCGCTCGTATCCGCGAGCGCCGACGCCCAGCCGGCACGGTGGGGCTGCGTGGAGCGCGGCAGGCCACGGAGATCGTGGCTCCTCCAGTCGTCGAAGAAGTGCTGGAAGCGGTCGAAGTTGAAGAGTTGGTCGAGGATGTCGCTGTCGAAGAGGTCGCCGAGGCGACCGCTGTCGAGGAGGTCGTCGAGGCCACTGCGGATGCTCCTGTTGAAGAGGCAGCTGCAGCTGACGGCGAGACATCTGAGTCCTGATCCCCGACCGGTTCACAGTGCAATAGACTTGAGGAAGCACGGTTCGCCGTGCTTCTTTGTTCTCACGCAAGGTGTTGACAGGTGCTTTCGGCGCGGCTCTTCTCATATGAGCGC
The DNA here is from genome assembly GCA_019637585.1 of Thermomicrobiales bacterium. Classification (GTDB taxonomy): domain Bacteria; phylum Chloroflexota; class Chloroflexia; order Thermomicrobiales; family UBA6265; genus JAHBVL01. The sequence goes on along the minus strand of JAHBVL010000002.1, from coordinate 342,170 downwards.
TCGCTCTGGTCGTCCGGCCTGAGGTCTATTGCCGGGATCGATGAGGCGGGCCGGGGCGCGCTCGCCGGACCGGTGGTCGCCGCTATCGTCTGTTGCGACGACGTTGCCTGCATCAGGCGGATCGCCAGGCGGAAAACCGCGTCGCTCCTGCGCGATTCGAAAACGCTCTCGCCAGCCCAACGCGTTGTGGCCAGAGAGTTGATCCTGAACACTTTCGAACATCACGCCGTAGGACTGGCCACATCGCAGGAGATCGATGCATTCGGTATCGCGGCAGCCAACCGGATCGCCATGGAGCGGGCGCTGGCGCACGTCGAACCGTCGCCCGACTTTCTGTTGATCGATGCCTTCACCATCGATAGCGGCGTCCCTCAATGGGGCATCATCGACGGCGACGCGAAATCGGTGCTCATTGCCGCCGCGTCGATTCTGGCCAAGGTCGCGCGGGATGAGATGATGGAGACGTTCTGTGGCCAGTACGAAGGTTTTTCGTTCGAGCGTCATCGCGGCTACGGAACGGCATCCCACCTGGAGGAGCTGCAACGGCTCGGCCCCTGCGAGATCCACCGGCGGTCGTTCGAACCGGTGCGCAGCCTGGCCAACGGTGTCGGACCATGACGGCGCGCGCTGAAACGGGAATGGCAGGGGAATCGCTGGCGGCCGGCTACCTGGTCTCGCGCGGTTATCGGTTGATCGAACAGAACTGGCGCTGCCGGTCGGGTGAGATCGATCTGGTGATGCTGGATGGGGACGTGGTCGTTTTCGTCGAAGTGAAAACCCGCCGCAATCGCGTCGCCGGAACCGCAGAGGAAGCCGTGTCCTCGCAGAAGGGGAGCAAACTGCTGGTCACGGGCGAGTGGTACATCGCTGACCATCCGGAGTTTCGAGATTCCTTCTGGCGCATCGACATTCTGGCTATTACGATGGGGCCCGACGGCGGGGCGTCAAGGGTGACGCATCTCCAGAACGCGGTGACAGCAGGATGACGGACAAGCAGCAGCATATCGCGCCGCAGTCGGTGGAGGAACACCGGGGAGCCGCGCGAGCTTCCCTTTCGGTGGCCGTGTTGACGGTGAGCGATACGCGCACGCCCGAAACAGACACCGGCGGGCAGTTGATCCGCCAGTTGCTGGAAGGGGCGGGGCATCTTGTCGCCGACGCGGCCATCGTCCCCGATGACGAGAACGCCATCGCAGGACACGTGAGCTCCTGGGCGGCAGACAACGCCATCGATGCCGTCATCCTGACCGGCGGGACGGGACTTGCCGCGCGTGACAGGAGCGTCGAGGCGCTGGCGCCATTGCTCGACAGAACGATCGATGGGTTTGGCGAGCTCTTTCGGATGTTGAGCTATGAGGAGATCGGGGCAGCGGCGATGCTCTCCCGGGCCTTTGCCGGGGTCGTTGGCAGCACGCCTGTCTTCGCCCTGCCGGGGTCGAGAAATGCCATCTCCCTGGCCATGGAGAAGCTGATTCTCCCAGAGCTGGGGCATGTCGTTTTCGAAGTGAAGAAGTGACGAGCGTCGACCCGTGTTTTCGGAATGGGACATGAAGGAAGGCAATGAGCAACGATTCTGAGGGGAAAAGCGGCAACCGAAAACCACAGATCCTGAAGGGGTTCCGCGACTATCTGCCGGAGCACATGCGGTTGCGGCAGCAGATCATCGGCAAGTTCCGCGCGGTGTTCGAGTCGCATGGTTTCGAGCCGCTCGATACGCCGGTGCTGGAGTACCTCGAAGTTCTCACTGGGAAAGCCGGCGAGAACGAAAAGCTCATGTATGGATTCGAAGACCATGGCGGACGCAAAATCGGCTTGCGTTACGACCTGACGGTGCCGCTGGCGCGCGTGGTGGCCATGCATCAGGCCCATATTCCCCTGCCGTTCAAGCGGTACCACATCGCGCCGGTCTGGCGGGCGGAAAAACCGCAACGGGGTCGCTTCCGGGAGTTCTGGCAGTGCGACGCCGATATCGCCGGCGCGCCGTCGGCGCTGGCCGACGCGGAGATTCTTGCCATTCTGGGTGAATCGCTCGATGCGGTTGGTCTGCCGAACTACACGATCCAGGTCAGTCACCGGCAGCTGCTGGCCCGCGTTGCCGTTTGGGCGGGAATCGAGGAAGGATTGGCGGGACAGGTCTATCGATCGGTCGACAAACTGGCCAAGATCGGCCCGGACGCCGTCGTGGCGGAGATGGTCGAGGGCGGGGTGGAGCAGCCGGCGGCGGCGAAGGCGTTGCGGCTCCTCGTCGAGGCGTCTGCCTCGGACGACGCTCTGGGATTCATTCGCGACTCGCTGGGCGATGATCCGGTTGCGGACACGGCGCTTGCCGAGCTACAGGAGATTTTCGAGGTCCTTCCGTCGATGGGCATCACTGGCAAAGCAGTGTTCGATCCGACGCTGGCGCGCGGTCTCGACTACTACACCGGTCCGGTGTTCGAAGCGGTCGTCGAGGAACCACGCATCGGGTCGGTTGCCGGCGGAGGACGGTACGAGGATCTCATCGGCTCGTTTGCGAACCGGACCATTACCGCCACCGGCGTTTCGCTGGGACTGGAACGGATCATCGAGGTGGTGCGCGAGTTCGATTTGCTGCCAGGCGACGGTGGATCGGCGGATGTGCTGGTGGTGACGATGCCCGGCGCTGCGGCCTATGCCGCCAGTGTGGCCAGCCAGTTTCGCCAGGCCGGGTTCCGGACCGAGCTGAGCTCTCAACCAAACCGGAGTGTCGGCGATCAATTGAAGTACGGATCGAAGAAGGGAATCCGCTTTGCCGTGATCGGCGGCGAGGCGGAGCGGGAGAGTCAGCAGGTTGCGTTGAAGGATCTGGAATCCGGAGAGCAACGGACGATGAGCGTTCACGAAGTCATACAATCACTCCAACAGGCGGAGTAGCGTTTCAAGCGAGACAGGAATGGCGTCAACAATGTCAGAACGATTGCCCTGGGACGGACACGACCGGTATCTCCTGGTGGTGGCGCACCCGGACGATGCGGAGTTTTCATCGGGCGGGACGATTGCCCGTCTGGTCAAAGCGGGACGAGAAGTGACCATTGTCCAGGTGACATCTGGCGACAAGGGCACCCCTCGCAGAGACCTGACCACCCAGGAGCTGGTTGCGCTGCGGGAAAAGGAAGAAGAAGAAGCCGCCCGGCGGCTGGGCGTCAAAACGGTCGAGTTCCTTCACAAGACCGATGGTGAGGTCGAGCCGAATCTCGAGCTGCGAGGTGAGATCGTGCGGATGATCCGTAGGCACAAACCGAATGTGCTGATCACACACGATCCTTTCCGGGCGTATGCGTTCCATCCGGACCATCGTGGTGTTGGACTTGCGGCCCATGACGCGGTTTATCCCTCCGCTCGCGATCCCCTCTTTTTTCCCGAGCATCTCGAAGAGGGACTGGAGCCACACAAGGTCAACGAGATCTGGTACTTCAACGCGGAGCACCCGGATCTCTTCGTCGATATCACTGGCACATGGGACGACAAGGTCGATTCGCTGTGTGCGCATGTCTCCCAGATCGGCGATGGCGTGGAGGTCTTCCCGCGGGTTCGGGAGCGCTGCGCCGAAATGGCGAAGGATGTCGACTTCGAACTCGCCGAGGCCTTCAAAACGGTCGTCATGAGAATGTAGCCGGTGAGCGAAGCGGCGATTCGCGCACAACGAGCGGGCCGCGAAGCTTGGGGAACCGAGTGGCGACCCACGGTGCAGTCGTCGGCGCCTGGCCGCATCGAGCTCCTGGGCAATCATATCGACTACAACGGCGGACCCGTGCTCGCCGCGGCGATCGATCGGCGCGCTGTCGTCGTTGCCGACACCCGATCCGAATCGCCTATCGAGATTCTCTTCGCCGATATCGGCGATCGCGTGTCGATCGATCCTGAGGCGCTCGGAGCGTGGAGAAACGTCTCGGGGGATCAGACGTCATCAGACTATGCCCATGGCGTTGTGGCCGCTCTCGGCGCGCGACAGCGGCCGCTACGGCGAGGCAGATTTGTGCTGGCCAGCGATGTGCCGATCGGTATCGGCGTGAGTTCGTCGGCCGCGATTTGCGTGGCGTTGTCACTGGCGTTGAGCGTCGACGATTTACCGGCCCGGGAGGTCGTGCTCATCGCCCAGGAAGCAGAACACCGAGCCGGGACTCCCTGCGGGACGATGGATCAGTCGGCATCGGTGGCGGGTGGCGTGATCCGTTTCGACGGCGCCAGGCTGGAGTACGACACGCTCGATCCGCAGCTAGGCGACGTGGCGTTCCTGGTGATCGATTCGGGTGTGCATCGCGCCCTTTCCGAATCATCCTATCCAGTCCGGGTGGAGGAGTGCCGCCGGGCCAGAGCGTGGCTGGGCGATGTCCTGGGCGGGCCAGTCGGGCATCTGGCGAGCATCGCTCCTGCCGCCATTTCGGGATTGCCTGAGGAGGACGCAGAGACCTCGGTGCTCAACCGCCGAATCCGTCATGTGGTCAGCGAAACCAGCCGGGTGGAAGCCGGTTCGGCGGCGCTCGCTGCTTCCGATTGGGCGACTTTTGGCAGATTGATGACCGAGTCGGGACGATCGTCGGCCGGCGACTACGAGATCAGCCATCCAGTCGTCGAATCGATCGTGGAACGGTTGCTCGGTCTGCCGGAGGTGCTTGGGGCCAGGATGATGGGGGGAGGCGAAGGGGGTTCGTTGATCGCGATCGTGCAGAACGGATCGGACCCGTCCGTGCGAGAACGGATTCTCCAGTCGGCGAACAGCGATCTGGCCGGCGGTGCGCCATCGCGGCAGGTGTTTGCGTTTTCATTTGCTGCCGGGGCTACGGTCGGACCGCTGGTTCAGTAGCCGAGTTCGTAGCGAACCAGATTGCGCATCGGGGCGCCACTCCGGAAGCACTCGATGTTCTCGGTCAGAATCTCCAGCGCGCGGACCCAGTAACGTGGCGTCACACCGGCTGTGTGGGCAGTGATGATCACGTTCTCGAAGTCCCAGAGGGGATGATCGGTGGGGAGTGGTTCGGGGTCGGTCACATCGAGACCCGCGCCGCCAATCAGCCCAGATCGCAGCCCTTCGACCAGGGCATCGGTGTCGATGATCGAACCGCGCCCGATGTTGTAGATGCACGCGCCTTGCTTCATCCGGCTGAACCGGCCCGCGTCGAAGAGCCCGGCCGTCTGGCCCGTGAGGGGCAGGCAGATCGCCACGTGGTCGGCACCGGGGAGGAGCCGGTCGAGCTCATCCAGGGTGTGAATGACGCGGCCGTTTTCCTGGCGCGCTGTGCGTCCGACGAGGGTGACCTCGACCCCGAACGCCTCGGCCCGGGTGGCCAGCGCGGAACCGATCTGTCCGGCGCCGAGAATCAGCAGGCTCGCTCCCTGCAGTTCGCCGATCGTTCCCCAGCCGCCATAGTCCTCGATCCAGCGGTGCTGGACCTGATTCCGGATGTGAGCCGGAAGCTGCCGGGTGAAGGCCAGAACCAGACTCATCAGGTGCTCGGCGATGTTCGGGCCGTGGACACCGCGGTTGTTGGTCAGGATGATGCCTCGCTCCGAGAGGAGGCGCAGGGGAGCTTGCTCGACGCCGGCGCCAACCCATTGCACCCATTTCAGTGATGGGGCGGTATCGACGTCCGCTTCGCTCAGCCCCCAGGCGAAGAGCGCGTCGAGCTGGCCAAGCCAGGAGCGATCTTCCCGGTTTTCCGGCAGCACGAAATTGATGTCCGAAAAGCGGCTTCGGAGCTGTTCGAGGAAGGGATCGGGTGGCAGGAAGCTCAGGCCAAGGGTTTGCAGATCGGCGGTTCGGCTCATTAGCCGATTATCCACCAATTTGGGACATGCCGCGAACGGTGTGCCGGTCTCCCTCGGCCACGCCATGACCCCAAGGCTTCCGCCAGATGCCGGCCAGGAGCATCGATTCGAGCTCCTCATCGGTAGCGCCGGCGCGCAGATGTTCGCGGAAGTCGATCTCGTCTGCACGAAGGAGACAAAGCCGCAGCTTGCCGTCCGCCGTCAGGCGAACCCGGTTGCAGGCGGAGCAGAACGGCTGCGAAATCGGCGAGATGAACCCGATTTTTCCTTTCGCACCAGCGATCCGCCAGAGCCGGGCCGGATCGGAGGGATCGGTTTCGATCGGGAGGAGTGTGCCGAAGTGGCGCTCCAGCTCTGCTTTCGTCTCCTCGGTGGTCACCAGGCCCTCGTCGTAGACGATGCCGACCCCCTCCATGGGCATGATCTCCAGAAAACGGACTTCCCAGTCTTTGGTCAAGGTCAGTGCGGCCAGGTCGGCGACTTCGTGTTCGCTGTGACCCCTGACGACGACGGCGTTGAGTTTGATCGGCGTCATGCCCGATGCTTCGGCCGCTTCGATTCCCTGCATGACCAGATCGAGCCGTCCTCCCCGGGTAATGAGCTTGAACTTCTCCGGGTCGAGCGTGTCGATGCTCACATTGATCCGGTCGAGCCCGGCAGCGCGAAGATCATCCGCCATCCGGCCGAGGAGCAACCCGTTGGTCGTCATGGAGATCTCGTCGACGCCGGGGAATTTCTTCATTTCCCGGACGAGATCGACGAGGTGGGGCCGGATCGTCGGTTCCCCACCGGTCAGCCGAAGCTTGCGGAATCCGAGTTTGGTGCAGAGTCTGACCACGCGCAGAAGCTCCTCATCGGTGAGGTGCTCGTCTCGCGGCTGGAACTTCATGCCCGTGGCCGGCATGCAGTAGACGCAACGGAAATTGCAGCGGTCGGTCAGCGAAATCCGCAGATAGGTCATGAAACGGCCATAGGCGTCCTGGGCGCGTTTCGGCGCCGGGACGATCTGGTGGGATGCTGTGGGAGGACGTTCGAGAACCTGAACCATGCGATGCTTCCTGATTCGCGGAGGGGTGCTCGTTATTCAATCATTGAATAACCGTCATACAATAGCACGCGGTTCGATGAGTTTCAATCAGTCGAAATCAATGGACGGGAGAATCGGCAAGCGTGAATGAATTGCTGAGTGGGGCGGTGCTGAGCCGTGAGGAAATCGAACGGCTTATCGCGTCCGAGCGGCCACTGGTGCGAGATTTCGCCGATCTCGGGCAGCAGTTGCAGCCGAATGGATTCGATCTGACCTTAGCTGCGATCGAACGTCATAGCGGCGCCGGGACGATTGGGGTCGACAACGCCGATCGCGTGCTGCCGAATCTCACCGAGATGACGCCCGATGACAGAGGATTCTTCCACCTGGAACCGGGGCCGTACCACATCACGTATGCGGAAACAGTGGCGTTGCCGGAGGATCTGATGGCGCTGGGCCGCCCCCGGTCGAGTCTGACTCGCAGCGGCGTGGCCATTCATACCGCCGTCTGGGACGCAGGGTACGAGGGCCGGTCGACCTCCCTCCTGGTGGTCAGCAATCCAGCCGGATTTCGCGTTCAGCTCGGGGCCAGAGTCGCGCAGCTCGTTTTCGTCCGCTTGAGCGCGGCAACGGAGCAGGGTTACGCGGGGATCTATCAGGGAGAAAACCAGCCCAACCGGTGACGGATGGCGCTACGAACCGCGAATGTCCTCGCGATTGCGGGCGAAGATCGGACGAGCGGGAGCTTCGCCGGGGACGGGGGACTGCGACGTGGCGATCTTGCGCTCAGCCGTTTGATTGCACTCGTCGATGGGGCAGAAGTAGATGTGCGTGTACTCCCCCTCGGTCTGCATGGAAAACCGGGCTGGCCGGCCCTGCATGCCCCGCAATCGCATCTCGATGCCATGATCCGGGCAGACCGGCACCGGCTGTTCGCCGTTGTCTCTCCGCAACGCCCAGTTGATGTACTTCATGACCATCGAAATGTGACTCCTGGCGCTTCAACCGCGACGAGGCTCGCGACCCGGCATGATACTCCGGGAAGTATACGGGTTCCGCTGTTCCATGAAACGATACGCGAGCGAGTAGTATGTGTTGAGTTCGACCAGCATTCAGGAGGGGTGGGTGTGTATCAGATTCGTGTTGAACCGGACACCGTGATCGAGGCCGAGGCGGGGCGTAGGCTCGTCCTGGCGATCGAAGATGGCGGGATCGACATTCTGCACCGGTGCGGCGGCAATGCACGCTGTACGACCTGCCGGGTCGAGATCATCGATGGTGACGCTGGTCCGATGACCGAGTGGGAATCGGAGCGGCTCAGCCGCGTGGAGGACCGTCCCGAGAACATGCGGCTCTCCTGCCAGGTGCAGGTCCGTGACGACCTGGCCGTCAATGTCTTGCGGCGGTTGCGCGACAACCCGGACATGAGCGATCCAGGTCCGCGGCCCATCGAATGGCCGGCCGATCATCCACTCCCTCCCGAATAGCGGCACGCACGTTTCGCCGTCCGGTCTTTCGGAGTGATAGACTTTCCGGTGGTCGTGCTAGACGGGGAGTTAGCGGTGCCCTGCACCCGCAATCCGCTACAGCGGGGTTGAATTCCCTTTCTAGGTCCGGCATTGTGGGACTGCTGTGGTGGCGCGGTGTTGAAAGCCGAGTCCTGCGCGGCGAGGCACTGTGAACCAGGTCAGGACCGGAAGGTAGCAGCCTTAAGCGGACCGCCTTGGGTGACGTGGGGTCGCTCCGCTGGAGCAAGCGAGCTACAGAAAGCCGGAATGTCGATGATCGAAAAAGGGTGCACGGCCAACTCTCTGACATAGGCAAACGACCCGGGAACTCCCGGGTCGTTTCTTTGTTTCCGAATGCTGGCTGACCGAGCGAGCGCTAGAGGCGCTTGCGCCGTGTCGGCCGGGGCCGGGGTGTGTGCTGACCCTTGATCTCGCGGGCATATGCCTGAAGCTTGCGCGGGTCGGACGAGGACTGCATGTAGAGCCGCTGCTTCACCTGATCGTCATAGGCGGCGCGAGCCGCCGGGTAGTTGGCCCTGTAGTCCCAGGCCATATAGACGATCAGGGCAAACAGTGCGACCAGGCAGAGCCAGAGCCAGAGGCGCATCCCGAGATCGAATGGATTGATCTGGAGCCAGCGAATCAGGAAGAAGAAGAGTCCAAGGGTGAAGAGGACGAGCCCGAATCCCGACCACCGCTTGGCCATCCGGTGCAGCACCGGATCCTTGAACCACTTCTTGGCCCAGTCGTTGTAGATGATCAGCGAAACCAGAAATCCTCCACCAAAGAGGATCAGAAAAACCACGGCAAACGGTCCGAACACTTCGTTCGGACCGGGCACGGTGGTCAGGTAGTCCCAGGAAAACGGATTGTCCATGCACACCCTCTGCGCTGCGCTTCCGCAGTTGACGGTCAGTCAGACCGTCAATTCTAGCCGAGGCGAGCGTTGGACTACGAGATAGTCTCGGTAATCAGTGCGCGCTTGACTTCTTCGATGGCCCGCGTCACCTCGATGTCGCGCGGGCAGGCATCGGTGCAATTGAACACCGTCCGGCAGCGCCAGACGCCACTCTGCTGGTTGAGAATGCGGAGCCGCTGTCCGGCCCCCTCATCGCGGCTGTCGAAAATGAAGCGGTGGGCGTTGACGATGGCCGCTGGTCCGACGAACTGATCGTTTGTCCAGGTTATCGGGCAGGCCGTCGTGCAGGCAGCGCAGAGAATGCATTTGGTGGTGTCGTCGAACCGCTCTCGGGCTTCGGGCGTTTGCAGGCGCTCCTGTCCCGAAGGATTCTCCCCGGTGATCAGGAACGGTTTGACCGACTTGTAGGCGTCGAAGAACCGGTCCATGTTGACGACCATGTCTTTGATCACTTCGAACCCCATCAGGGGTTCGATGGTGACCTTCTCCCCCGCGTCGGACATGAGCATTTTGCAGGCCAGGCGATTGCGGCCATTGATGCGCATGGCATCGGACCCGCAAATGCCGTGCGCGCACGACCGGCGGTAGGTCAGGGTGCCGTCGTGCAGCCACTTGACCTGGTTCAGGGCGTCGAGGACACGATCGTGGGGATCGCATTCGATCTCATAATTCCGGTAGACCGGTTTGACGTCCTTTTCCGGATCGAACCGCTTGATGCGCAGTGTTGCCTTCACTCCTGTTGTCCTTTCGTCCGGGCGCCGCCGCAGCGTTCGGCAGCGACCTAGTACTTGCGCTCCTTGGGTTCGAAGGTGGTGATGACGACCGGTTTCTTGCGCAGCTCGAGACCGCCAGAGGTCTTGCGGACCATCGTGTGCGCCAGCCAGTTGGCATCGTCTCGTTTTTCGAAGTCGGTGCGGTAGTGCGCTCCCCGGCTTTCCTGCCGCGCCAGGGCGCCCTCGACGATCGCCTCGGCGCAGTCGAGCATGTACCCGACTTCGAGCGCTTCCATCAGATCGGTGTTGAACACCTTGCCCCGGTCGGTGACCGCGACATTCTGGTAGCTTCGCTTGAGCCCCTGGATCTCTTCTTTCGCTGTTTCCAGCATTGCCGCATCCCGCACCACGGAAACGTTGTCCATCATGACTTCCTGCATGCGGGAGCGGATCTCGGCGGAGCGGATCCCAGTGGGATGGGCCATGACCGAGTCGATTTCCGTGCGCGCCAGGTCTTCCGGATTCGGGGGAAGCTCGGGAAGGGGCGCGGACTTGACGAATTCGAGCATGTGCCGCCCTGCCCGGCGGCCGAAGACGACCAGGTCGACGAGCGAGTTGGTGCCGAGCCGGTTGGCGCCATGCACGGAAACGCAGGCCGATTCGCCAGCGGCATAGAAACCGGGAATGACCGCGCCCAGCTCGTCATTGATGATCTGGCCGTTGGTATTGGTCGGCAAACCGCCCATGGCGTAGTGCGCGGTCGGCTGGATCGGCACTGGTTCCTTTTTCGGTTCCACAGCCAGGTAGGTCCGGGCGAAATCCGTGACATCGGGCAATTTGGCGTCGATGACCTCAGGCGGCAGGTGGGTGAGGTCGAGATGGACATAATCCTTGCCATCGATACCGCGTCCGGCTTTGACTTCCTCGAAGATGAACCGCGACACCATATCTCTCGGGGCAAGGTCCTTGAGGGTGGGAGCGTATCGCTCGGCGAAGGCTTCGCCGTCGGCGTTGCGCAGGATGCCTCCCTCGCCGCGAGCGGCTTCCGACAGAAGAATGCCCAGTCGATAGAGTCCCGTCGGATGAAACTGGTAGAACTCCATGTCCATCAGCGGCACACCCCGGCGGAAGGGAATAGCCACGCCATCGCCGGTGCCAGCCATCGCGTTGGAGGTGATCTTGAACACCCGGCCGAAGCCACCGGTGGCAATCAACACCGCTTTGGCATGGAGCACATGGATCTCGCCGGTTTTCATCTCCCAGACAACGCATCCGCAGCATGTGCCGTCGTTGGTGAAGAGGATGTCGAGCAGGAAGTACTCGTCCAGAAACTGGACGTTTTCCTTGATGCCCTGCTGATAGAGCGTCTGGATGATCATGTGGCCGGTGCGATCGGCGGCGAAACATGCCCGCCGAACCGGACCTTCACCGTAGTTCCGGGTGTGACCGCCGAAACGGCGCTGGTCGATCTTCCCATCGGGGGTCCGGTTGAAGGGCAAACCCATATGTTCGAGCTCGATGACGGCGTCAATGGCTTCCCGGGCGAGGATTTCCGCGGCGTCCTGGTCGGTCAGATAGTCGCCACCCTTGACGGTGTCGAACATGTGCCATTCCCAGTGGTCTTCCTCGGTGTTTCCCAGAGCCGCGCCAATGCCTCCCTGCGCCGCGCCGGTATGTGACCGGGGTGGATAGAGCTTGCTCACGACGGCGACATTGGCCTTGCCGGCCATCTGGATGGCCGCCATCAATCCAGCGCCGCCGGCGCCCACGATCACAGCATCGTATCGGTGATATGCCATCTGCTCTCCCCCTCGCTCCATTCCGCCCCGGATGGAGCTCAGAATACTGTGGCATTCTCCCATTCTTTGGACCTTGGCGCTATGGGATCGATCCGCTCAGCTAAGAATCGTCGGGTATACTCGCCGGACCTGGTACCTGACCGGAACGCGCACTGAACTATGGACAAGGCTGCGGGAGTATGGTTCGAGTGATACCCCCGTTACCGATGCTCGCAGGCGATGTTGGCGCTGCTCTTTTCAACGTGTCGCGCGCATCCGCTTCCGAGGCATTGAGCCTCGCCGCAGAGATCACCGCGGTGCCCGCTCCAACGGGGGAGGAGTTCGGCCGTTCGGCATATGTCGCCGAGTTGATGCCTTCTCTCGGTTTCGAGCAGATCTATCGTGACGACATCGGCGATGTCGTCGGCACCCTTCCCGGCAAGATCGCGGCCCGGCAGTTGCTCGTTGCCGCCCACCTCGACACGGTGTTTCCGGCGACAACGGTGGTGGGGCCGTCGATCGGCCCCCATACCTCCACCGGACCGGGCATTGGCGACAATGGTCTTGGCGTCGCCGCGGCGCTGATGTTGCCCGGAATGCTTCGTCAGGCAGGCGTCCTCACCGAGACAGATATCCTGGTGACCGGCAATGTCGGCGAGGAAGGTCTGGGCGATCTTCGCGGCATGAAAGCAGTGATGGACGCGCATCCGCATGTTGGCGCCGTGATTGCACTCGAGGGGCACAACCTGGGGCGGGTCACTCATGTTGCCGTGGGCAGCCAGCGCTACCGGGTAACCGTCCAGGGACCGGGTGGGCACAGCTGGGGAGATTACGGCAACGCCAGCGCCATCGATGCGGCGGCTTCGGTCATCACAGAGCTGGCGGCGATTCCGCTCCCGAAACAGCCGAAAACGACCCTCAATGTCGGCACCATCTCCGGAGGTATCTCTGTCAATACGATCGCGCCCGACGTCGAGTTTCTGCTCGATCTCCGATCGGTCGAAAAAGAGCCGCTTGCCCAGCTCATTTCCTCTGTCGAGCGAATCCTGGAGTCGCCGCGTTCCGGAGTCCGCGTTTCCTACGAGGTGATCGGCGAACGGCCGGCCGGGGTGGTTCACGCAGAGAGCCGCATCATCCGTCTGGCCAGCAGCATTCTGGAGTCGATTGGCATTCAGCCTGTGGGTGATGCGTCGAGCACGGATGCAAACATTCCTATCAGCCGCGGCATCCCCGCGGTCTGCATCGGCATCACCACCGGAGGCAACGTCCACCGGGAAGACGAGTTCGTCGACAACGCTCCCGTGGCCGATGGCCTCTACCAGTTGCTCGCCTTGACGGTGGCGGTCTCCGGCTACCTGGCCCAGGGGCAACTCTGAGTGGTTCCGCTGCACGCCCCTGACCCAGTGCAGACACAGCGGAAAAATCCTCCCCGCAATGACTGAGTTCACCAGATTCATCGAATCCGTGTTCGAGCCGGGCGGATTCCTCTCTGAGGTGCTGCCGGGATATGAGTCCCGGCCGGGTCAGCTCGACATGGCGTTGCGGGTCGCCGAGTCTCTCGAACATGGAGACACCCTCATCGCGGAAGCGGGAACGGGAATTGGCAAGTCGCTGGCCTACCTTGTGCCGGCGGCGTGGTGGGCCCTCACTGCCGAAGAACCAGTCATCGTTTCGACCTACACCCGCGCCTTGCAGGAACAGCTCATCCTGAAAGATGTTCCCGTTGCGCAACGGGTGATGCGCCGTGCACAGGAGAGCTGGACGCCGAATGCGGTGACGCTGAAAGGGCGAGCCAACTATCTCTGCCGGGAACGCTGGCAGGCAGAGGTCGGGCGACGAGGCCCGGACCCCGAGCTCGCCGGTCTCGTCCAGCGCCTGAAACCGTGGGTGGCGGAGACGAAAACAGGGGACAAAGCGGAGCTGGCGCTCAGCGAACGGGACGATCGCCTCTTCGCGCGTCTGTCCGCGTCCACTGACAACTGCTCCAACACGGTCTGTCGCATGAATCAGGGACAGAAGTGCTTTTTCGCCAGAGCCCGGTCGGCCGCGCAAAAAGCAGACCTCGTGGTTGTGAACCATGCGTTGCTGTTCAGCGACCAGGGTGCGGGTGGCACGGTTCTCCCCGCGACCACGCGATTGATCGTCGACGAAGCCCATCATCTCGAAGCGGCGGCGACGCGCCAGTTCAGCTATCGGCTCACGGTTGAGAGCATTGCGCGGCATGTCGACGGTCTCGTCGAGGTCAAGGGAACGGCCGCCGAAGGCGTCCTGCCCACTGCGGTGGGCATGCTGGCCGGTGCGGGGGCATTTGTATCGTCGGCCGAGCAGAGCAGCGACGCCCTGGGCCGGGTCCGATCCTCGGTTCACGACGTCGATCGACTGACGAGAAACACCCGGCTTCTGTTCGACCGAATTCATGAGGCTTTCGACGCTCTGGCGTCCTCCGGGGAAAGTTCGGCCAGAATCCAGGAATCAACGCGGCGCCTGCCTGACTGGTCTGAGGTGGAAATCGCCGCCGATGATCTCGTGCATGACCTGAAGTCACTGGAGCAGCACGCGCAATGGCTGGAGCGCACGCTCTCCAAAGCGGTCAACGACAAGCTGCTTGGCGAACCGGGTGAAACCGCGCTGGCTGCTGTTTCGGCGTGGATCGAGGAAAACGCCCTGATGACGCATCGGGTGAGCACGGCGTTCATCGATCCGGATGCCAACGGCGTCTATTGGATCGAACGGCAGGGGCCGATCGATGGATGCTCGTTCAACGCGGCGCCGCTCGATGTCGGTGAATGGATCGCCGGTTCTGTGTTCGCCGACAAGGAAACGATCGTGCTGACGTCCGCAACGCTGACCGTCAACGACTCCTTCCAGCTCTTTCGCAAGCAGTCAGGTATCGCAGAGGCGACGGAACTCGTCGCGCCCTCGCCCTTCGACTACGCGTCGTCGGCGCTTGTCTATGTGGTCAGCGATATCCCGGAGCCGTCCCAGCGGGATTACCAGCAACGGGTCGATGAGGTGATCGGTTCAGTAGGTCTGGCCCTCGAGGGACGAACGCTCGCGTTGTTCACCTCCCACCGCCACTTGCGGGAGGCCGCGGCGGCATTGCGCGGACCGCTGGGTGATCGGGGTATCGAAGTGCTGGCCCAGGGCGTCGATGCTCCGCCCCAGGAACTGGCGGAACGTCTCCGGCTGGGTGATCGCATTGTGGTGCTCGGCGCACAGTCGATGTGGGAGGGGATCGATATTCCGGGTCAGGGGTTGTCCGGTTTGATCGTGGTTCGCCTCCCCTTCGATGTGCCCAGTGATCCCCTGATTCAGGCGCGGTCGGAGCTCTTTGCCGCGCCGTTCTATGAATACTCGGTTCCTCGAGCGGTTTTGCGATTTCGGCAGGGATTCGGGCGACTGATTCGCTCGACCGAGGATCGGGGTGTCTGCGTTCTCCTCGATCGCCGGGTCATTGCCAAGTCATACGGTCGTTCCTTCCTCAAGTCACTTCCCGGATGCCGGGTCGAGCGAGGACCGATGAGCGAAGTCGGCGCTGTCGCGAGAGAATGGGTAGAAGGGGCAGGGGCCGCTTCGTCCGCCGCAGAGCAGCGTCAAGAATCACATGCCGAAACGGGAGCACCACGATGAGCGAAACGATCGACCGCAATCTTGCCCTCGAGCTGGCACGAGTCACCGAGGCCGCCGCGCTGACTTCCGCCCGGTGGATGGGCCGCGGAGACAAAGAGGCAGCGGACCAGGCGGCGGTCGATGCCATGCGGCTGGTGCTTGGATCGGTGGGGATGGATGGCATCGTCGTCATCGGCGAGGGAGCGAAAGATGAAGCTCCCATGCTCTACATCGGCGAGCGTGTCGGGATCGGAACAGATCCGAAGGTCGATATCGCGGTCGACCCGGTGGAAGGCACCCGCCTGGTGGCCATGGGGATGCCGAACGCGATCTCTGTCGTGGCGCTGGCAGATCGCGGCACGATGTTCTCCTGCGAGGATATCGCCTACATGGAGAAAATCGCCGTTGGCTCCGAAGCTGCCGGATCGATCGACCTGTCGGCGTCTCCCACCGAGAATCTGACCCGGATTGCCGCTGCCAAGGAGATGAAGGTTCAGGATCTGACAGTCGTGGCGCTCGACCGGCCCCGGCACGAGGAGCTCGTCCGAGAAATCCGGGCCGCCGGAGCCCGCATCAAGTTCATTCCTGACGGAGACGTGGCTGGCGCGATGATGGCCACCATGCCGGGCACCGGTATCGACGTCCTGATGGGGATCGGCGGCGCGCCGGAGGCGGTCATTGCCGCTGCGGCACTCTCCTGCCTCGGTGGTGAGATCCAGACACGGCTCTGGGTGCGCAACGAGACCGAGGCCAAGGCTGTCCGGGAGAAGTCGATCGACACCAGCAGAATCTTCACGGGGAAGGATCTGGTGAGCGGCAACAACGTCTTCTTCTCCGCCACCGGGATTACCGATGGAGAGCTCCTGCAGGGTGTTCACTTCTCGAAAGAGGGCGCGACCACGCAGACGGTTGTGATGCGGTCGCGTTCAGGGACCGTCCGGCGGATCGATGCCAGGCATAGTCTGACCAAGTTGAACGCGATCTCGGCGATTCGGTACGACGGCTCGGGCGACACCGTCAGGTAGAGCGGGCATCGCTCTCCGAAACGACCCGTGGCGGTGGATCGGTTTTGGCAAAGAGGCTCTTGACCCGGTCGAGCCAGGTGCCACCGCTGCCGCTATTGCCGGGACCGTCATCGGAATCGCTCGAGTAGTAATAGTAGTAGTAATCGTCTCCAGGTTGGCGTTCGTGCCGGTTCAGCAGAACCCCGATGACCCGAGCCGAATCGGGCAACGCCGCGACGGCTTGCTCCAGTTTGTCGATGCGGGTGGCGCCGGCCCGGCAGACCAGCAGCACGGCATCCGTTGCATCCGCGATCAACAAGGCGTCGCTGGCGGCCAGCGCGGGTGGGGTATCGACAACAACGATATCGACCTGCGTGCTGATCTGGCTCATCAACGTTTTGAGCCGGTCGCTCCGAAGGAGATCGGAAGGATTGGGGGGTACCGGACCGGAGGTGATGACGTGGAGAGGCAGATCGTTGACCGACCGGGCGACGTCTTCCCACTTCAGATCGGGACGGGTCAACAGGTTCGACAGACCACGCTCATTCCGAATGGCAAACACGCGATGCAAGGTCGGGCGGCGAAGATCGCCATCGATCAGCGCCACCGAGAAACCCGCTTGCGCGAGAGCGGCTCCCAGATTGGCGGCAACGGTGCTCTTGCCGTCTCCGGGTCCGGAGCTGGTGACGGCAAGGGTGGCGATTTCCTGACCTGCGGCGGCGAATTCGACATTCGTCCTCAGCAACCGCACTGCTTCTGATTGCGAGCTCGTCGGTTGGTCGAGGAGGAAGAGCTGGTTGTGCTCGGCGTCGCCAAGACCGGGGATGACTGGAATCGTCGCCAGAAGCGGTGCGCCGATGAGCTCGTTGTATGGCGTCGTGATCTTGGTGGTGTTGTCCAGATACTCATAGACCGCAATGGCGCCGATGGCGAGACACAGACCGGCGAATGCAGCGAGCATGGTATAGAGGCGCACATCTGGCGCGTATGGAGCGCCGGGTGGCGTGGCTTGCTGGACGACCACTACGCCCGTCTGGGCACTGGCCGCTTCCAGATCCATCCGGTTCGCGGAAACGACGAGCTCACGGTAGGTGCCCTGTAGGTCCTGGACGTTCTGGCGCAGTGTTTCGATTCTCGCCGTTGTTTCGACCGATGCCGCATCCGGACTCTCGAGCAGATCGTTGATCAGTTGTTGCGTGGTGGCGATGTCGGCGCTGGTTTTCTCGATCTGCTGATCGATGGCGGTGCGCAGCGGGCTCGTTAGTTCCTCCGTCCGCTCCTGGGCGAATGCGGCGAAATCGATGGCGATCTCGTTGGCCAGGAATGCGGCCGTCGCCGGGTCGGTGTCGGAAACGGAGATCCTCATGAGTCGCGTGTTGTCGATCGGTTCGGTCGAGATCTGGGAGCGGAGCTGGCCTTCCGAGATCGAGAGATCGAGCCGCTCGATGAGGGGACCGAGGACGGCCGATGTGGTGATCAGCTCCCGGTAGGTGGAGACGATGGTGGGATCGTAGTATGAGTAGGAGGTCGTTCCAAGCGTGGGAGGATTGATCTCGACTGTAGCCGATGCGGAGTAGAGTTCCTGCTGCCGGGAAACCTGGAAAAACGCGACGGAACCGGCCACCAGCGGGGCGAGAATCAGCAACCACCACCACTGGCGACCGAGAAGAATGAGATTGCGAAAACTGAGATCCAAGCTGGTTTCCTGAGTCTCTTGGCGTGTCGCGGCACTTGCAGCAGATTGCAGATGGAACGATATAACATTTTGCTCCGCTAAGCCAGATGACGTGATGCTGGTGAAGGGAATGACGTGGATCTGGATCAGGAGCAGGGGCGGGCCATTAAAACGAGCCGGCCGCTGGATCAGCTCAAAGTAGCCCTGGTACACGACTATCTGACTCAGTATGGCGGGGCGGAACGGGTACTCCTGGCCTTGCACGACCTCGTTCCAACGGCGCCGGTTTTCAGCTCTGTCGCGGATCGGGAAGCGCTCCCGGCCGAGTCCGCGCAATGGGACGTGCGGGAAACGCGTCTATCCGGCATTCCAGCCAGCAAGAAGATCCACCGCGGCTTGATCCCGCTTTATCCGAAGGTATTTCGCGATCTGCGCGACGATCTGGCCGGGTTCGATGTGGTGATCGCGGACTCGAGCGCCTGGGCACATCATGCCGGTGTGTCCGATGCGACGGCGCTGGTTTGCTATTGCCATTCGCCGGCCAGATTTCTCTATGGCGATGCGACCTATCTCGGACCAGCTGGGCTGCCATTTGGCGTGCGGCACGCAGCGGATCTGGCGTTTGCCGGGTTGCGGCGATCGGACCGGAGAGCCGCGGCGAGAGTCGACCGGTATGTGGCGAATTCCCGGAATGTTGCGGCACGGATCGCGCGGGTCTACGGCCGCAGGGTGACCGTGGTCTATCCGCCGATCGACGTCGATCGGTTTGCCGGTGGAGCGGGCGAACCGGCGGAGTGGTTCGCGGTCGTCTCCCGGTTGGTGCCGCATAAGCGGATCGATCTGGCGGTGAAAGCGGCGAGGCGATACGGATTCCGCTTGAAAGTGGCGGGAACGGGGCGAAACGAAGCCGATCTGCGCCGGATTGCCGGTCCGACGGTGGAATTCCTCGGGGATGTGGACGACGACGGCATCGCGCAGGTGATGCGCGAGTGCCGGGCGTTGTTGTTGCCCGGGATGGAGGATTTTGGCATGACCGCGGTGGAAGCCCAGGCAGCCGGCAGACCGGTGATCGCGTTCCGGGGAGGCGGAGCGCTGGAATCTGTTTTGCCCGGCGTGACCGGTTTGCTTTTCGAAGCGCAAACGGTGGAATCGCTGTCCGAAGCAGTTCGGCACTTCGAAACGGTCGCCTGGGATCCGGCGGCCGCGCGGGCGAATGCGGCCCGTTTTGGCCCCGAGCGCTTTCGAGCCGAGATGCTGGAAGAGATCGAAGCCGGGATTGCGGCGCGGCGACGAGCGATGAATGGAGCGAGCGATGCGTTGGGGGAGTGACGATATCGGCGTCGTGCTGACGCGCAACGAAATCTGGTTGTTGCTGCACGCGCTGGCCGAGGCAAAGGCTCCGGCGGTGGATTGGGAAGGGAACCGGGTGGAGCCGTGGGTGGTGGGCGAGCTGCGTAGCCGCTTGCAGGCAGCGTTGCGACCGGAACCGCTCAGCGACGTCGAGGAACGTCCGATCATCCGGCTCGACTCCGAGATGGGGCGGAGTCTGGCGCAGGCGGGCGTCCGGCCGCTGGTGCTGTCCGATGGCTACGACCTGGGGTCGCTGGTGGCGGCCTGCGCGGAGCGAGGCTGGGGATGCGATGTCCACTTGCCCACCGGGGCAGGCCCGATGACCCCCGCCGAGGCCGTGGTGCGGGCACCCGGCGGCGAGGAGTTTGTGGGACTGGAGCGGCCGGTGGTGGCGCTGGCGAGGGCGGTAATCGGAGCGGGCAGCGGGCAGCGGGCAGCGGGCGGTGAGTCCCTCACGCCCAGCCCCAGGGAATCCCTCACCCCCGACCCCTCTCCCGACCGCGGGACGTCCCGCACCCCCGACCCCTCTCCCGACCGCGGGACGTCCCTCACCCCCGACCCCTCTCCCGACCGCGGGAGAGGGGAGGATGAGTCCTTTGAGGAGTATGTCGCGCCGGCAGAGGGGATCAATGCGGGGGAGCGGGAGAGACTGGTTCGGTCGATGGGGGAGCAGGGGTGGGAGTTGGTTGGGGAGGATGAGGCGGGGGTGCGGTTTCGGAGAGGAAGGGGGTGATAGGTCACTCGTGATGATCGAGAGGGGCCCATCAATCATGCCTCCGACCATCCACTATCCACTATGCACTTATCAACCAAGCGCTACGACCCTCTACCGTCTCCGGGCAGATGTGGACGCCGGCGCGTTTCCGGCGGTGAGTTTGCGCCAGGTGTAGCGAGCGACGGAGATCGGCGACTCGCCGGGGCGGAGGGCGAATGAGTCCCAGATATCTGAACCGATAGCGCGCGCTTTGGCAGGGACGCGCTCGGCGGCGATCCCCTTTGTGCGAGTTGCCAGGTAATACTCGCGAGCTGTCCGCGATCGCCATTCGGTGAGGTGGCGGCTCCAGTACCGATCGATGCGGCCAGGGGGTGGAGCGTCGTAGAGAAGCCAGTCGATGGTGGCTGTGGTGCGACTCCAGAGGTTGGACATTCCCCATTCAGCAGCGAGGGCGGCGATGTCCGATTCGGTAGCGTTGCGTCGCGTCAGGTCGATGTCGACGAGGTGCAGCAGCGAGTGATAGGGACCATGCCGCCAGGAGTGGA
Organism: Thermomicrobiales bacterium; assembly: GCA_019637585.1. Taxonomy (GTDB): domain Bacteria; phylum Chloroflexota; class Chloroflexia; order Thermomicrobiales; family UBA6265; genus JAHBVL01. The sequence goes on along the minus strand of JAHBVL010000002.1, from coordinate 321,543 downwards.
CGGCGAGGAAGAGCGCATGTGCCGCGACGGGCATCGTCGTGATGCCGTCGACTCCGGTGGCGGACGGCACGGCCATAGCGAAGAGTTCGGCATTGCTGGGTGGTGTCATCCAGGAGAGCCATCCCGGACTGCGATGCAGTTCAATGGCCAAAGGAAGGTGCTCGTAGCGGAGGGGGCGATCGTGGATATAGCCGGGGATGATGCTTTCCTCGGATCCGGAGAGGGTGAAACCGGCGTCGACCAGCGCTCCTTCGGCGGCGGCAACGTTTTCCACCAGGAGATCGAGATCGCCATAGGGGCGGAGGGCCGGATAGGGATAGGACGCGGCGACCTCGGGGCCTTTGAGCACCAGAATCGGACCGTCCACAACGTCGCGAATGCGTTGCAGGAGCCACGGAGCGGTGACTGCTGCGTACGCGCCCCCTTCCGGGCGACGCTCCAGGTAGTCGGGCACGGCTCTCCCCGTTTCCTTCAGCCGCCAGGCGACAAGTGGGCCGATGCCGCCGGTGGCCAGGTTGGCCGTGGGCGGAGCGGCGGCGAGGAGACGGTCGAGCGCGGCGGGCAAGACGCAATGGTCAATGGGCGATGGGCCGGACATGGAGGGAGTGTACGGGACGGGGAGTTGGGTGGGCTCGTAGTCCGTAGTCCGTAGTCCGTTCTACAGTGCCTCTCGGGCGCCACTGCTCCTTTCCGCCTTTCCGGCTATTCGCCTCTCCGCCTACGCTCGATCGCCATCTCATAGATCGCCATCAATTGGCGGTAGTTGATCTCGGCGGTGTATTTGGCTTCGTATTCGGCACGGGCATTAGCGCCCATCTGGCGCATTTCGGCGGGGTGGTCGGTGGCCCACCGGACCTTGGCCGCGAGATCGGCGGCATTGCCGGGTTCGAAAAGGAGCCCTGTGCGGCCATCGTCGACGATTTCGGCCATGGCGCCAAGGCGGGAGGCGATGACAGGGAGACCGGTGGCGAAGGCCTCGACGATGGTCATGGGGAAGTTCTCGTAGAGAAGTGATGGGACGACGAGGGCGAGAGCGCCGGACATCTGTTGCTGCACTTGTTCGGCGGGAATGGAGCCGAGGAACGAGACGGGAAGACGGGGAGACGGGGAGACGGGAAGATGAGAAGACGAGAAGACAGACTCCGGACTCCGGACCACGGACTCCGTCACTGCTTCGCGAGCGGGGCCGTCGCCAGCGATGCGGAGCGGGGGTGGGTTGTCGAGGAGCTGCCAAGCGGCGGGAAGGAGCGAGGCGCCCTTGTAGTCGACTAGCCGGCCAACGAAGAGAAAGTAGTCCTCGTCGCGCCGAATGGGCGGGTCGGGACGGTCGATGAAGTTCGGTTTCACCATGATGCGATCGGCGGGGAGGCCGCCTTCGATGAACTTCTGGCGGGAGAATTCGGTGAGGGCGATGAAGACATCGACCTCCTTCAACCAGGTCCGCCGGGCGCGATGAACGGTGAGCATGGCTGCGGTGACCCCGGAGGCGGCGCGGGAATCGCGGTAGCAGGCGTGCGCCACGCCCGGCCAGGGGACGAACTTGCCGAGGCAGTCCTCGCAGACGTGACCGTTGCGAAAGAAGAGGGCATTGGGGCAGAGAAGGCGGTAGTTGTGGAGGGTCTGGACGACGGCCGCGCCCTGGGAGCGGGCGGCGGAGTAGATCGAGGGGGAGGCAGTGGGGAAGAAGTTGTGGACGTGGACGATGTCTGGTGCGAATTGATTTACTGAATCGACGATTGCCGATCGGGATGAACGTGACCATACAGTGCTGATAGCCGCTGGCAGCGTCGAACCAATGTCGTCGTTGTCGAATGCCATGCTCTGGACAGAGAGAGTCTGACGTTCGAGAAGAGATTGCTCTGCTTCGAATACGGCTTCCTCTCCGCCTCGCTGCTGATAGTGGTTGTGTACGAGGAGGAATCTCACACCCTTGGGGTCAGATGTCGCCGAGGGCGGCGGCTGGCCGGCGCGGGCTCCGTTGTCCTTGCGATCTGGATGACCGCCAACGAAAGACCGACAACAGACCAATACCAGATTCCGCCCTGCGGACCCTCCAGGTAGGGATCGAAGGCGGTGTTGATCATCATCGCCAGCCAGTACATGAGTAACCATCCGGCGACTGCCGACAACCAAGGGTCGATACCGGGCTTTCGGCTGCGAATCACCTTTAAAAGTGCGATCGCAAGTGCAAGATTGAACGCGATCCAAAGCATCAGCCCGGGGACGCCCATGCGTGCGAGAATTGTGATGTGAGAATTGTGAGGTGCTCGTACGTCCTCCTCAATGGATACACCGTCTGCAACTGAAAGGTTGACCCCAAAGCCCTTTCCGGTCCAAAAATAGGGTCCGCGAAATGTGTAGTCCACGATCCTGCCCCACCACTCGAGTCGAAAGTCGACAGTTCCTTGAAGCCTGCCACCTTCGGAGCGATCGAATATGCTCACGACGTTCGAGCCTATCTGCCGTGGGGAAACGGTTCGGTTTCGGCCGATGTCGACCTCCGGATTTATGGCCGTGAATATCACTGCCAGGAAGATCATTGCCAACGCCGCTTGGAAGAAGCGGAGCGAGGGAAAGAGAAGCAGCGCGACACCAAGCGCCCCGGCTACAGCAAGAAATCCGCCTCGCGTCTGTGATGCGACAAACAAGAATCCCACAAACCAAAGAGGCCAAAAATACCTTGGGACGGATTTATCTCCTGGGCTTGTCTGGTTGACCATCACGCCTGCCAATACAAACGCGGCGATTCCTGATAGGTGAACTCCGAAACTTCCCGGCTTGGCGCTGAGGATCGGCACATTCGAGAAGGGAGATGATGGCAAAAGATTGGAAAAGCTCTGTTGGAGGATCAGTGCCATTGGAACCCAAACCGCGAAAGGACTTAGGGCTGATTTGTATCGAATGCAAAGTTCCTTGATCCTCTCTGTGGAAGCAACCGCAACAATTGCCAGCGCAAAGAAGGCGTACCCCCAGATCATTCCATCACGAAACGCATCAATTCCATAGTGAGTAATGAACGGAACAGTTCGCACGGCCCCAAGAGCCATAAACGCACCCAGAAGCACGACGGGCAGGGACACCGGGATGAACTCAGCATGCGAAACAACCGCAAGTAAGGCGAGCCCCAATAGCAACTCACCAACATGGATTGGCGGAAGCCCGAAGTAAGCAAATCCCCTATCCAGGAACATGTATCCAAGTAAACTGATCGAAATCGATACGAAAAAAACTGCATCGACTCGGTCGATCACTACCGCCAGAAGACAAGCTGCGAGTGCGGATACCGAAACAATGAGGCCGAGCGCCAAATTGTATGAAGATATGAGCGCGACTGCAGCACAGAGTAGGAGTACCAGGGCGCCAAAAACCCGAGTATCACGTACGGCTGAGGGTAAAGCGCGAATCATCATTCTAAGTAGATGTCTGAGATAGTGCTCTCTCGTACATGTCAGGCAGTAAGTCCGCCAGTCTGTGCCAAGAGTATCGTTCACCTACAGTTTTCCGGGCGTTTTCACCAAGTGACTGCGAAAGTGAGATGTCGCTTGCGAGCGTTCCAATAGCGTTCGCCAGATCTCTGATCATCTGCTGTGGATCCTGAATGTCAATTACGATGCCCATCGAAGTGTTTACGATCTGGGCCGGGCCTCCAACGTTCATGCAGATGATTGGCAAACCGTAGCTTGCAGCCTCCAAGACGACAAATCCTCCGGAATCCTGAAGACTCGGAAACACGAGAATGTCGTGCCGTCGATAGAGCGACTGAACCTCTGAGTACGGCAGCTTGCCAACAAAATCGACCACGTGACCGATCCTAAGTTCATGGGCAAGAAGCTTCAGGCTTGCTTCCTCGGGGCCCGTGCCGACGACAGTGAGACGAATCTCTCCAACGTTCCTGCCCAGAGCCGCAATGGATAACAGCAGAAATCGCAATCCTTTCAAGTAGAGGAGATTGCCTACATATAGCAGGCGTGTTTCGCTGAACTCCCGTTCGCGATTGAAATCACTAGCGGGTGGGGTAATCCCTACTGCTGGTTCTATTCGCGCTTTCACGGCGGCAAAGCTGGGCAGTCCATTCCTATTGGCTGAAGTTGCGGCTAGGATGATCGACGCCTTCCTCATCGTGTGCCGTACGAATGGATCGAACTGAAGCGAGCGGTTGCTCAGTCTGCGCAATCTATGACTCAAGCGATTTCGGGTGGGATAATCTCGAAAAGCCCACGAAGGCGGTTCGTCGAGACCGGCAATTGGTCCCCAAACCAATGGTGCCTGGATGAATGCCAAAAAGCTGGGAAAGCGGCAGCTCACGAATGTCACGTGGTGACCGACATCTATTTCAAGTTCTCTCTCCAATCGCCGAGCAAGAGGAATCGCAGAGAGTTGCCAAACGTAATAGTATGCCTGGACAAATCCCGAACGCTTTTTCAGACATTGGATGACCGTGGGCAAGTCGTGATAGATGAATCGGAGGTTAGGCTGAGGGCTCTTAGATAGCTCGGCGTCGATCACTTCCCGGTTGTTTGCTCGGGTGACGACCCATACGTCAGAGTGATTTGCCGCCTGCACCGCCCAGTTCCAACCGACTGCCGGCTCTGATCCGCGTCCGGGCTCACAAGCGTACGCCGACATGAGAACCCGAGTTCTTCGCCGACTAGACGCGGGACTGACTGCGGAGCACATGTTCAGGAGTTCACGAAGATGCACCCAGTTGCGATTAGGAAGTTCTCGACTGGCCAACTTGAGAATGCCCAATTGAACCAGTGCCCTGGAGATTCTCTCGGGGAGGGGAGAACGCTTGACAACAGCTTCAAGCCGCGGGAGGCCAGCCTCAAGCGGACCATGATCGAGCAAGAGGTTTTTCTGTAGTTCAAAGTGCACACGATCCACAAGCGGTAGCCCGTCTTGCGTGGCGAATTCCCAGTCGAATGCTGCCAGCCGATCAAGGTGCGACTTGAGGTTCCACGGCGCGAAATCGCCATGTTCGATGACACGGGGAACGAGGTCGTCACCATGATCCGAGAGGATCGCCTGTAAGGCGTCGTGTAGTTCCCTGGCAACATCACCCTGACCGGAGATCGAATTCTGCAAAAGCGAGACTGTTTCACTCTCCCGCAGTGGTCGGACCTCCTCAGACTCCAGCGCTGCCAGAACCTCTTCGTGAAGAGGAGACCAATTCGCCTCAGGACGACTTCCGGGCAAAGCCGACTGGATTGAGATGAGCTTGCCATGCGCTTCCTCGAGAGCCAGCAAGTAGGGAGCAATACCTACCATGCGAGGGTTTGCAGAGAGTGCCTCCAGGACTCGAGCTTCAGTACGCACGCGTTCGGAGCCAGAGCTGTCGGTGGCTACTCGGCAGATCGCTCTCAGCGTGCCCTCTAAATCGAGTACGGCGACTGTCACCTTGCCGGGATTCTCAGGATGACCGGGAAGGATGGCATAGGCAAACGATTCATCATCCAGCACGCGACGGACGGATTCTTCGATGATCAATGGCGACGAGAGAGAAAGGGTGAGTTGCCTGGAGCGCCAGATGCGTCGGGGGAGTCTAGTCGCCAGCAAGGCGCCTTGACGCATCATCCGAGCGCGGTCCTGGAATGGCTCGTAAAGGGAGAGCGAGCCACGAGCAACCTGTGAGTTGTCGAGCGGGATAAAGCGGCGCGGATCGTCGAATCCAGGCAAGATGGCGAATCGGTAATAGAACTGGAATTCATTGATTGAACAGTTGGATGGTTCCCCGTAGCAGGCCATCCCGCAGGGCCCCACGGCCGATCGAGTGTGAGAGTCACTTGTTTCGTCGTCGGGCAGCCCATGAATGCTTATCGAAGCGTTTTCCGGGAGGAGAGCTTTCCAGGCGAATAGCCGCCAATCGGACATCACCTGTTGTCCAGCTTCAATCGTCTGCGGACCCGCTTCGCCAAGTAATTGAGTAAATGACTGGAGATCTCGGCGGATACTTCGTCTACGGATTTTGACGCATCGACAAGAATCGTATTGGGCGTCCGATTGGCGAAGTCTCGGTATGCTTGGCATTGACGCTTCAACTCTTCGAACGGGACTTCTTGCTTGCGTTCGTGGATGACCTCGGGAGGGGCATCGAGAACGATGAATAGGTCGGGATTTGGGATAATTTGCTCGATGATGCGGAGAGGACCTTCGGGACCGCCGTAGCGATACCTTCGAGGGTCGACTCGAACATCATGGATGTAGCGATCGCGGACGATCAAGGTGGAGCGAACTAAAGCGGGCCGGATTCGAAGGACGTGCCCCAAGGAAAAGTCTGCCAGCCAATAAAGAGTCTTGCCCGCCGACGCGACACGACTTCGCGGTGCAAGGCTGTGAGGATACTGGACTTCCGAGTCGCTGGAAGCCCTTCGAAGTAGCCTTGGTGCGAAATGCTCTCGTTGAGTACGCCGGAACGCTGGGGATATCCGAGCCGTGACGGCATCGGCGACTGTTGTCTTGCCAACACCATCTGGCCCAAGAAAGACGACGTGCAATCCGGCGGGTCGAGTGACGCGGCTAAATTGACGGTACGACTCGCACGCAAAGTATCGAACACCGGGAAGCAACTCGGTGCGACAATTTGCTATCAACTCCTTTAGGTACTCTTTCGAGTTCTTGGCAATCTCACGCCAGTCACCCGTTGATGCGCATTCGGCGATTCTTTCCGCCGAGGAGGTGCACCAGAATCGGCTAACTTCTTTGAACGCCTCATTGGAATCGATGTTGTAGAGTTCAGACAACCTTGAGAAATCGCTCGCCTTGGTAAATCCGAGAAACAGTTTCTTGGTCAAATACATAATGAAATCGACCCCCGGCGCAGGAACGGTGTAGTCTCCAATAACCTGAGACGAGGCTAATATTTCGGCCGAAGTGTAGAGAACGTGTCGGCCTAATCGATAGTCGCCGTACACATCGAGCCACAAGTAGGTCGCGCCCGGAGAACAGCGGGGCGTGATGATATACACGCACCCGTCTATCTGGCGCTGAAGTGACTGAACCAACATCGTGTCGCCGCTGTCCAGTGCGTCTGCAAAGGACGTCAAGACAAAAGCCTTGGAGGTCAGGCAGTCGACTTCTGAACCGGTGCTCTCCTCCGCCGTTCTCTTGTCATGCATGATGCAAAATGGGATGTCGCTAGCGAGGACAGAACTGATTGCAGTCCTGAGAAGCACCGTTGAATCCAAGGTCATGGCTTGGCTCGACCAAACACTTGCCTTCTCAACCGTTGAATCGGCAGCGGCGGCCATAGCAACGCGCTGGCCAACAGCCACAAATATCCCTTCCTTTCACCACTCGAAATGAGACCACCTCCACGGCGGTAGGCGATTCTGCTTTGCAGCCTGATCTCTCGCCTAATTCTTCTCCAATACGGCTGTTGATTTCTCTGAGCCCGGAACGACTCCAGAGTGAGCGATGGGAGTCCTGCTCTCGCGCGTTGAACGTTCTCCCTGACTAGCGCCGCCGACTCCGTTTGCTGTCGAATCCTCGCCGATCCAATTGATCCATCATGAACACGATAGTAGAGCAACTTCTCGGGTATCGTAAGCATAGTGTAATTGCTCTCTGCCAGACGACTCCAGAGTGCGAAGTCTTCGCTGTAGGGATAGTCGACTGGATACTTCCCGACATCGATGATCACTTGCCGTTTGAAAATGACCGACGGATGGAGCAGCCTCACATCCACTCGATTCGCCATGTCGCGAAATTCTGTACGACTTCTGGGTCCAAATTCCGATGCGCCAACCACTTTTCCTGTCGGCCCAACCATCCACGCATGTGTGCTCACCAGCGTGGTATCTGGATTCTGACGCAAGAACGAGAGTTGTCGCTCGAATCTTTCAGGATGTGCGATATCGTCTGCATCCATGCGTGCAATCCAGTCACCTCTAGATGCGTCCAATCCTGCATTGAGAGCAAACGCTACTCCGGGTTCAGTACAGATTAAGCTCGTGATCCTTGAGTCACGTTCAGCGAGTTGAGAAACAATGTCCATCGTCGCATCAGTCGAGCCATTGTCGACGACTAGAAGCTCGAAATCGGTGAACGATTGATCGAGGACGGACTCCACTGCTTCTCGCAGATAGAGTTCAGCATTCAGGACCGGCATCACCACTGAAAGTAGTGGAATAGAAGTCGCTGTATCTGGGCCTGCTAGATTGTCTCGCTCTCTAGGCACTACGGTGTGGGAATCTGGCATTGCTGACTTTCCGAAAATTTAGGACGCATGAGTCGAATGTAGGATCCCCACTTTACTCCTGCAAGGATGATTCCATGGACGATCACATTTGCTGCGAGGCCACGGAGTTGGTAACGCTGCGTAAGTACAACACCTGCCGTAAGTGCGAAAACGGAGGCGATCGCATACGCCGCGAAAATCGAGCGAGTTTTGCCAACTGCCCTTAGCCCAATGTCCGCGATACTCCCGAACGCAGCAAGTCCGGTTGATAGGGCGGCAGGCAAGAGGAGCCAGCCATAGTCTTGGAAGCCACTTCCCAGGAACGAAACAGCCGGTCCCTCCGCGATAGGCAGCGCAATCGCGCATCCCATCAGACTAACAATGCCGACGGCAACGGAGACGCGCTTCAGCAATCTGTTTAGGGAACCGGTTCCGTTCAACTGGTAACTGGAGGCCGCTCGGGGTCCAAAATACGCGTCGAATGCCCTCGAAACGATGAGCAAAGGAGCAAACACCATAAAACTGGCCCTCAGTCCACCGGCCGCCTCGATATCCACCAAACCCGCTGCAAGAACTGGATAGAGCTGCGAGGAAGCCCACATTGCCAACCCGGAGGCGACCAACCATCTGCCGTAGATCCAGAATGACTTGACAATCTCTGTGGACACTCGAAAGGACAGAGAGAAGTATTCATCTCTTTCCGCAATGGTGTATCCGAGCAGCGCTGCGATCAAGGCGATGACTCCCGAAGATAAGAGCGCCGTCGTGAGAGTCAGGTCATCGGTCACAGCAAGCAATACTATGATCAGTGGTGTGGCCCCGTAACAAACCAAATCGACCAACAAAGCCAACGCTGGTTTCCGTCGAACATAGAATAATCTCCGGAAAAATTCGTGTATCTGCAGACTAGCACATGAAAAGGTCACCGTGAGAAAAGGGGCCCAGAATTCTGGAAACCTGAGCGCGGTGAGTCCTGCTCCCGACAGAAGAATTGACGCAGAAGTCGCCATGACTAGGAACTGTAGACCGAATGCTCGAGCCGCAAGAGATCTGAACTGTGAGGGCCGCAAAGCAGCGCCAAAATACGCCAATGGAGAGGCAATTAGGGAGTTTTGGATCGAGAGCGAGAACAGTACGACAGAAGTCAATATTGTATGGATCCCGAATTGGTTGAGAGACAGATGCCTGACCAAGACAAGTGTGACGGCGAGACTAGATAGAGAGATCACAATCTGGTCTAGAATCGAATAGCCAATGGGAAGACTGAGTTTGAGTCGAGTTCGAGTCTGGCGCATTCCCAAGAACGGTTCTCCGGGTATGAGGACCATACGTATCAACTACGGATCCCGCCAAGCAAAGAGGTAGTGCCTTTGCTGGTCTATCAACGTCCTAAAACCAGCCCCCAGAAGTTTGGCACTGATACACGAGCCAACCTCTGCCGCCGTTTGGTGCTCAACGGCGTGATACTCCATCGCTATTCGGGAAACCATTTGTAGCGTCTCTGGCGATGACGCCATGAGGGCTGCTAGTTCCATGCCCTCGATGTCCATCTTGGCGAGGTCAAGGGGTCCAGTACGCGACAAGAGAGTCTTTAAACTAACTGCATCCACGGAGTAGCGGGACTGATTCATGTTCCCGCCGCTTCCATTGAGCCGATATCCCCAAGTACTTCCTTCTTCCAGGAATGCCTGATTCCCGTCGAAGTCAGCGACAGCATTCGCATGTATCAACACATTCTTGAATTTGTTTCTGTGGACATTCTTGGTCAGGAGAGACCGACTAAAAGAGGAAGGTTCAAATGCATGTATCTTGATGTCTTGGCTTTGACTGGCCACATACAAGCTCCAAACCCCGACATGCGCTCCTAAGTCGGCGACGGTCCAACCAGGTTGCGGAGAAAACCACGGGATAGGACAGTAGTTGTTCTCAAGAACAATCTCGCTTAACAGCGCCACACTGATACGCCCCTTCGGCATTTCAAACTCCACGCCGTTCCGTAGGCGGTATACAACGGTTGCCGACGTGCTCTCCGGACGCAGGTAGTTCAGGAACACGGCGGGCCAGTTCCTGAAGCTCCGAACAGCGTCCTTGGCTTGATGCGCTCTACGTATATTGCTTTGACTGATAACTGAAATTCTTGAACTAACCATACTAGAGCATGCAATGTGTGTCATACCATCCGGCAAGCGGACGGCGCACTAGTTTGCTGAGTCCCGCCACAACGTTGCTGCCAAACGCACTCCGAGCAAAGCACGAACCATCTCCCCATCTTCGATAATCGTCAAAAATCGCCCGATAATCTGATAGGACTTCGTCCTTTGACCGCCAAGGTTGCCTCAAGTCATCTCCAAATGGCCCGGAACTGTCTCTCAGAAATCTGAAGGACCTTGTTGTCCCTGTCGAGTCAGTCCAAGCGATTTGAGTTTTCTGAACCCATGCCTGTTGTACGGCTCGGAACTTGATGTAACCGAGATCTGACAGGGCCTCGATTTCTTTTCTCAGCAACTCGTAGTCCGTCTTGTTTGACTCCACCGAAAGCATTGGCGGAACCAGATCGGTTTCTCGCAGAACCGAAAGCGCGTACTCATCGGCTCCTTCAATGTCGATCTTCATATAGACAGGCAAACCATGGTCCCGAATCACTGATTCGAGATCAACTCTGGGTACTGCGACGCTGTTAACTGATCCACGACTATTTGCCCATTGTTCGTCAATAGAGTTCCACACGGAAAGCTCATTCGTGAAAAGGCGAATGTGGTCTCCTAGCGCCACGGGGGCGATTGCGCCTTCAATGACTGTCAATCGACCAGAGGTGATGTCCTGCTGGAAATCTTGCTTGCACTCGTCGACCAATCGAGGATCCGCCTCTATTCCGATAACTTCATAGCCCCTAGCCAAGTAGTAGCAGGTGTCTTGGCCCGTGTTCATACCGACATCGTAGACGAGGCCACATTGAGGTTCCATCAATTAGGGGACCCGACTTTCCGACCCAGACCGAGCTCGCCATATCTCGCGACACACCGCATTGACGGATCCCAAGTACCTACCGCTCAAACGATATGGGTCCTGCAGAGTTCGATGCACCCACTCCAACCCATTCCTCTGCATCCACATCGGCGCTTGTTTCACCGCGCCACTATGAAAATCGAATGCTGCACCGACTGGAATGACGACGGGCACATGCAGCCGCGGGCGATGCAGGTGGGTCCACCATTCTTGTTTCGGGCAGCCGAGGCCGACCCAGAGGATGTCGGGTTGGGCGTGGTTGATGGCGTCGATGACGTCGGGTGCTTCCTCCTGACCGATGGCGAGCTGTCCGGGTGTTGCGGCGCCGGCGACCTGCAAGCCAGGATGGCGTTGCTGAAGGCGTGCCGCCATTTCCTGGGCGATGCCCGGACCGCCTCCATAGAAGTAGTGCCGGTGACCTGTTTTCGCTGATCTTGCGCAGAGGGCGTCGACGAGATCAGCGCCGCGCACGCGGCCGACGTGACGATTCCCAGCTCGGCGCGAAAGCCAGACGAGCGGCATGCCGTCGGGCACGCGCAGTGCCGCGCGAGCGAGGATGTCGTGAAACGCGGGATCGTCGGCCGCTTCCATGATCGAGTGGACGGCACAGACGGCCAGGTACTGGCGGTCACGGGCGGCGATGTAGTGCTCAACGGCGGCAACGGTCGATTCGAGGTCGACCGCGTCGATGGGCACGCCCAGGATGTCGGTGGACGAGGCGGAAAGGCGAAAAGGCGGAGAGGCGGACAGGGAGTCGGCGAGGGATCCCTCACCAACCTCAGCCCTGTTCCCGACCGCGGGAGAGAGGGGAGATGTAGAGGCAAGCCAGCTCATGCCCTCTTCCGCCTCTTCGCCTCTTCGCCGTTCCGCCTTCGTCGCGCTCATACCAATACCCCCACTCGGCTCGCCTCGTACCAGGCGATGGTGGCGCGGAGACCGTCGCGGATCGATTGCTGCGCGGTGAAGCCGAAAGCGGCGGCGCGGGAGGTGTCCAGCGCGCGACGGGGTTGGCCGTCGGGCCTGGAGGGGTCGAAGCGGAGCTCGCCGGTGTAGCCGGTGAGCTCGGCGATGAGGGCAGCGAGGTCGCGGATGGTAACTTCCCGACCGATGCCTAGGTTGACGGGATCAGGGTCGTTGTAGCGCTCGGTGGCGAGCACGATGCCCTCGGCAGCGTCGTCGACGTATAGGAATTCGCGGGAGGCGTTGCCTGTGCCCCAGATGTCGACCACAGGCGCCCCGGCGTCTCGCGCCTCGATGCATTTGCGGATCAGGGCCGGAATCACATGGGAGGAGGAGGGGTCAAAGTTGTCGCCGGGGCCGTAGAGGTTGACCGGGATGAGGTAGATCGCGTTGAAGCCGTATTGCTGGCGGTAGGCTTGAGACTGGACGAGAAGCATCTTCTTGGCCAGCCCGTAAGGGGCGTTGGTTTCCTCGGGATAACCCTCCCAGAGGTCGTTCTCGCGAAATGGGACGGCCGTGTATTTGGGGTAAGCGCACACTGTGCCGATGGTGACGAACTTCCGTACCCCAAACAGGCGAGCCTGCTCCATCAACTGGATTCCCATGATGGCGTTGTCGTAAAAAAACGTGCCCGGGTTGTCGCGATTGGCGCCGATGCCACCGACCACGGCCGCGGCGTGAATGATCACGTCTGGCTGCCCATCCGCCAGCGCATCGAGGATCCCCGCCTTTTCTCGCAGGTCGTAGGCAGAGGAACGGGGAACGAAGATTTGCTGGGCGCCCCGTGCTTCGAGCTTCTGGACGATCTTTTGTCCCAGAAAACCGCCGCCGCCAGTAACCATGACGCGGCGGGGCTGGAAAGAGGAGAGAGGAGATGAGGAGAGAGGAGATAAGGAACCGTCTGGCTCCATCTCATCGCTATGTCCCATTTCCCATCTCCGATTTCCCATCACACGCCCTCCTGTGCCAGACCAACCAGCACAGCCACGGCGGGAACATCGGGAGAGATACTTGCCAGATCAGGGTAGCGCTCGGGATCGATCCCGGATTCGCGGAGATCATGCGCAAGCATGATTCGGACGAGATTGCGAAAGCGGACGGCCGGCTCCCAGCCGAGCTCGCAGCGGGCCTTGGAGGCGTCGCCGAGGAGAAGATCGACTTCAGTCGGCCGGTAGTATCGGTCTTCGAGACGGACGTAATCCTGCCAATCGAGCCCGACGAGTCCGAACGCGAGACTGACGAACTCGCGCACCGAATGCATCTCTCCAGTCGCGATGACATAGTCGCTTGGCTGATCTTGCTGGAGCATTCGCCACATGGCGTCGACATACTCGGGCGCGTAGCCCCAGTCGCGGCGGGCATCGAGATTGCCCAGATAGAGTGTTGTTGCACGTCCAGCCACTATCGAGGCCACACCGCGGGTGATTTTGCGCGTCACGAACGTGGCGCCCCGTCGCGGAGATTCGTGGTTGAAGAGAACGCCGTTGCAGGCGAAGAGACAGTAGGCGTTTCGGTACTGTGCGGTGGTGTAGTGGGCGAACGTTTTGGCCGCAGCATATGGAGACTGCGGGTTAAATGGCGTTGATTCGCGCTGTGGGGTTTCCACGACCTTGCCATACATCTCTGATGAACCGGCCTGGTAGTAGCGTGGACGCCAGCTGGCATGTCGAACGATCTCGAGCATCCGGAGAGCGCCGATTGCCACCACGTCGGCAGTGAACTCCGGCATATCGAACGACACCTGCACATGCGACTGCGACGCCAGGTTGTAGATCTCATCCGGCTGGAGATTGTGAATCAGCGTCGCTAGCCGGGAGGAGTCGGTGAGATCACCATAATGCAGCGTTAGCGGAACGCCGATCTCATGAAGATCGTGATAGAGATGATCGATGCGTTCGGTGTTGAATGACGACGAGCGACGAATCATCCCGTGGACTTCGTAGCCTTTGGCAAGCAGCAACTCAGCCAGGTATGAACCATCCTGGCCAGTAATCCCGGTAATGAGGGCGCGCTTGCTCATGGAGGCTAGCTCGCTCCTCGTCCGGAGAGAACCGCGGGAATGGTCTTGACGATCAGAGTCAGGTCGAGAAGAGTGGAGCGGCGTTCGATATAGTCGAGATCCATCTCCACCCACTGCTCGAAGTCGACATCCGAGCGGCCGTTGACTTGCCAGGTGCAGGTCATGCCCGGTTTCACGGTAAGCCGGCCGAGCTGGCGGGGGGAGTAGCTGGCCACTTCGCCTGGAATCGGCGGTCTTGGGCCGACAAGCGACATGTCGCCCCGCACCACATTCCAGAACTGGGGCATTTCGTCGATGCTGAACTTGCGTAGCCAGCGAAGAGACGGGATGTGTCGCGGATCATGGGTAATCTTGAAAACTGGCCCTTGGGCCTCGTTCAGGTGGGCCAGATCCTGTTTGCGTGCCTCGGCATCGAGGTCCATTGTCCGGAATTTGAGGCAGGTGAACGGCTTTCCATGCTCGCCCAGTCGCTCCTGGCGAAAAAGCACCGGCCCAGGCGATTTGATCTTGATCCACGGCGCCACGACCAACCCGATCACCAGAGTCGCCGCCAGCCCCAGCACACCGAGCGTGAGATCGATCACACGCTTCGTGGCCGAGTAAGCGATAGACCGGGGAGGCGCGATAAACGCCACCTCGCCGGTGGTGGTCACTCGATGGTGAACTGAATCCTCGCCCGCGCTGGACCACCCATTTTGGCCCGTCGTGGCGCTCCGGGATTCCGGCAACGTGCCGGGTAGCGCTGTTTGCACTGTCATGCCCAAGCCCGATTTCGAGACTGCCCTCGCGACTCTTGTTGATTTGCTGCGGGTAATTCTACTCAAGAGCATTTGCGTGTCAAGGTGATGACTTGGGATAGGAAAAAGAAAGCGTACGTACGGAATAGTGTGCTGCAATGACTAAATGACGATCGCTGTGTGGAAATGGCCATCGGAGCGAGCAGCACCGGCGCCAGCACTCGATCGTATGATGCCCCACCGCACGAGAACCCGGCGAGCGGCCGGTGGTCGGCGCCACGATCATTGAATCATGTCCGGCGTCACCCGCTCAGGCGCCGGAAATGAGTCGATCCACGGCGTCCGCGACTTCCTCTGGGTCCGACACAACGTACGACAGCGGCAGATTGAAGAGCGGGTCGATGAGCGGGCCATAGACGACCTCGCCCGGTATCTGATCCATATGGAGTCCTTCGACGTCGCATTGATCCTGGAAGGTGGTCGCCAATCCGACCAGCTCCTCGATGGTCATGTCGGTGCGGATATGGTCTTCCAGGCTCTTCAGCAGTTTCGTCGCTTCCGCCAGCAGATCGCGGCCATTGGCTGCGGCGATCAAGCCGCGCATGATCTGTTGCTGGCGCTTGATGCGCCCGAAGTCGCCATCCGGGCCGCCACGATAGCGGGCATGGAGCAGCGCCTGTTCGCCATCGATCGTTTGCCGGCCCGCTTCGACAGCGGGGCTCGCCAGCTCCGGTGGAACGTCGATGGTGATGCCGCCCACGGAATCGACAAGCTCCGCGAAACCGACAAAATCGATCAATGCATAGTGATCGATCGGAATACCCAGGTACTGTTCAACCACGAGTTGCTCGTACGGTATGCCTCCCAGCATGAGCGCGTGATTGATCTTGGTTTTTCCGTAGCCGGGCAGTTCGACATAGGAGTCGCGCGGTATGGCCAGGCCCCGGCATGTACCCGCTTCCGGATCGAGCCGCAGGACCATCAACGCGTCGGGCCGCACGCCGATATCGATCGCCGATCCGGGTCTGGCATCGACTCCCATCACCAGGATGGTCAGCGGTTCGGACTTGGGATCGGAGACACCCGCCGCGATAGCCGCACCCTGGGCCGCGTCGCGCAGGTGTTGGCCGGCACCCTGCAGCGATCCCAGAACACCACCGTCGTCTTCCTCTTCTGCCGAGGCAATCTCTGCGGGAGGAACGGGCGTATCGCTCCCGCCTGCCGTGGCGTTGGAGCCGGCTGTTGGGGTTGGTCCAACGACACCCGATTGCTGGTATTGAGCAATAGCCGCGACAGCAGGGGCGGTGTCGAACGTCATTCCTTCCAGGAGGAGTTGTTCGGCCAGTGTTTCTCCGTCGGGTGTTGGCGTTGGGGCGGCCAGCGTCGCCGTGGCGAAGTTCGGCGCGCTAGTTGGCGTCGGCGTCACACTCTGCGCGACCCCGCCGGCTGGTCGCGTGCCGACAGTCTGCAGTGTTGTGGAACCGCCTGACGGTGTTGCAGTGGGCTCGGCATCCTCCGATTGACCGGGCTCGGTTCCTCCCGTGGACGTGCCCTCGGTCCCGTTCGGGGTGGAATCACCTCTGGCTCCGGGGCGCGCAACCGGCGTGTCGCGTACAGTCGCATCCCCGATCAGCGGAGGGGGTGTGCTGACCGAGTGGACGGTGCTCAGCGCGCTGGACGTCTCGCTCAGCGTTCGGCCAGCGAGTCCACCCGCAATGATGGCCAACGTGACCGTGAGAGGCAGGAGAACAAACCGGATCTGCCTTCTCCTTGTCCGCGGGCGCCGTTTTCGTGTCTGAGGGATCGTGGCAACTTCGGTCGTCTCCATCGACACGGGACGCGATCCGGTGTCCATCGGCTGCCATTCGGTACCACCGATGCGGCGCCGGTCGATTGCGGACCCCGGCGCCGTGTTTCCCGTTTCCGGCGTATCCAGTGCCGTACCACAACGCGAACAGTAGAGATCTCCCTGCTCTGCTGAACTCCAGCAGACTGGACATCGACGAGGTGGATCGGCTGAAGCCATAGATGAATCTCGAATCCGTACGTGCCCGAACGCAACAATCACGACCCAGTGACAGGGATGTTCAACGACAGAGGACGAGCGCGAAGTCTACCTTAGCTGTGCCGGTGATTTCCAAAGAGAAGCATCGATGCCGCCGGTCGCGACGAATCGCGGTTTGTGTTCAAATGCGTCAGACAGACGATACCAGCATGTGCGAAAGGAGATTCGTCAGGATGGCTTCAGCAAACGGAAAAGTCGGCGTCGCAATTTTTGGCGCAGGGAATGTGTCCAGCGGACATCTGGACGCCTATCTGCGGAGCTCGCAGTGTGACGTCGTTGCCATTGGCAGCCGGACCAAGGAAGGCGCCGAGGCCAAGGCTCGCGAGGTCGGCATCGATCCGTCGTCGATTGGCATTTACGACTCGATCGACGACCTTCTCGCCGACAAGAACGTCGACGCGCTGTCGATCACCACGCCCCATTCCCGGCATGCCGCGGATGTCATCGCTTCGGCAAAAGCCGGCAAGCATTGTCTGGTCGAAAAACCGATCGCCGTCTCGAACGACGAACTCGCCGCCATGGACGCCGCCGTCGCGGAGGCAGGAATCCGCACGGTGTGCGGTTTCGTCTTGCGATTCAACCCAGCCACACTGGCCACCAAGGCATTGATTGCCGAGGGAATGATGGGCGACGTCCTCTACGTCCAAACCGACTACTGGCATAACCCGGAACAGAGTGGCTACCCCGGAGCGGAAAATCACCTGCAGCATATGGATTGTTCGGCGATGCTGGCCGGCGGCTGTCATGCCATCGATCTGGCGCGTTACCTGATGGACAGCGACATCACCGAAGTCAGCGCACTCGGTTTCGCCGGTGCGGAAGGTTTGCCGCATATTCCGGGGCAGACCGCAATCGTCCGGTTCGCCAACGGCATGGCAGGCAAGATCTCGGCGTGCGTCGAGCAGTGGATGCCCTACCAATTCAATGTCGACGTGCTGGGCACGGATGGCGGGCTGCGAGACAACCGCTTCTACAGCCGGAAAATCCCAGGTGTGACGGGTTGGGCGCAGTTCCCCACCGTGTTGCCGGACAGCGGAGCGGTCAGTCATCACCCGTTCCAGGGTGAAATCGACCACTTCCTGGAGTGCATCATCGAGGGCAAGGAAAGCCACGTCAACGTGCATGACGGCATCAACACGCACCGGGCGCTCTTCGCCATCGATCAGTCGTGCGCCGAAGGTGGCGCGACGATCGTCGTCTAGGAACCACATCAGGAAAGAGGCAGCGAGAGAGATGATTGTCAGTGACCTGAAAACGTTGCGCGAACGGGTGGTGCTCACACCGAACCTGGCCACGGCCATCGACTGGCTCGTCGCGCATGGCAATGAGGCATTTCCGCTCGAGCGGCAGGTCGTCGATGGCGACAAGGTCTATGTCGAAGTGCAGGCGTACGACACCATTGAAGGGGATGAGTGGAAGTTCGAGGGTCATCGGACATATCTCGACATTCAATACGTCGTCGAGGGAGCGGAAATCATCGGTTGGGCGTCGATCGACGATGCCGAGGTCACAACCTCGTATGTCGAAGAGCATGACTACTGGCTCGGTCGCGTCTCTCCTAAGAACGCAACCGCGGTGAAGCTGCACGCCGGACAGCTGGCTCTCCTCTACCCGGAAGACGCGCACGCGCCACGCCGGGCCGTGGGCGCTTCGGCCCCGGTGCGAAAACTGGTGGTGAAGGTGGCAATCGACGAGTAGCGGTCCGGTTGCAGTCTGTCTCAATCGATCTCGACAATGACCTTCGACGCGGCGCTCGGGTTTGCGATGGCGAACTCGAGCGCCGCGCCCGTTTCGCCCAACGGAAAGCGATGTGTGATCAGGCGCGAATAGGCTTCCCGGTGACGCTCGATCAGATTGACCGATTCGGGGAAGAGTTTGGCGCTGGCGCGAGAGCCAACGATGGTCATTTCCTTGTAGGTGAAATCGACGATCGGCAGCGAGACTTCCTTGTCGGACAGCCCGACGATCACAACACGACCCGCAGGCGCCACCAGCCGGCAACATTGCCGGATAACCGCCGGATGTCCCACGCAATCGATGATTACTGGCGGGCCGTCGCCGTCTGTCCAGTCGAGGATGTCGGCGTCGAGTTGCGGAGAATCCGCGAGAATTGTCCTTTCCGCGCCTATGGACATCGCCAGATCGAGGCGGGAAGGCACCGTGTCGATCATCAGCACGCGAGCCTGAGCGTCGATGGCGGCGAGCGCCGTGCATAGCCCAATCGGCCCTGCCCCGATGATGACCACCTGCTCACCTGCTGCAACAACCCCCCGGCGCACAGCCTGCAGGCCAACAGAAGCTGGCTCGGTGAGCACAGCTTCATCAGCCGACAACGTCCCGGCGGGGTGGACATTTCCGGCCGGAACGGCGATCGCCTCCTGCAGAAACCCGTCGCGATGCGCGCCGATCACCTTCAGTGTCGGGCAGGTGTTCGACCGTCCAATCCGGCAGGCATAGCACGCACCGCACGGCACCAGTGGATCGATGACAACACGCTCACCCGCGACGAAGGTGCCGGCCACATTCGAACCCAATGACTCGATCGTTGCAGATACCTCATGCCCCTGGACGCGGGGAAAGGTGGCAGTCGGGTGGTGACCGGAGTAGATATGCATATCCGACCCGCAGATCCCGACGCACTCAACCCGAACGGCGATCTCGTCAGATGCCGGAGAGGGAGGGGGCGTTGCATCGATCTGGATGTTGTGAGGCTCGATCGTTACCGCGCGACGCATGCCAATGCTCTCCTCGTGCTGACTCACACCACCACATTGCGCGACACGGTATCAGCTTTCGCGACAGACGAACGAGCAGGGTCGCAAGAACGCCCCCGCCGTTGCGCGCTGTGATCCGATAGGGTTATTCTGACTCATCTAGTCGGATATCAATTCCGCCTGTCTCGATTCTATGTTCAAGGGGGATTTCGTGACGCGATTGACTGATGGCCATGGCGCCACGCGCAGGCAAGTTCTGGGTGGCGCTGCCGGGTTCGCCGCTGCGACACTGCTGACAACTCGCGGATTCGCGCAGGAGGGGAGTCCGGAAGCGGAGGGCGAGTGGACCTTCACCGATGACCTCGGAGTGACGGTCACATTGCCGCACCGCCCCACGCGCATCGTGGCGGACGTGAACGCCGCAGCTCCTTTGTGGGACTTCGGCATCCGGCCGATTGCGGTGAGTGGATGGACGGTCGATACACCGGCCGCGTTTGGCAATGTCCCGCTGGACACCCCGATCATCAACGCGGTGGCGGGTGAACCAGAACCGGACATCGAGCAGTTGCTCGAACTCGACGCGGAACTCTTCGTCACGATCACCTGGGGATTCGATGACGTGTGGAGTTTTACGAGCGTCGACGCATACGAGCGCACACAGCAGGCGGTACCGGTTCTAGCGATCTCCGTTGCGGGGGTGGCCGACGAGAACCTGCTTGGATTTGTAGAGCTTGCCGAGGCGCTCGGCGCCGATCTCGAATCGCCCGAACTGGTTCAGGCGAAGGCCGATTTTGAAGCTGCAACCGAAGCCATGAAAGCCGCCGCAGCGGAGAAGAGCGATCTGGCAACGTTCTTTGGATATATCTCGCTCGCCGAGGGCGTTTGGTATGCAGCCTATCCGCCCGACTGGTCGGACCTCACCTGGTACCGATCGCTCGGGCTGAACATCATCGACCCTGATGTCGAACCCGGTGCATTCTGGGAAACCATCAGCAACGAGGAAGCGATCAAGTACCCAGCAGACATCTTGTTCAACTCCACACGGGCCGGAACCTCGACACTCGAGGAATTGCAGGCAAATCCAATCTTCAACGCGCATCCGGCTATCGCCGCCGGGCAAGTCTTTCCGTGGAACCAGGATTTCATCCTGAGCTACCAGGGGCTCACCGATGCGCTGAACACCGTGATCGATGCTCTGGCGAACGCGGAGAAGGTGACCGGCTAGGCGCGAAAATGGCGCGGGGTGGTTGGGATTCGACCACCACGCCGCGTCATTCAGAGCTCTCTCCGTGATCACGGCGTCCGCTATCTCAGGCCCATGCTGTTGTTGCGGAGAGATTCCTCCGCTTCGGTCGGAATGACAGTCTTATCCTGCGTCGCTCGCCGGTTCCTACCGATTGGCGATGCCGTCGAGCCGGAGGGTCGTCGATTCGTCGCGGTGCACGCCATCTGAACCGACATGCTTTTCGCTGATCTCCGGGCCGTTCTTGATGACATGGACCAGCGCCATGGCGTGCCCGCGGCCCAGATCGTAGTCCTGCTTCAGCCAATCGACGATGACGCCGGCTTTGACCGATGGATCATCGAACCTCTTCTCCCTGGCAATGGCGATGAACTCTTCGGGTGTCTTGCCTGTTTTCTTCTCGATGTTGTCGAGATATGCCTGAAATGACATAAGTGTCCCTTCTGACTACGAGATCCGGTTGGTCAGTCCTTTGTTCTTGCGGATGTCGCGGTAGTTCCACTGGATATCACGCGCCTTGGGTACCCAACGAGCGATGGCGTCGGCATCGATCTGATCGACCGATGTGTAGCGCGCTTCCGCAGCCTTGAATGAACCTTCCGGCGCGAGTCCAGGTTCGTCGAAGGACTGTCCGCTCCAGAACAGCAAACGCACACATCGCTTCAGCACGTGATAGCCGACGATCGGATTGTCGTTCAGAAACCAGACCGGCGCTCCGTGCCAGATTTTTCGGTCGGCTTCGGGCAGGTGTCGATCGACTTCGGAAAGGAGCCTATCGCAGATCGCTCTATTCTCTGGCGTCTGGTTTTCGTTGTATAGCGCGAACGGATCAGACATCGAATGTCCCCCAATGATGCAGACGAACGCTTCCTCGAATGGTAGTCGTACGACAGGTACGCCATTCGACACAGCCCGCGAAAAACGATTGCCGTGCACCGTGCGGCACGGTATTCTGACCTGGTTAGTCGGATATTGATTCCGGCCGTAGCGCACGCCCGTGCAAGAAGGCTAGGCAGAGGATGGATACACAGCGAGTTGCCTCGCGACGTCGGGTTCTCGGGGGAGTTGCCGGACTCGGCGCGGCTCTCATGACCGAGCGGTTGACTGCGATGGCGCAGAGTGGAACGCCGACATCCGAAGGGGAATGGACCTTCACGGATGACCTGGGCGTGACGGTCACGCTCCCTTCGATGCCCACCAAAATCGTGGCCGACGTCAATGCGGCGGCGCCGCTCTGGGACTTCGGGATCGCGCCGATCGCCGTATCGGGCTGGACAGTCGATACGCCGGCATCATGGGGCAACGTCGACCCGAACACTCCGGTGATCAACGCCGTCGCCGGCGCCCCGGAACCGAGCATCGAGGCGCTGATCGAACTGGGCGCTGAGCTCTTCGTGACCATCGCTTGGGCGCCGGACGATATCTGGAGCTTCACGTCAACAGAGGCGTATCAGCAGACGAACCAGATCGTACCCGTGGTGGCGATCTCGGTGGTGGGCACCGCTGACAAGAACATGCAGCGGTTCATCGATCTGGCGACTGCGCTGGGCGCCGATCTGGGAAGCGAAGAGATCACGGCCGCCAAAGCGCGATTCGATGCGTCGGTCGAGAGCTTCAAAAGCGTCGCAGCCGAGAAAGCTGACATCACGTCGATGTTTGGATCGTTCCCCGTGGAAGGCGCGGAGTGGTACGCCGCATTTTCCCCCGATTGGTCCGATCTGAGCTGGTATCGAGAACTCGGCATGAACATTGTCGATCCGGATGTGGAGGTTGGAGAATTCTGGGAGTTTGTCAGCAAGGAGGAAGCGGTGAAGTACCCGACCGACGTCTTCTTCCAGTCTGCCCGGGCCGGTGGGATGTCGCTCGAGCAGATGCAGGCAGAGCCCCTCATTTCGCAGCATCCGGCGGTCAAAGCCGAACAGGTTGGCCCGTGGAATCAGGATTTCATTCTGAGCTACCAGGGCTTGGCCGATGCACTCGATGCGATGATCGCCACACTGAGCGTGGCCGAGAAGGTCACCGAGTAGGATCGCGCAGCGTCAGGAGATCAGCCGAGCGGCGGCTCATGCGAGCCGGCGCCCGGTTCGTCGCGTGCCAGCGATCAACTCGCCGGTGATGCATCACCTGGCCAGGTTGTCGATCATCTTCTGAATGCGGTTGGCGCGGGTTTCGGGTTTTTTGGCTTCTTCGATCGATCGCACGTATTCCTTCTGGTGGGAAGGGGCGAGTTTCTCGAATGAGGCGAGCACCCCGGCGCTCTCGGACGCCTGGCGGGCATCGTCGGGAAGTTCGACGGCGCGGCTGGATTCGTCGCGAGTCAGCGTCACCTCGATGGCATCGCCACCCTGGATACCGGAAGCGTCGCGGTGCGCTTTGGCGAAGGGGATCAGCGCCTTGCCGCCCATGAATGCCGTCGTGCTCTTGTACGAGTATCCATTGACGGTGACCTCGACCGGCACGCGTTTACCGGCGCCGAGTTCGGAGAGATTCTTTTCAGGAACCTCGATGCCGGTGTTGTTGCCATCTTGCCAGAGGGTGGACTTGAATGACGTCTGCATGGGAATCTCCGGTGATTGTGCCGTATCGTTTTCTGTCTATCACGCCCTGGAGCGGGCCGCGATCTGATGACTGTACCGGAAACGAGCTCGACGGGAGTCGCCATGACACGGGTGATCGAGATTCGCACCTACGCCTTGAAGCCGGGAAGTCGAGGCGATTTCCATCGCCTGGTCGTGGAGCAATCGATGCCGATGCTCGAGCGGTGGCACGTGGAGGTGGTGGCGTACGGACCTTCGACGCACGACGACAACTCCTATTACCTGATCCGTGCCTATGACGACCTCTTCGACCGGCAGCGGAGCCAGGACGCGTTCTATGGAAGCGCCGAGTGGAGAGAGGGGCCCCGCGAGGCGATCGTGTCGCTGATCGAGTCGGACATTTCGGTCGTCGTCGAACTCGATGATGTGTCGATCGATGGTCTGCGTACGATTCCACGCCGGCCAGTCACGATGGACTGATGTGGCGGCTCACGATTGCTGATCAGCGCGACGCACAGCAAAACGCGCGCAAGGACGCAGGTCCTTGCGCGCGGCAAACCAGAGGAAACGCTCTGGTCTATACGGTTGCTCGTTCGACTTCCTCGCGAGCGAGCTGCAGTGCCCAGACGATGCGGTTCTGACCGCGGGTCAGATGAGCCACCAGAACGCCTTCTCTGGCAGGATCCCCTGCTGCCTTGCCGGCTGAAAGAGCGGGGACGAGATCAGGCAGCGGAGCGACCGTCATCGCCGGGTCGTGCCGGAACGGCTCCATCCGGGAGTAGTTGATCGGATTGAGAATGCGTCCCACGCGCACCTGCGCCTGATTGATCGCGTCGGTCTGGGCATCGCCGAGTGAGGCGCTCTTCGGCACCGACGCGTAGAACGCATCGAGTGCGCCATCGAGCGCGTCGAGTGCGGTCCTGACCGGTGTGAAGTCGAAGAGATCGCCCGCCGATCCGGCGTACTTCTCCAGTGTCGACCGGAGGTCGGCGACGGTCGTCTTGTAGTTGTAGGGGACGACCGGGGCATTGAGCATCCGGAAGACCGAGGCGGCGTACATGCGAATATCCCGAATCAGGTTATCGCGGTCGGCCAGCTCCATCGTGTCGTCTTTGGTGTGCCAGCCGATGTTGCCACCGCAGCCACCGACCTCGTAGAAGTTCTGCTCTTTCTTTTTCTCCTCAGGCATGGTCGAGGAGAGCATGTAGAAACCGGTCAGGCCGATCTGGTTGAAGGAGTAGTCACCGGCGCGCGGCGGCCGCTCCGGCTCGGGGACGATCCCGGTCACATCGGTGATCGTGCTGGTCACGAAGTCTTCGGTTTCGCTCAGCGCTGAGAGGTGGTTGTACGTGGTGGCCCATCGCGCTCCCGGCGAGTCGCAGTTCACCTGCGCCAGGCAGTTGTTGTAGAGATCGATGGCGTACTCGTCCGAGAACCAGGTCGAGCCGGCGTAGCGGCCGTGGGAATGTCCCGACCACCAGGCTATTTTCACCGAGCGCTTCAGCTTGTCGCGATTGGCCCAGAAAACGCGAGCGATCTCGGCCATGGTGGCGTTGCCGGTGGCATTGTCCGCGACGCCGTAGATCCATCCATCAAGGTGACCGTGGAGGAGTACATACTTTTCCGGTTCCTCGGTGCCCGGGATGTCGGCCACAACGATCGGAATCTGGCGCCACTGGGTGTCGAGCTTCGTGTGAATGGAGATCTTGCCACCGGTCTTGGCATACTCGATCAATTCCTGGCCATCAGGATTGTTGATCGCGACGACTGGAACGCTGGGTTGGCGCGACTGGCTGTCGAAATCCGGGGCGCCCCAGATCGTCGTGCAGACTCCGTCGTGAATATTCTGGCCCGGGTTGATGAAGATGCCGCCGATGGCGCCTCCCTTCATCAGATCCTGGACCTTGCCGGGCATGGCGAAACCTTCGGTGAGAACGATTTTCCCGGCGATCGACGTGTTGCCGGTATCGATACCCACGGCGAAGATGTCGCCCAGAACGAATCCACCGGCGTTGCCTGGGATGTAGAGCAGCTCGCCCGTGAGCTCGCCATCGGTCGACACCGACATCGCCGGCGTTTTCGCTTCGTACTGCTTGCCGTCCTTCCCTTCAGTTCGCACGTGCGCGCTGATAGGGTGAGAAACAAAGAGGGTTGGCTCATGGAGCGTGTGCGGCACCCCCCATTCCGTCAACTTCCCGGTCAGGTAGTCGACGCATTTCCGCTCGTCTTCGCTGCCCGACAGGCGATAGGTCGGAGCGAAGTACTCGATCATCGCCCAGGGTTCGTCGAGCGTGAGCTGATCGAGGATCGGCCCTTCAGTTTTCTTGTCCGCCCATGATGTCAACGATTTCAGATCTGCCACGATAGTTGTCCTTTCAATGTCCCGCCCTGGATTCATGATTCCGTTACCGCTCGACTACGTCCCTGCCAACCTGCCCACTCCATTCTGTTTGCGCACCGGATCGCCGAACACCTGCGACATATCGGCGAGGAGATTGAGCACGGCCTCGGCCTGATCGGCGTCGGCAAGCGCCGGGAATCCGTCGGGATCGAGCATCAGCGGCACGAGCTCCCAACCCCGCTCGAAGTCGAAGCGGGCAATGATCGATTCCGGTTCCATGAAGCCGCGAGCCCCTTCGAACAGGAAGTTGCCCAGCGAGTAGAAAATCGGCTTTCCCTTATAAACCTCGATCGGGTGAAGCGAGTGGGAGTGATGGCCGATGATGGCGTCCGCTCCCGCGTCGATGAGCGCGTGTCCGAGGACCGGCTGATACTGGGTGAGCAGACCCTGATAGGGTGAGAGCCAGTAGTTGGGCACACCCCAGTGGAGAGCCACCGCGACGAAATCGACCGTCTTGCGCAGCTCGGCAACCGCGTCGCAGGCGTGGGCCCGATCGTCGGGGTCGGTCCAGCTGTGTACTTGCGGCATGGTGCCGGGTTGTTCCGCCATCAGATTGGCGTCGACTTCAAAGGAAAATCCAACTCGGATGGGTGCGATACCCGGTTTGCCAACGCCGGCGTCTGACTCCATCGGCAGCGTCGACGCGAAGCTCAGAAATCCGATCTTCGCGGAACCGGCTTCGAGCGTGAGCGGGCTCATCGCCTGGTCGAGAGAGGCGCCGGCGCCCGTGTGCTCGATACCCGCCTCACTGACGAATTTGAGCGTGTCGTGCAGCGCCTCCGGGCCGTAATCCATCATATGGTTGTTCGCCAGCGAGACGGCCTGAAATCCCATTTCGACGACGCTCGGCAGGACCGACGGGTGGGATCGAAGATTGGAGTACTTGCGTACCTTGTACCCCCGTTCGGATACGGGCATTTCCAGATTGCCGATGCGAAGATCGCACTCAGCCAGCTTTTCGACGGCCCGCCGATAGCCTCCATTCGCCGCATACAGGGTCGATGCCTTGGTCGTTTCGACCATGACGTCGCCGACAAATCCAACACTTCCGCTCGCAGCCACCATTGTTTCTCCCTGGGCAGATTCAGACTCAAAACCGTGACGGAAACTCATTACCCTTTCAGTCTTGGGTCGAGCGCGTCACGCAGCGCATCGCCAAGAAAGTTGAACGCCAGCACACTGATGAAAATCAGGGCGCCGGGATAGACAGGCAACCATGGGTTTTCCCACAGATACGCCTGCGACTTGCTCAGCATGTTTCCCCAGCTGGCAGTGGGTGGTTGGATACCAAGACCGAGATAACTGAGAGCCGACTCCAGCAGAATCGCGGCAGCAACTCCCAGCGTCGCCGCCACGATGACGGAAGGCACAGTGTGCGGAATGATGTGCCGGAAGAGCACGCGATGCGTGGGGGCGCCGAGTGACCGGGCCGCGACGACGAATTCCTGCTGTTTGTAGCGCAGCACTTCGCTGCGAACGATGCGGGCCACCGGCATCCAGCTGGTGACACCGATGACGATGACGATATTCCTGAAGGACGACCCGAAAACGGCCACGACGATCAGCACAAGGAAGAAGTAGGGAATTGCCAGCATGCCATCCGTGAAACGCATCAGAATCGAGTCGACGACGCCGCCGAGATAGCCGGCCAGTGCGCCAACCAGTGTGCCGATGGCGATCGCCAGGACCATCGAGATGAAGCCGACCGTCATCGAGATACGAGCGCCATAGATCAGGCGGGAGAGCTCATCGCGGCCGTTTTCGTCGGTGCCGAGCCGGTGCTCGGCCGACCGCTCCGCATGGCGGTTCATGATGTCGACATAGTTGGGGTCGTGTGGCGCGATTTGCGGCGCAAAGAGCGCGACGACATAGAGGATGATGAGCACGGTCGCCGAGAGCATGGCCAGCCGGTTGCGCCGGAATCGCCGCCAGGCGATTGCCGAGAAGGAGCGCGATGGCTGTCCACGCAGCGCTCCGGCTGATTCGGCGGATGGAAGGGCCAGCTCGCTCACGGCTAGCTCATCCTGATTCGTGGATCGAGCACACCGTAGAGAAGGTCGGTGATCAGACTGCAGGTCACGGTGATCAAAGCAATGGTCAGCGTGGCCCCAATGACGACGGGATAGTCACGCGACGTCGCTGATTCGACAGCTAGCCTGCCCATACCCGGCCAGGAGAAAACGGTCTCGGTCACAGCTGCGCTCCCCATGGCCCGGGGAATCATGATGCCGATGACGGTGATGATGGGTATCAGGGCGTTTTTCAACCCATGGACGCGGAGCACACGCCGCTCGGAGAGACCCTTCGAGCGGGCGGTGCGCATGTAGTCTTCCTGGAGCACCGTGATCATGCCGGAACGCATGTAGCGCGTCAGCTCGGCCAGATTGCTGACGGCCAGCACGGTCATGGGCAGCACGAGATGCGACAGACGGTCGCTGACCGAAAAGGGCTGACCGGTTGAGCGCATCCCCCCGGAAGGTAGCCAATCCAGCCGGAGGGAGAAGAGCACGATCAGCATGATTCCCAACCAGAAGACGGGAATCGATGTGCCGAGAAAGGAAAAGCTGGTGATCACCCGGTCGAGGAGAGAGTCGCGCCTGACGGCGCTGATCACTCCAAGGGGGACCGCCAGCAGAATGGACAACCCGATCGCCGAGAAGGCCAGAATCGCGGTGTTTGGCAAACGTTCGCTGATCACCTCGGTGACCGGCTTGATCGTGCTGTAGCTGTTGCCGAAATCGCCCCGAATGGCGTGTTTCAGCCAGCGGAAATACTGGCTGTACAGCGGATCATCCAGTTCCAGCGCTTCGGTGAACTCCTGGACCTGACTCTGCGTCAGATCGGGATTGGACAGCAGCGCCGGTCCGCCTGGCGCCCGGTGAATCAGGTAGAAGGTGACGATGCTCACCAGAAACATCAGCACGATCGCCCCGAGAACTCGACGCAAGACGTAGGCAGCCACTGACCAATCCTCAGTCGCGAAACGCGACGGTTATTCGGTGACCCAGATCAGCTCGGACCAGGTCAGCGCGTCGCGGTAACCCATAGCCGGGAGTCCCTGCGTGCGGTTCGACAACGCCTGCAGCTCTCGTCCATACCAGAGGTAGAGGACTGGAACATCGTCGGCCAGCACTCGCTGGAGCTCGTGATACGTCTCCGACCGAGTCGCATCGTCAGCTTCCGAGCGGCCCGCGAGAATGAGCTCGTCGACCTCCGGATTGTTGTACTTCCACCAGTTGGCGTCAGATGCGCTGTGGTAGTGAGCGTAGAGATCCGGCGTCGGCGGGGTGATCCACCAGTTGAGCAGCAAGTCGTACTGCTGGCTGCGGTACTTGTCGAGATGGACCGTCCACTCGTCGAACTCGAAGACGAGATCAACGCCGAGCTGCTGGAACTGCTGCTGGGCGTAGAGCAGGACCTGCTCCAGCACCGGATAGCCCTGTGGTCCATTCATGACGATGGTCAGGCTCTCGCCTGCTTCATTCTTCCGGACATCGCCATCGAGCACCCAGCCCGCCTCGTCGAGAAGTGCCGCCGCAGCGTCTGGATCGTATGCCCAGACCGTCACGTCTGGGTTGTAGTACTCAGCCAGGAGCGGGTTGATCGGTCCGGTCGCCACCGCGCCGAATCCGCCAAGCAGGTTGTCGACGATCGCCTGCCTGTCCAGCACCTGGGCCAGCGCCTGCCGGACGCGAACGTCCTGCATAACCGGGCTGGTGTGGTTGATGCCGAACATGTAGTACTGAACCTGCGGCACCTCGCGGATCGAAACGTTGGCCAAGCCATTGAACGACTCGACCTGGGGCGCCTCGACGATGGTGAGATCAACATCGCCGCTCTGCACCTGGGTGACGCGGCTGTTGCCATCCGGAACGATCTTGAAGATGATCGTGTCGAGGAGCGCCGGTCCCTCGAAGTAGTCGTCATAACGCTCGACTTCGAGATTGTCGCCCGCGGCAAGGTTCTTGAACTTGAACGGGCCGCTGCCGACCGGATTGAGGAGGAAGTCGGTCGGTTCGTTCAGATCGGCCGACTCGAGCAGGTGCTTCGGCACGATGCCGATGTTGTAGCCGAGCATGACCGGCAGATAGGCGAACGGCGCCACAAGGGTGAATGTGACGGTCAGATCGTCGACGGCCTCCGCCGACTGGATCGATGCGATGTTGCCTCGCTGCGATGCCGTGACGTCCGGATTGAGCATCGACTCGATGGTGAACACGACGTCGGCTGAGGTGAGGGGCGTGCCATCGTGCCAGGTGATGCCCTCGCGGAGGGTGAAGGTGTACTGGGAGAGATCGTCGCTTGCTTCCCAGGACTCGGCGAGGTCGCCGACAACCTGAATACCGCCGTCGACCAGGATGTACTGGGTCAGGCAGTTGTAAAGCGTCTTGTTGACGAGCACGTCGTTGATGCCGCCGGGAGCGGTGATCGGATAGGCGGTCGGATTGCCGGCGAGCGTCACGCTCCAGACGCCTCCCGGAGTCGGCTCTGCATCCTGAGCGAATGCGGATCCTTGCAGAATCCCCAGCCCGGCCGCAGTGGCCGCGCTCGCCGATGCGTACTTCATCAGATCCCGCCGCGACATACCGGGCACGTGATGCATCAAGTCCTCAAAGCTCACTTTCACGCTGTTTCTCCTTTGATTGCAGGCGGCTCCAAGGGGGAACCGTCAATTCGGCCGCAATTGATTCAGCTGAGACGCAAATCCGCCAAGTCGATTGGTGACATCCGCAGACGCCTTGCGCAGCAGCTCGAGCTTCCGCTGGCGGTCCTCCTCTCCAAAGCGAGACACTGGTGACGATGCGCTGATACCGGCGATCACTTCCCCATCACGGTCCCGAATCGGAACCGCGATCGAGCACCGATCGAGACTGAGGTCCTGGAAGCTGAGGGCGTAACCTTGCGACCGTATGCGAGCGCATTCCTCACGGACAAGGCTTGGCTGGACGCAGGTGTTGGCCGTAAAGCGTTTCAGAGGAGCGGCGACTTGCAGGTACTCCTCGATGTACTCGGGTGGTGAGAACGCCAGCAGGAGTTTCGATCCTCCACCGGCATGCAAGACAAAGCGGGATCCGATCTCGCCGATCGGCCGGATGTCGATTCCCCGGCGCACATCGACGGGAATAGTGGCGAAACCACCGGTGAGCACGCCGAGAAGAATCTGATCGCCGAGCTCCCGGTGCAGTGTGTCGAGCGACTCCCTGGCGGAGTCGACCAGACTCAGTCGCGAGTGGGCAGCAGAGCCGAGCTCGAGAAGGCGATAGGAAAGCGCCCAGGTTCGGTGTTTTGGATCCTGCGTCACAACGCCCAGACTGGACATCGTCTGCAGCAGGCGGAAGGTCTGGTTCTTGGTCTGGCCGGTGAGGCGGGCCAGTTCTGAGACACCGAGTTCACCACGTTCTGAAGACGAATCGAGAAACGCAAAGAGAATCTCGAACGCCGATTTGACGCTGGACACGTGGTAACGCTCCGGGTCAACGCCATCGGATTCCGGTTCGATTGTTATGGTCTTCAGAACGGCATCATGCCTCATGTAGGGATGGTATAGAGTGACGCGCAATGCTGTCAACCACGACCAGCGGCGAAGTGGTGAAGTTCGGCGGTCGTGGTTATGGCAGTTATAACAATAAGGCTCTACATGGATCTTTTTGCCAGATTCCTGGCGCCTGAACGAGAAGAGGTCGAGAAATGGTCAGCACTGTTTCCATCGGAGAGTCACTCGAAGCAACGCTTCAGAACGCCTGCCGGATCGACGACGCCTGGAGCTATGTCGAACATGCGATGACATCGATCCGGCTCTCCGGCAGCGAGGACGAAGAGCGATCGGTGGCGTTTCTGAAAAACCGGCTCGATGAATGGGGCGTTCAACACCAGACCTTCATGCCGACGACATTCATCAGCTGGCCCCTGAAGGCGACATTGCGTGTCCTTGGCGAGGATGGATTCAGCGTCATGGCCAAGAATCCGTCGATGTCGGTGTGCACTGATGGCAAAGAGGTCGAAGGCGAGCTGGTCTACGTGCCGACGGCATATGCGACGGGCGCGGCAGATTTTTTCGAGACGGGACACATTGGCGAGGTCGATGTCCAGGGCAAGGTGGTGCTCACCGAGGGATTTCCGTTCGAGGGCAAGGTTCGCGAGCTCACCCAGCGAGGCGCCGCCGCGACAGTGTTCGTCGGGCCGGGAGAGCGGATTCACGAAGGCATCACCTCGTCGATCTGGGGATCGCCCGACCTCGACACCATGGATCGGCAGGTATCCGTTCCGATCCTGGCGATCAACAGACCAGAAGGATTGCGCCTGATCGAGATGGCGAAGCAGGGGAACGTGCGTGTTGCCTATTCGACGAATGTCGAGACTTCTTGGCGGCCAATCCGGATTCTGGAAGCGACGATCCCGGGCTCAGTGTTGCCAGACGAGTTTGTCCTGCTGCACGCGCATCTCGATTCCTGGCATGAGGGGATCGGCGACAACGCCACAGGCAATGCCCTGCTGCTCGAGCTGGCACGCGTGCTCCAGCAGATGCAGCCCGATCTGGTTCGTACCGTGAAGATTGTCTGGTGGAGCGGTCATAGTCATGGCCGGTACGCCGGTTCGGCGTGGTACGTCGACGAATTCGGCATCGATCTGATGGAGCGCTGTGTCGCGCACATCAACAGCGACTCTCCGGGGTGCCGGTGGGCGACAACGTACAACGACATGATGTGGACCGAGGAAGCCGGGCCACTGACGACCCGGACTGTGCACGACGTCACCGGAATCGAACCGACCTGGGCGCGGCCGATTCGGGCAGGAGACTACTCATTCTCCAATCTTGGCATCACCGGGATGTTCATGCTCAGCAGCACGATGACTCCAGAGCACCGTCAGGAGCTTGGCTACTATCAGGTCGGTGGATGCGGCGGAAACATCGCCTGGCATACCGAAGACGATGTCCTCGACATCGCCGACCGGGACAATCTGCTGCGGGACATCCGGATGTATGGCACCACGGTGCTGAGAACCGCCAATAGTCCGATTCTGCCGCTCGACTTTCGTCTGACCGTCGATGGATTCAGGGCGACACTCGAGCGATACCAGTCCACTGCCGGCGATCGATTCGATTTCTCACGGGCATTCGCCGAACTCGACCGCCTGCGCGCCGATCTCGACGCGTTTTATCAGTCGTTGCCGGACAATGCCGCGATCGATCCCCGGGACGAGGTCGCCAGGTCGGCAACGCGAACCCAGATGGAGCTTGGCCGTTTGCTCGTCTCGGTTGGCTATGCCCGAGAGGGCCACTTCCACCAGGACCGGGCCGAAAACATTCCTGCCCTGCCCGATTTGGCGGTTGTCTCGGTTCTCGCGTCCAGCGAACCTGGATCGCATCTCGACAACGCGGCGCAGATTTCCCTGCGCCGGGGTGTGAACCGGCTGGTCAATGCGTTGCGGAGAGCTCGCGAAGCCGTAGGCGGATCGCCCGGCGCGGGCGAGTGAGCTCGCGCCACGACAGCAGGCATTTGGTCGTTCAGCCCGCGTGACTCTGCTGCAGTTCGCGTCTGATCGCGGTCTGGAAGAGGTGTTTTTCACGTTTCCTGATGAAGAACCCGCGTCCTGGGTTCAATCTCGCGCCTGCTTCGGCGGAGGTGATCTTGGCCCCGAACGCTGAGACGTCGCCGAAATCGGTCGTGCCCAGAAGAAATGTCGACTCCGAGCTCTTGAGAAGGCGAACGAATGGATCGAAGCCCGATGCGAACTCGCTGACGGGTCCGGAGACGATCAGGTGAACACGATCGCCTCCGGGCGACCGCAGGAGGGACTCGAGCGCGGACTTGTTGGCGTCGTTGCAGTGCAGTTTGAATGTATCGAAATCGTCGATCATGATCGCCGTCTCTCGGCGATCGTCGCCGAGTGAGGCCAAAGTGGTCGCCAGATCCTCATTGCTGCCGATTCGGCTGAGTCTCTGAAGCGGGATCTGCTGACGGCAGAGTCCGCTGGCTGATCCCAGGCACATCTGGATCACGTTCCATTCTTCAACATCGTTCTCAAGCAACGAGTGCACCAGGGTGTCCAGGAGGGTGGTCTTGCCTGACCTGCGCGGACCCGCAACGACGAAGTGAGGACCGTCCTCCAGACTGATCTCGAGCGGCTCCAGCGTTTCGTACAGCATCCCCACCGTCACGCTTCGGGGCGACCGGAGAGAAGCTTCGCTGAGGTCTTCGGCAATCACGATTTCGGGCAAAACGGCGATCGGAGCGGGCAAGGAGGTCGTGTCCCATTTCTGCCTGATCTGGTCTGCGAGCGATTCGAAGAGCTTGTTGCCTTCGGACAGGTCTCCGGGCGTGGCGATCTGCAGTTCAAGGACGGGGGAGGTGTTCACGAGTCCACGTCCGGGGATACCAGATGCCGGAAGGACATCGTGCGGCCGTCTGCCGACCAGCGAGGCGTACTCGGTGGAGTCGTTCAATTCGAGGGCTATCGATGTCGAAACGGCACTGGCAACGCGATGGGGCAGTGCATTGTTGTTGGCGATGACGAAATAGACGCCAGCGCTGGCGCTTCGTCCCGCCACGCGGGTGAGCTGTTCCGCCTGATCGGGATATCGATCGAGAAATTCACGATAGTTGTTGATCACGATCACGATGTCCGGTGGCGCGGCCGAATGTGACTTTCGGTAGTCGGCCAAGTTGGGACTTCCGGCGTCTGCGACGAGCGCGCTTCTGGCGTCGACCATTTGCACAACGAACTGCGCGAGTCGCCGCACTCGCTCGTCTTCGTCGGGAAGGATCACGGCGCCCACATGGGGGAAGCGACCCAGCTGCCTGAGACGGTAGCCGCCGAACTCGAGCAGGTAGATGTGCACCCGATCGACCGCATAGCCCACGGCGAGCGAGGTGACCAAAGTCTGCAGGAAGATGGTCTTTCCCGATCCCGGCGAGCCGAATATGGCAACGTGCCCCTTTTCCTCGAACGGAATGGCGAAGGTCGGCTGCCTGAAATGCTCTGGATCGTCCAGGAGTCCGATCACAGGTGCGAGAAGCTGTGGAGCAGCCTCATCGACACTCTCCTCTCCGGTTACCCGCTGGATCGACACCTCTTCGGGGAGTGGCGGCGCCCAGAGCGTCGGCGCATGCGCCACGCCAGCATCTCTGGCGAATCTGGCGATGTGTTCGACGAGCGCTTCCACCTGCGAGGGGGATGGCGTGCTGGACAGTTGCTGGGCGATCGCAATCTCGGCGCCCTTACGCCGGGTCCCGTCCAGGGCGACGATCGACACCTGAGCGAGGCTCTGCGGTTCTGGTTCAAATCGCGCGCCGGCAAACGCCGATTGAAAGATTCGCAGCGATTCGGCTTCGCCGACTCTGAGATAGCAGCGACCCGGCAATGCATACGGAATCAATGCCGCATCCGGGATCTTGAGCATCTCCTTGCTGTCTTCGGCGGACTGTACGCGAAGGCAGAGATAGTAGCTGGTGTTCGCCCGAATCTGGTCGGTGACGATGCCCGATGGCTTCTGCGTGGCGAGAATCAGATGGACGCCCAGGCTCCGGCCCACCGCGGCGATCTGGACGAATCGCTCCAGAAACTCGGGTTCGCTTCTCCGCAACTCGGCGAACTCGTCGACGACGATGACGAGCCGGGGCAACGGAGTCTCGACCCGACCCTGTCGATACCGCTCCTGGTACTCGTCGATCTTGTCCACGCCAGCCTGAAAGAGGACATGCTGCCGGCGTTCGTTTTCCGCCCGCAATGTCGTCAGCACCCGGCGCGTCATGTGTTTGTCGAGATTCGAGATCGTGCCGGCGAGGTGGGGCAAGTCACGAAATGGCCTCGCCATCGCCCCGCCTTTGAAATCCACGAGGATGAATGACAAGTACTCGGGCGAGTAGCGCGTTGCCAGGGCAGCGACGATCGATTGAAGCAATTCGCTCTTGCCGGATCCAGTCGTGCCGGCGACGAGTCCATGATGCCCAAGACCCTTTTCGCCCAGCGAGAAGGCCAGTCCCCTCCCATCCTCGAGCAAGCCAACAGGCGCGGTTATGTGGTCGAGCGAACCGACGCGTTTCCAGGCGGATTGCAGATCGAGGTCGCTCGGACGTTCGATTCCCAGCGTTTCGAAAAGGGAAGCGGCGTCCGGCAAGATCGCTACTGTCTTCGGACGGAGATAGCGAACGGCAGCAAGCGTGCGGGCGAAATCGTCTGCGTCAGGCACGCTCGTGCTATCAGGCACAAAGCGCTGGGCGGTGCGTGGCGGACCCACGATTTCCAGATATGGCTCGTCCAGCTCCAGATGAACGATTGCTCCACACTCGCGAGGAACGCGATCGGCGCTTTCGACAAGCACGATCGATTGGGCGATGGCCATGCCCGACCGGGAATCGGGCGTTACCAGCGACTTGAGCAGGGGATTGAACCATGCGGCGGCTTGTCCCTGGATCAATTGTGGATCCGCGATGAGGACCACGAAGCCTGGGACCGGGCGAGCGAGATTCCCTGGACCGGCCTGTTCTCCTGCCGCTCTGGCGCCGAGCGTGTGGATTTCCTCGAGGAGCTTGCGGGTTTCGTCGGGCGTCGTGGCGATGTAGCGCCGAGATTGATCCTCGCTCCAGACATGAGGCAACCAGCGGACCCAATCCCATCGCTCGATCTGATCGGGGGACATGACCACAGCCACTTTCACGTCCGTTGGAGCATGATGGGTGGCCAGCTGGAGGATTGCGGAACGGGCACTCGCTTCCCGGACCGGTTCCCGGCCCACTATCGCCGTACCGCCGATCGACGCATCGAGCGGAACCAGGACAGCGCATCCGTCAATCGACCGAAATTCTTCGACCAGTGTGTCGGCTCGACCGGCAAGCGTAGCGAGTTGGGGAGGGTACGCTCCTGTCGATCTCAGTTTCTGAGGGGGCTTGATGGAAAAGGAAGGGGGTACGTCACCGATCCCGATCCGAAGATGGAGGAAGTCAGCATCCGTTGGGCCTCGCTCCCAAAGCCTGGTGCTTCTTTCCTGCACTCTACGCTGACATTCTGCAAGGTCTGGATTGGCCACGAGGCTCGACGTTCGCTGAGCCTGACCCAGGTCGCGAAGGTTTGCGTGCCATCCGGCAAGGCGGTCCTGATATTCGGTGACTGCTCGTTCGAGCCTGGTTCGATATTTGTCCTGTTCCTCCCAATAGGAGTACGCCGCCACAGCCATGGCCACCGGCATGGCCAGCACCGCGTACAAGGCACTCTGTGTTGTGGCGAAGAGAACAACCGCCGTTCCGAGGAGCGTTGGAATCGATCGTCCCAGGACGACTCGGGCGATCGACGCCTCATCGGTCCGGTGAATCTCCGGAGGAAACTCGAGTTCGACAACGCCCGTCGCCTGACTGGGGTAGTCCCGCGGCGTACGGGTGAACACCGGCGGACGGCCCATTCGATAGTCGCTGCCCGTATCTTCGTCGATGACTTCCACACCTCTCCCTCGGATGGATTCGCCACGGCGCGGGATCGCCAGCGATACGTCAGAAGGTCGGCAGCAACCCGATCCGGAAGCCGTTCACTTGCAAGTCGTACGTGGGAGATCCGATAAACTCGTTCTCCCTCCCAAGCACCGGACCGACCAATCCTGCTGGCTGGACGCCAATATACGCGCCAACGAACAACTGGTTGTTCAACCTGATGGTCGCCCATCCATCCAGTACGAGGAGTTGCAGGTAATATCCTCCACCCTCACCAATCACGCCCACTAGGTCTGGATCGTTGCCTGATGCAAGGATCTGTTCGGTTCCATTCGAGTAGTCGAGAATCCACCACCGGCCATCCGTCGACACCAGCGCGAGATAGCTGAAGGAGATGTACGAGGCATCTGTGTACTCTCCGCCAAAGCCGAACCCGAAGATGAACGACTCTCCTCGCCGTACGCCATCGCTCCATTCCGCGGCCACTGCGAATCCTTGCGCTGGGGTCGACGCCAGAACGGATGCTCCGACGCTCACGTCCGGCCAAACTGAATCGAACTCCAGCACGACACTTTGGGACGGTATCCCCTCCAGGACCAGCGCGACAGCGGCATCAAACCCTTCAGATGTAATCGGCGGGCTCGCCGGAACATTGGGATCGGTCTGAATCACTTCGGAGGTAGGACTGGGAGGTGGCGGCAATGCCGGCTGAGTGTAGGTGGGCGCCGGCGTCGGCGGTTCAGGCGTTTCTGTAGGCGG
The DNA here is from genome assembly GCA_019637585.1 of Thermomicrobiales bacterium. Taxonomy (GTDB): domain Bacteria; phylum Chloroflexota; class Chloroflexia; order Thermomicrobiales; family UBA6265; genus JAHBVL01. The sequence continues at coordinate 283,502 of JAHBVL010000002.1, read as the reverse complement.
AATCCATGTCGGGGTGGGTGACGGGGTCTCAGTTGGCGACGGGGTCACCGTCGGCGTCCACGTCGGCGTGATCGAGGCAACAGCGGTCTGCGTGGCCTGTGTTGTGGACACCTCGAGATTCCAGATCCTGAATCGCTCAAAACCGATAGACGAGATTGGATCGCCTGACTCGAAAATCCTGATCTGATCGAACCACGCACCAAGCTGAACCGGTGCGAACCGGCTGCCGTCGATCAGCACGATCTCATCGACATAGCTTCCGTTGACGAAGATCCAGAGACGATTGGTGCTGACGCGAATCTCAATCGTGTTGCTCGCGCTCTGCCCGGTATTGACGAGCTCAGTCTGCCCCTCGGCGACAGTCCCTTCTCCTCCCGCGTATTGCCATGTACCGTCGTTCAGGAAGATGAGTCGCTGCCCCTCCCTGAAGAGGAATCCGAAGTCCCAGTACGAGACTGCTGGATCACCAGGATTGACAAAGGTTGCGCTGGCAATGAAGTCTCGGACTGCCGGAGCAACTCCCGTGAAAATCTGACCCTGCGGAGACGGAATGAGACTACCTTCCTCTCCACCGGGTGGGGAGAGTTCGAAGACCGATTGCTTGTCGGCAACAAGCGTCGCTTCCCTGTCCTGGGCCTGCGCTCTGGCCGCTTCCGCCGCCAACGTTGCCTGTGCCGCTTCCGCTTCGGCGGTCTGCCTGGCGGCTTCCCGCGTTGCGCCGGCCGCAGCGGCAGCAGACTCCTCAGTGGCCGAAAGTGAGGCGGCTTCCGCGGTGCCGGTCGATCGGGCGTCTTCGGTCGTCAGGTCGAGATTCCAGACCTGGAAGCCCTCGAACCGCACCGATCCATCGCCGGCAGAGCCTGCGAGGGCGCTACTGGAAACCGCGACATCGCCGGAGACAGGTGACGTCTGCAAGCGCATCGTCGTGACGTAGTTGCCATTGAGAAAGATGTCGACGGTACTGCCCACGACCATCAACTCGAGCCTATATCCGTCGTTGGCGGAGACCGAGACTGGACCAAATCGTTCCAGGACGCCATCTCGGTCGATGAGCACCAGTTCTCCGTTCGATGTCAGGTGAAGTGTTTCATGCTGATCGTCGGCGATCCTGAAGGAGAATCCGAAGTCCCAGGGAACATCGCTCGGATTGACGAACGCAGCGCGGACGATCATGTCGACCAGGTCGACGCCCGCAGCCGAGAGGTCCGATCCTGCGAGAATTCCCTCCAAACCTCTCCCAGAACCTGCGGCAAGGCTGTGCTCTCGCCGTGCATCCTCGAGCGCCCGGATCTTCGGCTCGGCCGTTTGCGTCGCCTGCGTCTGCTGGGTCGAGAGCGCGTTCACGGTGTCCTGCGTGGCCGTCTGAAACGCTTGCGCAGTCTCCGTTTCGCCCGCTGACTGGGCGGTCGCGGTCTCGGCTGCCGCCGCAAGCGCCACCGTTGTTGCCGATGTCTCCGCCTGTTGGGTACTGGTGATCGCCTCGGCCTGTGCGGTGCTGGCGTCATGCGTCTCCACCATGGCCACGGCGGTGCTGGTTGTATTGGCGCGTTTCTCCGCCTCTGAATGATTCCAGTAGTAGCCTGCCGCCAGCAGCACAGCTATCAGCCCGATCAGGCCGACGAAGACGCCCAGCGGACGCCATCTGGAGGGAAGTTCGACCGGGTCGTCGTAGGGCGGACTGGGCGGCGCTCCTCCAGCCGCGGCTGCGGGTTCGTTCTGGGGTGGGCGCTGAATCGCAATAGGGATCGTGGGAGTTTGGGGCGAGCTCGCTGATCGCACCGGAGGTGGGGTCGTTGCCGCTGGCGCCGAGAACTCGCGCATGATGCCGGCGAGTTCCTCCGCCAGTCCGCCCTCGGGAACCACGCTCGCGGCGAGGAGGTAGTCCCGATGCGCTGCGTCCCCATCGCCTTTCAGCTCATGCTGGGCCGCCCGTGCTATCAATGCGCGGGTCAGGACTTCGGCGCTGGCTTGAGGATTGGCCCGATGCGCGATCAAGGCAATGCTGCATGCATCGTCAATCCGCCCCTCATGGAGCAGACGCCCAGCTTCGGCAATCATCTCGCTTGTGACTGGATCCACTCTCGCTCCTGAGGTGCTGCTCTTCTCGGCATGCCGAACGGGTTCGATTCCCAACGCCGACTGCCAATCCTGAAAAGAGGGGCAGTCGGCCAGCGTCTTGCTGAACCAGCCCGCTTCGAACAGGTCGCGAACCGCGTGGCCGTATCTCTCCGCCAGGCTGTTTCGCAGGACTTCATATCGTTCAGTTGGTTGCTGAATGTCTGATGCGTCGAAGAACTGTTCGCCGACCGCAATCCGCCTGACGGCTGGGTCGGACCATCCCAGCATCTCAGCCAGCAGGACCCCGCCGGCGAAGCGATCCCCTTCTGGTCCCCATATGCCCCCGGGAGCGGTAGGGTGCGCATAGCCGTATGACCCCGCGGGAAGATGCTCGGGCGTCGCCACGCCGGGCATGTAGAGATCTTCGACGTCGACCAGCGAGACCCTGAGCCCGTTCAGGTCGATGATGGTGTTGGGACCGGACAGGTCGCAGTGCGCAATGCCTGCGGCTTCCATCGACCCCAGGACTCCGGCCAACGAGGCCGCCAGCGACTGGCTTTGCTCAGGAGTGAGCCCCCGGCGAAAACGAACGATGTCGTACCAGGTCTCGCCACCGACCCACGGCATCACGACCGACCAGACGAGGTCCGGCTCCTGCGCCAGCAGATCGCCGTGGGTTTCGGGCGCGATCACCTCACGGCGGCAAACCTCGAGCCCGGGGAGGGCCGCATACGAGGCAAGCGTGCCAGCAACGTTGCGTGTCCGTTCCGTCCGGAAAGCAGCGAGGAAGTGCTTGAGCGCAACTTTCTCGGTTGCGCTCACAAGTTGATAGACAGTTGCGCGGCGCCCCGATTGGCCGAAGGCTACGTCGGGCGCCGCTGGATGTTCGGATACTCGATACTCGGTGCCGCCAATGCGTATTGACTGACCGGGCTGCGGATCAAATCGATTCATTTCAAGCAACATTCAAATCATGAGCCGTTTGACCGGAATTGATCACAGCTTCGGTACCGTCAGCGACACGCTCGTGGGCTATCCGCGATTCATGCTCTCGATCGACGCCTTGAGCTGCGCCTGATGCTCATCGACCGATTGCGCGATCTGTTTCAGGCTCGCGCCGATGGCGTTGAGATTCTCTTCCCAGGTCGCCATCTCCGTCTGCCATTGGGCCCACTGCTGATAGAAGGTCTGGCTCGCGAGGCCCTTCCATTCATTTTCGAGGGTGCTCATCTGCGTGCCGACCTGCGTCACGGCTTCTCTCGTCTTGCCGGCCGCGCTTTCGAAAGCGCTCCCGGCGCTGCGCAGACTTTCAGGGTTGATCTCGATTGGGACTGACATCGAACACTCCTAGCGGACTTGACCGAAAACTTGTCGAATCAATGACTACGCGTAGTTCGCCCCGGCTCCTTTCTAGTGTGCGTCGGACTGAGATGGCCTTTCACGCCTCACCAGGGCTGGGTGACAACGCTGGCCGTTCGGAACGGAAATGGCGTTCTATATCCCCTCGATCTCGCGCCATGTATAGTCGTCGCCTCCCGGTTCGTCACTTTTCTCGGCCGGTGTCGATGACCAGGTCGGGGTTCTGGAACTGCGGTCTCGTGAACGTAGTCGAAGAACGACTCTTGCACCGGAAAAAACCCCAGCCTCGGCGAACGACTCATCACCCCTGAGCAGTCGGATCGGAGGCGCAGCTTCGACCTCGACGGCAAACTGATCCCAGTCGACCTGCCAGTCGAGAGCCGTCGACAATAAACGAGCCACCACGTTCACATTCAATGACGGATCAAGGGCGAAGTCGGTTTCGGTCGGGTGCCCTTCTCGGCGAACCGAAACGACGATCTCATCCTCCATGGAAGCCCCTGGAACCGCGAAGAAAGCGTTCAACCTTCAGATTGCCGGTGCTTGGATTTGGTCACGCAATAACGTCGCTGGAGTGTCACACAATCGCGCAAAGGTGGTCAAGCGCCTGACAGGGGATGACCAGTCAGTGGCGCCTGGTCATCCTTATCCCAAGCGACCGACAGAAAAGAACAGTCGTCTGCATCAGGGCGAGTGGTGGAGCGCTCAAACCAGTTTCGTATTTGACCGCTCGCAGGAGGGGGCTCCGAGGCGAGACCATCCGTGTATATATCGAGCCGCCACGGAGGGTTCCACCTGAACTCCCTGACAGCCACCTCGCCGATCAACCCATGCTTGCTCGACCAGCGATTTGCCGTTGAGAACGCGGTTGCGTCGAATGCGGGGGATGCCCCTCGTTCGGTTACCGAAATGCGAACATCTCCGGCCCAAACGAGAACATGCCGGCCACTGTGGAGATCGAGCACCCCCGAAGCGAACATCGATTCACTGCCTCGCTCCTGCTTTTCGGCGAGTACGTCGCGCAACACCTCCGGCAAATCGGCAGAGATCTCGGTCTCGGCGAACCGGCGAGCTCTGGAGGCCATTTCATCGATTGCCTGCGGCCAGAGGCGAGTGGCTTCATCGGCATCTTCAACGGCCCAAAGCCAGTCGAGGAGTGTTTCTCCGACGATCTGCGCCGCGATGTCTCCTCTGAACGAGCTCCCGACTCCATCGCAGACCGCAAAAACCAGCCGTTCTCCCTCGGCGCGAAATGCAAGGTAATCCTGGTTCGGTTCATCGAAAGCGCGCGCTTCAGCGGATCGAACTGTTCCGGAGCACATAGTGACCGGACCGTAGTCTTGGCAATGAAACGGGCTATCGTCGAATTGGGATTCAGCAACCCGAAGCATCTAGCGAGCGAACGGCGTCGCCGCCGACATGGCCATCCCCAGTTCGACCAGCGAGGATTTCTCCCCGGGCAGCATCATGAGCGCATCGTCCGCAAGACGATACCCTGCATGGCTGAGCACCTGGCGATAGCTGGCTGGCAGGGGAGAGGAAATCGAGCGAAGTATGGCCGCTTCCTCGCTGGCGAATTCAGTGGCTTGCGTGATGCCTGGCCATTGATGGACGTCCTCGATAGGCTCCTTGAGCACCCGTGGAGCGATAAAGAGGTTCTCGACAAGGGGCGGTCCGTCATTGGTTTCCATCGCGCGGATCCGATTCACTACCTCGACAGGATCCTCCCCGGTGTAGGCTCCGTCCGTCATATGGAAAACCAGTGGCGCTGGTCCGTCCCCGTAGTCGCGAAGCTCCTGCTGCAGCAAGCGCTCGACGGCTTTGAAGGCGCGTTCGGTGGCGGTTCCGCCAGCCGGAGAAAGGGACGGAATGCCTTTTCGCGCGACTTCGTCGATCGGCCGGACGCCGTCCAGCATGTCGTACACCGCATCGTTGTAGGCAAAGAGCGCAAGCCGGTAGCGGGGCGCTATTCTTTCACCACGCGTTGAGCGGAACACCATTTGGCGTCTCGTCAGCCGGAACGCCTCTAGCACCACATCGATCCGTGTGGCGTTGCCAAGTGGCCGCTGCATCGACGCACTCGTGTCGAGCACATAGATGATCAGTGCAGGGGAGGAACTGCTGGCGAGTGACTCGTACGGCATTGCTTCGCGATGGTGACGGCACCGGGAAATAACAGAACTGCGAAAATTGAGCAGCAGTGGTTGACTACCTGATGCAGTCTACCCGAACATTGACGATCCAACGGAAGCACGAGCAACTGCGGCGGTCCCGAACGCTGGCCAATCCGAAAGGGCGCGAGATCTTGTCTGATCAGGATTCTGACGCTGAATCGACACCATATCAGCCCGGAGAGGAACGAGAGTTCGCCTGCACGGCCGACGAGCTGCTTTGCCTGATATCACTTCTCGATATCGAGGAGTTGGTCGGCGTTCGATTTCCGGCAGCAGGTTGGGCCGGCAAGCTGCCATCCTCGCTCGATGTCGGTTGGGCGTCGCTTCTGGAGCGGGGGATTGTCACCGACGACTCGCGACATATCGAGACGCCGGGTGAGGTCGCGTTTGAGGTCGAGGAATCAGATGCTTCGACAGTCGATCTCGACGACGACTTCGTCTGGATCGATGCCACGGTCGCCACCATCCTGGGCGCTGTGTCGAACTCGGACGTCATGGTGCTATGCACCAGAAAAACACCAGGCGAGCAGCAGGAGCTTCTGACGGTGCACTTGCTCAAGGAGTACGCCGTCGCGATTTTCGACAGCGGCGATGACTTCTACACGTTCCGGGTACTGGCTGGAAACGGAGATGTCGAAGACAGTGTCCTGGCGTTTTGTCATCGCGACGGCTACGAGTCCGAGGATGCGGCTTCCTTCTCGATGTCCGGTGAGGAGATGACGAGTCTCCTGGACGAGCCGGAGAGTGGTCAGCGGGACAGCCAGGAGAATCCTGCCGCGGGATCGGAGCTGATCGCGAGATTCAGGGGCGATCTCAGGCAACCATTGATGCGCGCCAGTGTTGTCGCCGTCCGATCGCAGCAGGATGGCATCTGGATTCGCGAGGTGACAACGATCGCCGGTGACCAGGGACTCTGGCGGGTTTCATCCGACCAGAATGCACTAACCGTATCGTCGTTCGACAGTGTTCGTCACTTTGAGGAAATCACCGAGATACTGACCCTGGCTGCATACCCAATGGCGGCGAGTACGGCAGATTGAAGATAACTCAGCCATTGGGGACCGCATCAATTCGGCAGGGCTTCAACCGGATGGGAGAAACCGAATGACGAGTGGCGCGAACTACGTCGACACCGCAGGAATCCGAACGGCGTCGATGGCATTTGGACAAGCAGCGTTCGATTGTGAGAATCAGCTCAGGAAGGTCGACTCCGCGTTGCAGCATCTGCTGTCTGCCTGGGAAGGCAGCGCACAGATAGCGTTCAGAAATGCCTACGAGGCATGGAAAGCCGAAGTCCAGGATTACGTCGCATTCAACTACTGGATCGGTGGTGAGCTCGACCGGGTGGCAGGGGTTTTCGAGCAGTACAACTATGAGATCAGCGTGGCGCTTTCGAGTGGGCAGAACTAGTGCTGCCGTGAAACATTCCGAGCGGGCACTCTCGCCAAGCACCGTCATTCTGAACGAAGTGAAGGATGACGATCCAGGTTTCATGCCGCGCTGACGTCGGGCCTCCGGACACGTGATCTGGTGGCTTCATATGTAACTAGGCTGGAGAGCCCCGGATGTCCCCACGGATACGAATTCCCAACAAGGGCTGGGACGAGGCGATTGCCTCCCTGAACCAAATGGCTGACCTGCTGGCTGTTCAGAAGAGCGCCACGTACAACGCCTGGGCCTCGCTCGATGGCCGAGTTCAGACCCAGAGCGGGCTGGGCGGCCGAGTCTTCGACAGCCAGCAACGGGCGGCGCGGCTCCAGTCAACGGCGACGAATCTTTCTGGTCAGCTGCGATCCGTTCCCAACGTTTTTCAAACGATTGATGGGCGGTTCAGAGTCCCTCTCCCGAAAGGGACCGCTCGGGCACGCCTGCCATTCGAGATGACACGGGAACAGCGCGCCCGCGCCGAGGCTGTGGCGCAAGTCGACGAGCTGATTGGACAGTTCAATTCCCTGTTCGCTCCGGCGGTGAAGAAGAAAGAAAAATCAGGATGGAAGCGGGCCGGACATCTGGCGGTTCGGGCCGCGAAACTCAGCGCTAAGACCGGAGCCGATTTCACCCGTATCTCCGCCGCGGGGGGCTTGTTGGGTCCGGGTTGGCAAGGCGTGTCCGCCACTTTGGCCCCAAACGACGTGAAGAGCGTGCAGAAAGGAACGATGCGGGCCGTCATCAAGTTCCCCGGCAGAAAATTCGACGATCTTCGAGGAAGCGCCGAGCTGGCGGCGAAGATAGGGCAGGCATACGTCCTGACGCGCGCGTCCAATCCGGAGCAACTGGAACGAAACCGAAAGATGATTGGTCTTGTGGCTCGCAGCGCGGTCACAGGCTTGATCGCAATCAACACTGATCCAGTCGGAACGGTCGGACCGTTCGTTCGACAAGCGGGACGGAAAGCCGAGCAGTTCGCCCATGCCGATCTGGATGAGAAGTCCGAGATTCTTGTCACTTTCGCGCTGGATGAGATCTTCGACGCACTCGTGGAAAAGGGGAGCGGCAAAGTACTCAAGGTGATCGAAGGGCCGGCGAGCGTGGCGTCCGCTGATGGGGTACGGTCAGTCAGCAAACCTTCCGGAAAACCGAGTATTCGGAGGGCAACCGACCAACCTGGTGGCGGCGCGCCTGCGACATTGCCATCACAAAGAAGGACTGGACATCCAGAATCGGGTGCCTGGGAAGAAGGAGGACAGGGGATGCTGTTCCCTCCTTCTGAGTTCCGGTCTCCGGATTCTCCAGGAATCGCTCATGCCACTCCCGGTCGCCCCTCCCCAGGGAGCGTAACCAGTGGAACTGGATTTGGATCGGAGCTGGGTCAGGGGCAGCTCTTCAATCCGGCAAGCACGTTCGGTCGGACAGAGGATCTCGACGCGTATCTGGGGAGCACGTTCGGAGGATTCGATCGCTATGTCGAATCTGTATCGCGCAATGTGCTTGGCACTAACGTCGGCGTGGCGCCGGATTCGCTGATCTCGAGGCATGGCGACGCGTCGATTTCGGCCGTGGTCTCGACGATTCCCCCATATTCCAGGAGTTCCTTCGGAGTTGGCCCAACGATCCATGCTGGAGCCAGATGGGATTGGATCGACGACTCGGGCGTTCGCCACAACGTCAAGATGCACTCGATCGACTTCGCCAACCATCAGGGATTGATACTCGACGGCGCCAATACCCGAGCCGGGTACACCATGCAGTATCAGGTCGGCAACAGATTCCTCACGACCTCTGGTGATCTCATCCGAAAACCGAACAGACCCAAGATGCCCGCAGTGGTTTGGGACTATCTGACGTCTATCCGCAAAGCCGAGGCAGGTAGTGCGCAGACCGGAGCATTGAAGCCGCCCACGGTCGATGGGCGAACGCTGACCGTCCAGGAGCTCACGATCTATCAGGATCAATTCGATGCCTACAACGCGAAAATGGAGAGTATTCATATCCCCGTGCGCGAGTAGTCATCTCGATCCCGGATCGCTCAGCCGAGAAGCCCAATGCAGTCGACGCCTCACGTGCAGCGAGCGACAGCAAATCTTCAGATACTGACCGAAGTTGACGACATTGGTTTCCAGACATGGAGTGGAGCGTAACCATGCTCAGGCAAGCTGGGAAATCCCGAACCTCGTTTCTCGCGGTCGGCATGCTACTGACCATGGTTCTCTTGCCGTTCGCGGCATCGCCCGGGATGGCCGGTGCAGTGAGCTCCAGCCAAGCAGTCGACACCACGTCGGTGGCGTTCGACATCGGTGATCTCCGGCCGGTCAGTCTCTCTCCGGACGGCCAGTTGCTCGCAGCAACCGATCGGCAGGAGCTGTGCGTGCTCGAAGTCGAAGGATTTGTGACGAGGCACTGCGCCTCACTGGACGTTCTCGACGCCGGTATCCGTGTGGGCGACATCTCTTGGTCGCCGGACAGTTCGAAGCTGGTTTTTGCGGAGGATGCGTTCACCCTCTGGAAAGATGGCGACATCTGGTTGATGGATGCGCTCGATGGGAGCCTGACCAATCTGACCGATGATGGATATGCGGGAATGTTGCCCGCTGCTGGGCTCTCGAGCGATCAGGGCGCGACCGTGTACGCGGACATCGCTCCTACCTGGACACCAGACGGAACGGGAATCACCTTTTCCCGGTCGATCTGGGAAGAGGGAAGCTTTTTCGGCAACGACATCCTGACTCTTCCTCTGACTGGCGGGAATCCTGAGTTCGTCACCACCGTCAGTAGCGACACCCCCGGCCTGGCCTATTTCTCCATGCGCTGGACAGGGGACGGATCCGTACTCTACTACTCGGTCTTCAGTGCTGTTCCCGATAGTGCTGTGGACGGGATCTATCGGCTGACCATGGCCACCGGAGATTCCGAGCGGATTCTGGCGAGCGACGAGGAATCGGGCGCTCCAGCATTGCTTCAGCTCAGTTCGAACGACGAGTTCGCCATCGTCTGGTACCCGCAGATGGCGATGATGGGCAGTGCTGCAGCGCTCTACTCGGTGGTCGATCTGAAGACAGGCGAATTGATTCCAATCCAGCCGAACGCGGAAACCGATCTCGACAGGATGCGCCAAGGCGCCGTTCAGACCGTTGGGTTTTCGCCTGACGGCAATAGCGTGGCCAATGCCCGCTCCAACGGGTCGATCTGGATTCTGGATCTCCTCACCGGTGAGGAACAGGCGTTGACAGAAAGTCTGGACGGGGTGATCTATCTCGATCGCGCGATTCCACTTTCGTGGAGTGAGGCTGGGGATTTGCTGGTGGAGACACTGGTTGGGAGCGGACTGGTCTTCCGGATGGCGTAGGATCGTCATCTTAAGCATAGTGGCGAACATCCGGCGCGCTACGAGTACCGAATTCTCCAGTCGGGCTCGAGAACGACGTCAAGACAGCGTTGCATTCGAACACCTGAAAAACGCCAGAAATGCCGTGCATCGCAGCGCGACTCCTGCTCGACTCGGCAAAAGCAAACCCAGTCGCCGCGTTTCGACGTGCTGCGGACGGCGTGCTAGGATAGCGGGCGGCGCAAAAGCCTGAAGCGCCGTTTTCCCCCACAGGAGTCGAATAGTCATGCATCGCATGCTCCCGGAGGGTCTGTCCCATCCACCGGTGGGTCAGAGCCGCGACCTCGGCGATTTCACCACCACGCCTCGTCTTCTCGTTCTGTCGGCGATCTCCATTTGCCTTGGAGTGGTCGGCGGATTGTTGGCGTTGGCGCTGTTGCGGCTCATATCGTTTTTCACGAATCTGTTTTTCTTCGGACGATTGAGCGTGCAGGATGCGTCGCCGGTCGATGCCGATCTGGGGCTGTTGATTATCGCGATTCCGGCCCTTGGCGCACTGATCATCGGTTTCATGGCCCGGTTTGGCTCGGAACGGATTCGCGGTCATGGGATCCCGGAAGCGATCGAGGCGATTCTGCTGGGCGGCAGCAAAATCCAGCCTCGGGTTGCCGTGCTGAAACCGGTGTCATCAGCCATCTCGATCGGATCAGGCGGTCCGTTCGGTGCGGAAGGTCCGATCATCATGACTGCTGGTGCGGTCGGATCGCTGATTGCCCAGTTCTTTCACCTGACGAGCGCCGAGCGAAAAACGCTCCTGGTCGCCGGAGCGGCGGCCGGAATGTCGGCGACATTTGCCGCCCCGATCGCCGCCCTGGCGCTTGCTGTCGAGTTGCTTCTCTTCGAGCTGAAGCCTCGCAGTCTCGTCCCGGTCGCGTTGGCGAGCGCGACTGCGGCGTTCGTGCGACGCCCATTGCTTGGCGATGGACCGCTTTTCCCAACGCCGATGCATTCCGCGGACATCGGCCTCATGGTTCTGCTGGCTTGTGTCGTTGCCGGGATTGCCGCTGGAGCGCTGTCGTCGCTGCTGACGTCGGCGGTCTACCTGGCTGAAGACACCTTTGCCCGGCTGCCGTTCCACTGGATGTGGTGGCCGGCCATTGGCGGGGTTGTCGTCGGCATCGGAGGATTCATCTTCCCCGAGGCGCTGGGTGTTGGATACAGCGTGATCGAGGCGTTGCTCGCGGGAACAGCAACCAGTACCGTCATCGCTGGAGTGCTGCTGGTCAAGTCGACCATCTGGACGGTGTCGCTGGGCTCCGGCACGTCGGGTGGTGTGCTGGCCCCGTTGCTCATGATGGGAGGAGCGCTCGGCGGACTGGAAGCACACGCCTTTCCCGATATGGGACCTGGATTCTGGCCTGCGATCGGGATGGCCGCGATCCTGGGAGGCACGATGCGGGCTCCCCTGACCGGCATCATCTTCATTCTCGAGCTGACACATGACGTCAATCTGATGCTCCCCCTGCTGATCGCCACAGCGGTCGCGCACGGGTTCACCGTATTGGTCATGCGCAGGTCGATCCTGACCGAAAAGATCTCCAGGCGCGGCTATCACATCACCCGGGAGTACTCAATCGATCCGCTGGAAATCCTCTTCGTCCGGGAGATGATGCGGCTGGAAATCGTGGTGCTCAAAGCATCGATGCCGATCAACACACTCTTCGACGGACTGCAGCTCCGCAGCGATCGACCCGGTTTTGGGCAGGGTCTCTATCCGGTTGTCGGGGAGGACGATTCACTGGTCGGAGTGGTGACCCGCCGCCAGCTCGTCGAGCTCCAACAGGTCGAACATCCCGCCGATCGGACGCTGGGCGATGTCTGCGAGCGAGATCTCGTCGTCGCGTATCCCGATGAACCAGTTCGGTACGTGCTGGAACGGATGGCCACCACCGGGCTGACGCGCATGCCGGTCGTGGACCCGGCAGACAGGCGCCGGTTGGTTGGCCTGATTTCCATTTCGGATGTCTTGCGAGCACGCCAGCGCTCTCTCGATGAGGAACGAGTCCGGGAACGGGTACTCTCGATCCGGTACCCCACCATTCGCAACGGAACGGCCAGGATTCGACCGTAGCGGTGGTGCGTTGAGAAGAGAAAGCTGCCAAGGTGCGTGCGGTGAAAGCTCCCCGCTCGCTCGCATGAAGGCAGAGGCGGAGTCGCGGCTGAGAGCGACAGAGGACATGCCTCTCTCGACGAGCCTTGGTCAGGATCCTCAACTGCTGCATCTGGGTGGTGTGTCACAGAGCACAGAAACCAAGCTGGATGGTCGATATCCTCATACGTGAAGTGGTGGACAACCGCGAGCACGTAAGGATGGCAGGCGCGTGATTCCAAACCTTGGACCGTATTCAGCGGCGGGATTCATTGGTGGGCTTCTGGGAATCGCAGTTGGTATGGCACGCATTGCAGTTATGACCTGCAGGTGCCTGGAGGGTGAGACAGGCAGCTTCTGCGTCACTCAAAAGTGCGAGAGCTTCCTATGGTTCAGCTATACGGGGGTGACCGCCGGCCAAGATTTCAATGCCTACGCGTACGGCATTCCAGCTACCGTCGGGGCCGTCTCGATGGCTGCTCTCCAGATCGCATACCAGGAATGGCAAAGAGGCTAGCTGTAGGTCGTGACTTCCTCAGGGCGACACTGATACTATGCGAAGCAGTTCCTGCAGAAACCGGATACATGCTCAAGGGAGGATTGCTCGAATGGCAAAGCCCGACAAGACGAAAGGGAGGGCCTGTCCTGGTTGCGGGGCCATGGTTGAGGAGCGGGACTTGACCGTTGACGCGAATGGCAACCAAGTCCACCTGAATCACTTCTTTCTCACCGGAAATGTAGCTAGGATTTCCAACCCTGACCACGCTGCGGCAGACGAAGTTCTCCCGGACAACTACCTGCGCAAAGACGACGAGACGCCGTAGGTGGCGATTCATCAGGGAGGGGCGGAACGGGATCATGCCTGAGTCAGATGAAACGAAAAAACCGCCAGTCATTCCCAGCAAGATACTCGTGGAGTGGGAGAAAGGAGAGGAGGGCCCCACCAAGCCAAAGAGTCGCAATGAGAACCCGGTCATTGAGAAGTATTACTTCGACAGCATGGCGAAGATCAACGAATCGTACCTGGCAACTGCCGCGAAGATCCACGACAGCTATCTCGAGCGCGCCAAGCTGATTCAAACCTATGCGACAGCGATTGGCGCCCTCTATACGGGACTGCTGGGATGGGTGTTCATCGCCGGAGATAAAGCAGTCGTTGCCGGCACGGAGCGCCTGCCGAAGTCGGGAGTCATCCCCACGGCCTTCCTGGCCGCCGCCATAGACTTTGCCGCCGCGTTCACGTCGTTCCTGGCTCCCAGGATGAAGGGCGACGAGGAACTGGGTTTTCCCATCTACGAAGAAGATGTCATGCAACGGCGCAATATGGCTGAGGGGTGGATCACAAATCTGCGATTGTGGCGCATTGCCTTTATGCAGCTGGCAGTGTTGAGCCTGGGCTTGGGCGTTGCGTTCTTGCCGGTCGCGTTTCTCAAGATCAGCGAAGACAAGGCATTTGACCTTGCTCGGAACGCGGTGATCGGCACGTCAGTGGTGTGGGCGATTGGGTGGATTGTCTACTTCGCTCTACAACGTTTTCGCGCGAGGGGTCACTCACTCCCGCGTGCTGAGAACAAGTGAAGCAATCGGCCTGTGCGTTCCACGAGCCTCTTCGCCGAACGCGCCTGGGAAAGAGGAGGCGAGGTCGCCGGCGACAAGATCCGCGGAAGATCGCCAGAGGGCAAAGCGGCCTGGTCCGTCCGTGGACCAGTCGTGGCCAAGCAACCCACCAAGACACAAAATAGGGCAGCTACGTAAAAAGCAAAGTAGCGTCGTTGCTGGAATTCTGGTGGAGCGGGGGACGAGACTCGAACTCGCGACAACCTGCTTGGAAGGCAGGCACTCTACCAACTGAGTTACCCCCGCAGAGAGCGGACATGGCGTCCGCATCTCCGTCGTTGTGACAACCTGCTTGGAAGGCAGGTTGTCTTGCCGGCCGGTCAAACGGTCGGGGTGAAAGGACTCGAACCTTCGACCTCAGCGTCCCAAACGCCGCGCGCTACCGACTGCGCCACACCCCGGAACGCTTCGCGGACCGACTCCGAAGTATAGGAAGCCGCTGCCAGCCCGTCAAACCGGCGCACGCGTCTCACTCCTCCTGTGCGGAACCGGAGAGAAAGAGGTCCAGACCGATACTCCGGGAGAGCGATCTGGCCACCAGCTGCCCCTTGACGCTGTTGCCGGCGCCGTCCAGTGGGGAGCAAAGGTGCCGAGACCACCTTTGCCGGGAGAAACGGTGACGATCCCGCCTCCGATGCCGCTCTTGCCTGGCAGACCGATCTCGTAGAGCCAATCACCGGAGGTTTCATAGAGCCCGGCTACGGTCATGACGACCAGCGTGTGGTGACATGAAATCGGCGACACGACCCGATCGCCGGTGATGGGATTGACGCCGCCGTTGGCCAGCGTCGCGCCCATGACGGCGAGATCGACGGCTGTGACGTCGAGCGAACACTGCCGGGTGTAGAGATCCGTGGTTTCCTCGACGTTTGCGTACAGGCGGTTTCGCCCGAAGAGCGTATTGGCGATGCCACGATTGCGGAAGTTGGTTTCGGATGCCGACTGGTAGACCTCGTCGTTGAGCGGCAGCGACCGTCCGGCGAAGCGTTCCAGCCCCTCCTGGATGAATCTCCACTTCTCGCCGGCGCTCGCGCCCGGAACCAGGCTGGTCGTGGCAATGGCCCCGGAGTTGACCATCGGGTTGGTTTTCCCGTCGGCGCTTTCCTCAACCGCCGCGACCGAGTTGAAGGGGCGGCCCGTCGCATTGACGCCGATCTGGTCGCGAACGGCGTCAGGACCGAGGCGATCGCAAACCAGAGCAAAGACGAAGGGTTTGGAGATGCTCATGATGGTAAATGGGTGACTGGCATCGCCGACAGAGATCCGGGCTCCTGATGTGCTGACCAGCGCGATGCCAAAGAGGTCGGGCGCGACTCGGGAGAGGGCGGGGTAGACGCCAGAAACCTCGCCATCGGCGACCTGACCGATCGTGGAATAGGCTTCCGCAACCAGCCGTTCAGTCTCGGAGATCGGTGGGAGGTGACCTGTGGAGACGAAACCGGGCACTGGCTCAATCGTTTCACTGGCGTTCACGGAAACTCTCTTTCACACCTGGTTGATCACGATCTCGGTGCATCCCGAGACGCGGATATAGCAGCCAGCCTGTCACGCCGAATCGACCACCCGATACACGACCGTCGAGCCAGAGCGAAACGCGATCTCCAGCTCGCTGCCGAGCATGTTCTCAAAGATGGCGAGTCCTTCTGCAGATGCAAACGGCTGCCCCGTGGACTCATTCACCACGCTGTATCGCTCGACGTCCCCAACGACGATGTACTCGATGCCATACTCGTCGATGATCCGCATTCGTTCCGCCACATCGGCGCTGTTGTAGAGCGCCGCCAGGTCACGGTAGCGGACATCCAGATCGCCCTGATAGCGCTGCTGCAGCTGATGGCGATACCACCCGAGAACGGTTGGCAACCCAGTCGCGTTGGAAATTCTCGAACCATTCCCCCGGTACGCGCCAATACTGGCTTCCGCGATGACCGGTGTGCCAGCGATCTCGTTGTTGAACCAGTCAATCGCGGTCCGGTCACTGTCGAACCGAACGACATTGCCCTGCTGCGTCGTAAGCGTTCCGTAGTCCATCCAGTTCAGCGCATTGAGCGTGTTCGGGCTGGGATGTCCGCCGAACCGCTGATCGAGTCGCGGACCTGTCGCCAGCACCGGGTAGACGAGCCCGGCCCCGATCGCCACCAACGCCACGCAAGCGAGAGGAAGCGCAACCGGCCGTGCGCGCGTCCGGGGTCTCTCGACGCAAAGATCGGAGCTGCATTGCAGGATCGTCGCCGGTTCTGTCGATCGATCATCCAACTGGTCGAACGCCGCTGCGACACATCTGGCGACCACCACTGCCGCAGCGATGCCCAATGTCACCCAGACCTCGTTGTAGATCTTGAACATCGAGTTCATGCGGTAGTAGAGGGGATCGGGTGAGAGGTCGTCCACCACATAGACGAGCTCCAGACCGGCAACTGCCGCTCCGGCGGCGGCGATCAGCAGTCCTGTGTAGCGCTTCGCCGGGTCGACAGGAAGCCACCAGAGCGTTCCTCCCAGGATTGCGATCGACAAACCAATCGCCAGCACGGTCCAGCCATACCCGGCAATGCCGACTGTTGCGGCGACGGCCGCGGCCAAACCGGCAAAGAGCCACCCAGGAGTCTCCACGTGCGTGACGATCAGCCAGGCGACGATGATCAGCATGGCTATCGCCACCAGGCCGGGCCAAGACGAACGGTCGGACATGTGTACGAGCGATTGCCGCACGTAGAGGAACATGCCGACCGAACTGAGTGCGATTCCCAGCGCGAGAAGCGCTGCCCGGTACTCAGAGATGACGGAGGACGGCCGTGCCTGACTCGCCGCCAGCCAGACCAATCCGATGACGAGCAGCGCCAGGAGACCCCCCAAATGGAGAAACCATTCGCCTGGCGCGGTCGGCGCCCGGACTTTCTCAACTGTGCTGAACAACGCGACATAATGACGATGGAATGGCAGGAACGCCAGCATCCCAAGGACGCCGGTACCCGTCGCCAGCAATGCCACGGCCGCCAGCGACGATTGCAGTCGGCCAAGTGATTCAGCGGCCAGCCAGAGTGAGGCCAGGATGAGAACTGCGTAAAGCGGCACGTCCCATGCGTTTGTGGCGCTCAGCGTGCCGAGCGCCAAACCCATCAGCGCCAGCAGCGGCATCTGCTCGACAACGAATCGCCCGAACGTGGTGACCGGCGAATCGCGCCGCAGGGCCAGTTCGAGCCCGCCGGCGATGACGAGTACCGTGATTGGCAGCGCTACGACATGGGCGTGGAGATCCGCGTAAAGACCGGTGAAGTAGGGGAATTCGGTGATGGCTCCCGCAATGGCCCTGCTTGGATTCCACGTCCATTCGATGAAGTTCGGTTCCGGCAGGTCCGGCAGGAGACGCATAGCGTTGCGAACCGCCACCAGATTGCCCATGAACAGCAGAATCGCGACGCCCACGATTCCGCCGACGGTTGCGGCACGCGATCGTGCATCGCGCGTCACCAAAACACTGACCACGGTGTAGACGCCGGCGCCGAGCAAGCCCATGACTGTCGGCTGCGCCAGGTTGAAGGCGATCTCGGACGGAATACCGGTCAGCTTCATCAGATAGGCGACGAGATAGCTGCCGTAGTAGTAGTAGTTGAGAATTCCGCCCGAGAACCAGGGGTCGAACGGGGGAAAGTGGGCGGTCCGCAGCATCGCGTTAATGTGCGCGAACTCCATCGGTTTCTCGCCACCCCAGAGGGGATGCCAGGAATCGGGATTGATGAACCGAAACAACAGGAAGATGGAGAAAACCGCGGTGAAGGCGTACTCGGGGCCCGAACGGAGCGAATCGAGGATCTCACGCCACACTGCGCGCTCGGGATGCCGGCGTTTGCGCCAGATCCACCCGGATGCACCGACCAGCGCCAGCGCGGCTCCGCACCAGATGGCCCTGAACGCGATGATCTCCAGACTGGCCAGAATCCAGACGAGCCAGGCAGCCAGCAACCAGGCAATCAACCTGGCCAACCCGGCCGCCCTGCTGCCGATTCGCGGGAAGAGTTGCAATGCCCAGGGCAGCCCGGCAACGTGCAGTCCCAGCAACGCGATGACCCACCAGATCAGGGCAATGAGAGAATGGTCGGTGAGTCTGCTGCTCCAGCGAGCATCCCCGACCACCGGCAGTTCCCCCACGGGACGATCGAGCATGAGCGAAGCGTTATCACCGTCCACTGGCGAATCGACGAACTGCGGGGTCTCAGATCCAGAGGGCGCCGCATCAACGGGAATCGCCGCCAGTGCAACAGCGAGAAATGCAATGACCAGCGCAGTCAGGATCGGCAGAGAACGACGCACGGGGTCAATCCGCCACTGGAGGGTGGACGGCATCAAGGGCACTTCGCCACAATGGTGACCATGAGCGACCCGAGCATCCGAAAAGATGGAACGAAGGAACCGGTGCGCGTCGTCTTTTTCGGCACACCGGACTATGCCGTCCCTGCATTGAAGCTCCTCGCGACCGACGACCGATTCGACGTGCGGCTTGTCGTCACACAACCTGACCGGCCGGCGGGTCGTCGCCACCAGATGACCGAGCCCGCGGTAAAGATAGCGGCACGAGAGCTCGGGATGCACGTTTATCAACCGGAATCACTACGGTCACCTGAAGCTCGCGCACCACTCGAGCATGCCGGTGCGGATGTCTTTGTGGTTGCCGCATACGGTCTGATTCTCGGACCCAAAACACTGGCCATGCCGGCAGTCTCCTGCGTCAATCTGCATGCATCGCTCCTGCCCCTCTACCGGGGAGCCAGTCCGATCGCCTGTGCGATTCTGGCGGGTGAAAGGGAAACTGGAGTCACCCTCATGCAGATGGACCGAGGGCTCGATACCGGTCCGGTCTACGCAGCCACATCCACGGTTGTTGAGGAATGCGACACCACCGATGTTCTTACCGCGCGGCTTTCCGAGATCGGAGCCGAACTGCTGCTCGAGCATCTGCCGTCGATCGCCGCTGGCCGCCTGCAGCCAACACCGCAGGACGATGCGCGCGCAACGATGACGCGCCGAATCCTGAAGTCTGACGGGGCGATCGACTGGTCGCACCCGGCCGACGCAATCGAACGCCAGATTCGCGCCATGTGGCCCTGGCCCCGCGCCTGGGCGGAAACCGGCAACGCGCAGATACAGATTCACAAGGCGCGGGTCCACGCCGCAGAGATCGACGAAGAACCGGGAACGGTGCTCCTTCGGGACAGTGACGTGATCGTCGCCTGTGGCGGTTCGACCGGCTTGATTCTGGAACTGATGCAACCTGCCGGCAGCAAACCGGTGACAGCGCAAGCCTGGATGGCGGGTTTGCGAGGGGCGTTGCCCCGCTTTGTCACGCCGGAGGTTGCCCGGACCCGGCCGCCATTGATTCAACCAGCGAGCTGACGTCAATCCCGTTTGCCGAATGTGCGCTCGAACCAGGACTGCTTGTTTGGCTCGAGGGACATGTCCTTGCCTCGCCACATCTGCGGCGAACCTCGAGAAGAACCCCGGCGAAATCCGCGCAGGAGTATGGCGATGAGCATCACCACGGCGACCAAAGCAAATATGCGGCCAAGCAGGGGAGAGAAGTGCTGGACAGCGACGGTGAGGAGAATGAACCCGACGAAGAGGATGATCCACATCCCGGGAGACCAGCTCTCTCTGACTCGATCGGCCAACGACCGGCTCTTCTCCGGCGTTTGGTAGCGCGCGGCCATCACTTTGCCGCGCACCTTTTCGACCGGCGTCGACTCTCTGTCGGCAGCGGCAAGGATCTCTTCCAGCTCTTCCTGCCATCGCTGGCGTTGTGGATTCGGAGTGTCGTCCGAGTCGAAATCGACGGTGCTCACCTGGCTGCTCCGGGTTCATCAAGCGTCGGATGGTAGAGTAGCCTGTCGATCGGCCAGCGGTCGATTGGGATCCAGACAGGCATGAGAAGTC
The DNA here is from genome assembly GCA_019637585.1 of Thermomicrobiales bacterium. GTDB lineage: Bacteria > Chloroflexota > Chloroflexia > Thermomicrobiales > UBA6265 > JAHBVL01. Next base: position 263,458 of record JAHBVL010000002.1, on the reverse strand, counting down.
TCGTTCAAATGATGCGCTTCACCGTTATCGATGCAATGGGAACGGCGAGTTTCGCCGGGCCGGGTCATGGTCTGAAGATTCTGGTTGCCGGATGCAGCCGCGGCCCTGAAACACTGAATGGTCTGCTGGAAGTGGTGCGCCGCTACGATATGGCATTTGTCGATCGCGTTCGCGGCGAACTGGCCAGATTCGACGAACATGTCGTGCGCGACGATCAATCGACGATCGACGACTGGCTCGACCAGCGCCACGCGATCGACCAGCCGGCGTTTCGCGTGTTCGACCAGCGGCTTCGCAATCTCAGTCTGCTGCCGGAAAAGCTGGGAATCGTCCTTTTCAATCTGCCGGAGCAGCGAATCGTGCAGATTCAGAATGCCTATGGCGAGGTGCTGCGACGTGACCGCGGGCGCATCCGCGAACGGGGCGCCCCGGTGAACCGATACTACCACTACGATCTGCCGTCGAGCTGGCAGCTCCTCCCCTGATCAGGGAGTGCGGCCCCCTGCGCCGTTTGAGGTCTTGGTCGGATCGACCCGCTTCTTCCGCATGAAACCGCCCAGGAACATCCGGCTCATTTGATCGCCGATTCCCTCGCTGGCCGCTTCGGGCGGCGCTCCGAGCAACTCCGCTTCACGTGAGGTCTGGACAGCCCATTCGGCTCGCCGGTCGCGCGCGTTGGTGAAGAACTCGTCGATCGCATCCGCCCGGCTCTCTTCGTCCTGCGACAAGCGGCTCTGAAAGTCCTGCAGCTGACCGATCATCGACGAGACCCAGCGATCGAGCGACTCGGCGTTCGTCAGCGCGATATCGCGGTGCATCGCCGGGCTGCCGCTGGCCAGGCGGGTCGTGTCCCGGAATCCTCCCGCCGTCAGGCTCTTCATGTCTTTCCATCCCGGGTCAGCGGTCAGGGCATTGACGATTGCGGCGGAAATCACAAATGGCATATGGCTGACGCCGGCGACATAGGCATCATGTTCGACGGGATCGACAAAAAACGCCTCGGCTCCGAGAGCAGCCACCATACCCAGGACAGTGCGCACCGCTTCGTCATTGGCGCTGACCGACGGACAGATACACCAGGTCGCGCCGGTGAAGAGCGTCCCTTCGGCGCCGTCGATGCTTTCCGATTTGCCAGCCATCGGATGGCCGCCAACGAAGTGAACGGTGACGGGCAGAATCTCCTTTGCCCACTGCACCACATCAGCCTTTGTGGAAGCGGTATCGGTGATCACGGCGCCACTTTTCAGCAACGGCGCGATATCCGAGAGGATTTCCCGCATGGCGACAACCGGTGTGGCGAGCACGACCAGATCGGCGTCCGCAACGGCTTTTCGCAGCTCCCATTCGGCGCGGTCGACAGCGCCAAGTTTCTTTGCCCGGCTCTGGTGTTCGAGATTCTGGTCAAAGCCAGCCACTTCGAGCGCGGACTGACCGCTCTTGGAATTCTCCGCGGACCACTGGCGCAAACCGATGCCGATCGATCCACCAATGAGACCCAGGCCGACTATCGCGACTCTCTGCATTCGATTTCTCCCAACTGCCGGCTCTGCTTCGGGCAGGCAACACCTGCTCCTGCTGAGAACAACGCTACTGAATTGCGACCACGGTGTCCACTTCGCGCACCCAACCCTCTGTACCCGATTCGGTACGGAACTTGAGCCAGATGACGCCCCCTTCGTCGAGAGCATCCTCCCCGAGATACATCAATGGCGTGTTTGGATCGAGCGACCCGATCGGGTCACCGGAGGTCACACTCGGCCCTGGCCGAAAATTGATTGTGTAGTCGGGGTTCGAGCGATGGCTAACTTCGAACGCGTCGCTCTCGTCCGTTTCAGCTTCTGCAATGGTTGGTTGACTGCCTTCGGTTTCGTCAGAATTCGACCCTGATTCGGCCGCCGACGCATCGTTGCCGGTGGCGTCGCCTTCCTCCGGATCTTCCTGCGGGTCATTCTGGTCGGAGGCGACCTGCGGCACCGCGGTCGGCTCGTCATACCCGGTGACCTCCGCGACATACGGTTCGATCTTGCCGAACACATAGGCGGAGGAAAGGATGCAGAGCGCAATCGTCGCGGCCATCGTCAAACCGACGACGAGGCCCGACCGGCGAGAGTGCTGGCGGAGTCGAGTGGATAGTCCGGTATCGGTCATGCAGATGGAGTCATATCAGCGCTTCGAGGATGTCGATGTAGAAGCCGCGCGAGTATAGCATGTGCCGCGTGGGCAAAGCCGGCGAGAGGCAACCACGCGGGTCGGCGTGGCCGGTCGAACAGGGTACTATCTCGACGTTGGGATAAACGCGAACGAGGGCAAGGGAGTGAGCGCAATGCTGGCATTGAGCCGGAGCGATTTGAAGACACTGGTGCCGATGGCCGATGCGGTCGAGCTGATGAAGGTGGCCTTCCGCGAGTTGTCCGCCGGCCGGGCGCTGGCGCCGGTGCGGTCATCGTTGCCGGTGAACGACGACCCGTCAGCAATGCTGATGATGCCGGGCTTCGTGCCGGCAAGCGGCGCACTGGGATTCAAAACCGTCAATTTCTTCGCCGGGAATCCCAAGCGCGGCTTACCGACCATTCACGCCATTGTCTGCCTGATCGATCCTGACAATGGGATTCCGATGGCGGTCATGGAAGGTGGGTATGTGACGGCGTTGCGCACCGGCGCCGTATCGGGCGCGGCGACCGACCTCATGGCTCGCCCCGACAGCGCCACGCTGACGGTGATCGGCGCCGGCGTGCAGGGCGTCACCCAGGCGGCCGCGGTCTGCGCAGTCAGGCCGATCGAGCGGATCATCGGGGTCGATGTGAGCGAGGAACAGCTGTCCAGATTCCGGGCCGCCATGGCTGAGGACTGGCCGGATCTCGCGGGAATGGTCGAAACCACGACCGACGCATCGTCCGCAGTGAAGGCAGCTGATGTCATCTGCACGGCCACAACCGCCCGGCGGGCGGTTTTCGATGACGCCGATCTCAAACCGGGGACGCACATCAACGCAGTCGGCGCATTCACCCCGGAGATGCAGGAAGTGCCGGTGGCGACCTGCGGCCGGGCCAGGATTGTGGTGGACAACTTCGATGCGGTGATGGAGGAGGCGGGCGATCTTCTCATGGCTATCGCCGCGGGCGTGATCAGCGAAGACGATCTGCACCTCGAACTTGGCCACGTCGTCGAGGACTCCGCCAAGGGGCGGGCCGATGACGAGGAGATCACCTTCTTCAAGTCGGTCGGAAATGCGGTGCAGGACGTCGTGGTGGCCCGATTCGCCGTCGACGCCGCCCGGGCGAAGGGCGTGGGTCAGGAAGTCAACCTGTTGTAGGGCTTACGGTTGACGAGCAACGCAGGCGTTGCCGCTACGCCATTCGGGGGGCGGTTGGCAATGCACGCGTCGTCGCCACGCCGTTCCGGATTTGGTGTAGCGGCGAGGCCTGCCTCGCCCCGTCCGGCGCTGCGGTCGCGGTTGGCAACGCAGGCGTTGCCGCTACACCCAGACCGGGGCCGACGTGCGCCGCGGCGGGATATGTGTAGCGGCGAGGCCTGCCTCGCCCGTCCGGCGCTGCGGTCGCGGTTGGCAACGCAGGCGTTGCCGCTACACCGGACCGGTTGTGGAGGGCGATGAATTAATCGGCCGCCAGCGAAACGGTTACCGAATCCGACGCCATCGGGCAGACGCCGGCATCGCAGACGTGATCGACGGCATGGCGACGGAACTCCTCGGGGAACTTCTGCAGCATCCCCAGCAACGGTTCCGGTGCAACCTGACCAAGACCACACAGCGAAAGTTCGATGATGTGTTTCGATGTCCGCTCGATCAGGGGCAGATCGCTGGCCGAGCCGCGGCCCAGCCGGATCCGGTCGAGGATTTCGACCAGCGCCGGATTCCCCAGCGAACAGGGAACGCACTTGGAACAGGATTCGACGCGATTGAACGCCGTCAGATAGCGAGCAAAGTCAACAGCGCAAACAGACTCGTCGAAAACGACAAATCCGCCCGAACCGAGCATGCCGCCCGCGTCGGTCAGGGAGTCGAAGTCGACCGGCCGATCGAAATACTCGGGCGTGAGCGGCCCAGCTGATACCCCGCCGGTCTGGATGCCCTTGAAGGTGTATCCGTCCCGGGTGCCGCCCCAAACCTCGTTGACCAACGTGCCCAGCGTGATGCCCATCGGCACTTCCACCAGCCCCATGGTGTTCATGGGACCCTGGACGGTCATCAGCTTGGTGCCCTTGCTCTTTTCAGTGCCGAACTGGGAGTACCACTCACCACCCTTCAGGATGATGTCCCGAACGTTGGAGAGGGTTTCGGTGTTGTTGGCGACGGTTGGGCGTTTCCAGAGGCCTTCCTCGACCGAGCGGGGTGGTTTGGTTCGGGGTTGTCCGCGAACTCCCATGATGGAGTACATCATGGCCGACCCTTCGCCGCAGACATAGGCGCCGCCGCCGGTTCGCATCCGGAACGCGACATCCCTGCCCGAACCCATGATGTCCTTACCGATCAGGCCCGCCCGTTCGGCATCTTCCACTGCCCGGCGGAATCGCTTGATCGCCAGCGGATACTCACCACCGACATAGTTGTAGCCACGTTCCGCTCCGCAGGCCACGCAGGCAACCAGAATGCCTTCGAGAATCCGGTGGGGATCCCCCTCATGGATGCGGCGATCCTTGTAGACGTTGGGTTCGCCTTCGTGGCTGTTGCAGACCACGAATTTCGGCGTGACGCGGGCTTTCCGTCCGCTTTCCCACTTGATGCCGGCCGGGAATCCAGCGCCTCCCCGGCCACGCAGGTTGGCGGCGGTCATCTCGGCGATGACCTCTTCGTCCGACATCTCGAAAAGTGCTTTGTAAAGTGCGGAGTAGGCGCCAACCGCGACCGACTCCTCGAAGGAATCGGGATCGATGACACCGACATTGGCCAGCACGATCCGCTGTTGATACTTGTAGAAGGGCAGCCCGCTGATCGGCTGGATGCCGTCGTATGCCGCGTCGCCTTCCACACCGAGAATCAGGTCATCGGCCTTGCCCGCCAGAATCGTCGGAACATCGTCGGTGGTCACATGGTGATAGACAACGGCCGGAGCGTTCGGCCGCTTGACGCGCACCTGGACTTCCGACCAGTCAGCGCCATCGACGCCTGTCTTGCGGGCGACGAGATCGCTCCCGGCATGCTTTTCGAATTCTCGCAGGACCTTCGCCGCTCCCTTTGCCAGGGAGGAACTGCCCACGCCTACCGAAACAACGGTCCGGGAGCCATTCCACAGCTCGTGCCACTTCTCTTCCGCTGCTTTTCGGTACTCCTCGAAATCGCGCTTCGAGCGGAAATGAGGGATGTGTGACTCGGTCACGATGCTGCTCCCGCGTTGACCTGGGCGATGACCCGCTGAACGAGATCGTTGAAGGTTTCCGGAGTGAGTTTGCCGTAATACTCGTGATCCATCTCGACGATTGGCGCTCGATCGCAAACGCCCAGGCAGCCATTCACAACCTGGACGGTCAGTTCACCGCCGGCCGTGGTGCCGCCATCGCCGATGCCGTAGTTGTCCTGCAACGTCTGCACGAGTTTTTGCGAACCCATGACATAGCAGGACATGCCGTGACAGAGGAGCATGAACTTCTTGCCGCGCGGTTCGGTGCGGAAATCGGCGTAGAAGGTCAGGAGACCATAGACGCGCGGTACGGTGGTTCCGAGATGATCGGCCACGACCTGGGCGGCTTCGACCGAAACATACCCAAATCGTTCGTTCACTCTCTGCAGTGCGGCGAGGATCAACTCCTGCGCTTCCTGCCAGTCCTGTGGATTGAGATCGGCGATCAACTCTTTGACGACCGCGAGATCCATCGCTCCCGATTCAGCATCATGCACGTGCGCCAAGGCTTTGCCCCATACGGATATCTGACCGGGCACAATGCTGCACCGACAGTCAGTCGCCAGTTTCCCGTGCGAGTATAGGAGCGGGGCAAAAGTCAGTCAACGCGAGTCAACGGGGGTGGTGCATGGCACCCTAGTGCATGGTGCATAGAGGGCGGATTTTGGGGCACGTTGGGCAGCGGTCGTCCGGCGCCAATTCTGATTGCGGGAAACGACGGAGCATCGACCGCAGTGACCGGTCAGGAGCGGAGAAGCTTCCGGAAATCGCCGTCGAATGCATCGAGAAAATCGTGCATCGCCAGCACATCGTCGACGGTGACCGGTTCGTCCTCGACTTCCGTGAAGCCAGCGTCGGCGTGTGCGTCGAATGGTGAACCGGATGACGCCAGGTCGAACAACTGGCCCATGGGTGAGGTGCCAGTCGCTTCACCGACGAGCGCGGCCACAAACGATCGGGCATGGCAATCCTTGCACTGCACGACCATCATCCAGATGTCTTCCTTGCGGGAAACGACTTCGACGTCGTCTTCCATGAAGCTGCGGTGACAGACGCTGCAGCGGTCCATCCGCTCCACGACGATTTTCCGTATCTGGTGCTCTGATTTATCCATCATGCGGTTTGCTGAATCCTGACTGCTGGTTCGACGTCCTGCGGGAGCATCGGCGACCGGTCAATTGCCGCGTCGCCGGTCGGGGTCGTCGAGATCGAGCGTATTGATAAAGTCGCGAAAGACTGAAAGCCGTTCGTCGTCTGTCGACATGCCGGCCACGGCTTCCGGGCGTTCCGGCGACGAAATCATGCCCGGTTCGTCGGACACGTCGTCGTCATTTTCCAGTGTGACGCCCGCCCGCTCCATGACCGATTCATCGACGAAGATCGGCACTCCGGCGCGTACAGCGAGCGCGATGGCGTCGCTCGGCCGGGAATCGATCTCGACCGTCCGGTCGCCTGTGGCGATCACGACCCGGGCGTAATAGACATCCTGCGAGAGGTCGACCACGAGCACGCGGTCCACTGAGCCTCCCAGCTCACCGATGACGGTTTTCAGGACGTCATAGGGAAGCGGCCGGGGCGAATCGACACCCTGCAGCTCGATAGCGATGGCCTGTGCCTCAAAATCACCGATCCAGATCGGCAGGTGGCGATCCCCATGAAGTTCCTTGAGGATGACCAGCCGGTGATGTGAGTGCATCTGCACGCGAATACTGTGAACGACGGTTTCAATCATCGAGGAGCCCTGTCCCTGCGGCGCCTTCTCTCAGGAAGGCGTATGGCTCGGATGGCCGGGATCGAGGGTCATGCTCAGCATGCTCGATCCTGTTCGAAATTCTACACATCCGGATTGTGCGGCTCAATCGACGCAAGAGGGCCGCATGCGCGTCGCCTCGGCGGACAGGTGGTTCACTCGTCCGGATAGTCGGCGTGATCGAGGATTCCGATGTCGCCGACTGGCCAGTAGATCACCCAGGCCCGGCCAACAATGGAGTCGATCGCGATCGGACCGAACACACGAGAGTCCGAGCTGTTTTGCCGGTTGTCGCCCAGCACGAAGACCTCGCCCTCCGGCACCACCCATGGGTCGCATTGGCGGGAACATTCGGTTATGCCAGCTTCGATGTAATCCTCGTCGAGCAGCTCTCCATCGATGTAGACGTTGCCCTCCCGAATCTCCACCGTTTCGCCGGGCAGACCAATGATCCTCTTGATGTATGGCTTGGACGACGCCACCGGCGGATTGAACACCACGATGTCGCCGCGCTCCGGATCGTCGAATGGCTTGAATTCCTTGGCATCGGCATGGTCGACGCCTGGTATCCAATCGATGAGGGTATAGAGGTCGAAGACTTCGTAGGAGTTGCGATTGACCAGCAGCATGTCGCCGTCATGCAGGTTGGGGAACATGCTGCTGCCGTCGACCCGGAAATTGAGCACCAGCATGCGCACGCCAAAGAAGATGACGAGCGCAATCAGCGCAGTCTCCAGAATCTCCCGGAAAATGCCTCCTCTGCGGCCCCTGCGCGGCGCTGGAGTCGAGGTTACGGAGGGGAGGGAATCTGGGTCTTCCGGTTCGGAGTCCCAGCTCGAGTACCTATCGGCGCGATTCCCGTAGATGGGGTCACTGGACGTGTCGGAGGATTCCGGGTCGTTGAATCCGAAGGTCATGTACTTCCTCGGAGAGGGCTGGCGAATCACCAACCAGGCGGAGGTTCCGGGGGATCAGGGCACCACAGGGTGCAAAAAACGCCGGGGACTTGTGGTCCCCGGCGTGTGCGTCCACCGTGGGAGTGGAAACGCGTGAACGAACTAAATCTCGTCCGCGCGCATCTCGCGGCTCTGCGCCGCAGCATCGGAGCGAGCAACCGTGGCGGTCGAGCCAGTGCTGCCGCCGCTGGCGATGGAGTCCGGTTCATCAACCGCGCCAGCTTCCTTCTTGAACTCCTTGATGCTCTTGCCCAGATCGGAGCCGATACCGGACAGCTTACTGGTGCCGAAGATCATCGCGACGATCAAGAGAATAAGAACGAGTTCCTGCCAACCAAGACCGGGTCCAAACATCGAGAAATCCTCCTCCGGATGTAATCGCACGAACTCCTGCCTGGAGTATTGGCGAGCCACCCGTGAGTATAGTCATCAGGCCACGTGGCCTTCAAACTGCAACGGGCCGAGCTTCGCGCCAAACCTGCTTTTGGCGTGGTAGCTGGCTGTCCGGTAATATACACCGTTGGTGCACGCAAGTGCATCCCTGATTTGCCCTGTCCACCACCCGAATGCCACGCGGCGAAACAACTGGAGCAAGCATGTCCGAGAAGACTGAGATTCAGCTTTCCGATGAAGATGTGGAATACCTGATCGCGATGATCCGGTCCTCGCCAACCGCGTTGACCACCGACGAACTGGTCGAGGCACTGCGGCTGCGGACCTCGTAATCGACCCTGTTTTCTTCGTTTTGTTTCTTTCCGGACAGCTGCCGAACAGACCATGCCGGACACTATTGATGGAGTGCTATCGATGACCGTAATCGACACGACCGAGATCGAGCTGGCCGGAAGCAAGGCCGAGCAGACTCTGGCCCGTGACGTTCTGACTCTCTTCCTGGGTCGTGGCCAGTTCATGGCCGCGGATGCACCGATCCGGTTCAAAGTGAGTGAGATCGTCGAGTATTTGAAAGCAACCGGGAAGAGCGGCACCGAGCAGTCAGTGGCAAAGCTGGCGGAATCGAACTCCGGTGTCTTCGAGATCGCGGAGGATGACGGCGCAACCTGGCTGGTAGCCACACGAGCCGGCCGCCGGCCCGTGGACCGCTCTCCTGATGCGACCCATTCCTTCACCGAACGACTGATGACTCCGGCGCCGAAACCGGAGCATGCCACGAAAGCGCTCCGGCCCCGGCCACGTGGCGATTCGACTTGGTCGACGCTGGAGCGGGTTCTCACCGATTTCGATATGGGCGACGAGAGCGATCGCGCCATGCGCCGGATGATCGAAGCCGACCCGTCCAGCATCGTCTCCCAGATTCTCGACGAGACCATCGCCGCGGAAGAGCCGGAAGAAGAGGCCGTGGCCGCCCGCACGATCATCGTGCCCGCCGCGCCGTCGTCCACGGACGTCAGCACCGTTGGGGATCGCGAACTCGCGGCCGCGGTGCGCGCTCGTCTTGGACAGGATTCTCGCGTCGCCCAGTTTGGCGATCAGTGGATGATCGAGGATCTGGTTCCACGACTCAGCCGCGGCGATCTGCGCCGGATCAAGGACTACATCGAGGAGCAGGAGCAGCCACTCACGGACGACGTGCTCGTTCAGGACGTGCTCGAAGTCCGGCAAAAGGCGTCCGATTTCGAGTTGATGCGATTCGCGCTGAACTACCGGCTGGCCCAGGAGCACCGCGACTTCGAGTTCGTCGGCACCAACAATCAGCGCTTCTGGAGCGTCAGCAACCTGCCGCCGATCGGCACGACGCGCAGGAAGGCCACCGAAATCGGCACGGATTACCGATTCCTGCTGGAAGAGCTGCCCGAGCAGCCAGCGTATCGCTCCGTGTCGCAGTTGAGCCACGTGCTGACGTTCTACGAGTTCTATCTCGGTCTGCTCCCCTACGACCCGGAGATGCAGGCGTTGCTGCCGGAGCCGCTGACGCCGAATCAGCGCACGGCTGTGCTGACATTCGAGTGCCCGCAGCAGTACACGACCTACCTGGTCGAGCTGCGCTATCCCACGCCGAACCGCGGTGGATATCTGCTCGGTCTCGACGATTTCTTCAATGAGAACCTGGTGGCCGGGGCGCTGATCAGCATCAGAGCCACCGAGAACGACGGCCACTACATCATGGAATACGAGGCAAGCGCGGCGCAGTCGCGACGGCTCCTCGAGCTGGAAGAGCGGCGACAGCGGTATGTGTTCCGCCCGACCTCCTTCAGCTGCGCGGCATTCGACGAGTATCTGCTCGATGAGGACACCTTCCCTGGCTTCAGCAACGACAAGCAGCTCGACGACAAAGCCCGCCGCAAGCCGGAGACCGTGATCAGTCGCGCATTCGAGCGACGCAACAATGGGCTCGAGGGAGGCGGCTTCGGCGCCACCTTTGCCGAGCTCTTCGCCGCCAGCAACACCGAGCGCCCCTTCTCCGAAGCATTCCTGCGGAGTGTTCTCGACGGAGATGAGAGCGGCGCATTCGCCAAGGACCCCGATGACGCAGATGCCTACACCTATATTCCCGGAACCATCGGGTAGCGACGAATTCGACGACGAGCGGGAAGCGCCCAGAGACGAACAGGATCCCCAGCGGCGCAAGCTGCTGGGATTCTCCGATCTCTCGAAAGCCGGAACTGCCGCATTCCTGACGGAGTGGCTGCAACTGGCTGATGACGCCAGGGTTCGCCTGATGGAGGACCTTGTCGACTACGTCGAAGAAAGCGTCGATGTCAATTTCAACAGGGTCTTCAGGGCGGTCCTGACCGAGCCAGACCCGCTGCCGGCCGTTCGCCAGCTCGCCATCGAAGGGTTGTGGGAAGACGACCGGCAGGATGTGGTGCAGATCATGCTCGACGCCCTGACCGGCGACGAGGACATCGACGTACGGGCAGCCGCAGCCGGTTCGTTGGTGCGGTTCACTGCCCTCGATCATGAACTCGACCCCGCGGTGCGCGCTTCGCTCTTCGACGTGCTCTTCGAAACGGCTGGCGACACCTCGGAAAATGCGCTCGTCCGCCGGCGAGCCATCGAGTCGCTCGGACCGCTGGCGCACGATCGCCGCGTCGAGCAGCTGATGCTCGCTGCATATGCCGACGACGACCAGGCCATTGCCTGTGGCGCCGTCGGCGCGATGGGTTTCTCGGCGGAATCACGGTGGATCCCCGAACTGGAACGGGCAATGAAGAGCGATGACGCCGAAATGCGCTATGTCGCCGCCGTTGCGGCAGGAACGATCGCAGACAGCGACCTCGTTCCAGCGCTGGCCTCGATCGTCGACGACGAGGATGGCGAAGTGCGGTATGCCGCTATTGCCGCCATCGGCCAGATCGGCGGGCAGGGAGCGCTGCGCGTTCTTCGCAATCTTCGCGAACGGGATGGCGAAGACGACGAACTGGTCGAAGCGGCGTTCGAAGAAGCGCTCCTGCTGACCGATCCCATGTACAACTGATGTCGAGCAGACGTGCCGAACTGACGACCGATCCGGACGCCTGGGACGCCCGGCTTGCCGAACTCGGCGGTCATCTCCTCCAGAGCTGGCGATGGGGAGAGTTCAAGCGACGCTCAGGATGGGATGTCGACCGGATCGCCACCGACGACGGGAGCGCTATGGTCCAGGTGCTTTACCGGAAACGGGGGCCGGTCAGCGTCGCCTACGTCCCGCGCGGCCCAGCCTGGAGCGGCGATGACGCCAGCTTGCCCGAGCTGATCGATCGACTCGAGGGCGCGGCAAAGCGACGCCGAGCCATTTTCGCCATCGTCGAGCAGGAGCGTCCTCTACCGGTAGACGCCGATTTCCTGGCCAAATGGTCGACCGGCCCCGACTACGTGCAACCTGGCCGCACGGTCAAGATACCGCTCGCCGATGACAACACGATCCTGATGGGCATGCACCAGAAAACCCGCTACAGCGTCCGCCTGGCGACGCGGAAAGGCGTGACTGTCGAATCGTTCGAAGGGTTGTGCGAGGAGGGTCTCGACATGTTCTATTCCCTTCTGGACGAGACGTCGAAGCGCAACGAGTTCGGCATCCACAGCCGCCAGTATTACCGCGATTTCCTCGATGTTTTCGGGAGTGATTCGCTGATTCTGGTGGCGCGAATCGGAGAGCACCCGGCCGCCGGGTTGATCGCGGCTGCATTTGGGCAGGAGGCGATTTACATGTACGGAGGATCGTCGACCGAGCATCGCGCCGTCGGCGCGGCATTCCTCGTGCAGTTCGAGGCAATGCGATGGGCCCGGGACCGCGGAATCGCCACATACGACCTTTGGGGAATCCCGCATAAGGATCCCGAGCCAGAAGGCGAGTCGGCCGACACCGTTCCGGCGACGCGCGGCGATGACTGGCGTGGATTGACCCGCTTCAAAACCGGGTTTGGCGGATCGATTGTGGATTATCCGGCGCCGATCGAGCGGCAGTTCAGCCAGCTCGGCACCAGAATCGCCCGGCAATACATGAAGTCGATCGGCTAGCGATCCTATCGTGGCAACATTGCGTGAACTGGCGTTCCACAGCCATCCACTCCACACCAGCGGTGATCTCGACACCATTGTCACAACGATGACCTACGACTCACGTCAGGTCGAGGCAGGCGGGCTCTTTGTCGCATTGCCGGGCGGCTACGTGGATGGACACGATTTTATCGAGAGCGCCCTACAGCGAGGCGCTGTGGCGGTGGCCGCGGAACGGGAGATTCCCGGCGTCCCGACGCTCGTCTATCGCGATACGCGAGCCTCACTGCCGAGTCTGGCCGCCGCCTTCTACGATCATCCCGATCGAAGTCTCAACGTCATCGGCATCACCGGGACGGACGGCAAAACCACGACGTCCTATCTGACCGACGCCATCCTCAGCCATGCCGGCAAAACGACGGGGATGGTCGGGACGGTGTCGGTCAAGGTCGGGGGGGTAGTCCTCGAACATGAGACGCGGCAAACCACGCCGGAGTCGCTCGACATTCATCGCTACCTGGCGAGCATGCGAGACGCGAATGTGGAGTGGGCGATTCTGGAATCGACCTCACACGGTCTCGCGGCGCACCGGCTCGACAAGATCGGATTCGATATCGGCGCGGTGACCAACATCACGCACGAGCATCTGGAGTTTCATGGATCGATCGACGCCTACCGGAAAGCGAAGGCATCACTTTTCGAGCGCGTGGGTGCTTCTGGTGGAACGGCGGTGATCAATCTCGACGATCCCGTCAGTGCGACGATGGCGCCGGTGGCGATCGGCGCGACCATACTGACCTATAGCCGGACCGCGCCTGCTGCCTCGATCATCGCCGAGGGCATTCGGTCAAACGAGCGGGGCAGTCACTTCACCCTTCGAACCGAGAGCGGGGCGGCCGATGTGGCCCTGCCTTTGCTCGGGGAATTCAACGTCGAGAACGCACTTTGCGCGGCCGGCATCGCTCTTGCCACCGGGATCGGATTGGATCTGGTTGCGGCGGGGCTGAGTTCGGCGCCGGCGATTCCAGGTCGGCTGACGCGGGTCGATGCCGGACAGCCGTTTTCGGTGATCGTCGACTATGCGCACACCCCCGAGTCGCTGGAGAAAATCCTGAAGCTGCTGCGGGGGCTCGCGCCAGGCAAGCGTCTCATCTGTGTGAGCGGCAGTGCCGGCGAGCGCGACACCGCCAAACGGCCAATGCAGGGAGCGGTTTCTGCTCGGCTAGCCGATCTGAGTGTGTTTACGACCGAAGACCCTCGCTTCGAAGACGCGATGAGCATCATTCAGGAGATCGCTGCCGGGGCGCGAAGCGAAGGCAAGACCGAAGGATCAGACTTCGTCTGCATCGTCGACCGTCAGGAAGCCATCGATTTCGCCGTATCACAGGCGAGCGAAGGAGACATCGTGCTCCTCGCCGGCAAGGGTCACGAGCGAAGCATCATCTGGGGTCAGGACAAACACCCGTGGGATGAAGTAGCCGCGGCGAAAATCGCGCTGGCGAAAGCGGGCTACGGACCACGTTGACACCACGGCCGAACCGTAGCCCTGTAGCGGCGAGGCCCGCCTCGCCCGTCAGCCTCTGGGACCGCGGGGCAACGCTGGCGTTGCCGCTACAGGTGTCGCGTCGTTGCCGGGTGTAGCGACGAGGCCTGCCTCGCCCCTCAGTCCCTGGAATTGCGGGGCAACGCAGGCGTTGCCGCGACAGGTGTCGCGTGTTGCTGGGTGTAGCGGCGAGGCCCGCCTCGCCCGTCAGGCAACGCAGGTGTTGCCGCTACGCTTTTTCCGGATTGGATGGGCGGAGGGCAAGACCGACATCGATCAACTGCTGCTCGTCCACCGGTGAAGGCGCTTCGAACAGCAGGTCGGCGCCTCGCTGATTCTTGGGGAAGGCGATGACTTCCCGGATGTTCTCGGTGCCAGTGACGAGCATGACGAAGCGGTCGATGCCCATGGCAATGCCGCCGTGGGGCGGAGCGCCATACTCGAGCGCGTGAATGATTGCGCCGAAGCGCTCTTCCTGGGCTGCTTCTGAGTGACCCATCATGCTGAAAATGCGCTGCTGGTCTTCCGACCGGTGCATGCGAATACTGCCGCCGCCGACTTCGTTGCCATTCAGCGTCAAGTCGTACTGCAAGGCTCGCACCGCACCCGGGTCGGAATCGAGAAGCGGGCGATCCTCTTCGTAGAACCCCGAGAAGGGATTGTGGGTGGCGTCCCACCGATTTCCTTCCTCGTCCCATTCGAGCAAGGGAAACTCGTAGATCCAGCAATAGGCGAACACATCCGGGTCTGCGAGCTTTAGCAATACGCCGAAGTAGTCCCGAAGTCCGCCCAGAACCTTCGCGACAACCGCCGGAGCATCGGCAACGATCAGCACCAGATCTCCCTGGGCCGCGCCGATACCGCTGGTCAGTGCCGCGATCTCGTCCTCGGTCAGGAATTTGGCGATGGGCGAGCGAAGTCCGTCGTCGCTGAGCGCGATCGTCGCCAAGCCCCTGGCCCCGAGCGTTTTCGCTCGCTCGGTGAGGTCGTCGATCTCGCGGCGGGTGTAGTTTCCACATCCCGGAACGACGATCGCCTTGACCTGTCCACCCGATTCGAGCACCGAGGCAAACGCCTTGAACCCCGTCTGGGCCAACGCCGGGCCGACGTTCTGCAGCTCCATGCCGAACCGCAGATCTGGCCGGTCGCTGCCGTAGCGGTCCATCGCTTCGGCATAGGTCATCCGGGCAAATGGGCGGAAGAGCAGCTTCTTGTCGGTGAACGCCTCTGTCATCTCCAGGAAAAGGGTTTCGATGAGCGACGTCACATCCTCCTGGGAGACAAAGGACATCTCGATATCAAGCTGCGTGAACTCTGGTTGCCGGTCGGCCCGCTGCGCTTCGTCACGGAAACAGCGCGCGATCTGGAAGTAGCGATCGTAGCCGCCGATCATCAGGAGCTGCTTCATCTGCTGCGGCGACTGCGGAAGTGCGTAGAACTCGCCCGGGCTGGAGCTGGACGGCACGAGAAAATCGCGGGCGCCTTCTGGTGTGCTCTTGATCAGCAGCGGTGTTTCGACCTCGATAAAACCGCGGGTATCGAGATAGTCACGCATGTATTTCACGATGCGGTGCCGGAGGATCATCTGTTTCTGCATCCGATCCCGGCGCATATCGAGGTAGCGATACTTCAGCCGCAACGACTCGTCGACATCGCCATCCTCGTTGACATAGAAGGGCGGGGTGAGCGAGGTGTTGAGCACGTGAATCGTTTCGGCCTCGATCTCGATCTCGCCGGTGGGGAGACGGGGGTTCTCGGTGCCGTCGGGGCGTTTTCGTACGACGCCCGTGACAGCGAGGACATACTCGTTCCGGACATCACTGGCGATGGCGTGCGGTTCGGGATGAATCTCGGGGTTGAAAACGACCTGGGTCAATCCATAGCGGTCGCGCAGGTCGATGAAGATCAACCCCCCCAGGTCGCGGCGGCGGTGCACCCATCCCTTGATCTCGACAGTCTCGCCGACGTTGGCGGCTCGCAGGGTGCCACACGTAAATCTGTCTATCTGTGCCGGATCGATGTCGAACGATTCCTGCATGCGTGATTTCACTCCCCAATCGATAGATGGTTGTCTGTCGAAGCCTTCTTTTCCCTGTATGCGCGTTCGAGTGCCGATTCAGGATCGACACCGGACTCCAGGGCCTGTTCGATCAACACCAGCAGCCCGGCGCCGATGTCCGACTCGCTCGCCTGGTTGCTGGCCAGCGTCGCACCCTCCGCTCGGCGAATCCGCTCGACGACGGACATCGTGCGAGGCAACTGATCATATCGCAGAGCGGGCGCGGAACCGGCGTTGCCGCCTTTTTCGGTGGCTTTGATTGCTGTCCACATTTTGAGTACATCGTTCGGTGTTTCGGCGACCACATCGCCGAAAACATGTGGGTGCCGGCGCACCAGCTTGCTGTTCACCGCCCGGAAAACGTCTTCGATCGTGAAGTCCCCGGCCTCCTCGGCAATCTGGGCATTGAGCGCCACCAGGAGGAGCAGATCCCCCAGTTCATCACGCAGCTCGTCCGGATCGCCCAGAGCGATGGCTTCAGCGACTTCGTGCGCTTCTTCGATGACCTTGCCCGACAGCGATTCGTGTGTTTGCTCCCGGTCCCACGGACAGCCCTCCGGCGACCGCAATGCGGCGATGATCCGAAAAAGAGTCGCTGGACTGGCGGGCGCGTCAAGCCACAACATGGGTGGGATCACCACGGTCGTCAGGTGATCGTGTGCGACGTGATCGAGTTCGGAGAGGGGCATCGACGCGATCACTTCGTCACCGGTTCCCGCTCCCCGGACGACGGTCACCAGATAATCCTCCGGCCATATCCGGGTCAGCGCATGTTTCACGTCGCTCGCGGTGCGTCGATCAAAGACCTGGCTGACGATCGCCCAGCGGGTTGGGTCGAGAACAACCTGGCTACCGGAGAAGGGTTCGAGATCGACCTTCGCCGCGAGATCCGCGGCATCGATCAACTGCGGTCGGTCGGTGAGCAGGTCGATCCCCACCGCCGCCGCAATCTCGTCCAGCGCGGAAACCGCAGGCAGTATCGTCAGGGGGATGCCCGCCTCACCAGCGCGCTGCCGGATCATCTGCACCGTACGTTCGCCAAAGACTGCCGATCCCGGGACCAGGTAAACCACCCGATTCGAGGCAGCGGCATCGAGCACGCGATCCGCGATGGCGGCATAGGTTTCGTCGAACGAACCCATCGATTCGTACAGGTCGTCGCAGACAACAACACGCGAGTCGGTGACGAAATCTTCCACGCCAGGGTGGATCGCAGTACGCAGGATGATGACCTCCGCCCCGGAGAGAGCCGCGTCGAGCGCCCGCGTGCGCGCCAGCGGATTGCCCGGACCGACGCCGGCAATGGTGATCGACGAGAGGGGGGCCATTACTTGGTGGATGATCCCTTGTCGCCGAGGCTCAGCACCGCCATGAAGGCTTCCTGGGGAATCTCGACGCTGCCGACCATCTTCATCCGGGCTTTGCCCTCTTTCTGCTTTTCCAGCAGTTTCCGTTTGCGGGTGATGTCGCCGCCGTAGCACTTGGAGAGGACGTTCTTCCGCATAGCGCGAATCGTCTCCCGCGCCACGATCCGGCTGCCGATCGACGCCTGCACGGGCACATCGAACATCTGCCGCGGAATCAGCTGCCGCAACGCCGTCACCAGATCGCGGCCGCGGGTGTAGGCGTCTTCACGATGCGTGATGATGGAGAGCGCGTCGACCGGCTGGCCGCTGACCAGCACATCGAGCCGCACCAGATCAGCCGGTTTCATTTTGGCGAAGGTGTAGTCGAGCGACGCATATCCCTGGGTGCGGCTCTTCAACTGATCGTAGAAGTCGACGATCACCTCGCCGAGCGGCATGTCGAACTGCAGGTGCACGCGGTCTTCGTCGAGATAGGTCATCTCGCGGAAGACACCTCGGCGCTTGGTGACGAGATCCATGATATTGCCGATGTACCGGGACGGAACGATGATGCTGATATCCATCCAGGGTTCGAGAATCTCCTCGAACTCGCCTGGCGACGGCATGGCGGCCGGATTGTCGACGACAACGGTCTCGCCATTGCGCATGACGACTTCGTACTCGACGCTGGGCGCCGTCGCCAGCAGATCGATTCCGTACTCCCGTTCCAGGCGTTCCTGGATGATCTCCATGTGCAGGAGTCCCAGGAATCCAGCCCGGAAACCGAATCCGAGCGCCGTGGAAGACTCGGGTTCGTAGACGAGCGACGCGTCGTTGAGCTGCAATCGGTCCAACGCTTCCCGCAGGAGCGGGTACTCCTCGCCATCCACGGGATAGAGACCAGCGAAAACCATCGGTTTGGCGGGGCGGTACCCGGGCAGCGGCGCCGGAGCCGGGCGCGATGCCACCGTGACCGTGTCGCCGACCTGAAGGTCTTTGACTACCTTCAATCCGGTGGCGATGTAGCCGACCTCTCCACAACGCAACGCCGGCGCGGAGATCATGCCCGGCGAAAAGAACCCGAGCTCGAGCACCTCAGATTCCTTGCCCGTGGACATGAGCCGGATGCGGTCGTCGCGCTGGATCTCGCCATCGACCACTTTTACGTAAGCGATGACACCTTTGTAGGCGTCGTAGTGCGAGTCGAAGATCAGTGCTCTGGCCGGTACTTCCGGTTCACCGGCGGGAGGCGGCATACGCGCCACGACCGCTTCGAGAATGTCCGGAATGCCGGTGCCATCCTTGGCCGAGGCGCAGATGATCTCTTCGTCGATCAGTCCGATCACATTCTGTACTTCGGTTTTGACCAATTCAGGATTGGCGCTCGGCAAGTCGATCTTGTTGATCACCGCCACGATTGCCAGATTCTGTTCGAGGGCCAGGTAGACATTGGCCAGGGTTTGGGCTTCGATCCCCTGGCTGGCATCGACGACGAGGAGCGCTCCCTCGCAGGCCGCCAGGCTGCGGCTGACTTCGTAGGAGAAATCGACATGCCCGGGCGTGTCGATCAGGTTGAGCTCGTAGTCGAGTCCATCCGATGCACGGTAGGTCATCCGGACGGCACGCGCCTTGATGGTGATGCCTTTCTCTCGTTCCAGATCCATCGAATCGAGAATCTGTTCGACCATCTGGCGCGACTCAACCGTGCCCGTTTCTTCGAGCAGGCGGTCGGCAAGCGTCGACTTCCCATGGTCGATGTGGGCAATGATCGAGAAGTTGCGGATCCGCTCCTGCGGAATGGCAGGAACCGGGGCGTTTTTCAAGGCAGGAGAGGCAATCGTCGACATGGCGGTGAGTATACGGGATGGTCTAGCGCCGCCTGCTGTTGCGGCGAGTCACTTGCTGGGCTCGGCGGTCGATCGACCGGAAAAAGCGTGTCGCTTCCGGCACCCGGAGAATCCACGCCGCCGCGAAGTAGACAACGCCGACGAACGCCACGGCAATACCGAGCTGCACGATCTGGAACATGCGGTGCTCGACGCCCGGTTCGGTCAGCTCATTGAGGCGCGGCCGCAGCCATTCCGCTGCCAGCGCCATGACGGCGGCGGCGGCGATGACCTTCGTCAGCCAGACCCCGAAGCGCGATCCGAATCCGCCGATTCTGCGGCGAAGAATGACGAGCAGGATGAGGGCTTCGATCATGGTCGAAACGCTCAGCGACATGGCCAGCCCCACATGTCCCAGCCGGTCGACCACGAGGTAGCTGATCACGATGTTGATGACGATGATCACGATACCGGCAATCACCGGAGTCATCGTGTCTTTCATAGCATAGAAGGTCCTGGCCAGCACCTCGACCAGCCCGTAGAAGACGAGGCCACCGGCCAGCAGGGCCAGCGGTTGGGCGGCGAGCCTGGTCGATTCGCTGGTGAAATTGCCCGTTTGAAAAATGGTCTGGACAATCGCCTCGCCGAAGACAAAGAGACCGATCGATGCCGGAATCACGAGGAAGAGGAGAGGCTGGAGAGCGCGAAGCAGTGACTGCTTCAGTTCGGCGACCTGTCCCAGCTCCCACTGGCGCGTCATGGTCGGAAAGAGAACAGTGGAAATACTCAGCGCCAGCACGCCGTTGGGGAGCATCATCAATTGCCAGGCATAGTTCAGTCCGGAAACGCGTCCCTCTCCCGCCATCGACGCGAAGGCATTGATCGCCACGAAATTGATCTGGAAGGCCGCCTGGCCGATGATGCGAGGACCGAGCAGCCGGACCACATCCCGCAAGCCCTCGGTGGTGCGGGAGAGTGAGGGGGTGTAGCGCATCCCAACGCTCACCAGTCCGGGTATCTGCACCGCCAAATGGAGAAACGCCCCAACCAGCACGCCTGCGGTGACTCCCCCGATCCCGTAGGAGGGAGCAAGAAAGATCGCGGCCAGAACGATGACCAGGTTGTAGATCACCGGCGACAGCGCCGGGAGTGTAAAGAGGTTTTGCGCTTCCAGAATGCCCTTGGCCGCAATGCTGAGTCCAAGCAGAAGCGGGGAGATCAGCAACCACCGCATCGTCCGGACGGCCAGATCGATCGAATCACTGGCCAGGTCGGGCGCGACGACGTAGCGCATCAACGGTCCAGCGAATATGAAGGCAACGATCCCCAGAACGATCGTGATCAGCGCGGTCCAGGTGATGACCGCTGAGGCCAGACGGTTCGCCTTCTCCCGTTCACCGTGGGCCAGGAACGAGCCGAACACCGGGATGAACGCAGAACCGAAGGCGCCCGACATAATGACCAGGAAGAGAAGATCGGGTATCCGGAAAGCGCTGACATATGCGTCGTACTCACCGGAGGTGCCAAAGCGGTTGGCCATCACGATTTCGCGAACCAGCCCCAGGACTCTGCTGATGACCGCGGCGATGCCGACGATCGCCGCGCTCCGGGCGAACGTGCGCGTGGACATCGCCGGCGGTGGCTTCGGAGATGGGTCGACCGCAGGGGCTGTGGCGGCACCCGGTTCGACAGGCGAGGAGTTCAGTGGTCGCGTAGCCATCCGGCAGTTCGTCTGGTATCATTTTCGGGCTGTGGCGTCGATGCCGGTCTATTGGCGTGCCACCGACATACAAGCGTAGCGCACTCACGAGAGCTAAGGGGATAGAGATCGTTGGCTAACAACAAGTCTGCCAGGAAGCGAATTCTGATCAACGAGCAGAAGCGCCTGCGAAACCGGCCGTTTCGGTCTTCGGCGCGCACCTATGTGAAGAAAGCCGAGCTGGCTATCCAGAGTGGCGACGTAGACGCCGCTGCTGCCGCAGTCGGAGACGCGATCAGCGTTCTCGACCGTGTCGCCAGCAAGGGCGTTATCCACAAGAACAATGCCGCGCGGCGCAAGTCGCGCTTGATGGCGAAATACAACGCGATGAGCGTGGCCGCCTAAGCGCGCGCTCCACAATTCACGGTGGGTCTGGCAACAGCGGACGTTTCGAACGTCCGCTGTTCTGCTACCCCCGCCGGGCGCCCGAACGCGTGATGATGCGATAGAGCGTGTCACCCGGAGCAGCGTCCAACCCGGTCTTGAGGCGTCGGTCGGCATCCACCGCTGATTCGAGCAGCACTGTCTGGCGAGCCGCCGCCGGCCCAGCCACATTGAGAACCGCTTTCATCCGGTTCGGGTTCGGCATGCCGAGGGCTTTGCCCGCCAGCAGGGGATCATTCGGACGTCCTGCAGCCACTGCCGCGGCCGAGAACTCGATCTGCTGACCGATCATGGCCAGCAACCGGGAAAGCTCATCACTGGAGTGAGGCAAAAGGTCGACTTCCCGCAGCGCCGTACCCTGGTTGCCGGAGACCACCGCGTCGAGCAGCGTGAACATGTGGTCGGCGGTCCGTTCCGTCGTCAACTCGTCGATGAGCGCTTCATCGATAGCGGCGCCACCCACGGCGACGGTGAGTTTGTCGAGTTCGGTCAGGAGGTATTCGATATCGGGAGGGCGATCGAATGCGGGGTTGTTGGCCGCTTGCTGCCAATGTCCGGGAAAGAGCCGGTTGAGGAGATACTGGGCGGTTTGCCGGTCGATCGTCGCGCCCCGCTCCTCGACCGCCTGACGCATGTACTCGACCAGGGCCGAGCCGCGTGCTGGCGCGTGCATCGCCACGTTTGCCGCCGCAGGGAGCAGCGATTTGGCAGTAGCGGGAATCGACGCCAGATCGGGTTCGAAAAGGATCAGCTCGCCTTGCGATTCGGCAAGCTCGAAGAGCCGTTCGAATTGATCGGGGGGAGAGGAAGTGCTTGTTTTGCCTCGCTTCCCCTTGCTGCCAGTTCCCCGGCTGAGCAAGCCAAAATATCCGGTTGCCACCACAATCCGCGATTCGGCAAAGAAGGTTCGCGTGGCGAGTGCCGTCGCGACCTCGCCTATGGGGTCGCCCGGAGCTTCGAATCGGGAGGTATTGTCGCCGCCTGGATCGAACTGATCGAGCAGCTTCTTCAGGGTCACCCGAGCCAGTGCGCGATCGGGACCGAGAATGACGTGAATCACCTGCCGCTCCTGAATCGACGGTGGGATGCCGTCCCCGCGAGAGCCGTGTGTGGCGGAGCCTGAACCTGCCATAGCAGGTGGGCGCCGGCATCCGTACTGCGGAAACCAGCTCCCGACTCGTTCTTATAAGGCTCAGAACCACGCCAGCAATCACGCACACCGCAGGGCCGGCAGCGTTCAGGGTACCATCAGCGAGGAGACGGGGATGAAGGCAAAGGGCAAATGGCAATGGTGGGTGGTGTTTGGGAAATAGGGGATGGGAAATGGGAAATGGTAGACGGGCCTCACGATGAATCAGTCAAAGCCGAACGCGCTCACTCTGAACCATCAACTATCAACCATGAACTATGAACTATGAACTATGAACTATGAACAACCCTATCCCTCTGGAGCCCCCATCCCATGACTAACCGCGAACGTGTTGTCGTCACCGGTATCGGCGTGTACAGCCCGGTCGGGAACTCGCCGGCTGAGATGTGGGCGAATCTGGTCGAGGGAGTATCAGGAGTCGGACCGATCACCCGGTTCGATGCCTCCGAGTACGAGACGCAGTTTGCCGCCGAGGTGAAGGATTTCGACGCCGAGGGACTTCTGGGACGCAAGGAACACCGGCGGATGGACCGCTACGCTCAATTGGGTGTTGCCGCCGCCATGCAAGCGGCGGAATCCGCCGGGCTGCCTGGCGAGTCGGTCGATCCGAACCGGGTGGGCGTCTTGCTGGCGACCGGTATGGGCGCTATCGAAACGATCGAATCGGGCATGGAAACGCTGACCGAGCAAGGGCCTCGCCGCATTGGCCCATTTTTCATGACCATGATGCTCGGCAATATGGCCAGCGGACTCGCGGCGATGCGTCTGAACGCCAAAGGACCGAACATGGCCACGGTTTCGGCCTGCGCCAGCTCCGCTCACGCCATTGGCGAAGCAGCGCGGTGGATCCGGGACGACATGGCCGACGTCGTGTACGCCGGCGGGTGCGAGGCGCCGGTTTCCCGGCTTAGCGTGGCGGGATTCAACGCCATGCAGGCGCTCTCACGACGCAATGACGATCCCCAGGCCGCGAGCCGCCCGTTCGAAAAGGACCGGGACGGGTTTGTCCTCGCCGAAGGGGGCGCCATGCTCGTCCTCGAGCGCGAATCGCACGCCGCCAGACGGGGCGCGCCGATATTGGGCGTCATCGCGGGCTACGGGACAACCGACGACGCCAATCACATCGTCCAGCCTGCGCCGGAGGGCGAAGGAGCGGCGCGGGCCATGTCGCTGGCGCTGGCCGATGCTGGTTTGCAGCCGGGAGATATCGACTACGTCAATGCGCACGGCACGTCGACGCAGCTGAACGAGAAATTCGAAACCGCGGCGCTCAAGCGAGCCCTAGGCGAACGCGCATACAGCGTCCCCATCAGCTCGACCAAATCGATGACCGGCCACCTGCTCGGCGCCGCTGGCGCCATCGAAGCGGTCATTGCGATGAAAGCGATCGAACACCAAACGGCGCCGCCGACGATCAACTACCACACCCCCGACCCAGAATGCGACCTGGACTACGTCCCCAACGTCGCTCGCCAGACCCCAATCACGCATGTCATGTCGAATTCGATGGGATTCGGCGGGCACAATGTGTCGCTGGTGATGTCGCGGTGGGGAGCGTAGCAGTCAGCAGTCGGCAGTCAGCAGTCAGTGCGCAATCGAATGAGAGGAGCCGCCAGTTTTGGCAGCTCCTCTGCTTCTGAGTCTCTGACTGCTGACTGCCGACTGCTGACTGCCCTAATCCAAGTACCCTCGCAGCTGGCGACTGTACGTAGGATGGCGGAGCTTGCGGAGCGCTTTGGCTTCGATCTGGCGGATGCGCTCGCGGGTGATGCCGAATTCCTGACCGACTTCTTCCAGCGTTCGGAAGCGGCCATCCTCGAGTCCAAAGCGAAGGACGAGGATTTTGCGCTCTCGCTCACTGAGCTTGGCCAGGGCTTCGCCGATCTGGACTTTCAGGATGTGGTTGGACGCCACTTCCAGTGGGGGAGGCGACGCATGGTCCTCGATGAAGTCGCCGAGGAAGGCGTCTCCCTCATTGCCCACGGGTGTTTCCAGCGACACGGGGTGACGAGAGACGTCCATGACCTGCAAGACCTTCGCCTCCGGCAGATCAGTAGCACGGGCGATTTCGTTGGCGGTTGGTTCCCGCTCGAAAATCTGCTGGAGCCGGTGCGCGGTTTTCCGCACCCGGTTGATCGTTTCACCCACATGGACTGGCAGGCGGATCGTCCGGCTTTGGTCGGAGATCGCCCGGGTAATTGCCTGGCGAATCCACCAGGTGGCGTATGTGCTGAACTTGAACCCACGCTTGTAGTCGAACTTATCGGTGGCCTTCATCAAACCGATGTTGCCTTCCTGAATCAGATCGAGGAAGGAAAGCCCGCGTCCGACATAGCGCTTGGCCACGGAGACGACCAACCGGAGATTCGCCTGGATGAGATGAGCCCGGGCTCGCTCGCCATCAGCGACAAGCGCGGACAGCTCTTTACGCCGCTTGAGCGGCACCAGCGCGCCTTTGCACAGTTCTTCCTCAGCAGACTTCCCGGCTTCCATCCGGCGGGCCAAATCGACTTCACCCTGCATGGTCAGCAGATCGGTTTCGCCGATTTGCTGCAGGTAGAGACGGACGGAGTCGCCGACGCCAGACTGCTGATCGGCAAGACCCTGACGCTCGTCGACCTGCGTCTGGTTCCGGCTCGATCCCAGCGGCGAGGGCGCCTGCTCGAGAACTTCGATGCCTTCGGTTATGAGGGAGGAATAGAAATCGTCGAGGTTTGCGACATGCTCTTCCATGTTGGGAAAGAGCGCCATAATGTCGTCTGCGAGCACGAACCCCTGATCGCGGCCTTTCGCCAAGAGATCCGTCATCATCCAGAAAGTCTCCCGTCCCGTCTCATCGACAACGCCGGAGCACAGCCGCTCCGGTCACAACCGGTGTTTTGCACATGCAAGACAGGCAGCGACCATTCCGGGGCAGGCTGCGGGAACTGCCGTGAGTTGCTATGTGAGACATTCAGGAACAGCGTCGTTTACTGAACACGACAAAGAAAATACCATATAAGATCGCATATTTCAAGGAGTTGTAAAGAGATTACAGAAGCGAAATAACCGGTCAAGAGCGAGTGATATACTTCGCCGGTTACGGTCGAGTAGAGATCAGGTGGAACCCCAATGTCTGGACACTCAAAATGGTCGACGATCAAGCGTCAGAAGGGCGCCAAGGATGAGAAGCGCGGTCAGCTCTTCACCAAGCTGGCGCGAGAGATCACCGTTGCTGCCCGGTCGGGCGTTCCCGATCCCGAGTCGAATTTCCGGTTGCGGATTGCCGTCCAAAAGGCGCGCGCCGAAAACATGCCTCGCGACAACATCGAGCGGGCGATCGAACGAGCGGCAGGCGGCGCTGGTTCCGACAACTACGACGAAGTGAGCTACGAGGGTTTCGGCCCCGGAGGGGTTGCCGTCGTTATCCAGGCATTGACCGACAACCGCAACCGGACGGTTGGCGAGGTTCGGTCGGTTCTGACCCGAGCGGGCGGCACGCTTGGCGAGTCGGGAAGCGTCGGCTGGATGTTCGACTATGTCGGGTCGCTTCTGGTCGGTTCCGAGAATGTCGATGCCGAGGAGCTGGCGCTCGTGGCGATCGACGCCGGCGCCCAGGACGTGCAGATCGAGGATGACGTCGTCGAGGTCTTCACCGAGGTGACCGATCTCCATGTCGTGCAGGAGGCGCTCGTCGCCGCGGGCTACGACGTTCGATCTGCCGAGCCCACCATGCGACCCAAGACGCTGATGGAAGCCGAAGAGCAGACCGCCATCAAGAACATCCGAATGCTGGAGAAGCTGGAGGATCTCGATGACGTTCAGCAGGTCTACTCCAACCTGGACATCAGCGAAGAGGTTCTGGCCGCCGTTGGTTGATCCACGATCGACAGCATGATCATCTTCGGCGTGGACCCCGGTACGGCGCGCATGGGTTTTGGCGTCATCGACTTCGATGGCCAGGATTCCCGGTTGATCGAGCATGGCGTCCTGGAAACCGGATCGACAACTTCCATGCCCTACCGGCTTCGCGAGTTGTACGAAGAGCTGCAGGAGCTTCTGACGCTGCACAAACCCGATGTGGTTTCCATCGAAGCGCTCTTCTTCGCCCGAAATGTGACAACGGCGATTTCGGTCGGACAGGCCCGGGGAGTCGTGTTGCTCACCGCCGCGATGCACGATCTGGCGGTTCATGAGTACAGCCCGTCGGAAGTGAAGCACGCTGTCGCCGGATACGGGAAAGCAGACAAAAACCAGATGCAGGAGATGGTGCGGATGATTCTGGGGCTTCCTTACGCGCCCCAGCCGGACGATGCGGCGGACGCCGTGGCGGTGGCCATCTGCCATGCGCACCATGCCTCTGGATACGCTTCCCTGGCCGGGGAAGTGCGCTGACCATGTCCGGGGCCGCTGAGCGACTCGACATCGCACTGGTCGACCGGGGCATCGCTGAAACACGTTCCAAAGCACAAGCATTGATCCTGGCCGGCGATGTGCGGGTCGATGGCCAGACTGTGGCCCGGGCGGGCCAGCGGATCACTCCTGAGCAGTTGGTCACCCTGAAGGAGCGGCGCAGGTTCGTCAGCCGGGGGGGAAACAAGCTGCAGCATGCGCTCGACCACTTCGGTATCGAGCCTGCCGGTTTCATATGCGCCGACATCGGCGCCAGTACCGGCGGTTTCACCGACTGCCTGCTGCAAGCCGGCGCGGCGCGGGTTTATGCGATCGACGTCGGCTACGGCCAGCTCGACTACCGGCTGCGCGAAGATCCTCGGGTGGTGGTGATGGAGCGATCCAATGCGCGATATCTCGAAGCACTGCCCGAACCCATCGATCTGACGACGATCGATGTCTCCTTCATCTCCCTTCGGCTCATCTTTCCCGTGGTTGCCACCATACTCGGACCGTCGGGTCAGTGCGTGGCGCTCGTCAAACCCCAGTTCGAAGCGGGCAAGAACGAGATCGGCAAGAAGGGGGTCGTTTCTGACCCTACGATTCACCGGCGGGTGTTGTCTGATGCCGCGAACTGGGCAGTCGAGAACGGGCTCTCGCCGGTCGGAGTAACACGCTCTCCACTGCTCGGTCCGGAAGGCAACAGGGAGTTTCTGCTGTACCTGTCACGAGAATCGAACACGGAACTGGACCTGGAAGCAGCCATCACCGAGGCGTTGAACGCGACATGAGCAAATCTCCCTTCGACCATCTCCGGCGCGCGCTCACTCACGGGGCAACCACGCCCGAGCTCGACGGCGTCCGGGCCGACCTCGATCGCGCGGAGCGTTGCGGGTTGGCGGAAGTCGTCTATTGCCAGGGGAAAACGCCGGACGCGGTCCTTTCCGCTTGCCGGCGTCTGCTGACGCGAAACAGTCAGGTGCTGGCCACACGATGCACACCAGAAATGGCCGAGCAGGTCGGCGTCGCATTGCGCGATGACGGATTCGAGATCCGGTTCGAAACCGGCACGCTGGTCGTGCGTGATCCCCATGCTCCTGCGCCGGACGCTGCTGGATCGATTGGCATCCTGACGGCGGGAACGTCTGACTGGCCGGCCGCATCGGTGGCCAAGCTCGTCGCCCAGAGCGCTGGCTGCACCGTGCACGTGTTTCAGGACTGCGGCGTCGCCGGGTTGCATCGCCTGGTCGAACCGCTGGAAGCACTGATCGAAGCCGACGTGGCAGCGATCATCGTGGCAGCGGGCATGGATGGCGTACTTCCGTCGGTTGTGGCCGGGTTGATCGACATTCCGGTGATTGGTCTTCCCACGTCGACCGGTTACGGACACGGAGGCAGTGGGGAGGGGGCGCTGACCACAATGCTGCAGGCGTGTGCGCCGGGTGTGGCGGTCGTGAACATCGACAATGGGGTGGGAGCTGGAGCGATGGCGGCGCTGATCGCCAAACGGGTCAATCGCGGCTGACCGGTTCGGCCATCCGAGCCCGAATGAGCTCGGCAGCGCTGGTCGCGTCACGCTCCCCTGTCACGGTTTGATCCACGATCTGGCGGCCCTCGTCCGACTCGAGCACACGATCGAGACGGGCCTCGATCCGAGAACGGATCGCCGATCGGACGATGCGGGCCCGCCGGTCCTCGATCGTTCCGGAGGACTCGAGCCAGTCTCGATGCGCGTCGAGCGCGGCAACGAGTTTCTCGACCCCCTCCCCAGACTCCGCCGATGTAAGCACCACGGCAGGGGCCCAGTCGCGGGAGCGCTCACCTAGGGTGAGCATGGCGCGAAGCTCTCGGCTGACCAGGTGAGCGCCGGGCAGATCTCCTTTGGTCACCACGTAGACATCGGCGAGCTCCATGATGCCGGCTTTCAGCATCTGAACGCCATCGCCGGCGCCGGGCGATTCGACCAGCACGAGAGTGTGGACATAATCCGCAACCGCGAACTGGTTTTGGCCCGACCCAACTGTTTCCACGATGATCTTCTCGTACCCGGCCGCGGCGAACAGGTCGATCAGATCGGTCACGGCGGGGGAGAGTCCATCGAGTCGCGACCGAGCCGCAACGCTGCGGACGAACACGCCGGGGAGGAGGGCGGCGTCCGTCATGCGGATGCGGTCGCCGAGCATGGCGCCGCCGGTGACAGGACTGGTCGGATCGACGGCCAGGATGGCAACGGTGCGGTGCTGGTCGGAGAGGAACCGGGCGACGGCGGACAGCAGCGAACTCTTGCCGGCGCCGGGAGGACCGGAGATGCCGACGACGTGGGGATGTCCCTCACCCCCGGCCCCTCTCCCGACCGCGGGAGAGGGGAGAGAGGCGCGGACTTGTTCCGCTGATGCTCCGCCGCGTTCGAGCAGTGTGGCCAGGCGGGCGATGCTCCGCTGATCTCCTGCCATTGCTCGATCGACGAGCGCCCTAGCCGGCGTCGACGGCACGCCGCGCGACCTCTTCTCTCACGTAGTCGATGGCCACTCTCATCGATGTGCCTGGACCGAACACCCGGGCTATCCCCATGTCGTGAACGGCAGTCTGATCCTGTTCGGGAATGGTGCCCCCAGCCACGACGAGCACATCGTCCAGCCCACGTTCTCGGAGCGCGGCCATGATCTTGGGGAAGAGGGTCATGTGGGCTCCCGAGAGGATGCTCAGGCCGACGACGTCGACGTCCTCCTGCAACGCGGCGCTGGCGATCATCTCCGGCGTTTGGAAGAGTCCGGTGTAGATGACCTCGAAACCGGCGTCGCGAAACGCGCGAGCCATCACCTTTGCTCCCCGGTCGTGACCATCGAGCCCCGGTTTGGCGATCAGCATGCGAATCGGCGCTGGGTGTGACCCAGACGCATGTTCAGCTGTCGTAGTCATAGAATCCCCGCCCTCGCTTGCGACCCAGGTACCCGGCATCGACCATTCGCCGGAGAAGAGGCGCCGGTCGGTAGCGGTCCTCTCCCATGTCCCGATGCAGGACCTCCATGATAGCCAGGCAGATGTCGAGCCCGATCAGATCGGCCAGAGCGAGGGGTCCCATCGGGTGGCTGGCGCCCAGCTTCATGATCTGGTCGATCTCCTCCTTGCCGGCGACGCCCTGTTCGAGCAGGACAATCGCTTCGTTGATCATCGGAACCAGGAGGCGGTTGGCGACGAATCCGGGGGCGTCGTTGACGACAACAGGCTGCTTGCCCATAGCCAGCGCCAGAGAAACCGCCCCCTCGATCGCCGCATCGGAACTCTGCAAAGCCCGGACGACTTCAACGAGCGACAGCATCGGCACGGGATTGAAGAAGTGCATGCCGACGACCCGGTCGGGGTGTTTCGATCGGGCGGCAATCGCGGTGATGGAGATCGACGAGGTGTTCGACGCGACAAATGCCGCATCCGGGACCGCTTCGTCGATGCGTGCCATCACATCGGCCTTGACCGTTGGCTCTTCGAACACCGCTTCGATGACGACCCCGGCGGCACTCACGTTCTGCCAGTCCGTGGTTGCTTCGATGCGGTCCAGCGCCGCGGCGGATGCCGCCGCGGTGAGCTTTTCTTTTGTGACGAGTCGCTGCAGACTCGACGAGATGGCGCCGAGCCCCCGATCGAGATCGGCGGGCGTTCGGTCGAGCAGAATCACCGCATGCCCCGAGGTCGCCAGAACCTGGGCGATACCGCTTCCCATCGTTCCGCTGCCTATCACCGCAACGGATGTCGCGCTGCCGCCGCTCATTCTGACTCCTCCACGGATGCCACTCCTGCCGGCTCGGGTGTTTGCGACGCTTCCCTGACATTGATGGCATTCATTGCCGCGATCGGCCCCTGATCGATCCAGAGCATAACGCCGTCGGCAGCTCGTTCCACGATAGCCGGGAGAGATTCCCGTTCCTCCGGCGTGAATGTCGACAAAACCCGCGCCTTCGCTGCCGATTTGCCGCGTCCGATGCCGATCCGCAACCGCGGCACATCGGTGGTGCCGAGCGACTGGAGAATCGAAGCCAACCCGTTGTGACCACCGGCGCTGCCTCGTTCCCGCATTCGCAGGGCGCCGAATTCGAGATCGAGCTCGTCGTAGACCACAAGGATGTTGCCCATGTCCGGTTTGTACCACTGGTCGATCTGCTGAACGGCGACACCGCTGAGATTCATGAAGGTCTGCGGTTTTGCCAGCACGACGCGATCGCCGGCGTGGCGCGCCTCCCACAGTTGCGATTTGAACCGCTCCCGTTGCACGTCGGGCTGCAAACGGTTCCGCAATTCATCGATCACCATGAAGCCAAGATTGTGGCGGGTCGATTCATATTTCTGGCCGGGATTGCCTAATCCAATGACGATCTTCACCTGTTGTGCACCGATTTCCTCTTCTTCGACTCGACTCGATTTCGTGACTCTCGACCAGAGGTTCGAGAGAATGCCGGTGCTATACTCCACACCGGCCAGCCCGGACAACCCGCTGCGGGACTCATATGCGTGCGGCTGGTAGCAACGAGGTAAGGCATCCATGGGCTTCGTAGGGATGGGATGGCAGGAGATCCTGGTGATCGCCGTCGTCGCCGTCATGATATTCGGTCCAGACAAATTACCAGAAATGGCCGGTCAGGCAGGAAAACTGCTGCGTGACATCCGGAAGATGACCACCGACATGACCGGCGAGTTCGAGAAGCAGACCGGTGTGAGTGTCAAAGATCTCAAGTCGAATGTCGACAAGGAGATCGCCGGGCTCAAATCGGAGATGGCCGGGACGACCTCGAGTCTACAGAAAGAGCTCAACTCGGTCGGGTCGTCGGTGAGCAAAACCGCGAAATCGGTAGGAAAAGCCGCTTCCGGGGCGACGAAGTCGGGAACAACCACCAAGTCGTCCACCGCCGCCAAGAGCGCGTCGACGGCGAAATCGGCATCGACTGCGAAGGCGGGGTCCACATCCAAGAGCACTGCGGCCGCCGCCAAGAAGCAGGAGGCCGCTCCGGTTGTCGTCCAGGCCAGCAAGAGCGATCCACTGGCTGGTGTCTCCTTCATGGATGATGCGCCGGCGCCGGCCAAACCGAATGGCACAGACTCATCGAATGGCGGCGAACCTGTGGCTGTCTCCGGAACGCAGGCAGACGCGTTGATGCGAGCACGGGCTCGCCGGCAAAGCGCCGGATACAACCAGGGTCCGCCGAGTCTCAATTGATCAGCTGTGGTTCTTGCCAGACCGGCTGCACCGCAAACGCAGCCGGTCATTTCATGTCTCACGCCTCATGACCCCATTCTCCTTCGATCTCATTGCCTCCTCGCCCGGAACGGAAGCCCGCCGGGGCCGCATCACCACAAAATCGGGATCGATCGAGACACCAGTCTTCATGCCGGTGGGAACACAGGCAACGGTGAAAACGCTCGACCCGATCGAGGTGGAGGCAACAGGCGCCGAGATCATCCTGGGCAACACCTATCACCTCATGCTGCGTCCCGGCGTCGATGTGATCGAGGAAGCCGGAGGGCTTCATCCGTTCATGCGCTGGAACCGGTCGATTCTCACCGACAGCGGCGGGTTTCAGATTTTCAGTCTGGCCCAACAGGCGAAGGTTCGCGAGGAAGGGGTGACCTTTCGCTCCCACATCGACGGATCGGCCCGGGTCATGACGCCGGAATCGGTCGTCGATCTGCAGATTCGATATGGGTCGGACATCATGATGCCCCTCGATCACCTGATCGGATTACCGGCCAATCCACGCAAGATCGTCGATGCGACCGCCAGAACACGGCGATGGCTCGAACGGAGCATCGTCGCCTGGCACGATCATCCTGCGGCGGTGAAAGGCGCCCTCTTCGGTATCTGTCAGGGCGGCATGGATGTCGAGCTGCGCGCCGAGGAAGCCCGCTTCCTGGCCCAGTGTGATGTCGCCGGTTCGGCTATCGGCGGTTTGAGTGTCGGTGAACCGAAGGATGTCATGAACGCGGTGCTGGAAGCGACCTGCCCGCTCCTGCCAGTTGATCGACCGCGCTATCTGATGGGGGTTGGATCGCCTGAGGATCTGTGGAACGCCGTCGCTCGTGGCGTGGATATGTTCGATTGTGTGCTTCCCACCCGGCTGGCCCGCAATGGTTCTCTCTTCACGCCAGACGGCCGGATCGACATTCTGAAAGCCGAATTCAAACATCAACATCTACCGGTGGACGATACGTGCGACTGCACGACCTGCGCTCGTTTCACCCGCGCCTACATGCACCATCTTTTTCGGGCACGAGAGCTGCTGGGACTGCGATTGGCATCCGTACATAACATTCGCTTTCTGGTCCGCCAGGTCGAGGAAATGCGGACGGCGATCGAGGCGGGGACATTCGCCATCGCTCATGGTGACTTCGCCGCCCGGTACAAGCCGGCAGGGCCATCTGACCGGCTCAAAGCAGTCGTCGCGTAGAATGTGCGGGCTGATTCGCGAGGCGACGGTTGGAGTTTGCTGGTGTACCTCCCTGAGTTCGATCCGGAGAAATCGGGAGCCATTGCTGTCGGAATCGATGTGATCGAGATCGACCGGATCAAGCGGGTGCTCGACGAATTCGGTCAGCGATTCCTGGACCGCGTTTTCACGAAGCCAGAGCAGGAACGCTATGCCCGGTTTCCCAATGAGCTGGCTGGCAGGTTTGCGGTGAAAGAAGCGACCTCCAAGGTGCTCGGCACGGGAATCCGCGGTATCAAATGGAAGGAAATGGAAACGCTGTCCAACCGGCGGGGCAAACCGGTGCTCGTGCTGCATGGCACAGCGGCCGAACGCGCGGCGTTGCTCGGACTGGATGATTTCAGCGTCTCCATCACGCATTCCCGCACCGACGCGATGGCGATCGTTGTCGGCCTGAAGAAAGCGTGCGTTTGCTCAGATAACTGATGAACTATTCGTTTCAATGACTCACGGAGAGCCCGGCGACACATGGCAGGAAAGAACGCGAAAACCGCAGGACTGATGGACGACCGAGACGCGGCCGCGGTATTGCCGCGCCGTGAAGCCGGCGCTCACAAGTGGAGCGTGGGCGGCCTGGTCATTGTTGGCGGTGCGCCGGGCTATATCGGCGCACCGGCATTGTGCGCCCGAGCCGCCATGCGTTCGGGAGCCGGCATCGTCAGCGTCGCCGTCTCGCGATCGTCGATCGGTCCGATTGCCGGCATCGTGCCGGAAGCGACATTCATCCCGCTTCCCGATGGAGACCCGCCCCATGCCGCCCGGAAGGCCCGAGCGCTCATCGGCGAGCGAACCGAGAAATCCGCCGCTCTGGTGATCGGTCCAGGGCTTTCGGACGACGATCACGCCACTGCCCTGCTTGGAGCGCTTTTCGGCTTCGCAGAGCAGAAACGGTCTGGGTCGGTGGGATTTGGCATCGGCGCTCCGTCCGGCGCTGAGGACTCTGGAGACGCACTGGTCGGGAACGACAAGCCCGCGGTCATCGATGCCGACGGGTTGAACTGGCTGGCCACGCAGCCGGAGTGGTGGACGCGGGTCAAGCCTCAAACGCTGCTGCTGACACCGCACGCGGGCGAAATGGCCCGGTTGACCGGTGCGGAAGCCGCGGAGATAGCGGGCGATCCCGAAACAGCCGCAGTCGCTGCCGCGGCTCAATGGAACCAGACCGTTCTGCTCAAGGGAACAACAGCTGTTCTGACCAACGGCGCCGACACGATCAGAGTCGACGACATCCCTCGCTCGCTTGCATCAGCCGGCACCGGTGATGTTCTGGCGGGCGCCGTCGGCGCTTTCCTGGCCCAGGGGTTATCGCTTATCGATGCGGGTCGCCTGGCCATCTTTGCCGGCGTCAACGCCGCTCGCGACGCCAAAGCGACCTACGGCACCCTCGGACTCATGGCCAGCGACTTGCCAGAAGCGATCGCCAGGGTCCTGGTCCGCCTGGAACGCTCCTGAGGACGATTGACGGCCAATGACCTTCGCGCCTGACATCTCCGAGAAGGTCTGGTCGCTGCCGGGTCGCGGCGCCAGGATCATTGTCGACCTCGACGCGATCGAAACGAACGTCGCAACGATTCGCAATGCCGTGGGACCATCGGTGATGGTGCTGGCAGTCGTCAAAGCGGGCGGATATGGCGAAGGCGCGCCACATGCCGCCAGAGCCGCTGTAGCCGGTGGGGCGAGCTGGCTCGGTACGGCCACCGTCAGCGAAGCGCTCGAGCTGCGGGCGAGCGGAATCACCCAGGAAATCCTCGTCCTGGGCGCGACCATGGCCATGGAGATCGGGGCCAGTATCGAAGCTGGCGTGACCCTGACCATTGGCTCTACCGACCAGGTCGCGGCGTTCTGCCGGACGATTCCTCGATCTGGCGTGGGATCACTCTCCGCCTTTCTGAAAATCGACACCGGCATGCACCGGTTCGGCGTCGCGCCGGAGGAAGCGATCGCGGCAGCCCACGCGATAGCCGAGCATCCGGGCATGCGCTTTCGGGGCGTATTCACGCACTTCGCCAGGGCTGATGAGTCCGACCAGTCGCCGACTGACAAGCAGGCCAGCATCTTCAAGGACACCGTCGCTGCGATCCGCGGTTCCGGAATCGATCCGGGAATCGTCCATGCGTCGAACAGTGCCGCCACGCTGCGGCGGCGTGATCTCGATTTCGATATGGTCAGGCCCGGGATTTGTCTCTACGGCGTCCGGCCCGATGCCGGCGTGCCGCTCCTTCCAGGCATGCAACTGGCAGTCCGGGTGGAGGCGGCGATTCAACGTGTCCACACGATTCCCGCCGGGGAGGAAGTGGGGTACGGCGGCACGTTCAGAGCCGATCGCCCGACAAGAACGGCACTGCTGCCGCTCGGCTACGCCGATGGATATTGTCGCGCCCTCTCGGGACGGTCATGGGTCGGGTTTCGGGGGTCGAAGCTGCCCGAACTGGGGCGAGTCTCGATGGATCAAACGGTGATCGAGCTCCCTGATGAGTGTGACGCCCGATATGGATCGGTCGTGACCGTGGTGGGGGACGGTGCACACGGCGAACCGACCATCGAAGAGCTGGCCACCATGACTGGCACCATCCCATACGAGATTCTGACCGGCTTCGGTCAGCGTTTGCCGGCGTTCTACGCTCAAAACTCGAATGTTGTTGCAATCAACAACAAGACAGAGGACTAAGCAGCAACGAAAAACCGGCGGTTCGGGTTCCGCCGGTTTATCGTCTGGAATTCATTGTCTGCTCAGGATGCTTCGCTGGCGCCCAGTTCAGCGGCTACCCGTTTGAGGTTCTCGATGTCCTTGCGAACCACAAATGTGCGGCCGCTCATATCATCGCGAACATAGCTCAGCGTCCGGTCGTCCATCCATCGATAGATCGTCGGGCGCGTGACATTGAGCTGCTGTGCAGCGTTTCCGATACTTACCAGTTCGCTCGACGAGAAGGCCTTGAATTTGGCCAAAGCGAGCATCCGCCCGAGATCGGTATCCCAGAACGAACGCGGGACTGTGTAGTCATCGGAGGCGGCCGGCCAGAAGAGGAGCTGGACGATCGAATCGATCGCCATCAGAACCTGTTCCTTTGATTCACGGACTTCTCCGCGTGCCAGTTTCGCCAATTTCGAGAGATCCCGGCCCAATGGTCCCTCACGCAATTGCGCGAGTGTGAGGGGCTCAAAAGCCTCGGGATGCAGCTGACTGATCAGCCGGTGATGGTGGCTATAGACCACCTGCAGCGCCTGATCGATCACCTGCTGGTAATCGCGGGAACCGCCTTCCACGCTGACTCCTTTCGCGGTGAACGCGTGCCGTTGCGAGCGTACACTGCGGACTGTACGGTCGGATTGTACGCTCGGGCATTTTGGATGTCAACGGAAAATCGGGGTGTGACCTGCCGGTCAACAGCTGTGACGTAGCGTGCTACATCGCCAACTGCAGGGCGCTTCTTCTCAGGTAAACGTAACTTTCGGGCCGTTGGATGTACGGAACTGGCTCAACCGGCAGTGGTCATACCGCGAATCGCCAGCCCGCCGATGAAGAGGGCAATCAAGCTGAAGATGAGAAGTGATTGCCGCGGGTTCCTGTCCCTGGCGTAGGTGTAGACGAATGGCATCACGATGGCGGCGGTGATGCCGTAGAGGATGTGGACGGGATCGGAGGGTCGGGGACCTTTGATATAGAGGGCGAGACCGAAAAGCCCCTGGACGATGATCAGCACCTGACCGATCATCAGCGCCCCGCCGATGCTCCCTTCGAGGATCCCACCCTTCATATAGGTGAAGAGTCCCCACAGGCCCACGGCAAACATGAACAGGAGAACCGACGTCGCCAGGCGGTCGTGAAACAAGAGCACGGTGGACAGGGAAAGCTCCTCTCGCAGCGGGACGGAGCCGTCACCTCATGACGGCGATGGGATTGTACCGCCGAGCTTCCCTGGTCCTCCGGTCACCTTTCTAGCCAGAGCGGAACCTGGAGCGGCGTGGCGGAAGCCACCGGGTCGGGCAGATGAAGCGCCAGGAGATTGATGATGTCGTGGCGAGGCAGGGTTCGCACTCTCGCCCCCGGGATGTGTTGCCGAACGGTCGTAGCCGCGGTTGCCGGCCGGTTGTTCGTTTCGGAGAGATGGGCCAGCCAGATTGCGGGGTCCCGGTTCGATCTGGACAGAACACTCCGCAGCGCTTTGCCGGCATCGACATTCGACAAATGTCCGGTTCCCGAAAGCACCCGTCGTTTCAGATGAGGGGGATACGGCCCGAAGCGGACCATATCGATGTCGTGGTTCGACTCCAGAATGATGAGATCGGCTGCGGTCATGACCTCGATATGACCGGGGCTGATTTGTCCCAGGTCGGTCATCACCGAGATCGTCAGCCCCCCGGTTTCGACCATGAGGCCCAGCGGTTCAGCGGCATCATGCGAAACCGCGCAGGGAGCGATCGTGAATCCGGCCATGTCATAGGTCTGACCGGCCCGCGCGGCGACGAACTCCGCCGGCCCCATCCGCGTGGCCCGCGCCGTTCCGGCCGACGTGACAACCGTGACGCCCGCCCGCTTCAACTGCGGCAGCGAACGGACATGGTCGGAATGCTCGTGCGTGACGAAGAGCAGGTCGATGTCCTCGATCTTCATATCGAGTGATTTCAGCGACGCCTGGAGCTTGCGAATCGGCAATCCGCAGTCGATCAGCAGGGAAACGCCATTCTGGCGGATCAGGAGCGCATTGGCGCTACTGCCGCTGGCCAGATTGTGAACCGTTGGCCCGTTGTTCTGCGTCACCATCGATTTGCCGAGTCGCTCTCCCCCGAGTGGTAGCATGAGCACGTTTATGCGCTCTCGCTGAATGGGAGCGTACCATGACTTTGCGTCACCGCACGGTCGGTCAGGGCAGGTAGCGGCAAGGGTGAAACGCATCGCAATTCCATCATCACTCAAACGGCTCGGGGTCATCCTGCTGGTGCTCGCGCTGGTTGCGGTCGTTGCCGGGTTGACAGCGTCCTTCTGGATCAACTGGTGGTGGTTCGGCAGCATGGGCTACCGTCACTCGCTGGTTGCCCGATACCGGGCCGAGATCGTCTATACGATTCTCGGAGGACTGGCGTTCGCCGCCTTTTTCGGCATCAATCTGGCGCTGGCGCTGCGGAGAACGCGCGAATCGAGCCCGAGAGGATCGGCAACCCAGGTTGCCAACCGGCTCCTGGTGGCGCTCTTGGCCATCGGCACTGGTATTGTGGCCGTGCTCTTCGGCAGGATCATCGGCCAGCAATGGGAGACCTGGCAGCTGGCCAGATTCGTTTCGAACTATGGGGAAAAGGATCCGGTGTTCAACCGGGACATCTCCTTCTATCTCCTCCGGCTGCCAGCGATGTCCAATCTGCTCGATCTGCTCCTTGGTCTGGCCATCCTCACATTGATCTGCACCGCACTCGTCTACATCATCCGGTTGGGGATCCGGATTCGCCGTCTGGGCGAAGCACCAAACCAGATGAGGGTTCATTTGCTGGCTCTGGCCGGCTTGATTGTGCTCATGGTTGGTGTTCGCTACGTGTTCATGAACTATCAGCTCGTCTACTCGACGCGAGGCGCCGTTTTCGGCGCCGGCTACACCGACGTCAATGTCCAGCGGTGGATCAACTACTTCCTCGTATTCATCTCGCTGATCGTTGGCGGATTGTTGCTGGTCAATGCCTTCATGCAGCGCATTCGTCCCCTCCTGCTGGCCCTGGCCGCGTGGGCGGTGGCGTCGCTGCTGATTGGCGTTTTCCTGCCGTCGATCATCCAGCAGGTGTTCGTCGAGCCGAGCGAGCTGAGTCGTGAGCGGCCCTTCATCAGCAACAACATGGCCATGACGCGTGAGGGGTTCGACCTCACTGACGTGACCATGCGGGAACTGAGCGGTATGGAACCACTCGAGGCGTCAGCGCTCGACCAATATCCCGAAACGCTCGGCAACATCAGATTGTGGGACTACCGCATCGCCAGAACTGCCTTTCAGCAACTTGAGTCATTCGTTCCGTACTACGTCTTCCTCGATGTCGACATCGACCGGTACGTGCAGGATGGATCGATCGATCAGGTGCTGATCTCGGCCAGAGAGTTGGTCATCGACGGCCTCCCATCGGGATCCCAAACCTGGGTCAACAGCCATCTGGTCTACACGCACGGCTATGGCGCGGTCGCTGGACCGGTGAGCGAAGCGACGGCCCAGGGGCTGCCGGTGTTCGTGGTGCAGAGTATTCCTCCCGACGGCGAGGGTGTGTTCGCCATCACGCAACCGGAGATCTATTTCGGTGAATCGCAGCATGCGTGGGTGGCGGTTCATTCGAATCAGCCGGAGTTCTCGGGAGAGATTTCGTTCCAGCCGGGAGAGGACACCGGGTTTGCCTATTCAGGGGAGGGGCGGGGCTCGATCGGCGTCGGGGGATTCATCGGCAAAACGCTGCTGGCGATTCATCTTCGAGACCAGAATGTCTTTTTCACCGACCAGTTCAATGACGACACCCGCGTCCTGCTCCGGCAACAGATCAACGATCGCATCCTGGAGATCGCGCCATTCCTCGAACTCGACGACGACCCCTACCTGGTGATCAACGATGGGCGATTGTTCTGGGTCGTGGATGCCTACACCACGAGCGATCTCTTTCCGCACGCGACCCGCTACGGTGGGATCAACTACATCCGCAACAGCGTGAAGGTTGTCGTGGATGCGTACAACGGCAATGTCGATTTCTACCGGACATCCACCGTCGACCCGGTCGCCGACGCATACGATCAGGCATATGGGGATCTGTTCAAACCGATCGGCGACATGCCGACCGGGTTGTCCGAGCACTTCCGGTATCCGGAGCGCATGTACGAAATCCAGTCGGAGGCGTTCACCCGCTATCACGTCAGCGATCCAACCGCTTTCTACAACGGTGAGGATCTCTGGGCAGTGCCCGATGAGTACATCACCAATGAGGATCAACCGACCCGGATGGTGCCCTACTACGTGACGCTGACGTTGCCGGGCGAGAATGATCCTTCCTACGCATTGATTCGGCCCTACGTGCCAGGCGGGAATTCGGAACGGCAGAACATGACGGCCTGGATGGCCGGACTCGCCGACGAAACCGGCTCCAACTCGCTGGTGCTCTACCGCTTCCCCCGACAGGAAACTGTTTTCGGTCCCAGTCAGATATCGGCGCGAATCGACCAGGAACCTGAGATTTCCGCGCAAATCAGCCTCTGGAACCAGTCTGGCTCGCAGGTGATTCGTGGCAACCTGCTGGTCATTCCGGTTGGCGACAGCGTGCTCTACGTGCAACCGCTCTATCTACAGGCGCGCAATCAGTCGGGCGCTTTGCCCGAGCTGCGACGCGTCATTGTGGCGTCCAACGAACGAACGGTGATGCGTCCGACGCTGGCGGAAGCGCTGCTGGCGCTCACCGGGGGGAGCACGCCAGTCGATGAGCAAGACGTGAACCCGGCATCTCCCAGCGATAGCGATGTGGAGAGCCCAGCGACGTCCACCGGTACGACGGCAACGGATGCGACGCTGGAGTCGCTGGCACTCGCGGCGTCAGACGCGTTCGAACGAGGTCAGGCGGCGATGGAAGCCGGCGACTGGGAAGGGTTCGGCGAGGCGCAGGCAGAACTTCAGGAGATTCTGGAAATGATGAGTGCGCTGGCTTCCGGCGCGCCGGAAGCGACACCAGCAGCAGCGGGCACACCGCAAGCTCAGACCTGATCGGGAACGAAGATCGCCCTGCCGACGCGCACCAGCGTGGCGCCCTCCTGAACGGCGACCTCGAAGTCGTTGGTCATGCCCATCGAGAGATGGGGCAGCGAGATCCCCAGGGTCTGCTCGAGATCGTCGCGCATCGTGCGCAACACGGCGAACACCGGTCGTGTCTCTTCGGGATCAGAGACCAGGGGGGCGATCGTCATCAACCCGCGGAGCTCGAGCTCCGGCGCGCCGGCGATGCTCGCTGCCAGAGCGGACACTTCTTCTGGCGCACATCCGCTCTTCTGCGGGTCCCGGGCGACATTCACCTGGACGAGAACCGGAACCACGCGATCCAGTTTTTCGGCTTGCTTGCGCATTTCCTCGACCAGCGACAACCGGTCGACCGCATGAAAGAGATCGATCACCCGCATCGCCTGCCGGACCTTGTTCGTCTGCAACGATCCGATGTGGTGACGCGTCGCATCCGCCGGCCAATCGTCCGTGAACTTGGCGATGGCATCCTGCACGCGGTTCTCGCCGAAATC
The DNA here is from genome assembly GCA_019637585.1 of Thermomicrobiales bacterium. GTDB lineage: Bacteria > Chloroflexota > Chloroflexia > Thermomicrobiales > UBA6265 > JAHBVL01. The sequence continues at coordinate 221,811 of JAHBVL010000002.1, read as the reverse complement.
ACGCAACCCGGCCTCGTAGGCGGCGTCGATCTCCGCCCGCCCGACCGTTTTCGACACGCCGACGAGCGTCACAGACGCAGGATCGCGGTCCGCTGAGAGGCAGGCTCGGTCGATGCGTTGGCGAATTTCCAGGATACGATCGGCGATCAGGGACATGCTGTTCGATCAATACCGTCCATTGAGCGAGATGATGGCGCCGAACCGGCCGGTGAGTGGCCCCTGCCCGCGATGAGAGAACCACTGATCGCCCTGACAGCGTGTGCAGAAGCCCGATTCCTCGATGTTCTCTGGCTGGACGCCATCGGCGATGAGAAACTGCCGATTGGCGGCCACCAGATCGAATGAGAGCCGATCTCCGGTTCGCACAATGGCGCCCGCCGAATCGCTGGGATCGATCAGGCTCCAGGCTCGCTCGACTTCAGGGCCAACCTCATAGCACGCTCGGCAGATCGCCGGCCCGATGAACGCCAGAACCTCATCCGGATCGACGTGAAAGACCGAATACATGGTGCGAAGCGTGTTGCGGGTCACCCCGGTCACCGTGCTGCGCCATCCGGCGTGCACGGCAGCGACGACGCGGGTTTCCGGTGCATAGAGGAGCATCGGGAGGCAGTCGGCATGCGTCGTCATCAACGCGACGCCCTCATCTCCCGTGATCACGCCGTCAGCCTTGGCCACCAGTTTCGAACCGGGCGCCGCGCCCGAACCGGCCTGGCGGCGACGAACGATGGCGACGCCACTGCCGTGCACCTGATAAGGCACCGCAAGCGTCTGTGCATCGATACCCATCGACGCACTCCAGAGCTGGCGCATTCTCCAGGCCTCCACGCGATCGCGCGGGGCCGTGTAGCTGATATTCGCTTCAGCAGGTTGCACATCTGGAATGCGCCGGGTCACACCATGGGCGACACCGCCGGTTTTCGTGAAGAGCGCGCTCTGCAGAGGGCTCAGGTTAGTCAAAGTCATATCGCCGACAAGGGCCGCATCCCTCTCGATCGTTGTACTCACGTTTCCTCTTCCCGTGCGGCGTCAACGATCATCTGATCGATGAGCCATTCGACCGGAGCCCGGTCGTCAGTGTACGGCTCGATCGTGGGCTCGGCTACCCGAATGTTCCCATAAGTCATCGCCGCTTCTGCAATGATAGCCTGTGTCGACCCCGATTCAAGGCCCCCTGCATTTGCCAGAAATGCATCGACCGACGCGGGTGCGAACGTACCGATGATCAGCGTATTGTCGTAGTTCATGGTGTCTATCAGAAAGACGTGAGGAAAGACGTCGAGCATCGTCGAAGAAAGGGCATCGACCAGCCGGTAATCGGTATCGGACCGGCCCGCATTGACCACCACCATGCCTTGATCGGTGAGATGACGGGCCGTCTCCTCGAAGAACTCGCGTGTCGTCAGATGAAATGGAATATAGGGCTGTCGATAGGCATCGATGCCGATAAGATCCCAGGTTTGGTCCGTGGCGGTCAGATAGAAGCGTCCGTCCTCGACCTCGGTCGTGATGCGAGGGTCATCGAGCGCGAAGTACTCACGGCCGAGAGAAACGATCTCCTCGTCGATCTCGACACCGTCGACGGTCGATTCGGCATAGATGTCCAAGATCGTTCTGGCCGCGGTTCCGCCCGCCAGTCCAATGATCAGACTCGACTCCAGATCTGGCGCATCATCCAGAAAGAGGGGAGCGACCGAGAAGTAGTCCCAGGGTCCCCCCGTGAGCGGCGTCGCCGGGTTGTAGATGGAGTGAATGGCGTGTCCCTCGTTGAGCGCCAGGAGAATCACTCCGTTCTCATCGAGCACCTGGATGTAGTGGTAGGCCGATTCCGCTTCGGCAAGCAAAACACCACGATAGGGGGGCTTGATCGGGTGGGCGTCGACCGTGGCGTTCAGCACGACAAGGAGAGCCGCCAGAACGGCGGTGACCAAACCGAATCGTGGTGATGACGAACCGAGCAACCCGACGCCGGACACGATGATCACCGCCAGCGCCATGATCAGAAAGGTATTCCGCGTGCCGACCAGCGGGATGAGCAGCAGAACCGGCAGGAAGCTGCCGGCGATCGATCCCACGGTCGAAATCGCCCAGACCCGGCCCGCATTCGAACCAGCTGTGTCGACATCTGTGGCGCGCAGACGGATGGCGAACGGCGTCACGAACCCAAAGAGCGTGACGGGAACCGCCAGGAGGACGATGACGCCGATCAACGAACCGTAGAAGGCGCCAGCGTCCACATTGTCGATAGCGCCAAGCGACGCTCTCAGCACCGGGCGGGCAAGAAACGGAATCAGCGCCGACGCGAAACCGGCCAAGGCTGTGATCAGGTAGAGCAACGACGTCGACGCGTATCGGTCCGCGAGCCGTCCGCCCAAGTAATACCCGAGCGCCAGATACGCGAGCGTCAGACCGATCAGGTTCGCCCAAATGAAGGTGGAAGTCCCGAAGTACGGCGCAATCAGTCGCGACGTCGCCAGCTCGATGCCGATACTCGACATACCGCCGACGAAAACCACCGGCATCAGCATGCGCTGACTCCAGTCGCTCGCGGGTTTGGTTGCGGGATCAGTCGTCACGGAGGTAGCGGCGTCTTCCGGTGTCGATTGCAGAATCCATCAGCACGATGGCAATCGGGCCATAGGATACGCGATTGGGGTGGTACGGAGTCCGTTGCCCGTAGCCCGTTGCCCGTAGTCCGGGGGGATTTCCGCTGTTTCGATACTTTGCGGTCAATCAATGTTATCCGCAATTCAACGTGTCGCCCGAAATCCGTGATTGACTGTGAAGGCTCGCCTTCCCGACACCAGCTCCGGACTCCGGACTCCACGCTCCGGACTCTCCACGCGCCTCGTATAGAATTCCCCGGGCCGCACTGACATATCGTGCGGTGCAGGGAGTCCCGCAGTGCCCGGCATCTCGAACGACATCGTCGACGCCTACGTCTTTCGCCGCAATCGTGGGCATGCCGAGTTCCTGCTGCTCAAACGCCGTAGCGACGGCCAGCTCGGCGGCACGTGGCACGCGGTGCATGGACGCATCGAACCGGACGAGTCGACGGTCGAGGCAGCGCGACGCGCGGTGCGGATGCAGACAGGTCTCGACCAGCTTGCGGCCTACTCGGCCGACTACATCAACCAGTTCTACGACCACCTGACCGATACGATCGTGCTGGCGCCGGTGCTTGCGTTCGAAGTGCGCACCGGATCGCCGATCACGCTGGCGCCCGAGTTCGAGGATTACGCCTGGTGCGATCGTGAAGAAGCGACCGGTCGCCTGGCCTTCGCCAGTCAGCGCTGGGCCGTGCGGCATATCGACGACATCATCGCCCAACCAGCTGCAGACGCCGAGATCTATCGCATCCCGTGAGGGTTGTGCGCATCCGCCCCGCCAGAAGTGCGTGAAAGCGCCATTGACGGCGTGGGCACGTGTGGTTTTTCAGATATCCTCGTACGAACAAAACCGGACAGCAGCTTCATAGCCAAGGACCAAACGACGATGCCTGAGCCGATGTCTGTACCCCGATGGGATGTGTTCGAGATCGCGCTGGACGGGCCGAAGACCGGCAATCCCTATCTGGACGTCGACCTGGAGGCCCGATTCTCCTTCGGCAATCGATCGATCGTCGTTCCCGGCTTTTACGACGGCGATGGCGTCTATCGCATTCGCTTTATGCCCGACACGGAGGGCGACTGGCGATACGAAACCTCATCCAGCACTTCCGACCTCGATGGCCGGACGGGCGATTTCTCGTGCGGGCCAGCAAAACCGGGACAACATGGGCCGGTTCGGGTCGTCAACAAGTTTCACTTCGCGTACGCCGACGGCACGCCCTATTTCCCATTCGGCACCACTGCTTATGCCTGGATGCATCAGCCGCTGGAACAGCAGGACCTCACCCTGAACACATTGAAGCAGACGCGCTTCAACAAGCTCCGGATGATGATCTTTCCCAAGGACTACATCTACAACAACGAGGAACCGATCATGCACTTCTACGAGCAGCGTGAGGATGGGTCACTCGACTGGGACCGGCCGAACTTCGCCATGTTTCGCCACGTCGACAAGCAGATCGAGACGTTGCGCGATATGGGGCTGCAGGCCGATCTGATCCTCTTCCATGCCTGCGACCGCTGGGGATACCGGGACATGGGTCACGATCGCGACTTTCGGTACCTGCGCTATCTCTGTGCCCGGCTGGCCGCTTTTTCGAATGTCTGGTGGGCGCCGGCCAATGAATATGACTTCCTCATCGATGTGAAACCGCTGCCCCACTGGGAAGAGATCTTCAAGACGCTGGAGCGATACGATCCCTATCGGCACCTCAAGTCGATCCACAACGGCGACCCGGCCCGGATGTACAACCACCGGCTGCCATGGGTCGATCACGTCTGCCTGCAGAACTGGGATGTGAAACAGACCGTCGCCTGGCGGAACGAATGGGGCAAACCGATTCTCAACGATGAACCCGAGTATGAAGGGAACATCCCCCGTCCCTGGGGCAATATCTCCGGCCGGGAACTCGTGCATCGTTTCTGGATCACGGTCATGCGTGGCGGGTACGCGGGTCATGGCGAGACCTTCATGCACCCCAGGGATGATCTCTGGTGGTCGAAGGGCGGCATCCTGCGCGGCGAGAGCTGGCCGCGGATCGGCTTTCTGCGCGATCTCATCGAAGAAGATGTGAAAAACGGCCTGACCCCCTACGCCTACCCCCAGGACAACTGGGAATGGACTCGGGTATCGGGAGCGCACGACGACGAGGTCATCTACCTCTATTTCGGGGAGCATCAGCCAGCCGAATGGGCCATCGGATTGCCGATGACCGACGGCGACTACGAGATCGATCTGATCGACACCTGGGAAATGACGATCACGCCCCTGGAGAAGGCCCCTCTTCCGGTTGCTCCCGCCTACCGGCAAGGCGGCGGCCAGTATTCAGGCGGCGAACCGGAGGCGGCATTTGGCGTCCGCCTGCCCGGCAAACCCTATCAGGCGGTTCGGGTACGACCGAGGCAGGAGCGATAGCCGTACATTTGTTCGCTTTCACCTGCCGTTGGTATACTCTACCGGCATGCCCCATCGGCAAGTTCCTGTACCATCGAGTATTCCGCCATGCCTGACTTTCGACTCGAATCTGATCTGCGCCCCACCGGCGATCAACCCAAGGCGATTCTCGAGCTGGTCGATGGTCTTCAGCACGATCTGAAGCGCCAGACGCTGCTGGGGGTCACCGGGTCGGGCAAGACCTTCACGATGGCCAACATCGTCGAACGGATCAACCGTCCGACGCTGGTTCTGGCGCATAACAAAACGCTCGCCGCTCAGCTCTACGCCGAGTTCAAGGAATTCTTTCCTTCGAACGCAATCGAATACTTCGTTTCATATTATGACTACTATCAGCCCGAAGCCTACGTCCCCCGCACCGATACCTACATCGAAAAAGACACCGATATCAACGAAGAAATCGACAAGCTCCGGCACGCCGCGACGAAGTCGCTGCTGACCCGCAAGGATGTCCTGATCGTCGCGTCGGTCTCCTGCATCTACGGTCTCGGTTCACCCGAGGAATACCAGGCGACTGTTGTCTCGCTGCGCCGGGGTGGCAGCGCGCGCCGGGACAAGGTCATCCGGCATCTGCTCGATATCCAGTACGACCGCAACGACATGACACTGATCCGGGGATCGTTCCGTGCTCGTGGCGACACGATCGAGGTCTTCCCGGCCTACGAGGAAATCGCCGTTCGCATCGAGTTTTTCGGTGACGAGGTGGAACGGATCGTGGAAATCGATCCGCTGACCGGCGAGCTGCTCGTCGATCGGCTCGAGCTCGATATCTATCCCGCAAAACACTACGTGACCACCGCCGACCGTTTGCAGATCGGCATCAAAGCCATTCAGCAGGAGCTCGACGAGCGAATCGCGGAGCTCGACAAGCAGGGCAAAATCGTCGAAGCCGCCCGTCTCCGCCAGCGCACGATGTATGACCTGGAGATGATGCAGGAAGCCGGCTACTGCTCCGGAATCGAGAACTACTCGATGCACCTTTCCGGCCGCGTGCCGGGGGAACAGCCGTCGACCCTCCTCGACTACTTCCCCGACGATTTTCTGATGTTCGTCGACGAATCTCATATCTCCCTCCCCCAGGTGCGCGGCATGTACGCCGGTGACCGGGCGCGCAAGGATGTTCTCGTCGAGCATGGTTTCCGGCTGCCCAGTGCGCGGGACAACCGGCCGCTGACCTTCGACGAGTTCGAAACCATGCTCGATCAGGTGATCTACGTCTCGGCCACACCCGGACCGTACGAGCAGCAGACGTCGGAGCGCATTGTCGAGCAGGTGATCCGCCCCACAGGGTTGATCGATCCAGCGATTTCGGTTCGGCCGACCAAGGGGCAGATCGACGATCTGCTGGACGAGATCCATGCCCGGGTGGCGCGGGGTGAACGCGCACTGGTCACGACGCTGACCAAGCGGATGGCTGAAGACCTGGCTGACTACCTGAAGGAAATGGGGGTTCGCACCCAGTACCTGCACAGCGAGATCGACACGCTGGAGCGCATCGAGATCCTGAGAGACTTGCGGCTCGGCGTGTACGATGTCGTGGTCGGGATCAACCTCTTGCGGGAAGGACTCGACTTGCCGGAAGTCTCGCTCGTGGCGATTCTGGACGCGGACAAGGAAGGGTATCTCCGGTCCGAGGGGTCGTTGATCCAGACCATCGGACGCGCGGCGAGGCATGTCGAAGGACTCGTCGTCATGTACGCCGACACGATGACCAAATCGATGAAGGGCGCCATCGACGAAACCTACCGGCGCCGGGCCATCCAGATGGCGCACAACGAGGCACATGGCATCACGCCCGCCGGTATCGTCAAGGAGATCAAGGACCTGACCGACCGGATCCGGAGTGTGGCCGAAGAACAGGCTCAGTACCGGACGGATGGCGATCACCCCGGCGCTATCGCTATGATGCCGAAAGAAGAACTGTTCAAACTGATCAAGGACCTTGAGTCCCAGATGAAGAAAGCCGCGAAAGACCTCGAATTCGAGAAGGCGGCAATGTTGCGTGACCAGATCGTCGAGCTCAGGCGAGTTTCCGAGCTCGAGCTGGTCCAGATCGATTCGCCGCGACGCGCGGTAGTAGCAGAGGGAGCAGCACCCCGATGACTGAAACCAGCTGGAAGGCGCAACGCCTGATCTGGATCGTTCTGGCGGCATTTCTGGCGCTGGGCGGCGGTTCGCCCGTCGTACTCGCGCAGGATGAAGCAACCCCCGAATCGGAAGAAGGGCCAGATGCCTCGCAGAGCGAGCTTGCATCCGAGCTCCCCCCTCCCGATCTCCCGACCTCCAACGTTCAGGGCTACACCTTCGAGCTCAACTCCACGACAACGGTCGACCTCGCCGCGGTGCCCCGTGAAGCCGTGGTCTATGCGCTCAACTGGCGGGAAGCGTCGGCGAGTCGCACAGAGCGCATTGCCAACAATCTCGGGATCACGGGAGAGGTCAACGACCGGGGCAATGGCACTTTCGATATCGGCGATGAGAACGGCGAGATTTTCGTGTCGTCCGATCTGGTGCAGTTCTTCACGACTGCCACCCCGGACGGCGGCGATCTGCCAGGCGACGAAGACGCCATCACGTTCGCCCGCGACTGGCTCCGCACCGCCGGACTCCTGCCCAATAGCGCTGACGACGGGCGGGTCATCGCCCGCTCCGAAGAAACGCAGCGTGTCGTCGTCCAGTTCCTGCCGCTCGAACCGCAGGGACTCATCGCCGCCTATCCCAGCGTGCTCGTCACCGAAGGACCGGGCGGATTTGTGGTCGAATCATCGATCCGGTGGCCCTCGATCGAGCGGGCGGACCTCTATCAGCTCCGCGATGCCAACGAAGCCTGGCAGGAGATCGCCAGCGGTCAGGCGTTCCTCGATCTTCAATTGCCGGAGGGGATCGCCGACGAGAATGGCGTGGTTCGGGGAGACGCCACCTATAGCCGGATCGACATTGGCTACACGACAGCAGGACTGCCGGGAGGCTCCCAGTACCTGGTGCCGATCTACATCTTTTCCGGCAGGTTCACGCCAGCGGATGGCGGCGAGTCCTACCGGATCAGAGCCTTTGTCTCCGGCGTGGCGAACGCCGGCGCGCCGGTTGGTTGATCGTCCCGCATGTCAAGCAGGCGCATTCTCCTGATCAATGGTCCGAATCTCAATTTGCTCGGCACACGCGAGCCGGGGCACTATGGCACCGTCACCCTCGCCTCGATCGAAGCGTCGGTCCATGACCGGGCCGCTTCCTTCTCACCACCGATCGAGGTCGTTGCCTACCAATCCAACCATGAAGGGGCGATCATCGACTTCCTGCACAGCGAGGGGCGTGACGCGGCCGGCATCATCATGAATCCGGGCGCGTTCACCCACTACAGCTACGCGATCCGCGACGCGGTCAGCGCCATTGGCACGCCCGTCATCGAAGTCCATATCTCCAACGTTCACGCCCGCGAGGAGTTCCGGCACCACTCGGTCATTGCGCCGGTTGCCGCCGGACAAATCGTCGGGCTGGGCGCTCATGGCTATCTACTGGCCCTCGACTACCTGACCAGGGAGCTTCATTGATGGCTGACGAGCTGAAAGCGCGATTGCAGCGGATCCAGGGATTGTGCGGCGAGCTGGGACTCGACGCCCTCATGATTTCCGATCCCGACAATCGCTTTTATGTCACCGGCTACTCTGCCCACGACCATGGCATCACCGAAAGCGCCGGCGTGGCGCTGGTGTCGCCGGATGCCGCCTTGCTGGCCACCAGCACCAACAACACAGCCTGGGCCGCTGATGAGGCCACGGCATTCGACGTGATCGGGTGGAGCCGTCCGTGGGAGAAGTTCATTGGTGAGCTGATTGCCGAGCGCAAATGGCAACGCGTGGGATTCGAGCCAGCGTCGATCTCGGTCGGTACCTGGCAGGCTATCAGCGAACACGGGAAAGGCTTCTCGTTCGAGCCGATGAACGGTCAGATCGACGTGATGCGCTGGGTCAAGTCTGACGACGAGATCGCGTTGATCCAGAAAGCAATCGATATCACTGACGCGGTGTTCGAGGAGGTCGAGCCGCAGATTGTCGCCGGTATGACCGAGCGGCAGGTGGCCAGATTGATCGAGGACGGCTTCCGCGATCATGGCGCGGACGGCCCCGGTTTTTCTACGGCGGTCGCCGCTGGTCCGAATGGAGCGCGTCCGCATCACGCAACCGGGGAGACACCGATTACTGAGGGCGTGCCCATCGTCATCGACATGGGCGCGGTGCTCAATGGCTACAACGCCGATCTGACGCGCACGACCTGGATCGGCGAACCTGACGCACAGGTAGCAGCGATCTACGATCTGGTTGCCGAATCACACAAGGTTGCGATCGCCGCGGTCTCGGCCGGCGTTCCGGCAAAGGATGTCGATCTCGCGTCCCGGAAAGTGTTCGAGGATGCGGGATATGCGGACAACATCATTCATGGTGTCGGACATGGGCTCGGTATCCGCGTTCATGACGGTCCATCGGTGAGTAAATTGTCCGATCGCCCACTCGATGCGGGAAATGTCATTACAATCGAGCCTGGACTCTATTTTCCAGGGTCATTCGGTGTTCGCATCGAAGACGTCGTTGTTGTCGAAGAGAATGGCTGCCGGGTGATGTCACATGCCCGGAAGAAGCGAATCACAAACTAGGGGAGCAGATCACTGATGATCGATGCAGCGGGAGTACGGAAGGGTTTGACCCTCGACTACGAGGGGCGCCTGGTAAAGGTGATCGAGTTCGCGCACAACAAGCAGGGGCGCGGCTCGGCGCAGGTGCGCCTGACGCTGCGCGATTTGCGCACCGGGTCGATTACCCAACACTCGGTTCAGGCGGGAGCACGATTCACCCCGGCCAGACTGGAGCGCCAGCATGTGCAGTACATGTACAGCGAGGGCGGTTTCCACCACTTTATGGACATGGATACCTTCGATCAGTTCGTGCTTGATGACAACGCCATGGGGGATGCCGGCAAGTTCGTCAAGGAGAACGAACTGGTCGATCTGCTGACCTATGAAGGCGAGCCAATCGATCTCGAGCTGCCGACCTCAGTCGAGCTCGAAGTCACCATGACCGACCCCGGTCTGAAAGGTGATACGGCCTCTGGCGGCACCAAACCGGCAACGATGGAAACCGGTCTGGTGGTCAATGTGCCGCTTTTCATCAACATCGGCGACCGGTTGCGCGTCGACACTCGCTCCGGCGACTACATCGAGCGTGCGTGATGGCTGACGACGAGACAACCGCACCAGAGCGGACAGATCTGGCCAGCATTTCCGAGTTCGTCGCCCAGCTCTCTGCCCATATGAAAGCGAGCGGCCTCGCATCGCTCGAAGTCGAGATTCCGGAAGCCCGGATCAGACTGCGCAGCGAGCGGCCACGACAGGGTGGAAACAAGGGGCGCCATGGTGATCGCCGCGATGAGCCCCTGGCTCTGCCTGACGAGGCTACCCCGGCCAGCGACGACGAAACCACGCCCGAGACCGACGGCAACGACACCTACATCGTTTCGCCGATGATCGGCACCTTCTACGCTGCCCCCGGTCCTGGTGAACCGGAGTTCGTGGAAGTCGGCGATCGCGTGGAAGTCGGACAAACCATCGCGATTATCGAAGCGATGAAGATCATGAACGAAATCGTCTGCGATCAGACTGGCACGATCGCCGAGATTCTCGTTCGCAATGCCGACGCCGTGGAGTATGGCCAACCACTCTTCCGGTTGACCGCCGATGGGTCGTAGGTGCGCGCTGCTCCGCTGACAGTCGGCGAGGTCACCGAGTACCTGCAGCATCTGTTCGACGCCGATGAGCTGCTCTCCGACCTCTGGATCGAAGGCGAGGTGGTGGAGACGTTCGTCTCTGGAGCCGGGCATCACTACTTCTCGGTTGCCGACGACAACGCCCGGTTGAACTGCGTGCTCTTCCGCAACGCGGCGATCCGGCAGCGATATCGTCCGGTTGCCGGCCAGGGATGCGCCATTCATGGTCGCATTTCCATCTTTCCTCGCGACGGAAAATACCAGCTCTATGCCGACTTCATCCGGCCGGCCGGCGTCGGACTGGCGGCGCTCGAGTTCGAGCTCCTGAAGCAACAGCTGACGGCGGAAGGTCTCTTCGAGCAATCACGCAAGCGGCCGCTTCTTGAACGTGTTCGGGTCATTGGGCTGGTCACCTCCGCTGAAGGAGCCGTTCGCCACGACGTGGCGACCGTTCTTCAGCGGCGCAACCCGTTCATTCATCTCCTTTTCGCACCCGCCACCGTGCAGGGCGACGGCGCACCCGCTTCCTTGCGCATGGCGCTGCAGCAGCTCCTGCACGACGGCCGCTGCCAGGTGATCATCATCGGACGCGGCGGAGGAAGCGCCACCGATTTGGCGGCATTCAACGACGAACAGTTGGTTCGCGCCGTCTTCGCTTCGCCGATCCCGGTTGTCAGCGCCGTGGGGCATGAGTCGGATTGGACGCTCCTCGACCTGGTGGCAGATCTGCGCGCCGCAACGCCATCCGCCGCCGCCGAAATCGTTTCCGCGCCAAGTGGACAGGCGGCACGCCAGCTGCTGGCCGACCTGATGCGCCATTCGCACGGCTTCCGGCGTTCTCTGTTCGATCAGATGCTCGATGTCAGCAGATGCCGCGAAGAACTGATTCGTCGCGGTCCGCTCGCCACGATCAGCAATCTCACGCTGAGACTCGATGAGCAATCGGATGCGCTCCAGCTCCTCACCATGAAGTCGTTAGAGGCGCGACGTGCCGCGCTGTCGACAGCAACCAGTAGCATTCAGACCAGGGCACGGGAACGTGTCGGCGTATCGAAGGTGGCGGCGGCCAGTGCCGGCAGCCTCCTTGCCGTGCTCGATCCCCGGGCAACGCTGGATCGCGGGTATGTCGCCCTGGCCGACGCCGAAACAGGCGGACCGGTGAATCTGACAACAGACACCGCACCGGGTCGCCGGTTGGTCGCGCATACGCGGGATGGTTCGATTGCGTCGGTGGTGGAATCCACGCAGCTGGGAGCAACATCGTGAACCGGGATGAACGGATCGCCCGCGTCAGCGCCGCCCTCGAGGGCTGGGACGCAGTCGCCGGGAATGGGTCATTCGAAGATGCGCTCGATGCCCTGGAGGCGATCGTCACGCTGCTGGACGAAGGGGATCTCACCCTCGATCTGTCAGTTCGCTGCTTCGAAACAGGCACGAAACTGAGCGAGCGCTGCCAGAGTTTGCTGGAGCAGGCGGAGTTGCGCATCTCGATACTCTCCCCCACTCCGCAGTATGATGAAGGCTCGAAACAGGGACACGATCCCTGGGATGGCCCTGTCGACCGCTAGCACCTCTGGAACACGCCGACTGTGACGTTCGATCGCTCTGCTTCTGATGCCTTGCCCGTCGGAAAACTGCCGATGGATCTCCTCGGCAAGCTGCTCTCCGGAGCGCTGCCGACGGACGATCGCGTGCTGGTCGGTCCGGGAGTGGGTCGGGATGCGGCCGTGCTTGATTTTGGTGAGACCAGGCTGGTCATCAAGAGCGATCCGATCACCTTCGCCAGCGACTCAGCGCCCCTCTACCTGGTCAGCGTCAATGCCAACGATCTCGCCTGTCTGGGGGCAACGCCACGCTGGCTGATGGTCACCGCGCTCTTGCCGGAAGGCGCCACCACCACTGCTTCCGTCGAATCGATGTTCGGCGAGCTTGTCGACGCCTGCCGGTCCCAGGACATTTCCCTGATTGGCGGGCATACCGAGATCACTTCCGGGCTCGACCGGCCCATTCTGGTCGGCACGATGATCGGCGAGACGACTGCAGCAGGATTGATCGAGCCGGGTTGCGGTCAACCGGGCGACAGACTGGTGCTGACCCGGCCCATTGCCGTGGAAGGCACTGCGTTGATCGCACGCGAACTGCGCGACCAGCTGAGCGATGCGTTCGATGACGACTTTCTCGATCGTTGCGCCAGTCTCCTCGTCGATCCAGGCATCTCGATCGCATCGCATGCGCGAGCGCTGATCGCGACCGGCGGCGTCTCCGCGCTCCACGATCCGACCGAGGGAGGATTGGCGTCCGGTATCCGCGAAATCGCTGTCGCCGCGGGATGTGGCGCGGTGATCAACCGCGACCGGGTGCCTGTGCTTCCGGAAACCGCCGCACTGTGCGATCACTTCGGTCTCGATCCACTCGGACTTCTCGCCTCGGGGAGTCTCCTCGCCGCGGTGCGGCCCGAGAACGTGCCCGACTTGGAAGCCCTGACCTGGCCGGATGGTTCACGGCCGGTGGTCATCGGCAAACTCGCCGTGCCGGAACGAGGTTTCGACCTGGTCAGCAATGGTGCGGTGGAACGATTGCCGCTCTTCGCCACCGACGAATACGCGCGTCTCATCGTCTCGCTCTCCTGACATCGAAAGGCCAAAGACCATGCGTGCACGAGTTGTGGCCAGCCAGAACGGCTCGGTCGGTATTCAGGCTGCGCTCGACGTGCTGACATTGGGAGGTGCGGCGGTCGATGCGGTTGTCGCCGGATTGTCGCTCGTCGAAGCGAACCCGGAGGACAGAAGCGTTGGATATGGCGGCATCCCCAATTTCCTCGGGCAGGTCGAACTCGACGCGTCGGTGATGATCGGGTCCGATCTCTCAGCCGGCAGCGTGGCCGCTCTCCAGCACTATCAGGACGCGGCGAAGCTGGCGCAGATGGTCATGCAGGAACTGCCGCACGTTTTGCTGGTTGGCGCCGGCGCCAACCGGCTGGCTGGTGAAATGGGGTTGGAAGAGAAGAACCTGCTGACCCCGGAAACCGAGCAACTCTGGAAAGACGGTCTCGAGGGAACCTACGCCAACCCAGAATTCACCGACTATTTGACAAAGATGAGAACGCTGATCGGCACGGTCACTTCCGATCCACAGCTGGTCGAGCGTCCCTACGGAACCGTCAACTTCATCTGCCAGGATGAAGAGGGCCGCATTGCCAGCGGGGTTAGCACATCTGGATGGGGTTGGAAGTATCCCGGCCGGGTGGGAGACTCGCCCATCATCGGCGCCGGCAACTACTGCGACGACCGCTATGGCGCTGCCGCGTGCACCGGTCGCGGTGAGCTCGCCCAGCGGGCCTGCACGGCGCACAGCATCGTCACGTTCATGCGATTCGGTCTGTCGATCGAGGAAGCGGTTCGCCAGGCCCTCACCGATCTGGCCCGGCTCGACGATCCCCTGCGAGGAGAGATGAACGTCGTCGCCCTGAGCCGGGAAGGCGAACCCTGGGGAGCGGCGACGGTCCCTGGGCGGTTTTATGTCTATCAGGAAGCGGGCATGGCACAGCACGAAGTCCGGCAACGTGTGGTGGTGCCAATCTATGAGGCGCAAGAGCCCACGATGTAGCGGCAACGCCTGCGTTGCCCGTCGCCGAAAATATGGCGGCGACGCCCGCGTTGCCCGTCGCCGAAAATGTAGCGGCAACGCCTGCGTTGCCCATCGCTGAAAATGTAGCGGCAACGCCTGCGTTGCCCGTCGCCACCGACGAGCGAGGCAGGCCTCTCCGCTACATTTGTTGGATAGGCGTCGCTAAACCTCTTTGTTGAGCGTGGCCAGGAATTCCTCGTTGGTCTGGGTCTTGGCCAGGCGCCCGAGCATCAGCTCAGTCCCTTCAGTGCCGCCCAGCATCGAAACCATCCGTCGCATCGTCCACACCTGACGCAGGGTGCTGTCGTCCAATAGCAGCTCTTCGCGACGGGTGCCGGAACGCTGAATGTCGATCGACGGATAGACCCGGCGTTCGGCCAGCTTGCGATCGAGGTGGAGTTCCATGTTGCCTGTGCCCTTGAACTCCTCGTAGATGACGTCGTCCATGCGGCTGCCGGTATCGACCAGACAGGTCGCGACAATCGTCAGGCTGCCGCCACCTTCGATGTTGCGGGCAGCGCCGAAAAAGCGCTTGGGCGGATAGAGCGCCACCGGATCGATACCACCCGAAAGCGTTCGGCCACTCGGCGGCACAGCCAGGTTGTAGGCACGGGCGAGTCGCGTGATCGAGTCGAGCAGAATGACCACATCCCGGCCACCTTCGACCAGGCGCTTGGCTCGCTCCAACGCCATCTCCGCAACCTTGGTGTGATCCTCCACCGGCTCGTCGAATGTCGAGGAGATGACCTCGCCATCGACCGAACGCCGCATGTCGGTCACTTCCTCCGGTCGCTCGCCGATGAGACAGACCATCAGGTGAATGTCTGGATTGTTGGTGGAAACGCCATTGGCGATCGCTTTAAGGAGGAGCGTCTTACCGGCCTTGGGCGGTGAAACGATCAAACCGCGCTGTCCCCGGCCGATCGGCGCCACCAGGTTGAGGATGCGGGTCGACAGGACATTCGGCTGGGTTTCGAGATCGATCATCTCGAGCGGGAAAATCGGCGTCAGCGAATCGAAATTCGGTCGCCGTCGCGCTGTCTCCGGATCGACGCCGTTGACGGCTTCGACGCGCAGGAGACTGAAGAACTTCTCGTTGTCCTTGGGCGGGCGAACCTGCCCAGACACCCGGTCTCCCGTCCGCAACCCGAAGCGGCGAATCTGCGACTGGGAAACGTAGATATCGTCGGCGCCAGGAAGGAGCCGCGCGCCACGCAGGAAGCCGAATCCGTCCTCGATGATCTCGAGGATGCCGTCGCCGAAGATGTACCCTTCGCGCTCGGTCCGGGCATGCAGGAGCTTGATGATCAGATCAGGGCGCTTCATGCGCGAATAGCCCTGCAGCTCCAACTCCCGCGCCAGCTCGTAGAGACCCTCCAGCGGCATCGTCTCCAGCTCGGAAACAACGAGCGTCGGTCCGCCGCCATTGCGCGGCGGTTGCGGCTGAGCGCCATCGCTCTGTTGTCGCTGGCGTCCACCACTGCCGCGGCCATCCTGTCGCGGTTCGCGAGGCTCGCCTCGCTCGCCACGATTCTGGCGACCCCGGCGCCGGTCGCGACCACGAGGAGACTGCCCCTCTTCGCCGCTCTCGGCTCCAGCCTCCCCAGCCTCATCAGGGGCAACCGCTCCGTTCTGGATGTCGGTCTGTTCCGTGGGCTCGGTTTCCACGGGAGGATCGGCGACGGTAACCGCGCCGGCAGACGATTCGAGCACGTTCTGCTCTTCGGTCATTGTGTCTTCTCCGTTATCGGACAAACTGAAACCCTCCCTGGATTCGCATTGTTTGGTTGCGTTGTTGATTTGTGGATAGAAGCATGAGGTGGTGAATCAGCGAACCGCGCACACGGTCCGAGATATATCTGGTTGTGAACACGTCAACAATTCATCGTCGTGTCAACTGGAAACCACTACGGGGAACTCGCGCGCACAAGAACGAGCATGTTGGCCCGGCCAGAGGGTGAAGGAGTCCTAACCCATTGTTTGCCGGAATCCGCGCACAGGCAGAGGCGTCATTTGCCTGATCGGATTTGGGAAGTTTACAACGACCCGCACACAACGTCAAATTCCTGTGTGCAAACACCACCGGCGCAGGTCATTGCGCGTGCAGCGACGGGCGATGGATACCCAGCGCTGGAACGAGCGACTACGATCGTCCCTACCCGTGGTATAGTGCTTCCACATGCGTACGTTCGCTGGTTTGCCGCCCGATGGGGCTGCGGGTCGAAGGCGACGAAAGAGTCACACCCGTCGGTTTCGGCTCTGTTCGGTAGCCAGCGGGTATCATTGAAGTTCTCTGTCGAGCGACGATCGAAGCGACACCGGCAGAGAACGCGGGCCTGTAGCTCAGCGGCAGAGCACGGGGCTCATAACCCCAGGGTCGCAGGTTCGAATCCTGCCGGGCCCACCCGAATGTCGCGATGACTTGGCAACGAAAAGAGCAGAATGACCGCTTCAAACGAGACGCAGATGGTCGCCGAGGCCACGCCCGGGTTGACTGCCCGGGAGCTGGCAGTCAGGATCGCCGATATCCTGACGGACACCCCTGCGTCGAACACGCTCCTTCTGGAAATCACGGAGTTTTCATCGGTCGCCGACTTCTTCCTCCTCTGTTCGGGAGAAAACGAGCGTCAGCTCCGGGCGATTTCAGAAGAGATCAACGAGGAACTGGCCAAGGAGGGAATCCGGCCGCTGCGGATGGAAGGCACGCCGCAATCTGGCTGGATTGTGCTCGACTATGGCGAGGTGGTGGCGCATATCTTCAGCAGTGAGCTCCGCGATTTTTACCGCCTGGAGCAACTCTGGGCAGAGGCTCCCCGCGTCTTGTCCATTCAGTAACGGTTGAGCCATCCTGGCTCGTAGGCGAGGACGGGAAATCGATGGCACGGTCGGGCAAGTCAACTGCGCAGACGCAGGATCAATCCCCTGCTCTGCCTTTTCTCATGGGCGCCGTCGTGGGCGGGCTCGCCGGCGCGCTGGTCGGAGCCATGCTCGGGCGGCACTCCGGAGAAGCGGTATCGTCGCTGGTCAATGTGGTGGACAAGAAAGCGAATCGCAACCGCAAGGACCGGCCCCGATTCGATCTCCTCCTCCAGTAGCGCTCAGTGGACCGTCTCGTCGGGCGCGTGGTCCGTTCGATATTGGCGAAACGTCAATACCATCAGCAGCGCCAGAACCCCAAGGGCCAGCAGTTTCGCCTCCCGGTTCGGCAGCAACAGCGCCAGAAGCCCGAAGGTCAGCGATACCGCTGATGCGACCAGAACAACCTGAGCCTGACTCCAACCCCGTCGCAACAGGCGATGATGCAGGTGCGTCATGTCGGGGCCGGCCAAGGGGCGGCGGGAGAGCCCCCTCCTGGCGATGACGTAGGCGATATCGAGAATCGGCAGACCGAGCACGAGCAGCGCGGTGGCCATTTTCGCTCCCCCAATGATCGAGAGCCCAGCCAGCATGAACCCCAGAAAGTTGGCGCCGGCGTCGCCCAGCATGATGCGGGCCGGGTGCCAGTTGAATGGCAGGAAACCAACGATTCCTCCGGCCAGCACCAGTGCCAGCAACGAGATCGTGAATTGCGGATCGCCTCGCGGCCAGAAATAGGTGTGAAGAAACATCACGACCGCTGCGATGAGCGACAACGAGGCCGCCATACCATCGATCCCGTCCGACCAGTTGACGGCGTTCATCATTCCGACGAACCAGAGGATCGTCACCGGGATGGCGATCGCCACCGGAAGTGAGATCTGCCCCGTGACCGGCAGGTTGAACTGGTCGAGCGACACCCCATGCAGGGAACCCCGCAAGCGAGGCAACACGACCAGCGCGGCAACACCCAACTGGGCCGTCAGCTTGAATCGGGCAGGCATGCCGGTGGCGTCGTCGACCAGCATGATCAGCACGATCACCATGCCGCCAACCGAGAGCAGAAGGAGACGCTCGATTTCGGCAGGAAAACGATAGACGTCGAAGGAGAAACTGAGCGCCAGACCGGCCAGGACGGCGATGGCCACCGGCGCGCCGCCCGTTCGGGCGACAATGCGCTGGCTCACCCCCCGTTCAGTCGGACGATCGACGATGCCGACCCGATGACCGACGTCGATCGCCTTCCAGACCAAAAGAGCGGACAATGCCGCTGTCGAAGCGAAGAGCGCGAGCGCGATCAGGGCGTGTTCCACGGCCGCGTCGCCTCCTTTCCTCGCTCAGGCGGCCCGCTCAGACAGGCGTTACACCTGGCAGGGGGAAACGGGATGCCAGCTCCTCGACCTGTCCGCGCACGGTGGTGGCCACCGCCGGATCGTCAGGCTGGCGGAGCACCGCGCTGACCAGCCGGGCCACCTGCTCGCAATCGGCGAGCCCGAATCCACGTGTCGTGATGGCCGGCGATCCGACCCGAATACCGCTGGCCTGGGTCGGCGGTCGCTGGTCGCCCGGAATGGTGTTCTTGTTCACCGTGATGCCCACCGCATCGAGCGCCGTTTCCGCCTGTTTGCCGCTCAGTCCGATCGCGCCGACGTCGATCAGCATCAGGTGCGTATCGGTGCCGCCCGAAATGGCCGGCAGTCCTTCCTCGGCGAAGACTTCCGCCATGCGCTTGGCATTGGCGATGACGGCTTTCGAGTAGTCGGTGAATTCGGGAGTCAGCGCTTCGCCGAAGGCCACCGCTTTACCGGCGATGACGTGCATCAGCGGTCCGCCCTGGAATCCCGGAAAGACCGATTTGTCGATCGCTTTGCCGAACTCCTCGCTGGTCATGATCATGCCGCCGCGCGGTCCGCGCAGCGTTTTGTGGGTGGTGGTGGTGGTCACATGGGCATGACCGATCGATGTCGGAATCTGGCCTGTGGCGATCAATCCCGCCGGATGCGCGATATCGGCAAAGAGATACGCGCCAACTTCGTCGGCGATCTCACGAAAACGCTTGTAGTCGAACGCCCGGCTGTATGCGCTCGCGCCGGCGATGATGGCCCGTGGCCGGACTTCCTTCGCTTTTGCCAGGACTTCGTCGTATTCGATGAACCCGGTTTCGAGATTGACGCCGAAAAAATGCGCGTCAAAGAGCCGGCCCGAGAAGTTCACCTTCAATCCGTGCGTCAGATGACCACCTTCGGAAAGGCTCAGGCCCAGAATCTTGTCGCCCGGCTCGATCAACGCGAGATAGGCCTCCAGATTGGCGCTCGCGCCCGAGTGTGGTTGAACGTTGACATGTTCGACGCCGAAGAGCTCCTTGGCCCGGTCGCGGGCCAGATTCTCGGCTTCGTCGACAAATTCGCAACCGCCGTAATAGCGCTTGCCGGGCAGACCTTCCGCATATTTGTTGGTCAGGACGCTGCCAACCGCTTCCAGCACCGCCTGGCTGACAAAGTTCTCCGAGGCGATCAGCTCGATTCCCAGGCGCTGCCGTTGCGCTTCGCGCTCCAGAATGGCGGCAATTGCAGGATCGACGCTGGCAAGCGTCTGGTGAGCGACAACCATCGGAAAACCTCACATGCGAGTGGAACGCCGAGACGTGCGGCGGCGATGATTGTACCATCGGGGTCCTGCCAGTCTCGCACTGGATTCGGGGCATTGCCGTCTGATCGGGAGACTCATTGATGCGCGTATTGGTGACAGGCGGAGCGGGGTATGTCGGCCGCATCGCCGTCGAGCTGCTACTGGACGACGGCCATGATGTCGTCGTGCTCGACAACTTCTCCAAGGGCCATGCCGCAGCGATTCCGGCCGAGTTGCAGGCGCTGACCGTGGATCTCCGCAATGCCGGCGGCGTGACCAAAGCCGTTCTGGACTCGCGGCCCGACGCCATCATCCATTTTGGCGCCGTCACGATCGTTCCGGAATCCGTTCGCTCGCCCGGGCTCTACTACGCCGTCAACACCGCCGGAACGAACAATCTGCTGTCGGCGGCAATCGACGCCAATGTGGAGCGCTTCATCCTGTCGTCGACGGCTGCGGTGTATGGAACGCCGGATGATCCACTCGTTTCGGAGAATGCGCCACTACGGCCTATTTCCCCATATGGCTCGTCGAAGCTCATGGCCGAGACGATTCTGCGCGATTTTTCCGCCGCCTATGGATTGAAATACGCGGTCTTTCGCTACTTCAACGTCGCGGGCGCCACCAGCCAGAATGGCGAGGACCATACCCCCGAAACGCACCTCATCCCCTCGGCGATTTTCGCGGCCATGGGCCGGCGGGAACCGCTCACCCTCTTTGGCCGCTCCTACGCCACGCCGGATGGCACCGCGATTCGTGATTATGTCCATGTCGTCGATCTGGCCCGAGCGCACATGATGGCTTTGACCTCGCTGGAACAATCGGGAGAGGTGTTCAACCTCGGCGCCGGTGAAGGGGTCAGCGTGGCGCAGATCATCGACGCGATCGAGCGGATCACCGGTCATGCGGTGCCAGCGGTCGACGGTCCGCCGCGAGCGGGTGATCCACCGGTGCTTGTGGCGGATATCAGCCGGGCGAGGAATGTGTTGCGTTGGAGTCCGCGACAGTCGGATCTCGATTCGATCATCAGCTCGGCGTGGGATTGGCATGAGCGCCATCCCAACGGCTATTCGGGGTGATCGGCGAAGGGGTGTGGCTCTGGATCGACGGAGGGTTGTGGCTCTGCTCCACTCCGCTTCGCTGCGTTCCGCGCCGCCACCGGTGGGCACAAGGCGCCACCGCTACGATCACCTAACCACCGGTGGACACAGGGCACCGCCCCAGGACTACCTAGCCACCGGTCGGCACAGGGCGCCACCGTTACGACTACGTGGCCCTGGATGAAACATCGCCTTTGACAGCGATCTCATCACCATGTAGCCGCAGACCCCGTGTCTGCTTTCTCAGGGACGCGTCGCTCCTTCTTGCAGCGAGGTAGTCAGCGTTCTGCTCATTGCGTACGTACGCATCGAAGGCAGCCGCCCGGCGAGCATCAGCAGACACGGGGGTCTGCATCTACAGACAAACACGGAGCGGGCCCTACTGAACAATCCGGGCTCTAGACGTCTTCGGATCTGCCCCGGAAGCTGATGCGGACGGGAGAGCCGATGAAGCCGAACTCCTGCCGCAGCTGATTCTCCAGGTATCGCCGGTAGGAAAAGTGAATCATCTTCGGCTCGTTGCAAAAGAAGATAAATGTGGGCGGCGCCACGTCGGCCTGGGTGGCGTAGTAGAACTTGATGTACTTGCCATGCTTGCTCGGCGGCGGATGAGCGGCCACCGCCTCTCTCAGCATTTTGTTCAGCTGCGCCGTGGAAACATGCCTCTCCCGCTCGGTGACGACATCGAGCGCGGTCGCCATCACCTGATCGACGCGCTGCCCATATTTGGCGGAAATGAAAACGAGCGGCGCGTATGGCATGAAGGCGAGAGCATCCCGCGATTCTTCCCGGAACTCTTCCATCGTCGTGGGACCTTTGTCGATCAGGTCCCACTTGTTCAGAACGACGACGATGCCCTTCTTCTGGTCCTCGACGTAGCCCGCGATGTGCATGTCCTGGGCGGTGAAGGGTTCAGTGGCGTCGATCACCATGAGAACAACATCCGAGCGATCGATCGCCCGCATCGAACGCAGCACGCTGAATTGCTCGATACCGGTTTCCACCCGGCCCCGGCGACGAATGCCGGCCGTGTCGATGAGGGTGACCGGCTGTCCTCCCCACATCACCACGGTGTCCAGACTGTCGCGGGTGGTGCCGGGTACGTCGCTGACGATAGCCCGCTCTTCTCCGAGCAGCGCATTGAGGAGACGGCTCTTGCCGACATTCGGGCGCCCCACAATCGCGATCTTGGGTCCCTCGGTTTCCTCGATCTCTTCCGCTTCAGGCAACGCTTCGACGATCAGGTCGAGCAAGTCACCGGTGCCGGTGCCATGGATCGACGAAATCGCCACCGGGTCCCCCAGACCAAGGGAGAAGAACTCGACCACATCGTCGCGGCGAGAGAGATTGTCGGCTTTGTTGGCCACCAGAATCGTCGGTTTGTCTGTGCGTCGCAGGAGATCGGCGACATCGTAGTCGCCGGCGGTCAGACCAGATTTGGTATCGACGAGGAAAACCACAACATCCGCTTCGTCGATGGCGCTGCGGGCCTGTTCGCGAGTGCGTCTGGCGATCTCGGTATGGGACGAACCGGAGATCTCCGACTCATCCTGCAATCCTCCGGTGTCGACGATGGTGAAGTCGATGCCCCGCCAGTCCGACGTTCCGTAAACACGGTCACGCGTGGTGCCTGGTTCGTCTTCGACAATCGCCTGCCGCTCCCCGACGAGCCGGTTGAACAGCGTCGACTTCCCCACGTTGGGCCGTCCGACGATCGCGACGATTGGCTTGGTCACGGAACACCCCGCGCACGCGATCCAGGCTCAGTCGAGCGCGACTGGATTCGCGTTTCCCCTCTAGAACAACACATACCGAAGCGCCGGCGAGCTATCGCCGGCGCGCACCGGATTATAGCGGAATCGCGCTACTTTACCGAATTATCTTCCCAACTGTCTGCACGAAACGATCGATACCGTCGCGGTCGTTCATTTCGGTCGTCGCCAGAAGCATGTGATTTCCCAGCGACTCATCCGCATATGACAGGCTGAGTCCTCCCTGGAAACCCGCCTCCGCAAGGGCGCTATTGGCGCGATCGGCGGCTATTGGCAGCTCGACGACGAACTCGTTGAAGAACTCCCCGGCATTGGCAACCGACACGCCGCTCAACTGGCCGAGCCCATCGGCCAGATAATGAGCGTTGGCATGGGACCTCCGGCTGACTTCGCGGAGCCCCTCGGTTCCCAGCAGCGACATGTAGATCGTGGCCGCCGTAGCCATCAACCCCTGATTGGTGCAGATGTTGCTGGTCGCTTTTTCACGCCTGATGTGCTGTTCCCGCGTTTGCAGCGTCAACACATAGCCGCGCTTGCCTTCGCTGTCGGTGGTCATGCCGGCCAGGCGGCCGGGCATCAGGCGGACATA
This sequence comes from Thermomicrobiales bacterium, assembly GCA_019637585.1. Taxonomy (GTDB): domain Bacteria; phylum Chloroflexota; class Chloroflexia; order Thermomicrobiales; family UBA6265; genus JAHBVL01. Next base: position 198,421 of record JAHBVL010000002.1, on the reverse strand, counting down.
GCTCTGTTTCGCCGCCAGAAGACCGACATAGGGACCGCCATAACTTTGCGCGACGCCGAGGGACTGTCCCTCCGCAGTGGCAATATCGGCCCCAAACGCACCGGGCGGCTTCAGCAATGCCAGAGGAATCGGATACGTGGCGACGACGAGCGCAGCGCCATGCTCGTGAACAACATGCGAAATCGCTGCCAGATCCTCGATCGTGCCGAAGAAGTTGGGGTACTGCACGATGACCGCTGCTGTCTGGTCGTCGATTGCCGCCGCGATATCCGGTGATGTCGTGGCGAACCCCGATGTCGCAACCGGCAGGAAATCGAGGTCGATATCAACGCCCGAGCAGTAGGTGGCCATCACCTCACGGTAGTTCGGATGCACCGTGCCCGAAACGACCACCCGCTTGCGTCCCTTGGCCGCCGAACGCGCCATCAACGCCGCTTCGGCAAGCGCGGTCGCACCGTCGTACATCGAGGCGTTGGCGATCTCCATCTGCATGAGCTCGGCCACCAGCGACTGAAACTCATAGATGATCTGCAGAGTGCCCTGGGAAACCTCCGGCTGATATGGCGTATAGGCGGTGAAGATCTCGCCGCGCAGCAACAGCTGGCCGACCGTCGCCGGGCTGTAGTGGCGGTACGAACCGGCGCCCAGGAAGTTCTGGTTCGCGGCGACGATGTCGTTCTTCGCCGCCAGCGACGCCATGTGCAGCTCGGCTTCCAGCTCGGTCAGCCTGGGGGGCAGGTCGAGCGTGGGAAAGCGAATCGACTCAGGAATCGCTTCGATCAGTTCTGCAACACCCGAGACGCCGATCGTCTCCAGCATCGCTTTGCGTTCTGCGTCCGTGTGCGGATTGAATGTCATGTGAGCGCGGACCCTCCAGCGGTCCTGTCGTGTCAGGCGTTGGAATCCAGCAGCGCGTTGTAGGCGTCGGTGTCGAGCAGATCGTCCAGCTGAGCCGTGTCGCTGAGCCGGACTTTGATCAGCCAGGCATCGCCGAACGGGTCCTGGTTGACGAGCTCTGGTTTGTCGATGGCTGCTTCGTTGCGCTCGACCACTTCGCCCGAAACCGGCGCGTAGATATCCGATGCGGCTTTGACCGACTCGACAACTCCCAGAGGGTCTTTGGCCGTGATCGAGTCCCCTACTTCGGGCAGTTCCAGGTAGGTGATATCCCCAAGCTCCGACTGGGCGAAATCGGCCAGCCCCACGGTTGCCGTGTCACCGTCGACGCGCACCCATTCGTGGGACTTGGTGAATTTCAGATCGGCTGGTACAGCCATTGTTGTCTCGTCCTTTCGATTCTTCCAGCTATCTGGCCTCTGATCGCCGGTAAAAGGGCAGCTTGATCTGTTCCGCCTTGTACGGCTTGTCGCGAATGACGATCTCGAGTGGTTTCCCCACTCCCGCGGCGGAAGATTCTACTAGAGCCAGGCCGATATTTTCTCCCAGGGTGGGAGACATCGCGCCGCTGGTCACAAATCCGACCTCGACGCCATCGACCTGCACCGGACAATGAGACCGCGGTGCACCGGACCGTTCGGTCATGCGGAAGCCGACCGTCTTGCGCGGCACGCCCGCCGCTTTCTGTGCAACGATCGGACCAGAGCCGATGAATTCGCCCTTGTCCAGCGCCACCGCCCAACCCAATCCGGCCTCGAGCGGGGAAATGTCGTCGCCCAGCTCGTTGCCATAGAGCGGCATGCGGGCTTCGAGCCGCAGGGTGTCGCGAGCGCCAAGTCCGATCGGCTGCAACCCTGCACCGGCACCCGCTGCCATCAACGCATCCCAGAGCTCGCCACTTCGTTCGATGGCCGGATAGATCTCGAAACCATCCTCACCGGTGTAGCCGGTGCGGGCCAGCTTGACCGGGATCCCAGCCACCTCGGTTTCCAGCAAATGGAACCCAGGCAGGCCGGCCAGATCTGCACTGGTGAGTGTGGCCAGAATGTCGTCCGACTTCGGACCCTGGATGGCCACCATGCCGAGGCGGTCGCTGATGTCCTCGACGCTCACCTGGAGATCGTTCCGCCTGGCGGCCCACTCCTGCATCCAGGCGACGTCCTTGTCCTTGTTCGAGGCATTGACGACGACCATGTAGCCGTCCGACGAGGGTTCGCGATAGATGATGATGTCGTCGACCACACCACCCTGCTCGTTGGTCAGCATGGCGTACTGCGCGGCGCCCGGTTCGAGTTTTGACACATCATTCGTAGCCACATACTGGAGGAATGGCAATGCGTCGGGACCGGTCACCGATACCTGCCCCATGTGCCCGAGATCGAAGAGTCCGGCCTCGGTGCGCACGGTACGGTGCTCGGCGATGATGCCCGCGTACTGGACCGGCATCATCCAACCGGCGAAGGGGATCATCTTGGCCCCAAGCGCGACGTGGCGGTCATACAGAGGCGTCTGCCTCACCCCGTCCTGGTTCTCCCCTTCACCCATGCCTGGCTCCCTGACATCTCACAAGACAAAGACCCGGACCTTCCGGGTCGCCGCTATCTGATTGATTGCCCGATCACGTGGCAACCGGTTCTCGTTCCAGCACCAGCTTGTGCATGTCCATTTCCAGCTGGACCGGCACGGGATAGTTGCCGGTGAGGCAGCCGGTGCAGAATCCGGCGCCCGGTGCGTTGATGGCATCGAGCAATCCATCGAGCGAGAGATAGCCGATCGAGTCGACGCCGATATGCTCGCCGATTTCCTCGACGGTCATCCGCGCCGCGATCAACTCCTCCCGCCGGGCCAGATCCACCCCCAGGTAGCAGGGGTGCATCATCGGCGGCGCGTGAACGCGCATGTGCACCTCTCGCGCTCCGGCGTTGCGCAACAACTGGACGATCGGCCGGCTGGTCGTCCCCCGAACGATCGTGTCATCGACCAGCACCACTCGCTTGTTTTCCAGAACTTCCGGAAGCGCGTTGAACTTGAGCGATACCCCGACCTCCCGGAGCCGCTGATCGGGTTGAATGAAGGTGCGGCCGATATAGCGATTCTTGATCAAACCCTCGCTATATGGGATCCCGGATGCCTGGGCAAAGCCGATGGCCGCCGGCGTAGCCGAGTCGGGCAATCCGACGACGACATCAGCGTCCACCGGATGCTCGCGCGCCAGCACCTCGCCCATTCGCTTACGGACCAGATAGAGGCGCTGATTGAGGATGACGCTGTCCGGCCGGGAGAAATAGATCAGCTCGAAGAGACAGGTGGCGTGGCGATCGCTCTGGGCAGGGGGGAACGAGTGCAGCCCGTCCATATCGATCTGGATGATCTCGCCCGGCTCGATTTCGCGGATGAACTGGGCGCCAACCGTGGTCAGTGCACAGCTCTCGGAGGCCACGATCCAGTGATCGCCCAGCCGGCCAATACAGAGCGGCCGAACCCCTTTCGGATCGCGGACCGCGTAGATCGCATCCGGCGTCAGCACCGCCAGGCTGTAGGCGCCGACCAGCGCCGGCATCGCCACCCTGATCTTCTCGATCATGGTCGAACCCGGACTGAGCGCGATCAGGCGGGTCAGCACCTCGCTGTCGGTTGATGTTTCGAAGGTCTCACCGCCCGCTTCGAGATTCTCTTTGATCGCGTAGGCGTTGACGATGTTGCCATTGTGGGCCACGGCAACCGGACCTTGCGGGCCGACAGTTAGCATCGGTCCGGCATTCCGCTCGTTGCTCTGTCCCGTCGTCGAATAGCGGGTGTGGCCAATCGCCGCGATACCCGGCAATGCGCTCAGGTCCGCTTCGTTGAATGCCTGCGAAACGAGTCCGAGATGGGTGCGGCGGAAGAGCCGCTGTCCGTCGGAGGTTGCGATTCCCGCGCTTTCCTGGCCCCGGTGCTGAAGCGCGTAGAGACCGAAGAAGGTGATGCGCGCGACATCCTCCCCAGGTGCGTAGATTCCGAAGACGCCGCACTCTTCGTGCGGTTTGTCATCCGCCTGGAAATCGAGAGAAAAAACGTCGCTATCCATCAGTTCCAATCTTACACGGTCGGCACAACCCATTGACTCAGAGACTCAGGCGAAACCATGTTCATGTGCCACAGAGAGCGCGCTGAGCGGGATCGCCTTGCCGCCGTTGATCGTCAGACCCGAATCCCCGGTTTCGCCCAGTCGCAGGAAGGGAACGCCCGCTTCGGCAGCGTTTGCCCGCACACGCTCTTCATCTCCAGCTTCGACAGCCACGATGATGGCCGACGCGGCTTCCCCGAACCACTGGGCGTCGACGCGCTCGACCGTGCGAGGCAGCTGGACATTCGCCCCGACACCGGACACGATCGCCATCTTGGCCAGAGCCACGGCAATACCGCCGAGCGCGACATCGTGCGCGGTCCGCACGACACCAGCGCCAATCAGATCGCGGACCAACTCCTGCACCCTCAGCTCTCCTTCCAGATCGAGGGATGGCGGCTGACCGGCAACGGCGTCATGCCAGTAGCTGAGAAACTCGCTGCCACCCAGCACTGGCGACCACGCTCCGAGGAGAACGATCGACTGGCCCGGCTTCCAGACCATCGTGGCGTGGCGGCAGACATCATCGAGCAACCCGACGGCGCCGATGGTCGGCGTGGGAAAAACGGGAGAGTTCGCGGTTTCGTTGTAGAGACTGACATTGCCGCTGATCACCGGTACATCGAGCGCCCGGCAGGCGTCGGCGATCCCCTGAACCGCATTGTCGAGCTGGAAGTAACCGGCTGGCCGCTCCGGATTGCCGAAGTTGAGGCAGTTGGTGATCGCCAGCGGACGCCCCCCGGTGCAGGAGACATTGCGGCAGGCTTCGGCAACCGCGTGCATCGCCCCAAGGTGCGGATCGAGATAGCAATACCGGGAATTGCAATCGATCGCTGTCGCGATTCCCGACTGCTGACCCTTGATACGCAACACCGCCGCATCCGCTTGCCCCGGCGCCACGACCGTGTTGGTCAGAATCGTATGGTCGTAGCGTTCATAGACCGGTTTCCGGCTGCAGATGTTCGGCGAGGAGAGGAGCTCGAGGAGCACAGCCGGCGCCTGACCCGGTTTCAGGTCGGAAAAGGCGGAGGTGTCGGTCTCCCTGGCCGCAACGACGTGAGGCGCCTCGGCAGCGGGGCGAACATAGGTGGGGCATTTGTCGGTGAAGAACTCGGCCGGCACGTCAGCGGTGACGACATCCCCATCCATGACGCGGACCATGCCGTCGTCCGTGATCCTGCCGATCACCGACGAGTGAAGCGACCACTTGCGCACGATGGCGTCGACCTGTTCGAAACCATGCGGTTCGACCACCAGGAGCATTCGCTCCTGGCTCTCACTCAGCATGACCTCGTAAGCCGTCATTCCTTCTTCACGGCGAGGGACGAGTGCGACGTCGATTTCCGCCCCCACGCCACCCCGGCTCGCGCATTCGATCGTCGAGCTGGTCAGACCGGCAGCGCCGAGATCCTGCATCGCCACGACAGCTCCGGAGGTGAGCAGTTCGAGCGACGCTTCCAGCAGGAGTTTCTCGAGAAAGGGGTTGCCTACCTGGATCACACCCCGATGCGAGGCTTCCGGGTCGTCGACCGACGCGAATGTCGCGCCGTGCAGACCGTCCCTGCCGGTATCGGCCCCGATGAGCATGATCAGGTTGCCAACGCCGCTCGCTTTGGCCCGGACGATGCCATCCTCCGTGACGATACCGATGCACATCGCGTTGACCAGCGGGTTGCCCGAATAGGAATCATCGAAGAAGACTTCGCCCCCCACGGTGGGAATGCCGAGACAGTTGCCATATCCGCCGATTCCGCCAACGACGTTGTCGAAGAGATAGCGATTGCGCTGGTCGTCGAGTTTGCCGAACCGAAGGGAGTTGAGCAGGGCAATGGGACGGGCGCCCATGGTGAAGATGTCGCGCACGATGCCGCCCACGCCAGTCGCGGCTCCCTCATAGGGTTCGACGGCGCTGGGATGATTGTGGGACTCGACCTTGAAGACGACGGCCAGACCATTGCCGATGCTCACCGCGCCGGCATTCTCGCCCGGTCCCTGAAGAACCTGCGGACCGTCGGTCGGCAAACGGGGAAAGAGCGGGCGGGTGTGTTTGTACCCGCAATGCTCACTCCACATCGAGCCGAACATACCCAGCTCGACGGGCGTCGGCTCACGACCGAGCAACTCGAGAATCAGGGCGTACTCGTCGTCGCTCAGGGCGACTTCACGCCATGCTCCCGGGGCAATCGAGTTGACCACGGCTTCCGGCATTGCTACACCGCCACCTGCAGCGCACTGAGTGCGGCTGTCACGATCCTGCGGCCATCGGCGCCTCCGACCAGCGGATCAGTCGCTCGTTCCGGATGCGGCATCAGACCGACCACATTGCGCCCCTCGTTAGCGATGCCGGCGATTGCCCGCCGTGACCCATTGGGGTTGGCGTTGTCGAGAACCGCGCCATTGGCATCGCAGTAGCGAAAGATGACCTGGCCATTCGATTCGAGTCTGGCGATCGTTTCGTCGTCAGCGAAATAGGATCCGTCGCCATGAGCGATCGGCAACCGGAGGATGTCGCCCACCTCCACGTCGGAGGTCCAGAACGACCTGTTCTCCACCTTGACGTGGATCCAGTCGCAATGAAAGCGGAGCGACTCGTTGCGCAGCAACGCTCCCGGCAGGAGATGAGCCTCGGTGAGCACCTGGAACCCGTTGCAGATGCCGAGAACGGGACCGCCTCTCTGGGCGAACTCGCGCACCGCGTTCATCACTGGCGCAAAACGGGCGATAGCGCCGCAGCGAAGATAGTCGCCATAGGAAAACCCGCCCGGCACGACCACAACTGCAATGCCATCGAGATCGGTTTCGCGGTAGTCGACCATGCGAGTCGGTACGCCAAGGTCGTTGGCGAACGCGTTCCAGGCGTCGTGGTCGCCATTGCTGCCGGGAAATGTGACGACGCCGACCTGCTGACTCATCGCTCGGCTCCCGCTCCGGTCAACGGTGTGAGACTCTCGATTTCGTAGACCTCGATCACCGGATTGGCCAGGACCCGGTCACTCATTTCGGCGATCGCGTTCCTCGCTGCCGCTTCATTCTCGGCGTCGATCTCGACGCGGAACTGCTTCCCGGCCCGAACGCGGCTCACCGCCCGGTACCCCAGGTCATGAAGACCACCGAGGATGGCTTCTCCCTGCGGGTCGTTGACCCCCGCTTTGGGCATGACGACGACTTCCGCCACCCATGCGTTCGACATCAGACTCCTGCCCTTTCTCGAGAGCGATCGACGTGGCGCGCAACCGGAGGTCCGGTGAGGCGAGCCACCGCTTCTTCATAGCGTTGCCGGGTTCCAGAAATGATCTCCTCGGGCAGCGCCGGAGCCGGTGGCTCCCGATCCCAGCCCGACGCGAGGAGCCAATCCCTGAGGAACTGTTTGTCGAAGCTCTCCTGCGGTCCGCCTGGTTCCCAGGCGTCTGCCTCCCAGAAACGGGAGCTGTCCGGCGTGAGCATCTCGTCGATGACGATCAAATCATCATCCGCAAAACCGAACTCGAATTTGGTGTCGGCGATGATGATGCCCCGTTCAGCGGCATGTGCCGCAGCCGATGTGTAGAGCGCGATGCTCAATCGTTCCAGCTCGCCAGTCTGCTCGGCGCCGATCCGGTCGCGAAGCTCGCTCACCGAGATGTTCTCATCATGACCGAGATCGTTTTTTACCGCCGGAGTAAAGATCGGCTCCGCCAAACGGTCCGACTCCCGCAATCCGCCGGGCATTGGCACGAACGCGACCGATCCCTCGGATTGGTATTCCTTCCAGGCTGAGCCGGAGATGTAGCCGCGCACAACGCACTCGAAATCGATCCGCTCCGCTTTCCGCACGATCATCGCCCGGCCCGCAAGCTCAGCGCGTTCGCTCTCGGAAAGCTGGGGCAGCGTCGTCAGATCGTCGGAGATGAAGTGATTGGCCACAATGCCGCTGGTCTGAGCGAACCAGAAGATCGAGAGTTTCGTCAGTGCGGCGCCCTTGCCCGGTATGCCGTTGGGCATGATCACGTCGAATGCGGAGATACGGTCGGACGCCACGATCAGCAATCGGTCATCCAGATCGAAGGTGTCGCGAACCTTGCCGCTGTGGAACCGGGGATAGCCCTGCAGGGAAAGCTGCGTCAACGCCTGCTGATCGATCACAGTGCCACGCTCGCCAGCTGGGCATCGCCAGATTCCCTTTTGACATCGGCGACGATCCGGTCGAACAAGCCATCGACGTGAATCAGCTGGTCCTCCGCGCGCATCAGGGCGTCGATACCGGCGCTATCGATCGCGCCAGTGACCTCGCTATCCGCCTTGAGCCGGTCGGCGAACGCAATCGTGGGATCGTCCCAGGCGGCCAGCGCATTCCGCTGCACGATTTTGTAGGCGGCCTGCCGGTCGACGCCGGCGTCGACGAGCGCCAGAAGCACCTTTTGCGAATAGATCAGTCCGCCCGTCAGTTCGAGGTTGTAGCGCATCCGGTCGGGGAAGACCTTCAAATCGGTGATGATCTCTGTCAGCAGATGGAGGGAATAGTCGACCAGGATGAATGCATCGGGAAAGATCAGCCGTTCCGTGCTGCTGTGGCTGATGTCCCGTTCGTGCCAGAGCGCGATGTTCTCGTAAGCCGTGACCATGTAACCGCGCAGAAGGCGGGCAAGACCGGACAGTCGTTCGGATTCGTGCGGGTTGCGCTTGTGGGGCATCGCCGAGGACCCCTGGTTCCCCTGCCCGAAGGGCTCCTGCACTTCCCGGACTTCGGTGCGCTGCAGGTGGCGGATTTCCGTCGCGATCTTTTCGATCGTGGCGCCGATTCCGGCCAGAACACTGATCAAAAACGCGTGCCTGTCGCGCTGAATGACCTGGGTCGACGCCAGATCCGGTTTCAGACCGAGCGCTTCGCAGACCTCTTCTTCGATTTCGGGTGGCACGTGGGCGTGGGTGCCGACAGCGCCCGAGATCTGACCCACTGCGATGTCTTCCAGCGCCAGCGCGAGCCGGCGCCGGTGCCGGCGTAGCTCGTCGTACCAGACGAGCGCTTTCAGCCCAAAGGTCGTCGGTTCAGCGTGGATGCCATGGGTTCGGCCGATTGTGACGGTGTGCTTATGCGCGAGCGCCAGGGCCCAAACGGCATCCGTGAGCGCTGCGAGCTCGGCATCGATCATCCGGCAGGCTTCGACCGCCTGCATGGCCAATCCGGTATCGACGACATCGGAGCTGGTCAGCCCGAGATGCACAAATCTGGCGGCATCGCCGATCGATTCTCCGGTTGCTCGAAGGAAAGAGATGAGGTCGTGGTCGGTTTCCCGCTCGATCTCGCGCATCCGTTCGAGATCGCAGGAAGCGGTTCGGATTTGCTCGATCGCCCAGTCCGGGATTCGATCCCGTTTGTGCCATGACTGGCAAACTGCGATCTCCACGCGGAGCCAGCAGTCGATCTTGGACTCGTCGCTCCAGACCCGACCCATCTCCGGCCTGGTGTAGCGGCCGATCACGTCTGTTTCTCCCGAAAAAGCGAATGACAATCCGGACGAACGTCCTCGGAAGTATAGGCTGATCGGCTGGTGAATTACTCGTTGTGAACGTACACTCAGTTCGGGATTGCCTGACCGGCACATGGGCCGTTTGGAATTCCAGTAGCGCCAGGACCTGTCTCGAGGTCGACAGGTTGACGAGGTGGAAGCCGATCGAACGATTCGGCGGATGGCTTCCCGGCAGGCACAGTCGTGATGAGCAGGTACAAACCAGACCGGCAACGGTCTGACAGAAGCCGCTCAACGTGCCGGCTCCGCGATTTGCGGTCTGCAGTCCCCTGAACAATCGCAATGGTCACTGGCGCAAGCGAACCCGCGACTCCGTAGCTGGTGAGCGCCCGCTTGAACCTGAGCCTGCACAGGGATAAGCAGAAATGTGTGGAATCTATGGATATGTCGGGGAACCGACCAATCTGGCGAGTGATATTCTCTGCGCGCTGAAGACACTCGAGTACCGGGGATACGACTCCTGGGGCGTGGCGCTGGGGGTCAACGGTCATCTCGAAGTGCGTAAGTCGGCGGGCAAGATTGGGGATGCAACGCTCTCCCTGCCCACCTCCGGGATCGGATTTGGGCACACCCGCTGGGCGACGCACGGCGGCGTGACCGATGCCAACGCTCATCCTCACCTCGACTGCACGGGAAGGTTCGCCGTCATCCACAACGGCATCGTAGAGAACTTCCGTTCGCTGAGAGCTGAGCTCGAGCTCCAGGGTCATCACTTTCGTTCGGAAACGGACAGCGAGGTCATCGCTCATCTTCTCGAAGAGCGAAGCAAACAGGAGGGCCGGATCTCACCAGCCACCTTTGGTCAGGTGATCGACCGGCTCCAGGGATTGAGCGCCATCATCGCAATCGACAATGAAACCCGAACCATGTTCGCGGCGAAAAACGTTTCCCCCCTCGTGCTCGGCGCCGGTCCGGACGGGAGCACGATCGCGTCAGACGCCATCGCGCTGCACGGCAAAGCCGAACTCATCCACCATCTGGAGGACGGGCAGGTTGCGGAGATCCATGGCGGTTCGGTACGGCTCTGGGACCTTGCCTCGATGCGCGAGATCGCACCAACGTGGCGGAAACTGCCCGACCGCTCCTTCGACACCGGCTTGGCCGGTCATCCCGATTTCATGTCGAAAGAGATGGCCGAGCAGCCCGACGTTCTCGAACGTCTGGCCCGGACGGCAAACGGCGAAATCAGCGCGATGGCCCACGCCATCCAGGAGTCGTACGGAACATTTCTCGTCGGATGCGGCACGGCGTCATACGCCGCTCTGACCGGTTCCTATCTCTTCAGCCGCATCGCCAAACGGCACGTCAACTTCGTGGTCGGATCGGAGTTCAAGTACCACGAGCACTTCCTGACCAACCGCAGTCTGGTGATTGCTCTGTCACAGAGTGGCGAAACAGCCGACATCATCGAAGCCATGCTCGCGGCCCGGGCACGGGGCGCCAGACTCGGAGCGATTCTCAACGCCGAACAATCGACGCTCGATCGCATGGTCGATCTGTGCATCCCGCTCCGCGCCGGACCGGAACAGTGCGTGCTCTCGACCAAGGCCTACACGGCGAAGGTTGCCACGCTGATCATGCTGGCGCACGAGGTCGCCGGACAACCCGATCTGGGCCGGAAACTCGTCCTCGACGCCGCCAGCGCGCTTCGGAGTTTGTTGACGCGGGCGTGGATCGGACGGATCCAGGCGATCGCGGAAATGACCCGCGCCGCCACCAGCATGTTCATCATCGGACGGGGACTTTCCTACCCCACTGCCCTGGAAGCTGCACTCAAAATCAAAGAGGTGTCGTATATCCATGCAGAAGGGTTTGCCGGGGGTGAGCTCAAGCATGGCGTGATCGCGCTTGTCGAGCCGGGCACACCCTGCATCGTCTATGCGCCCGAAGACGAATCGCGCCGGGATATTATTTCCGGTGCAATGGAACTCAAAGCCCGCAGAGGGTTTATTGTTGGCATCGGCAGCCGGAATGATCCCGCCTTCGATGTCTTCGTCGAGGTGCCGGATGTCGGCGACGCCGCTCCATTGGTGCAGGCGCTGCCCGCACAGATGCTGGGATATCACTCGGCATTGATTCGCGGCAACGATCCGGACAAACCGAGAAATCTGGCCAAGAGCGTTACGGTGAAATGAGCGAAATCGAACGAAAACCGACCTTCGTCGACACCCATGCCCATCTCAGCGACGAGCAATTCGCCGCAGACGCCGGCGCGGTCATCGCCAGAGCGTCGGCGCTGGGCGTGCGGCACATCGTCAACGTCGGATTCAGTCAACGGATGTGGGAGGCCGCCAGGCATCTTGCGGGTGCGAATCCGGGCGTGTCATTCACGCTGGGCATCCATCCGAACAGCGCCGGCGAATGGAGTTCGCGCTGCGGTGATGAGCTGGAGCGGCTGGTCGACGCCTGGCGCCCTTCAGCAGTTGGCGAAAGCGGTCTCGACTACTACTGGAATGCGGAGCCTCGCGACGTTCAACTGACCGCATTTCGCAGCCAGCTCTCCATCGCCCGGTCAGCCGGGCTCCCGGTGATCATCCACATGCGAGGAGATGTCGAAGCGGACATTCGCGCTTCGCTGCCGCAGACCGACCAGCCGATGTGCGTTTTCCACAGTTTCGATGGATCGGCGGAATTGGCGGCCTGGATCATCGAGCGAGGCTGGATGATCGGCGCGGGTGGTCTGATGACGCGGCGCAGTGCCCGCGGTCTCCAGGAGATATTGCGAAGCGTTCCCGACGACCAGCTGTTGCTCGAAACAGACTCGCCCTACCTGTCGCCATCCAACTGGTCCGAGAAACGAAACACGCCCGAATCGATTCCGTTGATCGCCGGGCACCTGGCAAACGTGCGACAGACGACCGTCGCATCCATCGCGCAAACGACGACAGCCAATGCCGCGCGTGTCTTCGGATTCGCGGATGTCGCCGCATTCGCTCCAGTGAGCGGCGCCGGGTCATGAGCACGACGATCGTTCTTGCCTCCAACAACCCCGGCAAGCTGAAGGAGCTGGCGCGCATCCTTCCTGCGGGATTCGAGGTGAGCACGATCGGGGACTTCGGAATCGAGCTTCCCCCTGAAACTGGGCTCACATTTGAAGAGAATGCGCAGATCAAGGCCCAGTACGCCGCCCGGGAAACGGGACATCTGGCCATTGGTGACGATTCAGGACTGGAGGTCGACGCGCTCGACGGCGCACCCGGCGTCTATTCGGCCCGGTATGCCGGCGAGCCGCCATCCGACAATCGAAACACCGCGAAATTGCTGGCGGCCTTGCTCGATGTTCCAGCGTCCAACCGGACAGCGAGATTCCGTTGCGCCATCGTGCTCGCCGCTCCAAACGGTGCGACACTGGTCAAACACGGGTCAATCGAAGGAATAATTGGATTCGAAAAACGGGGCTCCAATGGATTTGGCTACGACCCGGTTTTCGCGATACCGGATGGGCGATCATTTGCCGAACTCTCGCCCGGTGAAAAGGACGACATGAGCCATCGAGGTCGCGCGCTTCGGGCGCTGATTCCCGAAATCGCTGCGTTCGCAGCGGCAACGAAGAGCTATGACAAGCAAAGTTGAACACCGGGAGTCCCCTCCGCTCACAGGACTGGCGACGCGCGCCGAGTCCTTTGCGGAGTGGCGGGACTCGGCGCTGGCTCGCGGCGTGTTGCCGATCATTCTGATCGCCGGCTCGCGAGGTAAATCGACCGTCATGCACCTGATTGGCGAGATGCTCGGCGAAAACCGGCGAATCGCCACTCGATCTCCAGATGGTGTGGTCATTCAAGGTGTCGCGCAGGAAGGCGAAATCGAACCGTGGCAGCGGGTCGAATCGATGCTCCGGTCGGGAGAGCTCGACGTGGCGCTCTGGGAGGTCGACTGGCCAACGGCTAGCACGCTTCCACCCGAGATGAACATCGCCACGCTGGCGATCACCAACATCTGCGCCAACCGGGATGAATGCCTGATCTATGGCGATGCTCGCCTGGCGATGCGGTCGCTTCCGGTGCTGCTCAAAGCACTCCCCACGACCGGCACCCTGGTGCTCAATGGCGAGGACTTCCTCGTCACCGATCTGGCGGAGGGTCGCGAACCGGCCACACTTTTCGTCGGTCAGGGAATCGATTCTCCGGCCATGGAAACGCACTGGACCGCCGGGGGCGCGTGCGCATGGGTCGAATCGGCATTTCTCTGCATCGGCGACCGGCGAGCGCCCTCCCGCCTGCTCAATCAGAGCGAAGTCGGGTTCGCCCTTGGCGGCGTGGCTTCATTCGAGATCCAGAATGCGCTCATGGCGGCGGCGATCGGATATGCGATCGGGCTGCGTCCGTCCGCTATCTCGTCCGTGCTGAGAACGTTCAGATGCGACCCGAAAGTGATGCCAGGCTCGTTCAACCTCACCTACACCGGTGGCGTGCCGACGATCATCGATCGACCGTCCCCCTCCTGGTATCTGCGACCGGTCATCCGGGCGTTGCGCGATTTTCGCCAGGCTCGCCTGCTAACGGTGGTCGGCCAGCTCGATGGTGTGCCGGTGGAGGACCTGCCGGAAGTGGGGCGCTTACTGGGACGGGTCAGCTCCGCGTTGTTCGTCGCCACCGGGAGGGTCGCCGATGGGTACGACTGGTCGCCAATTCGCGACGGCGCGGCTAAGAACGAGGTGCCGCCAGTCATTCTGCCATTCGCCACCGAGCAGGCGGCGTTCCGCAAAGCCGCATCGATGGCTCGGCCGGCCGATCTGATCTTTTTTCTTTCGAGCACGCCCGAATCGGCACAGACAACCACCGTCGGCCGGCTACCGGGCGATCCAGGCAGTCCCCTGCCCGTCAGCGTGACCCCGGGCAAGTAGCGGCGATCAGGCCGACATGGCCAGCGCCAGAGCCGGTGGATCGATGGTCACTGAACCGGCGCCGAGGATTTGCTCCAACGCCCGGATGAGATAGTCATCGGCATCGACTTGCAACGAACGGCTGCGCAGCAACCGCTCTTCTCCGGCGATGCGCAGGTGGAACACCACACGGTCATCACCCTCGTGCCCCTTCAGCACCCTGTCAACACCACGCATCAGATCGACGAGATCGGTCTCCTTCTGCAGATCGGGGAACCGGACATGGAGGAACCTGTCCGACTTCTGCAGATTCTCGATCTCCGTCAGCACCTGTTCGCAGATCAGCTGGCGGCGGTCGTCTTTCTGCTCGAATCTGGCGAAGACATCGAGAATTTCGTCGACTTCGACGATCTCCCCATACTCCTGATACTTCTCGGGGAAGAGCACGAGCTCAATGGTTCCGGTCAGATCCTCGAGATCGGCGACGCCCATCGACTTGCCCGTCCGGGTCACGAGCCGGCGCATGCCATTCACCCGCGCGATGAGTCTGACCCGAGCATCGTGACCCCGGTCGGGCAGTTCGGCGATCTGCACCCTCCCGGCGGTTCCGGCTTTTCGCAATGCCTCCTCGACGGGATGCTCGCTGATGTAGACGCCCAACAGCTCCCGTTCCCAGGCCAGACGTTGCTTCATCGGAAGCTCGTCCACGAACCCGTTCGCGGCCGTGGGCGTGATCTGGGTCGGCGTCGGAACCACCGGCATTTGCATGTCGAATCCGAGCTGGCCACGGGCAGCTGCCTTCCTTCGCTCATTCGCCGAGGCGATAGCAGGTTCGAGGAGATTCAGCACTGACCGGCGCGGACCGAACTCATCGAGCGCGCCCGCCCGTCCGAGCGACTCCGCCACTCTTCGTGAAATGCGGGTCCAGTCGACCGCTTCGCAGAACTCATCCAGCGAGCTGTAGCGTTGATCGTCGAGCGCTTCACGCGACTCGACAATCGCCGCGGCAGCCCCTTTGCCCACATTCCGGACAGCACCGAGCCCGAACCGAATCCCCTCGACTCCATCGTCATCGACCTCGACCGTGAAATCGACCTGGGAACGGCTGACATTCGGGCCATGCACGGGGATACCCAGCCGGCGGCACTCGGCGATATCGAGAACGATCCGCTCGGAGTTGTCGCTGCTCGCCGACAGGAACGCGGCCATGAACTCCACGGGATAGTTGGCCTTCATGTACGCGGTTTGGGCGCTGATGACGGCGTAGCCGGCGCTGTGCGATTTGTTGAATCCGTAGTTCCCGAACTTGCCCAGCAAGTCGAAGATGTCGTTGGCCAGCTTGTCGCTCAAGCCATGCTCTGCCGCTCCAGAGATGAACGGCGTCCGGTACGACTCGAAGAACTCCTTGTTCTTCTTCCCCATTGCCTTGCGCAGACCGTCGCCTTCGGCCAGGGAGAACCCGGCGATGGCGTTGGCCACCTGCATGACCTGCTCCTGGTAGACCGCGATCCCGTAGGTCTCTTTCAGGATCGGCTCGAGATCGGGGTGCATGTAGCTGATCTCGAGCCTGCCGTGCTTCCGGCCGATGTACTCCGGAGCGTTTTCCATTGGTCCCGGGCGGATCAACGCCATGAGGGCGATGATGTCCTCGAACCGCTCGGGCGCGACGTCGACGGTCATTCGGGTAGTCATGCCACCTTCCAGTTGGAAGATGCCGTGGGTATCCCCGCGCCGCAGGAGCGAGTAGGCGTAGTCGTCTTCGAGCGGGATGTTCTCGACCGTCAGGTTGGGGTCCTTGGCTTTCGCCAGCTCCACGGCCTTGCCGATGATGGTCAGGGTGGTGAGACCGAGGAAGTCGATCTTGAGGAGTCCAAGGCTCTCCAGCTGACCCATCGGAAACTGGGTCGTGATTTCACCTTCGCTCTTGCCACCGGCACGCTGCAGGGGCACGGTATCGATGAGCGGCCCCCGGGAAATCACCACGCCGGCGGCGTGGGTGGATGAGTGTCTGGCGACGCCTTCGACCGTTTTTGCGGTGTCGATCAGCTTCCGCAACCCGGGGTCGGATTCGTAGATCGTTTTCAATTCCGGAACGCCATCGATCGCTTCATCGAGCTTGATCTTGGGAGTATTCGGGATCAGTTTGGCCACCCGATCGATCTCGGACAGGGGCATCCCCATTGCCTTGCCGACGTCTCGCACCGATCCCTTGGCGGCCATTGTGCCAAATGTGATGATCTGCGCCACCCGATCTTCGCCGTATTTTTGGACAACGTAGTTGATGACCTCCTGGCGGCGATCGTCGGCGAAGTCGATGTCGATATCTGGCATCGAAATGCGGGAGGGGTTGAGAAACCGCTCGAAAAGGAGTCCATATCGCAACGGATCGAGCGCGGTGATGCCGAGGGTAAAAGAGACCATGCTCCCCAGCGCCGAACCACGGCCCGGACCAACGAGGATGCCATTCTCTTTGGCAAACCGGACGAAATCCCAGACCACGAGAAAGTAGTTCGTCAGCTTCATCTGGCCGATGACGCCCAGCTCGAACGCCAGGCGTTCGCCCACCTCGCCGGTGTCGTGGCCGTAATAGGCGATCGCGCCGTCGCGGCAGAGTTTTTCCAGATACTGATGATTGGAAAGACCATCGGGGGCGGCGAAATCGGGCAGCTGATACTCGCCGGTGGTGAGATCGAGCTCGCACATCTCGGCGATGCGCATCGTGTTGGTCAGCGCTTCCGGGATCTCGCTGAAGCGGTCCCACATCTCTTCAGGCGACTTGAGATAGAGCTCGTCGGTCTCCTGCTTCAGCCGCGTCGGATCGTCGAGCGTTTTGTTGGTCTGAACGCAGACCAGAATCTCCTGAGCGGGAGCATCGAGCTGGTTGCAGTAGTGGACGTCGTTGGTCACGACCATGGGCAGGTCGAACGACTTCGCCAGCGAGATCAGCTCCGGATTGACGGCCCGCTGCTCTTTGAGCCCGTGGTCCTGCAATTCGATGAAGAACCGGTCCCGGCCGAATATCTCAGCCAGCGAACCGGCGTGATCCCGGGCGGCATCCGGCTTTTCTCTCAGGAAGTTGCGGGCTACCGGCCCACCCAGACAGGCCGATGTGGCGATAAGCCCGGACGAGAACTGCGCCAGCATTTCCCGGTCGATACGCGGCCGGTAATAGAACCCTTCCAGGCTCGCTTTGGACGCGAGACGAAGCAGATTCCGGTAGCCGGTGGTGTTCTGGGCCAGCAGGAGGAGATGGAACGAGTTGCGGCGCGCTTTGCGTTCCTCTTCACCGGCGTCGGGCGGAGGCGGCGCGGCCGGACCGTCGGCGAAATAGGCTTCCATGCCGATGATCGGATGCAACCCGGCATCGGTGAGTTTGCCGTGCCAGTCCATGGCCCCGTACATGACGCCATGATCGGTCAACGCCAGGTGTTTGATGTTTTTCTCATGAGCGAGGCGGACGTAGTCGTCGATTCTGCCCATTCCATCGAGAAGGGAGAATTCGGTGTGGAGATGAAGGTGAGCGAACTCGGGCACGGGAGAGGAGCTTTCCAGCGACGAATGCGGTTCGTCGATGCGGTTCTTCAACTGGTCTGGTTAGGATACCTCGTTGCTTCGACCTCGGGGCGCAAATCGGCCCCGCTCATTCCGGCTTGGGGCGGGGAGCCAGCAGCCGGCGAGCAGGGCCGAATCTGAGTCTCAAGGGAGAATCAGGCGGCTTCGCTGACGCTCCCGCCAGCCGGCGCCGTTCGCATGGCAAACCGGGCCTGCTGAGCCAGAAGATGCAGCACCTGCCGCATATTCTCCCGGTACTCGCTCGGCACAGCCTCGTCCTTCAGCAGATCGAGAACTTCACCCAGGACCGGTTCACTTGAAAGAAGATTCGTAACATCGCGTGGCAGAAATCCTGCCGCCGCCAGCAGCGCGTCCCGCTCACTCTCGCCAAGACCCAAAGCTCCGCCAAGCCTGTCCACGGCGTCCCGAGTGGGCATTCGCGCCCCGCCCTCCAGCCGGCTCACGTAGCTGTGATCGAAATCAGCTCGTTCCGCCAGCTTGCTTTGTGACACACCGCGCCTTTCACGGAGTGCCTTCAGGAGCTGTCCGAATTCCGACATGCCTACCCCCGCACCTGTGACTAAGAGACACAGACAGAACGACTGCGCCAGCGAGTCAACGCTTCGAGTGACTCGGTGACACCATCCTACCAGCATGTGCCTGCCGAGTCAATGCTTCGAGGGGATGATATCCACATTACCCACCGACCTGTCGTTGTCTCGCGGAATTACAACACTGCTGATGATTCGGTGTCGTTTGTACTGGCGGAATGCTGTCGAAACAACCCTCGGCCCTGGCAGGAAGTCCCCTTCCCGCATGGCCAGACAGGCCCGCTTGCCGCTCTGGTGACCTTCTGGCAGGCTCAGGTGTGACGTACACTGCAACCTGGGAACGGCTCGCCCCGGCGAGATTTCGACAGCAGGCACCCGCACCATGGTTTCAGTTGCACATTCGGCATCCGCGCGTTCGGCTCCTGTGGCTTCAGGAGACGGCGAAACCCAGCTCTTGCGCGGCGGCGAGGTGGCCTCGGCGTTGCGGAAGGAAATCCGTGCTGCCACAGCCCATTTGATCAGCTGTGGGGGGCCATTGCCGAAACTGGTGACGGTCAGTGCGTCGGACAATCCGGCTGCCGTCGCCTACCGCCGGTCGATCGTCAAGACGCTCGACCGGGTGGGACTGGCGCACGAGCCGGTCGACCTCCCCAATGGATCGACCGACGCTGATTTGCAGGAACTGCTGAAACAGCTCTGTGACGATGCTTCGGTCACCGGCGTGCTGGTGCTGATGCCGTTGCCGCCTCACCTCTCCAGAGAGGTCGTCAACGAGTTCCTCAACCCGATGAAGGATGTCGATGGCATTACGCCAGCCAATGCCGGCCGTCTTCACCTGGGACTGCCTTGCCTGGCGCCGAGCACCCCACAAGGCGGCATTCTCCTTCTCGATCACTACCGCATTCCGATCGAAGGAGCGCACGCGGTTGTCGTCGGACGAAGCAATGTCGTCGGACGGCCGCTCGCCGCGCTTCTCCTCGGCAGGGACGCGACCGTGACGATCTGTCATAGCAGGACGGTCGATCTCGAGTCCTATACCCGGCGCGCCGACATCATCGCCGTGGCCACCGGCGCGCCACGCTGGCTCAACCGGTCGCATATCAGACCTGGGGCAACGGTGCTCGATTTCGGCATCAATGTCGTCAACGAGAAAGTGGTTGGCGATGCCGACTACGCCGCGCTACTGGGACACGCTGGCGCGATCACGCCGGTACCGGGCGGCACAGGACCAGTGACCGCGCTCGTCCTAGCCCGCAACACCGTGGCCGCCGCGTTCGCTCAGCTGGGTGGCACCATGGAGAGTCTCGCCTCCGCATTCGACGAGTTCGTCTGCCCACAGGCCAATTGACGTCGGATCGGCGACAAAAGCGACCGCTCCCGGTTTGACGCTCGCATGCGCGGATTGCTACTCTTTGCCACTGGTTCAGACATGAGCCGACGTAGCTCAGCGGCAGAGCAAGGGACTCATAAGCCCTTGGCCGGTGGTTCGATTCCACCCGTCGGCACCGCTCCACCTGCAGATGAATCCGAAAGACAATCCATGGCCCATTCCCGGATTGCTGGTCTCGATCAGCGGATGCTCAAGCGTCTCGACCGGCTGAATCTGGCCGCCGGGTCGGCGATCGGCGTTGGTTTTTCCGGGGGGAAGGATTCGCTGGCGCTGGCGATCGCCCTTCACCGGTGCGCGGCTGTTCGTGACATCCGCCCCGTGCTGATGCACATCGACCACAGGTTGCGCCCCGCTTCATCAGCGGATGCGGACCGGGCAAGCTCACTGGCCAGCACGATCGGACTCCCCTTCGCCGTCGCACGCCTCGAACCGGATCTTCGCTCGCGTTGCCAGGGAGAGGGCGTCGAACAGCGGGCCCGTTTCGAACGGTATGTGGCGCTCGCCGAGCTCTGCCTGCACCATGGCGCGTCGCTTCTGGCAACCGGCCATCATCGTTCCGACCAGGCCGAAACCGTGTTGTTGCATCTCCTGCGTGGTGCGGGCATCGACGGCGCGGCCGGAATGCGAGAACTCGGGCCGTATCCGGTGAGCGCACCATCGAACGCCGGCGGATTGCTCCTCTGGCGGCCGTTCCTCACGGAAGCGCCAGAGCTTCTCGCCGGTTACGTGCGCGAGGCGGGTCTCGATCCGGTCGACGACGAAAGCAATCTCGATCGAACGTTCCGGCGCAACGCGATTCGCCACGACGTCCTGCCGCTTCTCGAACAGCATGTTCCGGGCGCCGCAGCGGCGCTGGCGCGCTATGCCGAGCTGGCCGCCGGGGACGCAGTGTTTCTTCACCGACTGGCTGGCGAGCAGTTCGCGCTTGCCGTGAACCCCTCAGGCGATCTGGATACGCAGATTCTCGATGCCATGCCCCAACCACTTCAGTTCCGCGTGGTTCGCCGCTGGTTGGAGGAATCGGGCGTCCCCGAGCCGACGTTCGAGCGGGCAGCGGCAGTTGTGGCATTCGCAGCGGCAGGCGCCGCGGCGACGCATTTGGAGGTGGGAGGGGATCGATGGGTAATTCGGTCCGGGGATCTCCTCAGATGCGGCAATTCGGCCAATCTGCTCGGCCAACTGACCCGGGAATCCGGTCTCCTGCGACTGCTGGGCGATCCCGAGGTGCAACCGTCGGCAACCGACCGCACTTGGTCGACGCTTGAGTGGGACATCGAAACGGGCTTGGACGTCGGCGTTCGCCGGCTCCGCCCCGGCGACACCTGGGCAGCGAGCGGACAGCTGGTGCGAGAGTCGCTCAGGGCGGCGGGTGTCCACCCGTTGATTCGATTCGACATCGCGTGCCTGACGAGCGACGACTCCGTCATCGCCATTCCCGGTCTGCCCGAAGCTGCAATGTCCCGGGAAGACGTGGCAGGATTCCGCGAACTGACGATCCGCTGGCACTGGAAAGAGGCACGCCTGTGACGCGCAAAGACGAGGGCATCGGTCGGATTCTGATCGAGGAAGCTGAGATTCGGGAGGCAGTCAGGGAGATTGCCGCGTTTCTCGACGCCGAAACGACTGGGCGGACTCCGCTGCTGGTGGGTGTCCTGACCGGCGCGGTGACCTTCATGTCCGACCTGATGCGAGCCATGGAAAATCATGTCGAAATCGACTTCATGGCCGTCTCCAGCTATGGCGACGACACCACCAGCTCCGGAGTGGTGCGAATTCTCAAAGACCTGAACAAGGACATCGCCGGAAGGCATGTTGTTGTTGTGGAAGACATCGTCGACAGCGGCCTGACGCTGCAGTACCTCCTCGATCACCTGGCCCGCCGGGAACCGGCCAGGATCACGGTTGTCGCGCTGCTGCGAAAAAACAAACCCGATGCCGTCGACGTGCAGGTCGACAGAACCGGATTCGACATCCCGGACGAGTTCGTGGTGGGGTATGGTCTGGACTATGCGGGCCGCTACCGAAACGTCCCCTATATCGGCGTTCTCGACCCGTCGGCAATTCGGGAATGGGTCTGAACGAATGCTACAATTCTGATTCGCGCCGTGGTCGAGCCAACCCCGCTCGAAACACACGAATCCACGGCCGGAGGACCACACAATGGGAGATATCAGAAGACTGCGCAGCGGCACGATCTGGCTGGTGCTGATCGTCGCGGTGATTGCGCTCTGGTTTCTCGTTGTTGACAACGGAGAATCGACAACCAACAAGGACTTTTCGGCGGTAGCGAATGATATCGCCGCCGGCCGCGTGCATTCTCTCTCGATGTCCGAGGGGAGCAGCACCGTCCGGGTGAAGTACGTCGATTCCGATGTCAACGACGCGAAAACCATCCTGCCCTCGAACACGACGATCTACGAAGCGCTCGATGCCTACGGCGTCGACATTGCCGACGCGCCGCCGATCGAAGTCAAAGAGGGAAGCCGGTGGGGCAACTGGATTGGGACGCTCGGGTTCCTGCTGCCCATGCTCTTTTTGCTGGGCCTCTTCATCTTCATGATGCGGCAAACCCAGGGCTCCAACAGCCAGGCGATGTCGTTTGGCAAGAGCAAAGCGCGCCTCTTTTCCAGCGACAAACCGACCGTCACCTTCGCCGATGTGGCGGGAGTCGACGAAGCCAAGGAAGAGCTGGAGGAAGTCGTCGAGTTCCTCAAGTATCCGGACAAGTTCCAGGCGCTTGGCGCCCGCATTCCGCGCGGCGTGCTCCTGGTCGGTCCTCCGGGCACCGGCAAGACCCTCCTCTCACGTGCCGTGGCCGGCGAAGCGGGTGTTCCCTTCTTCAGCATCTCCGGTTCTGAGTTCGTCGAGATGTTCGTCGGCGTCGGCGCCAGCCGGGTGCGTGACCTCTTCGAACAGGCCAAGAAGAGCGCTCCGTGCATAGTCTTCGTCGACGAAATCGACGCGGTCGGCCGGCAGCGCGGCGCCGGGCTTGGCGGCAGCCATGACGAGCGCGAACAGACGCTGAACCAGATTCTGGTCGAAATGGATGGGTTCGACAGCAGCACCAGCGTGATCGTCATTGCGGCCACGAACCGGCCCGATGTGCTCGATCCCGCTCTGCTGCGGCCGGGGCGATTCGACCGACAGGTCATCCTCGACCGGCCCGACATCCAGGGTCGCAAATCGATCCTCGAAGTCCACGCCCGGGGCAAGCCTTTCGAGTCGGACGTTTCCGTGGAGAACCTGGCTCGCCAGACACCGGGATTCTCCGGCGCGGATTTGGAGAACCTCGTCAACGAATCAGCCATTCTCGCCGCCAGACGGGGCAAGAAGACCATCGGCCGAACCGAGCTGACCGAAGCCATCGACCGCGTCATCGCCGGACCGCAACGCAAAAGCCGGGTGATCACCGAACGCGAACGGATGATGACGGCGTATCACGAAGCGGGACACGCACTCGTGGCCCGCATGCTCCCCAATGCCGATCCGGTGCGGAAGGTGTCGATCGTGGCGAGGGGGATGATGGGGGGTTACACCCGCGTCGTACCCGACGAAGATCGCCTCTTCAAGACCAAGCGCCAGTTCGAGGACGAGCTGGCCGTCTTCATGGCCGGACATATCGCCGAGATGATGGTCTTCGACGAGCAATCGACCGGCGCTGCCAACGACATTGAGCGTGCCACGGGAATGGCCCGCCGGATGGTCACCGAATTCGGCATGAGCGAGAAGCTGGGTCCCCTCGCCTTCGGCAAGAAGGACGAGCTGGTTTTCCTCGGCCGGGAGATCTCCGAGCAGCGCAACTACAGTGACGAAGTCGCCTACGAAATCGACAAGGAAATCCGGGTGCTCGTCGACCGGGGCCACGAGCGCGCCAAAGAGATCCTGACCGAGCACTTCGACAAACTGGAAGCCATTGCCGAACTGCTGATCAAGGAAGAGACGATCGAGGGCGAGCAGCTCGAAGCGCTCTTCGACACGCCACGTCCGGCGCCGCGGCTCGCTGGTCCTCCCGCCGCAGCTCCCGCCATCAAGGAAGCAGCCGCCCAGGCGAAACCAGCCCGCCGGCCAAGGGCGAGAAAGAAACAGGACGACGACAGCCGCCCGCAGCTCACGCCGGCGCCAGCGGATTAGCAGTCAGCAGTCAGCAGTCAGCAGTCAGATGGATCGTAGTTCGGGCACCTGTGGCCCGACGTCGGTGATCGGCGGAAAACGGCGCGTAGCTTCGCCATTTATGGCGCTTCCTCCCACGCGACGAGATACAAACGAAAACAGCACGGCCGGTCGGCCGTGCTGTTCGTATTCCCCAGGGTGGAGGCATGGGGATTCGAACCCCAGACCTCTACAGTGCGATTGTAGCGCTCTCCCAGCTGAGCTATGCCCCCTCGGGAAGGGAACTGTAGTATAGAGAGCCACGCGAAATTGCGTCAACTTGGCTCGTACGTACGTGACATGAACAATTCCGTCACGAAACTGCTCACTTCGGTATACGCACGGCTCCCCTGTCGCGGATTGCGACTGCTCCTGAAGACGCGATATGCCCCATCGCGGCGTTCCCAGTTGACTCTCAGGAAGGGTTAGACTTTGCCGGTGGAGCGTCCTATACTGGCAGACGCTGACGCGGGTGTAACTCAGCTGGTAGAGTGTTTGCTTCCCAAGCAAAATGTCGTGGGTTCGAGTCCCATCACCCGCTCCGCGGACCATCGCCCCGTTCAATCCCCTTTTTCGATCGCCCCAATCGGCCAGATCCACCAGCGCGGCGTAACCCCTGTTCCCCTCTCAACGTCTCCGCCCGCTCGAGCCCGATGCGGTACAGTGATAGTCATCGACAACCGTCGATCGAGCTACCCTCCGTCATCGAAATGGACAGGCGTTCATGACTAACTCAATCGCTCCGTTGCCGGCCGGAACCACCGCGCCAGACTTCACGCTGAAAGCCTCATCCGACAAGGAGATCACCTTGAGCGGACTGCGTGGCCAGCCGGTGATTCTCGCCTTCTACCCCGCGGACTGGAGCCCGACTTGTTCGGACCAGATGGCGCTCTTTCAACAGGTTCTGCCGGAGTTCGAGCGGTTTGGCGCGCAGCTGCTTGGCGTTTCGGTCGACAGCGTCTGGTGTCACAAGGCATTCGCCGCTGACCGGGGATTGACCTTCCCCATCCTGGCCGATTTCCACCCGCATGGCGCGGTGAGCGACCTGTACGGCACCTTCAATGCCGAGTCCGGAATGGCGGCGCGATCCCTTTTCGTTCTGGACAAGGATGGCGTCATTGCCTGGAGCTATCTCGCTCCTCCGGGTGTGAATCCGGGCGCAGACGGTATTCTCGCCGCCCTCGAAGCGTTGCCAGACTCATAGCGGTTCCCCGGCATGAGTTTCTCCAATGAATCAAAGCTGACCCTTCCAGTCGGCGACCGAGACCACGGACAGGGAACGCCCGGTTCGCCGATCACGCTTGTGGAATATGGCGACTACGAATGCCCCCACTGCATCGCGGCGCATAGCGTTGTTCGGGAGATCCAGCGCGCGCTGGGAAACGACCTCTTCTTCGTTTTCCGCAACTTTCCGCTCACCACCTCTCATCCCCACGCGCAGATAGCCGCTGAAGCAGCCGAGGCGGCCGGCGCGCAGGGACGCTTCTGGCAAATGCACGACGCCATCCTCGAACGAAACTCTTCGCTGAGCGAAGACCTCCTGCTCGAGCTTGGAAACGGCGTGGGTCTCGATCCGAGCGCGCTGGCACAGAGCCTCGCCGATGGAACCTTCAAGGAGAGGGTGCGGGAGGATTTCATGAGCGGCGTGCGGAGTGGCGTCAACGGCACACCGACATTCTTCGTCAACGAGCGCCGTTACGACGGCTTTGCCGACTTCGACTCGCTGATGGACGCCATCGACGCCATCAAAGGCTGAGTCTGGCGCAGCACCGAAGCTCAGCTCATTCCGTGTCAAATACGCAATACCCGACTAGAATAGTCGGATATTAATGGCGGGGAATGAGGAGAAACCATCCGTGCACGCGAACTTGACCCGGCGCACCTTCGTCACCGCGAGCGCTACTACCTCGCTCGCGCTCGCTATCACCAGGCGACTACCGGCTGCCGCTCAGAGCTCACCGGAGGCCGGGGAGACGCGCACCGTCACCCATGCATTGGGCGAAACCGTCATTCCCGCCAATCCGGAGCGGGTGCTGGCGCTCGGCGACGAGTTTCTGCTGGCGGATCTGATCGAGCTGGGCGTCCATCCAGTCGCTTCGTCGTCGACCTATGCGAGCGGGTACGTCGGCATCGATCCGGAGGAGGTCGAGAATCTCGAACCGTTCACCCTGTGGGAAGCGGACCTGGAGGCTCTCCTCCTTCTCGGAGCCGACCTCGTGCTGGTTCCGGATCAGATTCTCGCGTTTCTGCCTCTCGGCTACGAGGAGCTCTCCGCATTCGGTCCCGTTGTCGTCCTGACCGATCACGAGGACTGGCGAGACAACATCCGCGAGCTTGCCGCGGTGTTCGGATTGGACGAAGAAGCCGAGTCCCAGATCGAAGCGGTCGACGCGTCGATCGAAACACTGGCCCAGGAGCTGGGCGTTGACGGACAGACCGTTTCCGTGGGCACGATTTACCCGGGAGCCACGTCGATCGCCGCTTGGGTTTCGGACACCTTCATGCCAGTCGAGGTCTTGACCAAGCTGGGACTGGAAATCCGCCCAGATCCGGAAGGGCTGGAGGTCGACGGCGCCGGCCGGGCTCACTTCAGCCTGGAAGAGATGATCCGACTCGATGGCGAGACCCTGATCATGCTCCAGTCGACCGTCGAAGGCACGCAGGACGAGCAGGCATCGCTCGAGGAAGTCACCGCCAGTCCGCTCTGGGCCCAGATTCCGGCTGTACAGACTGATCGCGTCTTCTATCTGGAGCGCGTCGGTTTCCCCGGCGACCTCTATGGCCGCAAGCGGATTCTGGATGCCTACGCGGAGATCTTCGCTCCCGCCTCCTGAGGGGAAGACGCTGCTTCGACAGGAAACGCCACGGCAAATCGGCGGGAATCGGGCTAGCCACGCTCGCCCCGCCGAGTGTGATATGATCTTCCGGCGCCTCGAGCGCCTCTCATTGTGCTGTTTTTCTTTCCATTTTGGAGTTCTACTCGATGAATTTCACGGGAGCCAAGGTTAAGAAATCGCGGGCGCTCGGTGTTGCACTGACTCCCAAAGCTGAGCGAATTATGAAGAAGCGCACGAATCCTCCGGGACAGGATGGTTCGAAGCGTCGCCGTCGCAAGTCTGACTATGGCGTTCAGCTCCTGGAGAAGCAGCGGCTTCGCTTCCAGTACAACGTCGGTGAGAAGTACCTGCGCCGCCAGTTCGAGCGAGCCTCCCGCATGCCGGGAGCCACTGGCGAGAATCTGGTCCAGTTGCTGGAAACCCGCATGGACGTCGTCGTACTGCGGGCTGGACTGGCTCCGACGATCTACGCCGCCCGCCAGTTCGTCACCCATGGCCATTTCCAGCTGAACGGTCATCGGGCCGATATTCCTTCGCAGAAGCTGAAGCCTGGTGATGTGATTTCCGTTAAGGAACGCAGCCAGAAAATGGCGGTCTTCACCGATCTCCGGCAGAGTGGCTCAACCGTGCCATATGTCGAGTCGGACTCCAATGGGATGACCGCCCGACTGGTCAGCCTGCCGGAGCGGAGCGAGGTTCCCGTCATCTGCGAAGAGCACCTCGTGGTCGAGTACTACTCTCGGTAGAAATCGGCCGATCCCAGTCGACAATCTCACAGGCGTCGCTCGCCCGCGTTGAATCTTCTGCGCACCCAAGGGCGGGCGTCGCTGTCTCCGCCCTGTCGAGCAGCGAGGCTCGGCCAACGCCACAGTGAGAAAAGGGGGACCCATGAGTACACATTTGCGAGAGGCCATCCTCGATGCGCCGCCTCTCGAACCACCAACCAAACCGAATCCAAATGGTTTTGTCGGGGTGATCCGTGAACCCGCCCCAGGCAAGCCGCTGGCGGTCGTCGCCGAGGGTCTGGTCAAGACCTACACCGTGGGCAAGAGCACCGTACAGGCGCTCGACGGCATCAACCTGACAGTCGAAGAAGGCACGGTTCTCGGACTGCTCGGCCCCAATGGCGCCGGCAAAACGACAACGGTGCGGATTCTGGCCACGCTGCTGCGTCCCGATGCCGGGCGGGCCACCATCATGGGGCACGACGTCGTGACCGAAGCCGACGCCGTTCGGTCGATCATCGGCCTTTCCGGCCAGTACGCCGCCGTGGATGAGCACCTGACCGGCCGCGAGAACCTGTATATGTTCGGCCGGCTCTACCAGTTGAGCAGGAACGACGCCAAGCGACGAGCCAAGGAGCTGCTCGAGCAATTCGCCCTCACCGACGCGGCCGATCGTGTGGTGAAAACCTACTCCGGCGGTATGCGACGACGCCTCGACCTGGCGGGCGCGCTCGCCGGTCACCCACGGCTTCTCGTGCTCGACGAACCAACGACCGGGCTCGATCCCCGCAGCCGAATCGCTATGTGGGATGCGATCCGGGACCGGGTCCGCGAGGGAACGACGCTCCTCCTCACTACGCAGTATCTGGAGGAAGCCGACGAGCTGGCCCATAGCATCGCGGTCGTCGATCAGGGTCGGATCATCGCGCGGGGAACCGCCGACGAGCTGAAGTCGGATATCGGTGGCGAACGCATCGAGGTGGTCGTAACCGCCCACGAGCAGATCGACGCCGCCCGCCACGTTCTCTGGAACGGCCCGGACGCCGATGTGACGATCGATCTCCATACGAGGCGCATCACGGTGCCGGCTCACGGCGGCGCCGCCAGATTGGCGGAGGTCATCCGCGAACTCGCGGATGCGTCGATTCCCATCGACGATATCGGCTTGCGGCGCCCGACGCTCGACGATGTCTTCCTGACCCTGACCGGGCATGTTGCCGAGCAGACCGAAGGAAATGGCAACGGCTATCTGGACGAAACGCGAGGTCAGTCATGAGTGCAATAGCAACACCACGAGCAGCGAGTGCCAACTCGTTTCGTCAGGCGGTCTCGGACGGACTGGTGGTCGCCTGGCGCAATCTGAAGCGCGTACCCCGCATTCCGGAGCTGGCGATCTTCGCCATCATCCAGTCGATCATGTTCGTGTTGCTCTTCGCCTTCGTTTTCGGCGGAGCGATCCCATTGCCGGATGGCGGATCCTATCGCGAGTTCCTGATGCCAGGCATCTTCGCCCAGACCGTGGCCTTCGCTTCGGCAATCACTGCTATCGGTATGACCGAGGACGTCAAGAAGGGCATCATCGACCGCTTCCGCTCGATGCCGATGTCCCGCTCGGCGGTGCTGAGCGGTCGCGCCATCTTCGATCTCGTCTACCAGTCATTCATCGTGCTGGTGCTGATGATCTCCGGATTCGCCGTCGGCTGGCGCGTCCACGGCACAGTCCTGGAGTTCTTCGCCGGGGTCGGGCTCCTGCTCCTTTTCACCTTCGCCATGTCGTGGGTCGGGATCTGGATGGGTCTCTACATGAAAACGGTCGAGACCGCCCAGCAAATGGGATTCACGATCATCTTCCCGCTGACCTTCGTCTCGAACGTCTTCGTGCCGCCTGAAACGATGCCCAGCTGGTTGCAACCGGTCGCGAAGTGGAATCCGGTCAGCACGCTGACGGCGGCAACGCGCGATCTCTGGGGCAACCCGAATCCGTACGCCTCCCAGGGATTCCCGGCTGAGCACCCGGCGTTGCTGACCATCATCTGGATCGTGATCATGGTGGCGATCTTCGGGCCACTGGGCGTTCGGAAATATCGATCGCTGAGCAACTAGGGTCCGACCCCCATCGCCACCAGGAGGGACTATTGCAGCGCGCGCTGCAATAGTCCCGTGCTGTAGAACTCGTACGACGCAGCCTTGTCCGGTACATCGACCAGGTGAACGGTGAACCGGCACGGCACGCCATTCTCGGGCAGATTGTCGGCAAAGAAGCTGCTGTAGGCCTCAGCATAGGCGGTACGGAGCCGATCCTGCTCCGCGGCGAAACCGGCAGGGTCGACCAGCGGATTGGGCGACTTGGGCTGGCACCCAAACGCATGCACCTCAATGAAATCGATCTTTTTCAGCGACTCGCAGATGCCGGCATCGCGTAGCCACTTCTCCCAGCATTGGAAGACCAGAGGAATCTCCCGGTGCGGGTCCATCGTCACCAGCTCATCGAGCTCGAGGACCGACTTGGCCGAATAGCCGCCGGTGAGACCAGCGAAGTAAATCTTCAGGTCGCCATCGGGCTGCTCCTCAGTAACCAAAGCGGACAGCACCGGGCGGTCACCGTGGTAGTAGTACGTGAGCTTACCCCGCTTTTTCACATTGAATGCCATCATCGAGCCCTTTCCCAAGTCATGCGCACATCGGCCACTTTGGCATAGGATGATACGTTGTGTGCGATCGTGAAAAGACGACCAGAGCCAGGAGCAAAGAACCTCGATGTCATCTCGTCAGTTTCAAACCCCGGTGTGGGACCTTTCCCTTCTGCCCGCTGCTTCGATCCAGTTTCTGGTCGTCACAGACACACACTTCATCCTTCCGGACAACGCCCAGGCGGCCGAATGGTCGTCGGTCGGTGAATTTCCGGTCAGAACAGAGCGGGCATTGCGCATGGCCGCCGCCCTTCCCCGTGATTTCGCGGTTCACCTGGGCGACATCAGCCACGAGTATCCCGAAACGGGTCGCGCCGACGTGGCTCAGGAGGGCGCACTGGCTCAATTCGCCTCGCTGGGACTCGACTTCCACCAGGCAGCGGGCAACATGGACATCGGCGACAAACCAGATCGCACGAGCCCAGCCCAATGGGTAACGCCGGAAACACTCGCCGGCTGGCACAGCCGGGTGAGCCGGTCGTGGCACTCGTTCGACGCCGGCGACATTCACGGCATCGTCCTGAACACGCAAATCATGAACGGCCCCTTGCCCGAAGCAGCGGAGCAGATCGCCTGGGCGGAAGCCGATCTGGCCGCCAATGCCGATCGCCGCATCCTCCTCTTTCTGCACATGCCGGTCTTTTATGTCGATCGACACGAACACTCGACCGGCTTCTACAACAGCCTCGACGAACCTGCCCGGAGCTGGGTGCTCGGTCTGGTGGAGAACTACGGTATCGAATGGGTATTCAGCGGGCATACCCACACGGTTGAAATCAACCGGCATGGAGCCGCTCGGCTTTGGACCGTTCCCTCGACAGCAACCTCCCGAGCCGGCCTGGCCGAAGCCTATGCGCTGGTGCCCCCCGATCGAGGGCGTGGCGACGTGGACAAGCTCGCGTTTTACTTCCTGCGTGAAACCGAACGCGGGATGAGCGCGCACCATGTCCGCACCGGCCGGGACACCGAGGCCATGCGGCCCGGCAGCGCGGCGCGACAGGTGATGACCTGCACGTCGCGCGATCTACCGGCGCGCAGAGTCGGGCTCTTCGCCACCCATCCACTCGGTCACGCCAACCCCGGTCCGGTCATTTGGCCATCGATCGTCCGGCAACCCGTCCGGGATGACTTTCGCCTCGCGTCAGTGCTCGAGCTCGGCGCCGGGTTCCTGCGCTTTCCCGCTTTCGACCTCTCTACTCCAAGCGAAGCCAGCCGGCTTCAGATTCTTCGCGATGAAGGAGTCGCTCTGTCGCCATACTGGGTTTGGTCGGACCACCTCGATCTGGTGGCCGCCGTGGCGCCGCATCGCGCGGTCATCGATAGCGTTGAAGTCGTTCTCCCCGGAACGACGCTCCCTGAAATCTCGTTGCTCGATGCGATCCGCTCGCTTCAAAACGACGGTCTGCCGGTCACGCTGGCGCCGGCGATCGTCGAGCAGAGTGATGCGTCGCAGTATCACCAGCGCACGCGAGTCGGTTACCGTCCGGCTGATATCCCCGCGCTCGATGCATTCCTGGCGACGCATGATCTGACCATCCATCGCCTCGCCTGCCGCCTCCCGCACCGCAACCCCGGTGCGGCGATCGACGAAGCGGCCGCATCACCAGGCAACCGCTTCGAAGGCATCGACTGGTATCTCGACCTGGCGAGCGAGGACGATGAGATCAATGCCGGACTCGTGGCCGAGGCGATGCTCCGCGTCAGTGCCCACCCATCGATGCGGATCGTGCTTGGCCCCCACGCCGACTTCGACCGCAGCATGGATGCCACCAATGGCTTGATCGACCGTCTCTCGAATCCACGGCCGCCGTTCGTCGTCGCCCGGATGCTCAATTCGCTCCTGTTCCGGGAGGACGCAGACTCGTCCATGTGGGTGTTCCCCGGCGGCGCAGGAGATCTCCCCGCCGCGGTCATCGATCGCCTGTCAACGGGCGAAGCAGTCCAGATCTACGACCTGGCCCGGGCACTCTCCTGGGAGGTGACCTCTCTGGACGGCGCCAGCGAGATTCTCGCGGGTATCGGCGGACCGTCGGCCATCGACAGCAGGGCAACGTCCGCGAGCGCGTAAAATCACCGTGTTGACCGTGGCGGATCGTCGCGAACCGATCCGCGTCTTTCTTGTGAACAGGACCGATACGTGGGCAATATTCTGCAGTCCCTTCCAGCTGGTGAACGAGTTGGCATTGCGTTTTCCGGTGGTCTCGATACGAGTGCCGCCATTCACTGGATGCGCATCAAGGGTGTGATTCCATACGCGTACACGGCAAATCTCGGGCAGCCGGACGAGGAGAACTACGACGATATCCCCCGCCGGGCGCTGGAGTATGGCGCGGAGGACGCGCGCCTGGTCGAGTGTCGCCCGCAGCTCGTTTCCGAAGGACTGACGGCTCTGCAGTGCGGTGCATTTCACATCTCCTCTGGGGGTCTTCCCTACTTCAACACCACGCCGCTCGGTCGTGCGGTGACTGGCACGATCCTCGTTTCGGCCATGAAGCAGGATGATGTCCATATCTGGGGTGACGGCAGCACCTACAAGGGAAATGACATCGAGCGCTTCTACCGGTACGGGCTGCTGGTCAACCCGGAACTGCGCATCTACAAACCATGGCTCGATCAGCAGTTCATCGATGAGCTGGGTGGCCGGGCCGAGATGTCGGCGTTCATGTCAGCTGCCGGGTTCGAGTACCGAATGTCAGCCGAAAAGGCCTATTCGACCGACTCGAACATGCTCGGCGCCACACATGAAGCCAAGGACCTGGAGTTCCTCGACAAGGGGATCACCATCGTTAA
The DNA here is from genome assembly GCA_019637585.1 of Thermomicrobiales bacterium. Classification (GTDB taxonomy): domain Bacteria; phylum Chloroflexota; class Chloroflexia; order Thermomicrobiales; family UBA6265; genus JAHBVL01. The sequence continues at coordinate 165,405 of JAHBVL010000002.1, read as the reverse complement.
CCCGATCATGGGTGTGGCTTTCTGGCGCGACGATGTGCCCGTCGCCTATGAGGAGGTCGCGGTCACCTTCGACGCAGGTTTGCCGGTCGCTATCAACGGTGAATCGTTTGCCGATCAGGTCGAATTGATGGCGATGGCCAACGCCATTGGGGGCCGGCACGGCCTGGGCATGAGCGATCAGATCGAGAACCGGATCATCGAGTCGAAGAGTCGCGGCATCTATGAGGCGCCGGGTATGGCTCTCCTCTTCATCGCCTACGAGCGCCTCCTTTCCGGCATTCACAACGAGAACACGATCGATCAATACCGGGAGAGCGGCAGGAGGCTCGGACGCCTCCTCTACGAGGGGCGCTGGTTCGATCCCCAGGCGTTCATGCTGCGCGAGTCATTGCAACGATGGGTGGCGTCGCAGGTCTCCGGAACGGTCACCGTCGGTCTGCGCCGGGGCAACGACTATTCGATCCTCAACACCGAATCGCCGAATCTGACCTACGATCCTGCCCGGCTGACCATGGAAAAAGGGGAAGCGACCTTCACACCGCAGGATCGCATCGGTCAGCTGACGATGAGAAACAACGATATTACTGACACGCGCGAAAAGCTGGTCTCGTACGTGAGCTCAGGGTTGTTGACCATGTCCGATTCGGTCGCGGTACCGCAGATTCAGGCGCCGAAAGCCACATCAGAGGAATAGTCGCGACTCTCAGCAGTCGCAAAACGGCCGCCCAGCGATGTGGGCGGCCGTTTTCATGTGCTTCTCGGCGATCCCGACTAGACCGGGCTCGTCTGAATGACGAACGGATGCGGCACCTCGACCCAATGACCGGTGAAGGTCAGTCCGCCGGTGGTCTGGTCGATCGAGAAGATCGTCACCGAGTCGTCGTCGTAGTTCGCTGAATAGAGGAACGCGCCGGCGGCGTCGAAGGCGAAGCTCCACGGCACCGCCACTTCGTCGACCTGGTGCTGGACCAGTGTCAGCATGCCGGTTTCCTGGTCGATCGAGAAGGCCACGATGGCGTCACCTTCCGGCGTCGTCGAGTCGGGCTGGCCGCGATTCGAGTTGTAGAGGAAGAGACCGGATTGATGAATCAGAATCTCCGCGGTGCTTCGCGTGCCTTCGAACGGTTCGACCACCGTCGAAATCGTCTGAATCGACGCGCCGAGCGTTCCGGTGGCCGCATCGTATTCCCAGACATCGATCGTAGCATCGAGCTCGTTGACCGCGTACATCAGCGTCGCCGAGGCGTTGAACGCCACATGCCGTGGCCCCGCGCCTGGCGCCGACGACGCCCGGCTGACCACAGTGAGCTCACCGGTCTCGCCATTGAGCGCGAAGATGAGAACCTCGTCGGTGCCGAGATCAGCTGCGCCGATGAACTGGCCATTCGGATCGAACATCACGGCGTGCGGGTGCGACATGTCCTGCCGCGCCTCGTTCGGTCCCGACCCTTCCTGCACGATTTCGCTGACGACGTCGCCGAGCGAACCATCCTCGTTGATCGGCAGAACGGTGAAGTTGGCGCCGTTGTAGTTGGCCACGACGCACCATCGCCCGGTGGGATCGACGGCTGGCTGTGCTGCGGTCGAACCGCCCGACGACACCCGGTTGATGAACGTCAGCATCCCGGTTGCAGGGTCGCGTGCCCACGCTTCGACCGACCCGGTCGTTCCGCCCTCATAGTCGCCAATCACATTGACTGCATAGAGGAAATTGCCGCTCGGATGAAAGTCAAAGAAAAAGGCGTTGTCGCTCGGCACCGTCTGCACATGCGTCAGGACTCCCGACGCCGGATCGACGGAGAAGACCGAGATACCGACCTCATTCGGGTCGATTCCCTCATTGATCGCAGAGCGGGAATCCGAGCCGGTGTAGGCGAACTGCGCCGGAGCGGGCACAGGGGATGCCGCAGGCGGGGGAGTTCCTTCCGGGGCTGGAACCGGTGGAGACGCCACGGGCGACCCGTCCTGCGCGCTTACCAGGCTTCCGGATACGCCTGTCAGCGCAACGGCGGCCGATCCGGCGAGCACCGCCCTTCGTGTGACCTTGCCTCTTTCACCTTCTCCGAGACGTGTGATCCCATCTACCATGATCAACACTCCTTCCGGTCCCCTATCGGAGACCATCGTTCCCTCGCGGAGAGGGTGGCGCCGGCACCCTCGTGCCAATTCCACCCCCCAAGGGAAGACATTGTATGCCTACCGGCGCTCTGGGGAGACGCGGAGGGAAGCCAACGCCTGCAGAGGAACCCAATCAGCGGGACCGAAGAGCGCTCCGGCGCATCGAAGCACCGATCGCGAGCGCAGCGGCCGACGCGGACAACAGAACGATCATTGCGGCCACGGCCGAGCTCATGACATCCGGCGCAGCTGTCTGCTGCGATCCGGCGCCGGTATTCGGCAGCTGACCGATCGGATCGTCATCGACCGGTGGGTCTCCACCTCCGGCCGGAGGCGGACTGAGCCGGAACCACTGGCAGGCGATGTCGGCGCCTGCGTCGAAATCGAATGTGACGCCGAAGAGGGGGCCACCCGGTTCGAACGGCAACGTTTCGAATGCCAGCTCGATCGGTTCACCATCGCCGGTGCTACACCCGACGGCGTAGTCCCCGCCTTCGACCACAGGCTCTCCGACACTCACGGTGTCCGGACCTTCAGGATCGAGGTCGAACGGTTCGAGGGAAAACGTGGCGAGTCCGTCACCCCCACTCGTCGTCGACTCGACGTTGTCCGAGTTCGGCGTTCCGATGTAGAAGTCGACGCCGGCGGCAGGTTCGACACAGTCGACGGCGTAGTCAGTGCCGGTGTAGCCCTCCGGGCATTGCGAAACGCCGATGATGAGCTGACCGCCCGTTTGGGCTTGTACGCCGGAAACGGGGCCGAGCGCGAGTGACAAGAGAGCTCCGAGGGCCACCATCAGAGTGAATCGTGCGCGATTCATGCTGCAACTACCTTTCTCGCCAGGATGCAGGAGAACGACGACTGGCGATAAAGCGGCTCGCACTACCGCCTGCGCCACCATCTGGTGAAACAGACGTGTGCGTTCAAGGTTGAACGCACCCACCGTGCCATTGGTTACGCACTACGGAGAATCGGACGGCACGCGGCCGTCCCTCGGGAGAAAGAGAGTGGTCCAGATACCGCCCCGCGCACGACGATGTGGTGACAGCCAGACCGGGGAGGTCGGTGACGCTGGAATGTCGACCGATCAGGCGTTCTGCGCTGGTTTGACGCGAGGCATCAATCCCGCCCGCCGGCGATGGCAGGTGAGATAGGCAAAGCGGTCGCTGGCGGCCGTGATACTCCGCGCACTCCCCTTGGCCACGATGACGACCGACCCGGCAGCCAACGTTTGAAGGTCGCCGTCGATCGTCACATGCCCCTGACCATGGACAACCGTCAAAAGAACGTCGACGTCCTGATTGACATGCTCGTCCACTCCCTGGCCCTCATCGAAAACCAGCAGGTTGACATTCAGGTCGTCGGAGATGTCCGACCAGACTGGCCCGCGAACTTCGGTGGTGCGCGCCAGGTTCGCCAGATCGATCGGAATCATGCGCGTTGCCGTCTCGCCCGCACCGCTTCCGCCAGTTGCTCGAGAACAGGGAGGGTCATGTCCCACCCCATGCAGCTGTCGGTGACGCTCTGCCCGTAGGTCATGCCGTTCGACCAGTCGAGCTCCTGCCGGCCATCGACGAGGAAACTCTCCAGCATGACGCCCATGATGCCGCGCTGGCCATTGGCGATCTGCGCCGCGACATCCGTGGCCACCGCCGGCTGGTTCTTGTAATCCTTGTTGCTGTTGCCATGACTGGCATCGACCATCAGGAAGGGCTGCAACTTCGATTTGGTCAAGGACGCCAGCGCCGATTCCACACTTGGGGCGTCGTAGTTGGGACCGGATCTTCCGCCGCGAAGAATGAGGTGGGTGTCTCGGTTGCCCCGGGTTTCCACAATGGCCGCCAGTCCCTGCTCGGTCACACTCATGAAGTGGTGTGGAAAGGACGCAGCGCTGATCGCGTCTGCCGCGATCTGAATATCCCCGCTGGTGCCGTTCTTGAAACCGACCGGCATCGACAAGCCACTGGCCAGATTGCGATGCACCTGGCTTTCGGTGGTGCGGGCGCCAATCGCCGCCCAGGCGACCGAGTCGGAAATGAACTGGGGCGAAATGGGGTCCAGAAACTCGCAGCCGGACGGCAAGCCCATGGCGATGACATCGAGCAGCAACCGGCGAGCAATCCGGAGGCCATCATTGACGGCAAAGCTCGAATCGCCGCGGGGATCGTTGATCAACCCTTTCCATCCGACCGTGGTGCGGGGCTTTTCGAAGTAGACCCGCAGCACGATCACCAGGTCATCGGCAAATGTGGGGGCGATTTCCGCCAGGCGAGCGGCGTAGTCGAGCGCGGCGTCCGAGTCATGAATCGAACAGGGACCGGTAACGACGAGCAACCGATCGTCTTCTCCATGCACGATCTTGCTGATCTCCCGCCGGGATCGCTGCACCAGAATCGCACCTTCCGGGGGAAGCGGCAGCTCTTCCATCAGGATGGCCGGGGAAACGAGCGGCCGGATTCCAGCGATCCGCAGGTTGTTCGTCACCGGCGACGCGGTGCCATCGGAACTGGCCACCCGCACCACACCTGGCAACGCCGCAACCGTGTCCTCGATGTCCTGCAGCGGAACACCGGACAGGAGCACCATCGGCGGCTCTCCGTCGAAGATCACCGGGCTCAGTCCAGTGTCACGGGCAAGCGAACAAACAGGCTCCATCAGCGCGTGATCGGCGCCTTCCTCCATTACGACCAGCATGTTCTGTACTCTCGTTCCAGGCAAAACCGTCAAGGACGCCTAGTTTACTCCCGACGGTCGATTTATGGCGTCCGGCCATCGCTCGGCAACTGCTGACAGACAGGACAGAGATGACTCGACCGGCCGGCCACTTTCAGGCAGGTCAGCGGACCGCCACAGCGAGGACAGGGAGTATCGCCGCGGCCCAGTCCATAGACCTGGAGCGTCAGCTGATTCGTCCCCGATTCGCCAGATGCATTTCGGTAGCTGGAGAAGGTCGTCCCACCCCGATCGATCGAACCGTTCAGAACGTAGCGAAGATTGCCGTGAAGCTCGGCAATCTGCCCCTCCGTCAGGCGATTCGCCGGAAACTGCGGATGGATGCCCGACCGAAAAAGGGCTTCGTCCGCGTAGATATTGCCGATACCGGCGATGACTCGCTGATCGAGAAGGACGGGTTTGATCTGCCCACCCTTCCTGGCCAGCGCATCGGCCAGCCAGGCTGCGGTGAACTCCTCACCGAGCGGTTCGACACCGAGGTTTCGGTCGAGTCGTTCCAGAGCGACCGCGTCGGCCAGCGAAATGCGTCCGAACTTCCGCTGGTCGATGTAGCGCACCTCGCGGCCATCATGCAGAACAAACTTGAAGCGTTCGAAGCGGGAAGGCTCCGGCGTTGGTTCCGTCACCAGCAACTGCCCCGTCATCCGCAGGTGAACGATGAGCGTCAGCTCATTCGACAGGTCGAAGAGGAGATACTTGGCCCGCCTCTGCAGCGCCACGATTTGTTGGCCGGCAATCGCCGCGTTCAGCTGGTCGATCGCCAGCGGTTCGATCACACCGGGGAATCCGACGATCTCGCCATGGTCGATCCGGGCGCCGCGAATCATCGATTCGAGACCGATGCGGATGGTTTCGACTTCAGGAAGTTCGGGCATTGGCGCCATCTTGTCGCGATCGACGCTGCTCGGCATTGCAGCAGCGCAAGGCTACCGCCCCAGGCGGCGCATCGTCATCCCCAATTTCCAGACCGTTCCGCTTGACAACCCTGCGATGCCATTCGATGGTTCTCCGGCAGACGGTGTGGAACCGGAGGGAATCGAACGATGGCGATGCGGGTTGCGGTGGGACAGTTCAACGAGCCGGCGGACGAGAAGCTTCGCTTTGCCCAACAGCTCGGTGTCAGCAGCATCCAGATGAACACCCCCAAGCTGCCTGGTGACCGGCAGTGGGAATCCGCCGATATCAAGGCGATAGTCGACAGAGTCAACTCATTCGGCTTGACCCTTGACGCCATCGAGAACGTGCCGATCCACTTCTACGACAAGGCGATGCTCGGACTTCCCGGGCGGGACGAGCAGATCGAGCACTACCAGAACACCATCCGGCACATCGGTGAAGCGGGCGTGCCGGTGCTCGGCTACCACTGGATGCCCAATTCCGTCTGGCGCACGTCCCGGACCACACCCGGTCGCGGTGGCGCGAAAGTCACGTCGTTCGACCTGACTGTCACTGAAGATGCCGACGTCTCGCTGAGCCGTACCTTTGTGGCCAAACCGGGCGAGCGGGTCGATCATCTGACCGTGCTCGGCAAAGATGAGGAACAGGTCTCCGAAGCGACCATGTGGGACAACTTCACCTACTTCATGAAGGCCGTGCTGCCGGTCGCCGAGGAGGCAGGCGTGACGCTGGCGCTCCATCCGGACGATCCCCCCGTGCCGGTGCTGGGCGGCGTGGCCCGGTTATTTCGAGATGTCGACGGATTCAGAAGAGCGGAATCGATCGTGGGCGATAGTCCGGCTTGGGGACTCGATCTCTGCCTGGGATGCTGCTCGGAAATGCCAGGTGGCGCCGCGACTGTGCTGGAGATGATCGACCACTTCGGTCCGCAGGGCAAAATTATCTATGTCCACTTTCGTGACGTTCAGGGAACCGTCCCCGCTTTCCAGGAATGCTTCCTCGGGGAAGGCAACTTCGATCCTGCACAGGTGATACTCGCGCTGCACCGGGCCGGATTCGATGGATTCCTCCTCGACGACCACGTTCCCCATATGGACGACGACACACCCTGGAACCACCGCGGCCGGGCGCACGCGATCGGGTACATGCAGGGCCTGATCAATGCGGTTGAGTTGCTTGCGTAGCAGGCAGCAGGCAGCAGGCAGCAGGCAGAGCGTAGTTCGGGTACCTGTGGCCCGACGTCGGCAGTCGGCGGTGTACCCGGCGGCCGGCTCCGCGCTAGCCCAATGGCCCGATCACCTTTGCCCTTTGCCTTTTGCCCTACTTCACCCTGCCGATCACTTCTTCCGCGATTCTCGTCGCCACTCCCGCCGTATGCGGCGGTGGGAGAACGATGACAAAGTGGGACGCGCCGGCCTCCTGAAATCGCTTGATCTCTTCGACTGCGGCCGCCAGGTTGTCCATATCGGGCCGGAGCTGCCAGGAGAGCACGATCTCGTCCGGGTTGCGGCCAACAGCGGCGCAATGCTCCTTGAGGATGCCGACTTTCCGTTCGAAGTCTTCGAGACTCCCGCCGTGATTCCAGACATCGGCGTACTGGGCCACGACTCGCAGCGTCAGCTTCTCCCCTCCGCCGCCGATCACGAATGGCGGGTGGGGTTTCTGAATGGGCTTAGGTTCTGAGCGCGCGTCCTTCAGCTGGTAATAGCGGCCGTCGAAGGTCACGAGTGGCTCAGTGAACAACCGCTTCCAGATCTCGCATGCTTCGCCGAATCGCCTGATGCGCTCACCCGGTTGGTAGAGTGGTATCCCCATGCTCTCGTGTTCGTAGACATTCCAGGCCGCTCCAACCCCAAAGTCGAGACGACCTCCCGAAATGACATCGACAGTCGCGGCGATCTTGGCCAGCACCGCCGGATGACGATAGGTGTTTCCGGTGACCATCAGCCCGAGGCGTAACCGGCTCGTTGCCTGCGCCAGCGCCGCCAGCGTTATCCAACCTTCCAGGCATGGACCGTCCAGGTCCCCCTGAATCGGGGCGAAGTGATCGAAGAGCCAGGCGTGATCGATGACCTCGATCTGATCCGCCTCGGTCCAGACGGTGAGGATGTCTTCGTATGTGGTGTGCTGTGGTGCCGTTTTGATACCGAATGTGGCCAATGGAGCCTCCTTGGATAGGTCGCAACCCCAGTCTAGCAAGTCACGGATCGAACACCGGCCCGTCAGACCAGACCAACCCGCTCCAGGAATGGGTTCGCAAAAACGCCCCGCGGATCGAAGCGCCGTCGAAGCTGTCTGAAATCATCGCATCGCGGATATCGCTGCTCCAGCGCGGCCGCATCCAGTTGGAAGACCTTGCCCCAGTGGGCGCGGGGCGCGAAAGGCGCCAGCAACGCTTCCACTTCGGGTACTGCTGCCTCGACCTTGGCCGGATCTTTGTGCCAGGTGAAATGGAGACCGATCGTGTCTCGCTGGTAGGCGGTGCTCAGCCAGAGATCGTCCGCGGCGATGGTCCGGAGTTCGGAGACCATCAACGCGTCGCTCAACCGCGGTTCGAACGCTTTCAACGCGGCAAGCGCCTCCGAAGCGAGCGCCATATCAATCATGTACTCCGACTGAATCTCGGCGCCCGTGGCTGGAATCTGGTCGAGGTCGAAATAGGGCAGACGATCGCACCATGGCCCCGGTTGCAGCAATTGCGGTGTACAGACCGCGCCGCTGAAGCCATCGACCGGATGCCGATCGACGGTCGCTCGTCTGGCGCCAAAATCGTCGATCGTTTCGCGATCCCAGCCTTCGGTCAAACGGTGTTTGCGCCAGAGAAGCCCGGCGGTCGGCTCTTTGAATCGCGTGAAAATGCTCACGCTGTAGCCGCTTCCGAAGACCGCTTTCGGATCGTCGAGCAGCGCTTCCCAGGGAAGATCTTCCAATACTTCCTGGCAAACGTCGTAGGTCGGCTGCACGTCGAAGGTCAGACGAGTCACCAACCCCAACCCGCCCAGGTGCACCACCATCCCGTCGAAATCAGGATGAGAACGGTCGACCTGGAGAACTTCTCCCTCGCTCGTGATGAATTCCAGCCCGCACACCGCGCTGGAGAGATTGCGATTGCCGTTGCCCGATCCATGCGTGGCGGTTGCCGTCGCGCCGCCGATGGAGATGTGCGGCAGCGAACCCATGTTGTGCAGGGCAACGCCAGCTTCGTGCAATTCCCTGGCGAGCTCTCCATACCGCAAGCTGGCACCTGCCGAAGCGGTCATCGTTTCATGATCGACGGATATCGCCGGATCGACCCGGTCGAGCGAAACGAGCTCGACCGTGTCGGCGATGTCGTGGAAGGAGTGTTTCGTACCCAGACCGCGAATCTTCGGCGCGCTGGCAACCAGCTTCCGGGCTTCGTCGATCGACTGGGGATGATGGATTCGGTTCGCGCGAAAGGTATACGTGCCCGCCCAATTGGTGTCGGTCGCCATCATCTCCTCCTCACCAGTCACCAACAGCTATCCGGTATCTTCTCACGACCGGTGAAATCCAAGGTGGGCCATCGACTCTGTCATACTTGACGGGCGCAATGCGATCGCGCGATCAAGGATTGGGAAATGTCTGACGAGTGCGTTTTCTGCAAAATCATCCGGGGTGATTTCGGCACCGAGTTCGTCGCCGAGAGCGAACGGGCTGTGGCCTTTCGGGACATCGCCCCAGCCGCACCGGTCCATGTGCTCGTCGTTCCGCGGGAACACATCGAGGCGCTTCACCAGCTCGAAGACGCCTCGCTGGGCGGTGAGCTCCTTGCTCTGGCACGACAGGTCGCGCTGGATGCCGGTCTCGATGACTCCGGATTTCGGGTCATCACGAACAACGGCTCCTCGGCCGGCCAGACAGTGTTTCATCTCCATTTTCATGTGATTGGTGGGCGGACGCTCTCTTCGAGTCTCGCCTGAACGAAAGCCGAACGACACGATGGCCGAGAACGACGTCAAGCAACAACTCCAGGACGACCTGAAAGCCGCCATGAAGGCGCAGGATGTCACCGCCCGTGAAACGATTCGCTTCACGATGGCGGCGATCAAGAATGCCGAGATCGAGCATGGTGGTCCGCTGACCGCCGACCAGACGCTGGCGCTGCTCCAGCGTGAAACGAAGCGGCGCGTCGACTCGATCGATCAGTTTCGGGCCGCCGGACGGGATGACCTGGTGACGAAAGAAGAAGAACAGCTCGCAGTGCTGAAGAAGTACATGCCGCGCGAGCTCTCTGATGCCGAGCTCGAAACCGTCGTGCGGGCCGCCATCGCCTCAACCGGCGCGGAGTCGGTCAAGGATCTGGGCAAGGTCATGCCGGTGGTGATTGCGGAAGTCGCTGGCGGCGCCGACGGCAAACGCATCAGCGCTATGGTCCGCTCCCTTCTCTCCTGATCGTGGACGGCTCCTGGGTCGAAGCCAGCGATGACTCGCCGGTTGGCGTCTCGGTCCAGAATCTGAGCGGACAGCCACTTCCCGATATCGAAAGGACCCTGAACGCGATTCCGGCTTTCGTGCTGGACCAGGAAGGTCAACTGCCACTTGGCGAAATCGCGATCGTCCTGACGACCGACGAGCACCTCGCCTCTCTCCACGCCGAACACCTGAACGACGGCTCCGTCACCGACGTGATGACCTTTCCGTATTTCCACGCCGGAGAACCGGTTTCAGGCGACATCGTGATCTCTGTCGATCGTGCCCGGGAACAGGCAGGCGATGAGGGCTGGTCGCTCGGCGACGAGCTCTCGTTCATCGCCATCCACGGCATGCTCCATCTCTGTGGATGGGACGACCAAACCGACGAAGCACGGCAGGCCATGCATCAGCGGCAGCACGAAATCCTTGGGCAGTTCGTATCGCGGTGATTTGCAGGACACCCGCCCGGCCGTGAACGGACCAGGCTCACAGTGCGAAGGTCCTTCGGACCTGAGGCATAGCCCCGGCAGGGGCTTCGCACCGTGAGCAGCGCCGTTTACGGCGCTGCGGTGCCGCGGCCGGCCATGGTCAGGATGCCCACGATCCGCCGAACCATACGGCCCGGACGACGTCGCGCGGTGCGGACTACCGGGTAAGCGCCCTGTGGAGAACATCGCAGGCCGACATCCCCGCCCGTCGCTGAATCTCTGAAAAGGACGACCGCATGGTGAAGGTCTCGACAACGGCATAGGGTCCGCTGACGGCGATCTCGACGGTACCATTCGCGGTTTGATTTGTAGCGTCGGTGGTCACCGAGATACCGATGCCGATCACCGGCGGATTTTCCGAGCTCACCGCGGCGGCCAGCTCAGCGGCAGGCGTGCCATCGGAAGGACCAGCAATCGCGCTGGCCACGATTGGCGCAGAGTCGGGATCGCCGAGCATCGTCGCGGCAAACGTTCCGCCGCCGCCCCGGTCGTTGATGGCCAGCATGCACCCGGTGCCGGTCACTTCGCGCGCCAGGACATCCGGCAGTTGCTCGTGGTCGAAGGCATAAATGAATTCGTCGACCCGGGAGCGAATTTCTTCGACCGTCGCTTCGCGCAACGCCAGCGCAGCAGTCGGATCATCCCCGAGGCCGGTCACCCGAATATGGACGCCATCATCCTTGGCATAGGTGGCGACAATCGGGTTGTCCACCGCCACCAGGTCGTGCAACTTGTCTTCCAGCGCCGATTCGCCGATCCCGATCGTTTTGATCGTGACCGAGCTGAAGCTGGAACCACTCAGGTTGTTCTTGACTCTCGGTAGAGCCTGCTCGCTCCACATTCGCTTCATTTCGCGCGGTACGCCGGGCATGGCCACGATCGCCACGCCGTTCTTGAACACGAACCAGCCGGGCGCCGTGCCGATCGGATTGGGCAGCACTTCGGAACTGGGGATCACCCATGCCTGCTTGCCATTCCGCTCCGGCATGCTGAGACCACGGATGGCGAAGAACTCGCGGATTTCTTCGAGAAGGGATGGATCGATCTCCGGCGTTTCCCCGACTGCGTCTGCGATCGCTTCCCGCGTCAGATCGTCCTCCGTCGGCCCAATGCCGCCCGTGCAGATGATCAGGTCGGCGTCGCTCATGGCCCGCTCGAGCTGCATGGTCAGACGCTGGCGGTTGTCGGAACACTGCACCACATGCAGCAGCTCCGCGCCGATGGCCACCAGCTCCTGCGCGAGAAAGGTGGCGTTTGTGTCGGTCAGGTGCCCTTGCGTCAGCTCACTGCCGATCGAGAAGATATATGCTCTTAGCAATACATGCCCCTTCCTGCAGAGTGTCCGTCCGACACGACGCAAGCGAGATGATATCATCGGATAGCACAAGGAGTTGAGATCATGTCAGATGTGCTAATCAGAAATGTTCCGAGCGAAGTCCTTGCCGCGCTTGACTTCGACGCCGAAAAGCTGGGGCTTTCTCGGTCTGAGTACCTCAGGCGCATTCTCGACAGGGCCGCACGACCGAAGACCCGTCCCACGACCCTCGCCGATCTGGAGCGAACGGCCGAAATCTTTCGTGATGCGCTTGATGAAGAGTTCATGAAGGGCGCATGGAACTGAGTACCTGGTTGATCGACAAGTCGGCATTGATCCGCTTGCGATCGAGTCCGGACGCTCCGGCGTGGTTGTCTCGAATCGATGCCGGACAGGTTCATATCACCGTCGCGACTCTTCTGGAGCTGGGCTACTCGGCACGTTCTGCACGAGAACTCCGAGACGCGGTTCAGCTTCCCCCACTCTCTCACATGCGGACGATCTACATGACTCCGGGAACAGAAGACCTCGCAGTTGAAATCCAACTGTTGCTTGCCCAGCGCGGTTACCACCGCGCAGTTTCTGTCTCAGACCTGCTCATTGCGGCAGCTGCCCAGACTCTTGGATCTACAGTTCTTCACGTCGACAAGGACTTCGATCTCATTTCAGAAGTCACCGGCCTATCAGTCGAACGTTTGAGATTTTGACCGTGTGCGATTGTCCCCGGGTGCCCCTGATATCTCTGCGACTCGAGACACCCTCCAATCAACTCTGTTTGGCGTCGCGCCACTTGAGCACGTTGTGCAGCTCGGTCAGATCGTACTCCGGACCGGACTGGGCCAGGATGATGTGGGTGATTCCCGCAGCGAGGTATTCGTCGAGCTTTTCCAGCTGTGGTCCCATGATCTGCGCCGACCGTTCGATCTCGCCCGGATCGCGGCCAACCTTTTCACACCAGGCGTCGAGCACCTTGTTCTTGTGCGCCAGGACGTCCGGCTCCCCCTGACCATTCCAGATGTGGGCGTACTGCGCGGTGATTCGAAGGGTCACCTTTTCGCCCCCGCCGCCAATCAGAATCGGCAGCGGATCCTGAATCGGCGGAGGATTCAGGACCGACAAGCGATGCATGATGATCTTCATGTCGCGATCGAGATCTTTCAGCCGCGACGCCGCGGTGCCGAACTCGAAGCCATACCCGTCGTAGTCGGGCTGGCACCAGCCACTGCCGATACCGAGGATGAATCGCCCGTCCGAGAAGTGATCGAGCGAGCGGGACATATCGGCTAGCAGGTTGGGGTTGCGGTAGCCGGTAGCGGCGACGAGACAGCCAAACTGGATACGATTGGTCACTTCGGCCATCGCGCCCATTGCCGTCCAGTTGTCGAAGTGCCGTCCTCCCGGATCGCCGGCCAGCGGAAAGAAGTGGTCCCAGGTGAAGAGGGTGTCGGCGCCGCTTTCTTCGACTGCCTGCCAGGTTTCACGGAGCTGGCTGTACGACTGGGCATGCTGATGGGCGATCTGAATTCCGACACGAATCCTGGTCACATGGCACCTCATGGCGAAGCGGCTCGATACGCATACTGTAGCAACACTCCGTCGATCGTGAGGAGCGGAGCCAGTGAGTCGTATCGATTATTGGGGAAATAGTTGCGGTGCGCGAGGCAGGATTCGAACCCGCGACACCTGGTTCCGAAGACCAGTGCTCTATCCACTGAGCTACTCGCGCAAACTCCCCTCTCCCGTAGGGGAGAGGGGCCGGGGGGTGAGGGAGTGGGGTGCCCTACGGGGTTCGAACCCGTGACCTCTTGTTCCACAGACAAGCGCTCTAACCGGCTGAGCTAAGGGCACCATGAATCGGACCAGAATCGCGTACCGCGATCCCGTGCCGGGATTGGGAGAGATTGAAGAAGAGAGAGTAAGCCGAGTTCTGTTTCAGGCGATCATCTCTCTCAGTCCCGAATGGAACTGGCTGAACCGAAGTCCAGCGGCTCTCGACTTTCGGCCTCGGCGAGCAACCTGATAACGGCCGGATCGGAGATTGCTGCGGGGAGGATTGCCCTTTTCAGCCGCCACCGGCGAACCGGCGCGGGTTGGTTTCTGTTGCTCTCGCGCTGGAATCAGCGCGCCAATCTGGACTGTCGACGCGTTGCCGCGCCTCCCTGGCTTTCACCAGGCACCCTGACTCTGTGCAGCTCGGACTTTCCTCTGATTCCCGAAGGAACCAGCGACCGCCCTTCTCTTCGTTCGATCGACCCTGCCGGGCGACCGATTCAATCTCTCGGTTGTTAAGGTACAACGGTCCATCTACGTGACCGTGCGTTGCCAATCGCCTGAGCGAAATGGCCAACGGAAAGTATAGACGATGCGCTCCCGAATGACCGCCCCGCGCCAGCACTGATAAGAGGTCTGCCAATCGCGGCCGTCGGTCGCACCGAATCCATTGAGCGAGGTTCTATACTCTTCAGAGAACAGCAGAGGAGAAACATACCGGCGGATCGGTTGCCCGCCAATCCGTCCGAGGGGGTGTCGCATGGATGGAAGTCGTTTCGACGGCTTGACGAAGCTCGTCGCGCAGGGCGTATCCCGCCGTTCGATCCTGAAAGGATTGCTCGGCATCGGCGGCGCGGTTGCGTCCGGCGCCGCGATCGGCGACTCGGTCGACGCCCGCGACGCCCGAACCCGGCCGACCATTCCTCCACCGCCAGAACCGGCAACCACCACCAGCACCACTCCTGCCCCACCCCTCTGCCAACCTGGACAGGACCAGTGCCCGAACAGCACGCTCTGCTGTCCGGCTGGCGCCTGCGCCCGCTCGGGCAACCACGCTATCTGCTGCGATGGCCAGGCGGGTCGCGGCCGGGCGGTCTGCGGTCTCGAATGCTGTGCCGATGCCCAGCAGTGCTGCGACCGGGAGTGCTGCGGTGCTGGCGCGGTCTGCCTCGATCAGGTCTTTGCGGGACAGCCAGAGGAGATGTGCTGTCCGGTCGAGCTCACCTGCGATGGTGGGTGTTGCAATGGGGAATGCTATTTCCCCGGATATCCCCTCGTCATCAATGGCTGGTTCCCGATCCCTGAG
This sequence comes from Thermomicrobiales bacterium, assembly GCA_019637585.1. Taxonomy (GTDB): domain Bacteria; phylum Chloroflexota; class Chloroflexia; order Thermomicrobiales; family UBA6265; genus JAHBVL01. The sequence goes on along the minus strand of JAHBVL010000002.1, from coordinate 150,344 downwards.
TGGTATTTCGAGCGGGAATGCTGCCCGGCAGACCGGCATGTCTGCCAGGGTCCGGACAATGCCGCATGCTGCGCCGCCAACGAGCAGTGTTGCGTGCGGGACGGCGTGGCGATCTGCATCGCCGCCGGCGCCTGTTGCGATGACACCAGTTGCTCAGGGGAGTGCAGCGTCTGCGACACCACTAATCCGTATGCCAGCGCCTGTGTCGATGAGGTGACGGTCTGTGCCGGCAATGCGCCGGGAACCGATGTCGCCTGCTGGAGCTGTCTGAACGGCGCCTGCATCGGAGCTGTCGACACCTCCTCCTGTTCCGGAACCGGGCAGGTCTGTTGCAGTCAGATTTGTTGCGCGCAGGGTGATGTCTGCGCGATCGCGGCGGCGGATGGCGAGGTCGGCATTCCTGTGGAACCCTTCTGCTGCACGCCGCTCACCTGTGCGGATGAGGGATTCGGCGGTGAGGGGGATCCGTGCGGGTCGGTGTCGGACACCTGTTTTGGGCTGATCGACTGTGGGTGCGGGAGCGGGCTCTATTGCGATCCCGAAACGAGCACCTGTGCGCCGACCAGTGATTTCACCGTCTCCAAAGTCGACGAAAGCAACATGCCGCTGGCAGGCGCCTGCTTCACCCTCTATGGCGGGGTCTGTCCCGCCTTTGGCGATCCGGTGCGGAGCGAGCAGTGCGTCGATGAGGTCACGGGACAAACCGTCTTCACCGGGCTGGAAGCAGGCATCTACTGCGTCGTCGAGTCGACGGTGCCGGATGAGTATGAGGTGACCGGTGGTGGCGTGCTCACCGTGGTCGTTCCGTCCGACACGGAGTGGACCTTCGTCAATACCCTGGTGACGACAACGACCACAACAACGACCACTACGACAACGACCACCACGACCGGAACGACATCTGAACCAACAACACCACCTCCACCCGTTTGCGATCCGCCGTGCGGTGACTGCTATCAATGCGTCTCTGGACAGACAGAACCGGTTTGTGAAGCGGTCGCCAACCGAACTGATCCCAACGGCGACTGCGCGCAATATGGCGCCTGCTACACCTGCTGGGATTCTGACGAGGGAGCCTATTGCGGATTTGATTGCACGAAGAGCGACACCTGCTGCGCTCGCGGTTGCGCCGATTGCGCTGCATCAGGTGCTTGTTCCATCGAGAACCAGTCACGGTGCGCAGCGAACGAGACCTGTCTCGCAGACACGTGTGTCTGCGACATCGACTCCTACGAGGAATGCGAGGATGGCGAGGTCTGCTGTCCCGACTCCACCGGGGGCGTCGAGTGCAAGACTGGCTCCACCTGTCCCGACCCGTGTCAGGGTGTGACCTGTTTTGGACAGGCGATCTGCGTGAACGGCGACTGTGAGTGCCCGGCGCCCTTTGTGATCAACCCAGTAACAAACGAGTGCAGCGAGTGCAACGGCACCGTAGAGAACTGTCCGGTGTTCCACCCGGATTGGGATCCCGCATGCACGTTCTGCGATGGAATGACAGCGGCCTGTCAAGTGACAAATGGCGTCTCTTGTCCCGGAGGCATCTGCAATTCAACGGGGCAGTGCGTTTGCCAGCCCAACTGCGCTGGGAAGTGTGGCGGCGCCACGAACAATGGATGCGGAGGGCCTTGCCCAAATCCATGCCCGGACATTGGCAATCTCTCTCAGACCTGCTGCGAAGATGGGTCGGGATTCCATTGCAGCATCAACGACCAAATCGTATGCAACGACGGAATTTGCCACACTTGCCCGGGCCCGCCGGAGACCTGCATTCGCAACTGCCTGGTCTCCAGCGGCCAGACAATTTGTATCTGTCAGTAGCCTGAAGCTCAGGCTTAGATCAAACGAAAAGGACCAGCGAGTTTCGCTGGTCCTTTTCCAGATGGTGCCGAAGGGGAGATTTGAACTCCCACGGGGTTACCCCCACTACGCCCTGAACGTAGCGCGTCTGCCGGTTTCGCCACTTCGGCCGGCGTGTGCGATATGGTGACGCCCCAATTGGAGCCGACCCGGGGACTCGAACCCCGGACCTGCTGTTTACGAAACAGCTGCTCTACCAACTGAGCTAGGCCGGCGCCTATGCAGGTCACCTCGCATCCGGCAGATTTTATCACGCGGCGGGAACGCGAGGCAACGCCAATCCCCTGTCGCGACCGTCCGCCAGATGAACGAGAAGCCTCGGGGTATCCGGCTCCGGCATGATCTTTATCATCAATGCTGGAATGCGTTGTGCAACCGACCGAAGCGACCGTGATGAGCGCCCGTGCGGAAGGAGATTCCCATGTCAGATTCTCAGAGATCACAGTCCAACGCCTCGCCAGATACCGCTCTCGGACCTCGCAAGACGTTCACCATGGACTGGAAACATCGCCTTGGCAATCCATTTCCGGCCGGACTTGCCTGGCTCGGGATAGGACCGTTTCAGCTACTCTACACACAAGGGCGCAAAACCGGGAAAACACGAAAAACCCCGGTCACGCTCGTCGATCACGATGGCATCAGATGGCTCGTGGCCCCGTATGGCGAAGTCTCCTGGGTGCACAACGCCCGGGCGGCCGGCCGCGTCACCATTCGGGACGGCCGCTCGAAGAAGACCTATGCGATTCGTGAAGTGGCTCCACAAGAAGCGGGACCGGTGCTCAAGAAATACGTGTCGATCGCCGGAGCAACCAAACCCTACTTCTGGGCGTCGCCCGGCTCCCCGGTGGAGGAATTCGTCCGCGAGGCTCACCTGCACCCGGTTTTCGCGCTCGAGGCCTGAGCAGGGGTCACACCGGCAAGGGCATACAATTCACGCGGCTCTCCGGTGAGGGGACTTGGTTTCAGGACGACTGGGGCGGGTCGTGCAAAAACGCAGTCAACTGATCGTTGGGGTCTTCGCCTTTTTGCTGGCATGTTCGCTGGTGGCGTCTCTGGTCGTGCCGATCGCCTATGAAGCGTTCTTCAATGACGACAGCGGCAGCGGAGGTGATCAAACGTCGATCGACGAGTCTGTCGAAAATGCCCTCCGGGCCACCGCGGAAGCCCATCCCGACGATCCGGGCGCTTTGGCTGGCCTGGGCAGCTATCTGGCCAACACTGGCAGGCTCACCGAAGCGATTCCCTACTATGAGCGAGCCATCGGTCTCGATCCCGACAATGTCTCGTACCGCGTCGAGTTCGCCCGGTCGCTCCATGGCGGCGACCTTAGTGGCGATGCGGAATTCCAGTTCCAGAAAGCGCTGGAGCTCGAACCTGAGAATCCGCAGGCCCATTTCTATCTGGCCGAGCTCTACTACGACGCGGACCCGCTCCGGGTCAACGATGCGCTCGATCATTACGAAGCTACAATCCGCTACGGTCCGGATACCTTCGTGGCAGAGCGGGCAGCGGAGCGAATCGCCGAGCTGACCGGCACACCTGTCGCCAGTCCGGCCACTCCAGCCGGGTAAGGAGAACTCGCCAATGACGGAATCAACGACGACGCTCATCAGTCAGGAACTGCTCGATCTGCTGGTTTGCCCGATCGATCACGCCGATCTCGAACTCGCGGCGGACGGGCTTCGCTGCACCCGGTGCGGCAGGGTCTTCCCCGTCCAGGACGGCATTCCCAATATGCTGGTCGACGCGAGCTGAGAACAGGTGTTCGTCTCGTGCGCTAGAATGACGGCATGATGCAGCGCACGCCAGCCGCTCCGGCTCCAACGCAGCAAGAAGACGAGCAGCGGATCGTCACCCCGAAAGCCCGGGAGGAAGATCGCGTCGCCGATCGCAATCTCCGCCCCCGTCGCCTCCAGGAGTACATCGGGCAGGATCAGGTCAAACAGAGTCTGTCGGTTTTCATCGAAGCGGCTCGGTTGCGGGAAGAACCACTCGACCACACCCTGCTTTACGGTCCACCCGGGCTCGGAAAAACCACACTCGCCACCATCATTGCCGCTGAAATGGGCGTCAACCTGCGGATCACCTCTGGACCGGCGATCGAACGGCCCGGCGATCTGGTCTCGATTCTGACCAATCTCCGGCCCGGTGATGTGCTCTTCATCGACGAGATCCACAGGCTCAACCGGATCGTCGAAGAAGTGCTCTATCCGGCGATGGAGGATTTCGCGGTCGACATCATCATCGGCAAAGGTCCAGCGGCGCGCAGTATGCGGATCAATCTGCCGAAATTCACCCTCGTCGGCGCCACGACTCGCCTCGCCCTGTTGACCGGACCGCTGCGCGACCGGTTCGGCTCGGTTATGCGTCTCGATTTCTACGACATCGACGCCACGCAGACGATCATCACCCGTTCGGCCGGTATTCTCGGCATTCCCATTTCCCCTGTCGGGGCGAACGCCATCGCCCGCCGGGCGCGCGGCACGCCGCGCATCGCCAACCGCCTGCTGAAGCGGGTTCGTGATGTGGCGGAGGTGCGGGGCGCGCCATCGATCGACGAAGCGATCGCGGACGAGGCTCTGGCCATGCTCAACGTCGACGAGCTGGGACTCGACGAGATCGACCGCCGCATTCTGGAAACGATCATCAACAAGTTCGACGGAGGACCTGTCGGGATCGACACCATCGCGGCCGCCACCAGCGAGGAATCGGACACGATCATGGATGTCTACGAGCCCTTCCTGATCCAGCTCGGGTTCCTCCAGCGAACGCCTCGTGGCCGCTTGGCGACGCGACGCGCGTACGAGCATCTCAGCATCCCGCTTCCTCAATCGAACGATATCCGCCAGCAGAGCTTTTTCGAGGACGCGTGAACCAGCCAATCGATCCGGCGCTCAGAACGGCGGATTTCTCCTACGACCTCCCTCCCGAGCTGATCGCCCAGGAGCCCATAGCGAACCGGCATCAGTCCCGTCTGATGGTCGTCGACCGGCGGACGGGCGACTTTCTGCACACCACGTTCGAGCACATCGGGGAGTTCCTGCAGCCAGGCGATGTCGTCGTAGCCAACAACAGCAAGGTCATCGCCGCCAGACTCCACTTTCGGCGAGAGCCGGATGGCGGACGGGGCGAAATTCTCCTGCTCAGGAAGCAGGAGGACGGGTTGTGGGAGGCATTGGCGCGTCCGGCGAAGCGTCTCCGCCGGGGCGAAGAACTCACGGTTCTCCCGCATGGCGAGGATGCCCAGGCGATCCCAGGCGGCATCATTCTGGAGGATCGGGGCAGCGAGGGAATCGTCAATGTCAATCTGGCCAAAGCGGTGGAAGCGAACCTCGAGTCCCTGGGTGACATGCCCCTCCCTCCGTACATCAGCCACCGGCTGGACGATCGCGACCGCTATCAGACGACCTATGCCTCGGCGCCGGGCTCGGCCGCCGCTCCCACAGCTGGACTCCATTTCAGCCCGGAGCTGATATCCGGACTGAAGCAGCAGGGAATCCGGTGGGCGGAAGTCACCCTGCACATCGGGCTCGACACGTTCCGTCCGGTCAGCGCCGATCGTGTGGCCGACCACCAGATTCACACCGAGTGGTGTACGGTTCCCGCCGCTGCCGCGCGACTCATCGACGAGGCGCGCGCCGACGGAAAGCGGGTGATTGCGCTCGGCACCACCGCGGCCCGAACGCTGGAAACCGCCGGACAGATCTGGGGAAACGGCGAGATTCGGCCCTTTTCGGCCGATACGTCGATCTTCATCACGCCGGGGTTCGAGTGGACCGTTGTCGATGCGCTGATCACGAACTTTCATCTGCCCCGCTCGACCCTGCTGATGATGGTCAGCGCGTTTGCCGGGCGAGAACTGATTCTGAAAGCGTACAGTGAGGCAATTGCGCAGCATTTCAGGTTCTATTCATTTGGCGATGGCATGCTGATTGTCTAGTTCATCGTCGAACAGGAGGATGGGGATTGTCCAAAACACGTGAAGATGGCTGGAATCTCGTCTGCGAGTACATTCAGAGCGAGAGTCTCAGAAAGCACTGTTTAGCGGTCGAAACCGCGATGCGGGCCTATGCCGGCAAGTTCGGCGAGGACGCGGAATACTGGGGGTTGGTCGGACTGGTTCATGATTTCGACTATGAGATCCACCCGACACTCGATCAGCATCCGCAGGATGGCGCTCCCATTCTCCGGGAGAGGGGTTTTCCCGAAGAGGTCATCCAGGACGCCCTCAGCCATGCCGATCACCTGGAGCTGCCTCGCGACACCCCGATTCGCAAGACGATCTTCGCCGTTGATGAGCTGACCGGATTCATCTCGGCGGTGGCGCTGGTCCGCCCGTCGAAGGCCGTTGCCGATGCCACGCCGTCGTCGGTGAAAAAGAAGATGAAGGACAAGGCGTTTGCCCGGGCAGTGGACCGGGACGCCATGCGGGAGGGAGCCGAGCTGCTGGGCGTTGATTTCGACGAGCATGTCGCGTTTGTCGTCCAGGCGATGACCGAGAATGCCGATGCGCTCGGTCTTGCAGGTGTTCCCACCAATGAGTAACCGATACTTGTCAGTCGCACTGGGTTTCCTGGTGCTGATCGGCTTGAGCGCATGTGGCGCCAGCGACAAGAACTCTGCGGTTCCCCCCACGGCGACCGTAGAGGAGGAAGCCACACCCATAGCGAGCGATCCAATAGCGAGTTGCTGGTCGAGCGACCAGCTCATCACGGAAGGAACGAACGACGTGCCGGGACAACAGTGGAGCAGCGCTCCCGAAATGCAGATCGATACGAACGCCACCTACAAGGCGACGTTCAACACCACCAAGGGGACCTTCACCGCTGAGCTTCTGGGGTCGGATGCGCCGGTCACGGTGAACAACTTCGTCTGCCTGGCCCGGGCCGGCTACTTCGACGGCACCCCATTCCATCGCATCATCGACGGATTCGTCATTCAGGGCGGAGATCCGACCGGCACCGGCACCGGTGGTCCGGGGTATCGTTTCCAGGACGAGCCGATAACGCGTGAATATGTCAAGGGCACCCTGGCCATGGCCAATGCCGGGCCGAACACAAACGGCAGCCAGTTTTTTGTCGTGCTGGCCGACCTGCAGGGTCGCTTGCCCAAGAACTACACCATCTTCGGCCAGGTGACCGACGGGCTCGACGTCGTCGAAGCGCTGGGCAAAACGCCGACAACCACCAACGCCAGGGGCGAGAAATCGGTCCCCACCGAACCGGTGAACCTCGACAGCGTTACGATCGAAGAGATCGCAGCCGAATAACGGCAACGAAAACGGGCCACCGGCGGCCACAAGGGTCGCTGGTAGCCCGTTTTGCGATCAGCCTGAGACTCACCTGCGGTTCCCTGAGACCCGCCCGGCCGTAAACGGACCGGGCTCACGGTGCGAAGGTCCTCCGGACCTGCAGCTCAGCCCCGAAAGGGGCATCGCACCGTGAGCGATGCCGTTTTACGGCGTCGCGCCCGCAGCCCAACCACACCGGACTCGTCAGAGCTAGCCGGCATACGGCCGGTCACATTCGCACCACCGCCAGCCCCGGCAGGGGCATCGCACCGTGAGCGATGCCGTTTACGGCGCCGCGGCCGCAGCCCAACCACACCGGACTCGTCAGAGCGAGCCGGCAGACGCGTCGGTCACATTCACACCACCGCCAGCCCCGGCAGGGGCATTGCACCGTGAGCGATGCTGTCTACGGCGTCGCGCCCGCAGCCCAACCACACCGGACTCGTCAGAGCCAGCCGGCATCCGGCCGGTCACATTCGCACCACCGCCAGCCCCGGCAGGGGCTTTGCACCGTGAGCGATGCCGTTTTACGGCGTCGCGGCCACAGCCCAAGCACACGGCGCGAGTCCAGACCTATCCGGCTCGCCTCACGCCGCTTCGAGCTGTGCGCAGACCGCTTCATACTGATGGAGCAACTCGATCCAGAATCGCTCCCACCCGGCCACATCCTGACCTGCCACGAGCGCTTCTTCGATACGCACATAGCCTTCGTGCAAGCGTCGCTCCAAGGTGACACGCTGCTCTTCGAGCACATGCGCGGGAATCAGCTCCCCCATCGTCCTGGTGGCGTGCATCTGTGATTCCATCATCGATCGACCATCCCTGCCGAATCTCACCATGACTACGACGCCACCGGCATGGCCGGCGCGTCCTGAAGCTGCCGGATCATCTCGGAGGCCTGCCTCCGATCGAGATCGGCCACCGACGCAACGCGAAAGTGCTCGACCGCCCAGGAGTGGACATCATCGGCGGTCATGCCATGCTCTCTGGCCAGGGCGAAGAGAAAGTTGCGCTGCCGCGACGTCATCGGCTGACGAAGCGCCACCGGTGGCAACGGCACGATCCGCGCAATTCCTGGCTTCTCAGCTGGCAGAACACCGATTTCGAGTGCCCGATCCGATCGTGGCGCCACCCACGGATCGAGAACCGCGGGGCTGCCCGCGAACTCATCGCCGAGAGGCTGAGCGTCGATTTCAAATGTCAATTGAGCGGTGCGGGGGGAACGGGTTGCGTTCATGGCTCATTTTCCTGAGTTCCAACCATGCAGAGAACGCATGTTCTATGTTTATGCTACCAATACTCACGCGTTCTGTCAACAACTACGCTCGAGGATTTCCACGCGCCAGCCGTTGGCTGTACGTGCATGTGAACGATTGAATTCGCGGTGGCTTGCACTGCTTTTTGCCAAGGAATGACGAGCACCCGTGCTATACTCGGCTGCTGCCTCATGGGCGGAAATTTGGCATAGCTTGGGAAGCGAGGGGATTGCGTGAAGGTCGTCTGCCTACAGGAAAATCTGCAGCACGGATTGGCTCAGGTATCCAGGGCGGTCGCGACTCGAACCTCCCTCCCGGCTCTCAGCAACGTGCTCATTTCCACCGACGAAGGGCGGCTGCGAATCGCCGCTTCCGACTTCAACATCGCGATCACCACCTGGGTTGGAGCGTCGGTCGAGGAAGAGGGCAAAGTCGCGGTCGATGCCCGGCTTTTGGCTGATTTCGTCTCCACACTTCCCAATGACAACGTCACGCTCTCCAGCGAGCGCGGCAAGTACCGGCTGGATGTGCAATCTGGTCGCGATCACGCCGAGATCAACGGCATCGAACCCGACGATTTCCCGGTCATTCCGACTGTCAGTGACGATGCGCAAACGACCACCATCGACTCCGCCGATTTGCGCGAGATGATCACGATGGTCGAGTTCGCCGCGGCCACCGACGAAAGCCGTCCGGTGCTCGCCGGTGTGCTGCTCAGACTCGACGGCGACGCGATCACCATGGCCGCTGCCGACGGGTTCCGGCTGGCGGTGCGCCAGGGCAAACTCAACGAGCTCTTTACTCCGTCGCTCGATGTCATCGTTCCAGCCAAGGCAATGCGGGAACTGGGCCGCCTTCTGGCCGAGGCCAGCGAGCCGGCCATTCTCTACGTCACGCCGAATCAGGGTCAGATGATCGCCCGGTTTGGCGATATCGAGTTCCTCTCCCGGTTGATCGAGGGGTCGTTCCCCGACTACCGCCAAATCGTGCCTCGCGAGTACTCCACGAAAGTTGATCTTGGACGGGATGCGTTGCTGACGGCCGTGAAGCGGTCGAGCTACTTCGCCAGGGACAACAATGACGCTATTCGCCTCGCCATCAAACCCGGAGAAGACGAGCTCACTCCTGGGCTGGTGGAGGTTTCGGCCAATGCCGCCGAACGAGGCAACAGCCAGAGTTTCGTCGACGCGGCGATCGAAGGGCCGGAGATCCAGGTCGCGTTCAACGCCCGCTATCTGAACGACGTACTCGGCGTGATCAAAGGTGGCCAGGCCACGTTGGGATTGAATGGCGCCAATCAGGCCGGGGTCATCCATCCGACCGGCGACGACGCCTACACCCACGTGATCATGCCCATGGTCATCGGCACGACCTAGGCCACCGGGGCGCCCACCGCGAGCAGCCAGCACATGTATCTGACCCACCTGAACCTGTCCGAGTTTCGTTCGGTCCGGTCGCTCGACCTTGCCATTCCTCCCGAAGGATTCGGTCTGGTCGGAGCCAATGCCGCCGGCAAATCCACCATTTTCGAAGCCATCATCCTGCTGGCCACAACCCGCTCCACGCGAGCCGGTGTCGAGCGCGAACTCCTCAACTGGAAGAGTGGCGAGGATTTGCAGGTGGCCCCATACGCTCGCGTGGAGGGAACATTCTCTTCGATACGCGGCACGAGAACGATCGAGATCGGCTTCCAGGCCGAACCACTCCACAGCACGAGGGTTCGTAAAGTTGTGTCGCTGGACGGAAAACGAACCACGGCCGGCCGGGTCGTTGGCGCGCTCAAGTGCGTTCTCTTCGAACCTCAGGATATTGATCTGATCGCCGGGTCACCCGGACAGCGGCGGCGATTCCTCGATGTGATGCTCTCCCAGGTCGACCACGGCTATCTGACTGCACTCTCCCGCTACGGGCGAATCGTCGAGCAGCGAAACAGCCTGATCAAGCGTCTGGTTCGGGAGGGAATGTCCTGGCAGGACCCAGCCGTCCGTACCGAGCTCGACTACTGGGACAACGAATTGATTGCTCACGGCGCGCGCATCATCCACCGGCGAGTGAAGGCAATCGACGACCTGGACCGTTTCGCGCGAGACCGTTTTGCGGCGTTCACCGGCATCGACTCGATGACCACCAGCTATCAACCGTCGCTTGGCAGCCCGACGCCCGACGAGACCCGGATCTCCCAGTTCATCCGATCGGCCCGCGATGGAGAATCCGGGGCGGCCTTCGCCATGGCCGAGCAGCTGAAGCACGTTCGGGGTCTTGAATTCAAGCGGAGCGTCACCCTGATCGGCCCCCACCGCGACGATCTGACCGTCCAGGTCGAGGGCATCGACATCGGCACCTTCGGCTCGCGGGGACAGCAACGCCTCGCAGCGGTTGCGCTGAAACTGGCCGAGGCCGACCTGATGTTCGCCGAGGGAGGCGATCAACCGATCGTACTCCTCGACGACGTCTACTCCGAGCTCGACCGGAACCACCGCGCGCAGCTCAGCGCCTCGATCGGCGACCTGGGAGCCCAGGTGATCGTCAGCGCCACCGAGCACGCCACATTGCAGGAATCGGGACTATCCCTCGCCGCGATCGGCACGATCCAATCCGGCGAATTCTCCTGGGTCGCTGAATAGCGCCGTGCCGCGCACGTCGGCTCCCGATCGCCATCGCTGTGAATGAGCAGGGCACCCACAGTGGGACCACAGTGGGGTGCCCGTACGGGCTGGCTTCCGCTGCCTTTGCCCTTTGCCCTTTGCCCGTACGGGGCTGGTTTCCGCTACAGCGAAATGACGTGATCCGGCGGGTTGCCGGCGAGCGCACCATAGAGATCGGGGAAGCAGCCCACGGCCACGCCCTCGACCGTGCCGGTCGCCACGCACTGACTCGGCACCGTGCCGAACTCCCCTTCCGCCAGACCGCGCTCGAGCGCACATTGGTCGCACATCATCAGCAGAATGCCCTGCTCCTTGGCCACTTTGGCCAGTCGCTCGCCCATCGGATCGCCCTTGCGCAGAATGAAGGTGTTGTCGTCGAAAAACATCATTCCCACGACCTCGACACCATGGGTGCCGCTCTCCAGCTGAGGCAGAATCATTTTGCCCAGCTTGTAGCTGGCTGTATGTCCGGAGGTGGTGAACACATAGGCGACTTTCACAGAGATGCTTCCCTTCTTCGTTATGAACCAGACCCGTGAACCCCGGGCACGACTCGACCGGACCCATTCCGGGAGTCCCCTCATTCTCCCACGAGCGGCACGAACGGCGAGAAGGGGCTACCATCGCTTCATGAACGTAGCGATCGTTTCAACCTACGAGCTTGGCCGGCAGTCGTTCGCCGTTGGTTCAGCCGCTGCCTGGCTGACCGGTGCGGGAGCCAACGTCCGCTGCCTCGATCTGGCCATCCAGAAACTCGATGCCGGCACCATCAAATGGGCGGATGTCGTCTGCTTCTCCGTGCCGATGCATACCGCAACGCGCATTGCGCTGCGCATGGCCCAACGGGTGCGCGAGGTGAATCCCGATGCGCATCTCTGCTTTTTCGGTCTCTATGCCGCGGTCAATGAACCCCTCTTCCGTTCGATCGGCGCCGGCACGGTGCTGGGCGGCGAATTCGAGCCGGGTCTGGTCGCCATGCTCAACCGCCTGCGCGACGATCCCACGGCTCCGCAACGTGATGCCCCGCTTTCCCTGGACCGGCTCCAGTTCCGGGTACCCGATCGTCACGGATTGCCGGGACTCCCCCAGTACGCGTACATCACCACAGCAGACGGCAGACGGCGCATCACCGGCTATACCGAAACGACGCGCGGCTGCAAGCACCTCTGCCGCCATTGCCCGGTGGTGCCGGTCTACGGCGGACGCTTCTTCGCCATCAGCGCCGATGTCGTGCTCGCCGATATCGAGCAGCAAGTGGCGGCCGGAGCGGAACACATCACCTTCGGCGATCCGGATTTCTTCAATGGCCCCGGACACGCCCGTCGCATCGTCGAGGCGCTGCACGACCGCTGGCCCACGCTCTCCTACGACGTGACCATCAAAGTCGAACACCTGGTGCGCCAGCAAGAGCTGTTGCCGGTACTGCGCGACACCGGCTGCGCCATGATCACCTCGGCCGTCGAATCGATCGACGAGCGAGTCCTGGAGATTCTCGACAAACGCCACACCCGCGAGGAATTCGAGCTGGTCGTTCAGTCGACCCGGCAGCTTGGTCTGCCGCTCAATCCCACCTTCGTCACCTTCACGCCCTGGACGACCGCCGAGGGATATGTCGAGCTGCTGGAAACGCTCGCCAACCTCGATCTGATCGAGAACGTCTCCCCCATTCAGTACGGCATCAGGTTGCTGATTCCGTCGGGCTCCCGCTTGCTCGAACTGCCGGAAACCCAGGCAGTCATCGAACCCTTTGATCCCTTCGCGCTCGTCTATCCATGGAACCATCCCGATCCTCGCATGGACGAGTTGCACCAGAGCGTTCTGACGATCATCCAGGAAGACCAGCAACGAGAAGCGCCACGTCGCGAAACCTGCGAGCGCATCTGGCGCACAGCCACCAGATTGACTGGCACGTCGGGATCGCGACCCAAATTGCGCGAAGGATTCGGTTATCCCGCCGTCCCACAGCTCAGCGAACCATGGTACTGCTGAGCAGAGCCCACCGAGGAGCAGTTGGTTCCTCTTTGACAATGGCTGCCAGTCCAAGCCGCGCCTCCAGGCAAGCGAGGTTCTTCCATGGCTTGCTAGAATGCCGAATCGGCCGGTCCTTTTGTCTGACGAGAGGATCCCGTCGATCCGGCTACCAGAACGCCAGCACGAATAGCATTCATCAGGTTCTGACGAACGCTGCACTGGTCGTTCTCCAGTTCTCAGTTACACCAAGGAGGAGAAACATGGAGTCCCGTCATCCGATCGACTGGAGTGTATTGAGCGGTCCCTATGTGTCTCGCCGGACATTGATGAAGCTCGCGATGGGCACCGGAGCTGCGGCGTTTGCCGCGAGTCTCCAGGCATCGCCGAAAGCAAGCGCCGCTTCGGCGCTGCAGGAGCCAGTGACCGGCGGAACGCTCCGGCTCGGTTTTCTGAACAGCCAGATCGTCACCCTCGATCCCGGACTGCTGGCGCAGGGCGTCGTCGCCGGTTCGATTCTCCCCAGTCTGCATAGCAGTCTGGTGCAATTCGACACCGACCTCGGCATCATTCCCGATCTTGCGGAGGATTGGACGGTTTCCGAGGATGGACTCAGCTATAGCTTCACCCTGCGGGAAGGCATCACCTTCCACAATGGCGACGCGATCACGTCCGCCGATTTCCAGTACACCTTCGACCGCACGACGAATCCAGATTTCGCTTCCCCGCATGCCAACAAGCTGGCGTCGGTCACCGATTTCCAGACGCCGGATGAGCGCACTGTCACCCTCACGCTCAGCGACCCATTCGCTCCCTTCCTGGCTGTGGCCTGCACGCGAGGACCTGGCCGGGCGCTGACGCCCGTTTCCGCCCGGGCAATCGAGGAAATGGGCGACGAGCAGTTCGGCATGACGCCAGTCGGCTCTGGACCGTTCATGATCGTCCCGGAGACCTACGACGTGGGCCAGGGATTCGACATGGTCGCGTTCGATGGCTGGTACGGCGGACGGCCTTATCTCGACACGATCGAGGTACGGCTCGTCCCGGAACCCTCCAGCGCCGTGAGCGGTCTGGAGGCCGGCGATCTCGACGCCATCGACCCCGTGCCCGCTACCTCTTTCGAACAGCTGAATTCCAATTCCGACCTCGTTGTCCTCCAGCAACCAAGCACGATGTGGCGAGGCGTGGTGATGAACTACGCCCGGCCTCCCTGGGACAATCCGGTGGCCCGCATGGCGGTATCGAAAGCGATCGACCGGCAGGCGTTCGTCGACACCGCCTTCTTCGGTCTGGCCACGCCCGGTATCGGCGCCATCGCTCCGGCCTTCGGTTGGGCGTATGTCGATCCGGCGACTGTGGAGAACCCGCAGGGCTACAACCTCGACGAAGCGAAAGCCCTCGCCGAAGAAGCGGGAATCGTTGGCGTGCAGCCCGTGATCATCTCGTCCGAAGAAATCGGCCAGCGGCCGACTGAGGTACTGCGCACGGCGTTGACCGAAATCGGTCTGGATCCTCAGGTCGATTTCCAGCAGGCGGCGACGTTCAACGAGCGGTGGCAGTCGGGCGACTTCGATCTCTTCCTGCATGGCAGCGTGGTCGATGCCGATCCTGACGACGGCCACTGGAACATCTTCCACTCCACTGGTCCCTGGAATACCTATGGCTACAACAGCGCCGATGCCGACGCACTCCTCGAAGCAACGCGGGCCACGTCAGATCAGGCCGAGCGAGCCAGGCTCTTCCAGGAGCTCCAGGTCGTGCTGCAAACTGACGTTGCGGCCGCGTTCGTCTACCATGTCTTCGATCTGTTCGCGCATCACGCGGACGTTCAGGGAGTCGTGGGGATTCCGGAGCAGCGCTACTACGAAAAAGTCTGGCTCGACCGGTAGTCGATAATCGCCTGTGCGGTGGGGGTCTCTCGGCAACTCCAGAGACTCCCACGTGCAACGGCGGCGCTAGCAGGAAGCCTCGACGGTGGCCCGATACCTCATTCGGCGGTTGATTCACTCGGCGTTCCTCATCTGGGGCGTGGCCACGCTTGTCTTTTTCGCGATCCGGCTCGTTCCGGGCGATCCCGTCGTGCAAATGCTGGGGCCCGAATACACACCCGAGGCCGCCGACGCCATGCGCCAGAAACTGGGGCTCGACGAATCGATCGGCAGCCAGTATGTCAAGTGGATGGGCGATCTGCTGCGCGGCGATATGGGAAGCTCGATTGCTACGAACGAAACGGTCGTCGATGCCATTCGCACCGGGTTGCCGAAAACGCTCAGTCTCTCGCTGGTGGCGTTCATCATCGGGGTCGGGATTGCATTGCCCACGGGTATCCTGGCCGCGCTCAAGCGCAACACATGGATCGACTATCTCGCCAGCCTGATTGCCTTCATCGGCGTGAGCATGCCGGGATTCTGGCTCGGCATTCTCCTGATCATTGTCTTTTCCGTGAACCTCGGCTGGTTTCCGGCTCTGGGCTACGCCGAGCTGCGTGACGACGGGTTCCGCGCCTGGATCGAACGCCTGATTCTGCCGGGAATCGCAATCGGCACCGCCTACGCGGCCATTCTCATGCGATTCGTTCGTGCGGGCCTTCTGGAGACAATGAGCAGCGACTACATTCGAACCGCTCGAGCCAAAGGGGTTGCCGAACCGGGCGTCATTGCCCGGCATGCCATGCGCAATGCCCTTATCCCTGTCGTGACAGTGATGGGCATTCAGCTGGCGCTCCTGCTCAGCGGTACCGTCGCGGTTGAAATGGTCTTCTCGATCCGGGGGATTGGCCGAATTCTGATCGGCGCCATTTTCGATCGAGATTACCCCATGGTTCAGGGGATCGTGCTGCTCATTGCCGTGATTTTCGTGCTGGCCAATCTGGCCGTCGACATCCTCTACACGGCAATCGATCCAAGAATCCGCTATGCGTGACGCATCGATCGCCGCTGATATCCAGACGCTGGCGGCGGGGGACCTGCAACCGCCCCGATCGCGCAGCCGCTTCTGGACCAGACTCCGGAGCGAACGCAAGGTGCTCATTGGACTCGTTCTGCTCGGGGCGTTCGCCATTCTGGCGATTATTGGTCCCTGGATTTCGCCATATGGCCCCGACGACAACGATTTTGGGTTGCTCATGGAGCCATCCTGGCGCCACCCAATGGGCACCGACTCCTACGGCCGGGACTTGTTCAGCCGCGTGCTGATCGGCACCCGCGTTTCGTTCAGCGTGGGCCTGCTGGCGGCACTGCTGGCACTGGCCATTGGCGGATTGGCCGGCATGATTGCCGGTTTCTATGGAGGAAAGATCGATTCGGTCATCATGCGATTTGTCGAGCTGCTTTGGTCCTTTCCCGTCATCGTTCTCGCGGTCGGGATGGTGGCATTCTTTGGCGCAGGCTTTCGCAATGTTGTCGTGGCGATCGCGGTGGCATACATCGACGACTTCGCCAGAATCATCCGGGCCGAGGTCCTCTCGCTACGGGAACAGGATTTCTCCCTGGCCGCCCGGGCGATCGGCGCCCGTGACCGGCGCATCCTCTCCAGGCATCTTCTGCCGAACATGGTGGCGCCGATCATCGTGCAGTTCACTTTCGCCGTCGGACTCGGCATCCTGACTGAATCGACACTCACTTACCTGGGTCTGGGAGTCAACCCATCGACCCCAACCTGGGGTCTGGCTCTCAACGAGGGCCGAGACTTCATTCGGCAGGCATGGTGGATCAG
This sequence comes from Thermomicrobiales bacterium, assembly GCA_019637585.1. Classification (GTDB taxonomy): domain Bacteria; phylum Chloroflexota; class Chloroflexia; order Thermomicrobiales; family UBA6265; genus JAHBVL01. Next base: position 133,614 of record JAHBVL010000002.1, on the reverse strand, counting down.
TGTCTTTCCCGGGCTGGCTATCGTCACCACCGTGCTCGCCCTCAATCTCTTTGGCGACGGTCTGCGCGATGCACTGGACGTGCGGTCTGTTAGTGAGAGCCGCTGAAAACAGCGAGCATGCCGTTTCAGTTTGGATTGCGGACCAGCCAGTTGCTCCGTCGTTCTTTCCAATGTCTGAGAAGCGGCCAGCGGCCAGAAACAGAACGCGGTCCCACGAGTCTCATTGGCCGACAACAGCCAATCCGGATAAAATCCCGTGTCGCTAATGAATCATGCGGCACAGGGAGCCCGGGCCAAGTGATTCTGCGGACTCGTTGACACGATCGGTGCCGGAGTTTCCCCCCAATGCACGTCCCTAAGGAGTCAAGTGCGTGACCGTGCAGGACATCCCTCTATGGCTGCTCTTCATCTTGACCGCGCTACTGGTTATGGGAGCGATCGAACTCGGCTACCGGGTCGGTTGGACGACCAGACGGCGCAGCGAAGACGAGAAGGAAGCACCGGTCGGCGCCATCGTCGGATCGGTTCTGGCGTTGTTGGCATTCATGCTTGCATTCACCTTTGGCACGGTTTCCGATCGATACGACGCCCGAAAAGTGTTGGTTCGCGAACAGGCGGCGTCAATTCGCACCGCGTATCTCCGGTCGGATTTCCTGCCCGAATCCCAGCGCGCCGAGGCCAAATCACTGTATCTAGACTACATCGACCAGGTCCTTGCAGCGGGCGATCCGAGCAACTTCGACAATCTGGAAAGTTCGATTGCCGACTTGCTGGTCACGCAGCAACAACTCTGGGACATGGCGGTCGAAAATGTCCGCAATGGCGACAACTCCGACATCGCCGCGATGTATGTCGAGTCGATCAACGGGATGATGAACGTTCTGGCTGAACGAGTCGCCGTTGCCGGCCAGGCCAGGATGCCCTCCGGGTTGTGGATGGCGCTCTATCTTCTTGTGCTGTTCGGTATGTTTGCGGTTGGCTATCAAACGGCGAACGCCGCATCGCGGCGTACGTGGATGATGCTCGTGCTCGCCTTGTCTTTTTCGCTCGTGGTGATGATGATCGCGGCTCTGGATGCCCCGCAGCGTGGGTACTTGCCGGTGTCACAAAGGCCATTGACCGACTTACAGGCATCGATGAACGCAGAGTAAGGCGAAGCGGAGGCGTGGAGGTGGCCCGGCGTCAATGACGCCGGGCCCGCACTTTGCGCTTCTCCTCGAGCTTCGCAGTGTTCCGAGACCCGTGAGCCGCTTGGTTAGCTCATGGAGGCGTGCGTCAGCTCCCAGATCAGACCGCTCACAAACTGAACGTCGTGGACGTTCGAGCGAATGCCGGCAACCGTAGGCGTGTTGCCGATGTAGATGTAGACCGCGTCCTCGACTACGTGTCCGGCAATCTCTTTCCAGATGGAGAGTCGCTCTTCGCGACCGGTCACCGCATTGGCCGCCACGAGCAAGTCCTGAACGTCAGGGTTGTTGTACTCGGTCCAATTGATGAAACTGCCAGCCAGGAAAATGCCAGCTTCCACATCGGGATCGGTTGGTTGCGCCGATCCCTGCAGCAAACCAAGCTCGCCCTCTCCGGCTTTCCACAGGTCGACCCAGGTGGTGCGCTCCAGCGATTCGATCTCCACGCGGAATCCAACGGCTTCCAGCTGGGCTTTGACAATCTGCGCAAGCTGCGTATCGACGGTTCGATTGATGTGGGTCAGCTTGACGTCGATCCCGTCGGAGAATCCAGCCTCGGCCAGGAGTTCTTTGGCCCGGTCAGCATCGTAGACAGGAGCCGGATCGTCGACAAAGAACCAGGCATCCTTGGGGAAGGGCAACGTCGTGGTGTAGCCGGTTCCGAAGCTCAGGTTGTCGATGATCGCCTGCCGGTCCAGGGCATGAGAAACAGCCTGACGGAGAAGCAGGTTGTCGAACGGCGCCCGATTGGGATTCATGGCCACGATATGCGGCGTGGCATGCGGGGTTTCCACCGTTTGAATGTCGGGGTCTCCCGAAACGGACGCGAGATCGCGAGGATTGATCCGGTCGATGATCTGGAACTGTCCACTTCGGAGGTTGAGCAGGCGTACCGAGTCGTCGGGAACGCCATCCAGCACGAACTCATCGAGCAGCGGATAGGGCTCGCCATCCGCGGCCAGTTCCCAGTAGTTCTCGTTGCGAGAAAAGACCGCAGTCGCGTTCGGCTCCCAGGACTCGAACTTGAACGGACCGGAGCCGACGCCATGCAGCGTCAGGTCCTCGCCCATCTCCTCAACAGCGGTGGGAGAGACGATTGGGCAGGTGGCCAATGTCGCCAGGAAGGGTGCGTTGACCGCCGAGAGGGTGATAACCAGTGTGCCCGGATCAGATGAATCGATCTCGGAGATGACGCGAAGCTTCTCCGCGCCGCTGAATGTCGATCCCTCCGCCCGGTAGCGATCGAGCGTGGCCTGGATCGCCGCCGCATCCAGAACCGTTCCATCGTGGAAGGTGACGCCCGGCTGCAGCGAAAAGGTATAGGTCAGGCCATCCTCGCTGATTGTCCATTCGGTCGCGAGCTCGGGGATGGGATCACCCGTTTCGCCCAGCTCGAGGAGGTTGTTGTAGAGCGCTCGCCAGACGATGAAGTCTCCGGATGCTGCTCGTGCGGTGTAGGGGTCCATGCTCGTCGCGGGCAGCGCAACCGCGCCGTGCAACGATCCTCCGCGCTGTCCAGCCTCCTGCAGTGCAAGCGCCGACGCGCTCAACCCAGGCAGGGTCGCAGCGGTCACGCCGGCGGCTGTCATGGTCAGCAGCTGGCGCCGTGAAATCTTCCCCGTGGACAACGCCACGACCGCCGCATCACTCGTTACTTGATTTGTCCCCTGACGCATTGCCAATTCTCCTGTCGCTTCTACTCACGATGCGCATCAGCGCGCGAGTCCGCAGTCGTTTGGATCTTCACCGAGCGATATAGGCGCCTCCTCTCATTTCAGAACACGCGTCGCCCTCAGCGTCCTCGAAGCCGCGGATCCGAGAGGTCCCGCAATCCGTCACCGAGGAAGATGAAACCGAAGGTCGTTACGGAAATGGCAATGCCGGGAAAGATCCCCAGCCATGGAGCGATGGTGATGAACTGATAGCCGTTCTGGAGCATGCTGCCCCAGCTCGGTGTCGGTGGCGTCGCGCCGAGCCCGACAAAACTGAGTGCCGCTTCCGTCAGGATGGCGCTCGCGCTTCCTGTGGAGATGGCGACGATGATCGGCGCGGTCCCGTTTGGCATGACGTGGCGAATGAGGATGCGCCCGCTCCCTGCGCCGCTGGCCCGAGCTGCGTGCACGAACTCTGAGGACTTGAGACGGAGGACTTCTGCACGGGCCAATCGGGCATAAGCCGGAATGCCGACCACGCCGATCGCAATCATGGCGTTCTCGATGCCAGGTCCGAGCGCCGACGCAATGGCGATGGCCAGCAACACGGCAGGAAACGCCTGGATGGCTTCGGTGAACCGCATCACCGCCGCTCCGATCTTCCCTTCCCAGAATCCAGCCACCATGCCGAGCGGCACTCCGGCAAGCACGCTGACGCCAACGGCGAGCGCGGCGACGCTGAGGGACACCCTGGCGCCGTGAACGAGTCGTCCCAGCACGTCTCTCCCGAGTTCGTCCGTTCCCATGGGATGGGCCCGGCTTGGCGACAGGAGCGCGTCGGTGAGCACGGGCACTCCGACATCCCACCGCACCAGAACCGGCGCCAGGAGCGCGATCAGCGTCATCGTTCCCACGATTGCCAGGCCAATCGTGGCCTGACGGCTCCTCCTCACCTGCCGGGTCAGATGGTGCAGCCGCGTGACCTGGCGGCCACTTCTCGCGCCGGGCACCAGCGGCAGGACGTGACTAGTCGATCCGGGGGTCAAGAACGCCATACAGCACGTCCACTCCAAGGTTGATGAGCACCACGATGACAGCGATGACCAGGGTTCCGGCCTGGACGATGGGAAAGTCACGAGTGAAGATGGCGGTTACGAGCAAGCTGCCCATACCGGGAACGAGGAAGATGCTCTCGATGATGAGAGACCCACCGATAAGCTGGCCGACGATGAGACCGAGCATCGTTGTCGAGGGAATCAGGGCATTGCGAAGCGCATGGCGGTAGACAACAGCGCGCCCGCGCACACCTTTGGCTCTCGCGGTGCGGATGTAGTCGTCCCGCATCACCTCGAGAAGGCTCGAACGCAGCTGTCTCGTCAATGTGCCGGCGCCTGCAGCGCCCATGGCGATGGCAGGCATCAGCAGGTAGCGCAGACTGTCCGGCAGGCTCTCTCGCGGACTCACGTAGCCGGACGCCGGCAGCCAGTCGAGGCGCACGGCCAGAAACATGATCATCAGGATCGCCAGCCAGAATCCGGGCACCGCCAAACCGAAAACGCTGATGGCGCTGGCCAGGAGATCCCACCCGGTTCCGTGCTTGACTGCTGAGAGGATGCCGAGCGGCAGTGCGATCAAGAGCATGATCGCCACGGCGTAGAGCGTGAGGAATGCGGACACTGGCAAGCGCGAGAGAATCGCGTCCGACACCGGCTGCTTGGTGGCCGCAGACCGGCCCAGGTCGCCTTTCAGAACGTTGCCCAGCCAGGTTGCGTATTGCACAGGGATCGGTTTGTCCAGATTCAGCTCGGCGCGCATATCATCAACGGCCTGAGAGTCGATATCGACACCAGGCCCGAGCAACCCGAGCACCGGATCTCCGGGCAAGAGCAGCAGCAGTCCAAATGTCAGCGCGCTGATGAATAAAAGAACCGGAACGGTTTGAACCAACCGTCGCGCAAAGAAGTGCATCGCCCCCTGTGCTTTCACTTCGTTCGCATTGCCGGACCGAGCGTGGCCAGGCAGTCGTCTTCGTCTGAGCCACCCGTTTACATGTCGCCGCTATCTCCAGGGACCCGGTGTCGACTCTCGTTCGATCAGCATTGTTGGGATCGTGATTTGGCGAGCCGGTGAACGGTCGCCCCTCAGTCGGGCGATGAGGCGTGCCGCTCCCTCAGCGCCCACCTGCCGGGCTGGAACCTGGATGGCCGTCATGCGTGGAGCGATCAGATCTCCCCACTCGCTGCTGCTCACCTCAGTGCCGACAAAGCCGATGTCTCGTCCGATCACGAAGTGGTGGCGGTGAAGCTCGCGGAGCACATGCGGCGTGCCCACGACGTGCACGACGGCAATCGCGTCCGGGCGAGGATCGAGCGACATCAGTCTGCTCAGTCCTTCCAGAACGCTCGATTTGTCGTTGGAGACGACCTGGATGAGCTCAGGATCCTGATCGCAACCAGAGTCGATAAGTCGTTGGCTGGGAGAAAATGCCGGACTGATCAAGGCGTGGTGAAGCAACCCAATGCGCCGGTAACCCTTGTCGGCGAGATGATGGAGCGCGTCGAGTGTGGCTTCAGCCAGGTTTGTGCCGCAGGCGTCGATGTCGTACGCACTGGGCCGGCCCATGAGCGAGACACAACGCGCCAGGCTCGGACGGAGAAACGCCGGAGGTTCCCCCATAACCAGATCGCCATCGGTCGTGAAGGTGTCACCAGACGCCGATTCATCTGGATCGACCTCGAGGAGAAGCCGGTACCCCTCTTGCGAGGCATAGTCACGCGCTCCCTGAATGATCTCGACATGCACCGGGAGCATCAGGTTCGGAGCCCTGAACCCCAGGAGCTGGCTCTCCCTGGCCCGTAGCGCCCGTGCCGAGAAACTTGGACGGTAGCCAAGACGCGCAGCTTCGCTGAGAACGCGCTCCCGCGTTTCGGCCGAGACTCGCGCCTGGCCATTCAACGCCCGGGACGCCGTCATGATCGACACGTCAGCAGCCCGCGCGACATCATGCAGCGTGGGGCGGTGATCGACCTTCTCACTCTCTTCCTGCGTGCTAGTAACCACGCGGTAACCTTACCATCGCGATTGCTCGTCCTCGCTCGCTGACTGGCGGATCAATCCTCAACCGTGACAAAGACGACACGGCGCTTCTGCGCTTCCCCTTCGACTGTTACGGCGAACGTCTCCAATGATGGATCTTCCTCGGCATCGTTCCAGTCCGGTGCGAACTCGTAAAACGGCGTCTCCGCCTCGACACTCACCTGATAGCTCTTCACTCTGAGACGGTGAGGATTGAAAACCGACCGGCCCGTTTTGAGATCGAATTCCCATCCATGCCAGGGGCATTTCAGGATTTCCCCCGTTCGCTGGATTTCGTATTCATACGGCTTGTCGCCAACCACAAATCCCTTGGTCAGCCCCTTACAGAGTGGAGCCCCCTTGTGCGGACAGCGATTGCGAACCGCGAAGAATTCATTGTTCAGATTGAAAACACCAATGCTTCGCCCAGCGATCTCGACGATCTTCTTTTCGCCGGGTGCGACTTCGTCTTCGAAGCAAACCGGGTACTTCGCCACCTTCGTCCCCTTGGTTAGGCGTTTGCGTCGCCGGACGGCAGGGTGAGGCCGAACGTCTCGGCAGCGTTCTCAGCGAAAACCCGGCGGCGAAGAGGCTCCGGCAGTCCTGTAAAGGACATCGCGGGATCGTCCCAGTCCCAGTGGGGGTAATCGGTCGCGAACATGAGCGTGTGCCCGCCATCCATCCATTCGATGAACAGATCCAGCGCCTTCGGATCGGCCGGCTCTTCCATTGGCTGAGAGGAAAAGCGCATGTGGTCGCGCAGGTATTCGGATGGAAGCCGCTTCACCCATGGTGTCTGGTGGCGAAGACCCTTCCAGTCGAGATCCATCCGCCACATCAGCGGCGCAACCCAGCTGAATCCCCCTTCGATGAACGCCACCTTCAGGGTTGGGAAAAGCTCGAACACACCCTCGAAGATGTAGCTGGCCACATGCACCGCATAGAAGTTCGGGCGAGCCATGCGGGCTTCGATGTAGTTGGTTGGATAGCCGGCCGACGTCGGCGGAGGGTTGATGCCCGATCCTTCCGTACCGAAATGCATGGCCGCCGCCAGTCCATGGCGTTCGCAGGCTTCGTAGATCGGGTGATAGAACTTGTTGCCGTAGGGCCGCGGCGCGCCGCATGCCAGCATGATGCCGACGACCGCCGGATGCGATCCGAGCCGGTCGATTTCTTCGACCGCTCCGAGCGGATCCTGTGCGTTGATCGCCAGCGTGTAACGTAGTCGATCGTCACGCGCGACCCAATGTTCCATCGAGTAGTCATTGAATGCCCGGCAAATGGCATTCGAATAGGCCAGATCCATCATTGCGCTGGCGCCATAGGTCTGGCCGCCCGTGAGAATGGCGAAATCGATATCGCTTCCATCGAGGAGTTGTTCTCGGAGCAACTCGAAATCGACGGCGCACACCCCGCCGCCGCCTGGAGGCGTTTCACCAGTTCTGATCGCGTCTACCCGATAGCCACGCTGTCCGCCGTTATTGTTGTAGCTGAGGCTGCTCCCGAAATCGAAATCTTCGAGGCGCTCCCTGTATGTCTGGCTGAGATAGGGATAGAGCTCGGATTTGTGCGCATAGCCGTGATGCACGTCTGTGTCGACGATGGGAAACGACCGCTTCTTGCGCCGTCTCGGCTCCACACTTTCCGTTCGTTCCGTCGCGGAATCCACACTCGCGGCAGGAGCTGCCATCACCATCCCCCTGAAGTTCGTGCAAATTGACTGCGGTAACGTTATCACTCGCCGTGAATGTTGTCAACAGACGTGCTCCGCTCAGGGCACGCACGCGGTCGGTGGAACGCCATAAATGGCGACGCTACGGATTTGTTTGGCAGCCGGGGGATCGAGTGCCGCAACGACGGCATCTAGAAGAGAATCATGAACGGCTGAGGGATGCAGATCGAGGGATCGGGGAGTTCGGGTGGCTGGGGAACAGGGATTCGAACCCCAACTACCTGATCCAGAGTCAGGCGTACTACCGTTATACTATTCCCCATTACGACCGTGGATTTTACCACGTCTCCCGCAATTTTGGAGTCCCCGCAACGTGAGCTCGACGCTCTCCCCCCTTCTCCACGGACTCAACGTGGAGCAACAATCCGCTGTCACCGCGCCAGACGGTCCCACGCTCGTCGTGGCGGGTCCGGGCTCGGGCAAAACACGCGTCCTGACTCATCGTATCGCCTGGTTGATCAGCGAGCGAGACGTCCCGCCCGGCGCCATCCTGGCTGTCACATTCACCAACAAAGCCGCCCGGGAAATGAGGGAGCGGGTCGACCGGTTGCTGGTCGATCGTGACGCCACAGGCTTGACGATGGGCACTTTCCATTCGTTCGGGGTCCGTTTGCTCCGGGAGAATGCCGGGTATGTCGCCGACAAACTCGGCGTACTGCGCAACTTCACCATCTACGACGACGCCGATCAGATGCAAACCGCCAAAGCCGCGGTGGTGGCGGTCAATCTCGATCCCAAACAGGTGCCGCCACGCCGTATGCTGGCTCGCATCAGTGCCGCAAAATCGATGATGTTGTCGCCCGACGACGTGGCCGCGCAGGCGGAGAGCTACGATGAAGAGGTCGTCTCTCGCGTTTTCCGCGAGTATCAGAAACTCCTCCGCGAGGCGAACGCCGTTGATTTCGACGACCTCCTCGTGCTGCCAATTCGTCTCTTCGACGCCGTCCCGGACATTCTCTTTCGCTACCAGACCCGCTATCAGTATGTCCTTGTCGATGAGTACCAGGACACCAACCGCGTCCAGTACGTGCTCGTCTCGGCCCTGAGCGAACTGCACCGGAATCTCTTCGTCGTCGGCGATCCCGACCAGTCGATCTATCGGTGGCGGCAGGCGGATATCCGGAACATCCTCGACTTCGAGCAGGACTTCCCCGACGCCCGCCGCATCGTGCTCGAAACGAACTACCGCTCGACCGCCCGCATCGTGGCGCTGGCCGACAATGTCATTCGTCAGAACCAGGAACGCATCGACCGCCAGCTCCGCACCGACAACGAGGACGGCGAGATCATCACCGTTCGGGAGCTCACCGACCAGCAGCACGAAGCGCAGTTCGTCGCCGACGAGATTCGCCGGGTCATGCACCAGACCGACTGGCCCGGCGACGCGTTCGCCGTGATGTACCGCACCGGCGCCCAGAGCCGCGTCATCGAGGAAGCCTTCCGGCTGAGCGGCATTCCGTATCAGATCGTGGGAGGCGTTCGCTTCTACGACCGCAAGGAAGTGAAGGACGTCATGGCCGTGCTTCGCCTTCTGCATAACCCATATGACCAGGCCGGTCTGGAACGCGTGCTCGAAAACATGCCGATCGGCCGGGGATTCGGGCCGAAAGCGCTGGAAACCTTGCTGCAGTGGTCGGCCGATCACCAGCAATCGGTTCTGGCCGGGATGCGCGCCGCCAACGAAACGATCGGGGGGCCGGCATTCACCGGTTCCGCCCGCCAGGCCGCGACGCGGATCGCGGAAGCGTTCGATCGTCTCACCGCAGCGGCCACATCGAAAACGATGTCGGAGCTCTTCGACGATGTCGTCGCCGCCACCGGATACAAGGAAGCATTCGGCGAGGAAAACGAGGAAGAGCTCGAGCGCTGGGCCAACGTGTTGGAAGTCCGCGCCGATATGGAGAAATACGACTCACTCCCTCCGGGCGAAGGACTGGCGGCCTATCTCGAACAGGTCGCGCTCATTGCCGATGTCGATACCCTCGAAGACGACCAGCGGGGCCGGGTCACGCTGATCACGCTCCACTCGGCGAAGGGGCTCGAATTCCCTGCCGTTTTCATCACCGGGCTGGAAGAAGGGTTGCTGCCGGTCAGCCGGGCGGTGGAAGCGGAATTCGACGATCCACAGGCGATCGAGGAGGAACGGCGGCTCTTCTATGTGGGCATCACCCGCGCCCAGAAGCTGCTCTATCTGACCCGCGCCGGATCGCGCATCGCTTATGGCCGGTTCCAGATGGGCGTGCAATCCCGCTTTCTGGACAATCTTCCCCACCAGCATGTCCGTGAAGTCGGGCGGCGAGCCGCGCTCAGCCCGCGAGGCATGTCCAGCCTGACGGCGCGAACCCAGCAGGGATTCACCTCCTCCGGACAAGCGCCCACCCGGCCAGCCGGATACGCTCCCCCGGTTCGTTCCTACACATCGGGCGAGCGCGTCTTTCACTCGAAATTCGGCGAAGGGCGTATCATCGAAGTCGTCGACCGGCGAGACGACCAGGAGCTGGCAATCGAGTTCGCCCGGCACGGCCGCAAGCGATTCATGGCCAGTCTGGCGCCGCTCGATGTGATCACCGATTAGCCTCACGAGCCCCGGAGATGAGTGAAGGCACCCGTACCCGCCAGCCGCAACCGGCATCCGAGGAGCTGACGACTTCTGCGGCGCCGGCGAGAGTGCGCCGCGAACTGCAGGAAGAGCGAGAGCTCGCTCCGCTGGCCCGCCTGAGCAGGAATGCCACACGCCAGCGCCCCGACGATCGCTCAGATGTGCGAACCGACTTCCAGCGCGACCGCGACCGCATCGTCCACTCCAAGAGCTTCCGGCGGTTGATGCACAAAACGCAGGTGTTCATCGCTCCCGCCGGCGATCACTACCGGACCCGCCTCACCCACACCCTCGAAGTCTCTCAAATCGCCCGGACGGTCGGCAGGGCCCTTGCACTCAATGAAGACCTGATCGAAGCGATCACGATGGGCCACGATCTCGGTCATACACCCTTCGGGCATGCCGGGGAAACGGCGTTGCAGGGATACCTGCCCGGCTTCAGGCACAATGAACAGAGTCTGCGGGTCGTGGACTATCTGGAAAAGAACGGCGCCGGCCTCAACCTGACCGATGATGTCCGCGACGGCATTCTGCATCACTCCAAACCGGACGACGACATGACCGGCGCAGTCTCCCGCCGGCCGCTCTCGCTCGAGGGGGAGGTGATGCGCATTTCCGATGCGGTCGCCTACATCAATCACGATCTGGACGACGCTATTCGGGCGGGGATCATCAGCACTGAACAGATTCCCGTTCAGGTCACGGGAGTCCTTGGCGACTCTCACGCCAGGAGGATCGACAAACTGGTGACCACCATCATCGACGCATCAGATGTGACGACCCCTCCCGGCGATATCCGGATGGATTCCGAGATCCGCGACGCGGCGAATGCACTGCGCGGCTTTCTGTTCGAGGCCGTCTACCGGCCACTTAACGCGACCGACAACACTCACAAGGCGCAGCAGGTCGTCGAAATGCTGTGCACGCACTATGATCGACACTTCGATGCGTTGCCGGAGGAATACCGGTCTCTGGCCGGGAACGATCCGCCGTCACGCGTCGTTGCCGACTATGTGGCGAGCATGACCGACCGTTTCGCCGTCGAAGCATTCGAGCGGCTCTATGTGCCGCAGTATTGGTCGCTCCCAGCAAGCTGATCCCGCATTATGGCCCGCGACGCAGTTTCCGAAATCCGAGAAAAGCTGGACATCGTCGACATCATCGGCGAAAAGGTCGTGCTGAAAAAAGCCGGCCGCAACATGAAGGGGCTCTGCCCCTTCCACCAGGAAAAAACGCCCTCCTTCGTCGTCTTTCCGGAAACGCAAGGGTTCCATTGCTTCGGCTGCGGGAAGGGAGGCGATCTCTTTACCTTCTATATGGAGCGGGAAGGGGTCGATTTCCGGGAGGCGTTGAAGGAACTGGCCGAACGGGCCGGTGTCTCGCTCGACGAGCTCCCCCGTCAGCAGAAGCAGGCCGATCCCCGCGAAGCATCCTTCTACGATCTCCACGAGGTTGCCGCCAGCTACTTCGCCACCGTGTTGAATAGCTCAGCGGCCGGCGAAAAGGGACGCCGCTATCTGCAGGAGCGGGGTATCTCGCAGGAGATGATCGAGGAGTTCCGGTTGGGCCTGGCGCCGGATGGCTGGGACTATCTCCTCAAACAGCTGAGCGCTCGAGGCGCCGACCCGGAAGCGGCCACCGACGCTGGTCTCCTGCAACGCCGCGACGCGGGTGGCTACTACGACCGGTTCCGCGACCGGATCATCTTCCCCATACTCAATTCGAGTGGTCAGGTGGTCGGATTCGGGGGAAGAGCGTTCGGCGACGAACAACCCAAGTACCTCAACTCCCCCCAGTCCCCCATTTTCGACAAGAGCTCTCTCCTCTACGGTCTCACCCACGCCCGCGACGCTATCCGGGAGGAGAACAGGGTCGTCATCGTCGAAGGCTACATGGACGTCATCGCGGCGCATCAGCATGGCTTCCGCAACGTCGTCGGCGCCATGGGCACGGCACTCACCGAAACACAGGTCGACCTGGTCAAACGACTGACCAAGCGCGTGGTGCTGGCGCTCGACGCCGACGCCGCCGGCCGAATGGCCTCGGTTCGGGCGATCGAATCGTTGCAGGTTGGTCTCGACCATGTCCCCGACATCGTCGCCGATCCGCGCACGGTCTTCAGGATCGCCCAGCGGCTCGATGCCGAGGTCCATATCGTCGAGCTTGCCGCGGGCGACGATCCCGACTCGTTGATCCGGTCCGATCCCGATTCATGGGACAGACAGGTCGAATCGGCGCGACCCTACATGGACTTCGTCATCGATCACGTGTTGGACAGCATCGATCGGAACGACCTGACGGCCCGGCGCCGGGCGATCGACCAGCTTGGCCCGTTCCTGCAGCGTATCGGCGATGCAGTCGAACGAAGTCATTATGTGCAGAGGCTCAGTCGTGAGCTCGATATCCCCTTCCCGGTGGTCCAGTCGAGAATCGCCCAGGCGCGCACGAGAACGGTGTCGATTTCGCTGGACCCCAAATCGGACGAAGCGGCAAAAGGCTATCCACGCACCGAGGACCACCTTCTTGCCCTCTTCCTGAAATACCTCCCGGTCGTCGTCGATCTCTCGCCGCAGGCGCCCGACACCTTGCTGACTGATGCGCGCAACCGTGAGTTGATGGGTGCGTTGCGAAGCACGCAGATTCCACCCGAATGGCAACCATCCGTCATTCTGGAGGAGGTCGATTCCTCACTCCGGGATCACGGCGAATCGATTCTGGCTGGTCTGCCCCCCCTGCCGCCTCCCACCCCGGGGGATGTTCGGGAAGAACTGCTTCAGACGGTCGTCAAATTGCAGCGGGAGCAATACGAGGTCTTCGCCGGACACCTGCGCGCCGAACTCGCCACGGCTCAGGCCGAACAGGACGACGAAACGTTCAGCGAGCTGCGCCGCTACCTGGAGCAACTCCCCGAGCTCCACCAGCAGCTCTACCCTCGCCGCAGCACCTATTTCCGTGACATGCGCGAACGGCAGAGCAAAGGCAGCTGAGGGGCCCGGAATCTCTCTACGATTTCAGGCTCGTCAATGCTGTATCGATGACCCGGCCCAGCGCAACGTCATCCTCGGGATCGACGCTCCGCAGATCGAGAATCAGCCGGCCGTCATTGATTCGCCCGTAAACCGCCGGGTCGCCGAGACGCAGCATCCGGGCGAAGTCGTCGGGATGTGCGAGGTGCAACGCGATCCCCCAGCTCGGCAGCGTTTCGCCAGGCAGCGACCCTCCGCCGATCGTGGCATCCGTTTTCACCACGGTGGCGATCGGTTCGCCCAGCTGCAGGCGGTGCCGAATCGATTTCGCCCGCTGCTCCAGATCGTCCGGCCGCGCGGCGATCATCCGCCAAACAGGAATCGCGGCGACCGCTTCTCCCCGAGCGTAGTGGCGCAGCGTTTCCGCCACCCCGGCAAGAACCATTTTGCTGGCCCGGAGTGCCCGGGCCAGCGGATGCGCTTCGATCTGACGAATCAGCGCGGCGCGTCCGCAGATCAACCCAGCCTGCGGTCCGCCGAGCAACTTGTCGCCACTGGCTGTGACCACCGCCACGCCCGCGGCGATGCTTTCACCGATCGTTCGCTCCGCCGCTAGGCCGAAATCCTGTGGACGGAGCAGCGAACCACTGCCCAGATCCTCGATCAGCGGCAACCTGGCATCGTTCGCCACCTGCGCCACCTCCCGGATGTCCGGAGCGTTGACAAACCCCTCGACCCGAAAATTGCTCGTATGAACGACGAGCAACCCGGCGGTGCTCGCTGTGATCGCCCTGGCGTAGTCGGCGGCATAAGTTCGATTGGCGGTGCCCACTTCGATCATCGCGGCGCCGCTCTGCCGCAGCACATCGGGAATGCGGAATCCGCCCCCGATTTCCACAGCCTGTCCACGGGAAACGACGATCTCCCGCCCGCTGGCCAGCGCCGACAACACGAGCAGCACCGCCGCCGCATTGTTGTTCACCACCAGCGTCGACTCGGCGCCGGTCATTGCCCGCATCAGTCGCGAGATCTCATCCATACGGCCGCCACGGCGACCAGTATCGGGATCGATTTCGAGCGCAACCGTCGATGCGGCCGTTTCGGCCATGGCCCGCGCCGTGGCGTCGCTGACTGGCGCCCGGCCGAGATTCGTATGCAGCAAGACACCGGTGGCGTTGATCGCGGGTCGCAGTCTCGACGATTCGAGTGCGGCAAGCTCCGCCTCGAGCTGCTCCAGAATCGTTCCAGCGGCGATCGGCTGGCCCGCTTCTGCTTCCGCTCGAGCCGCTGCGATGACACGCTGGACAGTCGCCGTCAGCACCCGGTCATCAACTGGTTGTGTCGACATTCGCCGCCACTGCTCGACGATCGCCGAGACGGACGGAATGTCGCGCAAGACGCGGTTCCGGTCGTTCGAAGCAGATTGGTGAGACGCCATGGCATGGCCCGGGAGGGATGAAACAGAAAGGGGAGCCATGCTGGCTCCCACACCTGGTCGGGGAGAGAGGATTTGAACCTCCGACCTCAGCGTCCCGAACGCTGCGCGCTAACCGGACTGCGCTACTCCCCGAAAGGCAGGGAGAGTATAGCAGGGAGCAGACGGCGGGCAGCAGGCAGCAGGCAGCAGGCAGCAAATGTAGTTCGGGACGTTGCTGCCCGCTGCCAGCTGCCCACTGCCCGCTATACTTCGGTAGGTCGGCATCACCCTGCCCGTGTAGCTCAGTGGATAGAGCGCCGCCGTCCTAAGGCGGGCGTCGGGGGTTCGAGTCCCTCCGCGGGCACCAGAGTTGCCGGTATCCAAGCGCTCGGAGAGGCGTGATCCGCTCCCGGAACGAACAGGATCTCGATCTTGACTGATACCTACACCTATCCCGGGCCATCGGTCTTCGGCTACGAAACCGATGGACTCCGCCGCGTGGCTTCCATCTCAGTCCACACATCGCCGCTGGCGAGCCTGGGCGGCAAGGACGCCGGCGGCATGAATGTCTACGTGCGCGAACTATCGTGCCACGTCGCCAGCCAGGGTTTGCCTGTTGATATCTTCACACGCCGCACCTCTCCCGACACCCCAGAAGTCCAAACGATCTGCGACAACGTCAATCTCATCTCGATTGCCGCAGGTCCTCCAGAACCAGTCGACAAGAACACACTGCATAAATACCTGCCGGCCTTCGCCGAGCAGATGGCGCTCTATGCGCTACGCACGGGCGTCCGCTACGACGTCATCCATGCCCACTACTGGCTCTCCGGCCTCACAGCGGAGCTGCTGAAACGCTACTGGAACATCCCGTACACCCTGATGTTCCATACCACCGCGCACATGAAGAACCGGGTGTCGCCCGCCGGCGAGCAGGAAACGCCCCTCCGGGCGGCGAGCGAACAGCGGCTGGTCGACATGGCCGACAGCATCATCGCCGCCAATCCCGACGAACGCGCCGATCTGATTTGGCGGCAGCACGCCATCGCATCGAAAATCTGTACCATCCCACCAGGCGTCGATGTCGATCTCTTCAGGCCGGGCAATCGCTCCCAGTGCCGTCAGGCGGTCGGCATCGACGAAAACGCAAAAGTCGTTCTCTTTGTGGGCCGCATCGACCCCATCAAGGGAATCGACACGCTCCTGAGCGCGTTCGCGCAGGTGGCCGAAGAGGTCGACGACGCGGTACTGGCGATCGTTGGGGGAGATCTCGACGATGCCGGGGAACCCGTCGGTCCGCTGGCCGTCGTTCGTGACCGGCTCATCGAGTCGGGCTTGATCGATCGGGTCCGCTTCTACGGTTCGCAACCCCAGGACCGCCTGCCGGTGTTCTACGCGGCTGCCGACGTGGTTAGCGTTCCGTCCCGGTACGAATCGTTCGGACTGGTCGCCGTCGAAGCGATGGCCTGTGGCGTTCCGGTGGTCGCGTCGAAAGCCGGCGGGTTGATCTTCACCGTCGAAGAGGGCGAAACAGGCTTCCTGGCTCCATGGGATCGACCTGAAGCTCATGCAGCGGCGATCGCGTCGATCCTGCGCGATTCAGCCCTTGCTGATCGCATGGGCCGCAATGGCCACGCAGCGGCCCAGCGCTTCTCCTGGCAGACGGTTGCTGCGCAGGTGATCCACGTCTATCAACGGCTGGCCGCCGGTCAGCGCGGCAACTTCTGCGACAAGGAAGAGATCTTCGCCTGACCGGCGCACAGTGCTTACAGCGCGTCAACTGCCTGGCCGAAGACGTCCAGGAACCGGTCGATCTCCGCTTCGTTGACGACCAATGGCGGGATGATCCTGATCGCCTGGTCGTAGGTGCCGCAGTTGATCAGCAGAATCTGCTGATCGAAGCAGCGCTGAATCACCTGGCTCACCGCGGCTGGATTGGGATCGCCCGAATCGGTGACGAACTCGACGGCCACCATCAGCCCCAAACCGCGCACGTCGCCTATGGAGGACGTTCGCCGCTGAATCTCTCGCAGACCGGTCATGAGTCGTTCGCCCATCGCGGCGGCGTTCTCCGGCAGATGGTCGTCCCGCATGACCCGCAGCGTTGCCGCGGCCGCGGCCGTCCCGACCGCGTTGCCGCCATAAGTGCCGCCATGCGCACCGGGCGCCCAGTTGTCCATGATCGCTTTGCTCGACACCACCGCGCTGACCGGCATACCTGACGCAATGCCCTTGGCCACCGTGACGATGTCCGGAACGACGTCGAAATGGTCGAATCCCCACATCTTGCCCGTGCGCCCCATGCCGGTCTGGATCTCGTCCATGATCAGCAGGATGCCGTGCTCGTCGCAGATCGACCGCAGCTCACGGAGCCACCGCGCCGATGGAACGAGATAGCCACCCTCGCCGGCGATGGTTTCCACCAGAATCGCGGCGACATCGTCCGGCATGACGAGGGTGTCGAAGAGGCTTTTCAGCTCGGCGATGTAGAAGTCGTCCGCTCCATCCTCGCCACCGGGAACCGGTGA
Source organism: Thermomicrobiales bacterium (assembly GCA_019637585.1). Lineage (GTDB taxonomy): Bacteria > Chloroflexota > Chloroflexia > Thermomicrobiales > UBA6265 > JAHBVL01. The sequence goes on along the minus strand of JAHBVL010000002.1, from coordinate 116,458 downwards.
GCGGAAATAGTAGGGATAGGGAGCGTAGAACACGCTGGAAAGCAGCGGCTCATAGTGACCGCGCACTTTCACCCGCGACGACGTCACCGACATCGCCCCGTGCGTCCGGCCATGGAACGCACCCCGAAACGCGATCACCGCCGGTCGCCGGGTGGCGACCTTTGCCAGTTTGATCGCCCCTTCGATCGCCTCGGCGCCACTATTCGTCCAGAAGACCTGGTTCAGGCTTTCGGGAAAGGTCTCACTGAGCGCGGCGGCCGCCTGAAGCATGGGTTCGTGCATCAGGATGTTCTGCTGGGCGTGGATGATCTTCCCGGCCTGCTCCTGAATTGCCGCGACGACTGCCGGATGGCAATGCCCGGCATTGACGACAGCGATGCCCGAGGTGAAATCGAGATACTCGATGCCATCCCGGTCCCACACGCGCACACCTGCCGCGCGGTCGACGAAGACTGGCGTGTATCGTCCGATCACTCGGGGAACGAGGGTCTGCGGATCGAGAGCGATCTGCTCGGCCACGGAACTCTGCCTTCCTGCCGGTTGCTCCGGCACCTTGGCCTGGAACCGCCACACAGCCAGGGAGGTTCTAGGCTCGCTTGTCGTCCTTTTCCTTCTGCTGCTTGTAGAACTTCTTGGTTTTCGGCACCGGTTTCGCTTCTTCCGCTGCTCGAACCGCCTGCGCGGTGACCGCGGCAGACTCGAGTTCCTCCTCGAGCCGGGCCAGATCGTTGTAGATCCGCACATTGGCGTTCGATGCGGGCGTCCGCATCAACATGCGCACAAGCTGAAGCTGCGACTGGGCCGCGGCACTCTGAGCGGCGGGCAATGCCGCCCGCTTGAGGAAGATGTCGACCGTAGAAATCGTTGCCGGATCAGCGTCATTGACGACCAATCGGTCGCGAATTGCCTGGAGGCCCTGGACTACATTCATGGGGCAATCTCGGTGGGTGATCGTCGCGCTGGACGCGAATCGCAATGCCCGGAGTATAGCACTGCCCCCGCGGCTCCCCGGCGGAAAACGCCAATCGCCATGGTAGAATGTCAACTGGTTGCCAGGGGTGCGGAACGCGCTGAGAGAGCGACAAAGAGACATGTCGCCAACCCTCCGAACCTGATCCGGGTCATGCCGGCGAAGGGACGGCAACGAGCAAACGATCGCTCTGGTGACCGCCGATGCATATGCATCGGCGACGGCATTTATGCGAGGCGCCACGTGGTCGACACTCCCCGAAACACTCCCGTTGCCAAGGCCATGACGATCGCCGGTTCCGACTCAGGAGCGGGTGCCGGTATCCAGGCCGACCTGAAAACCTTCGCCGCGCTGGGCGTCTACGGAACGAGCTGTTTGACCGCAGTCACCGCCCAGAACACCACCGGCGTTTTTGCCATTGCCGAAGTGCCGGAAGAGGTGGTCGCGGCGCAGATCGACGTGGTGTTCCAGGATATCGGCGCTCAGGCGGTCAAAACGGGGATGCTCTCCGGCGCCCCGATTGTTCGCGTTGTCGCCGACCGGTTGGAAGCGTGGGAAGTCGACCGTCTGGTCGTCGATCCGGTCATGGTGGCCAAGAGCGGCGATTTTCTCCTGCAGGAGGACGCCGTTCAGTCGCTCGTCATCGCGTTGCTGCCACTGGCCATGGTGGTGACGCCGAACATTCCCGAAGCGCAGGTCCTCTCCGGTATCACCATCGACTCCCCGTCGGCGAAGCGAGACGCGGCCAAGGCGATCGCGGCATTTGGTCCGCGTATCGTGGTGATCAAGGGTGGCCACACCGATGGCGATCCCGACGATCTGGTGTTCGATGGTTCGGACTTCACGACCCTGCCCGGAAAACGCATCAATACCCGCAACACGCATGGCACCGGATGCACTTTTTCCGCGGCAATCGCCGCTGGCCTGGCGCTCGGCGACGAGCCGCTCGATGCGATCGCCCGGGCCAAGGACTACATCTCGCTGGCGCTCGAGCAGAGCTACGCAATCGGCTCCGGTCATTCACCCGTCAACCATTTCCCGATGGCCGACGCATTGCTCCGAAAGGAATCCCGATGACCCTCTACAGCGATCCCAAACCATTGACCATCGGCGGCAAGACATTTTCCAGCCGTCTCATGCTCGGCACCGGCAAGTATCGCGACTCGTCAGAGATGAACGCCGCGTTCGAAACCGCCGGCACCGAGATCGTGACGGTCGCCCTGCGTCGCATCGACTTCGACGATCCGAAGAGCCGGTCGGTGCTCGAGGATGTCGACTGGAAGAAGTACACGATCCTGCCCAACACGGCCGGATGCCAAACCGCCGAGGAAGCGATTCGCATCGCCCGGCTGGCCCGGGCTCTGGAGCTCTCCGACTGGGTCAAACTGGAAGTCATTCCGGACCCGAAATACCTCCTGCCCGACCCAATTGGCACCTACGAAGCGGCTCGCGTTCTTGTGGAAGAGGGGTTCACCGTTCTTCCCTACATCGGCGCCGATCCGGTTCTGGCCAAACGGCTCGAAAAGCTGGGAACCGCCACCGTCATGCCGCTCGGGTCACCGATTGGTTCGGGTCAGGGGCTGATCAGCATCGATTCGATTCGCATCATCGTCGAGCAGTCGAACGTGCCTGTCGTGGTCGACGCTGGCATCGGTGTGCCGTCTGACGCCGCCCAGGCGATGGAGGCTGGGGCCGATGCCGTGCTGGTCAATAGCGCCGTGGCGCTGTCGCCGAATCCGGCGTTGATGGCGGGAGCGATTGCTGGCGGCGTCGAAGCCGGCCGCAAGGCATATCTGGCCGGACGCATTCCCCGCAAGGCATACGCCAGCGCCAGCAGCCCGCTGGAAGGCGTGGTCGGCGCCACAGCCTGACGGTGACTCATGCCTGACGACCTCTGTCGCCGGTTGCGACTCTACCTGGTGCTCGATCCATCGATGTGCGAGCTCGATCCTCTTGCCGTGGCTGAGGCAGCCGTGCGCAATGGGGTGACTGCGCTGCAGTTGCGCGCCAAAACCACGACCGATCGGGAAACATTGGATCTGGCTATCCGGCTGGCGGAGATCTCAGCGGACGCCGGCGTCCTCTTCCTGGTCAACGACCGCCTCGACATCGCCATGGCCAGTGGCGCCGGCGGTGTCCATCTCGGTGTCGACGATCTGCCGCTAGCCAAGGCGCGCGCCCTGGCCGGACCTGATTTCGTCATCGGCTACTCGCCTGAAACCGACGAGCAGGCGCTGTCCGCTGGCGAATCGGGCGCCAGCTATCTCGGTGTTGGTCCCATCTACGGCACAACATCGAAACCAGACGCGGGCCCCGCCATCGGTTTGCAGCGGCTTTCGTCCAGGCAACGGCTCTCCGGACTTCCCACCATAGGGATCGGTGGCATCACCGCGGGAAACGCGGCGGCCGTTGTCCGGGTTGGCGCATGTGGCGTCGCGGTCATGAGCGCCATCACGCGCAGCGCCGACCCAGGCGCCGCGACGAGGGAACTGGCTTCTGCCCTGCATGAGGAATCCCTGTGAACGATCGTCCGTCCCAGATTCCGCGGTTGATGTGGGTGACCGACCGCCACCGGCAGGCTCATCCGACGATCGACATCGCCGCCGGTGTGGTCCACGCCGGTGTCAACGCCATCCACGTGCGGGAAAAGGATCTCTCCAGCAGTGAGCTGAGAGCGCTGGTGGAGTCGATCCAGGCGGTCGCAGGGAATTGTCTGGTGATCGTCAACGGTGATGTCGCGGTAGCCCAACAATGTGGAGCCGGGCTGCACCTGGCCGAATCAGCGCCGCTGGACGGCCTCGAACCTGCGGGCATCCCGCTGCTGGGCCGGTCTGTGCATTCACCGGAGTCTGCAGCGGCGTCTGAAGCGTTCGACTACGTCGTGGCCGGGCATGTCTTCGTCACCGGCAGCAAGCCCGGGTTGCGGCCCCTCGGTCTGGATGGATTGGCTGGAATCGTGCGGAAAGCACCGTGTCCAGCACTGGCCATCGGCGGCATCACACCGGAGAACACCGCCGACGTGCTGGCCACGGGCGCGCATGGCATCGCGGTGATGACCGGTATTGGCGCCGCGTCAGATCCAGTCGGGACGGCGCGCCGGTATCGCGAAGCCATCGACCAGTTCTTGGCCAACGACACAACAGGAACAGAACAGCCATGATCGAACTCACCATCAATGGAAAACCGGTTGAGTTGTCCGAACCGTTGACCGTGCAGGGCTTCCTTGATTCGAAGAAACTGCATCGAAGCATGGTCGTGGTCGAATACAACGGCACGATTCTGAAGCGCGCCCAGTTCGACGAGATCGTCCTTGCGTCAGGGGATGTCCTGGAAGTCGTCCATTTCGTCGGCGGCGGCTGAAAGATCCGGATCCCAGAAGTGCCGGCGGATATCGACGTCATACTCCCCCACGAACCGGACGCCTTCTTCTTCCAGCATCTGCCGCATCCGGTCCGGGTGACCGAACGACCACCCTCCACTCAGGTGCCCGGCCACGTTGACCACCCGATGGCAGGGCAGCCCGTGCTCGTCCTCCAGCCCGGAGATGATCCAGCCGACGCGCCGGGCGTCACGACCCAAACCAGCGGCGAGCGCGATCGCGCCATACGTGGTCACGCGGCCGTAGGGAATAGCGGCAATGATCCTGCAGACTTCGTCTTTTGCGGTCATCTCCCTGCCACCCGTTCAGCACTTGAGGAATGGTCCCATACGTCCAGACTCGTGGACTCGGGCGCTATACTCTGAAAGTTATATGTGCTCTCCAGCAGCACGCCGCGCAACCGGTTTCCCTTCAAAGGCTTTACAGCAATGCGCTCACTCTTCACAAAGATTCTCGGCGATCCGAACGCCAAAACCGTCCGCAAGCTCGATCCGCTCGTCGACGAGATCAACGATCTCGAAGAGGATATGCGACAGCTGACCGATGGCGATCTCCGCCTGACCAACACCATTTTCCGTCAACGCCTGGAAGAGGGCGAGGAGCTCGACGACCTCCTGCCCGAAATGTTCGCCCGGGTGCGCGAAGCCGCCAATCGGGCGCTGGGTATGCGTCACTTCGACGTCCAGCTGATGGGTGGTATCGTCCTCCATCAGGGCAAGATCGCCGAAATGAAAACCGGTGAAGGTAAAACGCTGACAGCAACGACGGCTGTGGCGTTGAATGCCGTCACCGGCCGTGGCGTCCACGTCATCACCGTCAACGACTACCTGGCCAAACGCGACACGCAGTGGATGGGACAGGTCTACAACGCCCTCGGTATGACCGTGGGCTGTATCCAGCACGACGAAGCGTTCATCTTCGACCCCGAGTGGGAATCACCGGATCCGCGTCTGGAGAAGCTGCGGCCCGTCAGCCGCCCCGAAGCCTACGCGGCCGACATCACACACGGCACCAACAACGAGTTTGGCTTCGACTATCTGCGCGACAACATGGTTGTCTCAGCAGAACGCCAGGTCCAGCGCGATCTCTACTACGCCATCGTCGACGAGGTCGACAACATCCTCATCGACGAAGCGCGAACACCATTGATCATCTCCGGTCAGGCCGAGCAGTCGACCGATCGCTACTATCAGTTCGCCCAGTTGGTGAAGCAACTCCGCCAGGACAGGCACTACACCGTCGACGTCAAGCACAAAACCGTGTCGCTCACCGACCAGGGAGTCGATAAAGTCGAGGAGCTTGCCAGCATCCCGGCCGGCGAAAGCATTTATGACGACCGCTACATCGATCTCACGCACCACCTGGAACAGGCGCTCAAGGCCGAGGTGATCTTCCACCGGGACAAGGACTACATCGTCCGCGACGGCGAAGTGATCATCGTCGACGAATTCACCGGGCGCATGATGGTGGGCCGCCGGTACTCGGAGGGCCTCCATCAGGCCATCGAGGCCAAGGAAAACGTACGGGTCCGGCGCCAGAACGTGACGATGGCCACGATCACCTTCCAGAACTACTTCCGCATGTACGAAAAGCTGGCCGGCATGACTGGTACCGCCAAAACCGAAGCCGAGGAATTCACCCGAATCTACAACCTCGAAGTGGTGGTGATTCCGACCAACCGGGAGATGGTCCGGGAGGACGAGCCGGATGTGATCTACCGGACGGAAGAGGCGAAGTTCAACGCCGTGGTCCGGGAAATCGAGGAAATGTATGCCGCTGGCCGGCCGGTGCTGGTCGGCACGGTTTCGATCGAAGCGTCGGAGCGATTGAGCGCCATGCTCGACCGCAAAGGCATTCCGCACGAGGTGCTCAACGCCAAACAGCACGAACGGGAAGCAGGGATCGTGGCCCGGGCCGGCCAACCGGGAGCGGTCACCATCGCCACGAACATGGCGGGCCGCGGTACCGACATCATCCTCGCCGACGTCGTCCGCGACGCGGGTGGTCTCCACATCATCGGCACCGAACGCCACGAGTCTCGCCGGATCGACAATCAGCTGCGCGGCCGGGCCGGCCGGCAAGGCGATCCTGGATCATCCCGCTTCTATCTGTCGCTCGACGACGACCTGATGAAGCGATTCAGCGGCGACCGGGTCCGCGGCATCATGGACCGCCTTGGATTCGACGATGAAACCCCGATCGAGCACGGCATGATTTCCAAATCGATCGAGTCCGCCCAGACCAAGGTCGAAGGTCACAACTTCGACATCCGCAAACACGTGGTGCAGTACGACGATGTCATGAACCGGCACCGCGAGGTGATCTACGGCGACCGGCGCAGGATCGTCAACGGCGAAGACATGAGCGCTCGCATCGCCGAAATGGTCACGGAAGAGATCGAGAGCATCGTCGCCCGGCACTCGGACGAAAAGGGCGGCAACATCCAGTACGAGGAAGTCCTGCAGGACTTCACCAACCTGATCCCCCACCGCGGCGATTCCGACCCGGTCGAGCTTTCCGAAATCGAGGGAATGTCCCGCGAGGATCTGATCGAGATTCTCGAAGAAGATGCCGACGAGTCGTACGTTGCCGTCGAAGAACGATTCGGCGAAGAGACGATGCGGCAGGTCGAACGACACGTCTTGCTGAGTGTGATCGACCGTCTCTGGGTCGAACACCTGACAGGGATGGACGAACTGCGAGAAGGGGTCGGATTGCAGGCCTATGGCCAGCGCGACCCGCTCGTTGTCTACAAAACCGAAGGTTACCGGCTCTTCGGGAAGCTGCTGGAGAACATGCGGCACGACGTCGTGCACACGATCTACCGCGTGCAGCCGGCGGTCGCCGAGCAACCTCTGCGCACTCGCGTTTCTGAAGAAGCCCAGACGAACCTGGGCGAAGGCGCTTCCGAAACCAAGAAGCTGCGCAAAGTCGGCGTCAACGATCCATGTCCCTGCGGCAGCGGCAAAAAGTACAAGCACTGCCACGGCAAGCGGGGCGCCAAACAACTGGTCGCCCGATAAGTCGATGAACGACAGCAGGATGAGCGACGCGTTCGACGTCGTGGTCATTGGCGCTGGCCACGCCGGCTGCGAGGCCGGTCTGGCCGCCGCGCGCACCGGCGCCAGGGTGCTGATCGTCAATCCCAATCTCGACCGGACCGGCTACATGCCCTGCAATCCATCGATCGGCGGTCCAGGAAAGTCGCACATCGTGGCCGAAGTCGACGCGCTGGGCGGCGCCATGGCGGAAATCGCCGATGCGACCTCGCTGCACGTTCGGGTGCTCAACACGAGCAAGGGGCCGGCGGTGCAGGCGATCAGATCGCAGCAGGACAAATCGCTCTACGCGATGACCATGAAAGCGACACTCGAACAGCAACCCGGCCTCACCCTCCTCCAGGATGAAGTGGCCGGATTGCGGCTCACTGGCCGGGAAACGCCCCGAATCGCCGCTGTCATTTGCCGGCAGCGGGGCGAGATTCCGTGCCGGGCGGCGGTCGTCACGGCTGGAACATTCCTCAGAGCCGCGCTGATCGCCGGAGAATCGCGCCAATCAGGCGGCAGAGCCGGAGACAGGGCGGATAGTTCCCTCGCCGAAGGACTGGCTTCGCTCGGGTTCACGCTGCGACGGCTGAAAACCGGCACGCCGCCCCGGATCGATGGGCTCAGCATCGAGTTCGATGCCTGCGAAGCGCAACCGAGCGATGGCGGAGATCACTGGCTGAGCCGATCGGGCGAGATGGGCGAAGTCGAGCGCGTCTCCCTTCCCCCGCTGCCCATCCATCCTCACCCGGCCATCGAGGCTGACGGAAGCCTGAGGCTGAGCTGTTTCCGGACGAGCACCAACGAACGCACGCATGCGCTCATTCACGCCAATCTGGACAGGGCGCCGATGTTCAATGGCTCGATCGCCGGCACGGGTCCGCGCTATTGCCCGTCGATCGAAGACAAGGTATCCCGCTTCGCCGGCAAGGACGCGCATCCGATCTTCCTCGAACCAGAGGGCTGGCGAACGACGGAATATTATGTGCAGGGGATGAGCACCAGCTTGCCGTTCGATGTGCAGGACGCGGCGATCCGCACCATTCGCGGTCTCGAACGAGCGCGCATCACCCGCTATGGGTATGCGGTCGAGTACGACGCCATCGATCCTTCCGAGATCACCACGACCCTCGCCTCCCGCCGCGTCGAAGGGCTTTTCCTGGCCGGACAGGTGAACGGCACCTCCGGTTATGAGGAAGCCGCCGGCCAGGGATTGCTGGCTGGGCTGAACGCCGCCAATTTCGTCCGCGCGCGACATGCGGTGACGCTGGGGAGAGACCAGGCCTATATCGGCGTCATGGTCGACGATCTGGCGGTGAAACCCTTCGACGAGCCCTACCGGATGTTGACCTCCCGCGCCGAGTTTCGCCTGCTGCTCCGGCCCGAAACCGCCCACGACCGGCTCGGCACGGTCGCCTGGGAGAACGGTCTGATCGACGACCAGCGCTATTCGTCGCTCGCAGAAGAGCGACGGCTCCTCGACGATGCGATGGCAGATCTGGAGTCAGCACGCCTGGCGCCCAATCAGCGCAATCTCCAAATTCTGGAGGAAGCCGGATTCGGCGCAATGACCAAGCAGAGCTCACTCGCGGAACTGATGCGCCGGCCCGATTCGACCGTCGATGCACTTGCGATTCTCGCCAACGAGTTGGGCATCGGCTCGATTGCCAGGCTCTCCCCCCGGCTCCGGCAACGCCTTGGTCAGGAACTCCGCTATTCGGCGTTCGTGGCCAGAGAAGCGCGGGAGGTGTCGCGCACGGCGGCGATGGAGCGGCGACCAATACCCGACGATCTCGACTTTCATCAGCTGACCGGGTTGCGATTCGAAGCCCGCACCAAGCTGGCGCACCACAGACCCCGCACCTTCGGCGAAGCCAGCCGCCTGCAGGGCGTGACACCGGCGGACATCGCCGTGCTGCTCGTCCACACGACTCGCACCACCGCGCTGACGTCCTGACACGGCCATGCGGATACTCGTCCTGTCAGATATCCACGCGAATCTTCCCGCTCTCGAACGCATTCTCCAGCAGCGGCTTTCCTGGGACACGATCTGGAATCTGGGCGACACCGTCGGCTATGGCCCCTGGCCGAACGAGTGCATCGACCTCGTCCGGAGCTACCCTGACAGCGTCCACCTGGCGGGAAACCACGATCTGGCCGCCACCGGCCAAACGTCGACCGAGTCGTTCAACGCGATGGCGGCCGCCGCCGCGGAATGGACCAGCCAGCAACTGACAGATGACTCGGCCACCTGGCTGAAGTCGCTCGGATCGATCAGCACGGAGGGGGATGTCACCCTCGCACACGGCAGTCCACGCTTTCCAGCCTTCGAGTACATCACCACGGCGCCTCAGGCTGCGCAGATGTTCAGCTACTTCCCGACGCGTCACTGTTTTGTCGGACATACCCACCGGCCGATGATCGTAGTCGAAGGGATCTCCATGCCCGCCGAAGCGCTTTTCGCTCCGACGCCAGGACAGGGGTTTGACCTTGCTCCGGCCAGAGCGCTCGTCAATCCGGGTAGCGTCGGCCAACCTCGCGACGGCGACCCACGCGCGGCATATGCCCTCTACGACACCGACATGCAGCAGATCGCGTTCCACCGGGTCGAGTACGACGTTGCACTCACGCAGCAGGCGATCCACGCCGCGGGGCTGCCCCGGCAACTGGCTGACCGGCTGCCGCCTGGCCGATGATCGTGGCGCCTGCGCAGGGGTGGTGTTGCACAGCTGGCACCTCGGGCACATACTATGCGCCGCACCGGAGCGTAGATCGCGCATCGGCGAAGTAGTTGGGACGGCATGGCACTTGGGTATCGGCGAGTGATCATCCCCGTGACGGGGGGTGACGAGGACGAGAAGATTCTCGCACTGGCGAACGAGCTGAGTTCCCACAACCAGGTGGCGATCACCCTCGTCTACGTCGTGGAAGTTCCCCAGGCGTTGCCGCTCGACGCTGACCTGCCCGCCGAGATCGACCGTGGCGAACTCGTGCTGGCCCGAGCCGCACAACTGGCCTCCAACCTGCTTCCCTCTCAGCATCAGACCGTCACGACCGACCTGCTGCAGTCGCGATCGGCAGGAGCCGCCATTGTCGACGAGTCGATCGAGCGAGGAGCGGACGCAATTCTGATGGCGACGCGCATTCGCGTCATCCACGGCAAACCATCTTCAGGGGACACTGCCGCATATGTCATCAAGAACGCCCCGTGTGATGTGCTGATTCTCCGTGCAGAACAAAGTGACGTCGGTCAGGAAGGATTCTCGGCGTGAAAGTCGTCGTCATGGGTTGCGGTCGTCTGGGGGCAAGAGTCGCTTCGGTGCTCGATGCCAACGGCCACGATGTCTCCGTCATCGATACACAGTCGCGGGCGTTTCGCCGCCTCGCTCCCGAGTTCGGGGGGCAGACCATCATCGGAACCGCCATCGACGAAGACACCCTGAAAGCAGCCGGCATCGAATCAGCTGGCGCGTTCGTGGCAGCCACAAACGGCGACAACCGCAACATCATGGCTTCGCAGGTTTGCCTGAAGATCTTCAAGGTGCCCCGCGTCGTCTGCCGTATCTACGATCCGGTCCGGGAGGAAACTTATCGGCGGCTCGGTCTGTCGACGGTCTGCCCGACGACGCTCATTTCCGCCCAGATACTCGATCAGGTGCTCTCTCCGGCCGACGGCACCGGCAGGGCGGAGGACTGAGATGTACATCATTGTGGTTGGGGGCGGGAAAGTCGGATTCTATCTCACGAAGTCGCTGCTTTCGGAAGGGCATGAAGTGCTGTTGATCGAACGCGATTCGATTAAGGTGGAGAATTACGTCGAGCAGCTTGGCGCCGTCGTTGTCGATGGCGATGGATCGGAAGCGGCCACGCTGGGCAATGCTGGAGCCGCCCGGGCCGACGTCGTGATCGCTGTCACCGGGGAGGACGAGGACAATCTCGTAATCGCACAAGTGGCCAAGAAGAGATTCAACGTCCCGAAGACGATCGCACGGGTCAATAATCCGAAAAACGAGCGCCTCTTCCGCATGCTCGGCATCGACGTGACGGTCAGCCAGACGAACTACATCTTCAACCTGATCGAGCAGTCGATCCCCAACATGTCGTTCGTCCACCTGCTCAGTCTGTCGCACGAGGCCATGACGATCGTCGACGCCAAAATCGGCGCGGAATCGCGGGCCGCCAACAAGCCGGTATCGGCATTGGGTTTGCCGGAGGACTGCATCCTGGCTGCCGTCATCCGCGGTTCCGATCTGATGATCCCCAAACCCGACACCGTCCTCCTCCCCGGCGACGACGTCATTGCCCTCTCGCACCGGCGGTCGGAGGCGAGTCTGCAGGCGGTACTGGGCAGTTAGGTCCGGGGTCCGGCAAAGTGTAGTTCGGGCACCTGTGGCCCGCCCGATGTGGATTCGCGTCCCCTCGGAGCAGCCGCGCTTCGGACTACGGACTCCGGACCACGCCCCCGCCCTACGGAAATATCCCCCGCAACCTCGTAAAGTCCGCCACCCGGTCGATCGCCTTGACCAACGCGGCAGTCCGCATGTTGATCTGATGCTCGCCTGCTGTGGCATAGATGGCGGCGAACGACTTCTGCATGATCTGCTGGAGCCGGGAATTGACTTCTTCCAGCGACCAGGGGAACCACTGCAGCGACTGCACCCACTCGAAGTACGAAACGGTGACGCCTCCGGCATTGCAGAAAATGTCGGGCAAGACCAGGATGCCCCGGTCGAAGAGGATCTCATCCGCTTCCGGCATCGTTGGCCCATTGGCTCCTTCGGCCACGATCGTGGCCTGGATGCGCGGTGCATTGCCGGCGTGGATCTGGCATTCAATCGCTGCCGGGATCAGAATGTCGCAGGGGAGCTCCAGCAGCTCATCGTTGGAAATCGCATCGGTTCCCGGAAAGTCCGTAACCGAACCCGTCGCCTCGGTGTGCTCCTTCAATGCGGCCACGTCGAGACCGGCCGGGTTGTACACCCCGCCCTTCCAGTCGCTGATGCCGACAACCTTCGACCCCCGTTTCGCCATCTCCAGCGCGGCCACCGAGCCGACATTGCCGAATCCCTGCACGGCAGCGGTGGCGCCTTCCAGATTCAGACCGATCGCTCGCGCCGCTTCTTCGATGGCGAACACGACCCCGGAACCAGTTGCCTCCGCCCGTCCTTCCGAACCACCGAGCGTTAGGGGTTTGCCAGTCACCACGCCAGGCACCGAATAGCCGGCATTCATGGAGTAGGTATCCATGATCCAGGCCATTGTCTGGGCGTTGGTGTTCATGTCGGGGGCTGGAATGTCCTGATTCGGACCGATGAAGGGAGAGATATCGGAAACGTAGCGGCGCGTCAAGTTCTGGAGCTCGTTCTGGGAGAGCATCTTCGGATTGACCGTCACCCCACCCTTGGCTCCCCCGTATGGAAGCCCGACGACGGCGCACTTCCAGGTCATGAGCATCGCCAGCGCTTTGACCTCGGAAAGGGTCACATTCTGGTGATAGCGAATACCGCCCTTGGTCGGTCCAGGTCCGTTGTTGTGCTGCACTCGATGCCCGGTGAAGACCTGCACCGACCCGTCGTCCATCTCCACCGGAAAATTCACGGTGATCTCGCGCTGGCAGTGCGTCAGAATCTGCCGCATGCTGTCTTCCAGACCCAGGATGTCGGCAGCCAGTTCGAACTGCTCGACGGCCACCCGAAAGAGATCGGGCGGATCGGCCTGCCTGGTTGGGGCGGGAGCGGACTGAAGACTGGAAACCATGGACGCGTACCTCCATCGTACCCGGCGCCCTTGCCGGGACAGAGTCCGAATTAGCTGGGGGAGTTCAGCAGTTCTTCGAGGATGGCCCGAGCAGCGTCCGGCCGGGCTCGCCCGCCAGTTCGCTTGATCGTTTCGCCAAGCAGCCGGCCGATTGCCGCCTTCTTGCCGTTGCGGTAGTCATCCGCTGCCGCCGGGAATGCCTCGATTGTCTCGAGAGCGGCAGTGCGAATCGCGTCGTCGTCGTCGAGGGGCAGGAGATTCAGGGATCGCGCTTTGTCGATCGCTGTCTCGCCTGGACCAAGCTGCGCGAGAAGCTCTTTGGCCGCCCGGGCGCTGATCTGGTCGGCTTCCAGCATATCGAGCAACCCGGCCAGCTGATCGGCCGAAACCGGCATTCTGTCGGGCGGCAGTCCTCGCTCGCGCTGCAGACCGAAAAGATCATTCAGAATCCAGTTGGCGGCCAATCGCGATCTGCCTTCAGCAGGAGCGGATTCGCAGACCGATTCAAAGTAGTCGGCAGTTTCTCGTTCGCCGGTCAGAATCGCCGCTTCCGGCTCACCTAGCCCGAACGCCTCGACAAACCGAGCCCGGCGTGCTGCGGGCAGCTCAGGGAGCCGGGCCGCAATGCGCTCGACGATATCCGCCCCCAGCGCGAGCGGCGGCAGATCGGGTTCCGGGAAGTAGCGATAGTCGTGAGCCGCTTCCTTCGTGCGCTGCCCGACGGTGACGCCTCTGGCATCGACCCAACCGCGGGTCTCCTGCTCGATCGTCCCGCCCGCTTCCAGGACTCCCTGCTGGCGCTCCACCTCATACCGCAACGCCCGTTCGACAGCACGGAACGAGTTCATGTTCTTGATTTCGACTTTCGCGCCGAACTCCGTGCTGCCTGCTTCACGAAGGGAGACATTGGCGTCGCAGCGGAATGCGCCCTCCTCCATGTTGCCGGTCGACGCGCCGATGTAGCGCAGAATCTGCCGGAGGGCGATGAGATAGTCGCGGGCATGTTCGGGACTGCGCAGGTCGGGCTCGCCGACGATCTCCATCAGCGGCACACCGGAACGGTTCAGATCGACCAGACTGATGTCCGAACCGTCAGACGCAGTGCGGTGCAACAACCGGCCGGTATCTTCCTCGATATGGACCCGGGTGATTCCGGCAGTGACCGGTTCGCCGTTCGATTCGAAGACCAAGGTTCCGTTCTGGCAGAGCGGCAGATCGTATTGCGAAACCTGATAGCCCTTCGGCAGATCGGGATAGACGTAGTTTTTGCGGTCGAGTTTGGAGAAGGGGGCGATCGTACAGTCGAGCGCCAGTCCGGTCAACACGCAAAGCTCGATCGCTTCCCGGTTGATCACCGGCAACGCGCCCGGCAATCCCATGCAGACATGGCAGACATGCGTGTTCGGCTCCGCCGAGGCGTACTCAGCGGAACAGCTGCAATACATCTTGCTTTTCGTGAGAACCTGGGCGTGGACTTCGAGCCCGATGACCGTTTCGAATCGGGTCGATGCGATAGTTTCCGTCACATCAATCTCCACTCCGCGGCCGGTTTCCAGCGACCGGGCGAAGATGGCGAATTGTACCATGATGACGGTGGCGCTCCCCGCTTCCATCGACCGGTTGGCACAGGGTCATCATGGTATTATCCCTTGCGGAAATGGGCTTTCCGCGTCCTCTGGCATGCCCGCCCTTCGGGGCAAATGACGCGGTCGTGACCGGCAATGGTCCGGTCGAAATTCCAGACGCAACGGAGGCAAGGTCACAAGCATGGTGACGCGCGCTGAGACCAAGATGGTCACCGGCAAGATCAACGGCCTGGATGTGACCGTTCCCGCGGGAACCACAATTCTCGAGGCGGCCCGCTCGGCGGGTGTCGAGGTCCCCAATCTCTGCTATCAACCCAAGCTACGACCCTGGGGGTCCTGCCGCATCTGCACAGTCGAGATCCTCGGCAAGCGGGGCGGATTGATCGAATCCTGCGCCACGCCGCTTGGCGAGGGCATGGAGGTTCTGACCCACTCCGAGCCAGTCGAGGACGCGCGCCAGTTCGTCCTGCAGATGTATCTGGTCGACCATGCGCTCGACTGCCCGACCTGCGACAAATCGGGCGAGTGCTACCTGCAGGACAACACCTATCTAAGCAACGTCAACACCAATCCCTACCGCCGGCCGAAGTTCGCTCGCCCCTACGTCCACTTCAGCGATCTCATCGACTACAAACTCGATCGCTGCATCATGTGCAACCGCTGTACCCGCGTTTGCGACGAGGTCATCGGCGTCACAGCGATCGAATCGACCCACCGTAGTATCGAAGCAACCATCAGTCCGGCATTTGGCCAGACGCTGGCCGATACGATGTGCACCAATTGCGGCATGTGCATCGCGGTTTGCCCGGTCGGAGCGCTGACCGACCGCCACTTCGCCCATCACCCGTGGGAGTTGGAAACGACGGAAACGATCTGCGGCGGTTGCGATGCCGGCTGCACGATCAATATCGAAACCGATCGCGGTATCGTGCGACGCTCGACCAACCTCTGGGAACGTGGCGTCAACCATGGTTATGTGTGCCACGAAGGAAAGTGGGGACACGAGCGAGTGCAGTCTCCGGAACGGCTTCGCTACCCACGAGTCAACGCCGAGTCGGGCTTCTCATACGAGGTCTCCTGGGAGGACGCCGTCGCGTCGATCGCCGGAACGTTCGCCAACTATCGGAATGGCGAATTTGCGGCGCTGATCAGTCCCGACGGCACTAACGAGGATGCCTTCACCGCTCAGAAGTTCACCCGCACCGCGATGGAATCCAACAACATCGACCGGAACCTGACCGTCGCTCAGGAGGCTGTTGAAGCGGCGACGCGCTTGTCGCTCGGCAAGGATGTCTCCGGCACGAACAGCATCCAGGAGATGTTCACCGACGTCGGATCGGCCCTGGTGGTGGGTCCGGACATCGGCGCCAATGCCCCGGTGCTCTCCTACTGGCTCTACCACTCCCGAATCTACCGGGAATGCAAAACGGTCGTCATATCCGAGGACGAGTTCCCGCTCTGCTGGCGAGCCGAGCTCTGGCTCCAGCCGAATGCCGGAACGACCGTACAGGTGCTGACCGCCATGGCCCGGCATATCGTCGACGCCGGACTGCTGCCGGCATCCGATTCGGAAATCCCCGGCCTGCCGCTCTGGAAAAAGCAGGTGGAATCGATCGACATCGACAAGGTGGCGGACGTTTCCGGGATTCCAGCCGAGAAGATCCGCGAGGCCGCGGAAATCTACGCTACCGGCGGCAAGGGCACGGGCGCGGCAGTCGATGGCGTCTATCCTCCGTCCGTTCTCTACAACACCGCCGCCCACATTGGCCGCGGCGCATCCCGCTACACGCTCGACGATCCCGGCGCCATGACGCTGGCCTGCAATCACCTGGCCATGCTCACCGGCAATCTTGGCCGGCCGGGCGGCGGCATCACAACACCTCGTGGCTCCGCCAACTACCAGGGTTCCACCGATATGGGTGCGTCACCCCGGTTCCTTCCGGGTGGCATCGCCTCTGAAACGCCGGGGCTGAGCGAAGACGAGCTCCCTTCGGCGATTCGCTCCGGTCAGATCAAGGCGATGTATGTCGAAGGAAACATGGCCATTCATTCCGGTTCGATCGGCGACGACCTTCTCGAAGCCCTTTCCCATCTCGAATTCCTGGTCGTGGCCGATGCGTTCGAATCGCCGCTGACCAAAGTCGCCCACGTGGTGCTGCCGCGGGCCATGTCGCTCGAAGTCGATGGCACCATGACCAATGTCGACCGCACCGTTCAGCGCGTCCGGGCGACCGTTCCGGCAGCGGGAGAGTCGCGGCCGCCGGTGACATACCTGCCGGAGATCGCTCAGGCGATGGGTGTCGATCTGGGGATCACCGACGCGGTATCGGCGATGCAGGAAATCGGTCGCCTGATTCCGGAGTATGGCGGCGTCACCTACGCGCGACTCGAGCGGCAGGGACTGAACGTCCCGGTGGCGACCTTCGCCGACGACGGAACGGCTATTCTGGTGCCTGGACCGGACGGTCTGGCCAGTCTTTCACCATCACTTGCGAATCTGGCTGCGGACTAGCCGCAGCGTCAACGACAGGACGTTACCTGATGTTCGATGAGGTCAAGGGTTTTGCGGTCACGCTGAAGCGCGGCTTCATGCCCAACATGACGATTCAGTATCCCGAGGAAAAGCGGGACATGGCGCCGCGCTTCCGCGGTCTGCCATCGCTTCGCTCCGATCCAGATACCGGCGAAGCGCTCTGCGTGGCCTGCGGGCTCTGCGCGCGCGTTTGCCCCACCTCCTGCCTCGATATGCACGTCATACCTTCGGAAGAGGGAGACCGCGAGCTCGGCGAGTTCATCCTCCGCTCGGGCAGGTGCATGTTCTGCGGACTTTGCGCGCAGGTCTGCCCGGTCGACGCGATCACGATGAGCTCGGAATACGAACTCTCGGTGATGGAACGGGACGGGCTGGTCTACACCAAGATCGAGCTGGCGCAGATCGGTTCTCAATCGGAGATCTGGTGGGACAGCGGCTGCAGGAATGTACCTGCCGGCTCCTGATCTGCTCTGACGCCATTATCAGCAACTGATCGGGACGCCTGCGCGGTAGGTGTCCCGTTTTTCTGTTCAGCGAAAGGACGCCGGAATGACCAAAGAGTACCCAATCTATCTCGCCGGATCGTGGGTCACCTCTGATGAGAGGATCGATATCACCAATCCCTATACCGGCGACATTGTGGGCACGACCTATCTGGCGTCCGTGGCACAGGTCGAAGAGGCGATCGTAGCTGCCGAGTCGGCGTTTCAGGTGATGAAGTCAACGCCCGTTTACGATCGCGTCGCGGTGCTGAACGGTCTGGCCCGCAAGATGCGCGAGCATCGGGATGCCATCGCCCGAATGATCACGCTGGAAGCTGGCAAACCGATCCGCGATGCGGAGGTCGAAGCTGACCGCGGCGTCTTCACCGTGGAAACGGCGGCCGAAGAAGCCAAACGAATCAGCGGCGAGGTCATGCCGCTCGATCTTCTCCCCTCCTCCAAGGGGCGATTTGGCATCACCCGCCGCTTTCCGGTTGGACCCGTCTCCGGTATCTCGCCTTTCAACTTCCCTCTCAATCTCGCCCTGCACAAACTTGCTCCCGCGCTGGCCGCCGGCTGCCCGATTGTGCTCAAACCTGCCTCGCGCGATCCATTGGTCATGTTGATGATCGCCGAGATGCTCGACGGGCTGGGGCTTCCTGAGGGAGCGGTGAGCATTCTGCCGATGAACCGGGAAGTTGGCGACATCCTGGTCGAGGATGATCGCTTCAAGTTGCTCTCCTTCACTGGCTCACCCGATGTGGGCTGGGCGATGAAAACCCGGGCCGGACGCAAGAAGGTTGTGCTCGAGCTCGGTGGCAACGCTGGTGTTGTCGTAGACAACGACGCCGATCTCGATTTCGCCGCACAGCGCGTGCGGGTGGGTGCATTTGCCTACGCTGGCCAGGTCTGCATCTCGGTTCAGCGCGTCTTCGTCCACGAGGATGTCTACGACACCTTCAAAGAGCGGCTGATCGCGGAGACGAAGAAGATCGTCTATGGAGACCCTCTCGACCGGGCCACCGACTTGGGACCGATGATCGATGACAAAGCGGCCGCCCGGTCAGAAGGCTGGATCAGGGATGCTGTCCAGGCGGGCGCGACGGTGCTGACGGGTGGTGTTGCCGAAGGACGGTTCATGCAGCCGACGATCATCGAGAACGCGGCCAAAGAAGCCTTCGTCTGCTCCCGAGAGGCATTCGCACCGCTGGTGACCCTCTTCCCGGTGAAATCGTTCAAGGAAGGGATCGAATCGGTCAACGATTCGGTTTATGGACTCCAGGCCGGCATCTTCACCAACAATCTGGAGCGGGCGCTCTACGCCTTCGAACATGTCGAAGCGGGCGGCGTTGTCCTCAACGACATCCCCACCTACCGGATCGACCATATGCCCTATGGCGGCGTCAAGGATTCGGGGCTCAGTCGCGAGGGTCTTCGCTACGCTATCGAAGACATGACCGAAATGCGCCTGTTGGTCGTGAACCGCCTCGAGAGCCAGCGGGTGATGTGAGCCCGACCGACGCGTAGTGGCGGCCCGGCCCGTTGACTTCGTGCCGTCGTAGTGGCGGCCAATATGTGGCCCTCCGGGCCATCCTTCGACTTCGCTCAGGACCGACCACAAGGGATCGCCGCTACGCGGCGTGCGTCCCGTAGCGATGGCGGTTTGTCCCGTTCACATGACGCCGTAGCGGTGGTGGCTTGTCCCCACCGGTGGCGGAGTGGAGCGCCGAAGGTGCGGAACGGAGCCACAATTGCCGCCCGCACACACGCCGTCCGATGTCAGGAAACGTGGTCGGACGTGATTCACACAGCGACGAGTGATCGCAGCGTCGCCAGGTTCATCGCGTCCAGCGTGATGTCATCCCCTTTTTCCGTTTCCAGAATGCCAGGGAGCCCGTCGAGCAGCGGATCATTCATCACATGCCGGAACGACTCGAGACCGAGCTCCCCCTGTCCGATGTGGGCGTGACGGTCGCGATGGCTGGCAAATGGCTTGAGCGAATCGTTCAGGTGGATGACCGACAGGAAGGCCAATCCGATCACATCGTCGAAATGCTTGATCGTTCTGGCGTACTCCTCGGGCGTGCGAAGATCATATCCCGCGGCGAAGATGTGGCAGGTATCGAGGCAGACCGTGACGCGGGCTTTGTCCTCGATCTTGTCGATCATCTCGGCGATCTCCTCGAACGAACGCCCCAGGGTCGTGCCTTGCCCCGCCGTTGTTTCGATGGCCAGCGTTGCCTTGCCGTCCGGCATTTCGGCATGAATGCGATTCACCGCGGCTGCGACCCGGTCGATCCCCGCCTCCACACCACTCCCCGAATGCGCGCCCGGATGGGAAACGAGATGGTGAACGCCGAGAATATCGCAACGATCGAGCTCGATCTTCAGCGCATTGAGCGACTTCTCCCACGCCGCTTCGTCCGGTGACGCGATATTGATCAAATAGGAGTCGTGAGCCACGACCGTTTTGATCGGAGACGCCGCGACCTTCTCCTGGAACCGGTCAACGACCGCCGGGTCGAGCGGTTTGGCCGCCCACTGGTTCGCGTTCTTGGTGAAGATCTGAATCGATGTGATCTCGAGGGGTTCAGCCCGATCGATGGCTTTGTCCACACCGCCGGCAACTGAAATATGCGAGCCAAGCTCGAGCATGCGTCCGTCCTCTTCCGGAGCGAGACACCCGAGCTTCGCAAAGCGGGAGTGTGTCGCAAAATACGCCGTCGCTGGCCATTCTACAGGAGCCGCCAAGCACTTTTGTTGCCCCACGCGGGCAATGCTACGATTGCGCCCTGTTGTGGCGGATTCCATCCGGGAGCGGCTGGCGCGTGCAAAACCAGGGACCAGTCCAATCGGAGCCGTCTCTCTCCGTCGTCATTCCCACCTATAACGAATCGGCACGAATCGACGGCACGATCGAAGCGGTGCTCGCCTACCTCGATGCCCAGCCGTACGAATCCGAACTGCTTATCGTCAACGACGGCAGCACCGACGATACATCCTCCCGCGCCCATTCCTGGGAAACGCGATCCTCACGCATCCGGGTGATCGATATCCCCCACGCGGGCAAGGCAGCGGCGGTGCGGCGAGGGGTCGGCGCGGCTCGAAACGACCTGGTCGTCTTCACTGACGCCGATCTGGCGACGCCGATCACCTTTCTCGAACCATTCCGGGCCGCGATCGCCGAGGGATTTGACATCGTCATCGGTTCCCGCGAAGGCGCCGGAGCCGACCGGATCGGTGAGCCACAGCTCCGCCACGTCATGGGTCGTGTGTTCAACGGCATCGTGCGAGTGCTTCTCCTGCCCGGTATCCAGGACACACAGTGCGGTTTCAAGATGTTCACGAAACAGGCGGCCAGGGACCTCTTCCGGTCGTCGCGCCTCTACGCCGGCGAAGCAGAAACGACTGGCGCCCGCGTCACCGCCTTCGATGTCGAACTGCTGGTCATCGCCCGGCGGCGCCGGTATGCGATCAAAGTCATTCCGGTGAAGTGGACATTCGGCGAGAACAGCAAGGTCAGCCCGGTGAACGACACGGTCACGAACCTGACTGATGTTCTCAAAGTGAAATTGAACGACCTGCGGGGTCTCTACGACTAGGCTGCATAAGCGACTACGGCGGAGCCAGGCCGGAGCCACCGCCGGTACGTCAGCTCTCAGCTGAGATTGCAGCGGAGCTGGTGTGTACGTACACTTTGCGTGAGCCGTTCTGGCTGCCAATGTGAGGAGCCTCCATGCGAGTCCGGCTGGTCATCGTCGACGACCATCCTCTATTTCGACGCGGTATCGTGGCCGGATTCTCCTCGGAACCCGATCTCCTGATCGTCGCCGAAGCGGCTACCAGCGCTGAAGCATATGCCGCCATCGACACCGCCACTCCCGATGTGATCCTGGTGGACGCCGATCTCGGCACAGAATCGGGTATCGAGCTCACCCGCCAGCTGCGCCGCCGCTTCCCGCAGACCGCCGTGCTCATCCTGACCGAATTCGCCGACGACGAGCAGCTCTTTCAGGCGATTCGAGCCGGCGCCGCCGCCTACGCTCCGAAACAGATCAGCGGACCGGAGCTTGCCGAGCTGATCCGTTCGGTCGCGGCCGGCAACTATCTGATCAACGACAGCGTTCTTTCCCGGCCGCATGTGGCCTCTCGCGTGCTGAATCAGTTCCGCGAGCTGGCAGTTCTCGACGAGACCGCCGACGGCGTCTTCTCGCCCCTCACTCCGCGTGAGATCGAGATTCTCGATTGCGTCGCTCAAGGCAACAGCAACAAGGAGATCGCTTTCAGCCTCGGCATCTCCGATCAGACCGTTAAGAATCACATTACGTCGATTCTCAGGAAACTCGCTGTCAACGACCGCACCCAGGCCGTGATCTACGCTCTGAAACATGGCTGGATCAAGCTGGACGACTATCCCGAACCCGAGCAACGCCTGCGCGCCATCCGCTGACCCCGGAAATCCGTCGCCTGTTCCTACTTCCTGCCGAACTGCTTTTCGAGCTCGTCCTGCGTCAGCTGCAGCATCGTCGGGCGGCCGTGACCGCAGGCCCGGGGGTGCTGGGTCTGTTCCAGCTGCTGGACGAGCTCGCGCATCTCGGAGAGGGAGAGCGTTTGTCCCGCCCGGATCGAGGTGTGGCAGGCCACGCTGATCGCCACCGAATCGAGCCAGGAGTTGCCGGCCCCTCCCTCGGCCAGCTCGCCCAGAATGAGCCGGATGCGCTCGGGAATGTCCGACCCAATCACCGAGGTTGGCACACTCCGCACAACGATCGACTGGTCGCCGAACGATTCGATCTCGAATCCGAGCTGCCGGAGTTCATCGATCGACTTTTCGACGATCGCCACCTCTTCCGGAGCCAGATCGATCACTACCGGGTCGAGCATCGGCTGGCGTTCCACCTCACCAGCCACCAGCTTCGTCTGAAACCGCTCGTAAAGAATTCGCTCGTGCGCGGCATGCTGATCGATCAGATAGATCCCTTCAGGACCCTCGGCGATGATGTAGGTCGCTCCCGCCTGACCGAGCACGCGCAGAACCGGCAGATCCCGCCTGATGATCTGCTGCGGGGGTTCCGACGAGTACGGCTCGAACCGTCCAACCGGCGCGGGAGCAATCCACCCGGTCTGCGGCAACGACTGCGGTTGCGGCAGGAACCGCACCAGACCCTGATCGGCGAATGCGATGCGCGGCACGCCAGGTTGCGGCATCGTCGCCAACGTCGCATGCACCGCTCTGGCCACGGCCCGGGCCACCGATCGCTCGTCGACGAATTTCACTTCCGCTTTCGTTGGATGGACGTTCACATCGACCTGCGACGGATCGACCTCGATCGAGATCATCGCCACGGGATGGCGCCCCACCATCAAGAGGGTGTGGTACGCCTCCTCCAGTGCGTAGGTCAATGTCCGATTCTGAATCCAGCGGCCATTGACGAACAGGACGATGCTTCGCCTGGTGGCCCGATTCACTGAGGGCGCGCAGATCCATCCTGTGGCTCGCACACCCTCGACACGCGCCGATTCGTCCAATCCGGCCAATGGCATTGCCGCGTTGCCCACGTCGCTGCCGAGCACCGTGACCGCGGCCGACAGCGGGTCTCCGTCTCCCTGCGTGGAAAAGACCTTACGGCCCTCGATCTCCAGATGAAACGCCACGCCAGGGTTGGCCAGTGCATAGGCTTCGATCGCCCGCTGGATCGCCGCAGTTTCCGTCGATGGCTTTCTCAGGAACTTTCGCCGGGCCGGCACATTCTCGAAGAGGTCGGCGACCACGACCGTCGTCCCTTCCGGAGCGGCAACTGGCGCGATCTGCCGGGAATCGCCAAACGAAACGACCGCTTGATATCCCGTTTCTTCGCCGGCGGCACGGCTACGCAACACCAGGTGCGACACGGCGCCGATACTCGGCAGCGCCTCGCCGCGAAACCCGAGGGTCCGCAGACTGTCGAGATCCTCGAACGCCGACAGTTTGGATGTGGCGTGGCGGGAAAGCGCCAGCGGCAGCTGTTCGGGGGCGATACCGCAGCCATTGTCCACAACCTCGATGCGTGTCGTGCCGCCTCCTTCAATGGCCACCCGAATACGGGTCGCGCCGGCATCGAGAGCGTTTTCGACGAGCTCCTTGGCCGCCGATGCCGGACGCTCGATGACTTCTCCAGCAGCGATTTTTCCGATTGTGAGAGAGTCGAGTTGGCGGATGGCCATGATCGCTCGCGGGGACTAGCGCACAGGTCGGTCGGTAGCCTCTCCGGCCACGTCACGCCAGTCTAAACCGCGACGGCTGCCGGAGACAGCCCGGCTGGCTGGATCGAAGAAACGGAGCATCAGATCGGCCGACCGGCTGATGCCAATGCGTGGACTGACGAGCACCTGCTCCGGCGCTTCACCCGGTTCGATCCAGAGTGTCGAGTCGGTTGCCAGATCGCGCATATGGTCTGCCAGCGTGAACCCGAACGCCTGGCAGAGCTTCCCAGGACCGGAGGCGAACTCCTGCGGTCGCTCTCTGCCCCGTCGTTCGGCCATCAAGGCGAGACCCTCGACCGGCTCGACCGCTCTGATCAGCAGAGCGCCATGCTGGGCGTCGGTTCCTTTGGCCACGATGTTGAACATCATGTGGATACCATAGGCGCGATAGATATAGACCGACCCTGGCGACTGGCTCAGCGATTCGCGACCCCGTTCATACATGGCGGCGTGTGAGGCCAGATCGTGGCTCCCGAGATAGGCTTCGGTTTCCACGATGCGCCCGGCCAGCGTCACCCCGTTGTCCACCAAAACTAGCGTGCAACCGAGGAGATCCTTCGCCACCAGATCGGTCGGGCGCGCGTAAAACGAACGCCCCAGCCGGACGTCAGGAGAGTCGGGCAAGCTCATCCAACCGGGCATTCAGAACGGCGATCTTGTCGATGGCGCCGGCCAGACGGTCGCGCTGCACCTGAACCACCTGGGCGGGAGCGCGTTCGACGAAGCTGGCATTGCCCAGCTGCGCCTCCGCCCGGGACTTCTCCAGTTTGGCTTCTTCGAGGTCCTTCTGGAGCCGCTCGCGTTCCTCGTTGACGTCGACCAACCCCGACAACGGCAGAATCGCCACCACGTCCTCACCCACCACGACGATGTCGCCATCGGCTGGCGCAGCGGCTCCACAGGTGATCTCCAACGCCTCGGCATCGAGTCGAGCCAGCGCCACCAGCTCGCGGGATGAATCGGCAAAAACCACTGGTTTCGTCGATGCATGAATAGAGGCCGGTATCCATTTGCCGGCTTCGATCCCCGTTTCGGCTCGCGCATTGCGAATCTTGACGACCAGATCGCTCAGACGGTTCCAGTCGGTCTCAGCCTCTTTGTCCGGCGTTCCCGGGGCCGGCCAGGACGCCACCATGACGCTCTCGCCCTGATGCGGCAGCGACAACCACATCGCCTCGGTGGCAAACGGCATGAACGGATGGAGCAGCCTCATCGACCGTTCGAGCACGTAAGCCAGCGTTTGCGCCACCTGCTGCTTCTCCGCGTCTGTTCCCCGCATCCGCACCTTGGCCGCTTCGATGTACCAGTCGCAGAGTTCCGACCAGACAAACTCGCGCAGCTGGCGCCCCGCCTCGCCAAAGAGATAGGAACCGAAAAGGCGATCGACATTCTGCGTCACGCTGTCCAGGCGGCTGATGATCCACCGGTCGGCCAGGGCAAGATCACCAGTCGGCCGGGCCGGACCATCCGCGGCCATCTCGACCGCCACTTCGTCGATCGCGCGCAGGGCGAAGCGGGTCGCGTTCCACATCTTGTTAATGAAATTCCGGCTCGACTCGACGAGGGTCATGCTGAGACGCATGTCGAGACCCGGCGAACCCTGCGTCACCAACGCAAACCGGAGGGCGTCCGCTCCATAGGTTGCAGTAATCTCGGTCGGGTCGAGCACATTGCCCTTCGTCTTGCTCATCTTGAGACCATCGGTGTCGCGCACCGTTCCGTGCAGATAAACCGTGTGGAAGGGCAGCTCGCCCATGATCTCGAGACCGAAAAAGACCATCCTGGCGACCCAGAAAAAGAGAATCTCGTATCCCGTTTCCATCACGTCGGACGGGTAATAGCGGCGCAGGTCGGCGGTGTCGTCCGGCCATCCGAGCGTCGAGAATGGCCAGAGCCCCGAGCTGAACCAGGTATCGAGCACATCCGGATCCTGCTCCACCAGCCCACCGCAGGACGGACAGCTCTCCAGATGCTCCTCGACCGTGACGATCATCTCGCCGCACGATTGGCAATACCAGACGGGAATGCGATGCCCCCACCAGAGCTGCCGGGAAATGCACCAGTCGTGGATGTTCTCCATCCAGTTCAGGTAGACCCCCTTGAAGCGCTCGGGGACGAATTGCAGCTCGCCCGATCTGGCCGCTTCGATCGCCGGCGCGGCCAGCGAATCCATCGACACAAACCACTGTTCGCTGATCGTCGGCTGCACGACCGTTCCGCAACGATCGCAATGGCCAACGGCGTGGCTGTGGGGCACGATCCCCACCAGCGCGCCATCCGCCTCCAACCGTTCGACCACGGCAGCACGAGCCGGACCGATCTGCATTCCTTCGAACGGCCCGGCGCTGGCGTTCAGCGTCCCATCCGGATTGAGAATCACGATCGCCGGCAAGTCATGCCGTTTGCCGATTTCGAAGTCGTTCGGATCGTGGGCCGGGGTGACCTTGACCGCTCCTGAACCGAACTCCCGGTCGACCGCCTCGTCCGCGACCACCGGAATCAGCCGGCCCAGAATCGGCAGGATCAGCGATTTTCCGATCAGATCCTGGTAGCGCTCGTCGTCGGGATGAACCGCCACAGCGGTGTCGCCCAGCATCGTTTCCGGCCGGGTCGTGGCCACGACGATCGACCGCCCCGGCTCGCCGTCGACCGGGTACGCCAGGCTCCAGAGATGGCTTTCGACTTCCTTGTGCACCACTTCCAGGTCGGACAGCGCCGTCATACACCGTGGACACCAGGAGATGAGCCGCGATCCGCGATAGATGAGCCCTTTGTCGAAGAGGTGCTTGAAGACCGTGCGAACTGCTCTCGACGGCCCCGCATCCATGGTGAACGTGTAGCGGTTCCAGTCGCATGACGCGCCGAGAATGCTGGTTTGCTCTTCGATCCGGTAGCGGAGCCGGTCCATGTACTCCCAGACCCGCTCGACAAACGCTTCCCGGCCGAGATCGTGACGCGTCAGCCCCTCCTGCGCAATCAAGCGTTCCACAACCCACTGCCCGGCGATACCGGCGTGGTCGGCGCCCGGTGTCCAGAGCGCGGCATCGCCGGACATCCGTCGCCAGCGAATCATCAGATCCTGCAGGGAGACGAACAGGGCATGCCCCACATGCAGCTCACCGGTCACATTTGGCGGCGGCATGACAATGACGAACGGCTCGCCATCCGGATTGATCTCCGGCGCGAAATACCCGGCATCTTTCCACCGCTGGTACATCGGTTGCTCGATGCCAATGGGGTCGAAAGCCGCAGGCATATCGATCTGACGATCGGCCGGGGAGGTCGTTCTATGAGCAGAGGTCGTCAACGGGAGGAATCCTTCATTTTTGGTGTGCAGCAACCAACCCTGTTACTGTTGTGCGGCGGCAGCCGGTGCGGGATTCCGCGCAAGCGTGTACCCGTCTCCGACCCCAGATTATGACGCCTCACAGCCGCCTCCGGCGAACCTGTACGAGACGGCAGCCGAGCCATCCGCTCATGGTACACTCGGCCATACGATCATCTGTTCGTTTTCCCTTGTGAGCAACCCGGCATGAGTCCCATTCTCGACAAAATCATTGTGCGCGGCGCGCGCGAGCACAACCTGAAAAACATCGACGTCGAACTCCCCAGAGACAAGCTCGTGGTGCTGACCGGATTGTCCGGTTCCGGCAAGTCGTCCCTCGCTTTCGACACGATCTTCGCCGAGGGCCAGCGTCGCTACGTCGAGTCCCTTTCCGCCTACGCCCGCCAGTTTCTGGGGCAGATGGAAAAACCGGATATCGATCATATCGACGGTCTCTCCCCGGCCATCTCCATCGATCAGAAGGGGACGAGCCGCAACCCGCGCTCAACCGTGGGAACGGTCACCGAGATCTACGACTTCATGCGCCTCCTCTTCGCGCGAGTGGGTCGCCCCCATTGCCCGAATTGCGGCAGACCGATCGCCCAGCAGTCGGTCCAGCAGATGGCGGAACAGTTGCAGGCTCTTCCCGACGGCACCCGGTTGATGATTCTCGCGCCCGTGGTGCGAGACCGGAAAGGGGAGCATCAGGGCGTTTTTGACGAGATCAAGCGGCAGGGATTCGTCCGGGTGCGCGTCGACGGCGTCGTTTCCGATCTGGACGAGCCGATCAAGCTGGCCAAAACGAAAAAACACTCGATCGACGTTGTGGTCGACCGGGTCGTCATCCGACACGACGATACGGAGAGCGCCAACGCGGATCGTGTCCGTCTGATCGACTCCCTCGAAATCGCCCTGAAGATCGCCAAGGGGATCGCGCTTGCCCAGATCATCGACGGCGAGGAGATGACCTTCAGCGAGCAGTTCGCCTGCGCCCACTGCGGCATCAGCGTCGGGGAGATCGAGCCCCGCAATTTCTCGTTCAACTCGCCGCACGGCGCCTGCCCGGAGTGCACCGGGCTCGGGATGCGGATGGAGTTCGACCCGGAGCTGATCATTCCGAACAAGCGGTTGTCAATCGACCAGGGCGCCATCGCTCCCTGGCTCAAGGCCACCGGCGAGGGATATTCCTGGTATGCCGCCCTGCTCGATTCGCTGGCGAACGCGCGTGGATTCTCGACCGACCAACCCATCAACTCGCTCGACCCATCCGACCTCGATCTGATTCTGAATGGCCAGCGCGGACTCCAGGTGACCGTCCGGTACCAGTCGAAGAATGGCCGGACCAAGTCCTATCAGGTGCCGTACGAGGGCGTGATTCCGAATCTCCGTCGCCGGTACGACAGCTCAACCTCCGACTACGTTCGGGAGGAGCTGACCAAGTACATGGCGGCCCGCCCCTGCCCCGCCTGCAAGGGGAGCCGGCTCAAACCAGAGATCCTGAGCGTTCTCATCGACGGCCAGAACATCATCGACGTCGCTCGGTTGCCGATTCGCGAAGCACAGGTCTGGCACGAGCGACTGGCGGACTCCGATGACGCCTCGCCGCTCACCCAGCGCGAACAGCTGATCGCCCGGCAAATCCTGAAGGAAATTCGGGAACGGCTTGGCTTTCTGGTCGATGTCGGGCTCGACTATCTGACGCTCGAGCGTTCGGCGGGCACCCTCTCCGGCGGCGAAGCGCAACGGATTCGGCTAGCCACTCAGATTGGCTCCAGTCTCATGGGCGTGCTCTATATCCTCGACGAACCGAGCATCGGCTTGCACCAGCGAGACAATGCTCGTCTGATCAAGACGTTGCTCCGTCTGCGCGACCTCGGCAACACACTGATCGTCGTGGAGCATGACGAAGAAATGATGCGTGCCGCCGACTGGATCGTCGATATCGGTCCTGGCGCAGGCGTGCATGGCGGCAAAGTCGTTGCCGAGGGACTGATCCCGGATATCGGCGCGGTTCCGGAATCGCTCACCGGCCAGTACCTCACCCATCAGCGCGAGATCGCCACCCCATCCCAGCGGCGGAGCGGCAATGGCAAGACGATGCAGCTGATTGGTGCGTGCGAGAACAACCTCAAAAACGTCACGGTCGACTTTCCGCTTGGCACCTTCATCGCGGTCACCGGCGTTTCCGGATCGGGAAAGAGCTCGTTGATCACCGACACCCTCTATCCGCGCCTGGCGCAGGAGTTCCACCGGGCCAAGGCACGCCCTGGCACACACGACGCACTGGAGGGAATGGAACACCTGGACAAGGTGATCGAAATCGACCAGAGCCCGATCGGCCGCACGCCTCGCTCGAACCCAGCCACCTACACCGGCTTGTTCACACCGATCCGGGAGCTCTTCGCCTCCCTTCCCGAGGCGAAAGCGCGCGGCTACAAAGCCGGCCGTTTTTCCTTCAATGTCAAAGGCGGCCGCTGCGAAGCGTGCAGTGGCGAGGGGATCATCCAGATCGAGATGAACTTCCTTCCGGACGTTTTCGTTCCCTGCGAGGTCTGTGAAGGGCGCCGGTACAACCGGGAAGCGCTCGAGATTCTCTTCAAGGGGAAGTCGATCGCCGATGTGCTGGAAATGACGGTCACCGAAGCACTCGCCTTTTTCGAGAACATCCCCGGCATCAGGGGCAAGTTGCAGACCCTCGAGGATGTCGGGCTCGGCTATATCCATCTCGGCCAACCGGCAACGCAGCTCTCCGGCGGCGAGGCGCAGCGCGTTAAGCTGTCGTCTGAGCTGTCGCGACGGGCAACCGGCCGGACGATGTACATCCTCGACGAACCGACGACCGGACTCCATTTCGCCGATATCGAGCGGTTGCTCGGGGTGCTGCAGCGGTTGGCCGACGGGGGCAACACGATTCTCGTTATCGAGCACAACCTCGACGTCATCAAGTCGGCCGACTGGATTATCGACATGGGACCGGAAGGGGGCAACGGGGGTGGTCAGGTGATCGCCACCGGCACGCCGGAAGAGATTGCGGCGAATCCCGCTTCGGCAACCGGTCACTTCCTGAGCGAGATTCTCCCGGTCGCCAGCCTGGCCGCGGACTGAGCTTTCGGTCCGCGACTGCCGGCGTATTCGCGCTCGTGCTACCATCTGACCCGGCCGCTTCTTCGGAAACGGCCCTTTTCCGGCGCCTTGTGCGAGGGTGACCACCGATTTCCGGGAACGATAAGGATCGTTGCCGCCGTGAATCGATCGGTCCTGGTTCTCAATCAGAATTACGAGCCGTTGAACATCTGCAGCGGCCGGCGAGCTGTCGTGCTGGTCATCGGGGGCAAAGCCGAGATCCTGGAAACGCACCAGCACCCCATCTTCACGCCCGATGCGTCGTTTCCCTATCCGTCGGTGATCCGCTTGATCTATTTGATTCGCTCTCCGAGAACCCGCGTCAAGCTCACCAGGCGCGAGGTCTTCATTCGCGACAACTTCACCTGCCAGTATTGCGGCCGATCGTCGCACGACCTGACGCTCGACCACATCATCCCCCGCTCCCGCGGCGGGCAGCATGTCTGGGAGAATCTCACCTCGGCCTGCAAACCGTGCAACCATCGCAAAGGGGGCAAATCGCTCATCGAAGCCCGGATGACCTTGCGCAGGATGCCGTTCGAACCCAAACCCGGTCGCTACTACTCGATTCAGCGGCGCCTCGATGGCGGCATCGCCGAATCGTGGTTCAAGTTCCTGCCGGGACTCGACCTCGACCGATTCGACAGATCAGATAGTCTTTTCCAGATGAGCGCCGACTGAGACTCGCGGACGAGTCTCCAGACTGGCGAAGTTCGATGAGCTCTCGCCTCTATCAACGTGCGGGTTACAGGAGATCACAATGCTCGACATCAGACTGATTCGTGAAGAGCCGGAGCGCGTGCGCGAAGCGATGGTGGCGCTGAACGCCACCGCGCCGATCGACGAGATCATCGCGCTCGACGAACGCCGCCGCGAGCTCGTCAATCAGGTCGAGCAGATGAAGGCGCGCCGCAACGAAGGCTCGAAGCTGGTGAGCAAAGCGTCGGACAAAGAGGAGCGGGACCGGCTGATCGCCGACATGCGCACCCTGGGCGACGAAATCAGCACGCTCGACGAGCAGGTTCGCGATGTCGAATCCGAGCTGAATGCGCTGATGCTGACCGTACCCAACCTGCCCTTACCCCACGTCCCCGTTGGTCCGGACGAATCGGGCAATGTGGTCACGCAAACAACCGGTCAGCCGCGCAGCGCCGACTTCCCGCTCCTCCCCCACTGGGATATCGCCGAGCGCCTGGGCATCATCGACTTCGAGCGAGGCGTCAAAGTCTCCGGTTCCCGGTTTTATGTCCTGAGAGGCGACGGAGCCCGGCTGCAGCGAGCGTTGATCACCTGGATGCTCGATCTGCATACCCAGAAGCACGGCTACCAGGAGGTCTATCCCCCGTATCTGGTGCTCGAGCAATCGCTCTACGGCACAGGCAATCTGCCGAAGTTCGGGGAAACGCTCTTCCGCGACATCGAGGAGGACAAATGGCTGATCCCGACGGCCGAAGTCCCGGTGACGAATCTCTACCGGGACGAAATCCTCGATGAGGCGATGTTGCCCATCTACCACACCGCTTACACGGCCTGCTTCCGGCGGGAGCAGATCTCGGCGGGCAAGGATGTGCGGGGCATCAAGCGAGGCTACCAGTTCGACAAGGTGGAGATGGTCAAATTCGTCCACCCCGACCGATCCGAAGAGGAACATCAGCGCCTGATCGGCGAAGCGGAAGATGTCCTCATCGGTTTGGAACTCCCCTTCCGGCGCCTTCAGATCTGCACGGGTGATCTCTCCTTCACCGCGGCGAACAAGGTCGACCTCGAAGTCTGGGCTCCCGGCACGGAGGAATGGCTGGAAGTCTCCTCCTGCTCCAACTTCGTCGATTTCCAGGCCCGGCGAGCGAACATTCGGTTCCGCCCCACCGAAGGGGGACGTCCGCACTATCTGCACACCCTGAATGGCTCTGGCATGGCGTTGCCACGCACCATGATTGCCATTATGGAGAACTACCAGCGAGAAGACGGCACATTCGCCATTCCACAGGTGCTGCAGCCGTATCTGGGCGGTCAAACGGAAATCGGCATCCAGCCGCCGATCGGCCCGGCGCGGGCCTAGCCGCAATCGTAGGGGCGCATGGCATGCGCCTTTTCGCCCCCATCGCTTGGGGTCGCGGTGCGCCTATGCCGCTGATTCCGGAACTTCGGTCATCAACCGGGTGAGGACCGCGTCGGTCGTCACGCCAGACGATTCCGCTTCGAAGTTGAGCATCATCCTGTGGCGGAGCGCCGGCAATGCGACGGCATGGACGTCGTCGAAGGAAACATTCAATCTCCCCTCCAGGAGCGCCCGTATCTTCGACCCGAGCACGATCGCCTGGGCGCCACGCGGACTGACGCCGTAACGGACGTAACGCGCGACCTGCTCTGTTGCGCGGGGATTGTCCGGATGGGTGGCCATGACCAGCCGAACCACATAGTCGGTCACGCTTCCGGCAATCGGCACCTGACGCGCCAGCTTGCCCATCTCGACGATCGCCTTGCCGTCAGCCACCGGCTGCACGTGTGATTCCAGATCGGCGGTCGTTCTCCGGATGATCTCCTGCAGATCCGATTCGGTGGGATAAGTGACCAGGAGCTTGAAGAGAAATCGGTCGAGCTGGGCTTCGGGCAGCGGATAGGTGCCCTCCATTTCCAGCGGGTTCTGCGTGGCCAGTACGAAAAAGGGTTCGAGCATCGGATGAATCACACCGGCAACGGTACAGGTGCGATCTTGCATCGACTCCAGAAGCGCGGCCTGGGTTTTCGGCGTGGCCCGGTTGATCTCATCGGCCAGCACCAGATTGGAGAAGATCGGTCCCTGCTGGAATGCGAACCGTCGATCACCCGTTTCCGATTCCATCAGGATGTTCGTGCCGGTGATATCGGCGGGCATCAGATCGGGCGTGAACTGAATCCGGCTGAACTGCAGATCGAGCGAATCGGCCAGCGTGCGCACCAGCATCGTCTTGCCCAGACCCGGGACCCCTTCGAGGAGGGCATGTCCGCCGGCGATGATGCAGATCAGCACCTCTCGCACGACGTCGCGCTGACCCACCATCACCCGGCTGACTTCGTTTTCGATCGCGCTGGCGATCTCGCGGAACTCGGAAACCGAGAGCGATTGTTCTGCCACGCTCATGCCTCGCTCCTCTCAGCGGAAACTCGCGACCCTAGTTGCGCCAGAGGGCAACGGCCAGAAAGGTCAACAGCATCAGAATCATCCCGCCAAACGCCAGCAACGCCGGCAGGAGCACGCTGATCTTTTCCCGCGTCGTCGGCGCCCTGGAGGGTTCTGGCCAGGGTTCATCCTTCCATGGATCGTCGTCCCATGGGTCGTCGGGTGTTCTGGCGTCGTCGTCATCCCGCTCCATCATGCCAGCGCCTTCAGCGTTTGCCAGATCGTCGAAGCCGTTGCGTCCCAGGAATACCGCGAGGCGATCGCTCGCCGCTGTTCAGCTTGCCCCGCATCGTCACGCCTGGAAACCAGACCAATAATGCCATCCCCAATGGATTCGACGCTTTCCGGGTTGCAATATGACGCCGCATCGCCCGCCACTTCGCGGTGAACGGGAATATCGCTCAGCAGCGTCGGCAGTCCGGCAGCTAGTCCCTCCAGAACCGGCAAATCGAATCCTTCTTCGACAGATGCCGCGATCAGTCCACTCGCGTTGGCATAGAGCTGCGGGAGCAGCGCATCATCGACATACCCGGCATAGTGAACCAGCCCGTCACCCGCCGCCTGCTCCATTGCCTGCATGGCTGGGCCGTCATCCCATCCTCGTCCCCCGGCGATGACCAGTGGAAGGTCTGGCCGGCGGCGGCGCATCGCTTCCACCACCCGCAGGTGGTTTTTCCGAGGTTCGATCGTGCCGACCATCAACAGATATGACCCCGGCAAGTTCAGGTGGCGAATCGAGCGGCGATCCGGCTGGCTCCCGGCCAGAAGGAACCGCTCATCGACTCCATTCGGCGCCACGACCACCTGCCCTCCGATGCTGAAGTGGCCAAGCACCGCTTCGCGCGTCGATTCGGAAACCACGAAGAAGACATCCGCTGCGCCAATCTGCCTCGGAACCACGCTGTCCAGAAATGCCCGCAATCCGGCCGAGGCATAGCCAGGAGCCGTGATCCAGGCCAGATCGTGGATCGTGATTGCGCGGCGCGCGCCGCGCACCGGCGGAACGGTGAAATCCGGACTCCAGGCGACATCTGCACGCCCGAGATTCAGCGCCGGCCAGATCGGCAATCTGGCGCGCATG
The DNA here is from genome assembly GCA_019637585.1 of Thermomicrobiales bacterium. Taxonomy (GTDB): domain Bacteria; phylum Chloroflexota; class Chloroflexia; order Thermomicrobiales; family UBA6265; genus JAHBVL01. The sequence continues at coordinate 81,775 of JAHBVL010000002.1, read as the reverse complement.
GCCAACCTGTCGACATTCCTCCGGGAGAGCGGCGCCCGGCGGAGCGACGCCCGGCCGTCTGCTATCGATTTCGCCGCCTCATCAGCTCCGGACGAGCCGGGCGCATACCAGAGGCTCGGAGTCGCCTCCCCGGCGCAATCGGCGAGGAGGCGACGTGTCACCTCACGGCCGTAGCGGCCGATACCGCCCCGCTGGTTCACGGCGGCGCTGATGTCTATGAAGAGGTCGATTGCAATCTGTCCTCGAGCGATGCCGCAGCGTGCGATTCAGCCGTGTTGAGCTTCATCATCACCACTGCCACGATCGCCCCGACCAGAATCACGCTCCAGTAGGTGATCAGCCGGTCGAGAATCGCGACCGATCCGGCCATGCCCTTCGAGTATCCGGCAACAGTCAACGCGGTGACGATCGCCACCTCCACGACCCCGAGACCGGCTGGCGTGAAGGGCATTGTCGTCAGCAGAGCGCTGAGCAGCGCGACGAAAATGGCCATCGATAGCCCAATGTGTGCATCCAGCGATTCAGCGACCAGATAGACCCGCAACCCCTCGCAGAGCCAGATGACGACGGCATAGGTAGCCGGCACCAGGGGACGGCTCATCGCCTGGAAGAGCGCAGCCTGGAAGCTTGTGTAGTGGAGACGAAACCGGGCAGGAACCAGCGACTCGATTCTGTCGCGGAAGAAGTGCATGCCCAGAAGCCCGGCCGCCACCGCCACGACCATGAGCACACCGAGAATCAGGGCTGAGGTCGACTGCCCGGGCATCGATCCATGAAACGCCAGCAAACCGGACGTCGCCAGCAGCACCACCAGCACTGCGAGATCGAACACCCGCTCACCGATGATCGTCCCGAATCCGATCGAATACCGGATACCGTCATCCCGCTTCACCCGGTAGGCACGATAAGCGTCGCCGAGCTTGGCCGGAACAACGCAGTTGATCAACCAGGAGATCGTGTAGACCCCGGTCAGATAGGCAGTGCCCGGTAGAGCGGCATCCTGCGTCGAACCGACGCCGCTCTCCGCCAACATCCAGCGCCACCGCATCGCCCGCAAAGCGAGGGTGAAGAAATAGATGGCGAATGCCGCTGCCAACAGGAGCAGATTGGCGCCTTTGATGTTGGTCCAGATTTCGTCCAGATCGAGATCGGCCCTGGTCACGAAAATGGCCAGAATCGCGATCGCCACCCCGAACGACAACACCGTTCTCGGCCGGAACAACTGATTGCGGACGGTGTTTCCCTCGACGTCGGGCCGATCGTCGTCCGGCGGCAAATGACCGGCTGGGACGTCGGGAAGTCTCGGTTGTTCGGTACTATCGAGTTCGGGCATCAAGTCACCGGGATCGAATGAGCGAATCGACTCCACCCGCAGCGATAGCCGAGACCAATCCCCAGGCAATCGCCATGTGGAGATTGAGACTCAACACGTGGACATACTCGAACACGGCATGCACGAGCAATGCTGCTGACATCCCCGCCACGCCGATCGTGATCGACCGCGTCATCAGTGTCGGCGCCCGGTCGAGCGCCTGGGCGATTGTCAGCCCCACCATCGCAATGAGCAGCGCATACCCGGCGAATCCAACCACGCCGCTTTGCGCCAGCATCTGAATATAACTGTTGTGCGCATGTCCGCGCCCGATCCGGAAACGCCAGGTCGTCGTCTCATCACGAAAATTGAGATCGTAGTTCCCCGCCCCAATGCCCAGAAACGGGTTGTCCTTGACCATCTCCACACCAGCGATCCAGTGCGCGACTCGTTCCTCCACCGCGAAGTTGCCGGGTGTGACCTGTACGGAACGCTTGTCGTTGGTGAAATCGCCTTCGCTGAGCAGGAGAACGAGCACGATCGATCCGAGAATCATGGCCGAACCGGCGACAGCCATCAGCACATGCGACCGCACCTTCAGAACCGGCCAGGTCAGCAGCAGGATGGTCATCAATCCGGCAACCATCCCGATGCTTCCGCCGCGGGACTGCGTGAAGAAGAGCCCGGCGAATCCGCATCCAGCCGCGATGATCCAGAGCGCGCGCAATCGATGCAGCTGCCTCCCCAAGGGAGAATCAGGCTGTCGTTTCCAGAGAAAAACCACCAGCGCCGCCATCAGCGGCGTGGTTAGCTCGAAGTAGATCGCCAGCTGATTTGGATGGCCGAATGAACCGGTGGCGCGCATGAGTCCGCGCGTCTCGAACGAATCGGGGCCGATGCTCCGCGCCACCTGCCAAACCGCCAGACCAAAGCTGGCGATCGCCCCGGCCGCCGTCGCGACGAGAAACGGGATCGGCGACGCCCCTCGCCGGTAGACATTGATTGCCATGCAGGCGACGGGCACCATGGCAAACCAGCGATAGGACTCCCCCATCCAGAGACCGCCGTCCCGGGCATTCCAGCCCGACAACGCCACACCACCTGCCGCCAGGGCGGCGCCGAAGGTGACCTTGTCGAAGATGACCGACCTGCGGCTCACCATCATCGACCAGACCCAGCCGGCGAGCGTCGACCAGAGCAGGACTTTGGTGGTCGTCACCGCGGTTTCGCCAAATCCAACGAGGAGACTCCGCTGCACCGGCACGCTGAGCGCCATCAGCGCCAAACCGATGTCCGGCCGTCGTACCCCCGCGTAGAGACCAGCGACAAAGAGACTGATCGCCAGCACCGTTTCGATATGGAGTATCGCCAGGAGAAACGCGCAGATGGCCGATGCCAGCAACGCGGCCACGATACGGAGTGACTCGCCCTCAATCCGGTCGCCAGCAGGCGGCGATGCGCTTCTGACCATCATTCGAAGGCGTCCATCGCATCAGGAGTGGCAATCATGGCGATCAATATCCAGGTCATCGTGGCCAGATCAGGAAGAAAGTAGCCATTGTCCACCAATCCGTGCACCAGCCCCGCTATCAGCGCGGCGGTCGCCGCGCCGGCGATCCAGCGTTCGGATTCGCGCTGCTGGACAGCCACCCGCACAAGCAAACTCATCGCAACCACCAGCAGGAGAACCCCGGACACGCCAAGACTCAGCCAGACGTCCAGGAAAAGGTTGTGCGGATGCGAAAGATACCGCTCCGACCAGGCCTCCGGCGCGATGTAGCGGGGCGCATGCTGACTGAGGAACTGGTCCATGCCGATGCCGGAAACCGGGTAGTCGCGGATCATCTCACCAGCTGCCGACCAGACATATCGCCGCTCGCCCACGAAGTCGTCGAGCGAGTCGCCACGCGAGCGCTGCGCCACGGCAAGCATCAGGACAACGCCACCACCGGCTGCGGCAACAACGGCTCCGGCCACCAACCGGCGATTGCGCGCCATCCAGGCCGCAAGCACGACACCGGCAACCACTGCAGGGACCATGCCACGAGAAAAGGTGAGCAGCAATGCGCACCCCATCACACAACCGAGCACGAGCGTCCAGCGCGAAAGACGGACTCCGCCCAGGATGACCGCGCCCGCCAGAAGCACGAAGACTCGCTCGAGATAGAGCGCCAGATTGTTCGGATGCAGATAGGGCGCCAGGGCGCGCGGCACGCCATCCCCTTCGAACCGGCCCGGGTCGACGGCAAGCATCACCAGAGCCAGGGCCGCAGTGACAGCACCTGTACCCACCACCACCCAGAAGAGCGGTCTCGCGCCGCGATCGAGGATTGCCCGGCGCATGACGAAAAAGAGCATCAGCGGTTCGACGATCGTCCAGCGAAAAACGCGCAGCGCTTCAGCACGATGCCCCGGATCGAGCTGAAAGACCAGGGATAGTACGCCGGCCGTCAGCAGTGATGCTCCCATGAAGAGGGGTACGACGAAGTCACCGTCCGCGGAAGACCAGGGCAAGCGGCGGGTTCGCACGAGGCTCACCAAGCTCGACCATGAGAACCCCAGGAATGCGACCAGAATGGCCAGTTCGAGCAGCGTGAACACCGAGTTGCCAACCGACACCGGATGCGCGACAGTGGGAAGCGCCGCACCTATCGCCCACGCGGCGCCGGTTGGACGCCAGATGGCAACCACGGCGGCGGCAATCAGCAATCCGGCCGAAAGCGGTGAAATGCTGGTCAGGCTGAGCAGCGCCCCGAGCACGACCAGTATCGCCAGCGCCAGGACATCCCGATCGAATGGAGCCAGGCGACGGCGCCACTGGTCAAACCCGACGCTGCTGCTCATCAGGTTCGCAGCGATGGTCGCCAGTCAGGAAGCGTGGGCAGCCGGGGCGTCGGATCCTGCTCATCGACCTGTCTGATCGTGCCGGAGTAGCGGCCCAAATAGAGGACCAGATCGCGGACCGCGAGGAAGATCAGCGTCAACGCCGAAACCAGCGCCAGCACGACCGGCCAGCGGAGCGGCGGATCGCGAGACACCACCATACCGCCGACAGTCATGCTTCCCTCACTGGCCAGTTCGAGCACCAATTGGTGGACGCCGATGTCGAGGTCCGCCACCAGCGGCACGGCGATGTCCTGCGCGGTGAAGAACTCCAGATCGATGACCGACTTGCCATCCTCCTCCGGCCAACCCGGCAGTGGATGACCGTCGATCGTGGCGTGAATGAGTCCCGCTTCCGGTCCCCGCCTGAGGTACGCGACAAGCCCCGTGCCCTCGAAAGTGATGGTCAGCGCCGCTCCCGTCTGGCTGGTTGTCTGGAAAACCCGGCCCTGCAGATGCTGACTCGCCCACGATCCGGTGTAGTCGATCGGTCCGGAGTCGGTTGGCACGAAACCCGTCGCCGCAATGTTGCCGACGCCCTGGCTGGCCATCTGCACCACCGACCCGAACCCGGGCAGTGCTTCGCCGTTGCCGTTGAGCAGGGCAAACCCCACCTCGTCCTCGGGTACCGTGTCCGGTCGCAACGCCCATTGAAACACGAGACCAGTCCATGGCCACTCGGCGCGGATTCGCTCGATCCCGGCCACCAGGTAGTCAGCCTGCGTTTCCATCGACACGTTGTTGACGCCATCCCATCCGTAGTGGGTGAACCAGATCGGTTTGGCATCGTCGCCATGCTCGTGCACGGTTTCCCGGAAGAGAATCGCCCGGGAGAGGCTCGGCGTTTGCGCGCTGATTCGCCTGTCGAACGGGGACGCGGTTCCACCATCGACGCTGGCTGCGACGACGTCGAAATAGGGCTGCCCTCCTGCCTCATAGACCGCTCGCAGGAACCGCAAATCGGCGCCGGGAACCGTTCCGGCCCCGGTTGCCGAGAACTCCGCCAGGATCACTTTCGATTCCTGATTCGCCGTCCTTGCCGCGTTGAACGCCGGCGCCAGAACCTCCAGATAGTCGGCGGCGGTCGCGGCCAACCCTCCCCACCGTTCGGGGCTGTTGGGCTGGTCGCCAATCTGGTAGAAGCGAACATACTGGCTGTATCTGCTGACCAGCACCGAGACGAATTCCGCATAGAGATCGGGGTTGATCGGCGGAGCGTCGACGAACCCGGCATGTTCCGGCGCTCGGGCCCATTCAGGGGTGCTGGAGATCACGGCGACGATCTCCAGACCGGCGTCGCTGAAACTGCGGACGATCGCGTCGTACGTTTCCCAGTTGTAGTCGCCCGCTTCTGGTTCGATTTCCGACCAGTAAAAGGGGTGCCGGACATACTGGAATCCATTGGCTCGCACTGTGGCGGCAACTGACTCCACCTGGGACGCGGGAAAACTGCGCAGATCGATATTCGTCGCCAGACCCCGTCCTGACACCTGAATCACGTATGGGGGCGATGCGCTGGTTTCGATACCGCGATGGAGGTAGGCATCTGCAACAGCCGACGACAGAGCCAGGAGGAGCCCCAGCGAGAGCATCACGATCCCTCGCACCGGCGTTCGCTCACTCCGGCTCCTGGTGGGGTTGGCGCCAAGAAGTCTCGCCAGAAATCCTGACTCGGCGTCGCGCCTTCTCCGCCGTCTGGCTTCAGTGGCGGTGGCCTCCTGAACATCGGGAGGGGGTTCGGTTGTGCGGGTGTTCCAGTTGCTGCGTCCCAAAGATCACGTCGTTCCCGTAGCTGGCCGAAGCGCCGGGCACAGTATATTGCCCGGCAAGGAGGGCGAAATGCCAACACTGGAACGGGTCGTCTCCCAGCTGCTCGTGCGAATCAGGTTGATGATCGGCAAAGAGAACGCCGCTGACCTTCGGTCACTTCACCTGGCGCGGGAGTTCGAACAGTACGGATACGACGCGCATGTTGCCGGCCTGTCGCTCGACGAGACGATGACCGGCGCCATCACCGCCCTTCGCCAGATCTTCGACGACTTCCGCGATACCGGCGACGGACCGATAACGCTGGCGGCGGGATCAGCGCTCACCGCCGTTTCAGAGGGATACCGCAAAGCAGACGCCGGGCAAGCTCGCTCGTCGGCCCTGGATGACAGCGGCAGCGCCCAGATCAATCAGCTGCGGGCGTTGCATCGCATTAGCCGGGCGGTCACCACGATCCAGCGCCCCGTGGACCTGCTCGACTTCGCCGTTCGGGTCATCGCCGACGCCACCGACAGCGATGCCTGCGCCGTTTTCCTCTACGACGAAGCAACGAATACGCTCGGTCTCTGGGCGGCAGTTGGGCTGAACCCTGGCTCTATTGGCGCTCTCTCGCTCTACCTCGGCGAAGGCATCACCGGACTGGCGGGCGAGCAGCGCGCGCCCATCGTCGCTGCCGATGCGCAGCGACATCCCTCATGGGTGGAGGCTCACAACTTCGGCGACGGCATGTATGTCTCCCAGGCGTCAGTGCCGATGATGATCGAAGAGCCATCGAGATTGATCGGTGTCCTCAACGTCCTGTCGACCGAACGACGCGACCCCACGAACGAAGACATCGACTTTCTCCGCACCGTTGCCAACGAGCTGGCTCTCGGCGTGGAGTTCTCGCGTCTGCGCAACCTCGCCGACAATCGCCTGCGGCGCAAGATCGCCGAGCTGGGAACGTTGCAGCGCGTTTCCCGCACGGTTGCGTCATCCCTGTCGCTGGCCGATGTACTGCCGCTCATTGCCGAAGCCGCCGCTGAACTGAGCAACGCCGAAGCCGCCGCCCTCTTCCGGCTCCCTGCCCGCATTCCAGGCAACGATCAGGGTCAGGTGCCGGTGATCGAGTACCGGGTCGGCCTCTCTCGCGACGTAGCCAAAGCGGCCGACCGGGATGACTTCGTCCAGAAGGTCATCGAATCGGGGGTCGCCCAGGTTACCGATCTGGAGTTCACCGACGGGTACAGCAGACTCTATTGCCTGCCGATCCGCTCCGCTCGCGAGCGCTGGGGCGCCCTCTGCATTCGCCTGAAACCTGGCGGTGAGCTGGATGAAGACGAGCTCGCCCTGCTTCAGGCCTTTACCGATTCGGCGTCGATCGCCATCGAGAACGCCCAGCTCTATCGCAATGCCCGCAACAGCGCCGAAACAGCGTCGGCGCTTCTCCAGGAGATGCATCACCGGGTCCGGAACAACCTCCAGACGCTCGCCGCGCTCCTCTCGCTGCAAATGCGGCAGGTGGACGACCCGCGGATCGTTCAGCAGTTGCGTGAAGCGGCTGGACGCATTCAGGCGATCGCCGCCGTCCACGATCTCCTCAGCGACGAGCAGCGGCTTGGTGAGGCATCGATCGACGCCATCGCCAGACTCGTAGTCGAACAGGCGAATGTCACCCAGAAACCACCGGAACTTGCGGTCGACTTCCACATTCCGCCGAGCAGGATCGTGGTCCCCTCCCGGCAAGCCACGATACTGGCGCTCCTGATCAATGAGCTGATCTCCAATGCCATCACCCATGGATTCAGGGGGCGAAGCTCCGGGACGATCTCGATCGAATCGGGACGAAGAGGCTCGAAGAACTGGCTGAGTGTGACCAACGACGGCCACCAGATTCCCGACTCGGTCACCACAGCAACCAGCAAAGGTCTCGGATTGCGCATCGTCGAACGATTGGCGCAGTCAGACCTGGGCGGCACATTCACCATCGGTCCCGGAGCAGGTGGAACCGTGGCCGAGATCACATTCCCGGCGGTGGCGGGCCAGGATCAATCGGCAGCGGCATCGCTGGCGACGACGCCAGCCTGACTCTCGCCGGCCGCATACGCTTCGTCGAGCAGATCGACGATGTGGGTCACCTTGATCGTCGAGCCATTGCGCTCCAGCGACGCTTTCAGCTGCATTGCGCACCCGGGATTCGCCGTGACGACTTCAACGGCATGGGTATCGATCGTGTTGATCGCTTTGCGGTCACCAAGCTTCTTGGCCATTTCCGGTCGCAGCAGGTTGTAGATGCCGGCACTGCCGCAGCAAAGCGACGATTCCTTCATCTCCACCAGTTCCAGACCGGGGATCGCCTTCAGGAGCTTGCGCGGCTCGGCGGCGATGCGCTGTGCGTGAGCGAGGTGGCAGGCGTCCTGATAGGTGACCGTCCGTTCGACGCGGCCCATCGGTTGCAGCGGCTGCTCGGCCAGGATCTGCGTCACATCCACCACGCGGTCGGCAAACGCTTTGGCTCGCTCCGCATACACCGGGTCGTCGTGCAGGAGATGACCGTATTCCTTCAGGGTCGAACCACAGCCCGCGGCAGTGATCACGATCGCTTCGGCGCCAGACGACTCGAACGCGTCGATGTTCCGTCGAGCCAGCTCCCTCGCCTCTTCGAACATGCCGCTGTGCACCATCAGGGCGCCGCAACATCCCTGTCCGACCGGAACCGACACGTCGATGCCATTGCGAGCCATCACCCGCCCCGCGGCTCGATTGGTGCCGGCAAACACCGTTCCCATGATGCAGCCGCTGAAAAGCATGGCCCGCCGGTTGGCGATATGCGCTTTCCAGGCTTCCTTGCCCGGCTTCATGAACGAGTCGCGGACATCCGGTGTCATCGCGTCGGCATCGGCGGCGCCGATCCGCTTCAGCACGCCCGACTTGCGCAACACTTTCTGCGCGCCGGTTCCCTTGTATAACCTCGCGCCCCGGACGAGCATGCCGATCCGCCCGACATCCTTGAACGCCCAGTCCAGCATCACCCGCCGCACCGCCCGCTGTGGCGCCGGCCGCGGGGTGAGCTTTTCGATCTGGTAGCGGGACGCCTCCAGCAACGGGCCGTACTGGACTCCGGACGGGCAAACCGCTTCACACGCCCGGCAGTTGAGACACTGATACATCTGCTCCTGGAATGTCGGATCGTCGATGCTGATCCGGCCCTCGGACACACCGCTCATCAACCAGAGACGGCCGCGCGGCGAGGACATCTCCAGTCCGGTAATGCGATAGGTTGGGCAGGATGAGAGACACATCCCGCAATGGACGCACGCTTTGAGCAGCTCGGGATCGGGAGCATCCGGCCCCTCGAATCCTCGCAAAACGGCAGCAGCCGTCTCTGCGTGACTCTTTTCCTGGATATCGTCGTCGGTTTTCACAGTCCGCCCACAAATCTGCCCGGATTGAGAATCCGCTCAGGGTCGAATTCCTGCTTCAGCTGGCGCATCAAATCGACCGAGTCGACCGAGTCGCCCCACACATCATGATCTCGCCGCATCGATTCCGGCATCGCCACCACTCTCGTTCGCGGGCAGAGTGCCCGAACGTGTCTCAGCACTCGATCGAGCGAGTCTGCGTTGCCATCATCCCCCCGAATATCGACATAGCCAAGTCCGGGAGCCGCGGACATCGCCGCACTGGCCAGCTCCGGCAGCTGGCAGAGCTGCGCGAAGAGCCCAAGACTCTGCGACGGCTGCACGTGACAGCGCAGCCACCAGAAGGCCGGATCGTTTCCGGCATCGAACCGGGCCACATAGGACGACCAAAACGAGCGGCTCGCGTCGGGATCAAGGATCGACGACGGCTGGGCGACGCGGCCGGCCAGCTCGGTTGCCAGAAGCTCGGTGGTTCGAACGCGGCCATCGATCCGAATCGCGACACTGGCCGATTCGTTCTGCTTGTCGATCTGGAACGCCGCCACCTTGCCTCGCCAGTTCAGGCAGGCGTCCCGAATCGCTGGCAGCGCGGACATCTCGACCGACTCGAGGAGAACCGTCCGCTCGCTTCTCGGCGCCGGGAGCACCTTGAAATTCGCCGACACGATCACGCCCAACGTGCCAAGCGCGCCATGATGCATCCGCATCAGGTCGAACCCGGAGACGTTCTTGACCACCAGACCACCGGCTTTGCCCACCGTTCCATCGGGATAGGCGACCGCGATACCGATCAGGTAGTCACGCAACGTTCCCCACCCCAGACGCTTGGGGCCGTAGAGCGCCGTCGCTAGAACGCCGCCGATCGTTGCGCTGGCGGGGTTGGCCACCTCGATCGGCATGCCCTGGCCCCGTTCGGCCAGCGTCCCCTGCACCTGCTGGAGCGTTGCACCAGCTTCGACGGAGAGGGTCATATCGGCCGGTTCGTAGACCAGAATGCGATCGAGCTTCCGCGTGGAGAGAACGACATCGGCTCGCGCCGGCGCATTCCCGATCCCAAGATGGGTTCCGCCTCCGACTGGAACGACGCCGGAACCCTGCGCGACCGCCGTTGCCAGCGATTCGGCGACTTCGGCCGGTGTAGAGGGTTCGGTGACTTCTCCCGCCGCCACACCCGCGATCGACCGTACTCGTGACGATGGTCGGTAGCCGTTGCTGTTCTGCATCATCACATCGGGTAGATACCGTACTTCTGGGCCAGTGCCGCGTTGCGCAATGCGCGGACTTCCCCGCACATGTAGCCGCGCGGAAAGAGTTTTTCGGGATTGAACGACGCCTGCGGGTCGAAGGCATGTTTGATTCCGGCCATGGCGGCCAGATCGTCGGTCGTATAGACAAGCGTCATGTAATCCCGCTTTTCCGTGCCGATCCCATGCTCGCCGGTGAGTGCGCCGCCAATGTCGATGCAGTACTTGATCAGCTCTTTGCTGGCACCAAGCACCCGCTCCACCTGATCGTGATTTTTCCGGTCGAAAAGCATCAGCGGGTGAAGGTTGCCATCCCCGGCATGAAACATGTTGGCGATCGGCAGATCGAAATCCCTGGAAATCGCTCCCACCTGGGCGAGGGTGCTGGCCAAGCGAGTTCTCGGCACCACAGTGTCGTGCAGGTAGTAGCTCGGCGCCAGGCGACCCATGGCCGCGATCGCCATCTTTCGCCCCTTCCAGAGCAGATCCCGCTCTGACTTCTCGGTCGCGGCCCGCACGCTACGCGCGCCGGCCAGACGGCAGATCGCGGCGATTTCCTCGGCGGTATCGGCCACATCTTCCCGGACGCCGTCGATCTCGACGAGCAGGACCGCGCCGGCGTCCATCGGATAGCCGGCGTGGAATGCTGGTTCGACAGCCTGGATGGTCAGGTTGTCCATCATCTCCAGTGCCGCCGGAACGATGCCGGCCGCAATGATCTCGGTGACCGCGTTCGACGCGGAATCGACGTCGATGAAATCGGTCAGCTGCACGGAAACCGTTTCGGGTGAAGGCGTCAGGCGGACCATCGCTTTGGTCACGATGCCGATCAACCCCTCCGACCCGACCCACACGCCATGCAGGTCATATCCCAGCGATTCCTCGCCCCGTCCGCCAATCCAGTGGAGTTTTCCGTCGGGCGTGACGATTTCGAGACCGAGAATATGGTTCGTCGTCACGCCATATTTGAGGCAATGAGGTCCTCCCGAGTTTTCGGCGATGTTGCCGCCAATGGTGCAGGCTCGCTGGCTGGAGGGATCGGGAGCGAAAAAGTAGCCATCGGGAACGACATAGTCGCTCAGCTCGAGATTGATCACCCCCGGTTCCACGAGCGCGATCCGGTTGTCAAAGTCGACCTCCAGGATCCTGTTCATCCGGGTCGTGGCGATGACGATGCCGCCCTGCTGGGCAACCGAACCGCCGCTCAGGCCAGTACCGGCCCCGCGCGGCACGATCGGCAACCCTTCCCGGGAGGCCAACTGGACGATCGCCGCGACCTGCTCAGCCGTCTCGGGCAGCACAACCGCTACCGGCCGCGCCGTTTCGATTGCCGCGTCGACCGAACCGTCGTACTCGAACACCATCAGATCGGTCGCCGAATGGACGACGTTCGCCGGTCCGAGGATTCGCTGCAGTTGCTCGATCAGTGCATTCGCGCCCATGGGGGCATGGCCTTCCGGTGAGCCGGTTCGTTACCGGCAGTATCGCCGGAATGGGGAAGAGTGGGCAATGGGGTGGAACTGTTGGTGCATAGTTCATAGTGCATGGTTCATAGTTCTTGGTTGATAGTTCTTGGTTGATAGTTGATGGTTGATAGTTCATCGCCAAGGGTGCTTGGAGGATTGCAAGCTGGAATCCGGCAGTCAGACACTCGCCCAGGCAAGCGGATTTCAGAGCACCGCACAACGCGCCTCGAACCATCAACTATCAACCATGAACTATTAACTATGAACTCTACCCAGGAGCACCCCATGCCTGCCTCGTACGATATCGCGGTTATCGGTGGTGGCATTGTCGGAGCGTCGACCGCTTGGGCGCTCGGGCAGCGCAAAGCGGGGTCGGTCGCGCTCTTCGAGCGGTCGGTGATCGCCGCCGGCGCGAGTGGTAGAACGGGAGCGCTCCTTCGCCGGCACTACTCGAATGAACCGGAAGCCCGCCTGGCCATGCTGGGACAGTCGATCTATCGCGATTGGCCCGACCATGTCGGCGGCGAGTGCGGGTTTGTGCCCGAGGGGGTCGTCGTCACCGTCGATTCCTCACCAGGACACGAACGGAATCTCGATTTGCTGCGCGCCAATGTGGCCATGCAGAACCGTCTCGGCATCAATTCGCAGGTGGTCACCGGCGACGGGCTGCAGGCAATGCAGCCCTTCCTGGCCACTGACGACATCCCTCTTGCTTCATGGGAGCCAGATAGCGGGTATGTCAATTCGATCGCGGCCACCCGGTCGATGGCGGAAGCGGCGGCGCGCTCGGGTGTGGAGATTCACGAGCAGGCTGGTGACACGAAACTCGTCGTCGAATCGGGTCGGGTAGTCGGGCTGGAAACCGCCGAGGGCGCTATGGCGGCGGATGTCGTGGTTCTGGCGACCGGACCATGGTGCGTGAATCAGCTCACTCCGCTCGGCATCGACTTGCCCATTACCGCGCTCCGCGTCCAGATCGCCATCATTCAACGACCGCTGGAGCTCTCTCGCGACCACTTCATCTTCATCGACACGGCAGCAGGAGTTTTCACTCGTCCCTGGGGACCGGGAACCAGTCTGGTTGGCGTCGGAGGGGGCGACCAGCACGACGAAGTCGATCCGGACGACTACACGCCCGGCAACGACCCCTCCTACCCCACTGCCGCCCTTTCCGCCATCGCCAGACGCATTCCGGCCATGGGCCGCGGTGTCTATCTGCACGGACACGCCGGTTTGTACGACATGACCCCCGACACGCATCCGGTCATCGGCCGGACACGGATCGAGGGTCTTTACGTCGCTGCTGGATTCAGTGGAGCCGGTTTCAAGAAAGCCCCGGCCGTCGGACTCTGTCTCGCCGCCGAGATCACCGGCGATCAATCTCCCGTCGACCTGACCCCCTTCGATCCTCACCGCTTCGAATCACCGGGTTGGGACAAGCCGTGGAGCGACACCGAGTACACTTTCTCCAGCGACTTCGGGCACAAGCTCTGAAAACCGTTCCGATGGCTGAAGCCAACGGCTAAGACTCCTCATTGGCCGCCGAGAGACTCGTTGCAAGAATCTGCCGTCGCTCAGGATAGCCAAGCTATCCCAAGCGACGTGATGAACACAGGCAGCGATTTGCTCGCTACGGGCAAGGCGTCTTAGCCACCGGTTTCAACCGGTGGTTTCGCTCGTTGTCAAAATCTGCCGTCGCTCAGGATAGCCGAATCATCCCGGGCGACGTGATGAACAGAGGCAGCGATTTGCTCGCTACGGGCAAGGCGTCTTAGCCACCGGTTTCAACCGGTGGTTTCGTCGTCGCCCGCCTGCTTTGGTCCAGCTACAACCGATCGATGATCGCCTTGGTCATCTCGGTGGTCGTCGCGGCCTTTGATGGATCGCGATCCTCGCGCAGGTCATAGGTCACGCGATCGCCGTCCGCAATCACCCCAGCGACCGCATTCTCCACCCGCTCGCCGGCATCGATCTCGCCCAGATGGCGGAGCATCATGGCACCCGAGAGGATCATCGCGGTCGGATTTGCTTCGTTCTTGCCGGCATGCGACGGAGCCGAACCATGAATCGGCTCGAACACCGACGCCTTCAACCCGATGTTGCCGCTCGGCGCAACGCCCAGCCCGCCGACCATACCGGCGACGAGGTCGCTGACGATATCGCCATAGAGGTTGGCCATCACCAGGACGTCATATTCCTCGGGTTTCTGCATGAGCTGCATGCACATGTTGTCGATGATGCGATCGTTCGATTCGATGTCGGGATACTCCGCGGCGATCTCCTGAGCGATGCGCAGGAAGAGTCCGTCGGTGAACTTCATGATGTTCGCCTTGTGGACGATCGTCACCTTCTTGCGCTTGTTGGCCCGGGCGTACTCGAAGGCGAAACGCACGATCCGGCTGACGCCCTCGGGGGTGATCACCTTGATGCTGATTGCAGCCGATGGATCGACCTTCTTGCTGTTGTTCGCATTGATCGCGCCGATCACCGTGGCGGCTTCGGAAGTGCCGGCGTCGAACTCGACGCCCGAATACATCCCTTCCAGGTTTTCGCGGACCACCACCAGATCGATGTCCTCGAACGGCGCCTGCACACCTTTGATCGTTTTGCCCGGCCGCAGATTGGCATAGAGACCAAGAGCCTGGCGCAGCGCCACATTGACGCTCCGGAAACCGGTGCCGATCGGCGTGGTCAGCGGCCCCTTCAATCCGATCCCGTTGGCCCGGATCGAGTCGAGGGTTACTTCCGGCAAGACGTCGCCATGCGTCTCCATGGCATTCATCCCGGCGGGCTGTTCGTCCCACTCGATGGTCACGCCGGTGGCGTCGAGCACAGCCTTGGTGGCCTCCGATACTTCGGGGCCAATCCCGTCGCCGGGAATCAAAGTCACGCGATACGAACCCATTCTCGAATCCTGTCCTCACATCGAACGTAAACAGCGTGGCATTGTCGCACGCCGTGGCATATCGGGGCCCGGCCCCAGGCTCTACACTTTTTCGCAACCGGCCGGGACAGGGCCGGGCTCTACGCTTTCGTGTGGAGAGCCGGCCGGCACGGGGCCGAGTTCTACGAAGCGAATATTTGGTGGACGACGTATGACGACTCCTTCTCTTTCTCCTGTCGTGCTGGTCATTCTCGATGGCTGGGGCAATGGGCAGGACTATCCCGGCAATGCCGTTCTAGCCGCTGATACCCCGGTCATGGATCGGCTGAAGGCCACCTATCCAACCACCGCACTGAAAACAAGCGGGCTGGCGGTTGGGTTGCCTGAGGGACAGATGGGCAACTCCGAAGTTGGCCATCTGAACATCGGAGCCGGGTTCGTGGTCTATCAGTGGATCACCCGGATCGATCAATCGATCGAGGATGGCTCATTCTTCGAGAATCGGGCGCTGGTGGGGTCGATCGAGCGCGCTCTGGCCAACGGCACAGCGCTCCATCTGGTCGGGCTGGCCGGCGAGGGAGGCGTGCACAGTCACTCCCGGCACCTCGAGGCGTTGCTGTCTCTAGCCGGTGCACACGGATTGCGGCGTGTCTACATCCATGCCATCACCGACGGCCGGGACACCTCGCCAACATCGGGCAATGGGTTCGTTCGCGACATCCAGGACCACTGCCAGCGACTCGGTCTGGGCCGGATCGCGACGGTCTCCGGTCGCTACTACGCCATGGACAGGGACAAGCGCTGGGAACGCACCCAACTCGCCTACAACACGATGACCCTCGGCAACGGTCCGACCTACACCTCGGCCGGCGCGGCCATCGAAGCATCCTACCGGGCCGGAGTGACCGATGAGTTCATCATTCCCTGCTCGATCGTGCCGCCCGGCACCGAACCAGTCACCATCGGTCCTGGCGACGAAGTCATCCTCTTCAACTTCCGCTCCGACCGCTGCCGGCAGTTGGTGCAAGCCCTGACGCTGCCTGACTTCAGCGGATTCCAGCGGACGAGCGATCTCCCATCGAGCATTCACGTGACCACCATGACCCGCTATCAGGAGGGATTGCCCGTCGCGGTGGCATTCGAGCCCCACGACGTCGAGATGCCGCTGGCGCGGGTGATCTCGGAGGCGGGTCTGTCGCAATTTCACACCGCCGAAACGGAAAAATACGCCCACGTGACCTTTTTCCTGAACGGCGGGCGCGAAGAACCCTTCCCGGGCGAAGACCGCAATCTGGTTCCATCGCCCAAGGTGGCGACCTACGATCTGCAGCCCGAAATGAGCGCTATCGGCGTGACCGATGGCGTCGTCGCGGCAATCGAGTCGGGCACATACGCATTCATCGTGGTCAATTTCGCCAATGGCGACATGGTCGGTCACACCGGCGACTTTGCGGCAGCGGTCCGGGCCGTGGAAACGGTCGATGCCTGCCTGGGTCGGATCATCGCCGCGCTGGCGAAGGCCGGCGGCTCGGCGCTGGTCACCGCCGATCACGGCAACAGCGAGGAGATGATCGACCTGGCCACCGGCGGCCCGATGACCGCACACACCCTCAATCCAGTCCCCTGCGTGCTGGTCACGCCGGATTCGAGTCCGTATCGTCACGCGACACTGCGAGACAACGGCATCCTGGCGGACATCGCGCCAACGTTGCTGCAACTGCTGGGCTTGCCCAAACCACCTCAGATGACCCAGTCGTCGTTGGTCGAAGGCTAGAGATGCAACCGCATTTCGCGCGGCGCACATTCGGTAGGGGCGCACCGTGTCCCCCCTCTCCCGCGGTCGGGAGAGGGGCCGGGGGTGAGGGATTTCCGCCGACCCCTCAGAGCCCCACAACTACCCCGCGCAGATGGCCCTCACCTGCCCTCTCCCGACCGCGGGAGAGGGTTCTTGGACAAATCAGCTGTGCATCATCCGAGGCGCGGGAACGCACCCCTGCCTGGATAGACGCTGTCGCCGCCCAGCGCTTCTTCGATGCGCAGGAGCTGGTTGTACTTCGCCACCCGGTCCATGCGAGTCGGCGCTCCAGTCTTGATCTGACCGGCGTTGGTTGCGACAACCAGGTCGGCGATGAAGGTGTCGTCCGTTTCGCCACTCCGGTGCGACACCACCGCGACGAACCCACCCCGTTGCGCCATTTCGATGGCGTCCATGGTTTCCGTCAGGGTGCCGATCTGATTCAGCTTGATCAGAATCGCGTTGCCCGCTCCCATCTCGATTCCCTGCCGGAGCCGGGTGGTGTTGGTCACAAACAGGTCATCTCCGACCAGCTGCACGCGATCGCCGACAACCTCGGTCAGGAGCCGCCAGTCGTCCCAGGAGTCTTCGCTGAGCCCATCCTCGATCGAGGCGATGGGATAGTCCATGACCCACTGCTGCCAGTAGGTGACCATCTCCGCGGGCGTGAGCGTGCGCCCTTCGCCAGCCAGCACATACTGTCCGTCGTGAAAGAACTCCGTCGCCGCCGGATCGAGACAGATGACGACATCGTCACCCGGCCGGTATCCCGCGGCTTCGATCGCCTCGGTGACCAGCTTCACCGCTGACTCGTTCGAAGGCAGGCTCGGCGCGCAACCACCCTCGTCGCCGACGTTGGTGTTCTGCCCCTGGGCGTGGAGGATCTTTCGCAACGCCTGGAAGATCTCCGATCCCCACCGGAGCCCCTCGGCGAACGACTCTGCCCCGACCGGCGCGACCATGAACTCCTGCATGTCGACGCTCGATCCTTCGGCGTGCTTGCCACCGTTCAGGATGTTGAGCATCGGCACCGGCAGTGTCCGCGCCTGCGGACCGCCCAGATAGCGATAGAGGGGCAACCCGACCTGACCGGCCGCAGCTCGTGCCGTTGCCAGGGAAACGCCAAGAATCGCGTTCGCGCCAAGATTCCCCTTATTCAGGGTTCCATCGATCTCACACATGGTTCGGTCGACGGAACGCTGATCGAGCGCATCCATGCCGGTCACCGCATCGGCGATCGGTCCATGCACGTTGCGAACGGCGGTGAGCACACCCTTGCCGCCATAGCGGCTCTTATCCCCATCCCGCAGTTCGACCGCTTCGTGAGCGCCGGTCGATGCGCCAGAGGGCACCGCGGCCCGGCCGGTGGCGCCACCAGCCAGCCTGACTTCAGCTTCGACGGTTGGATTGCCCCGCGAATCCAGAATCTCCCGCGCGATGACCGACTCGATCGTTGTGCTCACAATGACCTTCCCCTGTTGTCGCTTGCCCGGTTCAGAGAAACGGGCTCTGTTGCACCGTGTAGCCGCGGACCCCCGTGTCCGCCGTTCAGAATCACCGTAGATGCGGACCCCCGAGTCCGCCGTTCAGAATCACCGTAGATGCGGACCCCCGTGTCCGCTGTTCAGAATCAGCGCAAATGCGAACCCCATGTCTGCCGTTCAGAATCACCGTAGATGCGGACCCCCGTGTCCGCTCGTGGTGGGATCGGCAGATGACGGTTGGCAGACACGGGGGTCTGCATCTACGAACGAGGCGCACGGCCGCAAGGAACTCCGCCTCCCGCCTCCCGCCTCCCGCCTGAGTATAGTTTCCGGTCCGCACCCGTTTGCTATACTCGGCCCACAACTGAAGATGGCACCGCGTCGACGAAGGCATGTGCCGGAAACGCGAGTTCACAGGGAAGGTCGTCATCGACTGAAAGCGACCTGGACGAGCGAACCGGGATTTCTCTTCCGAGTGGATGGGTGAAAGCGAAACGCTGCGTAGTCCATCATGATTGGCCCTCATTACCGGGCGACAGAAGCAAAGTGCGTCACCCGTTGCGGTGACGAATCAGGGTGGTACCGCGTGGAGGCCCCTCGTCCCTGAGAGGGGCTTTTTTGTTGCCTGTTTTGTCTGGAAGCTGGTTATGCAACGAGCAGAATTCGAATCGCAGCTGAACGAGCTGAAGGATGCCGCCGAGCGGTCATTGACCGGCGTCTCTGGTCTGGAAGACCTCCAGTCCTGGGAGCGGGAATACATCGGCAGCAAGGGGTCGCTGACCCTGATGTTCCGCGCTCTTGGCGGTCTCGATAGCGCCGACCGTCCGGAAGCCGGCCGTCTTCTGAATCAGGTCAAGCAGTCGCTGACCGCCACCTTCGAGAACCGCGAAACCGAGCTGAAAGCGGGCGCCACCGCCGCCAGATTGGTGAGCGAAGCGGTCGACGTGACCCTTCCCGGCCGCCAACCGCAGACCGGCAATGCCCATCCCGTCTCACTGATGATCGACGAGTTGAGCGAGATCTTCGCGCTGATGGGGTTCCAGACGGTGTTCGGTCCCGAGGTGGAAACGGGGCGGTACAACTTCGATTTGCTCAACATCCCTTCCGATCACCCCGCCCGCGATGTCTGGGACACGATCATCATGGACACGCTCAGTGAGGAGATCGTTCTTCGTACCCACACCTCCCCCATGCAGGCGCGGGTCATGGAGGAGTCGAAACCGCCCGTTCGCGTCATCGTCCCCGGCCGTGTCTATCGCTACGAAGCGCAAGACGCGTCGCACGAGTGGATGTTCCATCAGCTCGAAGGATTGGCCGTCGATTCCAATATCCGCATGTCCGATCTGAAAGGCGTGCTCCAGGAGCTCGCCCGCCAGCTGTTTGGACCGACGCGACGAATCCGCTTCCGCTGCGACTTCTTCCCCTTCGTCGAACCGGGTGTCGATTTCGCGGTCGACTGCGCGATCTGCAACGGCAAGGGCTGCCGGGTTTGCAAACAGAGCGGCTGGCTGGAGATGGGCGGCGCTGGCATGGTCCATCCGCGCGTGCTGGCCGGTGTTGGCATCGATCCGGAGGTCTACACCGGATTCGCTTTTGGTCTGGGCATCGAACGGTTGCTGATGATGCGCTACGGCATCAGCGATATCCGCGCGTTCGCCGGCAACGATCTCCGTTTCCTCTCCGAATTCGCCGCACTGACGGTCTGAGGTTGAATCCATGAATGTGCCTCTGAAATGGCTCAACGATTTCGTCGATCCAGATGTATCGGTGAAAGATCTGGCCCACCGATTGACGATGGCCGGGCTCGAAGTCGAGAAGATCGAGGAGATCGGCAACGACTGGGATCACGTCTATGTCGGGAAGGTGCTCGGGGTCAGTCCGCACCCCGACGCCGATCGCCTCGTGCTGGCCGATGTCGAGGCAGGTAAACACCACCTCACGGTCGTGACCGGCGCACCGAACATCGCCGCCGGTCAGACCGTTGCCCTGGCCCTCGCCGGGGCCAATCTGATCGATGGTCACAGCGACTCGGGCCAGAAAAAGGTTCTCAAACCGACCAAGATGCGGGGCGTGATGTCCGAGGGCATGGTCTGCTCCGAAAAGGAGCTGGGGCTTTCGGACGAGCACGAAGGGATCATGGTGCTCGATGACAATGCGCCGATCGGTCTGCCCCTGCAGGAGTATCTCGGCGATTCCGTGCTGGAATTCGAGATCACGCCCAATCTTGCGCACAACTTCTCCATGCATGGAGTCGCGCGCGAAGTCTCAGCCCTGTACGACATTCCGATCACGGTGCCGACGGGCGCCGATCTCGCAACGCTTCCCGCCGGCAACCAGAATCTGGTCGTGATCGAGAACACCGATCTGTGCCCCCGTTACGCGGCGACCGTCTGCGAAGGGATCGAAGTCGGACCGTCACCAGCGTGGCTGGCCAGACGGCTGCAGAACGCCGGTGTGCGACCGATCAACAATGTCGTCGATGTGACGAACTACGTCATGCTGGAAACCGGTCAACCACTGCATGCGTTCGATCGCGACATGCTCGAAGGTGGCCGCATCGTGGTTCGCACAGCACGCGCTGGCGAAATGATCGAAACGCTCGACCATATCGAGCGGAAGCTCGATCCAGACCGGCTGGTCATCGCCGATGCCAGCAAACCGGTTGGGCTGGCCGGCGTCATGGGTGGCGTCTCCTCCGAGGTTACCGACACAACGACTGAGGTGCTCCTCGAGGGCGCCAACTTCAACATGAAATCGGTCCGGCATACCTCTCGGGCGCTGAAGCTGCGCACCGACGCTTCCGCTCGCTACGAACGGGGTGTCGACCCGAATCTCGTTGCCGAAGGGATGGCCCGGGCCATTGCTCTCCTCCTCCTCATCTGCCCGAACGCCCGTGTCACGGCCTTTGCCGATGTCTACCCGGAACCGCTGCAGCCCACGACCCTGACCATGCGCACGTCGCGCTTCGAACAAGTGCTGGGCATCTCCATACCAATGACCGAGATCATCGATGTCCTTGGCCGGTTGGGATTCGATGCTGAAACGAACGCCGATTCATCCCAGTTGAATGTAACCGTTCCAACCTGGCGCAAGGACGTCAGCATTCCGGACGACATCGTCGAAGAAGTCGCCCGGGTCGTCGGATACGACACCCTGCCCAGCACCCTCCCCTGGGGCCAAACGGCGCCTGTCAAGCGGGATCCGGTCTATCAGCTGCGCCGCCACGTTCGCGACGCCGCTGCAGCGGCCGGGGGATTCGAAGCGGTGACCTATGTGACCGACTCGGAAACCGACGTCGATGCGTTCCGAGGGCGGGAACGAGGATCGGCCGGGTTGATCGTCGATGTGCCGGTCGAGCGAATGTTGCGGATCATCAACCCGATGCAATCGGGCCGCAATCTCCTGAGGGTATCGCTCATTCCGTCGCTGCTGGAGCCACTTGGGGCGAACCTGAAGCACACGTCGGCGGCGCGACTCTTCGAGTGCGCCCGGCTCTACGTGCCCAATGGACCTGACGAACTCCCGGCTGAAGTCGAAGCGATCGGTTTCGTCATCGCCGGCGAACGCGAGTCTCTGTCGGTCTATGGCCGGGGAGGCGAGCTCGATTTCTTCGACATCAAGGGGATGATCGAACACGTATTGCAGCGCGCCGGTATTCCCGACCTGACCTTCGAACCGGCGATCGATCCGGCTCTTCACCCGGGCCGGACTGCGTCGGTCAGTTCGGGAGGCACGAAGCTGGGTATCCTCGGCGAACTGCTGCCGGATGTGGCATCTGCCTTCGGCATCGACGACGTTCGGGTGGCCGTGGCCGAGATTTCCCTGACCGCTGTGCTGGCCTCATTGCCCTCCGGGCGGCGTGACGTGCCGGTCCAGCGCTACCTGCCCGTTCGGCAGGATTTCGCCATCATCGTCGACGAAGCGACGCCGGCTGGCGATGTCGAACGCACCCTGCTCGACGCCGGCCGGCCACTCGCCTCCAGCGCCGATCTCTTCGACATCTTCCGCGGCGAGCAGATCGGCGAAGGGAAGAAGAGTCTGGCCTACCGGGTCACCTTCATCGCACCCGATCGCACTCTCACCGACGACGATCTGGTCAAATTCCGCAAGCGAATCGAGAAGAACCTGAAGCAGCAGGTTGGGGGAGCGCTCCGTGTCTGATCCGTTCGCCATTCGCGTCATCACTGACCATGGTGAAGCAGTCGAGGCACTCACCCGCCGCCACGGCTTCGAGGAAACCACCCTCTCCGAAGGAGCTCGCCGGGGTATTCGCCGCATCTTCGGCGAGGATCTGACCGCTTCCGAGGTGGTCGACCGGATTCTGGATGATGTGCGGACTGGCGGCGACGAAGCCGTCAAGCGCCTGACCGCCCAGATCGACGGCGCCGCGCCCGAGCAGCTGGAAGTGCCGAAAGCCGAGTGGGAAACCGCATTCCGCTCGCTCGACCCCGGCATGCAGGATGCTCTGCAGACGGCGGCGGAACAGATCACCCGATTCCACGAGAAACAGAAGCGGTCGTCCTGGTTCGATTTCAGCGATGAGGGCGCACTCGGCCAGATCGTCCGGCCCCTCGAACGCATCGGCGTCTACGCGCCGGGCGGCACCGCCGTCTACCCCTCGTCACTCCTGATGACCGCCGTACCGGCGAAAGTGGCCGGGGTCGACGAGATCGTCGTCTCTTCCCCACCGCACCAGGGCATGGTGTCGCCGTTGATTCTGGCGGCGGCATGGGTGGCGGGTGTCGACAAGGTTTTTCAGATCGGCGGCGCCCAGGCTATTGCCGCCATGGCCTACGGGACGGAATCGGTTCCGCACGTCGACAAGATCCTGGGACCGGGCAATATCTTCGTCGTTCTGGCCAAGAAGAAGGTCTACGGCGTTGTGGCGATCGACCAGCTTCCCGGTCCCACCGAAACGCTCATCGTCGCCGACGACTCCGCCGATCCCCGCATCACAGCCGCCGACATGATCGCCCAGGCCGAACATGATGAAATGGCCAGCGCCATCCTGATCACGACCTCACCTGCACTGGCAGCCGCCGTTCGCGCCGAACTCGACATCCAGCTCGAAACGCTGCCACGGGGCGACATCGCCCAGGCGGCACTGCTCAACAACGGTCTGATCATCGAGACGAGCGACATTCCCACAGCCATGACGCTGGCCAACAACTATGCGCCCGAGCATCTCTGCCTGCTCTTGCGTGATCCCTGGTCGGCGGTACCCCTGGTCAAGCACGCCGGCGGCATCTTCGTCGGGGAGCACAGTCCAGAAGCCCTCGGCGACTACACGGCGGGGCCAAGCCACGTCATGCCAACGGGAGGAACGGCCCGTTTCTACTCGCCGATTCATCTCAACGATTTCGTGAAAGTCATCAACGTGGCAGCGGCCAATGAGCAGGCCGTCAAACGCCTCGGCCCGGCCACAATCGCGCTCGCCGACGCTGAGGGCCTCCGCGGTCACGCCCGCGCGATCGAGTACCGGCTCGAGTCGAAGCGATAGAGCGACGCCATAGAACGGCGCCGGATTGCAGGTCCGGAGGACCTTCGCACTGTGAGCCCGGTCCGGTCACGGCCGGGCGGGTCACACGGAACCGCTGCAAACCCAGGCACGCATCGGATGCGCGCGAGATAAAGAAGGTGCCGCGCCCGCAATTGAACCATCCGGGCTAATTCGACGACAGGAACTGCAGCGCCGCCACGATCCGCTCTTCGACCGTCGGACCGGCATTCGCGGCTGATGCTGCCATGGCTGCGGACGCTTCCGCGGCGTTGTAGCCCAGAGACCGCAGTGCTTCGAGAACGTCGTTGTCATCGCTCGTGACGCCGGATGCTCCACCGGCCATAACCGACGGCAGCTTGCCGCGCAGCTCGACGATCATCCGCGCCGCTGTTTTCTTCCCAACGCCGGGAACGGTGGCCAGCAGATCGGCATCGCCAGCCTGGATCGCATTTCGAAGCTGATCGACCGTGAAGCGAGAGAGGATCGCCACACCCAACCGGGGACCGATGCCCGAAACCGTCGTGACGGTCTCGAAAAGCTGCAGTTCGTCCGGGGAGCGAAACCCGTACAGGGCCATGGCGTCTTCCCGCACCATCAGGTGGGTGTGCAGATAGACTGGCCCATCCACACCGGCCAGCTCCGCGAGCGTGCTGGTTGTGGCGCCAAT
This sequence comes from Thermomicrobiales bacterium, assembly GCA_019637585.1. GTDB lineage: Bacteria > Chloroflexota > Chloroflexia > Thermomicrobiales > UBA6265 > JAHBVL01. The sequence goes on along the minus strand of JAHBVL010000002.1, from coordinate 57,372 downwards.
CCGGTAGATCACTCCGTTGACATCGAGCAGCACGGAGTCGCTGCTCGTTCCGGCGACGACGCCGCGCAGTCCTGCAATCACAGCGACTCCATTCCTTCCAAGCTGATCCCATACACCCGGGATGCATTGACCGAGAGAACCTTCGCTCGCTCATCCCGGGAACGCCAGTCGAGTGACGCCACGCGCTGGGCAAAGCGGTCCTGCCGAAGAATCGGAAAGTCCGAAGCGAAGAGCACGCGTTCTTCGCCGACGATGTCGATCACACGGCGAAAGACATCGAAGTCATAGAGATAGGTCGACGCCGCGGAATCGTAGACCACGTTTCTCAGCGTCTCTCTAACTTCCGGCATCAACTCGTAGAAGGGTAGTCCTCCACCCCAATGAGCCAAGACGATACGGAGGTCCGGATTGCGGGCGGCGAACCGCATCAGTTTCTCCGGCGTGGCCGTCCCCTTGCCGGGGTAGTCATGGCCGACCGGCTCGGATGCATGCAGCATCACCGGTTTGTCACTCTCGACGCAGACCCGGAATGCCGCCTCGAGATCGGAGCCGTCGACCAAGTCGAAACCCTGTGCGTCCGCGTTCAGCTCGCCGATCCCCGAGGCGCCGGCGTCGAAGAGATCGACCGCTGCCGCCTCCAGCCCGGGACCAAAACCGGGCGAGAGGATCCCCAACCAGGCCAGACGGTCGGGATAGCGACGCGCTGCCTCCCGCATGTAGTCGTTGTGCAACGAACAGAGCCCCGCATCCCGCCAGGGGAACCCGCAAAGCAGCGAACGGTCGATCCCGGCCGCGTCCATACTTTCCAGGAGCTCTTCGGCGGTCGACAAACGCGCTTTGGGATTGGCGTACAGATCGGCAAACCACGCGTCGCGATGCCGGAACGCGTCGCGATTCTCACCGACCTCAGGCGGAAAGACGTGCGTGTGGGCGTCGATGACGACCGTATCGCTCAGCTCGCTCACAGCAGGAAATAGGCGGCCAGCGCGAAAACGACCAGCAGGAGCACCACGGGAATGACAATCATCCAGATCGGTCGCTGCTGACCAGCAGCCGTCTGATAGACGGGCAGTGCTTCTCTCGCCGGCAAAACCGACAGCACCGCAGCCATCGCCGCGCTCCCCGACCCCGCCGACGCCACCAGCGCCGGCAGACCCGATTGCAGACCCGACAGCAGCGCGCTTTCTCCAACCAGATCGACCAGATCCCGGCTGAGCAATGCCAGGCGATCTTCGGGCAGGAGCACGATCTCGAAAATGGCCGGGCTCTTCGAATCGAGCCGGTCCGTTTCGCCCAGCAATCTCGTCGAAGTCGCCGACGCGCTGGCTGTCTCCGTATCCTGCTTGCGTCGCGACCGGGCAACGACCACACGCTGATCCCGGGTCACCTGGTTCAACCGGCCCGCCCGGGCCAGATACCCTCGATCGGGACCGACCAACGCCAGCGTGGCGTACTTGCCTCGCGTGGCCAGCGCGAGCATGGCCACGCCTTCGCCCTCATCGTGACCGGCAGCATTGAAAATCGCCCGGTTCGCATCGCGGAAGCTCCTTCGCATCACCTCAGAGAGGTGCTGTCCCGAACCCGAGGTCACCGCGCTGCGCACGGCGTCGATCGCCATCTGTTCCTGCTGCTGGCTGGGAGGGGATTGGTACGACGTCGCCAGTACCGCCAGAATCTCCGGGTTCTCGCCAGTCGTCATCTCCTCCACCAGCAGGGTACCGGGCGTCGCGCCGGCGGAACTGCCCCCCACCCCCTGGACTTCGACTGACAACGGTTTTTCTGCGCCTACCGGAGCCTGCGACACCGACATCGTTCCTGCACCTAACCCTCTACGCCCTGCCGCAGCGCTTGCACGGCATCCGCCACTGAAACATCATCCGAGAAGACAGCAGAACCGGCAACGATCATCGTGGCGCCAGCCGACACCACCTTGCCGATATTGCTCGCTTTGATCCCGCCATCGACCTGGATATCGCATCGAAGATCGCGCGACGCGATTGCGTCGCGTAATCGTTCGATCCGGCCCAGCGCCGTGGGGATGAACGACTGACCGCCGAATCCCGGGTTCACGCTCATGATCAGCACCTGGTCGCAAAAGGGAAGCACGTCGTCGAGCAAGGTCAACGAGGTCGTGGGATTGATCGCGATCCCGGCGCGGATGCCATGCCCCCTGATCTGGCTGAGCACGGCGTGCACGTGCGTGACCGCTTCCAGGTGGACCGTGATCGCGTCCGATCCCGCTTGCGCGAATTCGTCGATGAACCGCTCCGGTGCATCGATCATCAAATGCACATCGACGGGCAGTTGCGTTCCCCGCCGCACCGTGCTGACCATGACCGGTCCGAAGGTGATGTTCGGCACGTAGTGACCATCCATCACGTCGACATGGACATAGTCGATGCCGGCGTTTTCGGCTTCGGTCAGGGCATCGCCCAGATGCAGAAGATCCGCTGTGAGGATCGAAGGTCCGATCAATACCATCTGATGCACCACATGTGTGACCGCGCGGCAATCCGCGTCGCACCGTTGACTATACTCTGGCCCAACGCCGTGTTCGGCGCAAGAATCAGCGGCAAGACCTGCCGTCATCTCTGCTGGATCCCTCGATGAAACGGTTTCGCCCCTTCAACCGGTTGGAAGAGACACTGGAACGCGCCATCGAGGGCAGCGTCGATCGGGTGTTCAAACCATCCATCCAGCCCTCCGAGATCGCGCGCAAACTCTCTCGAGAGATGAGCGAACGGCAAATGGCATCGGTGCGGGGCGCGATCGTTCCCAATGCATTCGTCGTGTCGATGCATCCCGATGACTTCGCCAGCTTCGCGGGAAATGAGGAAGCGATTGCAGGGCATCTCGAATCGTGGCTGGACGATGAAGCCGACCGGCTCGGTTTCGTCACCGCCGGCCGGGTCGAGGTCGAGCTGGCCGCTTCTGAAACGGTCCGGCCACGCTCGATATCGATCGCCTCGTCGATGAAAGAAACCCGCATCGCGGCGCCCCAGCCGGGCCAGGCGGTCGGGCAAACGGAAGCATTCTGGGTGCAACCGCCCCGGCAATCCGCACCGTCGTTTGTCATCGAGGTCATTGCCGGTCCACTCACCGGTCTGGCCCACTACATCCACAAGGCCGAAACGTCTGTCGGGCGTTCGCTGGACAACGACTGGGTGATCGATGGCGCCAATGTCTCACGCCATCACGCCGTGATCGAACTGAACGGCAGCCAGTTGCGGATCGCCGATCTTCGCAGCACCAACGGCACTTTCGTCAATGGCCGCCAGATTCTCGGCTGGACCGCGGTCTATCCCGGCGATCTCATCACATTCGGCGTCGTGGAAACCAGGATCGGCCATGACCTGCGCTAATCCGCTGGCGCCTACTCGAGCGTATAGCAGCACATGAGCGCCATCGACAGCGGCGAGCTCCTCTACGACGCGCTCAGATTCGCCTTTGCCGGGCTTCTCCTCCTGTTCCTCTTCCAGATGGCGAGGATCATGATCCGGGAGATCGATACCGGCACCAGGGACCAGCCCGAGCAGATGCGCCCACCGGCGCCGCTCGCCTGGTTGATCGTGGTCGATGGTGGAGCCTCGAAGCTTGTCGCTGGGTCGAGTCTGCCGGTCGAAGGGCGGGTCACCATCGGCCGCGCAGGTGAGTGCGATATCGCGGTCGACGACGGCTCGGTCTCGTCCGTCCACGCGGCGGTCTTCGCCGAGAATGAACAATGGTATGTCGAGGATTTCGCGAGCATGAACGGCACCTGGGCCAGGGGACGTCCCGTTGAGGGAAGAAACCCGCTTCAGGACGGCGATTTGCTCCAGTTTGGCCGCGTTCAGATGCGCTTCTTGTGCTAGCATCTAACCGGCTGACTCTCCAGCCGCCCGGGCGATCGTGCTCCGCATTGCATCCGCCCTTCAATCGACGCAAGGACACCGACTTTGGCCGAGCAACTGGCTGACAAACTCCCGGCGAACGCGGTTCTCACACCCTCTCTGCCGGGCGCCCAACCCCTCGAAGACGATCTGCGACAGCAAAGCCGCTGGATTCGCATCGCCACGCGCGTCATTCTTGGCGCGGCAATCCTGTGCATCGCCGCCGCGGCCGCTCTTCTCGTCTTCGATCGCACCTACGAGAGCAAGATCTATCCCGGCGTCACCGTCGGTGGCGTCGATGTCAGCGGCATGACCCGGGCGGAAGCTGAAGAAGCGATCACGGCGCAGGCGCTGGCGATCGAAAACGAACGCGCCTACTTCGATGCCCTCGACCGGCACTGGGCGCCCACATTCGCCGAGCTGGGAGTCCACGTCAACGTGCAGAAAGCGCTCGACGCCGCGTTCGCCGTGGGACGCGAGTCGTCCAGCAGCACCCGGGTCGGATCGGTGCTCTCGGCCGTTCGTCAGGACAACGAGATTCCCCTCACCATCGAGCTCTCCAGCGATGAGCTCATCGCCTGGGCCGACGGCGTCACGAAAGAACTGCACATCAATCCCGTCGACGCCGAACTGGCGGTCGTCGATGGTGCGGTCAACATCACACCCGAATCCCACGGCAAAATCGTCGATGTGGCGAAGCTGCAGGGGATCCTGCTCGACAGCGTCAAATCCGTGAGCGGTCCGAACACGACGTTGCCGATCATCGATCAGCAACCCTCGGTCTTCGCCTCTGATTTTGGCCCGGCCAAGACGCAGCTCGACCAGATGCTCTCGCAATCGGTGTCGGTGTCGCACGACGGAAAGAAGTGGGATATCCGGCCCTCGGAGTTCGGGGCGTTCCTCAGCGTCGACATTGCCGACGGTGCAAGCGGTCCTGATGCCGTCACCGTCGTGTTCGACGAGCAGGGCCTGGCCCAGTGGATCGACGAGGTTTTCTCCGGGTCGATCAACCGCGATCCGGTCAATGCCAAAGTCGCCTGGAACAACGATGGCGGTTTGAAGGCGACCGCGCCCGGTGAAGAAGGCGCCCGTCTGCTGCCGCAGTCGCTGGCCAAGAGCGTGGTGGAGTCGGTGTCGACCGATCATCGGTCGATTCAGATGCCGGTACAGGTGCTCGAACCAGAGGTCAACGGCTCCAATCTCGCGTCTCTTGGCATCACGACCCAACTTGGGCGCGGCAGCTCCAACTTCGATGGCTCCGAGGATTCTCGCGCTACCAACATCCGGGTCGGCGCCACCGTGCTCAACGGCACGCTGGTGCGGCCACATGGTGAGTTCTCGTTCAACCACGCGGTGGGCGAAATCACCACCGGGTTGGGATTTGTCGAATCGCAGGTGATCGCGGGCGAGCGAATCGGCCGGGACATTGGCGGCGGCATCTGCCAGGTTTCGACGACCGTTTTCCGCGCAGCGCTCTATGCCGGGCTCGAATTCACCGAATGGCACGCCCATCGCTATCGCCTCGGCTTCTACGAGTTGGACGGATGGCCGGTCGGCATGGACGCCGCTATCTTCCAGCCGGAAGGTGATCCTTTTGGCGGCATCGATCTCAGATTCATGAATCCCAGTGATTCCTGGTTGCTCGTGGAGGCGTACACCGACGGTCCCATCGCTGTTGTCGTGATCTATGGACCCGATCTTGGATACAACGTCGACATTGGTGGACCGGATGTGGGCGCGCCGATTCCGGCGACCGACCCTATCGAGATGGTCGATGACGAGCTCCCCTACGGCACGATCAAGCAGACCGAATGGGCAGGAACCGGCCTCGAAGTCCTCGTCTACCGCACTGTCTACGGACGCAACGGCGACGTTGTTCGCAGCGACACGTTCGACAGTCTCTTCTATCCGCGCAGCAATGTCTGGACAGTCAGTCCCGATATGCAGGGTCTCTCCCCGGGCGCTGCCTGATAATCTGGATCGGGAGCTGGTTTGTCGTCATCATCGTCTGGGTCGGCCACGGCGCCGCCGGTTTCGCAGCGCCTGTCGCTGGTGCTGCCGGCCTACAACGAGGAACTGAATCTCCGCTCCGTCGTCACCGACGCACTCCAGACGCTGCCCGGCTACTTCACTGACTTCGAGATCGTCGTGGTCAACGATGGATCGCGCGACCAGACTGCCACGATCGCCAGAGAACTCTCGGAAGAGCACTCGGAGGTCAAGCTCGTCGATCTGGTTCAGAACCAGGGGTATGGCGGTGCGCTGCGCTCCGGATTCGCGGCCACGACTGGCGATCTCGTCATGTTCATGGATGCTGACCGCCAGTTTGCCATTGAAGACATTGCCCGGCTCGTACCCTTCATCGACACCCACGAGATCGTTGCCGGGTTCCGCATGGAACGAAGCGATCATCTCCACCGGCGCGTTTTCGCCGAAACCTTCAATGTCTCGATTCGCATGCTCTTTGGCGTGCATATGCGCGACATCGATTGCGCATTCAAGATCTTCGATGGCGACATGCTCCGCTCGATCCAGCTGACGTCGAATGGCGCGCTGATCAACACGGAGATCATGGCCAAAGCGCGTCGCCAGGGAGTCCGCGTGCAACAGGTTGGCGTTCGGCACTTTCCCCGCACGGCTGGCGCATCGACCGGAGGCAACCCCAAAGTCATCTTCAAGGCGATGCGCGATACGCCGCGCCTCTGGTGGCACATGCGCTCCTACAACCCGCCCCCGGGCCGGCCGAACAAAGTCAGCAGGCACCGCCTGCCCAAAACGGGAATGGCGTTGCTCGCCGGAGCGGGCGCCACCATCGTGGCCCTGGCAACTCGCAGGAAACCTGACGCGGAAATCGATTAGGCAGCCGGAAGATTGGCCAGACGGGAACGCATGTCGCGAGCCACGTCGCTGAACGTCAGCGCTGGCACAACGGGCGTTTGCAACCGCTCGCTCAATTCCTTCATGGTCATGTCGTCGAGCATGGTGTGGGTACGGTCGGAAATGGTCCTGCTGGAGATGTAGACCGGGTCGCCATGCGTTTTCCCGGTCAGCTGGCCCGACACGTCGGCGCCCGTCAATAGTCCGGAGACATTGATCTCCGCACCGAAGAATTCATTGTCGATAATGTGGAGACGGAGTGCCGTCCCGCATTCCTGGTTCAACCGGCCAACGACCCGATCCATGGTAGGACCGATAAGCGTGCCGCAGGCCACGACCCCGCGTGCGCCCTGCAATTCTCCTCGCCGCGAACGACGGACCAGCCGGTCCACATCATCGAGCAGGTGACGCGTGATGCCGATACCATCCTCGATCTGCGGAAAACCGTCGTACATCGCCCCGGCCGGCACCTCTCGCCCGGTCATCAGATAGAACTCGTCGCCGAGGTAGAAAAACGTCTCCCCCCGTTCCTTGCGGAATCGCTGCTGCCAGAGGGAAGCGTGCTCGACAACGGCCGCCGCTTCGCCGGCGTTGTAGCGGCGAACCTGGATCTGATTGCCCGGCAGCGTCTGCATGCATTTCCGGGAAAGGCGCAGCTGTTTGCTCTGTCGCTCCTGCCCGAACCTGGTCAGTCCGACGGGAACGCCGGCGATCGACGCCAGATTCGAGAACTGCTGGAGATCGCTCAGACTGCGATCGAGCTCCGGGCCATCATTGACCCCGGGGCAGAGCACCAGCTGCGCATGAAACTCGATACCGGCCCGCTCCAACCTCCCCAGATGGGTGAGAATCTCGGCGCCTATCGGATTGCCGACCAGCAGGGCGCGCAGCTCCGGATTGGTGGCATGCACCGAGACGTGCAACGGCCCCAGTCGTTCGCCCTCGATCCGCTCCCAGTCTTCCTCGCTCAAATTGGTCAGGGTCACGAACGCGCCATAGAGCATGGAGTACCGATAGTCGTCATCCATGACGTAGAGCGAGCGGCGCATTCCCTTGGGAATCTGCTTGATGAAACAGAATGGGCAGCCATTTTCACAGATCCGCACGCCATCGAAGGTGGGATCGGCGAAGGTGATCCCCCAGTACTCGTCGCCATCGAGGTCGAGGTTGAAGCGCTCGATCGCCCCACCCCGTTCGACTTCCAGCCGGACCTCCTCCGAGTGCACGTGGAACTGGAAGTCGAGCACATCGACCACTGGACGGTCGTTCAGGCTGAGAATGCGGTCGCCTGGCTGAATTCCCAGCTCCCAGCCGAGAGAGTCTTTGGCGACGGCTTCGACCAGTCCGGTAGCCTCCGGTTCGAGATCGACGCGGCGATGTGACAGATGGCTGACTTTCGGGGCCAAAACTGATTGCTCCGGAATGGAAAAGACGCGCCGGGTTCCCGGCAGCGCGCTCGGTGAGCGCAACCGGGCGAGTTTACCATGGGTTCCGCCGACACAGTTATGTCGGGTTAGATCTGTCTCTTCCAAATGTGGGCAATCCAGTCGCCCATCTGCAGGCGATCGAGCCGGGTCAGACCGGCTGCCGCGTAGCAGTCGATCACACCCTGCTCCTTGTCTTCGATGATGCCGCTGAGCAGGAGGGTGGCGTCGTCCGCCATCGCCGCCAGCAGCGCCGGGTGAATCTCGATCAGAATCCGGGAGATGATATTGGCGATGACGAGTTCGAACGGACCATCCTCCGGCGGCGACGAAAGGTCATCCTCGCGGATCGAGATCCTGCCCTCGAGCCCATTGAGCGCCACATTTTCGCCCGACTGTCGCACGGCCACCTGGTCGATATCGACCGCCGTCACCGCGTCGGCGCCGAGCAACACGGCGCCCAGCGCCAGCACACCAGTCCCGGTGCCGGCGTCGAGCACCCGCTTGCCTGCCACCGGCATCGATTCCAGAAGCTGCAGGCAGAGACGCGTCGTTGGATGGGTGCCCGTGCCAAACGCCATTCCCGGATCGAGCGTGATGACCAGATCACCAGGGGTTGCCTCGACCTCATGCCACGGCGGTCTGATCACAAACCGGTCGCTGGCCCTCACCGGCGAAAAGTGCTTCTTCCACGCCTCTTCCCAATCGGTTTCCCGATGAGAGGTGACGCGCAGTGACCCAACCGGCCGCATCGAACCGAGGAACCAGAGCGCTTGCTCGATCTCCTCTTTCAGGGCAGCGTCGAACGACGCCGCAGACACGAACGTGCTGACCGCAAACGGCCGCGTGATGTCGACCTTCAGGTTGTCGCCATCGGGATCCTGGGTGAAAGGTTCCTCGATCGAAACACCCCCCTGGTAGCCATGCCGGGAGAAAAGCTCCACAACCGATTCGACCGCTTCGTAGTCGGCTTCGACCGAGAGCTCGAGCCATTCCTCAGCAGCTTCATGATCTGTCACGAAAGCGCCACCTTGCTCATATCGCTGACGTTGATGGCCGCCGGCCGGCCACGTACCTGCGCCCCGCGGCCGACCACGGAGCTGGAAATGTTGGCGCCATCGATGAACGCATCTTCATCGACGATCGAGTCGTTGACGATCGAATCCCGGATGTGGGCTCGCGGTCCGATACTGGCGTGCGGTCCGATCACCGACCGCTCCACCACCGCCAGATCGCTCACAAACGATGGCTGGATGATCACGCTGTCGGACCGGGGCGTCGGCACTTGAAGCGTCTCCAGGAGGTAGCGGTTCGTGTCGAGCAGGGTCTCATCGTTGCCGCAGTCCCGCCATTCCGGAATCTCGCTGGAGACGACCTTCTTGCCGCGCTCGATCATCAGCTGGATGGCATCGGCGATGAAATATTCGTTCTTGAGGGAAAGTCCCCGCTCGAACTGTTCGTCGATCGCGTCGTAGAGGTCGGGCATCGAGCGGAAGTAGTAGATGCCGATCACGGCCAGCGCCGAAACGAAGACCTGCGGTTTTTCCACCAGCTTGACGATGCGGTCATCCTCGACGACCGCAATCCCGTACGCCGAAGGATCCTCGACCACTTTCGTGTACATGATCACATCGGCGTCGCTGGCGCCGATCCCGGAAAAATCGGCCTCGAAGAGGGCGTCCGGGAAGAGAATCAGCGCATCGTCCCGCACCGATTCACGGATGCGGATGATCGCGTCGGTTTGCCCGCGCATTTCAGTTTGCTCGACAAACAGGGACGGAATGTCGTAGTTCTGCGTCACCCATTGCTCGATCTGGTCGCCGAGATAGCCGGTGATGAAGACGAGCCGTTCCGGTTCGAGGGCCAGAACGCGATCGAGCACATGGGCAAGCATCGGTTTGCCGGCCACCGGGACGAGTGGTTTCGGTTTGCTCCACGTCTGGGGGCGGAGGCGTGTCCCCAAACCCGCCACCGGCATGACGATGTCCATCGGAACCTCCCATCGAATTCTGCGCAACCGGAAACACCCCGGTATGCGGCAATTATGGCGAACCAGGCGGAGACGTATTCGGTGAGCGAGAAAGCCAGGAGGGAATATGCTGCGCCGGTGCCCGGCGATCAGAGGTACCCCCAGCGGGATTCGAACCCGCGATCTTCACCTTGAAAGGGTGACGTCCTGGTCCACTAGACTATGGGGGCCCAAGCCGGTGAAATCTACCGCGAGAGGGACCAATTCGGCAAGTAGGCGCTCTGGTCCGACATACCACCCGACCCTGTACCGCTGTTCCACCGCGGAACCCGGCCCCATGCCGGCGGTGGTCACATGGATACGTTTCACGACGACCGCAACCGGCCCACCCACTTCCGAATCGACGTCAGATAGTGATCGAACGCCACCCGGCAGTCCCGGCTCGACATGGCGATCCCTCCCCAACAACCAATCGCCAGGAGGAACAGCAGCGGATCCGGCAGCCGCCCGATCGTGATCCCCTTGCCGGTTGAGGACGAAACCCAGCTGACAATTCCAACGATTGCCGACGATGCCAGCACACCGGGAAAGGCCAGCACCGCGGCGAGCCCCGGGAGTAAAAGCGACATCACCCCTGACATGGCTGCGAAGTAGAACGCAAATGCCACGAGCGGCACGATCATGGCGTTGGCCGGAATCGACGCGACGGGAATCTCCCCCAGGTGATACGCCAGTATCGGTGCGGTAGCCAGGTGCGCCGCGGTCGCGCAGACGATCACGCCCAGCATTGTCCGCGCGAACGAGGGTTGCCATCCGGAGAAGACGAGAATCAATGCCAGCGTGGCAGCGACCGAGAGCTGAAACGAGAGTGTGGTCAAGTCTCCTGGGCGGATCGCCACCTGCGCCGCCGCTGTGACCACCAGGAGCGTCAGGAAATCCGGGATGCGTCCCGCCCGGGCAGCGAACAGCGCCAGCGTGGCCATGATCGCGGCCCGGACTGCGGAGGGCGGCAGTCCCACCAGCAGCGCATAGAACCAGATCCCCAATGACAATCCCAGAATCCATGACCAGCGACGGCGCACCCCACTGCTGCCGGCCAGCATCGAGGCCAACGTCACGAGAATGGCGAAATTGGCGCCGGAAACCGCCGTGATATGGGTTGTCCCGGTGACGATAAAGGCTTCCTCGGCTTCGTAGCTCAACGCACTGTCGTCACCGATCAGGAGACCGGTCATCAACGCTCCCGGATTGCCAGGCGCCGTCTGCTGGAAGAACCCGGAAATCTCCTCTCTGATGCCGCTCAGTACGCCGGCAACGCCCGAAGCTCGTCGAATGACGATCACCCGATCGGCGTCGATAAGCGCCTGGCACCCTCTGGCCCTCAACGCCGCCCGCCGGTTTTCAGGAAGATCCTCCAGCGGCGACAATCTCCCCTGCACGCGAACGCGGGCGCCCTGGTGAACGACGTCCGTGTTCCGGCTGACCACGCACGCTATGATCGCCGCTTCACCGACGCCCTCGGAGCTGGTGAGCACAAAACTCTGACCGAGACGCGTCGCGGCTGGTTGGGATGTGACCGCACCGACCAGCGACGCCTCCCCAGCGCTGACCGCAGGGACAACAGTCTCCCCAGGGGCCCGAATCCAGCCCGCCAGGCAGAGAACCACAGCCACGATCGCCATGACCGGCGCCCGACCCCTTCTGGTTGCCTGAAGCACGGCGACGACCGCGACCACCACGACGGCCGCAACGCCGAAAACCATGCCGCCCAGAAATGACAATCCGAGCAAGATGCCGGTCATGGCTCGACAGTGACCAGATCGCGAAACGCATCGACCATCCGTTGCGATATGCCGTCGATGCCGACCAGATCGTCGACCGACTGGAAACCGCCGAGACGCTCTCGTTCGGCGATGATCGCTTCCGCCAGCACGGGTCCAATGCCCGGCAAGCCGTCCAATGCTTCAACGGTCGCGGTGTTCAGATTGAGGCGGGGATCGGCATAGGCGAACCCGATCGGCTGCTGGGGATTTGCCGATTCATCCTCGGTCGACGCTGCCAGATCGACCAGCGGCGGGAGATGGATCAGCGATTCGTCGTTCAGCCGCTGCGCCAGATTCGCCGACGCGAGATCGGCGGTTCCGTCCGCTCCGCCGGCCGCCTCGATCAGATCGGCCAGCCGCGATCCAGCAGGCAGTTCGTAGACACCCGGCGATTCGACGCCGTTTTCGATGGCAACGTGAATCGTGTTCGGATTCTCCGAGATGGTCACGACGATCTCGGGTCTCGAGCGAGCGTCGAGCTCGACGAGCAACCAGAGCATGCCCGCCAATCCCGCCAGCAAGCATCCGGCAAAGAGCAATGCCGGACCGCCGCCGGGAATGCGTCTCACGCCTGCCTCTCCTGCCACGTTCTTTCATAGAGTGCGGAGAAACATACCCGAAATCGAGCCGGGTGTGCGACGCATTATGGTATGGTTCCTGGCCCGAAACGCGACGGCTATTCTGCCGGATCGCGCGTCACTGCTTGTCTCTGCGACTGGAGTTCGTTTGTGAAACTCGCCCATCTTCTGCCCGTTCTCCAGCAGGCTCCCTCTCTCGCTCGCCTGACCGAGCAGATCGAGGCGAACGAATCGGCACAGCTGCTCGATCTTCCTTCCGCCGCCAAACCGGCGATCTACGCGGCACTGGCATCGGCCACAGACCGAACGGTGCTGATTCTCTCCAGCAAGGAGGATCGCAGTCTCGATCTGGCGGCGGCGATGCGCGATTTTTTGCCGGACCCGGTGATCTCGCGGCACTGGCCGGCGCCAGAGGGCGTTCCCTGGGACCGCATGCCCCGCGACCACGACCTGAGCAGCCAGCGAGTCGCCATTCTCGCCGCCCTGGCTGGCGCGACCTCGCCCAAACCCCGGATCGTCACCACTTCGATCGCCGGACTGACTCACTTCGTCATTCGGCCCAAACTCCTGGCCGAGCGAACCTTGCAGATCACCCATGGCCGGCGGTTGGGCGAACGCCAGATCATGGAATGGGCCACAAGCGCCGGCTACGAACCGGAACCGCTGGTCACGGCGTCGGGTCAGGTGGCGCGACGCGGCGGCATCATCGATATCTTTGGCCCCGGTTCCCGCGATCCCCTGCGTATCGAGCTCTTTGGCGATGAGATCGACTCGATCCGGAAATTCAACGCATCCAACCAGCGCTCCTTCGAGCGCGTCGAGGATGCCGTTCTCCTGCCGGCGACCGAATTCAATGTCTGGGAGCTCCAGGCGGCGGTCGATGCCGTGCAACAGCTCGACCTCACCTCACTTCGCGACGAGGTCCGCACCGAATTCGAAGGAACGCTGGCCCGGGCAGCGGCGGGATCGCTGCCACACTCGCTCGAACTCTTCGCTCCCTCTCTGGATGGCACGGACGCGACCCTTCTGACGCACCTCGACCGGGACGCGCTGATCGTCATCGACGATCCCGATGCCGTCGAGCTCGCCGCCCGGCAGCGACAGTCGCACGCAGCCGAGGCGCTTGGCGCGGCCGTACAGAGCGGCGAGCTGCCGGCCGGTCTGGCGCCGGCAATGGCATCCTGGCGATCGGTCAAGCAGTCGCTGCGAACCCGCCAGACGATCTTCGGCGGCCCCTCAGCGTGGGGTTCCGAAAGCGTCGCCCTGTCGTTCGACTCATTCAAATCGGCGCCGGTGTTCGCCGGACGCCTGAGCGACCTTCACGCGGCGATCGGCGCTGCTCTCGGCGATGGCTGGCGCGTGACCGTCGGGTCGGATCAAGCCGAGCGGATCACCCATTCGCTCGAAGATGCCGGCATTCTGCCGCGGCGGCTGACCAGATCGAGTGGACCTGTCGTCGAGCTCCCCGCAGGATCCACAGAGGTTCTGCAGACCGATCTCGACGGGGGCTGGCTCGAGGAATCGACCCGCACCCTCCTGCTCAGCGACATGGAGATCTTCGGTTTTCGCAAGCGGGTCCGGCGTGGTCCGGAACGCTCGCGCGAACGGTGGACGGCAGACCAACCGACCCTCAACCCGGGCGAGTATGTCGTCCACATCGATCATGGCGTGGCCCGATTCACGGGATTGACCCGCGTGGAGATATCTGGCGTCGAGCGGGAGTATCTCCTGCTGGAGTTCGCCAAGGGGGACAAACTCTACGTCCCCGTCGACCAGTCGCACCGGGTCAATCGCTACTCCGCCGGAGGGCTTTCACCAGAGCTGAACCGGTTGGGATCGGGTGAGTGGACCCGAACCCGGCAGCGGGTCAGAAAAGCGGTTCGCGAAATGGCGTTCGAGCTGCTGAACCTCTACGCCAGCCGGGAAACCGTCACCGGCTACCAGTTCGCCGCCGACACCCAATGGGACCTCGATCTGGCCGAGTCCTTTCCCTACACCGAAACACCCGATCAGCTCAAAGCGGTCGTGTCGGTTCGCGACGATATGGAGTCATGGCGGCCAATGGATCGCCTGATCTGCGGCGACGTCGGATTCGGCAAAACCGAGGTGGCCATCCGGGCCGCGTTCAAAGCGGTCAACGCCGGCAAACAGGTCGCGGTGCTCGTTCCGACGACGGTGCTCGCCTTGCAGCACCTGACCACCTTCTCGCAACGTTTGGCCGGATTCCCGGTCAAGGTCGAGATGCTCTCTCGCCTCCGCTCGCCGAAAGAGCAGCGCGAGATTCTGGCGGGACTCAAGGATGGATCGATCGACATCATCATCGGTACCCACCGGCTGGTGCAGCCGGATGTCCAGTTCAGCGACCTCGGTCTGGCCGTGATCGACGAAGAGCAGCGCTTTGGCGTCCGGCAGAAGGAATTCCTCAAACAGCTGCGCACCGAAGTCGATGTCATCACCATGAGCGCCACGCCGATTCCCCGCACCCTGCACACGGCGCTGGCCGGGATCCGGGATATCAGCATCATCGACACACCGCCGCAGGCGCGGTTGCCAATTCGCACATTCGTGACGGCGTCGGACGATGCCCTGATCCGTGAAGTAGTCCTCCGGGAGATTGATCGGGGTGGCCAGATTTTCGTCGTCCACAACCGGGTGGCGTCGATCGGCCGTCTGGCCGCCCACCTGCAACAGCTCATCCCGGAAGCCCGCATTGGCATCGGTCATGGCCAGATGGAAGAAGATGTCCTCGAACAGATCATGATCGATTTCATCAACGAGCGCTTCGACGTGCTCGTCTGCACGACGATCATCGAATCGGGCGTCGACATTCCCAACGCCAACACGATCATCATCGACAACTCCGACACCCTCGGTCTGACCCAGCTTTACCAGTTGCGGGGTCGCGTCGGCCGCGGCGCCAACCGGGCGTACGCCTATCTCCTCGTCAAACCTGGCAAACCGCTGACCGTCGAAGCTGAAGCGAGACTCGAGGCGATTCAGGAGGCGACGGAGCTGGGCGCCGGTCTCAAACTGGCCATGCGCGACATGGAAATCCGGGGGGCTGGCAACATTCTGGGCGCGGAGCAGAGCGGGCACATCGCCGAAGTCGGATACGAACTCTACCTTCGCCTTCTGTCCCAGGCGGTGGAGGAGATCAAAGCTGGTCACCCCATATCCGACCCGACGCCGGTCACGCTCGACCTGCCGCTCACGGCACTGATTCCGGCAGGCTACATCCAGGACGTCGAGTTGCGGCTGAACACCTACAGGGGCATTTCCGCGCTCACCAGTCACCGTCAGATCAACGCCATGCGGGACGAGCTGACCGATCGCTTTGGAGAACCACCCGAAGAGGTCGAGCGCCTCTTCTCGCTGATTTCCCTGCGCATCCGGTGCGAAGAGCTCGGTATCGAAAGCGTGGTCGAGCGCGAGCGGGAGATCGTGGTCCGGCCGGTGGATACGTCGCACCTCGAACGGCAGAAAATCCACGCTCTGCTCGGCCCGGCGGTGAAATTCACGCCGCAATCGATCCGCATCCGGCTGCCCGACCTGGAGATTCCCTGGTCACAGGCTCTGGACAGCGTGATGGACGCCATCGAAGCTCATCGCGACGCCATCACCCGGTTGCCGATTTCCGCTTAGTCACGTCAATCGCGGAGGTGGACGACGGTGACGCCGTCCCCTCCCTCGTTTTCTTTCCCGGCGTTGAACCGATCCACGACCGGGCTGGAGCGGAGATACTCCCCCACCCCCTTGCGCAGTGCGCCGGTGCCGCGACCGTGAATGATCCGGACGAATGGCAACGACGCCCGCACCGCGGCATCGAGATACCGGTCGAGCTCCGGTTCGATGTCGGCATAGCGATAGCCTCGCAGATCGAGCTCGATCGGCACGAAACCACCCCCTGAGCTCCGCACCTGAACGCGGGCTGCCGCCTCTTTCGGCGCGCCGCCGATGCGCACGATGTCGTCAAGTGGCCGGGTAATCCGCATCGTGCCGAGCTGCACAGCCGCTTCTCCTGGACCGAGCCGGACCAGACTCCCCTCGGTATCGAGTGAGCGGATGCGCACCCGGTCTCCCTCCCGGAGTCTCGGAGTTGCCGGTTCGGCAGTTTTCGACTGTCTGGCGACCTCCCGCACCGCGGAGACCGCTGCCGCGATCTCCGCAACCTCGGCATCGGGTTTGGGATCAGCTGGAGCCGGCGCGGCTTGCGGCTGAGCCACCGCGCGCTGCAAGCGGCGCAGCGACCTCCGGCCCTCGGCCAGCATGACTTCGGCTTCGGATCGGGCTTCCTCGTACGCCTGGAACCGGAGCTGGCGCGCTTCGTCGAGTTCACTCTGTCTGGCGGCAACCAGCGTGGCGGCTTCGTCCTTCAGGCGATCCGCGTCTGCCAGCGCTCGTTCGGCATCGAGTCCCTTACGCTGAATGTCGGCCAGCAATGCATCGACCTTCACCGCATCCGGATTGAGAAAGGTTGTCGCATGGTCGAGCACCTGCCTCGGCATCCCCAACCGGCCGGCGATCGCCAGCGCATTCGACTGCCCCGGAATGCCCATCATCAGCCGGTAGGTCGGACTCAGCGTTTCGACATCGAATTCCACGCTGGCGTTTTCGATTTCCGGTCGTTCGTAGGCGTATGTTTTGACTTCGGAGAAGTGGGTCGTCGCCACCACAATCGCGCCCTTTTCGACCAGCTCGGCCACCACCGCTCTGGCCAGCGCTGATCCTTCCTGGGGATCGGTGCCGGTGCCCAGCTCGTCGATCAGCACCAGACTCGTGGCATCGACTTGTTGCAGCATGCCAATAACATTGGTGATGTGGCTGGAAAAGGTCGACAGACTCTGGGCGATGCTCTGATCGTCGCCGATATCGACGAACAACTGCCCGAACACCGACGTCCGGGCTCCGTCCGCGGCCGGAACGTAGAGTCCACTCTGGGCCATCATGGTCAGAAGACCGACCGTTTTCAACGCGACCGTTTTGCCGCCGGTGTTCGGTCCGGTGATCAGCAGGATGCGAAACGATTCTCCCGCCTCGACATCGATCGGCACGACGCTCTGCGGATCGAGCAGCGGATGTCGCGCCTTGCGGAAGTGGAAACGGGCGACGCCCCCATTGACCGGCGCGTCGCTCGACTCGATTGGCTCGATCAGCGCGGGACGCGTACACCGCCAGTCGACGGCGAGGCGAGATTTGGCCAGCGCCAGGTCGATCTGGGCCAGCGCCTGCACCGTTTGATCGAGCGCTTCGGCCTGGCTGCCGACGATCGCGCTCAGCTCGCCGAGAATCCGCTCGATCTCGTGGCGTTCCTCGATCTGCGCTTCCCGCCACCGGTTGTTCATGTCGACGACGTCCATCGGTTCGACGAAAAGGGTCTGTCCGCTCGCTGACGAGTCGTGGACGATTCCCGGCACCTGGGCCCGGGCGTCCGATCGAACGGGGATGACGTAGCGGCCGTCGCGCGTGGTGAAGAGGTTGTCCTGCAGCGCCGTAGCCAGCGATCCACCCGATACCAGGCGATTGAGCCGATCGATCAGCCGTTGATGCGTGATACGCACCTCGCGTCGCACTCTCGCCAGTTTTTCCGACGCGGTATCCAGAATCTCTCCGGCCGGACCGATGCTTCGCCGGACCGCGTCTTCGAAGTGAGGCATGAGCGCCAGACCCGTCGCCCAGTCGACAAGCCGGGGGAAGCGCGATCCCGCCGAAGCGGTTCCCAGAATCTGCTGGCGAACAATCCGGGCGGCGGCCACCGTATCAGCGACGTCCTGCAGCTCCTGGGCCTGCAACCGTCCGCCCTTTTCGGCCCGGTCGAGCAATGCCCGGATGTCGCGCGCACCTCCCACCGACATCCCTGGATGATCGATCGTGATCGCCACCGCTTCGTCGGTGATCGCCATCACATCGGCAGCCGCCCAGTAGCTCATCTCGGGCTCGATCCGTTCGGCCATCTCCACAGCGACCGAATAGTGGCAACGCCGGGCCAGCTGGGCGACAACCGACTGATACTCCAGTTTCGTAAGTGACTGATTCAACCGGTTGGCGAGCTGCGATGGTTGTGTCTCGATTGTCACAGACTTGACACGAACACTTGTTCGCTCCTATACTTCGAGTAATACGTATGTTCTGACCCGCACGCGGCATGCAGGAGTATCGACATGAAGGACTTGTCTCGGCGTCAACGAGCCATCCTCGACTTTATCGAGACATTCCTCGATGAGAATGACTATCCACCCACCATCCGGGATATTCAAGGTGAGTTGGGCATCTCCTCCACCAGTGTTGTCGATTACAACCTCAAAGTGCTCGAAGCGCACAGTCTGATCCGCCGCAACCGCAACATCTCCCGCGGTATCGAGCTGGTTGGGCGCACGCCGGGCCGTCGCAATGTCGTCACCCTCCCGGTCATCGGCCAGATCGCCGCCGGTCAGCCGATTCCCGTTCCCGATGATCTGGCTACCGGCGACGCCATGGAAACGATCGAGCTCAGCACCGACATGGTTCCCGATGGCGGCCGCAATCTCTTTGCGCTGCGGGTGAAGGGCACCTCGATGATCGACTGCCTGATCAACGACGGTGACGTGGTCGTGCTCCGCCACCAGGAAACGTGCGAAAACGGCGAAACCGTGGCGGTCTGGCTGCGGGACGAAAAGGAAACGACCCTCAAGAAGTTCTTCCACGAAGGCGAAAAGGTCCGTTTGCAGCCCGCCAATGTCACGATGTCTCCGATCTACACCGATCCGGAGAACATCGAAATCCAGGGCAAGCTGGTTACGGTCGTCCGGTCGTATTCCTAGATCTGACGTGGTTCGGCTCGCGGCAGTCATCGCGATTCAGCCGGACGTTCCAGCCCCCGATGCTATACTTTGCCGCCCATCAATTGGGCGGTTTTTCCCGGTTCATCAGAGGATTGTCCGGCCTTGACCAACACGCTGACAGGCATATTGCTGGCGGCCTGCGCAGGTCTGAACGCCTACATCCCGCTCCTTGGTCTGGCGCTGGCCGACCGCGCTTCATCCTCGATCAACCTGAGCAAACCGTTCGATGTCGTATCGTCGACAGCGGGAATCGTGATCCTGCTCGTCTTGCTGACGATCGATCTGGTCATCGACAAGGTCTCCCGCCTCGACCACATCAACGATCTGGTCAACACCGCGCTCCGGCCAGCCGCCGGGATGTTTCTGGTGATGGCCGTCACCAGCGGCAAGGGCGAGATCGACGAGGTCATCGCCATGCTGATCGGTCTTTTCGTGGCGGGTGGCGTCCACGCCTGGAAAGCGGTCAACCGGCTCAGAATCACGACCCGTTCCGGCGGCACTGCCAATCCCCTCATCAGTCTGCTCGAAGACACCTGTGCGATCGTCGTAACCGGCCTCGCTCTCGTTTTTCCGTGGGCAGGAGCAATCGTGGCGGGTGGAGCGGGCTTTCTGCTGGCATGGGCCAACCGGAGTCTGCCAAACTCTTTCCTGGGAGGCGCCCAGACGCGGACAGCGCCGCAGTCTGATGCCATCTCATCCGTTGCCGCCATCAATCCAGACGAGTAACCACCATTGGCCAAGGTTGAATTCAAAGACTATTACAAGATTCTCGGTGTCGAGCGAACCGCCGATGACAAGGCGCTGCGAGGCGCGTTCCGCAAGCTTGCCCGCAAGCATCACCCGGACATCAATCCCGGCGACGCCGGAGCTGAAGAGCGCTTCAAAGAGGTCAACGAAGCGTACGAAGTTCTCTCCGACGCCGAAAAACGGAAGCTCTACGATCGCTATGGCGAGGATTGGCGGCGATACAAAGAAGCCGGTTTCACCGGCGACGAACCGGCCGGAAGCCGGCAACGCCAGTCGTCGTCAACGGCAGATTTCGGCGAGTGGTTTTCGGGTTCGACCGGCGGAGGACGCACCACCACGTTCGACTTCGGTGAGGAAGCCAGCGGCTACTCCTCCTTTTTCGACACCCTCTTTGGCGGACGCCGGTCGGGCCGGTCATCGTCCACCTTCGGCGCGCCGGACACCCGGCCACGCCGCGGCCAGGACCTCGAAGCAGCCGTCGACGTCTCATTTCAGGAAGCATTTCGGGGCACGACGAGACGATTCGACATTCAGTCGCAGGAGATCTGTCCCACCTGCGACGGCACCGGCCTGATCCGCAACTCGACCTGTCCTACCTGCGATGGAACCGGGTATGTGCCGCGCAATCGCTCGATCGAAGTGACGATTCCGCCCGGCGTCGCAACCGGCAGCAAGATTCGCGTCGCCGGACAGGGAAGCGCCGGGCTCAATAGCGGTCCGGCCGGTGATGTCTACCTGAACGTCACGGTCCACCCCGATTCACGGTTCGAGCGTGAAGGGAACAACCTGCGCACCACAATCGACGTTCCGTACGACACGGCACTGCTGGGCGGCGAAGTGCTCGTATCGACACCCACCGGCCAGGTGGCGTTGCGCATCCCTGAAGGAACCCAGTCCGGAAAAAGCTTCCGGCTGAAGGGCCAGGGTATGCCGCAGCTCAAGAAGCCGGCGGAACGGGGCGACCTGCTGGCCAGGGTGAACATCACCGTGCCGGCGTCTCTCTCCAGCCAGGAGAAGTCGCTCGTCGAACAGCTGAGAAAACTCCGGGAGGGGGCCTGATGACCATGCCAGGCCGCTCCAGTCAACACGATCGGCGCGAATCGATTTCAATGCAGACCACCGGTCTGCGCATCGAGGTGGTCGCGGCCCGTGCGGGGGTATCCGTGCGGCGCGTCCAGTACCTGGAGCGGGCCGGGCTGGTTGCGCCGGCCATTTCTGACGAGCAGGCACGCCTGTACAATGAGGCCGCGATCGAACGGATTCAGCTCATCGAGCGGCTGATCGGCGATCTGGGCGTGAACCTCCCCGGAGCGGAGGTCATTCTCAACATGCGCGAGCGGATGTTGCATTTGCTCGAAGAGCTCGACAACGCGCGCAACCAGTAGCTCGGGCGGGAGAGCCGAAATCAGCATTGTGCGATTTCTGGCGACATTCCGCCTGCGCCAATCGAGAGAAAGTGATCGAGAGAACCACTATGCCGGCGGCGATCATTCTGGGAGGACAGTGGGGAGACGAGGGGAAGGGCAAGATCACCGACGCTCTCGCTCCAACCGCGGCCATGGTGGTGCGAGCGAATGGCGGCAGCAATGCCGGCCACACGGTCGAAACGCCGGATGGCGTCTTCAAAATGCACCTGGTGCCTTCCGGAATCCTCAATCCCGACTGCATATGCGTGATCGGCGCGGGAGTCGTCATCGATCCGATCGGTCTGGCCAATGAGTTGACGGGTCTGGAACAGCGTGGCGTCGACACCCGCAATCTCCTGATTTCCGACCGGGCGCACGTCGTGCTCCCCTTCCACATGGCTATCGATCGCTACGAAGAGACGCTTCGCGAGGAGCGCTCCATCGGCACGACCCTGCGGGGCATTGGTCCGGCCTATGCCGACAAAGTCTCCCGGCGAGGGTTGCGCGTCGGCGATCTTCTCGATGCTGGCGCCATGCGGCAGACCATCGAGCACCAGCTGCGGATGCACGGTCAGTATCTCGAATCGGCCGAAACTGACATCGATGCCATGCTCGAATCGCTGTCGGCGGCCGCGGACAAGCTCGGTCCGTCGATCTGTGCCGCCGAGCAACGGGTGCAGGACACCCTGGACGCCGGCAAACGGGTGCTGGTCGAGTGCGCGCAGGGCGTCATGCTCGATATCGACTATGGAACCTACCCCTATGTCACCTCCTCCTCTCCCTCAGCGGCGGGAGCCTGTCAGGGAGCCGGCATTGCGCCGATGCAGGTCGATCGCGTCATCGGTGTGTTCAAGGCCTACAGCACCCGCGTCGGGTCGGGGCCCATGCCCACTGAGCTGCACGACGACACCGGCGAGCTGATCCGGAAACGGGGCCGCGAATATGGCACCACCACCGGCCGGCCGCGCCGCACTGGCTGGTTCGACGCCGTGGCCGCACGATCGGCCTGCCGGTTGAATGGCGTTTCGGAGATCGCCCTGACGTTGACCGATGTTTTCGACGTCTTTCCCGAGATCTCCGTTGCCACCAGCTACCAGTGGAATGGACAGCCGCTTGGGTATGTCCCGGCGAACCTGGATGACTACGCCGCAGTCGTCGCGGAGTACCAGACCACGACCGGATGGCTGCAGGACATCACCGGCGCCCGGCGGCAGGCTGACTTGCCCGCCGGCGCTCTCGCCTATGTGCGGTCGATCGGAGACGCGACTGGCGTCGAAGTGAGCATGATGGGTGTTGGTCCGGCGCGCGAGCAGCTGATCCACTTGCAGTAGGATCGACAGATCGTTGGCGACGCAGTGAATGGAGAGTGAAGCATGACCGATGGGACAAACGCCGTCACGCTGACCGCTGAAGAAATTCAGGCGATCATCCCCCACCGCTACCCCTTCCTCCTTGTCGACAGGATCATCGAGCTCGAATCGGGCAAGAAGGCGGTGGGTATCAAGAACGTCACCATCAACGAACCCTTCTTCCAGGGGCACTTTCCCCAATATGCCGTCATGCCCGGTGTCTTGATCGTCGAAGCGCTGGCCCAGGTCGGCGGTATTGCCCTCGGGCAGCTCGAAGAATTCAAGGGGCGCCTCGCTTTTTTTGCCGGCATCGACAATGTCCGCTTCAAAAAGCAGGTCCGTCCGGGCGACACCCTGCGGCTCGAGGTCGAGCTTGGCCAAATCCGCCGCAACATCGGCACCGGCTCGGGTGTGGCGACTGTCGATGGAGAAGTCGCCTGCAAGGGAGACTTCATGTTCGCCATCGGGCCATTGATGAGTGAGCTCTCCTGAGGTCGCGGCGCAACGCGTCATCGGGTTCGACGGCAGCCGCGCTGCCGTCGCGTCCCTGACCGGCACGGAAACCTATTCGCTCGAACTCCTGAGGCAGCTGGCCGAGCTCACCGAACCGGGAGAGCTGCGGGTCTATCTCAACGCCGAAACGATTCCCGAGACGTTGCCGACCGGACCCGACTATCGCCTCATCCCCCTGCCCAGACTCTGGACGCATGCCCGCCTGGCGGGGGAGATGGCCGCCGCGCCGCCCGATCTGCTTTTCGTGCCGGCCCATGTCATTCCCCCTCGCCATCCCAAAGCGGTCGTGACCATCCACGACGTCGCGTTCCGCACAACCCCGCAGGTTTTCTCCCGTCTGGAACGAACCGAGCTCGACGCGTCGACTCGCTGGAATGTCAGAGCGGCGGAAGCGATCATCGCCGTTTCGCGCGTCACACGCGACGATCTGATCGAGCACTACGGCTTGGACGCCGGGCGCATCTTCGTCGTGCCGCATGGCGTCGATCGCCGGTTCCGGCCATCCGATCCGGATGCCATCGCGGCGGTCAGGCAACACTTCCAGCTCGAGCGACCGTTTCTGCTCGCCATTGGCACCCTCCATCAACGGAAAAACTTCGATGGCCTGATCGACGCATTCGAGCAGGTGAGCGATCCACTTGGAGAGTTCGATCTGGTTATCGCCGGCCAGGATGGCTCCGCTGCGAACGATCTGCGGAAACGCGCCGCGCAATCGCCACGCGCCGGTCACATCCACTTTCTGGGGTACATCCCCGGGGAACTGCTGCCCGGCCTTTTGTCCGCGGCCGAATTGTTTATTCTTCCATCGTGGTACGAAGGTTTCGGCATGCCCGTGCTCGAAGCCATGGCGTGCGGGACGCCGGTTGTGGCCGCATCCACTGGCGCGCTGCCCGAAACCAGCGGCGGAGCCGCGGAGCTCGTGCCGCCGGATGACCCGGTCGCGATGGCGGCGACCATCGAACAGGTGCTGGGCGACAGCAACCGCAAGCAGGCGTTGATCGAACGGGGCCGCAACCGGGCCAGGATCTTCACCTGGGAGAGAACGGCCCAGATGACCCTGAGAGTGCTGCGGGCCGTGCGCGATGGCCACACACTGACTGACGACTCGCTGGGCTGGCTCGACGCCTCCCTTATGTTCAAACACCGGGACGCGGAGCGGAATCGATGAAATCATCCGGAAAACTGGTTGGATTGCTCCTGATCGCCGGCGGAACCATCCTCGGTCTGGCGATCCTCAGCTGGCTGATCTCCGGTCTCAACGACGACAAACTCGACACCGCCGCCGCGATTTTCGGCATCGTTCTGGCGCTGGGGGTGATCGTGCTGCCCATGGTCGGCGGCGGCGTCTACTTTCTCATCCACGGACTGCGGGAGGAGAAAACGATCGCTCGCATCGACAAACAGCGACAGCTGCTGAATGCCGTGCAAACGCAGGGCCAGGTTTCGATCAATCAGCTGGTGCTCGACCTGGATTCGACTCGCGATCAGGTGCAGAACGACATCTATGACCTCGTCGGCAAAGGGATCTTCAGTGGCTACGTCGACTGGAAATCGGGCATGCTCTATTCGGTCGAGGCTTCCGAGCTCCAGTCGAAAGGCACCTGCCCGAACTGCGGCGGCAAACTGGAGCTGGCCGGCAAGGGTCTGATTCGCTGCCCCTACTGCGGAGCCGAGATCTTCCTCAGCTGAGCCGGCAGCAGGACAAACGGAGGGAAACCAATGGATCGCATCACCGACTTCCTGGACAGGCTTCCAGGCTATTCCGGCTATCGAGATCTGGAAAGCCGCCGCGACTCAGACCGACGCTTGCGCGAATCGATCGCCAGCCAACTCGAGGCGCTGGCCCAGCGCGTGGAACGAGGCGGTGCTTCGCTGGTCGCCAGCCAGCGCTATTCCGACGCCAGCGCCGTCGAGCAGCTCGTCCGGTCGCTCAACCACGCCGCGAATCTGGTTCGAACCCAGAGCTACGGATATGGCGGCATCTTCACCGACACCCCCGTTGACGACCGGGTGCTCCATCAGCTCTTCCTCTTCGACAAGGGACTGGGGCTCAAAGTCGACCAGCTCGACCGGCAGCTGGCCGGTATCGAAGCGGCGATCACGAACAGCAACGACCTCGGCGCCACGCTCAGCTCCGCGGATACGCTGGTTCGTGGTCTCGTTGATTCCCTCTCCGCCCGCGGCGCCGTGATCGAGACAGCCGCGCCCGCTCCGGTGCGTTCCCTCTTCACACCAATGGACGACGCGGCGAAAGAACCAGCGCCCGCACCGATCGCGATCGCGCTGGGAGACGCCATCGGCTGGTTCGACGAGGACTTCCTCGTGGACGCGATCGTGGAAGTCCATGACGAATCAGGGCGCGTCCGGTTCTTTCACATCGACGAGAAGCCCGACCGGTGGCTGGCAATCGCCGACCGGGATGAACAGATCATCGCGCTGCTCGACGAACAACCAGGCAGCTCCGACTCGCTGGGTAGCGTCGCGTGGAACATGCCTGGATCCGGAACGACCGAGCGGGCCGGCGAGAAACCGCTGAAGGCCAGCGCATGGGTGACCTTCTATACCGGGGAGGGTGAAAGCGTGGCATTTCGCCTTCTTTCCGGAACCGATGAACGATACTTGTCGGGGAAACGGGTCCATCCCGACGATTTGTCGGTCTATGGAAAACCGGCCAAATAACCGGAAAACGAAAGGATTCAGCAATGGGCATTACCGACCGGGTCTCCCGGATCATTCGTGCAAACATCAACGACCTCCTCGACCGCGCCGAAGATCCCGAGATCATGATCGACCAGATTCTGCGCGACATGGCTTCCAGCATCGACGATGCGCGCGGCCAGGTGGCCACCATGGTCGCTCAGGAGAAGCTGCTCGAAGGTGACTTCGCCGAAGCGGAGAAGCTGACCACCGCCTGGGGCGAAAAAGCCGAGCGAGCGGTCGCCGCGGGCAAAGACGATCTGGCCCGCGAAGCACTCCGCCGCAAGCGGGACAGCAGCGAGAATGCCGGACTCTATGCCGAGCAGCTGGAAGTTCAGCGGCACGCGGTCGGCCGGCTCAAGCAGCAGCTCGGTCAGCTCGAATCGAAGTACCAGGCGACATTGAGCCAGCGCGATTCGCTCCTGGCCCGCCAGAAACGAGCCCGTGCCCAGCGCCAGCTGACCGATCAGATCTCCTCGTTCTCACCATTCGATCCAACCGCGGATCTGGAGCGCATGGAGCGCAAGATTCGCCAGGATGAGGCGGAGGCCGCGGCGCTTCTCGAGCTCGATGACACCTCATTCGATCAGCAGTTCGCCGAGCTCGACGCCGACGACGCGATCGAAGCCGAACTGGCCGCCCTGAAGAGCCTGGGTCCTGGCAACTAGAGTCGCTGCAGGCGCAAGAGAGCAAGGAAGCGATCGATGGCGATAATCGACCTCATTCAATGGCCGAACGAACAACCGGATCAGATCGTTCATCGCGTACCGGAGCGTGGTTCCGGTGAGTTTGTCCTCGGTTCACAGCTCGTCGTTCGCGAGAGCCAGGCAGCGGTGTTCGTTCGAGACGGCAAAGCGCTCGATACCTTCGATGCCGGGCGGCACACGCTGTCGACCAACAACATCCCGCTTCTGACGGGATTGATCGGCATTCCCTTCGGCGGCACCTCGCCATTCACCGCCGAAGTCTATTTCGTGGCGATGCGTGAGTTCATCGGGCTCAAATGGGGGACCACGCAGCCGTTGACCTTCCGCGATTCCGATCTGGGCATGGTCAGGTTGCGGGCTTTCGGCACCTACTCGATGCAGGTCGAAAACCCCCAGATGTTCGTCACCCACATCGTCGGCACATCCGGCGGTTTCAGCACCTCGGCGATCGACGACTTCCTGCGCAGCATCATTCTCAATGAGTTCAATGACCTGCTCGGCAAGTCGCACGCATCGCTGCTCGACATCCCGGGCATGACCATGGATCTGTCGAACGCCGCCCGGTTGGCGCTGGCCGATGACTTTCAACGGCTGGGCTTGCGGCTGGTCTCCTTCCAGATCGAGGCCATCACCCCTCCGGAGGATGTACAGAAGCGCATCGACGAGCGGTCGGGCATGGCCGCGATCGGCGACATGCAGACCTACACCCAGTTTCAAACAGCCCAGGCCATGCGCGACGCCGCGCAGAACCCGTCGGGCGGTGGGGCAGCGGGAATCGGCGTGGGATTGGGCGCCGGGGCGGCCATGGGCCAGGCGATGGCCGGCGCGCTGTCGCAGGCCAGTCAGCCACAGGCAGCGCCGGCCGCGCCCGTGGGAGCTCCCTGTGTCAATTGCGGGAAACCGCTGCCCGCCGGCGCGAATTTCTGCCCGGAATGTGGTTCGGCCCAGTCAAAGACCTGCGCCAAGTGCGGCGCGGTGAGCGCCGGAACGGCCAAATTCTGCGCTGAATGCGGACAGCCACTGAGCTAACCTGAACCTATTCATTCGACTCTCGAGAACGGCCGCTGGATATCCGGCGGCCGTTCGTCGTCATACTCGTGAATTCGAACGTACGTACGCGGTGATTATGGCAATATCGGATCGCTTTTCGTGGTAGAATTAGGGGTCTGCTTGCGGACAATATTGTGCAAACCCCGTAGGAGCTTCTGAGTGGACATCGGAAACGTGCAACTCGCCAGTATCGAAACAGAGATGCGGCAATCGTATCTCGACTATGCGATGAGCGTTATCGTCCAGCGCGCGCTTCCTGATGCCCGAGACGGTCTGAAACCGGTCCATCGTCGCGTGCTCTTCGCGATGTGGGAAATGGGACTGCGTTCCAACACGCGATTTCGCAAGAGCGCCGGTATCGTCGGCGAGGTGATGAAGAACTATCACCCGCACGGCGACAGCGCCATCTACGACACGCTGGTCCGCATGGCCCAGGACTTCAACCTGCGCTATCCGCTCGTCGACGGTCAGGGCAACTTCGGCTCTGTCGATGGCGACGGCGCTGCCGCCATGCGCTACACCGAAGCCAAGCTCACCGCCATCGCCGACGAGCTCCTTCTGGACATCGACAAGAACACCGTCGATTTCCAGCCGAACTACGACTCGTCGATGGAGGAACCGATGGTTCTTCCCGCCCGGCTGCCGAATCTGCTGCTCAATGGCAGCACCGGCATCGCCGTCGGCATGGCCACCAACATTCCGCCCCACAATCTTGGCGAACTGTGCGACGCCATCACCCACCTGATCGACAACCCCGAGGCGACGGTCGACGACCTGATGAAATTCGTGCCAGGACCGGACTTTCCGACCGGCGGGACGATTCTGGGAACCGAAGGCATCAAGGCCGCCTACGCCACCGGGCGGGGACGCGTCGTCATTCGGGCC
Organism: Thermomicrobiales bacterium; assembly: GCA_019637585.1. Taxonomy (GTDB): domain Bacteria; phylum Chloroflexota; class Chloroflexia; order Thermomicrobiales; family UBA6265; genus JAHBVL01. The sequence continues at coordinate 28,660 of JAHBVL010000002.1, read as the reverse complement.
AAAGCGTTCATCGAAGAATCCGCGCGTGGCAACCGGTTCCAGATTGTGGTCACGGAGCTCCCCTACCAGGTCAACAAAGCGGTCCTCCTGGAGCGGATCGCCGAGCTGGTCAAAGAGGGCAAACTCGACGGCATCAGCGATCTCCGCGACGAGTCAGACCGCAATGGCATGCGGATGATCATCGAGCTCAAGCGGGACGCGCAGCCGATGAAGGTGCTGAACAGCCTCTTCAAGCACACGGCGCTCCAGCAGTCGTTCGGCGTCAATATGCTGGCGCTGGTCGACGGCGGATCGCAACCGCGCATCCTCTCCCTGCGCCGTGCTCTGACCGAGTATCTCGGACACCGTCAGAACGTCATCACGCGGCGGACGCAGTTCGAGCTCGATCGCGCCAAGCGCCGGGCCCACATCCTCGAAGGTCTCAAACGAGCGCTCGACCACATCGACGAGATCATTGCCCTCATCCGGGCGTCGAACTCGACTGAGGACGCCCGCAACAACCTGATCGCCCGCTTCGAGTTCAGCGAAATCCAGGCAAACGCCATTCTGGATATGCGCCTGGCTCGCCTGGCCGCGCTGGAACGGCAGAAGATCGAAGACGAGTACAACGAAGTCATGGCCGAGATCGCCCGCCTGGAAGCGCTTCTCGCCGATCCCAAGCTGATTCTCGAAGTCATCCGCCAGGATCTGGTCGACATTCGGGACAAATATGGCGACGAGCGCCGCACCAAGATCCACGATGTCTCGTCCGACATCAGCGCCGAAGACCTCATTCCGGAGGTCGATGTCCTGGTCACCGTGACCCATCGCGGTTACGTGAAGCGGATGTCCAACGAGGTCTACCGAACCCAGCATCGGGGCGGCAAGGGCGTCACCGGCGTGAAGATGCGCGAGGAGGATGGCGTCCAGCACATCATCTCGGCCAACACGATGGACAGCCTGCTTGTCTTCACCAATCAGGGCAAGGTCTACCAGGTCAAGATTCATGAGATTCCGGACGCCGGCCGCACCGCCAAGGGGCTGCCGATCATCAACGTGGTGAATATGCAGCCCGACGAGCAGGTGACCACGCTGCTGACGGTCAGGGACTTCAAACAAGGCGGCTATCTCTTCTTCACCACCCGGCAGGGAACGGTGAAGCGGGTCGAGCTGCGGCAATTCCAGGCGGTCCGCTCCAATGGCATGATCGCCATCACGCTCGACACGAACGACGAGCTGGCCTGGGTTCGGATGAGCTCCGGCGAGAACGCCGTCATTCTGGTCACCGAGAAGGGACAGGCTATCCACTTCCACGAGAGCGATGTCCGCCCGATGGGCCGCCCGGCCGCCGGCGTTCGCGGTATTCGCCTCACGGAAGGCGACCGGGTCATTGCGTCGGAAGTCGTCACCGGCGACTGCGATCTGCTGGTCGTCGCTTCCAAGGGACTTGGCAAGCGAACCGCCACTGAGCAGTTCCCGCGTCAGGGTCGCGGTGGCAAGGGCGTGACTGCCATGAAGCTGACCGACCGCACCGGTCATGTCGTGGCCGCGGCGATGGTGGGAGACGAGCACGCCGTCGTGATGATCAGCTCCGCGGGGCAGATTATCCGCCTTCCCGCAACCCAGATATCCCGTATCGGCCGGGCAACCCAGGGGGTGACCCTGATGCGGCTCAAGGAAACCGAATCGGTCGTGTCGGTCACCGCTGTCGAACCAAAGTCAGAGGAACCCGATCCGCGCGATCTTCTGCCCGACAATGGAACCGAAGCCTGATAGGTCGAAGAAGACGCGGCAAAGAATTGCCGCGTCTTCGCCTCACGACCGCCCTACGGCCGAAACACACCTGGCGCAGGGGGTGGCGGCAGGCTCGCGGATGACCTCCGCAACCTGATCGACACCAACGGCACCACGATGACCAGCACGATCGCGGCGAAGAGCAACAACAGATAGAGCACCCGGACGATGCTGCCGCTCGTTTCATGGAAGACCGGACCATATCCGGCGATCCAGAGCAGGATGATCTCGGCGCCGAGCATGAGCGGCGGCATGACCAATCGCCACACCAGCGACATCGGGGCCGCGATCACCGTCGCCACCGCGCCGAGGAACATGGCGATCGCCAGAATGGCCAACGCGCGTGAGATCGTGATTTCGGCTCGTTGCCCGATCGCCGCCGGAATCAGCAGCGCCGCCGGCAAAAAGACGAGCGACGCCTGATCCGGCTGCCGCCAGAACCGGACCGCCGTGGCCAGCGCCAGGACGATGGCAAATCCGAGAGCCACAACCGTCGCCACCAGAACCGGCCAGGCCGATCCCTCGCTCAATGCCACATACGGCTCCCGTAGCAGACTGACCTGAATAGCCAGCAACGGCAGCAGCCCGACCGTCGCCGCCAGATGGGTGAGCCATGGCAGGTGAAGTGGGGCTGGCCGGTCGTCCCTGGTCACGAAAATCGCGCCGATCTGAACCAGCGCGATGATGAACAGCGGCGCCGGGGATGGACCCGCGCCCGGCAATGGCGTCAGGAGCCAGAGCACAGCGGCCAGCAGCGCGGTGATGAATGGCGCAGCCGCCAGCTGCAGCAAATCCTGCGGTATCTCTCGCGGCCGGTCAGCGAATGTGGCGCGAGGACGCGACGCCGTGGCTTGTTGACCGGGAGCCGTTTTCCGGGTGCGGTGCGGTCCGGGACCCCGGTTCGGCGTGTTCCATCTGGGAGGTTGCCAGTCGTCATCCCACTCAGGGAGATGCCGGCTGGAAGGAGAGCGCATCGGTCAGCTCACGATCCATGGCCGGGAGCGACGGAGAGCAGATCGTCGATCGGTACCGGCGTTCCTTCCCGGCCCCGGAACGACAGCACCGACTCCATCCCACAGAGACGCAGCATCTCCAGCGTTTCCCGCACGCTCGCTCCCACCGTTTTCGCGGTATGCGAGTCGGTACCGGTGGTGATCCGGGTTCCGCCTGCCTCGACGTACCAGCGAACGATTGCCGGTCCCGGCATGCTCGCTTTCGGAGCCTGGCGGACACCCGACGTGTTGATCTCGAATGCCACACCACCGGCGATCAATGCATCGAAAACGGGGAAGAGCTGCTCGCGATAGCGAGCGGGGTCGTACTCGCGCTGCTTCGTCGGCAGATAGCGCTTTGGAATATCCATGTGGCCGATGGTGTCGAACCAGCCCGTTTCGATCGACCGGATGAGCTGACGAAAGTGATCGGCAAAAACCTGGTCTGGCGTACTCCGGGCAAAGGTGCTGGGATAGATCAGCTCGCCATCGGACGCATAGTGCACCGAACCGATCACGAAGTCGTACTCCCGGCCATACCGTTCGACGAACTCGCGCACCGCAGGCTCGGTGTCGGCGTGATAGTCGACCTCCGCACCGGCCAGAATGGTCAGCGGTTCTCCGGCAAATGTCCGGCGAACGCTGGCCAGCGACTCGAAATAGGCCTCGGCCCGATAATAGCCATAGCCTGGGTCGGACGGGCGCAGATCGATATGATCGGTCAACGCGATTTCGGTGATGCCGGCGGCGAGCGCTGCAGCGCAGTTGTCGCGCATCGGCGTTTTGCAGTCGACAGAGAACTCGGTATGAACGTGGTAGTCGAACACGCTGTTCAGGAGCCTTTCAGCGCACCTCTATGTACACGTACCTAGGTACACCGAAACTATACCAATCGCTTCCTGGCTCGATTCGGCGAATGCCGGCGGGAGTCCGTCATGGGCGTTGATCTCGGCAGCCGGTCACGCCGCCGGCTCGGTCTCTTCGGCGGCACATTCGATCCCATTCACACCGGGCATCTGATCATGGCCAGCGAAGCGCTGGCTCAGCTGGAGCTCGATGAGGTGCTCTTTCTGCCGGCCGGACAACCACCCCACAAACCGGACCAGACGATCTCGTCGGATGAAGACCGCTCGACCATGATCGGCCTGGCCATCGCCGGAAGAAACGCGTTCTCCCTCAGCGCGATCGATCTCGGCGGGGAAGGACCGAGCTACAGCGCGGATCTCGTCGAACGCATCGCGGAGAGCGAACCGGAGAGCGAGCTCTTTTTCATCATCGGGGCAGATTCGCTGCGAGACTTTCACACCTGGTTTCAGCCACGCAGAATCACCGCCCGGGCGACGATCGCCGTTCTGCCCCGGCCGGGCGCAACCTTCGATCTCGACACTGTCCTCAAACGGACGCCCTCCCTTCGCGGCAGACTCCGGCTTCTCACGATGCCGCTGATCGAGATCTCGTCGACCGATATCCGGCGGCGGGCCGCAGCTGGCGAGCCGTTCTGGTATCAAGTTCCGGAAGAGGTGGAGGCTTATGTCGCCGAGCGTGGTCTCTATCGCGCTGGGACAGGCGAAACGGATTGAATGTACACGCTCGTCATTGACCCGTTTCCGAGCAACTCCTATACTGCGCCTCGGCCCTTTTTGGGTCGTTCTGCATGTTATCAGGATCGGACTCCCGGAACGGGACCGGTCGAACGACAGGAACACCGTCGTTGCGAATCCCTCCCTGGGTGTCACTTCTGCTGATACTTCTGCTCACAGCCGCCGCCGGTTGGGTGGCGCTCCCCGGCGACACACTCGACGTTGGCGGGTGGAAAGCCGATCACCCGATTCAGCAGGGTCTCGACTTGCAGGGCGGTGTCCAGGTTACCCTCGAGGCGCGGCCTCCCGCCGGCCAGTCGGTCGATAGCGGCACCCTGGAAGGCACCCGAAACACAATCGAACGGCGCGTCAACGCGCTGGGCGTCAGCGAGCCGGTCGTTCAGACCCGCGGCAACAACCAGATCATCGTCGAGCTTCCCGGCGTCGAGAATCCGGATGAAGCGGTCGAAGTAGTCCGGGAAACAGCGCTGCTCGAAATCATCGATCCGCAGGGCCAGTATTTGCCGGCCGGCACGAGGGTCAGGACGACCCTGAATCCCGGCGGCGACCAGGAAACGGCAACCGCTGCGACCCCTGTGGCGGGATCACCTGTCGCCAGCCCGGGAGCGAGTCCGGTTGCCAGTCCAGCGGCCAGCCCGGTTGCCACGCCAGAGGCATCGGAGACTCCAGTTGCCGCCGGACCGATCTACACCACGATCATCAGCGGCAGCGATCTCAAAGATGCCTACCGGGCGACTGGTCCATTGGGTGAGCAGGTCGTCGCCTTCGAGCTCAACGGCTCCGCTGCCGACAAGATGTTCGAGTTCACCAGCCAGAACATCGGACGGCCGATGTCGATTGTCATCGACGGCATCGTCATTTCGTCGCCAAGCGTCAACTCCGCGATTTCCAGCGAGGGTCAGATCGAAGGCATTCCGGCCAACGAGGTGGACAGCCTGGTCGTCCAGCTCAAAGCCGGTTCGCTGGCTGTCCCGCTCGAAGTCGTCCAGAGCCGCACCGTCGGCCCGACGTTGGGGCAGGATTCGATCGACAAGAGCCTCATGGCCGGTCTGATCGGTCTCGGCATCGTCGGGCTGTTCATGATCTTCTATTACCGGCTTCCCGGCATCATCTCGGTGCTCGCCCTCTTGATCTACACGCTATTGGTGCTCGCGCTTTTCAAGATCATCCCGGTGACGCTGACCCTGGCCGGTATCGCCGGTTTCATTCTCTCGATCGGCATGGCCGTGGACGCGAACGTCCTCATCTTCTCCCGCCTGAAAGAAGAGCTGCGGCTTGGCCGGCCCATCAACTACGCCATCGAAGACGGATTCCGGCACGCCTGGCCATCGATTCGCGACTCGAACATCGCCTCGATGATCACCGCCGCGATTCTCTACTGGTTCGGGCAGTACAGCGGCGCCAGCATCGTCACCGGATTCGCCCTGACGCTGTTCATCGGTGTGGCCGTCAGCATGTTCACCGCCTACACCGTGACCCGGACCTTCCTGCGCGTCATTCTGGGCGCCCGGCCCGTCCACGATCTCTGGTGGTACGGCGTGAATCACAACGTCGAACCGGCGCCGGCTGCTGCCGACTGAGGACCGCATGTTTCACCTGGCTACACATCGAAACCGCTGGTACGTCATCTCCCTCCTGCTGGTCATGCCCGGCATCCTGGCGCTGCTGTTCTGGCGGCTGAATCTGGGCATCGATTTCACGGGCGGCACGATCTGGGAGCTCGAATTCGAACAGCCAGTGACCACCGAGCAGGTCCGCGCTTCGCTGGCCACCGAAGGGCGCGGCGAAGCCACGGTTCAGCTCTCGTCCTCTGACGACATGTCGGACAACGTCGCCATCATCCGTATGGAGGAGCTGCCGCAACTGTCTGAAGAGAAACAGCGGCTGGAAGCGGCTCTCGAAGCGGAGATGGGTCCCTTCGAAGAACTCCAGATCTCCACCGTCGGCTCCTCCGTCAGCAGCGAGATCAGCCAGAAAGCGATCATTGCCGTGCTGGCGGCATCGGTCGGCATCCTGCTCTATATCGCATTCGCCTTCCGAAACACGCAGAATCCCTTCCTGTATGGCATCTGCGCAATCGTGGCCATGCTCCATGATGTCCTCTTTGTGCTCGGCGTTTTCGCCATTCTGGGGCAACTCTTCGACGTGCAGGTCGACGCCCTGTTCGTCACCGCGATCCTGACGGTCATCGGGTTCTCCGTCCATGACACCATCGTGGTGTTCGACCGCATCCGGGAGAATCTGGCGAACCAGACCGACCCCGATTTCGAGGGTGTCGTCAATTACAGTCTTGCCCAAACCATCGTCCGGTCGGTGAACACATCATTGACCGTGATCTTCACCCTTCTGGCCCTGTATCTCTTTGGTGGTGAATCGACGAGGAACTTTGTGCTCGCGCTCCTTCTGGGAATCGTGATCGGCACCTTTTCGTCGATATTCACCGCCGCCCAGCTGCTCGTATCGTGGGAGTTGGGCGATTTCCAGCGCTGGTGGAACAAGCTCCTCCGGCGCGAAACGGCCGCGGCTGCCGCGTCCTGATCGCTGGATGGGCGAACACGGCGAAGAGCCAGCTTCAGGGGTTAGTGGTAGAATTCCAAGTCGCGCGTGGCGGGTAGATTGCTCACCACGCGCTTGTGTGTGAGCAACGCCTGACGCTCAGTTTTCCATTCGCGTAGTCGTCAATAGCGACCAGGGCGCAACGATGCGGCCCGCGCAGGTCTCAGGAAGTGGGCCAAACCTTTTGGTGCGGCCGGGGTAACCGAGGAGGAGGGTGTTGGACAACGTAGGTTCGTACTTGCTGCCCGTGTTCATCATCGGAGGGATTGCGGTTCTCTTTGCCGCCTATCTCGCCCGGGATGTCATGAGCCGTGATACCGGTACTCCGGAGATGCGCGGTGTCTCTGATCTGATTTTCGAAGGCGCCATGGCCTACATGCGCCGCCAGTACCAGACGATCGCCATGCTGGCGATCGTGGTGATGTTCGTGCTCGGCGCGATCGTCTACCTTGTCGAGAACGAGCACCAGACCGATCGCGCCATCGTCACCGCCGGCGCGTTCCTGCTGGGCGCTTTTCTCTCGGGCGTTTCCGGCTTCATCGGCATGTATGTTGCCGTCAAGTCGAATGTCCGCACGGCCGCCGGCGCCCAGAAGAACCTCGGCGAAGCGCTGACCGTCGCCCTGCGCGGCGGCGCGGTTTCCGGCTTCCTGGTCGTGGCGCTGTCGCTGATCGGTGTCGGCGCGATCTACGGCATCGTCTATCAGTTCGCTGAGGGCGCGCTGCCGACCGCTGCCGAAACGCCCTACTGGATCGTCGGGTTCGCCTTTGGCGCCAGTTTCGTCGCCCTCTTCGCTCAGCTCGGCGGTGGTATCTACACCAAAGCTGCGGATGTCGGCGCCGACCTGGTGGGTAAGGTCGAAGCGGGCATCCCGGAAGACGACCCGCGCAACCCGGCGGTCATCGCTGACCTGGTTGGCGACAACGTCGGCGACTGCGCCGGCCGTGGCGCCGACCTCTTCGAATCCTCTGCCGCTGAGTTCATCGGGGCGATGGTTCTTGGTGTGGCGCTGTACAAGGCATCGGGTGGTGCTGATGCGGACGACTCCCTGGCGTGGATCTTCTTCCCGCTCCTGATCGGCGCCGTCGGCGTGATCGGCTCGCTGATCGGCGTCTTGTCGATTCGCCCGTCGGTCGCCATCACCAATCCGATGAAAGAGCTGAACAAGGGCTTCTTCATCGTCTCCGCTCTCTCGGTTGTCGGTCTCTTCATCGTCACCTACGGCGTTCTGCCGTATGGGCAGTGGCAGTTCGCGCTCTGTGGCGTGATCGGTATCGCCACGTCGATCGCCTTCCTCTACATCACGCAGTACTACACCGCGGGTGAGTACCGGCCGGTCCGCGAAATCGCCGACCAGTCGCGCAGGGGTGTGGCCACCAACATGATCTCCGGATTGTCGGTGGGCATGGAGACGACCGGCCTGCCGGCCGTCGTCATCGCCGGAGCGCTGCTCTCTTCCTACAGTATCGGCAAATCGGTCGACTTCCCCACTGACGCCGCCGTTTCGGCCGGTATCTTCGGCACCGCTGTGGCGACGATGGGCATGCTCATGGCCGCGGCTTACATCCTGGCCATGGACACCTTCGGCCCGATCGCCGACAACGCCGGTGGTATCGTCGAGATGACCAATCAGCCCGAAGCGATCCGGGACGTCACCGACGCGCTCGACTCGGCCGGCAACACCACCAAGGCGCTGACCAAGGGTTACGCCGTCGGCACCGCCGCTCTCGCCGCGTTCCTCCTCTTCTCCGCCTTCCTGGAAGAAGTCAACCGCTTCAAGGGCGTGGGCAACGAAGTCGAGCGCGTGGTCAACGTGGCTGAGCCGAAGGTCTTCGTCGGTGGTCTGATCGGCGCCATGATCGTCTTCCTCTTCACCTCACTGGCGATCCGCGCGGTCGGCAACGCCGCCGGCGACATGATCGAAGAGGTCCGGCGCCAGTTCCGCGAAGATCCGGGCATCATGGCGGGAACGTCCAAGCCGGACTACGCGAAGTGCGTCGACATTTCAGTCCGCAGCGCGCTGCGTGAGATGGTGCTGCCTGGTCTTCTGGCCGTGGCTGGTCCCATCGTCGTCGGTGTGCTGCTCGGCTGGCAGGCCGCGGCTGGTCTTCTGATGATCGGCACGATCGCCGGTGTCCTGATGGCGCTCTTCCTGAACAATGGTGGCGGCGCCTGGGACAATGCCAAGAAGTACATCGAAGCTGGCAAGTTGAAGGATGAAGCGGGCAACATCCTGGGCAAGGGTTCTGAGGCGCATGCCGCCGCCGTGGTCGGCGACACCGTCGGCGACCCGTTCAAGGACACCGCTGGTCCGTCGCTCCATGTGTTGATCAAGCTCTTCGCCACGATCACGCTGGTGCTGGCGCCGCTCTTCATCTAGGAGAGCAGACTGCGTACACTCGACCGGGCAGCGATGAATCTCGTCGCTGCCCGGTCTGCATTCCGGGCATTTCCGTAGGGGCGCACGGCGTGCGCCCCTCGGCGTCAACAGCATCGCAACAACGGGCAGGACACGAGACTATGCACGTAGGCGTGATTGGAGGAGGAGTCGCCGGGCTGACCGCCGCCTACAGACTGGCGCAGGCGGGCGAACAGGTGACCCTCTGGGAGCGCTCGAATCACCTCGGGGGGCAGGCGGTTTCCTTTCCCGTCGCCCACGGGCGGCTCGAGTACTTCTACCATCACCTCTTTCAGAGCGACACCGACATCACCGCCCTCATTCACGAGCTCGGCCTCGGCGACGAGCTGCAGTGGTTGCCATCGGACGTCGGCTACTTCGCCGATGGTCGCATTCAGCCCCTGAACGGCGCGCTCGATCTTCTGAAACTCGATGTCGTTCCCTTTCACGACCGGGTGCGCATCGGTCTGGTCACCGCCTATCTCCAACGGGTTCGGGACTGGAAGAAGTTCGAATCGGTCACCGCGGAAGCATGGCTCACGCGAGCGATGGGCGAACGCGCCTACAAGGCGACCTTCGGCGCCCAGCTCGACGCCAAATTCGGCCGGTATGCAGGTGATATCGCGATGGTCTGGTTCTGGGGCAAGATCTGGCTCAGAACGACCTCGCGCCGGTCTCCGCTGGAAGGCGAGAAACTCGGCTATCCGATGGGCAGCTTTGGCTCGGTGACCGATGCCCTGGCGTCAGCGGCCCGCACAGCGGGCGCAACGATTCATACCGGACTGGGACCGGAAGAGATCAGGTCGAACGCGGCTGGCGGCTTGACCCTGTCATTCGGCGACGGCAACGCTGATGTGCAGGTCGACCGGCTGATCGTGACCACCCCGTCGCCGATCTTCGCCAGACTCGCGCCGGAGCTGTCCGACGCCTACCGGGCCAAGATCACCAGCCTGACCTACGAGGCCGCGGTTGTGGCCTTGCTGGAGATGGACCGGCCACTTAGCTCGACCTACTGGATGAACATCGCCGATCCATCCCTTCCCTTCACGGCGGTGATCGAGCATACGAATTTTGTCGGGCCGGAGCACTATGGCGGCCGCCATTACGTCTATCTGAGCAAGTACCTGGAAACCGATCACCCCTACTTCACCAAAGACGCCGACGAGCTGATCGCCGAGTACACCACCTACCTCAACCGGATCAACCCGGCGTTCGACGCGTCCTGGATCACGAACAGCTGGGTGTTCCGGGAACGTGCCGCTCAACCGATCATCACCCTCAACTACAGCGAACGCCTGCCCGGACACCGCACCCCCATCCCCAACCTCTACCTGGCCAACACGAGCCAGATCTATCCCGAAGACCGGGGCACCAACTACAGCGTCCGGCTCGGCAATCAGATCACGGCGATGGTTGTTGACGACGCCCGGTCAGGAGTTCCGTGGGGGTCCGGCGATCAGCGCTGAGGCCGCTTCGGAGACCGATGGCTGAAGCCGAACGGCTAGCACCCCTCGTTCGCGTCATGATGCTCTCCGGTCGTCGATTACCGTCGCCTTGGGTGGAACACTGATTCATCCGGCCAAGCTGATCGGGGAAGACAACGGTCTACCTCACCGGAAATGAGGTGTCTTAGCCACCGGTTTCAACCGGCTGCCCTGCTTCCCTTGCCCCCTTAGCCCTTCTCCAGACCATCCTGCGATCGACCACTTCCCCCACGACCTCTCCACGCGTCGCAAGCTCGGAGAGAAACGCATGAATCGTCGGGTGAAGCAGGTAATACACCGGGGCATCGGTGATCGGCGCATCAAATGCCTCCAGAACCGCATGAAAGACGCTCTCCGCCGTCTTTGGTTCGCGGCAGAGTTCTGGCACCTTCTCCAGGACGTCGAGCACCAGAGCCCGATTCAGCGCCACTGCAGGCAGAATGTTCTCGGACGGCGCCCCGTGGCCCGGCACCACTTGCCGGTGCTCGATCGTTTCAGCTCGATCAAGCGCCTGAAGATGATCGCGCACCGAGTAGAGATACGGAATCCGGTACTTGGCCAGCACGCTTTCCGGCAGCACGACATCCGCGCAGAAGAAGATGCCGTCCACCAGAAAACCGATCTGACCCGGCGAATGGCCATACAGCGGCACCACGTCGATGGCCACCCCTTCGAACTCGATGCGCGACTCGGTGATCACGTGATCGACCGGACTGGCATCGGCCAGCAGAAACCCGCCCCGCAGATCGGGCGGCGGATCGGCGCCGGCGAAGAGGAGGGAGGGCTGCAGAATCGGGTAGCGCAGCACCGCTTCGTCGACCGGCGGCGCCCACACGTCGGCGCCGGTGCGCTTGACCACCGTCGCGTTCCCGCCAAAGTGGTCGGCATGGGCATGGGTGGTGAGAATCCGCGTCACCGGGCGGTTGAGTTCCGCGGCAATCGTCTTGAGCGTTTTCTTCGCGTTGGACTCGTTGAGACCGGTGTCGATCACCGCCACCGAACCGTCACCGCCCAGGATGATTCCGACGTTGACCCCGCCGGGAACGCATCCCGCCACCTCCGAAAACATCACCACTGGCATAGCCCACTCCGACACTGTGTCACGTTCACCGGCCGTCACTATACTGTCCCTCGGTTCGAAGGAGGGCTTGCGTGGCACGGCGGCATATCGTTGAAGTTGAACAGTTCGATCGGAACGATCTGGAGCTCGTCTTCGAGCGGGCCGACGTGATGCGCCAGGGCGCGCCAGAAACGCTGCGCGTTCCATCCAAAGTGCTGGCCACGGTGTTCTATGAACCATCCACCCGCACCCGCCTCAGCTTCGAATCGGCGATGCTGCGCCTCGGGGGAAGTGTCATTTCGACAGAAAACGCCCGCGAGTTCTCTTCCGCGATCAAAGGGGAAACGGTCGAAGACACGATCAAGATCATCAATGGCTATGCCGACGCGATCGTCATTCGGCATCACGAACAGGGTGCGGCCAACCGGGCTGCGCTGGTTTCGGATGTGCCGGTGATCAACGCTGGCGACGGTCCAGGCGAACATCCAACCCAGGCGCTTCTTGATCTCTACACGATCCGGCACGAGCTGGGGCGGATCGACGACCTGACCATTGCGCTGGTTGGCGATCTCCGCTTCGGCAGGACGGCCCGGTCGCTGGCCAAATTGCTCACCCGGACGACTGGTTGCCGGCTCGTTTTCGTTTCTCCACCAGCGGTGCCGATGGGCGACGATGTCCGGCAGATGCTCGATACCGCTGGTATTCCCTACACCGATACGCCTGATTTGAAGTCAGCGGTTGCGGGAGCCGACGTCGTCTATCAAACGCGCATCCAGCGTGAACGATTCGCCACCGAAGAGGAATATCAGCGGTCGAGCGGCATCTACCTCATCGACGCCTCGGTGATGGACGCGATGAAACCGAAATCGATCCTCATGCACCCGCTGCCAAGAGTCGGTGAAATCACCACCGACGTCGACGCCGACCCGCGAGCCGCCTACTTCCGGCAGGCCCACAACGGCGTCTACGTCCGCATGGCGCTCTTGCAGCTCCTCCTCACCGGAGACTGGAGCTGAACGATCGGTGGGAAAGCGCCATAGATGGCGACGCTACGAAACGACGGGCCCGCCCCCCTCTCCCGACCGCGGGAGAGGGGCCGGGGGTGAGGGACATTCCGCCCACATCGTATCGTCGTCCCGAGCAGTGTCGAGGGACCTCTCGTTGACGTAGGCCGGGTCGCCTATCTGCAGCGTGGCCAGACCCGAACGAGAGATTCCTCCGCTTCGGTCGGAATGACGAAATGAGGGGGGCGGAATGGCGAAATGAGGGGGGTCGGAATGACAAAAACAGGGGAGTGGAATGGCGAGGGGAGTGGTCGGAACGACATGGGCCGGGGCGAGGGATTTCCCGCCAAATCGCACTACTCCCCTTCACCAGCTTCCGCAACGGACCCCTCGGCAACCACGTCGGGCCGCGAGACGAATACCTTCATCCGCCGTTCGAGTTCCTTGCGCGGCAGCATCACCCGGCGCTGGCAGCCAAGGCATTTGACGCCGATATCGGCGCCGAGCCGGTAGACCTCCCACTCGAAACTGCCGCAGGGATGCGGTTTACGCAATCGCAGCACATCGTGCACCCGGAATTCGAGCGGTCCATCTTTGTTGATCGGCATAGAGGGGGACGCCGGCGCTACATCAGCCCGGGAATCTTCATACCGCCGGTCAGCGCGCCAAGTTTGTCGTTGCTGAGATCGGTCGCTTTGGTCATGGCGTCCTGGATCGCGGCGGTGATCAGGTCTTCGAGCATCTCGACATCATCCGCATCCACCACGCTGGGATCGATCTTGAGGCCGGAGAATTCACGACTCCCGGTCACCCGCGCCGTCACCACTCCCCCACCTGACGTTCCCTCGACGATCGTCTCCTCCAGCTCCTGCTGAATCTTCGCCATGCGATTCTGCATCTGCTGGATCATCTTCATATTGACCATCGGTATTGCTCCATACGTATTCAGATTCAGCGTTTGAGTATAAACGGGCGGGGTCGGGGGTACGGGGTCCGAAGTCCGGAGTCCGAAGTCAGAAGTCCGTTCAGGGTGCCGTGGTCCGAACCGGTGATGGGTCGTGGGCGCCCAAGAACCTGCTCCCGAACCTCGGACTCCGGACCTCGGACTACGGACTACGGTCTACGGTCTACGGTCTACGGCCCACGAAAAGCCTGAATCCGTTCCAGCATCTCCACCGCATTGGCCCGCGAGGCGGCCGACGGCGGTTCGCCGTCGAACATGGCCGCCAGCTCGTCGATCCGTTCGGCGCCGTCGATCTGCTCGATGGTCGAGTGCGTTCTCCCTTCTTCGAGCACCTTGCGAATCCGAAAATGCTGGTCGGCAAATCCGGCCACCTGGGGCAGATGGGAAATCACGACGATCTGCCGCTCGAGCGCCAGTGCGCTCAACTTCTCACCGACAGTGAATCCCGATCGTCCTCCCACCCCCACATCGACTTCGTCGAAGACGTAGGTAGGAATCGAATCGGCGGAGGCCAGCGTCGTTTTCAGCGCCAGCATCACCCGGGCCATTTCACCGCCCGACGCAATGCGGGCCAGCGGCTTGGGTTGCTCTCCCGCGTTGGGAGCAAATGAGAACTCGATGTCATCGGCGCCGCTTTCGTCGATCGCCGCGGGATCCAGTGGACTCCTCAGATCGGTTCTGGGCAAGACGTCGATACCAAAACTGGCGCTTCCCAGTTGAAGATCGCTGATCACCCCCTGGACATCTCCCGTCAGACGCGACGCGGCCCCGCATCGCGCCTCATGCAGTTTTGCGATCAGCTCCCGGACGAGAGACTCCTGCTCGTTCGCTCGGGCGCGCAGACTCTCCTCATCGAACCCGGCGCCGGTGATCGATTCCAGCTCGTTCGCCACCGTCTGGCGAAAATCCAGAATGTCGGCAATCGTCGCCCCGTACTTCCGCTTCAGATCGCGGATTCTGGCAATCCGGTCTGCCACGATTTCGAGCCGGGCTGGATCAGCCTCCAGCGTGTCGAGATACCGGCGCAAAGCCAGCACGACATCGTCGAGGGCGAACTGCGCTTCCCGCAGCTGCGTGGCCATCTGCTCCGCAGATGCGTCGATGGCGGCGACCGCCGTCAGCGACCGGTCGGCGGCCCGCAGTGAAGGGAGCGCACCCTGTTGTTCGCCGGCGGCGCCATCTTCCGCGTCCAGAAGCGTCAGCGTTTGGTTGACATCGGCAACCAGCCGATCGACCTGCGACAACCGGGCGAACTCCCGGTCGAGCGCGTCGTCCTCTCCGGCAGTCAGCGAAACGCTATCGATTTCGCCCAACTGGAAGGTCAGGAGATCGGCCCGTTGCGCCGTTTCACGTGAGGTCCGGTGAATGTCGTCCAGGCGAGCCAGCGTCGATTTCCATTCGCGAACCGCCGAAGCAGTCTCGTCGATCAGCCGTCGTTCCACGCCATAGGCGTCGAGAATCTCGCGCTGTTTCTTCGGCTTCAACAGGGAGAGGTGATCGCTCTGACCGTGGATATCGACAAGCGCTTCGCCGGCCTGCCCCAGAGTCCCGACCGTGACCGGCCGGCCGTTGATCCGGGCGCTGCTGCGGCCACCCGCCTGGATCTCCCGGGTGAGCAGCAGGATGTCCGAACCATCAATGCCTTGCTCATCCAGAATCGGAGCGAGACGGGCAATCGTCGCCTCGCCCAGATGGAATTCGGCATCGATGGTAGCGCGCTGTGCGCCGCTCCGGACAGCATCGGCGTCGGCACGTCCACCCAGCACCATGCCCAACGCGTCGATCAGGATCGACTTGCCCGCGCCGGTTTCACCAGTGAGCACATTGAAACCAGGACCAAACGTTACCGTCAGGTCGTCGATGATGGCGAAATTGCGAATGACGAGTTGTTCGAGCATAGCGGGAACGGGTAGAGCGGCGGGTCAGGCGGCGTCGCGTTTGAGGAAGCCGGTCATACAGTGTATGCCACCACCTGCCTTGATCAGTTCCCGGATCTCGATGGTGTGGCACTCGACTCCGGCTGCTTCGTATCGCTCCCGAGCGCTGTCGCCGCCAGCAGGCATCAGGATCCTGCCCGGCTCCAGCGCCACGAAGTTCATCGGCAGGCAGGCTTGTGCTTCGGCCTCATCGGGAATCTCGACAAACCGGAATCCCCGCCTGCGCAGCGTATCGACGATCTGAAAAGGTGTGCGTCGCGGCCAGATGACCGCCAGGTCGCGGTCGAGAATATTGAGCAGACCGTCCAGGTGCATCGCGCCCCAGGGCAACCCGACCCGAATCACATCGCGAACGCCGATTTCTCGCAGCATCCGCTCGACCTGATCGGCTCCCTCCTGATTGGTCCGCAACCCTTCGGCCACAAAGCAGAGGTTCTCGTCGATCCAGCAGACATCGGCGCCTTCGAACGTGCCGCTGCCGTGCACCGACATCAGCACCGGCACACCGGCCGCCGCCAGCGCTTCGGCCACGAATCGCTCTTCTCCGGCGCGGGTGTTCGATGCCGGTCGGGTGACGATCGCCCCTTCCGGGGTCATCAACATCAGATCGCGGATGAAAAAGCCGTTGGGCTTGTCCGGGCGTCCACCCTGGACGAGATGGACAGCCACACCGTGAGCGCGGTATGCCGCAACGAGATCGTCGTGCTGGGCACGGGCCAGATCGCCGTCGAGCGGTTCCCGCATCTGCATCGCATCGAAGTCGTCGATCTGATCGAGTTCGGGACCGGGGCGCTTCAGCAGAACGGCGCGCAAGGCGCCGCACTCTGACGAAACGCCCCAATCGCCCCACCAGAGCGGCATATCCCGCCGGAAGGTGTTGGTGCGCTGATCCCAGCTATCGCCGCCGTACGCGCCGGCGATCGTCGAATCACTGACCTCGTTGCGTGTGACCAACGGCTAGTCCGCCGCCGTCGCAACCGGTCCACCCAGCGCATCGAGCACCACCGATGCCGTCATCGGCAGCTTGGTGATGCGGGCGCCGGTTGCGCTTCTGATCGCGTTGGCCACTGCCGCCGGTCCGGGGATCGCGGGAGGCTCTCCGACTCCCTTGGACCCATGAGCGCCATGCACTGACGGGACCTCGACGAAGACCGTTTCGATATACGGAACGTACTCCGCCTTGGGCAGGGCATAGTCCATGAATGTCGGGTTCAGCGGTTGGCCATCGGCATCGAAGACCAGTCCTTCATAGAGCGCCCACCCGATACCCTGGGCCACCGCGCCGCGAATCTGGCCATCGACCAACGCCGGGTTGATGGCGAATCCGACGTCCTGCACCGCAACATACCGCGTGAGTTCGACTGCACCTGTATCGCCGTCGACCTGGGCTTCCACGAGGTGAACGGCAAATCCCGGCGCCGTATCGGTGATCGCCGTGGAGCCCTTGCCGTAGACAGGTTCATACTTCCCGGCCACCTGCATGCTCATCGAAGCCAGCTGTTTGAGGCTGATCGACGCGTCTGGCACGCCCTTCACCCGCACGACCCCATCGGCGATCTCCAGGTCTTCGACCGCCGCCTCCAGATGATCGGACGCAATCGAGAGGACTTGCTGCCTGGCTTCTTCCGCGGCCTTGAGCACAGCCGGGCCAACGGTGTAGGTGATCTTCGATCCACCAGTGCCCCCGGCGAATGGCGCCGCGCTGGTGTCGCCCGTGGTCACGGCGACTTTGTTCAGCGGAATATCGAGCGCTTCCGCCGCAATCTGGGCGAACGCGGTATTCCCTCCGGTCAGGTCTGATGAGCCGAGCACGATGGTGAATGTCCCATCGGCATCGAGACGGCAGACCGCGGTGGCTGGTTCGACGCCGCCCGGCCATCCACCGATCGCAACACCGACTCCCCTGCCTGCCTTCTGGGATTCTGCCCGGTTGGCCCAAGCCGGATGCTCTCTGAGCGCTTCCAGCGCCTGTTTGAGACCAATCTCTGGCCAGGGCCGGCCATTCGGCCGCATGTCTCCCTCGATGACGCAATTCTTGATCCGGAAGTCGACGGGGTCGAGTCCAAGTCTGGCGCAAAGCTCGTCGACAGCCGACTCGATCGCGAATGATCCCTGCTGCGCGCCAGGCGCCCGGTACGCGCCTCCACCCGCTTTGTGGGTGTTCACGGCATAACCTCGAATGTCGAGGTTGTCTGTTCGGTAGTAGCCGCCGAGGAGAATCATGCCGATCTCCATCGGAGCAGAACCGATGGCGCCACTATCGAACACCGACCGCACTTCGAGCGCGGTGATGGTTCCGTCTTTCTTGCCGCCCAGCTTGATCGAGATCTCGCACTCGGGAGCCGGATTGCCGGCGACGAAATCCTCCATCCGGGTGTAGACGAGGTGCACCGGCCGGTTGACCGCCACAGCCGCCGCAGCCACCATCGGCTCGATCAGCACGAATTTGCCGCCAAACCCACCGCCGACTGGCATCGGCGTCACTTTCACCTTATGGACCGGATAACCGACGGTCTCAGCAACCCGGGTCCGGCAGTAGAACGACGCCTGCGTGCTGGTGTAAACCTCGAGATCGCCGAGTGGCCCGATGTTCACCACACAGGCCTGAGGCTCCAGATACCCTTGGTGCACCGTGTCGGAGTAGATCGCCAGTTCCACGATTTCGTCGGCTGCCGCGAAACCGGCGGCAACATCACCTCGCTTGAAATGCGTCGACCCCGTGGCATTCGGGGGCAGCGTTTCCTTCTCCGACTCGTCCTTGGCCGCGGCGTCCGCGTTGTGCATCGACGCTTCGTCGTCTCCACCGGCGGTGCCATGGGCTCGCACCGGAGGAGCGCTGAAGTCCATCGCCTGGCTGAGGGAAGTGACCACTGGCAATGGGGAGTCATTCACCACCACGGCAAGCGCGCCATCCTCGGCAGCCGCTTCCGTCTCGGCCAGCACCAGCGCCACGATCTGACCGGCCCAGAGCGCTTCTCCCTGCGCGATCGGTGTTTTGTAGGGGTTGCCGTTGGCATCCCGGGCGATCGGCAGGTCGTCCGCGGTCAGGACGGCAACGACACCCGGAATCTCGAGCGCAGCGGACGCATCGATACTGTCGATCTGTGCATGTGAGGACGGGCTGCCCACCGGTCTGGCAAAGAGCATGCCCGGAAAGCGCAGATCGCCGGCAAACTTCTCGATGCCGGTGAGCTTTCGGGGAGAATCCTGACGCTTTTGCGAAACTCCAACGACGTTCATTCCATCCCCCTGGTCAAATCTGACCGTATGATGACCTTTACTCGATAGTATCCGGGGTTCCGGGAAAATTTACTCGGTCTTCTTGGGTCCACCGCGCCCACGCCGGCGGCGGCGACGCTTCCGGTTGCCTGACGGCTGTTCGCCTTCGCCAGCAGCTTCCTCGTCCGCCGCAGCGTCAACCACCTCCCCGGCGTCGGGCAATACCGTGGTCTCGGCGGGTGTTTCTGGCTCCGTTGCCACAGCAACCACTTTGGGCCGCTTCATACCGGGCGCTTCGAATCCAAGCTCCGCCGCGGTGAACTGGGCGTCGACTCCTTCATCTGCGAGCCGGATCGTGACCAGATCCTTCAGAATCTGGAGGGAGATAACCGTTCCGTCGCCGCGCGGTGTCTGAACGTCCTGTCCGAGCTTGGGCATGATCGCCTTCATCTGGCGGTACTGCTCGTTCTCGTATGACAGGCAGCAGAGAAGCCGGCCGCAAACGCCGGAAACCTTGCCCGGATTGAGGGACAAGTCCTGCACTTTGGCCATCCCCATGTTCACTTCGGGGAACATCGGCAGCCAGGTCGAACAGCACAGTGTCCGGCCACACCGCCCCACGCCGCCGAGCAGCCGGGCCTCGTCACGCGGGCCGACTTGCCGGAGCTCGACCCGGCACTTGAGCTGGGCCGCCAGATCCCTGGCCAGGTCTCGGTAGTCGACGCGATCCGACGAGGAGTAATTCAGAATCACTGATGAACCGTCGAAACTGTACTCGGCGCTGATGGGCTTCATCGGCAGGTGGTGGTGCCGTATGCGGGCATTGAACACACGTACCGCATTGGCCGACTCGCGTCGCATCCGCTCCATGGTGGCCACGTCATCCGCAGTCATGACCCGTTCGATCGGCTTGAGCTCGCCGTTGATCTGACTCATGGCCACATTTGTTGGCGCGATAACGACTTTCGCCGCTTCCTTGCCTCGCGATGTCTCGACGACGACCCAGTCGTTGAGCGCGACCTGGGCCGGTCCGGCGTCGTAGTAGTAGACCTGACCGGAGTCGATGAACCGCACCCCGGCCACACAGGGCATCAGATCGTCGCCGCCGGTCTGTTCGGCGGTCGCGACGGGACTGTCGTGGCATTCGCATCCACTACCCAACCCGCCGTGGGCGATTCGTTCCTTGAATCGCTCCCGGGCGAGGGATCGCATTTCGTCGAGGTCCCGGGGGAATTGCACCGGGACTGAGCTGTCTACCGGGGCGAGACCGCCGCCGGAGAAGTTGCTGGCCATTGCATCACCATTGCCTCGAGCGCCAGCCGAGGCCGAACATTTCGTTCCAGATCATTGACACACTGCGCTACAGAGAGCAGCGCGCGATAACTCTCGCCGAGCGTCGCCGTATCGGCGCCACCGCCGGCAGCATTCGCTGCGTTCATCATAACTGTTCGCCAGTATTCGGCGGCCGATCCAAGCTCGGAAAAAACCGATTCCCGCGAGCGGGAGAAGTCGTTGGCCAGCTCGAATGCCCGCACGATCCGGTCGAACGGCGTCGCTTCCACCCACTCGCTGATTCGGTCCTGGGCGTCGGCACGCTCCTGAATCAGCGTGTTGTCTTCGATTGCGCGAAACGCCCAACCCGGCCGGCCCAGCGAGATCTCGGCAAGCTTCGCCGCGTCATCACCAGATAGACCCGCGCCAATCAGGCACTCAGCCAGCACGACCATTGGGACAGGGCTGAGCGCTATCAGCTCACACCGGGACCTGATCGTGGGCAGCAGCGAATCAGCACGACTCGCCACCAGCAGCAACACCAGCTGGGGAGGCGGTTCCTCCAGCGTCTTGAGCAGCGCTTCCTGGGCCACGTCTGTCAGCGCATCGGCGTCTTCCAGGATGATCACCCGAAAGCGGGAGGAATAGGCTCTCAGCGCCGAAACCGAGGCGATCTCCCTGACGGTATCAACCGTCAGGGAATCACTGCTGGCGCGATCCTTCGACTGTTGCCGCTGCGTTTCGAGCGAGAAGCGCTGGATATCAGGGTGCGTGCCTCGCGCGGCCCGGCGGCAATCCTCACACTCGCCGCACGCTGCACCATCAGCTTCCGACTCACCACAGATCAACGCCGCGGCGAAGGCATTCGCCAGCGTCGTTTTGCCAATCATGGGCGGGCCGGAGATGAGATATGCGTGGCGGACACGCCGGTCTCGAATCTCGCCGGACAGGAGGGCCGTCACGCGCTGATGCCCGCACATGGGCCAGCTGCGGCCAGTCATCAAGCGGCTCGCTTTTTCACTTTGACCGGCCGGCGGGTGCTGGTCTTGACCACCGTCTCCACCTCGCCGGTGTGACCAAGCAACTGGATGACTTCGTCCCGTTCGCTCGCGGAGAACTCAGGATCAGCCTCGATATCGCGGATGAACGCCGAAAGCTCGTCGACCGGCATGACCGGATGACTGCAGCCGTCGACCTCCAGGTCGGCGGTGCTGGCAGTGAACACAATCGCCGTATAGATATCGACATCATGACCGGCGCCTTCCAGCGTGCGCTCGACGATGGCGAATTCCTTGTCGGCCGCGACCGACGGGTTCCCCAGCTGCGGTCCGCTGAAGGAGAACATCCGCGACAGCATCGGCCCACCTCGCTGCCACCGGTCGTTGACGCACTTCGCCTCTCCCGGAAAGTCGGTTGTCGTGAGCACAACCACACCACCCGGAACGACCATGACGTGATCGACCATGCCACCCTCGAGCCCGGCATAGTGGATCAGCGTGTGGCGCTCCGAGAGAGAGTCGAGGTGTGCGTCGAGCGCCATGTCCTGCCGGGCGTGGCGCGCGTTGTGACTCCAGGTGCTGACCCCTCGCATCCCCCGGTTGAAGAGCACGAAACCACCGAGCAGCAGGATATATGTGGCCGCGACGACCGCGGAATTTCCCTGCATGAGAAAGGCAACGGGAAATGTGCCGGCCAGGGCAAGGAAACCGAAAATCGCGGAGAGTTTCGCCCGCTTCTGGCGTTCGGCGACGTAATCCTTGTCTCGAATGATGCGCATGAATTCAGGAGACCGTTCGCGGAAGACGATAAGCCGGGCAAGGGGTTTGCCTCAGTCGGAAGACCGCTGCGAGTCTATCACAGGAACCCGGAAGCTCAGGTCAGCGGCGGCGCATTTGTCCAGGCTTCGAACGCAAACCGGCCCGCCGCGAGGATCCCGATAGCCGCGATGCCGAGCATGCCGCCAATCACCGCGTATCCCTGTACCTCACCGGCTCGCTCGAACCGGTTTTCCTTGTTGGTCAGCAGCAAAGCGGTGACCATGGCCAGCCCCGAGAAGGCCAGCACAGCTGAAGCCACCAACACCAGCGTCAGCGGCGCGAGAAGCGGACTCCAGCCGGTTGCCAGAAGCGCGATCAGCGGCAGCGTCGCGACGAACAGCGCCATCGGCTCCCACCAGCGCGATACAACTCGCTTCCGTACCTGCGGACGCCGCCAGAGGGTCATCCCCATCAGCATCGTCAGAATCGTGGCCAGCCCGATTCCTGCCGCGGCGCCGGTGAGCACCCGCAGCCGGTTGTCCGGCGCGTAGGGCGTCGCCAAACCAGCATCGGTGAAGAGAGAGTTGAATCCGTCGACGGCCATGGTTCCCACCATCGCCAGAAGAACCAACCCAGCGCCGATCGATGGCAACCCGGCGTGGCGGTGCCGGCCAGTGGCGATCAGGACGATCATGGCCGCCAGAAAACCGGTGTAGATCCCGGTCATACGGGCATCGAAGGGGAGAAGTCCGTCGCCAAACGCCAGTGTGTG
Organism: Thermomicrobiales bacterium; assembly: GCA_019637585.1. Classification (GTDB taxonomy): domain Bacteria; phylum Chloroflexota; class Chloroflexia; order Thermomicrobiales; family UBA6265; genus JAHBVL01. The sequence goes on along the minus strand of JAHBVL010000002.1, from coordinate 5,871 downwards.
ACTCGGGCGCTGCGCACAGATGCCGTGCAGGAACGCATGCGCTTTTTGCGAGAGAGGCATTGGAATCGCCAGGAAGACGCCTACGGCGATCGCGGCCGCGATCGGCGCCAGATACCGCTGAAGCGGCGTCTGGCCGTCGGTGTTATGGCGTATCTCGATCGATGCCTGCATTGGGAACGCACATTCCGCGTAGTCGGCCCGAGTGGCTTTCGGAGCGCCCGGCGAGCGCCCGATCCATCGTCCATAAGTGTATCGCCTCAGCTCTCCGTTTCGATGATCAGAACGCCGTGTATCATCCTCGACTGGCTATGGCAGTGGGCTCAGTTTCTGTGACCACCGCCACAACGTGGATGTTTTGGGAGCGCAACGCTGCATGAGCAAACTGGCAAAAGCCGCATATCTCGGCGGAGCACTCACCACCTTTGGCGTTCTGGCCACTCGCGTCAGAAGTGGCAAAACGAGTGAGCTCGATGCCCGCATCACACGGAAGCTACAGACCATCGAGGACCCGACCTTCGACAAGGTGATGCACACCGTTTCCTGGCCCGGGTTTCCGCCGCAGAGCCGGATCATCCCCTGGGCGCTGCCGCTGGCGATGCTGGCGGCCGGAAAACCGCTCGAAGCCATTTTTCAGCTGGCTGGCTGGGGCACCGGCGGCATTTCGGGACTGGTCAAACGGATCATGAAGCGCCCCCGGCCGACCAACGACGGTTTCCGCGTTTCCGAAGCGCGCATTTCAGGATCGAGCTTCCCCAGCGGACACGTCATCATCTATACCGGGGTGTACGGCTTCCTCGCCTACCTGGCGCATTGCCACATCAAGATCGGCCTCCTGCGCAAAGCCATTGTTGGTGGCCTGGCCAGCATGATTGCGCTGGTCGGACCGAGTCGCATCTATCTCGGTCATCACTGGTTCAGCGATGTCGTCGCTTCCTATCTCCTCGGCACCAGCTATCTGGTGGTGCTGACCAGCATCTACCAGCGAATGCGACGCAAGCGGACAGTCTGATGCGGCCACACGGGCGACCGATCGAAGTCATCGGGCATGCGGGAGCGGGTGGCTTCTTTCCTCACAACAGCGCGGCATCGCTGCGCAAGGCGATGGAGCTGGGGGTCGACCGCATCGAGGTCGATATCCTCATTGCGCTCGATGAAATCCTGATCCTCACGCACGACGCCTCGCTCATCGTCGACGGAGCGACGCGGGAAACGCGCGAGCTCACCCTCGACCAGCTCAAGGTCGTGCTCTCCGGCGTGCTGACGCTGGACGAAGCCGTGGAAATGAGCAGCGACGACTTTCCACTTCTCCTCGACATCAAGGGACGGCATTTCTCGGGCGCCCTGATTCGGGCGATTGGATCGTCGCCCCAGGGCCGCAGGATGTCGGCCTGTGGCGTTTTCGCCCGAACCCTGCGTGAGCTGAAGCGAACCTATCCATCGATGAAGGTGGGACTCTCCCGAGGACACTCGATCACGAAGCTGCCGGGCCGCCCCGCCCAACGCGTCGGAGGCGCCATCCTCTCCGCGGCACAAGCACTCACCCTTCCCCTGCAAGCGAAATGGTGCGGCTCCAGCGAGGTGATGATCTATCACATGATGTGCACCAAGCTGATCGTTACGGTCTGCCATCTGGCGGGACTGCGCGTCAACGTCTGGACGGTCGACGAACCAGGCGACATTCGCCGCGTCCTGAACTCAGGCGTCGACGGCATCATCTCCAACCGCCCCGACCGTGTCATGACGGTCCTGGCCGAAAAGGGCTATGCCCGCCTGGCCAAATAGGAACCGCCTCCGGCACGGGGCCGGATTCTACGTAGATGAATCACCGCCGCCTCGCCGTCTTCCCGTCTCCCCGTCTAGCCGTCTCCCCGTCTCCCCGTCTCCCCGTCTAGCCGTCCCCCCGCCCCGCGTGGTAATCTCGCGGGTCGATAACTCGGCAATGGCTGAGATGGAAACAGCGTTCGCAAGCGCAGAGCAGCAGCGATCCTGCACCAGGTGCAAGGCAGGACAAAGGCATTGCGAATGATCCTTCCGGAGCCGTTCTTCGAACTGCACATCGCACAGTAGTCGGAACCGGGAGCCGCCCGTTAGCGCGGCAGCCAGAGTTGGGCGCGCTTTTGCGTAAGAGTGCGCCAATTGAGGTGGTACCGCGGGCTTCGCTCGTCCTCTTGTGAGGACGGGCGTTTTTTGTTGTTCAGACGTGGCACGGCGAAAGGGAATCGGATGTCTCCGCTGCAAGAGGTTTCGACGAAGACGGACTTTCCCGAGCTTGAACGCTCGCTCCTCGACTGGTGGCAGCAGGAAGGGATCATCGAGAAGTACCTCACCCGCAACCGCGGCGCCGAGGAGACCTTCTCCTTCATCGACGGTCCCATCACCGCCAATAACCCGATGGGCGTGCATCACGGCTGGGGACGCACCTACAAGGACCTCTTCCAGCGCTATCACGCCATGCTGGGCAAGGATCAGCGCTTCCAGAACGGTTTCGACTGCCAGGGACTCTGGGTTGAGGTCGAGGTCGAAAAGGAGCTTGGTCTCAAGAGCAAACGGGATATCGAGTCGTACGGCATCGGCGAGTTCGTCAATCGATGCAAGGAGCGAGTCTGGAAGTACTCGCAGCGGATCACCGATCAATCGATTCGTCTCGGCTACTGGATGGACTGGGACAACTCCTACTTCACCATGTCGGACGAGAACAACTACACCATCTGGCACTTTCTGAAGACATGCCATGAGCGGGGATGGGTCTACAAGGGACACGACGTCATGCCCTGGTGTCCGCGCTGCGGCACCGGCATCTCCGAGCATGAAATCGTCACCGAGGGATACCAGCAACGCACCCACCTCTCCGTTTTCGCGGCGCTGCCCCTGGTCGACCGTCCCGGCGAGCACCTGCTGGTCTGGACCACCACTCCCTGGACACTGGCGGCGAACGTCGCCGCCGCGGTCCACCCCGAGCTGACCTACGCCGCCGTCAAGCAGGGCGAGAAAACGTTCTGGCTGGCCCAGGACGCCATTCCCAACGCCATCCGGGGCGAGCACGAGGTCGTGGCAACCAAAACCGGCAGCGAGTTGCTCGACTGGGTCTACACGGGACCGTTCGACGACCTCCCGGCCAATGCCGGCGTCCGGCACCGGGTCATTCCATGGAAAGACGTGGGAGCCACTGAGGGAACCGGCATCGTCCATATCGCTCCCGGTTGCGGCAAGGAGGACTTCGCGCTCTCCAAAGAGAACGATCTCGATGTCGTGGCGCCGATCAATGAGTTCGGCGTCTACGTCGAGGGGTTCGAATGGCTGAGCGGATCGTATGTCCACGAAGTCGCCACGCCAATCATGCGCAACCTGCAAGAGCGCGACTTCCTCTACCGGGGCGAGCAGTACTCCCATCGCTATCCGGTCTGCTGGCGATGCGGCACCGATCTGGTCTTCCGGCTGGTCGACGAGTGGTTCATCTCGATGGACAAGCTCCGCGAGCCAATGATGCGGGTGACCCGCGAAACCAACTGGTTCCCCTCTTTCGGCAAGGAACGGGAGCTCGACTGGCTGGCTCACATGGACGACTGGATGATCTCCAAGAAGCGCTACTGGGGTCTGGCGCTGCCGATCTACGAATGCCAGTCATGCGGGTCGTTCGACGTGATCGGCAGCGAAACCGAGCTGAAAGAGCGGGCAGTCGAGGGGTGGGACGCATTCGACGGACATTCGCCCCATCGCCCGTGGGTCGACAATGTGAAAATCGCCTGCTCCTCCTGCGGCGAAACCGTCTCCCGGGTGAAGGACGTCGGCAATCCTTGGCTCGACGCCGGCATCGTCGCGTTCTCGACCCTGAACTATCGATCAGACCGCGAATACTGGGAAAAGTGGTATCCGGCCGACCTGATCAGTGAGAGTTTCCCAGGACAGTTCCGCAACTGGTTCTACTCCGTGATCGCCCAGAGCACCGCGCTCACCGACCGGCCGGCATTCCTCAACGTCTTCTCCTATGCGCTGATGCGCGATGAGAAGGGCGAGGAAATGCACAAGAGCAAGGGGAACGCCATCTGGTTCGACGACGCGGCCGATGTCGCCGGCGTCGATGTGATGCGCTGGCTCTATACATCGGTCAATCCCAGCCACAACCTCAACTTCGGTTTTGGGGCCCTGGACGAGGTTCGGCGCCGCTTCGTGCTGCCGCTCTGGAACTCCTACGCCTTTTTCGTCACCTATGCCCGCATCGACGGTTTTGACCCGTATGGCAGCACCGCGCCAGAGCTCGCCTCACGCGCATTGCTCGACCGCTGGATCATCTCTCGCCTGCACCAGGTGACCACGACGGTCCGCACCGAACTGGAACGGTACGAACCCGACGCCGCTGCGCAGGCACTCGAGCGGTTCGTGGTCGAGGAACTGTCCAACTGGTACATCCGCCGCAACCGGAGACGCTTCTGGAAATCGGATGCCGATGACGACAAGCTGGCCGCCTATCACACCCTCCACGAGGTGCTGACGACCCTTGCTCGCTTGTTGGCGCCGTTCATGCCATTTCTGACCGAAGCGATGTACCAGAACCTGGTTCGGTCGGTCGATTCAGAAGCTCCTCTCTCCATCCATTTGACTGACTATCCGAACGCCGACCCCGCAGCGATCGACGAAGCCCTCTCGCGGGACATGGATGCCGTTCTGGAAGTCGTTGCGCTGGGCCGGTCTGCCCGGTCCGAAGCCAATGTCAAAGTCCGGCAGCCGCTGCCCCGCATTCGTCTCTACGCCAGAGACAGCGCCTTCTTCGACGCCGCAACCAGGCTGCAGGACCTCGTTCTCGACGAGCTCAATGTCAAAGCCCTCGAACCGCTGACCGAGCTTGGCGAGGTCGTCTCCTGGGAGGTCCGGCCAAACCTGAGCGTCCTAGGTCCCAAGTACGGCAAGCTGGTCAATGGCATCCGCGCCGCCCTGAACCAGGCCGACGCGGCGGCTGTTGCCGCTACGGCCAGTGCCGGGGAAGCCGTCCGCCTGACGCTGGAATCCGGGGAGGAGATCGCTCTTCAACCGGGCGAGATCCTGGTCGACATGCGCAAGCGGCCCGGCTTCGCCGCGGCGGAGGGGGCCAACAGCACCCTGGTTCTCGATACATCGCTGACGCCTGAGCTGATCTCGGAAGGACTCGTTCGCGATTTCGTCCGCGGTGTGCAGGACGCCCGACGGTCGGCCGGATATCAGATCGAGGACCGCATCTCCATCGGCTATCTCGCCGATCCGGAGATTCATGCGGCGATCGAGTCAGCGACTGACTACGTCCAGAACGAAACGCTGGCCGAAGCGATCGCAGGGACCGCGATCACCGGCGCTTCCGATCAGGTCGAGCCGGCAAGCGTCGAAGGTCCGGGCGGCGCGATCGACGCCGACGGGTCGTTCGTCGACCAGATCGAAGTCGGCAATCACCACGTCAGAATCCGGCTGAAGCGTGTGTGAATCGGAGCGCTCGGCGCACGTACTATTTGCGAAGCACAATGGGCCGCGTGGTATGATCCAGTTTGCTCGACCACTGCGCAGCCGCGCGGTGGTTTTGACCGTCTGGTACAAAGGAATTCCCGGTGGCGCAACCTGAAGTAGCTGTGAGCGGCTCGATCGCCTATGACTACATCATGTCCTTCGGTGGCTCGTTCGGTGATCACATCATTCCCGAAAAGACCCACGTCATCTCGCTCAGTTTTCTCGTCGATTCGCTGAAGCGGCAACGGGGCGGCATCGCCGGGAATGTCTCCTACAGTCTGGCGCTGCTCGGTTCCTCATCCTGGCTGGTCGGCGCTGTCGGCAGTGACTTCGGGCCATACCGGGAGCTGTTCACCGAGCTGGGGATCGATCTGACCTACTGCCTCCAGGTCGACGATCACC
>JAHBVL010000019.1 GCA_019637585.1 Thermomicrobiales bacterium | reverse complement strand
ATCTCGCTGCCGGGACAGGACTGATGACCGATCACGCACAGGAACCCATGCTCGACGGACTCGACGAGCAATCCCCCGAACTCTACCGGGTCGCCATGCAGACCTTGCGCATCGGCTTCCTCATTGCTGCGGCGCTCTTCGTCGCCGGCTACCTGGCGGTCGAGATCTCGGGTGGAGAATTCTCCCACCGCGTCACGCCGATCGACCAACTCCCCGGCGAGCTTCTGGATGGCGAGCCGATGGCGGTTCTCGATTTGGCGTTTCTGCTGTTGATCCTCACGCCAGTGGTCACCGTTCTTCGTCTGGCGCTCGTGTTTCACAAGCTGGGCGAGCGGCGATTTGCGCTCGCCTCGGCAGCAGTGCTGGGTATTCTGTTGACCAGCATCGTCATCGCGCTGGTCAGGTGAGGTGGTGATGCAACTGCTGGCCGGGGTCACGCCAGTCGCGGCTGGCATTGTCGTGGCGATGTACTCAGAAGCCAGGCACCTTCTCGAGCTGGCGGATGAAACCACGGAAATCTGCAGGGAATCGCCCTACACCGTCTGGCGCTGCCGGTTCGGCGCGACCGACAGTTTAATCGTGCTTTCGGGTATCGGTATGGTCCAGTCTGCGGCCGCGACGCAGTGGCTGATTTCGACCTGGAACCCGGCGATCGTCGGCAACTTCGGCTGCGCCGGCGCTCACACATCAGGGCTTCACGCCGGCGACGTCGTGATCGGCGATCGGAGCGTGCCTCATTTCAACATTCAGATCCAGCCCGATGGCTCGGAACGGTATGTCGGATTCACGTATGAATCGGGAGCCGATATCGCCCACGCCGACGATCAATATGGCGTGCCAAGCGATCCCGACCTGGTCGCCCGAGCCGAACTGGCCGCTCAACATTCGGAGCTGCCGCCCTGGCCCTCGTCCGGGCGGTCAGTCTCGGTCGTAATCGGCTCTGTCGGATCGGCCGACGTCTGGACGCAGCACGCGGACCGGATCAACGCCATCCATCAGCAGCATGGCACCCTCTGCGAAGACATGGAAGCCGCGGCCATCGCCAAAATCTGCAGTCTGAACCGAACGCCCTTCATCACGATCAAGGACATTTCGAACAACGAGCTGCACGCATCATCCGACCTCACCGACTTCTCCGATTTTCCGGTTGACGAAGTCGGCAAGCGGTCGGCCACGCTCATGTCCCGGCTGCTACGCGACCTGGGTGAGCCGGTTGGGAATCACTCGTAGAATGCGGGAATCCGGACAATGATGCGGTTGTGGACTGGCTCGATCGCCAGCACCACGTCCGGCAGGTTGGCCAGGAGAATCTGCTGACCGCCACCGACCGGCGCGATGGCGAAAACGTCGGTCGATCCCGTTTCGATCAGGTCGACGACTTTGCCCACTTCGGCGCCATGCTCATCGAACGCCGTCAGGCCGATCACCTGGTAGAGGAAGAATTCCCCCTCTTCCAGCGGCTCGAGCTGGGAGGTTCTGACGCGCAACTCGTAGCCCCGGAATGCGGCGGCATCCTCCCGGGTGACGACGCCAGCCACCCGGACCAACACATTTCCGCCATGGAAACGAACACCGCGAATGCGCCGGGGTTTTTCCTCGGACCCAAAGAAGCCCTCTTTCAGCATCTCGAACTGGGCCGGGTTGTCCGTGAGCGGCCGGATCTTCATTTCGCCGTCGACGCCATGGACGCCGACGACCACGCCGACCACCAGTTTCACGTCCGAGGGCGGTGTTTCAGGAGCCGGACCGGCTGTTTCGATCAGTGGCTGTGGATGATGAGATAGCGCGAACTTCGCCGGCCGGCCGGTTTGATAGCGGGACTCGCCTGGTTCGCGGTGCGAACGGGAAACCGGCGCCGGCGTGAGGCGACGGGCGGGCCGCGTGGGGCCGCTACCCGTCGATGTCGAGGCTGGCACGAACATTCTGCCGGGAACCGGCGATCATCACGACGGTGCGCATTGCCTTGGCAATACGTCCCTGCCGGCCGATGACCCGGCCCATTTCCGCCTCAGGAACACGCAGCATGATGTGCACTGAACTGCCGCGATCGTCGACGGAGATGTCGATATCGTCAGCATTTTCCACGAGCTGGGTCGCCATGAAGCGAACGAGCTCGCCCAGTTGCTCCGCAGGTGCCACCGTTTCCGACATTACGCTGTGGCGGTCTTGGCCGGATAGGGCGAACCGGTGTCTTCGATGATGCCCTGCCGGCGCAGAATGCTGCGAACCGTGTCCGACGGCTGTGCGCCAACGCTGAGCCAGTGGCGAACGCGATCCTCATTGAGCGTGACGGTTGCCGGATCGGTCAGCGGATCGTAAAAACCGACCTGCTCGATAAACCGGCCATCTCGCGGCGAGCTGCTCTCTGCCGCAACGATGCGATAGCTCGGTCGCTGCTTGGCGCCCATTCTCTTCAGTCTCAGCTTAACCACGCGTAGCTCCTCGACGGATAATCACTCATGCAATACTCAGAAGAAATGCCCGCGTGACGCGCACACGGAACGACACCGGCGAGCGGTGTCAACCCGCAAAGTATCATCGCTGGGTGACGGCACGTCAATCGGGGCGTTGCCGTCCGGCAACTCAACCATCTCTCTGGCACTCATGACGACTGCGATCACCATCGAAATCGCCCTCCCCGCTTTGCGGCTCAACCAGTTCGACCGAGCCGGAACGCACCTTGCCTCCTCTGTGCGTCAAGTCGCCCTGCAACATCCATCGCCTGGCCAGGCGGAAATCGACGCCGGCGCCGTGCGAGAGGCGCTGCTGTCAGCGCTCGCCGAATGCGTGACGATCAGCGGCGTGACGCCCGAACTGCTCAGTCTGACCGGCGGGAATGATGGTCTGGCTTTGGTTGGCAGCGACGGCGGCACGGTTCACCCCCTTGTCGCGGAAACCGACTTGCGGGCGGTGCCGGTGGTCGAGCAGTGGATCGAGCAGGGTATTGCCGCTGCCGCGTTCCGGGCCTCGGGCAGCACGATCTGGCCCGGTTCTCCCGTGGCGTTGCTCAGAGCCGCGGTCGACGCTGATCCGGATATCGCCGATCGCGCCACACTGGCCACAACGCCGCTCGGCTCGCTCGCCCACGCCTTGACGGGGAAGGCTGGTTTGCCGGCTCCCCTTTCACTCCTTCCCGTGCTCGACCCATACCACGCCGCATACGATGAAGAGCTGATCGATCTGCTCAGGCTTCGCCATCTGAGGCATCTCCTGCCGCCGGTCGACCCAGGTCCGCATCCCCTCGAGTTTGGTCCCGACTGGCGACAGATGCGCGATCTGACGTCCGCCGACTGCATCCTGTACTGCGGATCACACAGTATCGCGGCAGCAATGCTTGCTTCGGACGCCGCAATCGACGGTTTCGCCCAGATTCATCTCGGTCCGGTGCTGCAGTGCGCGACGACCATCCACCGGCCCGACACCGGCGCCGAACCGGGCGGCACGATCTTGACAACCGCCAACAGGCAACAATGGATTCGGGTGCTTTCCTCGCCGTCGGGACTGAATGCGCTGGACTGGTTACTCGGTCTGATCGGCGGCAGCTATCAGGAGCTCAACGCGCTGGTGGCCGAGTCCGTACCGGGCGCGAACGGCACGCTGGCCGTACCGGTCATGTCAGCATCCGGTGAGCGGGGCAACTATCTCGATCCGCGAGCGCGCAGCCGGCTCGTGGGGTTCCACGACGGGACCTCGCGGGCCGATCTGGCACGGGCGATGTGCGAAGGACTGGCTTGTTCGGCTCGCTGGTCGCTCGATATCGGTGGTTCGCCGGCCGGCGAACCGGTCCACTTTTCAGGCGCTGGCGTCCGCGCACCGGCGTTCCGCCAGCTCCTGGCCGACGTTCTTGGCCGGCCCGTGCTGGTCGATACGCACGCCGAACCCATCGGACGAGGTGCGGCGATGGCGGCATTTATCGCCACCGGACATCCGGTCGACACCGCCGCCTGGCGATCTGAGAGCGAGGTCGTCGAACCATCGCTTCAGCTTCGCGGTTTCTATGACGAGCAGTACCGGAGATTTCAGACCGAGGTCTCGACAGCACGACGCGTCGGGGGTCGGTAGCGCCGGTATCTGGTTCATCTGGTTTGCAACGCAACGGTGTGAACCGGTAGGATGAACTCCAACAACCGGCAGGCCGGTGAGACGTGCAACCCTCGCCCTGAAAGGCGCCGCCCGGTGAAACTGGCAAGCACCATTTCCTATGGAATGACCGCGCTGGGAGTCGTGGTAGCGCTCCTCGCCGTGCTGTTCGATCTTGGCGCTGTCGCCACGCTGACCGGCATGCTCCTGATCGTGGCCGGTGTCGTGAAGATCGGCATGATCGCCATCTGGAAGACCTTCTTCGCCATTCCTGTACCGACCTCCGCCGGACCATCCAATCAATCCGGCACATCCCGCGCAGCGGGAGAATTGCACGAGGTGTGACATGGGCCGATCTCCCATCGACGAGTCCCGGGCCCGGGCATACAAGGCACGACAAGTCATCTCAGGCGAAGACCTGCGAACCCAGGCGCCCTTCTCCAGCCGCACGGTCGCGTATGAAGAAGAAGGCTCCTTTTCCAGCCCGCAGTGGATCTATCTCGGCATCCTGGTGGCTCTGCTTGCCCTGGCGCTCATCCTCTATCTGGTGACGAGTGGCGGTATCGCCAGCATCTTCTTCTTCCTTCTCGCACTGGCGCTCTTCGCTGGCTGGTTCGTCTTTTGAGCGGGCAGAACGCGGCTGTCCATGCCTGGGACGACCTGAGCGAGGAAGAGGTCTATCCCGGCATCTTTCGCCAAACGGTATCGGGTGAGCGCCAGACGATGGTGCGATACCGGTACGCTCCCGGCTCCCGGTTTCCACTCCATAACCATCCCCAGGAACAGGTGACCCTGGTCATCAGCGGCACGATCACCTTCACGGTCGGCGGACGGGAAGTCGTTCTCGGTCCGGGACAGGTTGCCGTCATCCCTGGTGGCGTCGAGCATGGCGCCAGTGTGGATGGAGACGCCTGGGTCGAGACCTTCAACGCCATGAGCCCCCGCCGCGATGTGGCTCCCGGCCCGGCGAAGAGCTAGCCGATGCCCAGCGACGACGACATCCGGCCCAAACTGCGCATCGTGCGCGGCAACGACGGTCTGACTCCTCGTTCGATCGTTCAGGAGACGCCGGTTCATCTCCCCGGACAGTTTCGGAATCTCTTCGACCTGACGGACAAGGTGGCGCTGGTGATCGGCGGTGGCGGCGGGTTGGGCAGCGCAATCGCCTGCGGGTTGGCCGATTTCGGCGCGCAGGTGATGGTGGCGGACCTCGATATCGAAGCGGCCGAGCGCACCGCCAACCGGTGCGACCGGGATGGCCGCCCGGCCATGGCTCTGGAGATCGACGTCACCGATCCGGAAAGCATCGAGGGGGTGATCGACGAAGTTGCGGAATCGGCGGACAAGCTCGACATCCTGGTCAATGCCGCCGGCATCAACATCAGAAAGCCGGCGATCGAGTACACCCCGGGAGAGTGGTGGAGAGTAGTCAACACGAATCTCTCCGGTGTCTTTTTCGCCACACAGGCGGCGGGACGTCAAATGCTTCCCCGCGGATACGGCAGGATCCTCTCCATTGGCTCGGTTTCCAGCCTGCTCGGGCACCCCTACCACGCCCCCTACGCGGCAACCAAGGGCGGCATCGCGATCATGACCAAATCCTTCGCCACCGAGTGGGCGCCGCATGGCATCACCGTCAACGCGCTCGGTCCCGCCTACACCGAGACTGGTTTGACCCGGGCATTTCTCGGCGACGACGAGCGGCGCCAGAAGATCACCGCCACGATTCCCATGGGCCGGCTCGGCACACCGGAAGATCTCGTCGGCGCCGCCGTATTCCTCTGCTCCGATGCCGCCAGCTTTGTCACAGGGCAAACGCTCTATGTCGACGGTGGCCGCACGGCCGACTGAAGGTTTCACGCGAAATCCCCTCACCCGGACCGGCCACGAAGTACACTTGCCTCAACTCTGAACCGGTTCGTGCACCCGGTTTACTCGTACGATCACAAGGAACAATGCATATGGATCAGTCGTCGGAAGAAGCCCGGCGCACTTCGCGGCGCAATCGAAGACGCCGCAAGCCGTCAACCGAAACCCCACAATCCCCGGAAACCACCCAGCGTCCCGCAGCCGGGAGCGGACAACCCTCTCCAGAAACCAGCAAACCCCGGCCGGCTCCTAAGAACCAGCCTCGCCGTCAGACCGGTCAGCGAGGCCAGCAACCCGCCGCGTCGGACGGACCTCGTGGCAAGGTGCGCATCATCCCGATGGGTGGTGTCGGCGAAGTCGGCAAGAATGCCACCGTCGTCGAGTACGAGAATGAGCTCGTTCTGCTCGACGCAGGCGGCAAGTTCCCGGAAGAGGATCAGCACGCCATCGATCTGATCGTCCCCGATGTCTCCTATGTCCGGGAACGCATCAACAATCTCAAGGCCATTCTCATCACCCACGGGCACGAAGACCATATCGGTGGGCTGCCATTCGTGCTGCACCAGCTCAACACCAAACGCAAGATCCCGGTGTATGGGTCACCACTGGCGATCGGGTTGATCGACGCCAAAATTCGCGAGCACCGCTGCGAAAAGATGGTCGACCTGAAGGTGGTTGCCGACGGGCAGCGTGTCCAGTTCGGCAAGCTTGCCGCGGAATTCGTCCATGTCACCCATTCCATTCCGGACACCAACGCCATCGCCATTCACACGCCTATCGGCACCGTGCTCGATACCGCCGACTTCAAGTTCGACCCCACGCCGGTGATGGGCCGGCCAACCGACGAACGACGGCTGGAGCGGATCGGCAACGATGGCGTGCTGGTGCTGATGTCGGACACGGTCCGGGTCGAAAGCGAAGGATCGACGCCGTCGGAGCGGGTCGTCTACGAAAAGATTCTGAATGTGGTCAAGACGGCCAAAGGACAGGTCATCCTGGCCAGTTTTGCGTCGAACATCAGCCGCCTGAAGATGGCGCTCGATGCCGCCGAGGCGAATGGCCGGGTCGTTGCCGTTTCCGGGCGCAGCATGGAGCAGAGCGCCAATGTGGCGAAAGAGCTGGAGTATCTGAAACCCAAGCCAGGATTGCTGGTCGATCTGGAAAGCGCGATGAAGCTGCCGCCCAGCCGCCGCCTGCTGGTGGTCACCGGCAGTCAGGGTGAACCGGCGGCCGCTCTTTCACGGATCGCCATGAACGAGCACCCCAAGATCAGAGTCTCCCAAGGGGATGTGGTCATCGTCTCTGCCACCCCGGTGCCGGGCAACGAGGAAACCGTTTCCCGCACGATCGACAATCTCTTCCGCCGGGGCGCGACCGTCGTTTATAGCGCGATCGATCGCGGCGTCCATGTGTCAGGGCACGCCGGCCGCGACGAGCTGAGCAAGATGATCGCCCTGACCAAACCCCGCTTCGTCGTGCCGATTCATGGTGAGTACCGGCACATGACCCTCTATCGCGAACTGGCACAGAAAGCGGGAATATCCGCCGATCGCGTCTTCTTCCCGGAGATCGGTGGCGTTCTGGAGTTCACCCAGAACCGGGTGACGCAACCGCGTCGGGTCAAGTCGGGCTCGATTCTGGTCGACCGGCTTGGCGATCGGGCCGCCGGACGATTCGTCATCCGGGACCCGGAGACACTCGAGGACCAGGGCATCGTCATCGTCACCCTGGTCGTCCGCAGCGATACGAGCGAATTGATCGCCGGTCCGGACCTGACCGGAAAACAGCTCGACCGGGAGATCGACCGGCAGGCACTCGATGCCGCCGCCGCCGAGCTCAAACGGGCGCTGGAGCGGCAACCGAAGGGGACGGCGGAATATGGCTTCCTGGCGCGCAGAGCGCGGGAGGTTGTCGGACGCTCACTCTATCGCAAGTCGAAAACCAGACCACTGATTCTGCCGGCATTGACCGTGATCTAGCGCGTCGATACGCGCCATCGATAGCGCTGGTGCATGGCGATTGGCGTAGGGGCGCACAGCGTGCGCCCTCGCCTCTACGGCGCCTCTTCCGACTGGATCGCCGCGGCGAGGTGATCGCACGCTTCGGGCGGAAACTCATCGAGCCAGCGGCTGGCCCAGGTCGCGATCTCGTCCATGACACGGCCAAGATCGTGACCCTTCTCGGTCAGGCAGTACTCGATCCGCACCGGGGTGTCCGGATAGACCGTTCTAGTCACGATGCCTTCCACTTCCAGTTCCTTCAGTCGTTCTGAAAGCAACCGGTCGCTCAATCCAGGCACGGACGCGGCGATATCGGAGAAACGATGCGTCCCGCCATAGATCTCCCGCAGGATGGCGCCCGTCCACCGGCGGCCAATGAGTTCGATGGCGTGGTGATACCGGGGACAGAATGACGCGGAAATGGCAAGTTTATCCTTCATGCGCACATTCTAATGCTTTGTAAGTGCCTTGACAATCACTAGCGCCTTTTGTTAGCCTACTCACAGTGAGTAAGTCACTACGCAACCATTAGTTTTCTGCTCGAAGCACCGCGTGGCCACGAGCAGATTCGAGGGAGAGAACAATGTCCGCGAACACCGCCACAGGCACATCAGTCTGGTCAATCGATGCGTCCCATTCACTGGCCGAATTCTCGGTGAAGCATATGATGATTTCGACGGTGAAGGGCAGTTTCCCCGACGTCTCGGGACAGATCACAATCGACGAGAACGATTTCGCCAACTCCAGCGTAGAGGTCAACATCAACGTCGAGTCGATCACCACGCGTGACGAGGGTCGCGACACTCACCTGAAATCCCCCGATTTCTTCAACGCCGCCGAGTACCCGGTCCTCAAGTTCGTCAGCACGCGCATCGTTCCCGGCAAGGGAGATGAGTTCACCCTGATCGGCAATCTGACCATCCAGAACATCACCCGGGAAGTCGAGATCAAAGCCGAGAAAACGGGCAGCGGCGTGACTCCCTGGGGTTCGACGGTTGCCGGTTTCGAAGGCGATACCAAGATCAACCGCAAGGACTTTGGGCTCAACTGGAATGTCGCGCTCGAAACCGGCGGCATCCTGGTTGGCGACGACGTGAAAATCCATCTTGAGGTCGAGGCGATTCGCCAGTAGATCTTCCAGTCCCCTCCCTCTCCTTGACCCCGGCGTCCGCGCCGGGGTCTTTCTTGTTCGTTTCCAGTTTCCGGACGAGCGCCGGAGGCTATGGTGGGAAATAGGAGATGGGAAATGGGCACTGGGCACTGGGCACTGGGCACTGGGCACTGGAGGGAAAGCTACTGCCTGCTGCCCGCTGCCCGCTAGGATAAAGGCGAGAATACCCCCGGCAGCTCGACCTTGCCGTTCCAGGGCAGGGACGCCTGCTGGAAGAAGTTGTAGCGGGCGAATTCTGTGGAAAGGTGTTCGGGCATCCACTCGAAGGGATCCCCACCCCCGAATTGCGATGCATGCGCGCGAAATGCGGCATCGATCTGCTCCCGGTAGCCACTGACATCGACGGCGTGGGTCAGCTCCGCCATGGGCAGCCCCATCTGTTCGATGGTTTCGAACGGCATCTCGGAAAACATGTTGCCTTCGACATTCCACACTTCGAGAAACCATTCGCGAGGCGCACTGGCCCAGAGGACTGCCGAGGGGCGAAAACGGGTGGAATCAGCCGCCGCGAGCTCGATCGCCGCCACCACGGCATTGTGTGAGGCGATATGATCCGGGTGCAGGTAGATGCCCTCGTGGCTGAACGCGATCACGATGTCAGGACGCGCATCATCGAACAAGTCCGCCACCGCGCGACCCGCGTCTTCCGCCGGCACTTGAACGAACGCGCCAGGCGCTTCGTTCGTCTCACTGCCGGCCATACCCGAATCGCGGTATCCCAGAAAGCGGACATCGTCGACGCCCACCGCCCGCATGGCGTTGCGCAGCTCTTCTTCCCTGAATTCACCGAGCGTCGCCCGTTCGGCCGGCACCCCTTCCTGGATTTCCCCTTCTTCGCCGCGGGTGGCGGAACAGACGACGACCTTCGAGCCGCGTTCCTGGAAATAGGCCATGGTCCCGGCGGCCAGAAATGTCTCATCGTCGGGATGGGCGAAGAAGGAGAGAATGGTTGGTGGATTGTTCATGGGAGGATCGATTCCTGAATGGGCTATGACGAACGACGACAACCGGACCGAGAGTCTAGCACTCCCGGTTCAGCCCTGATCCCACGATTCGGTCCCCGGATAGAGCAGCTTCTCGAGGAGATGGTGGCGGAGCCGTTCCTGCGCATAGGCCGCCACCTCCACCGGATCGGGAGCCACTGAAGGCGACTCCTCCGCCAGATCATCGACGTCGTCGAACGAGCCGATCAGACCAGCATCGACCAGCGCGCACATCGCCGCACCCCGTGCAGAGGCTTCCAGGTCCTCGGGCAATGTGACGATCGGGTGCTCCAGATCGCTGGCTACAATCTGCTGCCATCCAGGAGATTTCAGGAGAGCGGCGCCGTTGGCCACGATGGCGTGGTCCGCCCCGGCGACTGGCGCGACCAGGTCGTAAATCGCTCGCAGCCGGTGCGCTACCGATTCCAGTCCGGCTCGCACCACAGCCGCCGGAGTTGTGCCGGGGTGTAGTCCGGCGATGACCGCTCTGGCCCGGTCGTTCCAGATCGGCGCACGCTCTCCGGCGAGAAATGGCAGTACTGTCAAACCATGACTGGCGGGCTCGAAACCAAACGCTTCGTCGAGAAGGTCGGCATCAGCATCGCCCAGCAGGTCTCTGAGGAAGTCGATCCAGATCCCGCCATTGGTGATCGCCGCACCCCGCAGAATCGCGCTTCGGTCGAGTCGATAGGTCCAGACTCCCGGAACCGGTTCGATCGGTCTTCCGGCCTGGCTTTCGACCAGCACCCGCATGGCGCCAGTGGTGCCCAGGGTCAACGCGATCCGGTCGGTGGCGCAGGCGTTGCTGCCGACATTGGCGCAAGCGCCATCCCCAAGCGGCGCAAACCAGGCTGCTTCCGCAAGTGCCGGCCATCGCTGGGCGTAGTTCGCAGTGAGCCTGGCAGGTTCCGAACGATCGACCAGTCGCGGCAGGGTTTCAATGGCGATCCCGGCGACGTCCGCGAGCTCCGGCGACCACTCGCACCGGGAGACATCCAGCATGCCGGTGCCGGAGGCCATGCAGACCGACATCGCGCGCTCCCCGGTCAGCCGCTCGAAGAGATAGTCGGCGCCCGAACTCCACGTTGTGATCTGGCCGAAGCTCTCCGGTTGGGCCTCCCGCAACCAACGGAGTTTTCCGGGCCAGTAACTCGAATGGAAGACCGTGCCGGCAATCGCCCGGCAGGCCGCCTCGTCCTCGCTTTCGCGCAACCGGTCGACGATGCTCGCCGAACGACTGTCGGCCAGATGAAGCATCGGCGTGACCGGGTGACCCTCGGCATTCAGCCCAAGGAGGCTATGCCAGAAACTGGAGATGCCAACCGCGGCGACCCCGAATCGGTCGCCGATCCGCTCCACGCTCTCATCGATACACGCTTCGACGAGCGACAGAAGCAATGCCGGATCGAGCGTTGCGCCGCCGTCCGGCGTGATCTCCAGCTCGTAGGGAATCTGGGTGGTGATCGCATCGATCGCCCGGGCGCGCCGATCGAACAGCATCGCCCGGACCGACGACGACCCGATATCCACTGACAGAACGACCGGTTCAGTTCCCAGCGCGCGCGTCACGTTGTCCCTCTCCGCCTCTCCGCCTCTCCGCCTCTCCGCCTGTGATGGTATTGTCTCAGGAACGCGACCGGCGCTCTTCCGGTTGACCCGATTCGTGTGACGCCTGGAGGATCAGAAGGTGGATTGGAAGCCGGAAGTCGCAGCATTTCTCGATGAGCCGCGCTTCGGCGTTCTGGCCACGATCAATCCGGATGGATCTGTTCACCAAACCGTCATGTGGTACCGGCGGGTTGGCGGCGATATCGTGATGAACACCCGCAAGGGCCGTGTCAAACCGAACAATCTCGACCGCGACCCTCGCGCTTCGCTCTGCATCGAGGATGGCCAGCGCTATCTGACTGTCTCCGGCCGGGTCGAGATCGACGAAGACCGCGAACGGGGCCTCGAGAGCATGCGCGTGATGACCGAACACTACGAAGGAGCCGAGCGCGCCGCTGAGCTGATTCGGGACGAGTATGCGAACCAGCATCGGATCGAGCTCCGGCTCATCCCCGACGCCGTCGACGCCCACGGATTCTGATGCAGCGACCGCGCCCAAATTCGACGAATCGAGTGGAGAACCGGCTGGCATGATCGTCGCATTGGCCGGAGGTGTCGGCGGCGCGAAAATGGCCCACGGGCTGGCCATGGCGTCCGATCCTGCCCCGCTGACCATCATCGTCAACACCGCCGACGACTTCGACCATCTGGATCTGCGCATCTGCCCGGATATCGACACTGTTCTCTACACCCTGGGTGGCATCGCCAATCCGGCAACCGGCTGGGGGATCGCCGGAGATACGCGCATCGTGCTCGATACGCTGCGCGACCTGGGTGGCGAAGACTGGTTCATGATCGGCGATCGCGACTTCGCCACCCACATCCTTCGCACGCAGGCTTTGTCGCAGGGTTCGACCCTGACCGCGATCACCGCACGTCTCGCCACGGCGCTCGGCATTGTGCCGAAGATCGTGCCGATGTCCGACCAACCGGTGGCAACCATCATCGAGACACCCGACGGATCGCTCGACTTCCAGGCCTATTTCGTCGGCCGGCAGCAGCGAGACGAGGTCGTTGGCGTCCGGTTCCAGGGCGCTGAGGGAGCGATCGCCCAACCTGACGCGATCGCCGCCATTCGAACGGCGGAAGCCGTGGTCATCAACCCCTCCAATCCCATTGTCAGCATTGGTCCCATTCTGGCTGTCGATGGATACCGGCAGGCGTTGGAATCGACCGCTGCGGTGCGGGTCGCCGTCAGTCCGATCGTTGGTGGGAAAGCGTTGAAGGGTCCCGCCGACCGCATGCTCACCTCGCTCGGGCATGAGTCGTCCGCCGTGGGTATTGCCCGAATCTACGCTGAGTTGATCGACGGACTGGTCATCGACACCGCCGACGCCGGTCTCGCCGATGCGATCGAGGATCTGGGCATCGCCACGCTGGTCACGAAGTCGGTGATGCAATCGAACGACGACCGGGCCAGGCTGGGCGCGGAGGTGCTCGACTTCGCGGCGAACCTCCGGTCGAATGGAGTCGGGCGCCGATGAATCGGCCAGACGCCATCATCATCCCGTTTCGGTCGATTTCGGACGGCAAATCCCGCCTCGCTCCCGTGCTCGATCCGGTCGACCGGATGGACCTGAGCCGTTCGATGCTGAACAACGTGGTGCACGCCGCGCTCGGCGTCCGGCCAGTGGCGACTGTCATCGTCGTGACCCCCGATCAGGACGCCCTTACCCTCCTGGAGGAGATCGGGGAGCCTCATCTCCTGCCGCTCTGGCAACCGCCGGAGGTCGAAGGCTTGAACGGCGCGCTCACCCAAGCCACGACGTTCGCTCTCGGCCAGGGAGCCCGCACCGCCGTGATCCTGCCGGCCGACCTGCCATTGCTTCGCTCGCAGGATGTGGAGAACCTGGTGCGTCGCGACGCGCCGGTCGTCGTCGCGCCAGATCGCCATCGCCAGGGCACGAACGGATTGATGCAGCGCATCGACGCCACGGGCGGCCAGTTTGGCTACCATTTCGGGGTGGGAAGTTTTCACGCACACCTGGAAGAGGCGCACCGCCTGGGACTGGACGCGGCCATCGCCGTGTCCATGGGTACGTCATTCGATCTCGATACTCCGGCAGATCTGGGGGACCTGAAGGAGTTGCAGTTGAACGGCATTCCCGCCGCCGGAGAGCCAGTGGCACATGGATAGCCCGAACCTGAACGAACTGCGAGTCATCGGACTGCCTCCCCTGCCCGAGGTCCGAGCGGGCGACGATCTGGCCCGGCAAATCGGCGACTCCATCGACGCATCCGGGCTCGGTCTGGTCGATGGCGACATTCTGGTGGTGACCCACAAAGTCGTTTCCAAGGCGGAGGGCCGCCTGGTCTCCCTGAACGCGTTCGAACCCTCCGATCTGGCATCGAGATTTGCCGAAGCGTGGGGCAAAGACGCCCGCCAGGTCGAAGCGGCGCTCCGGGAGGCTACGCGCGTGGTGCGGATGGACCGCGGAGTCCTGATCGCCGAAACGCGGCATGGATTCATCTGCGCGAATGCCGGTGTCGACGCGTCGAACGCCGCGGAAGAGCGCGTCTGCCTGCTGCCCATCGACCCCGACCGGTCGGCCAGGATGATTCGCGACGACCTTCGGCGCCGGTTCGGCGTCGATCCCGGCATCATCATCTCCGACTCGTTCGGCCGGCCATGGCGTAACGGGATCGTCAATGTGGCGATTGGCGTGTCAGGGCTGGCGCCGCTCGCCGACTACCGGGGTCTGACCGATGGAGCCGGGTATGAGCTCCACGTGACGGTGATCGCTGTCGCCGATGAGCTCGCTTCGGCAGCGGAATTGGTCATGCACAAACTCGAACAGCGGCCTGTCGCGCTGATTCGTGGATACCGGCCGCCAACTACCTCGCCGGAGGGAACAGGGTCCGATCTGGTTATGCCTCCGGAACGCAATTTCTTCCCCTAGTCGCCCAGACGGGCTGGTCTCTGGTAGGCTGCATCGCAACGAGATAGGCCTCTGCACGAAAGGAACGGCATTGGGTAGCGTAGGGTATGCGGCGAGTTTCGAGCAGTTTCATCCGACCGATCTGCTCTCGTACGCCAAACTGGCCGAAGCGAACGGGTTCGAGTCGGTCATGGCCTCCGATCACTTTCATCCCTGGGTTCCGTCGCAGGGTCATTCTGCGTTCGTCTGGACCTGGATGGGCGCCCTCGGCGTCGAAACCAAGCTCCGTTTCGGTAGCGGTGTGACGCCACCTGGTTACCGTTACCATCCGGCGGTGCTGGCCCAGGCCGCGGCGACGGTGGAAGCGATGTTCCCGGGCCGCTTCTATCTTGGGTTGGGCGCTGGGGAAGCGCTGAACGAGCACATCACGGGCGACTACTGGCCGGAAGCGCCCGTTCGGCTCGAGCGGCTGGCCGAATCGATCGAAATCATCCAGAAACTTTTCACCGGCAAAGTCGTCAAATATCGATCCCAGCACTTCAACGTGGAGAGCGCCCGCATTTACACGATGCCGGAGGCGCCTCCCCCGATCTATGTGGCCACGGCTGGTCCCATCCAGTCGTACCGGACCGGCAAGATGACCGACGGACTGATCACGGTCGGCGCTGCGGACGAGAAGCTCAAAATGCTGATGGAGCGCTTCGAAAAAGGCGCGCTCGAAGCCGGCAAGGATCCGTCCAAGATGCCGAAGATCATCCAGCTCAAGGTCTCGCTGGCCGAGACGGACGAGCTCGCGGTCGAGCGAGCGGTGAAAGAATGGCCGAACGGCGGTATGGCTTTCCCTAAGGGGGATATTCGCAATCCCGAAGACTTCGAGGCGATGGCCAAACTGGTCGAACCGAAGCACTTCAAGAATCGCGTGCTGATGACCGCCGATCTGGACCAGCACCGGGCTTACGTGCAGCGATTCATCGATCTCGGATTCGACGAGGTGATCATCCACAACGTCAACCGGGAGCAGGAAGCCTTCATCGAGGCTTACGGCAAGCACGTCATTCCAGCGCTCAGGTGGGCATAGCTGGGCACAGCAAACGCTCGCGCTGGCAATCCGGTCATCTGTAGCGGCGAGGCCCGCCTCGCCCGTCGGCCCTGAACGTGCGGCAACGCAGACATTGCCGCCCCACCCACGACCATCTGGTTCGGTGTAGCGGCGAGGCCTGCCTCGCCCGTCGGCCCTGAACGTGCGGCAACGCGGACATTGTAGTCCCACCCGCGACCATCTGGTTCGGTGTAGCGGCGAGGCCTGCCTCGCCCGTCCGCCCTGAAGGTGGGGCAACGCAGGCGTTGCAGCTACAGCGGTGACGATGCCGGCGGAACGCGAATGCGCTGTTCTGTGTATTGACGCCTGCGCCCGTATTGGCTACCCTCATGGTCAATAAGCCTTCGGGGTTTGGGTGAGGCCACGCACTATGATGGCCAAGTCCCGACCGGCGGTGAGAGCCCGCGAGCGGCCAGATGACTCTGGCGGCACGATCCGGTGAGATTCCGGAGCCGACGGTAAAGTCCGGATGGGAGAAGGCGTGTGAGCTGGCGATCGTCGATCGCCAGACTCGTGCGTTCGCATTCCAGAACCAAAAACCCGAGGGCAGGATGCCTTCGGGTTTTTTTGTTGTTCTGAAGAGATACACGTTCACATGATTGGTCGCATTGGTCTGCACATCGTCACCCTCTTCGCCGTTCTGCTGACCGTCGTCACGCTCGTTTTTGCCATGCTGCACCTGGCCGGCGACCCGGCGGACGCGCTGGTGCCTCCGGGCAGCGACCCGGAAGATGTCGCCGCGCTGCGCGAGCAGTATGGTCTCGATGAGTCGGTCGGCAGGCAATACTTGTCGTTCATCAGCAACGCCATCCGCGGCGACTTCGGCACGTCGTGGCGTTTCGACCAATCCGCCAGTCGCGTGGTGCTCGACCGGTTGCCCGCCACGCTCGAACTGGTCGGTTTCGCCCTCCTGCTTTCGATCGTCAGCGCTACGCTGCTCGGATCGCTGGCCGGCGCCCGGCCGGGCGGAGTCGTCGACACAATCGCCCATCTCATCTCACTGGCAGGACAGGCGATCCCCGGTTTCTGGCTCGGCACGATGCTGATTCTCTTTTTCTCGGTTCGGCTCGGCTGGGCTCCCTCATCGGGCCGCGAGGGATTCTCTTCGATGGTGCTGCCCGTCCTCACGCTGGCGGCCTATCCCACCGCCGTGCTGATTCGGATGGTCCGCGCGTCGGTGGAAGACGCGTACCGCAACGACTACGTGCGGACCGCCCGGGGCAAGGGACTGTCCGAATCGGCCGTGCTGGCCCTGCACGTTGCGCGCAACGCCGCAATCGCGCCGATCGCCTTCGCCGGCGTGCTGGCTGGATTCCTTCTGGCCGGCGCGGTCGTCGTGGAGTGGGTTTTCGCCTATCCGGGCGCTGGCCAGCTGGCGCTGCAGTCGGTCTCCAACCGGGACTTGCCGGTGGTGCTGATGTTCGTGACCTGCTCGGCGGTCTTCATCGTGCTGGCCAACCTGGCCGCCGAGATCGCCACGCTTCTCGCCGACCCGCGCCTCCGGGACGCCGAGCCGGAGAGGATGCGGTCGTGGTGACCATGGCCGAACACCTGCATGGCGTCCACCGCGCATCCGGCGAATCCGCACGCCCCGCGCGTCCAGCGCGCTCCTGGTCGTTGCGATTCTCGGCGGGGATGTGGATCGGTCTCTCGCTGGCCATCCTGCTCCTCGTGTTCGCAGCGATCGGTCCATTGCTGGTCGATGCCGATCCAGAAGCACAGCAGCTTTCGGCCAGATTGACCGAGCCTGCTTTCCTCGACGGCGGCTCCTGGGAGCATCCATTCGGCACCGACCAACTGGGTCGCGATCTCTTCGCCCGCATGGCAGTCGGTCTCCGTTTTTCGCTGGCAATCGGATTGGCTGTGACGCTCATCGCCGGACTGACCGGCGTTCTCCTGGGTCTGCTGGCGGCCACGTCGGGGCCGGTCGTCGATCGATTGACCGGCTTTCTGGTCAATGTCCAGATCGCCGTTCCCGCGGTCATTCTGGCCATCGCCGCGGCCGCCATTTTCCAGCCGGGCACGGGGGTGGTCATCGGTGTGCTGGCGGCGACAGGCTGGGTTTCCTATCAGCGCGTGGTACGCGCGACAACGAAGTCGCTCCTCGCCTCACCATTCGTCGAGGCCAGCCGGTCAATGGGAGGTTCGCGAGTCTGGATCGCCCGCAAGCACCTGCTGCCCAATTCTCTTGGCCCGGTCATCGTCATCGCCACGCAACAGATCGCCGCCGTGATGCTCTTCGAAGCCGCTCTCAGTTACCTTGGACTGGGGGTTCCATCTGACACCATCACGCTGGGCGGCATGGTTGCGCAGGGGCGGGAGGCGATGCTGGCCGCCTGGTGGGTACCGGCGTTGCCGGGCGTCGCGATCGCCATGTCCGTGCTTTCACTCAATCTGATCGGCGACGGACTGCGTCGCCGTCTCGACCCTCGATCGCGAACCGCCCGATCGTAATGGAGCGCAGTCGTCATGACGCCGTGCAACAGTAGTTTCAGGGAGAGACCTATGAACCGAAGAACCTTACTCGCCACCACCGGAATCGCCGGCATCGGCTCGCTCATCGGCAGAGGATTCACGACTGTCGCGCAGACCGCTCGTGCCGAGCAACTGACGATCGATCTCGGCACCGAACCAGCCCTGCTCGATCCGGCCAGAACCTACGACGCCGACGGCTGGTCGATCGTTCACAGCGTTTTCGACTCACTCTTGCAGTACGCGCCCGACGGCGCGATCGAACCGCTGCTGGCCGAGTCCTTCACCCTCCTCGACCCGCTGACCTACCGCGTGGTGCTGCGACCGGACATCGCCTTCCACAACGGCGAACCGCTCGACGCCAGCGCTATCGAACCCTCGATCGCTCACATCCTGGCGGAGGAAACAGCATCCCAGGTGGCGGCGAACTTCGCCGTGATCGAATCGGTCGAGGTGATCGACGAGTTGACCGCCGATCTCCATCTCTCATCGACTGCTCCCTGGCTGCCTGCCCAGATCGCGGCCTGGCTCTGCCTCCTTCCTCCGCAGGCCGCTCAAGAGCCCGACTTCTTCGCCACCCCGATCGGCACCGGTCCCTACCGGTTCGAATCGTTCGTGCCGGGCGACCGGGTGTCGCTGACCGCAAACGACGACTACTTCGCAGCCAGCCCGAAGGGCCGGCCGGTTGCAGACAGACTCGACTACCGGTTCGTCGCTGACGCCACGACTCGCGTGGCCGATCTTCTGTCGGGCACGTCCGACATCGTTCGAGCTGTGCCAATCGATCAGATCGGCGCGGTCGAGAACAATGGCGACGTCGTTCTCCAGACCCCCATTTCGGGCAGCGCATTCGTCCGCGTTCCGACCGATGTCGCGCCGTTCGACGATGTTCGCGTGCGGGAGGCCATGAACCATGCCGTCGACGTCGAGTCGATCATCGCTGCTCTCCTCGACGGCAACGGCCAGCGACTGGCCAACTTCTTCGTGCCCGGCGGTCTTGGCTACGATCCCGACCTCGCGCCCTATTCCTTCGATCCGGAACGAGCCAGGGCGCTCCTGGCCGAGGCCGGCTATCCGGATGGTTTCGACACGTCTATCGATGCCACCGTCACCGAGCGGAGCGACATCGTCGAAGCCGTGGCGGCCATGTTGTCGGACGTGGGCATTCGGACGACCGTGAACCGGCTCGAATTGGCGCTCTTCAACTCCGGCGACTACTGGCTGGGCACCGATCCGGCGGCATCCCCGCTCCGCTTCGCCACCTGGCGGCCGCTCTTCGATCCGCACACACTGCTCAGTCTGGTCGTCTCCAACGCCGGGTTCCTGTCGCGGCACGACAATCCACGCGTGCAGGAGCTGATCGACGCATTTGCCGCCGAAGCCGACCCCGACGCGCGAGCCCAGATCGGACTCGACCTGGGAGTCGCGCTCTTCGAGGAACCGGCCGCGATCTACCTCTACAGCCTGACATCGTCGACCGGCCAGCGGGCCGGCGTACCGGAATGGAGTCCCCGGCCGGACGACTACCTCATCGCGACGCTTCGTCCATGATCGAGGCGCCTGAACCGACACCCCCCGCCGATCGGGGCGATTCGTTGAGCGCCGCCCTGACCGGCCGGCGCTCGGTCCGAGCGTTTTCGAACGCCCCCGTACCACGGTCGGTCGTCGAGCGAGCGATCCTCGCCGCTGGGTGGGCGCCGTCGCCGCACAACAGTCAACCGTGGCGCTTCGTTGTTATCGAATCCGCCGCTCGCCGCCGGGCGCTGGCCGACGCCATGGCGACTGATTGGGAAAGGCAACTCCGATTCGACGGTCAGGACGAGGCAACGGTCCAGATCCGGTTGCAGAAGGGCAAGGAACGGCTGACCCAGCCACCCGTGGTCGTCGTGGCCTGTCTCTATCTCGCCGATCTCGACGACTACCCTGATGCTGGCCGGCAAGAGGCAGAGGTGACGATGGCGATCCAGAGCCTCGGGTCAGCCGTACAGAATCTGCTGCTGTCGGTCTATGCGTCCGGTTTCGATGCCGGCTGGATGTGCGCCCCGCTCTTCTGCCCTGACATCGTGCGGCAGTCGCTCGGCCTGGACCCAACCCTCATCCCGCACGCAATGATCCCCATTGGCAAAGCGGCCCGCGATCCCGTCCGCAAACCGCGCCGCCCCCTCGAGGAGCTGATCGCGGACTGGCAGTAGTCGAGGTCCGCCGCATGTCGGACCCGGCTCCAGCGACATGAAAACGAAACCGTCATCCTGCGCCAACATGCCGGACGCCGGCACCGGCGCGGCATGAAAAAGCACCGTCATCCTGAGCGAAGCGAAGGATCTCCTGCCGCAGCAGTCTCCAGGGAGACGACCGTCGTGGCAGGAGACGACGGAGAGATCCTTCACTTCGTTCAGGATGACTCGTGCTTGGGGGAATCCATCCCGGATTCTCGCCCGCGGAGGGTTCCCTCGTTCGACGACAGCCAACGTATACTCTCATGCCCGTCAGGACGGCTCCCGCCTGACGCCGAGTTTCACCTCCCGAATCAAAGGATCGATTGCGTGCAGATCACTCTTTTCGGAACCGGGTATGTCGGTCTGGTGACTGGCGCCTGCTTTGCGGCGGCAGGAAACGACGTCATCTGCGTTGACATCGACGCCGACCGCGTTGCCCTCCTGCAGGCCGGCGAATGCCCGATCTACGAGCCTCGCCTCAAAGAGACGATGAACGCCAACCAGCGAGCCGGACGTCTGCAATTCACCACCGACGCAAAGGCCGCCATGGAGCACGCCGAGGTGATCTTCATCTGCGTCGGGACGCCGCCAAGGGAGGACGGTTCGTCCGACCTCTCCGCGGTCGAGGCGGTGGCCCGCTCGATCGGTCAGCACCTCACGCACGAGGCGGTCGTGGTCAACAAGTCAACGGTTCCGGTCGGCACTGGTGACAGGGTCGAATCGATCATCCGCACGGCATTGGCCGAGCGTGGCGAAGGCTTCGATGTCGATGTGGTGTCGAACCCGGAGTTCCTCAAGGAAGGCGCCGCGATCCAGGACTTTCAGAAACCGGACCGGATCATCGTCGGCACGAACAGCGGCAACGCCATTGAGATGATGCGCGAGCTCTACGCGCCCTTCAATCGCAACCACAACCGGCTGATGGTCATGGACCGGCGGTCGTCCGAGTTCACCAAATACGCCGCCAATGCCATGCTGGCCACCAAGATCAGCTTCATGAACGAAATGGCCAACATCGCCGAACGCATTGGCGTCGATATCGAAAGCGTCCGTATCGGCATCGGTTCCGATCCACGGATCGGCTATTCATTCATCTATCCGGGCGTCGGATTCGGCGGTTCCTGCTTTCCCAAAGACGTCCAGTCGCTCGAGCGGGAAGCCCACCGGGCCGGATACGAAGCCGACCTGCTTCGGGCGGTCAACGAGGTCAACGAACGCCAGAAGGGGTTGCTTTTCACCAAGATCGACGCGTTTTTCGACCATCAGTTGGAAGGAAAAGTGATCGCGATCTGGGGATTGGCGTTCAAGCCGAATACCGACGATATGCGCGAAGCGCCGAGCCGTGTCCTGATGGAGTCGCTTTGGGAGGCCGGCGCCACCGTGCGAGCGTTCGATCCAGCGGCGATGCAGGAAACCGCTCGTCTCTATCCGGATCAGGTTGCGTCGGGCCAGCTGGTTTTCGCCGGGGATGCGGAAGACGCCCTGACCGGCGCCAACGCCCTGGCCATCTGTACCGAGTGGCGGGAGTTTCAGATGCCCGACTACGCGCAGATCGCCGAGCGGGTGAGTCACGCGGTCGTTTTCGACGGACGCAACATCCTCGATCGCAGTCGGGCATCTGCCGAGGGCCTGACCTACTACGGCATCGGGCTCGGCGAAAACGGCCGGTTCGCTTAGCCCGTTCAACCCCGGCGAAAGCCGCCTTCCGAGTGGATGATCTGGCCAGTAATCCACTCCGCCTCGGGCGAAGCGAGAAACGTCACCAGCCGGGCGGCATCCTCGGCAGTGCTCAGGCGACCGGCAGGAGCACAGTCGAGGAGCATGCCGCGTACTTCGTCGGACATCCAGCCGTTGTCAGTTGGACCAGGATTGACGGCGTTGATCGTGATGCCGCGCGACATGAGCTCGGGAGCCAGCGACGTCGTAAGCACCTCCACCGCGCCTTTCGAGGCCGCATAGGCCAGTTCGCCGGTCATCGGACCGAGTGATTGCCCGGATGTCAGGTTGACAATCCGTCCTCCTGAGCCGGACTCGAACTGCTGAACGAACGCTTGCGTGAGCAACATCATGCCGCGGACATTCACCGCAAAGTGACGGTCGATCGTCTCTGCGGTGACATCGTCGATGCCTCCCTCCTCCGAGACAGCGGCATTGTTGACGAGAAGCCTGATCTCGCCAAAACGCGCCCGGCACTCCGCGACGAGCACTGCCGGCGTGGCGACATCGCTCAAGTCCGCTTCGATCCCCAGGCAGCGGCAACCCGCCAATTCGAGCTCCGTCCCAAAGCTGCTGCCGAACGCTTCGTCATCTCCCCAGGCGTTCGCCCGGTCCGCCACGCCCCACCACGTGAAGCAAAGATCCCATCCATCAGTCGCGAGCTTGCGACAGATCGCCGCGCCGATCCCCTGCCGGCGTCCGACGCCCGTGACAAGCGCAATTGGCCGTTCGTGTTGTGGCGCCACGAAAGTCACTCCTTCACGCTTCGCGATGCGGGGATATACTGCCGACCGGACTACCTTCACCGCGTTCGGAAACAGTCTGTTCGAGTTTATCCGGCAGGTGCCATCTGCTGCGTTGGGGAGTGAGGATCGCATTGATCAGCCCGTCTGTCCGCGACCGCTTCCTTCTCGATCCCTCAGTCACATTCCTCAACCACGGCTCCTTCGGCGCGTGCCCTCGCGTCGTTTTCGACGACTACCAACGCTGGCAGCTGGAGCTCGAGCGGCAACCGGTCGAATTCCTGGGTCGCCGCGCTCCGGAGTTGATGGCCAACGTGCGCGAGGCCCTCGGCGCCTACCTGGGCGCGCCCGCCGATTCTCTTTCGCTGGTGATGAATGCCACCTGGGGCATCAATCTGATCATTCGCTCTCTCGACCTCGAGCCGGGAGATGAGGTTCTGACCACGAATCACGAATATGGGGCCAACACGATGGCCTGGGACTGGTTGCTCGGCAAGTCGGGAGCCACATTGGTGCGCCACCCGATCGACCTCCCGGTCGAGAGTCACGACGACGTCGTCGAGTCGCTCTGGACGGCGGTTTCCGAGCGGACGAAGGCGATTTTCATCAGCCATATCACCTCGCCGACCGCGCTGATCATGCCGGTCGAGGAAATCTGCCGGCGCGCGCGGGAAAACGGCATTCTGACGATCGTCGACGGCGCGCACGTCCCCGGACATCTGCCGCTCGACCTCTCCACACTCGGCGCCGATATCTATGCCGGCAATCTGCACAAATGGTTCTGCGCGCCGAAGGGCGCGGCGTTTCTCTATGTTCGGCCCGAGGAGCAGGGCTGGGTCGAATCACTCATCATCAGCTGGGGATGGGGCGCCTCCGGCGAGCTCTCTCCATCGACCTTCGTTCAGCGGAACGAATGGCAGGGCACGCGCGATATCGCGCCATTTCTCGCTATTCCGGCGGCAATCGCTTTTCAGCAAGAACTCGGCTGGGCTGAGAATCAGGCGAGGGGACATGCTTTGGCGTCATTGGCCCGCCGGCAGATAGCGGAGTTGACGAATCTCCCGCAAATCTGTCCCGACAGTTGCGCCTGGTTTGGCCAGATGACGACCTTTCCCGTCGGCGTGGACGATCCCCTGGCCCTCAAAACCCGTCTCTATGACGACTTCCGCGTCGAACTCCCCCACGTCACCTGGAACGGTGGCAGCTACCTGCGAGCGTCATTCAACGCGTACAACGATGAGGCGGATATCGATCGGCTGGTGGATGGTTTACGCCAGTGCGGCGTAGGAGAACCTCGCCAGTGACGGCGGGGACGCGCTGACTCGGCCAGGAACCTGCAACACGCGTGCCCCTCACCTTCCGGAGCTCTGGGCCAGCAGTTGCTTGATCTCGGCAAGCTCGGCTTTCACCTCTTCCACGTCTTCTTCGTACGCCCGCACGCCGGCCCATTTGAATAGACCGGCCAGCAGCGCAAACTGCACCGCCAGCTGCCAGAACTCCGACTGGAGATTCTCGAAGGTGTCTCGCGCCCACTGGACGAGATAGACTCCTACCTGCGCGGACTCTCCGTGAGACGCCGCCTCGTCGACCGCCGCATACCAGCCAAACACCATATGGCACACAACCGCGATCGTCGCCAATGTCGCGGCAAACAGAACAGCACTCGATCTCTTCACCACATTCCCCGCCTCGCTCAACCCAGAATCAAACGAGAACGTTGAATGCACGCCGCGTGCCAGCAACCCCGCCCCCCTACCCAGTCGACCCCTCCGAGCTACTTTCTCTGCACCATGCACTAGTTACTAGTTAGGGCTCCCTCAACCGCGGATCCACCACCTGCTCCATCCCCAGCGCCAGCAACATGAACGCCATCGCGGTGACGATGATCAACACGCCAGGCGGAATGACCCACCACCAGTAGCCAACATAGAGCGCGCCGGTGCGGAAACCAGCTTCCAGCATCTGCCCCCAGGTGGGGATTGACGGATCGCCCAGACCGAGGAAGCTCAGCGACGCTTCCGCCAGAATGGCTCCCGGCGCCGAAAAGATCATCTGCGCAACGATGAATGGCGCCACCTGCGGAAAAACGTGCCGGAGCATGATCCGGCCCCGGGATGCACCCAGCGCTTTCGCCGATTCCACGAGCTGACCAGAGCGCAGTTGCAACACCATCGATCGAACCACGATGGTCAGTCCGGTCCAGCTGAATGCCACCAGCACCAGAATGATCAGATAGAGATTGGACCCGACGATGAACACCAGGAAGATCAGGAGGGGCAACACCGGCACATTGGACACGATGTCGGCCAGCCGCTGGATGAAGGTGTCGGTCGCGCCGCCGACATAGCCGCTGATGATGCCCAGCGACGCACCAATCAATGTCGACAGCACCGACGCCAGCGCGGCAATGACCAGCGCCACCGGGAATCCGAAGAGGAGGCCCTCGAAAAGATCGCGGCCGAGTGAATCGGTGCCCATCAACCCATAGACCGTGCCCCCATAGATCACTTCGACCTCTTCGAGGGTGTCGTCGGCATTGGCGACGACGAACTGGGTCCGGATCGTGTACTCGCCGGGCAGGGTCTCGAGCGCGCCGTCTGCCGCTGGAACACCGAACAGCGCCGCATTCAGCGCAACGGATCCGCTCACCAGCGTATCAGGATAGGTGGCGGCAAACCACTCGGCGATCGCCTGCCTGGCCGTGTCCTGCTGTGTCAGCAGCACGCGTTCCGGTGTTTCGAAGAAGCGTTCATAGGGCGCTTCCTCACCGGGCCGTGGTGCGGTGACGGCGATGTTGGCCAGTCTGATCTCGCCGCCGTCCGGTCTGAGCAAAGTGATGATGATGATCGGCGCGCGATCGTGGTAGGTCACTCCCTCAATGGTCGCTGAGAGGAACTGCGGCGGCGATGCCGATTCCTGAACGAAGACCGCGTCATAACTGCGGACTTCAGCCGGTCCCCGCTCTTCGGTGGCCGCCGGTTCGGTCAGATGCGCGACCTGATGCTCGACGGCATTGTCATTCCACAATCTGGTCCAGGACGGAGGCGCGGTTTTCGGGTTGTCTGCCCAGACCAGGGGCGCCGACCATCGATCCGGACCGAAATCGCTTGGATAGGTCAGCAACACCCAGGCGGAGATGCCGATAAGCACGAGAAAGAGCGCCACTCCCGCTCGACCGGACGGATTCGACAGCAGGATCGACAGGATTCCACGCAGCGACATGCTGCCGCGGACTGGAGGATCGTCGTCGACCATGTCGGGAGGCAGAGCGGCGGGTTCGAGGATGGCGGCAGGATCGGCCATGGGTGGTGCTAATACCTCACCCGCGGATCGAGAACGACATACAGGATGTCGAGCACGAACCGGCAGATCAGGTAGAGCAGGGTGAAGACAAAGGTGAGGGCAACGATGACCCCCTCGTCGGGCGTGCCGCTGATCGCGTCGTAGTAGAGACGTCCCATGCCCCGCCAGTTGAACACCGTTTCGGTCAGAATCGAACCGCTCAGCGAACCAGCCAGACCGAGCACCAGACCCGTCACGATGGGGGGCGCCGCCACCCGGAGGATATGGCGGCGGGTCACCGTCGATTCAGAAAGCCCCTTGGCTCGGGCCAGCTGAACGTGATCCTCCTGCGCGGCGGTCACCGTCATGGTCCGAACCGAGTAGATATAGGGACCGACACTGACCAGCACGAGAGTCATGATCGGCAGGATGGCGTGCCCAAGAAGATCGAGCCAGCGGTCGATTCCCGGCTCAGGTGGTGGCGAACTGTACATGCCGCCGGCTGGAAGCCAGTCCAGCTTGAAAGCGAAGACCATGATGAAAAGGATGCCCAGCCACCAGGCCGGCACCGCAAATGAGATGGCGGCGAAATAGGCCACGGTCCGGTCGAGCCGGCTGCCCACCTGGGTCGACATCCGGACGCCGACGATCAAACCGATGACCGCGGTAATCATCGACGCCGTAGTCAGGAGGATCATCGTTTTCGGGAGCCGCTCCAGCACGATGTCGCTGATCTGGCTGCTGCCGTCCGTCGTTCGCAGCGATCGAGCCTGACCGAGATCGAGGGTCAGAACCTGCCAGATCTGCGATGGCATGCGCCTCCACCACTCCTCATCGAGTCCGTAGAACGCTTCGATCTCGACTTTGCGCTCGGCCACCGCCTGCTCCAGCGCGGCCGGATCGCGAATCGTCTGCGCCGAGGAGATACGGAAGCTGCGCAGCTCTTCGTTGACCTGGGCTTCGAGGAGGCGGTCGGAGTAACCGGTGGCCCCAAGCGACACCACCAGCAACACGAGCACGGCGACAAGCACGCCGAAAAGCGTCAGCGCCCGAATCGCCAGCGGTTTGGCAACGCTGATCAGTCCGTCCACAGCCCAGTGACCGCCTCGACTACACGCCGATTCCCAGATCGATGCGCTGCTGCGCGATTTGCGCGATCTCAGAACTCGCCGCGATCACAAAGAGCTGATAGAGACCCGGAAACAGGGTCGCGCTGACATCCGGGTCGACGTCGATCGTCGCCGACAATGTTCCGTCGCTGCTGGTTCCCTCACTTGCTCCGGAGACGAGGGTCTGGCCGGTGGCCGGGTCGACGAACGAGTAGTGCAGCGAAAGGTCACCAGGCCCGGCAACGGTCACCGGCACCGAGATCGCATCGCCAAGCGCCAGCGATGGCACGCTGGAGGCGTCGATCGTCAACGCCGGCGGCGTGCCAAACCGGAAATCCTCCACGGTAAAGGGATAACCCTCGGGCCGGAATGCATCGAGCTGGGCGAACTGGGCCGGTGGATCGTAGTCAGTCAGCTGATACGGCCCATTGGCGATGACCAGCAGGTTGGTGGCATCGAACCACTCGTCGCACGCGTCATACCGCGCTTCCGCTTCTTCTGGCGTGACGATCGTCGCGCCCCCGACGTCGAACACACCGGCAGGTATCCGTGTTTCTCGCTTCGCCTGCTGAATCGAGCGAAGCACCAACCGGGCGTCGCTCTCCGTCACCAGGCTGATCCATGGCACGCTGAAACGGGCGGCGGCTGTGTCGGAATAGGCGCCCTGCCGCTTCTCGAAAACGACGTCATCCATTGCCGCCAGCACTTCCCACGGGGTCGACACACCGGAGGGTGACGCATACGAGGCGATGTAGCCCTCCTCGAAGTGCCAGTAGTCGACATAGACCTCGACGGTCGATTCGCCGAAAACATAGCCCTGGAAGGTCTCGTAGAGCGGCCGGGCCGTGATGCCCATGGCCGTTTCGATCTGGACCTTGGCATCGTCGAACGCGATTTCATATCCCTGCGCGATCGGGTAGATGACGTCGGCCATGGTGATGGCCGGTCCATGCTGCCACGTGGTCTGCAGGTACTTGGTGTAGTCGAAAACGACCTTGCTCTTGGCCACCGTGCCGGACGCCACCGGCGCCCAGACATCCTGCGCCGCGTCCCACATCACGGCGCTTTCCGGGACGGGCAATGTCCCATCCGGACCGGCGGTTTCCACCGTGTAGTCGACACGGAAGGGCGACGGCAGACCGGAAAAGGGGTGATTGATGATCGTCGGGTCGACCATGTTCTTGTAGATGTCCGAGCTGTAGACATCGCCGAATCCACCGATCGGATTCCACGTCGTCCGTTCGGTCCAGACCCACAGATTGCCGACGCGAATGGTGTCGCTGCCCGGAATCTCCGCTCCCCGCAGGGCGAAGGTGTTTCGCGGACCACTGACCAGGTCTTCGGTCAGATGCTCGATCGCCGTGCTGACCGGGAAGCTCTGCATGGCCGTGACCAACCAGACGCGCACCGATTCCTCGAGCGCGGTCGCGGTCATCTGCATGTAGAGCTGGTCCCTATCTTCCCGGCTGGTGAACTCGCCGCGATAGAGGCGCTTGCCCACCTCGTCGAGTGTTTCGTTCTGGTACTGCCAGAACCCAACTTCCTGCCAACCCGGCATGTTCCCCAGCCAAGGCGCGGCGAACTGGTTGATCCCGGCATCGTCGTAGCGCACCGGCGCCCCTCTGCCCCACCCTTCGGTGTAGATGTGCCACTGGAAGGTGCGCGGGTCGCTGGCATAGACGGCCAGCGTCGCTGGGCCGAACTGCTGATAGATCGGCTGCACCTGAAATCCAGAGGATTCGAGGACCGATCGGACCAGGTCGCCGATTTCGCGCCGTTCATCCTCGACGCGGGTCACGATCTTGATCATGACCGGCGAGCCATTGAAGGTCCATTGCCCGTTTTCCAGCGTCGCGCCGTTCGCCTCCATCGCTTCGCCGATCTGCTGGTTGGCCAGATCGGGGTCGTAGCGAATATTGCCGGCGCCGACGATGGGAAAGATCGTCAGCTGGTCGTAGTCGAGCGGGCTGATGTTGGTCAGCATCGGCAACGCCCGCCCTTGGTAGATATCGTTGGCAATGAAGTCGCGGTCGATGAGCGACTGCATGGCGTAACGAATCTCCCGCACCGAGAAGGGATTGAAGCTCCCTTCGGGCGCCGGAGCCGGATTGAGAATCAAGGAGAGGGTCGATGCCGGGGCATCGATCAACCGAACGCCCTCGGCACCATCGAGACTCTGGGCTCCCGCCGTCTTCAACCCGAAGAGATAGAGATCCATATCTCCATTCTGGATATTGAGGGGAGCCTGATCGACGTTGAAAGCCGTGAATGTGATCGTGTCTGTCGCCGCGCCGACCGGGGATGCCTCCTGGGCCAGGGCGCCCTCAGGCGTCGCGGCAACGCGCGCCAGGAAGCTGGATGAGGCGCCGAGCGCTGCCGCGGCCGAGAGAAAGTGCCGCCGGCTGATTCGGCCCGCGGCAAGATGCTGAAGTAGCGAGTTCAGATCGTTCAACGCAATTCCCTCCTTGCGTGACAGGTGTTCACGCTCGATGGAGCGTGACGCTGCGGCGCCCGTCGCTCAGGAACCCGCCGCCGGCGTTCCGTCATCAGGTTCCGGAGCATCAGCCTCGGGCGTGATGGACAGCTGTTGATTGATGGCATCGAGCGACTCCTGCAGCGAGTCGAACCCGAACTCGGTGTAGAAGGAGGCCGTCGCCACGTTCCCCGTTTCGTCGTAGGCGGTGATGGCCGTCGGACCTTCCCCGGTCAATGGCATATAGATGCTGGTCTGGAAGAGTCCTTGCCCGTCGGTTCGGAGATAGGAGGTCGCGACACCGCTGACATAGAGGGTGACGTTCACGTCCGGCTGGAAATTGAATCCCTGGATGTCGACGATCCGTCCCGCCGAGCCCGACGGAGGACTGAGGAAGAGCGAAGGCGGCTCGATCGCCGTTTTGCGAGCGAAGGCGATCTGCTGGTTGAACCCGCCGAATTCTCCGAGCCGGGTGTCGGCCCACACCAGGAAAACATCTTCGTCAGTGGCGGCAATTCCGAAGTAGTCGCCGATGAACCGCCCTCCGGGGAACCCCTTCATCGGGTTGGAGGGGAAGTCGGTCACCCGCGTATCGGGCGCGGTGAAGCTCTGCTCGGCGATGGTGAACCCGAATGTCTCTCCCTGATCGACCGATTGGGTGTAGTAGATGTGATACCGGAGCCGCACCGGATCGTCACGATGGTCGCCCCACATGATATGGACCGTGCCATCGGGCGAGACGGCGATCATCGGGAAGAACTGGCTGGCGTCGGTGCCATCCTGATTGACCAGCACCGGTTCATCCCACGTTTCGCCGCCATCGAGCGAGCGCATCAGGTAGATGTCGCTGTCGTCGGTCGGCCGTTCGACCGGGCGGCCCGCGGTGACGATGTAGAGCTCGCCACCCGGCCCGGCAGCCATGGCCGGCAAAGCGCCAACCCGGAACTCAGCAGTCCTGAACCGGTAGGGAACCTCCCGGAAGACGCCGGTTTGCACAGGATCGGAGAAGGTCCGGCCGCCATCTTTCGAAATCGACGCCATGACGGTGGCCAGACCGATGTCCGAGCCATCTTCCGTCGAATCGTAGTAGCAGACGGCCAGCGTGCCATCCGGCAGCACCGCCACCTGCGACCCCTGGACCACCCGGGTGGCCAACCCTGATTCACCCGCCTGCGCCTGCATCAACGGGTCGCCATTTCCCGCCACACCGAAGCCATACAGCACGCGCGGACTGACCGGCACCGGGTCGGTCCAGGTCGCTCCGCCGTCTGACGAGGTCACCACCTTGATCGTCGTGGCCAGCAGTGGCGTGGAGAAGAACGCAATCTCGTCGGCGTACTGCAGCGTATAGGTCGACTCGAACTCGGTATAGGAAAGGTAGATGATGTCTTCGTCAGGATTGTCGGGATTGGGGCCGGTCGTCAGCCAGGGTTTGTCGAGGTCGGCAAAGGTGACCGTTCCCCGCTCCTTGCCCTGATCGTCGACCTGACTGACCGTGCGGACCGTTCCCTGCGACGCCAGGATCGTGTCGGACCAGGTGATGCCGCCGTCGGTCGATTTGGCCACCGCCATGTTCAGGATCAGCGCGTCGGAGGCGATCGTGCCGATCTGGAAATCGCGGATGCCGAGTGACAGCATGGTGACGTAGAGATTGCCGTCACGATCGAACGCCAGAACCGGGTCGCCCGACCCCTGGTAGTCCCCTCTGAACCGGAGCACCTGATAGGGCCCCTGCCAGGTTTCACCGGCATCGAAACTGACATAGGTCGACATCGTCGAACCCATGTTGTAGTCGATCATCGCCGCCACAATGTGATCGGGATCGAGCGGATCGACGGCGATGTGCGGTTCGGTCTGGAAGGGCGAATACCCGAAATTGCGTGAGATGAGCAGGTTCCGGCTGAACGCCGGCGCAGGGTTGCGGAAAGGAACCTGCTGCGCGCTCGCCTGCCCACCGCCATTGCTATTCGCGCCGGCGACCGACACGTAGAAGGGATCGGGCTCAGCGAGTCGATAGGCAATCGCCTGATCGAGGGCGAGAAGGGCGCCGTTCGAGAGAAACTCGCGCGACGCATTCATGAAACCGCCCGAATTGAGGGGCGCGCCTGTGCGCGGAATCTCCTCTTCCTGCGCCCTGGCGGGGATGATGGGCAGCACAAAGGCGAATGCCATGATCAGCGCGAGCATGCCGAAGCGGGCTCGACCGGTTCCGGAGGATCGTCGTCGGGCGAAAAAAGCCTGGTGCATCCGGTCGGTTCCTTTCACATGGTTCGCGCGGCGCTGGCCGGAGTTGTCCAGGACATCACGGATTCGAAACGATGCGGGTCGACACCCCGCCGGTGTGGTGCAACCGCTTGTCTCCTAGTCTACGCGTCCAGATGCGAGCCTGTTTCCGGGACGTTCCAACGCAATTGCCCGGCGATGCTAGACTCTCCCTGATGACGCGTCAAATGATAGCTGGTGGCCATCGTGGAGCGCGCATCGACCCTGCACCCGCCACACATGCTGTGAGCCGGGCCGGCGGCATCAGTACCCATGCCAAGGAGCGCCATCCTGATGCATCAGGTTCAATCCTCCCGATTCGCGAGACGAGCCGCCGGGGCTTTGGGCGTCCTCCTCACGGTGGTGCTGTTCGTGACGGCGGCGTTTGGCGTGCAGCTCACGCTGGCCCAGGACGACAACTCGATCGTCGGCCGGTATGCCGTCGCCATCGTCCGCGGCGATGTCCCCACTGACCTGCCGGATGGCTACAACTATGTCGGCAAGTGGATCATCGACTTCAACGACGATGGGACCTACACGGCGCGGCGGCAGGATGTCGGGCTTCTCGTTTCCGGCAGCTGGGAAGCATCGGGCGATGTCGTCACGATTACCGACGAGGTGGGACTCGTTTCCTGCACCAACCCCACCGCGGTGACGATCCCCGGCGCCGATATCACTGCCGGTTCCTATACCTGGAGCCGGAATGGGGACAATCTCCAGTTGATTCCGCAGGAGGACGGTTGTGGCGGTCGCGTACTTCTCTTCTCGACCCACATTCTCGGTCCATACGTGCCATGCACCGTTGATCCAATCGATCTCTCCGACGAAGCGGTAGATGAAACCGGCGATGTCCTGCCCGTCGGCTCGCCGGAGGCGATCGTCGCCGAAGTGCTGACACCGGACGATCCGGGCGGCAGCACGCGGGGCGGCAGTACCGGTTCATCGCAGTCGACCCAGGATGCAACCGCTGAACCGGAACTCGATACGGCCGCCGTCGCGGCGGAGATCGACACACTGCTCGGACAGATGACCTCCTGCTGGTCGACAGGCGATCCCGACTTGTGGATGGCGTTGCTCAGTATGGAGTTCCGGGAGCTGTTGCTCGGCAGCGATCCTGATTTCCTGACCACCATCCAGGCGGCAATGGCCGTGCCGATCATCTGGGAGCGGGCTGGTGCGGTGGAAGTCGAATCGCCCACGACCGCTTCGGCAATCGTTCGCACAACCGTCGACCAGGAGCAGGATTTCCAGCGCTTCGCATTCGTGCTGGAAGATGGTGAATGGCGCTGGGACGGATGAGCTGAGGCGTGACCGACGAGTCGCACGAGAACGAAACGGAGATCGACGGTGACGAGGAGATCGACCGTCCCGCGCCACTCGATGACGAGGAGACGGCCGGCGTAGGCTCGGCGCTCGCTATCGGCTGCACACTGATCGTGTTGTTGATCACGCTGGGTGGCGTCTGCTATTTCGTCGCCCAGCGCGTGACGTGATATCGGAGGAACGAAACCGGGCATGAGTGTTACGACCTATCAGAACTACATCGGCGGTGAATGGGTTGCCGCGAAATCGGGGGAGACCTTCGAGAGCCGGAGTCCGGCCGACGCCGATGTGCTGCTCGGCCGCTTTGCCGCGTCCGGCGCCGCGGATGTCGATGCCGCGGTGACCGCCGCATCGGAAGCGCGCGCTTCATGGCGGCGAACCTCGGCGATTGCCCGGGCGAACATCCTGCACAAAGCCGCCGAGATTCTGGCGTCGCGGGTCAATGACGTCGGCCGGGAACTGACGATCGAAGAGGGCAAAACACTCAAGGAAGGGATCGGCGAAACCGGTCGCGCGGTGCAGATTCTTCGCTACTACGCCGGAGAAGCGCAACAACCGGATGGCGAGCACTACCCTTCCGCCAATCCGAACACCCTTCTTTACACCGTGCGTGAACCGGTTGGCGTGGTCGGCGTGATCACCCCCTGGAATTTCCCGATCGCCATCCCGGCGTGGAAGATCGCCCCGGCGCTCGCGTTTGGCAACACGGTCGTGTTCAAACCGGCGACCTATACCCCTCTTCTGGCTGTTCGCTTTGTGGAAGCGCTGGCCGAGGCGGGGCTGCCGCCGGGCGTCGTCAATCTGGTCACCGGGTCGGCCGGTGGCGTGGGCGATCCGCTCATCGACGACGACCGGGTGACCGCGATCTCGTTCACCGGATCGGAGCCTGTCGGCCGGAGTGTGGCCAAACGCGTGTCGGCGCGGGGCGGCAAGGTCCAGCTCGAGCTCGGCGGCAAGAATCCGGCGATCGTCTTCGCAGACGCCGATCTCGACCACGCGGTCAATCATCTCGTGTCGGGCGCGATGTGGAGCAGTGGCCAGAAATGCACGGCCACCAGCCGCGCGCTGCTCGACGCCTCGATCGCTGATGAGGTGACCCGGCGGTTGACCGAGCGAATTGGCGGCCTGGCCACGGGCGACCCACTCGCCGATTCGACGCAAGTCGGGCCGGTGATCTCGGACGAAGCGGTCAACCGCATCCTCGGCGATATCGAATCGGCCGAAAGCGAAGGAGCGCGCCTCCTGGCCGGTGGGTCGAAACTGGAGGGAGATGGCCGGGAACGAGGCAATTTCGTCGCCCCAACCCTCTTCGGCGAGATGAATCCCGAGTCCCGCTTTGGGCAGGAAGAGGTCTTCGGCCCGGTTCTAGGCATCACAACCGTCAAGGACATGGACGAAGCGCTGGAGATCGCCAATTCGGTCCGGTTTGGACTCTCCGCTTCGATCTTCACCAGCGACCTGGGCAAAGCGATGCACTTCATCAATGGCATTGACGCTGGCATCGTGCACGTCAACGCCGAAACACCGGGCGCTGAGCCCCAGGTGCCGTTTGGCGGGTACAAGAGCTCGAGCTCCTATTCTCGCGAACAAGGCAAATCAGCGCGCGATTTCTATACACAGATCAAAACCGTTTATGTCGATCTGCCGTCACCGGCGTAGTTCACAGGGGGATTTCTCATGGTCGAGAGAACAGCTACCGCAATCTGGTCCGGAACGCTCACGGAGGGCAACGGCTCGGTTTCTTCGGGCACCGGCGTCCTTTCCGACCAGGCCGTGACCTGGGCGGCGCGAACCGCCGATCCGGAAGGAATGACCAGTCCGGAAGAGCTCATCGCCGCGGCTCACGCCACCTGCTATGCGATGGCCTTTTCGTACGTCCTGCAGAACAATGGCACACCGGCCGAAAAGCTGGATGTCACCGCGACCATCGGGTTCGGACCGAAAGATGGCGGCGGTATGGAGGTCAAGCACTCCAACCTGAAGGTCGTCGGCACGGTTCCCGGCGTTTCGGCCGACGAGTTCTCGAAGCTCGCC
Organism: Thermomicrobiales bacterium; assembly: GCA_019637585.1. Lineage (GTDB taxonomy): Bacteria > Chloroflexota > Chloroflexia > Thermomicrobiales > UBA6265 > JAHBVL01. The sequence goes on along the minus strand of JAHBVL010000019.1, from coordinate 9,677 downwards.
GCCGAGGGCGAAGCTGGTTGCCCGATCTCCAACGCGCTGCGCGGCAACGTTGCCATTGGTCTGGAATCTTCACTGGCGTAGGCTTTCCCAACGAAACCAGGCACGATCTGGGGGCATGACATGGCATTGACCGAACCTCGGCTGATTCGCGGTGCATGCCCCCACGACTGTCCCGACACCTGCGCAACCCTCTCCGAGGTGCACAACGGCCGGGTTGTCCGCTTCGTCGCCGACCCGGATCATCCCATCACCCAGGGATGGCTCTGCGCCAAGGTGCGCCCCTATCTCGAACGGGTCTACGCCGACGACCGGCTGATGTATCCCCTTCGCAGAAAGGGACCCAAGGGGTCTGATCGGTGGGAACGCATCACCTGGGATGAGGCGATCGACGAGATCGCCGGCCGCTGGAAGGCGATCATTGCCGAGGATGGCGCGCAGGCGATCCTCCCCTACTCCTACAGCGGCACCCTCGGATTGGTCGAGAACATGGTGGCGGCCACCCGCTTCTGGAACAGGATGGGCGCCTGCGGGCTCGAGCGTTCGATCTGCGATGCCGCGGCTACCACCGCGTCCATTGCCACGATCGGCGGCAAGCTCGCCCCCGATCCTCGCGACGTCGCGCATACCAAGACGATTCTGATCTGGGGACACAATCCTGCCAGCACGAATCCACACTTTATGCCCTTCCTGCGCGAAGCGCAGCGGAATGGCACCTATGTCGTGGTCATCGACCCACGACGCACCGTCACGGCGAAATCAGCCGATCTCTACCTGCAGGTCAAACCAGCGACTGATGCCGCCCTGGCCCTGGGTCTGATGCACGTCATCTTTCGGGATGGCCTGCACGATCCGGACTGGCTCGACGCGCACTCGATTGGCTGGCAGGAATTGCGGGAACGCACCGCGCACTTCTCTCCCGAAAAGGTCGCGGTGATCACCGGAATCGACGCGGAGACGATCGAATCGCTGGCGCGCCGGTTCGCCGCCGAGTCGCCAGCGATGATCAAGTTCTCCGATGGCGTACAGCGGCACGAAAACGGCGGCCAGACTATCCGCGCGCTCCTCTGCCTTCCGGCCCTGACCGGGCAGTACGGCGTGCGAGGGGGAGGCATTTTCTACTCGCAGAGCAGTCACATCGTCTGGGACGAGGAAGCGATGGGCAAAGCGTCCGAATGCCCGCCAGTGCCGCGCATCGTCAACATGAACCGGCTGGGCGCCTCACTGACCGGCGAGGTCAGCGACCCGCCGATTCGCAGTCTCTATGTCTTCATCGCCAATCCAGTCACCTCGACTCCCAACGCCGGCGCCACGGTGCAGGGATTGATGCGCGAGGACCTCTTCACCGTGGTCCACGAGCAATTCATGACCGACACGGCGCGCTATGCCGATATCGTGCTGCCGGCGACATCACAACTGGAACGGGACGATCTGCACAAGGCGTATGGCCACCGGCACCTGCAATACAACCATGCAGCCGTTCCGCCTCCCGGCGAATGCCGGGGCAATTGGCAGGTGATGCAGGACCTCGCCGCCGCCATGGGGTACGACGACCCCTGGTTGAAGCAGTCGACCACCGAGGTCATCGAGGAGATTCTCGAAGCGACCAAAACCGGCAACACATTCCTGGAAGGCATCACACTGGAACGTCTCCAGGACGAGGGAACGGTGGCCTATTCCGTCAAGCCGGACGAAGACGTGCCGTTTGCTGGTGGCCGGTTCCGGACAGCGTCCGGCAAGATCGAGCTTCGTTGTGATGCGATGCTCGACCACGGCGTCGATCCTCTTCCCGACTACAAGGAACCGCTGGAGTACGGCGCCGAACGCAACCAGCTCGGCGATCTGGTGCTCATCTCCGGCGCCGCTCACCACTTCGTATCCAGCTCGTTCGGCAATCAGCCGTCGTTGCAGGCCAAAGAGGGACGGCCCCAGATTCTCATCAATCCCACCGACGCGCTCCGGTTGGGCATCGCCGACCGATCGCATGTCGAGGTCTACAACCAGCGCGGATCGTGCGAGCTGATCGCCCGGGTCACCGACGAAACGGCGCCGGGCGTCGCCGTTTCTCCCAAGGGACAGTGGGGACAGTCGATGCCGGGCAAGCGGGGGCTGAACTGGCTGACATCCGACCGCCTGGCCGATCTCGGTGGTCAATCGACCTTCCATTCGACAATGGTCAGCGTCCGCCCGGTTCGAACGATCGCCGCGACACTCCTCGAGTCAGTCGCGGTTCCGGCCGACTAGGACCATATTCTTCACAATGACCCTCCTGGCGATCCGCGACCTCTACCTCCACTACCGGTCGGGAGATCGCGTCGTCCACGCGGTCGACGGTGTTTCGCTCACCATCGAGAACAAGGGTGAAGCGGTGGGCATCGTCGGCGAGTCGGGCAGCGGCAAAACCAGCATGGCCACGGCGTTGATGCGGATGCTGCCGCGCAATGTCGCCCGTTTCGACGGATCGATCCTGCTCGACGGTCAGGAGCTGACAATCCTCTCGGACGACGATTTCCGCCGCCAGATCCGGTGGAAGAAGATCGCCATGGTCTTCCAGGGGTCGATGAGCATCCTCAATCCGGTGTTGCGCATTGGGTTTCAAGTTGCTGAACCGCTGTTGGCCGGCGGCGAGGTCTCGAAACGGGAGGCGCTGCAACGCGCCGAATCACTTCTGGAGCGGGTCGGACTCCCGGCCGGCATCGCCCAGCGCTATCCCCATGAATTGAGCGGCGGCCAGAAGCAACGGGTCGTGATCGCAACCGCGTTGATCATGAATCCCGATCTGCTCATCCTCGACGAACCCACCTCGGCGCTCGATGTCAGCGTGCAAGCCCAGATCATGAATCTGCTCAAGGATTTGAAGGAAGATCCCGGTATCTCCATGATCTTCATCACGCACGATATCGGTTTGGCCAGCGACCTCTGCGACCATATCGCCGTGGCCTACGCCGGGCAGCATGCCGAATTCGGTTCGGCGGAACGCGTGCTTCTCGACCCGCACCATCCCTACACCAACCTCCTGCTTCGCAGTCTGCCGCGGCTACACGAAACGGAACCGCCGCAGGCAATGCCAGGACAACCACCCGATCTGACCCGCCCTCCGGCCGGTTGCCGGTTTCACCCACGCTGCCCCTGGGCCTTCGAAGTCTGCTTCTCCGAGGCGCCGCCCGAATATCCGATGGCGGACGGCGGACATGCCCGCTGCTTTCTGAACGACGCGGCGGTGAGTGGTGATCGTTTCCAGGCGCACCTGCGGCATTGGGCCGAATCCCGTGTCTGATCGCGAGGAGCCATACGGCCCCGTGCTGGTCGAGGTCACGGGCGGGCATGTCGTTTTCTCCACGCGGAAAGGGGTCTTTCGCTCGGGTCAGGTCTATGCGCTGAACGGCGTCGAGCTGACGATACGCCGGGGCGAGACTGTGGCGCTGGTCGGCGAATCGGGCAGCGGCAAAACCACGCTTGGCCGCCTGACCCTGCGACTCGTCGAACCATCGCAGGGCAAGGTGTTCTTCGACGGAAAAGAGATCACCCACGCGTCAGAATCCGAACTCCGGCCATTCCGCCAACGCGCCCAAATCGTCTTCCAGGACCCGTTTTCCAGCCTGAACCCCTATATGTCGGTCCGGGAGCTGATCGAGGAACCCCTGATCATCGATGGGGAGGGCAGCAGTCAGGAACGCCGCAGCCGCGTCGATGCCGCGCTGGAAGCGGTCGATCTCCTTCCCGCCAGCCGGTTCGCCGCCAAGTATCCCAACCAGATGTCGGGAGGACAACGTCAGCGCGTCGGTATCGCGCGGGCGCTGGTCCGCGATCCCGACTACATCGTCACCGACGAACCAGTCTCGATGATCGACGCCTCTTCCCGGATCGAGATCCTGGCGCTCCTCGACCGGTTGCAGCGAGAACGCCGCATGGCCTTTCTTTTCATCACCCACGACATCGCCACCGCCCGGTATTTTGCCGATCGTATCGCGGTGATGTATGCGGGAACCATCGTGGAGGAGGCCCCGGCCGGAGCAGTCATCGACACGCCGATGCATCCCTACACCCAGGCGTTGATCGCGGCGGTTCCCGAACCCGATCCCGCCAACCGCTTCAAGCGCCGGCCAGTCGTGCCCGGCGAACCGGGCAGCGCCGATGGGCGGGTGGTGGGTTGCCCGTTCTACAATCGGTGCCCGCATCGGATGACGGGTGTGTGCGATACCATCACACCACCGCTCGCCGAGTGGGAGAGCGGGCACCGTACCGCGTGCCATCTGTACGACTCCCGGTACGCCACGCTGGAACCTCAATCAGGGTCGCCGCTGGTTCGCACCGATCTGCAATACTCACCAATGAATGGGCGTTAAGCAATGGAGGGCGCGTGAGCAACTGGACGACATCGGACGGCACTGATGAAGGACTTGCCTATCGAAGCCGCTATCGCGGTTTGATCGGCATCACGAGCAAGGTGCCGCTTCGCGATCGCGCCATCCTCTCTATGGTCTATACACCCGGCGTCGCGGAAGCGTGTCTGGCAATCCGCGAAAACCCCATCACGTCGTTCGACCTCACCTGCCGGGGCAACACCGTAGCGATTCTGACCGACGGGTCCGACCTCTTCGGCCGGGAAGGAGGCCCTCCGGAATCGGCGATTCCCATCGCCGAAGGCAAGAGCGCCATATTCAAAACGTTCGCCGGTATCGACGCTTTTCCCATGTGCCTGGCCACGCGCGACCCCGGCGAAATCATCGAGGTCGGCAGCGCCATGACGCCGACCTTCGGCGCCATCTGCATCGACGACATCTCGACCCCGCGGGCGTTCACCATCGCCGACCACCTGGAAAAAGCCGCGGACATTCCCGTGCTCTCCAACCAGCACCACGGCACCGCCGTGCTGGTGCTGGGCGGCTTGATCAACGCGGCCAAGGTCGTCAGCAAGGAGCTCTCCGGCCTGAAAGTGGTGATCAGCGGCGCCGGCATCGCCGGTATCGGCGTGGCGCGCCTCCTGGTGCGTGCTGGTATCGAGGACATCGTGGTCTGCGACCGGGCCGGCGCAATCTATCAGTACCGTCCGGACCGGATGAACTGGGCCAAGTCCTACGTGGCCAAAGAGACCAACCTCCAGGGACGGCGAGGCTCGCTCGCCGAAATGCTGACCGGCGCCGACGTGCTGATCGGTCTCTCCACTGGAGACATCGCCACCGAGGAGATGGTCTCCAGAATGGCCCGCGATCCGATCGTTTTCGCCCTGGCCGTACCCGATCCGGAGATCGATCCGGCGGCGGCACGTGCCGGCGGCGCGAAAGTGGTGGCGACCGGCCGCTCCGACTATGCGAACACGATGGATATTTCCCTCGTCTTTCCCGGGGTTTTTCGCGGTTTGCTCGACTGTCGCGCCCGCAATATCCGATTGAGGACGCTCATTCACGCGGCCCGCGCGCTGGCCGACATGATCCATCCGGATGAGCTGCACGCTGACCACATCGTGCCGCAGATTTTTGATTTCCGCGTTGCTCCGGCGGTCGCCGCCGCGGTGGTGCGGGCCACGGTGGAGGCCGGCGAAGCCGGTCGGGTGGTCAGTCCCGAGGCGGTGGCCGAGGACACGCTCGGCCTCGTCTATGAGGGCCGCCGGCGGAGTCATCATTCCGACCGAAACGGGGACAGCAGCCACTCTGGGTCGGAATCGATCGAGCTGCGCAAGCGCCATGGCGGTGTGCTGGAGATTCGCAACAAGATCCCGATCCGCGACCACCACATTCTGAACCTCATCTACGTTCCGCCGGCCGCGCTCAAACCCGCTGCCGTGATTCGCGACGATCCCGCCCAGGTGATGGAGCTGACCTCAAAGGGCAATCTGGTGGCCATCGTCACCGACGGCTCAGCGGTGCTCGGACTCGGCGACATCGGCCCGCAGGCCGCGTTGCCGGTCATGGAAGGAAAAGCGGTGCTCTTCCGGTCGCTGGCCGGTGTGGAGGCCTTTCCGATCTGCCTCGCCGAGCGCGATCCGGACATCATCGTTCAGCACGTACGGGCGATCTCACCCAGTTTCGGGGGCATCAATCTGGAGGACATCGCGGCGCCTCGTTGTTTCGAGATCGAAGCGCGTTTGCGCGCTGAGCTGGACATGCCAGTGTTCCACGACGACCAGCACGGCACCGCCATCATCGTCGCTTCGGCACTGATCAATGCCTGCAAACTGCGGGGAACCGACTTCCCCGATCTGCGAGTGACGATCAACGGGGGCGGCGCGGCGGGGGTTGCCGTCACAAAACTGCTGCTCAATCTGGGAGTCGGTCATGTTGTCGTGTGCGACACTGCAGGAGCCATCTACGAGGGCCGCCCCGACCACATGAACCAGTCCAAGATCGACCTGGCCATGATCACCAACCAGGAGAAGCTCCGGGGCCCGCTGGCGGATGTGATCAAGGGATCGGATGTCTTCATCGGTCTGTCGGCGGCCGGCGCGCTGACGCAGTCGATGATCAAAACGATGGCGCCCGACCCGATCGTCTTCGCACTGGCCAACCCGGTGCCTGAGATCCTGCCCGATCTCGCCCGGGAAGCGGGCGCCCTCGCTATTGCCACGGGGCGGTCCGACTATCCCAACCAGGTCAACAACTCGCTGGCATTCCCGGGGGTCTTTCGGGGGGCGCTCGACGCCCGGGCACGGGAAGTCAACGACGACATGAAAATGGCCGCCGCTCATGCTATCGCCGATCTGATCACCGATCAGGAACTGGGACCGGAGATGCTGATTCCGGGCGCGCTCGACCTACGTGTGCCCCCGAGGGTCGCCTCGGCGGTCGCCGAAGCGGCGATGCGCACTGGCGTAGCCCGGCTGGAGGTTTCGCCAAAAGAAGTCGAATCCCGCTGCCGGGACATCATCTATGGGGACAGTCCCCTTTCGTAAACCCCGCTCGCCCGGCAGGCGGGACGAGACCGTCACGCCGCCGATCGACGATCCACACATCTGCCGCGGGCGATCGATCGTACGCAAGAGCAACATCCGGTTCACTCGAAGGAGGATTATGGTGGCGCCTCGAACACTACGCATCTGGATCGCCTTGCTGTTGCTGACGGCGCTCGGCGCCATCCCGGCGTCGGTAGTCGCGCAGGGACGCGGACCGGGAGGGCGAGGCGACAGTTCCACGCCAGTCCCCGGCGCACCGGCAACAGCCGACGCCGTTGACATCCCACGACTCGACCTGGCCGCGATGGCGCTGGACAGCCTGGACATCCCGCCGGAACTGATACTCGGCTACGAGACCTATTTCGACTTCGACGAAGTCATGAACTTGATGATCGGCGAAGCCATCCCGAGAGCCACGCTGGAGGAAACCGGGCTGCAATGGTTCTACCAGAGCAACTACAACACTCCCACCGGCTCCACGTCAGTGCGCTCCTACGCGACCCAGTACGCCTCGGACGATGGCGCCATTGTCGGATTCGATCTGCTCGAAAACGAAGCGACATTCGTTCCCGATTCGGCGTTCACCGATGAACCACTCGATCTCGGCGACGGACCGGCGGAGTTGACGATCGGCGCGTACGAGAGCGAGATTCCCGCCACCGGACCGACATCGATCGACCTGACCTTTCGCGTCGGATCGATCGTGGCCGGGGTCGGGATCGACATGCAGGAAGGGCTGACGGTCGACCGGGAGATGGCCCTGCAGCTCGCCACGCGGTTGGAAGAGCGAGTCCGGGCGGTGCTGGCCGGCGAGCCAATTCCGGCAATCGACAGCACCCTGCCGACGCAGTACGTGCGACTCGGACCGGCCTGGTTCAATACCAACGAGGGATACTGGACCCTTCCCGACCTCTACGGTCCCAACGTGTCGGCGGAGATCGCATCCGCGTTCAGTTCCGGCTACTTCTGGGCGGGTGGCTACGATCCAGCCAGCGTGGGTGGCTTCCCGATGCCCCGGGCGGCGATCGAGGTCGCGACATTCACCGACGAGCGAGCGGCCCTGCTCATGCTCAGCTCGATGGCCTCGTTGCGGCCGAACATGGCCCAGTTTCAGGTTCTGACCGTCGATGCGATCGACGGAGCCAGCGTCGTCCTGGGATACCAGTTTGCGAATCAGTTCTTCGGCGAATCGACCCTGGACAGCGTCCGCTTGATCATGCTGGTCGGTCAGGACCTCCTCACGGTCGACGTGCAGGGGAATAGCGACGTCGATGCAGCTCTGACAGCAGCCCGGGCCATCGCCACGGCGCAGGTCAACTGCCTGCTCGCCGACGGACCATGTCTCTCGCCGGAATTTCCCGAAACGCTGTGGGTTACGCCTGCAGCCGCCCCGGAGGCATCGCCCGTAGGGTAGCGGGCCCTCCCCCTGTCGTTCCGAGCGAAGCCGAGGAATCTCTCGTTCGCGTCTGGCCACCTGCTCTTCCGCTACGTAGCCTCACCCGAACGAGAGATTCCTCCACTCCGCTTCGCTCCGGTCGGAATGACAGAACCGGTGGCTCGGAATGACGGTATCGGACCATCGTCATTCCGAGCAGGGCCGAGGAATCTCTCGTTCGCGCCTGGCCACCTTTTCCTCTGCTACGTAGCCTCATCCAAACGAGAGATTCCTCCACTCCGCTTCGCTCCGGTCGGAATGACGGAAGCGGTGAGTCGGAATGACGGAATCGGTGAGTCGGAATGACGGAATCGGTGAGTCAGAATGACAGAACCGGTGGGTCGGAACGACGGAATCGGCAACACAATGAACCCGGACATGCAAAAGAGCATGCCCGGGTTCATGAGCTATCACCTGGACTCCCGTCCGGTGTTACCGGCGACGCTTGCGGCTTCGCGAAGCGGACGCTTTGGCCACCTGCTCTCCGGCGATCTCCGCACCCGATCGATCATCGTCGGACACAGCGCCGATCGCAGTCCCATTTCCCATGAGGAAGACGTTGTACACCAGCGCCGCAACCACGGCGCCGGCGACAGGACCAACAATCCAGATCCAGAAGTCACCGAATTCCTGCTGAACGATCGCCGGTCCAAACCAGCGGGCCGGGTTCATGGCCGCACCGCTGACCACACCACCCGCCAGAATGTCCATGGTGATCGTCAAACCGATAGCCAAACCGGCAACGGCTCGTCCGCCGGTTCGGTTGTCCATGGCCACGCCGAAAATGACGAACATCAGGAAAAAGGTCAGAATCGCTTCCATCACCAGGGCGTTGCTCGCCGAGAGCGAAACCACCGGATCGGCGGCAATGGATTTGCCGATCGCCGGTAGCCCCAGGTCGACTCGGTTGCGGTCGACATCGAGAAAGGTCAGGGTCAGCGCTGCCGCTCCCACCGCCGCGCCAACGAGTTGAGCGATGATGTATGCCAGCGCGGGTCCCGGCGCGATCTTGCCAGTCACTAGCGCTCCGACCGTGACCGCCGGGTTGAAATGCCCGCCGGAGATATGCCCGGCCGCCGTGACCATCAGGCCGATCGCCAGTCCGTGGGCCAACGCGATGGCCACGATGTCCTGTCCCTGCGTCAGGATGATCGCGCCGATGCCCATAAAGCAGAGCGCGAAGGTTCCCAGCGCCTCGACGAGGAGCTTCTGCGGGGCGTCCTCAAAATCAGTCATCGTCCTCCCTTTCCGAAAACCGTCAAGGAATGGCTTTCGCAGGCGACTCTTCCCGTGGACGCCGCGTTCCATTCGTCCGTGCTATGCAGTGTAAGGAGAAAGTGACTCCCAGGCAATCGG
>JAHBVL010000018.1 GCA_019637585.1 Thermomicrobiales bacterium | reverse complement strand
CGAAGCGGACAAGATGAGCGACGCCGAGCGGAACGAGGTGTTGCAGACAGCCCTCGACCATGCCGGCGACCGGCTGCAGATTTCGGTCGGGATCACACACAGCTCGACATTGGTGACGGCCCAGCGAGCCAGGGAAGCCGAGCGTATCGGCGCCGTGGCAGTGATGGTTTCGCCTCCTCCCGGCAGCGCGGCCGGACCGCCGCTGCGCGACCACTTTCGCCGCATTGCCGACGGACTGTCGATTCCGGTCATCGTCCAGGATCACCCCGCTTCGAGCGGCGTGAAGCTGCCGGTCGATTTCATCGCTGGACTCTTCGAGTTCCTGCCGCCCCATTCAGTGGTCAAACTCGAAGACCCACCGACCGCGCGCAAGATGGCCGCGCTCCGCACGGCTGAGCCGGGATTCCAGATCTTTGGCGGTTTGGGTGGCGTTTCGCTCTATCAGGAATTGCAGGCGGGATCGGCGGGCGCCATGACCGGCTTCGCCCTGGTCGATGTGCTGGTCGACATCGTCTCGGCGTTTCATGCGGGAGACTCATCAAAGGCATACGACGCCTTCCAGCAAGCTCTGCCGATGATGGTTTTCGAAGCCCAGCCCGGTGTCGCGGTTCGCAAGGAGCTGCTCAGGCGTTTGGGCGCGATTGCTCATGCCACCGTGCGGCAACCAGCGCCGGCCCTCGATGCGTTCAGCATCTCGATGCTCGACGATCTGACCAGCCGTCTGCAGACAGCACCAAGAACCTGATGGTATTCAGTAGTTGCAGACTCCGTCTCTGCCAGATTCGAAGAACGTGTTTGGGAGAAGCGGACACGGGGGTCCGCAGCTACGACGAGAAATGCCGGGAAGCAGTTCTGGAATCCACACCGGCCAACAAATCGAGTAAGTAGTTGCAGACCCCGTGTCTGCAGGGGCGTATCCAGGAGAACACAGGGAAAGGACCAGCATGGATCTCGGGGTAGCGGGCAAGAAATTTCTCATTGGCGGCGGCAGCAAGGGGTTGGGGCGGGCCATCGGTACGATTCTGGCCGAGGAAGGCGCCCAGGTGCTCTTGATGTCCCGGTCGGCATACGGCCTGGACGAGGCGGCGACTGCCATTGGCCCGGCCGCCTCCTGGGTCGCGGCGGATATCGCCGATCCGGGTGCCATCGCGACCATCGCCGTGGCTGTTGACGACAACCTCGGTGGTCTGGACGGCATTCTGGTCAATGCTGGCGGACCGCCGCCGGGCGAGGTGCTCGATCTGACCGACGAACAGTGGCTGGGCGCTTACCAGACCCTCATCGGCGGTCCGGTCCGGCTGCTGCGAGCGCTCACACCCCGCATGACTGGCGGCGGGGCGATTCTCTTCGTCACGTCGACATCGGTACGCCAACCGGTGACTGGTCTCGACACGTCGAATGTGCTGCGCCCGGGCGTCGCGGCGATGGCCAAAGTGCTGGCCCGCGAGCTCGGCCCCGCGATCCGGGTGAACAGTCTGGCCCCTGGCCGGTTCGACACCGACCGGGTCCGGTCGCTCGACGAAGTTCGCGCCACAGCACAGGGTGTGACTCCCGAAGCGGTGAAAGCGGCGACCAGCAGTCAGATTCCGCTCGGCCGGTATGGCGATCCTGTCGAGTTCGGCCGGGTCGGAGCGTTCCTGCTCTCCCCGGCCGCGTCCTACCTGAGCGGCATCTCAGTGCAGGCGGACGGCGCCATGGTCACGGCCATCCCCTGATCCCGGGACGGTTTCAGCTGCCCCGCAACACCTGTTGCGGGGCGGCCAGCGCCCGCTCAACGAACGCCGCGACATCCTTCTGCATCGCCGCCAGGATCTCCTCAGCGACATACATCATGTGCCCGCCCGCATAGTAGGCTGGCACGATCTGGTCACGTAGGGCCGGATCGATGCGCAAGCGTCCAAGGGTGTATTCGGTCGCGAAGAATGGCGTCGCCAGATCGTAGTAGCCCGACAGCACCATCAGGTGCAGATAGGGGTTCTCGGAGAACGCTTTCTCCAATAACGCGTTGGTGCGCGGCGTGCCTTCCGCGGCGCTGCCCCACGTCCAGTCGAGATTCCGCAGCACGTGATACTCGGCTTCGGTCTCATGCCCGAGCTCATTGCGGACATACGCATTGAAGGCCGCGGTGAACGGCGCCCGGATGGCGCTCATACTCGGATCGAACTCCGTGTCGTCGGTCCGATTGTTGGGATCGAACCCGGTGAAACGGGAATCGAGCCTGCCGACGACCTTGCCATCCGTTCGCAGGAGCTCGTTGCAGAATCGCTCGCCGCTCATCCGCAGATTCCAGCGTTCGAGCAGCATCGCATCGATACCCGTGTATCGGGCCAGTTCCGCGGCAACCGCTTTTCGCTCGCCGTCAGGCAGGTCATGACCGCTGGCCAGCGCCACCGTGAATCGGGTCAGCGCCCACTCGCGAACCTCCCGGAGGAGGCTCTCCACAGGCATCGCCTGCAGGTCTGGTTCCAGCGCGCCGTGATACCAGGCGGTGGCGGCGTAGGTGGGTACATACACCACGTAGGGCAGATCGTCTCCCGATTCGAAGAGGAGGGTGCCCAGTTCGAGGACACTGGAGATCAACATAATGCCATTGAAAATGACGCCGCGGTCGGAGAGTTTGCCCGCCAGACCGGCGGACCGGAATGTGCCGTAGCTCTCACCCGACAGGAAGAGCGGGGAGGACCAGCGGTTGTAGCGGGAGATGAAGCGGCGGATGAACTCGCTGTTCAACTCCAGATCGCCATCGACCGACTTGAACCGTTTGCCCGTTTCCTCGCTCGACGCCCGGCTGTATCCGGTGTCGACCGGATCGACGAACACCAGATCGCTGAAGGTCAGCCAGGTGTGGGGATTGTCGATGACCTCGAATGGGGGAGGGGGCATGGCGCCGTCGTCGTGCAACCGAACGCGCCGCGGACCAATACCTCCCATATGAAGCCAGATCGATGCCGACCCCGGCCCGCCATTGAACAGGATGGTCAGCGGCCGGTTGCCGCCGTCGTTCGATCGCTTGTAGTAGGTGTACGACAGCGTCGCCTCGATCTCGCCCTTGGCGTTTTCGATCGGCATGAAACCGAACTCGGTTTCCCATTCCAGCGAGAGAGCCTCTGCCGCGAAACTGCCGGTTCCCTTGACTGGCGGAGGCGGCGCCTCCATCCCGGCGGCTGCTGGTTCGGCGGTTTTCCCCTTTTCTTCCTCCGACATCGAGATCCCTCCCTGCTGTTGGCGACGGTTCGCGTTTGACGATACCACGACGCCATCAGATGTGTTTTCCCTGGGAGACCAATTCTGGCGTTGCGGCGACGGGAGTACCGGCATCGAGGCGCGCGAGGCGTCTTCCTACGATAATCAGGAGTGTGGGCGGAGGGGATTGGCGCCGCTCCTTGTGCAGAGAATCGCACGCAGGTGACGGGTCGTGACATCACATGACATCGAGCTGGACTACGGATTGGCGCCCGGCGAATCGTTCGAACCAGACCCGCTGCCGGACCACCTCGATCTTGGCCAGCCGCATGTGCCGACAATGCTGGGTCCGATCGAGCCTGGCGCACTCGGTATGGCCATGGTCGTTGCATCGATTGCCGAGATCACCGGCATCCCCGACGCCGATCCGATGGAGATCATCGCCGAGCTCGAAGCCGCCTATGCGATTGGGTTGCGTTCGTTGATCCTCCTGCCGGATTCGGGAGAGACGGAGGGAAAAGCGCTCTTGTCCTGGATCGCCGCTCGAAGCCCGGTTCATCTCGTGCGCGTGAAGGACGGCGCTCGCCGTTCGGTCGCCTGGGACGGTGATGTGCCGCCCGGTGGATTCACCATCCTCACCAAATCCTCCGCCGCTCCACCCAGCAGCGACGGCGTTCTGCTCGGACACGCAGCAGAGTATGGCAAGAGCCTCTCCGACACGATCCATGCGCTGCCGCTGGGGCTGATGGAATCGGGATTCTCGGCCCGGCAGGTACGCCAGATGCTCGTGGACAACCCGGCCGTGGCATTGACAACGCAGACAGGAGACCAGAAGTGACAACCCGACCACCAATGGGTGCCGTGATTTTCGATCTCGATGGATTGCTCGTCGATTCCGAACCACTGGCGGCCATGGCCATGCAGGGATTTCTGGCGGGATTCGGGGTAGCAGTCGATCCGGCGGTGCAGGCCCGAATGCTCGGCCGGCGGCTGCCCGAGGCGATCCGCATCGCCCAGGCGTCGTACGGCCTGCCGGGCACACTCGATGACTTGACCGATGGCTACAGCGAGGCCCGGATGGCGGCGCTGCGAGGCGCTGTCCGTCCCATGCCTGGGGCCAGAGCGATCCTCGACTGGGTGCGGTCCACCGGTCTACCCATCGCTCTGGCCACCTCCGGCATGCGAACCCATGCCGACATCTCCCTCACGGAAACAGGTCTGGCGAACGCGTTCGACTTCGAGGTCACTGGCGATCAGGTCGAACGAGGCAAACCCGCTCCCGATCTCTTTCTGGCCGCCGCCAAGGGATTGGGAGTCGAGCCGAACGCGTCAGTGGTGCTCGAGGATTCTCCGCTGGGCGTGGAAGCTGCGATCACCGCGGGGATGCGGGCGATTGCGGTCCAAAACGGCAGAGAGAGGATGCCAGACTTCACTGCCGAGCCGACTATCAGCGTTTCCTCGCTGTTTGACGCCCAGAATTGGCTGAAAGCGCAGCTTTACTGACGATCCCGCAAAACTCGCGCAGGAAAGCGGCATCTGTGCTAAGATGATGAGTGCGCCGGAGAGGATAGTTTGCAGGCGGTCGACCGACCGCCAGACTGGCAAAACCCCCAGACTTTTCGGTGATCCCTCGTCTTTCAACGACCAGTCAGTTAACCAATCAATACTTGAGTATTCCCTTACGAGCGCAGTCATGGCTTGTTCGCCGACTGAGGGCTTTCCACGCCTGTCGGGCTAACATGGATGATGATTTGTAGAGCACCCCTGTTGTTGTTTGTAGTCGCAGACCCCCGTGTCTGCTTTCTCAGGGGGCACAACGCATCCTTGGCAGCGGCTCTCTCGGCGCGCCGAGGCGGAGCCGCGGTTTGCTGTGCATGAGGGTGATGGCCAACATTCACAGCGCCTCCCATACCCGTGCAGACACGGGGGTCTGCGGCTACATGGCGACGAGATCGCGGTCAGAGGTCGTGTTCATCGCCTGATAATGAAGAATTCGGGCGAATGACGGAGAGTTGATTTATATACCCCATGGGGGTATAATGAACACATTGATCCTCCTCCGACTCATCGCGAGAAACCATGAGCATAGAAACACAAACACCCCCCACTGAACACGAAATCCGCCTGCCGATCGGCGGTATGACCTGCGCCAGCTGCGTCCGCCGGGTCGAACGATCGCTGGAGAAGAAGGATGGGGTGAAATCGGTCGCGGTCAATCTGGCGACGGAAGAGGCAACGATCGATTTCGATCCCGGTGTCGTGAACGCGGCCGATCTGGTTGCCACCATCGAATCCGCCGGATACAGCGTTCCAACCACCACCGTCACGTTGCCGGTCGACGGCATGACCTGCGCCAGCTGCGTTCGGCGGGTGGAGAAAGCCCTTGAGAAAGTCGAGGGCGTACAGAGCGTCTCCGTGAACCTGGCAACCGAAACCGCCACGATTCAGGGACACGCTGGTTCGCTTGATCGCTCCGCGCTCGAATCAGCCGTCGTCCGGGCTGGCTACGCCATTCGGGAGTCGGGCGAGACAGCGGAATCCGAAGACGATTCGTTGACCGACCGGCGGCTCGCTGAGCTGCGGAACCTGAAGATCAAAGCCGTCGCGGCGCTGGCGGTTTCCGCTTTGCTCATGTTCCTGATGTACTGGCCGGACTGGTTCTTCGGCGGACAGCCGTTCGACTCGATGCAGTCGATGAACTACCTCATGTTTGCGCTGGCGACGCCCATCCAGGTGTGGGCCGGATGGCAGTTTTACAGACTCGCCTTTGCCGCAGGCCGTCACGGCCAGATGAACATGAACACCCTGGTGGCCATCGGCACATCGGCCGCCTATCTCTATTCGACGGCGGTGACTTTTTTCCCGGAGCGGCTGGTCGATCATCACGACATGCCAGAGGTCTACTACGAAACCGCGACAGTCATCATCGGATTGATCCTGGTTGGACGCTGGCTCGAAGCGCGGGCGCGGTTGCGCACCTCATCGGCGATCACCGCCCTGATGGATCTGGCCCCGGCGACCGCCAGGGTGATCAGAAACGACGATGAAGTCGAGATACCGCTCGCCGCGGTAGCGGTCGGCGATCTCGTCCGGGTGCGGCCCGGGGAGCGAATCGCCACAGACGGCGTCGTTCTGTCCGGTCAGTCGGCGGTCGACGAGAGCATGCTCACTGGCGAGAGCCTGCCTGTGGAGAAGGAAAGTGGCGACGAGGTCATCGGAGCCACCGTGAACACGACCGGCACGCTGACCTTCCGGGCCACCAGAGTCGGCAAGGACACGGCGCTCGCCCAAATCATCAAGCTGGTCGGAGACGCACAGGGATCGAAAGCGCCGATTCAGCGTCTGGCCGACACGATCTCGTCCTACTTCGTACCCATCGTGCTGGTGCTGAGCGCGCTGACCTTTGCCGTCTGGTATCTGGTCGGTCCGGCTCCGGAATTTCGCAACGCGCTCCAGGCGGCCATCGCCGTCCTGATCATCGCCTGCCCCTGCGCCATGGGTCTGGCCACGCCAACCGCGGTGATGGTGGGAACCGGGCGGGGCGCGGAAATGGGCATCCTGATCAAGGGTGGCGCCGCTCTCGAACAAGCACACAAGATCGATACGGTCGTTCTGGACAAAACGGGCACGGTCACCCAGGGCAAACCCGCGGTCGTGGCCGTCGTGCCGGACGGTCGCTTCGACGAATCTTTGCTGCTCCGGTTGGCCGCGTCCACCGAGATCGGTTCTGAGCATCCGCTCGGTGCGGCGATCGTCCGGGCGGCGAGAGAGCAGGGTCTGACGATCGAAAGCGCCACAGGATTCCGCGCAACTCCCGGCAAGGGTGTCTCCGCCGTCGTCGAAGAGAAGCAGATCGTCATCGGTACGCGAGCGTTCCTGGCGGAATCCGGAATCGAGGCAGACTCGCCGAGCGCGCGTGGCGCCGAACTGGCGTCGCTCGGCCAGACGCCGATGTATGTGGGCATTGACGGCAATGTGGCAGGAATCATCGCCGTTGCCGACACTCTCAAACCCGATTCGGTCGAGGCAATTGGCCAGCTTCGCGCCCAGGGGCGGGATGTCTGGATGCTGACCGGCGACAACCGGGCCACCGCCGTGGCCGTGGCTGCGCAAGTGGGTCTGCCGGAGGATCGGGTCATCGCCGAGGTGCTGCCGTCTGAGAAAGCGGGAGTCGTCGAGCGCCTTCAGTCCGAAGGCCGCATCGTAGCCATGGTTGGCGACGGCATCAACGACGCTCCAGCGCTGGCCACCGCCGATCTGGGCATCGCTATCGGCACGGGAGCCGATGTGGCGAAAGAGGCCAGCGATATCACTCTGGTTGGCGGCGATCTGCGCGGGGTCGGCAACGCGCTCGATCTCTCCCGGCAGACGATGCGAACGATTCGCCAGAATCTCTTCTGGGCGTTTGCCTACAACGTCGTGCTCATTCCAGTGGCCATGGGTGTGCTCTATCCCTTCACCGGTCACCTGCTCAATCCAGGGTTGGCGGCGGGCGCCATGGCGCTCTCCAGCGTCAGCGTGGTGACCAACTCACTGCGATTGCGCGGTTTTCGGGGCCGCAGCGGCGCGCCGACGTCGAGCGGTCCCCGCTCGCCCCAGCGACCCGATCTGGAACTGCGGACAGCGACCGCCCAGTAGGCGCCGTCGAGGGGATACGGACGTCCGGGCGATTCATCCGGCGGAACGTGTGCAATAATCAGTAGACGCATTATCTGGACTGGCGGGCGCGACTGGCCAGTCCAGGTGTTGTCCGGCCCAGTACCAAGCTGGAAGGAGACTGGCGCTGCAGATCGAAGTCTTCGGCCGCTCCCCGCACCTTCCCGTCGCACCCGGCGAGTGGGCGGTTTTCCTCACAGTATTCGCGTTGATCGGCGTCTTCGGCACGTTGTCGTCGAGTCACTGGACCGCGCTCTTCATGGGCCTGGCGGCATTTGCCGCGTATCTCTTCGATTCGGTGATCTATATCCCGCTGGCTATCAGCATGGCCGGCATCCTGGCCTGGCGCTGGCGGGGCCGCACCGCTTTTCCGCGGCCCGGCAGGCGAGCGTTGCAGGAAGCGGCAATCTGCTCGAGCGTTTTCATCCTCTACGAGACTGGCCGCCACTTCGTCAAAGGCACCTGGGACGAGGCCATCGCCAACGCCACATCGCTGATGCGGTTCGAGGACATGTTGCACCTCGACCAGGAGCGCGCCGTTCAACAATTCCTGCTGCGCAACGACTCGCTGGTCGGCTTTTTCAACGACGCCTATTCCTGGTTCTTCCTGCCCGTCGTCGCCGGCGCGCTCTTCTGGCTCTACATCACCAATGACGATGTCTTTCGCCGGTTCCGAACATCGCTGGCCATCGCGTCCGGATTAGCCCTGGTGATCATCTGGACCTATCCACTCGCGCCGCCCCGTCTGGCGCCGGGCAGCGACATCATCGGCACGCACGCGATGCGGGGTGGATCGCACAGTTTCGTCAATCAATACGCCGCCATGCCGTCGCTTCACGTCGGGTGGGTCGCGTTGAGCAGCGTCGCCCTCTTTGTTGGCGTGAAGCACTGGATGCGCTGGTTCTGGCTTTTTGTGCCGACCCTGATCATGGGCTTCACCGTGATGGCCACCGGTCATCATTATTTCGTCGACGGGCTGGTCGGGTCGGCTATCGGCGTTGTGCCATTCCTCGTGCTCACCTGGCGAGCCGCGGTGGCCAAGGCGCCGGATGGCAAAGTCACCTTCGCCAGCACCGGTTTTGGCCAGGCGGTCCACGCCGCCAACCGCGAGCTGCATCGGTCACCGCGACTCCGGTTCACCACTTACTCGCTGACCCTTCTCCTGACTTACATGATCGTCAGGCAAATCGTCGATCATGGATTCACCAATTACTGGGGCTACATGGTGGCGCAGATCGCGCTGTCGATCCTCGCCATTCTCTTCATCAGCGTGAAGTTCGCGCCCGAGGGAGGACTCTCCCTGGTCACCCACGGCATTATCGTTGTGACCACCTACGCCGACACGCTCGGCACGGCAGGGCACATGTACGACCGGTTTGTCGCCTATGACAAGGTCACCCATTTTCTCGGATCGGCGGCGGTCGCGACGGCGGCGGGGGATGTGCTGCTGGCGTTGCGGCGCAGGGGAACGATCGACTGGCGGCCCGGCACGATCATGCTGTCCGCGGTGGCGATCGCCATGGCGCTCGGGCTGGGTTGGGAGGTCTACGAGTACTTCGGCGACCGCTTGCTCGGCACCGGCCGTCACGCGGGGGCCGAAGACACGATCTACGACATCATCTCCGACTTTTCCGGCGCCTTCGTGGCGGCCGCGCTGCTCTACTGGTGGCATTTCTCACCAATGCACAGTCACCAGCAACCAGCCGCGTCGAAACAACTCGTCCAGTCGCAATCGAGGGACGATGAGCGCCGGCTGTGAGTGATCTGACGGAATCATCCTCCGACATCTTCGAGCAACCGATCTTCCTCGAACCCCGGTATGTCGAGCGGATCTGGGGAGGCAACCGCTTTCCAGCGGGAGCGACGCCCGTCGGCGAAGCGTGGCTCGTTCATGAGTCGAATCAGGTTGCGGAAGGGCCGGCCAAGGGGAGAACGCTGGCCGAGCTGGTTTGTGCAGGCGGATCGTCGCTCCTTGGCCACTCGGTCTGGGAGAGCGGGGAGCGGTCATTCCCGCTCCTGGTCAAGCTCCTCGACACCAATGAGTGGCTCTCGATCCAGGTCCACCCGGACGACCGCCTCGCCGCCGAACTCGAAGGCCCCCGGATGCGGGGCAAAACCGAAGCCTGGTTCGCTATCGAAGCCGGGGCCAGCGCAGAGGTCATCGCCGGAATCCGAAACGGCGTGACGCAGGAGACGCTCGCCGATGCGATTCGCTCGGGAACCATCGACGCGATCGCCGAGCGGCATCCATTGCGAAAGGATGAGGTACTGGCAATGCCCGCCGGCACCGTGCACGCGCTCGGTCCCGGTCTCTTCATCTACGAGATCCAGCAGTCCTCAGACATCACTTACCGGGTTTCCGATTGGAACAGACCGGCCAAAGCAGGACGAGAGCTGCACATCGAGAAGTCGGTCCGGGCAGCGGATGTCTCGTTTCATCCGCATCCGGTGCCAATTCCAGCGCTTGGCGACGGACAGGCAACCGAAATCGCGGCATTGGAGCCATTTGTTCTCCAGATTGCCGCAATCGGGCAGCGTCCCGCGGAAATCACGACCGGTGGAGACCGGTTCGCCATCGTGACATTGATCGATGGCAACGCCACCGTCGAGTACGACGGTATCCAGCGTTCTCTGGAGCCCTACGACACCTTTGTCGTCCCGGCGGCGATGCACACCTGCATCATGAGGGCCACCGAACGGGCGCGGGCGTTGATCGCCTGGCCGGCATGACGAAAACTGCCGGGCCATTGCTGGCCCGGCAGGTGCTCCGGTGTCGATTTGCCGTCTAGGCAGTCATCTGGTTGGTCAGCTTGCCCAACCGCTCGACTTCGACCGTGACGATGTCGCCCGGCTTCAACCATGGTTTGTCTTCCCGGCCCATCGCCACCCCTTCGGGTGTGCCGGTGACGATCACGTCCCCTGGCTCGAGCGGGAAGTAGCGGCTGATGTAGCTGATGATCTCAGCGACGCTGAAAATCATGTCGCCGGTGTTCGAGTCCTGGCGGATATCGTCATTGACCCAGCAGCGGAGGCGCAGCGATTGCGGATCGCCCACTTCATCGGCCGTCACCAGATAGGGGCCGATCGGCAGGAAGTTGTCCATGGTCTTACCCAGCAGCCACTGGCTGGTGCGCATCTGCAGGTCGCGGACACTGACGTCATTGGCGGTCACATAGCCGAACACATGGCTCAGGGCGTCTTCCTGGCTCACATTCCTGGCGTGCTTGCCAATCACCAAACCAAGTTCGACCTCATAGTCGTACTGCTCGGCAATGCCGGCCGGGAGTGGCACGCTGTCGCCCGCTCCGCAGATGGTGTTGCCGAATTTGGAGAAGAGCACGGGAGAGGTCGGGATGGCCGCGCCCGATTCCTTGGCGTGCCGCGCGTAGTTCAGACCAACGCAGATGATCTTGCCGGGATTGTCGGCGGCGGGACCATACTGAATGGCCATCTCGTCGAGACGCCAGGCCGCGCCTGAGTCGTCCGGCAGCGATTCGACCAGCGCCCGGACCGCGGCCACCGCGCTCTCGCCGCCGGCGATGACATCGCCCAGCGACGCTGGAACGTCGACGCCCTGCGCGGCGCCAGCCGCCGCGACGTCGATCACACCGGCCTCGGTGCGGACGCCCAGCTTCAACCCGTCACCACTCTTGTAGGTCAAGAATTTCATTTCCACCCATTCCCCATTGTCGACACGCCAAAGCCGGCGGCATTCGCCGCCCACAACATCACCCGTTAGCGTACCAGACTCCAGCGATCACTTGACCGCCGACTGCCGACTGCCGACTGCTAAATATGGATAGCGTGCCCCAGCCAGTCGTGCGCCGCTTCGCCGATCACCTCGGAAATCGTCGGGTGCGGGAATACGGTGATCGCCAACTCCTCCGGGCTGCTGTCCAGCAACCGCGCCACCGCGCCATTGGCGATCAGCTCGGTCGCGTTCGGCCCGATGATGTGCAGACCGAGGAGATCCTTGGTATCGGCATCCGCCACGATCTTGGTGAATCCATCGGTATGCCCGGCAATCGTCGCTTTGGCGTTTGGTTTCATCGGGAACTTGCCGATCTTGACGTTGAAGCCCTTCTCCTGCGCTTTCTTCTCCGACAGACCGATGCTGCCGATCTCCGGTTCGCAGTAGGTGCAGGAGGGGGAATTCATCTCCTCGTCGAGCGGGTAGGGATTGAGTCCCATGATGTTCTCGACGGCGATGATGCCGTGATGCATGGCGGTGTGAGCCAGCATCTGCTTGCCGTTGACG
Source organism: Thermomicrobiales bacterium (assembly GCA_019637585.1). Lineage (GTDB taxonomy): Bacteria > Chloroflexota > Chloroflexia > Thermomicrobiales > UBA6265 > JAHBVL01. Next base: position 36,820 of record JAHBVL010000018.1, on the reverse strand, counting down.
TCGCCGATGGCATAGATGTTCGGGATATTGGTCCGCTGCATGGCGTCGACGGGGATGATGTCCCCTTTCGTCTGAATGCCCACAGTTTCCAGCCCGATGTCCTCGACATTTCCCTGCCGGCCAATCGCCACCAGGAGCGCTTCGGCTTCGAGCACCTTTTCCTTGCCCTTTTCGTCGGTCACCTTCATGGTCACGCCCTTCTTGCCGACGTTGATGTCGCCAGCTGAGGGCCGCGCGCCCTGAATGACCTCCATCTTCTGCCGCTGCAACGCCCGGGCCAGCGCTTGGGAAACCTCGTGGTCCTCCTGCGGGACGACATTGCCGACCAGTGAGACCGTCGAGCCATACCGGTGATAGGCCGACGCCCACTCGACACCGGTGGCGCCGCCGCCTCGCACGATGAAGCTCTTCGGCAAGTGGTCGAGAACGACGGCGTGATCGGAGCTGATCACCCGCACCCCATCGAAGGGCAGGTCCTTGATCGGCCGGGGGCGCGATCCGGTGTTGATGATGATGTTCGGCGCCCGCAGACTGAATGGGGCGCTGCCATCGTTCGGGGTCACCCCGACCGTGTTCGCATCAAGGAGACGTCCGCGGCCCATGAAGACGGGAATCTTGTACTTCTTGTCGAAGAGGAAGAGGAGTCCCTTGTACTGCCCTTCGACCACCTTGAGCGCGCGCTGCAACGCGGCGTCATAGTTGAACGACAGCTCCCCGGCGATGTTCACCCCGAACTCAGCCGAATTCTTGACTTCCTCGTAGACATCGGCCGACTTGAGAAACGCCTTGGCAGGAATGCAGCCGCGGTGCAAACAGGTGCCACCGAGGATCAACTCCTCGACGACGGCGACTTTGAGACCGAGCTGCGTGGCCCGGATGGCGGCTACATAGCCGCCGGTGCCGCCGCCCAGCAAAACGAGATCGAATTCGTGTGTTGCTGTCGCTACTTCTGCCATGATTCGTTCATGTCCTCCGGATGGATCGAGCCGGCGAAATCCGGCTCTGAAGACCGCCTGGGCGACGCGCGCCCCGCGTGATTTGCATGGAGTCAGTATACGCGGGAGAGGATTGCTCCCCTACCGCGATTGACCAACTGACGCGGCTGCCATACGCTCTGCCGGGAATTGGCGAGGCGGAAAGGGAATCGGGGTGAGCACCAGCAAATCCAGTGTCTTCGACATCATCAGGGAGCTCACCGAGCTTCCCGGTCCAATCGGCATGGAAGGACCAGTCCAGGACTGGATCGAAGCGCGCTGGTCCGCGTTCGCGGAGGTTCGGCGGACGCGGGTCGACAACGTCCTGGCGAAGGTCGGCGGCTCCGGGCCGAGACTGGCGCTGATGGCCCACGCGGATGAGATCTGTTTCATGGTCAAGAGCGTGAGCGACGATGGATTCATCCATATCTGGCCATATTACGGCGACACCCGTGGCGCGCCGCCCAAGTGGGTCATGCCGCTCAATCAGTCCGCCCTGATCGTGACGCCCAGTGGAACCGTCGACGGCGTGTTCGCCACTGCCAGCGGGCACGTCGTGAGCGCCAAAGAGCGAAACGCCAGCGGGTGGGAATGGAACGACTGGTTCATCGACATCGGCGCGTCCTCGCGGGAGGAGGTCGAAGCGTTAGGCATTCACGCCGGGTGCCGGATCATCTGGAACCCCAAGACGCGACGGTTCGGAGAGCACCGAATCTCCGGCAAGGCGATGGACGATCGGGCCGCGCTGGCCATCGTCACGCTCGCCGCGGAGCGTCTGGCCAAACGGGGCGACTTGCCCTACGAGCTCTGGCTCGTCTCGACCGTTCAGGAGGAAGCAGGGCTGCACGGCGCCGCCAGTATCGCCGATGAAATCGAGGTCGATCTCTGCATCAATCTCGATGTGGGGCTGGTCGGCGACATCCCAGGCACCGACAAGCGGGATTTTCCCAATGTGATGGGCGCCGGACCAGCCGTGGTCTACCACGACAGTTCGGCCCACTATTCCTGGAAACTCAGCGAACGACTCATCGGCATCGCCAGGGACGCCGGGATTCCGGTTCAGCGAGCGATCTATCAGAGCTATGGAAGCGATGCCTCGGCGCTGCTCAAACGCGGCACTGAGATCGCGCTCGTGACCTATCCGACGCGCTACACCCACTCGCCCATCGAGATGGTGGACGAGCGGGACATCGAAGCCACGGTCGACCTGCTGGAGGCATTCGTCGTCCATGCCCCGAGCTGACCGAATGCACCGGACCGCTTCCAAACCCGCCAGTATCTACGAGACAGTCGTGCACCGAAACATGGATCTTCAGTGACAGATCGCTCCCACTCAACGGATCCGTGGCAAATGTCGATTGTGGAGGCGTCATCGAGGTTGCGCGCCGGAGCGCTGTCGTCTGTCGAGCTGACGGCTTCGGTTCTCGAGCGGATGCAGTCGACTGATGACCTCGTGCAGGCATGGGTTGCCGTCGATAGCGATCGGGCGCTGGAAACGGCTCGGGCATGCGATGACGCGCTGGCCCGGGGAAGCACACTCGGGCCGCTCCATGGCATCCCGATCGGCATCAAAGACCTGGTCGATGTTGCGGGGCTGCCCACGCGGTGCGGAGCCAGACTTCGCGAGAGGGCCGGCCCGGCGATGTCAGATGCGGCGGTGATCACCAGCTTGCGAGATGCCGGAGCCGTCCTCCTTGGTAAAACGGTCACCCATGAGTTCGCGGCAGGCGTGACCAGCGCACCGGCGCGAAACCCATGGGACACCTCGCGGGTACCGGGAGGATCGTCGGGCGGCAGCGCGGCAGCGGTCGCCGTTGGATCAGCGACCGGTTCGCTTGGATCTGATACCGGCGGCAGCATCCGCATCCCTGCATCGATCTGCGGCGCCGTCGGATTCAAACCGACACTGGGGCGGGTGGATATCACCGGAGTTTTTCCACTTTCGTGGACGCTGGATACGCTCGGTCCGCTGGCACGGTCGGTACAGGACGCGACGCTGCTCTTCGGCGCGATGCAACGCGCATCTGGCGTCCCGCTCACGGCGAACAATGGCCGGAAGCGGCGTCTGGGCGTGCCGCGTTCCTACTTCTTCGAGCGACTCCAGCCTGCTGTGGCGCGTTCTGTCGAAGCATCGCTCGATCGGTTGCGCGATAGCGGTTTCGAGCTCATCAAGATGGACTGGCCCGCCGCCTGGCGAACCCGGATGAGCAACTACACCATCTTCGTGGTGGAAGCGGCGGCACTGCACAGCGCCATGGTGGCGTCCGATCCCGATGGCTACAGCGATGGACTTCGCGGCACGATCGAGGAGGGTCGAAGGGTCTCCTCAGCGACCTATCTGGGCGCTCGCCAGCTGATGCAGCAGATTGCCACAGACATCGATCGGACATTCGACGAGCTCCACCTCGACGCGCTCGTCACACCGGCCACTCCGGCGACTGCCATCCCTTGCGGTCAGGAGGAGGTACACCACGCCGATGGAAGCACAGAGCACGTTGCCTTCGCCTACACGCGATTCGCGATGCCGTTCAATGTGACGGGTCAGCCCGCGCTCTCGATCCCCTGCGGTGTCGATGACGACGGCTTGCCGATTGGGCTGCAGGTTGTTGGCAGACAGAGCCATGACGCCGCTTTGCTCGCGCTTGGCCGGCTCATCGAAGAATCCCTGCAATTCCAGCTCGGTTTTCCAGCTTTTGATTGACGTCGACCTGTTGTGCATCTGCGACAATGACCGCATACATCAGAAACCACTGGGAAAGTGAACAATGAGCGGATCCAGGATCATTCCCCACGTTTCGAATACCGAGGCGGGAAGCTTGCCGGTCGATGCCGAGTATGTGATCCCTCCTGACAGGTTCCCGGAAGCGCTCGCCCGGATCGAGATCATCAATGAGTTTCTCGAAGAGATCGAAGCGCTCGGTCTGGGCACAGAGCCGCCTCGCATGTCCTTCGATCCCTCCTGGGAGGTGTGATGAACGGTCCTTCCCACCCCTGGCAATTGACTATCCTGGAAGCGGCATCGTTGTTGCGATCGCGGGCATTGTCGTCGGTCGAGCTCCTTGATTCCGTTCTCGAACGTGCCGCTGAGACCGAGCCATCCGTTCATGCCTGGGTGCTGATCGACGCGGAACAGGCCGGGGAAGCGGCTCGTTCGTGCGACAACGATCTGGTCAAGGGGGAAACACGTGGTCCATTGCACGGCATTCCCGTCGGCGTCAAGGACATCTTCGATGTCCGCGGGCTGCCGACGCGGTGTGGCTCCAGGTCGCGTCAGGAGGCGCCGGCCGCGACCGAAGACGCGGTCGTGGTGCGTCAGCTGCGGGATTCGGGCGCCATCCTTCTGGGAAAAACAGTCACCCAGGAGTTCGCCGCCGGAGTCGTCAGCGATCCGGCCCGCAATCCATGGAACCCGGACCGCATCCCGGGCGGATCGTCGGGAGGCACGGCTGCATCGATTGTCGCCGGCTCGTCACTTGCCGGGCTGGGGTCCGATACCGGAGGCAGCATTCGCATTCCTGCGGCAATGTGTGGCGTGGTGGGATTCAAACCGACATTCGGGGCGCTGAGCACCGGGGGCGTGTTTCCTCTCTCCTGGTCGCTGGACACCGTCGGCCCGCTGACGCGGACTGTCGACGATGCCACGCTGATGTATCGCGTCATGCAGACGGGGGAGGGCCGATCGAAACCGGCGCCTCGCTCCGCTCCACTGCGGGTCGGCATTCCTCGTCCTCATTTCTTCGACCGTCTGCAGCCGGGAGTCGCCAGCGCCATGGCGCTGGCAATCGAGTCACTTGGCCAGGCCGGTATCGAGGTCATCGAAACGCCGTGGGCCGAAGCCAGCGCGGCTCGCGCCGCAAGTTTCATCATCAATCGCGTCGAGACGGTGGGTGTCCACATCGGCGATCTCGCGGAACAGTGGGATGGCTATGGGGAAGAGCTTCGACTGCGTATCGAGTCCTCGACGCTGGTGCCCGCCTATGCCTATGTCAAAGCGCACCAGGCTCGCGGCATCATCGCCAGAAGCTGTGCTCGCGTGTTCGACGAGCATGAGCTCGACGCGATGATCACGCCGGCCTCACCTGGCACAGCCGCGCCGGCTGACGATGTCCGCGTTGTCTATGACGACGGGTCGAGAGAGCATGTCGGCATGGCGTACACCCGGTTCACGATGCCCTTCAACGCGACTGGCCAACCGGCCCTCTCCATCCCGTGCGGATTCGACGACCTCGGATTGCCCGTCGGATTGCAGATCGCGGGTCGCCCAAACAAGGACGAAGCACTTCTCTCCGCCGGCCGCAGGATCGAAGACGCGATCGGATTCGGCCCGCAGTTCCCCGGCAACCTATCGGTACAGGAATGACGAAATGGACGAATTGAACCGCCGATCGACCCCACGGGCCGCTCAGGCCCGCGAAAATCTGGTCAGTGCGCTCCGCGAATGTGGCGAGCTCGCCGACGCCGTCGAGCACTTCCAGGGACAGGACCTGCTGGAAGTCCTCAATCACATCGATGGGCTCCGCTTTGTCATGGCGGAGTCAGGGCAGCTTCTGCAGGGCGTTGTGCGCGGCTTCGAAGGGTAGGGAAGCTACTCTTCGTCGATCATCATTGCGCCCGGCGTCAAAATCGAAATGTGTGCAAAGGTCTTGCCCGGCAACGCGCCATGCCAATGCCGTTCGCCGGCAGGAATGTGGATGACGTCGCCGGCATGCACTTCCAGCCTCTCGCTCTCCGTCGCCACCACACCCTCACCGCCGGTGACGACAAGCAGCTGATCCGCTCCATGATGATGCAGTTTGTTGCGAGCCCCGTCGTGAAAAGTGACGACATTCACCCGGAGCAAACCGGGGTTGTCGTCGGGCACCATCGGTTGCCGGGTCACATCGCCGATGAAAATCGGTGACTCATCCCGGACCGGTGCGATGTCCGATGGCCGGTGCAGCTTCATGATTCCACCTCCTCGATGGATCGAACTCAGGTGACGAGCCGATATCGCAGATAATGTGCCAAGCAGCGCCGAATCCGAAATTCGATCAGCAGAGGAAGCGATGACGCGACGAACCCCCGATCAACTCCGCGTACTGATGACACAAATGCTGCAAGCGTCCGGCACACCGTCCGATCTGGCGGCGTTCGTTGGCGCTTCGCTGGTCGATGCCAACCTGACCGGTCATGACTCGCATGGCGTCATTCGTATCCTCGCCTATCTGGCGCAGGTTCGTTCGGGAGCCCTCGACCCGGTCGCACGGGCCGAGGTCGTCAACGAGTCTGGCGCGACGATCCTCATCGACGGCCGGTGGGGATGGGGTCAACCGGCCATGCACCTGGCCACGACCGAAGCGATCAGACTGGCGCGCGAGTTCGGTCTCGGCCTGGCCACGGTCGAGCGGTGCTACCACATCGGGCGCGTGGCGCCCTACGTCGAGCAGGTGGCTGCGGCGAAGATGGTCGGCATCGCAATGGCCAATGCCGGCGCGGCGGTCGCTCCCTTCGGCGCCAGGAGCCGGGTGATGGGAACCAACCCGTTCGCCTGGTCGGTGCCGCGCGCGGACGGTCATGAGCCGGTGACGCTCGATGTGGCCACCGCGTTCATCGCTGAAGGAAAACTGCGGGTGGCCAGAGCGAAAGGGCTGCCAGCCCCTCCTGGCGCCGTGGTGAATGCCGACGGGCTGCCTTCAGACGACCCGAACGATTTCTACAACGGCGGCGCACTGATGGCGTTTGGCGCGCATAAGGGGTCGGGGATGAGTCTTTTCGCCCAGTTGATGGGCCGTGGTCTGGCGGGACAAACACCCGAGCAACTGGCAGGTCATGGGGGAGGCAATGGCCCGGTGATCATCGCCATCGACCCGGAGCGCCTGCGGCCATTGACCGACTTTCTCGGCGCGGTCGAGGACCAGGTGGACGCGGTTCACGCAGCCATGCCCGCGGAAGGAATCAGCGAGGTGCTGCTGCCGGGAGAACCGGAAATCGCTGAGCGCGCCCGCCGGGAGCGGGACGGCATCGAGGTGGCCGATCCGATCTGGGAGAGTCTGGTCGCGGAAGCCGCTGTCTGGGGCGTTGTCGTCGGGTAAGCGCTACGGTCCGCCCGGACCCAGGTATTGCTTTGACAGCTCTTCCAGGTGCCGGAGATAGGCTTCACGCTCGTCGTCGGACATCGTCTCCAACTCCGACCGCAACGACTCGTTGGGCAGGCGCTCGCTGACGTCGCGCAGAGCGAATGGCTCGGCCAGGGGATCATCAGCTCCCGGATTGTCCGGTCCGTCTGGTGTATTCATCGCAGCTTCACTCCTGAACGGGATCGGAACGGTAGTCGCCACCCTCGACGCCAAGGTACTCCTCGAGCGTCAGGTTGCGGGATTTGAGAATCAGGGCAAGGCGCCGCCCGACAAACCGGTAGTGCCAGGGCTCCCCGGAGAAACCCGTTACCGCTTCCTTGGCGCTCGGGTATCTCAGATGAAAACCAAACTCATGCGCGTGGCGGTTCAGCCATGCGCTCTCGGCGGATTCCGCGAATGCCGCCACTGTATCCAGTTCGGGGCGGTCTCTGACTCCCAGATCGACAGCCAGACCCGCCTGATGCTCGCTATGTCCTGGCCGGGCGATGAAGCGCTCGACTCGTTCGATCCCCCGGATGCCGACGGCCTCTTCGTAGAGCGTCCGCTGCCGTTCCCACGAACGGAAACCAGAAACGAGGCAGAGGGAGATGCCGTCCTCTTCTGCCCTTCTCATCATCGTTTCCAGCGCGACGGCTGCGGGTTCACGCAGGGGACCGATCACCCTGGTGAACACCGCCGGATCGCGAAGGTCGGCGGGGGTGTAGTCGCGCGGCAGCGGGTACTTCTTGTTGACCACAAGAACCGGCCCCTGCTGGGGATCCTCGAAATCGTGCGCGGTGGGATCGGGAAGGGTGGAGTCGATCGCATACTCCACAACCGCTTCTCGCCAGGTCAATGGCAAACCAAGCCTGTCGAGTGGATCGATCATCGCCACGGCCCGGTACCGGCCGGGTTCCTGTTGCGAGAACGAACGAAAGCCGCGTTCGAACCTTCCAGACTTCGGCCCTTCCGGCCAGGAACCATAGCGAAACGGGACTCTCCTCGGCTGGAACTCGTGGTGAAGAATCAGCAGGTCGGGACTGCTCAAGGCATCCTTGTCCGATCCTTCTGCTTCGATGTGGCTGAACACCGCCGTCGCCAGACCAGATGGACTCGTCTTCCTGCCCGCATTTCGCAGCTCGAGCTCGACGTAGATCTCCTCGCCGGGGAGAAACGTGTTGGCGAATCGAGGTTTGCCGCGCTGATCGGTCAGCACGAACTTCTCGATCCGGAGGTCCACGCCCTGAGCCGACACCTGCTCCTGTATCGACTGAGGCGGGGAATCCGGTGGCGCCTGGGGGGTAGAGCGCGCTTCCAGATAGGCAGAGGGGGTTGTGTTTCCCCTGGAGTCGACTGCCGGATCCTGCCAGCGGCTGACGAGCACCCGGTATCCGGCATCGCTCAGCGAGGCTATCAGCGAATCAGCCTGCGCTTGATGGGCGACGGCCACGCAGAGCTCGACGATGCGTTCGCCGATTCGTGGTCTCGAATCGAGGCGATTGACGTCAACGTCGATGATGTTCACATTCTGCTTGGCGATCGGCAGCAGCATCCTGAGCAATTCGCCGGGCCGGTCTGGCATCGCCACGCGAACCGTCATCAGGTTGGGCACCGTCTGCTCATAGAGAATCCGCCAGGAGAAACTCGGATCGATGTTGCCCCCACTGACGATCACCACCACATCGTCGTCTGCGGCAAATGGCGCATGCTGGGCGAACCGCCCCATCTGGATTTCTCGCAATGCAGCCAGACTGATCGCTCCGGCCCCTTCGGCAATGACCTTGGCGTAGACCATCAGGTCGGCCGCCGCGGCCACGGTTTCGAAATCGGGAACGGCGACGATCCGGTCGGCGCCGATGAGCGACTGCACCACGACAAAGGGGCGATCGCCGGGCCGGCTCACCTTGATGCCGTCGGCAATCTGGGTGGTCGGCGGAAAGGCGAGATCGGTTGGCGCTCCCGATTCCAGCGAAGCGATCATGGCCGCGGCGCCGGTCGCCTGGGCGCCGATCACTTCGGTTCCTGGCAGCAGATCCCTGAAGGCCAGCGCGATACCCGAGATGAGCCCGCCACCTCCAATCGGCGCGACGATGCCCCGGCAGCTCGGCAGGTCAGCGGCGATTTCCAGTCCAACCGTGCCCTGGCCGGCAATCGTGTTCCAGGCGTCGAATGGTTCGATGAAAGCTCGCCCCGACCTCTCAGCCTCCTGATACGCCGCCTGGCGAGCCTGATCGAAGGTGTCGCCAACTTCCCGCACGTCGACGCCGAAAGCCCGGGTGTTTTCCTGCTTGACTTTCGGCGTGCCGACCGGCACGAACACCGACGTCTGCGCGGCGATGCCAAACACCGCCGCGGCGGCGGCCACGCCCTGCGCATGGTTGCCTGCCGAAGCGGTCACCAGACCCTTCGCCCGCTGTTCGGGAGGAAGCTGAGCCACATTGTTGAATGCACCGCGCACTTTGTACGAACCGGTGCGCTGCAGATTTTCCAGCTTCAACCAGACCCGGCATCCCAGTTGCTGGGTGAGCGGTTCGGAGAGAACCAGTGGTGTGCGGAGCGCGAATTGCGTCGTCCGGCCGGGCAGAAACTCCGCTTTGCCAGTGAGCAACCGGTGAGCGGCTTCGATCTCCGGCAGCCCGATCGGGATGTGACCGACGCCTGAACCGGCGACAACACCATCAGATGAGGTCATCCATCCCTCCCGCCAGCTTGTCTACGATGGAGCGCACTTCCTGCGCCCGGTGTCTGTTGACCACGAGGAGCGCGTCGGGTGTATCGATGACCGCCAGATCGCCCACACCCACCAGCGCCACGAGCCGCCCTGAGGTCGACCAGACCAGGGTGTCGCGAGTCGCGTGAGCGAGCACATTGCCCCGAAACGCGTTGCCATCCTCCCGGTCGGAAATCAGCGCGCCAAGACCATGCCAGTCCCCGACATCCGACCATCCCATCTCGGCCGGCACGACCGCCAGACGGTCGCTTCGTTCCATCAGTCCCTCATCGATGGTCACCGGTTTCATCGCATTCCATTCCCGGGCCAGCGTTTCGTCCCGCTCCGGTTCGTTCCAGGCCGACACGATCCTGGCGATCCGGTTGGCGTGAACCGGCAGATATCGCCGCATCTCGGTGGCAAACGTCTCGACACTCCAGATGAACATGCTGGCGTTCCAGTCGTATCGACCGGAGCGAATGAACTCGACGGCCGCTTCGTACGACGGTTTCTCCCTGAATCCCGCAGCCCGGTAGGCGACTCCTGGCACGGCGGCACCGAGTTCGAGCACCTCGTCGGTCCGCTCGATGTAGCCATACCCCGTTTCCGGTCGCGACGGCTGAATACCGATCGTCACCAGCCAACCCTGTGATGCCGCGGCGATCGCCGTTTCCACAGCTTGGGTGAAGGCTCGTGTGTCGGTGACGACATGGTCGGCGGCGAAGCTCCCCATGATGGCTGCAGGATCCCGGGAGGCAATGATTCCGGCCGCCAGTCCGATCGCCGGTCCGGTGCCGCGTGGTTGCGGTTCGATGAGGATGTTCTCCTCGGGCAGGTCGGGCAGCTGCCTGGCGATAGCGGCAGCGTGCGCCGCGCCGGCGACCACCAATATCCGGTCAGGCGAGGAAAGAGGGAGCAGGCGGTCCCACGTCTGCTGAAGGAGCGATCGCTCACCGGCGATCGGCAGGAGATATTTGGGACGGCCTGCCCGACTCAACGGCCAGAGCCGCGTACCCGATCCGCCTGCCGGAACGACCGACCAGAATCGTCGATCCCCCTGCTCATTCATCGAAAAAGTCACTGTACGTACGCAAAGAAGCGATCCTGTCGCTGCCCTCTGCCGCTCATGCGGTCGAGACACGCATCGAAGGCTACACGAACCGGCAACCGTTTGCCGAATCAAGCAACACAGCGATCCTCTTATGGAAAAATCGGGCGCTGGCGTGCACAATTGACCGATTGCCCGGCGAACGTTCTCCAGAACGAGCGTTTCCCGGTCTCAACCACTGAATTCCCGACCTCGTCCAGGACCATAGACGCGATGACAGACAACACCGGCTCCCCCGTGCTCGAAGGGGGTGGGCATCTCGCTGCGGAACATGCCTCACCCGACCATGCGCTTCGCAATGTGGCGATCATCGCGCACGTCGATCACGGTAAAACGACCCTTGTCGACGGACTGCTCAAGCAATCAAATGTCTTCCGCGACCCCACCGCCGCCGGCGACCTGATCATGGACAGCAACGATCTCGAACGGGAACGGGGCATCACGATTCTGGCCAAGAACACGGCGGTCTTCTACAACGGCGTGAAGATCAACATCATCGATACACCCGGTCACGCCGATTTCGGCGGCGAGGTCGAACGCGTGCTGAATATGGCCGATGGCTGCCTGCTCCTGGTCGATGCCGTGGAAGGACCCATGCCCCAAACCCGCACGGTTCTGCAGCGTGCGCTGGCGATCGGATTGAAACCGATCGTCATCGTGAACAAGGTCGACCGGCCATCCTCGCGACCCGACGATGTCGTGCTGATGACCCAGGATCTCTTCCTCGACCTGGCCACCGACGCCGATCAGCTCGATTTTCCCGTTCTCTATGCCATCGCCAGAGATGGTAGAGCCGGGTCATCTCCGGACGATCTGCAGGACGATTTCCGGCCCCTTTTCGACGCCATCCTGCAGCACATCCCGGCGCCGGTCACCGACCGCACCGCTCCCGCCCGGCTGCTGATCGCATCGCTCGACTACGACAACCATCTGGGGCGTATCGCCATCGGCCGCGTCCATAGCGGTGTCGTCTCGCTGGGAGATCTGATGATCCAGGTAGGGCCGGAAAGGCAGGAAGCGCGCCAGCGCGTGACCTCGCTCTCCACCTTCGATGGGTTGCGGCGCACGGAGGTGGAGCAAGCCGTCGCCGGCGATATCGTGGCCATCGCCGGGTTTGCCGATGCCCGGATCGGCGCCACCCTGGCCGACCCAAACGCGCCGCACGCCCTCGATGCGATCGACATCGAGGAACCGACGCTCAAACTCTCGTTCGGGGTCAACACATCGCCATTTGCCGGCCGGGACGCCAAATTCTCCACCTCCCGCCAGTTGCGTGAGCGACTCTTCCGGGAGCTGGAAACCAATCTGTCGCTGCGCGTGGACACGACCGACCAGCCAGACGTCTTTTCCGTGTCGGGACGTGGCGAGCTCCACCTCTCGATTCTGATCGAAACGATGCGCCGGGAAGGGTACGAGTTCCAGGTTTCCCGGCCGGAGGCGATCACGCGCACGGTCGACGGCGAGGTTCACGAACCGGTCGAGCACCTGGTGATCGATACGACCGAGGAGTATGTCGGCGTCGTGTCCGAGCTGGTGGGCGGCCGCCGGGCGAGGATGCTGGACATGGTCAACGACGGTCGCGGCAGTGTCCGGCTGGAGTTCGCGATTCCCACTCGTGGTCTGATCGGGTTGCGCAACGCGTTCCTGACAGCGACCCGGGGCAATGGCGTGATGGCCTCCCGCCTGATCGGCTTCGAGCCCTGGCTTGGCCCGATCGCGTCGAATCGCACCGGCGCGCTGGTTGCATCCGAAACAGGGGTGGCGCTGGCCCATGGTATCGCCAACGCCCAGGAGCGGGGTGTCACCTTCATCGACCCGCAGACCGAGGTCTACATGGGGATGATCGTCGGACAGCAACCGCGCATGGATGACTTGGTGGTCAACGTCTGCCGGGCCAAAAAACTGACCAATATCCGCTCCAGCACCTCCGACATCGCGGTCAAGCTGACCCCGCCCGTCGTGCTCAGCCTGGAACAGGCGCTCGACTTCCTGGCGGACGACGAGCTGCTCGAAGTCACCCCCTCAGCCTTCCGGCTGCGCAAGCGTCTTCTCTCGGCAGACGATCGCGGCAAGGAACGAAAGCGCGCCCAGATGGCAACTGCTCGTTAGTCGCTTGCTCTTCCTTCCTCCGGCGGACTGAAACCGGGTGTGACACAATACACGCCAGCCTGTATCAGACTTTCGAGGGGGATTTGCGATGGCCTGGGCGAACAAGGGACTGGCGTATCGTCCAGTCGCTATGGGAACACGTGGAGCGGTGGCGTCCGCTCATCCGCTGGCCTCGCTGGCGGGAATGCGGATTCTCCAGTCAGGTGGCAATGCGGTCGACGCCGCGGTAGCCACCGCGGCCGCGCTGAACGTGGCCGAGCCGTACATGTCGGGAATCGGCGGCAGCGGCTACATGCTCCTCTACACCGCCAAAGACCGGAAGATGAGCGTGCTCGACTATGTCGGACCCAGCTCGCGACACGCCAGCCTTGACGCTTTCTCCACCGAACATGAGAAGAACTACGGCGCCAAGGCGCCCCTTGTGCCGACTGCGGCCGCCGGTTGGTTGACGGCCCATGCCGGTTACGGAACATTGCCGCTCAGCACAGTCTTCGCTCCGGCAATCGAATACGCGACGGTCGGCGCCCCCTTGACGGTCAAGAACGCCTTGTTCTACGAGCTGATCTACAACGCCGGCAACCTGACCGACATGACCAAAGCGGTGTTCATGCCGGAAGGGCGGTCGCCCGTTGCGGGTGAAGTGATCAGACAGCCAAAGCTGGCTCGCACCTTCGAGCGAGTCGCTGAAGGGGGAATCGAATCGTTCTATCGAGGTGAGCTGGCTGGGGAGATCGTCGAGTCGATTCAGGCGCAGGGCGGACTCATCGACGCCGACGATATGGCCAGCTACGAACCGGTGTGGAAAGAACCGGTACTGCGCGGCTATCGCGGTTACACAGTCGCCTGCCCACCGCCGTCCTGCAGTGGCTGGCAGTATCTGCAGGCGCTGGGGATGCTGGAGGGGTTCGACATCCCCGCTGCCGAGCATTCGTCGGCAGACCATCTCCATACGCTGGCCGAGGTCTTCAAGATCGCCGTTGCCGACCGAATCGCCTACACCACCAATCCGCGCATCAATCTCGACGAGCTGCTTTCGGACTTCTACCTCTCCGAGCGAGCCCAGATGGTCGATCCGAACCACGCCGCCAGCGTGGAAGGGGATCGCTACAGGGGCGTACCCCCAGAGGGCTCGATTCCCGCCGGCGATCCGGCCCGGGCACTGAAGGAATGCACCACCCACTTCGACGTCATCGACGAAGAAGGGAATGTGGTGTCGGTTACCCAGTCGCTGGGCGACGGATTCGGATGCGGCGTGATGGCCGGGGAGACCGGGCTGATGTTGAACAACTTCGGGTACTGGTTCGATTTCGATCCCGCCAGCCCGAATGTGATCGGTCCGAGCCGCAACATCGAGATGTGCATGGCGCCGGCGGCCATTTTCCGGGACGAGCAGCTCTTCAGCTGTATCGGCACGCCCGGATCCTTCGGCATCCTGCAAACCACGCCACAGATGATCAGCAACCTGATCGATTTCGAGTATTCGATTCAGGCCGCCATCGAAGCGCCCCGCATCAAAGCGGTCAACGGCACCACGCTGGAGATCGAAACGAGGGTGTCGTCTGAAGTCCGTGACGAGCTGACCCGTCGCGGCCATCAACTGGATCACCTGCCAGATTTCTCCAACATGGTCGGCGGGGGGCAAGGGATCATGATCGATCCCGATACTGGAGCCTACGCAGCCGGAGCAGATCCGCGCCGCGACGGCTACGCGATGGCCTGGTAGCGCGATGACAGCGATGATGAAGCATTACTACGTCGTGGCGCCGGGAGAAATCGGTTGCATCGAGGAACCTGTACCGGCGCCCGGTGCCGGGGAAGTGCAGGTCCGCATCACCCATACCGCCATCAGCCCCGGCAGCAACGTCTACATCTACCAGACCGGTTCCTACACTGGTCAGTGGGAAGGCAAACCGCAGGAGTGCATCTACATGGGCGCCGGCGTTGTATCGGCGCTCGGTGAAGGGGTGACCGATCTGCAGATCGGTGATGCGGTTTCTGTTGGCGGCGTTGGGCACCAGGCGTATGCGGTCGCCCCGCTGAGCCGGGTGCACAGGCTTCCCGAGGGTGTTTCGACCGAGGAAGCCAGTCTCTCCTACCTCTCTGTCTGGGCGGTGAGCGCGCTCCATCTCGGCCGCTATGCGGCTGCGGAAACAGTGCTCGTCGTGGGACTGGGTCTGGTTGGCGCGTCAGCGGCGCTCGCCGCCGACATGATGGGCGCCCGGGTGATCGGCGTCGATGTCGCGCCGGAACGGGTCGCCCACGGCCGGCAGCTCGGATTGACCGCGGCAATCGACGGCGCCGCTCCCGACGCGATCGATCAGATCGGAGCCGCGGCCGGCAATCGAGGCGTCGACCTCATTCTGGAAACGAGTGGTTCCTGGAGCGGGTTCGAGTTGGCGTTCAACGCCTGCCGCGACTACACCCGCATCGCGCTGATGGGACTCTACCGGCGCACGCCGAGCGCGGAGCAAGCCCTGCGCCTGCACCAGATGCTTTATGGATTCCCCAGCAAGCTCCATTACAAGAAGATCGATATCGTCGGCTGTGGCTACGATCCCGAGAACGCGCTTCCCGACTCACCCTTCACCTTCACGCGGGAAGGGAACTACTCCTATCTCCTGGAACAGGCGGGCCGGGGCAAGATCGACCTGACAAAGCTGGTCACCCACCGATTCGACAGCAGTGAAGTCGGCGACGTACTGCAGCGCTTCGCTGAGGGCGATCGCTCGATGGTCGGCGCTGTGTTCAGCTGGCAGGACAGCTGACCGTGGCGAAAAAGCGGATCGTTGTCGTCGGGCTGGACCACTACCACACCGTTGGCTGGATTCAGAGTCTCGAACTCTTCAGCGATCGGCTCGAGGTCGTTGGTATCTACGATCCCGATCCGTCGCTCCGGGCCTCGCTTCGGCCTCGCTATCAGGATCCGCATTGGGCGCCGGCCCTGGACGATTCATACCGGGCATTGCCCTATTTCACCGATCTTGGCGAACTCCTGGAGGTCTGCCGGCCGGACATTGCGCTGGTCACCCTGCCAAACCGCGACACCCCGGCGGCGTTGACAGAGCTGGCCCGCGCCGGGGTCCATATCCTGACAGACAAACCGGGCGCCAAACATGCCGACGATCTGCAGCTCGCAATTGATGTCGCACGCGACAACAATGTGAAGATCGCCACTGGACTGCTGCGACGGTACGGCCGGGGTTGGCAGGCGGCCAAGGAGATGATCGAGGCGGGCCGGACCGGCCGGTTGCTCTCCACTGAAACGGTATTCAACACTTCCTCGCCCTGGATTCGCGATCCGGCCAATCCGATCTTCTCCAACGATCTGCAGGGCGGCGGCATTCTGATGTGGCTCGGTGTTCACGATATCGACCTTCTTCTCTGGCTGACTGGTGAGCGGATTGTCGACGTGCAGGCGATGTCGGCTCAGGTCAACGGAGCCGGAATCGACGTCGAAGACGCCATCTCCGTTTCCGTTCGGTACGAAAGTGGCGCCATCGGAACGATCCACTACGCCTACGTCCTGCCCCGCACCCTGTCGCAGGGCTTTCTGGCCGTTCGAGGAGCGCAGGGATCGATTTCGATGGGCAATGACGGCACGCTTCGCTGGATCGGTCCGGGCGATCGAAGCGATCCGGTACGGGAAGAGACCATTTCATCAACTTCGGCGAAAATGCCGGGATACGGATCGCTGGCGCCTCTGGTCATCGCCGACCTGCTTGGCGCGATCGAAGAAAACCGTGAGCCACTGTCGAACGGCGAGGAGATGGTCCACGCCCTGCGCGTCATCGACGCGATCTACGAAGCCGCTTCGACAGGCAATCGAGTGTCAGTTCGCTGGTGATGGTCGCCAGCTCATGTGAAGGGGAACGTCGTGAAGTTTGTCAGCTACTCAGTCGGTGGTGGGGCGTTCAGCGCCGGTCTCTCGGTGAACGGGCAGGTCGTCGATCTCGCCGCCGGTGCTGCGGCGCTCGGTGAGTCGCTGCCGGCGAATGTCGTCGAGATCATTCAGGGCGGCGATGCCGCGCTGGCAATTGCCCGGAAGGTCGAAAAAGCCGCCGCGGACGGCGACCTCACTTCGTTGCCGGAAGCGGACGTGGTGCTCGGCGCGGCTCTGCAAACCCCTCCCACCATCTATCTGCTGGCCGGCAACTATCAGTCGCACATCATGGAAGGTGGCGCGCCGGCGGTGAACAAGGAGCGAATCAATCCTCGCCCGTTCATCAAGCCAAACACCGCGATTATCGGCACCAACGATCCCATTCTCATTCCACCCGATTCCGACACCCTCGACTATGAGATCGAGATCGCTGCGGTGATCGGCAAGGCAGGACGGCACATCTCGGTGGCCGACGCGGACGACCACATTGCTGGGTACACCGTGTTCAACGATGTCTCGGCGCGCTCGCTGAAGGTTGCGGATGGCCGCGATGAGCGAGCTGGCGACAGCTTTTTCGACTGGCTGCTGGGCAAATGGTGCGATTCCTTCGCCGCTATCGGTCCGTACCTGGTGACGAAAGACGAGTCGGGCGATCCAAGTACCCTGGAAATGGCGCTGCGCGTCAACGGCGAATTGCGGCAGCACTCCGACGCCGGCGAGATGATCTTCTCGATTCCCGAGTCGATCGCCTTCCTCTCCCGCTTCGTCACCCTCCGGCCCGGCGACATGCTCTGCATGGGCACCCCGGGTGGGGTCGGAGCCACCACGGCGACTTACCTGAAAGCAGGCGACGTGGTCGTAGCCGAAATCGACAAGCTGGGCACCCTGACCAATCCCGTGCAGTAGCGCCCTTTCCCCCTCTCCCCGCGGTCGGGAGAGGGGCCGGGGGTGAGGGACGTTTCCGCCCCGTACCAACCCCTTCCTCCCAGTCTCCTTCCCCTTTGCGAAGGGGAAGGAGGAGTCCCGGTCCACCACGATCGTTCCCCTTACCCCTCCGCAGAGGGGCAAGGGGGGAAAGGGGGTGAGGGATTTTCCGCGGTCGGGGGTGAGGGATTTGCCCGCCCACGTCGATTCCAACTTCACCCGAGCGGTGGTTGAGGGGATGTCCCTCACCCTGCCCTCTCCCGACCGCGGGAGAGGGTTTGAGCGCCCGCTCGGGTACACTCGATCCAGAACGATCCAAGAGACCTGTGAGCGAACGTATGACTGCCGATCTCCACGATTCACAACCGGTTCTCACAGCGGGAGCCAACCTCGACGAGGCTCCCGGCGCGATCATCCTGATCCATGGCCGGGGAGGGAGCGCCGCGGACATTCTCGCCCTTGCGCCCGAGATCGGCGGCGACGCACTGGCTTGCCTGGCTCCAGCGGCCAACAAACAGACCTGGTACCCCTTCAGCTTCCTGAAACCGATCGAGATGAATCAGCCATTCCTCGATTCGGCGCTGGCCAGAATCGGCAGTCTGCTCGACCAGATCGCTGCAGCCGGTATTCCGCGCAACAGAGTCATCCTGCTCGGCTTTTCCCAGGGAGCCTGTCTGTCGAGCGAATACGTCGCCCGGAACGCCCAGCGCTATGGTGGACTCATTCTCTTTTCAGGGGGATTGATCGGCCCGGACAGAACACCACGCGACTACCCGGGATCGCTCGATGGCACGCCGGTTTTTCTCGGGTGCAGCAATGTCGACGCGCACATCCCCGAGGCTCGCGTTCTCGAAACGGGGGATGTGCTGCAACGGATGGGTGGCGCGGTCGATATGCGCATCTATCCCGGCATGGGTCATACGATCAACCAGGACGAGCTGATGGCAGCCCGGGGCATTGTGGATCAGGTCATCGCGGCTGGAGCAGCCCCAAGTGGTTGATCCGGAGGACCAGATCGACCGGCTTCGGAGCATCTGCCTGGCCCTGCCCGACGCCACGGAGAAGATCGCCTGGGGAGACCCGACCTTTCGCATTCACGACCGCATCTTTGCCATGGCCGGCACAAACGCCGACGGCCATGCCCAAGTCTGGTGCAAGTCCGAGATGGAGCTGCGCGACGCCCTGATCGACTCAGATCCGGCTCACTACTTCTCGCCGCCATACGTTGGCCACAAAGGGTGGATCGGCATCATTCTCGATGAGCCGACCGACTGGGAGGGAGCCGCCAATCTGGTCGAAGAGAGTTATCTGACGATCGCGACGAAGGGAGCGAAGGCAAAGGGCAAAAGGCAAAAGGCAAAGGATGACGGGCAATAGCTCCCCTCTCCCGCGGTCGGGAGAGGGGCCGGGGGTGAGGGAAATCCCCGCTCCCCACTCAAATCTTCATCCTCGGATCCAGTGCGTCTCGTAGACCGTCGCCGATCAGGTTCACGGCCAGAACGGTGAGCACAATTGCCACGCCGGCCGGCATCCATTGCCACGGGTCGCCTTCGAGGACGCTGATGTTCCGGGCGACGTTCAGCATGTTCCCCCAGCTGGGAGTCGGGGGCTGCACGCCGACACCGAGAAAACTCATACCGGCTTCCAACAGAATGGCATTGGCCATACCGAGCGTGGCGTAGACGATGATCACATCGACCACATTGGGAAGCGCGTGCCTGCCGATGATCCGTTTGGTCGGCACGCCGAGCGAACGAGCCGCTGAGACATACTCCATCTCGCGAACCGTGAGGAACTTGGCGCGCACCAATCGACAGGGCACCGGCCAGTTCAGCAAACCGATGATCAGCATCGTGTTGCGGACACCCGGCCCGGCGATCGCCGCGACGGTCAGGATGATGACGACGGGCGGAAAGGTCATCATCACGTCGGTGAAACGCATGATGATGTTGTCGATGCGCCCGCCGAAAAACCCGGCGATCGAGCCCAGCAGCATGCCGACCGCAACCGAGATCGCCACCGCGCCCAAACCGACAGCCAGCGAAACGCGTCCCGCATAGAGAACGCGGGCGAATGTGTCGCGGCCGGTACGGTCGGTGCCAAACGGATGCTCGCGCGACGGCCCCTGATTCCTGGCCAGCAGATCAACCGTATCCGGATCGTGACTGGCGATCAGCGGCGCCAGCAAACAAGCCAGGATGATGAAGACGAGCACGATCAGCCCGGTCATGGCCAGCTTATGCCGGGCAAAGCGACGGACGACCTGCCGGGCCGGGCTCTCGATGCGCGTTTTGCGCCCGAGCGCCTGATCGTCGGCATAGAGTGGTGGAGAGGTCGCCACGTCAGTCATAGCGAATCCTCGGGTCGACAAATGCGTAGACGACATCGGTGATCAGGTTGGCGATCAAAATCAGAACGGCCAGAATCAGGGTCAATCCCATAATCAACGGATAGTCGCGCTGCCCGACTCCCTCGAGAAAGAGCCGCCCCAGACCGGGCCAGCCAAAGATCGATTCGATGAAAACCGCGCCACCGAGCAGGAACTGCAGATAGGTTCCGACGATCGTCACAATCGGAATCAGCGCATTGCGCAGCGCATGTCTGCCGATCACCAGCGACTCTTTCAGCCCCTTGGCCCGGGCGGTCCGGACGTAGTCCTGACCCAGCACATCGAGCATCGCCGCTCGCGTGTAGCGCATGATCGACGCGATGTAGTTCACCGCGATGATCGACGCCGGCAGGATCAGGTGGTGCAGCCTGTCGGTGATCGAGAAGGGTTGTCCTGGGGTCGAGTATCCACCTGAAGGGAACCAGTCGAATTTGAGGGAGAAGAAATAGAGTCCAAGCAATCCGGCCAGATAAACCGGCATCGAGAGTCCCAGAAACGCCAGGATGGTCAACATGCCGTCGAGAATGGAGTATTGCTTCACCGCCGCCACGACGCCGAAGAAGATGCCGAGCAGAATGCCGATCGACATCGCCGTGCCCATCAGGAGCAGGGTGGCGCCAACGCGCGACGCGATGGCATCGGTCACCGGTTCCTTGGAGATGAGCCGAAAGCCCAGATTTCCCTGCACCGCTTCCTTCGCCCAGTAGCCATACCGCACCAGGAAAGGACGGTCGAGGCCCATCTGGCTCCGAATCGCTTCTTTCTGTTCAGGCGAGATGAGCGCATCGGGGGGAAGGTAGGCGTCGACGGGATCGCCAGGGGTGAACTGGAGGAGTGTGAACACGAAAAAGGAGATAGCGATCAACAGAGGAATCGAGATAATGAGCCGCCGGATAATGTATCGACCCATAACCCCTCACCCGGCGCACGATACGCTTGCACAACACTGAAAAGAGTTCGCGGAGCTGTCTGGACCAGCAGGCGCTGGTCCAGACAACGAATTCGAAGATCAGGCAGCCAGACTCCACGTCTCAGCTGCGTCGTAGTAGCGTCCACCGCCCGGAGCGGGAACCCAGATGAAGTTCTCCACCCCATTGGAAACGCCGCCAAAGCGCGTGGTCACCCACATCGGCACCCAGTAGAGCTCGGTGTTCATGATCGAGCAAATCTGCTGGTAGACCTCTGCCCGGGCAGTCGGATCGACCGTTTCCCGGCCCTGCTTGAAGAGGGCGTCGAGATCGGGGTTGGCGATGCCGGAGCGATTGATCACCGACGGATTCGACTCCTTCGACTGGAAGTGTGTCGACATAACATCCGGATCGGGGCCATTCGCCGCGCCGAAGTAGGCGATATCCCACTGGGCGGGGTCGGCAACGACCTCGTTGTAGGTGCCCGGGGTATCGGTCGTCCGCAGCGTGATCGTCAGACCAGCGTCAGCCAGGAACTGCTGAACGGTGACCAGGACGTCCTGCGAGAGCTGGTCGGAGTAGTAGGTCACGATCTCGATCGGCTGGCTGGTGTCGATACCCGACTCGGCCAGCAGAGACTGGGCCATGGCGACGTCGTACTCATACATGTTGACCTCAGCTGGAATGAACTGCGGCAACAAGTACGCGCACGGAACCGCTTCGGCAGTGCCCTGGAAGAGCTGCTCGATCATGATCTGGCGGTCGAGCGCATAGGCGAACGCCTGGCGAACCCGGGCGTCCTGGAACCGCTCGTCGGTGAGGTCGAAGCCGAAGGCGTTGACCACCAGCGACGGTCCTTCCAGAACGGTAAAGTTCTCATCGCCCTGCAGGTCGAGCGCTTCGTCGGTGGTCAGGTAGGTGAAGGAGATGTCACCCGCGCGGAGCGCGATCACCGAGCTGCCCGCTTCCGGGAAGTACCGGTTGATGATGCCGTCGAGCGCCGGCCGTCCCCGCCAGTAGTCCTCGTACGCTTCGAGCTCGACATACTGTCCCGGTTCGTATGCCTTCCATTTGAACGGACCAGTGCCGATCGGATTGGTTCGCCACCAGTCAGATTCGACCATCTCGGCCGGCGTGATGTCCTGCAGCGCGTGCTGCGGCAGCATCACCAGGAAGGTGAAGGCGTCGAGCAATGTCGCATTCGGAGCAGTAAGCGTGATGACCGCGGTCAGGTCGTCCGGTGTCTCGATCGACTCGACGCTGGCGAACTTGGCGCCGATATAGCTGGCGCTGTCCGGATGAGCGGCGAACTCGATGGTGAACTTGACGTCCTCGGCGGTGAATGGCTCGCCATCGTGCCATGTCACGCCTTCGCGAACGTGAATGGTGTAGACGGTGGCGTCTTCGTTGATCTCCCACGACTCGGCCAGTTCGCCCTGGATGGCGGTGAACTGTGGATCGTAGAGCATGAGCTTGGAGAAGTATTTTTCGAACCAGGTGAATCCGGCTCCCGCCTGCAATGGATTGAACTGCTCAGGAGCGCCGCCCGGTCCAACGTCGAAACCGCCGACCATGATGCCGCCGCCAGACCCGGAATTCTCCTGAGCCAAAGCGAGCGAGGGCGCCATGATCGAGGCGACGAGGGCCAGCATGCCCAGGAAGAGCAGTGGCTTTCGAAATCGATTGCGTCTGGTCAAATTTCTCTCCTTTGTGAATTCCAGAAGACTGCATTCCCAGGCGCACGGAAGAAGGCGAACGCCGCTCCCGTACTCACCACCATTGCGTCCTGGCTCCTCCTTTCGCGATCCGCTCTGCGCATTTCGCCGATAACACCAGTGTGTCCTTGGGGTTCGCCCCGAGGCATTCTTCGACGAAACGCGATGTGCAGAGTTGTCTTACATCTCCATGGTACCTGTCTGTCGAGGGGATTTCAAATTGCCCGTGAGATTCTGCACAAACGTGGTCAGGCGCCCCTCAGGACCTTCAAACCGGCCGCCGCTCCGGAGAGCATGAAGCCGATATCGCTCCCTGAGGTGAGGAAGCGGTATCCCCTGCCAGCCAGCTCGACGGAATGCTCCGGGCCGTTCGAGGCGAAGCCAAGAATCTTGCCGGTGGCCTTCGCCGCGGCTTCGATCTCCACCAGTGCAGCGTCGAGCGCTTTGAGCCCGCCGGGCGACCAGGGCGAGTGGCCCATGGACAACTGGAGGTCGGATGGGCCGATCCAGCAGCCGTCGACCCCTTCCGTGCCCAGGATCGCTTCCGCGTTCTTGACCGCTTCAGCGCTTTCGATCTGCACGGCGAGAAAGATTTCATCATTCACGACACGCGGATAGTCGTCGCCATAGACGCCGACCCGGCCCCAGCCCCACGACCGGGCGCCAACCGGCGGAAACCGGCAGGCATCGGCAGCGCGTTTGGCATCGTCGGCGGTGTGGACCATCGGGACGATGATGCCCAGCGCTCCCTCGTCGAGCAGCTTGCCGATCCGGGTGTAGTCGTTGCTCGGCACGCGAGCCATTGGCGTTGCGCCGCCGGCGGCGATGGCCATGAAAGCGGGGATCATGGCGTCGGTGCCCCACGATCCGTGCTGTCCATCGATCATCACGAAATCGATGCCCGTGGCCGCCATCCGTTCGGCGGCCAGAGCCGACCCGAGACCCAGCGCCCAGCCAAACGCCGGTTCTCCCCGGAGCATCTTCTGTTTCGCCGTATTGGTGATGTTCATTGCTATCCCCCTTTTCGTTCACGAACCGACCGGTGAGCGCCTCCCACCCGTTTCATGACATCAATCGCCAGTCCCCGCTCCCCCTTTCACCACGACCGTTGCCAGCTCCGGAAAGAGCCGGAGGGCGTTCTCGATCAGAATGAGCCGCTCTTCCCCGGGAGTGAGCTCGGCTTCCTCATACGCGATCCGCATGTACTCGAGGGAGATCAGCGGAAAGTCGCTGCCGAACAACACCCGTTCGACGCCGACCGCTTCGATCCCCCGGCGGATGGCCCCGGCTGCCAGATAGGTGCTGCAGAACTCGATGACGATGTTCGGCTCCTGGGCAACCCGGAGCGCGGCATCGTGGGTAGGGTGGGGAGCGTCGCCATATCCGCTGTGGGCGGCAATGATCGGCAGGCGGGGATGCGTCCTGGCCAATGCGCTAAGCGCCTCTGGCCAGTCATCGCCCAGCGGATGCACGAGAATCGGTTTCCCCCGTTCGGCGACGGCAGCCATCAGGTTGGCCATCGCTCGCGAGCCGGTGGCAGTGCGAGCGTGTGCGCAATGCACCTTGACGCCGATCCAGCGGTCGTCACCATCCAGGCGGTCGAGCTCGGCCAGTGATGCCCCGGGATATCGCGGATCGACCACGACATATCCCTTCAAGCGCGGCACGGCGTCGACCAATGCGGCGTTTTCATCATTGCCCGCGCTCAGGTCGTGAAAGATCGCCGTGGCCGATGAGCTGACCCCGGCCACCACGCCGCATCGTTCGAGCTCCCGCTCGTACGCCTTGGCGTCGAACGGAGCGAAGGGCGCACCCGGAAACTTGTCGTGCAGATGGACGTCGATCGCTGGCGCAAAGGGCCGGGACGCCGCAATACCGATATCATTAGTGGCATCGGATGCCGTTTGTCGCGCTTCGCCCGCTCCATCGACCTCTGGGGCAGGGGAGACGAGGGGATTGAGTCCCAGCAGTGACGCCGCGTTTCTCCAGGCGATAGCCGAGCGTTCGTCGTCGCTGATCTCCGCGCGCTCGAGCATCTGCCAGGCAATCCGGGCGGGATACCGGCATGTCCCCGATCCATAGAGCAGCCGGCCGGCGCCGATCTCGGCAACACAAAGCGCAATGCCGCCCGGGCTGGTCAGCCGGCTGGTTTCGATGTAGACGCCGTCATAGCGCTGCACCAGGGGAATCAGCTCGGTCAGCGGGAAGTAGCGCGCTTCGGTGAAGATCACCGGGATACCGGCCGGAACCGTTCGCTCGGCCACTCTGGACGGCAATCCCGGCGTCGTGGCGTTGACCAGGAGCGCCGCTCCGGTGCCGGCTAAGCGGTCGACGATCTTCTCCATCAACACCGAATCGACCGGCCAGCCGGCCCGGTCGGGATCGATGCGAAAAAGGCGTACCCCGGCCTCGAGATTGCTCCTGATCTCGTCCTCCCAGACGAAGGTGTCACGGGGGTGAATCGACGCGGCTGGCAGGAGTCGCTCATCCCCCGCGCAGAAGCGGCGCAGATCGGCATTGGCTCGCCGCTGATCGAATACGCCCTCATTCGAGCTGACAAATGC
Source organism: Thermomicrobiales bacterium (assembly GCA_019637585.1). Taxonomy (GTDB): domain Bacteria; phylum Chloroflexota; class Chloroflexia; order Thermomicrobiales; family UBA6265; genus JAHBVL01. The sequence goes on along the minus strand of JAHBVL010000018.1, from coordinate 11,444 downwards.
CAGCGAGCAGGGTGTCCGATCGAGCTCCGCAATCAACGACGCCGCGCTGAATTCCTGAATAGACTCGCGGCCGCCGTAGCTGGTGTTGATGTCGATCAAACCGCTCATAGCGCGCCGCTCCGCATTGCCACTCGTGCCCAATGCATGCTGGTGGCGCTGGCGTCACCGGCGTACCAGGCGATCAGGACCGTACCGTCGGGATTCAGAACCGCACGAGGATGCCCGAATTGCCAGGTCATCATCTCCTGCCAGAACGCTTCGAAACCATCCGAGGAGCGGGTCGCCGTGGCGGCATGGTCGTAGACGCGCAGATAGTCGTCGCGGGGCCAGGTCCGGCCGAAATCGGGGCTCAACCGGACGGCAATGCCGCCTGGACTGTCGCGCTCGACATAGACTGCGAGCAGCCTGGAACCGCCCAGCCAGAGAGGCTGGCAATGTTGGCCGCGCCAGCCGGCCGGCTGGGGAGCCGACCAGGGCAACCCCGGTCCGGACGACCAGGCGATGTGATTCTCGACATCCTGTCCGGCCTGCCGATCGTGTGTCCAGAACATGGCGACCGCTTCACCACTGCCGGCATCGACCGCGATCCGCTGGTCCCAGTAGAAAAGACGGCTCGCCGGATCGGCCGCCACGATCTTTCGGTCGCTCCAGCTCCAGCCTCCGTCTGTTGTGAGTCGCAACGAAGCCGTGTGTGACCCGGGTGAGACGTCTTCATACGATTTCCAGGTTTCGTAGGGGAGCGCCAGGGTCCCATCCCCCCAGGAGAACACCGGTCCGGTCACCGTGCATCCCTCCTCCGGACCCAGATCAACCTCCCGCCAGTCAAGCCAGGTCGCGCCACCATCGTGCGACGTCGCCAGCAGGTTGCGAGTCGGCAGAATGCCCGCAGTGTCGGGACGGACGAACGAGAGCTCGGGATTCGAGCGATCGACCCAGACAAATGCGCCCAGGAGCGCGCCCGGCTCGCTTTCGGTGAAATAACCGGCGTACATGTCCCCGTCGACGCCGTCGATCGTACGGGTCAATCCCGGATGGACCGTCGACCAGACCCGGCCATCGTCGCTGCCCATGATCCGCAATCGCCCGCCCGCGATGTCCCTCCCTGGCGCCGAACGAAACGCCGCGCGATACGATCCATTGGACAAGCGGGTCAGCGATGTGAATGCATTTGACCGGCCGGAGAGGTCGGTCGCTTCGGCATCGAAAATGAACCCGGCGTCGACGATCTCCACGGCCGCTACGGAGCCGGAACGCGGGTGTTGCCGGCCGCCTGCGACGCCAGAATGCCGTCGATGATCGAAACCGTCCGTCGCGCGTCCAGCGGCGGCGATTGCGGCGCCGCGCCAGTCGCCACGGCGTTGATCAAATCGGCAATCGCCGCTTCCATCCCGATTCGCGAGTAGCGTGGCACGATCGGTCTGGAAACCAACCCCTGTTCGGTCTGGAGCTGCATCGTCGCGGATTGATCGGTCACCTGAATCGTACCGGTCGAACCGATCAGGTCGACCTGCAACGACGCTACGGCCCGCTTCATTCCCAGCAAGACACCTCTCACGCCATTGGTCCAGGCGACATAGGCGTTGGCCCCCGGTTCGAGCGCTGCATCCCGTCCACCGTCGCCGTGGTAGCGCAGACCGTACTCCTCGAAGCCTTCCTGGAGTTCGCCCACCACCCATTCCGGGTCGGCATCGACGAAGTAGTTCATCATGTCGATGACGTGGGAGAGATTGCGCCAGAGCATGGCCCGTTCGCCCCCCAGGCGACCGGTCACGGTGACGAAATCGCCGATCGCGCCCGTGCGCAGTGCTTCCCTGGCCGCCACCCAGGTCGGATTCCAGCGCCGGGTGTGGTTGACGCTGCAGACGACGTTGTGCGCGTCGAGCGCGGCGATCATTTCGTCGACTTCGTCGGTATGGGTCGAGATCGGTTTTTCGCAGAAGATCCCTTTCACCCCGGCGGCCGCGGCGTCCATGACGATCTGGCCATGCAGGTGATCTGGTGTCGCGACGCAGACGATATCGAGCTCGGTTTCCGCCAGCATCCGCTTGTAGTCGTCGAACACCACCAATCCCGGCCAGGTCGTGTCCCACCGTTCGATGAAGAGCTGGCGGGCGTCGGCGCTGATGTCGCACCCAGCGACAACGGCCGCTTCCGGAATCCGCGCCAGTCCGGACAGATGGGTATGAGGCATCGCCGGTCCCAGAACTGGGTGAGTCGCTTCGCCGGCTGGTTCGGATGTGATCCAGCTGAGTCCGACAATGCCAAATCGGTACGAGGTCATGATTGCTCCTGCGTGGGTACGTTTATCTCGCGGTCTGCCCTGAACTCTGGAAAATCCCGATCGATCAATTCGCGCAACTGGGCGACATGATGCGCCGTGCCGGATGTATACGGCCGTTTGACGGACAACGGCATCTCCGGGAAAACGCCCGCCGCCGTGGCGATTTTGGCCAGCGCCGAGCTGGAGTTGATCTCCGGGCACACCGCCGTCCAGGTCCGCACCAACCTGAGCCAGCTCTTCGCGTATCGAGCCGCTGTTTGCCATTCGCCTTTCTGGCAGGCGGCCATCATCTCCAGCGCGAAAGCGGGGGAGAGGTTGGCCACGAAACTGTAGAAACCGGGCGATCCGTAGAGCGAGCCAGCGACGATGTCGCTATCGACGGCGAAGTGGGCGAGTTCTGGCGTGGCGCCGATGATCTCGGCCAGCGCGCTCATGTTCCCGCCCGTGTGCTTGCTTCCCGCCAGATTGGGAGCAACACCGAGAATGGCCCGGTAGTCCCTGCCGGTCAGAAAGCGGCCGGACTTGGCGATGTTGTAGTGAACGAGCAGCATCTCCGGCGACGCATCCTGGATGTCGCCATAGAACCGGAGCAGCTCGCTGTCATCGAGCGGGATCCAGGACGGCAGGGAGATCTGCACGATGCCCACCCCGGAAGCCGCCGCGATGCGAACGCGATCGACCGTCCCGTCGGTGTGCGACCACCCGCAGCCGACCTGCACCGGCAATCCCGCGGAAACCGCCGTTTCGGCGAAGGGAGGAACCAGCTGTGCCAGCTCTCCGGCTTCCATGACATGGAGCTCGCCATCCGTGCCGGTGGTGTAGGCGCCGTGCAGTCCCGCCTCGGCGTAGCGACTTACCAGCTCGCGAACCACTCCCGCATCGACGTTGCCGTCCGCCTGCCAGGGGGTGGGCATCGCCACCCAAACGCCTTTCAGCAGCTCACGCACCGTCAGTTCCTCCGACGCGCACCCGGCGGCCATCGATTGCCGATTCGTAGACCGCGTCGATCACCTGAAGGGCGGCGACGGCGTCATCCATCGTCGCCAGGGGCTGCCGGTCTGAGCCGATAGCCCCGCGCAGGTCGGCGATGATGGCGTGACCCGCTGAGCCATACCCAGGCAAACGAATCGAGTCGAATGTGGTCTGTTCCGTCAACAGCGGATCACCGGGTGAGCCTGCGCCAATCCAGGTCGTGGTTCCGCTGGCATCGACACGCACCGACGCGTCCGATCCGCGCAGAGCGACGTATCCTTCGCCACCCGGCCGGGGCAACGCATAAGCGAAGTGCATCGTTCCCAGCGCGCCGGAGGCCATCTTGAACGACACAGAGACCGTGTCCTCGACATCGATGCCAGCGTCGTTGGTCATGGCGGTCATCGCCTGCAGCAGGTCGATCCGTTCGCCCGTCAGCCAGTGGATCAGGTCGACATCGTGGACCCCGAGCCAGCTCAGGATGCCGCCGCCCATCAACGATCGATTGAAAATGTGGTTGGCCGGATCGCGAACGAAGACGGAGGAGGTCGTGAAGAGCGCTTCCACTGTAAGCAGACGTCCGAGCCGCCCCGATCTGATCGCGACAGCCGCCTGTTGCCAGGGGGGTCCATACCTGCGCGTGAAGGCGACCGCTGCTTTCACACCGGAGCGATGCACGGCATCACGCGCCGGCGCGGCGTCAAGCGCACCGGCGCCGCCCGGTTTGTCGACGAGCAGATGCGCCCCGGCGCCGGCCAGGGTGCGAATCGCGGCCGGAGTCTGCACGTTCGGCAATGTGAGGAGCGCGAGGTCGGGAGCGGTCGAATCGACGAAAGCGTCGAGATCGGAGAAAAAAGGAACCGCGCTCATCCATGCGGGGAACGATTGGGAGAGATTCGGATCGCTGAAATCGGGTGCATCCCGATCGCTTCGAGCCGGATCGGCATCGTAGCGACCGACGATCTCGATCTGATCCGGAAATCCCGCCAGCGATTCGACCCAACCCGTGACGTGATAGTGATTGAGACCGACAATCACGGTCCTCAGTGGGGTCATGCGGGCGGCGTCCAGTCCTGGCGGCGCAGTACCTGCCCGGGCAGTCTGCCGGTCGGCTCGTTGTCGACGACCACCCACTCGCCATTGACCATCACCCGCGCGATTCCGGTTGGCGGGGCTAACGGCGCTTCCCAGGTGGAGCCATCGGCGATCGTAGCGGCGTCGAAGATGACGAGATCGGCGGCGTATCCCTCTTTGCAGAATCCGCGATTGGCCACCTTGAACCGCGTTGCCGGTTTGCCGGTCATCTTGTGCACGGCTTCCTCGAGTGAAACGGCGCCAAGCTCCCGCACGCCGAGGCGGATGGCCTGGGCAAAGCACCCATAAGAGCGCGGATGGCTGAACGTGCCGTGGTAGATGCCGTCGCTGGCGACCATCATCGCCGGATGACTGATCGTGGCCCGCACACGCTCCCGGTTTTCCTCATCGCTCATCCGGCGGTGAAACACCATCAGGGCGTAGGGATGCTCCTCGATCATCATCTCGATCGCCGCTTCCCCGATCGGCTGGGAGCGCTCGGACGCGACATCCGCCAGCGAACGCCCGATATCCCGGCCACTCTGGTTCGCGGCGATGACCAGTTTGGCCGGCCGTTGATCGCTCACCGTCAGCCGGTCTTCCAGGTATGCGGTCAGCTCGGCCCGGATCGCGGTGTCCTGCAGTCGCTCGATAACAGCATCCGGTCCTCCGGCCTGGGCCCAGGTCGGCATCATCTGGGCGAGATGGGTGCAGCCCGCCGCGTAGTTGTACGACTCGAAGGTGACATCGATCCTGCCGGCGGCTTCATCGAGCAACGGACCGGTGATGCCATCGACGTTCTCGTGCGAAAAGTGAATGGGAATGCCCGCTTCCTGGGAGATGCGGAATGTCTCCCGCCACGCTTCTTCCCGTCCCAGGATGCCGTATCGAATGTGGGCGGCATAGATGGCGCCCGCTTCCGTGGCGACCCTGCTCAGCGCGATGAGCTCTTCCGTGCTGGCGTAGGCGACAGGCTGATAGTCGAGCCCTGTGTTGAAGGCCACGGCGCCGGCATCGAGCCATTCGGCCACCAGCTCGCCCATCCGGGCGACCTCCCGATCGGTCGCCTCCCGACTCTCCCATCCCATCACGGCCTGGCGGATGGGGAGGTGGGGAACCTGGGGAACGACATTCGCCGGCGTATTGCCCGGGAAGAGGGACAGGTAGTCCGCCGCTCCCGGCCAGGGCGGTCCGAGATCTGCTTTGCCGGTCGAGAACTCGGTGTACTGCCACATTTCCGACCGCTGCTGGTCGTCAAGATGCGCCCAGCCGAACCCGTCGGGCGCCAGGAGCTGCGTCGTGACGCCTTGCCGAAGCGCCCCATATCTGCCAACCGGGTTTCCGGCAAGAAGGAGCGCGATCTCGGAGTGAATATGCACGTCGATGAGCCCGGGGGCGATCGTCAGACCGGTTGCATCGATCGTCTCACGGGCAGCGTCGCTCTCGAACGCGCCGATCGCCGAAATCTTGCCCTCGGTGACGGCAAGATCGGCCCGGAATGCGGGTCTGCGTCCCGTTCCATCGATGATCGTTCCCCCGGTGATCACTGTGTCGAACAATACCGTGGCTCCTCGGGCGTGCTACCGCTGCAAATGGGGATCGAGCGCGTCGCGCAATCCATCTCCAAGAAAATTGATGGCCAGCACCGTGCAGGCAATCGCCGCGCCCGGACCTATCCAGACCCACGGTTCATTGACCAATACCTGCAGCGACTGGGCAGTGTTGAGCATGTTGCCCCAGGAGGGAGTCGGGGGTTGAATCCCCAGACCGAGGAAGGACAACGCCGCTTCCGAGAGCATGGCGTTCGCCACCCCAAGGGTGCTCGCCACGACGATCGGCACGAAGCTGTTTGGCAGAACGTGTCTGAGGAGCAGCTGATCGGCTTTGGCGCCGGTCGACGTCGCAGCTTCGATATAGGGTTCGTTCATGACGGCGAGCACTTGCCCCCGCACCAGGCGCGCCGTCCCCATCCAGCTGAAGAATCCCAGAATCAGCACGACGTTCTTGGCGCTCGACCCGAGTATCGAAACCAGCACGATCAGGAGAACGAAAAGCGGAAACGCCATGAAGATGTCGGTCAAACGCATGATGATCGCGTCGATCCAGCCGCCCCGAAACCCTGCCATCAGCCCGAGCACGGTGCCTAGCGATGAGCTGATCGCGACAGCGCAGAGCGCGACGGCGATCGACACCCTGCCGCCGGTGAAGACCCGGGTCAGGTTGTCCCGTCCCAGCTTGTCGGTGCCCAGGGGATGTTGGAGGCTGGGCGTCTGTCCGCCATCGCCGAGACTCATGGCGTAGGGGTCGTAGGGAGAAACATATGGCGTCAGCAGTGCCGCCAGACCCATGAAAACGAGGAAGATCAGACTGATCAGCGCGACTCTGTGTCGCGACAATCGGGTCCAGAATCCGGGTCGCGTGCGGACGCGGGTCAGTGTGGCGGAATCCACAGGTCCGGTCGAAGTGGCGGCGATGGCGCTCATCCCAACCGAATCCTTGGATCGACGATGCTATACGCCACATCCGCCAGGAAGCTGCTGATCACGACGATGAGGGTGACCGCCAGCGCCAGCGCAAGCACAACCGGGTAATCCTTCTGGTTGGCAGCGTTGAGGGTCAACAAACCGAGACCCGGCCATTGGAAAACCGTCTCGATCACAACCGCGCCGCTGATCAGATAGGGCATCCGGAAGGCGATGACCGTGATGATGGGGATCAGCGCGTTTTTTAGTCCATGCCTGACGATGACCAGCCGCTCGCGCAACCCCTTGGCTCGGGCGGTGCGCATGTAGTCGGCTTTGAGCACTTCCAGGAGGCTCGCTCGCGTGTAGCGCGTCAGAGCGGCCGCCAGCTCCAGCCCCAGCACGGTCGCGGGCAAAACGAGGTGGTGGAGACGATCGAGGATCGGATTGGAGGCGCCGGCGGTCGATGCGCCAAACACCGGGAACCATCCCAACTTGACGGCAAAGAGATAGATCATCATCAAACCGAGGAAAAAACCGGGAATGGACAACCAGAAAAAAGAGAGAAACGTTGCCAGATAATCGATCCACGAATATTGACGAATAGCCGAAATGATGCCGGTCGAAACGCCGACGATCACCGAGATCACCATCGCGGTGCCCACCAGCTGAAGGGTTTTCGGCAGCCGGACCATGATGATGTCGGTAACCGGTTTCCGGGAGGTGAGGGAATAGCCGAGGTCGCCTTGTACGGCCCGGCCGAGCCAGCGGACATAACGAACCGGCGCCGGATCGTTGAGACCCAGGCGCTCCCGCATCGCTTCCTTGGCTTCGGGCGTTGGCATCGATTCCGGAGGCAGCATCGAATCGATGGCGTCTCCGGGCGCCACCTCCACGAAAATGAAAACCAGCACGCTGATGCCGATCAGAATCGTGATCGCGTGCAGCAGGCGACGGACGAGATAGTGAGTCACACCATGCAACCTTGCTGGCCGTCAGACTCGATCTGACGGCCAGGAACGCCGGAGGCGACGGGAGGAGGAGGGCAGTGCCCTCCTCCTCGACGCAACATCGTCGCGCCGGCTACTCGGCAACGGTCCATTCGTTGGCCCGGTTCATCCAGTAGATGTGCCCAGGTCCCCAAACCGAGTTCTGCAGTTTCGCCGAATTGAGCGCGATCAGGTTCTTTCGGTCGAAAAGCCAGACCGATGGCGACTCTTCGTTGAGGATCCGAATCGCGTTCTGATAGTGGACGGCCTGCTCTTCCCGCTCGTAGGTCGCCAGGGCGGCATCCATCTCGGCGTTGAAGTCGTCGTTTAGCCAGCCGTACGTCACTTCGCCCGGAGGTCCCCAAACCGCGGTCAGGTTCGCCGGCGAAGGCTGCGCGCCGAACGATCCGTAGGTCATGTCCCACGTCTTGTCGGCGATCTCCTGGGTGCGGACACCGCTGCCATCGTCGAACTTCAGCTCGGTGTTGATGCCGACCGCGGCCAGGTACTGCTGCATCGCTTCCATCACATTCGCGGTGACCGGATCGGTGTAGTAGTACCAGAGGCCGAGGGTTCGCTCGCCGGTGAAGCCAGCTTCCTCGAGCAAGGCCTTCGCCTGCTCGGGATCGTAGTCGTAGGGATTGGCGTCATCCGGCTGCGCCCACTCGACGTAAGGAATCTCGGTCGACACCGGATCGGCGTATCCCTGGAAGAGGGTTTCGCAGATCGTCTTCTTGTCGATGGCGTAGGCGATCGCCTGGCGAACCCGTTTGTCGTTCAGCTCCGGCTGAAGAGCGTTGAAGAAGATCACGCCGACGCCGGCCGGGAAGTCGATGACCTCCGCGCCGTCGATCCCCTGCACCAACTCGAGCTCGTTGACCGACATCGGAGCGGCCATGTTCTCGCCCGCCTGCAACGCCGCAAGCGACGTTTCGGCGCTGGAGAAGAAGAGGAGGTTGAGATTCTTGATCGCTGGAGCGCCGTGATGGTACTCCTCGTGCGCGACCAGCTCGACACGCTCGCCTTCGACCAGCTGGACGAACTTGAACGGTCCGGCGCCAATGCGCTCGTTGGTCGTCCAGTAGGGGAGCTCGGTGATCGTCGCCCGATCGGCGGTCCCCAGAACGTGCTCCGGCAGGATATTGATGAAGATGAACCCGGAGAGCATCCCCGAGTCCGGGTTGGCCAGCTCGATCTGGACGGTGTAGTCGTCTGGCGCGGTCACGCCAGTCAGCGACGTTGGTGTTTCCGCTTCCTGGGCCTCGGCATAGCCGGCGACATTGCGGAACGACGATCCCCAGCGGCTCGTGGTGGCAGGATCGGTCAGCAGATTGATGGTGAAGACAACATCTTTGGCGGTTACCGGCGTGCCGTCATGCCACACGGCGTTCTGGCGCAGGTTGAATGTGTAGACGTTATCCACCACTTCCCAGCTCTCGGCCAGGTCGCCAACGAATTCCTGCAGGTCGGCGCTGAGCGTCACCAGGCGGGCATCGACCATCCGGTTGATCTCGAACTGGCTGCCGCCATTGATGATGAAGCTGTAGGCAATGTGCTCGGCATTCGGGCGGCCACCGCCACCCTGGGTCGCGCCGGCGTCGAATGTCAGGGTCATGCCATCCTGAGCACTGGCTCCCTGGGCATTGGCCAGCGCGATGCCAAAGGCCGAACCCATTCCGAGCGCCATCGACGCCTTCAGGATGTCGCGTCGCGACAGTTCTCCTGACGCCGCGCCGGCGAGCAATGTGTCGATTCCAAACCGTTTCGTGTCCATATGTCCTCCTCGTTTTCGACCAATCTCCATGGCCATCCAGGAGCCAAACCAATGAGAAACGACGCCGCACGATCAGGTGGCGGCGGATCGGCTGACATCCTTCTCCTTTCCATAGAGGTCCCGCCACAGAGGGCGAAACCCGAGGCGTGATGCCGTGGTCTCGAAATGCGCAATCAGCGCCTGTTGCGTTGCTCTGCCGTCCCGCCGGATCGCCGCCTGCCCAATGACCTCGTGTTCGGCAAGATCCTGATCGCGCATCGCCTGAGTGTGCTTGTCCTCCACCGTATGGGCGGTGGCCAGGGTGTAGACCGCATCGAGGAGCGCCGCCAGCACCCGGTTGTCGGCTCGCCGCATGATGACCCGATGCATACCGATATCGCTCTCGGAGTCCCTCACCCCTTGTTGGGCGTGAAGTCGCATCGCGTCGAGATGCGCTTCGATCTCGCTGCAGTCGTCGTCGGTGAGCTGCGCCACCGCGCTGCCGGCCGCAGCGATCTCCAGCAGACAGCGCGCTTCAGCCAGATCGTTTTCGCTGAACGACCGAATGAGCACCTCGGAGGTGAAGTGACCGAGGTACTGCTCGACGTCGAACGCCTTGACGAACCGGCCGACACCGCGACGGGTCTCGACCAAGCCCACTGCTTCGAGTCCGCTCAGCGCTTCCCGCATGAGTGGCCGCCCCACACCCATCTGGGTGGAGAGCCATTCTTCGGAGGGCAACCGGTCGCCAGGGCGGAGCGTGTTCTCCGCGATGTACTGCTGAATGCGGTTCTGCACCTCGGGCACGAGCGACACCGAGGGTATCGGTTCGATAACCGCAGCCTGCGCTTCTCCGCGATGCGGACTGGTGACGGATGCCTTGCCCACGTATGCGACTCCACTTGTAAGATGTCTGACAACGATTCTATTCGCACTATGCGACAGTGTCAATATCTCCTGTTGCACCGATTTTCACAGACTAGAATTGCCGGCATGAACGCGCAAATCTTTACGGAAACCATCGCATCACTGACCAGGCTCGAGGGTCAACATCTGCTGATCGATGCCGACGACACCCTCTGGGAAAACAACATCTACTTCAATCGAGCCACCGACGCTTTCATTGATTTCCTCGATCACTCGTCGATGCCGCCCGACCGGGTGAGATTGGTGCTTCAGGAGATCGAGCTTGAGAACCTGACCGTTCACGGCTACGGTTCGGCGGCATTTGGCCGGAGTCTTCAATCCTGCTACCAGAAGCTGAGCGAACGCCATGTCTCAGACGAGGATATCGAGACGATTCTGGGGTTCGCCGAGGAGATCATGCTCCAGGAGATCGATCTTCTGCGCGGCGTCGAAGAAACGCTGCCGATGCTCGCCGATCGTCACGAACTGGTCCTGTTCACCAAGGGAAGCGACGCGGAACAGCGACAGAAGATCGACAAATCCGGGATCGACATGCATTTCCTCGATGCGATCGTGGTGCCGGAAAAGGATGAGGCCGTCTACCGGGAAATCGTGACTGGCCGCGGCTGGGAGAGCGGGCGGACCTGGATGATCGGCAATTCGCCGAAATCGGACATCAATCCGGCCCTGGCCGCTGGAATCAATGCCGTATTCATTCCGTACCACAGCACCTGGGAACTGGAGCTGCAGGACCTGAACGGCGGACCGGGCCGGTTTCTCCAGCTGGCCGGATTCAGCGAGCTTCTGGATCACTTCTAACCCAGTTCGGCGTAGCGGCAACGCCTGCGTTGCCTGTCGCCACAGACGAGCGAGGCAGGCCTCGCCGCTACACCGAAACGGGGAGCTGTTCCGGGTCGCCGTAGCGGCAACGCCTGCGTTGCCCGTCACCACGGACGAGCGAGGCGGGCCCCGCCGCTACACCGAACTTGGATCTGTTCCGGGCCGCC
>JAHBVL010000017.1 GCA_019637585.1 Thermomicrobiales bacterium | reverse complement strand
TTCCTGTAGACGAGCGATTCCCCGGTTGCTGTAGGCTCGGGGCCACTGCTGATTGACCACGATGCAGTAGCCGTCCGGGCATACCTGACAAAGCCCAGATCGGCATCTGCCAGTTTCCGCCCAGGCCAGCCATTCATCATAGACAAGAACCGCGTCGCCCGGTCGGCCGGCGTCGAGGTGGATGTCTCCCAGCCGCTGCATGGCGTCGAAACGGCGCAAAGGCTGGCTCTCGGATGAGGCTCTCAGCAGCCGTTCGGCTTCGTCGAAATCGCCGCGCCGGTGTGCGACATAGCCGGCCATGAACAGGTCATCGATGGCTTCGAACGCGTGTTGAGCGGTTTTGTAGTCTCCCGCCAGGTAGGCACTCTCGCCGATACATCGCTCCAGCGAATCCAACTGGAATGACTCCACCGCCACCTCCTTCGCAGCGCGACAAAGCTCCATGGCTTCCTTGTTGGAACCCAGGAACCTCAGCCAGTTTGCCGCACCGATCGCATCACCTGTCGCCAGATCCGTTTCGGAGGGAGATTTGTGGTCGGCAACGAGTCTGGCAGTCGCGACGGCACTCTCGTTCGCATCCGGGCCAAGGGCGGCAACATCGCCGAGAGCCTGGGATTTCATGAAGATTCCGAAATCTGCTCGAATGAGCGGGTCGCCCGAGTCGGAGGCCGCCGGCCGGCGGCCGTAAAGGGGGATCTCGGTGAACGCGATCTCGTACCCTCCCCCAGCTCCGCCGTGCAGATGGACGGTGTAAAAGGCCGCGGGATGGTTTGCCACCAGGGCAACGAGATCGCGTGTTGCCGAGACGAACCGAACCTCAGACAGCAGTACTTCCTCACGGTAGGGAGCCCCGGCGAGCGCTTCACGCTCGATCTCTCTTGCGGTTTCGACTGATTCGCGCGCCTCGTCCACAGAACCGCGGAGATCCAGGTAGTGGTCGGCCAGCTGCAGTTTCAGCGGCAGGGAATCAGGCTGGAAGTCGACCGCGCGCTGTTGCGAGGCGACGGCCCCGGGGACATCACCCAGAATCGAGAGCATCAGAGCGCGTGCTGCGTAGATAGATGAGTCGTCCGAAAGCTGGAGCGCGACGTCGTAGTGCTCCAATGCACGGCGTGCCGCCCGTTGAAGGTCGTAGGGAGCACTGAGCCGCGATGAATCATCCGAATTGGCCTTGAGCCGAAAGTCGGCCACTTGCAGGTCACCCAGAAGGGCATGACCAAGCGCGGCACGAGCCGCATCCGAGCTCTGCGAGAGAGCGGTTGCGTATTCTGAAAGCGTTGCCGGATCGAGATTGAATCCAGGATCGTCATTCGCAACGATCTCGACAGCGAAGGTTAGGGCCGTGGCGTCGTCCGGATGTTCTGCCAGCCATCCGGCGAAATCGACTGTCCTGTCCGCTGCCAGGCGCTCCAGGATGATGACAAGTGCATAGTTGAGAAACGCGCTGCGATTCTCGGGAAAGAGGTCGAGCGTCGCTTCGAGCAAGCTCCATGCCTGTCTATCCTGATCGAACGATATGTACTCTCGTTGAATTCGGTTGCTGTAGAAAATGACGGCCGCCAGGTTGCTCAACCGGTCGGCGTTCTGCGGGTCGTTCTGCAGCGACTCCAGAACGGCGCGAGGTGGCGCTTCGTCTTCGCCGAACTGCACCCAGGCGTTCCATTCGCCGCGCCATTCCTCAGGGACAGGGATCGCGTTGCTGGCCGCGCCGAGCAACTCCTGGACGGCACGGTTGCTGGTGAGGGTGGCGGCATCGTAGATGGCGACGACGTCCTGCGATGCGGCGTCCGGCAGATCACGGACGACGATCGGCAGGGGTTCGATCAGGTGCTGGAAATCGGGAAGGGGTTCGTCTCGTTCGGGAAGTGGAGGAGCGGTCCACCCAGAAGCCTGCGCGGGAATCGGGGCCAGCAAGGGCGAAATCGCCGCCAGCACAACCGGAATCAGGAGCAAAACCGCGATGCCAATCAGCAGGGAATTACTCCGAGAAATGTTCACGCGTGACACAGACCTGTCCCCACTCCCTTACACCCCGAGCCCAGTCTTCTGACCGAACGAAGACCGGGCCATTCGATTGTCGCCACCGTGCGTCAGTGTATGGCGAAAAGAACGAATCGATACAACCGCGCTGACACCTCGTCTCCGCTGCTCCGTACAGCACGCGCTCGCCGCGACCGGCACGTTTCTTGCTTACTGCGTTGATCGAGTAGACCTCTCCAGCGGTGCACGAGGCGCACACAAACTGGTAGAGTGAATCAGTCGGGAATGCGGCAAACCAATCCGCCGCTCCACGCGATACGTGTCGGCCGGACGACCGGCCACAGGAGGTTTTCACCGATGGCGTTCACGCTTCCGCCACTTCCCTACGCATTCGATGCGCTCGAGCCGCATATCGACAAAAAGACGATGGAAATCCACCACGATCGCCATCACAACACCTATGTCACCAACCTGAACGCGGCGATCGAAGGGATTGCCGAGCTGGAAGGGCTGACGATCGAGCAGCTGATCAGCGATCTCGACAAGGTCCCCTCGGCGAAGCGCACCGCGGTTCGCAACAATGGCGGCGGTCATGCCAACCACACCCTCTTCTGGGAGATTCTGGGCAACAACGGCAGCCAGCCGAAGGGCAAACTCCTCGACGCGATCAACGACACGTTCGGGTCGCTCGACGGGCTCAAGGAAGAGATGAACAAAGCCGGCGCGGGCCGCTTCGGCTCCGGCTGGGCTTGGCTGATCGTTACGCCTGAAGGTGTTCTCAAGGTGATCAGCACTCCGAATCAGGACAGTCCGCTGATGAGCGGCGACGGCACCCCGATTCTCGGTATCGATGTCTGGGAGCACGCCTACTACCTGAAATACCAGAACAAGCGCCCCGATTACCTCGCGGCGATCTGGAATGTCATAAACTGGGACGAGGTTCGCTCGCGCTACAACGACGCGACCTAGCCGCTTTTCCAGAGACACCTCGTGTCCAGGCGGGAGCGGATTCGCTCCCGCCTTTCTGTATGCCTCCAAGGCTCGAACGGTACCGACGTTCGCAGCCACACGTTCACTCCGGATACACAACGACTCGATGCAGCTGATCAAGGACTTCTACGCCTACTACCGTCCCTGGAAGAAGCTCTTTCTTCTCGATTTCTCCTGCGCGGTGATCGCCGGTCTGCTGGAGCTGACCTTTCCTCTGGCGGTTGCCTATTTCATCGACACACTCCTCCCCGACCAGGATTGGAATCTGATTGTCCTGGCCTCGGTAGGACTCTTCTTCATCTATCTCCTGCGCGCCGGGTTGACGGTGATCGTCACCTACTGGGGCCACATGTTCGGGATCAACATCGAAACCGAAATGCGGCGCAAAGCGTTCGATCACCTGCAGCGACTGCCATTTCGCTATTATGACAATAGAAAAACAGGCGAGCTGGTTGGCCGGGTGACCAAGGATCTGGAAGAGATCGGCGAAGTCGCGCACCACGGTCCGGAAGATGCCTTCATCGCGGTCATGACCTTCGTCGGGGCGTTCGCCCTGATGGTCTACATCAATCCCCAGCTGGCCATGATCACCGCCCTCCTTGTGCCCTTCACCGCGTGGGTCACCACCCGCTATGGCGGCAAGATGGCGGTCACCTGGCGCGATCTCTTCGACCGGGTCGGTCAATTCAACATCCGTATCGAGGAGAATGTCGGCGGCATCCGCGTTGTGCAGTCCTTTGCCAATGAAGAGTTCGAGCGCGCGCTGTTTGCTGAGGACAATGCCAAATACCGGGCGGCCAAACTCCGCGCCTACAAGATCATGGCCGCCACCATGACCCTCAGCTATCTGGGCATGCGCCTCACGCAGCTCGTGGTGATGGTGGCCGGCACCTGGTTCGTCATGAATGGATCGCTCACCTATGGTGGGTTCGTCAGCTTCCTCCTGCTGGTCAATGTCTTTTTCCAGCCGGTGGAGAAAATCAACGCCATTATCGAGATCTATCCAAAGGGAATCGCTGGATTCAAGCGCTATCTGGAGTTGCTGGCCACCGAACCAGAGATCAAGGACGCGCCCGACGCCGTCGAAGTGACGAACCTGCGCGGCGATATCGAGTATCGAAACGTCACCTTCGGGTACGCGCCTGGCCGGCCGGTGCTCCGCAACCTCAATCTCTCGATCAAAGCGGGTGAAACTGTCGCATTCGTTGGACCATCCGGCGCCGGGAAAACGACCATCTCCGCGCTCTTGCCCCGCTTCTACGACGTCGATGAAGGTTCGATCACCATCGACGGCATCGACATCCGTCAGATGACCCTTGGGTCATTGCGCCGGGAGATCGGCATCGTCCAGCAGGATGTCTTCCTCTTCGGTGGCACCATGCGCGAGAACATCGCCTATGGCCGCCTCGACGCATCCGAGCACGAAATTCATCTGGCGGCGAGCCGGGCCAGACTCGACGAGCTGATTGCGTCGCTGCCTCTTGGTCTCGATACGATGATTGGGGAGCGGGGCGTCAAACTCTCCGGCGGCCAGAAACAGCGCCTCTCGATCGCCCGCATGTTCCTCAAGAACCCGCCGATCCTGATTCTCGACGAAGCGACCTCCGCGCTGGACACCGAAACCGAGCGGCATATCCAGCAAGCGCTCCTCGAACTGGCCGAGGGTCGCACGACCCTGGTCATCGCCCACCGCCTGGCCACCATCCAGAACGCCGATCGGATCGTCGTCGTCGGCCCCGACGGCATCGAAGAACAAGGCGCCCACAGCGACCTCCTCAGCCGTGAGGGCGTCTATCGCCGCCTCCACGACGCCCAGTTCGGCCTCGTCGCGACTGCCAACTAGACACGACCGGAACGGGTCCACGCCGCTCGAACGTAGCCATCCGGCCCTGTGCTGGCGATCGTATGTGCAACGGCGGTTGTCTGCTGACCAACCGCTCCCCCGATGCAGCCGTTATCGAGCTGCGCTCGATCGCACCGGCACAGGGCACGGAGCCTACGACCACACAGAGGTGTGACCTACCTCCGCACGTGTGCTACCGATGTCACCGGCCCATGCAGCTCCCGTGGAGCCGCACGCACGCCCCCAACTTCGTTGGTGCCACAGAGTGATTGCCACATGTGGTATAGTCGAATTATGGAAAAAACGACACTCTATCTCCCAGCTGACTTGATGGCCGCCTACACTGCGCTTGCGCGAAAGCGGGGGCGCCCCAAGGCCGAGCTTATGCGCGATGCGTTGGCATCCTATGCCGAGCGGCAAGAACGTGACCTGCCCGACTGGATCGGAATGCTCGATGTCCAGGACGCGTTCGATTCCACAAACGTGAAGTCCTGGCTGCTGGAAAACTGGGATCCTGATTGATCGTTCTCGATACCTCTGGCATCGTGGCCCTGGCGAATCGCGCCGATCCCAATCATGCGGATGCGGTAGCTGCACTAAAGAGCAGACCGGAATCTCTGGTCGTTCCCTCAGTCATTCTGGCCGAAGCCGCGTACGTGTTGACGCGCCGTGCCGGTGAACCGGCATTTGTCAGGTTTCTCGACGCCATTCTCGCGGGGCAGATGCTCTGGCACGATGGAGAGCGCGAGCTTCGTAGAGTTCGTGAACTCATCCTTCGGTATGCCAATCTTCCCTTGGGTTTCGCTGACGCTGCAGTCATTGCCGCGGCGGAGACGAGCCGGTCACATGTGCTGACTTTCGATCGTCGTCACTTCGAGATCGTTGCCCGAGAAGGAACCATTCAGCTGCTCCCCTGAAGTGGAATCACAAGCGGCCAGCGAAAGCTAATGTCGAGCCTTTCCGCTGGTTCGGCAGGATGCGGACGCCTGGACTACGCCGTCCAGGCGTCCGCAACGCCGTAAACGGCGTCGCTCACGGTGCGATGCCCCTGCCGGGGCCGTGCCTCAGGTCTGAAGGACCTTCGCATTGTGAGCCCGGCCCGTTGACGGCCGGGCGGATCTCGCGGAAACGCAGATGACTCAGGCACGCATCTCGAGAGATCTTGCGGCCGCTACTAAGTAATCCGGGCTAGCGAGCGAGCAGAGTCCGGGTCTCATCCAGGATCGGTTGCAGCGTTTCGATGTAGAGCACCATGCGCTCCGCCACGGCCGAGCGTTCGTCGGCGTCGAGCGTGACCAGCGGACGGTTTTCGATCAGGTGTCCCCATGATTGCGTCCACCGCGCCAGCTCGCAATCCGGACCGAGAATGTCTTTGACCTCCACGATGCGACTGTCGAGAACCTGCAGGTGGGCGATCGTCGAGGCGGGACCTTCCTCCAGGTGCAGTCCCAGCTCAACCTGTTGACGGCGGGTGTCGATCCAGACTTCGTAGTGGATGCGCTCATTGTCGAAGTAGATCTTGAGCAGATGTCCGAACCGCCGCGTATGAAAACCGCGCAGCTCCTCAGGCAGCCGCTTCTTCAGAATCGCCACGATCCCGTCGAAGAATGTTGTCCGGGTCATCTGGGCCACGGGCGGAGTACCTCAGGAGTGTTGGGGGTGGGTTCTATAGTTCATGGTACATAGTGCATAGTTAATGGTTGATAGCCAATAGTTGATGGAGCATGGTCGGCGGATGTTTGATCGACCGCCGTCACAGAGCCGGGTTCTACATCCTATCCGCCTATCCGCCTATTCGCCTCTCCGCCTCCGTTCCCCGCGCTTTTATGGTCAGATCGTTGTACCATTGTGCATCAATTCACAAGCTCGGCTGTGCGCCGAACTGGTGAAGAAAACAGCGGCTCGGCGCCATCGCTTTGCGCGATCGGCAGGTGGCCGCTCTTCTCTGTGGGCGGCCTCGCAGTCCGGGGCAAAGCGATTCACGCCAGGGTCGGAAAGAGACGGGACGGGAGATGGCAGAAGCAGCTGCGGCAGCGCACAAGCTGACGATCGGCGTGCCGAAAGAGTCGGTTCAGGGCGAGCTTCGCGTCGCGCTGACACCGGACGGCGTCAAGAAATACGCCGGCGCCGGACACAAGGTGCTCATCGAAAAAGGAGCCGGGAAGGGCGCATCGATCAGCGACGAAGCGTTCGAGGCTGTGGGCGCCACGATCGGCACCGGCAAATCGGTCTGGAGCGAATCCGACCTGATCCTTTCGATCCACAAACCGAACGAGACCGATCTCGCAGCGATGAAGAAGGACGCGGCGATCGTCGCCTTCCTGCAGCCGATGATCAATCTCGACCTCGTGAAAGACCTGCAGAAGCACAAGGTCACAGCGTTCAGCATGGACGCGATTCCGCGCACCACCCGCGCCCAGTATATGGATGCCCTGAGCTCCCAGGCCACGATTGCCGGGTACAAGGCTGTCCTGCTGGCCGCTGCCGAGCTCCCCAAGTTCTTCCCCTTGCTCACCACCGCCGCCGGCAACATCCCGCCGGCCAAGGTTCTGGTCATCGGCGCCGGCGTGGCCGGTCTGATGGCCATCGGTACCGCCAAGCGCCTGGGCGCCGTGGTCGAGGCGTATGACGCCCGGGCGGTGGTCAAGGAACAGGTCGAGAGTCTGGGTGGACGGTTTGTCGAAATCGACACCGGCGCCGACCTTGCCGGTGCAGGCGGCTACGCGAAGGAAGCGACCGAAGACATCCTGGCCAAACAGCAAGCTGGTCTGGCCGCCCGGGCCGCCAGAACCGACGTCATCATCAGCACCGCGGCCGTTCCAGGTCGAAAGGCGCCCCTCCTGGTGCCGGCCTCGACGGTCGAGCAGATGCAACCGGGGTCGGTCATCGTCGACCTGGCCGCGTCGGAAACAGGTGGCAACTGCGAGCTGAGCGAACCGGGCAAAACGGTGGTCAAACATGGCGTCACCATCATCGGCGCCACGAATCTGCCCAGCACCGTTCCGGTCCACGGCAGCCTCATGTACTCCAAGAACCTGCAGAACCTGCTGGCTCTCCTGATCGACGAAAACGGTCAGCTCAAGATCGATATGAGCGACGAAATCGTCGCCGGGACGATCATCACCCGGGACGGCGAGCTTCTGCATGAGGGAACCAAGCAGCGCATGGGCGACACCCCGGCGAAGGGGGCATAAATGAGCGGAGGATGCAAGCGCATGGCCGGTACGGGTGCAGTCGGGACGGGTGACTGATGGACGAAACAACACTCTTGATCATTTACATCTTCGTGGTTGCGATTTTCCTCGGTGTGGAGTTGATCGGGCGCGTGCCTTCCACCCTCCACACGCCCCTGATGTCGGGTACGAACGCTATTCACGGCATCGTGGTGCTCGGCGGTATGATCGTTCTCGGTCAGGCTGACACCTGGTGGCTGCAAGTGATGGGCTTTCTCGCCGTCGCGCTTGGAGCGGCCAATGCCTTCGGCGGATTCGCCGTGACCGACCGGATGCTTGAAATGTTCAACCGTAAGCCAGGAGCGGGGCGGTAGCAATGATCGACAATTGGCACGACGCTATCGTCGACCTCGCCTATCTCGCGACGGCGATCATGTTCATCATC
This sequence comes from Thermomicrobiales bacterium, assembly GCA_019637585.1. GTDB lineage: Bacteria > Chloroflexota > Chloroflexia > Thermomicrobiales > UBA6265 > JAHBVL01. The sequence goes on along the minus strand of JAHBVL010000017.1, from coordinate 45,239 downwards.
GGCCTCAAGTATCTCAGCACGCCCAAGCTGGCGCGGCGAGGCAACCAGCTGGCCACGGTCGGCATGATCGTGGCTGTTCTGGCGACGCTGGTCAGCCGCGAGCTGCGCGTCACTGAGAACGGGCAGAGCGAAACGAGCTGGACCAACATTGGTCTCATCCTGCTTGCCCTGGCGGTCGGCGCGCTCCTCTCAGTCGTCGCTGCCCAGCGGGTCAAGATGACCGCGATGCCGCAGATGGTGGCGATCTTCTGCGGTGTGGGCGGCGCCACTGTGGCGCTCACCTCCGTCGCTGAATTCATGCACAAAGAGGATCTCGGCCGGGGCATGATTGTCCTCACGCTGCTCGGCGCGGTGATCGGATCGATCGCCTTCACCGGCAGCATGGTCGCCTTCGGCAAGCTGCAGGAGTTGATCTCCGGCAGACCGGTCACCTTCCCGAATCAGACGATGGCGAACGGCATCCTGTTTGGCGGTATCGCCGCTCTTGGTGCAGCGGTTGTGCTGCTGCAGGACGGCTCCACAGCCAAACTCTTCGTCTGGATTCTGTTCATCGCCGCACTGATCTTCGGCGCTGCAATCGTCCTGCCGATCGGCGGGGCCGATATGCCGGTCGTGATCGCCATTCTGAACTCGCTGACCGGTGTGGCCGCGGCGCTGGCTGGTCTGATCATGGACAACATGGCCATGGTCATCGCCGGCGCCCTGGTCGGCGCGTCCGGCGCCTACCTGACGCTGTTGATGGCGAAAGCGATGAACAGGTCGGTGACGAACATCCTCTTCGGGGCATTTGGCGGCGGTGGCGAGACAGCCAGCGGCGGCGCGGGTGGCGAGCAGAAACCGGTGAAGGAAGCATCGGTCGATGACGCGGCCGTGGCGCTCGCCTACGCGACCAACGTCATCGTCGTTCCGGGTTACGGGCTGGCGGTGGCGCAGGCCCAGCACGCGGTTCGCGAACTGGCCGACGAGCTCGAAGAACGGGGTGTGAACGTCAAGTACGCGATTCACCCGGTGGCTGGTCGTATGCCCGGACACATGAACGTCTTGCTGGCCGAAGCGAATGTGCCATACGAGCAGCTCTACGACATGGAGCAGATCAACGACGAGTTCGCTCAGGCGGATGTGGCACTGGTCATCGGGGCCAACGACGTCACTAACCCGGCCGCCCGGACCGACAAGACGAGTCCGATCTTCGGTATGCCGATTCTCAATGTCGACCAGGCTCGCCAGATCTACGTGCTCAAGCGGAGCATGAAATCGGGCTTCGCCGGCATCGAGAACGAGCTTTTCCACGATCAGAAGACGTCGATGGTCTTCGGCGACGCCAAAGCCACCCTTTCGGCGATGGTCTCTGCCGTCAAGGAGAACTAACCTCTCCTGCCAACGGTTGTCTGACAGAAGGCCGGTTCCCAGCGTTCTACTGGGGACCGGCTTCTTTCGTTGGCGTGCGGCTCTCGGGAGCGTTCCAGAGATCTCGGCAACGACGTTCGAAGGCTGGGGGACTGATTAGAGCGGTTGCCGAAAGTTGTGCCTGCACGCCACTGGTACTGTCATTCCGACCCTGCGGAGGAATCTTCTGCCGCAGCAGTGCAGTATCCGGCAGCGATGACGTTCATAGACATGACTTTCCGCAGGCGCTCTATCTGGTGACCCGGGGGGGATCCCGTCGGACTTATTGAAGTGAGGGAGATCGATGAAACATCAGGAGATCGCCGACCGTATCGATACGAGCTGGGCAGTGTTTCGGTCGCTGATCGACTCAGTGCCTGAATCACGCGTGCTGGAGGCGGTGACGCCGGGGAACTGGAGTCTGCGCGACATTGCCGGCCATATCGCCTGGTGGGAGAATCGGGCCGCCGATCAGATTCTCGGACTCGCGCCTTCGGAACCCTCCGGGCTTTCGGTCGATGAGCGAAATGCGTTCGAATATGCCCGCATCTCCGAACTGACCTACGAGGAAGCGCTCGCCGAGCTCGAAGCATCGCACGCCCGCATCGTCCAGGTCGTCCGTGACACCCCATCGGTCAAACGACGCGACGTCGAAGCCGACACCTGGGAACACTACGAGGAGCATGGGGGTGACATTCGGGCGTGGCTGGAGGCGTAGGACTGGCGGCAGGTGACCGCCGGTTCCAAACCGGCGGCCAAGACTCCTCATGCGTTGTGAGTCCACCTGTGGCTGGAATGAAGGCCATTCTGGAAAGGTCGAGTTCTTATCCAGCAGCGAGCCCGTGCCTAATCAACCAAGATTGTCGCCACCAATGAGGCGTGTTCGCCGTTGGCTTCAGCCATCGGTCTCGCCCCGCTCGTATCATTCGCGCATGAGCAAGGGAAAGGGATTTACGAATCGCCGACCGCCGATCGCGCGATCGATCAGGGTTCTGCTGGCGATGCTGTGTCTGATTGGGGCGGTGGGGTCCGGGAACGGTCTGGCCGTGCGGGCGGAGCCGTTGACGGCGGTCATTGTGCTGCCGGACGACGGCAAAGCGTCGATCGTCGATGAGATCGACGCCGCGCAGGAGTCGATTCGTCTCTATCTCTACCTGTTGAGCGACGACGATGTCATTCGCGCTTTGATTCGGGCTCATGTGCGGGGCGTCGATGTCCGGGTCATGCTCGAACCCCTGCCCTACGGAGGCGCTCGAACCGAGCTCGAAACCTGGCTGAGGCTCGACACCGCTGGCGTCAATGTGCGTTGGAGTCCCTCCGCATTTCGGTTCTCACACGTGAAGCTGATGATTGTCGACAGCGCCAGCGCATCGATCATGAATCTGAACATGACCGGCGCTGCCTTCACCCAGAACCGCGAGTTCGCCCTCCTCACGACAGAGCCGGATGTCGTCCAGGAAGCGATCGAGCTCTTCGATGCCGATTGGAATGGCGCACCGCCGCCCGACCCGTCATTGCTGGTCGTCAGCCCTGTCAACAGCCGCGCCACGCTCCTCTCCTTGTTCGATGCCGCCGTCACGTCTATCGACGTCTACGCCGAAGTCCTCAATGATCCCGAGATCATGGATGCGCTGGTTTCGGCGGTCGAGCGTGGCGTAATGGTCCGGATGATGATGTCCGAGATAGCGGGATCGTCGCTCTGGTACGAGGAACCTGGCTTTCTGGCCAGGTCGGGCGTCGATGTCAGGGTCCTGAGCGGGCTCTATGTCCACGCCAAAGCAATCATCATCGACGGTCGAACGCTCTGGATCGGATCGCAGAATCTGACGGCAAACTCCCTCGACGCCAACCGGGAAGCCGGTCTGATTACGACCGAGGCGCTGGCCGTCCACCGCGTAATGACCGCATTCGAAACCGATTGGCAGGCAGCGGCGACACTCGACGATCCAACCACTCCCCAGACGTGAAACGAACCGGACAAATCGCGCGTCTTAGAGAGTAGAATGGGAGGCAGGGAAGAGCCGGAGTATCCCGTCTTCACTCCGGTCCGGGAAGGTAATCGACAATGAAACGCATCCTCGCCTTTGTGCTGGTTGCCACGCTGTTGTTTACGCAGCTGGCCATGTTTCCGTTGGCAATCGGTGCTCAGGGGGCGGATGGTTCGCCGCCATCGGAGATCGACGTTCCACCGGTCACCGATGAACCTGCCCAACCCGCGAGCCAGGAGTCGGACGACGTCGAAGCGGCGGCTGAAACGCCCGTCATCGGCGGTCAGGTTCGGGTTACCACCACACTGCTCAACGTTCGAACCACGCCCAGCACCGGGACGGTGATCGCCACCGTTCCATATAACGCCGTGTACACGATTCTCGACGGCCCGGTCGCCGCCGGATCGTACCAGTGGTACCAGATCGATCTCCCGGGGGCCGTCGATGGCTGGGTGGCCGGAGCGTTCATCGAGTACATCCCGGGCGGGGCGGCGACCAGCACCCCTCCCGTCGTGCCATCGGCCACATCGACAAGTGCGGTCCCCAGTGGCCCGATCCGGGTCGGCGACATCGTCGCCGTCAACACCGATGTCCTCAATGTGCGACAGTCGGCCAGCACGTCGGCGACGATTCTGAGGACCGTCACCCAGGGGCAGACCTTCACCGTCAACGGCGGACCAACCAACGCCAACGGCTATACGTGGGTTCGCCTCGATCTCCCCGGCACCGATGGTTGGGCCGTCACCCAGTACCTGACCCTTTCCTCCCGCCCCAATCCGACCAACACGGCAACCGCGACCATAACGCGGACACCAACCGTCACCAGCACATCGACGGTGACGCGCACGGCGACGGTCACCAACACCCCGTCGCTGACACCGACTGAGACCGAGACGTCGACGGCCACGCCGACCCTCACCGGGTCGGAAACGGCAACGTCGACAGCGACCAATACGGCGACCGTCACCTCGACAGCAACAAAGACGTCGACGCCGAATGCGACCGCCACCAAAGCCGCGGGCGTCTATCAAGCGGGCGATACCATTGCGGTCACAAGTGATCTCAATGTCCGGTCTGGACCGGCCACGAGCAACAGCGTGCTGCTGGTCGCTGCTCCCAGCACCCAGGGAATCGTGCAAACCGGCAACACACCGGGAGGAAGCTACACCTGGGTGCAGGTGAAGTTCGGCGGCACGACCGGCTGGGTCGTGACCAACTACATCACGCATCTCTCCTTGGCCACGGCGACGCCTCCCGCCTCGACCAGCAAGATCACGATCGCGCTCAACTGCACAACGAACCCAGAGCGGATCGCGATCACCAATGACAATACGTCGGCAATCACGATCATCTCGATCGGCACACTCTACCAGCCGGGTTCGAACGAGCCATTTACGCTCAACCACTCGCTGGGCGCCAAGCAGACCCGCACCTATCTTTCGGGTTCGCAGGCATCCGGCGCCTACCGGCTGACCACAGCGGCGATTCTCACCGACTCGGCCGGCACATCGGAAGGCGTGCGGGTCGTCACGTCGGCCGGTACCGTCACAAAGAACTGCCCGCCAGCCTCGACTGCCGACCGCTGGGTGGAAGTCGACCTGAGCGAACAGTACATGCGGGTCTATCAAGGCACGACACTGATCACCGGCACCTATGTCAGCACTGGCCGCTATGGTTTCGATACACCGGTCGGCACCTACCGAACATGGCTGCGCTATACGAGTCAAACCATGAGCGGCTGTATCCAGGGCGAGTGCTACGTCGTCCCCAACGTGCCATGGGTGCAGTACTTCACCTACGAGGGACACGCGCTGCACGGCGCCTACTGGCACAACAACTTCGGAACGCGCATGAGTCACGGCTGCGTGAATCTGCCGGTGCCGTTCGCTGAGTGGCTCTACTACTGGCTGCCGTCAGGGTCGCGAGTGGTGGTGAAGCAGTAGAAGCGGCAGTCGGCAGTCGGCAGTCGGCAGTCGGTGAAGTGTAGGTCGGCGCCGGTGGTTCGGGGCATGATGAGTCTGGTCGTATTGCTCCAGCGTCCGGAGTTTGATGTTCTCGGTTCGGCCCATAGCTCAATGCCGGTTCCTGCGAACCGGTACGAACTTGCAACGTCCGTCTCTCTCCTGGTGCCTCTTCTCTATCCATTGCTTCATACCATGGCAGCGTGAGCATGCCGCCGCGTCTGCGAGCGGCAGCTCAGAGGGAGCCAGGGTATGCCGCGGATCGCCAACTGGATGCTTATTACGGCGATGCTGGTCGCTATTCTCGCAGCGCCGGCAGCCGCGACGGGACAGATTTCCACCCAACCAACGGCGAGCGCAGGAGCCGGCAGCGCCCAGGAGCTGATCGCTACGCAGGTTGCTCCCGTCTCCGAGACCGATGAAACGCCGGCAGCCTCGACCCCGGACTCCGCGGCAGTCGAGTCGTTCGATCTAAAGACAGTGGCCAAAGTCAATGTCTCGACACTCAATGTCCGCGAGGGACCAGGACTCAACTATCAGGTCATCGGGAAGCTCACCTATGGAGCCGTGCATACCGTTGTCGGCGGCCCAGTCGATGCCAGCGGCTTCTCCTGGGTACAGCTGGACCTGAATGGTCCTGGCGACGGTTGGGTCGCATCCACCTATGTGACGTTGACCGAAGGCGAGCCGACCAGCACCGCTGTGGTGACCGCGACCCCGTTTGGCAACCTGCAGCTGGGCGATCGGGTGCGCGTCGAGGTGAGTGTCCTCAACGTTCGGAGCGGCGCCGGAACGACCTATTCGGTCATCTCCCAGATCACATTCGGTCAAGTATTCGTCGTACTGGCGTCACCGGTTGTCTCGTCCGGGTTCAACTGGGTGAAAATCGACTTGCCGGGCGCCGCCGATGGATGGGCCGCCACACAATATCTCCGCCGGGTCGATACGGCGCCACCAACGTCGACGCCAGCGCCCACCCACACATCGACGCCCACCGCCACGAGCAGTCCGTCTCCAACCTGGACCGTGACCTCGATTCCGACCGTTACGCCGTCGCCGACACTCACCTCCACAGCAACCGAAACAGGACCTCCGACGCCTACCTCTACGCCTTCGTCGACATCGACGGCGACAGAGCAGGTGACCGTCACTCCGTCAGCCACAAGACAGGCCGGGCTCTTCCTGCCCGGAGATCGCATCCAGGTGGTGCCACGCCTGAACGTCCGCTCTGGCCCCGGAACGAGCTACGCCGTTCGACGGGTAGCCCTGCCGGGTGAGGTAGCCACAGTCCTGACCGGGAACACGGTCGGGGGGCAGTTCACCTGGATTCAGGTGCGATTCAGCGAAATCACTGGCTGGGTGGCAACTGAGTACGTGAAATTGATCGAACCCGGGCCGCCGCCAACGGTCACTCAGACGGCAACAAGCACCAGAACTCCTTCGGCCACGGCGCCCGCAACACCGACAAAGTCAGCAGGCGTGTACCAGCCGGGCGACACCATCGTGGTCAAAACGGGACTCAACGTGCGATCGGGTGCTGGCACCGGATTCAGTGTGCTGGCGGTTGCATCCGCCGGCACACAGGGAACAGTGCTGACCGGCAACACACCGGCCGGGAGCTATCAGTGGATCCGTGTCCAGATCCCGTCGCTGACCGGCTGGGTTGCCACTGACTGGGTGACGCACCTGGGGATGACCACTCCTACTCCGGTGGCCAGCACCTCCAACATCACCATAGCGCTGAACTGTTCGGCGAATCCCGAGCGGATCACCATCACGAACAACAATGCATCTGCCATCACCATCATTTCGATCGGGACCCTGTACGACCCTCTGCCCATCGAGCCGTTCGTGCTGGATCAGGCGCTCGGCGCTGGTGGATCGAGAACATATCTGGCGGGCTCGCAGGCTTCCGGACAGTTTCGCCTGACCTCCTCGCACATCCTCACCGATTCAGCGGGATCGAACGAGGGAGTGACCGTGGTGACCTCGGCCGGCACAGTCACGAAACGTTGCCCGGCCGCAAGCAGCAGTGAACGGTGGGTGGAAGTCGACCTGAGCGAACAGTACATGCGGGTCTATCAAGGCACAACGCTGATCACCGGCACCTATGTCAGCACTGGCCGCTATGGTTTCGATACACCGGTCGGCACCTACCGAACCTGGCTGCGGTACACCAGCCAGACGATGAGCGGCTGTATCCAGGGTGAGTGCTATGTCGTCCCGAATGTGCCATGGGTGCAGTACTTCACCTACGAGGGACACGCGCTGCATGGCGCCTACTGGCACAACAACTTCGGAACGCGCATGAGTCACGGCTGTGTGAATCTGCCGGTGCCGTTCGCTGAGTGGCTCTATTACTGGCTGCCGTCAGGATCGCGAGTGGTGGTCAAGCAGTAGTTCATGGTTGATAGTTGATAGTGAATAGTTCATGGCGTGGATAGCCCTTGGCTGGACGGCTGGGGCACGATCCTTGAACCTCGCGGACGCCATTGGTCCAAACGAGTGCCGCACTATCAACTATCAACCATGCACTATCAACGATGAACTATGCACTTCCCCCACCGCTTGACATCCCGTCAATGAACGTATAAAGTGTACGTACAGAGTCCCGAGGGGCTGGCTGTTCCGGGTACCGGCGATTCGTCAAATGACTGTACGGCGTTTCGTCGCGGATGAATACTCAGGAAGGTTGCGGGGCCGACCTGATACGTTCTCCGCCATCGACCATCCGGGCCAAGCGGTTCGTCGGGACTGTGTTTTTCCCAACTCCGTTCAGCGATTGCCAGATTGTCAGCCGAGCAGCTCCGCCGGCCGGTTGCGCAACACCATCTCTGCTTCGGCAATGATCTGCCGAACGATCTCCCCAGCGGGCAAGGTCGAATCGACCAATCCGGCCGCCAACCCAGCGCTGATTCCGGCGATTCTGCGGTTCTCCCCTTTTGTGGCGACCGCCTGCTCCGCCTGAAATTCGTTCCGCTTGGCGGCGATCTCTGACTCCTTGCCCCGCATGCGCTCGACGAGATCGTTTTTCAGCACGCGATGGCTGATTTCGGGCGGGAAGTGTTCGGCCCAGATCTCGTCATAGACGGTCGTGGTGGTGGTATCGTCGGCCGTCGAGTCAGCGACCGCTTGCTGCTTGAACCTCTCGCCGCCCCACTCCTCGCTGGCCACAAATCGGGTGCCCATCCAGACCCCTTGAGCACCGAGCAGGAGCGCTGCAGCCAGCCCGCGACCATCGCCAATGCCTCCAGCCGCGATCACCGGTGTCCGTGCCCCAACAGCATCGACCACCGAGGGCAGCAAGGCGAAGGTGCCCAGGTGTCCACCATGGCCACCAGCTTCACCTCCCTGCGCGATAACCACATCCACGCCTGACGCCACCGCCTGCTCGGCCAGGGCGACCGTCTGGACCATGGCGAAAACCTTGATACCGGCATCGTGCGCCGCTGGCACGAAACGGGCTGGATCGGCAAATGAGTGATTGATGGCGTGCACCCGCTCGTCCAGCGCAACCTCGACCAGCTCATCGATCTCCGGAAAGCAGGAGATGAAGCCGACGCCAAAGGGCCGGTCGGTCAGCGATCTGGCGATGCGTATCTGTTCGCGAACCCATTCCGCTCCGCCCGAGCTCGTCCCGCCGATCATCCCGAATCCGCCCGCATTGGAAACAGCCGCGGCCAGCCGTCCAGTGGCGGTTTCCGACATCGACGCGTTGAGGATCGGGTACTGAACCCCGAGAAGGTCGCAGAGTGGTGTGTGAATCATCGGAAATCCTGATGGCAGCGATACGACGACAAGCTGAGGAGAAGCGTCGCAGAGGCGCATCGGGACGTCAACAGGATGAGAAAACGAAAACCGCTCCGGAAATCCGGAGCGGTTCAGCGCGGTAGCCCGTAGGGGATTCGAACCCCTGATCTCCGCCTTGAGAGGGCGGTGTCCTGGGCCGCTAGACGAACGGGCCGCAAGCCCGAGAAGGGCGACTAGCATTCTACCAATTGCGTGGAGGGTGGGTCAATGTCCGGGCGGTTGACGGAGTCCGGAGTCCGGAGTCCGGAGTCCGGAGTAAACGTAGTTCGGGCGTCTGTGGCCCGGCGTCGGCAGCCGAACACAGCACGCCCATCCTCTCCGCCTCTCCGCCTCTCCGCCTCACTAGTGTATCTTCCCAAACGGGTTTCGAATGTGATCCTCAAAAACAGAAGGCAACCGACATGCTCCACCCCCATGAAGCAACTGACCTCAGCAAGCCGCTGATCATTTCAGCCGCATTGACCGGCTCGTGGCCGACCAAGGCACAGAATCCGAATCTCCCGGTGACCGAGGAGGAGATCGCGGCGGCCGCTGTCGACGCTGCCAACGCCGGCGCCGCAATCGTGCACCTGCATGTCCGGAACGAGCAGGAAAAAGTGACGTGCGATCCTGCTCGTTATGCGAAGGTCCGCTCGTTGATTCGGCAATCCGGATGCGATGTGGTCATCAACATGAGCACGGGTGGCGGCGCCGGCCAGACGACTGATGAACAACGCGCCGAACCGGTCGATCTCCGGCCCGAGATCGCCTCCTTCGATTGCGGTTCGACCAATTTCGGAGCGGGAGTCTTCGTCAACTCTCCCTCGTTCCTCGATGGCCTGGCCGATCGCATGAAACGCAACGGCGTTCTGCCGGAAATCGAGTGTTTCGAACCCGGTCATGTGGCCAATGCGCTCCGATTCATCGCCGAGGGAAAAATCGATCCGCCCTGGTGGTTCCAGTTCGTGCTGGGGGTACGTGGCGGAGCGCCCGGCACGATGAAGCAATTGATGAACATGCTCGACATGCTTCCGGAAGGAGCCAATTGGTCGGTATGCGGCATCGGGCGAGCGCAGCTTCCACTTGGCGTGGCCGCGATGTCGATGGGCGGTCACGTGCGCACCGGACTGGAGGACAACCTCTTCTACCAAAAGGGGGTGCTGGCCGAAAGCAACGCCCAGTTGGTGGCGAGGCTGGTGCGAATTGCGGGAGAGATCGGCAGACCGGTCGCGACGCCCGATCAGGCGCGGGAGATTCTCGGTTTGCGGCCACTCGAACCAGTCGTGCCATGACGCGGCGCGTAGCTATCGCGCAGCTCTCCCACGAGACGAACGTTTTCAGCTCTGTGCCGACCGATCTGGCGGCGTTCGAAGCCGCCGGACTTCGCTTCGGCGCCGACATTCTCATCGCCGAAACCGGCACGAACACCTGCATTGGCGGGTTCATCGATGCGGCGACTGAAGTCGATTTCGAGCTCGTCCCGATCCTTTCCGTTTGGGCGACACCATCAGGCATGGTTCCGGGTGACGCGATCGACTGGCTCCTCCAACGCCTCTGCGACGGTCTCCGCGACGCAGCGCCGCTTGATGGCGTTCTCCTGGCCCTGCACGGCGCGATGGTCACCGAACGCGATCGAAATGGCGACGCACTCGTTCTCGAACGCGTCAGGGCCACCATAGGCGACGCGGTGCCCCTGGTCGCCACCCTCGATCTACACGCCAACATCTCCATCAGGATAGTCGACGCCGCGGACATCCTGATCGGGTTCGACACCTATCCCCACGTCGACATGGCCGACCGCGGCAGGGAAGCCGCGTACCTCCTCCGGAGGATGATCGATCGAGAGATTGAACCCGTCGTGGCGCTGGTCAAACCGCCGATGATGCCGACATCACAACGCATGACGACAGATCAGAATCCCATGCGCGCGTTGCTCGACACGGCGCACCGGATGGAGAGGATGCCAGGCGTGCTGAATGTCACCCTGGCCGGCGGATTTCCTCCCGCCGATACGGAAGAAACCGGAGCGGCGGTCCTGGTCACAACCGATGGAGACAGCTTTCTGGCGTTCGAGCTGGCGGAGGAGCTGGCGAGCGACCTGTGGTCCCGCAGGGAGGAATTCCTTGGCGGCGTGGAATCCCTCGAAGCTGCCCACCGCGCCATATCCGACCACATACGAGACGCCCCTCCCCTGATCGTGGTCGATATCGGCGACAACCCCTGGACGGGCGGACCTGGCGACAGTGCGGAGCTGCTCCGCCTCTTTCTCGCGTGGGGAGCCACGAATGCGGCGATTGCGCTGATTCGCGATGAGGCATCGGTTCGAGCGGCGACGGCAGCCGGCACGGGCGGTCGCGTCGATCTTCTCCTTGGCGGTAAAACCGACGATCTGCACGGCCCTCCCCTCGCTGTCAGCGGCACGGTTCGGATGCTGTCGGATGGACGTTACGTCAATGAGGGGCCGATGATGGCCGGACTTCCCGTCGATCTCGGTCCTACAGCAGTCATCGACGTCGAAGGCATCAGCGTCATTGTCACGACGCGCGCCGAATCACCGATCGACCTGAACATCTTCAGGCGGCACGGAATCGATCCGGCGCGGCTCGATCTGATTGGCTTGAAGGGCAAGGGTCACTTCCGGGCTGCGTTCGAACCGATCGCGTCGCTCATCATGCTGATCGAAGGTCCCGGGATCACCGGAGCCGATCTCTCTCGGCTCCCGTTCAGAAACGTGCCACGGCCGATCTGGCCGCTGGATCCCGATTGCGGCTGGCTGGAAGACGAATCTGACATACCATGACGCGAGCGACACACGAGATGCAGCAGAGCGGAGGTGCAGGATGACCGGTATTCGCGAGATTCGGCAGCCAGAGAGTGGCTACTACTACACCTTCGGGCCATTTGCCGAACCAATCGAGCGAGTCGCTCCTGGCGAGCGCGTGGAGGTCTACACCGCGGACGCATTTGGCAACACACTCGTCAGTGAAGACCAGAAAGCAAGTGATGTGCTCGGCCCCTATCTCAACCCCCAGACCGGGCCTCTGTACATCGAGGGAGCCGAGCCGGGCGATACGCTTGTCGTTCGGATCATTGCCATCGAAGCGACGCGCGATTGGGCTGTCTCCTGCACCGTGCCCTACTTCGGCGGGCTGACCTCGACCAACTTCACCGCCACGTTGCAGCCTCCGCTGGAGGAGCGAACCTGGCTCTACAAACGGACGGCATCGGGCGGGTTCGCCTGGAAGGATCGCTGGGAGATCCCCTGGGCGCCGTTTTTCGGCACGATGGGAGTGTCGCCGCATATCGAATCGATTTCGTCACTGGCCCCTGGCGCCCACGGCGGCAACATGGACGTCCCCGACATCACCGAGGGTCACACCGTCTATTTCCCCGTTCACCACCCAGGCGCCCTCTTCTACGTTGGCGACGCGCACGCCGCCCAGGGACAGGGCGAACTCTGTGGTGTGGCACTCGAGCTGGCGGCCAAAGGAACACTCGAGTTCGGGCTGATCAAGGGTCAATCGATCGAATGGCCGCGCATCGAATCGGAAACCCACATCATGTCAGTCGGCAGCGCCCGCCCCATGGAAGACGCCGCCCGCATCGCCAACGTCGATCTGATCAAGTGGATGGTCCGGGACTACGGCTTCGACCCACTCGACGCCTACCAGCTCCTCTCCGCGGCCGGTGAGCTCTATGTGGGCAACATGGTCGATACGAACTACTCCCTCGTGGCCCGCTGTGCGAAGAAGTTCCTGGGTTCGTAACGCCTCGTCGTGGTGGCAGCTGGCCCTGGCTGGACGCCGACCGTAGCGGCTTGTCCCCACCGGTGGCGAAGTGGAGCATCGAAGGTGCGGAGGCTACGCGGTGGGGAACGGTCGGCTGCGACGAACGCTCTCAGCCCATCAGGTATCGATTCTCCCAGTCGGCCGCTTTGTCGGCGGGGACGCGAACGAAGACGCCGGTGGCTTCGGCCAGGACCGCAAGATCGTCCTTGCGGAGAAGCTGCGCCGCGACCTCGATTCTGCGGCCTTTGTCCTCGACGACCCACGCCCGGGCGCGGGCTGGGACGCCGATCTCGACCGGTTTGCGGAAGCTGACATCGAGACGCGCGGTCACTGCCCAGATTCGCTGCGCCGAGAGCGCCCAGCCCATGACCTCGTCGAGCACGGTGGTGATCAATCCGCCATGCACGATTCCTTGCCAGCCTTCGACTTTGGGTGTCGGTTCCCATTCCGCCCAGACAGAGCCATCGGGATCGGCATAGAAGGTCAGCTGCAGTCCATGCGGATTCAGCCGGCCGCAACCGAAGCAGTTGTGATCTTCCCGGACGTCGAGCGGGCGGGAGGTGTCGAATTCTGGCTGGTGGGCAGCGGACATCAACCGCCCCCTCCTCCCCCTTTGATTCCCGGCGCGGTCAGAGCGGCGGGATCGAGAAGCTCGCGGAGTTCGGCCTCCGAGAGATCGGTCATTTCCACGGCGACATCAATGACCCGGCGGTTGCTGGCATAGGCCTCCTTGGCCACTTTGGCGCCGAGGTCGTACCCGATGATGGCGTTCAGGGCGGTGACCAGGATCGGATTCTTCTCCACCAGCTCCGCGATCCGGTCTTCGTTGACCGTGAAACCTGCTACCGCTTTTTCGGCGAGAACGGTGCTGACGTTGGCCAGAATCGAGATCGATTCGAGAAGATTGTGGGCAATGACCGGCAACATGACATTGAGCTCGAAGTTGCCCATCTGCGCGCCGACGGTGATCGCCGCGTCATTGCCGATGACCTGGGCGGCCACCATCATCGTCGCTTCGGGGATGACTGGGTTGATCTTGCCCGGCATGATCGACGAGCCTGGCTGGAGCGCCGGGAGCGCGATTTCACCCAGACCCGCCTGTGGACCGCTGTTCATCCAACGGAGGTCGTTGGCGATTTTCATCAGTGCAACAGCGTAAGCCCGCAACTGACCGCTCAGCTCGACGGCCGTATCCTGCGTGCCCTGGGCGGCGAAATGATCGTGCGCTTCGACAAACGGCAAACCGCTCCTGCGCGAGAGCTCCTCGGCGACCCCTCTGGCGAGGTCAGGATGGGCATTCAGACCAGTACCGACCGCAGTGCCGCCAACGGCCAGCTCGGCCAGGCGGGGCAGGGTGGCATCGATTCGCTCTCGTGCGTTGCCGACCTGCGCCGCCCACCCAGCGATCGCCTGACCCATGCGCACCGGTGTGGCGTCCATCAGGTGGGTCCGGCCGGTTTTGACGATGCCCATCAGCTCTTCGGCTCGGCGGTCGAGGGTGAGCTGCAGATTCTCCATCGCCGGCAGCAGCTCTTCGGCAACCTGGAGAAATGCTGCGACATGAATGGCGGTGGGGATGACGTCGTTGCTGCTCTGACACATGTTCACGTCGTCGTTGGGATGAACCGGCCGGCCACCCCCGGCGATCTGGGAGGATCGTGCGGCGATGACCTCGTTCGCGTTCATGTTGGTCGAGGTGCCGGAGCCGGTTTGGAAGATATCGATCGGGAAGTGATCGTCCCAGTCGCCCCGTTCCACTTCGGATGCGGCCTGGGTGATCAGATTCACTTTCTCGTCAGAGAGGAGGCCGAGATTGCCATTGGCAGTGGCGCAGGCTCCCTTGATCATTCCCAACGCACGCAGAAACGACCGGCTGAACCGCAGGTTGCTGATCGGGAAATTGATGACCGCCCGGGCCGTCGATGCGCCATAGAGCGCACCGGCGGGCACCTCCATTTCGCCCATGCTGTCCCGCTCGGTTCGTGTTCCCTGCTCTGTCATGCGAAGCTCCACTTTCAACAACCCGATCCATACCGGTGCGATTCTACCGCCAGAGTCGAATCATGAAGAACGCGGTCCAAGTTGGACCGCTTTCTTCGGAACAGACGCTACGGCGACAGGACGGCGTCAAAAAAGCCGTCATCCTGAGCGAAGCGAAGGATCCTGTATGGTGGAAGTGGGTCATATGGATGACCCATGGAAGTGCGCCAGTGGGGCCAGCTGGCCCCACTGGCGCGAGTGCTTCCCGACATCGTCCCGGCGTCTGCTCGTAAGGATCCTGGTCCGTTTGAGACCGTGCAGGAGCGTGATGCGGCGCCGGGTGATGTCCCGCCCGAGTCCGAACAGGTGCCAGGTTTCCAGACCGCATGGCAAGACTGGGCGTGTGCGGGACATGATGCCATCCGGGAAGCCGGAGGGACAACCATGGAACGCTATGTCGGCATCGATGTGGCCAAAGCAACCCTTGAGGTAGGGCTCTACCCTGAGGGAACCACCAACAGCTATCCGCAGACCATCGCGGGACACCGACGCCTGGTGAAGCGGTTGCGCGACCTGCAACCAGCACGAATCGCGGTGGAAGGCACCGGCGGCTATGAGCGCACGCTGGTGGTGGCGTTGCAGGAGGCGAGGCTGCCGGTGGTGGTGGTCAACCCCCGCCAGGTGCGCAGCTTTGCCAAAGCGCTGGGCATCCTGGCCAAAACCGACACGAAAGATGCCCTGGTGATTGCCCGCTATATCAACACGACGACCTTGCCGGTCACGGCGATCCGCAGTGCGAACGTACGGGCCTTGGAAGCGCTGGTGACCCGCCGCCGGCAAGTGATCCACATGCTGACCGAGGACACGAACCGGCGCGATCATGTCACCCCGCAGACGGCAGCTTCGCAGCAGCGCATCCAGCAGGCGCTGCAGGGGGAGCAGGAGACCCTCGAGGCGCAAATCGACCAGCTGATCCAGGCTGACCCGGCGGTGGTGCTGCTGCAGGATCTCCTGGAAAGTACCCCAGGCATCGGCCCGGTCACCGCCCAGATGCTGATCGCCCGCCTGCCTGAGTTGGGAACCCTCTCCCGTCGCCAGATCGCCGCGCTCGTTGGCGTCGCGCCAACCGTCCATCAGTCGGGTGCCCTCGCCAAGCGTGGCATGATCCAAGGCGGACGCCGCGACGTCCGCGACACCTTGTTCATGGCGGCCATGTCGGCGATCCGCTTCAATCCGGTGATCAAACCCTTCTATGACCGTTTGCGCGCCAATCACAAGCCGCACAAGGTGGCGATGGTCGCCTGCGTCCGCAAACTCCTCGTCATCCTCAATGCCATGGTCCGCGACGGCGTTGCCTGGAATCCGGAGACTGCCACTGCCTAGAACAACCACTCCAAACCCTTGACAATCAACACAGGTGCTCCTGCCGCGGCAGTTCTCTAGGAGACGACCGTCGCGTTCAGAAACGGCCGAAAGATTCTTCACTTCGTTCAGAATGACGGCTCGTTCGGCGCGTCCGAAAAGGGAACGAGATCGAAGCCGGACAGCGCTCCTTACCCCATCTGCGACGTGTGCTCTGGCTCGATCACAATGACCACGCGGTGGTCGCCCGGATTGTGCCAGGGATACTCATCGACCCCCATGTACTTCTTGGCCATGGCGTTGATGAAGTCGTTGTTGGGGTCATCCTCGATCTCGAGGACCGTGCCCCGCACTTCCAGATATCGATATGGGTTGGTTGGGTCGACGATGGAGAGGGCGACTCTCGGTTCGCGATCGATGTTCTTCTTCTTCTGCCGGGTCGTGGTCTGGCTGAAACGAATCTTGCTGCCGTCCCACCCGAACCAAACCGGGTTCACCTGCGGCTCGCCCTTTGGACCAATGGTGGCGACGTGCGCCAGGGCGGTCGAGTCGAGCAGATCCGCATACTGCTCGGGAATTCCATTCGATGCCATCGACATCTCTCTCCATGTGACGAGTGCTACTAACGATTGGTAACACTCTAATGGATCCGAAGCGAGATTGCCACTCCGGCGTCAGGCGATGACGGCTGCTTCGCCGGCAGGAACCTCGGGCGGCCGGTAGTTCGGGGACTGATGCCGGAAGTAGGTGTCGTAGAGATCGGCGTAGTGCCCCCCCGACGCCATCAGGCCGTCGTGCGATCCCTCTTCCACGATCTCCCCATTTCGCATCACCACAATGCGGTCGGCGTGCCGCACGGTGACCAACCGGTGGGCGATGACGATCGCCGTCCGGCCCTCCAGCACCGCATCGAGACCTTCCTGAATCTGGGCTTCGGTCAGCGGGTCGACGCTGGCAGTCGCCTCGTCGAGGATCACGACGCCCGGATCCTGGATGAGCAGTCTGGCCAGGGCAACCAGCTGTCGCTGACCCATGGAGAGTCCCTTCCCTTGCTCTCCCACCTGCGTCTGCAGTCCG
Organism: Thermomicrobiales bacterium; assembly: GCA_019637585.1. Classification (GTDB taxonomy): domain Bacteria; phylum Chloroflexota; class Chloroflexia; order Thermomicrobiales; family UBA6265; genus JAHBVL01. Next base: position 27,908 of record JAHBVL010000017.1, on the reverse strand, counting down.
TCCTGCAGCACATCGATCCAGTCGCCGCCAGCAATGCGGCGGGCGGCGAGCTCGACATCGGCATCAGAAGCCTGTGGGCGTGGGTAGCGAATGTTATCCGCGACTGTTCCGGAAAAGAGAAAGGGCGTTTGCGGCACGATGCCAAGCAGCTGCCGGAGCTGGCGGAGATCGAGGGAGCGGATCGACCGGCCATCCAGGCGGATGACGCCCCCCTGAAACTCATAGAAGCGGGCGATGAGTTTGCCCAGCGTCGATTTGCCCGCACCCGTGTGGCCGACCAGCGCCACGGTTTCGCCCGGCTTGATGGTCAAGCTGAAGTCACGCAACACGGGCTGACCCGGCACGTAGGCAAAGTCGACGTGGTCGAACTCGATCGAACCATCGAGGTGAGAGATCGGCTCCTCCCGCTCCTGAACAACCCGCGGGGTGTCGTCGATCAAGGCGAAAACGCGTTCAGCCGCTGACAATCCCTGCTGGAACTGACTCCAAAAGGACGCGATGCTGGTGAGCGGCATCCAGAAGAGCATCACGCTCAGGAGAAAGAGATACCAGTCGCCCGCTTGCAGTCGGCCGTTCACCACACCGAGTCCGCCGCCATACAGAACGGCAACGGTGCCGAGCCCTGCAACGGTGAAGAGAATGGGAAAGATGCCGCTGAAAATGAAGCCCTGGCGGAGTGTCACCGCGTAAGCCTGATCCGTGACCTCTTTGAATTCGTCGTAGATTTTGGCTTCCTGGCGATAGTTCTTGGCTACGGCGATGCCCCGCATCGTTTCCTGCACGGTGCGGTTGACGTTTGACATGGCCCGCTGGGCGCCCCGGGTGCTCTCTCTGGCGATTCGCCGAAACATGAGCGCGACGAAGACGATGACCGGCGCCACCGTGATGGTGACCAGCGCCAGCTGCCAATCCCGGTAGAAGAGAACAGCCACCACGAACACGAGCATGAGCACCTGGCTGGCCAGGTTCATGGTCAACGTGACGACATTGGCGAATTCCTCGGTGTCGCTGGTGGCCCGGCTGACGATTCGCCCCGATTGGTTCTCGTCGAAAAAGGACATATCGCGGCGCATGATGGCGCGAAAGACATCGAGACGAAGCCGGAGGACGACATCCCCCACGATGCGGGCTGAACGTGACTGCCGGAGGAAATTGAACACCCAGGCCAGGACTCCCGCGCCCAGGAATGCGAGAACCAGCAACCAGGACTCGCGACCGAAGGTATCCCCCTGCGACTCGATACGGTCGATACCGCCGGCGAGCAGCATCGGCAGCACCGCATCGAGCAGCGAGTTGAGCACTACCATGACCACGACCAGCACCATGGCAGCCCCGTCGGCCCGGAAGTAGCTGAGCATCCGCTTCAGCAGACCCTTGTCGTCATATGTGCGATCGTAGGATTCGGCCTCCAGGCCGTCCATGATGAAACCCACGAGGGTGCTCCCTTTTGACGTAGTCCGGAGTCCGTGGTCCGAAGTCCGGAGTGGTGGTCGGCCGTTGCAGAGTCGTCCGACTCCGGCACCCGGAGAGTCTACTCTTCCATCGGACTCTGGACTCCGGACTACGCGCTACCGTCGCCCAATCACAATCGTATAAGGCTGCTGTGCCTGCAGTAGGCCTTTGGCCAGGTCGCGCTCCATGGCCGCAATACCTTTGGCGTGCGCTTCGTCGCTGATAAGGTGCAGGGATGAGAAGGCTTTATCCCGGTAGGGAGCGATATCGGTCACTTCACGGTGCGTGAGGGTCTGGCGTCGCTTGATTTCGACGAATCCAGCCGCTTTCAACTCCGATTCCAACGCTTCGATTCGCGGGTAACGGGCGATCTCCTTCGGCACGGTCTCCGGGAAGTAGGTGGCCAGCGGGATGCGATTCTGAACGTCGATTTCACTGTCGGTGACGATGGCAATCTGCCCGCCTGGCTGGAGCACGCGAAATGCTTCACGGGCGGCCGCATCCCGGTCGATGATGTGATGGATGACGTCGACGGAATAGAGAAGCGTGAACTGGTTGTCGGAGAACGGCAGCGCTTCCGCGCGAGCCAGCGCTCGTTTGACGGCTGGCTCTGGCACCTGCTCGATCATGCCGATCGACGGGTCGATTCCCGTGACGTCTGCGATACCCAGACCGGCCAGAGCCGACGCGAAATTTCCCGTGCCAACGCCGATTTCGAGCAATCGCGGACGTTCGGCCTCCTGAGCGATCCCATGCAGCAGTTCGAGCACCGCCGGGTTGGGACGCCGGTGGGCGCCGTAGGAGGAGGCCAATTCGTTGTAGTTCATCCGCCTGGCAGACATGGAATTCGCGTCTCGCTTGTGATCGCCCCTGGCGAAACCAGTAGAATCGCCGGACGTTGATGGTATCAGCACTGGAGCCACAGATGTCCTTTCCTCTCCGCCGATTATCCAGACTGATTGGGGCCGCGCTGACATCGTTCGCCGTGCTGACGGCAATTGCTCCCACTGCGGCACAGCAGGATCAGGACGTCACCGCATTGCTCGAGTCGAGCGCCGCCGCGATGCTGGAGCTCGATTCGTTTCATTTCGTGGTCTCGACCCCTGTCGGGAAGACGATTCTCGCCGACAACGTCTACCTCGATTCGGTCGAGGGGGATGTCGTTCGGCCGATGTCGTTCCAGGCGTCGGCCGAAGTCTCACTCGCCTTTTTGACGCTCCAGCTCAAAGCTGTCGGCATCGACGAGAAGATATGGGTCTCCAATCCGCTCGATGGTGGTGGTTTCATGCAGCTGAATGGCGGCGGAGACGACGACTCGCTGCCACCGCTGCCCTTTCTCAATCCGGACGGGATGATTCAGAGTGCGATCAGCCAGATCCAGGATGCAGAGATCACCGGTACCGAGGAGATCGATGGTGTGGAGGTGATGGTTGTCACGGGTCTCTTGGATCCCCTTGAGGTGCTCTCCCTGGGTGGCATCCTGCCATTCGATGAGCTCGAAGGAGATCTGGAACCACTCGCCGTGACGCTCTGGATCGACGCCGCCAACCGGGTGGTCCGTGCCGAATTCTCCGGCGGGCTGTTACCATCCGAGATCGGCGCCGGGCGCATTGTCCGGCGCATCGACCTGTCGCAGTTCGACGAACCAGTTGTCATCGAACCGCCCGCCGCCTGAGAAGCCAGGAAGTGCTGCAAGCCGGGCGGCATAGCTACGAGAACGGAAGCGTTCCGCGTGAAATCTGAGTTCAGCATCGAAGGTCGCTATGGCAGCGGCTCGACCTCTCCCGCCCGGTGGGTTTTGTCGCATATCCGGCGCAACTGGATCTTTGTCCTGGCCAGCATCGGTGGCATCGTGCTGCACACCGTGCTGAACAGCATGGTGCCCGTGCTGACCGGTCAGGCATTCAATGCGGTGCTGGAAACCCCGCCGGACAAGCGGGAGCTCGGTGTGATCGCGCTCCTGCTGCTCGGGCTGGTGCTGACGCGAGGCGCATTCGACCTCATGGGGTCGCTCTCGTCCGAGGTCATCGCCAAGCGGCTCGAGCGGGACGCCCGCGACGAGCTCTACATCAGCCTGCTGGGCAAGAGCCAGACCTTTCACAACCGGCAATCGGTCGGCGATCTGATGGCCCGGGCGGCCAACGATGTGCGCCAGCTGAACACGATGGTCAATCCCGGTTTGTCGCTGATCATCGATTCCTTCACTGGCCTGGTCATTCCCATCGTCTTCATAGGGCTCATCGACTGGCGATTGCTGGGACCGCCGCTCGTGTTCACCTTCTTTTTCCTGATCGCGCTTCGCTACTACATGAGGCAGCTCAATCCTGTCTCCAACGAGATGCGGCGGGCGTTCGGATCGCTCAACAGCGAGCTGCAGGAATCGATCACCGGGATCGAAGTCATCAAATCGACGGCCCAGGAAGCCCAAGAAGAGGCCAAATTCGAGAATCGGGCCTGCGCCTATCGCAACGCCATGGTGCGGCAGGGGGCGATCCAGGCCCGGTACATCCCCACCCTCCTCCTGGCCGTGGCCAACGCCGCCGCTTTCCTGCTCGGGCTCTATCTGGTGAGCAAGGACGAAATCAGCATTGGCACATTGGTCACCTACTTCGGTCTGATGTTCATGTTGCGCTTTCCGACCTTCATCTCGATCTTCACCTTCTCCCTGGTGCAGATCGGTCTGGCCAGCGCGCAGCGGATCATCGACCTGATCAACGAGGAAACGGAGCTCGACCAGAATGCCGGCGGCATCGACCAGACGATCGCCGGCGATCTGGTCTTCGAGAATGTTTCGCTGGCCTATGACGGCGACCCGGTGTTGAAAAATGTCAGCTTCCACGTCCACCCGGGTGAAACGGTGGCAATCGTGGGGGAAACGGGGTCGGGTAAGAGCACGCTGACCAAACTGGTCAACCGGATCTACGACGTCGACGCCGGCCGGGTGTTGATCGACGGTATCGATGTCCGTGACTGGAACCTCGACGCGCTCCGTTCCCAGATTTCGACCATCGAGCAGGATATCGTGCTCTTCTCCCGACCCGTGACCGAAAACATCGGCTTCAGTCTCGGTCAGCAAACGAACCGCGAAGAAGTCGAGCGAGCCGCCCGGGACGCCCAGGCCGACTCCTTCATTCGCCAGCTGCCGGATGGATATGACACGGTCATCGGGGAGCGAGGCGTCACCCTTTCCGGCGGACAGCGTCAGCGACTGGCCATCGCCCGGGCGTTGATCACCGATCCGCGCATTCTGATGATCGACGACTCCACCAGTGCCATCGACAGCGCCACTGAAGATCAGATTCAGCGTGCCATCCGGCGAGTGCTGGAGGGCCGCACCACGCTGCTGATCACGCACCGGTTGTCGCAGATCAGATGGGCGGACAAAATCGTCGTGCTGCGAAAAGGGGAACTGGTCGATTTCGGCACGCATGATGAGCTAATCGAACGCTGCCCCCTCTATCGCCGCATTTTCACCCACTACGACGACGAATCGGTCGTTCCGGCGCCGCTGCAGGAGTCGCCTGCGTAGGCAGAGCAACAAACCCTTCCCTTCACGCAGCTAGAGCAGGTTTCGTCAATGTTGGCGCTCCCAAGTCCATCGTCATTCTGAGCGGAGCGAAGAATCTCTCCGTCGTCTCCTGCAACGACCGTCGTCTCCCTGGAGACTGCTGCGGCAGAAGATCCTTCGCTCCGCTCAGGATGACGGTGCTCTTCGTGGCGCGTCAGTGCCGGCACCGGCATGTTGGCTCAGGATGACGAGCCCTGTTCGAGATGCCGGCATTTTGCACGAGGCTCTAAGATGACGCTACGTGCACCGCGTGGCGTTGAGGAGAAGAGTCTGTGGCTGAAACGCGTCCGAATCTGCTGATCATCATGTCGGACGAACACGCCCCCCAGTTCATGGGTGCGTATGGGCATCCGGTCGTTCGCTCTCCCAACCTGGACCGGCTTGCCGGGCAGGGTGTGCTTTTCGAGAACGCCTACTGCAACTCGCCCCTCTGCTCCCCTTCCCGCATGTCGTTCATGACCGGCCGCTACGTGCACGAAATCGGCGCGTATGACAACTCGAACGCGCTCAGCGTCGACGAGCCGACCTGGGCGCATCGTTTGCGGTCTGCCGGCTACGAGGTCGTGCTCTGTGGAAAGCAGCACTTCGTCGGTCCCGATCAGCTGCACGGTTTCAACGAGCAACTCGGCCGCGATCTCCACGCCGAGTCGTTTCACGAGCTCCACCTCTGGGAGGACGGCACACCACCTGCCGCGGCGCCCTGGGGGCATATGGCCAAAGCCGGACCGGGCCGCACCGTCGAGATCGACGTCGATGACGCCGTCGAAGAAGCCGCCTTGTCGTGGATCTGCGATCCGGCCCGGCGCGAACAGCCGTGGGCGCTCGATGTCGGCTTCATCGCGCCCCACTTTCCCTTCGTCGTGCCGCAGGACTTCTGGGATCTCTACACGCCCGAAGAGATCGACATGCCCCGCGTCAGACCGAATCTGGACGACCAGCCTCCCGTCTATCAACGCATGCGGCAGATGTTCGGACTCGCCGATTTCACCGACGAAGAGGTCAGAAGAGCGAGACTGGGGTATTACGCGCTGATCTCCTGGTTCGATGAGAAGGTCGGACGGCTCCTGGCGGCCCTGGACGAGACCGGTCAGCGAGAAAACACCGTGGTGATCTATGTGAGCGACCATGGCGAGATGGCAGGCGAGCACGGGATGTGGCGGAAGTCGAATTTCCGTGAGGCGTCCGCTCGCATTCCGATGATCGTCTCCTGGCCGGGACACTACCCGACTGGCAAAACCGTAAGCGGCGTGACGTCACTGGTCGATCTGGTGGCGACGATGCTGGATATCGCGGATGCTCCGATCGATGACAGTCTGGATGGCGATTCCCTGCTGCCCCTTATTCTCGGCGAGCCGGAGGCCTGGAAAGACGAAGCCTTTTGCGAGTATCTCGCCCATGGAGTGCGGGGACCGATGGCGATGCTGCGGCGGGGCCGCGACAAGCTCAACTACAGCCTCGGTGATCCGCTCGAGCTCTTCGATATCGAGGGCGATCCCGATGAGCTGACGAACCTGGCCACCGACCCGGCGTACGCGTCGATTCGCGATGCCTTGCTCAACGACCTTCTCGGGCGGTGGGATCCCGTTGCCCTGGAGAAGCAGGTGCGGGCAAGCCAGGAGGCCCGCAAGCTCATCGAAGAAACCGTCCCGCCCGAGTCCTACATCCGGGCCGGCGGATAGCAGAGCATTGCCGCGACACCGTGTGTCGGACGGGCAACGCAGGCGTTGCCGCTACACCGAATGCCGCCACTATGTGTAGCGGCGAGGCCTGCCTCGCCCGTCGGTCGCTGGGGTGGCGGTGGGCAACGCAGGCGTTGCCGCTACACCTGTGCGGGCGACTGTAGCGGCGAGGCCTGCCTCGCCCGTCGGTCGCTGGGGTGGCGGTGGGCAACACAGGCGTTACCGCCACGTCCGACGATGCCGCCGCAATATGTGTAGCGGCGAGGCCTGCCTCGCCCGTCGGTCGCTGGGGTGGCGGTGGGCAACACAGGGGTTTACCGCCACGCCCGACGATGCCGCCGTAATGTGTGTAGCGGCGAGGCCTGCCTCGCCCGTCCGAAGCAACGGGCAACGCAGGCGTTGCCGCTACACCTCAACGACGGGAGACGCAGGCATTGACGGCGCTATTCGTACCGGAGCGCTTCAGCCGGCGCCAGCTTCGATGCCTGGCGGGCCGGGATGAATGTCATCAACGCCGCAGCGATCAGCGTGACCACCACAAGAACGATGATCTGCGTCCACGGAACGAGGAAATCGGTTCCCGATGGGGCGAAATCGTCGCTCATGAAGAGAATCTTGGCCAGCGCCAGACCGAGAACAGCGCCCGATATCGCTCCCATCGCGACAACGAAGAGCTGTTCCGCCAGGAACGAGAGGGTGACCATACCCGGCTGGAACCCGATGGCTCTCAGCACGCCGATCTGCTGGCGGCGTTCCACAACCGCTCTGAACGCGATCACCCCGACAGCGGCCAGACCGACGATCAGTCCGAGCGCCATGAATCCCTGGATGATGTAGAGGAATCCGCGATTCTGATCCTGTGAGTCTTCCAGCTCATCCTTGATCGACACGGCGTCGACACCGTTGACCAGCAGCGCCGCTTCCACCTGCTGGGCGAACTCGCGGGACTGGCTGGAGTCGTTCAAGCGCATGAAGTAGGAGATCAACTGTGGATTCGGCTGAATCTGCTGCATCACCGCATCGTTGACGTAGAGACCGAAAAGCGATCCGATCTTCTGGTCGATGATGCCGATGATCGTCAGGTCGTGCAATTGTCCGTCGGCGCCCTCGATCTGGATGGCGATCGGCTCGAACGAGTCCATGTCAGGGTCGAGACCCTTTTCCGGTCCGTCGCCGTCCGGATCGCCGAGATTGAATTGATCGTCCGTGCCGCCAAACCCCTGATTCTGGGCCAGGGCGAACGAATCGATCACGGCGACCGTCGGATCGTTGAGCAGCGCTTCGACGACCGCCTCGTCGGAATCGAAGCCGCTGGCTCGTTGCTGGAACTTCAGTGTCGATTCCGAAATCAGATCGTTGTCGATACCGTGCAGGATATAGGTTCCCGGGTCGCCTCCGACGCGGTTCACCTGCCCCTGGAAGTAGGTGGTGCCGGCCCCGATCGCCGCGATCTGGGATGTGTCAACGCCTCGGTCATTCAGCAGCTGGATGACGTCATCGGTCGAGCCGATCGGGTTGGCCGTTGTCTGGTCGGCCCGGATATCCCATCCGGCGTTGGCGTCGTCTCCCAGGAAGATATTGACGAAGTTCTCGTTGATCGTGGAGAAGACCACCAGCGAGAAAACGATCAGGCTGAACATGGCGATCGTCATGCCCGTGCGAGTTGGCGCCTGGCTGGGGAAGGCGATGGCCGTTTTCATCGACGGCTGAGCCGACCGGAAAACCGAGCCGAACTTGTTCAGAACCCAGAGGAGTGCATCGAGATTCTGGACCATGACCATCGTCGCACCGGCCACCAGGAAGATGCCGGAAAGGAAGAACATCTCGATATCGCCGTCCAGATTGCCGAAGATCTTGCGCGACCACGAATCAGGCAGCAGCCAGAGCACGATCAGGTACGCCCCGACGATGCTGAAGACGATCCGGCTCGAAACCCCCAGATACCGAAGAATCATCGCCACGCCGAAGGGAATGAGACTGAGACCGAAATAGGCAACAAAGGCCGAGTCGCTGGATAGTCCGCTCATCGCGCTGAGCGCGCCGATGGCCAGCGCCAGCACTGCCCAGACGAGTGTTCGGCGACGCCGGACGGGCGAGACGAAGTCGGGGATATCGCGCACAGCGGCCACAATGTTGAGCCGGCTGTTCCGCCAGCTGGCCACCACCACGGCGATGAAGGTGATGACCACGCCCAGACAGTAGGCGACGACCATGCTTCGCAACGTGACGTGTGCTTCGACTTCGAAGAACTCGCCAAAGATCGAATTCAGCGACCACGCGATCAGGTATGCGCCGGCCGCACCAAGCAACGCGCCGATCAACCCGGCGAAAAGGGCGTAGATCGTTCCTTCGGCGATGAATGACTGGATGAGCTGGGAGCGCTGCCCACCAACCGCCCGGGTCATGCCCATTTCGGGGCGCCGCTCAGCAGCCAGCATCGAGAAGATCAGGATGATCAGCAGAATGCCAACGGCAATGGAGAAGAGCCCGAACAGGATGAAGAAGGTGGTGAAAACGCTCGACAGGAGGTTGGCCAGGTCGATCGAGTCTTGCTTGATCGGATCGACGCCAAGATCCCGGCCCTCGATCCCGGCTTTGATGACGTCGGAGACCTCATCGGTGAGCTCCATGCCGGATCGCATGTCGCCACGGTTCGAAACAGCGACCGCGGTGATCTCCCCTTCCGCATCCACCAGGCTCTGCATCGTGGCCAGATCGAGGACCATGCTGGGGGTGTCTGCGTCGAAACGGCCGCTCAGCGCCGAATCCTCGGCGATCGCCGCCACGGTCAGCACGAATGGGTTGTTGTTATAGAAAAAGCCGATGCCATCGCCAACGCTGGCGTTCAGGTCCTCGGCCATGGTTTCGCTGATGACGATCTGATCGGCCGGCAGCGCGGCAAGATCGATGATCTCCCCGTCGGATGACTTCAGGTGTCCGAACTGCTCCGCCCGCGCCGGGTCAATGCCGGCCAGGTAGGCTGTAGGCTCCGCCTGGGTCACCGTGCCATCCGCCAGCATCGCGGTCATATCCGCATCCGCGGCAGGCGGACCGCCGGGGAAGAGAAAGACGGGAACCTGTTCGATCAGCAGTGGCATGAGGCCATCGACCAGATCGCTGTCGGCGAACATCCCCTCGAGATCGTCGACAACCGTTTGCGGAATGCGCTGCTGGATGGCCGAAGCGACACTTCCCTCGCCATCCCCGGTCGTGCTGTGCACCACCAGCTCGTCCGCATCTCCCAACGACTCGTAGGTGAGCGCGGTGGCTGAATAGTCGATGGTGTCGCCAGTGCCGAGCGCTGCCGCAACGATCAGCGTGGAGAGCATCAGACCGATGATCACCAGGATCGACTGCGCCGGCCGGCGTGGGATGTTCCGCAGACCGATCTTGAACATCACGGTCCGCCGGAGTGCGATCCAGAGGATGACGAGAAGACAGATGCCGAGCATGACCAGCAGAACGGTCATGATCGAGCTCATCGGAACTCCGAATAGTTCGTTCACGGATTCACCTTCTTAGCGGGTATCAATACGGAATGCCGGGGCGATCGGTGACCGGCTCAGTGCGCTGCCGCGCCTTCCAGAATGCCGGTGGCGGAGGGAGCTTCTTCGCCGATGATCAGTCCGTCACGCATATGGATGACGCGCTGGCACTGGGCACCGACCGATGCATCGTGGGTCACGATGACGAGTGTCAGACCATTCCGCTCGTTGAGCTCTTTCATCAATCCGACGATGTCGCCGGCGGTCGTCGAATCGAGGGCGCCGGTCGGTTCGTCGGCCCAGACGATGGCCGGTTCGTTGACCAGGGCGCGGGCAATCGTGACGCGCTGCCGCTGGCCACCGGAGAGCTCGGCGGGACGGTGCTTGGCCCATTCATCGAGGCCCACCCGCTGCAGCGCGGCCATCGAGCGAGTGCGGGCATCTTTCGGACCGATTCCGGACACGAGAAGAGGCAGCTCCACATTTTCCACAGCTTTCAGCACGGGGAGCAGGTTGTAGACCTGGAAGATGAACCCCATCCGCCTGGCTCGCCAGTTCGTTCGTTCCCGGTCGGACATCGTGGCCAAATCCTTGCCATCGAGCCAGATTTCGCCGGAATCGATCTTGTCCAGACCAGAGAGGCAGTTCAAAAGTGTGGTTTTCCCACAACCAGACGGACCCATGACCGCGACCATCTCACCTCTCCGGATCGAGAGGTCGATACCGCGCAACGCGGGGACTTTGGTCGTACCAGTGTCATAGGTTTTGACGACTGCGTTTGCTCGAATGATCTCATCGGTCGACGACATAGCAAGAAAACCTCGTAGCAATCAGCTTCATGCTCAAACAGACAAATGGGCTCCCCTGTGAATCGGATGAGAGCCCAATTCCTAGACTATCACACGGGAAATCGGCCGGGTGACGGGGGCCGCGTTTCATGCGGTCTCGTATCCGACGAGCGACCGCCCCACCCTCTCACGCATAAGGCATGCCTCCACCAGACCGAACGCCCCGGTCAGCATCATGTCGCCGAATGGCGCCGCCTCGTGGTAACCGAGATCCCGGGCGATGGCGCGATTCGGCCCGGTTGTTGCGACGAAGTGAAATGGCCCTTCCCGCCGGTAGTCAGGGTGAATCGACGCGCCGTGACCATCGAAGCTGGCCATGAATTGCGCGGTATCGAGATCGCCCCGCTGAAGGCGTTCGATCAGATCGGCAAGGATCGGCAGCGTGATCCCACCGGTGTGATGCTCGAACAAACCGTAGAGCCGCCGACCCTTGAGCAACGTGGCGAAGGTGTGCATGTTGCCCAGATTGACCAGAATGACACCCGTTTCCTCTGCGTGACGCCGGACCAGCGGGTCTCCCAGTGCTCCCAGCACCGCCGCGGCGCCGGTGTCCATGACGATGCCGCCGCCGATCGCGTCGAGAACCGCCTGCATTCTGGTCATGCCGGCCGGCGCTGCCGTGAAGACCATGCGAGAGAGATCCCCTCCCGCATCGAGAAGCGACTGCAGATAGTCGAATCGCATTTCGTTGTTGCCGGCTCCGGGCCGGTACCCATGGTCCTGAACGGCGATAGCCACCTTCTCCGGTATGGCGATGCCGAACTGACCGAACACCGCACCGAGCGCGTCCAGATCGATATCCCCCAGCGTCACCACGGTCGCTTCGGCGGGAGCCGCATTGGCGATGGTCACACCGGTCCGCGCCACACGATCAGGGTTGTTGTGAATCGTCGCAGCCGCCTCGAGCGTGGCCGTCACCGGCAAGCCCGCCGCCAGATGCGCCAGGATCGCCTCGGTCGACGCTCCCCCTCCCATCAATCGGCCATTGAGGTGAAGTGGACGCTTGGCACCTGTCGCCGCCCCGATCCTGGAGGCGACGATCTGCGTTTGCGACGGCATCACCATGCGGAAGCAGTTCTCGGGTGTTCGGGCGGGATCGTACAGGAGGATGTCCTGCGTTCCGGCGCCAACATCGATCGCCAGAATGCGATCTGCAGCTGTGGAATTCATGGAAGACTCCGTTGTCCGGGCGATACAGCGCCCCACGGTGGTGATCTCGCGTACTATTGCCGCTGCCACTGTGCGTCGCTGACGGTCGCTGGCATTGCCGCGAAACGACACTGCGCGAAGCGGCCAATCGACAATAGATGCCGAATCTGACGAACGTCAATATCTGAGTAGTTGCGAATGCCCGGCGCCTCTGAGCCCGAAACCAACCCAGCCATGACGCTGCTCGAATCGATAGACAACCCGGTCGAGCTGCACGACCTCTCCTTTGCCGAGCTGGAAAGACTCGCCGAGGAAATTCGTAGCGCGCTGATCGACACTGTGACGCGAACGGGCGGTCATCTCGGCGCCAGCCTGGGCACCGTCGAGCTGGCGATCGCACTGCATGCCGTTTTCTCGTCTCCCGACGACGCCATCGTTTGGGACGTCGGTCACCAGGCCTACGCGCACAAGCTGCTGACCGGCAGGTTGTCCCGCTTCGGCACTCTCCGCCAGGAAGGCGGCATCTCGGGGTTTCTCTCCCGGGACGAATCCGCACACGATGCCTTCGGCGCTGGGCACGCCAGCACGGCGATTTCCGCGGCGCTCGGTATCGCCGTTGCCCAGCATCTGACCGATCCGAAAACAGAACGGCGGTCGGTCGCCGTGATCGGCGATGGCGCGCTGACGGGCGGGATGGCCTTCGAAGGTCTGAACAACGCCGGCCATCAGCAATTTCCCTTCATCGTCGTGCTGAACGACAACGAGATGTCGATTGCGCCCAATGTCGGCGCCATCAGCAAGTATCTCGACCGGATGCGCACCGACAAGCGCTACAACCGGGCCAAGGACGACATCCAGACCCTCCTGGAGAAGATGCCGCAGGGTGATCTGCTGATCGAGCTGGGCAAACGCTGGAAAGACTCCTTCAAGGAGTTCGTCTATCACCGGATGATCTGGGAAGAACTTGGCTTCACCTACCTGGGTCCTGTTCCGGGGCACGACATTCGGGCGCTCGTGGAGTCGCTGCGGCAAGCCCGCCAGCTGGAGACGCCTGTCTTCCTCCATGTGCTGACCGAAAAGGGGAAGGGATTCGCCGCTGCGGAAGCCGACCAGGAACGGGGCCATAGTGTTTCGGCGAAAGCCTCACCCGGTGCGCCTCCCTCCCCTCCGAAGTATCAGGATGTCTTCGCCGAAGCGCTGATCGAGCTGGCGAACGACGATCCGCGCATTGTGGCGATCACCGCCGCGATGCCGACGGGCACCTCGTTGAGCAAGTTCGCCAAGATCCATCCTGACAGGTTTTTCGATGTCGGAATCGCCGAGCAACACGCCGTCACCTTTGCCGGTGGGCTGGCGACGCAGGGATACCGGCCAGTCTGCGCGATCTATTCGACCTTTCTCCAGCGCGCCTACGACCAGATCGTCCATGACATCTGTCTGCAGCGCCTGCCGGTGATCTTCGCGCTCGACCGGGCCGGATTCGCCGGCGACGACGGCCGGACCCACCACGGCATCTTCGACGTCTCCTATCTCAGCTGTCTTCCCGGTATCACGATCATGGCGCCGAAAGACGAGCGCGAACTGCGCGACATGCTGAAGACAGCGTTCCAGCATGACGCGGGGCCGGTGGCGATCCGCTATCCACGCGGCGCTGGCACCGGCGCGTCGACAAGCGAGCCGATGACGGTGATTCCGGTCGGCGCCGGAGAGCTACTCCGGGCCGGGAATGACGTGGCGATCATTTCACTGGGTGTGACGACGGCCGCCGCAGAATCGGCCGCCGACCGGCTGGCCATCGAAGGAATCCAGGCACGGGTAATCAACGCCCGGTTCGCCAAACCGCTCGATGCCCAGCTCATCCTGGATGCGGCTGACGCGTGCGGGGCGGTGGTGACGGTCGAAGAGAACGTTGTCACCGGCGGGTTCGGTTCTGCGGTGCTGGAGCTGCTCGCCAACGAGGGCAGAGAGATTCCAGTCACGACATTGGGTGTCCCCGACCAGATCTTCGAGCAGGCGTCGCAAAAGCGGCTCCGGGAGTTGGCCGGAATCGATGATGTGGCGATCGCCAACGCCGCCAGACAGCTGATTGCTTCTCGCCGAGTGGCGGCCACTGCCGTCCGGGAAGCCTCCGCCGCTCTGTAGCGCTTCTCATGATCGCTCGAACCACAACGTTGCCCTCCGATGCCTGGCAGGCGTCGGCCCGGCAGGTCGCTCCCGAGCTGACCGCCGCCGGGATCGAGCAATTGGCTCGCTTCAGGGACCTGATTCTCCACACCAATGCCCAGTTCAACCTGACCGCGATTCGCGATCCGGCGGAGATCGACAACCGTCTGCTTCTCGAGTCGCTCCGTTTGGCGACGCTGGTGCGGGAATTCGCCGAATCTCATGCAGGGCCGGTTCGCGCGGTCGACATGGGGACTGGGGCTGGTATCCCAGGTATTCCGCTGGCGATTCTCTTTCCGGATATCGAGTTCTCGCTGATCGATGCGACCGCCAAAAAGGTCAGATTCGTCGATGAAACGATCGAAGCGCTTGGATTGACCAACGCCAGGGCGATTCACGGCCGCGTAGAGGAGCTGGCCCGCGAACCGCATTGGCGCGAAACGCGCGATCTCGCCCTGGCCAGAGCCGTCGGTTCACTGGCCACCTTACTGGAGTTGGCGATGCCCCTTCTCGAGGTCGGCGGCAGAGCGATTTTCCCCAAGGGTGCGCTCGAAACCGCCGAGATCAGCGGAGCAAAGAACGCTGCGAATCTGCTGGGCGCAAAGCTCCTGGACATCATCCAGCTCGATCCCCTGGATGGCTGTCCTGTGACTCATGTGGCACTTGCGGATAAAATGACACTCGTCATAGATCGATATCCACGGCGGTCCGGGCTTCCGGCCAGGGAACCGCTCGGAGGATAGCCCTATGGGAGCACGAATCTACTACCGAAAAGAGAAACTCCGCGGCGCATCATGGGAGTACGAAGTTGACGGCGGCTGGCTGACCGTGCCCGAAGGGAGCAGCTCGCGGCGCGTCTTGCATCATCGCTTCAGCTTCTACCGCCCACGCGAAGTGGAAGTGCGCACGGCCGATGGGATCGAGCTGATGGAACGCGCCGGCGCGGACCAGTGGTTTTTTCTCGATCGCTGGTTCTCTCTCCTCCGTTTCCGAACCGACGATGACCGAACGATCGGCTATTACGTCAACTTCTCGCTGCCACTCGCCGAACTGCGCGCCAACTACTATCGCGATCTCGATCTGGAGCTCGATCTCTGGATCGAACCGGACGGCACCATCACCGAGCTCGACCGGGACGAGTTCAACAACGAGATCGAGTTGAGCCGGATTTGCGATGACTGGGCCAGCGAAGTCAATCGCGCGCAGGCGATCGTCTCTGAAGCAGTGACGGAAACCGTCGCCGAATTCGGCCGCGATCTGGATATCGAACGGGATCCCGAGCACGGTTTGCCAGGGTTCATCCTTCGCGCCTGAGATCAGACGTCGTCGGCACGCATCGCCGGTGGCCGGACCACCGGCTCCTGACGCTCGATACCGATCGACCGGTCGTAATCCCGGCGTTTCGCTTCATCGGAAAGAATGGCGTTGGCCTCCAGGATTTCCCGCATCCGCTCGGCCGCCTGTGGTTCCGTGGAGGTATCGGGGTGGTACTTCAGCGCCAGACGCTTGAACGCCGCCTGAACCACCTCCGGTTCAGCCGACGAATCGACCTGCAACACCTGATAGGCCGTCCGGAAGTTCGCCGGGGTGTCCCGCTGCTCGTTCAGGCGTGAAGCGCCCGACGCCAGATTGGCGAGCTGCTCTGTCGACACCAGACGCCGCCGCAGCTCGGGTTCCTGTTCCGCGGAGACACCGAGCTTCGTTTGGCACTTAAGGCATTCGAGATACATCTGCTCGGCGACCGGCAGCGCCACCAGCGTCGCGAAGGTCACCTTCCGTTTCCCGAGATAAACGGGCATCATCCCGGCGGCGTTGCACCGCGGGCACCGGGATTCGATATATCCGATGTGAGCGTTGTCTTCGCGACTTCCAAGCAGGAGCAAACTGAGCAGTCCCCGTCAATCGATACCTGCGGGAACTCTACTGCATCCCGCCGCGCTCCCCTACGGTGCCACGGCGTCGCTGAGCAGATCGCGCAGAAAGGCGTAGTTTCGGTCGTTCGACTCGTAGGGGGCTCGCGATCCCGGAACCAGCATCCGGTCTTCCTCCGCAACCACCCATCCAGCGTACCCACCGTCGACCAGCGCGTTCCGGAATCCCTGCCAGTCGACCATCCCGGTGCCGAGATCGCAGAACAATCCGCCGGCAACGGCATCCCATATGCCGATCGATCCCGCCTGGAGCTGCGAGAGCACAGATTCGTCGATGTCTTTGGCATGGACGTGCACCGTTCGCTCCAGCTCACGCGCCAGAATCGGGATGGCATCGACGCCGCCGATCCGGATGTGGCCGCTGTCGATGCAGAGACGGGCGTCGGTGCCAGCGATGACCTGAATCAGCTTTTCGACCTCGTCCCCGGATTCGATATGCCCCCCGAGGTGAGGATGGACGGCCAGGGTCAGACCATGTTCGCTGCAGATCGCGGCCATGTCGATCAGTGTGCGCCGCACCTGACTCCAGTTGTCCTCCGTCCAATGATGCTCGGGAAACTGAGGAACTCGCCCCACGATCGCCAGACGCTCATCGGTCATCAGGTCGCTGACGATCAGGAATGGGGCGTTCATCGCCGCCAGCCGGGCGCACACGTCCTGCAGCCACTCTCGCCGTTCGGCATCGAGCGGCAAATGGAGGGGGACATCGACCCAGAAGGCCACGACATCGAGGTTGTGCTCCGCAAAAAGGGCGTTGATCTCCCCGGCGGTCGTTCCGAAGTAGTCGAATGGGCCGATTTCGCATCCGGTGTACCCGGCAGCCGCAACGGAAGCCAGCAGTTCCGCAGGCTCTGGATTGCCGGCTTCTCCTGGCGCCGTGATTCCCCAGTTGATTGGAGCGGAAGCGAGCCGAATGACACCATTCATCGATGACTCTCCACGATCGCTGGCGCCATGGCGCGCGATCACTTCAGGCAAACGCTCGTACGGCAACCCTTCTTTTCCGGGAGGATTGGCGATGTCCACATTCTACTGGAGGGAAGTCTGGATCAGCTTTCCCGGGAGGGAAGAAGTCTCGGCCGATACCGGGTGCGGAGATCGGCGATGAGGGACGCCGCCTGATTGCGCCGTCCGGCTCGCTGCAGCGCTCGCACCGCGGTTTCGTGGACATCGCGCGGGAAGGTCCAGAAAGCGGGTAAGCGGCGCAGGTCGATCTCCGGATCGAGTGAGATCGCCTTGCCGAACGTCTCTTCAGCGGCGTCCAGATCGCCAGCTCTCGCTTCGGAGAGCCCACGTAGCGCAACGACTCTCGCCCGCTGCTCGTCAAGAGTGAGGGGTGCAACGTGCGGAGCGCTCACCGGGAGCGACGCCGTTCCAGTCTGGCGGAGGAGCTATCGTCTGGCGCCAATTCCAGCCCAAGAGCGGCGCGCAACCAGCCGAGCAGGAGCATACGCACCTCGTCGATCGTATCGAACGTGCTTTGAGTGAGTATCATCTGTCTGCCTCGTCACCAGAACCAGACGCACGAATGCGGCGGTCGTGTCGCTTCGGTGGACGGGATCACCGAGAGGCGCAGTTGATCTTCGACTGTCTGACTATCGTAGCAAAGTATGCGTACGTACACAACCATGGGATCGTCGACGTGACTGACGCCTCAATGCATCCGGTTCAGGACGGGCTGGTCGAGCAGCTCGTTGCCCTCGCACGCGACAAAACGCGGATCGCTGTTTTCACCGGCGCCGGTATGAGCACGGAATCGGGCATTCCCGACTATCGCGGCCCGAACGGCGTCTGGGCCACCCAGAAACCGCCTACGCTTGGCGACTTCCGCACCAATCCGGAAACGCGACGGGTCTACTGGGAGAGTCGCAAAGTCCGTTTCCCGGAATTGATCGCCCACCAGCCGAACGCCGGTCATCGCGCCATCGTCCGTCTCTTCGACGCTGGCTTGGTTCCAGCCGTGATCACGCAGAACATCGACGGGTTGCATCAGGCGTCGGGACTTCCGGACGATGCCGTCATCGAGCTGCACGGTTCGGCCCGGAGGGTGCAGTGTCTCGATTGCCTCCGGGTTTGGGATGGGCAGACTATCCAGGCGCGCCAGGAGGCCGGAGAGGAGACTCCCGATTGCCAGCTCTGTGGAGGTCCACTTCGCGCTCAGACCGTCCTCTTCGGCGAATCGCTCCCCGTGGGCGCCCTGGAACGAGCGATGCTGATCGCCCGGGAATGCGACCTGATGCTGGTGGTCGGGAGTTCGCTGATCGTGCAACCGGCGGCAAAGGTTCCGCTTGCCGCGGCCCGGAGCGGCGCGCCAATGGCCATTGTCAACCTCTCGGAAACGCCCCTCGATCACCTGGCAACACTGCTCGTTGCCCAGCAGGCTGGACCGGTGCTGGAAACGCTGTCGGCAGCGCTGCTGGGATGAAGTCAGTCGACGATCCGCCGCAATTCGTCGAGTGAGAGGACCCGCACTCCCCCGTCTGCCCCTTCCGCCACCAGCGCCGGCAGTCGATGCCGCTCGAGGAAAAGGGCCGCATCGAGCACGCTGGTCGACGCGGGTAGTCGGGGCAGGTCGGACAGCGACACCATCACCTCGCGTGGTTCTGAGGAGCGAGCGGCCTGCGCGGCGGTGCGAAGCTGCCTGAGGTGAATCACGCCTTCAGGCTTCCCCGAGGCGTCGAGCACCACGACAGTCGCCCGGTTGCCTTCGATCGCGAAAATGCTGAACAGCTCCGAGATGGGGGCAGTCTGCGAAATCGTGGGCAGCCGGGAATGAACGATGCTGTCCAGACCTCGTTGCGAGGCTGAGGTCATCCAGCGCGATCGCCGCGCGTGCCATTGCGTCAGCAGCACACCATCGATACCGGCGATGAACACGGCCAGTCCCCAGGTGCCCCACGTGCCTGGGCTGGCCAGAATCAGCAAACCGGTCAGCGCAATGACCCCTGAGGAGAGGACGCTGAGAACGCGGGCGACGGTCGCGGCGCTCTCTTCGTCCTCTGCCAGAAGCGGCAGGTAGCGATTCGCCAGCTCGCCACCCGGAAAGCCCTGGATGGGACACGCCCGTATCAGCAAGCCCCCGCCACTTATCAGGAGAACGACGAAAACGACCCCTGACAGGAGTGTCGCCGGATCGCGGAACTGGGCCGAAGCCGCCAGCAATCCCAGTCCGAGAGCGATCGTCAGGGAGACGGAGACGAAGGCATGTCGCGAGGTCGACGCGTTGTCACCGAACTTGATCAGCCCGGTTACGCCGCTTGCCGAAACACGCGACGAACCGATCAGCCGGGATTCCCCAATCCCGAACCGCACGGCCGCCTCGACCGACGCGATCAGAACGATGAAGAATATTCCCGTCACGGCCGCACCAGCGGCGAGCGAGAAAGACGAAATCTCTTCCGGCAGGAAGGCGGCCAACTGCACCCAGCAGGCGATCCAGAGGCCCGCCAGACCGGGGAGGCTCAGCGAATACAGCGCCGATCGGATACTGATGAAGACTTGTGGACCAGGCATCGCATGCGACCTGGGAGAACCGGGCGTGGCCAGACTCGGATACTGGCTTCTCGTTGCTGATTATGACGGCTGAATGATCGGCTTGTGAGATGCCGCCGGCAGCTAGAAGCGTTCGTATTCCTCGAGATCGAGAACGAACACGGTTGCTGCGGCCTGGGGAGTCAATCCGGGTGTGTCGTCGCCCGCCTGGGCGCCACTCCGGGCGTTCTGCCGGATGATGTTCAGGACGGCGTCGATCTGATCCTCGAATGCGCCGATGAGCAGGGTGGTGTTGCCCCGCCGCAGGAATCCGCCTGTGCTGGCCAGACGGGTCGTCCGATAGTCTGCTTCCAACAGGGCGTCGACCACGCCATCTGCGTCGTCATTCTGTACGACCGCGATGATCAGTTTGTTCATGGTTCATCACCTCCGTCGACCTGCTGCAAGGGCAGATAGCCGAATCAGTATAAACGACACCCGGTGGGTGCCCCGCGTCAGCGCCGGGACGCTTTCATTGCCCGGGCGTCGAGAAAGCTCTGCAACATGATTGCCGCAGCGACCGAATCGATCAGATCTCGCCGTCGTTTTCTGCTGTGCCCAGCCTCGATGAGGGAGCGTTCAGCCTGGACAGAGGTGAGTCGCTCATCCCAGTAGGAAAGGTCGAGATCGAGGGTGGCAGCGACGTTCTCCGCGAAATCACGCACGTCGGTCGCCTGGGGTCCTTCCCTCCCCGACATACCGGTGGGGAGACCGGCCACGATCTCGGTCACGTTGTAGCTGGCGACAACCTGGCGAAAATCGTCCATCTCGGTCGCGCCTCGCGGTACCATCGGGATGGGACTGGCGATGGTCTGCATCTCATCCGAGATCGCCAGACCTACCCGTCGCTCACCGACATCGATGCCCAGGAGGCGGCCCCGTTCAGCGTTCATTCGATGGTTATGTCGATCTTGCCGGTACTGGACGGCAATTGCTGAGGCATCCAGCCGGGAGAGACGTCGATCGACACGCTGTCGAATCGAGGATCGCGCGACAGGCGCGATTCCGCCGCCTCCTTGCTCTCACCAGCGATCAGATCGGCAAGCTGCTCCCGTTCCTCGTCGGTGACCACCACGCTGGCGGACCCGGTGACCTGGACGAGCATGGCGATGACGCCGCCGGTTTCCCCGGACTCGACCGGCACTTCGTAGGTGACTGAACCCTCCACAAGCTGATAACCGGCTGGCACCTGATCGGCCAGGGCGCGTTCCGCCCCGGCGTCGAGCGCATCAGTCGGAAATGCAAGCGCGTCGAAGGCGATGGTTGCGTCGACGGAAACCGCATCCGCTTCGTCACCGACCTCGCTGGAGTAGCTGGTCGTGAATTGCTGAATGGTCAGCGTGGATGGCACCACTCGCCGGTTGTCGGAGAGCGACGAGGTGGCTGCCAGCGATCTGAGCGTTTCCTCGGCCCTCGCCTGCAGCGCGTCGAGATCGTCCTGTGTGACGACCGTAGTCGTCTCATCCCCGCCCCCGGCAATGGGCGTGCCTCGATTGCTGAAGTAGATGCCGTTCTCCATCTGCCCGCTGAGCATACCGGGATCGCGATTGGCGAAAGCACCCGGGGTGGCGGCCGCGACGACCACGGTTCCCTCGCCCGCCGAGCCATTCTCGGAAGGGGGAACGGTGACCTCGTCGCTGGTGACGAACTGATCCCCTTCCCAGGTGTCGATGATCGTGCCGGCGGGAATGGTGATCGCCTGCGATCCCGGATTCCGCAATTCGAGCGTTCCCGTGGCCAGGATCGTGCCGATCGATTCGATACCCGTAGCCGGGGCATCGAGTTTCACGCTCAGCTCGAACGAGACCTGCTCAGCAGGAACGGCTCCGGCCGCGCTGACATCCTGACCCGGCCGGGCCACGGAAAACGCGATCGTGGTGTTGACCGGTTGGGTGACAGTGGTCAGGCGAACGTCGGCGGTCCGCAGAAAGTACCAGTACCCGCCAATGACGAGAAGCAGCAGAAGCGCGATTCCGGCCAGCGCGGCGACAACTCGCCCCATGCGCCCATTGCCGCGCTTGCCGCCCGACGCTCCGTTTCGGCCGGTCCGAACCGGCGCGGCCGTTGTCGTCGTTGTCCCGGCATCGTCCGGTTCTTCCGGATCAGCGGTAGGAAGTGTGTTCGCCGGACCGTCAATCGGTTGAGGCTCGTCCTCTTCGTCTTCGTCTGTCGGTATTGCCAGCGGAACGCCGAAAAGCGTTGCCAGCTGCCTGCGGAGCCCGTCCCGCGTTTCGACTGCGATCGCGATCTGTTCTCGCTCGGCGGCCAGCGACAGAGCCCGGAATTCGTTCGCGGTGAGCAGGAGGGCGCTATCTGGCGAAATCCGGATCGTCACGGAATCGCCATGCGCTTCGCGCAGGCGCATGATCACCTGGGCGAGCGTCATTCCCGGCAGGACGTCGACAATCATCAGCGTTGCACCGGAGCGGCGGGGATCGTTCCGCCACGCGGACGCTCTCCCATGGTCTTAGTCATGCCGAGCAGCGAGTCCAGCGGCAATCGTCGTGTTGCGTCAACAACCTCACCTGTCATCCCGAGCGAAGCGAAGGCTCTCTCAGAAAAGTGCCAGTCATCCTGAACGAAGTGAAGGATCTCTCCGTCGTCTTCTGCCCCGACCGTCGTCTCCCTGGAGACTGCTGCGGCAGGAGATCCTTCGCTCCGCTCAGGATGACGGCGCGTTTTCATGCCACGCCGGAGCCAGGGCCCCGTATGGTGGCTAACGATGACGGGCCCGTTTTCAGGCATGGTGCATGGTCGCGCAAGGAGCATCATCCGAGACTGGCACGAACCAGCGGCTCGATGGCAGCGATCGCGTCGTCCAGGCCCGCGGGATTCTTCCCGCCCGCTTCGGCCAGGTCGGGACGTCCTCCGCCCTTTCCGTCGACATATGCAGCCGCATCGCGAACCAGATCGCCAGCTCTTACACCCCGCGCGACCACATCGCTGGTGACCATCGCCAGGAGACTGGCCCGATCGTCGACAACGGCGCCCAGAACGACCACGCCCGACCCGATCCGGTCACGCAGCCG
Source organism: Thermomicrobiales bacterium (assembly GCA_019637585.1). Taxonomy (GTDB): domain Bacteria; phylum Chloroflexota; class Chloroflexia; order Thermomicrobiales; family UBA6265; genus JAHBVL01. Next base: position 5,073 of record JAHBVL010000017.1, on the reverse strand, counting down.
GTCGCCCATCTGCCTCAGATCGTCTCGTGATTCGACGGCAACCTTCGCCGCCAGCACCTGAACGCCATCGACCTGCAGAGCACGGCCAACCAGCTCATCGATCCCCGATCCGGCCAACTGCGATCGCAAGCGCGAGATCTCCCGCTCGGAATCGCGGAGCTTCTGACGGAGCCCCGTCACGTGCTGTGGAAGCTCGAACCAGGGCGTGCGCGACTCTCTGGCCAGCGATTCGAGCGTCGCCTGCTGCCGGAGCATCCGTTCCACCGCCGGCGCTCCGGTGACAGCCTCGATGCGTCGGACTCCGGCCGCCACGCTCCCTTCGGAGAGGATCAGGAAGGGACCGACCTCGCCCGTGTGGCGCAAATGGGTGCCGCCGCACAGCTCTCGTGAGAACCCGTCGATACTCACCACACGCACCTGATCGCCATATTTCTCACCGAAGAGGGCCATCGCGCCACCTTCGACAGCGTCGGCATAGGAGGTCTCGCGGGTCGAAACGGGGAGCGAAGCCACGACCTGCTCGTTGACGATACCGGCCACTTCGGCCACCTGCTCCGCGGTCATTGCGTCGAGACTGGTGAAGTCGAACCGCAACCGGTCGGGCGCCACCAGCGAACCAGCCTGATGGGCTTCGTTGCCCAGTACGATCCTCAACGCTCGGTGCAGCAGATGGGTTGCGGTGTGGTTGCGCATGATCGCCCGGCGCCGGTCGGCATCGATTTTCGCTTCGACCTTCTCGCCCACCTGGACGAAGCCTTCGGCAACCGTGCCCCGGTGAACGTAGAGCCCCGGCGTCGGTTTGAAGGTGTCGTCGATGTCGACGAGACCCGTCTCGGTGCGGAGATGCCCCTTGTCGCCAATCTGGCCGCCCGACTCTCCATAGAAGGGCGTGCGGTCGAGAATGACTTCGACGGCCTGTCCGGCTTCGGCTGTTTCCAGCGGACCGTCCGGCCCGAGCAGCGCGATGACGGTTCCGGTACTCTCGAACTCGCTGTACCCGGTGAAAACCGTCGCATCGCCGCCATGATCGACGTAGAGCGACACCCGGTCGCGGGAAGCATCCCGGAAAGCGTCGCGGCCACGGCTCACTTCTCGCTGGTGGGCCATGGCGACGTCGAATCCCGCCTGATCGACCGCCATCCCCTGTTCCCGTGCCAGGTCGATGGTCAGGTCGAGCGGAAAGCCGAATGTGTCGTAGAGGCGGAATGCCGTCTCACCGGGGAATGTCACGGAGAGCTGCTGAGATTCCCTGGCGGCTTCGAGGAGCTCTCGCGCTTCCTGCTGAAACCGGTTCATGCCCGCAGTCAATGTGCGGCCGAAGGTCTCCTCTTCGTGCAGGAGGACTCGCTCGATCTGCGAGCGGCGTTCGGTGAGGTTGCGATAGTCGGCGCCAAACTGGCTGATGACCACCCCGGCCATTTCCGCCAGAAATGGCTTGTCCAGACCGAGTCTCCGGCCGAAGCGGATAGCGCGGCGCAGCACGCGACGGAGCACATAGGAACGCCCCTCGTTGCCAGGCAGGACGCCATCGGAAATGAGGAAGGTGGCAGCCCGGCTGTGGTCGGCGATCACGCGCAGAGCGCGGTCGGTTTCCGGATCGTCGCCATAGCGAACCCCGGCCAGTTCCCCGGCTCGTTCGATGATCGTCTGGTAGAGGTCGGTGTCGTAGATCGACCGGACACCCTGCATCATCGCGGTGAGTCGTTCGAGACCCATGCCCGTGTCGACGTTCTGCTTTGGCAGAGGCGTCCGCGAGCCATCCTGGGCCTGCATGAACTCCATGAAAACGTTGTTCCAGATCTCCAGATACCGGTCGCTCTCACCGGGACCGCCGCCCGTTTCGGCCGATTCGGGATCGAGATCGAAATAGATCTCCGAATCGGGACCGTTGGGGCCGGTCGGGCCGACCGGGCCCCACCAGTTGTCCGACAGCTTGCCGATACGCGCTTCGGGCACGCCGATCTCGTCCCGCCAGATGGCGAAGGCGTCAGTGTCGTCCGGATGCACGGTCGGATAGAGCCGGTCCGGGTCGAGACCCATCACTTCGGTCAGGAAGGTCCACGACCAGGCGAGTGACTCCCGTTTGAAGTAGTCGCCAACCGAGAAGTTGCCCAACATGAAGAAGAAGGTGCAGTGACTCTCGTCGCCGACCTCGTCGATATCGACAGTGCGAAAGCACTTCTGGACGGAGGTCATACGCACCGACGGAGGCGTCTCCAGTCCAAGGAAATAGGGCGTCATTTGCTGCATCCCGGCGGTTGTCAGCAAGACCGTCGGGTCGTTATGGGGCACGAGCGACGAGCTTGGCATCTCCCGATGCAAGCGTTCGTCGAAGAATTCGATAAATGCCCGGCGAACTTCAGCGCCGCTCATCCACCGGTGGCCGAAAGTCGGCCTCGGCGTTCCTTCTGCTGTCATGCGTCGTTCGTCCTGCTGAGAATGCTGGGCACTCGATACGAAGGCGAGGCAGAAACCTCACGTTGTGCTGCGCGATTCTGCCAAACTCGGCGCACTTACGGCAACTTTGGAGCCGGGGAAGCAGGGCTATCCGGTTGATCCGGCCCAGTTTGGTGGTCCATTTCGCCACCCTGTGCCCGGCTCTGAACCACGATCACCGCGAGAGTGGGCAGACACGGGGGTCTGCCGCTCCTGGATTTGTGCGGAGCGGCCTTTCTTCTCTCGGATCCCTCTTGTCTTCCGTAGGTCCGGCTCCCCGTGTCCGCGTCTCATCAACGAGACGTGGGTGATTTTCAGAACCCCGAAGGTCTGCGGCTACTTGATCTAAGGGATGAGCTGGACAATCAGCGTGATACGATCCTTGCGCTTTGAAGGAGTACCGAGACATGACCTCAGCGCAATCGGATCAGGGACTCTGGGTGGAGATCGGCGACGGCGAACCGGTCGTGCCATTCCCCGGGGTCGAGTTATGGACGATCAACACCGAAACCGTGATGCTGGCGATGGTCAGACTGGCGCCGGGCGCCGTCGTGCCCTCCCACGCCCATGAGAACGAGCAAACCGGCGGCGTGGTGAGCGGCGTGCTGACCTTCACCATCGGCGCGGAAACGCGGGACGTCTCGCCCGGGCAGGGATACTTGATTCCGGCGAACGTGGAACACTCCGCCGTCGGCGGTCCAGACGGCAGCGTGGTGATCGAGGTCTTCGCACCGCCGCGCAACGGGTACCGCACGCCCGCCTCGCAATAGCCGGATCGTGGGCGTTACGCATTCCATGTCAGGGGATTGATTCGGGCGGGTGCGCAGTGCCGCCACTACCCTCCGGACGGCATCAGCATCCCTAAACGTTGACCGGTCAACGTTATGCCGTTATAGTGATAACCCGGTAGACGTTCTTCTCACATTTCGCTTCTGTATCGGATTCCTGATGGGTGAACTCGTAGCCGGGCGGCCAATCGTACAGCTGCAGCACCGCATTTCGAACCCTCTCGATCTTCTCTCCTACATGGCGCTTCTCTACCGGGCCGTTCCTGGCTCCGGTTTGAGTCCGGAGCTGATCGCGGCGCGTCGCTCACTCGACTACGAAGTCCGCTCCGATCTCGATCTGCTGCACGGCTTTTCCGGGCGGCTCCTCCACTACATGGAAGAACCGATTCTCCGCCTCGATCCGTTGGGCGAGGGCGCCACACTGACCTGCGAAGGCATGACCGCTGCGCTGGAGAGTTTCCCCGCGGACGATTACCAGCGCATGGCGATTCACGCCATCAGCCGGGTCCATGACGCGGCCGGAGACGGCGCGGTGACGCCCCCGATGGATGACGTCGATGCCTGGCGCGAGTACATCTTGCCGGCGTTGACCACTGCCTCTCCGGAAGACACCTACGAGATCATCTCTGACGCGGCCGAACTCAAGCGCCGCACGGTCGGCCTCTTCTCCCGCATCTGCAATGGAAGCTACATCCGGGATTTCGTCGCCAACCGGCAAACGCTGGACCAAGCGCGTACCGTCGCGGAACGAACCTCGAATCTGGGATTCGGGCTGGCATTCTCCGAACTGACGGGCAACCGTCTCCCCTCGACACTCGTCTCCCGCATCTCCGATGTCGAGCGAGTCATCTTTTGTCCCACCATGTATCTGGGTCAGTTTGTCAGCTATATCGTTTCACCTCCCGACGTCATCGTCTATTACAGCGCTCCCGAGTACCTGAAGCGGTCCCAGCCGCAGCCGGCGCCAAATGGCCGCCTCACCGATCACACCTCCTCTGCCGCACCCCTCGGCGAAGACGATCTGCTGGACGCGCTGAAAGCGCTTTCCGACGTCAACCGCCTGCGCATTGTCGAGCTGCTCGCTTCGGGCGAGCTCTACGCGCAAGAAGTCGTCGGCAAACTGGGCATCGCGCAAAGCGCAGTCTCGCGGCATCTCTCGTTGCTCGAGCGGGCGGGACTGATCACCGTCACTCCCCGGCGAGGCATGAAGTACTACTCGCTCAACGAAGCGAAAATGGACGAGGTGGCGGCCAGCCTGCTCTGCCGCTGCTCCTGCTAGACACCCCCTCCTCACCACCACGCTTTTCAGGTGCTTGGCACGCAGAATGCGGTGCGCATCCTGGTCGGATCGCCAGTCCAAACCAGACGGAAATCGAATTGTGAAATTGATCACTAAAGGGGTATGCAAATATCGCGAACTTGTGTTATCCTCCAATCACGATAGCTGATGAAGAGATCGGCGGACGGTCGACAAGGGTCGTCCAAACCTTAACAAGTGAACACAGGATGGTTCCTTTCGGCTCTCGTTGAAGAGTCGAGACCTCCGGACGGCGCACACTCACTTCTCTGTTGCCCGAACCGTTCGGATTTGAGCTTTGCCGCCTTGGGCGACGTTAGCCGGTCGCCTGGCACAGTAAATCCTCAATCTTCCTTCCACAACGCGTCGTACGCATCGTTTCGATGCACGACCGCTTCTGTAAACTATCCTCTCCGACGCTTGACCTCGATCGCGGTCAGGCTGGTATTCCCCGGCAGCGATCGAAAAAGTAGACGCCCGGTGCATAAGCACCGGGCGTCTCTGCTTTTCCGCGACAGTGACAATCAGCGCGCGGCCAGCCCGGATTGCTCA
>JAHBVL010000016.1 GCA_019637585.1 Thermomicrobiales bacterium | reverse complement strand
CGACCACATCAGGCGCTGCAGATGCAAACCCCGCTGGACTATCTCCGCTCCTTCGCCACGGAGCAGCTGTCTCATATGTAGTGATCCCATACACCTGGTTGGTGGCCACCACCTTTGACTGATACCATCGGTAGCCTTGGGCGGCAGTGGGGGTGCTCAAGACGCACAGCTCGCCGTTGTTCGGCACGAGCGCCAATGACGAGGACGTTGTGCTCGGCGCAGTACGGAGGTTGATGGGATTGCCGATGCTGACCTTGATCCGATCATTGACCTGAAAATTGGCGGGTTGTCCAGTTGATGGAGAGCCCGTGCCGTTGCCCAAACCCGTCCCGATTGGGGGTGTGGGACTGGTTCCTCCAGTTTGGTAGTACCTCATGATCTCTCTGGCGAGGTTTTGATATTGATCGCGCATTCCCCGCAAGATGGAGAATGGGCACGCTTTGGATGAGAACTCCCAGTGTTCGATGCACGTTACAATATCGTAGGTCGGGTGCCGAGGAAATACGTCCCAGGGGACCCCTGCAGCATCATGGAAATGGGCAATCAGCCATCCAAGTGCGAAGAGTTGTTTCTCTGTCACCGGCGTGGCGGGTTGGTCGCCGAGACCAGAAAAGCCGGACACTTCAATCGAGACAAGGTTTGCATTAATACCGCCATTGATGGTTCCGTAGTGACTGTAGAAAGCCACGCCGTGTCCTTCAATGTCGTCCGGGACACCATTTGCCCACGGCGCTCGGATTCCGTAGGGATCGTTCCACCGGAAGATGGCGCCATCCTTATTGTCCCAAGTGTCTGGGGAGCCTCCGATGCCGAAGTCAGTTAGCGCATGTACCGAAGGCTCTCGGAAGAATTGGTCGGTGCCCCAAAGCGTGCCCTCCATGCGATGGATGCACGTGCCGACAGGTTTGCGGGGAGATACCCTATCCCAAGAAGCGCCCTCAACACTCTCGCTATTGGAAGTGGGTCGATCAGAAAACGGAGGGTGGGGGACTTTGCCGAATGTTAGTGCCATTTCTCGACTCCTTTTGACGCGATGTAATCTAGCGGCCGCCGAGCTTGCTCTTTTGGAGGAGCGCGGGGTCGATTTGCGATTTCGACACGCAACGCGCACGCGGCTTCCGCAAGGCGGGACCGGCAAATCCGTTCGAAGGAGGTCAGAACCCGATGAGTGAGATTGTTCAGAGTCGTCCATCCAGACCCAGGGGACATCAATGGATCGGCGTCTGTTTTGCAGCGTTTGTCTGTTTTCTCTTGGCCGCGTCTTCCAGTGAAGCTCAAGAATCCGGGGCTGGCTTGGTGATCCAAGCGTGGGAATGCCCATTCGACTATCAGGGCGCGGACTACTCGGGGGACTGTGCCATTCCGCTTGCCGACCTGAGAGTTGGGATACCGGGCATGTCCGAGATAGAGTTCATGGCCACTGATCAGACTGGAGTTGCTGGATCGACCATCCCTTCGGGCGACGTGCTGTTGCGGGTGAAGTGGCCCAGCAGTGAGTACGATGGTGCGGCGACATATAGTCCAATCGTGAATTGCGTAAGCGAAAGCGGAGTAGTCACGACTCAGATCCCGGATGGCGGATATGATGGATGGCTCGTTGAACTGATCGGTGTCCAGCCAGACGACAGTGTCACCTGTCAGTACTTCTCCAGATACCTTGCACGGGAAGAGGGCATAGCCAGTGTAGATGGCTCGGGAACTGAGACGATTGCGGAGTTGCCCAACACTGGTGCTGGAGGAGCCGGATATGCCTCGAATCAAGTCCTGGCCGGGGCCGGCTCGGCAATGCCTCATAGCTCGATTCCTGTGCTGTTTGCGGTGATGGGCCTGTTGAGCCTGATCGCTTTCTGGATGGCCGGAATGATTCGTGAGAAGCACTAGGCTCCCTCCTTCGGAAGACGTTGTTAAAAAAAGCCGCTGGACATCGCTCTTGCGATCCAGCGGCCCTTCGTCCACCACGGACAGATTCGATTGTGGCGACTGCTAAGCGGAAGTCGCCTTGTCCTCACCGAGTGCTCGTGCAGCAATAATCACCTTGCCGCGAAACGTCCTTGAACGAAAGCAGACACGGCAGACGATGCGCGTGCTGCCTCGGTTATCCGGAGTGTCGTCAAACACGACGGACGCTGCGTGCTCGACGCGGAGAACATCGGAGCGACGAATCGTTCCTAGGCGATATCCACAGTTGCGGCAGCTATAGATAGTGCGAGTCACGCGCGTTTCCCCGAAATGTCGCGGCATGAAGCCAATCGTTGATTGAGAATAGTACAAATGTTCTATTTCTGCAACTATAGGCGAGGACAGAGACTTCCTGGGCGCATTTTGGGGTTAACCGTGCGAGCGGCTCTGCCTTCCAAGCGCAGAGAGGGTGTGATCGTCCTAGAAAGCCGGGCTCCAGGCGCTGCTAAGGCAACGTGCCGATCGAAATCGAGACGATCTTCGAGATCGAGGTCTGAGGCAGAGAATCCGACCTAGGGCCCGAGGAGGGCCGCCGGAACGACCGCAATGCCGTCGGTCCGGCGGTAGGCCTCCGGGCCCGTCGAGATCACGACGGCGTCGAGGAGGTCATCGCCTGCGCGTTCCCGCAGCCAGGTCAGATGGCGCACGTCAGCGTCCAGGATCGTTCGGTTCAGCTTGACTTCGACTGCGACGATCTTGCCGTCGTCCCGGACCACAATCAGATCGACTTCGTGATCGCCACCATAGGTCCGGAGATGGCGAACCTGTGCTTCCGCCGCCTGGGCATAGACGCGCACCGATTGCGTAACAAGTGATTCGAAGAGCGCGCCGAGGAGGGTGCCGTCTCGCGGGATCACCGGACCGGGTTCCTTGCCAGCGAGCAGAGTGTCGGCGCCGGCCCCCAGCAGTCTGGCGGCGAGAGCTGGATCGACGAGATGGTGTTTTGGCGGAGCCGATAGCCTGCTGATGGCGTTGCGAGACGGCAACCAGGCGTCGACCCGGTCGAGCACCCAGAGCCGCTCCAGGACATCGGTGTAGGGCTGGGTCGCCGATTTGGAGGGCTTTTCGCCGCGGTCGCTGGTAGCCGCATCGCGAATCGTTTCGTATGACGCGGTGGTGGCTGTAGCGGCCGCATAGGCGCGCAGCCATCGCATGTGCGTGTCCGGCTTGCGGACGGTGTGACCCAGTTCGGGGAAGTCGCGCTCAGTGATCAATCGGATGTAGCCGTCGAGTTGCGCGCGTAGTGGTCGTCCGGCCAAACCGCGAAGACCCGGGAATCCCGAGGCGATGATCTCCTCGACATAGCGTTCGAGTGTCACGTCGGTTCGCCCCTGGATATTTGGTTGTGTGCCGGACAACAGGCTCCCGAGGCTGATCTGCGGACTCTCGATCTGCCGTTCGGCGAGGGAAAGTGGTCGCATCCGCACGGTGACGATCCGGCCAGCTCCAGAATGCGCGGGCAACTCAGCGGGAACTGCCGAGCCGGTGAGGATGAAACGTCCTGGGCTGTTGTCGTCGTCCACGGCGCGGCGAACGAGATCCCAAACCTCCGGGACGCGTTGCCACTCGTCGATGAGGACTGGCGGTTCGCCTTCAAGCAGCCGGGCCGGGTCGGCTTGGGCGATGATCCTCTCCGTTGGTTCATCGAGGCGTCGCACAGAGGTGGCATGCTGCAATGCGGCCCGTGATTTCCCGACCCCCTTCGCACCCTCGATGGCAATGGCAGGTAAGTGAGACAGAAGCTCGTCCAGCTCGCCGTCGACGACCCGCGGGAGATAGCTGGAAGGTGGGTTTGCTCGTGCAGATTCGCTCATCATGGATCCAAGGATACCATTTCGCGGGACTCTAGGAGTCTGTTTCGCAGGGTTCTAGGAGTCTATTTCGCAGGCATCCAGGATACCGTTTCGCACGCACTTAAGAGACCCCGCCCGGTGAACGGGGCGGGGCTCGCGGCTCCAAGGTCCTCCGGACCGATCATCCCGCCCCGGAGGGGCATCGCGCAGTGAGCGGCGCCGTTTACGGCGCCGCGGTCAGAACGCCGCCTAGAGCCATTTGTCGCCGGTGGCGGTTTGCCAGATCACGGCGATGCCCAGCAAAACGAAGAGCCCTCCAGCCACATATTCGGCGATATGCTCACCCTTGGCTCCCAGGCGCTTTCCGAAATACAGGCCGAGTGTGGTGGCGATGAAACTGATGACCACCAGCGCGCCGATAGCACCCGCGATCGAAATGTCGAGAAAGGCCATGGAGAAACCGATGGCCAGCTTGTCGATGCAGACCATCACGCCGGTCATGAAAACCGTCCACGGTCCGAGCACCGCGTAAACCTCCTGATCGTCGTGCTCTCCCAACCAGGCATCGGCAAGCGCTCGCAAGCCCACCACAAGCAGGATCGCCCCGGCGATATAGGAGGCATGTGAGCCGAACTCGTCTCCGAGAAGCCGGGCAAACAACACGCCAAGCGCCGTCATCAAAAAGGCGATCGCCGCGAACAAGAGAGCGATCCGGGGCCACTGGCGGCGGTTGGCGCCACTGACGCCAAGGGACAGACCGCCGGCGAAGACATCGATACCAAGCGCAAACGCCAGGAAAACCGTTCCGATCGTCATTTTCTGTCCTTTGTGGTTGCCGCAATCAGCGCCGATGGAAATTGCTCCGGATGGTTCATCGGTGTCGAGCCAGAGCGTCGACGACGACCTGCCAGGTCCGATCGATATCGCCGGACCAGAGCCGCGACATCGACTCGCTGGCCCGGTACCCCCAGATGGCGATGTCGGTCATCCCCTCCTCGACCGCGATGTCGATGGCCGCGGCAATCTCGTCCTCCGCGCCCCTGGGGAAGCCGTAGCCCTGAACCCAGTATTGATCCCGGAGACCGTGCTCATCGCAGAGTCGCCGGACGGCGGCAGCGTTGGGCCGCACGTATGGCTCCATCGGTACGGTGTCTCCCGCCCGCCAGTAAGGATCGGTGCCGAAGTAGTCGAGTCCCGGAAAAGCGCCGAAGGGTTCCCAGTCGTCGACCCCCACCAGATCGAAGGTGATGCCATGCGGGAGCAGGCAGAGATCGGTCGTCACCTGCTTGCTGTGCGTGTACCCGATGAGCTCGGTCGTCAGCCGCAGTACCGCGTCCGCGCGAAAGCGCTGGACCTCGGCATCTCGGATGAGGGGCATATCCCGGCCGGTTTCGTCGCGGAAGCGTTCCAGGCAGACCGGGCATCGGCAGCTCCAGCGAAGATCGGCGTCGCCGGCCGGCTTGCCGATGTACCAGAGGTCGCCCGGATACCAGTGGGGTTCATCGAAAAAGATGAGGTCGGCGCCGATATCGATCCCGGCGTCGATCCACTCTTTGAGGAAGGGCAACAGTTTGGGATGGTTCAGACAGATGACGCCTACCGCCGTTCCATCTCCCAGCACCTGGCAGGCGTCGGTGTTCCAGGTGACGATCTTGCTCAGCGCTTCACCGCCGAACACTCCGGCCACGCCCCACGGATCGAGATGGACTTCGAGTCCCGCGGCATGGGAGATGGCGACGATCTCCCGCATCGATTCCAGTCCCCAGAGGAGATCGCTCTCGGTGAAACAATGAACGACATAGTCGAAACCCGCGCCGGCAATATCCTTCATGTCGGACTCGACATGCCGCAATGTTCGGTTACCGAAGTACGAAATCCCCGTGCGCAATGCCATTCGCGTGAGAACCTTTCTTGGGCAGGAAGTGAGCCAGCGTTTTTCTGCCGACGATGTATTGTACGAGCAGGATTGTCAGGATTCCCTCAGGAAGCGATCACCATGCGATTCAGTTGGCTTTTCTTCGTTGCCGGTCTCGTTGCGCTCATCTCCGCTCCGGCGTTGGCGCAGCAAAACACGCTCCCCCTGCAGGAGGGAGTGCCGCTCAATGCCAACGTTTTCGCCGAAGGCTTGAATTTTCCGGTCGGGATGGTCGTGCTTCCCGATGGTTCGCTCCTGGTCGGATCGAGCAAGCCCACCGCGGGAAGCTACTTCTCCTCGACCGGTGAACTCCTGCGGTTGACCGACCTCGATGGCGATGGCGTTGCCGATGGCGAGCCAGCGGTCGTCGCCTCCGATCTGGCGGGCATGGTGACGGCGGTGGCTGTCCAGGGAGACCTGGTTTTTGTCACGTCGGTCGAATCGGGTCGCGAACGCATCCAGATCCTGAGAGCTACGGAGGACTGGTCCGGGAGCTACACGGCGTCGGGGGAGATCACCTTTGCGTTCCGGAGTTTTGCGCACCAGTCATACGGTCTGGCGACGCGTCCCTCGCCCGCCGATCCCAATCTGATCGAGCTCTATTTCAATGTCGGCGCTTCCGGCAACGACACCGATGGGCGCTACGTGACCGTCGGCGGTCTGCTGAATGCCAGCCTGATCGATTCCAGCATCTACATGACCGAGGTCGCCGATGATGGCGTGAGTGTCTCGACGGGTGAGCCAGTGCAGATCGCCACGGGTTTGCGCAATGCCATGGCGTTCGGATTCCACCCGGAAACGGGCGATCTCTGGATCACCGACAACGGTATCGATGGGTTGGAGGATGTCTGGGCGTCGTACAGCGCCGACGAGTTGAACGTGATTGCCGCGTCTGATATCGGCGGCGCAACGGTCGATTTCGGGTTTCCCACGACCTTCACGGTCTATGACACCGGAGAAGTCGTTGGCAGCGACGGTGTGCAGCCCGTTGTGGCATTTGTGCCGATCGACGGGATGGAAAACGAGGGGGTGGCGTCGATGGTCTTCACCCCCGCCAGCTTTGCTCCCGTGATGGGAGCGGGGGTGATGGTCGGCTTTCACGGGCAGTACGACCAATGGGGACCAGACAACGAAGAAAACGCTCTCCTGTTCGTCGATCTCGATTCACTCGATGTGTCGATCGTCGTACCGTCGGGATCGCCTGGCGTAGGGCACCTGGACAGCCTCGCCGCCAGTGACGACGCGATCTATGTGGCCGATATGTGCGTGGGGGATTCGCTGGCGCACGCGACGCCGTGCGGCGTCATCTATCGTTTGACGCCTGCCTGAGCGATCACGCCGTCCTGCCTCGCCCAATCCGCTGAACCCTGGCTCCGGGAGTCAGATACTCCATTCCCCTGAAGAGGAGGTCGGCCGTCAGGGCCAGGGCGGCGATCGCGACCGTTCCGGCCAGGATCATCGAGGGATTGTCCCTGGCGATGCCGTCGAACAGGAGAGAGCCGAGACCACCGGCGTTGATCCAGGCCGTCACGGTCGCCAGGCTGATCGTGCTCACGGTGGCGATCCTGAGACCAGCGATCAGCACCGGCAGCGCCAGCGGCAGCCGGACCCGCAGAAATGATTGTGTTTTCGTCATCCCGACACCGTCGGCGGCTTCGAGAATCTGGGCGTCGACGCCACGGAGTCCGGCGGAGAAGTTGCGAACCAGCGCCAGTTGGGCATAGGCAGCCAGAACGACAACTGCCGGATCGCGGCCGAGCCCAAGCGACGGAATCAGAAACGCCAGAAACGCCAGGCTGGGGATGGTGTAGATGGCGCTGAGCCCCATGAGCAACGGCAACCGCAAACCCGTGTTCGACACGATCAGGATCGTCAGGGGAATGGCTACCAGCAGCCCGACCAGCAGGGCCAGGGCGCTCAACTCGATGTGCTCGATCGTCAGATCGAGCACCCTGGACCAGTTGTTGCGCAGATAGCCGAAGCTCACGACTCGGTGCCTCGCTCGAGCCCGGCACTCCAGATGTCAGGGATGCCCAGCGTTCCCACCGGGGCGCCGTTTTCGTCTGTCACTGTCACTTTCTGAGTGCCGGTCTGCAGCAGAAGATTCAGCACCGTCCGCAGATTGGCATCGCTCGTCACCGCTGGCAAGCCTTCGTTGCGCACGTTTCCGTTGCGGTTGAGCGCGCTGCCGGCATCGATGAGACTCAACCGGCGGAGCGCTTCACCGCCTCCCACGAGGTCGCGAACGAAATCGTCGGCGGGCGCGGTGACGATGTCGAGTGGCGAGCCATGCTGAATCACCTGGCCGGCGCGCAGGACGACGATTTCGTCGGCGAGCCGGATCGCTTCATCGATATCGTGGGTGACAAAGAGGATCGTTTGGCCAAGCTGCCGGTGAATGGCGAGGAGCTCGTCCTGCAGTCGCAGGCGGGTGATGGCATCCAGGGCGCCGAACGGTTCGTCCATCAGCATCATGGAGGGGTCGACCGCCAGCGCCCGGGCCAGCCCGACGCGTTGCTGTTCGCCGCCGGAGAGCTGGGCTGGATACCGCCTGCGGTATGCGTGGGGAAGGCCGATCAGATCGAGGAGCTCGTCGACTCGCTGCGAAATCGATTCCTTGGGCCAACCCAGCAATCGCGGCACGACCGCGATGTTCTCCTCGATCCGCATATGCGGGAAGAGACCCGTCTGTTGGATCACATAGCCGATCCGCCTGCGCAGCGTCGCCGCGTTCATCTGGCGGATGTCCTCGCCGTCGATCCGGATCGTGCCCGATGTCGGTTCGATCAGGCGATTGACCATCTTCAGCAAAGTGGTTTTGCCGCAGCCGGACGGTCCCAGCAGCACCACAAAGCGACCCGGTTCGATTGTGAGGATGACATCGGAAACCGCCGCGTGGTCGGCGCCGGAGTAGACCCGGCTCACCCGGTCGAACTCGATCCGGCTGCCGTGCCTCCCTGAATTTGGCAAATGATCGCTCAGCGGCACGCGTGACTCCGGTCACCATGGGACGAGCGCAGGCGGGCGCCCGCGCTCATCATCGATATCGAGGGCTCCAGCCGCGGTCAACCTGCGGCAATCAGTCCCTGATTGATCAGAAACTCCCGGGCGACGATCTCCGGTTCGAGACCATCGTTGCCGATTACCTGACCATTCAGCTCGATCATCACGTCATCGGTGATGATCGGAGCCAGCGCGTTGAGAGCGTCGGGAATACCTGGGTTGGCATCGATCGCCGCTTGCCGGACAACCGGCGACACGTTGTATGGGGGCCAGAGCTCCTGGTCGTCGGTGAGGACGACGAGGTCGTTGATGGCGATCTCGGCATCGGTGGAGAACGCCAGCACGACGTTGGCGTCGCCATCCATCAAGGCCTGGTACTTGATGCCAGGCGCTACGCCATTGACCGTGGCGTCGAAGTCGCCATAGACGGCCCGTAATCCGAGCAACCCATCCTCGCGCTCTTCGAAGTCGACCGGGGCCGAAATGACGATATCGACCTCGGCGGCCAGGGCAACGAGATCGGAAATTGTGGACAGACTGTGCTCCTCGGCAAATGCGCGTTGGACGGCTAGGGCCTGCGAATTGCTCATGGGGGTTGGCGTGAGCCAGACGAGATCGAACTGGGATTTGTACTCGTCGCGGACGTAGTTGTAGACCGCTTCCGCCGTGCTGCCGGCTGGCGATGGAGACGCCGCTTCGGGTGTTGCCCCCTCATCCGCAGTGCCGCTCGTGGCGGCATCGACGGTCGAGCCGAGCACCACCAGCAACCCCGTGCCGGTGTATTCCGGATAGATGTCCAGCTCGTCGGCAAGGAGGGCTTCGTGAGCGATAACGGTGCCGCCCAGGTTCAGCTTTCGCTCGACCGAGATTCCCGCTTCTTCGAGAAGGAGGGCGTACATCTCGCCGAGGATGATCGATTCGGCGAAGTCTTTGGAACCAACGCGCACCGCGTCCTGGGCATGGCCGACATCGACCCTCGTGGCCAGGAGAGCTGCGGCTGAAGCAAGTGAGCCCTGCATGACGGTTCGACGTGTGATCTTCTGCATACCTTCATCTCCATTTCGTTCCCCACGGGAACCGTTTGTAAAAACGCTAGTCAGGTCGTCGCCGGTGGCGTGACCAGCCGCTCCAGACCGGCCAGCGACAACTCGGCGCTCAACGCGAGTAAGGTGACCGGGATCGCGCCCACGAGCAGCAAGCTGTAGTCGTAGAGCGTCAATCCACTGGTGATGAACCGGCCCAGTCCGCCGGCGCCGATGAAAGCGGCCAGTGTGGCGCTGGCGATCACTTCCACAGCAGCCGTCCGGATACCGGCGATCGCCACCGGCAGAGCCAGCGGAACCTGAACCCGCGAGAAAACCTGCCATTCGGTCATGCCGAGACCGCGCGCATTCTCCAGAATGGAGACGTCGACGGCGCGCAGTCCCGCGTCGGCATTGATGATCAGCGGCGGACCGGCGAGCAGGGTGAGCGCGATGACCGCCAGGGCAAACGATGTCGGCCAGAAGGGCGCCAGATCCCCCAGTTCCCTGCGGTAGGGATAGAGGAGAAAGAGCACCGCGATACTCGGCACGACCCGCGCTGCGGAGACGAATCCTACGATCGCCGGCCCGATGCGGTTCGAGCGGGCCGCCAACACGCCCAGCGGCAGAAAAACGATCATCGCCAGGAGCAGCGAATAGACGCTCAACTCGACATGCACCCGAAGCGCTTCCAGGAAGCGATCCTGGTGCGTCTGGATGTAGTCCCAACTCTCTCGAAGCAGATTCACGAAGCGATCGACACTCCCCGCTGTACGAGATCACCAGCGCACGAAGCGTGCCATGAGTGTAGAACGTCCTGGCTGCCGAACCGTGAGGCGGGGCAACGGCTCACTCCGTGAAGTGCACGACCCGATCGTGCAGCGCTGGCACGGCGTCGAGGTGTTCCGGTTTCATCAAAACCGACCGGAATGCCAGCAGCGTGTCGGTGTCCCACTCCAGATCGTGATCGCCGAGGTGGGCGGAAGGCACTCGCAGCGTCGCCAGATAGACGGGATCACGCGGCGCGTTCATGAGTCGGTCGAATCGCTCCTGGGTCAACGCCGAAATCGCCGAGGTGCGCCGGTCGCCACCCTTGGGCATGAGATAGAACGCAATGATGTCCAGCTCCGGGTCGGCGATCAAGCGAGCGGTCGGTTCGTCCTGGAGGAGGGACGCCCAGGTCACGGCGGCTTGCCGCGTCTGGCGAAGAATTGCGCCAAGTCCGTCTGGGCGCAACGGAAATGCCTGAAGCGTCGCCCAGAGCGCGGCTGCCGACGCTCCAGCTCGCGAGCATTCGAGACTGATTTCGCCCAGGTGCAACGCTGCAGAGGTGAAGTAGGTGTAGGGCGAATCGTGGGCGTAGAAACGCCCCACTGCCGGGTCCCGAAAGAGCACCGATCCACACCCATATGGCTGGAGACCATGTTTGTGGGGATCGATGACCACGCTGTCGGCTCGGGCGATAGCCCGGAACGCCGCCGCGGTGTCCGGCCGGAGCGCATCGTCATCGGCGCCGGCCAGCAACCGGAAAAAGCCGCCGTATGCCGCATCAACGTGGACGCGAACTCCGTGGGCGCTCGCCAAATCCAGGATGGCCGCGATGTCGTCAACCGCGCCGGTCGCCGTCGTCCCCGCTGTCGCCACGACGGTGCCGATGCTGCCGCCGGCCAGAGCCGTTTCCAGCGCATCGAGGTCCATGCGGCCCGTAGGGTCCGCACCCACCACCGTGACTGGCATGCGAAGCAGATCGGCCATCCGCTGATGGGTGTAGTGGGCGGCATCGGAACAGAGGATGCCTTTTTCCGGGTGGCTTTCCCGGGCCACCCAGAGCGCTTCGAGATTGGCGATGGTGCCGCTCGAGGTCAGGTGGCCGAGTGAGTGGAGCGCGTCGAATCCGATCATTGAAGCGAGGTCCCGGACGACCTCGATCTCCAGATGGGCCGTGGCGGGCCCGCCATCGAGCGCATGGTTGTTGGGATTGATGCGTTGAGCCATCGCGTACGCCGCCGCAGCGATCGGATGGGGTGGTTTCAGCATCTGGCCGGCGTACGACGGGTGAAAGAAAGGGTAGTTCTCCCACAGGCGCTCCGCGAGATCAGCGAGGATGGCGCTGGTGCGCTCCTCGGGGAGCGCCAGGGTTGGCGAGCTGTTGAATGCGGGCCAGAGCGCTTCCCATTCGGCGATTCGCGCTGTTGCGGCGGCGGCTGTCTCACTCCAGGGATCAGGCATGGCCAGGCATCCCGGGTTCGGCCGCCGCAGCGGGAGCAACGGCGACAGGTTCGGGCGGCGGTCCGGACGATCGCTTGGACAGGCGCAGGATTTCCGCGTCGCTAGGCAACAGGAAGGCCAGACCGATGGCGACGATGCCGACGATGGCCCAGGTGCGCATGGCGTCCTGAATACCGTACGCATCGGCCACGGCGCCCATCATTGGCACGCCGATCGCTCCCATCACGAAACCCATACCGAGAATCAGTCCGGACGCGACGCCGGCCCGGCCGACCATCATCTGTTGCGCCATGACCAGCAGCAGCGGACCGGTCGAGCTGGCCAGGAAACCGATCATGATGGCAAAGAGAAACCCGGGATAGCCGGGGAACTGGGCGAAGAGCAGCACGGCCGGGATCGTCAGGATGGAGGAGAGGACCAGCAGCTGTTTTCGTCCGTGCCGGTCAGCGAGCGTGCCGACCCCAACCGTGCCCAGCGCGCTGGCAATGAGCAACGTCGTCGACAGTGCCGCGTAGAAGGTGGTCGAGTACCCCATGTCCTCATACCAGAGCGGAATGAAGGCGCTGATCCCGAAGAGCACCCAGGCCCGCATCATCATCAGGCTGATGACGCTGCTGAGCGGTTTCCATGGAATCGGGGGAGGTACACCGGAAACCGCTTGGCGTTTCCTCAGGTTTGCCGTGACGCTGCGCATCTGCACGATCATGAAGATGGCGATCAATCCGCCGGGCAGAACCATGGCCACGGTGCCATGAATGCCAGCCAGGGCAAAGACAATCGCCGCGACCAATGGTCCGATCGCCACCCCCAGCGTACCGCCCGTGACATAAAACGACATCGCAGTATTGCGTTGTTCGTCGGGAATCACCGCCGCGGCGGTGACCGCGCCCATCGGGTGATAGGCGCCGGATCCGATTCCGGCCAGGGCAGCCAGCGCGAGGAGGACGCCAAAGCTCGGCGCCAGACCCAAAAGCGAAAAGGTGATCGCCGTCCACATCAAGGCCAGACCGATCAAGCGGGTGCCTCGCTTATCGGTGATGTAGCCAAAGATGGGCTGCGTCAGCGAGGCCGCGCCGCCATAGGCGAGCGAAACCAGGCCCACCGTTTTCAGATTCAGCTCGAATTTGTCAGTCAGCAGGGGATAGAGGATCGGCAGAACGCCGGAGTACATGTCGACCGTCAGATGTCCAAGCGACAGGGTGAGCAGCGAGCGGTTGCGCAGGATGTCCCGTTTGGAAGCCTTCGCTGGCTGGATCGGATCGGTCGTCGAGGCGCTCACGCATTACCTCGTCGATGCCCACGTCGCAGGTCATCGACCGCTCATGTCAGGTCTTGCGGCGCTGCAGCCGCGCACCGCATCCTACCAGCGACCGGGGTTCGCAACAATGCCGGCCGGCGCCGCGTCCCGATCGTGCGTTCGCGGTACCATGACGGGTAATGCAGAGCGCCGCTTTCCGGCGGAAACGACGCATCCAGGGGAAAACGATATGGCGGGATTGCGCGACGTTGTCGCAACCAAGATCAACAATTCTGATTTCAACAAGGTCTTTCCGGGTGGAATGCCGGGCGTAGCGGCCATCCAGACGCGTATCGAGAGCCTCAGCCAGGAGGAAATCTCGTCGCGAATCGCGGCGTCGATCGCCCAGCTCGATCAGGAAAAGATTCGGAGTCTGGGCGTGCGCCTTGCCGACTACGGGGTCGAGCATGGCATCGACATGCCCGCCGAGGTTCGAAGCGGCGATCCAAAGGCGATCGGCCAGTTGCTGGCGCGCACGGCGAAAAGCGAAAAGGGGATCGAGGGCACGCTCAGGTTCCTGCAGCTGGCCATGGGTGGCGGCGGGGTTTCGGGAGCCGCGCTTTCGATGACCCCAATCGGCAAGATTCGCCGTATTGGTCTCGTCGGAATGCTGTCCGATCCGAAAGTCCGCTCGACCATCGTGCCGATCTTTTCGGGATTGTTCAAGAAGTGACGAGTAGGGCAAGAGGCAAAGGGCAAAAGGCAAAGGTGGGTGACAGCTCGCTGTCCGGCGCCGACCCCAAGCTATCGCCGGTTGATCCTACCGTTTCCCCGTGGCCTTTGCCTTTTGCCCATTGCCCTTTGCCCATTCGTTGCCCATTGCCCTTTGCCTTTTGCCCATTGCCAAACAAGGACCAACCATGAGTGAACGCGTCATTGTCATCGGTGCTGGTATCGTCGGGCTGACGACGGCCTGGTCTCTCCACCAGCGGGGATGGCGGGTGACGGTGGTCGATGCCAGAACGCCCGGATATGGGGCATCGCGGGTCAATGCTGGTCGTATTTGCCCGACCCATTCCGATCCCGTGCCGGCGCCGGGGCTGGTCAAGCAGTCGATCGAGTGGATGCGGCGCTCCGACAGCCCGCTCTATATCCAGCCACGGCCGAGCCCCGACTTGAGCCGCTTTCTCTACATCTTCTGGCGGCACTGCAACCAGAAGAGCTACGACACCGGTTCCGCGGCCATGGCGGAGCTGGGGCGGCAGACGGTCGAGCAACTCGCCGCGATTCGGGCCAGCGGCGTCGAATTCGAGGAGCACGACCGGGGGACATTGCACGTCTACGAATCGCGCGCCCGGCTCGAGGCCGATACGCGAGCGTCCGAGGAATTCAGGTCGAACGGTGATCTTCATGTTTCGGAGATGATTCTCGGCGACGATCTGCGCCAGCTCGAACCAGCCCTGAGCGATCACGTGATCGGTGGATACATGGTGCATGAAGACCGGTTGGTCCGCCCCGATTCCCTCACCGCGGGTCTGGCCGACTGGTTGACGGAGCGCGGCGTCGAGATTCGCACCAAAACCGAAGTGACCGGTCTCGATGTCAGCAATGGCCGGGTCACCGATGTCCGTTTTGCATCGGGCCGGCTGGAAACCGATGCGGTGGTCATCGCCGCCGGTACATGGTCGCCCATTCTGGCGAAAATGGCCGGCCGGCGAGTGCCGATCCAGCCTGGCAAGGGCTACTCGCTCGACTACACGCCGGCGCCGGTCGAACTGCGGAACCAGCTCAGCGTCGATGCCGGCCGGCACGCCGTGTCGCCCTTCGATGGCATGACCCGTCTGGCCGGAACGATGGAGCTTTCGGGCATCAACGAGCGCATCCGGCCGGAACGGGTCGAAGCGATCATCCGCAGTGCGGCGCGGACCTTCCAGGGGTGGCCAACCGATGTGCGCATCCCGACGATCGGCAGCGGTATGCGTCCGCTGTCCGCCGACGGGTTGCCCTTGATCGGCTGGCTGAAGGGATATCGCAACCTGAGCATCGCGGCCGGACACGGCATGCTCGGCCTCTCCCTTTCGGCATCCACCGGCGAGGCGCTTGCCGATCTGATGACGACGGGACGGCAACCGGACGTGCTGAAGCCGTTCGATCCGGCCCGGTTCGGTCGCATGGCCTGACGCGCACGCCACGGTGCTTCATCCGATGCCGTAATTCACGCCGCGGCGCCGTTTACGGCCCCGCTCACAGGGCGATGCCCCTGCCGGGGCTGAACCGCAGGTCCGAAGGACCTTTGTACTGTGAGCCCGGCCGTTTACGGCCGGACGGACTTGGCGTCCTCAGATCCGCGCTAGATGTCTTCCGCCCTGTCGCCTTCTGGTTCCGGCGCCGCGGGAGCGGGTTCGGGTTCAGGCAGGCGATTCGGCCCCAGGGTCTCACGCAGAAACGCCGCGGCACGCTCGCCGGTCGACCAGCGCGACTCGCCCTGCGTTTGCAGCCAGGTGTGCTGGACGTCGAGTTCCTGGAGGATTCCGGCCAGATTCTCGATCTGGCGTGAACGCCCCTCCGAAACCCGGCCAGAGTCGATCACCATCAGGGGGCATTCGATCACACCGGCCAATGTGGCAGGCGTTCGCAGTGCGTGGCTCCCCCGGTTGAGGGTGGGCAGGCCGAAGAATTTCGATTGCCATGCTCGCCATTCCGGCGTGCCCTGGTCGAATTCGTCGTCCCAGTCAGCGATTGGGTCGATTGCAGCGACCGCGGCAACACTGCCTGGCCGGGCACCGGCCAGCACCAGCGCTTGCGCGCCGCCATAGCCCTCTCCGACCAGCGCCACGGTGTCGCCATGCACTGTCTCGAACTCGAGCATCGCTTTGGCGATCTCCAGGATGAGGAGCGAATCGGCTTCCGGTGATGTGGCGTCGCGCAGGCTGCTCTGGCTTTTCTTGCCCAGACCGGGGGAACCGGGCATCGTGGGCACGAACACGGCAAATCCGGCCGCGGCCAGCGCTTGCTCGACTGGCCGGAACCCGGCGTCATTCCGGGCATAGGGCGCATCCCGCAGCAGAAGCACAGCCGGCGTCAAACCGTCGGCCGCCGGGTCGCGATAGAACAGCCCTCCCAGCTTCGCGCCACTGGCCGTTTCGATTTCGACAAACGCCGGAACGATGAGCGGCCGCCCCGCGTCCCACTCAGCGGGCGGGAGGAGGATCGATCGTTCAGCATCTTTCTTCGCGTCCTGGACGATGAAGTGGGGCGCTCCCGTTGCTGGCGCGAAGCGGTAAACAACCCGCTTGCCAGGCAACCAGCGCGGCGAGCTGGCGATTCCCATACCTGGGTCGAGAAGGTCGGCGCTGGCGCCGCTGGTGGCGCGCTCACCGAGCCGCACTTCTCCCTTCAAACCGCGGGTGTAGAGCATCCTGGCGCCGTCTGAGTTGTATTGCGGATCGTCTTTGTCGCCAGCCTCGCTGGCCAGATTCCATCCGGCCGAGTTGTCCGGATTGACCACGCCGACGTTGAGCCACTCCCCTTCATCGGTGATGAAGCCGACCTGGATCTTGCCGGGATTCCAGCGCAGCCCGTGCCGGTTGGCAATCTTCTTGGTGGCCTGTTTGGTTTCGCCGGTGGCGATCGACACAGTCCAGACGTGATCGCCCGCGGTCTCACCGTCGATGAAGCTTCGCAGGAACGCGATGCGCGAGCTGTCGTCCGACCAGGTTGGTTCGCTGTCATTCTGGCCGGGAAGCCCCCATGTCAGCTGAATGATCGGTCCGTCTCCTGCCGGCAACGACACGCAGATCGTGTCGCGACCATCCCGGTGGGAGACGAACGCGATCAACGACCCGTCGGGCGACCAGCGGGGCTGGCGGTCGGATGCCTGATGATTGGCAACGATGATGCAATCGCCCCCGTTCGCCGGTGCCAGCCAGATCGCTGATGGCCCGGCATGGAAACGACGACCGGTCAGCGCAATCCAGGTTCCATCCGGCGACCACTGGGGACCGTCGGTATCGACAACAGGGATGAAAGGTAATCCGACAGACCGGCGAGTCGATCCATCAACGGCATAGAGCCAGAGCCGCGTTTCTCCGGTTTCGTCGGCGGCCAGGAAGGCCAGCGTCTCTCCATCCGGAGAGGGATTGGCCGGACCGGGTTCGGGAGGATCGGGAACGGGGCCCCAGTTGTTTCGCAAGGCTGCCGCAGCGAGCGATTCGACAGGCTCCTCCGCTTTTGCGGGGGCGGCGGAAGCGTCCGGAGCGGTTTCTTCGCCGGCCGGCGTGCCGGCGGCCGCCTCGTCATCCGCCGGTTCGGCCACCGGTCCGCCCTCGGCGACCATCGCCGCCGAATCGAGCGCGATTTCGGTGGCATCGCCTTCAGATGCCTCATCCTCGACTGCCTGGGAAGCCGCCGCATCCACCGACGCGGCGACATCCTCGGCCTGGGTCAGCGACTCGTCGACCTCAGGCGCTTCTGTTCTTGACGTGCTCATGCATCATCCCTGTCTAGCGTTGGGGAGTTGCTCATGTTGTAGCGCCGGCTTCCTCCAGCGCCTTCCCAGCGGGTAACTATAGCGCTCTCAGCCACAAGCGCTGGTGGCGCTTCGATGCAATTCTCACATTGCGCCAGGTTGCGGCACGTGTCACATTCGGATCGACTGGGAATCGAGCTCGCGAGGAGAATCGAATGATCAGTGTCAGGCGTGCGACGGTCGACGACGTTCCGGCGATCACCCGGATCTACAACGAAGGCATCGCCGACCGGGTGGCTACCCTCGAAACCGAACCGCGCACCGAAGAGGAACGGTCGATCTGGCTGGAACAGCGCACAGCCCGCACGCCGGTGTTCGTGGGGGAGCGAGATGGCGAGGTGCTTGGGTGGGGATCGCTCAATACCTTCAATCCCCGGCCGGCGTACCGGTTCGTCGCCGATTTCTCCGTCTACGTGGGGCGATCGGCCCGGGGCGCCGGCGTCGGATCGGCGCTCATCGGCGAGCTCATCGAAGCAGCGCGAGGCGCCGGTTATCACAAGCTCGTTCTCGCCGCGTTTCCATTCAATGAAGCCGGGATGCGGCTCTATGCCCGGCATGGTTTCCGCGTAGTGGGGATCTATCGCGAACAGGGCGTTCTGGAGGGCCGGTGGGTGGACACCATCGTCATGGAGCTGTTGCTCGATACCGACCCGCCCCCGGCTCGCTAGTCGCTCTCGGTCGGCCGCCAGGAATATGAGGCGATGGCGATCGCCAACCCGAAGAGAAGCACACCGAGCGGAACGTGCCACGCTCTGGCGTCCGCCGAGTTGCTGCCGGAATAGCCCAAACCGATCTGCGCGGTTGTCAACAGCACCATGAGGGCGTTGGCCCCCACGATCACCCGGCCAGCCTGGCCCGGGAACCTGATCAGCGTGGCCAGGAAGAATTGCACCACCAACCCCAGGAAAAGGACATTGGCCATGATCTCGTGCAGGTCGAGGAGATCCGCATTCCCCTTGAAGATCCACTGGCCGGCAAAGAACGCCTGCAAGAGGACCAGCACTGCCGTGAGGAGTGTCAACACCCGGTACGGTTTGAGAAGTTCCGGTTTGGCCAACGCGTTCGACATCTCGGGAGGATTCCTTTCGTTCATCGTTCGGCGGTTCAGCCGATTCATTGATTTGCGATCGGTGGGGAGCGAATCGCTCTAGACGAGCCTATTGCGGATTGCTGACGAATTCGATGATGTCCCGGGTCAGCTGCTCGACGTCGATGAGATTCACCAGCTGTTCGCCCAGATTCTCCCGGAGATAAAACCCCGCTTCAGCGTCGGCAACCCGCGTCACATGACCGCGCACGGCATCCGGGTCGAATCCTTCCTGGTCGGCAAGGTAGGTCGCCAGACCGCGGAGCCTGATCTGCGTCATCGTCAGCTGGGCGGCCAGATGGGCCACGACCAGGGTCAGCGCTTCGATCGCTTCTCGCTCGGCATTGGCGTGGTTGCCGTTTGGCAGACCGGTCATCGTCGCGCCTCGCCCGGCGCGCCCGCCGCAGCCCGACCGGTGCAAAACCGGAGGAGTTTACTCATCACGCGTTACCAAACAGGGCCGAAATGCGTCTCTGTCAGAGGGAAGGGTACGGTAGCGCGGCATGCGAGATGGAGAGTTATCCGCAAGCTCTGGCATACTGTACGTACAATGGAGCGGCCTGGCAGGCAGAACATTTGAGGTATGGGACTGAATGAGACGGAACATCTTCATAGCACTGGCTATTCTGGCGTCAATTGTTGTTTCTCAGCAAGCCACCGCCCAGCAATCGACACCGACCGCCGACCAATGCCAGACCGGTCTTCTCGTTCCCACACCTGATTTTCCCGCCGTTCCAACGGTGGCCGCGCCAGCGGCATCACCCGGAGCAACCCCGGAAGCTGCTGCGCCTCGCGCCGCCATCCCCGCGACGAATGACGTGACCGCGGAGGTGGACGCGCTGGCCCGCTCGCTGGCGGCCTGCATCTCGAGCGGCAATGCCGTGGCGGTCGGCGAACTGACGACTGCCGAGTACCGCGGCGATCTGTATGGGGGAGGGGAGCGCCTCTCGCTCGAGGACTATCTGGCGATCGTCTCGAGCGCGCCGCTTGTCGAAACGCAGGTGATCAGCGTGAGCAACGCCACCTTCGACGGGATGCTGACGGTGAGCGCGGACGTGCAGCTGATTCGCGGTCATCAGCTCTTTCACGAGCGGTGGACCTTCCTCTTCAGGGAAGTGTCGGGCGACACCGGCACCCCGGTCGCGGACGGACAGGGAGTCTGGCGAGCCCACCGGATCCAGCCCCTTCCCGTTGATGAGCCTGGAGATGTCAGTCGCGTCGGGGTGCGCCTCGACGAGTACCGGATTCGCCTGGACAAGGTGTCGGTGAACGGGCCGAACATCATGCTGACCGGCCGGAACGACGGAGACGAAGCGCACGAGATGCTGGTGATCCAGCTGGCGCCCTCGGCCAAGGTGGAGGACCTGTTGCTCCCGTCTTCCGGATTCCCGGCGGGAATCGCAATCATTGGCGAACTGACACTTCTCCCTGGCGAAACGGGTGAACTGATTCTCGTCGACCTGGAGCCGGGACGGTATGTGATCGCCTGCCTCCTCCCCGACGAAGACGGCATTCCTCACCTCTCTTTTGGCCAGAAGGCGACCCTCGACGTGAAATAGGACCGATCCGGGGTCCGAAATTCGTGGGATACTGTCAGGCTGTTACATCTTGTTGTAACTGCCCGAAAACCTTGCCGTGGATTGCAAAACAGAGTGTGCAAAACAGGTGACTTCCCGCAAGGGGTGCATTACACTGCTTGCTATCCACAATGTGAGCCGCGCAAGTGCGGCGGGATGCGTATCCGTCGATAGAGGAGGATGTTCGCGAATGTTGAATCGCTTGAAGTACGCGATGCTGGCCGCCAGTTCTGCCCTGCTGATCGTCGGGGGTATTGGTGGAGCCACGATAAGTGCGCAGGAGGCGATGGCGTGCGTTTCCCCCGGCCTCCCGCCGGGCACGCCGACTCCGATGGACGAAATGGGCGAAGAGATGGACATGGACATGGCCTCACCTGAGTCCATGGAAATGCCCGCAGTGCCAGAGATGCCGGTTGGCACCCCTGCCGAGGGGGATGTCCTGGCTGCGCTCGACGCCGCAGCCACCAATTACGTTGCCTGTCTTGCCGAGGGTTGGGCCACGGGAGATCCGTCGCTCTATGTCGCACTCGAATCCGAGAATATGTGGGGATCGCCGAATCCCTGGGATCGCGTCGCCTCCGAATCCGAAGGCGGCTTCAGCTCGGTGGAGCTTCGCGGGCTCTCCAACCAGCAGGTCTACGAGGATGGACGAGCCAGCGTCAACATCGATGCGCTGGTCGGCGGCCACTGGCTGGCCAACCTTCGCGCGTTCTTCGTCGAGCAGGATGGTGTCTGGCTCTACGACGAGGAAGTCTTCGAGCAGGCCGACACCTCCTTCGCCGATAGCGTGACTGTCGTCGGCATCAACATCACCGAGGAGACGGATGAAGCGTCTGGCGCAGTGACCTATGCCTTCCAGTTCCTCGGCTCGCCGACAGTGACGGCGACTGAGGTCACCACGCTGAACTTCTCGAATCAGGGCGTTGAGCCGCACGAAGCGATTCTGGTTCAGCTGCCGGACGGAGCTGATCCCATGGGCCTGCTCGACGGCTCAGTGTCGTTCGAGGACATGACCCTGCTTGGCGTCGCCGTGCCGATCTTCCCGGGACAGACCGTTGAGATGTCTCTCCTGAATCTCGATCCTGGCACCTACACACTCGTCTGCTTCTTCCCCGGCCCGGACGGCGCGCCACACATCGTGAATGGCATGGTCGCCCAGTTCGACGTTGTGGCGGCGGCTGCGTAACACCTTGTGAACGTCTGGGACGGGGCGCGAGCCCCGTCCCGGTGATCAACACATTGGAATTCAACGGTCGAAGCAGTCAATCAAGGAGTTTCACATGGTTCCAAAGGGTCCGTTCTGGGGTGTTTATCAGCAGCTGAAGGCTGGTGAGATCACCCGTCGCGAATTTATCGCCCGGGCGACGGCACTTGGTGTCGGGCTGCCCGTTACCCTCTTCGTCCTCAACACCGTGAAGATCGATCCTGCGGCCGCGCAGGAGGAGCTTTCGACGTCGATTCGGCCAGAGATCGGCACGGAGAACCAGACCCGAGGCGAAGGCGGCGAGCTGAGGATTCTGCAGCATCAGGCGGCATCGATTGCATTCGCGCACAAGGGGACAGGCACAAAGGACTTGCTGGCGGCGAGTCTTGTCGCCGAGCCACTGATTTCATTCGCACCAGACGGCACGATGATTCCGACTCTGGCGGCAGAGGTGCCGACGATCGAAAACGGCGGACTTTCCGAGGATCTCCTGACCGCCACCATCAACCTCAAGGAGGGCGTGCTGTGGAGTGACGGAGAGCCGTTCACCGCGGACGACGTCGTCTTCACCTGGCAGTGGGTGCTCGATCCCGCCAACGCCTCGACCAGCCGGGCGGTGTGGGAGCCGGTGACGTCGGTCGAAGCCCTCAGCCCGACCCAGGTCAAGTACACCTTCGCGGTGCCGTCGATCGTCTGGTATGCGCCGGTTGCCGGCGCGGGCTTCGGCACGATCATTCCGAAGCATGCCTGGGAGGGCCAGGACGCCGAAGCGGTGACCAATGCGTTCCTGACCAATCCGATTGGCACAGGTCCGTATGTGGTCGAGTCGTTCAAAGAGAACGACCAGGTCATCTATGTGGCCAATGAGAACTACCGCGAACCCAACAAGCCCTATTTCGCCACGGTCAACCTGAAGGGCGGCGGTGACGCCGACTCGGCGGCTATCGCCGTTCTGCAGACGGGCGACTGGGACTTCGCCTGGAATCTGCAGGTGGGTCAGGACATCCTCGACCAGTATGAGGAGTCAGGCGGCCAGGGAAGGGTCTATGGTACCCCGCCGACCAACACCGAGCGCGTCATGTTCAACTTCGCCGACCCGAATGTCGAGGTCGACGGTGAACGTGCCAGCCTGGAGGTGCCGAATCCGCGGTTGAGCGACAAAGCCGTTCGCGAAGCCCTTGCGCTGGCGATCGACCGAGAAACAGTCGCCGAGCAGTTCTACATGGGCGCCCCCGGCGAACCGCCTGGACTGAACTGGGTGACGGGACTGGCCGGTCTCGAGTCGCCAAACACCTCCTGGGAGTTCAACATCGACAAAGCCAACCAGATTCTCGATGAAGCTGGCTGGGCGCTCGATGGCGATGTCCGCTCCAAGGATGGCGTCGAACTGAAGCTGACCTTCTACACGTCGACCAACCCGGTTCGGCAGAAGACCCAGGCCGTCATCAAGAATGGCTGGGAGCAGATCGGCGTGAAGGTGCAGCTCGGCCAGGTCGACGCGTCGGTCTTCTTTGCCAGCGCACCCGGCAACGACCAGACCTATTTCAAGAACTACCGGGACGTTCAGATGTACACGAACAACCCGCAGTCGCCGTTGCCGGTTGCCTACATGCTCGACGCCTACGCGGGCGAGGACAACTACAACGTCTCCCAGAAATTCAACCAGTGGAGCGGCGCCAACAACCAGCGCTACATCAATCCTGAGTATGACGCGCTGTATGACGAGCTGATCGCGACCACCGATCCCGAGCGGGCAGCGGAGCTGTTCATTGGGATGAACGACATCGTGATCAATGAGTTCGTCATGGTTCAGATCGTCTCCCGCGCTGGTGAGAAGTACGGTATCTCCAACCGTCTTCTCAACGACAATGTCGCTGCAAGCGACTGGGAGCCGCTCTACTGGAATGTCGCCAACTGGCGCACAGTTCCCGAATAGGCGGCCGCCAGGCGGTCTGTCCGCAGAGGAACGACAACGTGGGAGGGCATTTGCCCTCCCACTCGCTTTTTGGAGCCAACGCGTCGGGGTATGCCGGTACAATCTCCGGTATTGTCCACGCAATGGATGCCAATAGGGCATCCAGCTTTTCGCACCGAGGGCTTTTGCAGGAATGACGACCGACCAGGAACAGAGCGACGGCCCGAATCCAGACTCCGGCGCCGTCGCTCCTCAGATTCCGGACGGTTCGGTCGTGGACGCCGAAACCCCGGAACCGCCAGTAGGGAGGGGAAGTTCCCACCTGGTCAAAGCCGCGCTTGCCGCGGGAGCGGTGGTTCTCGCTCTGCTCCTCCTGATCGTCTGGCTCTCGTCCCGGAATGACAGTGGCGGACGGCTGCCCCTCTGCCTGGATATCACCGCCGAACGGGCCGCGGAGGCGGTTCTCGCGGGAGAGGTCGAGCAAGTCGACGTGCTGCTCGATCAGGAGGATCCACTCAAGGGCCTGACGGCAATTCAGCTGCAGTTGGCAGACGGCGAATGCCGGCGGCTGCCCGAAGGAGCCGACAATCGCGATGGTCTCTACCAGCTTCTCGGCGCGGTGTCGCTCTACAACGCGGCCGGTGGGGGTCAGCGAATCGATGTCGACTATCTCCGGCAGGAGGTGCCGACCGGTCTGCTGAGCACGTCGACTCCCGAGCGGTCGCCGACCGCTGAACCGTCCCCGACCACGGAACCGTCGGCAACCGTCGCCCCGTCAGCAACCAGCTCCCCAACGAGCACGCCGACTGAGGCTGCGACAGCAACGACGACGACGCGCCCCGACCCGACCGCGACGACGGCAGAAAGCTCTCCTGCCGCATCTCCGGCCGCCGCCTCACCGATGGCATCGCCCGTGGGTTCGCCTGTTGCCAGCCCCATCTCCTCCGCGACGCCATCCCCTTCGCCGACCCCCTGACCGAGGCGGAAAGGCGGAGAGGAGAAGATGGCCAGGGGGCGGGGGTAGTTCGGGCACCCGTGGCCCGACGAAGCGAGCCCTTGGCCAGCAGGGCATGAGTTGACAGTTTGCGCTGGTTCGGGCAGTCTGCCGGGGTTTGAAGCGAACTTTTCGTCAGGGGTCGATGCGTGATGACTGATTCCTACCGTCTTGTCACCGAGGTTCCGGCCGAAGCTGGAGATGCCGTCAGTCCGGAGGCGCTGGCATTCGTCGCCTCGCTCCACCGGACCTTCAATCCGCGGCGCGAGGAACTTCTCCAACGGCGACGAGCCCGCCATGCCGCCATTCTGAATGGCGCCGTGCCCGATTTTCTTGCCGAGACAGCGGATATCCGCGCGGGGGATTGGCAGGTTGCGCCCGCTCCTGCCGATCTCAACGACCGGCGCGTCGAGATCACCGGTCCAACCGACCGCAAGATGCTGATCAATGCCCTCAATTCTGGCGCGAAGGTTTTCATGGCCGATCACGAGGATGCGCTCTCCCCGACCTGGGAAAACGTCACTGTAGGTCAGAAGAATCTGGCCGATGCGGTGCGCAAGGCGATCCGGTTCGAGCAGGAAGATGGGCGCGTCTACGAGCTCAACGACAATCCGGCCACGCTCCTTCTGCGACCGCGCGGCTGGCATCTTATCGAGAGCCACGTGGAGATCGACGGGGAACCCTGCTCAGCGAGTCTGTTCGATTTCGGTCTCTACTTCTTCAACAACGCCCAGGCAGCGCTCGACCGGGGATCGGGACCCTATTTCTACCTGCCGAAGATGGAGAGCCATCTCGAAGCGAGACTCTGGAACGACGTCTTCACCTATGCCGAGGAGCAACTGGGCATCCCCTACGGAACAGTGCGCGCCACGGTGCTGATCGAAACGATTCTGGCGGCATTCGAGATGGAGGAGATTCTCTACGAGCTGCGCGACCACGCCGCGGGGCTCAATGCGGGTCGTTGGGACTACATCTTCAGCATGATCAAATTCCTCCGGGAGAGCAGCGAACACATCCTCCCGGATCGCGCTCAGGTCACTATGAAGGTGCCATTCATGTCGGCATATTCGAATCTGCTGGTCAAAACCTGTCACAAACGTGGAGCGCACGCGATCGGCGGAATGTCCGCGTTCATCCCGACCCGGCGGGACGCGGAAGTGAACGAGCGAGCCTTTGCCGCTGTACGGGAGGACAAGGAGCGGGAGTCGAACGCCGGTTTCGACGGCACCTGGGTGGCGCATCCGGGGTTGGTTCCGGTGGCGATGGAGTGTTTCGACGCGGTGCTGGGAGATCAGCCGAACCAGAAAACGAGACAGCGCGACGACGTCGTCCCCGATGCCGGCGCGTTGCTGGCCACGGCGATCGACGGCGGGCAGGTGACCGGCGACGGACTCTACCTGAACGTCAGCGTTGCCTTGCAGTACATCGACAACTGGTTGCGGGGCAATGGCGCGGCCGCCATCAACAACCTGATGGAGGATGCGGCCACGGCGGAAATCTCCCGCGCCCAGGTATGGCAGTGGATTCGCCATGGCGTTTCGACGAGCGACGGCCAGCTTGTCGATCGCGACCGCTATCAAGCGGTTCGTGATGCGGCGATCGCCGATCTGGGTGGGATCGACGCGAATCGGTATCGGGATGCCGCGGAGATTCTCGACGGTCTGATCCTCAACGACGACTTCGTCGAGTTTCTCACCATCCCTGCCTATTCCTATCTAGACTAGCGATGCGGACCGCGCGGCGGTCGAGTTGGTCGGTCACCATCGATCTGAGGAGCAGCCATGAAGCTCGGACTTGGTCTCTACCGGCAGATGCTCACGGCGGAGAACTTCCAGTTCGCCCGCCAGGCAGGCGCGACCCATATCGTCGCCCATTTGACCGACTACTTTGCCAGCGGTCCACGCATCCCGCAATCGGAAAGCGAGGGTTCGGGCTGGGGAGCGGCAGGCAGCGGCGTGCCATGGTCCCGGCAGGAGCTTCAGGCGTTGAAAGACGCGGTAAATGCCGAGGGGCTCGAGCTTGGCGCCCTGGAGAATTTCGATCCGTCCTTCTGGCACGATGTTCTCCTCGATGGACCAAAACGCGATGAGCAGGTCGCCGGCATCCAGCAACTGATTCGCGACATGGGCGCCGTGGGCATCCCGGTAATGGGCTACAACTTCAGCATCGCCGGCGTGTGGGGGCATGTGGTCGGCCCCTGGGCACGGGGTGGGGCGGAGTCGGTCGGCTTTCACGGACCGGATGGTCCGGCCGAATCGCCGATCCCCAACGGTCAGGTCTGGAACATGGTCTACGATCCGGACGCGCCCAGCGGAGCGTTGCCGGACACGAGCAGTGACCAACTCTGGGACCGGCTCAACCGCTTCCTGCACGATGTCGTGCCGGTTGCCGAGGAGGCGGGAGTGCGGTTGGCCGCCCATCCCGACGACCCACCCATGCCCGCGATTCGCGGTCACGCCCGTCTCGTTCACAAACCCGAGCTCTATCAGAAGCTCCTCGATATCTACCCCTCACGCAGCAACGCTCTCGAACTTTGCCAGGGAACCCTCGCCGAAATGCAGGGGGAGATCGATGTCTATGAGGCGATCGATCGGTACAGCAAGCAGGACGCGATCGGCTATGTCCATTTCCGCAATGTGAAGGGGAAAGTGCCGAAGTACGACGAGGTCTTCGTCGACGAGGGAGACGTCGATATGATCGAGTGTCTCCGCATCTACCACCGCAACGGCTACGACGGCGTCATCATCCCCGACCACACCCCTCAAATGACCTGCGACGCGCCATGGCATGCGGGGATGGCGTTTGCGTTGGGGTACATGAAAGCCGCGCTGACGATGATCGAGTCGGAGTGAGGTCCGGAGTCCGCAGCATCGTAGATTGCGTCCCGCAGTCAGTCAGAACCCTCTCCTGCGGTCGGTGTATGGACCGGGGACATGGGTAACACACGTGCGGAGACATAGGTTGCACCGCTGCGTGGAGCGCAGGTGCAACTCTGGGCAACCGCTCCACCCTCTGCAGCTATCTATCCCTCGTCACGATCGCCTCAGCATTGATTGTGGCTGCCAAGTCAGTCACTGCGGGCAGTTTCTCGCTTAGGTTCGTTGGAAGGCGCTGAGTTAGCACATACTCCGCAACCCCCATCGGCTTTCTCGTATCCCGAAGCGAGTACTCGACGATCACCCGATTGCGTTCCTTGCAGATGATCAGCCCGATGCTCGGCTGGTCGTTGGGGTGGCGGATCAGGTCGTCGACGGCCGCCAGATAGAAGTTCATCTTGCCGGCGAACTCCGGCTTGAACTTCTCCACCTTTAGGTCGATCACCACATAGCAGCGCAGCTGCAGGTGGTAGAAAAGAAGGTCGAGATAGAAGTCTTCGCCGCCGACATCGAGGTGGTACTGCCGTCCGACAAAGGCGAATCCCATCCCCAGCTCGAGCAGGAACTTCTGGATGTGGTCGATCAGCCCTTGCTCCAGATCGCGTTCCTGCACGGCCTCCGCGAGCGTCAGAAAATCGAAAGTGTAGGGGTCTTTCAGCAGTTGGTGAGCCAGGTCCGACTGCGGCGCGGGCAATGTTGCATGGAAGTTGCTGATCGCCCCTCCCTGACGCCGGTAAAGATCAGACTCGATCTGATGGACGAGGACGTTCCGCGACCAACCGTTCTCGAGCGTTTTCTGTGCATACCAAATCCGCTCAGCGGGGTCTTTGATTTTCGTTACCAGCTGGATGTTGTGTCCCCACGGGATTTCCGCCACAGGTTGTGGCAGATTCTCGCCATCCAAATCTCCAACAGGCTGTTGGAGTTCTTTGACATCCCGTGTCCACGCCAGGTAGAACCCGCGCATATACCAGAGATTCTGAGTCGAGAATCCGCTGACCCCCTCGAATTCATGCTTAAGGTCCGCGGCAAGGCGCTCGACAGTTGACCTGCCCCAACCTTCGGTCTGCTGACGTTCTGCGATCAGTTTGCCGATGTCCCAATACAAGGCGATCAGCTCTCGATTGACTGAAATCGCAGCTTTGATCTGTGCAGTTCGTATTCGGTTCTTGAGTTGATCGAGCGTGAGCCGGTACGTGGTGGACAAGGTCTCAGAATCTCCAACGGCTTGTTGGAAAATTGGAACAATGGCCTCTTGCTTCTTCTTGTCTGCCAAACCCCAGCCCCTTCGAGTTCTCCCGGATCACCGCATCCAGCCGCGTTC
Organism: Thermomicrobiales bacterium; assembly: GCA_019637585.1. Lineage (GTDB taxonomy): Bacteria > Chloroflexota > Chloroflexia > Thermomicrobiales > UBA6265 > JAHBVL01. The sequence goes on along the minus strand of JAHBVL010000016.1, from coordinate 25,293 downwards.
CCTTCCTCCATCTGCTGGAAGAGCGCCTGCCTTGATGTCAGACGCCAAACCCGGACAACAGCAAGGCAAGCCGCTCCCCCGGAATCAGCTCTGGCCAAAGGACTCCTCGCGCGAGCCGCTGCGGCGACACGTTCCTTTGCCGTCTACAACTCCCGCACCACCGACTCTTCCGCGTCGATCAGCGACATCAACAGCGGCCCTCGCTCCTTGCCGGCCACGAACTCGGTCCGACGCATGCCGAGCGGGTCGATCTCCCCGCGGAGGATGTGGAGTTGTTCTGATGACGGTGTTGCCGTGACGCCTACCGTCGGGGCTTGGCGGAGGGTGAAGCCGGTGTTCTCCTGAACCTCGTCGAATGTGATGCCCGGATGGATGGAGGCCAGTTCGAGTTCGCGCGAAGCTTCGTCGAAGTGGAAGACGCAGAGGTTGGTGATCAACCGGATCTTGCCCGGCTGGAAACCGGCCCGGATGCGTTCCTCGTCGGTGAACAAGGCCCGAGCCGCGCTGATCGTTTCCACCTGTTCCACTAAGGTGAGTTTTGAGTGACGGGGCAGGTAGAGCATGAAGTGCTGGTGCATGTTGGCCACGTCGGCCATACCGCCTTGACCGGGAAGGCGAATCCTCTTGCCGCTCGGTGAGGTGACTTCGAAGTTGTTGGTGTTGCAGTGCTTGTCGATCTGCGCCGCGGAAACGACTTCATGCGTGATCAGGCCGCGCTGGTAGTACCAATGGAACGAGTCGTCGCCACCCATATGCACCGGCGCAGACCAGAAATCGAGCGGTTCGGCCAGGCAGAGACTCATGGGGCGTTCGCCGACATCGACCAGTCCGCCATTGAACCCCATGAGCACTAGGTCGGGCGCATGCGTTTTCTTAGCCAGGAGATAGCTGCAAAACGCCAGAGGCGTGAATGAGCCGACGGAGCAAACGCTGTCGTTGTCGTACTCATTGGCCAGCCACCCGACCATGACTTCGTCGATCGTGGCTGGAGCGTCGTCTGGTTCGGGGTCGGTGCGCTTCGTCAGCAGTAGCGATCCGGTGATCTGACTGGTGCGTACGTTCGCCGCTTTGCGCAGATACGCAGCCCGATCCTGGTCAGGGGTCTGGATATCGAGCGTTTCGCCCGACGTGACGCGCGCCAGGTCGCGGTAGTCGGTTGGGTAGTAGGGGAGGCAGGAGGTCGGATACGCCCCGAACGGCACATGCGAGATCGCCCGGACGAAGGTGCGCGGCAAGATATAGGCGCGCGGACTGCCTTCCTGCTGGAAGGTGCCGCGCGGCACGATTTCCTCGACGGTCACCAGAATGTCCCGGCTGGCGAATCCGGCGGTCAGATCGAGGTTTCTGGCTCCCTGTATCTCGATGTTGCCATCTTCGTCGGCCCGCTGGGCATGGAGCAAAAAGCAATCGAGCGGAATCGGTTCGGCAATGCCGATGGGACGACCGCTCAGCGGATCGCTTGCCATGTTGCCCATCGAGGTCCGGTCGAGCAGGTTCGAACCCAGCGGCGCCACGAATCCCAGCGAGTCCATACCGTATTGGGCAGCCCGCTGGCCCTCCATAAGCACGGTATCGGTCAGGTCTTCCATGGGAATCGAGCCTGATTCGACAGCTGCTCTGAAACGGGGAGCCAAACCGAAGACATCCAGGCTGTTGAAGCAAATGCCCAGTTTGCCGATGCAGTTTCCTTCGAGCAGCACTTCCAGCCCGAGGCTGCCACCCCAGGCGATATAGTGCAGATCTTTGACACCCCGTTTGGCCACGGCGGCGCAAAGGGCGACGGGGAGGCGCGAGAAATGGAATCCGCCCATGGCAATGCGGTCGCCATCGGAAACCATACCGGCCAGGGTGTCGAGATCGACGAAATCGGGTCTGTTGCGTTTGCCAGGTGGGCGAGAAAAGAGTGGGGTGGCCATTACGCGACTGTCCCTTCAGCGTGGAGCGCATCGATTTCCGTAGCGCTATACCCGGCTACATCGGCCAGAATCGCATCGGCGTGCTCTGAGAGGCGGGGCGGGGGCATGAACACACCGCCCGGGGTCTCGGTCAGTCGGAAGGGAACGCCGGTCGTCCGGACTTTGCCGGCATCGGGATGTTCCCACTCGACGATCATCTCGTTCTCGGCGATCTGCGGATCGTTTTCGGCATCCTTGAAATCCTGCACTTTCGCGCACCAGATGTCCTCGGCCAGGAGAATGTCCAGCCACTCGTCGGTCGTCTTTTTCAGGAAGCCGCGGGCCAGGTCTTCTCGGATCTTGTCCCGTCCTTCCATGATCTGGGTTTCCGTCACCCCTTCGTATCCCTCGACGCCGATCAGCCCGGCCACCTTGCCGATCGGATTCATGGGAATGGCGATGTAGCCATCGGCCGTCTCGAAGTAGCCATAGGGCGCGCCGAGATAGGCGTTGGGAATGCCTGAATTGCTCCGCACAGGATCGCCGCCCCCGTTCAGATAGACGGCGTATTCCTGGATATAGAGATGCATCATCGAGCTGAGCAGGTCGACATCGACGCGCTGTCCCTGTCCCGACTGTTGCCGGCGGAACACGCCGGCCAGCGCCGCAATCACGATATGAAAACCGGCGGTGAAATCGGCGACGCCCACCGCGGTTGCCTGCGGTGGACCGCCTTCTTCGCCCTGGAGATAGCTCGTGCCAGACACGGCCTGGGCTAGGAGGTCCTGACCGGGGCGGGTGAGGTACGGACCGGTCGATCCCCAACCGGTGCTGGCCACATAGACCAGCTCGGGGAACTGTTCGTGCAGGAATTCATAGTCGAGCCCGAGTCGCTTCATCACCCCGGGGCGGAAGTTCTCGGTGAGCACGTCCGACGCGCCGATGATCCGCAGGGCGACCTCGCGGCCCTTTTCCTGCTTGAGATCGATGGCGATCGAGCGCTTGTTCCGGTTCAGGGTGAGGAAGGAGACGCCGACGCCGTTCACCCAGGTGTTGTTCATCGACCAATGGCGCATCCAGTCGCCCTTGATCGGTTCGATCTTGATGATGTCCGCACCCAGGTCGCCGAGAATCTGAGTCGAGAATGGCCCTTGAGCAAGTTGTGTGAAGTCAGCGACCCGCAGACCTTCCAGCGGTCCTGGCATCTTAAGAACTCCCTTTCAGTGCATTGCGAAATCGTCTTGTTCGCCGTCGAATCCCTGTGTCATCCTGAACGAACTGCAGGATCTCTCCCTCGTCTCCTGCCACGACCGTCGTCTCCCTGGAGACTGCTGCGGCAGGAGATCCTTCGCTTCGCTCAGGATGACGGTGCGTTCTGCTGCCCCCGGACGCCGGACGGCAGCATGTCGACCCAAGATCATGGGACTGCCACGCTCGTCACAATAGCAGCATCGCACGCTATCCGTTGAAGAGGGGCGAGAGGAGTCCGCCGTCGACGCGATAGCAGCCGCCGGTGCAGAACGATGATTCGTCGCTTCCCAGGAAAAGGACAAGGTTGGCTACTTCCGACGGCGTTCCGACCCGGCCCAGCGGGTGCAACCTGCCCCATTCGACGATCGCTCCTTCGGGATCGTCTTCGCCGAAGGTGTTCGCCGCGTCTTCCAGCATCGGCGTTCTGATCGAACCAGGCGCGATGCAGTTGCAGCGAATGCCCTCGTGCGCGTGATCGAGCGCCACCGTGGTTGTGAAACTGACGATCCCACCCTTGGACGCCGCATAGGCGGCGACCGTTTTCTGCGACGCGAACGCCTGGACCGACGCCGTGTTGACAATCGATCCGCCACCCCGCTTGCGCATTTCGGGAATGACGTACTTGGCGGTCAGGAAGGAGCCCTTCAGGTTGATGTCGATCTGGAAATCCCAATCGTCTTCGGTCAATTCCTCGACGGTGCCATACCGAACGACACCAGCGGCGTTGTAGAGGACATCAATGCCGCCGAATGTGGAAACGGCGGTTTGCACGAGGTTTTGGACGTCGGCAGCGACACGCACATCACAATGGACGGCAACCGCTTTCCCGCCCCCGTTTGTGATCAGCTCGACCGTTTCGTTCCGGGCCGCTTCGTTGATATCGCCGATCACGACCGAGCCGCCCTCGGCGGCGAATGCTTCGGCACAGGCCCGGCCGATGCCCATCGCTGCGCCAGTGATGACGACGACCTTGCCGGCGAATCGATTGTTTCTGTCTGCCATGGGATTCCTCGCGTGCTTATCAGAAAACCGGATAGTTGAGCCGGGCGCCTGGGATGTCCATCGTTGCCTTGCTCAGATGCCAGCGCCCCAGCGAACCAACGACGAGCGTTTTGCGTTTGGGTCCGCAGAAGGCGAGATTCGTCGGCGCAGCCAGAGTGACGCGCTCCCAATCGGCGGCGAGAAGGTCGAGTTCACCAGCTGGAGTCAGCCGGTAGATGACGTCCGGCGAATAGCAGCTGATGTAGAGATTCCCCTCTTCATCGAATGCCAACCCGTCGGGCACGTTATGCGGCAGCTCGACGACCTTCTCCACCGATCCCGCAGAGCCATCGGCGCCGATCTCGACCCTGATCACCGATGATGTCTGTGACTCGACCACATACAGGTGCGATCCACCCGGATGCAGGCACATACCGTTCGGGAACGCCGAAACCGCCGTCGTGAACACCTCTGTCTCACCACCGGATGCTACCCGGAACACACAGCCGTTGTTCGCATTCCAGTCGCCGGAGTCACTGACGTAGAGGTTGCCGGCAGCATCGAAAACGGGATAGTTGGGAGTCTTCATCGATCGATTCGGCGCGCCTGAGGAGTACGTGGTGACCGTTCCTTCGGGTGTGACCTTCTTCACCACGTGAGCCCCGTTGTCGCAGACGTAAACGTTGTCAGAAGCATCCAGACAAAGCCCGAGATTGAAGCCGCCCGTCGATCCGATTTCCTCGAACGTCCCGTTCAGCGAAACCCGGTAGATCTGTCCCGCTTCGCCCCCGGCGTAGAGCGTTCCGTCCGAACCAGTCGCCACGCCTTCGGGATGATCGAGTCCTTCGACGAATGGAGCGAAAGCGGAGATCGGCAGGAGCGTTTCAGGGAGGGAAGCGGTGATGTCCCAGCTTCGGCCGCTCATCAGCTTCTCTCCTGCCGCACCGTCACGTTGCCGTCCAGATCGATACTGGAAACGCCGGTCGTCGATTCGTACATGACGGCGGTCATCCTGGCCGTCGCCGATTCGCCGGGCTCCAGGGAACGGGACATCCCTCGTGTTTTCACGGCGGCCAGACCATGCCCCGGGAAACTGGTGTTCGGCTCGATCGCCAGCACGTATTCGCCCTTCCACCAGGGATAGCCCGACGTGCCATTCAGTTCCTGCCAGAACCAGGCGCAGGGGAAGTCATCTGTTCGCCAGGAGAGACCTGCTCCGAATCCGAGTTTCCGGTTGGTGAACCCATACCAGCCCACATCTCCGGGGAAATCATGGATGTAGGCCATGTTCGCCATCCCGGCTCCTTCGGCTGGGATGGTGCGCAGATCGACCTCGTTGCCATGCTGGGTCGCTCCCGGCCAGGGAAAGGTGGCGCCGGCTTCCAGGAGACTCGTGGCGCCAGTCAATCCCTCATCGACCGAGACCGTCGCGGCATTCGTGTCGATGACCGTATCCGCTCCGATGAAGGGCGCTCCATACGCCGGATGGTGTCCCCACATGTAGTCGACCGCTTCACCTCCGTCGTTCGTGATCGTTTCGTCGATGACGATGTGCGACGCGCCGGGAGCGAGATGGATCGATCGGGAAATGTGAAACGGGCTGCGGGCTAACCGTGTGCTGCACCGGAGCCCGGCGCCATCAGTCGACGCGCCAAACTCTTCGAGATCCCAGGCCACGGCCGACGCCTCGCCATGAAAGTTCAGCTCGACGCCGCGGTATTGACTCGGCCCCCCGCCACTGGGGAAGAGGACTTGCCAGCCACCTTGATAGGCGTCCATCCAGGCCACCATCGTCGAAACCGAGCTGGTGGTGTTGTTGCGGTGCCGGCGTAAACCCCAGGGGCTTTTCCAGAGCACATCGGTGCCGGTCCGGCGATGTACCCATTCGTGGATATCTGCTCCCTTTTCGGGGAGGATGGTCATGGAAACCAGCTCGTTGCCGAACCGGTATGCCGAGATCCCCTGCGGCAGGGCGATCTCTTCGGCGAAACAGGCGCTCATGCCAGAACATTCCCTCGTGCCGCCTGGCGGGCGGCGTACGCTTCCTGCGTCAATCGTGCCGCAGTCTGCTTGCGAATGCGGTGGTAGTAGACGGCGATCAGCATCACGATACCGATGACGAGCAATTGCTGGGTCGTGTCGATCGACATCAACCGCATGCCCTTGCCGATCGTGCCGATGATCAACACCGCCAGCGCGGTGCTGGTCACGTTTCCCTGACCGCCGGCCAGGCTGGCGCCGCCCAACACCACCGCCGCCAGGACCTCCAACTCGAAGCCCAGACCGGCGTTGAAATAGCCCGTGTCGGTTTGTGCCGTATAGAGGAGCCCCGCGACCGAAGCCATGAGACCGCTGATCACGAACAGGGTGAACTTCACGCGACGGACATTGATACCCGAGACGCGCGCTGCGTTGGCGTTGCCGCCGATGGCGTAGGTGTTGCGGCCGAACTCGGTTCGCGTCGCCAGGAAGTAGGCCAGTGCCACTAGCACCAGCGCCACGATGATCGGCGAGGGAACCGGGCCGAAATTCTTGAACCAGAGACGGGTGAACTGCGTGAACCGGTTCTGATCGACAATCGGCGTTTGGTTCGTGTAGACGTAAACCAGACCCCGGATGGCGAACATCATACCGAGAGTCGTCATCAGCGATTCCATGCCGATCACGGTGACGAATGTGCCGTTGATCGCGCCGATGACCAGTCCGGTCAGCAACCCGGCCAGGATGCCCAGCCACATGTTGTCAGTGCGGTTGAACGTGTCGACGATGACGATGCCGGTCAACGCCAGCATTGAACCGACGGTCAGATCGAACTCCCCGGAAAGCAGAAGCAATGTGATGCCGACGGCGGCGACCATCGTCGGCGAGACTTGGCGCAGCAGATCCCAATAGACGGACGACTTGCGCATGGTTGGTTCGATGACCATGAACAGCGCGATGACCCCGGCGAGCAGCACCAGCAGGCTCAGCGCTTCGTTGCGCGCCCACACCGCTTTCCACTTCTGCCAGCCGTTCTCCTGCGGAGAGGCGAAGACACTGCTCATTGCTATCCTGCTTCTACGATCGCGTCGTTCAGATCAGAAGCGGCCGCCGCCACCAGCCGTTCCTGGGTCGCTTCGTTCCGGCCGAACGCCGCCACGATACGCCCCTCGCGCATCACCAGAATCCGGTCGGCGATTCCCAGAATCTCCGGGATTTCGGTCGACATAAAGAGAATTCCCAGTCCACGGTGGGCCATTTCGTCGATCAGTCGATAGATCTCGGCCTTGGAACCGACATCGATGCCGCGGGTCGGCTCGGTCAGGAGCAGCACTTTCGGATCGCGCATCATCCAGCGGGCCATCAGCACCTTCTGCTGATTCCCGCCGCTCAGGAAGCGGACCTGCTGCCTGAGCGACGGTGTCTTGATCGAGAGGCGGTTGACATAGTCGGCCGATTCCTTGATCTCCTGCCGCGGCCAGAGCCAGCCAAACGTGGCGAACTTGCGCAGGGAGGCGAGGGTCATGTTGTTCTTGACCGAGAGGGGTAGAACGAGACCGTCTTCTTTGCGGTTTTCGGTCAGGAGCGCGAGTCCCTTCTCCATGGCGTCGCCCGGCGATCCAGCCCCAACCTCCTGCCCGGCCAGTGTCACTTGCCCGGCGGTGCGCGGACTGGCTCCGAAGATCACCCGGCCCACCGAATTGATGCCGGCGCCCATCAGTCCGAAGATACCGACCACTTCTCCGGCATGAACGGTCAGCGAGAGATCGTAGATTCCTGGTCCGGAAACGTTGCTGACGCGCAGCAGCGGTTCCCCGATGACCGCGGGTGACTTCGGATAGAGATCGCTCAGTTCCCGCCCGACCATCCAGGTCACCAGCTGCTGGATCGAGGTCTCCGCGATTGGCGTGGTGGTCACCAATTGACCGTCGCGGAACACGGTGACGCGGTCGGCGATGCGGAAAATCTCGTCGAGCTTGTGGGAGACGTAAATGATCCCGACTCCCCGCTGCTGGAGCTGTTCGATGACGGCGAAGAGCCGGTCGACTTCGCCCGGACTGAGCGCGGAGGTCGGTTCGTCCATGATCACGATTTGCGCTTGTTGCGACAGGGCTCGGGCGATCTCGACGAGCTGCTGTTCGGCGACGCGCAGCTCTCCGACCGGGGTGCCCGGGTCGATATCGAGACCGAGCTCGGCCAGCAGGCTCTCGGTGCGGCTGTTCAACGCGGCCCAGTCGACCAAGCCTCGCGGTGTTTTGGGGTAGCCGCCGAGGAAAACATTCTCGGCAACCGACATGTCCGGCACCAGGTCGAGCTCCTGATAAACGACCTTGATGCGCCGGGCAATCGAGTCAGCGGGTGACCGGAACTCGGCAACCTCTCCGCCCACCGCCATCTCCCCGGCATCGGGCCGGTAGAGGCCCGAGATGATTTTGATCATCGTGCTCTTGCCGGCGCCGTTCTCGCCGACAAGCGCATGCACCTCGCCCGGCAGGAGCTCGAAATTGACTCCGGCCAATGCGACGACGCCGGGGAACTCCTTGCGAATGCCGGCGAGTGTGAGAAGGGGGGCGCTGGTCGTGGTCGCCATGGTTCTCCTAACTCTGCCCGGTCATGCGGCGGCGCATCGTGTCGAGGAAAACCGCGGTGAGGATCATCAGACCGACCACGGCAGTCTGCCAGTTCGAGTTGTATCCGAGGAGAACGATGCCGTTGTTCACAGTCCCAAGCAGAACCGCGGCCAGGAGGGTGCCGACCAGCGTTCCCTTACCGCCGGCCAGACTGGCGCCGCCTAGCAGCACCGAACCGATGACCTGGAGCTCGAAGCCGAAACCGGCGTTGTTTTGTCCGGAATTCATGCGTGCGATCAGCATGAAGGCGCTCAGTGCGGCCAGCATGCCGGTGATGATGAAACAGATAGCCTTGATCCGATTCACCGGAATGCCGGAAAGCGCAGCGGCTTCCGGATTGCCGCCAATTGCGTAGATCGATCGTCCAAATGTCGTCCGGCTGAGAATCAATCCAAATATGATGAAGATAATGACCATCGTCAAAACAGGATTCGGAATACGAACGGGGTTTTCGATGAATGCGCCGTTGAACACCTTCTTGAACGACGCCAGCTTGTGCTCGTTCTGAACGGCGGCGTTTGTGCTCGTATATGCCAGGCCGCGCACGATCTGCATCATCGCCAGGGTGACGATGAACGAGCTGATCTTGAGCCCGAGTGTGGCGCCGGCGTTGATCGCCCCGACGATGGCGCCGACCGCCAGCGCAGCCAGTAGACCGACGATCAGGCTGTGCGATTCGTTGAGCGCCTGCATCGCCGTCACGCCAGCGAACGCCTGCATCGATCCGACCGACAGATCGACCTCGCGGGCGATCATCAACATCGTCATGCCGAATCCAGTGATGGCGATCATGGAAACCTGGCTCAGCATGACCCCGATATTGCGTTGGGTGAAGAAGACGTCGGACCGCGACATGAGGTAGAGCCAGAGGACGGCCACGATGAGAAAGAGCACCCCTTCCTGGCTGCCGAAGAGGCGGCGGAGGAAGTCTTGCAATGAGCTCTGCCCTGATGCACCGACCGATCTGGCCGGAGTCGAGATTTCAGCGCTCATTCATGCTCCTTTTCTGGAACACGCTGGTGACCGCATGACGCGGTCACCAGCGAGGTCATTGCGACTAGCTCTCGCCTTCGACAGAGATCTGGGCGATGGCATCGAAGTTGGCGGAGTAGGCGCCGTCTTCGAGGGTGTAGAAGTCGCCGAGGTTGTCAGCTGTGATCGGGGTCGACGGAGCAATCAGATGCGGCGGCAACTCGACGCCATTGAAGGCGACGATACCGGCATCGATCAGCAGGCGTCCCTGATACTCAGGGAACATTGCTGCCGAGACCTTGTACGGGCTGCCTTCTGCAAGAGCGTCCTTGCAGGCGTTGCCTTCGCAGCCAAAGCCGACCACGAGCAGCGCGTCCATATCGAGACCGGCCGCTTCGTACGACTGCATGCCGCCCAGAGCGGAGTCGTCATTGATGCCGAAGATGACATTCACATCCGGATGCGCGGTCAAGGCGTCGGCGGAGACAGTCACTGCCTGGTCCTTGAGCCCCTGTCCGTCAACCGACTGGGCGAGCGTGGCGTTGTCGCCGAGAACCGAGACGAGACCGTCCCAGAAACCGGTCGACCGAGCAACCGTCGTCGTCAATGCCGGCAGACCGACATCGAGAACGACTGCCTGGCCACCGAGATTCTCATTGACGTAGTTGCCAGCCCAGACACCGACTTTGAAGCCGGCCGCGTAGTCATCGATTGAGACGAGGGTTGTGCACCCAGCGGTCGGCGATGACTCGCAGATGATGGGCAGACCCGTCGCGGCGACTTCGGTGATCTTCGGGCCGGACGCTTCCTCGTTCACCGGCGTGAAGTTCAGGACATCGACGCCCTGCGAGACGAGATCGTCGACAGCGGCAAGGGAGGTTTCCAGGTCGAGATTGGCGTCGTTGATGGAGAAGCTGATGCCCCACTCATCGGCGCGGGCCTGCTCGCCCTTGGTCAGGTTCTGATACCACTCATGCACCAGATAGTTGGTCACGTGGCCAACCTTCTCCGGCAGTGTCCAGCCGTCGGGCAGAGCGGATGGGTCCATGCTGCGGACCATCGCGTCCCCTTCCATCTCCGCGGCGGTGGGAGAGGAATCCTGGGCGATCGCGATCTGGCTGAATGCCAGGAACGCGGCCAGTGCAAACCCGATCTGCACGAACCAGCGGTTTCGGTTGCGTTGTTTCGTCACGACATTCTCCTTTATCCCTCGGATCTCTGTGACCCGAAGATGATCGAACGCCACCAGTGCATCAGCGCGGCAAGCCCTCCTCTGCGTGCCACGAGAACTACCAAATATCCAGGAATGAGCGTTGTTTTGCTTCTCGAAGGACGCGATCGTGCCGGAGCCTCAGCCCCAAACTCGCACCTTCCTGTCGAACCTGCCATGTCGATGGATTCATGAACGTCTCACCTGGCGTCGATCGACCGATCTTGGGGCGATTCGAAAGCCAGAATCCGCCAGGCAGACGAGTTCCACGCTCGTTCCACCCGTATGTCCGGGTGGTCGATCGTTGTTGTGTGGCCAATGTGGAGACATGTGCGCCCTCGTGGCCGAACCATCCTGCTTGTTTCCGCCATTCTGGAGATATGCGCAAACATTGTCAACTCGCGAAAGCGACTTCGGGCATTTGCGGCGGCGTGGGACAGGAGTCCGCCGCACACAGCGATGCGGAGCCGGACCGCCGAACCTCAGAGATCACTACACGGTCGGTCAGTGCCGCCGGATGAGCTCGATCGGAATTGCGGAAATCGCGTCGAAGTTGGGCACATACGTGTCGTCGTCGACCGAGTAGTACTGCTTCAGGTTGAGCGCGGTCATCGGCACCGAAGGGGCGACGAGCGTGTCGGGAAGATCGACGTCGTTGAACGCGGCGACACCGGCGTCGATGAGCAGGCGCCCCTGATACTCAGGAAAGGTTGCCGCCGATACCTTGTACGGACCTTCTTCCTGGAGCAGATCCTTGCAGGCGGTGCCGTCGCATCCGAACCCCACCACCAGCAGGCTCTCCAGATTGAATCCAGCCGCTTCGTACGCCTGAAGCGCGCCGATGGCCGAATCGTCATTGATCCCAAAAATGACGTTGACATCCGGCTGCTCGAGGAGAACTTCTGTGGCGACGGTGACGGATACATCTTTCAGGCCGTTGCCGTCGACCGAAACCGCGGTGACCTGCTCTTCGCCCAGAATCGAGGTGATGCCATCCAGAAACCCCTTCGATCGCTGGACGGTGCTCTCGAGCGCGGCGTATCCGACATCGAGCACCACCGCGGAACCGCCGAGCCGCTCCTTGACATCGTTGCCCGCCCAGACCCCGACAGCGAAGGCCGCGCCATAATTGTCCGCCGAGACGACGGTCGAGCAGCCGTCGACGGCAGAAGTTGCACAGATCACCGGAACGCCTTCCGAGGCAACAGCGGCGATACTGTCGGCTGCGGATCGGGGATCGACGGCGGTGAAGTTCAGCACGTTGACCCCGCCCGCCATCAGTTCTTCGATACCCGCCAGCGACGCTTCGGGATCGAGTCCGGCATCGACAACGGTGAAGGTGATGCCGTAGTCCGCGGCCCGGTCTGATTCGCCCTGGATCAGGTACTGATTCCACTCACTGACCTGATAGTCGACGACATGGCCGGTGTGGGCGGGAAGTTTCCAGTCGCTCGGGAGATCGGAGGGTTTGAGGGTTCGAACCAGCGTATCGGGATCGTGCTCGTCGGCGAGCGCGTCAGCGACGAATGACCCAACTCGTGTCCGGCACAACCCTGCAGCGGCCGCAATAGCGGAGGCCCGGAGGAAAGTCTGTCTGGTCAGCGTCCGCACAAGTGAAATTGTCGTGCTCCTTCGCACTTGACTGTTCACAGGATACCCAAATTTCTCCTGAAATGGGTATCTCTCTGGCACGAACCGTCCCGGCTTGCATCGCAACGCCGGGGAGATGGCGTTGAAGCGCGTCGTTGTGCGGCGACCCACAACGGCGGAGCGGCATCCCCCGCAGGGATCAGTGCGAAAGTGGGCGATTTTCCCTCATCGACGGTTTCGGCAGGGGTGGCTCGCTCAGTCTGCGCAACGGGTACCGTTGCCCGAAGTATTCAAAGGAAAGCGGCGTGTTCGGATCGAGATCGGTGGGCAGATAGGCGAGGGCGATACCGCACCCAACGGTGTATCCGAACCCGGCGCTGGTGACATATCCGGCCAGCGATTCGCCGGCGAAGACCGGTTCCTTGCCCAGTGGCATCACGCCTCGATCGTCGAACCCCAGGCTGGTGAGACATTTCCGGATGGGCCGGTCCGCGAGAGCGGTTGCCCCAATGGAGTTCTGGCGCGATCGGTCGACGGCGAATCCCAATCCTGCCTCGAAGGGTGTGTATTCGCCCCGCAGATCAGTCCCCAGGGCGCGGTATCCCGCTTCGAGACGGAGCGTATCCATTGCGCCGCCGCCTGCAGCGACGATGCCCAGATCCTCGCCGGCGTTCCAGATCGCCTCGAAGAGCGCGCCGCCGAATTCTGTTGTTGTATGCAACTCCAAACCGTTTTCGCCGACGTAGGACATGCGCATCGCCAGCACCGGGATTCCGGCGATGATGATCGATTGGATTTGGTATGGGGGGAGCTCGTCGAGCGCCACGCCTTCCCCGATGTTGTCGATCAACGTCTGCGCGTTCGGTCCCCAGACGCCAAGAGCGCACCATGCTGACGTGACATCTGCCACGTGGAGCCGCTCGAAATCCTGGGTCTGCCGGCGAACCCAGGCCAGGTCACGCGGTCCGCTGGCGCTACCGGCCATCATCATGAACCGGTCTTCCGCCAGCCGGGCGATCGTTACGTCGCTTTCGATGCCGCCTCGTTCATTGAGCAGCAGACTGTAGGTCACCCTGCCGACTGGGCGGTCGACTCGGCTGCAGGTCAGGCGTTCCAGCGCTGGGAGGGCATCCGCGCCTTCCAGCTCGATGCGCATGAAAGTGCTCATATCGAACAACCCAATCGCCGAGCGCGTGGCCAGATGCTCAGACGCGCAGATTGGCGACCATTCCTGCGCCGACCAGCTGTCGCGCGCGGCTCCATACAGCGGGCGGGGCAGGTCGTCGTTCGCTTCATACCACTGCGGACGTTCCCAGCCGTTCGATTCGGCGAACACCGCTCCCAGATCGAGCTGCCGCTCGTACCAGGGCGCCCGGCGGAGCCGTCGGGGCTCGCTGATCTGCTGACGGGGGTGAATGATGTCGTAGACCTCGCGGTACTGTTGGCCGCCTCGCGTCTCCACATACGACCAGGTTGCCTGATGCTCGGCGAAGCGGTTGACGTCGACATCACGCCAGTCGAGCTCGGCCGCGCCTTCCTCCATCAGTTCAGCCAGGAGCCGGCCCGATCCGGCCGAGTGTGTGACCCAGATGGCCATGGCCGACCAGAGCCCGCGGGTCCCGGATACCTCTCCGATCAGTGCGTTGCCATCCGGCGTGAATGAAAACATCCCATAGACCCGGTCCTCGATGGGGAACCCGGCCAGTTTCGGCAGGAGGCGCTCGGCTTCGCGGATGCCTGGTTCGATCATCGACGCATCGAAGGGGAGTTCGGCGGGAGAGGCGAGCTCGTTGCGGATTGCCCGCGATAGGACGAGATGCGGTTCGTGCTGGTAGTTGCCGACGCCCAGACGGTCGCCATCCTGCCAGAGGTACATCGAGTGGTCCTGGTGGCGCCAGAGTGGCTGCTCGATTTCGACCAACCCCCTCAGCTGGGGCAGCGGCGCGCTCCGGACATAGGGGTGAGCGCATGGCTGAATCGGCACCCGGATGCCGGCCATCTCGCCGACCAGCGGTCCCCAGATTCCCGTGCAAAGGACGACTCGTTCGCAGGCGATCGGTCCGCGGTCGGTGTCGATCCCGACCACGCGGCCCCGCTCGATTCGCACACCGGTCAGAGTAATTTCACCGGCGAATTCGACCCCCAGTGCTTCGGCCCGGCGCGCGATTCGCTCGACGGTCGGCACAGCGCGGACGATGCCGTCCCGTTGCACCTGGATCGATCCGTAGATGAGCGAGGTATTCAGATGGGGAAGGAGCTGTCCCGTTGCATCCGGATCGAGCAACCGGGCGTCGAGTCCCCAGCTTGTGGCGTAACCGGCTTTGCGGTGGAGATCGGTCCACCGCTCCCGCGTGGTGGCGATTTCCAGACTGCTCACCGGGAAGTAGGTCGGGGAGCCTTCGTCCGACACATCAATGAAGGTATCGACCGTCCACTGGGCCAGTGTCGACACCGTGCGACTGGGGTTGTTCTGAAACACGCCTCCCGGCGCATGGGACGTGGAGCCGCCGGTCCGAAAGAGCGGTTTCTGATCGATGACCAGGATCCCGGATCGTCCCCGTTTCGCCAGTTCCCACGCCGCCGAAACCCCAACGATTCCTGCACCGACGATGACCGTATGAGCCGATGACCGCATGGATGGAACTCATTTCTCTCACGCGCGAGTGTCGTGGAGGAATGGTACGAGGTGAGAGGGGATTGGCAAAGGGGGAGGGCAGGGTGAGGACGGAGACGGCAAGACGGGAAGACGGGAAGACGGCGAGCAAGACGTCGCGAAGAAGTAGACCCTCTCCCCTCTCCCGCGGTCGGGAGAGGGGTCGGGGGTGAGGGATATCCCGCGGTCGGGAGAGGGCAGGGTGAGGACGGAGACGGCAAGACGGCAAGACGGCAAGACGGGAAGACGGCGAGCAAGACGTCGCGAAGAAGGAGACCCTCTCCCCTCTCCCGCGGTCGGGAGAGGGGTCGGGGGTGAGGGATATCCCGCGGTCGGGAGAGGGGTTGGGGGTGAGGGATATCCCGCGGTCGGGAGAGGGGTCGGGGGTGAGGGACAATCCGCGGTCAGGCGAAGATCAGTGTTGGGGATCGATTCCTGCGTACCGGGCGATGATCTCGCCCATCTGCCGGTGGAAGTCACCGTTGGAATAGATCCGCTTCAGACCGGCCTGTTTCGCGGCTCGCCGTCCCTCGACATCGACATGCGGGCCGAATCCGATCACCGGCGGATCGCCCTCGGCTCCAGTCAGCATTTCGGCGAGGTCGTCCCACTCGACCGGCATGTTCAGGTCGAGCACGACGACCGCGACCTGCTCTTTCGCCGAACTCCACCGTTCCACCAGTTCCGACGCACTTGTCGCGCGATCGACACGCAGGTCGAGCGTCTTCGCGGCATTGGTTACCGCGATTCCTGCCATGAGATCGCGATTCAGCAGAAGCAAGCGAGTTTTCGAGTTCGCCGCTTGGTCGTTCACTGGCCGCTTCTCCTGAAAATCGCACGAAAAAGTGATGCGCGGTGTCGATTGACTCCACTCCAGACCGACCATAGGATAAGTGAACGTTCAGCGCAGCGATTGACTGAGTTGCTGTCTGACCGTTGGTTCAGGGGGAATCACATGGCATTGTTGTCGACTTCTGGCATTTCCAGACGGAGTGCCGAAAAACCCTGGTGGGTCATTCTTGGCTGGATCATCGCCATGGTCGTCGCTGGCGCGTCGACCGCGACATGGCTCGGCGACGCATTGACGACCGATTTCGAAAGCTACGCCGATCAGGATTCGGTGACCGGTCTGCACCTGCTCGAAGAGCGGATGCAATATCCCGATCCCGAGCGGGAGACGGTGGTCATCACATCCGATTCGGTGACGGCCGACGATCCGGCGTTTCGGGCTGTTGTCGATGGCGTGGTGGCGGATCTGCGCGGCCAGACTGAGTTCATCGATCCGGATTCCGTAATCAGCTACTACGAGTTCGCGGAATCGGACGACCCGGCAGTCGCTTCGCAAGCGGAGGGACTGGTTGCCGAGGACGGCAGCGCCGTCATTGTGCCGGTCACGCTGGTTGGTTCGCTTGATGAAGTCAGCGATCACAGCGACGACTATCTCGACGTCCTCGACCAGCACGCCACCGATGAGATCGACGTGATCAGCGTCGGGTCGATGTCGCTCAATGTGGCGTTCAACGAGATCTCGGAGCAGGACCTACAACGCGGCGAAGGGATCGGCATCCCGATCGCCTTCATCATCCTGATTGTCGTCTTCGGCGCCATCGTGGCGGCGTTCGTGCCGATCGTGCTGGCGCTGGTGGCGATCTTTGTGGCCATCGGTTTGGCGGCGTTCATCGGCAACTTCCGCGACCTGTCCTTCCTGGTCACCAACATGATCACCCTGATCGGTCTGGCGGTCGGCATCGACTATTCCCTCTTCGTCGTCGAGCGATATCGGGAAGAACGCCGCCACGGCCGGTCGAAACTCGATGCGATCGAGGAAGCCGGCGGCACCGCCAGCAAGGCCGTCCTCTTCTCGGGTCTGACCGTGGTCATTGCGCTGCTCGGGCTCTTCATCATGCCGAACTCGATCTTTCAGTCGCTTGGTACAGGGGCGATTCTGGTTGTGATCGTGGCTGTGCTGGCGGTGATGACGCTCATTCCGGCGATCATCAGTCTGCTCGGCAACAAGCTCGACTG
Source organism: Thermomicrobiales bacterium (assembly GCA_019637585.1). Taxonomy (GTDB): domain Bacteria; phylum Chloroflexota; class Chloroflexia; order Thermomicrobiales; family UBA6265; genus JAHBVL01. Next base: position 8,106 of record JAHBVL010000016.1, on the reverse strand, counting down.
GCCCCGCCGGTTCAAATATGACGATGCGGCCGTCGCAGCTGCCTATAAGAAGGATGCGGAGCTCATTCACAAAGGCTTCTGGGGACGAGTCTCCCGTGTGGTCATGACGCACCCCTGGCCATGTGTGCTGCTGGCCGGCGGATTGCTGGTGGCGCTGTCGATTCCCTATTTCAACATGAACAAGGGATTCGAAGGGTTCGCCACCATGCCTGAGAGCGACGTCAAAACCGCCTTCATGGTTCTCGATGAGAAGTTCGCGGCTGGCCGGCTCTCACCATTCGATATCGTCGTCGATGCCGAAAACACAGACGACGTCAATGCCGCAATCGAAACGCTGAAGAGCTCGCTGACGTCTGAGGCCGGATTCGCATCAGCCGGCGACACGATGTGGAGTCCGGAGAACGATCTGGCGCATTTCCAGGTTTTCTCGGAGGCCGATCCGAACGCCGAAGCCGCGTATGACGCGTTGGCGGTGCTGCGGTCCGACCTGGTGCCGGCTGCGTTCGACGGCGTGGACGCGCGCGTGTATGTCACCGGCGACACCGCGTTCAACCAGGACTTTTTCGATCTGACCGACCAGCGCACGCCGTGGGTTTTCGCCTTCGTGCTCGGTTTCAGCTTCATCCTGCTGATGATCGCGTTCCGGTCGATCGTCATTCCGCTCAAGGCGATCGTGATGAATCTTCTCTCGGTCGGAGCGGCCTACGGTCTCCTGGTGCTCGTCTTCCAGGAAGGTCACGGCGCCGGGTTCTTCGGATTCACGCAGACGCCGACGATCGAAGCGTGGCTGCCGTTGATGCTCTTCTGCGTGCTCTTTGGTCTTTCGATGGACTACCAGGTTTTCCTGATCAGCCGTATCCGGGAACAGTTCGATTTGACCGGCAACAACACCCATGCCGTGGCCACCGGTTTGCAGCTGACCGCCAAGCTGATCACCGGCGCCGCCGCGATCATGGTGGTGGTCTTCTCCGGGTTCGCGGCAGGGCAGTTGTCCTCACTGCAGCAGATGGGCTTTGGCCTGGCGGTGGCGATCGCCATTGACGCCACCATCGTCCGTTCGATCCTGGTGCCGGCCGCGATGCGGTTGCTCGGCAATTGGAACTGGTACCTGCCCTCATGGCTGAACTGGTTGCCCGACCTTCGCATTGAAGGTACGCCGCGTCCCGAACATGACGAAACCGGACACGTCCTGGCCCCGGGCGACTGAAAGCATCTCCCCCTCTCCCCTGAAGGAGAGGGTGAACGATGGATCACGAATCGTCGGAGTCGCCAATCTCCCTCTCTCCTGTGAAGGAGAGGGGGCCGGGGGGTGAGGCCCTCCGCGTATGATTCACCCAACGACTGAGCCGTCCGAGGGAGAACCACATGGTCATCGATCAGGAACGTACACGCGTCATTCACCGGGACATGCATGCCGATCTGCCGATCGTCGAGCGGGGCGAGGGCATCTACCTCTTTGATGAGGATGGCAATCGCTACATCGACGGCTCGGGAGGTTCGTCGGCGGTGACGGCGATCGGGCATGGCGTGCCCGAAGTGGTCGACGCGATCACCGAACAGCTGTCCAAAATCGCCTGTTCGCCGACTCATGCGTTTTCCACACGAGCCGTAGAAGAGTGCGCCCAGCTCATCGTGGAGGAGTTCTCCCCGGAGGGCTTCGGCAAGGTCTGGTTTGTTTCGGGTGGCTCGGAAGCGGTGGAGAACGCGATCAAGATGGCGATTCAATACCATCGCGACCGGGGAAACGGCACGCGGCACATGATCATCGGCCGGTGGGGCAGCTACCACGGTGGGTCATTCGCCACGCTCGCCGCCGGCGGCAATGCCGCCCGCCGGGCCAAGTACGCGCCCAATCTGATGCACACCGAACACATACCCGCGTGCCACGCCTACCGGAGCCAGTGCAACCGAAATGGATCGGAATGCGATCTCAGCTGCGCGCATCAGCTCGAATATGTGATCAAGCAGGTTGGCGCGGACAACGTTGCGGCGTTCGTTGCGGAGCCAGTGGTCGGCGCCACCCTCGGCGCGTCTCCGGCGTCCGATGGCTATTTCCAGACGATCCGGGAAATCTGCGATCGCTACGGCGTGCTCTTCATCGCGGATGAGGTGATGAGCGGATTTGGCCGCACCGGCATGAAGATGGGAATCGATCACTGGGGCGTCAAACCCGATCTCATCGCCACGGCCAAGGGGATCTCCGGTGGATACACGCCGCTGGGCGCGGTGATCACGTCTCCCGAGATCGTTGGCGAGGTTCGCCAGCGGGGCGCTTCGTTCGTGATCGGACATACGGCGTCAGGGAATCCATTGTCCTGCGCCACGGGTGTGGCGGTGATGCGCTATATCCTGGACAACAACCTCATCGAGAACGCCCGCGACACTGGCGCCTACTTCCAGCAGTCGCTTCGTCAGCTCATGGAGCGTCACGAGATCATCGGCGATGTCAGGGGTATCGGTCTGCTGGCCGGTGTGGAGCTGGTTGCCGACCGGGCGACGAAAACGCCATTCCCGGTGGAATTGCGGGTATCGAAGCAGATCTCGCTGGAAACGCAGTCGCGCGGGCTGATTTCGTATCCATTGCAGGGAAGCGCCGATGGGGTCAGTGGCGACCATATCCTCTACGCGCCCCCATTGATCATCACCCGCGGCCAGGTCGACGATCTCGTGTCGGTTCTGGACGAGAGTCTGACAGCGATATCGCCCAAGCTGATGGCGTATGTCAGCTGACCTGAATGGCGCGGCCCCCGACCGGGAGCTGCGCATCGTCATCATCGGTCGCTCGATTCGATCGGATTGGCGGAATCCGCGGGCGCTGACGCATCGTGCGCTCGTTCGCGCGCTGATCGATCGGGGCCACGACGTGGTCTTTCTCGAGGAGCGGCGCAACGACGCCGTCATCGGTCAGATGAAAGCGGAGGGTTCGGCGGCGGTGTTCGCGTTCGACGAATCCCATCCGGATATCCGCTATCGCTCGTACGACCCACCCCCGCCCCGGGAACTGGGGGTCTGGCTGGGTCTCGAGGCATCGACCGCGGATCTGATGATTCTGCTGCTCGATGCTCCCGCTGCTCTTCCCGACCTCTACGCCCGTCTGCAGGCGCCTCACGTCGTCCGGTTGCACGAGATCGACGGGGAGGACGGCAGCCGGCTGGTCGACACGACAACCGGGGCGGTTGTCACGCAGTACCACCCGTCGCCTGGCGACGGAGCCTCGTCCGTCGCAGGCGTCATCGAGAGTGCCTGGCGAGCTGCGGGCATTCGCATGTGAACCTCCCGGTCTGCCGGCCCGTGACTCAGCGGAACCGATCCTGAATCAGGTTCGTTCCAGAGAGTGGCGGGTTGCAGACCGCCGCCGATGGTGGGTCTTTGTACGGGAGGGGAACAGCATGACGACGGTGATCTCCGTCAGCCTGGTCATTGCTGCGGTGTTTCTGGTTTTCGTGGCCACACGACCGGAACCGAAACGGCAGCAGCGACAACCGCAGGAACGCCCGCACGCCGAACCCAAACCGGCGGAGCAGCCGTCATCCACCCCGTCACAGCCGCGAACATCACCTCCGCCCGGACGCCTGACCCGTCCCGAGATCGCCCTGCGCGGCGCTCAGATGAGTCAGCCCTCTCGTGAGCTGTCCGGAAGCACCTTGCCAACGCTGAAATAGCCTCTCCTGACACGGACTGTTCATTAGGTGATAAACACGACCTTTGGCAGCGATCTCATCGCCATGTAGCTGCAGACCCCCGTGTCTGCACTCGTATGGGCGACGCTGCGATCGCTCGCCACCATCCTCATGCGCAAGCACCGCGACCCTGCATCGGCACGTGACGAGAAGTCGCCGCCAAAGGATGCGTTGCGTCCCCTGAGAAAGCAGACACGGGGGTCTGCGACTACAGACAAACACAGAGCAGTGCCCTATTGAATAGTCCGGGTTGGCGCGTGCCCGTCCGCAAAAATGAGAGACTTGGAGAAACCGGGTTCGAGTGAACCGGTGAGAACCATGCCGCGAGAAGAACGATGCTGGCGGGTGCGACGAATGGCGGGTTGCTGGTCGATCGATATCACATCGATTCCGCCTATGTGAGCTGGAAAACCGGGCACAATCCGGTTGTGACCTTCGATCTCTACACCAGGCGCCTCCCCTTCGGAGGTGCGTATCTGCTGGTGGCCGGGCTCGACATCGCGCTCGGGTTGGCGGCCGGCTGGGGGTTGGGTGCCGAAGATATCGCCTATCTGCGCTCGACTGGCGATTTCGACGACGCGTTTCTGGCGGAGCTGGCCCGTTCGCGCTTTTCCGGTTCGATCCACGCCATTCGCGAAGGCGAGATCGCGTTCGCCAACGAACCGCTGATGCGCGTGACCGGCCCCTTCCGGGAAGCGCTGATGCTCGAATCGGTGCTGCTGCATACGATCGGCGTCTCCACCCTAATCGCCACAAAGGCCAGCCGTCTGGTTCATGCCGCCGCCGGCCGCACGGTTGCCGAGTTCGGCTTTCGCCGCGCCCAGGCGCCCCATCTTGCTGCTCGCTCGGCAATCATCGGCGGGTGTAGCAGCACCTCCTTTGTCGATGCGGCCCATCGGTATGGTCTTCCGACCTCCGGCACGATCCCTCATGCCCTGGTCGAGCTCTTTCCCACCGAGCGGGAAGCGTTTGCGGCGGTCGCGTCGTCGATCGAGCGTTACAGTCTCCTCCTCGACACCTACGATGTCCACGCGGCGACTGAAACCGCGATCGAGGTTGCTCAGCTCGAAGCAGCGAGGTCGGGGCACCGGCTCGCCTCGGTGCGACTGGACAGCGGCGATCTAGCCGCCGATGCCGTCACCGTTCGGCGGATGCTCGACAACGCTGGTCTGAACGATGTTCGCATTCTGGTCAGCGGCGATCTCGATGAGTGGAAGATTCGCGATCTGGTGTCGACCGGCGCGCCGATCGATGGATTCGGCGCCGGCACATCGCTCTCGACGGGAAATGGCTCGATCCTGCACAAATCGGAAGGGACCGCGCTAGGTGGCGTGTTCAAGCTGGTCTGGGTCGAGGGTGGCGAGCCGCCAGTGAAAATCGCTGGAGAGAAGAGCACCTGGCCAGGGATCAAACAAGTTGTGCGGATCGGAGCGTTTGAAGAAGACGTTATCCAGCTGAGCGAGGAATCCACGCCCGAGGAGGGGCGACCCCTCCTCGTCGAGGTGATGCGGGAAGGTGCGCTGACCGAGGATGCGGTAGAGCCTCTGGAAACGATCCGGAACCGCGCCGCCGCGGAACTCGGTAGACTCCTCGCTCCCTACCACGCGCTCGACAACCCGCCCGCCTACCCGGTCCGCTGGTCGGATCGCCTTCTGGCGCTTCGGGACGATGCCATGGAGCGGGTGGGGATTGGCGATCAACCGGTCGCAGAGCGCGATCTCCGCGGGACCGCGACGCCGTAAACGGCGGCGCTCACGGTGCGATGCCCCTGCCGGGGCCTGGTCCGAAGGACCATGGCACTGTGAGCCCGGCCCGTTACGGCCGGGCGGGTTTGGCGGATGGCGGATGATGCCCGCACACATCTCTACGTGCGGGCACCAATGCGGGCAATGAACAATCTGGGCTAGGCGGTCAGGAGCCGCTGCAGATTCGTGAGCGATCTGGCTGCGTCGTCGAGCGAGTCGTCGCCCGGTTGGTCGTTTTCCACGATCAGACAGCGTGTTCCCGCCTGACGGCCCGCCGCGATGATCTCGCCCCAGGCCAGGATCCCGTCGCCAGTGGTGATGGGACCGTTGTCTGGCGCCAGATCTTTGCAGTGCAGAGTCGGCACCCGGCCCGCGTTCTCCTCGATCAGTGCGACCGGGTCGGCCCCGGCGAATTGCGCCCAGCCGAGATCGATCTGCAGCAGGACCTGAGACGGATCCGTTTCGGCGATGACCCGTTCCATGATCGTTTTGCCGTCTTCCAGCGGTGTGAATTCGAACTCATGGTTGTGATAGCCGAAGGTGAAGCCTTCTTCGCCCAGAGCGGGAGCCAGCTCGTTCAGGTGAGCGATCAATGTCGTGGTGTAGGCGGCGGTGCGGCGCTCCGGAGCCAGCCAGGGAACGATGATCTGCTGGACACCGAGCGTGTGCATCTCTTCGATCACCTGTGCCCGCTCATCGACCAGCCGGTCGAGGGAAACATGCGCGGATACTGCGGTCATGCCGGTCTGGTCGAGAACCGCACGCATTGCCGCGGGATTCGAGTTTCCGTAGCCTGCGGATTCGATCGACTGGTAGCCGAGAGCCGCAAGCAGCTCCAGCGTCCCGAGCATGTCCACCGCTGTGCGGTCTCGCACCGTATAGAGCTGAATCGCGATATCCACGGACAGGGCTCACTTCCTATTCTCGACAGAGTTCCGTTGGGGAGAAGTGTAATCGCTGGACCGTGCCTTGACTCCGTGGACGCATACCCGTACAGTCTGTACGTACAGAATGTCTGTTCGAACCTGCCGGAGCACCCATCCCAGATGTCCATCGAAGCCCAGCCACGAGCCAGATCGGCGGAAGACCTCACCAATCATGCCCGGGAGGGTGGTGTCACGATCGCCACGGCGGTCGAGATGTTCTTTGGCGATATGCGACTGGCGCCGCGCTCCAAGAAAACCTACCGGCATGGCATCGACAAGTTCCTGCGGCATCTCGAGCAGTACGAGGGCATCAACCCGGCGATGGCGTCGGTGACCGTCATCACCGCCGATCATGTGACCTCGTTCGCGTCGCTGCTCGTGCCGAACGACATCCGCACCCCGGAAGAGGTGTCGCAGATGCGGACGGCCCAGAACAATCTCTCGGCGGTCCGGAAATTCTGCGCCTACATCGCGGCATACGATCTTCACCCCTCGCTGGCCACCGACCGGCTTCGCGTGCGCATTTCGGCGATGATGCCCCGCTTCACGCCGCCGCCGCCCGATGTGAAGCTCTCCGATCTGGAGCGAATTGTCGACGCGGTGCGCAATGGACAGCCGGTCGAGAAACCACATCTGGAGCTTCGCCGTTTAAAGATTCGGGCGATGATCCTCTTTCTGTACCGCACGGGGGTCCGGGTGTCGGAGCTCTGCGCGCTACGGCGACGGGACGTCGACCTGCAAGACGGCACCGCTCATATCTTCCGGGCCAAGGGAGGAAAGAGCCGCACGGTTCATTTCGACGTTGAGACGGCTCAGGCTCTGGTGCAATACTGGCGAGCGCGGGGTGACGAAGCGCGCGGCGCCGGACCACTGCCGGCGTTCAGCGGACGAGACAAACCGGGATCGGCCGGAACCGCCATCAGCGCCCGCACCGTCGAGCATATCGTGGCCGAGCTCTGCCGGGAGCTCGATATCGAGTCAGAGATCACGCCGCATTCATTCCGGCATGGACTGGCGACGGAAATGGTCCGCCGCCGCGTACGCGAATCGACCGTTCAGACCATCCTTGGACATGCCTCACCTCAAACCACCCGCATCTATGTCCACAAAACCGCGCTCGAAGTCGGAGACGAGTACCAGGACGCTTTCGGCTCCTACCGGGCTCCGGCCGATTAGCGCCAGGTTCGTCCGCATTGCGGCGTTGATCGTGATGATCGGTTTCCTGGCAGCCTGTTCTTCCGGTTCGGCCAGCGATTCCCGTCGTTTCCAGGCTATGGAAGCAGAGCAGACACCTCAGCTGCCGGGCGCCCAGCAAACGCATTTTGCCGCCACCTTCGGCACACCAGACGCCTCGCCGATGCCCTCCGTCACACCACACGCCGGTATTTCCGATCTGGCCCTGGCCAGCTCGATCGATCCGGACGGTTCACCGGGAAGCACGCTGCAGTTGGTGTCGGCCAGCAGCAACCAGACCGTCTATGCCGTGGCCCGGATCGCCAACATCCAGCCGGGGCAAGTGGTCAGCGCAGTCTGGCGTGACGAAGACAACAATCCGATCAGCTGGGTGGACCAGACTCCGCCGCCGTCCGCTGGTTCGCAATGGGTGAGCTTTGCGTTTCAGTTCGGCGGCGCGCAACGCGGCGTCTACTCGATCGCCATCGTGATCGGGAGCGATCTTCTCGAGTCGGTCTCGTTCGAGATTCGCTAGCCCGGATTATTCATTAAGGTGACAGCGGGGCACAACTCTGGTATGGA
>JAHBVL010000015.1 GCA_019637585.1 Thermomicrobiales bacterium | reverse complement strand
CGAGATTCAGACTCGGACAAAAAAGACCGCCTCATTCGAGGCGGATACCGCAGCCCTCGGCCGACATATCGGCCAAGCGTTTGATCGTCTCAGACGATCTACAAAGGCGGCACCCTCCCGGTCATCCTGCCCACGCTGAAATCTCAGCGCGCGTCGGCTCTTCGCCAACCGCAGGGGACAGTATACGCAGGTTCCGAAATGAGTGTCAAGGCCATTTGCGGGCCAATTTTGGCCGCTCTGTGAGGCATTTTGCCGTGTTTCTCCCAGTATACTGTGTGAAGAGAATCTTTCCCTCGCGTCCCCATCAGTACACGCCACTTTCGAATTGCCATGACCCATCGAGAAGAAGCCGACTCCATACGGCGTCAGGCGAGCAATGCAGCCGATTCGAACCGATTCCTCACGCTCGCGACAGCGATGTTTGGACTCCTTCTGGCTGTCATCGTGTTGTTCGCCACGGGGAGGTTCTCCCGGTCCCTCGAATCGGCACATGCGGCGGCAATCGGGTTGCTTGGATTCGCCGCCGCGGTGCTTGCCCCATTCCTGATCGCGATCGGCGCGGTCTGGCTGCTCCATCCGCAGGCGGCGCGATCCGTCGTGGTTGGCGCTGCGCTGGTCATCGGCCTCATCGGTCTGGCCACGATCTTCAGCGGTGTTGGTTTCCTCTTTATTCTCCCTGCGGTTCTCCTGATCTGGCAAGCCGGCCGCGAAAAGGTATGGAGAGCAGAATTGCGGCAACCCGCCAACGCCACGCTCGCGCTCTGGACATTCGTCACGTTGGGGGCAAGTCTCGCGGTGCTCCTGCTGAGGGACACACCGGCATGCTGGTCGGGTGACGCATGGTTTCTCACACCGACCGCTTCACGTTCCAGTAGCTGTGTTACCGACATTGTCGACAATGCCGAAGGCTCAATTTCGCTCGCGCTTGTCGCTACCGGTATCACCGGAATCGTCATCCTCTCAAGAAGGATGTCAGACTCGATTCAAATGACTTCCGGCTGATCATGAAGGTTGGGCTTCCCGATGGGATGTGTGAGTCCTTGCCTTTGCATCCTGGTTCCCGTACCCTGCGCTCTACGTGATGAACATCACGCCGAACCGCCCTGTCACCACGAGAAACACCTATGAAGCGAGCCCCTGTCATCGGCATCACGTCAGGACCGGAAGTCGAAGACGCCGCCTATGGAACGGTGCATCGTTACCGGCTTTCCAGCGACTACACAAAAGCGGTGGAAGCGGCCGGTGGGGTGCCGGTCATCCTGCCGCTTCACGCGAGCTCGCTCGATGGGCTGCTGGATCTCGTCGATGGATTGATCTTCTCGGGGGGCGCAGACCTCGATCCGGCGCTGTTTGGTGATAGCGACGTCCACGATGAAACCTATGGGTTGGACGAGGAACGCGATTCGTTCGAGCTCGAGCTGATGCGAGCGGCGGTGGCGGCGGACAAACCAGTCCTCTGCATCTGCCGGGGTATCCAGGTGCTCAATGTCGCCTTTGGCGGAACCCTCCATCAGCACATCGCCGATCAGGTCGAGAGTCCTCTTCCCCACCGGCAGCACCTGGTCGGGGTGCCGGGCGGCGACGACTCCCATGACGTCGCGCTGACGCCTGGATCGCGAACAGCGGAGATGTATGGCGCCTCCTCCCTGCGCGTGAACAGCCTGCACCATCAGTCGGCAAAGGAGCTCGGCGAAGGGCTTGCGATCGATGGGATGGCTCCCGATGGCGTGATCGAAGCGATCAGCCGGCCCGACTCGACCTTTGTCGTCGGCGTCCAGTGGCATCCGGAGATGATGCAGGATCGCTACGAACAGCAGCGCAAACCGTTCGACGCGCTCATCGCCGCCGCCCGCGCTTCGGTCAACGAGCCAGTCAGCGTCTAGCCAGGACGATTCGTCGCTTCCTGTAGGATTGAACGGCCACATCCGTTCACGATGTCCCACCCACGTGGTGGCGACCTCGACTCGACGAATCTCGCCCCGGGGAAATGAGCAACGTGACAGCCAGCGACGATATTGCCGCCCGGTTCGAGAACGAGCGGCCACGACTGCGAGCCGTCGCCGCCGGTATTCTCGGATCGGTCCATGAAGCTGACGACGCCGTACAGGAAGCCTGGTTCCGGCTCGATCGGGCCAACCAGACGGAAATCGCCAATCTCAGCGCCTGGCTGACGGTCGTCGTTTCTCGCATCGCCCTCGACCAGATCCGCGCCCGCTCCACCCGGCGCGAAGTGCCGATCGACACACCAGCTGCTGTCAGCATCGCAACGGAAGCGTCCGCGGAGTCAGCGGTCCTCTTCGAGGAATCGGTCTACGACGCACTCAGCCACGCCATCGACAGACTCTCCCCCCTGGAAACAGCCGCATTCATCCTGCACGACCTCTTCCGGCTACCGTTCGAGGAGATCGCCGCGATCATCGACCGCTCGCCCCAGGCCACCCGCAAACTTGGCAGTCGCGCTCGCCAGAAGGTCTCCGCCGGCGGGGCGCCGTCGCAGGCAGTCGAGCGATCGCACCACGCGGTGATCGAAGCCTTTCTGCATGCCGCGTTGAGCGGCGACCTCGACCGTTTGATCGCCACCCTGGCGCCGAACGCGGTGCTGCGCGCTGACGCGGCGACGCAACAACTCGGCTCGAGTCCCGAGCTGGTCGGCGCTGGCAATGTGGCGGGACAGTTCTCCGGACGGTCGCAGGCGGCGCGTCTGGTCTGGATCGACGGAGCACCAGGCGCCGCATGGGTTCATCGTGGCACAGTGAAGGTCGCGTTCGTTTTCTCCATCAACGACGATGGGGTGATCGATGCGATCTGGCTGCGCTCGAACCCCGATTTTCTGGAAACAGCCGATTTCGAGATCGAGCCTCCACAGAAAAAGCGAAACACCCGGGCGTAAACCCGGGTGTTCGTATTGCGCCAGATCGGTCTTGATGGCTACCGGGCAGCGCCGGCCGCGATCTCCTGGGACTGGGGAGCCGAAGCCACCACCAACCCATCCTCCCGGCGGTGCCGCTGCTGGAATTCCTCCGGCATCACGGCCGCCAGCGCCTCGTCCATCGTACGCACCGGAATGAAGGTCATGTGATCCTTCAGCTCCTTGGGCAGATCGTCGAGATCGACTTCGTTCCTCAGCGGCAGCACGAAGCGTGAGATTCCCGCCCGCTGGGCCGCCAGCGCCTTCTCCTTGATCCCACCCACCGGCAGCACCTGGCCGCGCAGGGTGATTTCGCCGGTCATGGCCACATCGTCGCGCACCGGCACTTTCGACAGCAGGGATATCAGCGACGTCGTCATCGCCACCCCTGCCGAAGGACCATCTTTGGGGATGGCGCCGGCCGGCACGTGGATATGGATATCGCTGGCCTGGAAGAACTCCGGGTCGATAGCCAGATCGCCCGCCCGGGAGCGGACATACGACATCGCCGCGTGCGCCGATTCCTTCATCACGTCGCCGAGCTGGCCGGTCACCTGCATCGAACCTTTGCCGGTCATCCGGGTGGCTTCGATGAACATGATGTCGCCGCCGACGCCGGTCACACCGACCCCGATCGCCACGCCAGGCTGACTGGTTCGCGCCGCGAGCTCTTCGTAGAAGAATCGTGGCCGGCCAAGATACTCGCGAACGCCGGCAACGGTCACCTGCTTCGGCGCTTTCTCGCCAGACGCGATCTTGGTGGCGATCTTGCGGCAAACGGTGCCGATCTCTCGTTCCAGGTTTCGGACACCCGCTTCCCGGGTGTAGTGCTGGATGATCTGAAGAACGGCATCGTCCTTCCAGGTCAGTTTCTGGTCCTTGAGCCCGTTGGCCCGCATCTGCTTGGGAATCAGGAAGCGGCGAGCAATGTTGAGCTTGTCGTCATCGGTGTACCCGGCCAGGTCGATGATCTCCATCCGGTCGCGCAGCGGCGCCGGAATAGTGTCCAGCATGTTGGCCGTGGCGATGAACATCACCTTCGACAGATCGAACGACACATCCAGATAGTGATCGCGGAAGGTGTCGTTCTGCTCAGGATCGAGCACCTCCAGCAGAGCGGAGGATGGATCTCCGCGCCAGTCTGAGCCTAGTTTGTCGACTTCGTCGAGAACGAAAACCGGATCGTTCGATCCTGCCCGGCGGATCGCCTGAATGATGCGTCCCGGCATGGCGCCGACATAGGTCCGCCGGTGTCCGCGAATTTCCGCTTCGTCCCGCACGCCACCCAGCGACATGCGAGTCAGCTCACGACCGAGCGCCCGGGCAATCGACTGGGCCAGACTCGTCTTGCCCACACCTGGAGGACCAACGAAACAGAGAATCGGTTCGCGGTGAAGAATCTTGTGCGACTCGTCCCGCTCCTCTTCCGGAATCGCGGCCAACTGGTCCAGTTTCAGCTTCCGAACCGCCAGATACTCCAGGATGCGCGCTTTGACCTTCTCCAGGTCGTAGTGATCTTCATTCAGAATCTCCCGCGCCCGGTTGATGTCGATCTCCCCTTCGGTGCTGACATTCCAGGGAAGGCTGGTCAGCCAGTCGAGATAGGTTTTGATGACGCCATACTCGGCGGCGGCCGGCGGCAACTTGCTCAACCGGTCGAGTTCGCGGTTCGCCTCGCGCAGCGCTTCCTCGGGCATCGCCGAGCTTTCCACCTTCTCGCGCAGCTCGGAGATCTCCGCTTCCGCTTCTGACTCTTCGCCCAGTTCCCGGCGAATCGCCTTCAGCTGCTCGCGCAGGTAATAGTCCCGCTGCGATTTGCTCAGCTCCTCCTGGACTTCGGACTGGATCCTCTTGCCCAGCTCGAGCACGTCCAGCTCTTTGGAGATGAAGGCATTGAGGAAGGCCAGCTTCTCTTTCAAACTCGCTGTTTCCAGCAGTTCCTGCCGGTCCTTGGGCTCCATCCGCAGATTGCTGGCCACCATGTAGAGCAGGTGCTGGGGATCGTCGATGTTCAGGGCAGCGGTCACCAGCTCTTCCGGCAGGTGCGGCACGAGCTCGACCAGTCGCTGGAACAGCTCCAGCGTGTTTCGCGACAGGGCCTCGACCTCGACGCTGCCGCTGTCGCCATCGGGCACGACGACCACCTTGGCCATCAGATAGGGCTCTTCAGAGACCCACTCGACGATGCGAATCCGGTCGCTTCCCTGCACGGCAAGGCGAACGCTGCCATCTGGCACACGCATCATCTGCAGGATCGTCGAGAGGGTGCCGATTTCATGGATTTCGCCGGGACCCGCGCCTTCCTGGTCGGCGTCATGCTGCATTACCACGCCAACAGTCCGGTTCGTCGACATGACTTCATCGATCAGGCGGAGCGAGCGCGGCTGGGCCGCAGCCAGCGGCACGACCGTTTGAGGGAAAACCACCGTCCCTCGCAACGGCAGAATCGGGAGTGTGATTGTCTGTTCCATCTGTTTTTCTGTTCGTTTCCTCGAGGAGCGCTTGCTGTTGCCGGACTCGGCGGCCCCCGCAGCAACGCTGCCGGGCTCCACCTGTTTCTTCGGCTTCGGCGCGTCCTGATCTTTTTTCTTTTTCACCATTGTGGATCTGCCTTCCTGGAAGTTATCGGTCAGAATCGATCGTGCGCGGCACGATGTTCCGTGCGGCATGCCGCGGGAGTTCGATACGCAACATGCCCTGTTCGAACTCAGCCGACGCCTGATCGAGGTTGACGGCGAACGGCAGGTAGATGTCTGCAACGAACTCGCCATACGCAATACCGGTTTCCCGGTAGCGTCGCGGCGAGTCGGGCGAGCGGTCGCGCCGCTGGCCACGAATCGACACCATACCCGAATCAGCAACGATATCGAGATCGCGTTCGTCGACACCGGCGATTTCGGCCAGGATGACGAGACTCTTCTCCGTTTCGAAAACTTCCAAGGGTGGTCGCCAGGCGCCATGACTCTGGACGGCCGGGCGATGGGGAATCAACGCGCGAAAGACTTCCTCCATCTCGCGCTGCAATCGATCCGGATTGCGCTGGACTCCCCTGCGAACAAGGACAACCATAGGAATGAACCTCCCTGACGCAACAGCTGCGCCAATAGCGTTCAGCGTTGCGTGTCGTCCTGGATTGAGGGGATGCGATTGACGCGCGACTGAAGCGAACTCTGTGGATTATACAAGACGATGCGCAATCTTGCTACGACCCGTGTGAAGTTTGGTGACGCTCCAGTGATTTACCGATCAGGCGGGATTCAGCGCGCCAACGGTCACTTCACTGTCGGCGTTCCACAGCATCCATCCGCTGGCGCCGTTGTCCATCGTGGCGTCGATCTGAGCCCGAACCTGTTCCGGGCCGTAGGGAGGATCGCCAAGCGTGAAATCCTGAAGCCAGGGCCGCATCTTGAGCTCCATCCCGGGCATCTTCGCTTGCCCCAACCCGATGGTGATATCCAGCGTTTCGTACGGGAAGCTGTTCGGGTGCCCATCCACACCGATCGATCCTTCATTGAAGTGGGACGGATAGACCATCGGGTGGATGAAATCGACAACCTCGGCAAAGTCGAGCATCCGCTGCCCGATGCCCTGGTCTTCCGGATAGACGGCGATGATGCCGAAAACATCGGCGCCGAGCTTGACCCCCGTCGGGCGGAGCTGCTCCTGCGTCATCTCCAGGAACTCGACAATCGTTCCCACTCTCACCTCTTCCGAGGTGTACTCGCCGGCAAAATCAGCATTGTTCAGGTCGCCGTCAGAGGGGAAGCGGACGTAGTCATACTGCACCTCGTCGAATCCCATGGCCGCGGCTTCCAGAGCCAGATCGATATTGGGCTGCCAGAGCTCGCGGTGGAAGGGATCGACCCAGGGTGCCCCATTCCAGCCCAGCCAGATCCCCCCGTTCACATCCTTGAGTGCGAGATCGGGACGGTTTTGGGCTACGATCGGATCATTGAAGACGACGATGCGCGCAATGGTGTAGATGCCTTTTTCCTTCAGCCGCTGCACGAGCGCGGCCGGATCGAAGAGCGGCTGCACGGCTCCCGCGTCGATGAAGAACTGCACACCGGTGTCGTAGTAGACCGACCCTTCCTTGATGTCGATAACCAGCGCATTGAGCTCGGTCGTTTCGATGGTGCCGATCAGTTCGTTGATTCGGGCTTCGTCGGCCAGCCGGGCGCCAGTCAGGTAGGCCGCTTTGATATCGAGGCGCTCCATTTGCACGGTCATTGCATCCGGCCCGGTCGCCGTGGGGAACTGGTCGGTGTAGCCAGACGCCCAGACACGCAGCGCCTGACCGGTCTGGGCGGTTGGCGCCTGGAACTGGCCATCGGCGTCGGAGAAGACAACATCGCTGCCGGCCAGAACAACCGCGCCTTCGATCGGATTGCCCGATGCGTCGACCACACGGCCATTCACGCCTGTGGCCCCTCCCTGGCCAGTGACTGGTGTTTCCTGCGCGGTTGTTTGCTCGGAAGTCGGTGTCATCACGACCACCTGTCCGGCGTCCTGGGTTGGCGCGGGCTGCGCTTCCACCTGGTTGGGATCCACCGGATTGAGGGCGACCCGTTGCTCGGCGGCCATGGTGCTGTCGATCTGGCCATAGACCGGGTTGTAGCCTGCATGGGTGATAGTCAGTGTGATCGGTTCATCGGGAAGGGGCACCAGCACGGCGCCCGACTCATTGGTCCGACCCACGGCATCACCCACCCGCAGTTCGGCGTCCTGCACGGCCTGACCAGTGACGGCGTCGGAGACGATGATGGCAATGTGCTCCGGCGATGCCGGCGTGCTGTCGTCGTCGAAGAGACGAACCAGCAAGGTGATCGCCCAGGCAGTGAGGGCCACGACCAGAATGGCGCTCAGCCACCAGCTGACATTCGGCCAGCGGCGCTGCCGGCGATACCCACGCGTGGGTACTCCTGGCGGAACCGATCGTCGACTCTGCTGCATCGTGAGGAAGACCCTTTACATCTGACCCGGCGCCCGCGATCGGCCTTTGCCGTGTGGCGCACTGCCGGCATCGATCCTGCGTTCTCCAACGCTCGACAACCCCGGGTCGGTTCATTATGGCCCCAGAACGGGGCGATCGTCCGCTCGTGGCCGTTCCGGTCGTTCATTGACACCGGTGGACAGGGCTTTGATAATGCCATCCGCCCCGGATTTGCTGGGGATTTGCCAATGCAAAGACAGGGCTCGTGCTGCAGCATACCGATATCATCAACCTGATGCAGTCCGATATGGACCGCGTCAGCAACCGGCTGTCGGAAGCTGCAAAAGTCCGCTATGCAGATATCTCCCCGCTTCTGGACGAGATTATCGCCGCTGGCGGCAAACGACTCCGTCCCCTTTTGCTCCTCCTCTCCGCACGGGCATTCGCCTATGAGGAGACATTCGACACACTGATCACCGCGGCCGCCGGCGTGGAACTCCTCCATACCGCTTCGCTGGTTCACGACGACACGGTCGATCGCGCCGCGCTCCGGCGGGGCAAACCGACGCTCAACTCCCAGCTCGATACCGGTTCGGTCATTCTGATTGGCGACTACCTGTTCGCCCAGTCGGCCATGCTGGCTGCGGACACCGGCATTCCGCGCGTCGTCTCGATCTTCGCCTCCACACTCGGCGATATCTGCGACGGGCAATTGATGGAAATGCTGGAAGCGAACGATCTCAACCAGTCGGTCGAGCAGTACATGCTGCGGATCTATGGCAAAACCGGCTCCCTCTTCGCCGGCGCCGCGGAAATGGGCGGCGTCATCAGCCGGGCTCCCGACCATACAGTCGCGGCGCTTCAGGCATTTGGGGGAGCGGTTGGCACCGCGTTCCAGATCATCGACGATGTTCTCGACCTGACCGGCGAAAGCGCCACCCTGGGCAAACCAGCCGGCAACGATCTCCGCCAGGGAACCCTGACCCTGCCGGTTATCTACTTCCTGCGGGATGCGCCGGTATCGGCCCGGCATATGGTGTCCAGCGTTGTCGCTGGTTCGGCGTCGGAAGTGGAGATCGGCGCGCTGATCGATGACATCCGGAGCTCCGGCGCGGTCGATCTGGCAGTGCGTGACGCAGAAATCCGCGTCGACGCCGCAATCGAGACATTGGGCGACGTCGTTCCCGATGATGACGCCCGTCAGGGACTCGAAGAGTTCGCCCAGCTGGCGCTCAAGCGGTCTGCCTGACCCACTACAGAGCGACGAGACTCGTTTCGTACATTCTGGTGAACAGCCGATCCCACATCTGCTGGGTGGGATCGACGGAGGCGACATTGGCCTCCAGTTCCTGGGGTGTCTCTGGCGTCACGAGAATCGTCGCCAGCCGCTGACGATACCGCTCTTCGATCGCTCGATCGAGGAACTCGACTTCATGCGCGTGAGCCGGTTTCAGCCCGACCAGCATCAGCAGCTCCGCGGACGAACACCGAAGCCAGACGTCATCGGTCACCATCCTGGCGAATGCGACCTCTTTTGATAGACGGGGCGTGGCTCCCGGCTGGCGCGCCTGCGGTTCGAGCTGCGGGATACCGACTTCGTTGACATACGCGCTGAGCGCGAAGTCACGCCACGAAATCACAAAGGAGTGAACGCCGGAACGATGCTCGTTCAACTGCCGTTCGATGAAGCTGGAAATACGCCGGCCGCGGCCGCCATCGGCATTGAAAATGAACCAACCCTGGCCCTGCCGGACTCTCTGGTCGAATGAGTCGAAATACAGGCTGAGGCGGAGCAGAAGATCGCGATCCTGGATGGATGCCTGTTCGACGATCGAATCGGTCATTGCTGACCTCCTCAATAGCTGGGCTTTGCCGGGCTCGATCACTTTTCGCCCGTTCAGGATTGCGCAGCATTCTAAACCGGGAGCGCCGATCCTGTCAGCCAGTCATCGGTTGCCGCTCAGCCATCGATGCTGAACAGGTCCGCCATCATGCGCAGAAAACGCGGCGTGTCGACCTCGAGAGCGACGTTCACTGCCGTGTGCTGCGCGAGCCGCGAAGCTCCCCGGTCGTCGAACGTCCCGCCTATCGCCAGTGAATGGCGCTCGGTCACGACGATCGAAGGATCGATGGTCGCGGCAATCGCCATTGCATCGTGCATATAGTGGCGGCCGTCCGGTTGGGTGGCAAACGATTCCGCGAAGATGCGGTGAAGCAGCGCCTGCTCGGGGGTCGCCTCACGACCCGAGTCTTGCCACCAGGTAAATGGAATCGGCGCGTTATGGGTGACATCGAGCCCCAGAACGGTCACATCCGCGAAAGGAGCCGAGAAGACCTGTTCGGCGGCTTCAGGGTCGACATAGAAATTGAACTCGGCGGCCTTATTGTAGTTGCCCTGGATCAGGAAGGCGCCACCCATGATCACGACCTTTTTCAGCAATCGCGGCAGCGCCGGTTCGACACTGAGCGCGATGGCCAGGTTTGTGAGCGGCCCAACGCAGATGAGCGTCAGCTCGGCAGGCCGTACCTGGGCCAGCCGGACGATCGTCGCCGGACCCTTGGCCGCTTCTTCCGTCCGAACGGCCGTCGGGAGCAGGCAGCCTCCGAGTCCATTCGATCCATGCACATTTCGCGCGGTCGTCAGTGGCCGAGCAAGAGGTCTGCTCGCGCCGCGGTAGACCGGCACATCGCCGGCGCCAAGGAAAGCCAGTACATCGAGTGTGTTCTGCGTGGTGTGATCGATCGAGACGTTTCCGGCAACGGTCGTGGCGGCAACGATGTCGATCGCCGGCGAATGGACCGCCAGCGCAATCGCCAGCGCATCGTCGATTCCGGTGTCGACATCGAGGATGACGGGAGTCGGCATGCTGTCGCTCATCCCTGACTAGTGCTGCTGCGTTTTCTCACCGCGGGCCAGTCTGGCCTCGGCTTCCAGCCATCCAGCCACCGGCGGTGTTTCGGTGATCTGCGATTCCGTGACGATGTTGATGAACCACGGCCGCCCGTCATCGAGCGCTTCTCGCAGCGAGGGTTCGACCTGGGCAGGATCGGTGATGTGCCGGGATTGCATCCCGAACCCGGACGCGATCTTCGCGTAGTCCACCGCGGTGAAATCGACGCCGAAATAGCGATCGCCCTGGTAGAGATGCTGCAGCTCCTTGATCCAGCCATAGGCGTTGTTGGCGCACTGGATCAAAACCACGGGCAGATTCAGGCGGGTGATCGTCTCCATCTCACCACATGACATACCGAAGCTGCCGTCCCCGGTCATACCGACCACACGCCGCCCCTCGGCCGCATAGTGAGCGCCGACGACACCCGGTATCGCATACCCGAGACCGCCGTGAGCTCGGGGGATGATGGTCGTCCGTCCCGCTCGCCGTAGTTGGTACTGCGCAGCCAGATACGGCGTCGGCGTACCGGGATCGGCCACGATCAACGCGTCGTCCGGCAGCACCTTCCGCAACGCGCTGACCACAACCTGCGGTTTGATCGGCGAGCCGCCCTGTTTGCTTTCCTTGGCCACTCGCTCCCAGTGCATCTGTCTGGCGATCGACACTGCCTGAATGCGCTCCCGATTCCGGTTCTGCACCTCGGGGGAGGGTTCGCTCGCCGCAAGCAAGTCCTCGAACGCCAGCTTCACATCGCAGTGCAATCCGACGCCCAGCCGGTAGTTGTTGCCGATCTCCCAGGGTTCGGCATCGATCTGAATGACCAGCGGGCCGTCGATGGGGGTCGGCACGCGCCAGTGATGGGTCGTCGTCGAATCGGTGCGCGACCCCGCGAAGATCACCAGATCGGCTTCCGACACCAGATCGTTGGTGAAGGTCCAGGCGCCATTGCCGCCCACCACCCCGGCGCTGACCGGGCTCGTTTCGGCGACGCTCCCCTTGCCATTGATCGAGGTGACGACAGGAATGTTCAGCGTTTCGGCGAATGCCGTCAGCGCATGATGGGCGCCCGAGGTCAACACCCCGCCACCGGCCACGACGACCGGACGGCGCGACGACTCGATCATCCGCGCCGCTCGTTCGATCAACGATGCATCCGCTCGCGATCGAAGCGAAGGAGCAGAGCCGAAGGTCGGATCGCCGTACACCGACGCCTCGGGTGTTTCTCCTTCCAGCGTGTCGCTGGGCAAACTCATGTGGACAGCACCCGGCCGGCCCGTCGTCGCGACGCGCAATGCTCGCCTGGTCGCTTCAGCCAGCGTGGTGGGCGAGTCGACGCGATGCGCCCACTTTGTGACCGGACGAAACATCGACTCCTGGTCGAATTCGGTGAGCACACCCCTGCCCCGTTGATTGACCGGTGTATCGCTGGTCAAACAGAGGAGAGGAATCGCCGATCCCTGCGCTTCCGCAACGCCCGGCACGATATAGGTCGCGCCACCACCGCTCGGACCTTCGCAGATCCCGATGTGACCAGAGGCTCGCGCGTAGACATCGGCCATGAAGGAGGCTGACCGCTCATCGCGGGTCATGATGTGGGTAATGGCGTCGGAGCGTTCGCGCAACGCCTCGTACAGGGCGATTCCTGTATCGCCGGGCAGTCCGAAGATGTGACGGACTCCCGATTCCTCGAGAACGCGAACGAGTGCTTTGGCTCCCTGCATCTGTACTTTCCGGTCTGTTCAACGCGAACGTGTCATCGCCGCATCATAGCAAATGACCGGCAGCGCTCAATCGCGCGATCGGACCGCGATGTAGAGATCATTCACATTGGTGCCGGTAGGGCCCGTGACCACCAGATTGCCCGTCTGCCCGAGGAGCGTCGCGGAATCGTTGCTGGCCAGTGCGGCAGCGGCATCCAATCCTCGCGCTCCGGCAAGCTCGACGACGCTGGCATCGACGATCGCGCCGGCTGCACCGGTCAGCGCATCCTGCCCATCCGTCGCCAGACTGGCCACGGTCCATTCGGTCAGATCGCGGGACGCAAGCTCGATGGCCGCGGCCAGGCCGAATTCTGTGTTCCGCCCCCCGCAGCCCTCGCCCCGAACCGTCACCGTTGCCTCGCCTCCGCCGAGCAGGACATCGGCATCGGATGCCGCGATCTGGTCGACCCACTGGCGGCCGAGCTCTGCAGCTTCCCCTTCGACACCGTTCCAGAGGACGTCGACGCGAAATCCGCGCGTTTCAGCGGCGACTCTTGCCGCTTCCACCGCGATGGCGTTGTCGCCGACGATCTCGAGTACGTCCGAAGAGGTATCCACGTCATCAGCTGCATTCCTGGCACTCAAGACATCGAGCACCGGCTGGGGCACGCTCGACTCCACGCCATAGCGGTGTAGCAAGGCCAGCGCTCTTGAGGCGTCTCCTCCACCAGGCACTGTAGGTCCGCTGGCGATGAAATGCGGATCGTTTCCCAACACGTCGGAGAGCAACAAGGTGACCACCCGGGCCGGCGCTGCTTCCCGCCGCAGTCCGCCCCCTTTGACCATACTGAGCGGAATTCGGACTGCGTTCAAGTCCTGGATCGGCGCGCCCGCCTGCAGGAGCTGCTGGGTGACGTCGGCGATATCGGCGAGTTCGAGAGGTGGTCGCGGCGCTTCGAAAAGGGCCGACCCGCCACCGGAGATCAATGCGATCAGGAGATCGCGATCGGTCAGCTGTCGCACCGCCTCAACCACGCGGCGGGTGGCTTCGACACCGCGTTGGTCCGGCACCGGATGAGACGCTTCCGCGCTGTAGAACCGATTGTCGAGCGCCCCGGTGAGATGACCGTCTTTCGTTACGACGAAACCCGTGTCGATCCTCGATCCCAGGGTCTCGACCGCCCCCAAAGCCATCGCTTCCGCCGCCTTGCCAATGGCCACCACGACGACTCTCCCCCCCGGCTCGGGCAGACCCGTCGTTGTGAGAGCGCTGGCCACCACCCGCGATGGTTCGACTGCGGTCAGCGCCGCATCGAAGATCGATTCGATCAGCGTCCGGGCTGGACCGTGATCGGTCACGACGCGACATCCTGCGGATTGCGCCGCACTTCGGCCAGCGCTGTCTCCAGGTCGGCAGGCAACGAGGATTCGAACGTCACTCGCTCACCGGTCGACGGCAGGTCGATAGAAAGGCGGCTGGCATGCAGGAACTGCCGGTCGACAATCGCCCTCGTCCCGCCAAATGACCCCGCGGTCCGGTTGTAGACACTGTCTCCCACCACAGGGTGCCCGATGAATGCCATATGGACGCGAATCTGGTGAGTGCGGCCCGTGACCAGCTCGACCTCGACAAGCGTCGATCCGGTGAACCGCTCGAGCACGGTGAAGTGGGAAACCGCCGTTTTGCCTGATGAGAGCGGCGCCATCCGGAGGCGGTCGGTCGGGTGCCGTCCGATCGGCACGTCGATCGTTCCCTGTTCCACATCGACCTCACCCTGCACCAGCGCCAGGTAGCGTTTGTCCACGGTTCTGTTCGCCCACTGCCGAGTCAGCGACCGGTGACCGCGGTCTGAGATCCCCACGACCATCACGCCGGATGTCTCTTTGTCCAGCCGGTGGACGATACCCGGCCGGTTCGAGCCACCCACGTCGAGATTGGGCAGGTAGTGAAGCAACCCATTGACCAGCGTGCCGCTGGGATTCCCCGGTCCGGGATGCACCACCAGTCCGGAGGGTTTGTCCAGCGCGAGCAGGTCTTCGTCTTCGTAGAGAATCGTCAGATCGATCGGTTCGGCAACGAGCGCCGTCTGGACTGGCTCCGGAAGCTCGATCTGGATTTCCTGGCCCGCGGTGACCTTGAACACCTGCTTGCGTGGCACGCCGTCGACCGTGACCAGGCCAGCGGCGATGGTCCGTTGCAGCACCGTTCGCGACAGGTCCGGAAACTGCGCGGCCAGATAGCGATCCAGCCTCGCGCCGGTGTCATCTTTCTGGGGCAGGAGAATCTGGAGCCCGGACGAATCGTCGAGTTCATCGGTGAGGGGAAGCAGCTCGTCAGTCATCCGCGAAACTGTACTGCACTTCCGTTCCAGGTCAGGCGGCCCGCGATTCGCGGTCTCGACCCAGCAGTTGGAGCAGCACAATCAGCACGAGCCCGGTGGTGAGAGCCGCGTCGGCCACATTGAAGGCCGGCCACCGGCCAATTTCGACGAAATCGACGACATAGCCTCGCAGAATCCGGTCGAGCAAGTTCCCGATAGCCCCGCCCGCACAGACGCCCAGTGCTACGAGCATCACCGTTGATGCGTCCTTGACAGTCGCCGCCACGAAGCTCCCGCCGATCACCAGACCCAGCGTGACCGCCACCCAGACGATCCAGGATCCCCCCTGGAGCAAACCGAAAGCGACGCCATCGTTTCTGGCATAGTCGAATGTGATGAATCCACCGGCAATGTCGATCGATTGTCTCGCGCCGGCCGGACCAAGTTCGCGCACCACCAGCCACTTCGTCAGCTGGTCGAGCAGGATCACCAGCCCAGCCGCCGCGCCGAACACCCCCCAGCGACCGCGCCACGCCCCTCGTGGGTCATTCTGAACGAAGTGAAGAATCTCTCGTTCGTTTCCAGGGATGATCGTCGTCTCCGCGGAAACTGCAGCGGCAGGAGATTCCTTCGGCAAGCTCAGGACAGGCTCTTCGCTTCGCTCAGCATGACGGCCCGCTTTCATGGTGCGCTGGCGCCAGAGCCCGGCATCGACGCTCGGGATGACGATCCAATCTCATACGGACTGCTCACGATGACGCATGCGCTCCATACAGCTCCGCCTGATTCTCCAGGAACTTCTGGCAATCGATGCAAAATGCAGTGTAGGGCAGCGCTTCCAATCGCTCTTCGTTGATCGGCTGTCCGCACCGCTGGCACGCCCCGTAGGTGCCCTCATCCATCCGTTCGATCGCCTGGTCGATCTGGGCAATCTGCTCCCGGAAATTCGACTCGATCGTGCCGATCCGCTCCTGCTCGCCGAGCGAGCTGCCATCGTCGGCAAAGTGATTGCCCGTGCCGCCCCCTTCAGCATCCTGCTCGACGCTCAGATCACGCAGCTCGTTCTGGAGATGCTGCAGATCCCTGGTCAGTTCTTCACGACGTTCGATCAAGGTCTGCCGAAGATTCGCGATTGTCTCGGTATTCATGCTGGTCATCCTGGTCTCAACGCCAACTGCGAACTGGCGACTCCTACCGCCGCCGTCCGATTCAGGGTTCCCTGTACGGACTATACTGAACCGCCGCACGTGTGGTGGATGCAAGAACGTCATCCAGCGCGCCACAATTCCGCAACAACTATGCCCGTGAGGTCGGACCCTTGCCCCAGTTCATCCGCGCTCCCAGGATCGTCATCGCCGGTGGCGGCACCGGCGGACATGTCCAGCCGGCGATTGCCGTCATCGAAGAGATCGAACGTCGTGGACAACCGGTCGAGTTGCACTGGATCGGCAGCAGCACCGGACTGGAGCGGGAAGAAGCGGCGTCGCGCGGCATTCCCTACTACGTCATCGAAACCGGCAAGTTTCGTCGCTATAAGAGCCTGTCGACGATCCCCGATGCCGTGCGCGTTCCGGCGGGCACGATCCAGGCTCGCATGATTCTGCGCAAGCTGAGACCCGATGTCGTGTTCAGCACCGGCGGGTTCGTGAGCGTGCCAAGCGTCGTCGCATCCTGGCGCATTGCTCCGGCCATCACCCACGAACAAACCGCCACCGTCGGACTCGCCAACCAGATCAACAGCCGGGTCGCTCGCATGACGGCGCTTTCATTTGCCGACGCCGCAGACCACTGCCCCGTTTCTGGAGACCGGATCGCGGTTACCGGCAATCCGGTGCGGGCGTCCCTCGCAGCCGGGGATCGCGACAACGCTTTTCAGCGCTTCGGTTTCGATCCGGAGGTGCCATTGCTGTTCGTGACCGGCGGCGCTCGAGGGTCGTCGCCACTGAACATCCGGGTGGAAGCGGTACTGTCGCAGATCCTCGATGTCACCCAGATCATCCATCAAACCGGACCCGAGGCGCACAGCCACGACTTTCTGCGGCTCGTCGCCCTGCGCGACGCACTGACGCCCGAACGCCAGAAACGCTATCGGGTAGTCGAATACATCCGGGAAGAGATGCCCGATATCTACGCAGCCGCCTCCCTCTTCCTCTGCCGGTCCGGAGCCGGCATCGTCACCGAAATGGCGGCGATGGGGATGCCGTCGATTCTGATTCCGCTGCCGGGTAGCGGCGGCAACGAACAACTGCGCAATGCGACGGTACTGGGGAGGATCGGCGCCGCGCTGGTTCTCGACCAGAACGACGCCACCCCCGAACGGCTCCTGGCGGAAGTCCGGCGGCTCCTGGCATCACCGGACGAGCTCGAATCGATGGGACAGAAAGCGAAGCAAGCGGCGGTGCCGGACGCCGCAGCCCGAATGACCGATCTGATCCTGGCCTTCGCCCAGGCAACACAATCCACACGAGGACGGTAGCGGCGATACAGGTTAGCCATCCCCTCGGAACACTGCCCGAACCGCCTCGAGCAGCGTGCCCACCGGCACCAGCTCGATTCCCGGTGCAACCGTACGGGCCGGCGACCCATGCGCCGGCACGATCGCCCGGGTGAAGCCGAGCCTCGCGGCCTCGGCAACTCGGCGCTCCGTCTGTCCCACAGATCGGATTTCCCCGGACAGTCCCAGTTCGCCCACCACGACAGTTCCCGGATCGATCTCCCGATCGCGAAACGAGGAGATGATCGCCAGAGCGGCGGCCAGGTCCGAACCCGGTTCATTGATTCTCAGTCCGCCCACCACGTTGGCGAAGATGTCCTGGGCGCCCAGGTTGAGTCCCAGTCGCTTTTGTAGCACCGCGACCAGCAGTTGCAGGCGCCCGGAATCGAGTCCGTTGGCGCTTCGCTTCGGCAGTCCATAGGCGGTCGGAGAGGACAGCGCCTGCATCTCGACCAGAATCGGCCGGGTGCCCTCGATCGTCACCGTCACGACCGATCCCGAGGCGTTGAGCACCCGCTGCTGCAGAAAACTTTGTGACGGATTGGCAACCTCCGCGAGACCGGCTCCCGTCATTTCGAACACGCCGACTTCGTCGGTCGAGCCAAACCGGTTCTTGACCGCGCGCAGCACCCGGTATTGCTGGACCCGCTCTCCCTCCAGGTAGAGCACGGTGTCGACCATATGCTCGAGCACGCGCGGCCCGGCGATGGTTCCTTCCTTCGTCACGTGGCCGACGATCAGCGCCGGAACCTGCCTCGGTTTGGCCCAGCTGATGATCCGGGCCGCGCTCTCCCGCACCTGCCCGACGCTTCCCGCCGCCGATTCGAGATCGGCAACCGTGGCGGTCTGAATCGAATCGACGATCAGCAATCCGGGCTGCATCGACTCAGCGGCGCCGAGCACCTCGGTCAGATCGGGTTCCGCCAGGAGTGAGACATTGCCGGACATCAGACTCAACCGGTCGGCCCGCAGCCGGATTTGCTGCGCCGATTCCTCGCCAGTGGCATAGAGCACCGGAACTCCCTGCGCGGCGATACTGACCGCCGCCTGGAGCACCAGCGTCGATTTGCCGATACCCGGATCGCCGCCGATCAACGCCACAGAACCAGGCACCAGTCCTCCACCGAGCACCCGGTCCAGCTCTCCGATTCCCGAAAGGAGCCGGTTGGACCGCTCCAGCGAGACATCATCGAGCGCAACCGGTGTCGTGCGCGTGGCCACCGCCGGCGAGGCGAGTCCTTTGCCCGGTTTGGCTTCGATGGTTTCGACCATCGTGTTCCATGCCGAGCAGGACGGACACCGGCCCAGGTATCCAGGGCTGGTGGCGCCACATTGCTGGCAGACGTAGATGGACGACTTCCGAGCCACGAGAATCACCAGATACGAACCGGGGCGGCTGCCAGCCGCCCCGGAAACCAACACATCATCCGTTCGGTCAGGAAACCGCGACCAGTTCTTCGATCGCCGAGAGTCTGAGGAGGTCTTCTTCGACCTCGACGCGAATCGTCGAATTGGAATGGAAGCGGCTGTCGAGCAGCCCTTCAGCGAGCGGATCTTCGATCAGATTCTGGATGATCCGGCGTAGCGGCCGGGCTCCATAGGTCTGATCGTAGCCCCGGTCGGCGAGCAAGTCCATCGCCTCGATGGTCACTTCAAGGGTGATGTCCTGCTCGGCCAGCTGGGTGCGGACCCGCTGCAGCTCCAGTTCCACGATGTGCCTGATCTGCTCCGCCGTGAGCGAGTGGAACACGATGCTGGCATCGATGCGGTTCAGGAACTCGGGCCGGAACGCCTGCTTCAACTGGGCAAGCACCTTGTCCCGCATGAGATCGTAATCGCGCGTCCGCGCCTTCTGGGCATCTTCCTTGAAATCGAAGCCCATGCGCATCTCGCGGGAGATCTGATCGGCGCCGACATTCGACGTCATGATGATAATCGTGTTGCGGAAATCGACCCGGCGCCCCTTGGCGTCGGTCAGGTGACCATCCTCCATGATCTGGAGGAGCATGTTGAACGCCTCGGGATGGGCTTTTTCGATTTCGTCGAGAAGGATGACCGAGTAGGACTTGCGCCGCACCGCTTCGGTGAGCTGCCCGCCCTCTTCATAGCCAACATAGCCGGGAGGCGCTCCCACCAGCCGGGCCACCGCATGGCGCTCCATAAATTCCGACATGTCGATCTTGATCAGGTGTTCCTCGGAGCCAAACATGAACTCGGCGAGCACCTTGGCCAGAAGGGTTTTGCCCACTCCGGTGGGACCGAGGAAGATGAACGTGCCGATCGGCCGCTTCGGATCCTTGAGTCCGGCCCTGGCCCGGCGGACAGCCTTGGCCATCGCCTCGATCGCTTCTTCCTGTCCGATGATCCGCTCGTGGAGCGCTTCCTCCATCTTCAGCAGACGCTCGGACTCTTCGCCGGCGATGCGGTAGACCGGAATCCCGGTCCACATCGAGGCCACCTGGGCGATGTCCTCTTCGGTGACATAGACCTGATCTTCGGCGTCGGCGTCGCGCAGTTCCTGTTCCTGGTTGTCAATGCGGTCTCTGAGCTTCCGCTCTCGATCCCGCAACTCGACCGCCAGCTCGTACTCCTGGCTCTCGACCGCAGCCTCCAGCTCGCGCTGCAGCGACTGCAACCCGGCCATCGCCTCCTTGAGACTCGGCGGAGCACTCGAGCGCTGCATGCGCACCCGGGAGGCCGCTTCGTCGATCAGGTCGATCGCCTTGTCCGGCATGAACCGGTCGGTCACATACCGCGCCGCCAGATTGGCGGCGGCTTTCAGCGCTTCGTCTGAGATCTGCAAACGGTGATGCTCTTCATAGAGGGGGCGCACACCCTCGAGGATTTCGATCGTTTCCTCGATCGATGGCTCGTCGACCTGAACCGGCTGGAAGCGCCGTTCCAGAGCAGCGTCCCGTTCGATGTATTTGCGATACTCGTCGAGTGTGGTGGCGCCGATGGTCTGGAGCTCGCCGCGTGAGAGTGCCGGCTTGAGGATATTGGCGGCGTCGACCGCTCCCTCCGCCGCTCCCGCGCCAACCAGCGTATGGAGCTCGTCGATGAAGATGATGCTGCCGGTCTCTTTGACTTCCGCAACGATCTTCTTCAGTCGTTCTTCGAATTCGCCGCGGTATTTGGTGCCGGCGACCAGAGCGCCGATGTCGAGCGACACCAGCCGCTTGCCCTGCAGCCGCTCGGGAACATCGCCCGAGACAATACGCTGGGCGAGACCCTCAACGATGGCCGTTTTGCCCACTCCTGGCTCGCCAATCAGCGCAGGGTTGTTCTTCGTCCGGCGGGAGAGGATCTGCATGACCCGGTCGATCTCCATCTGCCGGCCGACCAGTGGCCCAAGCTTGTTCTGCCTGGCCGCTTCGGTGAGATCGAACCCGAGGGCGTCCATATAGGGCGTCTTGGTCTGCGATTTGCTGGGACTCGATGTGCTGCTCTGATTGACCTGCTGCATCACCTGCTGGCGAACCTTTTCCAGGTTCACCCCCAGACTCTCCAGGACACCAGCCGCGATCCCCTCTCCTTCCCGGACCAACCCGAGCAGGAGATGTTCTGTGCCGATGTAGTTGTGATTCAGCCGCCGGGCTTCGTCGATCGCCAGTTCGATGACTTTCTTGGCCCGAGGCGTCAGACCGATCTCGCCGATGGCCGCTGCGTCGCCGCGCCCGATGATGAACTCGACCGCGGAGCGGACCTTGGGAAGCTGGACCCCTAGATTAGTCAGCACTCGCGCGGCGACACCCTCCCCCTCCCGGACGAGTCCAAGCAGAAGGTGTTCGGTCCCGATGTAGTTGTGATTGAAGCGTTCCGCTTCGTCCTGCGCGAGGGTGAGAACCTTGAGGGCTCGTTCCGTAAACTTGTCGAATTGTTGTGCCATACCCCGGTTCTCCTGGCACCCGGATCGAAACTCCCACGCGGGTGGTCGACCCCGGATGTTCCACTCTAAGCATACGAGATGTGTCGAGTGGCGGACGGGCATATCTTCCCGCGCATTGGTGCGAGGCGCAACCTGCCCAAACGGGCGGGCACGCGATGGCGCGTTCCGTGGTCGCCGAAAACGCAAAACGAGCCGGTCGGAATTCGACCAGCTCGTCTGCAGTGCTTTGTCCGATTGAGCTAACTTGCTGCTTCTTCTTCGGCCGCTTTTTCTTCGGTTGCTGCTTCTTCAGCGGCCTCTTCGACCTCTTCAGCTGCCTCAGCGGCCGGTTCCTCAGCGGTCTCCTCGCTCTTCGACTCCTCGCCGGCATCTTCATCCGGTGTCGAGTCGTCCGAGCTCGTGTCCTCAGACGTCGACTCGTCATCCGACGAGTCATCGCTCGAGTCTTCGTCCTCATCGGCCGGTTCGATCCCCTCCCGCTCGATGGCGGCGGCGATCTCGGCGGCAATGCGGTCGCGCTCTTCAAGGGCAGTTTCGCCCAGAGCGGCAAGCAGCTCGTCGTTCGGCGTATCGAGCGCCCGGCGCAGGCTCAACCCCATGCGGCGCCGCTCAGGGTCGATCCGGATGATGCGCAGAATGAGATCCTGGCCCTCTTCCACGACCTGCTTCGGATGAGCAATGCGCTCGTCGGTCAGCTCAGAAACGTGAATGAGCCCCTCGATGCCATCCTCGATGCGGGCAAAGGCGCCAAAGTTCGCCAGCTGGGTCACGGTGCCCCGCACCAGCTGTCCGACGTCGTAGGCGTTGGCCACGCGGCTCCAGGGCTCGGCCTGGGTTCGCTTGATCGAGAGGGCGATCTTCTTCTCCTGCGGGTTGATCCCGAGGACATAGACATCGACCTCTTCGCCGATCTTGAGAATCTCGCTTGGGTGCCGCACCCGGCTCCAGGAGAGCTCGGAGAGGTGAACGAGACCGTCGGCGCCGCCGATGTCGACAAACGCGCCGAAGTCGCAGATGGAGGAAACACGGCCGCGGCGAACTTCGCCTTCCTTCAGCTCCTTGATGAGCTGATCCTTCATCTCGTCCCGCTTCTCCTGCATGGCCTGGCGCTCGGAGAGGATGAGGCGGTTGCGATGGCGGTTGATCTCGATGACCTTGAGCGGCAGCGACGTGCCGATCAGCTTGGCCATTTCGGCCTGCTTGCCCAGTTCATCCGACCCTCGAATCTCGGTGACCTGCGATGCCGGTACGAAACCGCGCACCCCGTCCAGATTCACCAGGAGACCGCCCTTGTTGTAGTTGACGACCTCCGCCTCGATGACGCCATTCTCGTCGTAAATCTCCTGCAGGCGCCGCCAGCTCTTTTCCTGGCGAGCCCGGTCGATACTGACCGTCGCATGTCCTTCCTGGTTCTCAGGCTGGACGACGAAAACCAGCACCGTGTCCCCCACCGTCAGAGCCTGCTTCTCAGCCGACGTGAGGCTGGAGAACTCTTTGGACGGCACAACCCCTTCTGATTTGGAACCGATATCGACGAGAATCTCGTCGCGATCGACTCGCATGATCACGCCATCCATCACATCGCCATATTTCAACGTGCGATAGTCGTGACTGGGGTCGTTCAGGTACTTTTCCATGAGCGATTGGGTTGGGGCGCCATCTCCCGTGCCCGTTCGCAGGCCAACGTCCGTGCTACTCATAAACCTTCCTTCAGCCGCTCCTCTAAGCGCCGGGTCATACGGCGCCCGCCAGGCACGAAATGCCCGCGGACACGCGGCCCAACCTGGGAAGTATACGCAGACCCCGAATTCTCTTCAATAAATGTCAGATCGGTTTCACAGGGAAGAGAACGAACGCCGAATCACCAGCCTAGACCGATTCCAGCACGTCGTTCAGCGCCGTCAGACAACTCTCGATGTCCTCGTCGTCGACCCACCCCATGTGGCCGATGCGGATCAGGGAGCTGGCCAGATGAGCCTGACCGCCGGCAAGTGTGATGCCGAATTCGCTCGCCATACGATCGATGATGGTGCGTGCTTCAACACCATCCGGTGGGAAGAAGGCGGTGACGGTGTTCGACGCGTACGCGTCGTCAGCCAGCAACCGGAGCCCCAGCTGACCCAAACCGGCGCGCGTCATATCGCCGAGCCGGCGATGACGGTCGAAGACCGCCTCCAGACCTTCTTCTTCGATCATCGCCGTCGCGGCGTCGAGTGCGTACAAGAGGGAAATCGGCGGTGTCGTCGGCGTCCATCCCTTTTTCGTCATCTCCAGGTTGCGGTCCATGTCCCAGAAGAAACGGTGGGTGCCCGTTTCCCTGGTTCGCTCCCAGGCACGGCGACCAGCCACAACGATCGCCACCCCCGGCGGACACATCCAGGCCTTTTGTGACCCGGAGAAGAGATAGTCCACATCCCAGGCATCGAATTCGATCGGGATTCCCCCCGCCGAGCTGACCGCGTCGACGAGCACCAACGCGCCATGCTCCTGCGCCACCGCCGTCAGCTCTGCCAGTGGATTAGTCACCGCGGTGGAGGTCTCGTTGTGGGTCAGAAGCACCGCTTTGGCGCCAGGCGCGGCCCGGAGTGCGGCATCAAGCCGCTCGGGCACAATCGCGTTGCCCCATTCGAGTTCCACCCGGCGCACATCCGCCCCGAACGTCGACGCCACCAGGGCGAACCGATCCCCGAAATCGCCGGTGACACCGGCCACCACAACGTCACCCGGTTCGAGCAGGTTGACTGCCGCAATCTCCCACCCGGCCGATCCCGAACCGGGCCAGAGCAGCACCTCGGCTTCGGTCCGGTGGAGCCGTTTGAGACGCTCGATCAGCGCGATGTAGAACTCGCTGAATTCCGGTCCCCGATGAGGAACCATGGGGCGCTGCATCGCCTCGACGACCTGAGGAGGCAATGGGGTGGGTCCTGGCAGGCGGAAGTTGCTTTTCACTGTGACATCACCAATCGCTCAACGCGGCTCGATCATGGGCGCGAGTATAGGGGTCACGGTGTCACAACCGTGACCAACCCTTCGAGCCCGGCGAAGTCATCGGCGTTGTGCGTGATCACGATGGCGCCACGCGCAGCAGCGGTCGCCGCAATCATGAGATCAATGGCACGCCCACGCACTTCGCGCCCATTGGCGAGTACGAGCCCGCAAACTGCTTCATATGCGTCTGCGGCAGCATCGTCGAACGGAATGCCAGGACCAAGGACGGCGCGGAGCCGGACAACGCGCGCTTCGCGGCGCGCACGCTCGGCTGGATCTGTGGCTTTTCGTATGCCCAGCCCGAGCTCGGCCCATGAGAGGGACGAGACGGCTATCTCGTAGCCCGGATGATTCAGCGATTCGTCAACCAGCAGGTTCGTGTCGAGAATGGCCTTCATCCCTCACTCTGCCAGGGATCGTCTGCTTCGACCGCAGCCCGGTCGGCGGCGATCTCACGAGCCCACACATCGTCGGCGCCGAGTTCGCGCAGAAGAGCGTCTACGTCTTCACTCGGCACCCAGCGGGGAGAACGATGTGCCACGACTTCTGCCACGGGTTCTCCGTGATCGGTAATGGTGTAGCTGGCCCCCCGCCTGACTTCACGGAGCATCTGGGTCGGATTCTGCCGTAGCTCACCGATACTGATGGTCTTGGCCAAGAATTCCCTCCTATCTAGATAATTATCTAGATTCTACATCCTCTGCCCATCTTACTGACAGTCCTTGGATCGGGAGGTGACGAGACCACGCCGACGGTCTCTCCAACCCTAGAATCAGAAGAGAGATCAATGGCGCGCTCCTTCCAAACTCGAGCGAGCGGAGACGCTAAGGCACCGCGACGTTCACAAGATCGGACGGTCGCGTAAAGAGGATCAGGTTCGGCTCGATCTTTGATTCGGAGCAGCGCAAGAGGCCAACGCCAAAGTGTGGCCCCATGCGCCGGTCGGTGGGGGAGCCGGGATTGAAAAAGACCGTTCCACCTCGCTGTTCGATGTTCGGAATGTGGCTGTGCCCATAGACAACGAGGTCGGTTGTTTCAGGAAAAGCAGCAAAGGCTGACTCACGGGCCGTTCTTCCACCCTCATGCCCGTGGACGACCCCGATGCGATGCTCGCCGATCTGGAGATGCAACCTGAGCGGCAGGATTGCCGCGATCTCTGGCACATCGTTGTTGCCCCGCACCGCGACCACCGGCGCAATCGCCTCGAGCGCGGCCAGCACCGTGTGGTCGTTGATATCCCCACCATGCAGAATCAAACCGACTTCGGCCCTCCGAAAGAGATCGAGAACCTCTTCCGGCAGTGCCCTCCGGCCCTGGGCATAGATGTGAGTGTCGGAAAGCACGCCGATCGTGATCGGCGGACGCCAGTCGTCGATGACGACCTCGTCGGGTCCCACCGGCTACTTCTCGTCGAGGATGGCGAAGAGCACGCCGCTGATGACGGTCGACAGCACCGCTCCGACGCCAATCCCCCAGATATCGGCTTCCACACCCGGTACGAGATAGGTGGCCAGGGCGAAGACCCCGGCATTCAGGACCAGCGCGAAGAGCCCGAATGTCAGGCAGTTCAACGGCAGCGTGATCGCTTTCAGCACCGGCATCAGAAAGCCGTTAAGCAGCCCCAGGACGAGCCCGAAGACCAGGACGGTGGAAACGGCGTCGTAGGTGATGATGCCGCCCTGGAAGAGCTCGCCGATCGCCAGAACAGCGACCGACCCACCGATCATGTAGGCGACGATGCGGGCAATCATGATGCGACCGCCACCGGCGCGTAGATCTCGAACCCGTCGAACACGTGCGTTCCCTTCTCCGCGTCGACCTGCTCCGGCGCTCTGCCGTCGATGACCGCGGCCATCGCGTCGCGCATGACCGGGATCAGGCGTGGGTCGAGCCGGTCACTATCATGCGCGGGGAGGATGAGCCGCAACGTGGGAGCCAGATCGGCAAGCCGCTCCAGCGACCGCAGATAGTCCGGTAGGTTGGCATCCTCGCCAAATGCGTAGAGAGGACCAGGATAGACGACATCGGTGCTGATGAGGATCGAGCGCTGCCGGTCGAGAAATGCCAGTAATCCGGGCGAGTGACCCGGCAGATGCAGAACCTCCAGCTCGACTCCACCCAGATCGATCACCTCGCCGCCATGCAGCAGGCTCGTGGGAGTGGACGGCCGGATTTCGAGCTTCTCTCGATCGACGCCGGTGGGCAGGGGACCCAGCAAATGCTCCGGCGTTGCGGCTTCCCTGAGCGAGAGGGTGTTCGACGGTTCATCGAGATAGGGCGCTTCGAGAGGATGAATCGCGATCTCCTCGAACTGCCAGTTGCCGCCGATATGATCCCAGTGGGAATGGCTGGTGATGACAGAAATTGGTCTGTTGGTCAACTGTTCGGCCACGGCGCGGATGTCGGCGATGCCGGTGCCGGTGTCGATGAGCACCGCCCGTTCCGATCCCGCGACCAAATACGAGCGCACCTGGTCGTCCTGCTGCAGTTCGGCCAGAGCGAACACCCCCGGGGCAGGCTCCGTGATGGTGAACCAGAGTTGAGGATCGTGCAGTGTCGTCATGGTCACAATGCCCGGGCTCTTCTGAGGGGTGCCGGTCCGGATTCGTGTCCGGCCAGACTAGCGCGAAGCCGGTCGGCTATGCGACCGGCTTCCCCAATAGCCATGCTGATGAAGTGATGGGCGTATCAACAGAATCGCGTGAGAATCGAAAGTCCCGCTTAGCTCTGATTGCGGCGACGGCGGCGCTCGGCCTTGCGGCGCTTGGCCCGGTTCTCTTCCTGAACGCTGATGAAGCGCAATCCGCGCCGGTGCTCACGAATGATCCCCGATCGCTCGATACCCTTGGTGAAACGGCGAAGAAGCTGATCAAACGATTCTGAATCTCGAAGCTCTACATGCATGCGGTTCTTATTCCGTCCTTTCCGCAACGAGGCACGCCCAAACAGCGCAGTGTATCCACTGCGAGTTGGCAAGTATACGAGGGCAATGGGCAATGGGCAATGGGCAATGGGCAGTCGGCAGTCGGCAGTCGGCAGTCGGCAGTCGGCAGTGGAAGTATCCAACTTGCTGCTCTCTCTCGTTGCGCCTGCCTTTCCGCCTCATCCGCCCATTCGCCTCTCCGCCTCGTTCGCTACCACCATCCGTACGGGATATTCCGGTAGGGATCGAGCTGGGGGTAGTGGCCAGTCGTCAGGAGGGCATCGACACGCGCCTGAAACGCGGCTAGCTCCCGGCGGGTCAGCCAGGGAACGAGCTCAACGGCGATGGCATCCGCCTCCTGGGACAGTCGCACGAGATCGGACGTCAAGGACTCGGAGATGGGCGTTCCGGTGAACTGCCACATCACGGTCCGCAGCTTCGGTTCGTCGTTGAAGGTCAGCCCGTGGTCGATTCCCCACACTTTGCCGCTCACATCGAGCAGGCAATGCGAGAGCTTCCGGTCGGCGTTGTTGGTCAGGTGATCGAAGAGGACCAGCCGTTCGTTTTCGATCGAGCGAGCGCCCCAAAATGCCCCCGGATCGTCGATCGACTCGTCCGGCTCCACATAGAGCTGCAGGCTGCCGACCCCATGCGGCCCCTCACGAGCGATGGTCGGCGGGACAACATCCCAGCCCAGCCAGCGACTGAGCACATAGGCCGCCACCTCGCGTTTGTAGAGGGTGCCGTTGCGAAAATCGTGGAGCGGCGCCTCTCCGGCCCTCGGTTTGTAGATACCCAGATAGTGCCCGTCGCCACTGGCCAGCGCGACGGCAAAGGAGTAGTTCGACCCCCACGGAATCAGGCTGGCCGCCTCGATGTCGGCCGCGGCCAGCATGTCCAGCGCTTCGCGCTCGGTCAGGGGTGGCAGCGAAACGCCGCTGTTTTCGTCGGAGGATCGGAGTTCGAGAAAGAGATTCGGCATGAGCGTTGGGGGCCGCGGTCGCGGCTGAATCAGCAACCTCCGCCAATTCTACTCAGCGCGCCGGTCCTGCCTACCCGATAATGGTGAGGGAAAACGTTGCGACAGGACTGAAAGGCACCGACGAAATGCGTTACGGACGAATTCGGCAGGCAGATGGTTCGATCCTGCCGGTAGTGATCGATGGTGAGACCGCATTCGCCATGGAAGGCGAGCTGACTGCTTCTCCGGCCAAGGGAGCC
Source organism: Thermomicrobiales bacterium (assembly GCA_019637585.1). Classification (GTDB taxonomy): domain Bacteria; phylum Chloroflexota; class Chloroflexia; order Thermomicrobiales; family UBA6265; genus JAHBVL01. The sequence continues at coordinate 29,209 of JAHBVL010000015.1, read as the reverse complement.
GCCATCGGGCAGATCGACTCATTGACATTGACCTCTCCCCTCGAACCGGGCAAGATCGTCTGCGTGGGGCTGAACTACCTCGCTCACGTCACGGAAAACGACCCCACGCGGCCGGTGCCGGAAGAACCCGTGCTGTTCATGAAACCCACCTCGGCGATCGTCGGTCCTGGCGACCCCATCCGTATCGTCAATCCCGGCAACCGTACCGATTATGAGGCTGAGCTCGCCGTCGTCGTCGGCAAGACGATGACATCGGTGGCCGAGCAGGACGTGCTCGATCATCTCTTCGGGTTCACCTGCGCCAACGATGTCTCCGATCGCGTTCTGCAGAAGAAAGATGGTCAGTGGGTCCGGGCCAAAGGGTTCGATACCTATTGCCCGCTCGGTCCCTGGATCGAAACCGACCTCGATCTCTCATCTGCCGTCGTCAGCTCGGCGCTCAATGGCGAGCCACGCCAGTCGCAGGGCGTCGCCACGATGCTCTTCCCGGTGCCGGTGCTGCTGTCGTTCATCAGCAACGTGATGACGCTTCTTCCCGGCGACGTGGTTCTGACCGGCACACCGGAAGGGGTCGGACCGCTGACTGCGGGCGACACGATCGAAGTTACCGTCAGCGGCATCGGCACATTGAGCAACCCGGTAGTGAATCGGTAGCGGGCACAAACCGGAAAACCGATGGCTGAAGCCAACGGCTATACGCCTCATTCGCTGCAGTGGGAACGGTTGCCGGGCATGAACGCCCCCTGGGATAAGTCAGCGGGTCTATCCTGCCAACCAGATAGAGTTTGGCAGCGATGTTATCGCGACGGCTGAGGCGTGTTAGCCGCCGGTTTTGAACCGGCGGTTTCGTCAATCACCCCACCCACGGGACTAGCTAAAACTCCGTCCAGCTCACGCCGGAACCACGCGTCACGACATCCGCAATAGCCGCGGGGTCGGTGACTGGCGGCAGGCAGGCGAAGTGTTCGCAGACATACGCGGCGACCTTGCCGTCACGCATCACCCGTCCCTCCAGGAAGGGAAGGCGTCCGGCCAGTTCGGTATCGTGCGGTTCGGCGAGACCAACCACCATGTGCGGCTGATAGACCTTGCCGATCGCAGACAGAAATGCCCTGGTTTCCTCGTTCTGTGCGGGTCCGGCCACCACGGCTTCTTTCGTCACGCCGAGGTAGGTGTCGAGCGCCACCAGGGCGCGACCGAATCCGAGCGGCTGCTCGGTCATCGGACGGACCAGGTAGGTGAGGATGGCGCTGCCTCGCCGTTCCAGATCTCGATTGCTGGTCAAACGTCCGATCTTGATCATCACCTCGGCGGCAACCGCATTGCCCGACGGCGTGGCGCCGTCCTGGAAGTCCCTGGCCCGGCTGACGAGCGGTTCGTGCTCGTTCGACGAGTCGTAGAGGAGTCCGCTGTTCTCGTCGCCGAACTTCTCCAGCATGATCTCGGTCAAATGGAGCGCCCTGTCCAGCCAGTCGATCGAGAAATCCGCCTGGTAGAGCGCGAGGAATCCGTCGATGACATTCACGTAGTCGTCGAGATAGCCGGCGATGCGGCCGCTGCCGTTCTGCCAGATATGGTGCAGACCCTCCTCAGTCATCATCTGCTGGGTGATGAATGACGCATTCCGCCGAGCCGCCTCCAGGAGGTCGGGACGGTCGAGCGCCGCCGCCGCCTCGGCGAACGCCCGAAGCATCATCCCATTCCACGACGCAATCACCTTGTCGTCGCGGCCAGGTTGCGTCCGGCCCGCTCGCCACGTGCGCATCTGTTCGCGGATTGCCGGTAGCTTCGACTCGACCGTGCCGGCATCGATGCCGAGCGCTTCGGCCGCCCCGGCAAGGGGCGTTTCCCGGGTCGGGATCGAGTGTCCTTCGAAGTTGCCGTCCGGCGTGATCCCGTAGACCGCCGCAGCGATCCGCGCATCCTCCGGTCCGAGCGCTTCGCTCAGCTCCTCCAGCGTCCAGACATAGAATTTGCCCTCTTCGCCCTCGGTGTCGGCATCCTGGGTGGAATAGAACTCACCGTTCGGTCCGGTCATCTCCCGCAGCACATAGTCGAAGATGTCCGACGCCACCGCGGCATGCCGTTCCTCACCAAGGAGCTTGGCTCCGTCGACATACAACCGGGCCATCTGGGCGTTGTCGTAGAGCATCTTTTCGAAATGGGGCACCAGCCAGATGGCGTCGACCGCATAGCGATGGAAGCCGCCGCCGATCTGGTCGTACATTCCCCCTTGCGCCATATGGTCGAGGGTGACGTTGAGCACCCGCGCCGTTGCGCTCTGCCTGTTTGCCAGGTAGCGGCGCATGACGAACTCGACCACGGAAGGCTGGGGGAACTTCGGCGCCGATCCGAACCCGCCATTCAGCTGGTCGAAGTGCTTGGCCGCATTGCCGTGCGCTTCCTCCAGCGCGTCGCGGGTCAGCACGCCTTCGCGGGGAGCGCGGGTCGATGTGGTTTTGAGCAGCGACTTGACCTGCTCGGCGTTCTCCTCGACGTCTTCCCGCTTGTCCTCGAATGTCGTCGCCACCGCCCGGATCACATTCCGAAAAGCCGGCATCCCCTGGCGTTCTTCAGGCGGCCAGTAGGTGCCGCCATAGAAGGGCACCAGGTCGGGCGTGAGGAAGACGTTGAGCGGCCAGCCGCCATGACCAGTCATCGCCTGCACCGCGAGCATATAGATCGAGTCGATATCGGGACGCTCCTCCCGGTCGACCTTGATGCTGATGAAGTGCTCGTTCAGCAGCTGCGCCGTGGCGTCGTCCTCGAACGACTCGTGCTCCATCACGTGACACCAGTGGCAGGACGAGTAGCCGATCGAAAGAAAGACGGGCTTGTCCTCATCCTTGGCCCGCTGGAGTGCTTCGTCGCCCCAGGGGTACCAGTCCACAGGATTGTTCCTGTGCTGCTGAAGATAGGGACTTGATTCATGTTCGAGGTGGTTTGGCACGGCTGGATTCCTCATGGGAGATCGACGGCCCGAGATAACCGTCTGGTCGATCATTGTCGCAGCCCCGGAGCGGTCGTTGCCATCCCCGGTACAATCCGTTCGCAGATTTCACGACCTGGAGGAGCCTGACGACAGTGCCAACCGAGACCACCGATACCGAAACGCCACCGGCGACGCTGAACGGAACCCGCATCGGATTCATCGGCGGCGGCGTGATGGCCGAAGCCATGATCGCGGGGCTCCTCGACCGCCGCCTCGTGGCCCCGGATCAGATCATCGTTTCCCATCCGCGGCAACAACGTCGCGACGAGCTGACGAGTCGTCACTGGGTGCGCACCACGGAGAGCAATGCCCAGGTTGCCGAAGAAAGCGACCTGATTCTTCTCACCATCAAACCCCAGGTGCTCAAACCGATCATGCGGCAGCTCAGCGGCGTGCTGACGCCGGGCCAGACCGTTCTCTCCATTCTGGCCGGCGCCACGATCAAAACGCTGTCGAACGGTCTCGGACATGACGCGATCGTGCGGGTGATGCCAAATACGCCAGCGCAGGTCGGGGAAGGGATGATGGTCTGGACATCCACCCCGTCAGTCTCCGAGGACGCGATGACCAGCATCCGGGCAGTGCTCGGCGCGCTCGGCGAAGAACTCTGGGTCGAGGACGAAAAGTATGTCGACATGGCCACGGCCCTCTCCGGGACCGGACCGACCTATGTCTTCCTGATGATGGAATCGCTCATCGATGCCGGCGTGCACATGGGTTTTCCGCGCCGCATCGCCGAGCAGATCGTGCTGCAGACTGTCGGGGGATCGGTCGATTTCGCCCGCGCATCGGGCAAGCATATGGCCGAGCTGCGCAACATGGTCACCTCCCCCGGTGGAACGTCGGCGGAAGCGATCTACCAGATGGAAAAGGGCAGTTTGAGAACGATCTATTCGAAAGCGGTCTATGCCGCCTATCAGCGCACCCGCACGCTGTCCGAGTCCCAGGACGAGAAAGAGTAAGCAATGTACGTTGTCGTCGCCCGATTCACGACCGATCCAGGTGAAGCTGATGCCGTCGCCGAGCTCCTGGCGAGCATGATTCCGCACGCGCTCGAGGAACCAGGGTGCCACGCCTACATCATCAACCGCTCGATCGACGATCCGGCTCGGTTTCTCCTCTACGAGCAGTACACCGACGAGGACGCCTTCGCGGCTCACCGTGAAACAGAGCCGTTCAACCGGATCGTGCTCGGTGAAGTCGTGCCCCGTCTGGTCGACCGGCAGCGGGAGCTCTTTTCGCTCGTCGAACCCGCCGGTTGAGCAGAGGGAGTCCCATCATGGTCAAGGTCACCGTTCTCTACAACCTGCCGCCGGGCACCGACGAAGAAGCCTTTCTGCGCTGGCGCATGGGTGACCACAACGCCGCCAACGTCAAGACGCCCGGCGTGCTCAAAGGGGACTTCTATCGCATCGTCGGCACGGCAATGGTCGGTCCCAACCGCCCCGCGTCGGCACAGGCGCCCTGGCGGTTTGTCACCGAGGCGTACTACGAGTCGATCGAGACGTTCGAGGCATCGTGGAACGCACCCGAGGAGCAGGATCGCCTCGTCCCGGCCTTCGCCAAAATTGCCGACGCCATCGTCCTCGTGTCAGAGGAACTCCAAAGCCACATCGCGGAATAGCCGACGCTCCCGCGAATTGCCGAAACCACAACCGCACCCACGAGGTCGCAGTAGCGGCGGCGGCTTGTCCCCGCCGGTGGCGGAATGGAGCGCAACGAAGTGGAGAGGAACGGAGCCACAACCGCAACATTCGCACACGGAGTCCAACTCATGCCATCGTAGTGAACGATGGCAATTTACGGTCCTCCGGACCGTCGGCGACCACAAGGGATCGCCGCTACGACGATTCGAGGGCGTCGAAGAGGGTTGGGCCTTCCTGGATCGGGGAGGGATCGTCTTCCTCGAGCAATCGGGGCTGATTCCAGCGACGCTCCTCCGACTGCAGGAAACGGGCGAATCGCTCGACCGCATCCCGGTCGTCCGGCGTGAGCGAGCGAAGCAGCGTCATCAGGCGTGCATCCCGATCGTCGGCCGGCAACCCACCGGCCGGCTCGAGAATGCCGGCCGCGGCCAGGATTTCCGAGCGGCTGACCGAAAGCGCCGCACCCAGCCGGTCGAGCGCGTCGATACTCGGCTGGATGTCGTAGCCCCGTTCGATGTTGCAGACATAGGAGCGACTCAGATTGGCTCGCGCGGCCAGTTCCGTCTGACTCAGCTGCTGGTTCAGCCGCTCACGGCGCAACCACTGGCCGAGCGACACCGCCGACGTTCCCCGCCGTCTTCGCGTTCCTTTGCGAGCGTCGTCGCTCATCGGTGGCTCCCCGTCTCCCATCGCTCAGACAGCGGCCGCGTTGACCGCATCCGCCAGTGCCCGGATGTGCGCAGGGCGCGTGCCGCAGCAACCCCCGATGATCTGCATACCTTCGTCGATCCAGGTGCGAGCAAATGCCGCGAACTCATCTGGCGACGGGCAAACGGTCCAGTCCCACTCGTAGAAGATATATGACCCCATATTCGGATACGCGCCGAGGGTGATGTCGGTGAACTGGCGCAGCCAGGTGCCGACGCCGTCGACCAGCTTCGGCGGCAGGCAGTTGACCAGCACCGCCGACGCGCCCATCTCCTCGAATTTCTTTGCCGCATGCCCGAAGCGATCGCCATCCTCACTGATCGTCTCACCAGCGACGCCGACGATCTTGCCGATCGTGCGCCGGTAGGCGATCCAGAGCGGAATTCCGGTATCGAGAAAGACCTGATAGTCCGGAAACTCCAGATTCTCCGGAATCTCTTTCTGGATCTCCATCAACACGACATCGGGTTTGTCGTCGCCGGTGGCATTGGCCAGTGTCTCGGCAAGTGGTTTCAGATAGCGTTCCATATCGAGCGGCACATAGGTCCCCTCGTAGTCGTTCGCTTCTTCCTGCTGTTCGGGGGGCCAGTCCATCGTCCGGCAGGCAAAAACAGCCAGCGCGTCCGGGTTGCCCCCTTTTCTGGCTCCTTCACGAACCAGACGAACCGACTCGATCGCCAGATCTTTCCAGCGATCCCGCGGCAGATCGATCTTGCCCAGCTCGACCGCGGAGAAAATGCGATTGAGGGCAAAGGTGTGCGTTTCCAGCGCGTCGGCGCCGGCCTCTGCGAACCGGCGATGCACTTCGATCAGCTTGTCCGGCGCTTCTTCGATCGCCAGACTGCCCCAGGTGTAGTTGCCGCGCCGGTCTTCCTGCTTTTCCGGGTACCCCACCTCCTGCAGCTCGGAGCCGATGCCGCCATCCAGCACGACGACCCCTCCGGCCTTCAGGCGGTCGTCGATTCGCTGGTATCGCTCGCTCATTTCGACCGTCGTGGTTGCCATTGCGCGCGTCCCCTCCGGATATCTGAACGTGGGTGTCGACTTCGGGTACAGGTTTCCTCTGGAGAGTATCCTACCGAAAACAGAACAGGAGGAACACCGTGCCCGAGGAACCAACTGCGTCAGAGCTCCTGCGACGACACCGGGAGAGTCTTTTCCCCTCGGTTTCGCTCTTTTATGACGAGCCAATCGAGCTTCGCCGGGGAGAGCGACAGTTCGTCTACGACGGCGACGGCCGGCAGTACCTCGACTTCTTTGGCGGCATCGTCACTGTTTCGACCGGGCACGCGGTTCCAGAGATCAACGACGCCATCAAGGAGCAACTCGACCGCATCACCCACACCTCGACCCTCTTCCTGATCCGGTCCCAGATCGAGCTGGCCGAGCGACTCCGAGCGATGACGCCCGACAAGCTGAATAAGGTCTTCCTCACCAACAGTGGCACCGAGGCCAACGACGCCGCCCTCCTCGTCACGACCCTCAACCGCAACAGCAACGAGCTGATCGCGCTGCGGCACTCCTACCACGGCCGGTCGTTCGCCACGATCAATGCCTCCGGCCAGCGACACTGGCGCTCGACCACGCTTTCGCCGCTGCAGGTTCACTATGCCCGGAATCCCTATTGCTACCGGTGCCCATTCGGACTCGAATATCCCTCCTGCGACGTCGCTTGCGCGATCGATCTGGAGGATCTGATCCGAACCTCGACCAGCGGCAATCCTGCCGCGTTCATCGCCGAGCCGATTCAGGGCGTCGGCGGTTTCATCACACCGCCCGAGGGGTACTTCACGCGAGTCAAGGAAATCCTCGACAAATGGGGGATCCCGTTCATCTGTGATGAAGTGCAAACCGCGTGGGGCCGGCTCGGTGTCGCCGATTGGGGATTCCAGGCGTATGGCGTCGAACCGGATGTGGTGGTGTTCGCCAAAGGGCTGGCCAATGGCATCCCGATCGGCGGATTGATCGCCACCGATGAACTGGCGTCATCGATCCGGTCGCTGAGTCTCTCCACCTTCGGCGGCAATCCGATTGCCAGCACAGCCGCCCTGGCCAACCTCAACTACATCGCCACCAACAATCTTCGGGAAAACGCGCTCGTAGTCGGCGCCCACCTGAAAGAACGTCTGTGGGAACTGCAGGAGCGACACTGGTCGATCGGCGACGTTCGGGGCATGGGACTGATGGTCGGTGTCGAGCTCGTCCGGGACAAAGAGACCAAAGAACCGGCGCCCGACATCGCCAACGCCGTGCTCAGCGAGGCCAAGCGCCGCGGTTTGATCGTCGGCAAAGGGGGGCTGGATGGCAACACGCTGCGCATCAGCCCGCCCCTCATCGTCACCAACGACGATGTCGACGCGGCCATCGTCATCCTCGACGAGACCTTCACCGCGGCGGAAGCCAATCCGGCGTAGCGGCCTTGCTCTCCGCCGGACCTCCCCGTCAGGCCGCGTTCAGCGCGTTCTCCGCGACGGCTGCGATCGCCTCGGCGGCGGTTTCACAGTCGCCCCGGCTGGCATCGAGATGGGTGACCGCCCGAACGACCGACACGTCGTAGTAGGGCGAAATCCGGACGTCGTGCTCCTTCAGCAACCGGTCGGCATACTCCCGAGCCGTCAGACCGGTGCCCGCGACACTGAAGATGACGATGTTGGTTTCCACAGGTGAGCGGATCAGTTCCAGCCCGGGTGTCTGCACGACTCGATCGGCGATGAGTCTGGCGTTGGCATGATCCTCCGCCAACCGATCGACATTGTTCCTGAACGCATACAACCCGGCCGCGGCGATGATCCCGGCCTGCCGCATCGCGCCACCCAACCGGTGCTTCCAGAGCCGGCCCGCTTCGATGAATTCCCGGCTGCCGGTCAGCACGGCCCCGACTGGCGCTCCCAATCCCTTCGACAGATCGATCCACACCGTGTCGACGTACGATCCAAATGTCGCCGCCGAATTGCCGCTGCCCACCACGGCATTCATCAATCGGGCGCCATCCATGTGCATCTTCATACCGTGCTCGTTTGCCAGGTCACGCAGCCCAGCCAGTGTTTCCAATGGCCAGATCATGCCGCCACCCATGTTCGCGGTGTTTTCCACGGAGATGAGCGCCGTGCGAGAAGCGTGCGTATTGCCGGCATGCACGACCCGGGCCGCCTGATCCCGGTCGTAGACGCCCCGAGTGCCGTCGACGGTTCTGAGGAGCAGTCCCGCCAGCACAGCCGGTCCCCCTCCTTCAGCGATGTTCGGATGAGCGGTACGATCGAGAATCACCGCTTCGCCTGGCCTGGCGTGAACTGCGTAGGCGATGGCATTGCACATCGTGCCCGACGGAACAAAGAGTCCGGCTTCCTTGCCCGTCAATTCCGCGGTGTAATCCTGCAGCTCATTGACCGTTGGGTCTTCCCGGAGTTGCTCGTCGCCCACCGGCGCAGCGGCCATGAACTCGCGCATTGCCTGGCTGGGTCGCGTCGACGTATCGCTGCTCAGATCGATCATCTCGTCCCTTCTCCTGTTTACAGTTCGATGATGGAGCCTGTCGCCGCCGCTCGCTCGATCGCCTCGGCGATCCTCAGTCCCTCGACAGCGTCTGTCACCGAGGTGATCGACGATGACTCGCCCGTCCGCACGATGTTGATGAAGTGTTCGTCTTCGGCCCGGATCGCTCCGGCGATGACGCCATTGATCTCCGGCCAGAGCCCGGCGTCGAGGTGATGGCTGTATTGATCGCCCCAGATCTCGAGACCCGATTCGAGCGTCCGCAAACGAGCGCTGCGGTGCTCTCCGACGATCTCCAGCTCCGCGTCGATGGTGCCGCCCCAATTGTTGGTCAGCACATTGGCGGGCGCTTGATCGGGAACGAGCCAGCTGGTTTCGATCGACGCCATCAACCCATCCTCGAAGGTCAGGATGGCCATGGTGGCGTCGGGGTAGGTGCGTCCGGAGAGATTGCGCTGCGTGGCGTAGACCTTTTTGCAGGGCGAACCAGCGATCCAGAGGAGATAGTCGATATCGTGGATCACAGTTTCATAAACGGCATGGGCTCGGTCGGCGTAGACGTCGTACCACGAGCGCGAGCAGTTCCGCTTGGCCCGGAAGGTGACGAGTCGCCCGAACGACCCATTGAGAATCTGGTCGCGCAGGAACGCCAGCCGGGCTTCGAACCGGAGCACGAACCCGATCTGCATGAAGATTCCACGCGCTTCGGCCATGCTCGCGATCTCCGCGCCTTTCGCCGAGCTCAACGCCAGCGGTTTTTCCAGAAGAATCGGCAGCCCGACCTCCAGCGCCTCGGTGATCATCGCCTCATGGGTATCTTCCGGCGAGACGATATAGAGACAGTCGAGTCCGGGAAAATCGAGCAGGTCCCTGAATGAGGGGAGCACCGCCGGGGCGCCAAAGCGGGCGGCGATCTCCGGTGTATCAGGACCGGGATCAAAAACGGCCGCCACCCGCACTCCGGGCAGGCTGTTCAGCACACCTGCGTGAAGCTGCCCGAAACGCCCCAATCCGGCAATGCCAACTGCGATATCGCTCATTCGGGGGCGCTCCTCAGCTTTCAGATGCGTGGCCAGTGAGACCGTCGTTGCCGGGTGCAGTGTGGAGCGAAATGCCCGGATGGGCAAGCGCCGCCGCCGTGCCGGCAAAGGTCAGATACGAAGAGCGCGCCACGATGCTATGCTGCGGCGGATCGCTGACCCGTCAAGAGCGAGAAACAGATGTCTGCGTATCTGCGCCGCGTGCTCTCATTCTCGTTCGACCTCAAGCTCTTTCTTCTCTACAACCTTCTGGCCAATATCGGCTTTGGCACGATCGAACTCGTGTTCAACTTCTATCTGATCGAGCTGGGCCACCGGGAAGACTTCATCGGCGAATGGCGGGCCGTGCAGACGGTCTCCATGGCGGTCTCGGCGATGACCATCGGGTTCTGGATCAATCGATTCGGCCCGTGGCGAACCATCGTCGCCGGTTTTGCCGTTTTTTCGCTGGCGTCGGTCCTCCTGGGAATCGCCGAGCAAACGTGGCTCCTCTATCTGCTCGGCGTTCTCTTCGGCGCCGGACTCTCCACACTTTTCAATCCGATCATGCCCTTCGTCATGGAGTATTCCAACGCGGACGAACGCCAGTATGTCAGCGCCATCTCTTTTTCCCTGATCTCCTTCTCGATGATGATCGGCTCACTGGTCGGCGGCTTCTATCCATCGGCTGTTGCCCGGATCATTCCGGCCATCGAAGTCGGCTCGCTCCAGGCCTACCGCGCCGCGATCATCACCGGATCGCTCATTGCTGCGCTGGGACTGATCCCGCTGCTGATGATGGGCAAACCGCGCCAGGGATGGAGCCGTCCTGACTCGCGCGCGGAAGCCGCGTCGGAATCGACCGAAACCCGCAAGCGGGTCCGGATGGATGTCGCCATGTTCGTCACCGTGGCCGCGCTGATGAGCATCGGTGTCGGCATGGTGCAGCCCTTCTACAATGTTTTTCTGAAGGATCTCGGAGCCTCCGACAACCAAGTCGGGTTCATCTTCGCGCTGGGTGGATTGGTCGCCGCGATGATCGGTCTGGCCGCGCCGCTGATGGCCAATCGCATGGGTTCACTCAACGCGGTTCTCCTGCTCAGAATGGCGATCATTCCGTTCTATCTGGCGATCATCTTCGCCCCGAACATCGGCTTTGCCGTGATGGCGTTCCTGGTGCGGCAAGCCAGCATCTCCATCGCCTGGCCGATCGATTCCACCTTCATCAGCGAGATCCTGCCACCTCGCGCCCGGTCCGGCGTCTTCGGTTGGCGATCGGCCGCCTGGAATGGTGGGTTTGCCTTGGCGTCATACCTGGGCGGCCGGATTATCGTGAATAGAGGCTACGATCCAACCTTTGTCAGCCTGGTCATCTTCACCGCAATCTCGGTTGGGCTCTTCTGGGTGTATTATTCTCGTCATCCGGCGGTCACCTCCGGTGCCGTTCCGTCTGCGCTTCCGCAGAGCCGGCGCGGTGCGATCGCCGAAACGTCTGCATGAGATATGCAGAACGTGCGAGGAACTGACGGGAATACGCGGGCTTCGGTCTCATAATCCACGCTGGATGACAACGGTGAAACGATTCTCCAACGATGACGACCTGTCCACTGTGCGGCTGAACAGGCGGTCCCTGATGGCCGGCGGTATCGCCGCTTTCGCCGGGATGGCCGGAATGAACGTTGCCTCCGCGGAACCGCTCCTTTCCTACAAGACAATCGACCGCATCATCGACCGGATGACGCTCGAAGAGAAAATCGGTCAGATGTTCATCATCCAGGTGAACAACACGAGCATGACCGATTGGTACCGAAACCTCCTCCTGGAGGTGCAACCGGGTGGCGTCCTCTTCTTCGGATTCAATGTCGGTTCGTTCGATGAGGTCCGCAACTACATCGACGCCATTCAGCGCACCGGGCGATATGCGCCCCCACTGATCGCTGTCGACCAGGAGGGCGGGCCGGTAGCGCGTGTGCCGGGCGATCCGGTTCCCGGCGCGACCCAGCTTGGCCAGATGCCGGATACCGATGTCCGGAAATTCTCGATCGACCGGGCCAAGTTCCTGCGCGAGTACGGATTCAACGTGAATTTTGCGCCCGTCGCCGATGTCGCCTATTCGCCGACCAGCACGATGATCAGCCGGGCCTTTGGCAGCGATCCCGACCTGGTCAGCGAAAAAATCACCGCGGTTGTCAGCGGATCGCGGCGCGGCAAGATCGCCAGCGCGGCCAAGCACTTCCCGGGGCACGGACGAACCTCCGTCGATTCCCATTCGGGGTTGCCCGTCGTCGACGTATCGCTCGACGAGTGGCTGAGCTCAGACGCCAAGCCATTCGAGGCAGCGATTTCGGTTGGTGTCGAGATGATCATGCTCGGTCATCTTCTTTTCCCGCAGTGGGACACCCTGCCGACGACCTTCTCCAGCAAAACGATCGACGTTCTGCGCAACGATCTCGGTTTCCGGGGCGTGATTTTGACCGACGACCTCGTGATGGGCGCGATGCAGACCTACACCCCGGAGGAGTTGATCGCCAATTCGATCGCGGCCGGGATGGACATGGTCATGTACACCCAATCACCCGTCCCGCTGACGGAGCTGATCGCGCACACCAAGGAAAAGGTGCTGGCGGGCGATCTTTCCGAGGACCAGATCGATGCGAGCGTCCGCCGCATTCTGATCCTGAAGAGCACCTGGTTCCCCCACCTGGCGATTCCGCTCGCCTGAGCCTCAGATCGCACGGCGTTGCCCTGGTCAGCACGATGTTCCCCCGGGTTCTTGTCGAGAATTTGCCTGCTCGGGACACTCGCCGCCGAGTCATCGCTGGTTCGATGTTCCACCAGGAAATCGCAGCGCTCGACTGGAGGGTCCATGAGCTCGGCGACGTTGTCGACGATTTCGTCATCGTCGAGTCGGTGCTGACCCACAGCGGCATGCCGCGCGAACTCGTTCACCCGGAACTGGACGACCGTTTCGCCTGGCTGGGCAACCGGCTCCACGCCGTGGTCGATTCCGATCCACCAACTGGTCCGGACCACTGGGCTCGCGAGCGGCACCAGCGGACTGCGATCTGGACGCTCGGAGCCGCGCCCCTCTCCACCGCTGACGATGATCTGATCGTCATCTCCGATCTCGATGAGGTCCCGTATCCCGAAATCATCGACAAACTCGCGTGGTCGGCGTTCGAGTTTCCGGTGTTCCTGTGCCCGCACTGGTTCAATTTCAACTGGCAGACCTTTCTCGGCCGGTGGGACCACTGGTCGATCCGGTGCTATCCAGCCGGCGTGCTGCGAGCCGCCGCCGATGCCGGACATCACAGCGACATCGGCGGTGGCGCGATACCGGGCAGACTCGTTCATGAGGTTGGAGGATGGCACGCCAGCTGGTTCGGTTCTGATGAGGCGCTTCTGGCAAAGCTCAACGCCTACGCTCACGCGTCCGATGAACGGGACATACAAGCCATCTCCGAAGGAATTACGGGCGTCCAGGCCAGAAGAGCGTCGGGTCGCGACATGCACGACACAAGAACGCGTCTCCGCCGCCGAACGCCACGCCTGCCCGTCTACGGTCACTTGCTGACAAGCACCGACGGTTGACACACCGTCATTCCGAGCGAAGCCGAGGAACCTCTCGTTCGGGTCCGGCAACCTGCTCATCTGCGGCGTTGCCAGACTCGAACGAGAGATCCCTCCACTCCGCTTCGCTCCGGTCGGGATGACGAAATGTGGGTCCAGATGACGGTGTGTCGGTCGGGATGACGATGGTCTTTAGGAGCCGGGCAGCGCATCCTGCACGTTCTGGATTCCCTTCCGGACCAACCGTCCCAGCCGGTTCCGCCGGCCCTCCATCGACCGGTACGCCTGGGCCGCTTGCCCAGGATCTCTACTGCTTCCTGCTCCGAACTCCGACTCGATCCGCTCCTGGTTGGCCATCACCCAGAGAAAGACGTCAGCTTCCGTTCTGCCGGGAAAATCGCGCAGCAACCGTTGCTCCCGCCCGACGGTGACGATGGGCAGATAGCAGGAGTCGAACCAGCTCGCCGCGGCGTCATCGAACGACACATCCCGCCCTTCATGCCGGGTCAGGTCATCCCGGTGTGCCTCGATCAACTCCAGCAGGTCCTCATATCGTCCCAGACTGGTGGGCCGGATGTCGTGATCGGGACGGGTGCGGTCGAGATTCGTTTTTCTCAGGAATTCCGCATATTCCATCTGGTGCAACAGCTGCGCCGGCGACATCGACGAGTGAAGCGGCACCCGGATCTGGGCTTCGATGACTTCGGCATCGATGAACGCCACGCCATGTTTTCGCGCTACGGAAACCCGGTGGTTGCCATCCTTGACGAAGTAGATGTCGCCGACCTTGTAGAGCTGAACCGGCGGGAGGCGGATGTCGCGATGGTAGGCGGTGTCGATGCTCTTCCAGCGATCCGCGGTATGGCGTTGCCGAGGGAAAAAGGCGCGATCGAAATCCTGGAACCGGTCGACACTCCCCACGATCTGATCGACCGGCACCTCCCGCATGCCGCGATAGACCTCCTGCTCGACCTTCACGCGCTCCCGCAGCGCTCTGTACGGCAGGAGCGTGTTCGGCTGGCGCAGGATCTGGCTCCGAATCGAGCGGAGAAAGGCCCGGCGGTGTGCCCTGTCATAGTCTTCGCGGACCAGGTCATCAGTGCTCGACATCGACGGCAGACCGCCTCACATCCGGTGCAGGATTTCGTCAGCTTCGCTCGCAGTCGAGCGTCAGTTTCTGATAGGGGTAGACATTGATGACTTCGACCGTGTGATATCGCTGCCGGTAGAGCTCATTCCGGTCGTAGAGATGGATGTGCCCGTGCAGGTGATAGCGCGGCTTGAACCGGCGCAGAAACCAGGCGATCGACGCGAAACCGCGATGCGCGACATCGTCGCGATCGTTGACCCCGCGTGGTGGCGCGTGCGTCACCAGAATGTCCAGCCACCGGCCACGCCGCAGACGGTTCCTCACCAGCCTGGGCAGCATCCGGCCGATCTTGAGCGCCATCTGCCATTCAGCGAACTGCTGCCCTCCCTCGCCGGAGTACCGTGGCGACCCCGGTAGCCCGGCCAGAATCAACCCGGTCGATCGATCGGCGATGACCCTGGCGTCGAGATTGACGCATCCCATCGGGTCGTACGGCTTCCCCGATTGTGGATCCCTCGTCCACTCCTCCATATGGTTGCCCAGCACGAAATAGACCGGCTTATCCAGTGCATCGGCGAGAAACTCGAGATACCGGGCAGGGAGATCGCCACAGCCGATGACCATCTTCACGTCGTCCATGCGCGATCTGATCGAAGAGCTGTAAATGCGCTGGTCTATCTGGTCGGAGACTGCCAGAACCGTCACCGGTTCGCGCATTTCCTCCGGCATGGGTGCGTCAGAGCCGCACGGCATCGAGCGCCCGGCCGAACCGGCCGACCACATCGATGATCGTCGCCTCGGTCATTGGCGTCGATGTACAGAACATCAGGCGGGGCGCGGCGAAGACACCTTCCTGCAGCAGGGCGAGGTGGACCAGTCGTTTGAAATCCTGATCGGAGCCGGCGGCATCCCGGTAGTTGCGAACGCCATCCACGCCAAAGTGGACGCCGGCAAAGGAGCCGTATCCGGTCACGGTCGCAGGAATCATTCGCTCTTCGAGCGCCTCGGCCAAACCACCCCGCAGTTGTGCGCCCAGCTCGTTGATCCGGGCAACCTCGTCCGCACCGTAGTGCTCCATCGCCACGGCGCCGGCCACCGTGGTCACCGCATTGCCGTTGAACGTGCCCGACTGCCAGAGCGGTTTGCCACTGGTCGGATCGAACTGCGACATCACGGCATCGCCACCGCCGAACGCGCCGACCGGGAATCCACCGCCAATGATTTTGGCCATGGTCGTGATATCCGGATTGACGCCGGCAAACTGCTGATAGCCGCCCGTTTCCAGTCGGAAACTCATCACCTCGTCGAAGATCAGCAGCGCCCCGGCCCTCGTCGTCAAATCCCGCAATGCCTGCAGATAAGCAGTTTCGGCCGGAATCATTCCGGCTGATCCCATCACCGGCTCCAGAATAACGGCGGCGATTTCGCTTCCCCGCCGACCGAAGAGCGCCTCGACGGCGGGAATGTTGTTCATTGGGACAACTGCGACGCTCTCGGCCGTGTTGCTGGGAATGCCCCGCGTGTCGAAGGTCGCCGTCGGCTCATCGACCGGTCCGGCATCGTCGAGCGCCGGATGAACGCTGATCTCGAAGTCGTCGTAGGTGCCGTGGTAGCCACCTTCCATCTTCACGATCAGGTCACGGCCGGTGAACGCGCGCGCCGCGCGAACAGCGTTCATGGTTGCTTCGGTTCCCGAATTAGTGAAGCGCACTTTGTCCACTGAGGGAATGCGATCGACGAGCAACGTCGCCAGCCGCGTTTGCGATTCAATGGCCGCGGCGAAGTTCGTCCCCCGGCTGATCTGATCGGTCACCGCTTCGTTGATGGCGGCATGGGCGTGACCATGAATCAGCGAGGTGTAGTTGTTCAGCAGGTCGATGTAGACATTGCCATCCACATCGACCATCTCATATCCATGCCCCTCGGCGATGGTCAGGGGATAGGGAGGATGAAACGCGACGGTTCGCGTGTCGCCGCCCGGCATGACGGCTTTCGCCATCTCATGACGGTTCCGCGAGACCGTGGTTCTGGCCAGAAAGCCATCGATCAGTCGTCTGGCCGTGGCATCCCGGTCGATAGCGGGCATTGTTGACATGTCGATGACCCTCCCCTCACTTCCGATCCGTTTTGCCGTCGATCACCTCGTCGAGAGGGCGCCAAAGCTCCTGAGGAGCTTTGGCGTCCACTGCCGCTCATTCGGTCCGGTGCTAATCCACAACCAGAGTTCGAGACTGTTCACGAAGGAACTGCTGCACGTAGTACGGTCCCAAACCGCCCTTGCCGGTGCTGCCGCTGGCTTTCCAGCCACAGAACGACTGGCATCCGGGCCAGGCGCCGGTGGTGGCGCCCCCCTTCCGGTTGGCGTAGACCACACCCGCTTCGATTCCGTCGAAAAAGGTCTCGATTTCGGTTTCGTCTTCCGAGAAGATACCTGCGGTCAGCCCATACTCGGTGTCATTGGCCAAGTCGAGCGCTTCGTCGAGCGACTCGACGGGCGCCACCACGAGAAATGGGAGGAAGAGTTCGTTGCGGAAGAGATCGTGGTCGACCGGGAGGTCGGTGACGATCGTCGGCGCCACATAGGTGCCGCTGTCGAAACCGTCGCCCGACAATCGCTGGCCACCCACCGCGACCGTGCCACCCGACGCTGAGCTCACCGCCTGTTCGAATCGCTTGACCGCCTTTTCGTCGATGACAGGACCGACGAAGACGTCCCGGTCACGCGGGTCACCGACTTTGACCCGGTTGGCCCGTTCGATCAATTTGGCCACGAACTCGTCGTAGACCGGTTTCTCGACATACGCCCGCGAACAGGCCGAGCACTTCTGTCCCGAGTAGCCGAACGCCGACCGAACCACCCCTTCGACGGCTTTGTCCAGATCGGCTTTTGCCGTGACGATCGTCGGGTTCTTGCCGCCCATCTCGGTAATGCATGGTTTGGGAAATTCGGTGCTGAACGCGTGGAAGAGGTCGAGCCCAACCTCTTTCGATCCGGTGAAGATCACGCCATCGACATCGGGGTGGTTGGTGAGCGTGCTGCCCACGACTTCGCCCGAACCGGTGATGTAGTTGAAGACACCGGCCGGCACACCAGCGTCGACGTAGCATCGCGCCAGCTCATACCCCGCGAGCGGCGTAGCCGACGCCGGTTTGTAGACAACGGTGTTCCCGGCGACCAGCGCTCCGGAGGACATTCCCGCTGAGAGAGCGTGAGGGAAATTGAACGGCGCCAGCACCGCCCAAACGCCGAATGGCCTGAGCACCGATCGGTTCCGCTCGGCAGGATCGAGCGATTCCAGATCGCGGACGAATCCGTTGCTGGCTTCCATCTGGTTGGCGTACTCATCGATCAGGTCAGCGCCCTCTTCGACTTCGCCAATCGCCTCGCCCCGGTTCTTCCCCGCTTCGATGATCAGCAAAGCGGAAAGCCGGAACTTTCGCTCCCGGACCAGCGCCGCAGCCTTGCGCATGATCGCCACCCGCTCCTGCCACGGTCTCGACGACCAGGCGGGATAGGCTGCTTTCGCCGCGGCGACAGCGTCATTGACGTCCTGCTCGGTGCCACTCTGGAACGCCCCGATCAGAATCGAGTGATCGATCGGCGAATGAACCTCGAACTGCTTGGCCGCAGTCCGCTCCTTCCCATTGATGATCATCGGATAGGTCTGGCCAAGATCCCCTTCGGCCGCCGAAAGCGCATCATCGAACGTCGCATGCATCCGTTCGATTTGCTCCGGGGTGGCCGTATAGGTAATCTTTTCGGTCGTCGCGCTCACAGCGAAGGAACTCCTTTTCTTCCAATCCTCGAAAAACTCTGGCGACTCAAAGGTATGCACCCAGGACCTGGGTGATTTCGATCTGATTGCCAAACGGATCCCGGATGAAAAACCGGGGGCGGTTGTGAATGGCAACCGCATCCTCCGTGGCAATCCCTCGGCTTTCCAAGGCGGCTCGAAAGTCATCGAGCGCATCGACCTGGAGGCAGAGATGCTGGGCTTGAACGGGCGATTGCCCGGTTCGGTCGGTGAACACGTGAACTTCCAGCCCGTCTGCGCCGGCATGGAACCAGACGATATCGAGATCGGCCAGCGCCACCGGTGGAGTCTTCTCCTGCAAACCGAGAGCGCCGGAATAGAAACGGCGTGCTTCTTCCTCGCCGCCGGGCGGCATCGGGACGCTGACATGTTGGATACGAAGAACGCTCGCCATGCAAGACTCCTGGTGGTCGGTGGCCATCCGCACCCACGGATGCTGTGGAATCGAACCACCGAGTGGTTCCACCCCAATGGTACCCTTCAGTGTCGTATCGTCGCGAGCATCAGTTCATCATGTCCACAGAGATGCGTTCTTCGGGAGTCGCCACATTGGACACCTCATCCGAGCAGTACCCCAATCTGCGCGTCAGCGCTCATCCGCTGGTCGTGCACAAGATTTCGCATCTATCGGACAAATCGACCGACACCGGCCATTTTCGGGAGCTTGTCCGGGAACTGACGCATCTGCTCCTCTATGAGGCGACAGGCGATCTGCCGCTGCGCAGCCGCGAGTATCAGACCCCGCTCGAACCGCGCCAGGGATATGAACTGGCGGCGCGGATTGCCCTCATTCCAATTTTGAGAGCTGGTCTCGGCATGGTCGATGGCGCCCGCGATCTGCTTCCCTCGGCGACGGTCTATCACCTCGGTATCTACCGCGATGAAGAGACGCACAATCCGGTCAGCTACTACC
Source organism: Thermomicrobiales bacterium (assembly GCA_019637585.1). GTDB lineage: Bacteria > Chloroflexota > Chloroflexia > Thermomicrobiales > UBA6265 > JAHBVL01. The sequence continues at coordinate 9,964 of JAHBVL010000015.1, read as the reverse complement.
ACCGGTTGCCGGAACGACTCCCCGTCGACACCACCATCCTGCTCGATCCGATGCTGGCCACAGCCGGATCAGCTTCGGCAGCCGTCGACGTGCTGAAAGAACATGGCGCAACCAATATCAGGTTTGTCGGGCTCATCGCGGCGCCGGAGGGAGTGCAGCTGATGCTCCGGGAACATCCCGATGTGCCGCTGCACGTCGCGCTGCTCGATCGCCAGCTCGATGAAGCCAAGTACATCCGGCCGGGTCTCGGCGACGCCGGCGACCGGTTATTCGGGACATCGTAGACGGATTCTGGCCCCATCCAAAGACACGTCATTCCGAGCTTGTCGAGGAACCTCCTGCCGCAGCAGTCGACGCTCCAGCGAAGGTCAGGATGGGCACGAGCCGATCGTTCTGCAGAGCGCGCTAGCCAGCTAATCTGGAGAAGAGATCGAGATATTGCGGATCCACCCGTTCCTGCAGGAAGACGTCGATCCCCGCTTCGGCCAGGGCATCCCGGAAGCGAAGAACGAGTTCGAGCTCTTTTTCCGTGAGCTCGTAGCCAAACTGGCTGAGCGCATCCATCAGATCGACTCGGGCAACGGCCCGGAACGCTTCGTCACTCATGGCCTGCTCGGCCAGACGGCGGAGGACATCGACACGAACTTCGTCGGCATAGTCCTGCAAACGGATAGGGAGGAGTTCTTCCATGAGTGACTCACTTCGAGGTTCAGCGCGCGTTCTTTCACTGTGCCACCACCACGCGTAGTGTACCGCTGATGCCCAAATCGCGGTGTACGTTCAGATCGAACGGTCATGATCCGTCTGACTCCAGTTCATGGTTTCGCCACGATTGTGCATCGCTTTGGCGGATTCCGGTCACCTTCTCTCGAGATTTCCGTACTTCTACAGAGTTCCAACGGCCATCCACGGGTGCATAATGAATTGACTGACCAACCCGCGTGACCCGGTTCGATCGCGCACTGTACGTTGCCCCTGCGCTTGCGATTGCTTTGAGAGGAGTGCTCCGTGGTGAAACGCGCCATCTGCATTGGCATCAATGATTACCCCGGTGAGGACAATGATCTCAAGGGGTGCGTCAACGACGCCCGGGCCTGGGCCGAGCTTCTCTCGACCCGGTTCGATTTCGACGCCGAGACCGTTCGCGTTATCGAGGATAGCGAAGCGACAAAGGAGAATATCGTCGGCGCGCTGACTGGACTCGTGGCCGGCGCTTCGCCAGGCGACGTCCTGGTGTTGACGAACTCATCGCATGGTTCCTACGTCGCGGATACCGACGGCGACGAACCGACGTACGACGAGATCATCTGCCCATACGACATCATGGACAACGTCCTCCTCGACGACGAGCTCCGGGAGCTTTTCACGACGTTGCCGGACGGCGTCAGCTTCACGGCGATTCTCGACAACTGCTTCTCCGGAACCGCAACCCGGGTTCCGTCGCTCCTTCCCACCCCGGACGATCGCCGCCACCGCTTCCTCCGGCCCCGCGTTCGCGGCGACAAGGAGCTGGACGATCCCTGGGAAGCCCACCCTGCGAGTGGCGAGAAATACCCTCAGGAGGGGATGAAAGAGGTGCTGCTGAGCGGTTGCAGCGACAAGCAGTACTCCTTCGACGCCAAAATCGAGGGCGTCTACCATGGCGCGATGACCTGGCATGCCATCAAAGCCATTCGCGATGCGAATTACTGCATCACCTACCGGCAGCTCCACGACGAGATTCTTCGCTTGCTGGAGCTGACGAACTACGATCAAACCCCTCAGCTCGAGGGTCGCGAATCGAACAAGGACCGTCTCATTTTCTCCTGACGTTTCACCTGGTGAGGAGCCTTCCATGACCGACGCCGACCAGACAACACCCTTTCCCGCTCTGCTCGAACATGGCCCACAGGAACTCGACGGTGCGCCAGTCGCGCGAAGAACCATCGTGAGCGCCGTATGGGGAAACACCCCCATTCGGGTCACCACCGAGAACGCCATGGACGTCACGCCATGGAATCCCGACTGCTCCTGGTATCAGTACGGGCTGCAGCTCTGCCTGAACGGCTGCCAGCATCCGGGTATGGATATCGGACTGCAGCGAGGCACGGCGCTCTTTGCCGCTGAAGGGGGCATCGTCGACTTCGCCGGTTGGTCGCGGGCATACCGCCCCCACTACGTGGCCATCAAAGCCGACAGCGGCGGACTCCATATCTATGGCCACATGTGGAAGGTCGACCCGGCGGTCGTCACCGGTGGCCGGGTGCAGGCCGGCCAGTATCTTGGCAACTCGGGCGAGCAAACCGTTGTCGGGACGATGACGCCGGATGGTTCTGGTCCGCATCTGCACTTCGAAGTGCGCAAGAATGGTTGCTCGGTGAATCCGGAACCGATCCTGGTCAACGCCAGCGCCGTTGGACCGCTCAGCGTGGCGTTCAACCCGGGCGACTGCCTGCGCGTGACCGATGGTCCGCTCCAGCTCCGAAACGCCGCCGGACTGTCGGCGGCGGTGTTGGGAGCGCTCGACGCGGGAACGCGAGCGATCGTGGTGAGCGGTCCAGACAACAAAGATGGCCACGCCTGGTACGACATCCAGGTGATCGGCCGGAAAGGCCGCGGTTGGGTGGCTGGTACGTTCTGCGAAGTCATCCAGATCTGATCCATGGCGTCCCGGGAATGTTTGGCTTGGGGAGAGCAAGAACATGAGTGCATCATCGATGGCCACAGTCGCGATTCGACGCTCCGGCGACGCCGCTCGCCCCGCTGGCGCCCGAGGCGGGGGCGGATCCAGCTTCGAAAGCGACAATGCGTTCACCACGGCCATGCAAGCCATAACGACCTACATCCCCACCGACGTGCTGACCCTCTACGTGGCGGGATCGGCGATATTCCTGGGGGCGACCGGAGCGGAATCCAGCGACTATGACAAGGCGTGGGCGATCTTCATCGGCGGGTTGATCGCCACGCCGCTGGTCAACGCGCTCGTGTTCATGGCCAAGCTGCGAAGCGTTGGTCTTGCTATTCCGCGACAGGCACGGCGCTGGCCGGTCTGGGAATCGATTGCGGCGATGATCGCTTTCGTATTCTGGGCGGCCGCACTGCCGGCGACGCCATTCTCCGAATTCGGTTGGTATGACGCCGCGTTCGCTGGATTCCTGCTGGGCGTGGTCAGCCTCTTCCTTGGCCTGATATCTTCTATCATTCTCCCTACCGCAACCAAACCTGCTCCCGCCCCGGGCGATCAACCTCCTCCTGGGCCGCTGCCACGTCCCTAGCGAGTGGGCCGGCAACCGGGACATAGCCATTGAAAGGAGCGATTGGCCATGGATGAGCGAGCATTCGTCGCCGCCGCTGAAGAAGCAAATCTCGATGTTCTGGCACTTCTGCTGGCCAGACCAACGCTCGAGGAAGAGCGCGTGCTCAGTCTCTATCTGGGCGCTGAGCGCTACAAACGCATGCGGAACTACGCCGTTCGCCGCAGCCTGGTTCGGGGGCCAAGTGGTTCCCGGGGCAACGTGGTTCTCCTGCCGGGGTTCATGGGGAGCGAGCTGGTGGCCCGCGACCGGGCTGGGGGTGAAGAACCACTCTGGATTCTTCCCCTGCGGATCGTCTACGGGCAGTTGGAACGGCTCAAGTTGAGCGAGGATGGCCGCCAGGACGCCAGCGACCACTACACCATCCATGCCAGCAGAGTCATGCAGCGCTACTACGGCGAAGTGCAGCTAGCGCTCGCAGCGGCCAACTGGAATGTGAAGGCATTTCCGTATGACTGGCGAAAGGATCTCAATCAGGCTGCCGACGAGCTCAACGCTCAGCTGAGCAAATGGTTCGATCAGGATCAACCGGTCCACCTGATCGCCCATTCGATGGGTGGGATGGTGGCCAGAACCTTCATCCGCAACCACGAGGACCGCTGGAAGCGGATGTGGGACGACGATGGCCATGGCAAGCAGGGCGGCCGCCTGATCATGCTCGGCGTGCCCAATCATGGGTCGTTCAACGTACCGCGCTCGATCGTCGGGCTGGAGCCTATCGTCCGGTTGCTCGACCACGCCGACATCTTTCACACCCGAGAACAGCTGCAGCAGGTCCTCAACGGCTTTCCGGGTGTGCTTCAGATGATGCCTTCTCCGCTCCTGCCGGGCCGGGAGTCGCTTCGAGAGCTCTACAACGCCAGTACCTATCCCGATCTCAATACCTCCAGCCGGCATCTTCGCGATGCGCTGACGCAACACGAGGCTTTGGCGCCGGTTGTCGACCCGGAACGGATGATCGTGGTGGCCGGTACCAATCAGCCGACCTGGTCGGATATCACCAACTTCGAATGCCTGGATAGTGACGACTCATACGAGCTGACGAACTATGGTGACGGTCGCATTCCCCACGAATTGACCTTGCTCACCAAAGATGATGAGCACGTACCGAGCTACTTCATCGACGAATCGCACGCGAATCTGCTGGCCAACGACCGTATTCTGTTTGCATTGTCCGAGCTCCTCGAAACCGGCAAAACCGCGGACCTGTCCGCATCTCCCACCGTTCAGCCTTGGGACGAGCGAGCCTGCAAGGAAGCCAGAATCGCGCTTCGCCGCGAGCTGGAAGAAGACGAAAAACGGATCGAGGAGATCGTCAATCGAATTCGGGCCCGTAGTGGCGCGTCCAGGCAGGCCGGCGCCGATTTTGTCGCCGAGCTCGCGCAATGGCGGAACGGCGGCGCCCCGGCCGCAGACCAGCAAGCGACCAGCCAGGCCATTGTCCTCTCCCCCCAGATCAGCACCGATGAAGGGGAGCTTGCCGACCTGATCACCAGAGATGTGCTGGCGCAGGGAAACAGAACGGTACGCCGGAAAGAGGCCGAAGCTGAACCGCCCCGGATGCGCATGGAGATCGATCTGGTCGTTGCCGACATCGGCGATTTCCCGGAACGCGATCTCCCGGTCGATGTCATCGCCGTCGGTCACTACGTTGGCGTGGTTCCTCAGGCTGCTGAAAAAGCCTTGGACAAGGTGATATCCGGTGGGAATGGGCCGGGGATCCTCTCCCAGTTCGCGCAGCGGGGACTGGTACGGGGCGATCTGGGTCAACCGTTCATCTTCCCGGATCCACGTGCCCCCGATCAGCGCCTGATCATTCTGGCTGGGATGGGTCTTCCGGGACGGTTCGGCGCCCCGGAGCTGACGATCCTGGCCCGCGAGCTGGTCTGGACGATGGCCAAGCTCGGGAAGACACACCTGGCGACGGTTCTGATCGGCGCGGGACTGGGAAACCTCGACCACGACGTGGCGATCTCCTCCTGGATGCGCGGCATCGCCACCGCGCTCGATCCGCGCTCCGCCGATCTCGTCGTCCCGACTCAGGTCGAAAGGATGGCGCCGGGAGCTCCGGTTCAGCAATCGATGCCGATGGCCGGCGTGCGGCGCGTCACGTTCATTCAACTTCAACCAGACAATGCGCTCAACATGCTCAGAGGTCTGGAAGCCATCAAACCTGAGATCGAACAAAACCATGGCATCACCATCGAGTACATCGGTCCGACGGAGAACGATCTGCTGAAGCAGGTCGCGACGCACCGGCGCGCCCAGCTGAAGAAACTAGTGGACGAAGCCGAAGCGGCTGAGGAAGCCCAGGCAGCCGGCAAACCGCTCGCCAGACCGGCGAGGGGATCGAACGCCGAAGTCTCGACGCGAATTACTGTCGGCATGATCGGCAATGTCTATCGCTTCGGCGCGATCACGGCGTCGGCGGCCATCCCCGAGCGGGATCTCTCGCTCGATCCGGCTCTGGTGATGAATGCCAACAACGAGCTGGCGGCGGAATCGAACCCTGACCTGCAACTCGAGCGCGGCATCTTCCTGCAGGGACTGCTGATGCCTCAGGAGGTCAGAACGCATCTGCAAACGAGCGAACCGGTGGTGATGATGCTGGACGCCACAACGGCGCGTGTTCACTGGGAGATGGTTGCACAGCCCGACCCCTCGATCACCCTGGCATCGATGCAGGACGGCGTTGTCAGCGCCTTCAGGAGGGATCGCAAATTCGACCGAGACCGCTTCCTGGGCACGAGCCGCGGTTTCACCCGGCAATTGCGGACGCCCTTTGCCGTGCTTCCCGATCCCCCTGCCGCACCGCGGAAAACACTCCGCGTCCTCGTGGTCGCCGATCCCTCCGAGGATATGCCGCTGGCGGGAGCGGAAGCCGAGGGGCTGGAAGTTGCGGATGTCTTCACCGCCTACAACAGAGCCGGCAACGACCCGGCGTCGGGCAATCGAGTGATCGTCGATCGCCTTCTCGGTCCCCGCGAAGCAACCAGAACGAATACGCTGCGCTATCTGATGTTGCGCTCCTACGACGTCCTCCACTTTGCCGGGCACTGTTTCTACAATTCGCAACAACCTGATGCGTCTGGCTGGATTTTCTCCAACGGGGAAACCATTTCCGCGCACGAGCTGAGCCGCATCGACCGCATTCCCAGGTTCGTGTTCAGCAACGCCTGTGAATCGGGTGTCACGCCCGATCGCTCCGAGCTCCGGTCGGATGCCCTCGCTCCGTCCTTTGCCGAGTCGTTCTTTGCTCGTGGCGTGGCCAACTTCATCTGCACCGCCTGGCCTGTGGATGACTCAGCCGCCCGGCGATTTGCCAGAACGCTCTATCTCAACCTCCTCGGACTCCGGGAGGATGAGGATGGCGCGGTTCGTGCCGGAGCCGAACCGCAACCTATGCACGTGGCAATGCAGCGGGCCAGAGTGGCCCTTGCCGAGCGACCGTCCGGCGCACGCACCTGGGGCGCCTATCAGCACTACGGCAACCCCAACTTCCGGTTCTTTGCCGTACCGGGCGATCGGCGCGACAACGACGACGCCGACACCTTCGCCGAGTCGCACCGGACCAGACGGGCGCCATCCACATCACAGCCCGGCAGCTCAAACGGCACGGCCGCTTCCGAGGATCAGCCTCCTGCCCGCACGACCCGCGCGTCCCGGTCACGGAGAACGAACGAAGCGCGCAAGGGTTAGCAACAAATCCCATGCCCACGAACCGGGATTGTTCATCAGAGAATCTGTCGGGCAAGCGAAGACGCGGCAATGCGAGCGATGGGTTCTGCCGTCAGGGCGGTCACAGCGATAAACACGACCTTGGACAGATCTCATCACTGTGTAGTTGCAGACCCCCGTGTCTGCACTCGTATGGGATACGCTGTGATCGTTCGCCACGATCCGCATGCGCAAGAACAGCGACCCCGCATCGCCAAGTGACGAGAAGCCGCCGCCGGTGGATGCGTTGTGCCCCCTGAGGAAGCAGACACGGGGGTCTGCAACTACAGACAAGCACAGAGAGGGGGTGCCTCGCTTTCCCCAGTGTTTATGCGGTTTTCTGCCTGGTGACCCCGCTCGGACTCGAACCGAGAACCAACGGATTAAAAGTCCGGTGCTCTGCCATTGAGCTACGGGGTCGAAGCGCGGTTGTGCGCCAGCATGTGGGATCGTAACGCGAACGACCACTGATGACCAGTGGTCGTTTCCGGAACATCACCACCGGAGTTTTGTGTCTCCGGCAGACGGGCATCGCTCTAGCGGCGGGACCGAACTCTCGCCGGTTGCTGCGTCACGCGATGCGCCGCGATACCGAGAACACCTGCCGCGAGAACAGCCGCCATGACCATCATCAACGCATTCGACGAGTCGGGCGCTGCCTTGGTGCCCGTGCCCACACCCGGCAGGTTGAGGACGTAGAGCTTCGGTTTCGGCGCTGGCAGAAGCGTCGGCTGGAACTGGCCGATCGAGAACAACTCCGCCGGAACAGCGCCCAGCGATCCGCTCTCGGATCCGCCCTGCGTCGGTCCGCCGGTCTGGCCCTCGTTGTTGCCGCCAGTACTGTTCCCACCGGGCGTGCCATTACTGCCTGTGCCGTTGCCGCTTCCCCCACCATTGCCACCGGAGTTGTTCCCTCCGGAATTGTTGCCTCCACCGGGCGGCACGACCGGCTTCTGGCAGGAATAGAGCGAAACATGCGAGGTCGTTTTGGCCGCGACCTCGAACCCGCCCCGGGCATCGAACCCGCCCGCGAATGCGGCGCAGGAATCGGTCGTCGTGAGTGTGTACACGCCGGGCACCAGATCAGCGAACGAGACGCCGCCTGTGCTGCCGGTCTGCCCCGCGGAAATCACCGTGCCGGCGGCATCCCGGAGCGTGACCGTAGTGCCGCTTCCGGCGGCTCCACACTCGGACTCCCAGTAGTCGGCCTGTGAGGGATCCTCGAAGTTCGAAGCCGGATCGGTGCATCGATAGAGCTGAACCGACAGAGAACCGACCACGTGGATCTCCGAGATCACGACCTGGACCGTTTCACCCTCACCAATCGTGAACGCTTCGGAAGTTACGCCGCTGACATCCCGAACGTAATACTCGTCACCCGCGGCGACCTCCACCGAGATCGAACCGCCCTGCAGATCGAGGATGCCGGGTTGGCCACCGATGTATCCAAACACGACATTTGCGCTGCTCAGCACGCACGACGCGTTGGGAGCGCCGCCACCACCGCCGGGATAGACAGCGATCGTGACACCGGCCGTCTCTCCATCGGTGCAGTAATAGCGCTGCACACTCAGTGTTCCTGACGCGCCGGCAACATAGTCAATGGAAACGACGGCGGTGATAGCGCCAGCCTGCACCGAGAAACTGACAGAGGTGCCACCACGGCTCAACGTGTATTCGCCTGGTTCGAGATAGCCCGTCCAGCTCCCTGCACCACTCGTCACAATCGTCTGGGAAGAGGCGCTTGGGCCGCCTGCCAACGCGAACTCAGCGCCGCCCAACGGTCCGCATGACTGCTGCGCTGCCTGAACCATTGGGCCGATGACCATCATTTCGACGCGAGGATCATCAAGAGTGAAACACTGCCCACTGGCGACCTGGAATCGGCCCATGGATGCATCACGCACATTGACGAGGAATGTCGTGGCGCCCTCGGCTGATGTGACCTCTTTGCTCGAGGTCAATGCCATGTAGCCACTCTTGATGGTCGAAGCTTCCTGGCTGATCTGGACGACCGCTCCGTCTTCGATTTCCAGGAGCGCCTGTCCGGCGGAATCGGTCGATCCCGTCGCCACAACATCCAGACCGATGGTCGCGTTGACCACGACACCATCAGCGGGAGCGCAGGCACTCGAAGTTGCCGGATCGCCTGTACCAGGATCGGACTCGCAGTTGTAAACGAAAACCGCAACGATCTGGGTTTCCGCCTCTTCGTCCGATTCGGAATCCCCTTCATCCGCCGTCACAGGAGAGGCTTCAGCATCCGACTCGCCTGTCTGGGCATTGGTCGTCTCGAAAATCTCCGAGCCATCACCGGTCGGCGGCGACGCAATCTGCTCCGTCCCGTCGGTCGACCCTTGTGTGCCGCCGGAATCTTTCGCATCACCCGTCGAATCAGCCGGAGATTGCGGTGCAGAGCCGGTACCTGGCTGCGTCCCGGACGCTCCTCCTTCCGGCGAGCCCACCGGCGGGGTTTCCGCCAGAGATTCGTTCTCGGACGCAACACCGACGTTTGCCGATCCACCCGACCCCGTCAGGTCATTCTGCGCAAACGCCGGGGTTGCAATCGTTGCCGAAACCAGAAAGAGAACCGTGAGAACCGACCCAAGGAGGATCAGGCGCCGGAAGTCTCGCTTTCGCACTCGATTCGGGTATTTCACTCGTCTACCGCCAGAACTTGAAGTCCCCTGCCACCAACGGGAGAAGTCTTCGGGACGACTCGTTGCGAGGATGTTGGACCAATCCTACCAAAGCGATGCCAGCAAGACAATGATTGTTCGCATTCCTGGCATCGTTTTGAAAGCACGCTTCCTTCTTTCCTCTTTGATGCCCGCTGGGTGGATCGGCACAGGACCGATCCACCCCCGGACTATTTCGCTCTCTGGAAGGAGGGGTGGGGTCGGGAGTCGTTACCGGCTCCCGGCCCACCAGCCCCATGTCCTGTCTACGCAGCC
>JAHBVL010000014.1 GCA_019637585.1 Thermomicrobiales bacterium | reverse complement strand
GAAGAGCGAGCCGCGCCGAAGGTGTCGTTACAAGATCCTTCGCTCCGCTCAGTAGCCTGTCCAATGTTAGTTGTCCTGTTACGCAACCAATCTCCCGAGTCATCTTGAGCGGAGCGAAAGATCTCTCGTTGATCGAAGTCAGTCCATGACTTGCAGGGTTTTCGCGAGATTCCCGCTGCGGCGGGAGATTCTTCGCTGGCGCTCAGAATGACATGGCAAGGGAAGCGCCAACAGGACAGTTAACGTTAGTCGCGCTACTCAGGATGACGAGCCATTTCATGCCGGTCCGGTGTCAAGATCCCGCACGTCGACTGACATGAAATACGCCCGCTTTTCATGGAATTGTTGCGGGTTCTCATGTATCACTGAAGGAGCAACGCCCCGGCGCTGTTGGCGGGTCGTGTAAGGTTGGCGATTGCGGAGTTTCCCGCAACGTTCCATGAGGAAGGAGTAACGACGTGAAGTTACGATCTTTGCGGCTCCCAGCGCTGTTGCTGGCTCTGCTGCTGACTATCTCCGCGGCCAGCGGCACTGTGGTGGCGCAGGACGAGGAGCTCTCGGGCAGTCTGCTGCTCTGGCACGGCTGGACCGGCGCTGAGGCTGATACGCTCAACAACGAGGTCCTGCCCGCCTGGCAGGCTGCGTACCCGAACGTTTCGATCGAGACTCTGGCCGTGCCGTTCGACCAGCTGAAGAACAAGTACCAGACCGAATCCGCTTCCGGCGGCGGTCCCGATCTGCTCATCGGCCCTGCCGACTGGGTTGGCGAGCTCGTCACGGCTGATCTGATTCAGTCCTACGACAGCCTGATCGACCCGGCGGTGCTGGACAATTACCTGCCAGCCACGCTGGATGCGCTTCGCTGGGACGGTCAGCTCTACGGCATGCCGGAGAGCTTCGAAGCGGTCGCCATGTTCTACAACAAGGCGCTCGTTCCCGAACCACCGGCGAACACCGCCGATCTGGCAGCCGTCGCGGGTCAGGTCACTGCTGACAACCCGGATGTCTATGGTCTGGCCATGACGTCGGACTTCTACCATCCGGCCGGGTACCTGCTGGGCTTTGGCGCATCCCTCTTCGACGATGCCAACATGTCGGCCCTGAACTCGCCGGAGACGGTGAACTTCCTGAACTGGTTCAAGACTCTCAGCGAGCAGCCGGGCGTCTACCAGCAGCCCGATGACGGCGCCATCTCCTCCCTCTTCAAGGAAGGCAAGGCAGCCATCACATTCAACGGTCCGTGGTATATCGGCGACTTTGCCGCTGCCATCGGCGAAGAAAATCTCGGTGTTGCACCGATGCCGGTGATCAGCGAAAACGGCGATGCCGCTGCCGCTCCGTTCCTCGGCGTGAAGCACCTGATGATCAATTCGAACGCCAGCGAAGAGCAGGCGAAGCTGGCCGCGACTTTTGCCACCTGGTTCTCGGGTCCGGACTCGGCTTCTCTGCTGGCCGCCGGCGCTGGACACCTGCCCGCCAACACTGCGGTTGACGTGTCGGACAACCCGATCGCCGCTGGATTCGTGGCGCAGGCTGAATCGGCGACGCCGATGCCGACCATCCCCGAAATGGGACAGGTCTGGACACCGGCCCAGAACATGATCACCGCCGTTCTGTCGGGCGATTCGACGCCTGAGGACGCCGCCGCCCAGGCTGCGGACGAGATCAACGGCGCCATCGAGCAGATGGGCGCCTGATCGGCTGATCAGAAAGCCTTGAACGGGAACCGGCCGCTTTCCATGCGGCCGGTTCTTTTTGTTCGAAAGGCTGTGGCACAATCGCCACAGAAGACCAGGGTGGCTCGCTGAGGGAGGCGGGAGGATGGCTCAAAAAGGCGGCACGATCGAGAGCTTCGGCACCGGTCACGATTCGTTCTGGTCCAGATACAAGTTGCCGATCCTGTACATCACGCCGGCGTTGCTCGTGCTGGCCGTGGTGACGCTCTACCCGATCGGCTACCAGATCTACATGAGCTTCACCAACTTTTCGTTGCGCGATCTGCGCACCGGCGATCCCGATTGGGTTGGCCTGCGCAACTACGAGCGTATTCTCCGCAACCAGGTGCCGATTCCCAACTTCGACTTCTGGCGAATCCTGGCCTTCAACTTCACCTGGACCATCGCCAACGTCTTTTTCCACGTCGTCATCGGTGTGGCGGTGGCCGTGCTGCTCAATCGCAAGCGAATCATCGGCCGCAAGCTCTTCCGGGCGGCATTCGTCATTCCCTGGGCCATGCCGCCGCTGGTTGTGGCCACCGTCTGGAAGAACATGTTCGACCGCCAGTTTGGCGCTATCAACCTGCTGCTCAAGGAGCTTGGATTCAAGGCGAACATCGACTGGCTGGGACAGACATCCCCCCCGATCGAGTTCCTCTCGTTCCTGCCGCTGGCGTTCTATGCGGTGTTGATCGCCAATATCTGGCTGGGATGGCCCTTCATGATGGTCATCGCCACCGGGGCGCTGCAGTCGATTCCCGGTGACCTCTACGAGGCGGCGCACGTCGACGGCGCTTCCCGGTGGAAACAGTTTTGGGACATCACCGTGCCGCTGATTCGTCCGGCCATGGTGCCGGCGATCATGTATGGCACGATCCTGACCTTCAACCAGTTCAACGTCATCTATTTCATCAGCGGCGGCGGACCGTTGGGCAAAACGGAGATTCTGGTCACCCAGGCATTCAAACTGGTCAACCCCAACGGACTCTACGGTCTGGCCGCCGCCTTCAGCATCATGGTCTTCTTCATTCTCTTGGTGATTACTTTGGCGCAGAACCGCGTCGCTCGTGGGTTGGAGGGCTGGTCAGATGCCTAGTTCCGATGCCGTGTTGGGACAACCCGCGTCGGTTGCCCTCGAATCATCACGCACCACAGCCCTGACCGCGCGCCGCAAACCGTGGGGGATGCTGCTGGAGGACATCGCCGTCCACCTGATCCTCCTCTTCGTGCTGGCCACGGTGCTCTTCCCCATCGTCTGGATCGTCTCCATGGCGATCGACCCACGCAACATCAGCCGGCCGACGACCCTCAATCTCATCCCGCCCGGCGCATCGCTCGACGCTTTCCGCCGCGTGCTCACCGAACCGCATGCCAACAACGTGATGTTCACCACGATGCTGCGAAACAGCCTCGTGGTTTCCGTCGGGGTCAGCGTGGTCGTCGTGATCTTCAGCGTGAGCGCCGCCTATGCGTTCGCCCGCTTCAGGTTTCCGGGTCGCAAGTGGGGACTCTTTCTCTTTATCGCCGTGCTGATGCTGCCTTCCGTTGCGACGCTGGCTCCCCTCTTCGTGCTTCTCAATCAGATCAAAGTGCCCTTTACTGACGAGAACCTGCGAACGACGCTGATGGGAGTGGGAATCGCCTACACCAGCGGCGCGTTGCCCTTCGCCATCTGGAACCTGCGCGGCTATATCGACACGTTGCCACGCGAGCTCGAGGAGTCGGCGATGGTCGACGGCGCCACACCCCACCGCGCCTTTATCGACGTTGTGTTGCCACTCATCCTGCCGGCCATCGCCATTACCGTGTTGTTCGGTTTCATGGCCGCATGGACCGAGTTCGTGCTGGCCTGGACCTTCCTCACCGATCCGAAACGCTTCACCCTGGCCATGGGACTCAATTCAATGGTCGGTCAGTACTCGTCCAACACGCCCTGGTCCGATTTCGCCGCCATGGCGATTCTGATCACCATTCCCATCGTCGTCCTCTTCTTCGCTTTGCAGCGATGGATCGTGAGCGGTTTGGCGGTGGGCGCGGTCAAGGGATAAGAGTTTGCCTGGAGATGGCCGAGGGCGTGTCCAGATCCGCCCGGCACTGAAAGTGGCCGGGCTGAATCACCGAAGTGCATTGGAAATGGACTGTCTCGCTCGATCAGTCCACTTGAGTGGACTTCTGGGCGTGAGCGCGGCAATCAATTGCCGCGCTCACGAGCCACGTCAGGTTGCGCTTCAATCGCTCGGCGAAGAATCGCGCCTCTAGCCGTTAGCTTGAGCCGTAGGATTCCTATGCCGTGACGTTGTCCGCGGCGGCGGCCAGCAGAGGCACGTAGGTGTCGATGATGAAGGGGATCGACAGCGGCGACGGCGCTGAGCTGGCCATGACCTCCGGCTGCCCGACGATCGCCACATAGGTGCCGTTCTGGAAGGCCGGAATCAGCTGCACCATCGGCATGGCGGCCGCGGCGTCTGCTTCTTCCTGACTGCCAAACCAGAACACAACGATATCGCCGTCGATCTTGTCCGCCTCTTCCAGGCTGACTTCGACGTAGAACGCATCCGGACCTGCCTGCTCGGACAGATCGAGAACGTACTGACTCGGGACCATCCCCATCGACGCCAGGAGCTGGACCCGGATGTCGGTGGCGGTGTAGATGAAGAACGACTCCGTGCTGACATTGCCATAGACGAAGGTCTTGCCTTCGATCTGCGGATGGTCGACCGACGCATTCGCCAGCGTAGCATGGGTCTCATCGATCAGGGCAGCGGCTTCGGCCGGCAGACCCAGGACATCGCCGATGATCGTCGTGGCGTCTTCCCAGGACGTGGCGAATGGCGCTTCGGGATAGGCGACGGTTGGGGCGATGCCGGACAGAATCTGATACTCATCGGCCGTGATGCCGGAATAGACCGCCAGGATCACGTCGGGATCGAGTTCCACGATCGCCTCGAACGGAATCTCGAGGTCCGTTTCCAGCAGGACTGGAAGCTCGGCGTCGCCGAGCGCAGCGTGCGTCCACGGATGCAGTCCGCTTTCATCCGCTCCCCAGGTGACCAGCGGCACCCCAACGGGGATCTTGCCCAGGGCGATGACGATATCCTGATTGATCCAGCTGAGGGTCACGATTCGTTCCGGCGGCGCCTCGATCACCGTTTCTCCCAGGGCATGCGTGATCGTCAACGGAAATCCAGCACCAGGCGTCGACTCTTGTGCGGAAGCAACCTGGAGGCGAGTCAGCACCGAGCTCATGGCAAGAGCTGAGCTTCCGGCCAGAAGACGACGTCGAGAAAGATGCGAGTGCATGAGCGCTCCTGTCAGAACATACGCCGCCAAACCGCGGCGAAATCACTGCGAAACGGCGAAGATCGTTCCGCCGATGCAGAGCCTATCGCAATTCCGACTTAATTACTAGGATATGGCCACGTTTGTCGCGAGGAGCCCCGCGGTGCCGTGAAACGGCACCGTGAGCCCGGCCCGTTTACGGCCGGGCGGGCGTCCGAGCGACCCGCTCGGTTGTTCGATCGTCTCCGCTAGGCCCGCATTGCCGTAGAACGGCAATGCTCACAGTGCAATGCCCCTCCGGGGCAAATCGTCAACGCTCCTGGGTATCGTTCCCACCCCAGTTCTCGAGCATCTCGCTCAGGCGGTCGTGTGCGTGATGTTCTGGCTGGTGCGTGACGTAGTGAACGACCGACTTGAGCTCGTTCTCGCGAAATGACAGGACGCCGTATCCCTCGGCCCATCCCGGCCAGGTGTCGTTGCCCGTATCTCGCTCTTCGTCGAACATCAGATGACTGCTCGACCCCTTGAGCCGGTTGACAACCTTGGCGATCGCGACGGCGGGCGGGATAGAGATGGCGACATGCACATGCTCGGGCATCAAACCGATGCCATGAATCAACGACCTGTCTTGACGTGCGAGCCCTGGCAGCACTCGCATCAGCAGTTCGGACCGAGCTTCATCAATGACTGGCAATCGATCTCGAGTTGTCCAGATCAGGTGGTAGTGCAGCCGCCACCAAGTCATGTGTCCTCCCAACGGTTCGAGTGCAATGGAGTTTCCCATACAGTCGTGGGTTTGGAGGACCGTCGCACTACGGGCCTGTTGATGGCCGCGTGGTCCCGTGCTATCGATCGCCAGCTCCTCCGCGAGATCCGCAGTGCCGTGAAACGGCACCGCTCACTGTGCGATGCCCCTGCGGGGCACATCCCGAGGTCCGGAGGACCATCGCTCTGTGAGCCCGGTCCGTTTACGGCCGGGCGGGCGTCCGAACGACTCGCGCTATTGCTCGC
Source organism: Thermomicrobiales bacterium (assembly GCA_019637585.1). GTDB lineage: Bacteria > Chloroflexota > Chloroflexia > Thermomicrobiales > UBA6265 > JAHBVL01. The sequence goes on along the minus strand of JAHBVL010000014.1, from coordinate 58,926 downwards.
CAGCTCCTCCGCGAGACCCGCAGTGCCGTAAAACGGCACCGCTCACGGTGCGATGCCCCTCCGGGGCACAGCCCCTTGCGGCCCGGAGGACCATCGCACTGTGAGCCCGGTCGTCTACGGCGGGGCGGGCGTCCGAATGAGTCGTGTTGTCGATCGACAGATCCTCCGCGAGACCCGCAGTGCCGTGAAACGGCACCGCTCACTGTGCAATGCCCCTCCGGGGCACATCCCTCACTTCCGGACACTTTGCGTTTGGGCCCAGAAATTGCGGGGAAAGTTGATAAGGTGACACCAAGGTCCGCTTGTTTTTTGGGGGACGGCACCCTTCTCCCGCGGTCGGGAGAAGGGCCGGGGATGAGGGAATGGGGTCGAAGCGCCCGCAACCACAGCCCCAGAATCAAAGTGTCCGGAAGTGAGGGGGCACATCCCGAGGTCCAGAGGACCATCGCACTGTGAGCCCGGCCCGTTTACGGCCGGGCGGGCGGCCGAACGACTCGCGCTATTGCTCGACATCTCCTCCGCGAGACCCGCGCTCCTCGCCTCCCCCACCCTTCCGCCTTCTCGCCTTTTTGTCTCCTCTGCCTCATCCCTCCGCATATAATTGACGAGTTATGACGACCTTCCCCCCCGATCTCAAATCCCGTCTTGCCGCGCTCCCACTCGCTCCGGGCATCTATCAGCTGAAGAATGCTGAGGGCACGGTGATCTATGTCGGCAAGGCACAGGCGTTGCGCAATCGGGTGCGCTCCTATTTCCAATCGACGCGCGGCATGGACCCGAAAACGCGTGAGCTGGTCAGCCACGTCGTCGATTTCGAGGTGATCCGCACCGATTCCAACACCGAGGCGCTCATCCTAGAAAACGAGCTGATCAAGAAACTCCTGCCGAAGTACAACGTGATGCTGAAAGACAGCAAAACGTTCCCGTACATCAAGATCACCAGTGAGGAATGGCCACGCATCATCTCTACTCGCCGCATCGTCAACGATGGTGGCCGCTACTTCGGGCCATACACATCGGCCGGGTCGGCGTACAAGGCGCTCAACCTGCTCAATCGCCTATTCCCGTACCGGAAGTGCGAACAGAAGATCACCGGCAATGAACAGGTTTGCCTCTACTACCACATAAAACAGTGCCTGGCTCCGTGCATCGGTGCGACGAGCCATGAGGAGTATCTGAGGGCTATCGAGTCGGCGGAGCTCTTTCTCAGCGGTCGCGGCGACGAGATTCTCATTCCGCTCGAAACGGAAATGCGGGAAGCGGCCGACGCCTGGAACTTCGAACGGGCCGCCGAGGTTCGCGACCGGATCGAAGCGGTCAAGCACGTGCTGGAACGCCAGAAAGTGGTCAGCGCCTCAGGAACGAATGCCGACATCATCGCCGTCGCTCAGGGGGATGGCGGCGACGCCGGCGTGCAGGTGGCATTCCTGCGAAATGGCAAGCTGCTCGGCTCCGAGTTCTTTCCCATGCAGGCCAGAATCGAGGACACCCCGAATGAGATCGTCGGTGGTTTTATCGAGCAGTTCTACGCGGATGCCGCGATGGTTCCACCGATCCTTTATCTGCAGCACACACCGCCGGAGCAGGATCTTCCGATGATCAACGACTGGCTGCAGGAACGGCGGAACGGCCGGGTCGAGATGATCGTGCCTCAGCGAGGCCACAAGCGCGGCCTGATTCAGATGGTGTCGAAAAGCGCTGTCGACAACCTGGAACAAAACCGCATCAAGTTCCTCTCCGACGAGATGAAGATGACAGCAGCCTTGACGGAGCTAGCTGAAAGCCTCGATCTTCCCCGCTTGCCACGACGAATCGAGTGCTTCGACATCTCCAATCTGCATGGCACCAACCCAGTGGCCAGCATGGTCGTCTTCGTCGAGGGCCGGCCGGCCAAGAAGGAGTACCGGAAATTCACGGTCAAGACGGTCGAGGGCAGCAACGACTTCGCCATGATGAAAGAAGTCGTCGGGCGGCGGTTTCGACGCGCCGCCGAGGAACACGAAAACGATGAATCGAAATGGGCCGAGCTTCCCGACCTGGTGATCATCGACGGGGGGAAGGGGCAGCTCAACGCCGCTCTGGAAGCGCTGCAGGCCGCAGGCATGACCGTTCCGATTGTCGGGCTGGCCAAGGAGAACGAGGAGCTCTTCCTGCCGGGACAGTCGTTTCCCGTGATTCTGCCTCGCGATTCCCAGGCGCTCTTTCTCGTCCAGCGGGTTCGGGACGAGGCCCACCGCTTCGCGGTGACCTTCCATCGCCAGAAACGAACGAAAAGCTCGTTCTCCTCCAGCCTGGACGCCATCCCGGGTGTGGGGCCAAAGCGTCGCAGGGCGCTGATCCGGAAATTCGGCTCGGTCAGAGCGATTCGGGATGCGTCAGAATCTGAGCTTGCAGCCGTCGAGGGCATCTCGCAGTCTCTGGCCGCTCAGATCAAGGCGTCGCTCTAGCGAGGAGCCCGTTTCATGGAAGACCAGCACGGTTCCTTCGCCCGGCACAACCGTCCGGCAGTACTCTCCTCCTCCTCACCGCACGCGATCGAGTGGGCGGCGGAGGAGCTGCTTCTTGGACATGTCGTCGCCTTTCCCACCGACACCGTCTATGGTCTCGCCGCATCGCTGGCTCACCCGGAGGCGATCGACCGCATTTTCGACATCAAGGGACGAGACGCGGAACGAAAGCTCCCCATCCTCATCTCCTCGATCGATGCGCTCCACCAGCTGACTCCCCGGGTGAGCGGCCGGCTCCAGTCGCTGCTCGATCGTTTCTGGCCCGGCGCGGTGACGTTTGTCCTGCCGTCGAATCGCTCGTTGCCGGATGGCGTTGTCAGCAACAACATGACCATTGCCGTGCGCATTCCCAATCACCCACTGGCCATCGAGGTCATTGACCGGGCGGGAGGGGCTGTCGCCTGTACGAGCGCCAATCGAAGCAACGAGCCACCAGCGCTCCATGCCGCGGACGTCGTCGCGGCCCTCGGCGATCGTGTCGATTTCGTTCTCGATGGAGGTGTTGCGCCGGGTGGACGGGCGTCGACGATCGTTGCCGCAGAGGGGAATTCGCTCGAAATTCTTCGTTCCGGGCCCGTTGAAGAGGTCACGATTCGTCTGGCGTGGGAGAATGGAACTGAACGAGAATGATTTCTCGCAGTTGAACCGGGCAGAATGCGGCCGAATGGGGAGGTCGTGACTAGATGATGGCCGATGCCAGGCTCTACGACTCCGCGGGACCGTTGTCCGCAATGGAGCCGACACAGGAAGAAAACGGGCAGGTAACCAGGGGCATCGACACGCCCGTGGGTGCAACAATCGAACAGGCACGCCAGCCGGTCTACGGGCAGGGCATTGTCGTCAGTCTGATCGCGGCGGCGTTCCTTCTCGTGCTGGCGATTGTGGCTGTCCGCGAACAGGAAACCGCCACGGGGGTGCCGGCGACGGAAACCACCGGTCCCCTTTTCTGGGGACTGGCGATTGTTTTCACCGCAGCCATTGCGTTTGGCGCCCAGTATTCCGAGTGGTCCGCGGCCCGAGCCGCTGCCGCGCTGGGACATCCGCGTGTCAAGCGGGAACATGCCACCGCCTGGATTGTGCCGGTTGCCGGTATGGCCGGGTCGATTCTGCTCGTCGCCACACTCCATAACACCGCGATGTTTGTCGTCGGGCCGCTGGTCGCGCTTTTTTCCGTCGGCGGGTCATTGCTGGCCCGGGATCTTCTCGACGACGCTACCGAAACGACCTATCGCACCGCTTCCGCGGTGCACACCGTCGTCATTCATGTGGTGGCATTCATTGGACTGACGGCGGTCTATCTGAATAAGATGTCGCTCTGGGCCGGCGCTCCACTCGTCGCCATTCTCAGTTTCCTGCTGCTGCTCGAATCGCTGGAGCGCGCCGAGACCTCGCTGCCGCGGCGGGTTGGTTACGCGGCGCTCGGCGCCTGGATGATGGCGCTGGCGCTCGTCTTCCTCAGTTGGTGGCAGACCTATGGCTACACCGGCGGAGGAGTTCTGCTGGTCTGCTTCTACATCATCGCTGGTGTACTGGTCACCCAGGTGCAGCGCGGTGTGGTGCGGTCTCGCGATCTTCTCGAATATGCCATCATCGGCGCTATCGCCCTGGCCATTCTGATCGTGACGAAGTAGCGATACTCCGATATGGCAAAACGAACGTCCCAACCCGACGACACCGATACATACCAGCTCTATGACCAGCTCGACCGGTTGGAGGAGCTGCTGGAGGACATGGCCGCGCTCAACGTCCAATCCAACATCGAAGCCGAGGCTCGCATCGCCGAGCTCAACGCCCGCATCGACGCGCTCGAGGACACCTCGGGAGAATGAGCAGTTCCTTCCTTGGCCCGTCCAGCTCCTGACCAGGGCGCCGATCTGTTCAGCGCGAACCGGGATCGCATTCTCGAGTCGCGGGCGCCGCTTGCGGCCCGGATGCGCCCGAGAGCGCTCGATGAGCTCGCCGGTCACGACGCTCTGGTCGGCGAAGGCACCCTGCTCCGGCGTGCGATCGAACAGGACCGGCTTTCATCGATCATCCTTTGGGGACCACCCGGTTCAGGCAAAACAACCCTGGCCAGGATCATCGCCTCGACGACCAAAGCCCATTTCGTCTCGGTCAGCGCGGTCTCTTCCGGAGTGGCCGACCTGCGCGCCGCGGTCAAGGAGGCGTCGGAACGGCTGGGCATGCACGGTCAGCGCACCGTCCTCTTCATCGACGAAATCCACCGCTTCAACAAAGCCCAGCAGGACGCCATCCTCCCCTACGTCGAAGATGGCACGATTCTGTTGATCGGCGCGACAACCGAGAACCCATCGTTCGAGGTCAATTCCCCGCTCCTCTCCCGGTCGCGGGTCATCGTGCTGCACGCCCTCACCGACGAGGTGATCCGCCAGCTCGTGATCCGGGCGCTGGGCGATGAGGAGCGAGGACTGGGCAGGCAACACCTCTCCATCGATGAGGATGCGATCGACTTTCTGGTCAACATCGCCAACGGTGACGCCCGGTTCGCGCTGAACACCCTCGAATACGCATCGGCAGGCGTCAAAACAGGCGGGACGACGATCACCATCGAGCTCGTCCAGGAAGCGGCCCAGCGGCGAGCCGCCACCTACGACAAGTCGGGCGAGGATCACTACGACGCTATTTCCGCTTTGCACAAGACCCTGCGCGGCTCCGATCCGGACGCAGCGCTCTACTGGCTGGCTCGCATGCTCGAACGCGGCGACGATCCCCTCTATGTCGCGCGCCGGTTGGTTCGCTTCGCCTCCGAGGACGTCGGCATGGCCGATCCGCAGGCGTTGCCCCTGACCATGGCCGCGCAGCAGGCGATTCACTTCATCGGCATGCCGGAAGGAGCGCTGGCGTTGGCCGAAGCGGCGGTCTATCTCGCACTGGCGCCCAAGAGCAACGCGCTCTACCGCGCCTATGGCGAAGCCCTTTCCGATGTCGCCAACACGCGCAACGATCCGGTACCGGTCCACCTCCGCAATGCGCCGACGCGGATGATGAAAGAGCTCGGTTATGGGAAGGGCTACCGCTACGCGCACGATTTCGACGAAGGCATCGTCGGTCAGCAGAACCTCCCGGAGAATCTGGAAGGCCGCCGCTACTATCATCCGACCGATCGGGGTCTCGAAGCCGATTTGAGAGAGCGCATGGAGCGCATTCGCGCCATTTACGCTCAAACATCTGGACAGGACAGCAATCGTGACTAATGCAAACGTCAGCCCCGCCCGAACGAATGGCCGCGATGCCGAGTCGCTCCGCCCCCTCGACATCATCGCCGGGGTGGCTCCCTATGCGGAAGGGTCGGCGCTGATCAAGCTCGGCAACACGCATGTCCTCTGCACCGCAACCGTGGAGGAACGCGTACCCGGTTGGCTCCGCGGCAAAGGCAGGGGATGGGTGACGGCCGAGTATTCGATGCTGCCTCGGGCCACGAAAGACCGTACCCGCCGTGAAGCGGTCGAAGGGAAGCAGGGTGGGCGGACGGTCGAGATTCAGCGGCTCATCGGCAGAGCGCTCCGCTCGGTCGTCGACCTGCAAGCGCTGGGTGAACGCCAGATCATCATCGACTGCGATGTCATCCTGGCCGATGGCGGCACCCGGTGTGCGGCGATATCCGGCGGATACGTCGCCCTGGCCCAGGCGCTCCGCAAATTGCATGAAGATGGAAAAACTCGGCGCTATCCGCTCGTCCGGGCTGTGGGAGCAGTGAGCGTCGGTGTGGTCAAACAGACGCCCATGCTCGATCTCGATCATGCCGAGGATTCGGGCGCCGACGTCGACGTCAATGTGGTCATGACCGACCAGCACGCATTCGTCGAGCTCCAGGGCACCGCCGAAGGAGAACCTTTTCTCCCGGCGACCCTCGACGAGCTTCTCGTCCTGGCCAGCAGTGGTCTCGACACGATCTTCGCCGCCCAGCGGAAAGCGCTCGGCATCCGCCCGGAATAGCGCTGCTTATCCACCATGGCACCGCTCATCACCCGTAGCTGCAGACCCCCGTGTCTGCTCTCTCACGCGGGGGCGGGGTAATCCAATGCGAACGTACGCGTATGCGGAGATCCATGGGAATATGTTTGCCGCGAAATGATGCCGTTTCCCATGGAAATGCAGACACGGGGGTCTGCGACTACAGCATGCGCCAGTACCCTACCTACGGAATAGCGCGACCTACGAATCGAGGGTCAGGGCCCATTCGACGAGCGCCGCTTCGACCGTCGCCGTGGCCGCTGCCGAGACAGCCGAGATCCTGATCAAATCTGCGTGATCGTCGCCGGCTGGGTAGTGCAGGACGATCCGCCGTTCCTCCAGAAACGCTCTGAGCGACTCACGATCGCCACGTTCGACACGCGCCGCCACAAACCCGGCTGCGCTGGGCAGCGGGCGGACCATGTTCAGCTTGCGCATCGCCCGCATCAAGCGAACTCGCTCCCTGGCCGTCTGCCTGATCGCCGCCTCTACCCAGACATCATCGGCAAGCGTGGCCAGCGTCATTACCAGCGAAAGAGCGTCGGGAACGTCTCCCAGAGCTGCCGGCGGACGCTTCGCGATCAGATAGCTCGAGCGACCGCCTGCCGGCTCGATCCATGTATCGAATGAGCGCAGCAGCATGACATTCTCGAACTCGCGAAACAAGGGCAGGTGATCGCGGTGGACGAAACCACCGGCCCGTTCGTCGATGATCAGTTGTCTGCAGGACCGGGCCAGTCTCACGCCCTGGGTCACCGTCAGCAACCGTCCGGTGGTCATATCCGGCGACGAGACGTAGACCGTCTCGCTCCCCGGTCGCGTTCGATCCGCATCGGTCGCGCCGAGGAATCCATCGACTGCCTGAACCGGGAAGACCGCCAGCGCGGCGATCCCGAGCCTGGCCGCGATCGTGGTCTTCACTTTCTCGAGAAGGATCGACGGATCGCCCTGCGGCGGCGTGACCGACCGCACAGCGGGAGGTGGCGCAAACGGATTGACCAGCCTGTCGAGTCGCAGCGCGTCCGCCTGGTGCGATGTGTGATTACGGAATGCGTTGACTGGCGCTGGCACGCGATCTAGCCAGCGAGCCGCTCGTGATGGCGGGCAACCGGCAGCGGCAGCGAGTGGAAGGAAAATCCCTGATGAATGCTGGCCGCCACGTTGCGCACCGGTACCCCGCCTGGCGTGACCCCTTCCGCCGAGCCGATGTGGGAGTGGCCGTGGAACACGAGATCGACCTGGTGCTTGTCCACCACGCGGCCCAATGCGGAGTTGCCGAGCAGGGGGTACTTGACCACCGGCTCCCCGACCAGCGTCGTTGTGGTTGGGGCGAAATGGAGAATCGCCACTTTCACCGGCGTCTCCATGGCATTCAGCGCTTTGTCCAGCCTGGCCGCCTCGCGTCTCGCCCGCACGGCCATCGCCTGGATCGCCCGGTTCGATGGCGTTGGCTCGGCTTCTTCGGGCCAGAACCCCCCGCCAGAGCCCCCGACACCAGCGAAACCGACCTCCGGAAAGCCGGGCAGGATAACGGTGTCGCCGTCGAGCACCCGCACGCCGGCTTCCCGTAGCAGGGCCACATAGTGGCGGCGACGTGTCGTTCGCCGGTCATGATTCCCCAGAACGCAGAGTTTGGGGAGATCGATGCGGTCCAGGAACTCAGCCGCGATCTCGACTTCGAGGATTCTGCCGCCGTTGGTGATGTCGCCGGCGATGATCAGGACATCAGCCGCCTGCTCGATGTCGACCGCCTGCTTGACCAGGGTCGTTGGCACGAATGTACGAACGTGAAGATCGCCAATTGCGGCGATTCGCATATGAGTAGCTGTCATCGGAACCGATCAATGCCGGCGGAGGCTCGCTGCAAAGAGCCGCCGCAAATATTCATTTCCGAAGTGTACTCTGACGGTCAGCGCCAGTTCGACCCCTGCCGGTTCGGTCAGATTGATCGCCGCTGCGATTCCGAGGCTATAATCTGCCGCTGAACATGGCTGGGCAGGTGCGGACTGCCAAAGAGTCACACGGCTGGGGAGAGCTTCCCGTGCGTCCAACAACGACCGAGTGGTGGCGAGCTGCGCTGGCGCTCATCCTGAGCCTGACTGTGCTCGGGGCTGCGCTGGGCAGTCCCGGAACAACGGTAGCCTTCGATCCCGTCGCACCGCCTCCCGTAACGGCACAAGCGGTTTACGTCTACGACGCGACACTGGGCGTCGTGCTCTACGAGCTGAACGCCGACGAACGCCGTTCACCGGCCAGCGTGACCAAAATCGGCACCGCGCTGATGGTCAGACGCCTGGCGCCCGATGTGAATCAGCTCGTCACCGTCGATGCCGCCGACGTGCTGACCGTCGACGATGGGGAGTCGATGATGGCGCTCCTTGAAGGTGATGTGCTCACCGTCGAGAGTCTTCTCTACGGTCTGATGCTCAATTCGGGCAATGACGCGGCCAATACCCTGGCTCGTTTTCTCGGACAGCAACTCCTGGAGAGCGAAGGCGGCGGCGGTGACCCGGTGCAGCGCTTCATTGCCGAAATGAACGCCTGGTTCGCCGAAGTCGGTCTTTCCAATACGCACTTCACGAATGCTGAGGGCCTCTACAATCCCGATCACTACACGTCAGCGCGTGACCTGGGGACGCTGGCCGGGCTGCTGCTGGCCGATCCGCTTCTGGCGACGATCGTCGGCACCGCGGAAACGACCGTCACCTCTGAGTTCGGGAATGCCTACACCCTCCAGAACACGAACAAGCTCCTCGGCGAGCCGGGCATCACCGGCATGAAAACGGGGACCCTCCCCGAGGCGGGGGCCTGCCTGGTGGCGTCGAAACGGGGCCCCGGCGGCACGAACCTGATCAGCGTGACGTTGGGCAGCAGCATCGACTTTTCCGAGAACGGTATTCAGGATCCGGAATCGGATCAGCGATTCTCCGACGCGCGCACCCTGTTCGCCTCAGCGGAGTCCGATTTCGCCTGGATTTCGCCGACCGCAGAGAACGGACTCGATGGACTCACAGCCGAACTGGAGGCCTGGGATGTGGCGCTGACCGACGAGCGGCCGCTGGTCGTCCGCAGTGGCCAGCTCGCCGCGCTGCGCTACACGCTGCGGTTGGGACCTCCCGTGGGCGCGAACGAGGAGGCGGGAGAGCTCCTCGTGTACGATGGACCCACGCTGATCGATTCGCGCGCGGTCGTTCAACTCAACTAGACGGCCTGATCGTATCCGCCTCGTCCGCATCTCACTGGAGTCACCACGTGGAGGACATCCCTCATCTGGATCGCCTGCAGCGCATCCTGTCGTCGGCCGGCGTGGCGTCTCGCCGTGCCGCCGAGCAGATGATTCTCGACCGGCGCGTGTCGGTCAACGGGAAAATCGTCGATCAACTCGGTTCGAAAGCCGATCCCATTGCCGATGAGATTCGGGTCGATGGCAAGCTGATTCGCCCCCAGCATCCGCGCTATGTGATGCTGAACAAACCGGACGGCTACATCACCACGATGGAAGACGAGCGGGGCCGCCCGACCGTCATGCAGCTTGTCGAGTCCAAGGAGCGGATCTATCCGGTGGGGCGGCTCGATCGCGACACCGAAGGACTGCTTCTGCTGACCAATGACGGTCTCGTCGCGCACCGGATCATGCACCCCAGTTTCGAGCTCCAGAAGGAGTACGAAGTGCTGACTCCTGCGATGCCGCATCCCGACAAGCTGGCCAAGCTCAGAGCGGGGGTGCGGGTCGATGGCAAAAAGGTCGTTCCAGAGGAAGCCCGTATCCAGCGAGAGTCGGCAAAAGGCGTGGTTCTCCGCATCACCATCCACGAAGGGATGACGCATATCGTCCGAAAGATGATGAGCGCGCTGGAGATTCCGGTTCTGGCGCTGCGGCGGACCCGAATCGGTCCCCTCACCATGTCCGGGCTCCCGGTCGGTTCCTATCGCGATCTCCGCCCTGGCGAGATCGCCTCCCTCTTCGAAGCATTGAAGATCGATGCCGTCGAGGACGATTCCGCGGCGACATCGACCGGGGGCCGGAAACGATGACAGCAGAAGCGTCCCGGCAGCTGCCGGTGATTGCCATTGACGGCCCCGCTGCGTCCGGAAAATCCACCATCGCCCGTGGAGTCGCTCAGGAGCTCGGCATTCAATCGTTCGACACCGGTCTCCTCTATCGAGCCGCCGCCTGGCTGGCACGAGAGCGATCGATCGCACCCTCCGATGCCCCGGCGCTCGCAGCCGCGCTGGAGAGCACTCCCATCGAGCTGAGCCCGGCGGGCGATGTCCTTCTGGGCGGCGCCAATGTCTCGCCATACCTGCGGACACCGGAGGTCGAAGCCATCGTCTCGGAAGTCGCAGCGCACCCCGCCATCCGTGCGTCTCTCCTGCAGGCACAGAGAACGATCGCCGAATCGACGCCGGTCGTTATGGTGGGCAGAGACATCACAACAGTGGTTGTCCCGGATGCGGCTGTTCGCGTCTATCTGGACGCCTCGGTCGAGGAACGTGCCCGGCGGCGGTTGAAGGACCGCCAGGCCGTCGATCCCACCGCGACCTTCGAGGTGGTGCTGGCAGAGATCAGGGAGCGCGATCGCAAGGACTCCACGAGAGAAACGGCTCCGCTGATGGCCGCGGAAGGCGTGACGGTCGTCGATACCGACGACCAGACGATCGAACAGGTCGTCGACACCGTGGTGGGCATGGCCAGAGCGTCGGGGCATGAAGCATTCGCCCTCGCCGAATCTCCGCACAGCGCGGCAAGTGAACCGGTGCCTGAGCAGTATTTCGAAGGATCCAGGCATTCCCGCAAACGGCAAACTGCCGGAATGCTCAACGGTTGGTGGATCAAGCTGATCTCCAGAATCCGCACCGTGGGGGATGAGAACATCCCGCCCTGGGGTCCCCTCCTCTACGTTTCGAATCACCTGCACAACCTCGATCCGGCGCTGGAATATTATGTCTTTCCCAGGCCGATTCACTTCATGGGCAAACAGGAGCTCTTCCAGTATCCGGTGGTCAAGCAGATCGCCGAAGCGAGTGGCGGCTTTCCCGTCGACCGGGGAAAGGTCGACCGGGAAGCGCTGCGCAACGCCGACGACCGGATCAGCCGGGGTATCCCGCTCGGTATCTATCCCGAAGGGGGTCGCAGCCCCAATGGCGCAATGATCGAAGGCAAAGCCGGAGCCGGTATGCTGGCGCTCAAATCGGGGGCGCCGATCCTGCCGGTTGCGATCACGGGTTCCGAGCGATTGCCGCTCAATGGCGGCAAGGGAAAGAGTCAGCGGCAAGCCGCGCAGCGAGATCCGGGGCACGAAGGGGTCCGGGTCACCTATGGCGCGCCCTTCACCATCCCGCGAATCTTCGAGGGGACCAAAATCGGCGCTGATGAAGCAACGGAGATCATCATGCTGGAGATCGCGCGTCTCCTGCCAGAGGATTACCGGGGATTCTATGCGGACAAGCTGCGGGAGCAGACGGTGCGGAAGATCATCCCCTACTCGTCTTCGATGACCTCGACATCGTCTTCCCCTGCGAAGTCATCCTCGCCCAAACCGTAACGTCTGGCCCGCGCCGTCCGGCGCGGCGCTTTCGGTTCCTCGAGCTCGTGTTCCTCGCCCCAGGTCAGCTCCCAGTGAGCGATCTTCACCGTGTCTCCCGGTTCGATGCCCAGTTTTTCTAGCTCGGACTGGATCCCGCTGGCGATCAATACCCGCTGGAAGCGGGTGACGGCGTCCGGCTGGTCGAAATTGGTCATGCGGGTCAGGCGCTCGATCGACACGCCGCGCACTTCGAAGAAACCATCATCGACCTGATCGATGGTCCAAGCCCGCTCGTTGCCGGCGTCGAGTGTGTAGATGCGGTGCTCCTGCGGTTTCGGACCTGCTTCCGGTTCCTGCTGGCGCATTTCCTCGAGTTCCGCCGAAACGAACTCGAGCATTGGCTGGACTCCTTCACCAGTGACGCCGGAGATCTCGAAGACCCGGTATCCCAGGTTCTTCAACTCCAGTGACAGCGCCTCGACATTTTCGCGCGCTTCGGTCAGGTCGACCTTATTCAGCGCCACGACCATCGGCCGGCGGCCCAGCTCCTCGTCGTACGCGGCCAGTTCGGCGTTGATCAGCTCGAAGTCGGCCAGGGGATCGCGCCCCTCCAGCCCTCCAGAGGCGTCGAGCACATGGACGAGCATCCGCGTTCGGGAAACATGGCGGAGAAACTCATGCCCCAGCCCCGAACCATCGGCCGCCCCCTCGATCAACCCGGGAACGTCGGCCATCACATAGGCTGTGCCGCCCCGGCCACCGATCTGCACGACACCGAGGTTCGGTTCGAGGGTGGTGAATGGATAATCGGCGATTTTCGGTGTCGCCCGCGTCGACGCGGCCAGCAAGGTCGACTTGCCCGCGTTGGGCAAACCAACCAACCCCACATCGGCGATCAGCCGGAGCTCCAGGCGCAGCGTCCGCTCTTCGCCCGGCTCGCCAAGCTCGGCGATGCGAGGCGCCTGGCGGGTGGAGGTCTTGAATCGGGCGTTGCCCAGCCCTCCCCGCCCTCCCTTGGCCACGATGACGGTTTCATCCGGTTCGGTGAGATCGGCGAGGAGCTCGTCGGTTTCGTCATCCCAGACCATCGTCCCTGGCGGCACCTTGATGGTCAGCGTCTTGGCGGAACGCCCGTGCTTGTTGCGGGCTTCGCCCGGGTTGCCATTGCGGGCCGCGAACTTCTGGTTGTACTGGAACTCGACCAGACTGGAGATATTCCGAGCGACCTGCAACTGCACGTCTCCACCCCGGCCGCCATCGCCGCCGTCGGGGCCGCCCCGCGGCACGAACTTTTCCCGCCGGAAGGAAAGAGAGCCATTTCCGCCCGATCCGGAGCGGACACTGATTCTGGCGCGATCGATGAGCAAAGGAGGAGGTCGTTTCCATGAAAGACGTGAGACAGTCGCGCCGGAAGGCACGACAGGAGATGATACCCTGAGCCGAGGCGGAGAGGCGGGAGATGTCGTAGGCCCGACGTGGATGATGAGACGTGGAGAATGTCCCTCACCCTGCCCTCTCCCGACCGCGGGAGAGGGTTCTTCGCTTCGGACCTCGGACTCGGTCCGTCAGTCGTCCAGAAAGTCCTTCAACCGTTTCGCTCTGCTCGGATGACGGAGCTTCCTCAACGCTTTCGCTTCGATTTGACGGATTCGCTCGCGGGTAACGTCGAATTCCTTGCCGACCTCCTCCAGCGTTCTGGCCCGCTCGTCATTCAGGCCGAATCGCATCCTGATCACTTCCCGCTCCCGCATCGGCAACTCCGCCAGAACGGCTTCGATCTGCAGACGCCGGTCCTGCAGGCTGGCAACGTCGGAGGGGGCCAGCGCTTTCTGATCCTCGATGAAATCGCCGAGGTTGCTGTCGTCCTCCTCGCCGATCGGCATTTCGAGCGACACCGGTTCCTGGGAGATTTTCAGCACTTCCCGGACTCGCTCGGGCGCCATGCCCAGCGATACGCCGATCTCTTCAGAGGTTGGTTCGCGCCCGAGCTCCTGTTGAAGCTGGCGGCTCTTGCGAATCACCCGGTTGATCGTTTCGACCATGTGCACCGGTATGCGGATCGTGCGCGCCTGATCGGCGATCGCCCTGGTGATCGCCTGCCTGATCCACCACGTGGCGTAGGTGCTGAATTTGAAGCCTTTGTGATAGTCGAATTTCTCCACAGCCCGCATCAGCCCCAGATTCCCCTCCTGGAAGAGATCGAGGATGTTCATGTTGCGGCTGACGTGTTTCTTCGCCACTGAGACGACGAGTCGCAGATTGGCCTGAATCAATGCGGATTTGGCTCGCTCTGCCTGATCGATGGTGTCGTCCCACCGCCGCTGCAAACGATCGAGCCGCTCCCGGATGACCAGATCGACCGTTTCGTCGGTCGGCCAGCTCTGCCCATCCCGGCAGAGCGCCTGCAAACTGGGTGGCAACAGCTCCCATTCGACAAACCGGTCCCGCAGCGATTCCTCGAGCTCATCCGCTGACAGCTCGAACCTGTCGCAGACGCGTTGCACCGCTGTGGCATCGTGCTGGCTCAACGGGAGCATCTCATTCAGGAGGAGATCGCGCGTAGGCACCGGCGCATCGCCGTGGAGGGCCTTGTGCATCGCCAGCGGATGCTCCCATCCCTGTTTGAACGCGTGATAGATCGCGCGAGCCAGAACATCGGGTGCTGGAGGATTGCCGAAATCGTCGGTCAGCTGAGCCATGCGGCGGGAGAGGTAGACTCCCCGCTCCATCGCCGCGGCCAGCTCGACTTCGCGCGGTCCATCGAGCAGTTTCACCTGCCCGATCTCCCGCAGATACATACGAACGGAATCATCGAGACTGATGTCGCCGATGTCGAAATTCACATTGTCGAATTCGATTGCCGCCGCGCTGTCGTCTTCTTCGAGCGCCAGCTCCGCTTCCTGCAGCGCGCTCGCATCCGGCTCCTCGACATGCGCGAACGCCTCGAGCGCCGCTCCGCTGGCGATGACGGCATCTCCAACGCTGATCATCGCTTCGACGACGGCCGAGTCGGAGTCGCTTTCGTCGAGTTCCAGCAACAGATCGTTCAGCGGCAGATCGCCGTCGTCACCTGCATTGGGCTCGATCCGCGGGGATGCCGTGCGAGGCGTTTTGTGACCGTTGACGTTGGGCAGCGCCGCATTCAGGGCGTCGCCGTTCAACGTCTCACGTTCATCCCGAAGGAAATCGTCGTTCTTTTTTGGCATGAACCTGGTGCTCCGCAAAGGTGAGATCGGACTGGTCGAAATGCGAGCAGTGCGAGAGTGCTTCGAGCTGCTGACAAGGCATAGCCGGCACAGGTCATCGCACGGTACGATCTGGCTGAGTTGCGCCAGGGTTCATCAGTATTTTGACGTAATCCACCATCAACCCCCATCTCCACTGTGACTTCTGGTGACTTGTCGTGCCGGCCTTCCCCCGGCGCCTCACTGTGAAGGTGCAATCATACTCACAACACCCCATTGCGTGTCAGGACGCGGCTGGGACCCGGATGTGAGAAACCTCGAACGGCGGTCGGCGAAATCGCCAGAAATGGCGGGCCCACGCGTCGTCTCCATGCCGCGCTGGCGTCGGCTGCGAGATTCAGCCAGGCAGAAGAGACGTCGTGAGCAGGTCATCGTACGACTCGCGCCGCCGGACGAGCCTCGCTTCGCCATTCTCCACGAGCACCACAGCGGGCCGCAGCGCCATGTTGTAGTTGCTGGCCAGCGGGATGCAATAGGCACCCGACGCCGGCACGGCGAGGAGATCGCCCGCTTCGAGATGGGGCAGATCGATATCCCGGATCAGCACATCGCCCGACTCGCAATACTTGCCGGAGATCGTGACGACTTCGCGCTCCTCCCCGCCCACGCGGTTGGCGATCTCGGCGGTGTAGACGGCGTCGTAGAGGGCGGGGCGGATATTGTCTGCCATCCCCCCGTCGACGGAAACGTAGGTCCGGACTCCCTCGATCGCCTTGCGGGATCCCACTTCGTAGAGCGCCACACCGGCCTGACCGACCAGATATCGCCCCGGTTCGAACACGACCCGGGGCGACGCGAAACCCTCCTCGGCGCTCAACCGCTGCACTTCCTCGATCGTCCGGACAACCCAGTCTGTCATCGAAACCGGACCGCTGGTTCCCGTGTAGGCAATGCCCATCCCCCCGCCCGGCGAGATGACCTCAGGCGCCAGGCCATACTCCGCGTAGACGTCTGAGGCGAACTCCATGATCTTCCGCACGGCGATGACGGGCGCGTCGAGATCGAAAAGCTGCGACCCGAGGTGACAGTGATATCCGACCAACCGGAGTGAGGGGATGGCGACGAGACGCGTCGCCGCTTCATCAGCATCCGCGGTCCAGAGCGGAAACCCGAACTTCGAATCGATCACCCCGGTGGCGATCTTGCCGTGGGTGTGGACGTCGATACCGGGATTGACCCGGATCAGGACGTTCTGACGCACGTCGCGGCCGTCTGTCAGCTCCTCGAGCAGGTCGATCTCGTGCAGGTTGTCGATGGCAATCAGACCGATCCCGGCGTCGAGCGCCATGGCCAGCTCGTCGCGGCTCTTGTTGTTGCCATGAAAGGTGATGGCGGTCGGATCGATGCCCGACTTGAGCGCCACGTGCAACTCACCGCCCGAGGCGACATCGACTCCCAGCCCGGCATCGTGCAGCAGTTTCAGAATCGCCGGGATGGCCAGCGCTTTGGAGGCGAAAACCGCTTCGGCGTTGCTGCCTCCCGCCTGAACGGCGGCGAGAACGTCTGCCGCCCTCGCCTGCAGCGTGAGCGTATCGAAGATATAGAGCGGCGTGCCGAATTCGGCTGCCAGATCGACAAGCGACACGCCGCCGATGGTCAGCGACCCTGCATCATTCCTGCTCGTTGTTTCGGGCCAAAGCATGATCGTCCTCTTTCTCCAGAGTGTGTACGTACGGGATTCTACCCGTTTGCCCGGGAACCGCGGTTGAATCCTGTGCGGGGGCTATACTTCAGGGTCGGCTGCCCCAACCGTCGGGCGCATACATTACCGTCCACCTGGGTCTATGCCACCTCTGCCAATTCTCACCGCAAAGAACCTTCGGAAGTATTACGGAAGCGAAGAGATTTTCGATCAGGTCTCGTTCCAGCTGGCCGAGCGGGAACGCGTCGCCCTGGTCGGCGTGAACGGCGCTGGAAAATCGACCATCCTCCGCATCATCACCGGCACCGAGGAACCCTCAGCCGGTGAGGTTTCGGTGCTGACTGGGCTCCGCATCACCTACCTGCCGCAGGAAGCCAAGTTCACCTCAGACCGGACCATCATGGAAGAAGCGATCCTGGCCTACGAACCGGTGATCCGGTCAGATGCGCGGATGCGGGAGATCGAACAGGCGCTGACCGACACTACCCGGCCCGACTATGACGCCCTGCTCGACGAGTATGGCCATCTCCAGCATTTCTTCGAGATCCATGGCGGTTTCGAGATGGAGCACCGCACCGAAGAGATCCTCGCCGGTCTCGGCTTTGCCGAATCGCAGTACAACGAACCAGTCGCCCACCTGAGCGGCGGTCAGCGAACCCGGGTGGCGCTGGCCAAAGCGCTATTGGGGGAACCCGATCTTCTCCTGCTGGACGAACCGACCAATCATCTCGATCTGACCATGCTGGAGTGGCTGGAGACGTTTCTGAACGGATGGGGCGGCGCGTGTCTCATCGTGTCGCACGACCGTTACTTTCTCGACCGGGTCACCACCCGTACCATCGAGCTTTCATTCGGCGGCGTCGAGGACTACCCAGCCGGCTACAGCGGCTATCTGAAACTCCGGGAAGAGCGGATGGAGCGCCGCCAGAAGGAGTACGACGAGCAACAGGAATTCATTACCCGAACCGAGGAGTTCATTCGCAAGTACAAAGCCGGTCAGCGGTCCCGCGAGGCCCGTGGCCGACAGACCCGGCTCGATCGCCTCGAACGGATCCACGCACCGCAGTCGCACGAAACACTGAAGATCTCGATTGCGCCGGCTGTCAGAAGTGGCGAAACCGTTTTTCGCAGCTCAAAGCTCGACGTCGGCTATGGAACCGTCAATGGCCGGGAAGGTCGCAAGCTCCTGTCGACGCCGGAGCTGAATGTCGAACGGGGCGACAGAATCGGCATCATCGGTCCCAACGGGGAAGGCAAAACAACCCTGCTGCGGACCGTGATCGGCGAGTTGCCTCCCCTCACCGGCAGCATCGACCGTGGCGTCAATGTGTCGATCGGCTACTACGCCCAGGCGCACGAGCAGCTGGCTCCCCAGGGGACGCCGATCTCCTCCATTCTGGAGGCGCAGCCACTCGGTGAAGAGTCGGCGAGAAACTATCTCGGTCGCTTCCTCTTCTCTGGAGATGATGTCTACAAACCGGTTGCCGCGCTCTCGGGTGGCGAGCGGTCGCGTCTCGCGCTGGCTCTGCTGCTCTTGCGCAAGGCGAATGTGCTCGTGCTGGACGAACCGACAAATCACCTCGATGTGATGTCCAGAGAATCACTGGAATCGATGCTGGCCGGATTCGACGGAACGATCCTCTTCGTGTCGCACGACCGCTACTTCGCCGACAGAATCGCCAACCGGATCTGGCTCGTCGAGAATGGCAAGCTGACCCAGCACCTCGGCAACTACAGCGACTTCCTACGCGGTCGCCAGACAGGGCAAGCGCCCCAACCGGTGAAAGCGCCGGAGCCGGAACCCGCCAAACCGGTCCGGGCTGTCTCCAACGATGCGGTGCGGCCCGTGGGCGACGGTCAACGCCGCAAATCGATCGAAAAGGTCGAGAGGGAAATCAGCAAGCTCGAAAGCCGGCTCAATCGATTGGCGGACGATCTGGCCATCGCCGAGGTTGACCAGAATTACGAGGCAATGGCCAGACTGAACGACGATCACGAGCTTGCCGAGGCAGCTCTGAATGAAGCGTACGAGCTGTGGGAGAGCCTGCAGGAGGAAACGGCAATGCAGGGGAGATTTGCGTGAGGGCTGAACCGGACGAACATGTGCTGATCGGCGTCACCGGCAACATCGCATGCGGAAAATCACTGGTGACCTCCGAGCTGGAACGGCTGGGAGCGACGGTCATCGATGCCGACACGGTCTATCACGAACTGATCGAGCCTGGCGAACAACTCTGGTCGCGGCTCCTCCAGCATTTCGGAAAGGGGATCGCCACACCCGGCGGGCGTATCGATCGCAAGGCGTTGGGTGCAATCGTTTTCGCCGATCCGGCCAAGTTGCGAGAGCTCGAATCGATGACCCATCCGGTCATTCGGGCCGAGGTCCTGCAACGAGTGCACGACGCGCCAACGAAGGTCGTCGCGGTTTCGGCAGTCAAGCTCATCGAAGGCGGCTGGGATGAAATCTGCGACTCCATCTGGATCGTGACCTGTCCGGAAGAGGAGCAACGGAGGCGATTGATGGAGAAGCGAGGCATGTCCGCTGCCGATGTCGAGGCCCGGCTTGCGGCGCAGCCCCCCGTCGAACCGAAACTGGCGATCGCGGATGTGGTCATCGACAACAGTGGTACGGTCGAAGCGACGCGAGCCGCAGTGGAGCATGCGCTCAACGAACTGCTTGCCCGAAACCCGCGATAATGAACCGAGAGTTGACCCATGGCCGCCGGCGATGTGGTCGTGTCTTGAACGAGTGGAGGAACCGTGTCGGAACCTGTAGCGATCGACGTTTTCTATGACTATGGCTGCCCCTATGTCTACGCCGCCGCGCAATGGCTGAAAGACCTCAAGTCGCAGCTTGGCGACGACCTGCAGATCACCTGGAAGTACTTTCCGCTCGAGCAAGTCAATTCCGGCGAGGATGCCGACTGGAAACTCTGGGAACAGCCGGCCGACTACGTGAGCCGGGGACGCACGGCGTTCCATGGCGCGATTGCGGCCCGGCGGCAAGGTGACGATGCATTCGACGCCTTCCACTACGCGCTCTTCGACGCCAAGCACGTGGACAACAAGAACCTCGGACGGCGACAGGTCGTCCTCGACGTGGCGAAATCCGCGGGGCTCGACATGACCCGGTTCGAAGCGGACCTGGACGATCTCTCCCTTCTCCAGCAGCTCGGCGCCGACTACGAAGAGGGGAGATCGGAGTACGGCGTTTTCGGTACGCCGACGCTGGTCTTTCCTGACGGATCCTCGGCGTATTTGAAGATGCGCCCGGCGCCCGATTCCGATCGAGCGATCGACGTCTGGAACAAGGTGCGCGGCTTCATCGAGGGCGAACCAGACATCGCCGAGATCAAGCGTCCGGTCAAACCGTCGGATGACCACTAGGACGAGCTATCGCGCCGAGAGTCCTGAGACGATCGACGCCGTCAGGACCGGTATCCTGACCTGGTTCGAGCGGCACCGGCGCACATTGCCCTGGCGAGAAACCCGCGATCCGTATCACATCCTTGTTTCCGAGGTCATGCTCCAGCAGACCCAGGTCGATCGGGTCATCCCCTACTACCACCGGTTTCTGGAGCGCTTTCCCACTGTTCAGGAGCTTGCCTCGGCCCCTGTCGCCGAAGTGATCAGGCTCTGGGCCGGGCTTGGATACAACCGGCGCGCCGTCAACCTGCAACGCGCCGCCCAGGCGGTCGTCGAGTCGCACGATGGCGCATTCCCTCACGATCTCGGTCAGCTTCGGGCGCTTCCCGGCGTTGGCGAGTACACGGCCGGCGCCATCGCCTGCTTCGCGTTCGAACAGGATGTCGCCTTTGCCGACACAAACATGCGGCGCGTGCTCGATCGTGTCTTCGCTGGCGAGACGGGAGCGAGCTGGGCATCCCTCTCCGGTGTTGCGGAGCGACTCGTTCCTGCCGGCGACGGTTGGCGGTGGAATCAGGCGCTCATGGAGTTCGGGGCGCTTCACTGCACGTCCCGGAAACCACTCTGCGGCCTCTGCCCGCTCCAGGCGGAATGCGCGGCTTTCCCGGTCGCTCAGCAGCCGGGAACGAGGAAACCTGTCAAGCAGGAGGAGGCGTTCGTCGGCTCCAACCGGTTCTATCGCGGCCGGATTCTGGCCGTACTGCGTGACCATCCAGACACCGCAGGGGTCACACTCCATGAGCTGGGAGCGCAGGTCCGGGATGATTTCTCACCGGAGCAACTCCCCTGGCTGGTCGATCTCGTGCGCGGTCTGGAAAGCGATGGACTCGCCCGCGTGGCGGAACCCCGAGCATCCTACGACGCAGGCCCGCCCGAAACTCGCATCGCGCTTCCCTGACTTTCACGGGCCAACGCCGCCCACCAGATGTAGCGGCAACGCCTGCGTTGCCCGTCGTTGCGCACGAGCGAGGCAGGCCCCGCCGCTACACGGTCGAATTCAGCCGCAGCGGCACGATCCACGCTGCTCATCAGCCGAGGGTCGAGGTCACTCCGCCGTCGCATGTGGCGCCAGGTTCCTGCGTCTGGGGGCCCTGACGGAAGTAGTTGATGAACTGCTTCAATTCGACATCCTCCGCACTGTCGATCTCCAGTTGATTGTTCCAGGCCGTGGCCACGATCGGCGATTCCTGATCGGCGTACTCGCTGACCAGGACATACCGGTCGCCTCCCCGGATGTCCCGGAGTCGCTCTTTCTCCTCGTCGGAGAGGTCGGGGCGGTAGGTGATCCAGACGGCGCCATGTTCGAGCGAATGCACCGCGTTTTCGTTGCGAATCGGCGCGTCGTAGAAGTCACACGTCTGCCACGCCGGGTCGTGCGTTCCGCCCACCGGCGGAGATTCGGGATAGTCCACCGTATCGTAGGTGTGATCGCCGCCGGCATAGGCATAGGTGGCCACGTTGTCCGGCATCTGGCGCTCTTCGCGAGTGCTGATGTAGTTGATGACCTCGTACGCCAATGCCCCGATCAGCACAACAGCAATCGCGCCCAGGACGACCCGCGTGACCAGCCGGTCGCGTTTCTGTTTGGCCGGCGCCTTTTTCCGGTCCTCGCGCCGCTGGGCGAACTTTTCCTGCCGCCGCTCTGTTCGCGACTTACTGGCTGCGTCGGCGCTGGGCGCCTCGCTCTGATTCGCGGGATCGACTGACTCTCCCGCGACATTGTTCGACGTTGCAGCTTTTGCGGTCGGCTTCGACTTCCCTGACTTCGGTTGTGGCATCGGGCAAACTGGCTCCTTGTGTGACTCAGCTGCGAGTCAGTCCTGTCATTGGTCGACTGACGAATAGTAACCCGGCGGGACGGACTACCCGATATGTTCTCGCAACCAGGGAACGACGTCGCCGAGTGGAATGCGCACCTGCTCGGTGGTATCGCGGTCCCTGATCGTCACCGCCCCGTCCTCGAGCGTGGTCGGGTCGATGGTGATGCAATAGGGCGTACCGACTTCATCCTGTCTTCGATAACGCTTGCCGATGTTGGCCGTTTCGTCGTAGTCGACCTGATATCCGGTTTCATCCTGAATCTGGTTGAACAGATCCCATGCCGGTCCAGTCAGCTCCGGCTTTTTCATCAGCGGCAGAATCGCCGCCTTGTACGGAGCCAGCTTCGGTGAAAGGCGAAGCAACACGCGGGTATCGGGTTTGCCGTTGACGTCGACCGTCTGCTCTTCATCATAGGCATCGATCAGCACAGTCAGAATCGTCCGCTCGACGCCGAAGGTTGGTTCGATGACGTGGGGCAGGAATCGCTCGCCACTCTCCTGGTCGAAATAACGCAGATCTTCGCCCGAGAACTCCTGGTGCTGGCGCAGATCGAAATCGGTGCGGCTGGCGAGACCGTACAGCTCTTTCCAACCCAGTGTGCCGGGGAAGAAGTACTCGAAATCGAGCGTTCGGCTGGAGTAGTGGGAGAGTTCGGACTCCTCATGCTCGCGAATGCGCACGTACTTCTCCGAGAGTCCAATCATCTTGACCCACGATTTCATCGCCGCCAGCCACTCGTCGAAGGCGCGAGGGCCATCGTCCGGTTTGACGAAGTACTCGATCTCCATCTGATCGAATTCGATATCGCGGAAGATGAAGTTGCCGGGTGTGATCTCGTTGCGGAAGGCCTTGCCGATCTGGGCGATGCCGAACGGCAGCTTGACCCTCGATGTGGCAACGACACTCTTGTAGTCCACGAACATCGCTTGCGCGGTTTCGGGGCGGAGAAAGACCTTGGTGCCGGTTTCGCTGACCGGGCCGATGGTCGTGGAGAACATCATGTTGAACTGGCGGGCGTCCGTCAGCGTGCGGTTTCCGCAATGTGGGCAGGCCATATTGGCCTCGCGCAGGATGGCGCTCATCTCATCGGGAGTTTTGCCCGACGCTTGCATGCCCAGTTTGTCTTCGATCAGGTGATCGGCGCGAAAGCGGGATTTGCAGGTTTTGCAATCGACCAGGGGATCGTTGAAATTGACGACGTGACCGGATGCTTCCCAGACGCGGGGATGCATCAAGATGCCGGCGTCGAGCCCGACGATATCTCTCCTCCGGTGCACGAAGGTCTTCCACCAGAGCTGTTTGACGTTGTTTTTCAGCTCGACCCCCAGCGGGCCGAAGTCCCAGGTATTGGCGAGACCGCCGTAAATCTCCGAACCCGGGAAGATGTAGCCGCGGCGCTTGCACAGCGCCACAATCTTTTCCATCGACGCGGCGCGCGCGCCTTCTTCACCAGACATTGATTCGTCTCCAGATGCTGAACCGGGTGTGACGGCCCGGAGAGAGTTACCGGCCGCTGGCGACTTCTTCGCGCATCGAGCCGTTCGTGCGGGAGGATGCTCCGCTATCGCCCGAACCATCCTCGGCAATGCGACGATAGACCTGGGTGGTGGAGATGCTGACATGCCCCAGAAGCTGCTGCACATCGCGCAGATCGGCTCCACCCTTCAGCGCGTGCGCGGCGAACGAGTGGCGGAGTGTGTGCGGAGTGATCTCGCTGACGCCGGCCTGATCGGCATATGACTTGAGAATCAGCCAGAATCCCTGCCGCGTCAGGCGTCCACCACGGTGGTTGACGAAGAGCGCAACCTGATCCGGCGCTGCCATGTTCCCGCGGCCCCGCTCGAGATAGGCAGAGAGAGAGGCGCACGCGGCCGACCGCAACGGTACGATCCGGCTTCGGCCTCCCTTGCCCGGACAGCGAACCTGCGTCCGTTCGAGATCGACATCCGCCACATCCAGCGCGACCAGTTCCGACACCCGCATCCCTGAGGAGTAGAGCGTTTCCAGCATGGCGAGATCCCGGTAGGCTTCCGGCGAACCCGCTTCGAGCGACTGGCGCGGCTGGTCCATCAGCCGCTCGATCTCCTCTTCGGAAATCGCTCTCGGCACAAACCGGTCGACTCTTGGCGGCACCAGATCGGCCGATGGATCGGCGCGAAGAACGCCACTCTGCTGCAGATATTGCGAAAAGGTCTTCAGCGCGGCGGTTTTTCGCGCGACGGTCGACGCCGCGTAATCACGTTGCTTGAGAAAGAGGAGATACCGCATCAGGTGATCTGGCGTCAGCGCTTTCCAGTCGTCGATCGGCGTCAGCTGATCCTCGGCTGGCGGCGCCTGGAGATAGTCCCGAAACTGGGAAAGGTCGTTGCGATAGGCCGCAATGGTGTTCTCGGAAAACTGGCGCTCTCGCCCAAGTGACGCCAGAAAGCGGTCGATTTCAGTCTGGAGATTCTGCTGTTGATCCATTGACACTATTTCCTCTAGCCGTGCGAGGCAGCTCGGGCGCCCTGCCCGATCGCCGACTCCCACGGAGAATATGACAAACTGAAAGCATCGGCCACGCCCTTGTGCGTCACCTGTCCATTGAGCACGTTGATTCCGCCTGCCAGCGCGGGATCAGCGGCCGCAGCGGCCGCCAAACCATGGTCGGCAAGCTCCAGCCCATAGGGCAGCGTGGCATTGGAAAGCGCCAGCGTGCTCGTCCGCGGCACAGCGCCCGGCATATTCGTAACACAGTAGTGCACCACGCCATAGACCTCATAGACCGGCGCGCTGTGGGACGTCGGTTTGGCCGTTTCGATACAGCCGCCCTGATCGATAGCCACGTCGACGACCACCGACCCTGTTCGCATGGAACGGACCATCTCGCGCGTCACCAGCCGCGGCGCTTTCGCGCCGGCAATCAGTACGGCGCCAACCACCAGATCGGCGCCTGCGACCGCCTCCGCCACAGCATGCGTATTCGATGCCAACGTGGTGATCCGGCCATGCAGAATGTCATCGAGCTGCCGCAGGCGGTCGAGATTCTTGTCGACGATCGTGACTGCTGCCCCAAGACCGAGCGCGATCTGGGCCGCATTGAGACCGACGATTCCGCCTCCGATGATCACCACGCTGGCCGGCGGCACCCCCGGCACGCCGCCGAGGAGGATCCCCAGACCACCATTGGTCCGTTCCAGATAGTGAGCGCCCACCTGAACCGACATGCGGCCGGCCACTTCGCTCATCGGGGTCAGAAGGGGGAGCGAGCCATTCGGCAATTGGACCGTTTCATACGCGACGGCCTGGACGCCGGTTTCCATCAGGGCGCGCGTCAGCGCTTCTTCGGCTGCCAGGTGGAGATAGGTGAAAAGCAGCTGGTCTTTGCGGAGGAGCTGGTACTCGGCTTTGACTGGCTCCTTGACCTTCATGATCATCTCCGCCGCGGCAAAGACCTCAGCATGGGTATCGACCAGGCGGGCTCCGGCCCGTGCGTACTCCTCGTCGCTGAACCCGCTCCCCTCCCCGGCGCACTTCTCGACGATGACCTCGTGGCCACGATGAACGAATTCGGCAACACCACCCGGTGTCGCCGCAACACGATTCTCGCGATCCTTGACTTCCGCGGGGATGCCAACAATCATCTCACTACTCCGACCGGTCTACCGGACATGTTATGTGGACCCGGGACGGTGCATCACCAGACAGCAATCGGCTGGTCCCGGTATTTCGAGCCGCGTGATTCTAACATAAGGTGCGATTCGTGGCGGAATCCGCCAGACGTCTCCCAGACACCCTCTGCGCCCGCTCGTCGCATTCGACCGTTGGCCAGTCACAACCGGGCTGCGGCATCGTATAGTGCCGCAGACGTTTTTCCCCGATGGGGACATTCCTGCTGAGGTGCCTGTTCGTATGCTCCTGAGAGCCGCCCATGCTTCCCGAGCCGCCCGCCAGCGCTGGTTCTCGCTCGTTGGTGTCGCCGTATTGCTGTCCGTCATCCTGGCGGCATGTGGAGGGGGAAGCGACGACCCAGATCCCACAGCCACACTGGCTTCGACCACGGCCCCGGTGGCGACAGAAGCCCCACCCGCAACACCGCTGACCGCCGCAAGCCCGGAGCCGGCAGCGGCTTCTCCGGCAGCCGGGGATGCTTCGCCAGTACCCGCTGCGTCCCCGGAGAACCAGGAATCGGCGGCGGCTCCCTCGCTCCTCACTCCCCTCTCCCGGGCCGAGTTCCAGGCTCAGCTGCAGTCGGTCTATCCGATGGATGAGGCAACTACAGAGGGTGGAACGCTGGTTGTCGGAGAGTCGACCGACATCAGCACCGTCAACGGATTGCTCACCAATGACGCCCCGACGGTCTATGTAACCGGCGCGATCTACGAAGGGTTGATCGGCGTCTCGCCAGTCGATGGACGTCCCGTTCCGGGTCTCGCTGATTCGTGGGACGTTTCCGACGATGGATTGGTCTACACCTTCCATCTGAACGAGGACGCCAGGTTCCACGACGGCGTCGATTTCACCGCCCAGGACGTGATTTTTAGTTTCGACGCCGCGCTCGACCCCAACACTGGCTTTTTCTACCGGTCGATCGTCAATGACGCCATCGAAAGCTACCGGGCTATCGATGACGACACGGTCGAAATCGTGGCTCGCGAGCGAACCGTGACATTCCTTTACGAGGGACCGGGCGCCGTGGTCATCATGCCGGAGCATATCTGGGGCGAGATTGGACCGGAAGCATGGTCGTTCGATGGCGGCTCGACCGGCCAGGATCCGGCGCGCGTGGTCGGGACCGGCCCATTCAAGTTCAAGGAATGGGTGCAGGGATCGAGTGTCTCCCTGGTCCGGAACGACGAGTATTACGACAAGGTCCCCTTCATCGACGGATTCCGCATCGAGGTGCTGCCGAACGCTGATGCGTCCGTGATCGCCCTGCAGCAGAAATCGATCAACGTGATGGAAATCATTCCGCCAGCCCAGATGGAAGCGGTCCAGGCGACCGACGGGTTGAATGTCGAGATCTACGACTTTTTCCAGTTCACCTTCTACAGCATGAATCTGGATCCAGTCGTCACCGCGCTCTTCCAGGAGCCGGAAGTCCGGCAGGCGCTTTTCTATGCTCTCGATCGCGATGCCATCACGGAGAGTATCTTCCTCGGTTTCGGCGAAGCGGCGACAGGCACCCAGCCGCCGATCTCCCCGGCATACGCGCCCGACCGGATGACTCCCGTCTACACCTTCGACCCACAGAGAGCTCTGGAGCTGCTGGCCGCCGCCGGTTGGGAGCGGGATGGCGACAAGGGGCCACTCAAGCGAGATGGCGAGGAATTCAAGTTCGAGTTCATCTACGCCGGCGGCGACTCCGTCGTGGAGCAGATCGTCTCCTACATACAGGATGCCTGGGACGAAATTGGCGTCAAGATGGAGCCTCGCTCGATCTCAGGTCCGGCGCTCCTCGATGCGCTGGAAACTCGCGACTACGATATGGCGCTGCTGGCCGTGACTACATCGCCAGACGGCAGCCAGACCTCCCTCTTCAGTTGCGATGCGATCTCATCCGGACTCAACTTCGGCAGCTACTGCAGCGAGGACTGGGATGCGCTCGATGCCGCGCAGCGGCGCGAGTTCAACGCCGATGCCCGCAATGAGCTCCTGATCCAGCAATCGCAGATGATCTGGGAAGATCAGCCAATCGGTGTGCTCCGCTTTGGCGTTGCCCGAACCGGCTACACCACCACCCTGCGGAACTTCTATCCAAACGGCTATGGCTTCCTATGGAGCTTGCCCTGGGTCTGGATCGACAGCACCGGCTAGTCCACTTTCGTGAAGAGCGCTGCCGGATCGATTGTGAACGCAGTGATCGCCGTCGAGCGGAGCAGCCCGTTTTCTGATTCGATCTCCACGTAGCCCACGTCCGTGAGGCGGAGGATTGTCAGCGTCCGGCGCTTCGGATCGACGATCCAGTACTCAGAGACACCGTGCTTCTCATAGAGCTGTCTCTTCTCGATTCGGTCGTAGTTCTCAGGAGAGGGCGACAGGATCTCGACGACGATATCCGGCGCACCATGGACTGTTTGGCCGCCCTCGTAGATGCCAAGGTTGTCCGCTCGAATCGCCAGCAAGTCGGGCTGAACCCGGTCGGTTTCGGAGAACCAGACGTCAACCGGTGAGGCATACGCCTTTCCGGCGCCAGACACATTGATCGTCTCGTACAGGAAATGAGAGAGGATCATCGAGAGGTTCTGATGATCCTCCGCTGGCGCTGGTGACACGTATAGCTCTCCTCCAATGATCTCCCGGCGCTTGCCATCATTCGGAAACTGGTCGAGGTCTTCGGCGGTGAGGAGCGCTGCTGCAGCCGACATGGGCGATGTCCTTTCCAGGTCGAATCTACGCGCCGCCCGGCCGGGCAAACAGCGCGGCTGGATCGATCGTGAGATCGACGATGGCCGTCGATCGGAGGAGACCGTTCTCCGATGCGGTTTCGGCGTAGACACCGTTGGTCAGGCGGAGGATCGTCATGTCGCGAGATGTGGGATCGATGATCCAGTACTCAGCCACGCCGTTTACTTCATAGAGACGCCGCTTCTCGACCCTGTCGTAGCTCTCGTTGGATGGAGAAAGGATCTCCACAACGATATCTGGCGCACCATGCATCACATGATCCTGGTAGGCGTCGGGTCTGCCGTTACTGAGTGCGATCACGTCGGGTTGCATCTGGTCTCCGGGCGAAAAGCGAACATCGACCGGTCCGGGGAACGCCTCGCCGTGACCCTTGTCATCGATCTCTCGAACCAGCAAGCCCAGTACTCGTTTGACCAGGAATTGGTGATCTCTGACCGGTGCTGGCGACACGTGAAGCTCTCCTTCAATGATCTCCCGGCGCTTGCCATCATTCGGAAACTGGTCGAGTTGGTCGACGGTGAGCAATTCAGAGGCGATGGACATCTCAGCATGCCTTTCGATGCGTTGGTTCCGGCGCTGCATTCAAAGCATGGACTCCCCCTGCACCTGAGTCAAGCACGCCCGCAGTGGTACCATTCCCGATTGGATCGGGCGCTCCTGCTGATGCGAGCACTCCCGCTCCCCTAACGGAGCCAATTCGTGTTCTCCAGCAGTTTTCTCAACGGTCTCTACATCATACCGATCCTGGGTGTCCTGATCTTCGTCCACGAAGTCGGTCACTTCGTGGCTGCCCGCATGTGCGGGGTCAAAGTCGAAGAGTTCGGCATCGGCATTCCGCCCAGGATGTTCGGTTTCACCCGCAAGGGCGTGCTCTGGTCGATCAACTGGATCCCGTTCGGGGGGTTTGTCCGGGTCAAGGGCGAGGACGGGGCGGATATGGACCCCGACTCGATGAACGCCCAGCCGCCCGCCAAACGAGCCTTCTTTCTCTCCGCCGGCGTGATCATGAATCTGCTGCTGGCTATCGTGCTGATGATCTTCGTCGTCGGCGTCAACGGTCTGCCGCAGTACGAGAACTACATCGACGCCGTGGCGCCGGGCTCGCCGGCGGCCAAAGCCGGGTGGCAACCCGGCGACCGGATCGTGGCCATCGACGGCAAAGAGGTCGACCAAACGCAGGAAATCGTCAACTCCACGAGGAAAAATGCGGGCAACGAGATCACGGTCACCCTCGAACGACGTGGCTCGCTGGTCGATACGACGCTCACGCCGCGGGAGAACCCGCCGGAAGGCGAGGGCCGGGTCGGCGTCAACCTCGCTCAACGGACCGTCAGCGACGTCTTCGTCGATCAGATAACACCCGATTCCGCTTTGGCTGCCGCCGGCATTCAGGTTGGCGATCGCATGGTTTCCGCCAACAACCGCACGATCGACAACGCCTACGTTCTGCAAACAGAGCTGCGGCGCTTCGAGGATGCGGCGCTCCCCGTCCAATACGAGCGCAACGGGCAGATCTACGACACCGAGATCGTCGTTC
Organism: Thermomicrobiales bacterium; assembly: GCA_019637585.1. GTDB lineage: Bacteria > Chloroflexota > Chloroflexia > Thermomicrobiales > UBA6265 > JAHBVL01. The sequence goes on along the minus strand of JAHBVL010000014.1, from coordinate 28,858 downwards.
CGTCACTGGTCACCGGTGAGAGTCTCATCCTGACCACCGGATTCGAAACGTTGCGTGAAGCGCCCATTTTCGAGGACGTCCCTCCGCTGAAGGTCATTCCGCGCGGTTTCCAGGAAGCGTGGGACGCCACGAAGCTGATGTTCGAGAGCATTCGGTACGTCTTCACCAACACCGACAGCCTCGGACAGGTGGCCGGACCGGTCGGCATGGGTCAGCTGACCAGCGAGCTGATCAAGGAAAGCACCTTGCCGCAGTGGGTGACCCTGGCCAATCTGGCCATCATTCTGTCGCTCAACCTGGCATTCCTGAACTTGCTGCCTCTGCCGGCGCTCGACGGAGGGCGGCTCCTCTTCGTGTTGATCGAAGTCATTCGTGGCAAGCGTATCGCCCCGGAAAAAGAGGGGCTGGTCCACATGGTCGGAATCGTGATGCTTATTGGTCTTATGTTCATCATCGCCTTCAACGATATCAAACGAATCATTGGCGGCGACTCGTTTCTCCGTTAGTGGGAGGAGCACCTTGAGATGCTCGTAGCCCCTCGCCGCCCAACCCGCGTTCTCGATGTTGGCGGCGTCAAGATCGGTGGCGACAATCCAATCGTCGTGCAGTCGATGGCGACTGCAGATACGCGCAACCCGGCGGAGACCCTCGCCCAGGTTCAGGAGCTGGCCGACGCCGGATGCGAGGTCGTCCGCATCGCCGTTCCCGACCGTAAGGCCGCGGCGGCGTTGCCGGACATCGTTCCCTTCGCAGCCGTTCCGCTCATTGCCGATATTCATTTTGAGCACACCCTGGCGCTCAAAGCACTCGAAGCAGGCATTCATGGGCTCCGGCTCAATCCGGGCAACATCCGCAAGCATGAGGATGTCGTCGAAGTCGTCGAGCTGGCCAAGAAGCGCGGCACGCCGATTCGCATCGGGGTGAACTACGGTTCGGTGGCGCCGATGACTCCTGAGTTCGTCGACGAAATGGCGCAGAAGAACGCCACCCAGATCGAGCTGCGGGCCGAGTGGATGGTGCGCAGTGCGCTGGGTCACATCAAGATTCTGGAAGATCTCGACTTCGGGCTGATCAAGGTCAGTCTGAAGGCGTTCGAGGTACCGGTCATGCTCGAGGCATACCGTCGCTTCGCTGCACTGCCCAACGACTATCCGCTCCACCTTGGCGTCACCGAAGCGGGGACGCCAAGGGCCGGCAGCGTTCGCTCGGCAGTCGGGCTGGGCACCCTCCTCGCGCTGGGCATCGGCGACACGATTCGCGTTTCGCTGACCACCAATCCGACCGAGGAAGTCTTCGTCGGATTCGAGATCCTCAAATCGCTCGAGTTGCGCCAGAAGGGTGCGACGATGATCGCCTGCCCAACCTGCGGCCGCGTCGAGGTCGATCTCTTCCGGATCGCCAACGAGATCGACGATTTCCTGCTCAAGATCGACGACCCGATCCGGGTCGCGGTGATGGGCTGCGTGGTCAATGGCCCGGGCGAAGCGCGCGACGCCGATGTCGGCCTGGCCGCTGGCAACGCCAAGGGGGTCATCTTTCGCAAAGGCAAAATCGTCAAGACCATCCCCGAAGACGAGATGATCGATGCGCTCAAACGTGAGATCCTGCAGGTCGTCGAGGATCGCCGCAATGGCGTCGCCGACGAACCCGTCTTCGAGGGCCAGTACAAACCAATGCTGACCCTCACGTCCGTATCCTGAGGCTGTAGCCACCGCCAAGAAACCGGCAAAGGAGTGATCGTGACCGAGTTCGAGCCACCAGCAGCGACCCTGAGCGCAGAAGCGCTGGAGTTTCTCCGTTCCGTCGATTCGCCAACCATCGCCAACGCGATCGAGCTGGTCTCCGCCCGGGAACGGGCAGAAGGCTATATCGGCGGCAAGATTCGCTCCATGGTGCCGGCAACTGGGGCCATGGTTGGCCAGGCGCTGACGGTCAAGGTCTCGAATCCGCGCGGTCCTGTGGTTGGCAAGGAGGGGTTCTACACGATGTGGGACGCCCTGGCGAAGATGCCGTCTCCGTCGGTCATCGTGATGCAGGACATTAGTGGCGAACCCTCGCGCTGCGCCTATGCGGGCGAGGTCATGACCACCCTCGCGATGCGCCTCGGCGCGGTGGGTATGGTCACCGACGGCGGATACCGCGATCTGGCTGAGGTCGAAGCGCTCGGTTTCCATTACTACGCGCAGTACGCGGTGGTGGCCCACGGCAATTTCGCGATCCATGAAGTCGGCGACCCGGTGTTCATGGATGGCGAATGGATCAACACCGGCGACATCTTGCACGGCGATGCCAACGGCATCGTCGTCGTTCCCAGCGACACGCTCGCCGGTTTGCCCGACGCGGTCGCCTCGATCCGCGACCGCGAACGCCGCGTGATGGAGTTCATCCGGGGCGACGCGTTCACACTGGAAGGTTTCAAATCCGGCAAGGGCTATTAGATCGCGAAAACGGAATCAGCTTTCTCTGTGGAATGCGCCAGCGTCCGGCGCGATGACAGTCTGATTATTCGGAAACGATGAACAGGAGCAACAGAACGATGAGATCGTTGGTCATGGTCCCCCGGGTGGGCGTCCTTACTGCCGTGCTTCTGGCGGCATTCGTGGCTGTCGCATCTGGACCTGTCCGGGCCCAGGAAGCGTCGCCCGCCGTCAACTGCGCACCGGCGGTCAAATCGGTGACGATCGATGGAACCCCCGAACCGGCTCCTGAGAAGCCTGGAGACCTCACGAATGTCCGAATGGGATATGTGCCGGTTTCCATCTTCGCGCCGGTCATGATCGCGCAGGACAAGGGCTATTTCGCCGAGGAGGGGATCAATGTCGAGCTGGTGCCGTTCCCCGGTGGTTCGGATCCGGTTGTCCTGACCGCGACCGGTGATCTCGACCTCTCCATCGCCGGCGCCGGTCCCGCTTTCTGGAACGCCGTCGCGCAGGATCTCCCCATCACCGTCATTGCCCCGGGTCATCAGGAAGGGAATCCTGTCGCCACGCCGCTCATGATCTCGAAGGAGTCCTGCGAATCTGGGGAGATCAGCTCAGTGGCCGATCTCGAAGGGAAGACCGTGACGGTCAACGCACCAGGCGCCACCGAATACTGGCTGAATGCCGCTCTCTCCACTGGCGGACTGACCATCAACGATGTCGACGTTCAGGCACTGGCCTTTCCTGACGCTGTCGCCGCGCTCGAATCGGGCGCCATCGACGCCGCCATGATCGGCGAACCCCTGGCCACGCAGGCAGAGCAGGACGGCATCGCCGTCCGCCTCGTCACCGACATTCCGATCGAAGGCGTGCAGCCGACCGTGGTCTTCGCCAACGACGAGTGGCTGGCCAACAATCCCGAACTGGCCGAGGCGTTCGCCACCGGCTACATGCGGGCTGTCATGGATCTCTCCGACAATGGCTTTGCCGATCCGACGAATCTGGCCATCATCGAGAGCTACACGGGGGTTCCGGCCGCGCTCATCGCTGCCGCGGTTTCGCCGGTCTACGCCACCGACGGCATCGTCAATGTCGACGCGCTGAACAGTCTGCAGTCCTTTTTCCGCGACCGCGGACTCCTCGAATATGACGAGGACATCGATCCCGCCACGCTGATCGACCAGCAGTACATCTTCTCCGCCCTGGCAGAGATCAACCCGAACCAGCCGTAAACCTGCAGCGCCGCCCGGATCCGGCGCTCACGAGAGCCAGTTATCCATGGCAGTTGCCCTTGCACCACACGCACCCGTTATCGCGGCGCCGGCCTCCACCGGCGCCGCAGGCGGAGCGGCGGTAGCCGTCGATCGGGTCAGCCGAACATTTGCGGGACCACATGGCGATGTGGTGGCCGTCGATGATGTCTCCCTCGATGTCGCTGAAGGGGAGTTTGTGGTCATCGTCGGTCCCTCCGGGTGCGGCAAGACCACGCTCCTGCGCATGATCGCCGGGCTGGAAACCCCAATCACGGGTCGCATCCTGGTAAGCGCGCCGGACAACCGCCCTGTCCGCAACGCCATGGTCTTTCAGGGGCGCTCGGTTTTTCCCTGGCTCTCGGTCGAGGCGAATGTCGCCTACGGGTTGAAGCTGGACGGAGTCTCAAGAGCAGAACAGCGGGAGAAGACATCGAATCTTCTCTCGTTGGTTGGATTGTCCAGATTCGCCAAGGCGTGGCCTCACCAGCTTTCGGAAGGGATGCGTCAACGCGTGGCGATCGCCCGGGCATTGGCGGTCGATCCGCAGATGTTGCTGATGGACGAGCCTTTCGGGGCGCTTGATGAGCAAACCCGATTCATCCTTCAGGAGGAGCTGCTCCGCATCTGGGAAGCAACCGGCAACACCGTTGTCTTCGTCACCCACTCGATCGATGAAGCGCTGACGCTGGCCGATCGCGTGGTGGTCATGTCGGCTCAGCCTGGCAGGATCAAGGCGGAAATCCCGATTGCATTCGATCGCCCCCGCGATCAGGCGACGGTCCGTTCCGATCCCCGCTTTGCCGAGAAGTTCGCCACGATCTGGTCGCTCTTGAAGGAGGAAGTCCAGGAAGCGCGGCGTTCGGCGGGTGAGATGGTGCGATGAGCATGTCGTCACGCCGCGTCATCGAGGTCGCGCTCACCCTGCTGGCTCCCGCCATTCTGCTCGTTGCCTGGGAGTTGATCTCCCGGTCTGGTCGCGTCAATCAGGTTTTCTGGCCTCCTCCTTCGAGCCTTTGGGACACCGCGGTGAAAATGGTTCGAAACGACGGACTCTTCACCGACATCCGGGTCAGCCTGGTCCGGATCGTTGGTGGATTCCTCCTCGGTTCGATCCCAGGTATCGCGCTGGGGCTCGCTATGGGTCTTTCCTGGCCGGTTCGCGTTTTCATGATGCCGATCGCCACCGCGCTCTACGCCATTCCCAAGATCGCTTTGTTGCCGCTCGTGATCATTGCGCTCGGCACTGGCGAAACAGCCAAGTGGGCAATCGTTGCCATCTCGATCTTCTTCCTCGTCGCGCTCAATACGATGAGTGGCGTTCTGACGCTCGATCCCGTCTACCGGGATGTCGCGCACAACTTCCAGGCGAGCAGAACGCAGCTCTTTTTCGGTGTCGCGCTGCCGGGTTCGATGCCGGCGATCTTCACCGGTCTCCGTCTGGCGCTTGGCTTTTCGCTCATCGTCATCGTCGGCACGGAGTTCCTCTCACCCAGCCAGGGGATCGGCGCGCTGATCTGGAAGAGCTACTCGATTCTGGCCATCAAGAAGATGTATGTCGGCTTGATACTCACCGCCATCCTCGGATGGCTGCTCATTCTGGCGTTGGATCTCGTGGAGCGGTTGGTGGTTCCCTGGAACCGGAGCACGTCATGAGCGCCATCGCCGCGAATCCTGCTCCCCAGACAGCTCCCCGGCCCAGCACGCTCAAGGTCTGGTTCCAGGCCGTCCGCTTCTTTTCGTTCACCGCATCCGCCATTCCGATCATCGTGGGTTCGGCGCTGGCGCTGGTCGGTCGCTCGTTCGACTGGGTCCTTTTTCTGGCGATGCTGATCGCGTCGGTCTCCTGCCACGCCGGCGCCAATCTGGCCAACGACTACTTCGATCACACCAAGGGGATCGACACCGATGATTCCCTCGGTCCATCGAAAGTGATCCAGCTCGGTTACCTGACCGCCCAGCAGGTTTGGCGCGGCGCGATCGCCGCTTTCACCCTGGCTACGGTTCTCGGTCTCTACATCGTCTATCGAACGGGGTGGGAAGTGCTGGCGCTGGCGCTGGTCAGCCTCGCCGCTGCCGTTCTCTACACCGGCGGTCCCAAACCGCTCGGATATGTCGCGCTTGGTGAACTGACCGTCTTCCTGGCGATGGGGGTGGGCATGGTCGTCGGCTCCTACTACGTGCATAGCGGACAGATCACGCTGCAGAGCGTGCTGCTGTCATTGCCCATCAGCGGTCTGGTGGCGGCGATCCTGCATGTCAACAACATTCGCGACATCGAATTCGATCGCTCCGCCGGCAAACGGACGATGGCGAATCTGCTCGGCCGGACGTGGGCTAATCGCGAGTACATGCTGCTCGTGGCCGGCTCCTATGTGGCAAACGCGGCCTTGATCGTGTCATCACCATCGCTTTGGCCTGTCACTGCGGCGTTCCTGACCGCGCCGGTGGCCATCGACCTGATTCGCATCGTCAACAGCGACTCAGGCCCGAACGAGCTCAACCGCGTTCTGCGGCGCACCGCCGGACTGCACCTCCGCGTCGGGCTCTTTCTGACCGCCGGACTGGTTGTCCGGACCATCCTCGACCGGTACGGCTGACCATGGCCGCCGCGGACGCTCTGGAATTCATACCGAGCCGGAAAGCCAGAGGATTCGCCCTCGCGTCCGCAGCCGTGTCTGCCGCGACGGCCGGCGTCTACTGGCGCGTTCGCAAGATCAATCCCTATCGCCCTGTTCTCGAACAGATCGAGTTCCGCGTGCCACCCGCCCACGGCGCGCTGGCTGGTATGAAGATCGGTTTTGTCACCGATATCCATGCCGGACCTTTCATCTATGGCGAGGATGTCGACGCCGCGCTCCAGCTGCTCGAAGATGCGAGCCCCGATCTCGTGCTCTTCGGCGGCGATTTCGTCTCTGAGTCTCCCCGCCATCTGAAGTGCGCGCTCCCCTCCATCGAGCGACTCGTCGAGCACGCGCCCCTTGGTGGTCTGGCTGTGCTGGGCAATCACGATATCTTCGTTTCGGCGACGCAGGTGACCTCAGATCTCGAGGCGATCGGGTTGCCGGTGCTTCGCAACAAAGCCATAACGGTGAATTGGCGCGGCGCCGAGCTCTGGATCGCGGGTATCGACGACACGCTGCATGGCCGTCCCAACCCTGACGGTGCATTCGGCCAGATTCCGGCCGGCGCCGCCATTCTTTCGCTGTGGCACGAAGCCGATTTCGCCGAGACGGCTGCGTCGCTTGGCGCGTTTGCCCAGCTTTCCGGCCATTCGCACGGCGGTCAGGTCGTTTTTCCCCGAATCAGACCGATATGGCTGCCCAAGCATGGAAGACGGCATGTTTCGGGGATGAATGTTGCCAGTGCGATGCCCGTCTATACATCGCGCGGCATGGGTGTCTACCGGCCACCGGTCCGGCTCAACTGTCCACCAGAGGTGACGCTGGTCACTCTCGTCGCAGACGAGTCCACTGCTGATGCCCGCTAACCTGCAAATGCCGGGCAAATGCGATAGCATCCCAACGAGAAATCAGCGTGTTCCAAATCGGAAATGGGAGGAGCGCACCGTGCCTGTGCCTGGAATCTTTCGTCGACTCACACTAGCCGGGTCGCTGCTCGCTGTGTTGCTTCTGAGTGTCCTGACCGTCGGAACCATTACCGCCCAGGACGACGAAGAATCCGCCGATAGCGCCGACTCCCAGATCGTGAACGTCGAGATCATCCTCGATGCGTCCGGGTCGATGGCGGAGGAGATCGAACCGGGCGTCACCCGCATCGATGCGGCCAAGACCGTGCTCCGTTCGATCATCGGCAAGCTCCCCCAGTCGGACAATGTCAATATCGGCGTGCGCGTCTACGGGCACAAAGGGGCCAACAATGAGACTGGACGGGCGGAGAGCTGCCTGTCCACCGACCTGATGGTGCCGGTGCTTGGCACCGATCGAGAACTCCTTTCCTCGGTCGTCGACAACTACCAGCCAGTTGGCTGGACGCCGTTGACGCTGGCGCTGCAATCGTCCGAGCTCGATTTCCCGGAGACCGCCGAGAATCAGATCAATACCGTGGTTCTCATGACGGATGGACTGGAGACGTGCGGGGGTGATCCCTGCACTATCGCCGGCCAGCTGCACAACGGCCCGAAAGCCATCACGACCAATGTGATCGGATTCGCCCTGGCTCCCGATGAGGAGAAAGCTCTCCAATGTGTCGCCGATCAGGGGGGTGGCGTGCTCATCGGCGCCGCAACGGCGGTCGAGCTGAACGAGGCCATGACCATCCTTCTTTCCGATCTGGATCTCCTGAACCTGATGGGAATGATCGAGATTGAGCAGGTCGCGGGGATCTTTCCCTCGGCTACTGTCACCGGCGGACCGGAAGCGACGACATTGACCCCCGACCCGGAGGTCATTTCCGTCGCGTTCGAGGGCGAGAATGTGATCCAGGTGCCGGAGGGCACCTACGCGGTGGCCTGGTCGAACGAAACAGGCGAGGAGATCTCGATCGACGTCTTCGTCCGGGCGGGCGAAACCTCGTTGATCCGGGGTTCGCTCGTGCAGTTGCCCATCAGTCCGATCACGCCATATCTGGTCACCGCCGTTGACGGCACGGTCGTTTGGAACGGTCCCGTGACCTTCGGCGATGCGATCTGGGTGCTTCCGGGCACCTATCGCGTCGAAGCCATCGGCGCCGATCCTTCGACCGTTATTCTTTCCATGGTTGTTCAGACCCTGCCCGGCTCGATTACCGAGGTCACGGCGAACACGATGTAGCGGAACCGGGAGGAACCGTTCTCCCGGTGTTGAAGACCCTGTGCGTGAGAGCCGCACGTGAGGAGCAGATGGAACGAGTCGGCGTCGGGGTTATCGGATGCGGAATCGGGAAATGGCACGTCGAAGGGTACAGGGGAGAACCGCGAGCGGATATCGTCGCCATTGCTGGGCTGGACACACCGCGCTGCAATGAAGTCGCCGCCGAGGCGAATGTCCCCAATGTCTATGAAGACTATCACCAGCTGTTGAGCAGACCGGATATCGCGGCGGTCAGCGTCGCGGTGCCCAACTTTCTCCATGTGCCGATTGGCCTGGACGCCATCGCCGCAGGAAAGCATGTGCTGATGGAAAAACCGCTGGCCCGCAATGAAGCCGAAGCGGAAACGCTGGTCAACGCCGCCGAGAACGCCGGGCTGATTCTGGGAATGGCCTTCAACCGGCGGGCCAGATCGGACATGCAGGTCCTCAAAGCATTCATCGATGAGGGCGGACTGGGCCACATCTATCACGCCAAGGCATTCTGGCGGCGGCGTGCCGGGATTCCCGGCATGGGCACCTGGTTCACATCGAAGGAGCAGGCGGGCGGCGGTCCTCTCATCGACCTGGGCGTCCACGTGCTGGACATGGTTCTCTGGGCGATGGATGAACCGGACATCGTCGCGGTGAGCGGGGCCACCTACTCCGAGATCGGTCCGAAGGGTGTCGGCAACTGGTCCGGCAATGGCTTCATGCCATCCGATGCCTATGGTTTCGAGGTCGAGGACCTGGCAGTTGGCATGTTGCGCACGTCGTCGGGCGCCACCATCTTCGTCGAAGCGAGCTGGGCCGCGCACACCAGCGATACCGATGAGTTCGGCATCTACCTTCTGGGTGATAAGGGAGGCGCCGAGCTCCATGTGCGGGACTACGCATCCGCAGACACACTTCGTCTCTTCACCACCATCAATGGCGTGCCGGTCGACTCGACGCCTCGCCTCCCATCCAAACCGCAGGGAGCCGGCCACCGCGAGATCATCGGCACCTTCATCGACTCGATCATAGGCGGTACGCCCATGGTCCCGTCGGGCCGCGATGGATTGCGCCGCACACGACTGATCGACGCGATCTACCGGTCGTCGGAAGAGCGCCGCGAACTGATTCTCGAACCGTCAACCGTCACCGTAGCAGGATAGGAACCGATGACACTTCGCGTCACCATATGGAATGAAAACCGTCACGAGCAGATCAACCCGGCCGTCCAGAAGCTCTACCCCAATGGCCTCCATGGCGCCATCAAGGATGGTCTCGATGAGAATGGCGACTTCGCCATCACCATTGCGACCCTGAATCAACCAGAACAGGGTCTGCCGGATTCGCTGCTCGACGCGACCGACGTGCTGATCTGGTGGGGACATCAGGCCCACAACGAGGTGCTCGACGACACCGTCGACCGCGTCCAGCGCCGGGTTCTCGATGGCATGGGACTGGTCGTGCTCCACTCCGGGCATCACTCGAAGATCTTCAAGCGTTTGATGGGCACCACAGCCAATCTGAAGTGGCGGGAATCGACCGACAAGGAGCGGATCTGGATCGTTTCGCCGAATCACCCGATCTGCGAGGGTCTTCCCGAATACTTCGAAGTCGAGCGGGAAGAGATGTACGGGGAGCACTTCGACATCCCCGATCCCGACGAGCTGGTGATGGTCAGCTGGTTCACCGGCGGCGAGATCTTCCGTTCGGGACTCTGCTATCACCGCGGCCGCGGCCGGATCTTCTACTTCCGTCCCGGACACGAGACCTATCCCACCTACTACAACCCGATCGTCCGGAAGGTCATCGCCAACGCGGTCCGGTGGGCACAGCCATTGCAGAACGGACCGAAACCGGTCTACGGTCTCGGTTTCTGGAACAAACCGCTCGAGCCATTGCCGGCGGAGTAGACATTCGGCACGACGCCAGGAGAGATGCTCAGGTGACGACAACCAGATTCGACGTGTTGATTGCCGGCGGCGGCACCATGGGAACCGCCGCTGCCTGGGCGCTCTCCAAGCGTGGCGTGACGGTCGGTGTTTTCGAACAGTTCGACCATGTCAACGATCTCGCATCGCATGGCGGGCATACCCGCATTTTCCGGCACGCCTATTCCGAGGGAGCGGATTATGTCCCGCTGATGCGGCGGGCCGACCAGCTCTGGGTCGAGCTTGGCGAACTGACCGGCCAGGAGGTCGTGCACCGGGTCGGCATCCTGGAGATGGATGCGCCGGGCGGGTCACATGCGAAAACGGCCCGTGTGGCGGCGCAGGAACACGGTATCGCCTACGAATGGATGACCGCGGGTGACATCCGCAAGCGATGGCCCGCGTTCAACCCGCCGGACGACTGGGAAGGCGGATACAGCGCGATCGCCGGTTTTCTCATGGTCGAACCGGCGCTCCGGGGCATGGCCGATCTGGCCCGGCAGAGCGGCAAAGCGACCTTCTTCGAGCAGTCGCCTGTCACCAGTTATGGCGCCGAAGGAGATGGCGTCTGGCTGGAGTCAAATGGGCAACGGTACGAAGGAGACCGGCTCATCGTCACGGGCGGCGCCTGGTCCTCCGGGTTGCTGGATGGACTGTCGCTGCCGCTGACCGTCGTCCGAAAAGTGCTGGCCTGGCTCGAGGTGAAGGACCCCGCTCCATTTCAGCCGGATATCTTTCCGGTCTTCGCCGCCGATACCTCGGATGGCGAGATCTACGGGTTCCCGATCCATGGCCAGGCAGGACTGAAAATCGCCGACCACCATGGCGGCACGGTGACCACGCCCGATGAGATCGACCGTTACGCCGACAGTGTCGAGTCGGAGCGGGTGTTCGATTGCCTCGCCTATCTGCTCCCCGGTGTGACGAGGAATGTTCTTTCGGCATCGGTCTGCATGTACACACGAACGCCGGACGAGCACTTCATCATCGACCGGCATCCGCTGCACCGGCAGATTGCCTTTGCCTGCGGCTTCTCCGGGCACGGATTCAAGTTCGCCACCGAGATCGGCGAACACCTCGCCGATCTGGCGCTCAAGCACGACGCCGTCCCGTACGAGCTTTTCCGGTACGACCGGTTCATCTAGCCCGGAATCGCAAGGGGTAGCGGCGAGGCCTGCCTCGCTCGTTTTGTGCAGTGTGCAAGCGAAGCGTGCCTGGATTGTGCGGGGTACCGCGAAACCCGCCCGGCCGTAAACGGGCCGGGCTCACGGTGCGAAGGTCCTGCGGACCAACCCGGCGACGGGGCATCTCCGGGCGAACGGCCTGCTGCCAGACGCCTGCTGCTCGCTACGCTCGCGCCCGCAACCAGCCGATCAATCCATCCGGGTTCGACGGATCGGCGCTGGGGGGCCAGTTGCCGTGGGCGGATGCCCATTCGTGCACGATCTGGTGCAGCAACGTGTCGGTCATGATGAAACCGGTGGCCGAGGTCTTTCGGGCGCTGCCGCTGTCCTGCAGGTCGGCGAGTCCCACCCGCAAGGAATAGATGAACGCGTCTTTCCGCGCCTGATCGAATTCCCGCGTGAAGGGAAAAAGCGCCGGATCTTTGGTCTGAAGGTAGAGCGTCGCCCATTGCGCCAGCTGATGATCGTAATTCGGAACCGGATCGATCTGCGCCACGATGCTCCCCAACCTTCTCTGATCGCTGTCTGTCGAACGCGAGGCCGCACAACGCCTCATGGGCGAATTATCGCGGATTGGCCGCCGGGCGCGCCGCGTCGTCGCCCTCCCGGAGTGGTTTCAGGTAGAGGAGGTACTCATTGATGCCAACTTTGAGCACCCGGGAAACCTGATACCGGGTGGCGTGAGCCATATCCTTGTAGATGCCGCCCGCATGAAACCGGCCCAATCGCATTTCCCGAGCCGTTTTCGAAACGATCTCGTAGGTCACCTTGCTGCACTTCTTGCAGTGGAAATACTGGTTGATCTCGTCCGTTGGACCGGTGTACCCGCGTTGCACCAGAACGGTATCGCTGCTGCCGCACCAGGGACAGGTCCGGGTTTGTCCGGTGGCCACAGGCGGAGTGGAGAAGAGTCTGTCGTCGCGGGCAGGGCGTCGTGCTGACATATGCTGATTGTACCAGCGGCCCGGCGCCGGGACGACATGATCCGCCCCTCGATTTGGGAGCGGTTTGCCCCGGTCGGGCATAATGATCGTGAACGAATGCGCAGGACGAAGTCTCGTCCGAACGGAGGGAACGCATGACCGAGCCCCCAGCTGAAGAGAGAGAAGGCGCAACGTCTTCGGTAGCCGACGCGCTGCTGGACCGCGCGCTGATCGTCGCCTCGAATCGGGGGCCGGTGACATTCCGCTGGCAGGGCGGGAAGCGTTTCACATCGACGCGAGGCAGTGGCGGCGTGGTCACTGCCGTCAGCTCGATCGCACGCGAGCGGCAACCTGTCTGGATCGCCTGCGCGATGACCGAAGGGGACCGCAAGCGGGCCGCTCTCGCCGCCGAAGAGGGCGAAGTACTGATCACTCCGCCGGGCGATGACCCTGATTTTCGGTTGCGCTTCGTCGTGCCCGACGCCGAGACCTATCACAAGTATTACAACGTCATCGCCAACCCGCTGCTCTGGTTTCTCCAGCACTATCTCTGGGACACGCCGCGTTCCCCCGACATCACCGGAGACACCTACGACGCCTGGCTCAATGGCTACACCGTCGTCAATCAGCTTTTCGCCGATGAGATCCTGGCCTCATTCGAGGAGTTCGATCAGCCGCCAATCGTGATGCTGCAGGACTATCACCTCTACCTGACAGCGGCGATCATCCGGGCCAAACGTCCCGATGCCATCATCCAGCAGTTCGTCCATATTCCCTGGCCCGAACCCGACTACTGGCGCCTGCTGCCCATGTCGTTCCGGCGCTCGATCTGTGAAGGCATGCTCGGAAACGACATCGTCGGCTTCCAGACCCCCGATCATGCCCGCAGCTTTCTCCATACCTGCGAGGCGTATGTGCCGGGTGTCGACATCGACTATCCGGGCCGGGCGGTTCTCTGGGACGGACGCCGCATCGAGGTCCGCACCTATCCGATTTCGATCGACGTCGAATCGGTGCGCACGGCCGCCTACAGCACCGAAGCCCGCTCACATGACCGCTACCTGCCGAACTATTTGAACGAGTACACCGTCCTGAGGGTCGACCGGGCCGAACCAAGCAAGAACATCGTGCGCGGTTTCCACGCATTCGATCGCATGCTCGAGCTCCATCCCGAGTTTCTGGGCCGGGTCAACTTTCTGGCCATCCTGGTCCCCTCACGCCTGGATGTTGCCGAGTACCAGGAGTATCTGGACAACGTCAGCTCCATCGTCGGGCGAATCAACGCCAAATACGCCAATGTCGAAACGAGCTGGCAGCCGATTCACCTGTTGATGGGCGAAAACTACCCGCGGGCGCTGGCGGCTATGAAGTGGTACGACGTGCTTCTGGTCAACACCATCATCGACGGGATGAATCTGGTGGCAAAGGAAGGATGTCTGCTCAACGAGCGGAATGGCGTGCTGATCCTCTCCGAAGGGGCCGGCGCCGCGATCCAGCTTGGCGAGGAAGCGCTGATGATCGCGCCGGCCGATGTCGAAGGAACGGCGGAAGCCATCTTCCGCGCCCTCACCATGCCGCTCACCGAGCGCCGTCGCCGGGCGGACAACCTGCGCAGGATGGTCGAAGCAGACGACGTGGCCACCTGGTTCAAGGAACAACTGCACGACATCGGCAAATTCGCCATTCTGGGTCACCGTGATCCCGGCTCAGTCATGTCCGACGGCAGCATCATCGGTCCGGACGGCCAGCCAATGGAGAAACCGATCACCCTCACTCCGATCGTCTCCACATCCTCCAGCGAAACGGCGGAGGATCTGCCAGAGGTTGGCTAGACCACCGCCGGCGAGACGCCGGCGCCGGCATTCGTTTGCCAACGGTGTACGTACACCCGTAGAATAGATGCACCCGACCCCCGCGGAGCCCCCAGAGAGCCTTCCGCCGGTTGCCGCTGCGCGCCGCCGGAAGAGGAGTGCACCCACTGATGGATGATCCGCAGGACGACAACCCCCAGCCGCCCGTTTCCCGCGGCGAGCGACCGGATGCCGATCTGACGCGCCGTGCGCTTTTTGGCACGGTGTTCGGCGGTGTCGCCGTTGTTGCCGGACTCCAGACGCTCGGCGATCGATTCGCAGCTCAGGACGCCGCCTCCCAGCAGGGTCGCGCCGCCAGTCAGACCAAGATCAACGCCTCGCCCGTGGCCAGCCCGGTGGCGTCACCGGCGGCTTCTCCAATCGCCACTCCAGCCGGACCGGAGATGATTGGCGCCCTGCGCGTTGAGCGAGGCAGTTCTTTCAATCACACCGGATGGGCCACCCAGGGCGACACCCTCTCCCTCTTCATCGCGAGCGATGGGCAGGAGATCAACCTGAGTCCGCCCTCATTCCGGCACGACTACCTGATCAGCGCCAGCTATCTCGATCCCCTGCTCTGGATCGACGACCGAACGATGGAGCCCCGGCCCTGGCTGGCCGAAAGCTGGTCGTGGGACGACAGCGGCAAGGTCGTGACGCTGAAACTGCGTGACGGCGTTACCTGGCACGACGGCACGCCGCTCAGAGCCCGCGACGTGACCTTCTCCTACAACATCTATCGCGACGACATCGACAGCAATGTGCGGAACATCTTCAACCAGATGGAGGCTATCCGCGCCATCGACGATCTGACCGTCGAAGTGACCCTTCTCACGCCGGATGCCAACTGGTTGCTCAACGCCGCCACCCAACTGGTGTTCCAGCGTGCCCAGTATCGCGATCACTGGGCATCGCGGGACGCGGGCGAACGCACCCTTGCCGACTTCGACTGGGGTGGAGTGCTGCCCATCGGCACCGGTCCCTGGAAAGTCACGAACACGTCGCCGGATGGCGTGACATTCGCCAGAAATGATGCCTATTTCGCCACGCCGCCCCACTCTCGCACTCTCGAGTTGCTCGCCACGACTTCGGACGAGGAGCGATTCGCCCGCTGGAACGATGGCGACGGAGACATCCTCGGCAACATCCGGGTCACCGATCTCCCGCAGCTTCAGGAGACGCCGGGCGTTCTCTACGTGGTGCCTGGCGCAAATGTCATGTTCGCGGCGTTCAACTTCGAGAACCGGAGCCGCGCCTTTCCCGGTCTTTTGGGCGATGTCCGGATTCGCCAGGCGCTCTCCCTGGCGGTCGACCGTTCCCGCTACGCGACTGATCTCTTCGCCAACACGATTCGACCCATGCAAGCCGGCACGATCGCCCAGGCATGGGCGAATGACTCCTCCGTTCTATCCCCGGAACGTGATGCGGCCAAGGCGACAAGCCTTCTGGCAGAAGCCGGGTTGACCGATCTCAACAACGATGGATTCCTGGAAGACTTCAACGGCGAACCGCTGGTTCTTTCGGCAATCGTTCAGGAGAATGCGCAACCTGCGCTCATTCAGGTGCTGCAGGGACTCTCCGCCGATTTTCGGGAGGTCGGCATCCACTTCGAGGTGCGTGTGCTCGATGCAGAAGCGTTCGCCACGAGCTGGATGGATTCGCGCGATTACGACCTGATCGCGTATGCCTATCCCCTCTACCCAGGCTTCACAGATTTCGACCTCTACGGCTCGAATTTCGACATTCGCGCCAATCCGCAAGGATGGAATCCGGGCGGCTACAGCAACGAACAGGTGGACGATCTGATTCGCCGGCAGTTGGTGACCGTCGATCTCGACCGGCAGCGGGAGATCCTCGCCGAGCTGCAGGAGGTCGTCAACACCGATCTCTTCGGACTCTGGTTCGGCTTTCCGGACGAACTGGTGATCGCCCGGGAGGAGATTCTGGGATTCCGGCCCAACGCCTATCTGTCGACCTGGAACACCCGCCTGCTCTGGCGGTCGTCCGGGACGCTGAGCGGCGCCACGCCGGTCGCCGCTACTTCACCGCTCCCGTCGCCAGTCCCTTGACGATCCACCGCTCGAGCAGGATGGCGATGACGATCAGCGGCAGGATCGCCGCTGCCGAGATCGCCGCCATCGTCCACCAGTTGATCCCCTGAGATCCCGTCTGGCTGGCCACCATCACCGGCAATGTCGTCGCCTTGGTGCTGGTCAGCAACGCGGCGAAGAAATACTCGTTCCAGCAGAGAATCACGGACAGGATGAACGCCGCGACCATACCCGGCAAGGCGATGGGCAGGACGATTCTGGTAAATGCTCCCCAGACCGTCGACCCATCGACCATAGCCGCTTGCTCGAGCTCCAGCGGAATGGTCTGAAACTGATCGCGCATGATCCAGATGACAATGGGCAGCACGGTCAGCGTATAGACCAGGATCAAACCGGTGCGCGAATCGAGAAGCGCCAGTTCCTTGTACAGCACGAGAAAGGGCAGCGCCAGCGCCACAGGGGGCAGAATCAGCTGCGACAGAAACCAGAAGGAGATGTCTTTGTTGCGGAACGGTCCAAACCGGTAGTTGAAACGGGTTAAGCCGTACGCAGCCATGGATCCGATTACGACGGCCAGTGAGGCAGCGCCCAACGCGACGAAGAGGCTGTTGCGAAACCGCTTGAGGAACTCTTCGCGCGGCGTCGAGAACTCCCGAATAGTGTCCGGAGAAAGACCGAGCGATCGCCACCCCTTCCAATCGGGCTGATATTGCAGCCAGGGAACGAGATGTCCCTGGGTGATGTCCACAGCGACCTTGAACGACGTGGTGATCGTCCAGTAGATGGGAAAGAGGCAGATCGCCGCCCAGAACAGCAGAATGGCGTAGGTCAGCGTTCGGGTCAGAACCCGGCGCCAGTTGCGCCCGGCATGACGGTAGTGGACTGGTGGCGTCGTTGCTGACATCTACAAACCCTTGGCTTCCCGTGAACGACCCGTCGCCTCACCATTCTTGGCGCTCTTCACCGCAGCACGACATGACGTCGACTCGTAGCCTCGCCATTCATGGCGCTTTCGCCTGTCCGCTCTCATGTGAACCTGCGCATCCACTTGTTGGTCAGCCAGAGCAGAACCGTCATGAACACGATGATGACCACCAGATAGAACTCAGCCAGCGCCGTGCCGTAGCCGACGTTGGACCGGTCCCGGTACTCGCGATAGATGAAGCTCGTCACCGAATCCGTTGCGCCGCCGGGGGCGCCCGACGTGACCGTGATGATGATGTCCGCGATTTTCAGCTGAAAGATGATCCGCAAGACCACTGCCGTGATGCTGACCGGCAGCAACAACGGAAAGGTCATCTGCCAGAACGACTGCCAGGCCGTCGCGCCGTCGACCCGAGCCGACTCCAGGATTTCGTGCGGCAACGCCTGCAGACCAGCCAGCAGGAGAATCATCATGAACGGAATCCAGACCCACCAGTCCATCGACATGATGCTCAGCCGGGCGATCCAGGGGTCGGTGAAGAATGCCGGCTGATCCCAGCCAAGTTTGCGCGCCAGCGTCGCCGCCGGTCCGAAACGGGTTTCGAACATCGATTTGCCGATCATCCAGCTGACCGCCACCGGGCTGAGCATGAATGGCAGCAGGAAAACAACCCGGAAGAACTTGCGGCCGCGGATTTCCTGGTTGAGCAGAACTGCCAGGAGAAACGCTATCGCGAACTGGACGAGCACAGAAAGGACGTAATAGACCATGTTCTCCATGGCCGTCCAGAAGAATTTGTCGTGTACGAGCTTGCGCAGATTGTCGAGACCGCTGAAGTTGCGGCCGGAGGTGGAACTGAGATTCCAGTCAGTAAAGGCAATGTAGAGTCCAAATATCGTCGGGAAGACAACCATCGACACGGTGAAGAGAACGGCCGGCAGGATGAAGAGCGCGCGATGCCCGAGCTCGCCGCGCATCACCACCAGACCCACCGCCAGCACCACAGCCCAGATCAGATAGATGTAGAGAATCGGTCGCCAGTTGGCGAAGCCGGTATCGATCCGGTCGGCGGTATGCAGCGCCTGTACGAGCAGCATGGCGAAGAGCGCGAGCGTTGCCGCCGCGATGATCAACCGGCCCAGTCGCTTTCGCTCGCTGGAAACTCCGCCCGGCGCGGCGTCCCAGGTATTGGTGGCAACGGCGGGAGCGTCGCTCATGGCAAGTCGGGAGCAGGCATGTCGTCCAGTCTCAGGAGGCGACCGGCTGGCGAGTCAGCTCGCCAGCCGGTGCAGCAGTCGTCAGTAGACGGGCCGCGCGCTAACCAAGCGATGCCTGGTAGAGGGCGACCTGGCTTTCCCGCCCGATCTCGTCCGTGATGCTCTCCCAGGCAGCCGCAATGTTGTCGGCGATGGTCTGCGCGTCGGTGCCATCGGCCCATCCACGCTGCAGCTCGTCTTCGGCAATGCTGTAGTACTGGAAGATGCCCGGAATGCGCGGCTCGATGGCAGCATTCGGGTGATTGTAGGAATTCGCCTCCGAATCGAGGTAATTCTGGATGAATGCCTCGTCGTAGCCCGCATTCACCCACTCTTCGATATTGAAGTGGCTGTTGCGAGAGGGCTGGAATCCGGAGGGATAGGCCACGGTCCAGAGCGACAGATCCTTGCCGCCCAGGTGGGCCGCCGCGCTCCATGCCGCTTTCTGCTTCACTGGATCGGAATCGACGCTGCTCATCACATAGACGCCCCAGCCGATATAGGCCTCATTCGGCGAGTAGTTCGGCTCGGCAGGCGTATCCCATTCACCGGTAGCGTTGTTGTACACATCGACCGACCCGGGCAGGATGTCGAATCCCACGACGTCGCCGATGATCGACGAGTCGTTCGTCTTGGCGTTGGACCCGACGTCACCCCACCAGGTGCACATCGAGCCTGTTCCGGCCAGGAACTGTGAGAATCCGGTGGTGTTGGGATCGGCATTGATCTGGTCGGGGGGCAGGAGCGGAATGTTCTCCGCCACTTCACCGATCGCCCGAACCCAGGCCGGGTTGTTGACGTAGGGAGCCATCGTCTCCGGATCGAAGAGCCACGCTTTGCTGTCCGGGTGCTTGGCATAGGCGGACGCGCGGCTGCCGAGGAAGTAGAACCCGAATCCGCCCCATGGTTTGGGGGCATCGAGGTATCCGTAGAGCGGCTGACCATCGAGCTCTTTCCCGTAGAGGAAGGAGTTCATCGCTTTCACCTGCTGCCAGGTGCGCGGCACGCCATAGTCGCCCTCACCGCCGGATGCGGCCCACTCCGCCGCCAGATCCTCGCTGCCGAAGACGTCGGTGCGGTAGTTGAAGTTGTGGGCATCGCCGTCGATCGAAATGCGATAGGTGTTGCCATCCCAGGTGCCGACTGGAGCCTGCAGATAGCCGACATAGTCGTCCATGTCGATCTGGTCTTTGACCCAGTCCGGCATGACCGAGGCGAGCCCCTGTCCGCAGACGTCTCCCTCGAACGGAGCGCCCATCTCCAGGATGTCGAAGTCGACAGTGCCGGTGGCGATCGCCTGCTGGAGCCGGGGGTTGTAGTCGGCCTGGGCCAGGTCGATCCAGTTGATCGTTGCCCCCGTGTACTCGACCCACGCCGCAAGAAGCGCGCGGAAGACGATGTTGTGCAGGTTCTGGTTGTTGAGACCCATGAAGGTCAGCTCGACGCCATTGAACTCGCCGGGCTGAACGTTGGCTCTAGTCGGTTCGAGGCAGAGCTCACCGACTCGCTGCATATCTGCATCGGTCGGCTGGCCAGCGCCAACACCCGGAATCTGCAGAATCTGGGCGCGGATATCGTGCTGCGCGAGGGCGCGCTGGTAGGACTTTCCTGCGACCCCAAAGGCATACATACTCGCTGCGGCTCCGGTCGCCGCTTTGAGTGCGGTGCGCCGGTTGACGGGTTTCTTCAGCATCGTTGCCTTCAAATCAGACATTCCTGTCCTCTCCTCATCCATTGAGCAGCCGCCTATTCACCACTGATCCGGGCCGATCGACTGCGATTGCCGGCCGCACCGCAACGTTGCACAGACGGATTATTTGTTTCCCGTGCGCAAACTTGCGAATACTGCTGCCGATCGCGGTTCTCCCCGCTCAGAGCATGTGATGAAGGCACTGCAACGTATGCCCCGGCGTCGCAGATACGGCAATGGCCGGACCAATCCTGGCCCGGCCATTGCTGAAGTGCGTTGTGCGAACGACGCTTACTCCGTTGCGGAATCTGGCGCCGGCGTTGTTGTGGTTCGGGTTGTTCGTTTGCGCGGTGCGCGCCGGGCGGGCGCTTTCACCGCCGCCACATAGTCCACCGCCGCGGGCTTGAGGGCGAAGAGCGAGTCGCGCACGGCTTTGGAGTAGCCGTCGTGCGCAGCGAGAAGATCCTGGATCTCGGCCGCACGGTCGGTCAGCGCGACCATCACGTCGATGTCGCGATTGCGCGTTCTGGCCGTCTTCACGGTTTCGCGCAATCCATGGTACGGATCGCCGTCGTCTTCCCGGCCCTCGAGCGATTTCTCGAGTGAGGCAATCGCCTTGTTGACCGACGCCGCCTGTTCCTCCGACCAGCCGGTGATATCGGGCACCAGCTGCTGCAAACGCTCGATATGGAAAAGCGCGATGTTCACCTTGTTCTCGGTCGTGTCGTTGATCGTCTCTTCGTCCACGATGCTCGCCAGCCGGCCCGGCGCTTCCGGAACCGCCGGAACGACCAGAGCTGGCGGCTCGGGTGTTGTCGCTGCAGGAGGCTCGTCGGCCACCGCAACGACGTCAGATTCAACGACGGCGGCCACGATGCTCTCGGATCGCACCGGCGGCCAGGTTACGAGTTCTGGAGCCTCTGTGGTTGTTGTGCTCTCGACTGCGGCCACGCCCCACGACGATGCGCTGCCGCCGCTTTCCGCAACGCCGGCAGTTCGCTCGGGAATCCGAAACCCGCACGTGGTGCAGAAGCGCGCTGTCGATCTGATCTCGGCTCCGCAATTGGGACAGGTTTCCATCGGTTCAAACCTCATGTCGCGAGCCGTATCGTGGACGGCGGCTTTCCACTCCGGGGCGTGATCTGACGAGAATCAGATTCCTCGCGAATATTCGGTGATTCATCGACGTATGACAAACTGTTGCCGCGAAAACCGGGCAGGATTTCGCAATCCAACGCATACTCTTGCCCGCGCAGCCGCCGCATCCGATTGATGCGGTCGCGGCCTGCACCAGATCGAACAGGACGCGTTGGTCACGTCCGGCGAAAGCTGCGAGAATCGCCAACCGATGAAGCGAACGTTTGGACAGGAGTGATTCAGGTGAGTGAGGCGCTGGTCGGCCGCTTGGCGGTGAAGTCGAAAACACTGAAGCCGGGCGACGGCTGGGCGGTCGAGATGCAGCCGGACGAACTCCTGCAGATCATCGCCCTCGACGGGAAGCAGGTCTCGGACTTCGTGGCCATGGTGGCGCAGCAGCCCGCCGAGGTCCTCTCCACCACGATCACCCGGTCGAAGAACAATTCGATCATGCTGCAGAAGGGCATGACGATCTACTCCAACCTGCGCAACGCGATGTTCGAAGTTGTCGAGGATACCGTTGGGCGTCACGACATGCTCTTCGCCGCATGCGACCCTCGCCGCTACGCTGACGACTACGGTCTCGCCGACCATGCCAGCTGCCGGTCTGCTTTCGCTGCGGCGCTCGAACCGCACGGACTCGGCTTCGACGCGATTCCCGATCCGATCAACGTCTTTATGAATGTGGCGATTCTGCAGCGAGGCGAACTGGAGATCCGTGAGTCGCTGGCCGAAGCAGGCGATTTCATTCTCCTGCGCGCCACCCAGCCGGTTGTCGCGGCGATGACCGCCTGTCCCCAGGACCAAAACGATGTGAATGGCGGGAAACCGTCCGACATCCTGGTCAGGCTTTTCCGCTAGGCCCCGATCTCCCCGGCGCTAGCCCACGGCGAGTCGTATAGACAGGCGAACGCCGTTCTCCGGCCCAGTGCCGGCGGTCACAACGACAGCGTCGTCGCGACCGGCAACGACCGCGGCCATCTAATGCTGGTATCCTAGATTTGCACCTGTGGCCCCTCTGGCCCGGCGTGGTGCCCCCCTCCACAACCAAACAAAAGGAGGCGCCTCATGCGCTCTGCATCCTTTTCACGGCGGCACGTCCTCCTCGCTTCCGGCGCACTCGCCACAACGCCGTTTGTCAGCGCTCTTCCCATCTCCAGCACTCGCGCTCAGGAATCCAGACCGGACGCTAACGAGGCATTTGAGGCGCTTGTTGCCTGGATTGAAGAGAAAATCGCTGCACTCAACGTTCCTGGGATAGCTGTCGGCGTCGCCCACGAAGATCAACGCTATACCCCGCGGTCTCGGCGTCGCAGACATCGAGAGCGGCGCAGAGGTCACCCCCGCCACGCCGTTCGGCATTGCATCATTGACCAAGATCGTCACGGCTACCGCGCTAGCGCGACTTGAAGCGCAGGGAACGATTGCTTTCGACGATCCGGTGATCCAGCACTTGCCGAGCTTCACCCTGGCCGATGCGGAGGCGACCGAAACCGTGACGGTGGGTCATCTCCTCTCTCACACCGGTGGATGGGCCGATTTCCTGGAGCCGGTCCCGGGCGAGGACGCTCTGGAATCGTATGCCAGTCAGCTAGCGGACATTCCGCAAATCGCGCCGGCCGGAACGCAGTTCAGCTACAGCAACTCAGGGTACCTGCTGGCTGGCGCCGTCACAGAACAGGTCACGGGAGAGCAGTACGAGTCGACGGTCGATCACCTGGTGCTGCAGCCGCTGGGCATGGCGAACTCCATGTTCGCCACTGATGCCACGCTCCCGGAAGATCGCGCGCTGGGTCACCAGCTTGTCGAAGGCGAGCTCATCGGCATTCCTCCCGAGGCAATACCTCGTCCGTTCAATCCCGTCGGTGGACTGGTCAGCTCGATCGAGGGACATGCTGACTTTCGTCCAGGCGCACGCCTCGATCGACTTCGGACAAATTGACGCAGAGAGCCTGGCGTCCATGCAGGAGCCCCGCTCGCAGGGTGGAGCCATTGGTCCAGTCATCGTCGACGCCACCGGCGCGGGATGGATGCTCCTCGACATCGATGGGGAGACGGTTCTGATGTCCCAAGGGGGTGACGCTGGACTGATCTCCGCCATGGTCGCGGCGCCCGGCCGGAAGTTCGGCATGGTGGTCCT
Source organism: Thermomicrobiales bacterium (assembly GCA_019637585.1). Taxonomy (GTDB): domain Bacteria; phylum Chloroflexota; class Chloroflexia; order Thermomicrobiales; family UBA6265; genus JAHBVL01. Next base: position 5,323 of record JAHBVL010000014.1, on the reverse strand, counting down.
TGCCAACTGCGACACTGCCTTGACGCTCGTCAACGACGCCGTGCTTTACGGACTGGCGACATTTCTCGACCTCTCCCGGCCAGAATCAGAGCCGTACACCCTCACCGAGGACGAGGCGATGAATGCCGAGGGGCAGTACGGTCTACCCGAGTGGATAACCTTCGTCGTTTCGCCAGAGACCAATGCGATGCGAGTGGCGGCGTTGGCAGGCGGCGAGGAGATCGCGGATTTCTCGGGAGACTACACGATGACCTCCGCGACCCACGGCTTCAAACCGTTCCTTGGGGGCAAGCTCTGGATTGAGCTGGTGCGAGACGACACCGGGGAAATGGGCTGGCTCCGGTTCATCGGGCGGCTGCTTCCAAAGAATTGAAGCGAGCTACCACAGGATCTAGAAGAGCACCCAGAGCTGCAGGAGGATGACGATCAGCGCGACGGCTGCCACCGCTGCATAGCGAGGCTGGCGAAGCTCGTGGCCAAGCGTTCTCCCCTCCGGCAACCAGCGGCCAACCGGTGGCGCGACTTCGTCCGTGTTCTCCTCAACGTCTTCTTCGGGCAGATCGAGCTCGTCGTCGCTCATCGGTCGGTCAGTTTCCAGAATTGCTCCACCGCGACTCCATCGCCCGCCGCAACAGCATAGTCGTGCATCGCGTCGCTGATGGCCGGGCGCGTCGGCTGCACGCCGACGTATCGCTCGAAGATCACACCGACCTGTGAGGGAAACGCCATGATGGCCTCGATCTTGGTTTGCCAGACCTCTTCCACCGGAACCCTTTCTGCTTTCTCGACTTGTCCGCGCAGGTCATCCATGCGGCGTGTGACATTTGGCGTTTCGAGCGCATACGGCAGGTCTTCGTAGAACCGCACCCGGACGCCTGCTTCATGGAGGAGCCGTCCCGCCTGGAATGCCACCTGGTGGTCGACGTGCCGGCCGATGCCCAGCGGTGCGTAGACATGGAGATCACCACCTGCGGGAACGGAAAGATCGAGTGCATCGGCGATCGCCTGCGGCAGGTCCGCTTCGGCCTCGACGGGGTCGGCGAAAAGCAGCTCGTCCGACACGTAGCTCGATCCCCGATAGATCGCGTCCCGGAAGGGCAGATAGATGTCGGTGGCGCCGATCAGCGCCGACGCCGCGGCCTCCTCGGCCCGGCGGGCATCGATCACCTCGCCGGCGGCCAATCCCCACTCGTCGTGCAGGCGTTCCGCAAAGGATGTCAGCGGCGCATCCGGGTCGGGATAGTCGCCAAAGATCAGGGCGATCTCGGGTCGCACGCCACGAGCGGCGAGTGATGTGACTGTGCCGCCACACGATAGCGGGATGTCGTCGTAGTGGGGTGACAGAAAGAGATGCCGTTCCGGATTCGAATCCACGCTACTGCTCCTCACGCTTCGGCAGATTGGCCGCTCCCCGGTGCCGGACATCCCCCACCCGGCGCGTCAGACGACGGCGGTCGAAGTCTTCCAGCAAGGCCTGGGCATACTTCCTGGTCGTCCCGGCCAGATCCCGGAACTCAGCCAGCGATATCGTGCCATGTTTCGCCAGAAAATCGAGGGTGAGCGTCGCCAGGTTGGTATAAGCGTCGCTGTCGAACGCCATCGCGTCGGAGAGTTTGACGACTGATCCCTGGTGTTCGAGAGCGGCAAGCACTTCGGCGTCGATGTCGAATTCCTGGGGAGGGGGAGGATCCGCGGGACGTTCCCTGAGCGCACCGAGATAGCGATCGACCCGGCGCTGGGTCGTTTCATCGAATAGCAGAACGAAGGAGGGCGATCTCAACAACGCTCCGTCGCGGACCAACACTCCGCTCCGCTCCAACTCCCCGATCATGACATCGAACTGGCGGAGATCCAGCTTGAACGACGCGCGCAGCTCTTCCAGCGGCATCCCTGGCCTGAGCGGATGCGTCAGATGGAACTGGTCGATCGCGTCGGCAGCTGCCCGTTCGAAACGATTCCAGGCGTCGGTGGAAATCAACCATCGAGCCGAGTGCTCGGCGGTCCTGTCGAGACCGGTGATCTCACCCGTGTCCAGCAACTGCTGAATCGCGCTTGCGCCGTCGGATGGGTCGACGGTTGCCGCAAGATCGGCCTCGATCTGCTCGCGGCGGACCGGTCGTTCCCCGATCGCATTGCGAGCCATGGCCAGCGGGTCGCCGTTGACCAACCCCTGGAGACGGCGCAGCACGGCCGGATCGAACCGCCGGTGGCGTCGCGGCGCCGGGTCGAGCACGATGCCGCCGCCGATCGTGGCGCTGGGCGACGCCTGCCGGACGATGAAGCGGTCCCCCGCAGCGACAGCCACCGGACTGGCCAGGCGCATCTGCACCAATTGGGTTTGGCCCGGTTCCAATGCTTCCGATTCGAGTAGCGTTAACTGCGCGGCCGACTCGGTCGCGCCGGTGAAGAGATCGACCCGGGCGTTCTGGGTCAGCGTCGCCGGAGCGTCCGCCAGAAGCCTCAGGTGGACATCGATGCGATGGGTGGAGACGAGTGCGCCAGAACGAGTCAGGACATCACCACGGCGAACCCTCTGGTCGCCCGGCCCCGAGATGTTGATAGCGGCCCGCATCCCGCCGGACACCCGCTCGACGTGCTGGTTGTGCGACTGCAATCCCCGGACGCGGACGTTCGATCCACCCGGCAGAACCGCGAGCTCGTCTCCCGTCTGAAATGTCCCACCGAGCATCGTGCCCGTGACCACCGTGCCGAATCCCGCGACTGAAAAGACCCGGTCGATTGGCAGCCGGGCTGGTCCAGACGAGGTTTGGCCCGACCTCGCCGCCGCTGCATCGAGCGCCGAGGCGAGGTCAGGCAGCCCCGCACCGCTCGATGCCGACACCGGCACGATCGTTGCTCCGGCCATGGACGTGGCAGCCAGGAGCTCAGCGATTTCTTCCGCGACGTAGTCGACCAGATCTGGTTCCGACAGATCGGTTTTGGTCAGTGCGACGACCCCATGGTCGATGCCCAACAGATCGATGATGGCCAGATGCTCTCGCGTCTGCGGCATCGGTCCTTCGTCGGCCGCTACCACCAGCAGGGCGACATCGATGCCGCCGATACCGGCGAGCATGTTCTTGATGAAGTGTTCGTGCCCGGGCACATCGACAATGCTGGCGCTGCGGCCACCCGGCAGATCGAACCAGGCAAAACCGAGATCGATCGTCATCGACCGGGCCTTTTCCTCGGCCAGCCGGTCGGGGTCGATACCGGTCAGCGCCCGGACCAGCGTCGATTTGCCATGGTCGACATGCCCAGCGGTCCCGATGACAACGGGGCGCTGCTGTTCAGTCGCTTCTGATCGAGATGCGGTCAAATTGCGTCGTCCTGTTCGACTCCACCGGCAGCGAATCGACCATCATCCTGAACCAACATGCCGGGATCCGGCACCAGCGGGGCATGAAAAAGCACCGTCATCCTGAGCGTAGCGAAGGATCTCCCGCCGCGGCAGTCTCCAGGGAGACGACGGCAGTGGCAGGAAACGACGGAGAGGTCCTTCACTTCGTTCAGGATGACTAGCATTTTTCTAGGAGCTCCGGCAAAGACGCGTCCACTGCAGCGACGCCACGGATCGCAGGTCCAACCGGCGACCCGGTCATCCTTGACTGTCACTTAGTGTATGAGGCCCGGTCAGGCGCGAACCAGTTCGCGGGCGTCCGGAGTCGCGACATCGACCTCGTCGCTCAGGGCGGCGGCCAGTCGTTGCACGCGCCGGTTGATCTGCGCCAGTTCGTCCGTGGAAATGGTCTGGTATCCGTCGCACATCGCCGCATCGGGATCAGGCTGTGCTTCGACGATCAGTCCGTTGGCCCCGGCGGCGATACCGGCCAACGCCATCGGCTGCACCAGCGACCTCACGCCCGTCCCATGACTCGGATCGACGATCACCGGCAGGTGAGAGAGCTGCATGGCCAGCGGCACCGCGTTCAGGTCGAGATTGAACCGCAGCGCCGGATCGAATCCGCGGATACCCCGTTCGCAAAGCACCAGGTTGGGATTCCCTTCCGAAAGAACGTACTCCGCCGCCATCAGCCACTCGTCGATCGTCGCCGAGAATCCACGCTTGAGCAGAATCGGTTTTCCGGAACGCGCCGCCCGCTTCAGGAGCGGCGTGTTGGCCATGTTGCGCGCGCCGATCTGCAACATGTCAGCGTGCGCGGCGACGAGATCGACCTGGTCGGGTTCTAGTACCTCGGTCACGAAGGGCAACCCGGTCGCATCGCGAGCCGCGACGAGCATCTGCAGCGCCGTTTCACCATGACCCTGGAAGGAGTAGGGCGAAGTGCGCGGCTTGAATGCTCCTCCCCGCAGCATGACGGCGCCGGCCGCCTTGACCGCAATGGCTGCCTCGATCATCTGCTCGGTGCTCTCGACTACACAGGGACCGGCGATCAGCACCGGCATATCCGCGCCGAACGCGACATCCCCGACCCACACAACCGAGCGGTCCCGGTGCTCGCTGCTGGCCAGCATGTAGGGCCGGTGGGTGGGCAGTATCTGACTGGCGGCGAGACCAGTCAGCGCGTCGGGAGGCAGCGTTCTGTCGAACCCGGCAATGACCGAGCCATCGTCGAAGCGCAGCATCCGGTTGCCGATGCCCAGCCGGTCCGCTTCGACACGTAACCGGTCGATCGACGTGGTATCCGCGCCAGACTCGAATGTGATGATCATGACCCTGCTCCTTGCTTCCTACTGATTCCGGACAAACAAAAAACCGAGGTGTTCGACCTCGGTTCCCCCACTGCTTTGCTGTCTCTGGAGCGTTAGCGCGTCAGCACCTCTCGCCCCGCCAGCAGAGCCGGGGGGTTGCCGTAAAAGTAAAACCACCAGTTCGCGCCACTGGCGGCGACTTCGGGTGATTTCAGGCTGGTGAGATGATCCAGATTTCGCATAGCCGGAACAGTAAGCGCCGGGCGTCACGATGTCAACCGATATAGCCCCCCCCCCCCCGGCTCTCTCATGATGTAGAACCCGGCCCCGCGCCGGCGGTCGCTGATGCACCGGCACAGAGCTGCACTGGGCCGGGTTTTTCCGTGAGGCACAGTTGGGGGATCCGGATTATTCGTTGGGCGACAAACACGACCTTTGACAGCGAACTCATCGCCATGTAGCTGCAGACCCCCGTGTCTGCACTCGTCTGGGACAAGCTGTAACAGCTCGCCACCGTCCTCATGCGCAAACAACCGCCGCCCCGTATCGGCACGTGACGCGAAAAGCCGCCGCCAATGGATGCGTAGCGCCCGCTGAGAGAGCAGACACGGGGGTCAGCGACTGCAGAAAACGGCAGAGGAAGCCTCTAATGAATAATTCCGGCTACAGC
>JAHBVL010000013.1 GCA_019637585.1 Thermomicrobiales bacterium | reverse complement strand
TGAACCCCCACCCCCCACCCCGGCGACGGACGCCAAAAATAATGCGACACGCTCCCCGTGTCTGCTTTCTCGAGGGGCACAACGCAGCCATCAGCGGCGACTTCTCGTCACGTGCCGATGCGGGATCGCTGCCGTTGCGCATGAGGATCGTGGCAAGCGATCGCAGCGTATCCCATATGAGTGCAGACACGGGGGTCTGCGGCTACTTGGCGATGAGATCGCGGTCAAAGATCGTGTTTATCGCCTAATGAATCATCCGGGCTAGGCGGCCGGTGACGCCATGGGAGTCGCCGGCACCGGTGAAGCAGGGACCGGCGAAGCCGCCGGACTGGCCGGGACAGGCGAAGCCACCGGACTGGCAGGAACAGGCGAACCCACCGGTTGAGGCGACGCGACCGGAGTCGCCGGCGGGGCCGGCACGGTCACCACGCCCTGCGCATCGACGAGAGCCGCGAGCGGTTCTGCGTGATCCGTTTCTGTCGCGACACTCCCTGCCACGACGAGCAGACCATCCTCTGTCCAGGCGATCGACCCACTGGCCAGCGGCATGTCAACGAGCCGCTCAGTGTGCCCGGCCCCGCCCATCTGCTGAAGCTGGACGACCGGGCCCGTTTCCGACAACGTCAGAATCGCCAGCACCTGCCCATCCGGCGAGAGTTCGATATCGATGGCGCCCATATCGCCAAATCGCATCCCGGTCGACCAGATCACCCCGGAGACACCACCCGTGGCGCTGACCGACAGCACATCCCCTCCGGCTCCACCCGTTTCCCGTCGTTCGAGGATGAAGACGATCGTGTTGTCGCTTCCCGACCAGGTGATCTGGCGTGCCGAACGGTTGCCTGTCGAATCGGGACGCAATACCGTGATCGGATCGAGGGGCAATGCCGCGACCGGCGCCACATAGATACCGAATCCCGATCGGGCGTCTGGTTGAGCGGTGTAGGCGATGGCCTGTCCGTTGTGCGACCACGACAGGAAACCTGGTCTCGGCACCCGTCGAGGCGGGGACATCTCCAGTACGCGATCGTCGGTCAGGTCGACCATATAGATACCGCCCGTCGGCAGCGCAACCGCCAGCCGGCTGGAGTCCGGAGCCCAGTCGAGCCCCCCGGAGCCGGTCGTAACCACATCGGCGGGAACGGACGCCGTGGCATCGTCGCCAGTGATGCTGTGTTCGCTGACGATCGCGCCACTTGCGTCCACAACGAGAACGCGCCACGTCTTGGCCGACGACGCGAGCGACACCAGGACCGCGACATGCTCGCCATCGGAAGAAACATCGGCCAGCCATGGCTTCCACATCGCATCGATCGCAATGGCCTGCGGCGGATCGAGCGACGAGGGAAGAAGGTAGGCAACGCCGTCGAGCACTGTTGCTCCGAACGCGCCCACACCGCGAACAGCGAAGAGGTCATCCTCGGCAAGCGGAGAAGCGCGCGGCTCGGGACTGGCTCCCGGCTCGAAGGTTGGCATTGGAGGAATGGTGACCGTCGGACCGGCGGTGGATTGCTCGTCGCCCGCAAACTGGCGGTCGGTCGAATCGTCCGCACAGGCAGTGAGCATGGCGCAAAGCAGCGCCACAACGACAAAAACCCCCGGCTGACGACCCCAGCACAATTTCACGGTTCAGTGACGTCCAGCGAACTCGGAGAAAAACGAAAATGCGCCGAACCGATCGACGAATCGGTGCCTGCCCGTCAGATCTCCCAGTCTATACTACCGGTCAGGAAAAGGGTGACTCGCTCTCCCCGAAATGGCCACTCCGACCGCCATTGAGCCGTAGATCGCGGTTCGGTGTTGTCGCTCATACAGTATGCATTGCAGGTGATCGCATGGAATTGACGCTCGACGAGGTTCGGCACGTTGCCGCGTTGGCGAGACTCGGACTCACTGACGCAGAGCAGGAGCTCATGCGCGACCAACTCTCCTCCATTCTCGGTCACATCAACGCGCTCAATGAGCTGGATACCGAATCCATTCCACCAACGGCCTCCGTGGCGGCGCTGCAGAATGTCTGGCGGGACGACACAGTGCAATCCTCTCTGCCGCGCGAGCAGGTGCTGATGAATGCGCCGCGCCAGAACGAAGGCTGCTTCGAAGTCGACACGCCGCTCGGCGGCGAGGAGAGCTCGTCGTGAGTGCGGTTGCCGGAACAGACGCATTGCACTGGCTGACCGCCTCGGAAGCGCGCACGCTTCTCGATAAGAAAGAGCTGTCCGCGGTCGAGCTCACCCAGGCGCATCTGGCACGGATCGAATCACTCGATCCTTCGCTCAATTGTCATATCAGCACCTTTCCTGACCGCTCGCTGGCGCAGGCCCGCGCTGCCGACGAGCGGATCGGCCGAGGTGAGTCGGCCGGCCTGACCGGTATTCCCATTTCGTTGAAGGATGTTCTGGTCACCACCGGCACCCAGACGACCGCCGGGTCGCAGATTCTCAAGGGGTACGAATCCCCCTATGATGCGACGGTTGTGCAGCGTCTCCACGCACAAGACGCGGTCTTCGTCGGCAAATCGAATACCGACGAATTCGCGATGGGCTCGTCGACGGAAAACTCCTCCTATGGCGTCACGCGCAATCCCTGGAATCTCGATCGCGTGCCCGGCGGTTCATCCGGAGGTCCGGCGGCGGCGGTTGCAGCCGGCGAAGCGATGCTCAGTCTCGGTTCGGACACCGGCGGTTCGATCCGTCAGCCTGCCGGTTTTTGCGGCATCGTAGGACTCAAACCAACCTACGGCCGGGTTTCCCGGCTGGGATTGATCGCTTTCGGCAGCAGTCTCGACCAGATCGGGCCTTTCGCGCGCAGTGTCGAAGATGCCGCGCTGATCCTGGAGGCGATCGCCGGGCACGACCCGCGTGACTCCACTTCCGCGCCGATGCCATCCCCCGACATCTGCTCGCATTTGACGGGTGACCTCGCCGGCGTTCGCATCGGCGTGGCCGAAGAGTATGCGGTCGACGGAATGGAACCGGGAGTCGAGACGGCGGTGGCCACCGCCGTCGAGTCGCTGAAAGACGCAGGGGCCATCATCAAGCAGGTCAGCCTTCCGCATACGAGATACGCGTTGCCCACCTATTACATCACCGCTCCGGCTGAAGCCAGCGCCAACCTGGCCCGGTTCGACGGCGTCAAGTACGGTCTCTCGATCGACGGTGGGTCATTGCGGGAGATGTACGAGCAGACGCGTGGTCAGGGTTTCGGTCCTGAGGTGAAACGCCGGATCATGCTCGGCACCTATGCCCTCAGCTCCGGCTACTACGATGCCTATTACGTCAAAGCGCAAAAGGTGCGAACCCTCCTCAAACAGGATTTCGACGCCGCCTTCGCCGACGTCGACGTCATCGTCGCGCCGACCTCCCCCACCGTCGCCTTTCCCATCGGCGCCCGGCTCGACGACCCGTACCAGATGTATCTTGCCGACGTTTTCACCATTCCGGCGAACATGGCCGGCATCCCGGGCGTTTCGGTCCCTTGCGGCTTCGCCGATGGACTGCCGGTCGGTCTGCAATTCCTGGGCAAAGCGTTCGACGAAGCCACGCTCCTCTCCGTGGCGCACGCCTACGAGCGTTCACAGCCCTGGTGGAGAATGCACCCAGAATTGGGAAATGAGATTTAGGGAACAGGAAATGGTTCTGCGTCGGGTCATATCCGTTCTCAAATCGAAGCGACCCGTCCGACCAGCTTGAGGCGCCATCTCCCATTTTCCATTTCCCATTCCCTGATACGATCACGCAGCCGGGTTGGCATCAACCCGGCATCGGACTGCTGCACGCGATCGGAGCATCTCCTTGTCCGCCGGACTGCCCATTCCCCTCTCCCCGAAAGAACACAACGTTCGGTTTCTGTACGATCTGAAAACGCCGATGCGCGATGGCGTCAACCTCTCCACCGATGTGTTCCTCCCATCGACTCCGGGGAAATGGCCGGTCATCCTACTGCGCACGCCCTACCAGAGTCTCTGGAGCCGCTGGATTCAGCATGCGATCTTCTGGGCAGAACGAGGCTACGCCTTCGCCATTCAGGACTGTCGCGGCAAATTCGAGTCGGAGGGAGAGTTCTACGCCTATACCGACGACGGTCAGGATTCCTACGACACGATCGACTGGATTCACGCCCAGCCCTGGTGCAACGGCAAGATCGGCACCTGGGGCCGGTCCTATGGCGGGCTCTATCAGTGGCAGCTCGGTCCGCTTCAGAACCCAAACGTCGATTGCATGGCCGCGCATGTGATCAGCGACGACTTCTTCCGGGACAACCACTACATCGGCGGCGCATTCCAACTGACACTGTCGATCATGGCGGCGATCTGTTTCTCGGTGAATGTCGACATCACCCAGACCGGCAGCGCGCAGCTCTACAACAACAAACGCTTCATGCGACAGCTGCCCCTTATCGACATGGACGTCAACGCCATCGGCCGGGAGATTCCCTTCTGGCGCGACTGGCTGATGCACGATCGATACGACGACTACTGGGAGCGGATCAACACCACCGGTAAGCATCATCTGATCGACGTCCCCGTCTTCCAGCAGTGCGGGTGGTACGACGCCTACCCCTCGTCGACCTTCCGCCACTGGGAGGCGATGACCACCCAACCGCCGAGCGAGAAAACACGCAAGTCGCAGAAAGTGCTGATGGGTCCCTGGTCCCACAGTATTCCGGCCAGCAGCAAACTCGCCGAGATCGATTTCGGTCCGAACGCCTACCGATTCATCGCCGAAGAGGACAAGCGCTGGTACGACTACTGGCTCAAAGGCGAAGAGAACGGCGTGATGGACGAACCGCCGATCGAGATTTTCGTCATGGGCGAGAATGTCTGGCGGCACGAGAATCAGTGGCCATTGCCGAACACCCAGCTGACGCCCTGGTATCTGCACAGCAATGGCAAAGCGAACTCCTCGTTCGGCGACGGCACTCTCTCCATGGAGCCACCGGCGTCAGAGCCGTTCGACCGCTTCCGCTACGACCCGGAAAATCCCGTGCCCAGCGTCGGCGGCAATAACTCGACCAACGACTGGTCGCAATCAGCCGAGGAACCGATCATTCCGGGTCCCATGGACCAGCGAACGATCGGCCGGCGGGACGATGTGCTCGTTTACACCAGCGCACCGCTGGAGCGGGATGTCGAAGTCACCGGCTATCTGGAAATGGTCCTCTACGCCGCGAGCTCCGCCAAAGACACCGACTTCACCGTCAAACTGATCGACGTCTTCCCGGACGGGTATGCCATGAACGTTTCGGAGGGCATCCTCCGAGCGCGCTATCGCAACGACGACAGCAACCCGGAGCTGCTCGAACCGGGTGAAGCGACAAAAATGAACATCCGGATGTACGCCACCAGTATGCTTTTCCGCAAGGGTCACCGCATCCGCGTCGATATCTCCAGCAGCAGCTTCCCGCGATTCAGCCGCAACCTGAACAACGGCGAACCCGTGGCCACATCGACGCGCATCGAGGTCGCTGAGCAGACGGTGCTGCACTCGTCGGACTACCCGTCGCATATCCTGTTGCCCGTGATTCCGAGGGAGTAGTCGGCAAGACGGCAAGACAGAGTATGGGAAGCAACCACTACGCACCAGCCTCTGTGGCGGCCATGATGTCGCGGGCGTGGGCGATCATGGCGAGGAGAACATCGAGCTCGACGTCTTCAAGGCGCTTGAATGTGATGGCACTCTTGCCGGTTTTCACTTTGCCGAGGCGGCTGGCATATGTCTCGACCAGATACCGGTTGTCTTCGACGGCATTGAGATAGACACTCATGTAGTTCTTCTGGAGAGCGAGACCGGCGATGTGCCACTCGACGGTCTTGCCGCTGCGATTCGTGTAGACGTGCGTTCCGTAGGCGATGATCTCCTGATCGGAGCCACCCCAGAACTTGCCTTCGATCAGATATCGTTCGTGCCCGGCCATGACCGTCGATATCGCGTCGTCGAGCCGTCGCATGTCAGCTGCCTGCGGTTCTGGCAGTGCGGCGAGGTAGTCGTCCGGAGTGCGCTTCGATCGCTGCATGGATTGTCCCCCTGGCGTGTTCTGCTTTCGTGGCTCTCTATTCATTCTGCTTCAGGTCAGGCATTATGAAACAGTCGTGATTCGCGCTTGGCAAGGATCGGCTACATGGCAACAGGTACGAAGGACGATCCCTGGAAGCTCAGGACCCCTCCCCAAACATCGGAATACCTGATGTACCGCGACACAAAAGATGGGGATGAGGTCATCGTCTGCGTCGTGGGATCGACGACGCTTCTCTACGACGCCCGCTGCATCGACGACCTCCACGCCATGCTGAAAGCGCATGGCGACTGGATGGAGCTGGGCAGTGCCGACGAGCAGAAGCTGGCCAAAGAGGGCACAGTCGAGGCCTGGGGAAGGTCGCCGGAGAACCCAGTTGGCGGCTGGTATGGACTGAAGAAGGGCTTACGGGGACGGTTCGGCATGTATGTCCCGCCCCTCCTGGAGGAGCTCGGACTCGCCGAAGTCGAGCACAACCCGCGCAACAATCGCATGCGGGCTCGGTAGCCTTTCGATCCCGGGATGCGCATCGTTGCCTGGAACTGCCAGATGGCGCTACGCCGCAAGCTCGATCCGTTGCTGGCGCTCCAGCCGGACGTGTTGGTGGTGCCGGAATGTTCTGAATCGGACATCCTGGCCGCCGGCGGCAGTTCGGCATTCTGGGTGGGGCAATCTCGTAACAAGGGGCTCGGCGTCGTTGTCTATGGCAAGCACAAGACCAGCCTCGACCCGTCCTGCAACCTGCTCTGGCCCTGGTTTCTCAACATCCGCGTCGGCAATGTCCGATTGATGGCGGTCTGGGCCAGCGTCAAGTCGAACCAGTGGCGCTACGTGCGAGTCGCCCACCAGATGCTCGATTGCAGCGAAGCGTTTCTCGCCGCTCCGCGGGCCGTGGCCATTGGCGATTTCAACAGCAACGCCATTTTCGATCGCAAACACGCCGCCTTCACCCATACGAGGATGGTCGAGCGATTCGCCGAACTGGACATGCGCAGCCTCTACCACCATCAGGGCGGAGAACCGCACGGTGAGGAGAGCGTCCCGACCCACTATCTCTATCGCCACCAGAACAAACCCTTCCACCTCGACTACGCGTTCGTGTCGAAGCGCCTGGCAACCCGATCGACGCTCACCATCGGCGCGACCGAGGAGTGGTTGTCGCTGAGTGACCATGTGCCGCTCATTCTCGATCTGGGTTGAAGTGGGAGTCCTTCCCTCACTCCTTGCCGCTGGTCAGTCAGCGACAGTCGACGCTGCAGATGAGATGAGCGTGAGCTGGCTTGCTCAATGCGCTTCGCCGGCCGAACGCGATTCAGGACGCCACTCGAACACCTGCACCGAGGTGCCTGGTCGCACTTCGATCTCCTGCTCCGGCACAAATCCTTCGTCGACGTAGTAGCGGACCAGCCTCCGATCGCCGCCAGACCAGCAATCGACTCGCAGAAGCCCCACACCAGCAGAAACCGTCAACTCCCTTGCCAACGCGATCAGCCGGCGCCCGATCCTCTCACCGCGATGTGCCGGCGACGCGATCAGGAGCTTCAGATATCGTTCCACTTCGCCGGCAGCTGGCACGTACGGCATCGGCCCGTCGGTCACAACACTGGCGCCCACAACCTCCCCGTTGATTTCCGCGATCGTCACCACGCCCTCGGCCAGCAGCCCGCGGACGAAATCAACATATCTCGGGTTTGCGGACCATGGTTCGCTACCCCACTGATCGGAGCGCCCCCTTTCGACGAGCCAGGCGACATTGGCATCGAAGAGCGCCAGCACGCCATCGAGATCATCAGGCAAGCCTGATCTGAATTGCATCGCGTTCCACTCCTGCGACTCGAGCGTGCTGCCGGCAACTTCCTGCAAGAGCGCGCGGCTACTCCTGCGGGCGGAGGTGCCGCTCGAAGAACGCCAGCGTCTCGGGCGCTTCGGGAGCCCAGGTGAACCAGGAGTCGTGGGCATAGTCCGGAAACCAACCATACGAGACCTGAACGCCGGCCTCCTGCAACGCGGCCACCATCCGCTTGGGTTGCTCGTACGGAATGACGTCTTCATTGCCTTCCTGCAGGATCAGGAAGGGTGCGCTGGCGCCGTCCACAAACCGAATGGGCGAAAAGTCCTCATACGCGGCCGGCGACGGCAACGACTCCGCCGATCCACCCAGGATCTCCGCGTCCGTTTCCAAAGCATAGGGGTGAGCATTGGGGAAGGTGAAGTCGAACAGCCCGCCCATCGTCACCACGCAGGTGACCTTGCTGGAGTAGTCGGCGAGCGCCGGGTCGCTGTTGTCCCGGGTTTCACGCGTGCCCAGAAATGCGGCCAGGTGTCCCCCCGAGGAGAACCCAAAAGCGCCAACCCGATTCGGGTCAACACCGTAGGCATCGGCATTGGCGCGCACCCACCGAACCGCTCGCTGGACATCGTCCAATTGGGCGGGCCAGAGCGTCGCCGGATCTCCGGGCACAAACAGACGGTACTCGATGCTGAACGTGACATAGCCGGCCAGGGCCAAACCAGCGGCCGCTTCGCCATGGTCCCACCGGGTTCCCTCCACCAAACCGCCGCCATGAATCACGATGACCGCCGGGCGGGGCTCAGGGCGGTCTGGAGGCCGGACGATCGTGAGCAGGAGTGGCACGTCGCCGACGGTTCCGTAAACAACGTCGTCCTCGCTCTGGAGTTCCGCTGCATCGTCCTGGGCCACAGCCGGACGTATCGAGTCGGCCAATGCCAAGCCAAGCGCACCAGCCCCCAGACCAGCTAGCGCACGGCGGCGGGTGACGGAACGTCGGAAACTCGTCTCAGGGTCGTCCATCATGACAGTTGCCTCAATTCACACAGGAACGCCAAAGGCTCACTATGCCCTGGCGATGATCGAATGGCGCGTGGAATCAGTATACGGTCGCGAGGGAGGCACCGCAGTGGGACCTCCTGCATTGCCGGTTCAGCTATACTTCCTCGCTAGACAGGAGGTCTGGGGATTTCTTGTCAGTTGGTCGAGATTTAGGAAAGAATCGAAAGCCCTAGTACGTACGCGGCCCGCTAGCTCAATGGCAGAGCATCTGACTCTTAATCAGCTGGTTCGGGGTTCGAGTCCCTGGCGGGTCACCAGTTCGACGGCAAGACGGAAAGACGGCAAGAAACAGTACTTCAGCGGCGCATCCACGAGATGCGTCGTTTCCTGTTCGGAAAACTGGCTTTTTGCCCTTTGCCCTTTGCCCTTTGCCCTTTGCCCAACCTACCCCCGCTGCCGAGGATCGAGCGCGTCACGCAACCCATCCCCAAGCAAATTGAACGCCAGCACGGTCACCATGATGGCGATGCCTGGCGCGACGGCGATGTGCGGCGCGTTGCGGAGGAGTGACCGTCCAGCCGAGAGCATGCCTCCCCAGGAGGGTGTCGGCGGACGGACGCCGAGTCCCAGGAAGGACAACGCCGACTCCAGAATGATGATGCTGCCGATATCGAGACTGGCCAGGACGATCACCGGGCCGACGATGTTGGGCAGGATATGCCGGCCGATGATGCGGGCATCCCCCACCCCAACCGACCGGGCCGCCAGCACGAACTCCCGCTGCCTCAGGCTCATCACATCAGCCCGGACCAGGCGTGCGTACGACGCCCAAACAGTCACACCAATGATGATCACCACATTGAGAATGCTCGGGGCGAAGAGCGCGGAAAGCGTCACCAGCAGCGCCAGGAGAGGAAAAGCCATCAGCGTATCGACGACCCGCGACAGGATCGTATCGACCTTGCCGCCGAAATAGCCGGCAGTTGCGCCGATCGTCACGCCGATGCAGACCGCAATCAGAATCGCGCCGATCCCGACGACCAGCGCCACCCGCGTTCCGAAGATGAGCCGGCTCAGCACGTCCCGGCCGATCTCATCATTGCCCAGCAGAAATTCCCGCGTCGGCGGATCGGCGCGCCGGCCAACCTTTTCGTACGGCGAATAGGGCGCGATGAGTGGTGCGAATATCGCCACCAGCACGAGCGCGATCACGATGATGCCGCCAACGACGCCGGGCCGGTAGCGCATGAACCGGTTGAACGCACGCCGCCGCTCCGACCGGTGCGTGACCTGATCGAGCTCGGCAATCGGCGCCGTCGCTGCAGCTTCCTGTGGACCGAGTGTCATCGCCATCGACGGTGGAGTGTCCATTTCGTCATTGGATGCGAATCCGCGGGTCGATATAGGCGTAGACCAGATCGGTGATCAGGTTCGCGACCACCACGATCGTCGCCAGCAAGAGCACAATCGCCTGCACGACCTGATAGTCCTTGCGATCGATCGAGGCGAACAGGAGCGACCCGACCCCTGGCCAGGCGAACACGGTTTCGACCACGATCGTGCCGCTCAGCAGAAACGCCATCCGGTACCCAAGAATTGTGACAATCGGCAGCAACGCATTCCGCACGACGTGCCGCGTCACCACTGCCGATTCGCGGAGCCCCTTTGCCCGAGCCGTCGTTACATAGTCCTGCGACAGCGCTTCCGCCGTGGCTCCCCTGCTCAGCCGAGCCAGAATCGCCATCTCGGTGAGCGCCAGAACAGACACCGGCATCACGTAGGATTTCCATGAACCCGAACCATATGGCGGCAACCAGCCCAGCTTGAGCGAAAAGACGATGATCAGCATCAGACCGATCCAATAGTTCGGAATCGCGATGCCGATCGTCGAGCCGATCATGCTCACATAGTCGAACGGCGAGTACCGCTTGATGCCGGCGATGACGCCCACTGGCACCGCGATCACAACAGCCACCAGCAGGGCCAGCACGTTCAATCGCAGCGTTACCGGCGCGGCTTCCGCCACCATGTCGCGCACCGGCACGCCGGTCCGAATCACCGACCGGCCGAAATCGCCGGTCACAACGTTTTTCAGCCAGGTGCCGTACTGCTCGTACCAGGGGCGATCGAGTCCCCACTTCTTCGTGATCGCTTCGACCTGCGCGTCGGAAACCTGCGCTTCCCCGATCAGAATGTCCACAGGACTGCCGGGAGCCGCCTGCATGATGCCGAAGGACGCAATACTCACCAGAAAGATGACGAGCACCCCCTGAAGCACGCGGACGATCACATAGTGGAGCACGGTGTCACTCCCGGCTGTGCGCGGTCACAACCGGGGAGGCTCCTCACTGGCGGAGAGAGCCTCCCGGTCGACGAATCTGCTTCCCGGTCTACTGGGCCACCCAGTATTCGTTGGCTTTTCGGTAGAGCTGGTCTCCCGCCAGCGCCGCCTCAGGCAGACCCTGCACTCTGGTGGAGAAGATGTTGTACCAATTCCAGAACATCATGAAGAGGAACGGCACTTCGTCCGCCACGATCGCCTGGATTTCCTTGTAGATCTCCGCCCGGGCGTCGGGATCGAGTTCCTGAATGCCAAGGTCGAGCAACTCATCGACGCGCGCATTGTTGAAATGCGAGAAGTTGTTGGTGCCGTCCGACCGCAGCGCCACCGACGCGTCGGGATCGGCATCGTCGCCGCCATAGGTCCAGTTGAAGAGGGACGCATCCATGTTGCCGGCTCGCAGCTGTTCGAGAATCGTCGCCACCGGCGCTTCTTCGAGCTGCATGTCGATGCCGACTTCCCGCAGATACTGCTGAACGAGCTCAGCCTCGGGACGCCGCGTCTGGTCGCCCGAGATCGTCGTGCAGGTGAAGGCACACGCCTGACCATCCTTTTCGCGGATGTCGCCGTCGCCAAGCACCCAGCCAGCCTCGTCGAGCAATGCCGCGGCGGCTTCGACATCGTAGGGATACTGGGTGACGTCCGGATTGAAGAACTGCGCCATAGCGGGCGAGAGATTCGCCGTCGCCAGCACGGCCGTGCCGCTGAAGATCTCGTCGATGACGGCTTCCCGGTCGATCGCATGCATCATCGCTTTGCGCACCGACTTGTCGCTCAGCACCGGATGCTCGTTGTTGAGCGGAAAGTGATTGACCGCGAGTGAGGAGGTGACGAACGTGACGAAGTTGTCATCCTCCGCCAGACGGAGATTGTCCTCCGGCGTCAACGGCCAGACCGCCGAGTCAGAGTCGCCGGTTTCCAGGCCAATCGCCCGCACCGAGGGCTCGGGCACAATGTCCTGCCGGAAGATATCGAGATGCGGCCGCCCGCGGAAGTGCTCCTCGAACGCCTCCACCTCGGTGAACTCAGCGGCACGCCATTCCTTGAGCTTGAACGCTCCTGTGCCAATCGGCGCCGCTTTGTAGGCGTCCTCACCGATCTCGCCATGATAGTGAGCGGGAACGATGAAGGTCGTGCCCACCTGCGCGTAGAACGCCGCGTTCGGCCGGTTCAGGTTGACGACCACCGTGTAGTCGTCGGGAGCGTCCACCGACTCCACACTCGAGAAGAGGTTGGCGTTGATTGCGGCGTTCTCTGGATTCATGTACCACTCGTAGGTGTACTTGACGTCTTCAGAAGTGAACGCCTCGCCGTCGTGGAAAAGAACTCCCTCCCGCAGCGTGAAGGTGAATGTCAGGCCGTCGTCGCTCACCGTGGGCATGTCGGCGGCCAGAATCGGCTGGAACACGTAGTTCTCATCCATCTCCAGCAGCGCGTTGTGAATCTGGGTGACCATGACCCAGTGAACGGTCGGGCTGTCATCATCCGGGCTCAGACTGGCGACTTCCTGATGACCGGTCACAACCATCGTGCCGCCCTGAACCGGCTCACCATCCTGGGCGCGACTCAACCCACGGGTCTGGACGCCGCCCGGCGCGGCGGCTACATCGGCCACGCCATTGGCATGCAAGATTCCCAGCAGCGCGGGCGCGGCAATCCCCACACCTGCGGCTCTCCGGATCACCTCCCGGCGCGTCGATCGATCTGCACTGCGCAGCATTGCGAGAAGGTCGAGTTCCTGAGCCATGCCTGCATCTCCTCTGCCGAAATCGCGGGAGCGTCCATCGAACCGGCGGTGCAACAAGCCGCCATTCGCCCCCAACACGTTGTGTATGCATTTCCAGTCTGACATATGACTCATGCAAAACACAAGCAGTATTCTGGAAAGTCGCTGGCACGGAAATGGCGCGACGGCTGGAGCGTGTCGATTTCCCCACATTCGGTACGACAATGTTGTGAAGTCTGCACAATCGAGGCAGAACGGCGGAAGTCTCTCAGGGAAAAGGAGCGAAAAGTGACCGAGTCGACGAAACTGAAGGTGGAAGCGACCATAGCCGCCGCACCCGACAAGGTGTGGTCCTACTACAACCAGCCAGAGCACATCACACGCTGGAACTCCGCGTCCGATGACTGGCACACACCGTCATCGGAGAACGATCTGCGTGTCGGCGGACGGTTCAAGCACCGCATGGAAGCACGCGACGGCAGCGAAGGCTTCGACTTCTCCGGCGTCTATACCGAGGTGTCCGAACCAGCGCGGCTGGCCTACACCATGGACGATGGCCGCCAGGCGGAAGTCGATATCGAGGATCTGGGTGGATCGTCGAAGGTCACCGTCCTCTTCGATCCGGAGAACGAGTACCCGCACGAGTTTCAGCAGGAGGGATGGCAAGCCATTCTGGACGCCTTCAAAACGTACGCCGAGGCGAACTGACGGCGTCGCTGGCTCTGATCTCCTGCGGGCGCATCTCACATTTGCCATCGATCCGGTGTCGAAAGAGACAGGAACCAATCGACTAGCGAGTGAACCAGGCAGGATGATCGAGAAAGGCGATCTGGACTTCGGGCATACACGTATCGACATCGTGGACATGACTGGCGTGAGCCGAAAGGATCTGACCATGGCTTCAGTTGGAACGTATCTGAACTTCAACGGCAATACGGAAGAAGTCTTCAATTTCTACAAATCGGTGTTTGGCACAGAGTTCACCGGCATCTACCGGCTTGCCGACATGCCCGGTCCGGATGGCTCACCGATGGACAAGAACGACCCGCACGCGAACCTGATCATGCATATCTCCCTGCCCATCACCGGCGGTCATATGCTCATGGGCACCGACGCAACAGAGTCGATGGGGTTCACCCTCACCTTCGGCAATACGGTGCACATCATGGTCATGCCTGATTCTCGGGAGGAAGCAGATCGCCTGTTTGCCGCGCTTTCCGAGGGAGGCAAAGTTGACATGGAGATGGCCGATCAGGTCTGGGGAGACTATTACGGCAGCTTCACAGACAAGTACGGCATTCCCTGGATGATCGACGTATCCAACAGCCCGCAGTAGCCGGGTTCGGCTTCGGGACGAGCGGCGGACGCGAGTTGCGTCCGCCGCTTTCGTTTGCATCCAGCGACCGCACCGCCACGGCGGTAGAATCGCGACAGATGTATCCGGTTCTTTGCGATGGACGCGCCCTCCCGATGAAACAGATCCAGATGTACGCCGATCTCATCTGCCCGTTCGCCTATCTCGTTCATTCCTCGTGGCGATCGATCAGAGGTGAGTACGAGGGGCAGATCGAAATCGTCCACCGCAGTCTGGCGTTGGAGTATGTGAACCAGGCCCAGACGCCGAAGCGAGGCATCGAAGCCGAGCTCCCCATTCTCTTTCTGAACGAACCCGATCTGCCCTATGCTCCGTGGCATGCGCCCGAGAGCGAATGGCCCGTCACCAGCCTTCCCGCACTCGAAGCCGTCCATTGCGCACACCGGCAGAGTCCCGCCCTGGGAGACGACATGGCCTGGGCCATACGGGTCGCCTTCTTCGCCGGCAGCCGCTGCGTCTCTTTGCGGCATGTGCTCATCGAGCTGGCGGGCGAAGCCGGTCTCGATCCGATTCAGTTCGAAGCCGATTTCGATCGCGGCGTGTGCAAGCAACAGGTCATCGACGACGCCAGGTATGGCTGGGAGACGGCATCCGTTCCCGGCAGCCCGACCTGGATCCTCCCCGATGGCGAGCTCGTCCACGACTTCGGCCTGACCGATATGAGCGTGGATGACAACTGGCGAGTTGCACTGAACACCCCCGGACTCACCCCTTCCGACCGCGCCCGGAAACTCGCCGGCATCCTCGACCGCGTCATCGCCGGATAGCGCCACCGCCGCCCGTAGCCTCGCCATTTATGGCGCTTTCAGCGGGCGCGCCCTGGGCGGCACACAACTTGCAGCATCACATTCAGGATGCGCGGTCCACTCTTTGATCCGACACCACCGCGCGCAATCCGAATCGTCAGCGTCCGGGGGACAGTCGCCGATTCGGAAGGAGAATGATGATGGAACGCTTCGCAGACGCAACACGGCAACACCACCTGCAGATGGGCGCTTCGGTCTTTGGCACCGATGGCGGAAAGATCGGCAAGGTGAAGTCATGGGACGACAAGTACCTGGTCATCGAGAAGGGACTCATCTTCTCGTCCGACTACTACATCCCCTTCTCGGCAGTGGCGAACTACACCGAAGAGGAAGTCTTTCTTACCGTGACCAAAGACGAGGTGCTGAACAGCGGCTGGGATCATCCGCCCGCCGCGGGGGAAGACCTGCCGGTACCGGATGAAACCGAACACCATTATGTTTCCGGGGCTTTCAGCCAGAACGCCTACGAGGTCGACCCGAAGTTGCCGCCCCGCATACCCTCGTGACAATCGAGGAACACTCGATCAAAACCCGCCGCTTTCGCGGCGGGTTTTGCTGTTTGAGTTGGCCGTTGCCAAACCCAACTCTTGCTGGGCTGGCGCCGGTCACCCGTCCAGGCTGTTTTCGTCCGAGTGCTCTCGTTCCGTGACGCCTCCCACCCAGCCGGGCGGATCGGAGGCGGGAAAGGATTCCTCGGAGGCAATTTCGACGGCATCCGCCACGTCATCGTCAGGGCGATCGGTTGACCGGCGCGGCGCGGGAGGTCTGGTCGTTTCTCGAGGTTCGCGATTCATCACCTGTTCCCATGGTTCATTGCGATCGCACCGCGAAGCACGCGGCACGAGTCGTCAGCAGTTCAAGTGTGACGCAATTTCCAGACCGGGGTGAGCGTGACTATTCCTAGCCCTTCACCGCGCCGAGTGTGAATCCCGCGACGAATCGATCGAGGAACAACGTGTAGAGGAGTGCAACAGGAATGGCCACGATCGCCGCGGCGGCCATCAGCGATTGCCAGAAAAAGACGTCGCCCCGAATCAGCTCGGTTGTCACACCGGTCGAAACCGGCTTCTCGGACGACGAGGTCACGAACGCCAGCGCATAGACGAACTCGTGGAGCGTCAGCGCCACGGTGAAGACGATCACCGTCAGGATACCGGGGAGGGAAACTGGCAGGACTGCCCGCCAGATGGCTCCAACCCGGCTGTATCCGTCGATCATCGCCTGTTCTTCGATATCCCAGGGCACCGACTTGAAGAAACCCATCATCAGCCAGGTGCAGAACGGAATGGTGAAGGTTGGATAGACCACCACCATCGAGAACATCGAGTTCTTCAGTCCCAGCACCGCCACCACCCGCGTCATCGGGATGAACAACAGTGTCGGCGGAATCAGATAGACCAGAAAGATGGCGATACCGAGATTCTCGCCCCACCGGCCGACCAGGCGAGTCAACGAATAGGCGGCAGGCACCGCGACCAGCAGCGTGATGATCACGACCAGGATCGACACGACCACCGTGTTCTGCAGAAAGGTCGGATAGTTCGTCTGATTCCAGAGAAGACGGATATTGTCCAGCGTCGGCGAGCCTTCATTGAACCGGAACGGCACATTCTGCCCGTTGTAGAGATCCTGATTCGATTTGAAAACGGTGAAGACCATCCAGGCAAAGGGGAGCGCCGCGAAGACGGAAAAGAAGATCGCCGCCAGATAGAGCACACCCCGCCGGGCCGCTTTGCCACCTCGCTTCGTCGACGAGATATCTGGTTCGTATGGCTGGGCTGCTGCTGCAGACATCTACACCGTCTCCGCTCGTTTGGCCACCCGCAACATGATCAGCGCCACCACGACCAGGAGCGGGAAGAGGAAGAGCGCGATCGCCGCCCCATGGGCCAGATTGCTCGCTTCGACACCGGTGAAGAAGGCCCAGCTCGCCAGCACTTGCGTGTTGTCGATCGGACCTCCCCGGGTCAGGATGTACACCACGGTCATATCCGTGAAGGTGAAAACGATCCCGTACAGAATGGCGACAGTCATGATCGGAATCAGCAACGGCACCCGGATGTAGAAGAACTGCCGCCAGAAACTGGCTCCATCGACATCGGCGGCATCCTTGACATCCTGGGGAATCGCCGCCAGCCCGGCCAGCAGGATCACCGTGGCCAGCGGCAACGTCCGCCAGACGTGCACCGTGAGAACGGACAATTGCGCCAGATCAGGTTTGGCCAGCCAGAGCATATTCTTGCCCGGTCCGAACATCGTTCCCGGTCCGAGCAGGCCGAGTTCCCGCAGCGCGGCGTCGATCGGGCTGTACACGTTGTCCAGCGTCCAGAGCCAGCCGATCACCGCCAGGGCGATCGGGGTCGTCCACGGAAGCAGCACCAGAAAGCGGACGATCCGCTTCCCGTGGAAATTCGCCGACAGCACCATCGCCAGCATGTTGGCCAGGATGATCACGATGACCTGCGACACGATGGCGAACATGAAACTGTTGCGCAGGGCGCGCTGGAAGGTGTCGTTCCCCCAGACATCCCGGAAGTTCCGCAGTCCGACCCAATCGATACTCTGATCGCCAACCGTCACGTCGCTGAAGGCATAGGCGATCGCCAGCGCAAACGGCACCCCTACCAGACCGATGATGTAGATGACCGCGGGCATCAGCATGATCGGACCGAGCAGCCGCGAATTGTCGAGGAGATAGCGGCCATCCGGCTCGAAGTCGTCGTCCGACCAGGTCAGCGTTTCACCCGTTGAGGGGGACGTGAGCGCGCTCATGGCGTTTCGTAGGAGCGGACACCTGATTCAGCGTCGAAATACCGCATGTGCCGCGTTGCGACGCCGAACTCGACCGGGTGTCCAATCGAAAAATCGAGCTGAGTCGTGGCGGGAAAGCGGGCAACGACTTTCTCGTCCCCCACTTCGCCATAGATCAGGCGCTCAGCGCCGAGATACTCCTCGCGATGCGGGACGAATGAGAATCGTTCGAAGGGATTCGCGGCGTCATGCCAGGCCGCCGGCGAAAAGTGCTCAGGGCGAAAACCGTGCAGCATGGTTCCCCGTTCGACCAGGTTCATGGGCGGCGAGCCGAGGAATGTGGCGACAAAGGTATCAGCTGGATCGTCGTAGATCTCTTGCGGCGTGCCGATCTGGCGCACCGTTCCGAGGTTCAGCACGGCAATCCGGTCTCCCATACCCATCGCTTCGACCTGATCGTGGGTGACATAGATGGTCGTGGTGCCGATCGATCGCTGGAACTGCTGCAGTTCGTCACGCGCGGACGCGCGGCGCTGGGCGTCGAGGTTGGAAAGGGGTTCGTCGAGAAGAAACACGCTTGGTTCGCGCACCAGTGCCCGGGCCAAGGCGACTCGTTGTCGCTGACCACCCGATAGCTGGCGAGGTTTCCGTTTCATCAATCCGTCGAGCCCGAGAATCGATGCCGCCCAGTTGATCCGCTTTTCCTGCTCGGCTTTGGGCGTTCCCTGTGCCCTGAGCGGAAAGGCAATGTTGTCGTGCACCGACATATGCGGGTAGAGCGCATAGCTCTGAAAGACCATGGCAATGCGCCGCGCTCGGGGTGGCAGGTGGGTGACCACATGGTTTCCGATGACCACGTCGCCACTGGTCGGCGGTTCGAGCCCGCCGATCATCCGCAGCAGGGTCGTCTTGCCACATCCCGACGGGCCAAGCAGCACCAGGAATTCGCCATCCTGCGCGGTCAGTGAAATATGGTCGACGGCCGGAGCATTCTCTCCGAACTGCTTGACGATTTCGCGAACTTCAACTGATGCCATAGTGAACGGACTCTGGCTGGATGGGAGCCGGACCCACAGGCCCGGCGTCCCACACGAACGATGGATGACATCGAAGACTGCCGCTCGTGGACATCGTTGTCCACAAGCGACTCCCGAGAAGAACGCCGGAGACTAGGAGCCGCCGCCGATCAGGCCTTCCGATCGCCATCGATCGAAGATCTCGGTCACCTCTTCTTCGGCCTGCGCCACAGCCTCTTCCGGCGTCTGGAGACCGGTGGCTGCGCGGGCCATCATGTTCGGAATGATCGGGAGATTGAAGATTTCGCCCATGGCGGCATTCGCCGGGCCTGGCCAACCCAGATTGGTGGTCCATTCGTTGGCCGACTTCAACGTGCTCAACTTGTCCGGCGGATTGGAGCCGAACTCGTCGTTGTCCAGCAGACCGCCATCTTCCAGCAGCTCAGGCAGATTCGATGGATAGGCGGAGAAGTTGTAGTACTTGCTCTGAACGATGGCCTCGCCGTAGTTGTCCTGCAGGTAGAGCAGGAATTCGCGAGCCGTATCGGTGTTCGGGCTGTAGTTGGGAATCTGGTACATCATCACGGCGTGGCCGTGCGCTTTGGCGAAGTCCGGACCAGCAGGCCCCTCGAGCGGCGTCTTGAAGAAAATGTCGTCCGCCACTTCCGGCTGGACGTCCTGCACCGTTCGATAGGCGGAGATCGAATTGAGGATATAGGAAGCCTGTCCGGCGATCATCAGCTGATTGTTCGAGGCGGCATTCCAGCTGAAGACCTCTTCCGTCATCGACGACCGGAAGAGCTCGGCCATGTAAGCCACAGCCTCGACATTCTCCGGCGAGTTGATCACCACGTTCTCGTTTTCGTCCTGGATCGATCCGCCATATGCCCAGAGAAGTGTCTGCGCCGCCATGCGGGAGTCGATTTCGTTCGACATCCCGATGCCCAGTTGGACACCCTGCTCCGAGCGAATGCTGGCGCCACCTTCCAGCAGCTCGGCCCAGGTATTGGGGCCGTCCGGAATCCCGGCGTTCTCCCAGAGACTCTTGCGATAGTTGCCCGGGTCGGGCGCATAGCCATGGCAATAGGCGTAGAACTTGCCCGTCGTCGGGTTGAAGGTGTTGGCAGCGGTCATGGCCAGTTGCTCACCATGCCGGTTCGTCGACTCCGCGACGATATCCGACATATCGAGCATCGAGGTCTCGTACTGGGCAAGAGACGAAATGTGCTCGACCAGATCGTGCCCTTCCCCGGCGCTGAGTTCGGCAGCGATCGTGGCCGGGATATCGGCAGTGTTGATGTGGTCGACGGTGACGTCGACATCGTTGGCTTCGCCCCATGCCTGGGCGAATGCGTCGAACCAGACATCGTAGGCCGGCACGAAATGGCTCCATTGAAGGATTTTCAGGCTGGTTCCAGCGATATCCGCTGAAGGAGACGCCTCCTGCGCCATCGCCTCGATCCGCATGGCAGCAGCAGGAGAAAGACCAAGCGCAAGAGCGGCGCCGGTCGATTTCATCATGCCTCTGCGAGAGATCGGTTTGTGCAGAAATCGGTCGTACATCCTCGTACTCCTCCCTCGGGCACTGGCCCCTCAAATTGGCTTGTCGCTTTCGCGAGTGAAGCAATTATCGTCAGGAGGACGGGATTGTCAAACCATGCTGCACGAAATCCGCAACCGGTTGCTATGCCGGTAGCGGCTTCTCGCGGACAATCCGTACCAGGTTTCTGGGAGAACGGCAGAGCTTACTTCATCGCCTTCAGCGCGCCGAACAGATCGTTGGCCAGCGTTTTGCGAGGGAGCGAGGAGAGCTTCCTGGCGATCGATTTCTGCTTGACGCTCTTGGCCGTACCGTCGACCTTCAGATACTCGTAGGCGGCGTCGGCCATCATCCGCGGATAGGTCGTGAACAACTGCGGTCTGTCGTGCGCGAATGGCGCGATCTTCCGGATTTTCTTCATGTCGGCCATGATGATCGACTGATCGAGGAGTTCCTCGTAGCGTGCCAGCGACGGCGCAGTGAAGTCCCCTCGCTCCTTCGCTTCGATGATCGCCTGGGCGGCCAGCTGTCCCGAAAGCATCGCCAGATTGGCTCCTTCCCGATTGATCGGATTGATCAACCCGGCGGCATCGCCAACCACAACCACGCCATTGCCGTACAGACCGGGCAGCCGGTCATAGCCGATTTCGGGAATCAGGTGCGCCGAGTACTCGACTGTTTCACCACCCTGAATCAGCGGAGCGATGGCCGGGTGCTTTTTGAAGCGGTCCAGCATGTCGTTGACATTTCTGCCCGAGGTCATCAAGTCCTGGAGAAGCGCACCGGTGCCGATCGAGATCGATTCCTTGTTGGTGTAGATGAAACCATAACCGAGCATCCCCCAGGTCGATTCGCCGAAAATCTCATACGCCGCGCCAAGCCCCGCCGGAAGCGCGAATCGGTCGTCGATCTTCTCAGCCGGAAGCGCGATCAACTCCTTGGCGATCAGCGCTTGTTCCATCGGCGACCATTCGCGATGGAGTCCCGCCTGTTTCGCCAGCAACGAGTTCGCGCCATCGGCCAGCACGACCACATGCGACTCCAGCTCACCATCCGGTTCGCCGGTCGACACACCGACCACCTTCCCCTCCTCCTTGAGGAGATCGGTCACGGTGAACTCGGGGTAGATCTCGGCGCCAGCCGATTCAGCCTTGCCGGCAAACCACTGGTCGAACTCCGACCGGAGTACGGAATAGGCGTTGTAGGGCGGTTCAGCGAACTTCATTGAGCGGAAAACGCCACCCAGCATGGCGTCCTCGGTCAGCGCCAGGTAGCGCTGCTCGATGATCGGCCGTTCAAGAGGAGCGTCCTCTTCGAATCCCGGCGCGAATTGCTCGGTGGGATGGCGATAGAGGATGCCACCGGAGACATTCTTGGCGCCCGGATATTGCCCGCGTTCGAGCACCACGACGGCCAGACCGGCTTCGGCCATCACCTTCGCCGCTGTGACGCCAGCGGGCCCGGCGCCTACGACGATCGCGTCGAGTTTGTCTCCGTCCATCCTTCGCCCTCGCTGCCGGCTATGCCGAGGCGTTCAGTGCGTCGACCACAGCGGGAACGACCTCGAAAAGATCACCCACGATGCCGAACGACGCGATCTTGAAAATGGGGGCGTCCGGATCGCGGTTGATGGCCACGATGTACTCCGATCCTTGCATGCCCACCACATGCTGAACGGCGCCCGAAATACCCACAGCCACGTAGAGCCGGGGGGAAACAGTCCGGCCGGTCTGTCCGACCTGCTCGTGATGCTTCCGCCACCCGGCGTCCACCACCGCTCGCGACGCTCCAACGACCCCGTTCAGCGCTTCCGCCAGCTGCTCGACGACGGCGAAATTCTGCGGTTCTTTGAGACCGCGTCCACCGGAAACGATGACCTCGGCTTCTTCGAGTTTCACCGAACCGCCGCCAGCATCCTGCAGCAGCCCCTCTACCCGGACTCGCGGAGCGGGGATGGCGGCGTCGATTGCTTCGATCGGCGCGGCATCGGGGTTCGTGGCCGCTTTTTCATACGAACCGGGGCGCAGCGTCACAATCGCCAGCTTACCCGCCGGCAGATCGACACGACTCAGCATCTTGCCGCCATACACGGGCCGCACAGCCGCGTATCCGTCGCCCGACGCGGTGATCTCGGTGGCATCGGCAGCGGAAACAGCGCTCAGTGTCGCCGCGAGCGCCGGAGCGTAGTCCCGGCCGCTGGTTGTGGCGGGAATGAGCACCAATGCGGGCTGAACCGCCGCGCACAACGCCTGCGCCGCGGCGACAAAGGCGTCGGTCGTGAACGACGCCAGCGCGTCGTCGGTGACGGTCAATACTCTGCTGACACTGGTCGACGCCAGAAGACCCGCCGCCTCGCCCGGTGCGTTGGAGAGAACTCCGGCGACGACCTGGCCGCCTGTTGCCGTCGCCAGCTGAATCGCCGCGTTGGCGGCTTCCAGCGACACCGGTTTGAGCGAACCCTCAGACGTCTCAGCAAGAACAAGAATGGTGTTTGCCATGGTTACTCCGGATCGATCGATATGCCGTTCTGCCGGTCAGGCCAGCTTTTTCTCTTTCAGCCATGCCACCAGCTGTTTGGCGGCCTCCGCGGCCGGCACATCCTGCACCAGCACCCCGGCAGCGTCGCGCTCCTGCGTAAAGGGAGCCGACCAGGTGGTCTGCGACGCAGGCACGGCCGGCGGCGCAACGCTTTCGACCGGTTTCTTCTTCGCGGCCATGATTCCCTTGAGCGATGGATATCGAGGCTCGTTCAATCCTGTCATGGCCATGATCAGCACCGGTGTGTCGACCGACACCTGCTGCTTCCCGTCTTCGGTGTCGCGCAGAATGGTCAGCGTCGAACCGTTGGCGGTCACCAACGTCGCCGACGAGACCTGCGCTATGCCGAGAGCGACGGCGACGGCCGGTCCGACCTCGCCCGCGCCGAAGTCGTCCGACATCTGTCCGCACAGGATGATGTCGGGCGAAAGAGGCTTCACCGCTTCGGCCAGCACTCCGGCGAGCGCCAGCGCATCGAGCTTGTCCGCGCCATCGATGTTGACCAGAACGCCCTTGTCAGCGCCCATAGCCAAGGCCCGGACGATGGCGTCTTTGGCGCCAGCTGGCCCGGCGCTGACGACGGTGATCTCACCGCCATGCGCTTCCTTGAGCCGGATCGCTTCCTCGATGGCATAGTCATCGAAGGAGTTGATCACCATCTGCCCACTGAACTGAATCTCGCCGGTGCTGTGATTGATCCGGGCGGCATTGAGGTCCGGCACCTGCCGAACCAGAACTACGATCTGATAGGCCATCGATCTACCTGCTACTTCTGTCAGTTCTCGAAAATGGGTTTGCGTTTTTCCACAAACGCCCGCATTCCTTCTTTCTGATCGGGTCCGTTGAACGCTTCACCGAAAAGCTCGGCTTCGGTGGCCAGCCCTGAGGCGGTCTGACCGTTGAATGCCAGCTTCATCAAGTCCCGGGCCGCGGCGACGGCGCGCGGGCTGTTTGCGGCGATCTGGGCCGCGAGCTCGACCGACGCCTCGACGAGCGTTTCCAGGGGATGAATGGCATTGACCAGACCGATCCGGAGCGCTTCATCGGCTCCCACCCTTCGGCCCGAGAGAATCATCTCGGCGGCCATGCCAGGACCAACGAGTCGGGGCAGTCGCTGCGTGCCTCCCCACCCCGGTGGGATCCCCAGACCGACTTCCGGCTGGGCGAAAACGGCATTGGGCGAGGCAAACCTGATATCGGCTGCGATCGCCACTTCACACCCTCCGCCCAGCGCAAATCCATTGACCGCGGCAATGACCGGTTGGCGCGACTCCGCCACGGCCCGTGTCAGTGCGTGACCCAGCCGCCCGAACTCAGCGCCACCGGCGCCATCCAGGTCGACCATGTACTTGATGTCGGCTCCGGCCGCAAAGGCTCGTTCGCCCTCGCCTGTCAGCACGATGCTGCGGATATCGGCGCGGTCGTTCACCTGGGTGACGGAGTCGATGACCGCCTGGATCTGCTCGACATTGAAGGCGTTGAGCGCTTCGGGCCGGCTCATGGTGATGACTGCCACGCTGTCGCGCGTCGAGATGTCAACGGCCATCGAAATCCTCCGTCGCAAAGAGCGCCGCATACGTTTTTGCCCGCTCGACATACCGGGCCGTGCCCCGGGCGAAGCGCTCCTGCTCGTCGGCCCGGACGGGCCGCAGCTCGCGGGCCGGCACCCCGGCAGCGATCATCCCCGCGCCGATTTTGGCCCCTTCGGTCACTACCGCACCAGCGGCAACGACGGCTCCTTCACCGATTTCCGATCCGCTTAGCACTGTTGCTCCCATGCCGATCGTTGCGCCATTGCCCACGGTGCTGCCGTGCACGATGGCGGTATGCCCGATCGTGACATCCTCCCCAATCGTGCAGGGAAAGCCAGGGTCAGTATGGAGCACGGCGTTGTCCTGGACATTCGACCGGGCGCCAACCCGAATTGGCTCGACGTCACCACGCAGCACCGCGTTGAACCAGATACCGCTGTTGTCAGCGAGTGTGACGTCGCCAGTGACCACCGCTCCCGGCGCAACAAAAGCCGATTCGCTGATCTGGGGAGTCCTGCCGTCGACCGGGACGATGACCGGCCTACGCATTCGTCGACCGGCCCGGAACTTCGATGATGATGGCGTCTCCCTGGCCGCCGCCGGAGCAGATCGCGGCGATGCCCAGGCCGCCACCCCGCCGGTCGAGCTCATACATGAGGGTCAAAAGAATACGCGCGCCACTCGCCGCCAGGGGATGTCCGAGCGCGATCGCCCCGCCGTTGACATTGACCGTCTCTTCGGGGACGCCGAGGCGCCGGGTGGAGATGATCGCCACATTGGCAAAGGCTTCGTTGATCTCCACCAGATCGATATCGCCGATGGTCAGCCCGGCTTTGGCCATCGCTTTTTCCGCGGCGAGATGCGGGGTGAATGCCAGATACGGCGCCTGCCAGGCGGCAGCGGCGTGACTGATGATTCGCGCCATCGGCCGCAACCCCTGCGCCTGCGCCCATTCCTCGCTGGCGACGATCATCGCACCGGCGCCGTCATTGACGCCGGGCGCATTGCCCGCGGTGACGCTGCCATTCGGATCGAACACCGGTTTCAGCTTGGCCAGCGCTTCGGCGCTGGTGTCGCGGCGCGGCGCTTCGTCCTTTTCCACCAGGGTGATTTCCTTGCGGCCGGCGATTTCGACCGGGATGATCTCGGCCGAGAGGCGGCAGGCGTCCTGCGCCTCGACAGCTCGCATTTGAGAACGGAGCGCCCAGGCGTCCTGCTCCGCCCGGCTGATTCCCTCTTCGGCCGCCACTCGGTCGCCATGACTCCCCATCTGCACGTGATCGAGCGCGCAATAGAGTCCGTCCGTGACCATCATGTCCTCGAGCTGAGCATGACCCATCCGGTAGCCGCTTCGGCCCTGCCGAACGAGATAGGGCGCCTGCGACATGCTCTCCATGCCGCCGGCCGCGATCACGTTGAAGCCTTCGGCTTTGATTAAGGTGTCGGCCAGCGTCACGGCACGCAACCCCGATCCGCAGACCCGGTTAATCGTTTCGGAAGTGACGGTTTCGGCCAGACCGGCGTTGAAGGCAGCCTGCCGGGACGGAATCTGCCCGGCGCCTCCCTGCAGCACCTGACCCATGATCACGTGCTCGATTTCGTCACGCGGCACACCCGATCGACGAATCGATTCGGCCAGCGCGATGCCGCCGAGCTCGACGGCGCTCTTCGAGGCCAGCGCCCCACTCATTTTTCCGACGGGAGTCCGCGCTCCACCTAAAATGACTGAGCCAGTCATGATCTTCCTCTCGACTAGACGGCGCCGACCAGCTCGTTCAGCGACTCGAATTCCTGAGCGGGCGGCTGTGGCATGCGAACCGGTTTGTCCTGCCGGTAGCCAAGCGCATAACCCGCCTGCAACAGGGTGTGAACCTCACGCGTGCCTTCGTAAATCACCGCGCCACGCGCGTTGCGCCAGAATCGCTCCACCGGATACTCATTGGAGAACCCGTACGATCCGTGAATCTGGATGGCATCGTCCGCCGACGCCAGCGCGGCATCGCAGCCATACCACTTCATCATCGACGTTTCGCGGGTGTTGCGAATACCCCGATTCTTCAGCTCAGCGGCTTTGTAGGTGAGCAACGTCGAAACGTCGTACCGCTGCACCATGTGGGCGATCATCTGCTGGACGAGCTGGAATTTGCCGATCGGCTCGCCGAACGCATACCGCTCATTGGCGTAGCGCACACTGGCGTCGAGCGACGCACGAACCAATCCACATGCACCCGCGCCGACCGTGAATCGGCCCTGGTCGATGCAGCTCATGGCGATCTTGAAACCTTCGCCTTCTTCACCGATCCGGTTCTCGACCGGCACGCGGACATTGTTGAAGGCT
Organism: Thermomicrobiales bacterium; assembly: GCA_019637585.1. GTDB lineage: Bacteria > Chloroflexota > Chloroflexia > Thermomicrobiales > UBA6265 > JAHBVL01. Next base: position 40,633 of record JAHBVL010000013.1, on the reverse strand, counting down.
AGTTCGCCCGTGTTGCCGGCGCGAACACCGAGCTTACCTTTGATGGTGCCGGTCGTCAGACCCTCCATCCCCTTTTCCACGACCAGCGCCACCAACCCGTTGTGCTTTTTCGAGCGATCGATGGAGGCGAAAACAAGGAAGTGATCGGCGACCGCCGCCAGCGAGATCCACATCTTGGCGCCATTCAGGATGTAGTGATCGCCATCCCGGACAACGGTCGACTCGATCGACCCGGCGTCCGATCCGGCATTCGGCTCGGTCAGACCAAAGGTGGCGATCTTCTCGCCCGTGGCCTGGGGAACCAGCCATTTCTGCTTCTGGTCTTCGGTGCCCCATTGCAACAGGGCCAGACTGTTGAGCCCCACATGGACACTCATGGCCACGCGCAAAAAGGTGTCGACGTACTCGAGTTCTTCGCAGGCCAGTGCCAGCGAGATGTAGTCGAGACCGAGACCGCCGTACCGTTCCGGAATGACGATGCCGAGCAACCCCAGTTCGCCCATTTTCTGCAGAATCTCGGGGTGGAACTCGCCTTTGGCGTCCCACTCCTGGATATGCGGGGCGACTTCCTTCGATGCGAACTCGCGCACCATATCGCGAACCTGAATCTGCTCATCAGTCAGATCGAAATTCATGAATTTGCTCGACTTTCAGGCATATGACGCGCGGTCTCTGAGGGCTTCAGTGTGGCAGTTGCCAATCGCCAAGTATATGTGAAGTCAAAAGGGGCGGTCCAACAATTTGGCGGAAAACGTCACATTTGACCGTCAATTGCGGTCCTCCTGATACCTCGCGTGACGTCTCCCACGGCGATGGTTGCGGTCGAACCCTCGTCATTCCTCAGGAGCAGCTGTCCGGTAGCATCGATCCCTTCGAACCTTCCACGCACCGAGCCGCTGGGCAGGGCGACGTCCACGATCTCCCCGAGCCATGCCGCGCGACTGGTCCATGCCTGGACGAGCGACGTCGTGTCACCACGCAACACTTCAGAGTAGACCTCTTCCAAATGGCGAAGCACGGCTTGGAGCAGCTCGGTTGGTTCGACGGGACGATCGGTGAACTCCCGAAGCGCCGCGCCTTGCATGTCGGCGACGGTTGGAGTGGTCTGAAGATTCACGCCGATGCCGATCGTCGCCGACATGATCCGGCCCTCGCCAATGCGGGTCGTGACCAGGATCCCCGCCACCTTGCGGTCATTGACCAGCACATCGTTGGGCCACTTGACGCTGGCTTCGATTGCATAGCATTCGGCCACGGCTCGAGCCACGGCCAATCCCGCCACGACCGGGAACAGGCGGAAGTCCGCCGGCGCGCAATCCGGTCGCAACAACGTCGAGAAGAGCAGACTCTGTCCCGGCTCGTCTCGCCAGGTCCGTCCCATCCGGCCACGCCCGGCTGTCTGCCGATCGGCGACAACCGTCAGGCCCTCCGGAGCGCCCGGTTCCCGGTGGCGAATCTCGTCCATTGTCGACGTGGTCGAATCGAGCCGAATGAGGGGAACCCCGAGACGCGGCGCCAGGCTGGGATCAGGAGAAGAGCGCACTGACCGACATGTCGTTGTGGATGCGCATGATCGCCTCCGCCAGCATGGGAGCAATCGTGACGACCTCGATCATGTCGCGCCGCGATTCCGGAATCGGCACCGAATCGGTCACGATCACCCGGGAAATCGGCGATTGCTCGATCCGTTCGAAGGCGTCGGCAGCGAACACGCCATGAGTTGCGGCGGCGTAGATCTGGCCCGCTCCCCGCTTGGCCAGCAGTTCTGCCGCTTCGACAAGCGTGCTGCCGGTCGAAATCATGTCATCTACGATCACGCACGGTTGGCCATCGACGTTGCCGACCATCTCGATGACTTCGGTTTCATCGGGCGACGGACGCCGCTTCGAGATGATGGCCAGCGACCCTCCGGTCAGCGCCCGGAAGTTCTCGGCCCGCGTCACGCCGCCCGAATCGGGGCTGACCGCGACCACGGGCAGATCGAACTCCTTATGAAAGCGCCGGGCAAGCAGCGATGTGCCTCGCAGATGATCGACCGGGATGTCGAAAAAACCCTCGATGGCCGGTGCATGCAGATCGATAGCCAGCACCCGGTCGACACCCGCAGTGACCAGCATGTTCGAAACCACCTTGGCCGAAATCGGCTCGCGGCCGGTCGTCTTTTTCTCCTGGCGGGCATAGGCGAAATAGGGAATCACCGCCGTGATGCGGTCCGCCGACGCGCGCTTCAGCGCATCGATCAGCAACAGCAGCTCCATGATGTTGTGATTGACGGGGGTGCAGAGCGGCTGGATGACGAAGACGTCAGATCCCCGCACACTTTCCTCCAGCCGGATGCGGGTCTCACCATTCCGCCATTGATCGACCAGCGCTCGGCCGAGTGGAGCGTCGAGCATCCTCATGATGTCGTGCGCGAGCTGGGGATGGGCGGTTCCGCTGAAAACCTGCAGTCTGCCGTCCAACCCTACTCCCCCTTCGCCTGCCGGCGAATCTGCCGGGCCGGTATGCCCACCACGGTCGCTCCCGGGTTCACATCTTTGGTGACCACCGACCCGGCGCCGGTTGCGGCATCGTCCCCGACGGTCAGCGGAGCCACCAGCATGGTGTCGCTGCCGATAAATGCCCGTGCCCCAATGGTCGTGCGGTGTTTTTCGGTTCCATCGAAGTTGCAGGTGATCGTTCCGGCGCCAATATTGGTCTCTTCACCGATCGATGCATCGCCGAGATAGCTCACATGCCCAGCCCGCACCCCTGAGTGGAGGTGACTCGCCTTGAGCTCGACGAAATTGCCGACGTGGACGTGATCGTCGAGGAGCACATCGTTTCGCAGGTTGGACCAGGGGCCAACGTGACAGTCGGAGCCGATCGTTGAGGAACGAACGAATGAGGCTTCCACCACCGAGCGGTCGCCAACGGTGGATCCCTCGATCGTCGCGAAGGGGCCGATGACACACTCGCGGCCGATCTTCGTCCCGGCGGTGAGCAGACTGTTGGGCCGGATCACCGTTCCGGCCCCTACGTCGACCCCGGCATCGATGAAGACCGTCTCCGGTCCAAGGATCGAAACCCCCGCGCGCATCAGGTCGACGGCGATCCTGCGGCGCAGAACCATGTCGACCACGGCCAGCTCGGCCCGGTCGTTCACGCCGAGCAACGTTTCCGGCGATCCTTCGACCGCGACAACCGACCTCGCGTCGCTCTCGTACGCGACGGCAACGAGATCGGTCAGAAAGACCTCGTTCTTGATCGGGTTGGGAGGAAGGATCCGCAGGGTCTCCGTGGCCCAGGCCACATCGAGTAGCTGCACGCCGCTGTTGATCTCGGTGCGGCCGGCTCGCCTGGCGGGATCGTCGGCCACTTTCTCGATGATGGCCACCGGCACGCCGTTGTCGTCTCGCTCGATCCGGCCATAACCGGCAGCGTCATCGACGACACAGGTGAGCAGTCCGACCCTCGCCGCTTCCGCCGCATCGATCAACGTCCGGAGGTCTCCCGGCGCGACGAGCGGGTGATCGGCGTAGACGATCAATGCTTTACCGCTCGGCGCCAGCGTGCTCAGAGCCTGGAGCACCGCATCGCCAGTGCCCCGGGGAGGGTCCTGAACCACGAACCGGGCGCGCGACCTGAGGACTTCGCTCTCGTCCCGCTGCAGCAGGTCCGGACTTGCCACGACCACGATCTCGTCGGGAGTGAGCGATTCGGCGATATCCAGCACATGGGCGAGCATCGGAAGACCGGCCACCGGGTGCAATGGCTTGGGCAGGTCCGACTTCATTCTCGTCCCCGCTCCCGCGGCGAGGACAACGACAGTCAAACCGGAGGATTCGCCGGTCACGCGGTGTAGCCCGAATTGCAGAAGGCGGTGCGGAGTGCTGGCTGGCGGGCCAGGATTCGAACCTGGAATATGGGTTCCAAAGACCCGTGTGATACCATTTCACTACCCGCCATTATGGAAAGATGAGCGCCGCGTCCAGCTGATTCCAGCAGGACTGCCGGGCAAGGGGAAATGATAGCACCGGCGCCGGAGCGACCTGCCTAGACGCCGAGCGCGTCTTTCACCTTGTCGAAGAATCCACGGTGCACCGGTTGCGGCGTCAATTCGCTGCCCAGGGTCTGACCCAGCTGCTCGACCAGCCCTCGCTGTTCGGAGGTCAATTCCTTGGGAATGATCACGTGAATGGTCACGATCTGGTCACCCCGGTCCGACCCGCGCATATCGGGCACACCCTTGCCCTTGAGGCGGAACTGCTGACCCGACTGCGTCGCCGATGGCAGCTTGAAGGCCACCGGTCCGTCGATCGTCTGGAGCTCGATCTCATCCCCCAGGATCGCCTGGGCGATATTGACCCCGACCTGCAGGGAGATCGTTTTTCCCTGCCGGGTGAAATATGCGTGCGGTTTGATGCGCGCTTTGACAAAGAGGTTGCCCGGCGGTCCGCCGTTCGGGCTGGCTTCTCCCTGTCCGGAGAGTCGCAGCGTCGCCGACTCGTCGATTCCAGGCGGCACGGTCACGGAGATGCGGCGTGCATGCGTGACCCGGCCCTTCCCCCGGCAGCGTGGGCAGGGGTCGGTGATCTTCACCCCCTCGCCCTGGCAGGACGAACAGGCCGTCGATGTCATGAACTGACCCAGAATCGTCTGCTGGACGCGGCGCACCTCGCCGGTTCCGCTGCACGTTTCGCATTGTGGTGGTGTCTGGCCATCACGCATGCGGGTGCCGTTGCACCCTTCACAGGTCTCGAACCGGGTCAGCTCGACTTCCTTCTCCGCGCCGAAGATCGCCTCCTCGAACTCGAGGTCGACGGTCACCTGCAAATCCTGTCCCTTGGAAACCGTCGGACGCCGGCGGCCAGTCGATGCTCCGCCGAAGAATGTCTCGAAGATGTCGCCAAACGGCGAACCGCCGAATCCGAACGGATCGCCACCCGGCATGCCATTCGCGGCATGTCCGAACCGGTCGTATTGCGACCGGCGATTCGAATCGGACAGTACCTCGTAGGCTTCGTTGATCTCCTTGAACCGCTCTTCGGCTTCCGGAGCATTGTTGATATCGGGGTGATACTCGCGGGCAAGACTGCGATAGGCGCGACGCAGCTCATCGGCCGACGCCGTGCGTTTCACGCCAAGGACGTCGTAATAGTCGCGTTTCTGGGTGGTCCGGTCGGTCACAGGAAAACTCGCTGGCTGAACATGAAACGGCCCATTCGATTCGCAGGTGGCAACGCACCATCAGATACCCGCGAATGCTGGGCGCTTTCCGAAGTATATGCGCAAGAGGAGTCTACCGGAAAGGGCGATTGGCAGTCTCATATCGAGAGTGCCAGAATCAGTCTCCGGAACGCCAAAACGACGATTTCAACTGGATGGTCTGATGAAACCAGGGCGCAGCCAGCATGATGTACATGCGGCCCTCCAACCCGTCGATCAGTGACTGGGGAATACCGGCAGTCCCGTACTCTCCTCCCAGCAGCGCCCCGGCGATCGCGCCGCGTGAATCTGCGGCTCCTCCCATCGTAGCGGCGGCAAACACTCCGCTTTCCAGATCCGCCGCCGTCGCGGCGGCCGCAAGCGCTGACAGGACCACCGGTGTGACATCGTCGCCAAACCCCAGATCAGAGGCGAACTCGTCATAGGCGATACCAGACCCGGCCCGCTCTTCGATCATCTGAAGTCCGCTTTCGAACTCGGCACTCCAGGGCGTTTGTCTCAGCAGGACCGGCAGCTGGCTGCACTCAGCAGCGCAGCTCGCCGTCAACCGCATCCCCTCTGCCACCAGGGCAACGGATTGCCAGGCCAGCGGGTCGCCATGCGTCATTCCCGCCAGCAGACGCGCGGTCTCTTCGATGAACGCCTCCTGCACTGCTGGCCGGCCGGCGGCAATGAGTCCGAGCGGAATCCCTCGCACCGCGACGTCCCCGGTGACGCGATGACCGGCGGTCTTTCCATCCTCCCCTGCCATGATCGCTTCGTATGTCGATGGCGTCATCCAGCGGCGTCCTTCTCCCCGCGCCAGGATCGCCAGTCGGGCCAGAATGTTCTCCGGATCGATTTCCCCGGTCGCGGCGGTGAACGATTCGATGATGCAGAGTGCGCCCTCCGAATCATCGGTGAACTCCCCGGCGGCGAGTTCGGCGCCATCATCGAAGGTCTTCGAGTGATAGCGGTCGATTCGGCCGTATCGCTCGGCGACGTGCTCCCTGGTCCAACCCTGCACCGGCATGCCCAGCGCATCGCCAATCCCCATTCCCAGCAACGCACCGAGCACCCGATCCTGCCGTAATGCCATCGCGAGTTCCGTTCTCCATGGTGAACACCCGAATTGACGACTATGCAGGCGCTCAATAGACTCCGAATGCGTGCCCTTGTGGAGCGAGGGCCCCATCGTCCAGTGTATCCGGCGCCTTGTACCCAAGAGCAGAAAGAGTCTCCCACCATGCCCAGTGGATTGGTCCTTATCAATGGCAACATCCTGACGATGGACCCGGACAATCCGCGCGCCAGCGGTGTGGCGATGCGCAATGGGTTGGTCGTCGCCACTGGTTCGGACGACACCGTTCGGGCGGCCGCCGGTCCCGGCGCCACCATCATCGACCTGAACGGCAGATCGGCAACGCCTGGTCTGAACGACGCCCACTGTCACCCCATGGGCGTCGGCTACGCGCTGGCCGACGTCGCGGCCGGGAATCCCCCCTGCGAGTCAATCGAGGCGATTGTCGCGGCCTTTCAGACACGAGCCGCCTCCACGCCCGAGAGCCAGTGGATCATCGGACGAGGCTACGATCAGGGACGGCTCTCCGAACGCCGGCATCCCACCCGAGCCGATCTCGACCGCGTCTCCACAACACATCCGGTTTTTCTCTATCGCGCCTGCCATCACATTGGCGTCGCCAACTCGCTGGCGTTGCGCATGGCGGGGATCACCAGATCGACACCCGATCCGGATGGCGGCGCCATCGACCGGGACGAACATGGCGAGCCGACGGGCGTGCTGCGGGAAACGGCCATGCAGCCGGTCGAAGACACCATCGGCGAACCGTCGGAAGAGATGATCTCCCACTCGCTGCGGCTCGCTGGGAACGCATTCCTGGCCAGCGGCATCACCAGCGTCACCGAGGCAGTCGTCCGCCGGCCCGAGGAAGTCCGGGCGTATCAGCGACTCCGCCAGAACGGAGAGCTCGGCGTTCGCACATCACTGATGATGATCATCGAGGACACGTTCGACGCATTGGCCAGTCTTGGTCTGACCACCGGGTTTGGCGACTCGATGCTCCGCATCGGACCGGCGAAGCTTTTCAGCGACGGGAGCATCGGCGGACATACCGCCATGATGCGGCGGCCCTACGAGGGCACAACCGACACCTATGGCCTCTGGATGCAGGAACCGGAGGGCATGAAGCGGGATATCAAACGGGCGCACGACGCCGGATTCCAGGTCGGCGTCCACGCGATCGGGGATGCGGCGATCGACCTGATTCTCGATGCATACGAAGAGGCGCAGAGTGACAATCCCCGCTCTGACCCACGCCACCGTATCGAGCATTGCTCCATCGTCGATATCGAGACCATTCGCCGGATCAAACGTATCGGCGCGGTGCCGATTCCCGGCACTTCCTTCCTCTACTACTTCCGTGAGAGCTATATCAACAACCTGGGCATCGATCGCATCCGGTATGCCTACGCCATGAAAACCTACGCGCACGAAGGTGTCGTTGCCGCCGCCAGCTCGGACGCTCCGGTGGTGTCGCTGTCGGCGAGCGTCGGGCTCGGCATGATGATGAACCGGCTGGACGTCGCGGGCCGCGCCGTGTGGCCCGAAGAGGCGATCGGGCTCGAGGATGCGGTGCGGGCCTACACAGTCAACGGCGCGTACGCTTCGCACGAAGAATCGGTGAAGGGCACGCTCAAACCAGGGATGTTCGCCGATGTGACCATCTTCGAAACCGATCTCGAGGGGCTCTCAGCCGGGGAGGTGGGCACGGTCAGGGTCGATCAGACCATACTTGGCGGCGAAGTCGTCTACTCGCGCGAAGGACTGACGCAGGGGTAATCAATGACCACGCTGACATATCTCGGACATTCGGCTTTTCTTCTCGACGATGGGTCGACGACCGTCATGATCGATCCATTTCTCACGGGAAACCCCGTGGCCACCGCATCGGCCGACGCGTTTTCTCCCGGCGCCATTCTGCTCACCCACGCGCACAATGACCACATTGGCGACACCGTCGAAATCGCCAAACGAGCGGGATCGCAGGTGATCGCCACATTCGAAATCGCGGAATGGCTCGGCAGCCAGGGCGTCGAGAAAGCAACCGGCGGCAACACCGGCGGAACGGTGCCGTTCAAGGGAGGGTCGGTCAAGTTCTTCCCCGCATTCCACACATCGTCCTACTCATTCGAAGGACAGCGCGTAGCCATCGGGTTGCCCACTGGTCTTGTCGTCCGGTTTGGCGGCAAAACGATCTATTTCGCCGGTGACACCGCGCTCTTCAGCGACATGAAACTGATCGGCGATGAAGGACTCGATGCGGCGGTGCTGCCGATCGGCGACTACTTCACCATGGGACCGAGCGACGCACTCCGCGCTGTCACGTTTCTCTCTCCCGGCATCGTCGTTCCCTGTCACTACAACACCTTCCCTCCGATCAGACAGGACGCCCAGGCATTCAAGGAGCAGGTCGAAGCGCAGACCTCTGCCAAATGCCCGCCCTTGAATGTCGGGGAGACACTCGATCTCGGGTGATCGCGCCATGATGTCCGCCAACCCATTCGACGAAGAACTGCAGCGAACGGCGTTTCAAAAGAAAGCGGTGGTCAAACTCGCGCCCGATCGGGCGCTTGACCTGGCCATTGCCTATTTCAAGGAACGCGGCTACCGGGCCAGCCGCACGGGCCGGCCCGGGCAGATGTTCGTTATGGGCGGCCCGGAAGGCGGTCTCCCCCGCGTGACCGGCGAGATTTCGTCGCGAAAAGACGTCGGCAAACCGGGCACGACCCTGGTGACGCTCGACGCCGCGGGAGAAAATCTCGGTCCGGCGATGAAGGAGTTTCTGGTCTTTCTCAGAGCAGAGAACAAGCGGCAGACTGCCGGATAGCACTCCGGCGTGAAGCCGGCGGTCCCCGGGGCGAGGTACTATCTTCGAACGATCGCGCACGAGGTATAGACCGACCAGACCATTGAGACGATCATGAACATTCCTGCAGCTATCACGAACAAGACGCCAAAGCCCAGACCGGACATCGTCACTGGAGAGTTCGTTTCAACTCTGCGATCTGCTGGCGTTTCCGAGGCATACCTGTTTGGCAGCGTTTCACGAGGCGAAGAGGGTCCCGAAAGCGATCTCGATCTGTTCGTCCGTTTCGATCATGAGTTCACTCTGGCCGAACAGCTCAACTTGATGATCCGTCTTTCCCGGCTTTCGGGTCGCGAGGTTGAGGTTGTCACCAGCATAGACCCAGTCTTCGAGCCATATATCCTGCCGTCGCTCGTTCCAATTCCTCTATCCCGGACTATTCAGTAAGGCACCCCCTCTCTGTTTGCCGGTAGCCGCAGACCCCCGGAGCGTGTCGCATTATTTTTGGCGTCCGTCGCCGGGGTGGGGGGTGGGGGTTCAGGTGCCGTGTGGTTGGTGGGGAGCGATGCTCGTCGTCAGGGAGCGAGCGTCTGAGCGCGTGGGTTCATCCGCCGGGTTGTGGAGACCAACCAGCTTGGTGGACGGCTGCGGCCCAGACCCGGGCCAGCGTCTTCAGGTTGTAGCCCACGGCCAGCAGCGACCATTCGGCGTCGACCGCTTTCTGTCCCCGGAGAAGGAATCGGTGAGCCCGGTGCTGTTCCTTGATGGCGCCGAAGACCAGTTCGATCAACCCCAGCCGCTTTCTGGCGATCATCTGGGCATCGGCGGTGGCCATCCACTCCCGGTGCCGCCGCAGATGCGCGTCATGCACACTGACGGTGAGCACCTTGCCGCCACGCTGCTTCCCAACACACGCGCTGCGCACCGGACACCCGCCACAGATCGCGCCCTCTGCCCGGTAGGTGAGGAGTTGGCGTCCATCCTGACGGTCATCGCGGCGACGAAAGGTCAGCGACTGACCCTGCGGACAGGTGTAGCAATCGGTGTCGGCGTCGTAGGTGAATTGATCCTTGTGATAGGGCTGGGCTGATTCGCCGGCGGGACGAGCCTCCGGCATCGCCACCACATAGTTCGCATCGGCGCAGGCGGCCAGCACCGCCCCCGAGTGGTAGCCGCCATCGGCCAGCGTGATCGGGGTCGGGTGATCAGGCAGTTGCGCAGCCTCGATCATCGGCACCAGTTGACCATGGTCATCGGCCGCCGTGGTCACCGTGGCCGCCAGCACGATCCGGCCCCGCCGGCCGTCTGGCTGCGGCGTGAGCGCCGCCACCACCGCTTGGGCGTTGTAGCCAGGCCGCAGACCATGCCGGGTTTTCATCCCCCGCGCGTCCGGATCGGTCAGATTGACTTTGCTGGTCTGCCCGCTCGCCTCGATCTGCTTCGTGGCTGCGGTGATCCGTTCCCGCAGGGTTTCCAGGTTCGCCAGCTCTCCCGGCAGATCAGGGGGCGTGGGATCGTCATCTCCCGCCTGGTGCGCTTCCAACCGGGCGATCTCCGCATCCACCCGGGCGTCCAGTTCCCGCAGTTCTTCCGGTGTCAGACTCCGCTCCTTGGCCGCATTGGCCAGCACCTTCGTCCCATCCACCGCCTGCAGCCCCAGATCCACCAGGTGCGCCGCCACCGCGACCTGCACCGTCCGCTTCAGCAAGCGCCGCATGGCGTCCCGGTGCTCGGTATAAAAACGCCACAGCGTGTTGTGGTCTGGTCGCTGGTTGCCGGTCAGCCAGATGAAGGCCAGGTCATACCGGCAGGCGGTTTCCAGCTTGCGCGAACTTCGGATGCCCACCGTAAATCCCGCCAGCCAGACACTCAGCAGCACCTCGGGGGCATACCGTGGTGCGCCCCGCCGGTGTGGTCTCGTCACGGTCCCCAGGAGCGCCTGCCATTCCGTGTCCGGCAGATCCTCGACAAAGAGCGCAATGAATCGCAGCGGATGGGTGGCAGGGATCAGGTCATCGAGCGACGGCGGCAGCAAGAAGTGCTGATCCCGGCTGAATGAACGTTGCGGCATGGCGGCTTCCTGATTGTGGCGAGCGTCTCTCCGTTGATCGGTATTTTCGCCGACTTCTCACCACCTGTCCGCCATGGTGTGTCAGGTCGAGAGCGATTTCTGAGACACGCTCCCCGTGTCTGCTTTTCCAGGGACACAACGCGTCCACTGGTGGCGACTTCTCTTCGCTTGCCGATGCGTTGTGGCGGTTGTTGTGCATGAGGCTGGTGGCGACCGATCGCAGCGTCTCCCATACGAGTGCAGACACGGGGGTCTGCGACTACAAGGCAATGAGATCGCTGCAAAGTACGAGTTGGGAGTCCCGTATGCCACGCAAGAGAGTTGAGGCGAACATTGCTCGGATGCCCGCAATCCGCAATATCGAGCTATTGAATTTCGTCACCGATTCGCCACCGCCGGAAACAAATGAGGTTCTCGAACGAGCAGAGTCGATCCGGGTATCCACCCGCGACTTCACACGCATCATCGATCTGATCGAGAATCCGCCTGCACCAAACGCCAGACTGAGAAAAGCGATCGCTTCACTGCCAGATAGGCAGTGAAGCCCTACTCAACCTCAATTCGCGGAAAGAGCGGCTCCGGGGCGGCAACCGATCCAAACTCGACCGCCCCCCACTGACCCAGCTTCACCAGATCGCCATGCTCGATCGCCGTTAGCCCCAGCTGACCCATGATCCGGTCCGCGGTCGCCGGAACGAACGGCGCCAGCATCAACCCAGCCAGACGGGTCCCTTCGGCCGCTGACCAGAGGGTGGTGTCGAGCTCTGCTGCTCGTTCCGGATCCTTGGCCAGCTTCCAGGGCTGGCGTTCCTCCAGATACTGATTCGTCCGTCTCACCAGCTGCCAGATCGCCGTGAGCGCATCATCGAGATCCCAGACCTCGATCAGTCGCCGGCCGTGGCTGATGCTCTCGCCGGCGACCGATTCCAGATCCCGCTCCAGCTCTCCTGCTTCGCCCCGCGCGGGCACCGTTCCCTGCCGGTATCGACCGATCATCGACACCACACGATTGAGGAGGTTGCCAAGATCGTTGCCCAGGTCGTTGTTGTACCGGTGAATCAGGTTCACCCGCGAAAAATCGCCGTCCGACGCGAGCGACACCTCGCGCATCAGGTAGTAGCGAATCGGATCCGCCCCGAACTCCTCCACCAGCTCGACCGGATCGATCGAATTGCCGGTTGTTTTGGAGATGCGCTTCCCCTCCAGGGTCATGAAACCATGCACCACGATCCGGCGAGGCAACGGCAACCCGGCCGACAACAGCATTGCCGGCCAGTACAGACAGTGAAACCGGGTGATGTCCTTGCCGATGACCTGTGAATCGGCCGGCCAGTAGGTGTCGAACCGCTCCGCATCGTCGGGGAACCCGATGGCGGTCAGGTAAGTCGTCAATGCGTCGAACCAGACATACATGACGTGTGACGGATCGCCGGGCACCGGGATGCCCCAGGCTTCCTGTCCCTCCCGCACCTGCCGGGACACGGAGAAATCCTTCAAGCCGCTGGCCAGCAACCCTTCCATTTCTGGTCGCCAGACATCGGGGGTGATGAAGTCGGGATTGGCCCGGAAATGCTCTTTGAGAATCTCGGTGTAGTTGCTCAGCGCGAAGAAGTAATTCTCTTCTTCCAGCCAGTCGGGCTCGATGGTGGGATGGTTCGGGCAACGCCCATCGACGAGCTCAGCTTCGGTGTAGTAGTTGTTGCAGTTCGGGCAGTACCATCCGGCATACGCCGACTTGTAGATGTCGCCGTTGCGCTGAGCGCGTTCGAAGAGCTCGGTGGAAGCGCGAAAGTGCCGGGGCTCGGTGGTTCGCGTCCAGGAGTCGACGCTGATATCGAGCGCGTCCCACGCCTTGAGGAAGGCCACTTCCATCCGGTCGGTCCACGCCTTGGGGGATACGTCGTTAGCCGCTGCCGATCGCAGAATGTGCTGGCTGTTTTCATCCAGGCCCATGCAGAACGCAGTGTCGTCTCCCAGGAGCCGGTGATACCGGGCGACGACGTCGGCGGCGATCTTTTCCAGCGAATGCCCGATGTGGGGTTCACCGTTGGGATAGTCGATAGCCGTCGTAATGTAGAAGCTCTGCGTAGACAACCGGGCTGGGCCTTTCTGTGGCATAGACAACGTCGATTTCACCGCCGGTCATGGTAACGCATCCTCAGGACCGAGCCGCTCACATGGGCGACAATGTTCCTTGATTCTCTTGCAATGGAGGGCCTCCATGTCCACAGCGAAGACGAATGAGCTCCTAGGCTATTCGGCCGATGCCCGCCTTCTGATCGTGAATGCCGATGATTTCGGCATGAGTCATCAGGGAAATGTGGCGACAGTTCGCGCCTTCCGGGAGGGGATCCTCACCTCGACCAGCCTGATGCTTCCCTGTCCGTGGGCTCCCCATGCTGTGCGGTTGCTGCGGGAGAATCCTGCGCTGCCGTTTGGAATTCACCTGACGATCGTCAGCGAGCATGATTCGATGCGCTGGGGACCGAGAGCGTCTCGCGACAAGGTGAGATCGTTGCTGGACGACGAAGGCTACTTTTTCCGGAACTCCCAATCGTCCACCCTTCTCGGCCAGGCGACAATCGAGGACGTCGAGCTTGAGTTTCGGGCGCAGATCAATGGAGTTCTGGCCATCGGCCTCCGACCAGAGCATCTCGATTGGCATTGCCTCTACGACGGCGGGCGCGAGGACATCTTCCAGCTCACTGTTTCGCTTGCCAGGGAGTACGGATTGGCCGTCCGAACGCACACACAGAAACATGCGGCTTTCGTGGTGCAGAAAGGACTCCCAGCGGTCGACCGATCTGTACTCGACAGTTATGGGATACCGATCGAAGGTAAGCAGCAGATACTCGAGCAGATGCTAAGGCAATTGCCGTCCGGTCTGTCCGAATGGGCGGTCCACCCGGGTCTTGGCGATGACGAAGGAAAAGCGCTCGAACCAGACGGCTGGCGCGTTCGGCAAACGGATCTCGACTTCGTCATCTCCGACGCCGCATGCCGAATCATCAATGAGGAAGGGGTCGTCCTGATCGATTACTCGGTGCTGCGCCGAACTGCCTCGCGCTGATCCCCAGAGCTCATTCGCTCAGAGGCACCGACCGCCATCTCAAATAGAGCGAGCAGTCGCTGATGGCTCTCGGGAGATGTCAGATTCTGAACTCTCACTCCGACGCTCCCCTTCGACTCGGGAGATCGGGTCGGATCGATTTCGCGAATCAGCGAATAGTACGCGGCCCTCTCCTCGACCGAGAGTCTTCCGACTGTCATTGGATCCTTGAGATAACTCCAGAAGTACCCATCGCTACCGGCCGCGAAGGCCGTTGTCTCCTGTGTAACTCCCAGTTCGACGTTCTGTGTTGATGTGTGCGCCTTCGTCCTTACCGACCATCCTAGGTCTCTGGACTTCCTCAGGAGCGAGACAATCACGTCCCGAGCAGCTTCCGGGAATCGACTCACAATCTCTTCCGCGGAGATCTCTGGGAGCCTCTTCCGACGCAACGCGACACCCGCCGAGGATTTGCGAAGGGATTCGCTTTGGCCAATAACTCGCGGAACGAGCGTTTGGAGCCCTTCTCCTCCGGCGGCTCCAACGAACTGCCGCACTTCAAGGGCAAGCACTTCCGCCGGATCCATTTGGTGGTTGAGGAACTCGATGATGCGGCGCAATGAGACCGGGATACGGTCGGCTACAAAAAGAAGCCGTATCCGTCCCTCGCGCAGATTGCGCTCCGCCTGCCGCCAGTATTCTTCGGTACCGTTCTCAATGCCAGGTCCAAACACTTGGGCGAAGTGATCCTCAGGGTCCACGCCCGCCGCTTCACAGAGTTTGGCATGGTCCTCACGCATTCTCGATACTGGCCAGTACTCGGTGGCGTTGGCAGCATAGTCCAGCATCTGCGTTACGACTTCACGCCGTGATCGCGTATCAGCGCTCCGCTTGACCTCGACGAAGGTTGGAATAACATCCTGGTCCAAAAACAAATGGTCGAGAGACCACCAGTCTCCCCCTTCTGACTGACCGGGAATCCCGATCTCTCTTCCCACGAAGAGCCACTTGCGCGGGGCTTCGGCATCGATCTGATCCCCCGCCAGTAGATCTGGGTGCTCTGCGAGGAGATGCTGAAGAAGCTCTTCAGCTTCATAGGGTTGTTCCGACAGCGCAACAAGGGAGTTGTCTGACCGTCGAAGGAAGATCTTCCCCTCCAGCATTTTCTACTCCTCGCCGCCCGTTCGGGCCAGAGCGTAGTACTTCGCGTCGGGGTGGTGCACGACGAGCGCGGCCGTGGTCTGCTCCGGGTCGAACTGGAAGCCGTCGGTGATCGACACACCGATCAGCGCGCTTCCCAGGAGTTGGTCGACGATCGCATGCTGTGAGAGGTCCGGACAGGCGGGATAGCCCCAGGAATAGCGCTTGCCGGTTTCCGGTCCGATGCCGAGCTCCGATCGGACCCGCTGGTGGATGAGCTCAGCGAGCCCTTCAGCGCTCTGGACGCTCAACCCATGGCTGAAGAACGCTTCGGAATACTCGCTGGCCGCCTGCAACGACTCCGTGCGTTGTGTGGCCTTGGCTCCTTGCGTGACGAGCTGCAGCACAGCCACGTCGCGCTTGCCTGTTTCGATCGGCAGAAAGTAGTCCGCCAGGCAGAGCCGCTCCCGGGCGGGTTGGCGCGGGAAGTTGAACCGCGCCAGCTCCGCAGCCGAATCCGACGGATCGAAAATGACCAGATCGTTTCCATCCCCATTCGCCGGGAAGTACCCATACCGCACCCGGGGTTCGAGCCAGCCGGTTCGTTCGGCGTCCTCTTTCATCTGGGCCAACCGGGGATTGAATTCCTCGCGCAGCATCCGGACCCATTCCTCGTCCTTCAACCCTTTTCCTCCCCAGTGAAGGCGGAAGAGTGTTTTCAGATCGAGGTGGGGCCAGACGTCGGCCAGCGGAATGTCGTCGAGCTGACGAACACCCCAAAATGGCGGCGACCGCGGTTCCACCTGTGGCACAGACGAGCGGACGACTTCGGATGCCTCGACTGGCGCTTTGAAGGAGTCGCGCACCCCTTTCTTCAGCGCCGTTTCGGCGGCCGCGAACGTTTCGGCCACCAGCGTCGATCGCTGCCCTGGATCGATGAGCTGGTCCATGATCGACAAACCTTCGAAGGCATCGCGCGCGTAGAAGACGCCTGATTCGTATGGCGTCTCGCCGCCGGCGTAGAGCGTCCGGTGGGCATAGGGTCGGTTGATGGCGGCGCCGCCAATCATCACGGGAAATCCAAGATCGCGGTGCCGCAGCTCTTCAACGCAGAGCGGCATCTGCTTGCTGGTCGAGACGAGCAAAGCCGACAGTCCGATGGCCGATGCGTGGACCTCGACCGCTTTCTCGATAATCGTGGTCACCGGCACCTGTTTGCCCAGGTCGTGCACGGTGTAGCCATTGTTGGTCAGAATGGTGTTGACCAGGTTCTTGCCGATATCGTGGACGTCGCCATAGACGGTGGCCAGCACGACGATCCCCTTGGATACGCCCTCCTGGCGCTCGAGGTAGGTTTCCAGCCTCGACACCGCACGCTTCATCACCTCGGCCGACTGGAGGACGAAGGGCAGAATCAGCTCGCCGGCGCCGAACTTGTCGCCGACCTCTTTCATCGCTGGCAAGAGCACATTGTTCAGCACTTCGACCGCGTCGCCTGAGTCGGCGATCGCCTGGTCGATATCTCCTTCGACCCCTTCTTTCTTTCGATGAAGGATCCGGTAGTGCAGTCGCTCCCTGACCGGCAGCTCGGCCATAGGATCTGGCCCGGTTGCCGCGACTGTTTCTTCTCGCCCCTCGAAAAACTCGATGAAGCGCTGGAGCGCGTCCGGCCGGCGGTTGAAAACGAGATCCTCAGCGAAATCCCGTTCCTGCGCGGGGATCTCCGAAAAGGGCAGGACATGGCTGGGATGGATGATGGCCATATCCAGCCCCGCTCGCACCGCGTGATAGAGGAAAACCGCGTTCAGAACCCGGCGGCCCGCGGGAGAGAGACCGAACGACACATTGGAAACGCCCAGGATCGTCAACACCCCCGGCAGCTCGGATTCGATCTGGCGAATCCCCTCGATCGTTTCGACGGCGGAATTGGCGAACTCGGGATCGCCGGTGGCCAGGGTGAATGTCAGTGCGTCGAAGATGAGATCCTCGGGTGGCAGGCCATACTGTGTCGTCACGATGTCGTGAATCGCCCTGGCGACCTCGACCTTTCGCCCGGCCGTCTTGGCCATACCAACCTGATCGATGGTCAGTGCAACCACAGCCGCACCGTGGGCCATGACCAGTGGCATGACCGATTCGATCCGGGTTCTGCCGTTTTCCATGTTGATCGAGTTGACAATCGCCCGGCCCGGATACTGCTCCAGCGCATCCTGGATCACATCGGGTTCGGTGGAGTCGATGACCAGCGGCACTTCCACGCTGAGCGCCAGCTTTTTGACCAACTGACGCATGATCTCCCGCTCGTCCGCACGCTCAGTCAGGGCCATGCAGACATCGAGGGCATGGGCGCCTTCGTCGACCTGCATCCGGGCGACTTCGAGCAGCCCGTCGTAGTCATCAGCGAGCACCAAACGCTTGACCTTGCGGGAGCCCTGGGCATTCAGGCGTTCGCCAACGATCATCGGCGCCGGTTCCTGCATCATGTCGGTCGCGCGGATCATCGACGCGATCTGACGTCGCGGAGCCGTTGGCCGGACCGTGACCGGCCGGGATGCGATCTCCCTCAGAAGCTCGCGCAGGTGATCGGGCGTGGTGCCGCAACAACCGCCAACGATGCCGACCTGAAAGTTCTCGACCATCTCGCGCAGCTGCCTGGCCATCGGCTCAGGTTCGAGCGGAAAAACGGCCAGACCATTCACATTGACCGGAATTCCGGCATTGGGAATGATGGCGACTGGTTTGGTCGAGTGTTCTCCCAGATAGCGAGCCGGTTCCCGCATATGTTCAGGCCCAGTCGAGCAGTTCAGTCCGACGACGTCCGGTCCCAGATGCTCCACGATGCTCAAACCAGCCGCGATGTCGGTGCCGAGGAGCATCCGCTCGGAGGTATCGAGCGTCAGGGACGCATGGACCGGAATGCCCTTGCCCCGCTCTTCGCTGACCAGCCGGATGGCGTGAAATGCCGCTTTCAGCTCCAGGATGTCCTGCACCGTTTCGACGATCAGGATGTCGCTTCCGCCATCGACAAGCCCCCTGACCTGATCGAGGAAGAGGTCGACGACCTCTCGAAAGCGATGCTGTCCCAGCATCGGATCCTCAGATGCTGGCAGCAAGCCGGTGGGACCGATCGAACCGGCGACAAAGCGGGGGTGAGCGGGAGTCGAATAGGCGTCGGCGACCTTCCTGGCCAGCGCGGCGGCGGCCCTGTTCAGCGCGTAGGTTTGATCGCCGAGACCATACTCCTCCAGCTTGATCTGACTGCCGCCGAAGGTGTCGGTTTCGATGACATCCACGCCGAGCTCGAGATAGGATGCGTGAATCCCCTCGATGATCGACGGATTGTGAAAGACGAGGAACTCGTTGCAGCCTTCCTTGCCGCCATAGTCTTCGGCGGTGAGCTGCATGTTGAGGATTGTGGCGCCCATCGAGCCGTCATAGACAACAACGCGCTCCCGGGCCAGGGAAAGCAAGTCGTTCATTTCCGCAATTGTAGGCGAGTCCATGAAGAAATGACGGAATCCGTCAAACGAAAATTGCGCAGCGGCGATCGTGAAAATTGACCGTGATACACTGCCCGACGGCTGATCAATCTGTCTCCGCGCCGTCCACCTGTATGGACCGCCAATCCTGACGAAGCAACGGTTCGATGACCGATATGCACGACGCCCATTCAGACGCAGAGTTCGACAGACTGCGCGAACGCCTGGCGTACTACGAATCCTTCGATCAATTGATCCAGAAGAGCGTCGGCGACGCTGGAACCATCCTCCGTGAAGCGATCGAATTGCGAGAGCGAACCGCCCGGGAATCGGCGGAAGCCGCCGAGAGCGCCCAGGCGATCCGGGCGGCGCAGGTCGAGTCGTTCAGGTCGCTCTACTCTGGATTGCTCGACGACGTGACCGCATTGCAAGGCACCGCGGAGCGACTGGCCCGGCGACTGACCGACGCCATCGACGCGCTCGAAGCAGAGTTGCATCCCGATGTGGCGTTTCCGGCGCTCCCGAATTCGTTGACTCCGGAATTGGCGTCACGCATCGACGAACCGGAACTGGAGAACGTCATCCCGGTGACCGAGCCTGTGTCCCTTCCCGAGCCAGAGGCTGCCGAAGAGGAGAAACCGCTGGTTGCGGAACCGGCTCCATCCTCCACTGGGCGTGATCTCCCCATCGACAGCGAACCGGGCAGATTCGTGCTCCTTGTGCATGGCGTGCCGAACGCCGCGACCGCGCTCAGCCTCAAGTCATACCTGGACGACCTCTCATTTGTCTCCCGCGTCGAGCCGCGCGAGTTCGCTGCCGGGGTGCTTCGCCTGCAGGTGATGCTCGACCGAGCGCTGCAAAAAGAGGACCTTCTCGCCTGGGACGGCGGCAGGGAGCTGGCGGTGGTTCTGTCCCGGCCGGGATTGCTCGAAGTGAAATTGTCGGAATGAACGGCGCCATCGGGGGGAGCGGACAAGCGTGAACTGGCAGTCGTATCTCGAACAGAATCAGGAGCGATTCGACGAAGAGCTCCTCGACTTTCTCCGCATTCCCAGTGTGAGCACCGCGCCAGAGCGAGCCGAGGATGTGCGCAAAGCGGCGGAATGGGTGAGGCGGCGGCTACGGGCAGCGGGAGTCCCCTTTCTCGAGCTGATCGACACACCACGCCATCCGGTGGTCTTCGGTCGCTGGGTGACCGATGAGCGCAAACCGACCCTCCTCCTCTACGGTCACTACGATGTCCAGCCGGTCGAACCACTCGATCTCTGGGAATCACCGCCATTCGAACCGACGCTGCGCGACGGGTTGCTCTACGCCCGCGGTTCGTCTGATATGAAAGCGAACATGCTGACCCTAATCCAGGCGATCGAAGCAATCGCCAAGACATCGGGACAGCTGCCAGTCAATCTGCTCATTCTCTTCGAAGGCGAAGAGGAGATCGGCAGCCCAAATCTGCCGGCAGTGGTTCGGCAACGGCGGGATCAGCTGAAAGCCGATGTCGCGCTTTCGGCCGACGGAGGAATGCAGGGACGGGAAACACCATCGCTCTGCGTCGGACTGAAGGGGCTGACCGGCTGTCAGATCGATGTTCGCACCGGCACGACCGATCTGCACTCAGGGAGCTACGGGGCGGCGGTGCCGAACGCCGTCCAGGTGCTGATTCAGCTGGCGGCGACCTTTCATAAACCGGATGGGACGGTGGCCGTCGAAGGGTTCTACGACGATGTCCGCCCGCTCACTGACAAGGAAAAAGGATCGATCGCGGCCATTCCCGTCGACGAAGGCGGGTATCAGCACGAAGCGGGCGTTCTCGGTCTCTGGGGAGAACCGGGATACTCGCTGCTCGAGCGCCGCTGGACCCGGCCGACCGTCGATTTCAACGGCATCTGGGGCGGGTATCAGGGGCAGGGCGCCAAAACGGTGACGCCATGCCAGGCTCACGGCAAGATCACCTGTCGCCTTGTTCCCGGCCAGACGCCGGAGAGGGTGATGGAGCTCCTCAAACGCCATATCGAGCGTCACACCCCTCCCTTTGCCGAGGTCACGGTCGATCCGCTCAAGGGATCGGCAAACCCCTACCTCCTCGATACCGACGCGCCGGTTCTGGCGGTCGCGGCGGCAGCGCTTGCCGAGGTCTTCGGGCATGAACCACGATTTGTCCGCTCAGGGGGCACCGTTCCGATCACCGAGGTGTTCCGGCAGGAACTTGGCATCGACACCGTGACGCTGGGTTTCTCATTGCCCGGAAGCCGCAATCACGCGCCCAATGAATGGTTCGATCCTTCGTTCCTTCCCGACGCCCGGTCGGTGTTCGCCACCTATCTCACGAAGCTGGGATCGTCATAGTCCCGATGTGAGTCCGGGCGGGGCGGGTCAGGTCGACGAGGCACGTTCCGGGTTGGAACTGGTGCTGGTCGCCTCGTCTGGGGATTGCTCCGCCGGTGCCTCCGGCTGAGACGGCGTCTCCTCACCGTTCGACTCACCCGCCCAGGTCAGGCGAGCCGTCGCGGCGTTGTCCGCTGATTCCGGAGCTTGCGTGCCAGTCTCCGCTTCGCCGGGAGTCTCGATACTTCCCCACGTCTCCCGCCAGATGGCCTCCCAGTCCCGCTTGGGTTCGGGTGCGGCTTCGTCAGCAGCGAGCACATCGCCGACTGCCGGAGGCTGGTCTTCTGGCAGGTCGTCGAGCGGCTGTTGATGGTGAACCGCTGACTCTACCTGTACATCGGAAAGTGGCATCACCTGGGTTTGCCGGCCAGCTGGCCACTGTCCGGTTTGAGCAGCGACCGCCATCCGCACCGACGCTGCTCGTCGCGCCAGGATCATGCCGATAACTGCGGCGATCACCGCGCCGATGGC
Organism: Thermomicrobiales bacterium; assembly: GCA_019637585.1. Classification (GTDB taxonomy): domain Bacteria; phylum Chloroflexota; class Chloroflexia; order Thermomicrobiales; family UBA6265; genus JAHBVL01. The sequence continues at coordinate 18,964 of JAHBVL010000013.1, read as the reverse complement.
AATAAGGGCAACCCCGACCTCCTGCTCGAGATCGGCGCTGATCGCCGCCGCCATCAGCAACCAGGCGGTCACGGCAGCGCCCATCAGGGCCAGACCGGCATCGGCGAACCAGAGCGGCAGCGACAGACGCTTGCTCAGCCCTGCTTCACGCAGGAGAAATCCAGCAATAGCCAAGCCCGATCCCAACCCAAGCCCGGCGATGAGTAGTTCCACGTGTGTGCACCCCGGCGCCGTCACGCCCCGACTGCACAGTCCGGCGATACTGCGGCGCTCTCAATTCTAGTCGCTGCCCATCCTGCGTACATCGTTCTTCGGTACCATGCGTCAGCACGTTTTGTGGTCGATTTCAAAATGGAGTTGTGATATGGCGGCGTTGGACCCAGCAAAACTGAAGGTGGGACTCAATATTCCAAACGGGGATGGGTCGATGACCCCCACGGCATTTCGATGGAAAGACGTGCTGGAGCTGGCTGTGACCGCCGAACGAGCCGGTCTCGATTCCATCTGGGTCGCCGATCACATGATCTTCGACTTTCCCGATGTGCCAATCCAGGGGCGATGGGAAGCCTGGACTCTCCTCTCGGCGATCGCCCAGGCGACTTCCCGCGTGGAGATCGGTCCGCTGGTGGCCTGCGCCGGATTCCGGAACCCGGCGCTCATGGCCAAAATGGCCGAGACTCTGGACGAAGTGAGCGATGGCCGCCTGATTCTTGGTCTCGGCGCCGGTTGGCACGAACCCGAGTTCACCACCTACGGATTCCCGTACGACCATCGCGCCAGCCGGTTCGAAGAGCAGTTCCATATCATCTACAACCTGATCCGTCATGGTGAGGTCGACTTCACCGGAACATACGAGTCGGCGCCGAACTGCCACCTCCGGCCGCGAGGACCGAGAAACGGCCAGCTACCGATCATGGTCGGTACCGACGGCCCCCGGATGCTGCAACTTGCGGCCAAACACGCCGACATCTGGAACACCACCTGGACCCGGTCGGTCGACGAAGCGCTGCCCCGTCTCGCCGCCCTTGATGCTGCATGCGACAACACCGGCCGCGATCGCGATTCCATTGCCCGATCATGCTGCGTTTTCGTCGATCTGCCGGGAGCCGTCGGGGTATGGCTGAATGGCAAGGTCTCTGAGCCAAAGCCAATGACGGTGCGGGAAACGGCGGATTTCCTGGCTGCCTATGCTGCTGCGGGTGTGAGCCACGTCATGCTCTGGACCGACCCCTTCACGGTCGAATCGATCGAGACGATCGGCGAGGTGATCAAGGAGCTCCGCTCGTAGGATCGAGCAATTTTCGGGAATTCCTTGACACCGGTTTGGTGTACGTATATAGTGTACGTGCAGTCCCGAGGAGCCGAGCTGAATCGGCTTCCCACCGGAACGGCCAATGGGCAGAGCACAAATGCGGGGTAGTGCTTTGAATCCAGGTTGTCTCGGGACCAGCAGGGGAACCTTAGCCGTTGCGGGGCGTGCTCTGGGAAACCTCCTGGTCAGGGAAGCTTTCACTGCGAGGCTTGTCGGGACTTTCTCTTTTCCCTCCATTCGCCCCCTGAATATCTCTTTCGACACAGTGTACGTACACTAACGGCGCGCCGATCCACTCTACGCCAGTGGCGTATCATCGACCTGTCTGGCAGAACGCCTGCCGGCAAGGAGCGAACGCCCGACATGTTCCGCCGGGGACGAACGGAAAGAGTGCGAATCGACGCCTCCTGCGACGACGCGGTGCTGGTCGCCGCGGCTAAGGAGGGCGACGCCAACGCGTTCAACTTTGTCGTGCAGAGGTACGAGCGCTCGGTATACGGGCTCGCCTATCGGATGATGGGCAACGCGGCCGATGCCGAGGATATCGCCCAGGACACCTTCATACGGGCCTGGCAGGCACTCCGTTCCTATGAAGATGGCTCACTCAAAGGCTGGTTGCTCAGAATCGCCACCAACCGATGCTACGACCGCTTGCGCGCCACATCGCGCCATCCCGTCGGCACACTGACGAACGACGAGGATGATTCCGAGATTCCAGTGGTCGACGACAGCGAATCATCCGATCCAGTCCTTTTCACCGAGCGGCTCGATCTCTCGGAAGCGATCCAGGCAGCGCTCGACACCCTCCCGCCGGACCAGCGTCTGGCCGTGATCCTTTTCGATGTCATGCAGCACACCTATGAGGAAGCAGCCGTCATCGCCGGGGTGCCCCCGGGGACGATCAAATCGCGCGTTTCCCGAGGGCGTGAACGGTTGCGGCAACAGATCATGAGCCGCCCGGATGCACGGGAACTGATTCCGTCTCAACGTCGTTTCTCCAAAGACGAGGTAGGAAGCGCTGGCTTCCCTGAGCAATGATGACCAACGAGCGAAACACGAACTGGTTCGACGAAACGGGACACCTCACCAGAGAGGGATTCGACGCGCTGATCGACCGCGACGATAGAGCGGTCGAGGCAGAGGTGCGCGCGCATCTAACAGCCTGTGCTGACTGCCGGGAGCACCTTGCGGAGCTGCAGGTGACCGTGAATCTCCTCGGCGCCCTTCCCGATCCCGTGCCGGCCCGGTCGTTCCAGATCGAGGTTCCCAAACCCGCGCCTGCCGCCCCTCCGCCGATCATCGCTGGAAGTCCGGGCATTGGCGGCAGACTCCGGTCGGTTCTGATGCCAGCGCTGCCTGCGCTGCGGGCCGCAACGCTGGGCGTCTTCCTCCTTTTCGTCGCCGCAACCGCCGGAGACCAGTGGTCGGGACGAAACGGAAACGAGAGTACCCGCGATTCCGCTCCCGCCGCTTCCACGACGCTGTCGACTGAGGCGGCCACCCTTCCCGCGGAGACAGAATCGCTCGAAGCCGACGGAGACACCTCCGCCAACCGCTCGGCGGTCACTGATGCCGCAGCCTCGGATCAGGAGGAGGCGGCGGAACCGGCGTTGGGCGGCGGAGCCGAATCGACGGAATCGGAAGCAGCGGCGGACTCGGCCGCCTTCGACTCAGCCCCGGCTGCGATGCCGCAAGAAGCGCAGGTGTCCGCAACGGGTCCGGCAGGCTTGCAGCAGGAAGCTGCTTCGGCGACAGTCGCGCCGGCGACTCCATTGCCCCCCTCCCCGACCGCCACTCCGGTTGCAGAATCGGGAGACGACGGTGCGACCCAGACCGATGGATGGTCGGGCTGGCAAGTCGCTCAGGCCGTTCTGCTCGCTCTTCTGGGCCTCCTGCTGGTCACCCTGCTCTGGCTCAGGTGGAGCAACCGGCAGAAGCTGTGAGTTTCCGTGGAACCATTTGAAGCGAGGATTCGTTGAAAGAACAGAGGATCGATCTGGCCGGCGCGGGATGGACCCGCAGGCGGCAACGCTCGTCAAGGAGGACAGCATGAGACCCAGGATTCCATCATTCGGCAATGTTCGCGTCGCAGCCATTCTCGGCGCGTTTGTGCTTTCCACGCTTCTGGCGACGGGAAGCGCGATCGCCCAGGACGCCACGCCCACCGTGCCCACGTCGGCTGGTGGTCCGACAATCACCGTGGTCGGCCATGGCGCGGTGATGGTGCCCCCCGACGCGGCGTCGGTGACCGCCGGCGTGACCATCACCGAAGACACCCTTTCCGTCGCCCAGTCGACCGCGAATGAGACGATGACCGCCATCCTGGCCGCTTTGGAAGCACAGGGGATCGAAAGCCAGGACATTCAGACTGCTGGCTATTATGTTCAGGTGATTCAGAGTTGGGATGAGAATGGCATGCCATCCGGCATCAACCAGTTTCAGGTCTCGAACACCGTCAATGTGACGATTCGCGATATCGATGCCGTCGGCGCGACACTCGATGCCGTCGTTGAAGCGGGAGCGAACACGATCTACGGCGTCAACTTCATCGTCACCGACTCTGGTGAAGCAGCAGATCAGGCTCGCACACTCGCGGTGCAGGACGCGCAGCGACGGGCCGAGCAGCTCGCCGCCGCCGCAGGGATGAGTCTCGGCGACATCGTTTCGATCAGCGAGACCTTCGGCCCCAACCCGATCCCCGTGGCCATGGGCGGCGCCGGCGGCGCGGCGATGGAGTCGTCCGTCGCCATCGAAGCTGGATCGACCACCGTCTCTGTCGATGTCCAGATCACCTGGGAGCTCGCCAGCTAGGTCGGCAATACCAGGTCGTTCAGCGTTGAGGCGCCTCAATACGAGGCGCCTCATTGTCTATGGTCCTGGTCGTCGTGACCGCCTCCGGCACCGGCGCGACATGAAGGAGATGCGTAGCCTCGCCATTTATGGCGCTTTCACACACTCCCCCGCCCAGAAGAATTGCCATTTCGTGCAGAATCACGAACGGCGCTCGCCAGAACATAGCGCCTCGCACAGGAGATCAGCATGGCTCCCGCATTCACCAGGCGGACCGCGATCAGCACGGCAGCGGCGTTTGCCTTCGGGCGGCCGCTTGCCCGGATCGCTGCCCAGACCCCGGGATACCCTTTTCTGATCGACGTCCAGGCCCTCCTGGAGCGCTTGGAGGATCCGTCATCTCGACTTCGATTGCTCGACGCTTCCCCGTTGCGAATCTGGCGCAATGGACACATCCCGGGTGCGACGCACGTCTTCTGGCAGGACACGGTCGATGCCAACTATCCCGTGTTCGGGGCCGTGGTGACGCAGGGGTTCGAGCAGAGTCAGCGACTCGAGGTCATTCGCCGGTTCGGCGTAGAACCGGCCGACTCGATCGTGGTCTATGACGACACCAGCGGGTTTCGCGCTGCCCGCATCGTCTGGTTCCTTCGATTGCTCGGGTTTCCCGATGTGTCGCTTCTCGATGGAGGACTGCAAGGCTGGCGCGATCTCGGCGAAGACGCGGAGGCAGGATCTCCGTCTCCGCCGGAGGTCCAACCCGCAGTCGATCCCCAAGAGGGGTTCTACGTTGTCACCGAGGCGCTTGCCGATCGCATCGCCCGGGCCGATACCACGATCCTCGATATCCGCACCGCAGAGGAGCAGCGAGACACCCTGAACGGCGCACTCCCGCTGGGCGCCATTCCCACGGCCCAACGCTGGCCCTGGGATGGGATGATCGATCCGGACTCCAACGCGCTGTTGCCGCTGGAAGGGCTGCGCACCCAGATCGCACCACTTGGTTTGCGTTCCGACCGGGACATCGTCGTCTATGGACGGTTCGGGGTCGACACGGCTCTCTCCTGGCTCGTGCTCAAAACGCTGGGGTTCGAGCGAGTGCTGACCTACGACCGGGGTTGGGTCGAATGGGCGGCAACGGAGGGACTGGGGATCGACGCTTTGACCTGATCATGATTTTGGTCGCATCCCGGCCACCGAACGGGTAGGATTCGCGTGTTGCGAACCGAACCCTCTCAGGAGCACTCCGTTGGCTTCCCGCCGTCTTCACCTGCTGCTCGGTCTGCTGATCTTCATCGGCGTCCTGGCCAATGCGATCCCGCTCACCGCAGCGACTGCTGCACCAGGACCGGCGAGCTATCTGCCTCTGCCGCAACCCTCCTCCCAACAGGCAACTGAGAACGAAATCGCCGATCTCGTGGTCGTGCCAATCGACCCGAGCTGGGATGGCAGTCAGCTCCTCCGCTCCCGGCCTCTCATCCTGAACTGGAACCTGAACCCAGCCTTTTCCCTAGGGCCGACCGGTGCGATCCTGGACGAGGCTCAGGCACGAAATGAGCTCGCCGCGTTTCTCACCTTGCGCGGGCTTCCGGCGATGAATGTCCAGGCGGTTCTCGCCCGGTTCGACGACCCGGATGTTGTCAACGTGATCGCCGCTCCCTCGATCCGGGCCGCACTGCTGATGCTTTCGGGTCTTGAGCCGTATCAGGCGGTGATCGATTCTCTGATTGGCGGGAAAAACGAAACCGGACTCCCTTTCGCCGCCGTCGAGTTCGCCGATCTGGGTATCGCCAATGCCGTGGCGACCATCCATCCCCCTTCCGCCCAGACCGGTGGACGGTTTCTCATGCAGATCGCATCGGTGTTTGTCAATGAGCCGCCACTGCAACTCCTCCCCGCGATCATCCACGAGTCGCTGCACGGGGATGGCGAGAACTCCGGACCTGAGGAGCTGGCGGCAAACATTCTGGACACCGTCGCCTATGGCGAACTGCTGTTGATCGACCCATCCGCTGCGTACGACGGTACCCAGCTGACCGCCTACAACAATTTGCAGCTGTATGCGCTGCTCAATTCGATGGGCGCCCGCGGCGGCGGTCAGATCGGGATCAACACCTCGGCGACCGGGGATATCTTCGTCGGTCCGGGACTGGAAGCGTTCGACGCGCGAAGCATCCGGGCGTCGATCCTGCAGGACCCCTTCTATGGCGCACTCGGCTCGAACGCTTCCGCGATATCGCCCGTTGCGTCGGCTTTGCTGAAGCGGATATCGGGCGAGACATCGCTGGGAGCCTTTCCCGTTTTCGATGAAGCGCTGCTGGCGCTCCTCGACCGGGGCATCAGCCAGATCATCACACCGGATGCTGCGCTCTCGTTGGCGCTGACACTCGGATTGAACGCCACGGCGGGATCTGCCGAGATTCAGTCGACACTCCGCCCCGCGACGTTGCTCGATCTCGAGGCGCGGCCATTCGTGCCGGTCAGAACTTCGTTGTTCGATCTGAACACCAGCCGCCGGCCAGCCACCACCACCGATGAGAGAACGATGAGACTGGCGCTCTCCGAATCACTTGCTGCTCACGCGGCGACCACGCTGGTCCGCTCGCAGAGTCTGGCGCTCTTCGATGACGACGCGTTCGAAGCGAGCTATTCCGACAACCAGCTCCGGGCCGCTCTCGCCCTGCTGACCGCCATCGACCCCTGGGCGCCGCTGGTCGAATCGGTCATCGCCCAGGAGTCGGACGCCGCCACCTGGCGAATCGAATTCGCGCCACTGCCGCTCCCGATCAACGCCATGTACGCGCAGTCGTTGACCGGCACCGCAGGGGTGCGGATCAATGAGTATCTGATCGGAGACAGCCTGGAAGTGACTGCCGCGGCGATCATCGAGGGAATCCTGCTCGAAAGCGACCGGCGCACCCCGAACACCACCACCATCGCCGCGCTCATGTCGACGATGGCCTACGCGGCGATGGTCGATGATTTCCCCTCTGTTGCCGCAAAACCGACCTGGGGCACCATCAGCCGCAATCTCGACCTGCTGGCCCTTCTCAATTCTGCTCCCTGGAGCTCGTCGGCTGGGGCCTTGGCTCAGGAAGCGATCGGATTTCTCGCGGCCGCACCCGGCGTGACCGATGTCCTGCCAGGGCTGGTTCAGGACGCCGGTTCATTTCAGGCATACGTGCTGAATTCCGCCCGGGCCGATGGCGTCGACACGGTCACATTGTCGATCCCCTCGAAGCTGCTGCTCGACGTCGCGGAATCTTCCGGGGCTCCGCTACCGCAAGGAGCGGGCGGGGCCGTGATCGATCAAATGGCGATGCTGCAGCTCGATGGGCGCGTCTCGAAGCTGATGGCGCCGGAAATGACCGCCGCCGTGCTGACTGCACTCGGGCTTGGCGTGTCGCTCTAGCCGAGATGCAACCGCATTTCTCGCGCGCTTGTCAGGCATGCGACAATGCGGTGATGATCCGTCGCACCTGCTCGGACCCATCCTGATGCGAGCTCCTCTTGGCCGGGTGGACGCCCCCCGCGTCCGGCCAGACTTGTCTGGTGGCCTCGCAGCATTTCAGCATCGCAACTACCGGCTCTTTTTCGGCGGGCAGCTCGTGTCGGTTACCGGCACCTGGATGCAATCGCTGGCCCAGTCGTGGCTGGTCCTGACCCTGACCAGCTCGGCGCTCAAGCTGGGGCTGGTGAACGTGTTGCAGTTTGCCCCTGTGCTGGCGTTCGGGTTGGTCGCCGGGGTGCTGGCCGACCGGGTGCCCAGGCAACGCATTCTGCTGGCCACCCAGGCCGTCTCCTGCGTGCTGGCCGCCACGCTGGCGGCGCTGACCTGGACCGGCGCGGTCCGGCTCTGGCACATCTACGTGCTGGCCCTCGTTCTGGGTATCGTCAATGCCTTCGATATGCCCTCCCGCCAGGCCTTTGTCGGCGATATGGTGGCTCCCGAGCATCTCTCCAACGCCATCGCGCTGAACTCCTCCCTGTTCAATATGGGCCGCCTGATCGGCCCCGCACTGGCCGGACTGATCCTGGCCACCTGGGGTCCGGCGATCTGTTTTGCCATCAATTCGGTGAGCTACATCGGCGTGCTGGCTGGTCTCTTCCTGATGGAGATCCCCAAGCGAGAGCGACGCGTCTCCAGTTCGACCGGTGTCTCCCAAATCAAGGAGGGGTTCGCCTATGTGCGGGCCACACCGGTGGTGGCGCTGACGATGGTCATGGTCGCGTTCGGCGGGATCTTTGCGCTCAATTTCAATGTCTGGATGCCGCTGCTGGCCAAAATCGAATTCGGCGGAGGCGCTGGAGCGTTCGGGTTGATGATGGCCAGTCTGGGACTCGGGTCGCTGGTCGGAGCGTTGTTTCTCGCCTTCAAGGTCAGAAGCCCGCGACCCAGGCGGATGCTGATCACCGCCGCGGTGCTCGGGCTTTCGGAAGTCGTCATGGGCGTGGCTGCGCACCTCGGCGTGCCGGTTCCGCTGGCGTTGGTGATCGTCATCGTGATCGGCTTCGCCATGACCTCGACCATGGCCATGGCCAACACGGTGGTCCAGTCGACCGCGCCGCTCGAATTGCGTGGCCGGGTGATGAGCATCTATATGACACTCTTCGCCGGGTCGGTGCCGTTCGGCGCCGCGCTGGCCGGACTCGTGTCCGAAAAATTCGGCGCGTCGGTGTCGATCGCGCTCGGTGGCAGCATGATCCTCGCCGTCTCGCTCTGTCTCTTGATCTTTTCGCGGCTGGGCCACATCGAACCGGCCACCGCGCCAATCGGAGGTTAGTCAGACATCGTGCCACTCGGTGGATTTGGGCTGATCAGCCTCTTCTATGCCGCTCTCGGCGTTCGCTTTGCCGTGCAGTTCTGGCCGAAACGCAAAGAGGTCTTCGACAACAACCTGACGCACCAGGACCGGGCGTTGCTGACGCAGGCAGCCTTCTTCTTCCTGCTGCCGGTTTCCGTGATGCTGCACGAGCTTGGCCATGCCATCGCCATCTGGTCATTCGGCGGCGAAGTGGTCGATTTCGGGTTCTATTTTTTCGCGGGGTTCGTCTCCTACGACCCGCGAGGCTTCAGCGATGTCCAGCAGATGCTCGTGGCATTCGCCGGCACGTTCGTCAACATCCTGCTCATCGTGATCGCGATGGCGATCGTCATGCTGAAAACGCCCCCGCTCAAACCGGCCTGGAACGAGCTCCTGCTCCAGTTCTCGGCGATCTCGGGGCTCAATGCGCTGGTCTTCTACCCACTGCTCGATCTGGCGACAGGGATGAGCGGCGATTGGTCGCAGATGTACGACGGCGGCGTACCGTGGCTGACGGGGATCATCGTCGCGGTTCAGTTTGGCGGCATCGCGCTCAGCTACTGGCTGCTCCGCAACCCCCGCACCAGAGCGAGGCTGGCCGCGCGAACAGCGGTGCGCAACCCGGAAGACCGGGGTCTCTTCAGTTGGGGAGCTGGTTCGAGCCGGGCGGGCCAGACGGCCGCAGCACAGATGACGCCCGTCGAGCAACGGATGAACAACGCAGCCGCCCGGGTTTCGTCGGGATGGCCGGAGCCGGTCGCGGGACGATTTTCCCGGACACCCTCCGGCGTCTCACTGATCCTGCAGTGGGGAGCGTCTGCTGAACGGCGCACCGCCGTGATTCAGACCACAGACGCGAACGGCTTGACCCTGGCCGGCGGCCCAGCCCCGCGCGGTGGCGCAGCGACGTTGCCACTCACCTTCCGGCAATCATGGACCGGCATCCCCAGCGAGGACGAGTTGACCCTCGCCTTGCGGGTCACCATGGAGCAGATCGAACGGGAAGCCCGTCTCGTCCATTCCTGAGCCCCGGTGAAACGGGGCTGCTATGCCGTGGCGGGCGCCAGGTGGCCAGCCGGTGGGCGAGGCGTGGGGCGAGCCGATTTCTTCTTCGGCTTGAGCGCGGCGTCGAGCACCTCGTCGATCGTACCGACCTGGATCAAGCGCAGGTCGCTGGTCACGACATCCGGCAGCTCGGCCATGTCCTTGGCATTGCGCCGCGGCAGGACAAAGGTCTTGATGCCACCCCGATGCGCGGCCAGTGTCTTCTCCCGCAATCCACCGATGGGGAGCACTTTCCCTCTCAAGGTGATTTCCCCGGTCATGGCCACATCACGGAGCACCGGGCGATCGGTGAGGGCCGAAATCAATGCGGTGGCGATCGTGATACCAGCCGACGGACCATCCTTGGGAATCGCTCCGGCTGGGATGTGGACGTGGATGTTGTGCTTGTCGAAAAATCCAGCTTCGATGTCGAATTCCTGGGCGTGACTGCGGGCATAGCTGATCGCCGCGCGGGCCGACTCCTGCATGACATCGCCGAGCTGACCGGTGAGCACCAGCTCCCCCTTGCCTTCCATGATCGTCACTTCGATGGAAAGGAGGTCGCCACCGGCGCTGGTCACCGCTGCCCCAGTGGCCACACCGACCTCGTCCTGCTCTTCGGCAAGACCGAATTCGTAGCGAGGTACGCCAAGCAGAACGGGGAGATCGCTGGCATCGACATGAATCGACTCCGGCGGCGCGTCCCCGGCGAACTTGCGGGCGGCTTTCCGGCAAAGCGAACCGATTTCCCGCTCCAGATTGCGGACTCCCGATTCGCTGGTGTACTCGCGGATGACCCGCTTGAGCGCGTCGTCGGTGATCTCCAGCTGCGCCGCGTCGATACCATGCGATTCGAGCGCTTTCGGCAGCAGAAACCGCCGGGCGATCTCCATTTTCTCCACTTCGGTGTAGCCCGGCACCTCGATGATTTCCATGCGGTCGCGCAATGCCGGCGGAATCGGTTCCAGCTGGTTGGCGGTGGTGATGAAGATCACCTTCGAGAGATCGAAAGGCACTTCCAGATAGTGGTCGGAGAAGGTGCCGTTCTGCTCGGGATCGAGCACCTCGAGCAACGCCGCGGCAGGATCGCCACGGAACGCGTCCGACCCGACTTTGTCGATCTCGTCCAGCACGATCACGGGATTGATGCTCTTGGCATCCTTCAACGCCTTGATCACCCGGCCCGGCATCGCGCCAACGTAGGTCCGGCGATGACCGCGAATCTCCGCTTCGTCCCGAACGCCGCCCAGCGACATCCGCACGTAGTTGCGGCCAATTGCCCGGGCGATCGAGCGGCCCAGACTCGTCTTGCCGACGCCCGGAGGGCCGACGAAACAGATGATCGGCGTTTTCTGCTTCGAACCAGCCAGCTTTCGCACCGCGATGTGCTCGACGATCCGGTCCTTGACCTTCTCCAGCCCGTAGTGATCGGCTTCGAGGATCGATGACGCTTCATTGAGGTCGAGCCGGTCGTCTGTTTCGATGCCCCACGGCAGGTCGGTCAGCCACTCGAGGTAGGTCCGGATCACACCGATCTCCGGCGAAAACGGGTGCTGCTGCTCGAGCCGCTCGGCCTGGATCATCGCCTTGGCTTTGACCTCGTCCGGCATACCCGACTCTTCGATCTTCTGGCGAATCTCTCCGGCAAGCGTTTCCTCGGCGCTTCCTTCCCCCAGCTCCTTCTGGATGGCCCGCATCTGCTCGCGGAGGTAGTACTCGCGCTGCTGACGGTCCATACCCGCCTGGGCTTCGATGGCGATCTGCTGGCGCAGGTTCAGCACATCCAGGCGCAGCTGAATGAGCACCGACAAACGGCGCAACCTGTCGATTGGATCGAGAACCTCCAGCAGCTCCTGGCGCTGCTCCGGCGTGAACTCGGGCGAGAACGCGATCAGGTCGGCCAGCCAGCCTGGTTCGTCGACCGCTCTCATCATGGCCAGCACTTCTTCAGGGACGTTTGGCAGCAGATTGACGTAGTTCTCGATCTGTTCGAGCACCGCCAGCATCGACGCCTCAGCGGTCTCGGGATCGGCTGGGGGATCGGTGTGGCGGGTCACCCGCGCCACCAGATAGGGGTCGTACTGGACGATCTCCTGGACGATGCCCCGGTTGATGCCCTGCAGGATGACGTGGGAAGCGCCACCCGGACGGGTGATGCGCTGGCCGACCTCGGCAATGATCCCGACCGGGCAGAGCTCGTACTCCTGCCGCACGTCCGAACCATCCGGCACCCACCCCCCCGGTTCGTCACCATCGACGCTGGTGATGGGGGCGGACTGCTCCTGGCGAAGGTCGGACGGGATCAAGGTGAAGGAATCTCCTTCTGGAGCTTCACCCGCCGGAACCGACACAATCCGCTCGGTCAGCACGAGGATCTGCCGCAATGGCGTGCGCAACCCCCGGTCGATCACCATCGACGCTTCTTCATCCTCGATGGGAAACGGAATCGACATGTGCGGCAGAAGGATCGTTTCATCGACGATCAGCACCGGCAGCGAGATCGACCGGCTCCGGGGTGTCCGCTCGTTCTTGCGGCGCCCCCGGCGGGGCTTTTCGGGAGATTGCTGAGCGTCGACGGCGACCTCTTCAGCTTCGGGGTTTGGTGTCGTCATTGGGCGTACTCATATCGGTGAGGTGACAAACATACCGGAATTCGCAGATGATCTCCGGAGATATGGTCACTGGAAAAGACGGGATGGACGGGAATACGTGCCTTCGCATTCCGCAATGCTCCAAGTGTACTCGGTGAGCTGCGCTGAGACGCGCCCTCTGGACCTTGAACGCACGACTGGCGGCGCTGGTTCCCGCCGGGACCTCAGGGGCCCAGTCGCTCGATGATCCAGCCGTTCGGCGGTTCGAGGCGGTAGCGGACGCGATCGTGCAAGCGATTCGACCGGCCCTGCCAGAATTCGAACGACGCCGGAACGAGACGGTAGCCGCCCCAATAGTCCGGCGCGTCGATGACATCGTCACCAAACTGCTGCTCCAGCGCGGCATAGCGCGCGACCAGCGATTCCCGGCCGTCGACCACCTGACTCTGCGTGCCCAGGTGAGCCGCGATCTGGCTACCTCGTGGCCGGGTCTGGAAATAGGCGGCCGATTCCTCCCGGCTGACTCTTTCCAGCTCACCCGAAATGCGCACCTGACGCTCCATCGATGGCCAGTAAAAGAGAGCTGACCCTTTCGGGTTGCCCGCGATATCGACGCCCTTGGCGCTGAGATAGCTGGTGTAGAAGGTCAGTCCCGTCTCGTCGAACCCCTTCAGGAGCACGGCGCGTGAGGATGGCTGGCCATCGGGAGAAACAGTAGACACGATCATGGCGTTGACTTCGATACCGCTGGCGCTGGCCCGCGCCTGATCGAACCAGAGGGAAAACTGGGCGAACGGGTTGGGGTCGACCACTCGCTCGTCGAGCTCGTCTTTGGTGTAATCGATTCGCATTGCCGCTATCGAAGAATCTGTCATTTTCCCCACCACTCAGCACCGTAGCCAGCTTATTCCGGCACCCCGGAAGTATCACCGAATTCTGGAGCACGCACGGCAGCTTGCACATCGCCGAATATCAACATTCCATGGCCGAATACTTTGTTGATTTGCGTGCCATAGACCATCGAGCCGTCGAAGATCGTACGGGGGCTTCCATCCGCGATGATCTCCCCTCCTCCCAGGAGGAGCACTCGGCTGGCGGTTTCTGCGGCGAACTCCACGTCGTGGGTCGCCTCCACCACAACCTGCCCACTCGCCGCTCGCCGTCGCAACGAAGCTGCGAGTCGCTCTTTACGCGCCCGATCCAGCCCCCGTGTCGGCTCATCGAGCAGGAGAACCGGCGGATCACCAGCCAGTGTGGCGGCCAGCGCCAGCCGCTCCTGTTCCCCGATGCTCAGATCGAGGGGATGCCGGTTTGCGACATGGATCAGATCGAACTCTTCCAGCAAGTCCGTCAATCGCGAGCGGGAAGCATGCCGGTGGCGAAGCGAGAAATCGATCTCCTCCTGGACCGATTCGCAGAAGAGCACCGATCTGGCTCGCTGAGGCAGGTAGCCGATCGTGCGGCCGATCTCCTGCTTGTCGAAGTCGTCGATTCGCCGATCGAGGACTGCAATGGACCCGCCGGACACTCGGTGCAACCCGACCAGGCTGCGTAACAGCGTTGTCTTCCCGGACCCATTTGGTCCCATCAGGGCGACGATCTCTCCCTGACGAAGGGCCATTTCCACACCCTTCAGGACCGGCCGGTGTTCGTGCGCCAGATCGACGCCAGCCACGCTCACCACGACCGATCCAGGCGGGGATGTCTCCTCGCCAGCGCGCAGATCGGCCGGAAGCCGCGATCCTGCCCGAAGCAACCGCCCTTCCTTGACCGACACCGGCGGAGGATCCCAGCCAAGAAACTGTCCGGCCCTGAACAGCGACGGGGCGAATGCGGCGCCCGCACCGGCCAGCACGCTTCGGGGGTCGCCGTCGATCGACGGTCCTCCCGCCACGAGAACCCGGAGCTCATCGGCATGAGGGAGCACTCGCTCCAGGCGGTGTTCGGCGAGAACGACCGTCACGCCCTGTTCTTCGTTGAGCTGTTGGATAGCCTGGACCAGATCATCAGCGCCGGCCGGATCGAGCTGGCTGGTCGGTTCATCGAGCACCAGCATGGCCGGTTTCATGGACATGGCCGCCGCAATCGCCACGCGCTGCCGTTCGCCGCCGGAGAGGGTCGCGATATCTCGCGATCGCAGATGCTCCACGCCGAGCAGGGTCATCGCTTCTTCGACGGCGCGGCGCATCTCCACGACCGGCACACCGATCTGCTCCATACCGAACGCGATTTCATCGACGACACGACCGCCGATGGAGAGTCCGTCCGGTTCCTGAAACAGAAACCCAACCTGCCGGCTGAGATCTCGCGTCGGCACGAATCGGGTGTCCCGCCCCCCTACCGAAACCTGTCCGGCGAAGCGGCCCCCCGAAAAATGGGGCACCAGCCCGTTGAGCAAGCGAAGCTGCGTCGATTTCCCCGCTCCCGAGGCTCCGGTGACGACCGTGAACGTCCCTTCCTCGATCGACCAGGAGAGCATCTCGATCGCGGCGTCGGTGGCCGATGGATAGGCATACCGCACCCGGTCGATGAGCGCCGCGCCCCGTTTCAGGTCAGGCATGATCGCCTTCTCCATAGAGCGTGACGATCGCCGGAGACGCCACCAGACACAAACCCGCGACGAGCGGAATCCGGGCCGCTGGCCAGGTCAGATCTGGATAGGGTTCATAGCGCAACGCATCAGGATGGGTGGCCAGCGTCCAGGCAATCACCGCGATCGCGACGGCACTGGCCGATGCGACAACCGAATCGCTCCTGGTCCAGGTTAGGCGTTGATATCGAGTTCGTCCGGATGACGTGGAGCGGTCTGCGAATACGGTCCAGACCAGCATGGCCATGCCCACGGCTCCGACCAGAGCGGCTTGCATCGTTGACGCCGTGAGAAAGAGATAGGCGGCAACGAGGAGGGCCGTCACCGCTGCTGGCAGCACCCATCGCCTTGTTGCCGGGACCCGCTGCGCAGCCGATCCGCCGAACGCCCGCACTTCGAGCAATTCCGACAGCGTGACCGCGCGATCCAGTCCCAGAGCAAGCATCGGCGCCACGATGGTGGCGTAGTCGCGCAACCCGATCAATGGCGCTCCCCGAATCAGTCGCGCCTCCCGGATCTCCCGAAAGGACGCGATCATCTGCGGGAAGAAAGCCAGCGCGATCGAACCGGCGGCTCCAAACCCAAGCAACGCATCGGGGAGCATCCGCATCACCTGGGGCCAGGCGATCTGTTCAGCAACAGTCAGCCCAGCCAGTATCAAGGTGAGAATCGCCAGCGCGCTCAGGAAGCCGTACACGACGGCATTCAACGTGACCTCTCCCCCGATCAGGGGCAGGCGGTCCGGGAGCGTGAACAAGACGATGTTGCCGGCGTGGACGGTCAGGATGTTGAACAGCACGCTGATCCCAGCCAGGATCAGGAAGAGGCGAATGATGACGGGAGAAACGATCTGATTGTCAGGCTGAACCACAGCCCGCACCAGCGCAATCGCCACCAGCACGGTGATCAGCGGCACCGGGTTTCGACCGACAAGCGCCGGTAACGACGACGCCACCCACCAGACGATCCAGGTTCGCGGATCCAACCGGCGGCTCATATCTGGCTCCTGGACGTCTGCCGCCGCCGCGCGGCGAGCAGCACCGCGCAGATCAGCACCACGAGGATCAACGCCGTCGCCCCGTATGTCTGCCACGGGGCGCTGGAAGAAGCCGGCGTGACCACGATGCCGGCCGCGTCCACCGTACGCGAAGCAGCTGTATCCAACCCTTCCTCGAATCCGGATCGTTCTCGCAACACCTCGAAGGCGACATCGGGAAGATCTGGGTCGTCGCCGGTCCATGACCAACCCTGGATGTCCCCCGGCAAGACATCCGTGCCACTGGCGCCCCGATTCTGAAGCTCCCACCCGTCTGGTCCGAGCACGTAGTAGTGCCAGAAGGGGGAGTTCGGTTCACTGGTTTGGCAAAGCCGCCGGCAATCGGCAACGCCGCAGCCGTGCCCTTCGATGGAACAGACCCCTTCGCCCAATCCGCCGAACGGGATGGAGACCAGAGACAATCCCGACGCCCTCAGCAGTTCGATGCCATCGATCGTCTCCTCGTCGAACGGCACAGTGGCATAGGTCACCGTGCCATCGCCGTAGTCGATGACCAATCCGGCGAGGTGCGTTTCCGCGTCGACACCGACCGGCGCCCATGCTGCCAGCCAGAAGGCAAGAAGCAGCAGAGCGGCGGTCAATTTTCGGAGTATCCGATCAGGCAGCAGGGCGCAGACCAACGGGAGACGCTTCCGGGGATGCAACCGGAGAGGCGACCGGCGAAGCCGGAATACCCTCCGCGCCAGGCGTCGGCGCCGCGACCAGGACGGCGACCGCCGCCAGAGCCGGAATCGCCTCGACCGTCGAAAAGATGTTCTCGTCGCGTGGATCGAGCAGCCAGGAGAAGGAGCCGTTGTCGTTCTGGAACTGCACCAATGCATCCACGACTGCATCGAATGCGACGCCCGCCGAACCGCCGGAACCGAGCGCGTCGAATGCCCGCAGAGCGAGAGACGTTGAATTGGCATCGGCCGGACCGCCGGTCTGGTAGGGCATCCCCTCCGGCAGGAGCAACGAGGCGAGCCAGCTGGCCGCCGTCCCGACCCGGTCGTCCTGGCCATGACCCGTGGCCACCAGAGCCCGAATCATCAGCGCTGTTGTGTTCGAGTCGGCAGCACCGACGTTTGTAGCGCCATCGAACGCCCATCCGCCTTCCTCACCCTGGGACGACCAAACCGCTTCGATGGCCGCATCAGGAATCGCCGAGCCACCGGCGGCGAGCGCCAGCAAACCGAGCGCATGATCGTATGGTCCGAAACCGATCATACCGGCTTGTGCGCCATGCTCGACGATCGACAGCGGATCGACGGTGGCGAAGTCGCGAGGATTCTGCCCCGAAACGATGAGCATCAACGCCAGCTTCGCCGCGGAACCGGGACCTGTCTGGGCGTAGACCAGCGCTTCGCCCTCCAGATAAGCCAGGCTCGGCTGGAGGTCATTCGTTCGGCCAGCGAGGGCCAGGGCGGTGACGGCATCGACCGTCACTCCTGGATCGGGAGTCCCATCGAAACCGGGAAATGCGCCATTTTCGTCTCGCAGGGTGAGCAGCCAGTCGGCCGCCGCGTCCATCGACGGTCCGGCGCCCTGCGCCGCGACCGGCACAGGCGAGATCACCAGCGCCAGCAGGAGGGCCAGGGCGAAACTGGCTATCAGGCCAGGAAGACCCGATCGCTTGCCGCGGGCCGCGGCAGACGCGTTCGCCTGCGCAGAGAGATGGAATCGCTGAAAGAACGCCATACGTCCTCCCCTTTCTCACGAAGGGCGCCGGACACGAGCAGGAACGGGTACTCTGACTTCCCAGCGATCAATCGATCCAGTGGGTCACAGTTGCGGGACAGCGACGGACTTTCACCGTCTTCCCCCGTTGTCTGCCAGCGATCGAAGTGGCAGACGATTCCTGTCGTTTCGGAGCGGATTGTCTCGGTGCGGCCATTCCGCACCATTATCAGTTTCACATGCACCTGACAGCCGGTCAACCTCCACCTGCCTGATTTCGAAGGAGGGGTGATAATGGCGCTGCCGTACCAGCCAGCGGGACTGGCCACGGCTCATCAACCAGGGGGCCCCGTTCACAGTGGATTACACGCTCGCATTCCAGCTCGTGCTGGTTACCGCCTTCGCCGGCGCTATGGGATCGATGCTGGGATTGGGAGGCGGGGTCTTCATGGTGCCCCTCTTTACCCTCTTCCTGGGTGTCGACGAGAAAGTCGCCATTGGCGCCAGCGCCGTGGCTGTTGTGCTCAACTCGGTCGTCGGCTCCTCGGTTCACTTGCGCAGCCGCTTCACCAATCTGCGCCTGGCCATGCTTCTCCAGGTTCCCACGGCGACGGGCGCCCTCGTCGGCGCTCTGCTGGCGGTTCGGGCACCGGAACGGCTGCTGAATGCGCTCTTCGGCGCCGTGCTCACCTATGCCGCCGTTTCGATGTTGATACGCCGCAATCTGGCTCCACTCCCTATCAGTGAAGAGCAGGCAACTTCACCCCTGCGCGCCAGGTATCACGATCCCGCGACCAGGATGGACGTGGACTACGCTCCCGTGAATCTCAGCACCGGACTCTCGATCAGCGGGGCGGCCGGGTTCCTCTCAGGGATGCTCGGAGTCGGGGGCGGGGTCATCCAGGTTCCGGCCATGAACCTCTTCATGCGTATCCCGGTCAAAGCGGCGGCCGGCACCAGCGCCTTCATGGTCGGCATCACCGCCGTGGCTACCTCACTCGTCTTCTACGCCGACGAACAACTCGATCCCACGATCGTCGGTCCGGCGCTCGTCGGCATCATGCTCGGCGCCCAGGCGGGATCGCGCCTGACCCGGCGGTTCAAAGCGCAACGGCTGGT
>JAHBVL010000012.1 GCA_019637585.1 Thermomicrobiales bacterium | reverse complement strand
GATCCGGGAAGGTGGCCGGACGGTTGGCGCCGGTGTCGTGACCTCGATCATCGAGTAACCAGCGGCAGTATCAGACGAGAGGCGAACTATGGTCACCAAGAAACAGGCGCAGAAAATCCGCATCCGGTTGAAGGCATACGACCACCGGATTCTGGATCAGTCGGCGACGAAGATCGTCGAGACCGCGGAATCGACTGGCGCCAAGGTTGCCGGTCCGGTGCCGCTGCCGACGAAGATCGAGAAGTTCTGCGTGATTCGCTCGCCCTTCATCGATAAGGACTCGCAGGAGCAGTTCGAGATCCGCACGCACAAGCGGTTGATCGACGTCCTCGAGCCGAGCGGCAACACCATCCGGGCGCTGATGCGACTCAATCTGCCGGCTGGTGTGGATATCGAGATCAAGCTCTAGCGTTGATCTCACCCCGGTGGATGGTCTGCCGGTTCAGGTATGCGAGTTCTTGGTAATGGGCGGTCACGCTCTATATGTCCCGGCGGCAGATGGCTGGCGGGGCTTCCTGCAGAGTCAGGGGAGAGCCAATGATAACGGCGATGATCGGACGGAAAGTGGGGATGACGCAGGTCTTTGATGCGACCGGCGCCGTACACCCCGCAACCGTCATCGAATGTGGCCCGAATGTGGTCACACAGATCAAGACGACCGAGAAGGACGGCTACGAAGCCGTTCAGCTCGGGTTCGAACTTGATTCCCGGCTGAACAAGCCGGAGCAGGGGCACCGGAAGGCGAGCGGTTTCCTCTCCCGCCATTTGCGGGAGGTCAACGCGACCTCGCTCGACGAGCTTTCCGTGGGCCAGGTCTTCAAGGCCGACGTCTTCAAGGATGGCCAGATGGTCGATGTGACCGGCACATCCAAGGGACGCGGATTCCAGGGCGGTGTGAAGCGCCACGGCTTCCGGGGCGGACCGAAAACGCACGGTCAGTCCGACCGGCAGCGCGCGCCGGGATCGATTGGTTCCAGCGCCACACCGGGTCGCGTCTGGAAGGGCATGAAAATGGCCGGCCGGATGGGGAACGACAAGGTGACGGTGCTCAACCTCGAGGTACTCCAGGTTGATCCTGAACGAAATCTTCTGGTGATCAAGGGATCCGTCCCGGGTCACAACAATGCACTGGTTTTGATCCGGCACGCGGTCAAGGCGCCGGCTTCCAGCTAAGACGCTGCTCAGGCGGATCGGCGCGACGGAGCGTTGCGCCGGTCGGAGACGAGGAACATCAATGAAACACGATATCGTCGATATCAAGGGAGCAGCGTCTGGGAGTGTCGAGCTCGATGACTCGGTGTGGGGCATTGAGCCCAACATCGCGGTCATGCACCAGGCATTGCTCCTTCAACTGGCGAATGCGCGCCAGGGAACACATGACACCAAGACCCGGGGCGAGGTTCGCGGCGGTGGCCGCAAGCCCTGGCGGCAGAAGGGCACTGGTCGAGCCCGGCAGGGGTCGATCCGCTCGCCACTCTGGCCGGGTGGTGGTGTGGTTTTCGGACCGCACCCCCGCAAGTACACACAGCGGATGCCGCGGCAAATGCGGCGGCTGGCCGTCCGGTCGGCACTCTCGGCGAAAGTTCGCGATGGTCGTTTGACGGTGATTTCGGGCCTCGATGCGATCGAGCCGAAAACCAAGGCGATGATCGGCGTGATCGGTGGTCTGCCGGAGGCGCGCTCCTATCTGATTCTCCTTCCGGAGAAGAATGATGCGATCGAGCGAGCGGCCGGCAACCTGCAGAACGTGAAGACGATCCTGGCTGCCTATGCCAATGTCCGGGACGTTCTGAAGTACGAGCGGCTGATCGTCTCGCCAGAAGCGATTGCAACGCTCGAGGCGATTCTGGCGCTTCCGGAAGACAAGCGGGAGCCGAGCGTGTGGAAGCAGGCGCGCCAGGCCGCGCTCACAGGAGAGGCGGAAGCGGGTGTCTGAGCTGCGCATGGAGCGGGTCCTCCGGCGGCCCCTCATTACAGAGAAGAACACACGATTGATGGAGCAGGATCAGTACAGCTTTGAAGTCGATCCTGCGGCCAACAAGATTCAGATTCGAGATGCCGTCGAGCGGACCTTCAATGTCCGCGTCAAGGCAGTGAACACGATGGTCATGAAGCCGAAGGCGAAGTCGCGGGTTGCGTCCCGCCGCGGTGGCCGGATCGTCGGAGCCCGCCCGGGATGGAAGAAAGCCATCGTCACGCTGCAGCCTGGCGATCGCATCGACATCTTCGAGCAGGTCTAGCGGGACGAGGAGTAGGACATGCCAGTACGCAAATACAAGCCAACCTCACCCGCCCGGCGGCAAATGAGCGTCAGTGGATTCGATGAGATCACCAAATCGAAACCCGAGAAGAGCCTCACGGTTTCACTGAAGAAGCATTCCGGACGAAACAACATCGGCCGGATGACGGTGCGGCACCGTGGCGGCGGCAATCGCCGGAACTACCGCATCATCGATTTCAAGCGGAACAAGCACTCGGTGCCGGCCCGTGTCGCGGCGATCGAATACGATCCCAACCGCTCGGCTCGCATCGCCCTGCTCTTCTATGTCGATGGAGAGAAGCGATACATCCTGGCGCCGTACGGCATCAAGGTCGGCGACATGGTGGTTTCGGGGCCGGACGCGCCGATTCGCGTCGGTAATGCGCTGCCGCTTCGCAACATCCCGGTTGGATCGCAGATTCACAACATCGAGCTGCGGATTGGCGGGGGTGGCCAGATGGCCCGCTCCGCCGGATCGTCGGTGCAGCTGATGGGTAAAGCCGAGGACTACGCCATCATCCGCCTTCCATCGGGCGAAGTGCGGCGCGTCCATCTCGATTGCATGGCCACGCTCGGCCAGGTCGGCAATGTCGATCACGAGAATGTGGTCATTGGCAAGGCTGGGCGCAACCGGCACCGAGGCAAGCGGCCGACCGTTCGCGGTTCGGTGATGAACCCGCGTGACCATCCGCATGGCGGTGGTGAGGGCAAGGCGCCGATCGGTGGCCAGCCGAAGACGAAGTGGGGCAAGCCCGCTTTCCAGCGCACGCGGAACAACAAGCGGACCGATGGATTCATTGTCCGCCGTCGACCAACCGGCAAGGGCCGCCGGCGCTAAGCCGGGTGTGAGACACGGAGGAACAGGTGTCGAGAAGCTCCAAAAAAGGACCCTATATCGATGCGAAGCTGCAGGCGAAGGTCGATGCGCTGAACAAAGCCAACGACCGCCGGGTTATTCGCACCTGGGCGCGGGCGTGCATGATCTTCCCGGAAATGGTTGGTCACACGATCGCTGTCCACAACGGTCGCCAGCATGTGCCGGTGTATGTCACCGAGCAGATGGTGGGTCATCGACTGGGCGAATTTGCGCCCACTCGCACGTACCGCGGTCATGGCAAGGATGCCGACCGGCGCGTTCGCCGCTAGGCATCTGAGAAAGGACACAGGCCATGGAAGTCACAGCCAAGTTGGGCCGGGTACGAGTGTCGCCGCAGCGGGCGCGCCTGGTGGCCGACTTGATTCGAGGCAAGAAGGTGCTCGAAGCGCAGCAGATGATGCGTTTCGTGCCGAACAAGACGGCGTTCGAAATGGAGCAGCTGCTGAAGTCGGTTGCCGCCAACGCCGAGAACAACTACGACCTCGATCCGGAGGATCTCTGGATCAAGGCGATCTATGTCGACGAAGGTCCGACCTACCGGCGCTTCCGCGCCAAGGCGCGTGGCCGGGTTGGACGCATCAACAAGCGCACGTCGCAGATCACCGTCATTGCGGAAGACCGGGGAGGCCTGTAAATGGGACGGAAAGTAAATCCGGTCGGCTTCCGGCTCGGCATCGTCAGTGATTGGGAGTCCACCTGGTACGGTGAGCGCAACTACACGGAGCAGCTGCACGAGGATCTGGCGATCCGCAAGCTGATCCAGGGTGAGCTGCCGCGAGCGGGAATCTCCAAGATCGAGCTCGAGCGGTCGGCCAACAAGGTCGATGTGACCCTGCACACGTCGAAGCCGGGTATCGTCATCGGCAAGCAGGGCGCCAACGTCGAGCGACTCAAGCAGAAGCTGGAGAAGAACTTCGGCAAGAAGATCAACCTCAAGATCGAGGAGATCAAGGTGCCGGAGATCGACGCCACCCTGATCGGCGAGAGCATCGCTGAGCAGATCGCCCGGCGCGTTTCCTACCGGCGAGCGATGAAACATGCCGTCCAGCAGGCGATGCGACGTGGCGCCAAGGGCGTCAAGATTCGCCTTTCCGGCCGTCTCGGCGGTGCGGAGATGAGCCGGTCGGTTGTGGAGATGGATGGTCGCGTGCCGCTCCACACGCTGCGAGCCGATATCGACTTCGCGGTGGTTCACGCGCATACGACCTATGGGCGTATTGGTGTGAAGGTCTGGGTCTACAAGGGTGACGTCATGCCCGAGGCCCGGGCAAACGCTGCGGCCAGCCTGGCAGCGGATCTTCTCGCGGTGCCGGTCGGCGACTAGGCGAAGGACAGGAATCAGACATCATGTTGATGCCAAAGCGAACCAAGTATCGAAAGACATTCCGGCCGCGCAAGGTGCGTGGGCAGGCGCAGCGTGGATCGGCCGTGGCGTTCGGCGACTACGGTCTGCAGGCGCTCGATAACGCCTGGATCTCCGCTCGACAGATCGAGTCTGGCCGGCGCGCGATCACCAACTACCTGAAGCGTGGTGGTAAGGTCTGGATTCGCATTTTTCCCGACCGGGCGATCACGCAGAAACCTGCTGAGACCCGCATGGGTTCCGGCAAGGGGGCTCCAGAGTATTGGGTCGCCGTGATCAAGCCGGGCCGGATCATCTACGAGGTCTCTGGTGTCTCGGAGGAAGCTGCTGAGGAAGCACTCCGCCGTGCGGCCATGAAGATGCCGATCAAGTGCAAGTTCGTGAAGAAGGTCGAAGTCGGCGGCGGCGGCGGGGACGAGGAGTAGCGGCAATGAAACCAAGCCAGGTGCGCGCTCTGTCCGAAGCGCAGATCGAGACAACGCTGACGGAGCTCCACGAAGAGTGGCGAAATCTCCGCTTTCAGGAAGCCGTTGGTCAGCTGACCGACAATGCCCGGATCCGGACAATTCGCAAGGACATCGCTCGGATTCTGACGGTTCAGCACGAGCGGCGGATCGACGCAGCGATCCAGGCGGAACTCGAGCGCTCGAATGAGGATCGATAAGGGTAAGTGCAGATGACTGAAGCCACCGAGAACGAGGTAAAGCGAGCGATCAAGACCCAGAAAGTGGGCAAGGTCGTCAGCAACAGTATGGATAAGACCGTCGTGGTGTCGGTCGACTATGTCCGGCGTCATCCGATCTATCACAAGCGGATCCGGCGGACGAGCAAGTTCATGGCTCACGACGAGCAGAATGCCTGTAAGACAGGCGACACCGTGCGCATCGAGGAAATCCGCCCCCTTTCCAAGCGGAAGCGGTGGATCGTCCGCGAGATCGTCGAGCGAGCGGTCGAGGTTTGAGCCAGATCGCCTGGCTGAGTGCCGGGCGGAAACGCAGCAGAGAGGACGTTCGTTGTGATTCAGACGCAAACACGACTTCGCGTGGCGGACAACAGTGGTGCGCGCGAGATCATGTGCATTCGGGTGCTCGGTGGAGCCTCGAAGAAATATGGCCGGGTTGGCGACACGATCATTGCGTCGGTCAAGCAGGCTCAGCCGAACACTGCCGTCAAAAAGGGCGATGTGGTGCGCGCGGTGATCGTACGGACGGCGCAGGAATATGGCCG
Source organism: Thermomicrobiales bacterium (assembly GCA_019637585.1). GTDB lineage: Bacteria > Chloroflexota > Chloroflexia > Thermomicrobiales > UBA6265 > JAHBVL01. Next base: position 68,457 of record JAHBVL010000012.1, on the reverse strand, counting down.
GCCGGATGGCAGCCACATCAAGTTCGATGACAATGCCGCCGTCCTGATCAACCAGCAGGGCGCGCCGCGAGGGACTCGTATCTTCGGTCCCGTCGGACGCGAACTGCGTGAGAAGCAGTACATGCGCATCGTTTCGCTGGCGCCGGAAGTGCTCTAGGCAGCACCGGCCGAAACGACGAGAAGAGAGGAACGCAAAACGATGCGAAAGATTCGACGCGGCGATGAGGTCGAAGTCATCTCCGGACGAAATAAGGGACAGCGAGGCAAGGTTCGCATCAACCTCATCGACGAGGACAAAGTCGTCGTCGAGGGAGTGAACATCGTTGTCAAGCACATCAAGCGTGGACGCGCGCGTCAGGCCGGACGGGTCGAAGTCGAAGCGCCCATGCCGGTGAGCAAGGTGATGCTGATTTGCCCGAGTTGCGGCGCCAAAACCCGCGTGGGTGTCCGGGCCGGTGACGACGGCAAAAATGCCCGGTTCTGCAAGAGCTGCGACAAGACGATTGCCCGGCCGACGGTGGATTAGAGCGAGTAAGCGTTGCGGATCGTCCTGAGCGCCGGGGAGGCCGGCGGACCAGGAGAGATCGATCCAGGATGGAAATGTAGAGGGACGGCAGAACGCCATGGCGAGAATGCGTGACAAGTACCGGGACGATGTCGTTCCGGCGCTGATGAAAGAATTCGAATACGACAACATCATGCAGGTGCCCAAGCTCACGAAGATCGTGATCAACATTGGCCTGGGCGAAGCGGTGCAGAACGGCAAGGCGATCGACGCCGCTGTGACCGACCTGACCGCGATTTGCGGGCAGAAGCCAGTGGTTACCCGGGCCAAGAAGTCGATTGCCGCCTACAAGCTGCGCGCCGGTATGCCGATCGGCGCCATGGTCACCCTGCGGGGCGACCGGATGTACGAGTTTCTGGACCGGCTCGAGAGCGTGGCGTTGCCGCGCATTCGTGACTTCCGGGGTATTTCACCGAATGCCTTCGATGGCCGGGGCAACTACACCCTCGGTTTGCGGGAGCAGCTGATCTTCCCGGAGATCGAATACGACAAGATCGACAAGACGCGAGGACTGGAAGTGTCCTTCGTCACCACCGCCCGAACCGACGAGGAGGGGCGAAAACTGCTCGAACTGTTCGGCATGCCGTTCGCGCGAACTGAGCGCATGGCGAGCTAACCCAGGAGAAATCGATGGCGAAGAAATCGTGGATTGCCAAGGCGAACCGGGACCCGAAGTTCGAGGTGCGCCGTGTGAATCGTTGTAAGACGTGCGGGCGCAGCCGCGCCTACATGCGCAAGTTCGGCGTGTGCCGCATTTGCTTCCGGGAACTGGCATCGCAGGGCAAGCTGCCCGGCGTGACCAAGTCGAGCTGGTAATCGAGCCGGGACTCGTGAGATTGATGGAGAAATAGCGAATGCCAGTGAATGATCCCATCAGCGATATGCTGACCCGGATTCGAAACGGTGGAATGGCCAGGAAGTCCGAGGTCTCCATGCCGTCGACCAAGGTGCTCGTCGCGATTGCCCAGATCCTGAAGGAAGAGGGGTACATCGCCGGGTATGAGGTCATCGAGCAGCGGCCGCAGAATGTCCTGAAGATCGGACTCCGCTATGGAGACGATCGCAAGCACACCATTCGTGAACTGAAGCGTGTCAGCAAACCCGGTCTGCGGGTGTATGCCGGCAAGGACCAGATCCCCCGTGTGAAGAGCGGTTTGGGCATCGCCATCGTCAGTACGCCGCAGGGTGTGTTGACGGGGTACGAAGCCCGGAAGCGCGGCATCGGTGGCGAAGTCCTTTGCACCGTCTTCTAGGCGAGCCGGGACGGGAGAAGAGCAATGTCACGAATTGGACGAAAACCCATTACGGTTCCTTCCGGCGTCACAGTCGCCATCAGTGAGGAGAACTTCGTTTCGGTCAAGGGGCCGAAAGGTGCGCTGGACCTGCAGGCGGCACCGAGTCTCGGACTCGAGCTCGACGGTGGGGTGCTTGTTGTCACCCGGCCCGATGAAGACCGCCGAAACCGGTCGCTGCATGGCTTGACCCGGACGCTCATCGGCAACATGGTGACGGGCGTCACCGACGGGTTCAAGAAGAATCTGGAGATCCACGGGGTCGGATACCGGGCTCAGATGGATGGTCAGAATCTGGTGCTGAATGTCGGCTACTCCCATCCCGTGCGGATGATCCCGCCGGATGGCGTGAAGTACGTTCTGGATGGCCAGACGAAGATCTCCGTCGAAGGGATCGACAAGCAGCTGGTTGGCGAGGAAGCCGCCCGGATTCGCAAGGTCCGGCCGCCCGAACCCTATAAGGGCAAAGGCATTCGCTACGAAGGTGAGCGCGTCCGCCGCAAGGCTGGTAAGGCCGGTAAGGCGAAGTAGACTCTGGCGATTCGCGTCTATGATCAGGCGTTGCTGCCACAGTGGGCAGAAGGCGCCAGGAGCCGGTTATGAGGATTAAGTATCGAAAGGCACTGACCCGGCGTCAGCGCCGGCATGTGAAAGTCCGGGCCCGGGTTTCCGGGACCGCAGTACGGCCGAGACTCTGCGTCTTCCGTTCATCGGCGCATATCTATGCGCAGGTGATCGACGATCAGCAGGGGCACACCCTGGTTTCGGCAAGCGATATCGAGGAAGCGGTTCGCGAGCGAGCTGGCGACAAAGCCACGAAGTCGGACCGCGCCCGGATTGTTGGTGAAGTCGTAGGTGAGCGGGCAAAGGAAGCCGGCATCGAATCAGTCGTGTTCGATCGCGGTGGTTTCCTCTTCCATGGTCGGGTCAAAGCCGTGGCAGACGGTGCGCGCGAGGCCGGATTGCAGTTCTAGGCGTTCCGGGTCGCATGCCCGAGCTGAGTGAAGCGGAGTAAAGAATGGAACAGCAGGATCGTTCGTCGCGGCGGCGAACGGAAACAGAAGGCCCGGAGCTCGACGAGCGGGTGGTGCAGATCAACCGCGTGGCCAAGGTCCACAAGGGCGGACGCACGTTTGCCTTTGGCAGCATCGTCGTTGTCGGCGATGGCAAGGGCAACGTCGGAATCGGCATGGGCAAGGCCCGGGAAGTCGCCGACTCGATCCGCAAGGGTTCCGAGCAGGCTCGCAAGAACATGGTGGCGATTCCGCTCGATGGCACGACGATTCCTCACGAGATCGAGGAGAGCTTCGGCGCGTCGACCGTACTGCTCAAGCCTGCAGCGCCCGGTACGGGTGTGATCGCCGGTGGCGCCACCCGGGCCGTGCTGGAAGCGGCAGGAGTTCGGGACGTGCTGACCAAGTCGCATGGCAGCAACAACCCGGTGAATGTGGCCAGGGCCACGATGAAGGCGCTGCTCGAGCTCGAGCCGGCCGACAGCGTTGCCCGGCGGCGACGCAAGCAGGGTTCGCTGCGACGAACGCACGCCGGCCAGTTGGTTGGCGCTGCCGCCGAAGCATCGGTTTCGACGGCGGAGTCGCGTCGCTCCGCTGGAGGTGAGGCATGAGCGCGAAAAAGGATGCGGGCGCTCCGGCCAGCCTGCGAATCACGCTGGTCCGCAGCACCATCGGCCGCCCGGCGGACCAGGAAGCCACCGTTCGATCGCTCGGTCTGCGCAAGATGCATCAGACCGTCGAGCGGCCGGACACGCCTGATGTCCGTGGCATGATCAACAAGGTGCGGCATCTGGTTTCGGTGGAAGAGGCTGCTTCCTGAACAGGCAGCATGTCGCCAATCGTGAAATTGAGAATGAGCAATGCCGACAAATTTGACAGATCTGAAACCCAATCAGGGCGCCAATAAGGACCGTACCCGCGTTGGTCGCGGTCATGGCTCCGGCAAGGGCAAAACGGCGGGACGCGGCACCAAGGGCCAGAAGTCACGTACCGGCGGCAGCATTCGCGTCGGGTTCGAGGGTGGTCAGCTGCCCCTTCAGAAGCGAATGCCGTACAAGCGGGGATTCACCAACATCTTCCAGACACCCTGGGAGGTTGTGAATCTTCGGTCGCTGAACGACCTGAACGCGGAGGGGCCGATCACGCCCGAGCTGCTGGACGAGCTGGGCCTGATTCGCGGCACGGAGTTCCCGGTCAAGGTATTGGCCACGGGTGAGCTCAGTGGCAAGATCGAGGTCCATGCCCACGCGTTCTCCGAAGCGGCGAAAGAAGCGATCGAGAAGCAGGGCGGCTCTGTCGTTGTGCTCGAACGGACCGACCGGTGGGTCACGGCCCGGCCGCGGAATCGCAAACTGCCGATCGATCGCGAATTGAAGTCAGCACGACTGGGCAAGGTGGGCGGCATCGAACGACGTTCGGAGCTCACCTCGTCCTGAGGGATCTGATCCATGTTAGACGCGGTACTCAAGGCGTTTCAGATCCCGGATATCCGGCGGAAGTTGCTCTTCACGCTGGGAATTCTGGTTGTCTTTCGCGCCATCGCCACTATCCCGGTTCCCGGTGTCAATCGCGCCGAGCTGCGTGACTACATCGAAGGAAATCAGCTTCTGGGTATGCTCAACCTCTTCTCCGGAAGCGGATTGACGAACTTCTCGATCGTTGCGCTCGGTGTTTATCCGTACATCACCGCATCGATCATTATGCAGCTGATGACGCCGGTCATTCCGCGCCTCAATGAGTTGTCCAATGAAGGACAACAGGGCCGTAATGTCATCAACAAGTACACCCACTACCTGACCATTCCCCTGGCGTTTCTGCAGGGCTATGGCCAGGCGCTGCTCTTTTCGCGAACGTCGGTGGGCGGGGTTCCGCTGCTGGAGAATTTCGGGCTTTTCGATCGCGACACCTGGCTCTCCAGCCTGGCGCTGTTGCTGACGATGACCGCGGGTACGATTCTCCTGGTCTGGCTGGGTGAGCTGATCACCGAGTACGGCATTGGCAACGGTATCTCGATCATCATCTTCGGCGGCATCATCGCCAGTCTGCCCAGAGCCATCGGTGGTCTGCTGACTGGTGGATCGCTCTCCGAAAACCTGATCGGAACGCTCTTCTTCATCCTGCTCGGTTTGGGCACCATCGTCGCCATCGTCTTCGTCAACGAAGGACAGCGGCGCATTCCGGTTCACTATGCCAAGCGGATTCGGGGCGGCAAGCAGTACGGCGGCAACACCACCTTCATTCCGTTGAAGGTGAATTCCGCCGGCATGATCCCGCTCATCTTCGCGGTGAGCATCATGGTCATGCCCGGTTTGATCGCCAACTTCCTGGCCAGCTCGAACCGCGACTGGGTGCGGGATTTGGGCGGCGATCTGCAGCGGATCTTCAGTCCGAACAACCTGCTCTACCAGATCGTCTATTTCCTGCTGGTGGTGCTGTTCACGTACTTCTACACAATGGTCATCTTCTATCAGCAGAAGATCCCGGAAAACCTGCAGCGGCAGGGGGCGTTCGTGCCGGGTGTTCGGCCCGGCAAGGCAACCGCGGACTATCTGCAGCGGGTGATTCAGCGAATCACGCTGGTTGGCGCGCTCTTCCTTGGCGGTGTGGCAATCCTGCCCTACATCGCGTCGGAGATCACCGGCATCCAAAACCTGTTGATCAGCGCGACGTCGATCCTCATCGTGGTCGGCGTGGCAGTGGACACCATGAGACAGCTGGAAGCGCAGCTGGTCATGAGGAATTACGAAGGCTTTATCAGCTAGCCAGATTTGCGAGGGCGGAACCGGCATGACACCGGTTCCGCCGCTGGCCGGCCAGGAAATGACAGTCAACCCATGTACATCGTTTTGATTGGACCCCAGGGCAGCGGCAAAGGCACCCAAGCCGACCGGCTCGTTGCCAGTCTCGGTGTGATGAAGATTTCCACCGGCGAGCTCTTCCGCGCCGAGCGGGCCGCGGGAACCGAGCTCGGCAATCTTGTGGCCGGTATTCTCGATGCCGGCGAACTGGTGCCGGATGACGTGACGATCGCCATCGTCGAAGAACGCCTCAAGCAAATCGATGCCGGCGCCGCCAGCGGTGCGGTGTTCGACGGTTTCCCGCGCAATCTGAGCCAGGCCGAAGCGCTGGATGCTGCCCTGGCCGGTCGCGATGCGGCGATCGAACATGTGGTGTCGATCGACATCTCGGAAGAGAAGCTGATCGATCGTCTCAGTGGGCGGCGGGTCTGCTCGAGCTGCGGCGCTGTCTATCACATCGACCATTCGCCGCCGGCCAACGACGCGATTTGCGACCGGTGCGGCGGCAGTGTCGTGCAGCGCGCGGACGATACGCCGGAAGCGATTCAGCGACGGCTCGCCATCTTTGCGGAAACAACGAAACCGCTGCTCGACTACTACGGCGAGCGAGGCATCGTCAGCCATGTCGATGGCGATCAGGCGATGGAAGCGGTCGAGGAGTCAATCCTGAACGTTCTTCAGGGGCGGGCAGTCTGATCATGGCTATCACCATCAAGAATGCTCGCGAAATCGATGCCATGCGGCGAGCCGGGTTGGTTGTGGCCAAGGTGCATGTGGCCGTTGAGAAAGCGATCGAACCGGGCATCACCACGCGGGATCTTGATGACATCGCCAAACAGATCATTCGGGATGAAGGGGCAACCTCGTCCTTTCTCGGCCATCACGGATTCACCGGCCGGATTTGTGCGTCGGTCAACGAAGAGATCGTGCATGGGATTCCAGGGAAAAAGCGCCTCAAAGAGGGCGACATCATCTCCGTCGATGTCGGGGCGATCGTCGACGGTTTCCATGGCGACTCGGCATGGACCTATGCCGTTGGAGCAATCGACGAGGAAAGCCGCCGCTTGCTCGACGTGACTGAGCGGTCACTCTATGTCGGTATCGCCGCGGCACGAGCTGGAAGCCGGCTTGGCGCCATTGGCGAGGCGGTCGAATCGCTGGTCACCGCCGAGGGTTACGGAATGGTCCGTGAGTATGGCGGACACGGGATTGGCCGGTCGATGTGGGAAGAACCGCATGTGCCAAATCACGGCAAAGCTTCCGATGGGGTGCGATTGCGACCGGGCATGACCCTGGCCATCGAACCGATGGTCAACCTGGGCGGGGATGACACCGAAACGCTCGGCGATGGCTGGACGGTGGTCACCGCCGACCGGAAGCGTTCCGCGCACTTCGAGCACACTGTGGTGATCACGGATGGGGAAGCCGAAATCCTGACGCCGCGGCTGGCGGTTGTGGTATGATTTCCTGTCTGGCGCGCGCTGATGCGAGTGTCGGCCTGTCTTTCCAGGCCACAATTTATGTCGATAAGTATGCAAGCCGCTGGTCCGCAGCGGCGAATCAGGAAAGCGTGGGCTACGAATGAAAGTCGCGGCATCAGTAAAAAGGCGATGCGATCGCTGCCGGATCATTCGTCGGCACGGTGTCATCCGTGTGATTTGTTCGAATCCGAAGCACAAGCAGCGGCAAGGGTAGTCTGAGCCGAACGGCCAGACGTTGTAAGGCGAGAGCAGGAAACCAACATGGCGAGAATCGCTGGAGTGGACCTCCCCCGAGAGAAGCGCGTAGAAGCCGGGCTTCGCTACATTTATGGAATCGGGCTGCATACCAGTCAGACCCTCCTGAGCCGCACCGGAGTCAATCCGGACACACGCGTCAAGGACCTTACCGACGACGAGGTGAACCGGCTCCGCGAGATCATCGAAAAGGAAATGCGGGTCGAGGGAGATCTGCGGCGCGAGGTTTCGCTCAACATCAAGCGACTTATGGATATCGGGTGCTACCGGGGGCTTCGGCATCGCCGGGGTATGCCGGTGCGTGGCCAGCGGACCCGGACAAATGCCCGGACCCGCCGTGGACCTCGCCGTGGGGTCGGCATCCGCAAGAAGTAACTGGATTACCACGTAAGGCGCGAGCTGAGTGGACCTCGCGCAGTTGATCGAAGGAGACCTGACACGACATGTCTGAGCGACGGCGCAGCGGACAGGCAAAAGGCAAGACGCGAATTCGGCGTCGAGACCGGAAAAACATCCCTCGCGGCAAGGGTTTCATTCTCGCGACCTTCAACAACACGATCGTCACGCTGACTGATCCGTCCGGAAATGTCATTTCCTGGTCGAGCGCGGGATCGAACGGGTTCAAGGGTTCGCGGAAGAGCACCCCATACGCCGCTCAGGTAACCGCGGAAGCGGCTGCCCGGCGGGCGATGGAGCACGGTCTGCGCCAGGTCGATGTCTATGTGAAGGGACCGGGGTCTGGTCGCGAAATGGCGATCCGGGCGCTGCAATCGGCCGGGGTGCAGGTCATCTCCATCACCGACCGCACACCGATTCCACACAACGGTTGCCGGCCACCCAAGCGGCGCCGCGTCTAATTTCGGGGTGATCTGAGCGGCCGGATCATTCTGCGTCACGTCACACACACGTCAGCACTCAACGTCGAGTACTACAGCCGCTAGTCCGACCGGTCGAGTAGTGAAAAACACGCCGCGTTGCCTCGGTCATCAGTACCGGGGCATCGGCGGGTGAAGGAGGCAAAAACCATTGGAGCGACCGGGATTCACCATTGAGACCGTCGCCGAGGGGTTGAACTACGGGCGATACCGGGTCGAGCCACTCGAACCGGGATACGGCACGACCCTGGGCAACTCGCTGCGGCGCATTCTCCTGCGCTCTCTCGAAGGCGTCGCGATTCCGCGCATCCGCATCGAGGGGGTCTGGCACGAGTTCGCCACCATCGACAACGTCCGCGAGGACGTTACCGAAATCGTTCTCAACCTGAAAAAAGTACGGCTTCGCCGCGCGATGGAGCTGAATGGCTATGCGCGTGGGCACCTCTACGTAAAGGGTGATGCCTCGGGCGAACGCGTCGTGACTGCCGGCGATGTGGGTTGGCCGACGGAAGTCGACATCATCAACCCCGACCAGCCGATCGCGACGCTGACCTCGCCGGACGCCGTGCTGGACATGGACATCTGGATCAACCGGGGGCGTGGTTATCGCGCCGCTGAGAACCAGGAAACCTTCGCCCTCGGCGAGATTCCCATCGACGCCATCTACACGCCGGTGCAGAAGGTCAACTACGTCGTGGAGCACACGCGCGTTGGCCAGATGACCGACTTCGACAGCCTGATTCTCGAGATTCTGACCGACGGCACCGTCGAGCCGGATGACGCGCTCTCCGAAGCGGCGCAGATTCTGGTGGAGCATGCCCGTGTCTTCGCCGAGTTCAACTCGGTTGGAGCCGCAGGCGCCGAAACGGCGGCGTCCCCATGGCCGGACGAGGTCATGTTCAAACCGCTGGCCGAGCTTGGCCTGTCGCCCCGCGTACTGAACGCGTTGCGCAGCCGCGGTATCGACAAGGTCGGCCAGGTGCTGACCATGGAAAAAGAGCAGCTGATGTCGATTCGCAATTTCGGCCCCAGTTCGTTCACGGAACTCAAAGACACCCTCGTGCAGCATGGCTACATGACCGAGGGAGATGATGAAGGGACCGGCGAGGCCGGGGATGAAGCGGCGGAAGCCGTGCTGGCAATCGGCGGCGAAGACGCCGGTGGTGGAGAGGGTGAGGAGTAGTTCGCAATGAGGCACCGAAAGGCGGGCCGCAAATTCGGCCGCAATCCCGCGCAGCGGGCGGCGATGCTGCGTCAGCTCACGATTTCGATGATCATGCACGAGCGCATCGCGACCACCGAAGCCAAGGCCAAGACCCTGCGCCCGATGGTCGAGAGGATGGTCACGGTTGCCCGTGAGGACACCGGAGCCAATCGCAAGCTGATCATGAGCAAGATCGACAACCCAGTGGCGACGATCAAGTTGTTCGAAGTCATTGCGCCGCGCTACGAATCGACGAATGGCGGGTACACCCGCATTTCGAAGCTCGAGCCGCGACGCGGCGATGCCGCGCCAATGGCGCTCATCGAGTTTGTTGAATAGTCAGAAACCGCGCCCGCGCGGGACTGGAGTGATCAAGCTCCAGGTTTCGTACGATGGCCGGGCATTCTGGGGATCGCAGCGGCAGGCGGGTCAGCGAACCGTCCAGGGCGAGCTCGAAACCGCCGCTGCACGCGTGTTTGGCCAGGAGATTCCGGTCTACCTGGCAGGGAGAACGGACCGCGGCGTTCATGCCGCGGGACAGGTGGCGAGTTTCGCCGAGCCTGGCAAGCGGCTGGAAAACAGCACGATTGTCGCGGCGATGAACGATCACCTGAGCGCCGATATCGCGGTGCTCTCCGTCGAGCGAATGCCGATCGGGTTTCATGCCCGGTACTCGGCGACATGGCGGGAGTATCGATACCGGATCTGGACGGGTGTCCGGCAACCGCTCGCTGAAGGGTGGACGTGGCAGCTGCGAAGTCCGTTCGATCTCGGCGCGATGAACCGGGCGGCGAGTAGGCTGATCGGCGAGCACGATTTCTCGAGTTTTGCCAGCGGCGGTGAGGGAGTTCCCGGATCCGAGCGCAGCAAGGCAAAGCGCGGGGCCAAGAGAACCATACTGGCCTGTGACGTGCGGACGATCGACCGGTGGTGGGGTCCGGAGACCGGAGCCGGGCAGCTATACGAGCTTCGTGTGGTTGCCGATGGTTTCCTGCCTCGCATGGTGCGGGGCATCGCCGGAATGCTGGCGGAGGTCGGCAGGGGCACATTCGGCGAAAGCGATGTGACCGGGTTGATCGAGGTGGCGGACCGGCGCAAAGCGCCGAAGAACGCCCCGCCAGATGGTCTGGTATTATGGGCGGTCGGATACGCGCCCTATGATGAAGAGCGTTAGCGTCTAGCGTAGTCAGAAAACGGCCCGCGTGTTCAGGGCATTTTGAGGAGCGACACGAGGATGGAACGGCGAACCTGGTCCCCCAGGGCAAAAGATGTCCAGCACGACTGGTACATCGTCGACGCTGAGGGCAAGACACTCGGGAGACTGGCCACGATTATTGCCAGCACACTTCGTGGCAAGAACAAGCCGACCTATGCTCCTCATATGGACATGGGCGACTACGTTGTTGTGATCAACGCCGAGAAGATCGAGGTGACCGGTAAGAAGGAGACCGAGAAGGTCTACTCCCGGCACTCCGGCTATCCCGGTGGTCTTACCCAGGTGACGCTGCGGCAGACGCGGCAGACGCATCCAGAGCGGATCATCAAGTCGGCCGTGCAGGGCATGCTGCCCAAGAGCGCGCTTGGCCAGGACCAGCTCCGAAAACTGAAGGTCTATGCCGGCGCGGACCATCCGCATGGCGCCCACAATCCGAAAGAACTGACGGTCTAGGCCGGGAGGAACCCAACGCGTGGCAACTGCAACTCGCTATCACTATGGCACCGGCCGCCGCAAATCCGCGGTCGCGCGGGTGCGTCTGGTCCCGGGCACCGGTGTGATCACGGTGAATGGTAAGGAGATGGCGGACTACTTCGGTGGCCGCTCGATCCTGCACACCACCGTTCAGCAGCCGCTCGTGTTGACCAACACCACTGCGACCTATGATGTCGTGGTCAAGGTCGTTGGCGGCGGCAACGCCGGACAGGCCGGAGCCGTTCGGCACGGCATCGCCCGTGCGCTGGCCAAATCGGACGATGAACTGCGTCCAGCGCTCAAGCAGGCCGGTTTCCTGACGCGCGACGCGCGAGTCAAGGAGCGCAAGAAGGTCGGTCTCAAGCGAGCCCGCAAGGCGCCTCAGTATACGAAGCGCTAGTCCGCTTTCATTGAATTTTCATCAGGAATGCAGCGGCGCCATTTGGCGCCGCTGTTTTCGTTTCGATGGCCGGTGTAGCGGCGACGCCTGCGTCGCCAACCGCAACCCCGGCGACCGATGGGCGAGGCAGGCCCCGCCGCTACACCCAACACCGCCGCGACGGGTAGCGGCAACGCCTGCGTTGCCCACCGCAACCCCGGCGACCGACGGGCGAGGCCTGCCTCGCCGCTACAGCGATGCGGCCGCGTCACGCACAGAGCGGCCCCGGTTCAGGTGTAGCGGCGACGCCTGCGTCGCCAACCGCAACCCCGGCGACCGATGGGCGAGGCAGGCCTCGCCGCTACACCGGTGCGGCCGCGCCGCGCACAGAGTGGCCCCGGTTCAGGTGTAGCGGCAACGCCTGCGTTGCCAACCGCAACCCCAGCGACCGATAGGTAACCCCAGAGCGGTCCATACGCCCGCAGCGCCGTGAAACGGCGCCGCTCACAATGCGATGCCCCTGCGGGGCTGGATTTGTGGTCCGGAGGACCTTCGCACTGTGAGCCCGGTCCGTTTACGGCCGGGCGGGTCTCGCGGAACTGTGGATAGGCCAGGCACATGCCGCAAGGCAAGCCCCGCGACCGTCGCCGAGGAGCAATTTTGCTCAGGCCATGTCTGCCAGACGGGGCGACTGCAATTCCGATCCGAACTGCGCCAAATCGATCCCGAACTCTCTGCTGATTCTGCTCACGGCATCGAGACTGGCTGCTTCCAGCGATCTGGTGTTGCGCCAGTGCCACCAGGGAAGGGGAACGACGAGGGAGAAGTCCCCGCTATAGCCCAGTTCGGCGCAGGTGAGCACGGCGCGTTGCGTCAGCGACGCGCGGAACCTGCCGTCGAAGGTCGAGGTCGGGTAGGAGAGCCGGACCAGCGCCAGCGAACCCATGATCCGGTAGAGCGCGGCTTCGGCTTCCCAGAGCCAGTCGATCTCGCGGCCAAGATCGACGGCGAGATCGAGGTCCCACTCCGACGCCTGCATCCTCAGCGTGGAAAGCTGCGCCAGATGGGCCCGGGTGTTGGCAATCTGGTGAGGCCGGATACCGATGGCAATGCGCACCGATTCCGGAACCTGCCGTCGCAGCTTGATCGCCAGATTCACTTGCGCCTCATGCGAATCCCCATGCCTGCCTCTCGGCTGATCGATCACCAGCCTCGTCGGCAAATCGAGCGACGCGCGTTGTTCGATCAGGTGAATCGCTTTCTCGGGAGCGCGTTGCTCGAGGGGCGGCAGGAACCACACGGTGTCGACACTCGACAGCGTCGCCGGACCGGCATTCTGCCACCCTTGCATGCGAAAGCGCATCGAGTCGAGGAGATCGACTTCTACGCCGCTCACGGCGCCCCGCGACGAGAGAGCGGCGAAGTGATCAGCCTTGATCATCGGGCTGCTGAGAGCGGAGATTTTGAATGAACGTCTGAGTGACGGTTCCATGATTCTGTATACGTTCTGAAATGCTGGGCGGATGAGCGGAGCCGTCGTTTGGCACGAGTTTACCACTCGTGATCCTCGCCACAGGGCGAATCGATTAAGGCTGAGGAAGCTGGAGAATGGACTGAATGGCCCTCTCCACGGCAAGCTCGGCCGCCAGGGGAAGCTGCAATCTGGCCACCTGATCGGGCGTGCCCGGAGCCGGACCGGCGGCGAAGAAGAGGTCACCATCGTGCAGGGTGTGCGAGGGCGCGATCGATCGAGCCAGACCGTCGTGCGCGGCGATGGCGCATCGCGTCAGTAAGTCCCGGTCGGCGACGCCATCTACGATCAGTGCACCAATGGTCGTGGCTTCCCGCTCCGTCGATGCTGATGGGAGGTGGAGCAGCGCTTCACGCTTCAGCGGCGAATCGAGAGGCGCGCCAATCGCATTGAGCGCAACCACCGCGGTCACCTTCCCCGCGTTGGAGGTCACCGTTGCCGCCGCCACACCCGCTCTGCGCACAAAAGCCGGTCCCCACATCTTCTGAAACGTGGCGCCGGCTCCCACGCCGTCTCGGGTGGCGAAATCGGACGTCAGCATCGTGGCGGTTTCACTCGCCGCGTATCCGGCGCTGGCGTCAGGTGGTCGGAGCTCACCATCGAGATCGAAGATCACAGCGGCGCTGACGATCGGCACCGGTCCACCCGAGGTTGGAACGCCGCGACCTTGTTCTCGCAGGTATCGCATCACCCCGTCTGCTGCGGACAAACCGAACGCACTGCCGCCGGTCAGCAGAATGGCGTCGACCGACCCGACGAGCGATCCGGACCGCAACAGATCGGTTTCGCGACTCCCTGGCGCGCCGCCCCGGACATCGACGACCGCCGGCGTCAACGCATCGAAGAGGAGGACTGTGCATCCGGAGCGACCGTCGTCGCGTGTCCAGTGCCCGATTCTGACCGTCGCGCTCATGCCGTCACCTGGCTCGGGGTGATTCCTGATTCGGTGTCAGCGACAGAAACTCGTCCAGATGGGAGTGATCGTTCACGGCGTGGAAATAGACCCCCATCCGCACGAACTCGACTGACGTGAGCGAACAATTGATGAAACGGGTCTTCATCCACTGTTCCGCTGAGAGTTGCTGCGCCTGGGCCAGAAACGAGGTCAGCACGCCACCGTGGGTGACCACCACCGCTGTTTGCCCAACGTGACGGCTCGCCAGATCGGAAAAGGCGCCGGCCACGCGCTCGTTGAACCCATTTCGCGACTCGCCATTGGGGAACTGCCAGTTGGGACTCGTCGGATCGAATGCCGTCCTGGCAGTATCCGGAAAGTCGGCCAGCACCTGGGCGTAGGCGATGCCTTCGTAGTCGCCGAAGTTGATCTCCATCAGATTCGTTTCCAGCTCGACCGGCGCGCCGAAGCGATCGGCAATCGCGGCCGCCGTGCCGTGTGCCCGGCGCAACGGACTGCTGACGACGGCGTCGACCTGAAACTCACTGTGAATGCGCGCGGCGACGCGCTCCGCCTGTCGCTGACCGAGCTCGGTGAGTGGCAGATCGGTGTGGCCGTGCAGGAGCTGGCCGACATTGCCGGCCGTTTCGCCATGCCTCACCACGATCAGGCGCGTGGCGCCGTCGATCTGCAAACCGAACATTGGAAAAGGTTGGGATTCAGTCATTGGCCATGTGTTTGATAGTGGGCGCAATACTCCGTGATGGGGCAGATCGCACACTTGGGCGTCCGCGCCAGACAGATTTCACGCCCGAGATGGATAACGTCGAGATGAAACTGGTAGGCGCTGTCGACATCGCCAGCCAGGTTCCCCTCCAGTATCCCATGTGCGGCGTCGGCTGAGGTTCGCTCACCGATCATGCCGGTGCGGCGCGATACGCGATGGATATGGGTGTCGACCGGCATCGCGGGAAGTCCGAGACTGAAGAGGAGCACGCAGGAAGCGGTTTTCATGCCGACACCGGGAAGATCGGTCAGTGCACGCCGCGCTTCCTCGACGGGCAGCGACGCGAGTTCACTGAGATCGCCATTGGGGAACTGGGCGAGGATCTCCCGCAGCACCGCCTGAATGCGAGGAGCCTTGATGTTGGCCAGCCCGCCGCTGCGGATCGAGTCGGCGAGATCGGATTCCGGGGCCGCGATGACGGCTTCCCATGTCGGAAAACTGCGCCGAAGCGACGCGTACGCTCGCATCGAGTTCACGTCAGAGGTGTTTTGCGAGAGGATTGTCGCGACCAGCTCGCCGACCGGATCCCCCGACGACGACCACCTTCGCGTCCCGTAGTGCTCGACCAACCGCTGGGCGATGTGGCTCGTTCGCCACGCCTGCACGTCCTCCATACCCCTGATTGTACGGCGATGTGCACGCGGCAGTCGTCCCACATGTCGTGGACCCGTACATTCTCTTGACGTCGGATCGAATCTTCGGTACCGTGCGAGTGGTCGGAGACAGTTGAAGATACGTGTCGCCTTTCGCGACGCGAGAGTTTGTGCCGCGCCGACCGCTTAGGAATCAGGGGGAGCATGATGGCTATTGACGCCGCGGATATGCGATCGGGTCAGACGGGTGTCGCCGAGTTGAAGCAACTGTCACCCGCCGAGGTGATGGAGAAGTACAGCGCAGGACTTGTCAGCCGTCGTGATCTGATGAAGCTTTTCGGCGCCCTGGGCATGACGGCGATGGGCGCCCAGCTGTTCGGCGAGGGCGCCGGAGCCGCCGGTGAGCTCAACGCATTCGTCTGGGAAGGCTATACCGATGAGTCGTTCGCCAGCGAATTCACGGAAGCGCATGACGTCACGATCAACACGACGTTCATGGCGATATCGGACGATGCCTTTGCGGAATTGCAGGCGGGTGGCGGCGCCAACTTCGACGTCGTTTCCGCCTCCAACGACGTCAACCAGCGTCTCTTCGATGCGGGGCTTGTGCAGCCGATCGATCCTGCCAGGCTGACCAACTTTCCGGACCTCTACGAGCAGTTTCAGCATCCGGAGTACATCACCTTCAACGATCAGCTCTACGGCGTGAACTTTGCCTGGGGACCGACGCTTCTCGCCTATGACACCGAGGTCATCACGGAGGCTCCCACGTCGTGGAACGCCCTGTTCGACGAGCAATACTCGGGAAAAATCGGGGTCTGGAACTACCCGATCCAGATTGCCAAGTACGCGCTGTTGCTCGATCCGATACCAGAGGATCCCTATGTGCTGGATGACGAACAGCTGGCGCAGATCAAGGATCTGCTGATCAGGCAGCGCCCGCTCGTTCGCGCGTACTGGGATTTCGCGGCCGAGGGCGCCGACCTCTTCGTCAATGGCGACATCGTGATTTCCGATCCTCTGTCATTGACAGTGGCGCTCGCCAATCAGCAAGGCAAGTCCATTGGAGCGGTCATTCCGGACGAAGGCACCACCGGATGGTCTGACTCGTGGATGATCACCACCGGGGCACGGGACGTCGATCGTTGCTACGAGTGGATTGACTTCATGATCGGCCCCGGCGGTCAGATGGGTGTGATCGAGCACAACCACTACGCGGTCACTAACAGGAAGGTCGTCGAAGCACTCGACCCGGCTCGTCGCACGGAGCTTTTCCTTGATGACGTGGCGGGCAACTTCGAGAAGCTCCACATGTGGACGCATGTGCCGAATCTGGACAAGTGGATCCAGGTCTGGCAGGAAGGAACGGCCGGATAGGCTGAGCACCTGAAGCGCCCTTGCGCCAGTTGACCGGAGTCACTCCCGGTCGACTGGCGCAATTGAGGTGGCCCCCGCCCGGTTTGACGAAATCCGCCAATCCCCCTACCATTACCCGACGGACTGCCTGCGCCCGCAGCATGTGTGTGCCGTGTTCGAGGGAAATGTGATCGCTATGCCTGCCCAATCCGGAGCGCTGGGAAATGAAGAGCCTGGGGCTCTTTTTTTGTGCCCGCTGGTTGATGGTGGCTCCGTGGTGAACATGCGATGAGCGCTCCAGCTGTGCTGCTGAAAAATGGCCGCATTGTCGATCCGGCGAACGGCATCGACCGGGTCGGGTCGGTGCTCCTCCGGGACGGCGTGGTCGCCGGTATCGACGTCGAGGACTCCTCAGCAACTGAGGTCGATTGCACGGGCAACATCGTTTCGCCAGGGTTCATCGACCTTCACGCCCATCTTCGCGTTCCCGGTTTCGAACACAAGGAAACACTGGCCACCGGGTCGGCATCGGCCGCCGCCGGCGGGTTCACCACTGTGCTCTGCATGCCCAACACCCGCCCACCGCTCGACAACGCCCAGACGGTGAAGGAACTCATCGCGCGGATCGATGCCGAGAGCTGCGTCCGCATCCTGCCGATCGCCACGATTTCCGCCGAACGGCAGGGGCTGGCGTCGATTGACTACGACGCGGTGATCGCCGCCGGCGCCGTGGCGTTTTCCGATGACGGCGACTCCACTATCGATAGCGGCGTGATGGCCGAGGCATTGCGGGCGACAACCCGTCTCGGCGCTCCGGTGATGGTCCATTGCGAGGATCGCGGCCTCGTAGGCGGCGCCATGCATGAAGGGGCGGTGTCCGCTGAGCTGGGAGTGAAAGGACTTCCGGCGGCTGCGGAGGAAATCATTCTCGGTCGCGACCTGATGCTGGCTGAGATGACGGGGGGCTGGCTCTACGGCCTGCATGTTTCCACCGCGCGAGGGGTGGAGCTGGTGCGGGAGTACAAGGCTCGCGGCGTCAATGTCACCGCCGAAGCGATGCCCCACCACCTCATCATGACCGCCGAGTGGGTGGCCGGCCGCCGCCACTTCGTCAACTGCAATGAACCTGATGGTGAGCCAACTGAAGCGCCCGACGCTCTGGCCAAAGTGAATCCGCCATTGCGCACCGCCGCCGACGCCCGTGCCCTGCTGGAGGGACTGCTGGACGGGACCATCGACGTCATCGCCACCGACCATGCACCCCATGCGATGTCGGAGAAAGTGGGTATTCCGATCGAGGCCGCGGCATTCGGCATGAGCGGTTTCGAGGTGGCGCTACCATCGATACTTGCCCTTGTGCGAGCGGGACACTTCGACATCCCGCAGCTGGTGCGGTGGATGACCAGCAAACCGGCCGAGATCTTCGATTTGCCGGGTGGGAGGCTATCACCGGGATCGCCGGCCGATGTCGTTGTCTGGAATCCTGAGCAGCGCTGGCAGGTGACGCCTGATGCGCTGAAAACACTCAGTCCCAACACCCCGCTCCTGGGAATGACCCTACAGGGCAGAGTGGTGCGCACCTTTGTCGCCGGCAATGAAGTCCACGCCGCCTGATCGACTGGAGAGATGATGAGCGCAACGCGGCCAGCACCTGAATCTGTTCGCTTTCAGCCGCCCTGGGATGCGGCGCTCGTTCTAGCCGATGGCGCGGTGTTTCGCGGCACCGGTTTCGGCGCGAATGTTGATGCCTTGGGCGAGGCCGTTTTCACCACCACGATGACCGGGTATCAGGAAGTCGCGACCGATCCCTCCTTCCGGGGGCAGATCGTCTGCATGACCTACCCGCTCATTGGCAACTATGGCGTCAATCCGACCGACGACGAGTCCCGCCGTCCCTGGATTGCCGGCATGATCGTTCGTGAAGCGTGTGGACATCCCAGCAACTGGCGGTCGGAAGGAAGTTTCCACTCCTACCTGGAGGACGCCGGGATTCCGGCGATCAGCGGTATCGACACTCGAGCCGTGACCCGGCACATTCGTGAAGCCGGGGACATCCGGGCGGCGCTCGTTCGCCATGCCGCAGGACTCAGCGATGCTGATCTCGTGTCCATGGCCCGGAGAGCACCCTTGCCGGGAGAGGGGGATGTCGTCGGCGAAGTCATCGCCGATGAGGTCGCCCGGTTTGGCGATGGGAACGGACCGCATATCGTCGTCATCGATTGCGGCGTCAAACGGAACATCGTCGAATCCTTTGTTCAGCGTGGCGCCCAGGTCACCGTGGTGCCATATGGCACGCCCTTCGCCGATATCAGCGCGCTCGGTCCCGATGGGGTCGTCGTGTCGCCTGGACCCGGAGACCCGGCCAATCTCGATGATGGCCTCGACGCGGTGAATGCGACGCTCGAATCGGGCCTGCCCTACTTCGGCATCTGCCTGGGGCACCAACTCCTGGCCAGGTCGATCGGCGCCCAGACCAGCAAGCTGAAATTCGGTCATCGTGGCGGCAATCATCCCGTCTACGATCTCGACAATGGGATGGTCTCGATCACGGCCCAGAATCATGGGTATTACGTGGAGCGGGACTCGTTTCCGTCCGATTCCCCATGGAAAGTGGCTATGGTCAATCTCAACGATGGCACCGTCGAAGGGTTGCGGAATAGTGAACGCGCGGTGATCTCCGTGCAGTTCCATCCTGAAGCGTCGCCCGGCCCATGGGACTCCGGCATTCTGTTCGATGAATTTCTGTCGATGATCGAGAAACGGAGTCAGCGTGTCTAGCCACCAGGAGCAGCCGGCCGTTTCCAGCGTTCTGGTGCTGGGATCGGGTCCGATCGTGATCGGCCAGGCCGCCGAATTCGACTATGCCGGCACTCAGGCATGCCGGGCGTTGCGGGAAGAGGGAATCCGGACGATTCTCGTCAACTCGAATCCGGCCACGATCATGACCGATGAGGACGTCGCCGACGCGGTCTACATCGAGCCGTTGACGCCGGAGGTCATTCGGCGGGTCATTCAGCGAGAAAAACCGGACGGGCTCCTGCCGACCCTGGGTGGGCAAACCGGGCTCAATCTCGCCGTTCGGGTGGCCGAAGCGGGCATTCTCGACCAATATGGCGTCAGGCTTCTCGGCACCCAGCTCGAATCGATCAAGATGGCCGAGGATCGCGCCCTCTTTAAGCAACTTCTCGAAGACATCGGTGAACCTGCGGTCGAAAGCGCGATCGTGGAGAGCATCGGCGAAGCGCGGGCGTTTGCGAAAGACGTTCCGCTGCCGCTGGTCATTCGTCCGGCCTTCACCCTGGGTGGAACGGGTGGCGGCGTGGCCACCACTCCCGAAGAGCTCGACCGAATCGTCACCAGCGGTCTCAACGCCAGTCCCATTCACCAGATTCTCCTGGAGCGGTCATTGACCGGCTGGAAAGAGATCGAGTACGAGGTGATGCGGGACGGCGCGGACACCTGCATCACGATCTGCAACATGGAAAACCTCGACCCGATGGGAGTGCACACGGGCGACTCCATCGTGGTCGCTCCATCCCAGACGCTCTCCGACTACGAATATCAGATGCTCCGCTCGTCGGCGTTGAAGATCATTCGGGCGCTGAAGATCGAAGGGGGCTGCAATATCCAGTATGCCCTCGATCCCAACTCCTTCAACTATTCGGTGATTGAGGTCAATCCCCGGGTCAGCCGGTCGTCGGCGCTGGCGTCGAAAGCGACGGGCTATCCCATCGCGCGGATGGCGGCAAAAATCGCCATCGGCAAGCGGCTCGACGTGCTGCGCAACGCCGTGACCGGCAAGACGACCGCGGCATTCGAACCGGCGCTCGACTATGTCGTCGTCAAGATTCCCCGCTGGCCGTTTGACAAATTCGGGCGAGCCGATCGAACCATCGGTACCCAGATGAAAGCGACCGGTGAGGTCATGGCGATCGACCGGTCGTTCCCGGGTGCGCTGCAGAAAGCAGTGCGGTCGCTGGAAACCGACGCCAAGGACCTGGCCTGGGTCGACCCCAAGTGGACCGATGCCGTCATTGAGCAGCTGATTCAGCGTCCGAACGATCAGCGCCTCTGGGCGGTCATGGCGGCGCTGCGGCGCGGTGTCTCGGTGAACACGATTCACGACTGGAGCGGGATCGATCTCTGGTTCCTCGACCATCTGCAGGGTCTTGTGGATCAGGAACGGGAGCTGGCGGCGGAGGGTCTCTCCCCCGAGCGGCTCTGGAACGCCAAGCGGGCCAGTTTTTCGGACAAGCAGATCGCCCAGCTGATTGGATCGACCGAAGCCGATGTCCGCAAGCGGCGCGACGAGCTGGGGATGCTCCCGGTCTACAAGATGGTCGATACGTGTGCCGGGGAGTTCGCCGCGTCGACCCCGTACTTCTATTCCACCTATGAGATGGAGGACGAGGCGACTCCGATCGCCACCGACCGGGCGCTGGTCATCGGATCCGGTCCGATCCGGATCGGGCAGGGGATCGAGTTCGACTATTGCTCGGTCCACGCTTCCCGGGCGCTGCACGACGCCGGTGTGGCCTCGATCATGATCAACTCGAATCCTGAAACGGTGTCGACCGACTTCGACGCGTCCGATCGCCTCTACTTCGAACCGCTGGATGCGGAGAGTGTCTGGGAGGTGTTGCGCCACGAGTCGAATGGTTCGGCAGCGGCGCCAACCCCGCCGGTGATCGTCCAGTTCGGCGGTCAGACGGCGATCAATCTGGCCAAACCGCTGGAGGATCGCTCCGCCAGAATCATGGGATCGTCGCTGGCGTCGATCGACCTGGCGGAGGACCGGGAGCAGTTCGAGGCCTTCCTGCGGCGGCTGGGTATTCCGCAGCCGCATGGCGCCGCGGTCACATCGCTGGAGGATGCGGAGGATGTCGCGGCCCGGATCGGCTATCCGGTGCTGGTGCGCCCCTCCTATGTGCTCGGCGGCCGGGCGATGGAGGTCGTCTACGGGCCCGATCAACTGGCTCGCTATATCCGCCGGGCGACGTCGATGACTCCCGATCACCCGGTGTTGATCGACAAGTACCTCCTGGGCAAGGAGGTGGAAGTCGATGCCATCAGCGATGGGGAATCGGTGCTCATTCCCGGCATCATGGAGCATATCGAGCGGGCCGGCGTGCATTCTGGCGACTCATTCGCCGTCTATCCCGGGATCAATCTTTTCCCCGCGGAAATCGAAACGATCGTCGAATACACGACCCGCATCGCCTTGGGCATCCGGGCCAAGGGGCTGATCAATATCCAGTACGTGATCCATGCCGGGCGGCTCTATGTGCTGGAAGTCAACCCCCGCTCGTCGCGAACGGTTCCCTTCCTGAGCAAGGTCACCGGTGTGCCGATGGTCAGACTGGCCACGAACATCATGCTGGGCAGGAGTCTGGCCGAGCAGGGCTACGAGGGTGGTCTCTGGCCGCGTCAACCGCTGATCGGGGTGAAAGCTCCTGTCTTCTCCATGGCCAAGCTGCGGGGAGTGGAAGTCAATCTCGGTCCGGAGATGAAATCGACTGGCGAAGTCATGGGTCTGGACCGGACATTCGATGCCGCGTTCTACAAGGCGTTGATTTCCGCCGGACTGGACATCCCGTCACGAGGATCGGTGCTCATTTCCCTCGCCGACGAGGACAAGGGCGAATCGCTGGAGATGATCGGCCAGATGGTCCGGCAGGGGATGAAACTCTATGCCACCGAAGGGACCGCGGCGATGATCGAACGCGCTGGTATGCCGGTGCAGATGGTGACCAAGCGAATCGGCCGGGGCAAACCCGACATTCTCGACGTCATCCTGCAGGGGATCGTCGACGGGGTGATCAACACCCCTGGTCCAGCCGACAAAGAGATTCTGGACGGCCTGGAAATCCGCCGGGCAGCCGTGGAGCGAGGCATCCCCTGCATCACCTCGATCGACACGGCCAAAGCGTTGGTGTCGGCGATGGCCAATGCCTCCGATGCCTACACAGTCCAGCCGCTGCCGGCGTACCGGAAGACCGGTCTGGGCTATTAGCGTGATTTCAGGTGAAGAGGGCGGCGTCATTGCTTCGCTCCGTTCCGCCACCGGTGGAGACAAGCCTCCACCGCTACGTCGATCCAGGGCACGATGGTCTGCATCTACTGTGCAGTGACCTTTAGGGAGCTGGGCCAGGGTGGTGAGAGAAGGGCGAGTCAATTGAATCCACTGGAACAACGGCTGATCGAGATCGGAGCGCTCAAGGAAGGGCATTTCCTCCTTGCCTCAGGGCTGCACAGCGACCGCTACATCGAGAAATTCGACCTGTTGCGGAACCCGTCCGCGACGTCGGAGCTTCTCGGGTCGCTGGCCAGCCGGTTTCGGGACGAGCGTATCGATGTCGTGGCCGGTCCGACCACGGGCGGCATCTTGCTGGCGTTCGAGTTGGCCCGGCAGCTGGGCGTTGCCTCGGCTTATGCCGAACGAGTCTCGGATGGGGGTTCGGAGCGCACGTTCAAGCGAGGCACGACATTCGCCGCCGGTTCTCGCGTTCTGGTCATCGATGACATTTTGACCACCGGCGGCTCCGTGCGCGAAACACTGGCCGCCCTGGCCAAACAGCCGGTCGAGGTTGTCGCGGTGGCGGTGCTCGTCGATCGCAGCGCCGGGAAGGTGCAATTCCCCGGTGTGCCGCTCATCCCGTTGGTCAGCATGAACGTCGATGCCTGGAGCCCGGATGTCTGTCCGCTGTGCGCGGCCGGTGTTCCCGTGGTCAAACCGGGCTCGACCGCTGCACCGGAATCCTGACATCCACATTGGGCGTCGTTGCGGGGAACCACCGGTTGAAAACCGGCGGCTAACACTCCTCGTTCGTCTCGATGAGGTCGCTGTCTGAGCAACCATTCTTCAGGATGGGTCAATCGGCGGTCTATCCAACGCGACCGTGATTGATCGGTGACGGATTCGTCACCCCGAACAAGGCGTGTTAGCCGTTGGCTTTCAGCCATCGGAGCCCGACAACATCGAGCCTTCTTTCCCCAACGCCCACGGCACCAGGTGCGGGTAATCCACGGCAAGCTCGCTGGCTCTGGGTGACGCGCTCCCGCCGCTCCCTCCAACCGAGATAGAACCACAGATCACCGCCAACTCTGTGCAGGCGCGCAAGGGCAGATCGTGGGCGAAGGCGGCGACGAATCCCGAATCGAAACAATCCCCGGCGCCGACAGTGTCCACCACGGTCGTCGCGATCGGCACTGGGATCCGTTCGGTCTTGCCGTTGTGATGCAGGAGGGCGCCGCGACAACCATCCTTGACCACCACGATCGGCACGAATCTGCCCAGCGCTTCAGCAGCGCTGCCCGCGTCGCGCTGGCCGGTCATGGCCATTGCTTCTTCTACATTGGGCAATATGACCTCGACGTGTCCCAGCAGGTGCACCAGATCGGGGTCGTCGATCCTCAGCTCGTTGTGTTGCGGGTCGAGCAGGAGGCGGGCGCCGACCTCCGCGCAGGCGTGGGCGATTTCACACCAGGGGCGGCCGACGATCAACCCCGAGCTATGAACGTAGCCTGGCCGGCGTTGACGAATGATCTCGGCAAGATCTGGCGGCTCAATCGGATCCTTGAACGAGATGAATCCGCGATTCCCTTCGTGCGTCACCGCTACAGTGATTCTCCGGCGGGAATGGTCGTACTCGAGAAATGCAGCCGTGTTCACTCCCTCGGCGTCGGCGGCAGCACGAATCGCGCGGCTTACGTCGTCGTTTCCCAGGTCCGCTACCCATGCCGCATTGACCTCCAGCCGGTGGAGGGCCAGCGAATTGATGAAGGCGCCACCCGGTTGCGACGAGAGGGTGGAAGCGAAGACTTCCTGGCCGAGCACGGGCCAGCGTTCGACATCGGCAAAAATGTGATCCATGTAGGGATCGCCGAAAACGAGAATCTCCCGGTTCACGACCAGCCGCTCATGGTTTCGGGGTTGGCAGCGAGGTAGTCGTCGACCAGCGCACTCGCCCGGGAGTACGAGAGAACGAGCGGATGCGACATAAGCGCGGCGACGGCGGTCGCTTTCGACCGGGTGAGGATCGCTTCGACCGTGAGTCGCTCGTACTGCTTCACCTGGCGCATTAGACCAGACTGAAGTGTAGGTATCGCCCCGATCGGCAGGGGATGGATGCCGTTGGCATCGACGACGACGCTGATCTCGGCGACATCGCCGGGTTCGAGGTCCGCGATGTTGCCCTCATGGGGAATGTTGGCCGCTGTGTAGCGGGGTGGGCCTCCGACCAGTGCTTCGATGATGTCGAGCGCCACGCCGGCATAGCCGTCTGATCCTTCGCCAAGATTGCGCTCGCCGGTCGACCCGTTTTCGGGTTCGGCATAGTGCATGTAACCGCCCCGGCGATCGCTTTCGTACCGGCGATAGATATCGAGCACCGCTGACGCGTCGCCAGTGGTGGATGCGGCCTCGAGATCGTCGAGAAGCTGCTGATTGCGAACCTGGATCTCTTCGCCGCGCGTGCTCTCCTCGCCAGAGATCGCTTCCACCGCCTGCTCGGCGAAGTAGTAGTAGAAGAGATACTCGTTCATCCATGTTCCGGTGAGATCGACCAGCTCGAGGGGGAAGAATCGCTGCGTGGTGGCAGCGCGAAACTCAGGATTGCGCAGCAGTGGCTGGAGAAGATCGGCGCCGCTGGCATCCCGAACCGCCCGGACCCATGAGAGGTGATTGAGTCCGTAGACTTCCGGACGCACGTCACTGGGGGCTACGCCGTGATACGCGGCAACCGCGTGCTGCGCCAGATTCGCGCTATCGCAGATGCCGATACTGCGCGCGAAACCACTGTCCCGCAATGCTTGTGTGACGAGTCCCGCCGGGTTTGTGAAGTTGAACAACCAGGCGTCCGGACTGACCTCGCCGAGCAGCTCTGCGTATTCGAGAATGATCGGAATCGTTCGGCAGGCCATGGCGAATCCACCAGGCCCAGTTGTCTCCTGCCCGAGCACGCCGTGGGCGAGAGCGATCCGCTCGTCCGATGCCCGGGTTGCATCACCGCCGGGGCGGATCGTCATGACGACGAAATCCGCGCCGGACAACGCGCTCCGCGCATCGGTGGTGGCCGTGACGCGCAGACCATGTGCGGAGGCGAGTTGCTGCGACAGTCCTCCGAGGAGCCGGAGCCGTCGCTGGTCGACATCAAGGAGTACGATCTCGGCGATGTCCAGCTCGCTGGCGCGAGCAATGACGCTCTCGACAAAGAGCGGTCCCCGGACGCCGCCGCCGCCGACGAGCGTGAGTTTTCGTGTGGCCATGAAGGTGGTTCTCCCGTTTGTTTCCTGGTCGCGGCCCGCTCGACCGCGCTATTCCTCCGGCCGCTGACTCGATGCCGCCATTCGCGCCCGCAGCTGCTCCTGTTGAGCGAGGAGATCCTCGAGGCGCTGATCGATCTGCGCCAGGATTTCCGGGCGAGGACGCTGCACATACTCTTCGCGCAGCTCAAGAATGATCTGGCAGATCCGGCCGATGGTGCGGACAGTGTGGACCGGGTCATCTTCGCGGGACGGAACCGCGTAACCACCCATCGCGTTTACTCCTTGCCGATCAGCGTCAGATCGAATGATCCATCGAGTATGGCAGCCAGCTCCACATCGCCTAGAACAGGGATGCCGAGCTGTTGGGCCTTGTCCACCTTGCTGCCCGGTTCTTCGCCGGCGATGACGGCCGAGGTCTTTTTCGATACCGAGCCGCTGACCGTCGCCCCAAGTGACGAGAGCGCTTCCTCGGCCTGCGGCCGGGAATAGTCCGCCAGACGGCCGGTCAGGACAAGCGTAAGCCCTGTCAGCGGTTTCGGTCCGGTGGATTCCTCCTGCTGATCCGCAAGACTGACCCCGGCCGCTGCAAGTTTGTCGATGACAGCCAGATTCCGCGGCTCCTGAAAATAGTCGTACACGCTCTGAGCCAGTATCGCACCGACGCCAGGAACCGAGAGGATTTCCTCGACGGTTGCCTGCTTCAGCCCGTCGATCGAACCGAAGCGCTTGGCCAGGAGCGTGGCGGTTCGTTCGCCAACGTGCCGGATGCCCAGTGCATTGAGAAGACGCCAGAGCGGTCGCTCTTTGGCGATCTCGACAGAGGCTTTGAGGTTCGTAGCGCTCTTCTCGCCGAGTCCCTCCAGTTGCGCGATCTGCTCGTAGTCGAGGGTGAAGAGATCGGCGGCGTCATGAACCCAGCCGAGATCGATGAAACGATCGATCAGCCGCGAACCCATACCGGCGATATCGAGCGAACCGCGGGAGACGAAATGGTAGAGCTGTTCGCGCAGCTGCGCAGGGCAGGAGGTGTTGGTGCAGTAACGCATGGCGACACCTTCGTCGCGCCGGGTTTCCGACCCGCAGACGGGGCAATGCTCAGGCATGGAGAAAACGCGCTCGTTGCCGGTTCGCTTTTCGGCGATGGCCATGACGATTTGCGGAATGACGTCTCCTGCCCGCTGCACCACGACCGAGTCACCGATACGAATGTCTTTTCGCGCGATCTCATCTTCGTTGTGCAGTGAGGCCCGCCGAACTGTGACCCCTCCGATGTTCACCGGCTGGAGAATAGCGGTCGGATTGAGGGTGCCGGTGCGGCCGACGGTGATCGTGATGTCTTCCAGAACGGTCGTCTTCTGGATAGCGGGGAACTTGAACGCGGTCGCCCAGCGCGGCTCCCGGGAAACGACCCCCATCTCCTCCTGGAGGCGGTAGGAATCGACCTTGATAACGACGCCGTCGATTTCGAAAGGCAGGGTGTCGCGCCGCTCGAGCCAGCGCTGGCATTCGTCCCAGACCTCATCGACGCTCGATTCCCGCTTGGGGTCGAGCGTGATCCTGAACCCGAATGCCTGCAGCATCATCAACGTATCGAAATGAGAATCGGGTCGTTTGCCGCTCTGGATATAGCCGATGTCCCAGGCGAAAAAGCTGAGGGGGCGAGCCGCGGTGTTTTTGGGGTCGATCTGCCGGAGCGATCCCGCCGCCGAGTTGCGGGGATTCATGAAAGGCTCCCCGCCCGCTTCGACGATCCGCTCGTTGAGCCGGTCGAAGTCGGCTTTGCGCATATAGACCTCGCCCCGCACCTCGATGCGTTCGGGGATGGCCCATTCTTCGGTTTGGCGGAGTTTCAGAGGAATCGACCGAATGGTGCGGAGGTTTTCGGTCACGTTTTCTCCGACCGTTCCATCGCCGCGGGTGGCGCCCCAGGCCAGCGCGCCGTTCTCATAGGTCAACGCCACGGCCAGCCCATCGATCTTCGGCTCGGTGACGAAGGGGAGCTCCGACGTGCCCGCCGCACGCAGACCACGCATCGCCCAGGCATCCAGCTCTTCTCGGCCGAAGACATTGCTCAGACTGAGCATCGGGACGGGATGGTGAACCTTTTCGAAACCAGACTCGGGTGCGGCGCCGATACGCTGGGTGGGGGAGTCGGGGGTGACCAGCTCCGGGTTCGCGTCTTCGAGCTCGCGCAATTGCCGGAACGCCCCGTCGTACTCGGCATCCGAAACGGTTGGCCGGTCGAGAACGTGATACTCGTAGTTCCATTGATCGATCTGGGCACGCAGGGCCGCGATCACGTCGGCAATCGGCTGATCCGCCATGTTTCTCGAACCTCTCAACCACTGGCGCTGATGGCGTAGAATATGAACGTACGACTCGAACAAAGATTCTATCATCTCGCGAGTCGCCAGTTGTCGAGGACCCAACGCACGAGCCGTCGAGCGATCCCTTGGTACAGTACTCCGCTCCACCATCCGGTTCAACGGCGCCCGAAGACGAATCGCCGGCGGGGGCGTTTCAGTTTCTGCTGGAGCGGGCGATCGCCTACGTTCACCAGCATGACGGCGCCGTCGCCGAGGAATTGCTGATTCGCCACGTGTTCGGCGCCAGCACGTCACCAGCGGTCTGGACCTCCCTCTTCCAAACCGTTGTTTCGCAATCGAGCGAGCTTCGCCGGCGAGGTGATGGGCAGTGGACGCTGACCACCTTGCCGGTAAGTGGTTCGCTGTTGCTCGAAGACTTCGTGGCCCTCGATGTCGAGACGACAGGACTGAAACCCACAGCTCATCGCGTGATCGAAATCGGCATGGTGCGGTTTCAGAGTGGCTGCGAGGCAGGTCGATACTCTCAGCTCGTTCAACCGGGTCGAAAACTCCCCCAGTACATCACCAAACTGACTGGTATCCGCGACGACGATCTGCAATCCGCGCCGGCATTCGATGAGGTCGCGGCCGAAGTGGAGGAGTTCATCGGCAGCGGGATGATCGTGGGGCACAATGTCGAGTTCGATGTTCGCTTCATCAGCGAGGAGCTCAAACGATCGGGCCGGCAGGCATTGATCAACGAGCGGCTCGACACGATGTCGCTCGGACTCTCGCTCCTGCCCAACATCCGCCGGCCCAGTCTGGACAAGATCGCCAGTCAGCTCGGTATGTCGCCGCGCAAGCTGCACCGGGCGCTCGATGATGCCGAGCTGACGTCGCGGTGCGCGCTGCTCTTGCTGGAAATCGCCAGAGATAAGGGCATCGGCTCGCTGGAGGAGCTGCGCGCCAGCGCGCAGCGGACTCCCTCCAGACCAAGAGAAGGGGTCGGGCGGGCGAGAGCGATGATCGACGCGTCGCACCTCGAGCAGATTCCGCGGTGCCCCGGCGTCTACCTGATGCGGGACGCCGCCGACCGGATCATCTACGTGGGTAAGGCGAAGAACCTGCGTGAACGAGTTTCTTCTTACTACAACCAGCCACTTGGCTACACCCGCAAGATGGACGGGCTGGCCGAAGCGATTGCCCGTATCGATGTGGAGCGAACGGGTACCGAGCTCGAAGCGCTGATCCTGGAAGCGCAGCTCATTCGTCGCTATCAGCCCCGTTACAACAGCGCTCTGAAGGCGCACGAGCAATACCCCTACATCCGGGTCACGATGTCCAGTCCCTGGCCCCGCATCTGCCTGGCGCAGAAACCGGCGGACAATGGCGATCGTTACTTCGGTCCGTTTCAGAACCGGACGGCTGCCAAGCGAGCCGTCGACCTGTTGAATTCGGTGCTGCCGCTTCGTACCTGTCCTCGCTCGTTCAAATCGGCGACCAGCCTCGGCTCACCCTGCCTGCGCCTCGACCTGAAGCAGTGCCTGGGTCCCTGTGTTGGTCAGGCCAACCGGGGCGCGTATCTGGAGGCAATCGGCACCGCGCTGCGCTTTCTCGAAGGCCGGGATGACGCGCTGATCGACGAGATGCATCGTCAGCTCGAAGATGCGGCTGCCACTCAGGACTTCGAGACGGCCAGACAGTTGCGCAATGGCATCAACACCCTCACCGCTATCTCCCGGACGAGCCGGCGGATCGCCAGCGACGCCTTTGCGCGACACAAAGTCATCCTGCTTCCCGCATTCGATGACCGAACGGTGACGGTGGCGATCGTGGCCACCGGGAGGATCTGGGCCTCGGTGACGGCAGAGGTGAACGACAAGCCTTCGGCTCTGGCCGAGCGGCTGGATTTGGCCCATCAGCGACTGCTGGACCATGGCGACCCGGTACTCGACCGCACGACGATCGATGACACCGCTGTTGTCTCGCGCTGGATCGAGAAGAACGAGGGGCATCCGGGGCTTTGTCGCCAACCTGAGCATGGCGCGTGGGACTGGATGGAGATCGCCAAGCGGGCGCTTGATCTCACGCACGCGGAGTTTGTCGAATGGAATCCACCGGACGATGGAAATGACATCGTCATCGAGATCACGCCGAACCGGCCCACTGATTCCGCATCGGAACGAGATGACGACGATCGCCTGATCGCGATCGAAGCGATACGGCCGATGCCACCCGAGGCATCAGCAGACGTCTGAGCCGCCGACTTGGCTATACTCCAGCGTCGCGAACCGCCATGCTCGCAGTCATGCGGGCAACCCCGCTGGAGGACGCCATGCTCGAGGAAATTGCCGCCGAAGTCCGAGTCTGCCAATTGTGTGAACTGGCACGAACCCGAACGCACGCCGTACCGGGAGAGGGACCAGAACGGGCGCCGATCATGTTCATCGGCGAAGGTCCGGGATTGAACGAAGATCAGCAGGGGCGCCCCTTCGTCGGCGCGGCGGGAAAATTCCTCTCCGAGCTGCTCGACCACGCGGGTCTGAAGCGTGAGGATGTGTTCATCACGAATGTGGTGAAGTGCCGTCCTCCCGGCAACCGGGATCCCCTCCCGGACGAGATGGCCGCCTGCGGCGGCTATCTGCAGCGACAGATCGACTCCATCGATCCGACGGTCATCGTCACACTCGGCCGCTTTTCGATGTCGAAATGGTTTCCGGGCGAGCGGATCACGCGCATCCATGGGCAACCGAAAAAGGTCGGCGCCAGGACCATCGTGCCGATGTTTCACCCTGCCGCCGCTCTCCACCAGGGAAATCTGAAACCAGTGATTCAGGAGGACTTTGCCCGGTTGCGGTCGATTCTGGACAAGGCGCAGGCGGACCGCCTGCGGGAAGCGGAGCCGGAAGCCCCGAAAGAAGCGCCCCCGGAACAGATGTCGCTCTTCTAGCGGGCAGCGAGCGCCGGATCGGCGAAAAGAGGAACTCTTCGTGAATACCACCACGCGCATTCTGTTTCTCGGCGGTGCTGCCGAGATCGGCCGGAACATGATGGTGATCGATCACGACGATGGCATCGTCGTGGTCGATTGCGGGGTCGGGTTCCCAACGGAAGACCAACCCGGGGTCGATCTGGTTCTGCCCAACATCGACTGGTTGCGCGCGCGGCGCGATCGCGTTCTGGGCATCATCGTGACGCATGGGCATGAGGACCACATTGGCGCGTTGCCGTTTCTGCTTCCCGACCTTCGATGCCCGCTCTATGCGACAAGACTGACGCTCGGTTTGATCGCCGGAAAACTGGCCGAAGTCGGCTACCTCGAACAAGCCAAGCTGCACGAGATCAAACCGGGCGCCGATCAGATTTTTGAGCTCGGCCCCTTTCTCATCGAGCCATTCCGGGTGACGCATAGCATTCCCGATTGCGTCGGGTTTGCCATCTCGACGCCGAGCGGACTGATCGTTCATACGGGCGACTTCAAGATCGACGCGACGCCGATCGACAATCAGCATTTCGATCTGGACGCCCTGCAGCGGTATGGCGACCAGGGGGTGCGGTTACTCATTTCCGACTGCACCCATATCGAGGCGGCCGGACATACGCAGTCGGAACGGGTGCTGGCGGAGTCATATGACGAGATTTTTGACGCCGCCAGCGGGCGAATCGTCATTGCGACCTTCGCCTCGTTGATCGCCAGGATCCAGCAGGTGATCGAAACAGCGGGCCGGCACAACCGCCGGGTGGCGATTCTGGGCCGGAGCATGGTGAAGAATGCTGAGATCGCGCTGGAGCTTGGGTATCTGAGCGATCCGAACCGCGTGCTGATCGATGCCAAGGACGCTCAGAGCGTCGAACCGGGACGCATTGTCTACATCGTGACCGGTAGCCAGGGCGAACCCATGTCGGTCCTCTCCCGCATTGCCAACGGGGATCACAAAGAGATCAAAGTCGGGGAGGGGGATACCGTCATCGTCGCCGCCACTCCGATTCCGGGCAATGAAACTGCCGTCTACAAGATCATCGACAGTCTTTTCCGGCAGGGCGCGGACGTGCTCTACAGCGCCAGAGCGCGGGTTCATGTTTCCGGGCATGGCAGCCGGGACGAGATCTCCAAAGTCATCGAGCTGACCCGTCCACAGCATGTGATGCCCTTCCACGGCGAGCAACGCATGCTGGCGCTCTATGCCGATCTGGCGTTGGAGCACGGTATGGGAAGCGATCGCTTCACCAGAGTCGAAGTGGGGGATATCGTCGAGGTCACGCCAGATTCGGTTCAGATCGTCGAACATATTTCGGCCACGCCTGTCTATGTCGATGGTGGTTCGGTCGGGGAGATCGGCGAGGTCGTTTTGCGGGATCGGCAGGTACTCGCCGACGATGGAATCGTCCTGGCGGTGGTGGCAGTCGACAGGGAAACCGGGGCGATTGTCTCCGGACCGGAGCTGGTCACGCGCGGATTTGTCCACGCCGGAGAATCGGCCGAGCTTCTGGAGTCGGCGAAACAACGGATTGTGGACGTCCTGGGCAATTACACCGGCGACCACCACTCTGAAGACGGTCAGTATCTCTCGCGCCAGCTACGAAACGCCGCGCAGCAGTATCTGCAGAAGGAAACCGGGCGCAGGCCAATGGTGTTGCCGATGGTCATGGAGGTTTAGTGGGCGAGGTATGCTTGGCGCCCATAAAACCAGTTTAATGGTAATATGGGTCTATGAAGACAACATTCGAACTCCCAGACGAATTGATGCGTGAAGTCAAGATGCGTGCGATCGAAGAAGATCGAAAGCTCAAAGACATGGTTGCCGAATTGCTGCGGAAGGGTCTTTGTCAGCCTCCCGCTGAGCAGCAGATTCGCCACCGGGTGAAGTTGCCATTGATCACGGGGGGGCATCCGGCAAAACCAGGTGAAGAGCTGACTCCAGAGCGTTTGTCGGAGCTCTTGCTGGAGCAGGAAGTCAATGATCTTGTGCGATAGCAATGTCTGGCTTGCCCTAACGGTCGATTCGCATAGCCATCACAATGTTGCCAGTGCCTGGTTTGACTCTATTTCCGAGCCTGGTTCGGTGCATTTTTGCCGGGCGACACAGCAGTCGTTCTTGCGACTCATAACAATGGCGTCGGTGATGCGCCTTTATGAGCTCGCTCCGCGCTCCAACCAGCAGGCGTGGAGCTCTTTCAACGCGTTGCTGCGTGATGACCGGATTTCTTTCCAGATGCGGGAACCCGCGGGGCTGGAAGTCCTCTGGGAACGGTTTTCGGGTCGGAACAGCGCGTCACCCAAGCTCTGGATGGACGCCTATCTGGCGGCATTTGCGCGAGCTGGTGGCTACCAGATGGTCACGACGGACGCAGCATTTTCCCAGTTCCAGGGCCTCGATCTTCTTGTGCTCAGTTCTCCCAGCGATTAGATTTCCTTTGCCCTTTGCCCTTTGCCCTTTGCCCTTTGCCCTTTGCCCTTTGCCCATCTACCGATAGTTATGACTCGCCGGAGAGAGCGCTTCTCTGGTGACGGTTGTTTCCGGGAAGATGTCTTCATAGACATCCGGTTGCGGAGCATTGAACTGGCTGCGGGCTCCCTGGAGTGCAGCGATCCTGTGGGCAATGACGTTGATGACCCCTTCCTCGCGCTGCAACTTTCCTTCCACGAGCAGGAACGGCTCGCCGCGCACCACTAACCGGTTCTGCTGATAGAGATCGGGATAGACGATGATGTTGGCCAGCCCCAGCTCATCCTCCATGAGCAGGAAGGTGATCTCCTTGGCGGTGCCCGGTCGTTGCCGGCAAACGACGAGTCCGGCAATCTGCACGATCGAATGGTTTTCCCGGTGCTCGAGATCGGCTGTTGTCGCCAGATGAGCGGGAAGACGGGGGCGCAGGAGACCGAGTGGATGATAGTGGGGCGAGAGTCCGATGATTTCGTAGTCGGCTGCCATCCTGTCCCATGAATTGAAGGGTTTCAATGCGACCTGGTCCTGCTCGATCGGCAGAGCCAGCGCCAGCTGGCGGCCTTTGTCCGTTTTCGGTGTTCCCACCCGTTTTGACGGAATGAACAACCCGATCTGCCAGAGGGCTTCCCGGCGTCCGACGCCGAACCCGTCGAACGCGCCAACCATCACCAGGTTTTCGACCGCTTCGGTGGCGAGCGGAACTCGTCTCAGAAAGTCGGCCAGGGATTGGTAGTCGCCATTGCTCCGTCGCTCGATCACGATGCTCCGGGCGGTTTCTGTACCCATTCCCTGAACATACCCAAGTCCGATACGAATGGCATTGCCTTCTTCGACTGAGCAGCGCAACTCGCTCAGATTGATGTCAGGTCTGAAAACGCGCAGTCCGTGCCGCTTGGCGTCGTTGGTGAGCACATGAGGAGGGTAGAAGCCCATCGGCTGGTTGTTCAACAAGGCGCAGGTGAATTCTGCGGGGTGGTAGTACTTCAGCCAGCATGATTGATACGCCAACACCGCAAACGCAACCGCGTGAGCCTTGGGGAACCCATATGCTGCAAAACCGAGCAGCTTCTTGAAGACAGTGCGGGCAATCTCCCTGGATACTCCTCGCTCGGCCGCGCCCTCACGAAACTCATCCCACATTGCGATCATCGCCTCGCGGGAACGCTTGCGGGTCATCGAGCGGCGGAGTTGATCGGCTTGCCCGGCGGTGAAGCCGGCCAGCTCCATTGCCACCTGAATGACTTGTTCCTGATAGAGGACAACGCCATGCGTCTCCTGCAGCACAGGGATCAGTGAATCATGATCGTAATGCGGCTCGATCGGCAGAAAGCTGGTGCGCTCGAACTGCCGCTGCTGCCGTCGCTGGGCGACATAGGGTTTGACGGCGCCGCCGATGATCGGTCCGGGCCGGACGATTGCCACCTGCACGACCAGATCATCCAGGGTGCGCGGACCGGTGCGCGGCAGCATCTGAATTTGAGCCCGGCTTTCGATCTGAAACACGCCGATCGTGTCGCCGCGCTGAATCATGTCGTAAATCTCGGGAGCATCGAAATCGATTTGGCTCAGATCGATCGGCTCCTTGCCTTGCTGGACGATCAGCTCGAGACATTCCTCCACGAGTGAAAGCATGCCGAGAGCGAGGAAATCGATCTTCACGGCACGCAAATCCTCGACGGAGTCTTTATCCCACTGGCAGAGGAACCGGCCCTGCATGGCGGCAGGCTGGATCGGCACAAGATTGCTCAGCGGCTCGGATGAGATGATCATGCCGCCGACGTGCTGGGTGATGTGGCGAGGGAAATGACTCAGCTGCTCGGCCAGTTCGATCAGATAACACCAGGGAGGGGAATGCTTGCGCTGGGCGTAACCGGGAACGCGAGCCAGCTCATTGCCGAGCTCTTTCGAAGAGTGGGGTTCGCTCAGCTTCGCGATCTTGTCGAGCTCGGGGAGGGGGAGTCCGAGCGCTTTACCGACATCGCGCACCGCGCTGCGCAGCCGGTAGGTAGAGAACGCGCAGACTAGTCCTACGTGGTCATGACCGTATCGTTCGTAAACTCTCTCGATCAACCGCTCCCGGATTTCGCGAGGAAAATCGAGGTCGATATCGGGAATCGAGTGGAGCTCCTTGTTCATGAAGCGACCGAAGAAGAGATCGTGCTTGACAGGATCAATATGGGAGAGACCGATCAGGTAGCAGACGATCGAGCTGACCGATGATCCCCGGCCCCGCCCAGGCGGGAGTTTTGCGGCGGCCCGGGCGCTGCTGCGACCGCGCACCTCGTCGGCGATCTCGCCACCCAGCAGGAGGAGATCGCGATAGAGCAGGAAGAACCCGGAGAGGTTGTGGTGCGCGATGATCTCGAGCTCTTCGTCCAGCCGTTGTTGAGCCTCGGGTAGTTTTTTGTAGCTGGCTTTGTACCGTTCGGCGAAAGCCTCCTTACAGACGCGTTCGAGCATCTCATCTGGAGTTTCTCCGGTTTGGGTGTCGTAGTCGGGGAAGACGTACTTCAGATCCTCGGCAAGATTGAAATCCCGGCAGCGCTCGGCGATTTCCAGTGTTGTCGTCAACGACAATGGGAGATCGGCAAAATGGCTGGTCATTTCCTGGGGAGAGCGGAGGTAGAACTCGGCGTTTGGCCGCCGGAGCTGGTGGGAATTGTCGAGCGTGGTGCGGTGTTTGATCGCGACCAGGACATCCTGCAGCCGGTGCCGATCCTGGACATGGTAGTGGACGTTGCCGGTGGCGACGTAGCCCAGCCCCGTTTCGTTGGCCAGTGCGACCAGTTTTCGCACCCGCTGGGTATCGCCATAGACCAGATTGTGCTGAAGCTCGACGAAGACATTCTCCGGACCGAGCCACTCCCGGTAGGTGCGCAGCAATTCGGCCGCTTCGCTTATACGTCCCTGATCGACCAACTGTGAAACCTTTCCCTGCCGGCAGCCGGTGAGCAGAATCAACCCTTCAGCATGGGATGCCAGCAATGTGGGATCGAGACGGGGCACACGATCGTCAGGATGGTACTGGGGAGGGGTTTTGCCGATCCCCTGCATCGAGAGATCGATACCCAACTCCGGATCACGGTGCAGGAAGCGACTGGGACGAATAGCTTCCGGGGGGAGGCGATGCGCTTCGGTGATCAGCTTGGAGAGATTGGCATATCCCTCTTTGGATGATGCGAGCAATGTGATGTGCGACTCATCGGTGAGGGTCAATTCAGCGCCGGTAATCGGGAAAAGACCGGCGGCGGCGGCCTTCTGGGCAAATTCCATGGACCCATAAAGCCCATCGTGATCGGTGATCGCCATCGCGGAGTAGCCGAGCTCGACGGCGCGGTCAGCCATCTCCTCAGGCAGCGATGCGCCGTCGAGGAGGGAAAAGGCGGTATGGGCGTGGAGTTCGGTGTACATGGGCGAGACGGAAAGTCGGCAAGTCGGCAAGACGGCAAGACGGCCAGAAGAAAGCCCAAAGGCAAAGGCGGGAACCTAACTCCCCTCTCCCGCGGTCGGGAGAGGGGCCGGGGGTGAGGGATTTTCCGCGGTCGCCACTTCCTCCTCGGCTGACTACAGTGCGTTCAGCACCCTACCCGCTCATCCACTGCGGGGATATCCCTCACCCTGCCCTCTCCCGACCGCGGGAGAGGGTTCTCAATCCGCTCATCCACTGCGGGGATATATCCCTCACCCTGCCCTCTCCCGACCGCGGGAGAGGGTTCTCAATTCGCTCATCCACAGCGCGGGGATATCCCTCACCCTGCCCTCTCCCGACCGCGGGAGAGGGTTCTCATACTTTTCCCCAGTGCCCAGTGCCTCCTTAATATCGCTGCTCGTGCCAGGCGCCGGCATCGGCGTAGATTGTGTGGAGCGAGCCGTTGTCCAGCTGGACCCGGTAGTAGCGACGGTGGATCGGTTCGCGCCACCATTCATCGTCGACGTTCCAGGTGTCCTGAACCTCGACGATGGCATGTCGCTGCCGGTTGGCACTGGAGAGCGCCACGGGCAGATGCTGCTCGGTTTCCACCCGAATCGGGAGTGGCCGGTTCAGGGGTCGTAGCTGATCAGGGCGTGCCGGCGTTCGGGGATTCTTGACCATGGTTCCACCTCCACAATGTGATACAAAGGCGATCTTCCATATCGCCGCTTCAGTTGCCGGGTTGCCGCCACCAGAGAAGGCGGTTTCCGTGCATAGAACGTGGGAAGCCGTTCCTGTTTGGTGATTTCTGAAACCAGACCGATCAGGGTCAGGATCAGACGTTCGGCGGCGCCGGGCAGTTCGAGCGCCTGCAACCGGTGCATCAGAATTTCGATCACCCGGGAGTGGTCCGCAGGCTCGCCGAACGTCATCTCTTTCTCCCAGGAGCGATGGTCTTCGATCAGCACCTGCAAACGGGCTTGCCGAACGTGCCGGTACCGCAGCTCCGGCCGGGTGAACGCTTTGTGCACCAGCTGGCGCAGACCGATCAGCAACATCTCCCGGCTGCTGGATGGTGCGGGCAGATCGAGGGCTTCAGTGACCGATTCCTGCTGGGGGCGCGACGTGATGGTGACATCATCGATACCACTGGCCAGATTCCAGATATGCCTTCCCTGCGGACCAAATCGCGCTTGCATTGCGGTAGCGGGCAACGAAGCCAGATCGCCGAGGGTGATCAGCCCCAGTCGTTCCAGCCGTCTCGCGACGTCGAGCTCGATCGGCAGCCAGGAAGCGGGTACGGTTTTCAAAAAGGTGTGTACATCTTCTTCGCTCACAAAGCGGACACCACCGGCTTTCGCCTGACGTGCCGCGACCAGAGCGGTGAATTTCCCGGGAGCGATTCCCGCTCGCGGTCGCAAAATCGAAGGGATGAGATCGAGCAATCGTTGAGCAGCGGCCTGAGGGGAGGGGTAGTGTCTTCCCAGACCACTGATATCGACATAACAGCGACTGGTGCCCTCCGGTTCGACCGATGGGCTGACAGTTTCCAGTGCAGCCAGAATCCGCTCGAAGGTCGTCGCTTCCCGGACGGGATTGGGTTCGATGAAGACCGCCTCCGGGACAAGGGCAGTGACCTCGCGGAGGAGCATTCCCGGTCGTACGCCTCGTTGGGCGGCTTCCGGACTGCAATCGACAACGCAGGTGCGGGCATTGGGTGGCGAGGTCAGCACCAGGGGCAACCCGTCGAGATCGGGGCGGTCGAGCAGAGTCATTCGCAGGGAAAAATGCGGAATCAGGATGCAGGCAATAGCCATTGCTGAGCTCCGGCAATCAATCGAAACAGCATCTGACAGGATGATAGAACAAATGTTCTGTTCGTGCAATGAAGGAGCGTGTAGGGAAATAGGAAATAGGAAATGGGAAATAGGAGATGGAAACGGGTTTCCGTATGCCGAGCTTCGGACTCCGGACCCTGGACTTCGAACTCTCGTGTATACTGTCCAAACTATCTGTACGTACACTCTGTCCGTCAGAGCGTCACGAACGCGCACTCGCACTGCCCGCCACCGCAGGAACCGCAATGGCCACCAGCACCCGAGTCCGGGCCAGCCAGCCAAAAACCAAGCAGGCCAGCCGGTCCCGCAGCCGGGCAGAGACTCCTACCAGCCGGTTTACCTCGATCCGGGACCGGGTTCCCATCTGGCTGCATGCCCAGCGAGAAACTGAGAAACGCCGTCGCCGTCTGATCGGCGCGTTGTTGCTGGCCATGGGTATTGTGGCGGCGTGGCTACTCATTGCCGGGGGGGAGAGCGGGCCGATCGCTTCCTGGCTCCAGGGCGCCATGCAGACGCTCGCCGGCAAGGGTGCATTCCTCATTCCCCTGGTGTTGGTCATCGTCGGTCTGCGGGGCGTGCTGCGCAATACCCAGCCACTCCTCCTCTGGTGGCACATCGCCGGGGGAGCCATTCTCCTCTTCGCACTCCTGGGCATTCTGGCGTTGACCGAACCCGATCTCGAAGATGGAGGAGGCAAGCTCGGACATGCCGCAGTTTCACTTGCCTATCGATGGACGAGTGAGATTCCGGCGGCCATGGCCTTTCTCGCGCTGGGTTTCGCTGGCATCTTTCTGCTGAGCCGCATGACTCCATGGAAGCTGGTGCACGAAATCTCCGACATCACCGGAGCCAATCGCACCCCAGTTGCGCCGGTCGTTGCCGAACCGAAGCGCAAGCCTCCGCGCAAGGAGATCGATTTCACCACACCGCCTCCGCCGGTGAGCAGGGAAGAAATGGCTCAGGTGACGCAGATGGCGCTGCCACCTGTCATCAACATGCCCAAAACAGTGGAGACTGCCGCCGACAAGAAAAAATCTTCCGCTGCTGTGACGTCGACCAAATCGGCGGAAAAGATGCCCCTGCCCAATCTGACGAAGCTTCAGTACTACGAAGGCGTCGAACCCGACACCGCCGATCTGGAGGCCAAAGCGCGGTTGATCGAGGAGACGCTGATCAGCTTCAAGGTCGACGCGCATGTCCGGGAAATCAATCCCGGCCCGACCGTGACCCAGTACACCCTCGAACCGGGCAGTGGAGTCAAAGTTCGCCGCATCACTGAACTGCAGAACGATCTCGCCCTGGCTATGGCGGCGCCGAGTATCCGCATCGAAGCGCCCGTTCCAGGCATGGCCCGGGTCGGTATCGAGATTCCCAACGAGCAGGTCGCCACAGTGGGACTGCGGGAAATGCTCGAGTCGCCGGCGTTCCAGCGAAACAAGTTCAAGTTGCCCATTCCGCTTGGCCGCGACGTCAACGGCAAGCATGTGGTCCACGATATCGCCAAGATGCCGCACGTGCTCATCGCCGGAGCAACGGGGGCGGGCAAGAGCGTCTGTATCAACACGATCATCTCCACATTCATGCTGACGCGGACGCCGGCCGAGCTGAAATTGCTGATGATCGACCCCAAGATGGTCGAGCTGACCGGCTACAACGGCGTCCCGCATCTCCAGTGCCCCGTGATCACCGAAATGGACAAGGTGGTTGGCGCTTTGCGGCTGGTGGTGCAGGAAATGCAGCGCCGCTACGACCTCTTCAGCAAGAATGGCGTGCGCAATCTCGACGGCTACCGATTGAAGGTCGAGGACGAGCCAAAAGCCGAGAAGGTGCCCTATCTCGTCGTGATCATCGACGAGCTCGCCGACCTGATGCTGACGTCGCCGATGGATGTCGAGGCGCTGCTGCAGCGTATTGCCCAGATGGGGCGTGCTGCGGGTATTCACCTGATCCTGGCGACCCAGCGGCCATCAGTGGACGTGGTGACCGGCGTGATCAAAGCCAACGTCCCAACCCGCATTGCCTTTGCGGTGTCATCGCAGACCGACAGCCGCGTCATTTTGGACATGCCCGGAGCCGAACGTCTCCTGGGACGCGGCGACATGCTCTTCCTGCCTCCCGACGCGGCCAAGCCGGCGAGAATTCAGGGAGCGTTTATCGAGGACAACGATGTCCACTATCTGGTGCAGCACTGGCACTCGGTCGCTCCCCTGCCGAAATACGCCGAAGAATGGCTGAACCTGCCCTCATCGGCCGGCGGGGATGACGACCTCGACGGTGAAGAAGATCCTCTGATGGAAAAAGCGCTCGAAGTCGTGCGAAGTCAGGGTGTGGCATCGGCGTCGATGCTGCAGCGCCGCCTCCGGATTGGCTACAACCGTGCCGCGCGGCTCATCGAGCAGATGGAAGCAGACGGCATCATCGGTCCGGCGGATGGCATCAAGGGCCGGCCGATCATCACCGACGATTTCTAGTTCATCACCCGCGACGAAAGCCCTCCATTCGCGTGAACGCAACAGGTTGTGAGAGGCACGGATCGTGCCGTCCACGCGACCGCAGCGCCGTGAACGGCGCCGCTCACGGTGCGAAGCCCCCGCGGGGCTGGGGCTTAGGTCTGAAAGACCTTCGCACTGTGAGCCCGGCCCGTTTACGGCCGGGCGGATCTCGCGGAACTGCAGATGACACCCAGCGGCAGCGCCGGATGCGGCATCTGCAGCGTGGAAAGCGCACTTTCGCGGAATAGTCGAGCGTTGTGTTTGAGTGGGGTGTACTATCGAGGCGATCGAGCTCGTTGCTCCGATTGAAAGGACTCCCGTGTCTTCTGCCCGCCCTGGCGTGACTGCCCGCCCCGTCGCCAATCTGGTCGAGGAGCTCTCTAAACTGCCCGGTATCGGGCCAAAAACCGCGACGCGACTGGCCTATCACATTCTCCGCGACTCTCGACAGAATGCCGCTCAGCTGGCTGAGGCGATCCTGGATGTGAAGGATCGCATCGTGCTGTGCTCGGTTTGCTTCAATTTCAGCGAACAGAACCCCTGCCCGGTCTGCTCTGACCCTACGCGCGAAGCCGCGATTTGTGTCGTCGAAGAGCCGCTCGATGTGCAGGCGCTCGATCGAACTGGCCAGTTCCGGGGTCGCTACCACGTGCTGCACGGCGCGATTTCTCCGATCGATGGCATCGGACCAGGCCGTCTGAAGATTGCCGAGCTGATCGAGCGAGTCAAAGAGGAAAAGCCGAACGAGGTGATTCTGGCCACCAACCTCGATATCCCCGGCGACGCCACCGCGACCTATCTGCACCGGTTGCTCGTGCCCTTGGGCGTGACTGTTTCGCGACCGGCCACCGGTCTGCCGGCCGGGGGCGATCTCGAGTACGCGGACGAGGTGACGCTAGGGCGCGCCCTGAGCGGCCGCCGGGTTCTGTGATCCGAACCTCATCGCTGGCTCTTTTCGCCAGGCCTTCGGACCGCTACACTTGCGATAATGGTGAACGTGCTTCGTGTTGAACCAGGAGCTCGTGGAAACGATCGAGGTGCAGCGCACCTCGGGCAGTACGATGGTCCTGGCAATCCCCTTTTCGAGCTGCCCACCGCCTCCGGCGATGACGAAACCCCGGCGCGATCGATTCCTTTTCGGGAGCTGTCGATTCGCCAGGCTGGTCTGCGCGATCTGCTGAACATTCGCTCCGTCGATCTGACCTACCGCCTGAATCAGCCCGAGTCGATGCTGGCCAACCGGAATCCCCTGGGGCGTGTCGCTCAGGTGGTCACCGCGCGTGGCGAACGAAAGCCGGTTGTGCTGCTCGCCGAGGCGCAGGGTCATCTCCTCGGATACAGCGAGTTCCGTCCGTGCATGCCCGATCTGCGGTGGCATCTGTGGACCATTGGACTGGTGAACGTTTCGGACGATCCACAGCCGATCTGGGCGCCGCTTCTGGAAGAGGGCACGCGATTTGCGGGAGCGGCAGGTGTGAAAAGGCTCTATGCCAGAGCGCCGGTCGATTCGCCGGTCGGAGATTCACTGCGGCGGGCAGGATATGCGCCGTATGCCAGAGAACGGGTCTATTCGACAGCGGGTTTCAGGGCACAGCCTTCTGATCTGCGGTTCCGGGAGCAGGAGCGGACCGATACCTGGGCCGTCCACCAGCTGTACAACCATTCGGTGCCACGCGAGGTGGTGAATATAGAGGCATACACCAGTCATCGTTGGGAACTGGCGGAAGGACGGTCGGAGGAAACCGGCGCCGTACGGGCCTGGATTCATGAGGGGTCCGAAGGACCGGTGGTATACGTGCGGAGTGAATCAGCCCGCCGGCGTCAGGTTCTCGACGTGATCTACGCCCCGGGGCGCGCCCGGGACGCGGCATCGATGATCGACGCGTTGATGACCAGCCGGCGGCTGGGTCCGCATGATGGAGAGATGTATCTGGCCGTTCGGGGGTACAACTCGGAGCTCGAGACCTTTCTCACGGCGCGGGGATTCGGGCTCTGGCTCGAACAAGAGCTCTACATCCGATACACGACCGCGCCGTTGCGCGTTCAAACTGCAGACGCGGTGTTGCACGACGCTGAAGCCCTGGAGCGCAGACCGAAACATGTACCGGCCTATTACACTGGTTCCGACAGCAGGAATCATGCAAAACAGACATTGCACGCATTGAACGAACGTTCGCCCGCCGGATTCGCTGTCCGGCCGGCGCACCCAGCTGTGGAGTGAGCAGTATTGGAAACTGATGTGGTCATCCGTCCACCTGAACAGAAGCCAGCGCTCGTGCTTCCGGAGGTCGAGTACGAAACGACCGACAACCTCGAGGATTTGCTGGCGGTGCTTCCACCGAGAATCGCCGCCCAGATTGGCACGGTTGTCGCCGACCACCAGCGTGGCGCCATCGTCGAGATCGTGATGGACCTGGGCCGGTTGCCCGAGGTGCGCTTCGCCTCGTCTGAGCAGCAGATCGGGGCGCTGGATGTCACCCGCGACGATCTGCTCCATGTCGCCGAGCGCATCGGCAGTTTCGGCGACGACAACCGGGCCGGTATCGAGCGGACCCTGCATCGCATTTCGGCGATTCGCAACCGGTCCGGCGAAATCGTCGGGCTGACCTGCCGGGTGGGCCGGGCCGTGTATGGCACGATCTCCATCATTCGCGACCTGATCGAGTCTGGGGAGAGCATCCTGCTCGTAGGTCGGCCAGGTGTGGGAAAAACGACCCTTCTGCGCGAAACGGCGCGCGTGCTGGCCGACGACCTGAGCAAGCGCGTGATCGTGGTCGATACGAGCAACGAAATCGCCGGCGACGGCGACATCCCCCATCCCGCGATTGGCCGGGCCCGCCGAATGCAGGTTCCGACGCCGACCGCGCAACATGCGGTGATGATCGAGGCGGTGGAGAACCACATGCCGCAGGTCATCGTCATCGACGAGATCGGCACCGAACTGGAAGCCATGGCGGCCAGGACGATCGCCGAACGAGGCGTGCAGCTGATCGGCACTGCCCACGGCAACTCGCTGGAAAACCTGATGCTCAATCCGACTCTGTCCGATCTGATCGGCGGTATTCAGTCGGTCACCCTGTCCGATGAGGAAGCGCGACGCCGCGGCACGCAGAAATCGATTCTCGAACGAAAAGCGCCACCGACGTTCGGCATGATGGTCGAATTGCTCGGCCGGG
Source organism: Thermomicrobiales bacterium (assembly GCA_019637585.1). GTDB lineage: Bacteria > Chloroflexota > Chloroflexia > Thermomicrobiales > UBA6265 > JAHBVL01. The sequence goes on along the minus strand of JAHBVL010000012.1, from coordinate 23,805 downwards.
ATGAAGTGGCCGTCCATAAAGAGGTGGCGGCCACGGTCGACGCACTCTTGCGAGGGGCGCCGGTTCGCCCGGAAATCCGGCATCGGTCCCAGGACGGCACGATCTCCTTCTCCGAAGCCGATGAGGCACGGCGCGATCCGATGTCGCCCATCCTTCGCGCTCAGCAGCAGCTGACGCGGCGTTCGTCGTCGAACGAGTGGGATCTGGCGTCGCGAGCGTCCGGAACGAACGGAGCCGATGCGCACGATCCTCCGCAGGGTGGGACGGAGGCTCCGGATGCCGCGTACGGGCCGATCGTCAACTATCCCGGATTGCGGGGCAGGGGCGCTCCCGGCAAGCCATTGCGGGTCTATCCATTCGGCGTCAGCCGGAACCGTCTCGAACAGGCGATGCGCAGTTTGGGACTGAACGGCGCGATCGTCCGGGATGCCCGCGACGCCGACATGGTGATGACGCTCAAGAACTACTACCGGACCAAACCGCAACCAGTTCGCGATGCCGAACTGCGGGGCACGCCGGTCTACGTGCTTCGCTCGAACACCATTGCGCAGATGCAAAACGCGCTGTCACCGTTGCTGCCCGAGCCGGTAGAAACGGAGGATGACAGGTCCACCTCACCTGTCGTCCAACCTGTCCAGCCGATCCATTCTCGATCCCGTGAAAGCGGCACCGGAGCGGTGACCGCGGCGTTGGAGGAGGCGGAAGACGCGATCGGCGCGGTGATGCGGGGTATGCCCAGTATTGCCCTGACACCGCAGACCAAGCATGTCCGGCGTATGCAGCACGAGCTGGCCGATCGTTACAACGTCAGCTCCCGCAGCCGGGGCAAGGAGCCCCACCGGCGCGTGGAGATCTTCCGCGGAAGCATCTACTAGGGTGAGCCCCGGGCGATTCATTGTCTTCGAGGGGACCGAGGGGAGCGGCAAATCGACGCAGGTGCGCCTGCTCGGCGAGCGGATGCGTGCGGCCGGGTTGCCGGTTGATGTCACACGGGAGCCAGGTGGAACACCGGCCGGTGAGGCAATCCGCACCTTGCTCTTCTCGGAAGCGGGAGCGGGTGCTGCCCCGAGGACTGTGGCGCTCCTGCACACAGCCGCTCGCGCCGAGCACGTCGCCAGGAGGATCGAACCGGCGGTCGCCTCGGGCACGCACGTGCTGTGTGACCGGTTTCTCGATTCGACGCTGGCCTACCAGGGAGGCGGCTCCGGTCTGCCGATCGACGAACTCCTGGAACTTCAGTCTTTCGCCGTCGGAAACTGCGAACCGGACCTGCGCGTTCTCATAGCAGTGGATGTCGAAGTAGGGTTGCAACGGCGATTCGGAGTCGACGAGGAGGTCAACTGGATCGACCGGGCCGGGCTCGACTTTCACAGCAGAGTGCAAGCGGTTTTTCAGGATCGCGCCAGGACGTATCCTACACAATGGCTCGTGGTCGATGGCGACCAGCCGGCAACCGCGGTATCCGAGGAAATTGTCCTCGGATTGCGGCGGCTCTTTCCTGAATTCGCCGGATTGTGATCCGAACTCGCATGTTCCCATTCGAGACGCCTGACCGATGAAAATGGCATTGATGCACATGCGCGGAGGCGCGGGAGACGCGGTGGTTCAGGCGCTGACCGAGCGTGGACTGGCAGTCAGCGTGATCAGTCACGAGCATGTCGGATCGGACGGCAACCGCACGTCAGCTGTTGCTGCCGTCAATGATGATGCGGTGCCATTGCTGTACGAGGTCATTGCCCGGCATGGGGGAACGGTTGTCACGCAGGCAAATCCGTTTCTGTCGCTGGTCGATCCGGCAGAGTATCATGTGGGCAGCCCTGTTCCCTCGATCGAGGGTGGCGTCACGGTCTACCTGTTGCGGTTGCGACGCTACGAACGGATCAGATAGGGTCACCCCCGCATTGTTCGCACCGATGGAGATGGCAGCGTGGAAGAAGCCCTAGCTCGTGGAGTGCAGATTTTTCTTGCACTTTCCGCAGCCTACCTTCTGGCTCTCTGGTTTGCGCTGGCCGTGTGGGCGTACCGGGATATCAATGCCCGGAGTCAGAGCGTTGTCACGCAGATCGTCGGGACGCTCCTCGTCGTGCTCTTCTCCATTCCGGGCGCACTGCTTTACCTCCTGCTCCGGCCGAAAGAAACGCTCGACGAGGCCTACCAGCGGTCGCTGGAAGAGGAATACCTCCTTCAGGACCTTGAAGAGGTCTCAGTCTGCCACTCCTGCAAGCGGCCGGTTGAAGAGGACTACATGCTCTGCCCGCATTGTCAGACCATGCTCAAGGATGCGTGTGTCGGATGCGGCAAGATGATCGACACCAAATGGACGGTCTGCGCTTTCTGCGGCGTGAATCAGGGTGAACGGGCCGCGATCATTCGCGAACAGTTGCCGCAACCGGAAGAGCGCTTTGTCGAGCGGGGCGCTGGCGCATTCGCCCCCCTGCAACCTCCGGCCGCGACGATCACCGCCTCTTCGAGCCAGCTCGATTTTGGCGCGAGCGAGGAGTTCATCGGTCCCGTCTTCGCCGCGCCGGGGATCGAACCGGGAATGCAGATGTTTGCGGATCCGTTCGACGATGAGGAATCCGAGCCGACCGAACCGATCCGCCTGTTCGACCGTCGCCGGACCAGAGCCCTGAAAGCAGCTGGCGACACCCCATCGAACGGAGCGACGAGTGATGCCCCAGACGGCAGCGGACCGGGTGGTTCGCCAGTCGCCGAGTCCGAATCCGAGCCCGCCAGCGAAGAGGAGCCAACGGCTCCTGTCTCAGAGCGAGCCTGATCGGCTTAGCAGCTCCTACTGAACGTCATTTTTCCGCGTCGACGGCAGCCCCGTTGCGGCGGCATCCGGGCGGATGCGGAAGTTGAATTTCGTCCTGAACGCTTCATAGAAATCGGTGTTCGCCACCGAGATGAGCCGGCACGAGTGTTTGCCGCGCCGGATCGCCACGACATCGTCGGGCGCCAGCTCGCTGGTGACCTTGCCGTCCAGAATGAGCGACGCGTCGTGCCGTGACGTGAAGAGCAGGTCGATCTGGGCCGATTCGTCGACGACGAGCGGAGTACGGATCGGCGAGTGGCAGGAAATCGGCACGATGGCAAAGCCACGCACCCCGGTGGTGAGAATCGGACCACCGGCGGCCATGCAGTAGGCGGTGCTTCCCCTCGAGGTCGCCACGATCATGCCGTCGCCGGGATAGGTGTTCACGAAGTAGCCGTCGACATAAACCTCGATGTCGATCATCCGCACACCGCTGCGAATGACCACGTCGTTGATCGCCCATCCCTGCGGTTCCGAGCCATGACTCGATTCGATCGTGGCGTCGAGCGTCGAGCTTTCCTGAATGGCGAAGTTGCCAGCCACTACCGCTTCCAGTGCCGGGCGCCAGTCGTCCCGCTCCACATGAGCCAGAAAACCGACTTTCCCGAAATTGATACCCAGCAGGGGTACATCGGCGTACGACTGTGCCGCCCGCATCATGAGCCCATCGCCACCCAGGACGATGATCGCGCCGACCTGGGACGTCGCGTCGGGGGAGAGCGCCCGCTCGGGAACGACTGTGACATCGTGCTCGGTGAGAAAGCGGGTGATCTCGGGCGCAAGCTCCTGCGCCTCTGGCTTGCTCAGCGCGGCAACGAGTCCAACCGATGTGGGCGCTTGCTGCTGCGCCCGATAGTGCGATTCTGTCATCTCGAGCCTATTCGTCTGGCTGGGTCGATGCCCACGGTGGTGTGAGATAGTCGGTCGGGTCACGGTCGGGCAGGAAGCGGTAGAGGCGGGCTGGCCGATGGCTGCCGTCCCGCCGGGTTTCTCGCGTTCCCGCCAGGATGCCCAGTGTGGCCATCCGGCGACGGAAGTTTCGCTTATCCAGCGTCCGGCCGAGAATCGTCTCGAAAACGGACTGCAACTCGCTCAGCGTGAAGAGCTCCGGCATGAGGTGAAAAGCGATCGTGGTGTAACCAAGCTTGGCGCGCAGGCGAAAGAGGGCGTAGTCCAGCACCCGTTGATCGGAGGAGGAGAGGGGTGTGAGCACCGCTTGCCTCACCCAGGCGCCCTCGAATGGCGCGACCAGCTCATCCGGCGTTCGTATCAATGCGATGTAGCTGACGATGATCGACCAGTCGTCCCCTTCGGAGTGGCTGAGGGAATAGAGCTGTTCCATGTATTGCTCGGAAAAGCCGAGCGTTGTTCTCACTAGTCGCATGGCCGTTTCGTCGAGTGACTGGCTCTCCTCCGGTTTGGTGTGTGGCAGGGTCGGGCCAGCTGGTTCCGACGCGAGGAGTGTGTAGAGCTCGCCCCGGGCGAAGGTCAACGCGGCAACGCGCAGCTCGACGACCGGCGCTCCGGCAGTGGAGCCTCGTTCGGTCGCATTCTGGGTTGCTGATGTGACGATCATCATTCGGTTCCAAACGATTCCAGCGCTGCTCCCAACAGTGTACGGGAGAGGCAACCGAGTATCATCATGACGAGGGTTGTCGAGCCGAATGAAAGGGCGAATCCATTGTCCAGCCAGAGCAGAATCGAATCATCAGGAGTCGTGGCCGTTGTCCGGCTGGACGATCTCTCCCAGGCTGTTGCGGTGACGGAGGCGCTGGTGGCCGGCGGCGTGACCAATGTCGAATTCACCTTCACAAACCCGACCGCGGCCGAAGCGATTTCAGCGGTTCGCAAAGCCGTTGGGGAAGAGGCATATATCGGCGCCGGCACCGTGCTCGACCCGGAGACCGCCCGTATCGCCATTCTGGCCGGGGCTGAGTACATCGTGACGCCCACCACCAAGGAAGCGACGATCGAGATGTGCCGGCGCTACTCGATTCCGACTGTCATCGGCGCATTCACCGCGACTGAGATGCTGACGGCCTGGGAAGCGGGCGCCAGCTATATCAAAGTGCATCCGGCCGGTCTGGGTGGACCGCGCTACTTCAAGGATATTCTCGGTCCGCTACCCCAGCTCAAGCTGATCCCTTCGGGCGGCGTCTCGCTGGAGAATGCCGGCGACTTCATCAAAGCCGGAGCCGTGGCTGTGGCGCTGGGCAGCAATCTCGTCGATGGTGGAACTGTGAGCAAGGGTGCCTGGGCCGAAATCACCCGCCGCGCCGCGAGTCTGGTCGAGGCAGTACGCGCGGCTCGCGCGTAGCGCCGTTCACACGCACCCTCATTCCGACTGACCAAAGCGCCATGCGCTGAAGCTCTTCCATGCGTCGTCATTCCGACCGAAGCGAAGCGGAGTGGAGGAATCTCTCGTTGAGGGCGGGAGTCGCTGGACGGTAAGCCGTTGCGGACTATCGGCGTGGCTTTCAGGACAGCACCGGCTGGACATGGTCCGATTGACTGCTCCATGCGTCGTCATTCCGACCGAAGCGAAGCGGAGTGGAGGAATCTCTCGTTGAGGGCGGGAGTCGCTGCGGAGGAGCAGCGCTTCCTACGCGAACGAGAGATTCCTCGGCTGCGCTCGGAATGACCGTTGCGGATTCGGGCTACGGACTCCGGACCACGGACCCCGGACTCCGCTCTTCAGGCCAGAACCGACTGCGCCGTGGCGATTGCCTGCTCGCTGGTCATGGGCGACAGGACGATTTCCCGGACGATGCCCTGCTCGTCGACGAAGATGTGGGTCGGGAAGTTGTAGATCGGGTAGTGCTCACCTGTCAGCGACTGGTCAGGGTCGACAAGGATCGGAAATGTCGCGCCGACTTTGGTGGCGAACGCCGCCGCTTCGGATGGCTTGTCTCTCAGGCTGACCGCGAGGAGCATCAGTCCTGCTGGTTCGAGGGTTTCCCACGCCACCTGGATATCGGGCATTTCGGCGCGGCAGGGTGCACACCAGGCACCCCAGAAATTGATCCAGACCGGCTGAAGACCCCGGAAATCGGACAAGGAGACGATCTCGCCTCTGAGGGACACGGTGGTGAAATCGGGCGCTTCGTCCCCAACCTTGGGCAGCAGGTTCTGGTTCATCCCGCCGCGGCCCATGGTGTCGAGGCCAGCCTTGCCGGCCACGAACCAGCCACCGACCAGAATGGCGGCGGCCGCCCCGAGTCCGGCGGTAGCCTGACGCCTGGTCAGCTTTGGGGCGGACTCAGGTGACTCGACCGTGACCGGTGCGTCCGAGGGGCTAGTTGACTCCGCCATACGCGTGCATTCCGCCGAAGAAGTAGTTGCCGTAATAGGTGAAAACGACCGCCGCGAAACCGAAGAGGAGGACGTAGGCGCTCCGTTCGCCCCGCCATCCACGCAGTGTTCGCGTGTGCAGATAGACGCCGTAAACGAGCCAGGTGAAGAGAGCAGCCGTTTCCTTCGGGTCCCACGACCAGTAGGCGCCCCACGCTTCATGCGCCCAGACCGAACCCAGGATCAGCACGAGGGCCAGCAGCGGGAATCCGACGGTCACGGCTCGATAGCCGATGTCGTCGAGCATATCCGCGCTGGGCAACCAGCTGACGTTCTTGCGGACCTGAATCAGGTAGAGGATTGCGGCGGCGAACGATACGGCGAACGTTGCATAGGCCAGGATCGCAGAGGACACATGGACGGTCATCAGCGGTCTGTTCTGAAGCGCCGGATTGAGTGCGTCCACTTCCCGCATGTAGGAGGGCAGGGACCAGATATAGAGGCACATGGCGCCGGCGATCGTCAGGACGATCACGCCGAGCTGCTTGACCTCGTAGAACCGCTCGAACAGGAGATAGATCAGCAGCAGTACGAAGACAAACGCGAGACTGAACTCGTACATATTGCTGTACGGACCGCGGTGCGACGCCGCGGTCCGGAAGATGACGGATAGCCCCATCATCACCACGCCGAACCAGGCCATCATGGAGCCGAACCGGCCGGCGGAGGTCCATCCGGGCGCGAACTCCGCCTTCGACGCACGAACGGTCGTGCCGGCGCTCGTCTGCAATTCCGCTTGCCTGAGCCGCACTCGACCGATGGTGAAGAGCACGTAGCTGACCCAGGATGCTGCCACTGCGATGCTTCCGGCAGCGAAGCAGTAGAACGAGAGTTTGACGAGTGATTCCATGGCACTTCCCCGGTTGCAGCCAGACTACATTGCGACTATCTACTCAGATGCATCTGCGGCCGATTCGGATCGGCTGGCGGCATGTTCGCGAGGACGCTCGTTGATCGTGACGGCGATCCTCGACTCGGTTTCGATTCTCTCAATGATACGGCGAAAGTCGCGCTGGCCGGACCAATCCCAGCGAGCGAGCGGCGCCATCAGGACGCGGGAACCGGTCTGATCGGAGCCCGGCCCGATGATGCCCCGAATTCTCCGGTGCGGAAAGTAAAAGGTCACGGCGAGTCCGGCCACAAGGAGAAATGAGGCGGCGAAGAAGATCGGAATGCCAGGGTTGCTGGCCACCTGCATCAAGGTGAATCGCTTTTCGCGCAGGTACTCGATGTTGACCGAACCGAGCTGGATCGTCTCACCAGGATCGACAACCCCGGTCAGGATCTCCACCGAACCGTCATCGGCGGTTTGGCGCAGCTGGAGAAACATCTGACCGTTTTCCAGCTGCAGATCGTCCAGCTCGGGAGCATTCTGAGGATCCTGATCCTGGCCGATCACATTGAGCTGACTGCCGATCTGGGGAAGTTGCTGCAATCCGGCCGGCGCGTCCGGGTTGTTGACAGCGGTGTACTGTCCGAGCGGGATGGAGTCATCGAAGAGGAGATTGCCGTCCGTGTCGGTGATGCGGAATGCCGCCGCCTGCCCATAGCTCGACTGGTAGAAGGTGACGTTGTCGTAGCTGATCGGGTTGTTGACGGTGATCGTGCCTTCTTTGACCTTCTCACCATTTTTCCAGATCACCAGGTCGCTGCGATATTCGGACGGGATGCCTTCTTCACGCCATGAGTCGATGAACTGGATCAGCTCGACGCTCAGGCCGGTGCCATGCCCGACTTCGCGCACCGAGCCTTCTGGCACCACGAAGGTCATCTCCCGAAAGCCATACCGGGCGCCCACGATCCCACCCAGCAGAATCAGAATCAGGGCGAGGTGAAAGGGGAAGGTGCCGAGCTTGGCGTAGCGATTCTTGTCTGCATAGAGGTGGATGTCGGCGCCTCGTTCCTCGTGCAGAACCCGGTACCGGTGCTTCTGGAGCGATTCGGAGAGCTCGCCGACGGCCGCCGCAGGCGCGGCGGCTGATTGATAGGCGGCTGAGAGCTCGGCGTTCTCAAGAAAGCTTCGGTTTGTGCGGATCGTCGGGTCGACGATCGTTTTCCAGATACCGGGAACCCGATTGAGCGTGCAGACCACGATGGCCACGCACAGCACGCCCAGGATCAGCATCAATGGCAGGGAGTGGAAGACATCCCAGTCGTAGAGCCAGTCCACCGCGGGCTGCGTGGCTGGAATGGCGTCGGCCAGCCATTGGGGTGCGTCGCTGCCGCGCAGCGTGCCGAGGAGAACCAGGACGGCCAAAATGATGATCTCGACGACCGCGGCGCGAACCGAGCAGAAGAATCGCCAAATGCGGTCGACCACCATCTCGAGTGGCGAGCGGCGAGAACCGCGGGTGTCGACTGTTGCCTGAGCCATGAAACGCTTTCTGACGAGAGAGGCTGACGGGTTAGATCGTTGGTTCCCAGGGCGTCCACGGAACGATGGCGGCGATCCGGACGAAGAGTTGCTGATAGATGCCAAGAATCATGATGGCGCCGACACCGACCATGATGGCGCCGCTTGCCGCTGTCACAGTCGCCAAGTGGCGACTCATTCCCTTAACGATACGAGAACTGGTGCCGATCATGGCGAAAATCAGGAAGGGCACCGCGAGACCAAGCGAGTAGATGAACAACAGGAACGCAGACCGCTGGGGATCACCCTGTCCGGCCGCCATGGTCAGGATCGCGCCGAGAATTGGTCCGGCGCAGGGCGACCAGCCAGCGCCAAACGTAGCGCCGATCAGAAATGAGGATCCGATGGAGCCGGTCGACCGTACGCGGTTCTGGAGACGCCGTTCCCGGCCAAGCCCCGGAATCGTGATCACGCCAAGTTGCTGAAGTCCGAGCAGCATCAGGATGATGCCGCCGATCCGAACCAGCCAGACGCGATTGCCGGCAACGATCGAGGCCGTCGAAACGAGAGAACCGGCGGCGCCGAGCGCGATTCCGACCGCCACGAAAACCGCCGCGAATCCCGCCACGTAGGCGATCGCGTTGATCAGGACGCTCCGCCGCTCCACGACTCCGCCGGGAGTCGTCGAAACGCCGGCCAGGTGTCCCAGATAGAGCGGGATCAGCGGCAGAACACAGGGGGAGGAGATCGACAGCACACCGGCGACGAACGCGGCGATGATTGTGACTTCTGGGACCATGATGTATACCTGAGTTGCTCTGATTTCAGCGTTGCTGGTGCCGCGCCGTCAACAGGCAATTACCCGCAGATGCTACCACCTTCCGGCCTTTCACTGCCTCCGGCCAGCCCTTGAGTGATGACTGCCGAACGAGACCGAAACTACCGAGTCGAAGCGATCGTGCTGGGCCGTCGGGACTTTGGCGAAACCGACCGAATCGTCACGCTTTTCAGCCGTGAATCGGGCAAAATCTCGGTGATCGCCAAGGGGGCGCGCAAACCGACGGCGCGCTCCGGTCCGGCGACCGAGTATTTCGCGCGAAGCAGATTCATGCTGGCCCGCGGCCGCGATCTGGACGTCGTGACCTCCGCCGAGCTCCTCGACCGTCCCACCAATCTGGAGAGCAGTCTCGCTCGTCTCGCGCATGCGTCCCACATGGTCGAGCTGACCGGCAAGCTTGTGCAGGAGGGCGAGGTCTATCCGGCCGTGTACGACCTTCTGCACCTGTCATTGCGCCACCTGGGAGTCGCGGAGGATGACTTGCCCCTGGTTCGCTGGTTCGAGGTCAATGTGCTGACTGCTGTGGGCTATCAACTCGATTTCTGGAGTTGTGCGGGGTGCCAGCGAGAACTCGGCGCCGAGCCGAATTTCCTCGGGTTGCGGACGGGCGGGATGTTGTGTCCCGGTTGCCGCACTGGAGACGGCCAGGCTATGCAGATTTCGGTGAACGCCCAGAAATATCTGCGGTTGCTCAGTCGGGAGGGGATTCGGTCCGCATCGAGCGTCAGAATCTCTCCTGCCGTGGCCTCCGAGGTCGAACGGGTGATGGCCGCGTACACCTCATCGGTGCTGGAACGTGATCTGACCAGCCTGCGGGTGTTGCGAGAGATCAGGGAGCAAACCGGCTCTTACTCGGTCTGATCGCCGGGCGGCGCGGTCTCTCGCTGGTTGCGTCGTTCCAGAACCTCGGCAGCCTGCGCGGCGCGCCACTCCCGGATGTTCTGGTGGTGTCCGCTGAGCAGAATGTCCGGCACTACTTCGCCGCGGTACTCGACCGGCCGTGTGAAGTGGGGGTATTCCACTCCCGCCCCCTCATGCGACTCTTCATCCGTCGACTCGGCGCGAATCACCCCCGGTAGGAGCCGGGCGACCGCGTCGACAATGACCATCGCAGGCAGTTCGCCCCCGGTGAGGACATAATCGCCGATCGACACCGTCTCAGCGCCGAGAATGGTCTCCACGCGCGCGTCGATGCCTTCATAGTGACCGCATATCAGCGCCAGTCGCGCCGAACCGGCGATCTCCCGGGCCATCCCCTGCGTAAACCGCACACCGGCTGGTGACATCAACAGAATTCTGGTCTTCTCGAGGTCCTCTCCGAGCACCGACTCGACACTCTCGACGACTGGCGGGGCCATCATCACCATGCCGGCGCCACCGCCGTAGGGACGATCGTCCACCGAGCGGTGCCGGTCGTGCGTCCAGTCGCGAATGTCGTGCAGGGCGATGGTCGCCTGACCCGACTCGACCGCCCGGGCCACGATGCTCTCCCGAAATGGCCCCTCGAACATCCCGGGAAAGAGGGTGAAGATGTCGATGTGTAGGGATGGTTGCTGGGTCATCGCCGCACAGTGATGAGATCGAGAATGTCCGGCCCGCTGGCCAGCAGGTCGGAAACGACGAGGTCGGGCATCGGTTCGGTGTCGCCATTTGCTCCGTTCGCCTGGCGATCGAACCAGATGGCTCGCATGCCGGCCATATGCGCACCGCCGACATCGAAGCGGAGCGAGTCTCCCAGGTGGGTCGCGGTGGCGATCGGCGTCTCGAGCGCCGATAGCGCTGTCCAGTAGATCTCAGGGCGCGATTTGTAGAAACCAGCCGATGCCGACGTCGTCACCACCTGAAGGTGCTCGCGCATTCCGAAACGCTCGAGCGCCCATTCCAGGAAACCGTGATGCACCGCACTCGACACGACCGCGATCGGGACACCCTGACTGTGGACACTGGCCAGCAGCTCTCGCGCTCCTTTGACGGGCGCCGCCGATTCCAGCGTGGCGAGCATCAGCGCGTCGATGGCTTCGTCGATGACGGCATCGGGCAAGTGAGCGCCGAGCCGGTCGAGCACGGTTGCGGTCGAACGAGTGGCATCCAGCTCGTGGCCATGATGATGAATGGCCAACCGAAGTTTCCGGTAGGCGGCATCGGCTGATGCTGGATCGACCGGACGGTGGGGCAGCCGGTAGTGTTCATCAGTCCAGGCCAGTACCGATGAGACCAGCGACCGCACCTCGAGCTCGAACCAGGCGTCGCATTCGACCAGGGTGTTGTGGAAGTCGATCGTCAGGGCGGTCATGTCGTCTCCAGACGAACCAGGAGGGGCACAATCGAGGGATCGAACTGAACGCCGGCGCCTCGCTCCAGTTCCGCGATCGCTTCGCTGGCGGGCATGGCGGCGCGGTAGGGACGGTCGCTGGTCATGGCGTCATAGGCATCGGCAACGGCGATGATCCTGGCCATCAGCGGAATCGACTCACCGGTCAGCCGGTCGGGATACCCTCTGCCGTTCCACCACTCGTGATGATGGCGGGCAGCGAGACAAACGTCTTCGTCGACCGCCATCGTTGTGGCCATTGCATGGCTGATAGCTGGATGTTGCTGCACGAGGGTGTACTCCTGCTCGGTCAGGCGGGCTGGTTTGTCCAGGATCGTTGCGGGAATGGCCAGCTTCCCCAGATCGTGCCAGTGAGCGGATTGGACGGCGACGTCGATCATCGCGTCAGACGCGTCGGCCCGCAATTCCACAATCCTCACGGCAAGGCTCGTCACTCGCGTCGCGTGTACGCCCAATTCAGGCATACCGGCAATCGTGGCGACAAGTGCCTCGGCGTTTCCGGATAATGACATTCCCATGCTCCGACACGACCAGCAGTGTGCCCACCAGTCATCTTCCCACATCTACAATGCGCTGACACCATTGGGCCGGTGTTTGGGCGCTTTCGGACGATTGGAGTATCGATGGGTCTGGCGATCGATCTGGCCACAGCCAAAACGAACAAGTATGCGAGCCGGGAGAGTGGCGACACCGTCGAGTTTGTCGAGCGGCCGACCGGCGGATTCTCTGCCGTGATGGTTGATGGGCAAGGAAGCGGCGCCGCGGCAAAGTCACTCAGTCTGCAGCTGACATCACGTGCGGTTGGATTGCTCAAGGATGGGGTTCGCGATGGTGTGGTGGCTCGCGCTGTGCACGACACCCTGTTCGCCTTTCGCGGGGGCAAGGTCTCCGCCACCCTGGACATCCTCTCCGCCGACCTGAAAACCAACGATATCGTGGCCACCCGCAACGCCGTCAACCCCCTGGTCGTCGCCGACGGAGACGAGATTTCCTCGGTCCAACCCGAAGCGGGGCCAGTAGGTCTCTATCACTTCACCCGGCCAAGTGTGGTTCGGTTGCCGCTGAAGGCAGGGTTGATGGTCGTCAGCTATACGGATGGTATCTTCGGTTCGGGCAATCGCACGCGAACCGGCGCATTCGATGTGGCGGGCTGGCTGCAAGCGGTGAAACCTGTTGCGGCCACATCGCTCTCTGTCGCCCAGGCGATTCTCGACGAAGCCGTCGCGCGTGACAGTGGCCGCCCGGCGGATGATATGGCCGTGATCGTCCTGACAGTTTCCGAGCAGGCGGAGAATCCGCTCGTTCGCACGATCAACATGAGAATCCCCCTTCCCTGACCACGGAGGTGCGCTGTGAGCGCCGACGAGCCAGCGGATAGCAGAGCTCCGATGCGGGTGACGGTTGTGGGGCCGTGCGCATCCGGAAAAACGACGCTGGTGGAGCGGCTGCAGGCGGCAGGCTACGACGCGTGGGTGACCAGCCAGGAGCACAGTGGCGTCCCGGATCTCTGGAATCATCAACGGCCTGACGCCGTCATTGGTCTGAAAACCGACCTCGCGACGATCCGGCAGCGACGCGGCGCGGGATGGTCGAAAGTGATCTTCGATGCCCAGATCGAACGTTTGCAGCGCGCATACGAAGCGTCTGGGCTCATTGTCGACACCAGCGTCAGCTCGGAAGACGAGACGCTGGACGCATCCCTGACCTATCTGGACGCGATCGGTGAGCGGCGGCAACGGCAGGGGAGATAGCTGGGGAACCCGCTACAATTCGGACATGCTGTTGATCTGCGGCCGCCGCTTTCTCCACATTCTGTTCGCTTGTCTCTTCCTTGCCCTGCCCTCGGGCGTCGTTGCTTCGCCTGATCTGCCTGACGCTCCTCTCCCATTCCAGGACGGGCAGGATGGAACAGGCGGCGGGCCGTTTGCCGTTTCGCCGAGTGCTGATGGCTATTTGCGGCTCGTTGGGCCGGTCCAGCTGACCTCGCTCGATCCGGGGTTGGTGCGCGATCTTGGCCACATGTTCCTAGTTCGCCAGATATTCGCCGGACTAGTGCGATTCGATGACGATTTGCAACCCATCCCCGCCATCGCCAGTTCCTGGGAGATCTCAGATGATGGATTGGTCTACACCTTTCATCTGGATGAGAACGCCAGATTCTGGAGTGGGCGGCAGATCGTGGCGGAGGATGTTGTTTTCTCCCTGACTCGGGCATTCGATCCGTCGATCGCGGATGGCGTCGTTTCCGCGCTGTCGGCGCCCACCTTTCTGGCCGATATCGCCGGCGCCGGCGAGATGCTGAGCAGACGTGCCGAGAGTCTCGCCGGGGTCGTGGCCATCGACGAGCGAACCGTCGAAATCAGACTCGAACAACCCCGCTCGACGTTTCTGATGCGATTGGCTTCTTCTCCCGCGTCGATCGTCGATTCGGGCGACATGTCGCTGGGCGACGAGTGGTGGATGTCGCCAAATGCGTCCGGCCCCTTTGCCATCGCCAGCTGGGCGAATTCGACGATCTCACTCGAACCCAACGAGCACTATGTGCTGGGCCAGCCCGTGGTGAAGGGCGTGCAGGTTCGGATCGGCGATGCGGCGTTTGGCGGCTTGAATCTCTACGAAACAGGTCAGATCGATCTGGTTGGCGTCGATTGGCAGAATATCGAGCGCATCGCCGATCCCGCCAATCCGATGTCGTCTGAGATGACCGTCACGCCCCTTTTCGCCACCGAGTACATCGCGTTTCGAACCGATGTCGCGCCGTTCGACGATCCCAAAATCCGGGAAGCGCTTCAGGTCGCGTTCCCGGCGGACCGGGTGGCCAGCGTGTCGCTCAACAACCGCGTCGGAGCGGCATTTGGCGTCGTTCCCGATGGCATGTTGGGCGTGGAGGCATGGGCCACAACCCGGGAGGCCGATATCGAGCTCGCCCGGCAGTTGATCGGCGAATCGAGCTACGGATCACCGGAGAATGTGCCGGCGATCACGATCTACGCGTCAGCGTCGCAACGAGCGGAGTCGTTTCGGGATGCGCTCACTGCGTCACTCGGACTGCACATCGATGTGGTCGCCGTCGATTGGGTGAGTTATCTGGACGGATTGCAGAATCGGGAGTACCCAGCGTATCTGCTCTACTGGGGGGCGGACTATCCCGACCCGGAGAGTTTTCTCCTCTCCCTCTTTGGATCGGGGGCGTCAGACAACTATGTCGATTATCAGAACCCGGAATTCGATACCCTGATGAGCCAGGCCGCTTTGGAAGTCGACCCGGCCGCCCGGGTCGCGATCTACCGGGAGGCCAATCAGATGCTCCTCGATGACGCGGTGGTTGTGCCCCTTTACCATGATGTCGCCTACACACTGATGCGACCCTATGTGCAGAATCTGACGATGACCCCCCTCGGTCTGCTCTACCTCGATCGCGTCACGATTGCCGGAGTCTGACTGGTGATGGCGATCTCGGATATCTGGTCTCCCGCAGTCACCCCAACCATGCTCGATCTCGACGCGTTCGACCGCATGGCCGCCTACTGGCACCACACGTTCGACCTCGATCAGGCGAGACAGATTGTCAGGGACTACCCCGGCCGCTCTGTCTGGCTGGAACCGGCCCGCGAATGCGTGATCGTGGGTGGCTGGCGCAGAAGGGCTGAGATGGCCAGTGTGTTTGGCGTGCATGCCGTACGCCATCGGCGGGAGCTGATGAGCGCGGCGGCGGAACGGGCCTTCTCGCTGGGAATGGACGGCATTGTCGTTATCGAGTGGAACGAAACGCTGAATCCGACCCTCTACGCCTCGGCGGGGTTCGATCTGCTGGATGGGGTTGTCCCACTCGAGGTGGTACAGAAACGCTTTCCGGGTGTGGGGACGCCGTCAGCTCCGATCCATTTTCTGGATGCCACCAGACCGGATGTTGTGGATCAGCTCGTCGAAGTCGATCACGAGGCGTTCGAGTGGCTGTGGATCAATAGCCGGGCAGAGTTCGAACACTACGGAGCGTCTCCCGAAGTCGAACTGTGGGGACAGTTCGACGGTGGCCGGCTGATCAGCTACATCGGCATCACCACCTACGGTCCGTGGGGGCATATCGACCGGTTGGCAGTGCGTCCGGCCTGGCAAGGGAAGCGGCTGGGAGATGATCTGACCCGGTTCGGTATCCACCGGCTCGCCGAGCTCGGCTGTGCGACGGTTGGACTGAGCACGCAGGTCAACAACTGGCGGTCGCAGCGGCTCTACAGCAGACTCGGATTCAAGCGAACGGAGTCGGACATGTACCGCATCTATGGCCGGATGTTCGTGAATCGATAGACTTACGCTGGAATCAATCGCGTTTTTACGCTGATCAGAAAGAATCGCAGACGATGGGAAGTTCATTCGGAGGGATTTTTCGCTTCACGACGTGGGGCGAATCGCACGGTCCAGCGCTAGGGGTCGTCGTGGAAGGGTGTCCGGCCGGGATTCCGCTGTCCGTCGAGGACATCCAGGGGCAGCTCGACCGGCGGCGCGTTGGCCAAAGCAAAGTGACCTCGCCGCGTGGTGAGAAGGACCGGGCCGAAATCCTCTCCGGCGTGTTCGAAGGCCTGACCACCGGCGCGCCGATTTCGATCATCACCTACAACGCAGACGCAGACTCGACCAAGTACGACATCATCCGCCATCTCTTCCGGCCCGGTCATGCCGATTACACCTACTGGGCCAAATACGGGCATCGCGACCACCGGGGCGGCGGGCGGTCGTCAGCGCGAGAGACCTGGGGGAGGGTGGCCACCGGCGCCATTGCTCGCAAGATTCTGGCAACGGTGGGATGTGAAGTCTTCGGCTTCGTCCGGGAGCTGGGTGGCATTGCCATGGAGACCTTCGACCGTGACCAGATCGAGCAGAACATCGTTCGCTGTCCCGATCCGGTGGCCGCCGAGAAGATGATCGACGCGATTGGTGTGGCGAAAGAGGAAAAAGACTCGCTGGGCGGCATTGTGGAAATCCGGGCCGTTGGTGTGCCGGTTGGTCTTGGCGAACCGATCTACGACAAAGTCGAGGCGCTGATCGGGCAGGCGATGCTGAGTATCCCGGCAGTCAAAGCGGTGGAGATCGGCGAAGGATTCGCGGTCACGCGCAAGCGGGGCTCCGAGTCGAACGATGGGTTCACCGTGGAAAACGGCCGTATCCGAACGCTGAGCAACAATGCGGGCGGCACGCTCGGTGGGCTGACCACCGGTGAAGAAGTCGTCGTCCGGATCGCGGTCAAGCCGACATCGTCGGTCGAGCGGGAGCAGAAAACGGTCGACATCGACATGAATCCAGCGACGATCATCGTCGAGGGCAGGCACGATCCGTCGGTCTGTCCCCGGGCCGTGCCGGTCGCCGAAGCCATGTTGGCGAATGTGCTGGCCGATCTGGTGCTGCGTAACCGTTCCGCGCGCATCGAATGGCGGTAGGGGTCAGGTCTTCGTCGCTTCGGCAACCACGAGCATCCGCTCCGAGGTGTCGCTGAATGGTTCGAGGTCATACGAGCCGTAGATGATGGCATCCTCGAATCCCGCTTCCCGGAGCATCATCAGGAGTTCGCCCGGCGGGCAATAGCGCTGGGTCATACGCAACAGATGGCGCTGCAGCGTACCCGATGGGGCAATCTCGTCGTACCAGATCTGGGTATCGATCGTCTGGCTGGCTGGATAGACGGTGTGCGATGAGAATCGCTGCACGGTTCCACCGTCGTCCGTGGGCCAGCAGCCATCGAGCGTGTTCGACCCGTCGAGGGCGGTGAGACGATGGGGCGATGGATGGAGGACGTCCAGCAGAAGCGCGCCGCGAGGGTCGAGGGCGCGCCTGGCGCTGGTCAACGCCGCGATCTGTTCCTCCTGGGTGGGCAGGTGGTTCAACGCTCCCAGCGCCATGATCACAACGCCGAACGGCCCGCCGGGAATCGTGTGCGCATCTTCCAGCGCCGCCAGATGCCACTGGACGTCGACCCGGTGATCGAGCGCCCGGGCGCGAGCCCGCTCGAGCATGGGACCGGAAATGTCGGACCCCGTGATGCGATATCCCGCCGCGGAAATCGGGACGGCAATGCGGCCAGTTCCGCAAGCCAGCTCGAGCACGGGGTCGCCGATTGATTCGACGAACTGCAACAGGAAATCGACATCGTCGGTGAACTCGTCATGTTCGAGGTCGTAGAATTCCGCGATTGAGGCGTAAGCGTCCTGCAAAGTCCCACCTGATTCTCTCTAGGGAGCCGCATGGCAGCGGTTTTGTCTGCATTGTATAGGTCAATAGAACGATGGCTAAGTCGAAAAAGAACGAACAACAAGAGAGCGGAAACGATCGAGTCGTTGCCTCGAATCGGCGCGCGTTTCATGACTACTTCATACAGGATACGCTCGAAACGGGCATCGTCCTGACAGGAAGTGAAATCAAGTCGATCCGGGCCGGAAAGATCTCCCTGGCCGAAGCGTATGCCCGCATCGATGACGGTGAGCTCTGGTTGATCGGCGCGCACATCTCACCGTATTCCCATGGGGCATACGCCAACCATGAGCCGGCGCGCCCAAGAAAATTGCTGGCGCATGCCGACGAAATTGACGAGCTGCGCCGGACTGTAGAACAGAAGGGCATGACCCTCGTGCCGCTCCGGGTGGCGTTGCGGCGGGGAAAAGCGAAGGTCGATATCGGTGTGGCGCGCGCCAAAAAGCTGTACGACAAACGGGATGCGGAGGCGGAGCGCCAGTCGAAACGGGACATCCAGCGGTCACTCCGGGACCGGGAGTGACGGACGGGGTCCGAAGCTCCGAGTCTGGAGTCCGGGGTGCTTGATCGATCAAATGTGCTAGAATATCGGTTGCACGAATGTGCGCATCCATGGGGATGTTTGGTTTCGACAGGGTCGGAGGTTAGTTTACTGCGTGCCGAAGCGCCCAGGCCTTCGTAAAAATGGGCAAAACAAGAACTGGCACCTCTGAGATGCCTCTCGCTGCCTAAGTTACACAACCTCTAGTCAGCGCGTCCGTCCGGACCTTTCCCTGCCGGGACCGGGTACGGGCGTCACCCAGGCAAGGGCGCGATGGTGAAGTCCGTTGGAGCGAAACCATCTAAGACAGTCCAACTCACTGATCGATATCCAGTCGGCGGGAAGATCGATCAGCACATGAAACACCGACTACGCACGTAGCATGTATTCGATCGATGGTTCTGGACGGGGGTTCGAATCCCCCCATCTCCACCGAAGAGTAGGGCCCTGGCACATTGCCGGGGCCCTTTCGATTTCTGTGCGTGGCTGGTGAAATCAGTACGGACGGGTCAAGTTCTCGAACATCGGAAAGTGTTTGAGGTTGGTTGTCCAAAGAACGGCGGTCAGTCTCGCTGCGGTGGCGGCGATGATGTAGTCGGCGGTGTCGATGCCGGGGTAGGACCGCATAAACTGATTTGCGGTTAGCCCAGCGAGTTCGGCGATCTCATCGCTGACATCTACCCACTCAATGCCTGCAAAAAGACCACGGATCTGTGGTTCCTCGTATGCGCGCATCCCGCTGAGGATTTCCACTTTCGTGACAACCGAGCAAGCAAGCCGCACATCGCGTGCGGAAGCGTTCGAGACTGCCTGTTGGGCCGCCGGGTGACCTCGAAGGTGGTCAATGACAATGGTTGTATCGAGAACAATCACGAGACCTTCGCGAGGCGCTCGCCAAGCCCCGGTCGCAACCGGTCAACATACTCTTCGGCCGTTTCTTCGCGATCGGACCATATCCCAAACGTCGCGTTCAGCGCAGCAACGAATTCGCTGTGCGAACGACGCGAAGGGTACAGGTCGTCGATCGATCGTCGCACTAGTTCCGCAATACTGAGTCCGGTCCGTTCGGACTCGGTGAGGAGTCGCTCGTACTGGTCGTCGGTAAGGGTGATCTGCGTTCGGTGGCTCATGATGTAAGTCTACATCACCTGGCCGTCATTGATCGTCGAGAAAGATCTCCTCGATCGCCAGATCGAACAGCCTGGCGAGTCGGAAGGCGAGCGGGAGACTCGGGTCGAACTTGTCTTTTTCGATAGCGTTGATCGTCTGTCTCGACACGCCGGCATGCTGAGCCAGGTCTGCCTGGGTCCAGTTGCGTTCGGTCCGGAGCTCTTTGACGCGGTTCTTCATCGGTACCGAAGATGGCCAGCGGCGATGGCGAGCATGTAAGCGACCCCCAGCAGCACGGGGAAGATCGCGATGTTGACGTCGCGGCTGATGAGCTCGGCGGCGTCAGCGACGACATAGGCGAATCCGCCCACCCACCCCACGCCAAGGGTGATCGCCAGCGCGTCCTGCATGATCTTTCGTTGTAGCTCATCGATTCCCTGCAGAAAGCGGGCGTGGGCCATGATCCATCCGACGCCAGAGGCAAGGTTGATGGCAATTGCGGTCCAGCTCGCTGCAGGTTGCGAATCCCATATGTGTGTGGGGCCGAATCTGGCCAGGGCAAGGGTTGCGACCCAGGCGAATGTCCAGAGCATGAGTTCAGCGGTCGCCCTGTTCGCCTCCCGGTGGCCACGGGTCGGGTTGTGTACTTGCATGAGTCGCCCTCCGCTCGTCGCGATGTCAAACGTACTTGACATTCTAGGTGAGGCGCACTGAAATGTCAAATAAGCTTGACATCAGCGGAGGTGAACGACATCAGAGCCGAGTGCGCCTGCGTGGCGGAGCGACAGATCGAAGCTGATCACCGTCGGGACGGGCGCAGGGACGCTGTCGCGTCGCACGAGAAGACGACTTCCGGCCGAGCACCTGGCTTCCTCCATGACTCGCTTTGTCATGATGGGCTGTTCTCGAGGCAATGCGGGCGTGCGGCCGTGCTCAATGGAGTGTGGGACGGTAGATGATCTCTAGAATGCGGCCGTCGAACGTGCGGCTTTCGACCAGCTCGAGATCGAAGTCGGCCGCATGCTCGAAGATCGGCCGGCTCCCGGTCTTCCCACTGATGACCGGAAAGATCGTTACCTGCACGAAGTCGACCAGACCAGCTTGCATCAGCGCCCGGTTCAGCGAAAGACTGCCATGCGAGCGCAAGGGCGTCTCGGAATCCTGCTTAAGCCGGTCGATGATGTCGACTGCGTCGCCACTCACAACGGTCGCGTCCGGCCAGTTGAAAGGACCCTGCGGTGTTGTCGACACCACTGTTGCCGGCGTGGCGCGCATCAACGGGATCCAGGCATCTGTCGCAGCGTCACTGTTGTCTGTGCCCAGCATTTGCATGAACTGCCGGAACGTGTTGGCGCCGAAAACCATTCGCTGCTCGCGGAAATACTGCGATCGGCGGTGATCGAGGAACTCGGGACCCTGCTTGCCCCAATATCCGCCCCAATCGCCATCGGGGCCGTAGGAGCCATAGCCGTCCAGGGTGCAAAAGACATCGAAGGTGTATGTAGCGGTCATGCCGTCTCCTTATGGGTTTGATCCACCATTGCCAATGATCTTCCTGCCTGTCTTCCTGAGGGTCTCAGTGGGCGCCAATGGCAGGTTTGACAGGTTGTCGATTGCGACGATCAGCGATCGACACTGCACGAGATTTCCCGCCGATGAGAGGACTCAGGAGGTTGACGGAGCCGCCGTCTGGAGTGTGTCGAGACGGGCGTTCAGGTGGTCTCGCTCGATGTCATTGGAGCAGAGATCGATGGCGGCGCGGTAGGACGCGCGGGCGAGTTCGATATCGCCGGCTCGAAGGGCGAGGTCGGCGCGAATCGAGGCAACGCGGTGGTTGCCGGGCAACGTGTCGTCGAGTCCGTCGAGGAGGGGGAAGGCGGCTCGAGGGCCGAATGCCTCGGCAACGGCAACCGCGCGGTTGAGTCGAACGACCGGCGAGGCGGTTCGCGCTTCGAGGCTCGCGTAGTGCCGTGCGATAGCGGTCCAGTCGGTCGCCGCTGCCGTTGGAGCGATGGCATGCTCCGCTGCAATGAGGGCTTGAAGCCGGAGCTCTTCGGCATATCCTTCTGTGGGCACAAGGGAAGCAACGAGATCGAGCCCGGTCCGGATTTCGTCGCGGCGCCACAACGAGCGATCCTGGTCGGCAAGGGTGATGAGACGCCCTTTCTGCTGGCGGGCGTCTCGTCGCGAATGCTGGAGCTGCAGGAGGGCGAGCATCGCCCGCACCTGGGCCGCGTCGGGGACGAGTTGATGAAGCAACGCGGCGAGACTCACCGCTTCTCCGGCCAGATCGGCGCGCAGCAGGTCGGGACCCTCGCCAGGCGTGTAGCCGGCAGTGAAGGCGAGGTAGATCGTTCGGCACACCTCATCAAGGCGCGCTTGCAGCTCCTCCCCGACCGGTCTTGCCAGCGGAATACCGGCCAGCACGATTTTGCGCTTGGCGCGGGTCAGGCGTGCGGCCATCGTCGCCGTGGAAACGAGGAAAAGCCGGGCAATCTGCTCGGTCGGCGTTTCCATGACCAGGCGTAGGGCGAGCGCCGAGCGCGCTACGGGCGGAAGCGCAGGATGGCAGCACAGGAGTATGAGTTGGAGTCGCTCGTCGGGCAGCTCATCTGATGTGTCGCTGGCCGGTTCCCAGTCCGGCCGCACCGCCAGCAGCGGCGCCTTGCGACCCGCCACCGCTTCCGTTCGCAGCTGCCCGATGATGGCGCGATACGCGGTGGCGTACAGCCAGCCCGGTGGGTTGGCCGGGACTCCCTTCTCCGGCCATCGCTCAGATGCCCTGGCGAAGGCTTCGCTCAGGGCATCTTCAGCCAGATCGAGGCGACGAGTTCGCGAAACCAGCAACGCCAGCAGCCGGCCCCACTCGGCCCGGAAAACTCCCTCGATGGCGCCGTCAGCCTTCCTCGAGGACTGGTCGGATGTCGATGTCATAGGCAGGGAGGACCTTGCACAACTCGATCACGGTATCCAGGTCGGGAGCGTCCAGCAGATAGAAGCCGCCGATCTGTTCGGCCGCTTCGGCAAATGGACCGTCGGTGATGATCACCTCTCCACCACGGGTGCGCAACGTCGTCGCCATCGAGCCATCGCCCAGCGGCGCCTGGCTCAACATCTCGACTCCCGGCCGAGCCGCACACGCCTCATAGAACGCTCCGAGCTGGGCCATCTGCGCTTCCTGCTCCTCGGCGGTCAGGTCATCCCACGCAGGCAGCTCGCCATAGCCGGCGAGCAGAACAAAGTACTTCATCGAATCTCCTCTCGACGCTCAACCGGCGACCACCGCCGGCAATACGATGACGCGCAACGCGATCCGAAATCGACAACTCCAAGGCGAGTTCTGCTGAGATCTTCCCAGATCGCTGCTTCCGGCGTCATTTGCATTGCTGGGGAGGTGATCGGGGAGGTGCGCGCGATCTCCATGGGCGCCCATTACTGGCCTCGGCTCCGAATGTGTCGATTCGGTCTCTGCTGAGTCGTCACTCTAGTGCAGCGGCAACTCGCGCCGTGCAGAATTCGTGTGAATAGGAGCGATCGATATGAGATGGGCATTGTTGTTGCACAACGTCGAGCCGGCGGAAGGCGACGTGTCAGGCAGATCTCAGGAACTCAAGAACGTGCGACGCTCGACGCCGAGGCGCTCTATCTCGCGGAGACCCTGGCCGATCCGGCGCCCGATGATGCGGAAGCCCACGGTTTGGCAGCACTCATCTGCCTGTCGACCGCCAGCGCGACGGCGCGTATGGACGACAAAGGTCACCTCATCCCGCTCGCTGAGCAGGGACCCAATGACTGGGATCGGAGTCTGATCGATCGGGGCAACGAGCACCTGCGCGTGGCGTATGGCCTGCGCTCCCTTGGTCGCTACCAGTTGGAGGCGGCCATCCAGGCAGTGCACTGCGCTCGTCAGCACACTGGCAGCACGGATTGGGCGGTCCTCCGCGACCTGCACCGGCACCTGTACACCCAGTTCCCTTCGCTGGGAGCCGGGACGGGCGCAGCGGCGCTGTCGCGTCACACGGGAAGACGATTTCCGGCGGAGCACCTGGCTTCCTCCAGGACTCGCTTTGTCATGACGGGCTGTTCTCGAGGCAATGCGTGCGTACTGCCGTGCTCAATGGAGTGTGGGACGGTAGATGATCTCTAGAATGCGACCGTCGAACGTGCGGCTCTCGACCAGCTCGAGATCGAAGTCGGCCGCATGCTCGAAGATCGGCCGGCTCCC
>JAHBVL010000011.1 GCA_019637585.1 Thermomicrobiales bacterium | reverse complement strand
CTCCCCGTCTCCCCGTCTCCCCGTCTCCCCGTCTCCCCGTCTCCCCGTCTCCCCGTCTCCCCGTGTCCCCGTCTCTCCGTCTCCCCGCAGTAGAATCACAATCTGGCCCGTCGATTCGAGAGCAGCGAAGGACATACGAGCGTGAAGATCACCGCGGTGCGGTCGTTTCCGGTCAAAGTCGGTTTCCGCAATCAGTTTCTGGTGAAGATCGATACCGACGAAGGAATCAGCGGCATCGGTGAAGGCGGGATGTCCGGCCGGGAGCTGGGCATGGCCGGTATGGTCGACCACCTGTCGCGGTGGCTCATCGGCGAAGACCCACGCCGCATCGAGCATCACTGGCAAACCTGCTACCGAACCGGCTATTTCGAAGGGGGCAATATCCTCACCGCCGCGCTCTCGGCAATCGACATCGCTCTCTGGGACATCCTCGGCCAAAGCCTCGGCGTACCCGTCTACCAGCTCCTGGGGGGCGAATGTCGCCAGAGCTGCCCCTGTTTCGCCACACCCGGCTGCCTGAACGGTCCGGAAGTTGTCGATCGGGCGGTTGCGGCTGTTCAGGATGGTTGGACCGTCCTCCGTTTCACCACTGGCATGAGCGATCCCGGCATCAGCCAGGATGCGGGCCGAGGCGTGTATGAACCTCTCGAATCGATTGAGCTGGCGGCTCACTGGTTACGGGAAATACGTAACGCTGTGGGAGGCGGCATCGAGTTGTCGGTCGATTTCCACCACCGGCTGAGCGTGGCGGAAGCCGCGCTCTTCTGCCAGAAAATCGAAGACGTCAAGCTCTACTTCCTGGAGGAGCCGATCCGCAGCGAGAGTCCGAAAGCGTACCAGCAGCTGCGAACGATGACCGGTGTTCCCTTCGCCATCGGCGAGGAATTCGCCAGCCCCTTCGCCTTCGTCCCCTTTGTCGACGAAGGCATCACCAATTTCGCCCGAGTCGACGTGTCCAACGTCGGCGGACTGACAGCGGCGCGCAAAGTGGCGGCCATGTGCGAGGCGCACTACATCGACATGATGCCCCACAACCCCCTTGGGCCGGTCACGACCGCCGCCTCGATCCATTTCGCGATTGCCACCTCGAATTTCTCCTACCTGGAGTATCAGCATCGCCTGGCCGACGCTTACCCGGCCGATCTCTTCCCCACCATGCCCGTGCTGGAAGGTGCCTCCTTCCCCATTCCCACCGCGCCCGGACTTGGCGTCACCTTCGACGAAGCCGCCGCCAAGGATCACGCGTTCGAGTACTGGGACGCTCCTCGCTGGCAGCGACGGGATGGCTCCTATACGAATTGGTAGTCGACGATGGGTCTCTTCGACGACCAGCCGGTCATCGACACGCGCTCGCTCTTCCGGCCGGAACGGCGGGCGCTCCTGGAAATGCTCGCTCAACTGACCCCGGCGCAGTGGTCAACTCCGACGGTGTGCGACGGCTGGGCGGTTCACGATGTGGCGCTTCATCTGCTCTGGGTCGATATCAGCAACATTTCCCGCCGGCGGGATGGCTACTTCGGCCGCCCCCAGGACGATCCCGGCGACCTTTCCGACCTCGGAACGCTGATCGACTTCATCAACGAGCTGAACAACAACTGGGTCCGCGCAGCGCGCCGGATGAGCCCCGCTCTGCTGCAGACGCTGCTGCGCGCCACCGGCGATGAATTCGCCACCTGGGCGGAGAGTGTCGACATTCACGCCCTGGGCGGCAGCGTCGATTGGGCCGGACCCGGTCCAGCACCGGTCTGGCTCGACATCGCACGCGAATTCACCGAACGCTGGGTGCATCAGCAACACATTCGCGATGCGGCTGGACTGCCGGGCACCACTGACGCCCGATTTGTCGCGCCCGTTATCGGGACGTTTGCCATGGCGCTTCCATATGCATTGCGCGATGTGAACGTCCCGGCGGGAACCGTGGCTCGCTTGACCATCTCGGGCCAGGAAGGCGGAACCTGGACCGCGGTTCGGGAAGACGATCGGTGGGTCTTTGGCGATCGCGCAACCCGCGTCGAAACCGCCGGCTCAGTGGAACTCGATGCGCGGATGGCCTGGAAACTCTTCACCCGGGGTTTGCCTGTGGAGGAAGCCGAGACACAGGCGGTGCTGGCCGGAGACCCGCGAATCGTGGAAGCGATCCTGAGCATGGTCACCGTTCTCGCGTAGGCGTATCGCCGGGTGAAGTACACTCCTGAGTGAGCCGGGTGGCTGAAACGCGTGCTTGGCCCGTCGCGCGCATAAAGGCCAGTTAACGGGCCCTATGGCCCGGCTCACCCCCTTTCCTTCTCCTTACCCTCGTTCTCCAAGCGCGTCAGCCGTCTGGTGATAAATAGCGCTAATCGCGTAAACTGCGTAAATAGCGCTATTTCTTGCCAGCAAGCACCGGACATGGCGCCCACAGCGACGAACGAGACAGAACCACACTCTTCCGGAGGTGTCCATCATGGAACAGCGAATGAGCGCATGGGAAGCGCGCCGGCATTTCGGCAGCGTCTTGCGCAAAGTCTCTACCCAGCGCACGAGCGTCATCGTCGAGTCACACGGTGAACCAATGGCTGCAGTAGTTCCCATTGAACAGTACGAAGCGATGCAGCGATCAAAAGCGGCAGCATATGATGCCGTCTTCGAGATTGCCGATCGGATCGATCTCTCCGAGGCTGACGCCGCGGATGCGATCGAGAGGGCCATGCGAGAAACAGGGCGCGATCCCGAGTGAGCGAGCGACCGGTCCGAGTGGTCTTCGATACGAATGTGATCGTAAGTGGATGGATTTCGCCGCACGGTCCCTGTCGGACGCTCCTGACTCTGGCTAGAAATGGCGAACTTGACCTCGCACTTTCTCACCCGGTCATAGACGAGTACCTGCGCGTTCTCTCCCGACCAAGACTGATTGCACTGCACGGAGTTGACGCCAAACGAATCCGCACCCTCCTTGAGGACATCGCCCGGCATTCGACAATGGTCACCCCAGCGACGATCGGGCCGGTCATCGCGGCCGATCCGACAGACGATGTCTTTCTCGCATGCGCGATCGGTGCGGGAGCCGGATTTGTCGTCAGCGGCGATCGTCATTTGCTCGAACTGAGAGACTTCTCTGGGACGGTCGTTCTGCGACCGCATGAAATGCTGGCTGCCCTCGAACTGGGCGAAATCAACTAGATCAGTCCTCTGAGGAACGCACTGCAACGCCGGCAACACACGCCAGAGCCGGGAGCATTTCGCGCCCCCGAACCCCACACCGTCTTCAGTTCATCAGTTGCTGTACTTCTCCACCATCTCCCAATCAAGTTCGAGGCCGAGACCAGGGGCATCGGGGATGGGGAGCATGCCGTCCTCGTCGAGCTGCCAGCCACCAACCTTGATGTCGTCGATGTAAGGCGATCCCTGCAGATACTCGACGCGGTCGGTGTCCATCAACGCCGACGCCAGCTGCAGATCGGCGGCGAGTCCCACAGCGGTGTTCCATCCGTGCGGAATCAGCCTCACCCCGTTCTCCTGGGCCATCCAGCCGATCTTCCGCTCTTCGCTGATCCCGCCGACCTTGCAGACATCGGGCTGGACGATATCGAAGGCTCCCTGCTGCAACCACGGCCGGAAACTCTGCCGCCTGGTCAACACTTCCCCTCCCGAGATCGGAATCGTCGTGTTGCGGCGCAGCGCGACGAAGTCCTCCAGAGCATCGGGACGCAGTGGTTCCTCGAACCAGGTCACGTCATACGCTTCCAGCATGCGCGCGGTTCGGAGAGCCCAGGTGTAACCGTTGGGCCAGTAGGCGTCGCTGGCGCCGGGATCGACCATCAGCTCCACATCCGCACCCAGCTCTTCCCGGGCTCTGGCCACGATCGCTTCGTCCTTGGCCGCGCTGACTCGCCCGAACGGTCCCCAACCGATCTTGACTGCTTTGAAACCGAGTTCCCTGATCCGGATCAATGTCTCAGCCAGCACATCTGGTTCGTCCATCAGAATCGACGCATAGGGCCGCACCCTGTCGCGATAGCGACCGCCGAGCAATCGTCCAACCGGTTGGCCGGTCGCTTTGCCCAGAATGTCCCAGAGCGCGATATCGATGCCGCTGATCGCATGCGTGATCGATCCGCCCCGGCCCATCCAGAAGGTGTTCTGGTGAAGTCTTTCGCTCACCCGCTCCGGTTCCAGCGCATTCTCGTTCCGGTAGAGCGGCTCCAGAACGTTCAATGCCGCGCTGACAAGCCCGGCATTGGTGAAGACACCTCCCAAACCAGTGACGCCTTCGTCTGTTTCGACGATGACCAGGGTATGGACGGTGTCCTCCGGCCGCAGTTCTTCCGACCAGCCCCCTTCCGGCGTCGCTCCGGTCAGCCCGATTGCCCGTATCTCTCGAATGCGCATGAAGGTCCTCACTCCTGCCCAGATTCCAACGTCGGATAGATACCACGGAAATCCGTGGTGCGCCGGGGGAGATTCGTCCAGCAGAATGGTCTTCGACCCGACCGGGACGACGACGTTCGCCTCGATCTGACTGAAATCGGCGAGAAGGGAAGGGGGTGCCAGACGAACAGCGAACTCACAGCATTGGGTATTGATCCGTTATTGAATCCCGGGAGAACTAAGACGTGAAACGATTCTTTGTGGTGTTTGCGGCTGTCGCCGCTCTACTCTTCGGTCAGACTGGCTCGATCATTGCGCAGGAGTCTGATCCTCGATTCTCCAACGAAATACTGAGCACCCTCGGATATCCGGCGATGGTCATCGAGGCAGAGGCCGATGGATTCTCCGTTCCATCCGAAATTGCCACCGGACCGACGAATGTGATCCTCACTTCACTGCCGGAAACCTTCACCTACGTGGCCTTCATGCAGCCAGCGGAGGGACTCTCGCCGGAAGAAGCCACCGACCTGGCGCTCCTTTCCGCCCGGGAAGATGTCGCCCATGATGGATGGGTCTATGGCGGAGGTTCGTATGCCGAGAACGGAGGAGAGGTTTCCTTCGTTGTCAATCTGCAGCCTGGCGATTGGCAGATTGCCGCTTCCTACCAGCATGGTCCGGAGGGAGAAGAGATCATGAATCGCTACCCCCTCATCGTTACATCGTCAGAGGAGACTGCGGCAGAACCAGCCGCCGGCGTCACCATCGAGCTGAATGACACCGAGTTCATCCTGCCCGAGGGCACGGTGGCGACGGGCCCGCAGGTCTTCCACATAACCAACATCGGTGACGCGGCTCGTCAGCTCGTGCTGGTCAAGTCGCCACGCGAGTTGACCGTCACCGACTTCGAGCAGTGGTTCGCGTCGGCCAGCACCGGTACGCCGGGGCCGGAAGCGATGAATCAGACTATCTGGGTCGGCTACGCCGCCATTCTCTCGCCCGGGCAGTCCGTCTGGATCGAACTCGATCTGGAACCCGGTGTCTACACAACCACCAGCTGGGTCGTCGACCCGGAAGCGGGCATGCCGGCCCTGCTGCTCGGTATGGTCGGGAACTTCACGGTCGCCTGATCTCTCCCAATCTGGCGACACTTCGCGGGCGAGGGCCGGATTGCCGGCTCTCGCTTCTTCCAATCAGGTCAGATCCGGATCCTGATAGCGGTCGATCAGCACATCCTGAAAGAAGCGAGCCGCAAGTTGCGACCGGGAGCGGACATCCAGCCGGTTGAAGATCTGCCGCAAATGTCACTCGACCGTGTTTTCGCTGACGAAGAGAGCCTGCGCGATCTGATGATTGCTCTTCCCTTCAACAACGAGACGCACGACCTGCTGCTGTTGCCCGGTCAATCGCCAGTCAGCGGGAATCTCCGGCGACCGGTCCGGAACCAGGTGATTGATGACGATCGCCGTGCCTCCTTGGCTATCAGCCACGGTCGCTTCGATGGTCATCGGACCGGCGGCGGTCATCGTTCTGACCACCGAATGGCCCGCGCCTTGCTCGAGCCTGCGCAATCCCAGCATCGCCGACCAAAGCGGCGTCGGCAGAAGCCCCGCCCGGTTTCACTCATCGCGGCCAATCAGGTCGATCCATTCTCTCGCCACCGGCGACGCGTACGTGACCTCTCCGTCGCTGTCCAACAGCACAACGCCACTTGCCTGCGGATCCGCCGGCGACCGTTCGAGCGCGCGTTCCCGCAGGAATGCTGCGTGAAGCGCGTCGGCAACAACCGAGCTCATACGTCGCAAAAAATCGACTTCGCCCGGCGTGAATGCCCGTCCGGTATCACGGCGATAGGTCTGCAACGCCGCCAGCCACCGGCCACGGGCCGCGAAGCCTGCCATGAGCACCCCACCCACTGGGCTGCGCGACTCGAAGAAGTAGCGATAATGCTCCTCCGGGCTCACGCGTTCCAGCATCGACTCCGGGTAGCCCCACGACTCATGTTGCCGCTCCTGGTAGGCAACCCCCCGGAGACCCGATTGGAGAATCGTGGGCAACTGGATGTAGGGGAGGGTCTCATCGACCAGATAGACCTCCTGCAGCCACTCCTTCCTTGCCCAGCCATCGTTGTCGCTGGCGGCCAGCAGGCGATTGATCAACAGCGTCCGGTGGTCGACTCCAAACAGCCGGTAGCCATCCCAGCCGATCGCTCGTTCCAGACTCGCCATCGCCTGGGCTGCCAGAGGTTGCGGCAACATCGACGACGCAACGAGCGCACGCAGCTCGGAAGCGACTTCTTGCTGAATCCGGGAGAAACGGGGCATCGACCGACTCAGGGAACGGAATGAGGCAGGAGTACGTTCTCGCATAGAGACGCTGTTACCGGCGCGTAGTGTAGTCGCAGCGTCCGAATTTACCCCGGCGTAACACCATCACCCACCGCGAAGCTCTGCGGATTTGCTACATTTGGGTACATGAGGATCAGCTGACCGCGAAAGGACACTGGCGAGTGGGATTCTGGAAGGGCGCCATCTTGGGCGGCATCGCCGGCGCCGCGTACGGCTTGTGGACAGCACCGCAATCGGGTTCAGAGCTACGGGAAACGCTCACCAACTCGGTCGAGAACACACTCTTCAGCCTGACTGGCATGGAAATCTGGAAACCGGAACAGGCCAATCCAGCGGTCTGGTCCGCGACAGCCGCCAATCCAGCCGACTGGGACGGGGACGAATCGTAGTCCGAAGGGCAGGGTCCGGAGTCCGGAGATGCGTAGCCTAGCCATTTATGGCGCTTTCGCCCCATCCGTTCCGCCCGCTTCGGACCTCGGACCTCGGACTCCGGACCCACTCGCTACCCGACCTTCTCCTCATCCTTCATGCGCAGCGAGAGAACGGTCGAGACCCCATCCTCCCGCATGCTCACGCCGTAGAGTGAATCGGCGACTTCGATCGTGCCCCGGTTGTGCGTGATGATCACCGCCTGGGTCTCTCGGGCGAGCTGCTGAAGATGCTCCCGGAATCGCACCACATTCGCTTCATCCAGCGCCGCGTCGACCTCGTCCAGCAGCACAAACGGGGTTGGGTTCACCTTCAGGATGGCGAAAAGGAGCGCGGCAGCCGTCAGCGCCCGCTCACCGCCTGAGAGCAATGCCAGACTCTGCAACCGCTTGCCCGGCGGCTGGGCGACGATATCCACCCCACCGAGACGGCCATGCTCCCCTGGCACCATCACCAGCTGAGCCGTTCCACCACCGAACAACACCGTGAAGGAGGCCGCGAAGGCTGCGGCTACCCGCTCGAAGGTTTCGTCGAACCGGCGCTGCATCGTTTCCCGCAGGTCAGCGAGCAGTGTGCGCAGCGCGCTCGAGGCTCCTTCGACATCATCGAGTTGCTCCCGCAGGAAGTGGTGCCGGGCGGTTTCTCGCTCGAACTCCTCGACGGCTTCCTCGCCGATGTAGCCGACGCGCTTCAGCCGCTCTCGCAATCGCGAGATCTCCCGCCCTGTTTCCTCGAAATCCTCTTCCAGTTCGACATCCATCTGCAGGAGATCGTCCGGTTCTTCCATCTCCAGGTCATCGTAGATGCGTTGCCGCAACGCCGACATCTCGCCGCGGGCGCGTTCGAGACCGATCTCGGTCACGCCTCTGGCCCGCTCCGCGTCGAGCAGCTGTTGTCGGGCCGTGTCGAGCTGCTGCTCGATCCCGGTCAGCGCCGACCGGCTTCCATCGGCAGCTGCCTGAACCGGAAGCAGATCTCCCTCGATCCTGGCTTTTTCGACTTCCAGACGCTCCGCTTCGGTCTGAAGCCGTGAAGCCTGCGTCGCAATTGCTTCGATCTCTCCGGTTATGGCCGATGACCGCTCCGAGCGCATCGAGAGCTCCTGCTCCAGACCCCTGAGCTGTGCCGCGAAACCGACCTTTTGCCGCTCAGCGCTCCGGACTCGCTCTTCGAGCGCAGCCAGCAGACGCTCACCGCGTCCTAGCTCTTCTTCGCTCTCCCGCTGGGCCTCGGCTTCGCCCGACGACCGCTCGGCCAGCGACTCTCGCGACGTCGTTGCCTGACTCAGCTGTTCTTCGAGCCGGGCGATCTCTCGTTCCAGCTCATCGATCTCCTTGACCGAGCTCTCGGCGGAGGTGAGCATCTGAGCCGTGCGCTCGTCCGCAGATGACCGCTCCTGCAACAGACCATCCAGCCATGTCTGCAGACGCTGTATCTGACCGCTCCGCTCACGCCGAGTCGCCAGCAAACCCGCCAGCGCTCCCTCCTGCTCTCTCCGGTTTTCAGCGAGCCTGGCCGGCTCTGCCGCGAGCCGCCGGACTTCATCACGCGCCGCGGCAAGCGCTCCCTCGATTCGCTCGATCTCAGCCGGCAGCTCTCGCAGTTCGCGTTCCCGGCCCAGCACACCCGA
The DNA here is from genome assembly GCA_019637585.1 of Thermomicrobiales bacterium. Lineage (GTDB taxonomy): Bacteria > Chloroflexota > Chloroflexia > Thermomicrobiales > UBA6265 > JAHBVL01. The sequence goes on along the minus strand of JAHBVL010000011.1, from coordinate 70,508 downwards.
TTCGCGAACCGCCGCGCCACCAGTCAACGATCCTCCGGACCGCACCAGTTCACCAGTCAGCGTCACCGCCGTCCACCCTGGCGGCAGTTGAGGAAGAATGCTCCGGGCCACCGCCAGATCGTCGACCACCACCGTCCGGCCAATCAGCGAGGAGATGATGGCTTCCAGCTCGGGGCCGGTATCGATCAGCTGCGCCGCGATTCCATGGACACCTCGGCGTTCGGTCAATCCGGCGGGTGGTTGACTCGATCGCGACGCCCGAACGGCATCAATCGGCTGGAAAGTCGCCCGGCCCGCTTTGGTCGACTTGAGATGCTCGATCGCCGATTCGGCGTCGACCCAGCGGTCGACAACGATGTCCTGCAAATGCCCGCCCAGCGCCACCTCGATAGCGGTGTCGTAGCGAGCCTTGACAGCGATCAGTTCCGAAAGGGTGCCGCGAACGCCTGCGAGCGTTCCGGCTCGTGCAGCCGCAAGAACGGCCCGAACGCCGGCGTGAAGCCCGGCGCCACTCTCCTGAATGCGCTGGAATGCCTGCAAGCGGGCTGCTGCTTCGTCCCGCGAGCGCGCCAGATCGCTCGTCTGCGCGGTCGCAGTCTCATGAAGAGCCGCGGCACCCTGCGCGTCGCGCACCAGCGTATCGATCGCCTGCCGGAGTGCCGACTCGTCTGAGGCCGAGGATTCGTCCGCTTCGACCAGCTGAGCCAGGTCGGTCTCGACCTGGGCGATCTTGCGATCCTGGTCCGCGGCGGCCGCGGCGGCCCGGTCACGTTCCATGGCGCCGGTTTCCCGCCGCTGATCGAGCAACGACCAACGCCGGTGCGCGTCGCCCAGCTGCCGTTCGATCGTCTGGGCGGCCGATGCCAAACTGGCGATCTGCCTGTCGCGCGCCGAACGCGCATCTCTGGCTCGCTGGACCTGACGCCGCAGCTCGGCTACCTGCTGGCTGGCATCCTCCCGCTCCTGGAGCGCCTCCCGCAACTCCGCATCGATACGTTCCAGCTCGCTGCTCACCGTCGCCAGCTGATCGTCGATCCCATGCTGGGTGTCGGCCATGTCGGCTTGCCGGCGCTGCAATGCTGTCAGGCGCTCCGCGGTGAGATCACGTTCGTGACCAATGCGACGCAGCTGGTCGGCCACCGTATCGAGATTCGCCCGGTGCCGCTCCAGAATGGAACGGGTGTTTTCCGCGTCCGCCCGAGCCGTGCGCAGCGATTCAGCGAGAGTCTCCACATGCTCGCGGGCGCGCTCGGCCGATTCAGACCCGGCCGTCGCCTCTGTCTGCGCCCGGGCGAGGGTGGCCGACGTGACCATGAGCGCCTGCCGGTAGTACCCCTGCTCGAGGTGGTGGAGACGGTCGCGCACCCCCTGCCATTCGCGCGCCTGTGTTGCGGCCCGCTCCAGCGTGCGAAGCCGCGGCGCAACATCCGCCAGCAGATCGTTGATCCGCTCGGCGTTCGATTCCGCTTCGGCCAGGTTTTTTTCGGCTTCGTTAACCTTCAGCTGCAGGCCAGTCAGGTCGGCAGCGTGCTCGAACAACCCACGACGCTCTTCCGGCCGCTGGCTCAGCGCCGCGTCGACGAGCCCCTGACCCACCACCGTGTGGGAGTGCCCCAGCGAGGCTGTCAGTTGCTGGACATCCTTGAGCCGGGCCTTGCGGCCATTGATCAGGAACTGGTTCTCTCCAGACCGGAACGCCCGCCGGCTCACGCTGACCTCGGCGAACTCGATCGGGAGCCAGCCGGTGGCGTTGTCGAATGTGACCGTCACCTCCGCCATACCAGCCGGCGCCTTGCCGTTGCCCCCGGCGAAGATCACATCCTCGGTTTTGCGCGATCGGAGCAGGGAGTGGCTTGTTTCGCCCAACACCCAGCGGACACTGTCGGAGATATTCGACTTGCCGCTGCCATTGGGACCGATAACCGCCGTGATACCAGGGTCGAAAACGAAAACGGTCCGGTTGGCAAAGCTTTTGAAGCCCTGCAATTCCAGACGCGTCAGACGCGGCGGGGCTGGAATGTCTGTCGTCATCGGGCCGCAATCACCAGTGTTGCGAGGGAGCCAATGTTCAGCAGGCGATGGTACCACTTGAAGAGGAAGGCGGACGGGCGAAAAGGCGGAGAGGCGGAAAGGACGTCGAGCCACAGGTGCCCGAACTACGCTGCCTTCGGACTACGGACTACTATGCACTATCAACCATGAACTATGCACCCCCCTTCACCACTCCCCCCTCCAGCACCACCTCTCTCGTCGTCACCTGCCCGAGAAAATACCGATCATGCGAGATCGTCAGCAACGTCCCCTCGAAATCGAGCAGCGCTTCTTCCAGCGCCTCGATGCCTGGAATGTCGAGATTGTTGGTCGGTTCGTCGAGAACCAGGAAATTGGCGTCCGACAGAATCAGCCCGCCGATCTGAATCCTGGCCCGTTCGCCCCCAGAGAGCGAGCCGATTGGCGACATGCCCCGGTCCCGGTCGATGAGGAGCGACCCGAGAAAGCTGATCGCCTGCTGTTCGTTGATCGGTTTCAAACCGCGCATGTAGGCGATCGGCGTCTGTTTCAGCGGCAACGTCTCCTGCAACTGCGAGTAGTACCCGACCACCACCGACGGTCCCAGCCGAACGCTGCCCGTCGATGGCGGTATCCGGCCCAGCAATACCTGGATCAGCGTCGACTTGCCCGCTCCGTTTGGCCCAACGATCGCCACCCGCTCCCCATGCCGGATGAACAGATTGAAGGGGTGCAGAATCGTCCGGCCATCCAGGACCACCGATGCCCCTGTTGCTTCGGCCACCAGCGTCGCGCCCCGCTTGTTGGTGAACCGGAACTCCGCGCTGCGCCGGGTTAGCACCGGCGCCGGTGTCTCCTCCAACCGTTTCCGCTCTTCTTCCAGTTTACGGCGCTGGTTTTCCGCTCTGGAGGCGAATGTCGGGTTCTGCCGCGCCCATTGCGTGAGCTGCTCCGCGCTCGCTTTCAGTTTGCGGAACTCCGCCTCCTGCACCGCCCGCAGCTCCGCCGCGCGTAGGAGACGCTCCCGCTTCTCTTTGCGATAGGTCGAGTAGTTGCCGTGATAGACCGCCAGCCGGCCATCCTCCAGCTCGAAGATCCGGTTGGCCACCCTGTCCACGAAGTAGCGATCGTGCGTAATGGTCGCCAAGGCGCCAGGGTGGGCCGAAAGCTGCGTCTCGAGCCACGCTTTCGCTTCGATATCGAGATGGTTGTCCGGCTCGTCGAGCAACAGCACATCGGGACTCTCGGCCAGCAACCCCGCCAGCGCGACGATCTTCTGCTCACCCCCGCTCAGCACCCCGAGCGGTTCGGGCCAGTGTGCTTGCGGCACCCGCAACCCCTCGAGAATCGCCGTCCCCGCCGGGTCGGCCGATTGATCGTGCGCCGTGGCCAGACGTTCGAGCTGCAGCGCATGCTCATCCATCACCGCCATCAACGTCTCGTCGTCCAGCGCCTCCCCCATCCGCGATTCGAGGAGCGTCAACCGGTGCTCGATCGCCTCCCGGTCACCGGCCGCCAGCGCCACCGTTTCCAGCACCGTCATCGCCGGATCGATCCGCGTTTCCTGATGGAGATAGCCGATCCGCAACCCGCGCTGATGCGTCACCGACCCGCTGGACGGCGCCAGCTCCTTCGTCAGCAACCGAAACAACGTGCTCTTGCCCGCTCCATTCGGTCCCAGCAAAGCCAGCCGCTCCCCATCCTTGATCTCGAAGGAAAGCCCATCGAAAACTGTCAACCCGCCATGGGCGAACCGAATTTCGTTGGCTTGAATGAGAAGGGACATGCGCGCCAAGGCTCCTTGTAGAGAGATTCTCTTGGACGTTTGTACCAGAGTCGAGGGGTCAGCGCTGCTGCCTGCTCGACTCCCTTGCCGCTTCCATCCTCTTTGCACGCGGTCGACAGAGCCTGACTAGCGGGTGCATCTCCGTGGCGAAAAGAACGCATGTACTATTACTCTTCGAGCAGTCTCGCGTCATAGAGGAATCTGATGCCGAAATCGCCGAAAAGAACCATGAACGTGAAGGGTACGGAGGTCGCAGTTCGGTTGGAGGCAGAAGGACACTACATCAGCCTTACTGACATCGCGCGTTCGCGAGATTCAGACCACCTCGATGATCTCATTCGCAACTGGCTGAGAAATCGAAACACCATCGAGTTTTTAGGCATATGGGAATTGCTGCACAATCCTGAGTTTAAACCCGTCGAATTCGACGGGTTTAGAATGCGGGCAGGGCTTAATTCCTTTGCACTTACCCCGAAGCAATGGATTGACGCCACCGGCGCAGTAGGCATCGTTTCGCGTCCTGGAAGATATGGCGGAACCTTCGCGCATCCTGACATTGCCTTTGAGTTTGCGGCGTGGATATCCGTCGAATTCAAGCTCTATCTGATCAAGGAATTCCAACGACTCAAAGAGGACGAGAATCATCGTCTTTCCCTTGAGTGGAATCTGAACCGCTCCCTGGCCAAGATCAACTATCGCATTCACACGGACGCCGTAAAGGCAAGTCTCCTCCCCAAAGAGATCGATCCAGAGAAAGCGAAGCTCACCTACGCAACCGAAGCCGATATTCTCAATCTGGCGTTGTTTGGCCAGACTGCTAAGCAGTGGCGCAATGAAAACCAAGCGCAATCGGGGAATATCAGAGACTACGCCTCCGTCGAACAGCTCGTCGTTCTCGCGAATCTCGAAAGCCTGAATGCTCAACTCATCCATGAAGGAATTGAGCGGAAGGTCCGATTCAGAGTCCTGAACCAGACTGCTATTCGGCAAATGCAGTCATTGACTGCGGACATTCCAGCACTAGGACGCCTGAAGAAAGAGGGGCGATCTTCTATCTCCTAGTTCCTCTTTCCGTCTCGCCGCCTGCAGCTCTCCGCCCGCTCCCTAACCCCGTCGCTCCAGGTGATACGGCACACTCGTCACCACCGTCCCCGGCCGGAAGAGCAACGCCGCTTTGATCCGCAACGCGCTCTGGTTGTGCAGCAAGTGCTCCCACCAATGACGCGCCAGATACTCCGGCAGCACAACAGTCACGGTGTCATTCGGGCGTTGCAGGGCGACTTCGTCCAGATAGCTCAGCAGTGGCCCGATCAGCGACCGGTAGGGCGATTCGATGATCAGGAGCTGGATATCGGTGCCTAGGTTGGCCCATTCCTGCTTGATCTGTTCGATCGCGTCCTCGTCGTCGGAGATATGCAGCGCGGTGACGTTCCCCGAAATCGACCTGGCGTAGGCCAGCGTTTGCCGGGCCACGCGGTTAAGATTGGCAATCGGCACGATCACGGTGTGGTGAATGTCGGCCGGATCGAGCGGCGTCAGCACCGCCAGTTCGCGCCGGGCCATCTCGTAATGCTTGTGAATGCGCCGCATCATCAGCACCAGCAGGGGCACGACGATCAACACGATCCAGGCGCCTTCCCTGAACTTGGTCACCCCGGCGATCACCGCCACGATGCCCGTGGCCACCGCGCCAATCAAGTTGATGGCAAATCCCGAACGCCAGCCCGCTTCTTTCCGGCGCAACCAGCGCCAGCACATGCCCGTCTGGGATAGCGTGAAGGAGGTGAACACGCCAATGGCGTAGAGGGGAATGATGTTCTCGGTTTCGCCCTGGAAGATGATCAGCACGAAGGCGCCGAACACCCCCAGCGCCACGATGCCGGTGGAAAAGGAAAGACGGTCGCCCCGGAAGGTCAGTTGCCGGGGCAGGAATCCGTCCCTGGCCACGATATAGGAAAGACGCGGGAAGTCGGCATAGGCGGTGTTCGCCGCCAGCACCAGAATAGCCATGGTCGAAAACTGGATGTAGTAATAGGCCGCATTCGTCCCGCCAAAGACCTGCCGGGCGATCTGCGAGACCACGGTCTGGTAGTTCGCCTGCTCGGTTTCCATCGGAAACGCGCCATATTGATAGGAAAGGAAGGTGATCCCGGCGAAGGTCACCGCCAGAATGCCGATCATCACGCTCAGTGTCAGACGGGCGTTCTTCCATTCGACCGGTTTGAACACCGGCACCCCATTGGAGATCGCCTCGACGCCGGTCAGCGCCGCTCCTCCACTGGAAAACGCCCTCATCAGGAGGAAGAGGCTCAGAGCGCCCATGCCGGCCATCTCCCCCGCTTCGGCAGGCGGAGGGGTTCGCTCGAATCCGTCCAGGGCATTGCGGACCAAGCCGATTCCCAGCATGACGAACATTCCAACGATGAAGAGATAGGTGGGAATAGCAAAGATCGATCCGGATTCCCGCACGCCTCGCAGGTTGAGCAGCGTGACCAGCCCGATCAACGCCACACCGATCACCACGCGGAGGTCGTGAATCTCGGGCAACGCCGATTCGATCGCGGCCACCGCCGCCGCGATACTCACCGAAACAGTCAGCACATAGGAAACGAGAAGCGATCCCGCTGCCACCAGCGATGGAATCTCGCCCAGATTGTCCTTGGCCACGCTGTAGGCGCCCCCGCCATGCGGATAGGCTTTGATCGTCTGCCGATAGGAAAATCCGACGATCAACAGGAGCGCGATGATCGCCGCGCCGATCGGCAGAACTCTGGTCATGGCCGCGACACCCGCGGACACGAGCAGCACCCGCAAGATCTCCTCGGTGGCGTACGCCACTGAGGAGAGCGCATCGGACGAGAGAATCGCCAGCGCTTTGGCATTGCTCAGCCGTTCATGCGCCGCCTGAGCCGTCGCCAGCGGTACACCGATGACTCTCCTCTTTATCCGGGAATAGACTCTCCCGAATCCGCCTCGCGCTTCGTTCGCCTCTTCGGTCGCCACCAGGTGACCCGGTCCTGCCCGGTCGAAATCCTCCGACGTCTGGCGAATGACACGGACATGCTTGTCGCCAATGTGCGAACCGCGCACCTCCTGCCGGCCACTCAGATCGGGTTGCAGCCGGGAAACCGGCCGGCGCACAAAGGGTGAATGGGGCGGTGGCGCATCATCCGCAGCGTGCTCGGGAAATGCCGGCAACGCCGATGGTGCAATCTGCCGGCGTCTGGCCCGGACATGTGTGGGATAGCGCGACCCGGGGTCGGGACGTTCGGGGGAATCGGATTGTGAGGCGTCGGCTTCGGACCCGGCGTCGTCGGATGCAGGCGTGGTTGGGTCGTCCATGGCCCCTTTTCGCATCGGAGCGCTCACGCGGCACAAGCGCCGTGGCGATTCCGAGCCGGGAGATTATGATTCCTGAACCGCCAAAAGTCCACACTCTCGGTCGGCCAGCAATACCCGCAACTCCCAGTCAGCGCTCTACTCGCCGAGAGCCGTGATACCATGGAATCCCTGTCGCGTCGGGTGTTGCAGCAACTGATGCCCTGGACACCGACATCCCCCGCATACCCTGCTCCGATGAAACCATATGGCGTCGCAGGCGTTATACCCAATAAGCATGGCAACACGGCGCACGGGTGCTCGGAACGCCAGGAATCGAACAGTGCAGCGGGTGTGTGGCGCACCCGGATCGTCAAGCGGAAGAACGCCTCAGGAGGACGGGATGAAACGGAATGGCGCGACGCCGGCGGCAATCGGGCGTGTGTGGTCGTTGGCGATCGCACTGATGCTGATGCTCTCGGCGTTACCTGTTCTGACCACGCCTGCCGCCGCGCAGGGCACGGTCTCGCTGACCATTACGACGACTGCGGAGGATGGCGTCACCCCGATGCCATTTGTCCGCGTCCGAGCGACCACCTCCGACGGCACGGTCTACGGACCTCGTGAAATCGGTCTGCAGGGAGCAACCTCCTTCGACATCGATGTCACCTCCGCCGAAATGACGGTCACGGTCGATGTCGAAACCACAACGGCCTGCGGCGTTACTCCCGATCCCCAGGTGATCGGTCCCTTCGCCGGCGGCGAAACACCGGTGGTCAACTTCGCCATTGGCACCGACGGCAACTGCTCGCTCGGCACGCTGGCGGTTTATGCCTATGACTGTCCATCCGGGTTCGACTCCTCCGCCACCGCCTACGAAACCTGGCGCGACGGCTGCACCGAAGACCGGAACAACGTCCCCTTCACCTTCACCATGGTCAGCAGTGGCCAATCGTGGAATCCGGTGACCGGTCAGTGGGGTATCTCGGCCAGGGCGCCGATCGTGGGTCTGCCGCCGGGCGCCTACACATTGCAGGAAACGAATCCCGCCTCCGGTCAGACATCGGTCTTCTACTGCTACAACTACGCCACTCCTGACTACGTGACGTCGCCGAACCCGACCAGCATCGACCACGTCGACGCTCCGGGTGGCGTGGCAACGGTCAACCTCAACAACAATCGCATCTCCTGCGATGTCTTCCAGGTCGACGCGCCCTCCGAACCAGACGCCGAGCCGACCGCTACCGAAGATAGCGGCAGCGGCACGATCAATCCGCCCGCGAACCCCATCGGTCAAGCAACGACCACGACCGACCTCAACTTGCGCAGCGGAGCGAGCAGCGACGCCGAGGTTCTGGTGCTGATGCCAACCGGCGCCGTTGTCGACATCCTCGGCGAAGAGCAGAACGGCTTCCTGCCCGTCCGGTATCAGGGTCAGGATGGCTGGGCCGGCGCCCAGTTCCTCGATCTGGGTGGTCAGTCTGCGCCGACCGCCACGACCGAAGCGCCAATCATTCCGTCCGAACCGACCGCCACGAACACGATCCAGGCGGTGTCGCCGATTCTGCCGACCGATCCGATCGGGTCCGCCACAACGACCTCCGATGTGAACATGCGCGATGCGCCGACCACCGACGGTTCGACGGTAATCGCCGTCATCCCGGGTGGCACGGTCGTCGAACTGCTTGGCGAGGAGGACAACGGCTTCCTCCCGGTTCGGATCAACGACCAGAGTGGCTGGATCAGCGCCGAGTTCCTGGAGATCGATGGCGAAGGTGGCGAAACGGCAACAGTGACGCCAACGGCGACCACGGAGATTCCGGCGACGTCGACGGCCGTCTCGGTGCCGAATCCCGAAACGCCGCTCGGTCAGGCGGTAACGAATGATTCAGTGAATTTCCGCAATGGCCCCTCATCCGAAGCAGCCGTGCTCTTCGAGCTTCCAACCGGCGCAACAGTCGATCTGCTCGGCGACGCACTGAACGGCTTCTTCCCGGTCGACTATCAGGGCCAGACCGGCTGGGTCAGCGAGATCTTCCTCGATATCGCCACACCGACCGCCACCGCCACGACGGAAGCGCCCGCGACGGCGACAAGCACGATCACACCGATCGGCATCGCGTTCACAACCTCTGATGTGAATATGCGCACTGCGCCCGACCAGACCTCCGAGGTGCTGACCGTTCTCCTGCCCAATACGCAGGTCGATCTGCTCGGTCCGGAAGTGAATGGGTTCCTGCCCATCCGGTACAACGGACAGGACGGCTACGCCAGCGCCCAGTTCATCAGCATTGGTCAACCCGCCACGGCCACGGCAACCGCCACGGAGTCCACCGGCGCGGCGTCGGAGGATCCCGCCACCATCGAGCTGCACAAGTCGGTCTGCCCGGCCGGTTATGTGCCTGGTGACTCGATCTACGATGATTGCCACGCCAATGGGCTGGACAACATTCAGTTCACGGTGAACGGTCCGAATGACTTCACCACCACCGGCACGACATCACGCGTCGGCGGCGTTGGTCCCGGTATCGTCGTCTTCAATGAGCTGGCCGCCACGGCCACCTACACCATCTTCGAAGACGTGCCCGGTGATTTCACCAGCATCTACGTCTACTGCTCGATGGCCGATTCCGACGAGGTGGTTTCGTTCGACTACAACGACGCCGTCCAGGGCATCGACATCGCTCTCGGGTCCGGTCAGTCGGTGATCTGCGATTGGTACAACATCCCCGACGACCAGGGCACCGGTTCGATCGAGCTGCACAAGGCGCTGTGCGATCCGGGTCATGTGCCCGGCCCCGGCGTGGCCGACGAATGCCACGGTCAGGGTCTGGCGGGTGTGACCTTCACCATCAATGGCCCGAACGAGTTCACCGAGCAGGCCAACACCATCATCACCCAATCCCCGGGACCGGGAATTGTCACCTTCGACGGGTTGTTTGGCGGAACGTTCACACTGACCGAGAACTACATCGGCGAGGGAATCGGTATCTCGGTTTTCTGCTCGATGGCTGATTCCGACCAAATCGTGCCATTCACCTACACCGACAATGGCGGGATCGAAGTCGACCTGGATCCCGGTCAGCAGATCATCTGCGACTGGTACAACACCCAGGAAGCCGATGAGGATACCGGGACAGTCATCGTGCACAAGCGGACCTGCCCGGTCGGATACGATCACAACGCAGCCGATTTCGACGATTTCTATGCCGACTGCATCACCCGCACCGATGACATCACCTTCACGCTGACCCCTCAGATCGGCGCCCCGATGACTCGCGACACCGGCGACGACGGCAATGGCCGAGCGGTATTCACCGGACTTGGAGCGGGCTCCTACGTTCTCGGTGAGGATCTGCCGGGCGAGTTCGTGACGCGGTATGCGTATTGCGGTCCGGATGATCGCAATCTGAGCGCCACCCCTGTGGTGAACGGCAATGTGCAGCTCCAGCTCACCGCCGAGAATCCGAACGCGGTTTGCCTCTGGTTCAACTCACCCGAGGATCTGAGCGGCGAAACCGGACAGATCTCGCTGACCAAATATGTCTGCCCGGCCGGCACCACCAGCAACTATTGGCAGAAGTGTTCGCCGACTCCGTTGCAGGGCGCCACATTCCATCTAAACGGGCCTGGCGAGAATGATGGCTCGGCGGTCACTCCGGCGACCGGCACCGTCGTATTCGGTGATCTCCCGGCGGGGAACTACACGATCCAGGAAGTGCCGCCAGCGGGTGTCAATGTGGCCGTCTACGTGGTGGCTTGCCAGGCAGGCGGAGCAGCGTACAAGTTCACATACGACGACTCGAACGGCATGAAGATCAAGCTCAATCTGCCCATCGGCGGTGAGGTCCACTGCAACTGGTACAACGTGCGCAAGACGACGCCGATCGAACCACCTCCAGTCTCGGGCGGCAAGGGAACGATTACCGTTCACAAGTTCCTCTGTACCGGAAAAGCCGTCAGCCAGTACGACTGGGAAAATGACTGCCTGGTCCAGACGAGCCCCGAAGGCTTCGCCCTGGCGAACGTCGCCGGTACCCGGCTTGCTCAGGGCACGACAAATGCCAATGGCATCATCACCTTCACTGGTTTGGCCAACGGCACTTACAAGCTCGACGAGACCACCGGGGACTGGTGCCATGCCGAGGCCGACTACGTCGATGCCGCAGGCAATGTGATCGTCAAGAACGGCGGCAATACGAACGTCTACATCTACAACTGCGGCGCCAGACAAGTCGGCACTCTGCCGGTTACCGGGTCGGGAGATACAGCGTTGGGCAATGCCACGACCAACCTGTTCATGCCTGCCACGGGCGCGCTGGCCACACTGATCGTGCTCGGTATGTTGACGGCGATGCGACGAAAGCCAGCTCGTTTCATCGCCTGATCCGAGGCCCTCGCAAAACCCGCGAAACCCGCCGGCAGCCACCGGCGGGTTTCACTTTGCCCGGCATCACACGAAGTCGATCTGCGGCGCCAGCGCCCAATCGAATGACGCGGGAAGCGCTTCCGGGCTCATCACGCGAATCGACTCGAGACAAACCTGGCTCTGCGCAACCAATCCGGCCGTATCGATACCACGGCACGCCGGCAGGAAGGCCGACACTTTCTCGATGCCATCGCCAAGGAGCAGGATGGCGCCTCGCTGATTCCCACCCCTGGCATGGTGCAACCCAACGCCTATCTGCAGAATCCCCTGGTAGAGCCTGCGGATATCACGCCGTTCTGCATGCCATTCATGTTCGATCACTTCATGACACTCGTAATATTCACCCGCATTGAAAAGCGCGATGCCCTGCAGGAGACCGGGAGGCAATGCGGCATCACACCCTGAGTCCGGAATAATCGCCTCGGCAATCAGCGGATCGAGAAACGCCCGCACCGCCGCCATAGCGCGATCGGGTTCATCGCCCAGGGCGCCCTCCAGCATGACCGGCCCTGCGTATCCACTGCCGGCAATCGCCCGAACCAATGCCGGCCAGGGCATCGTTCCTTCACCCGGCATCAGATCGCGCCTCGCCGGGCGGCTTTCGTCGAAATCGCGAACATGCACATTCGCCAGGCGCGGTTCCATCGCGCTGAGCATCATGAATGGATTGGCCCCCGCTTCCACCGCCTGGAATGCGTCGAATGTGAACGCGACGGCGTCGCCATGCGGCAACTCCGCTATCCGGGCGGACATCCCCAGAACGTCGCGCACCTGAGCCAGGGCGCACCAGGAGACATTCTCCAAACCAAGTCGCAGATTCCGCGCTTTGCACATCCCGGCAACCCGGTCGATCGCTTCCAGAACTTCGGGTGATGTCAAAGAGTATCCGCGGGCTTCGCGGCAGAGCCCATGCCACACCAGCACAGACGCGCCCATGGCCGCCGCTCCGTCGATCACGTGCTCGAACCTGTCCCACGCTTCCTCGACCCGCCGCTCATACGCATCGAACACGAGATGCACCTGTACCAGCGCATGGACGGAATGGACGATCGCCCCGGCTTCGCTGACGCGTCTGGCCAGCAGACGCTGGAAGGAGGGTTCGCACTCACCATGACTCTGGATCATGACCTCGATGTCGGCAACACCGAGTCGAGCCAGGAGATCGACGGCGTCTTCTGTCCTGACAGCTGGGAAAAGCGTTCCGGTGGAGCATCCGAGGCGAAGGGTCATGATCTGATCTTCATCAGCAACAGGCGACAGGACGATGTCGAGCCGGTCAATCATAGTCGCTTCCGATCTCCATGCCGTTCCCTGCACTATGCATACTTGCGTGCGACAATTTCCGCCGTTGTCTCAATCGAAACGCAGCCGCATTCTTCTGGAGAGTCGCATGTCCACCCAACTCCTGACGGACGAAACATTCAGCGCTCAGAATGTGGCGATCGCCACCAGGGGCAAACAGGAAAGCGGTCGGATGACGCTGATGGGAGTGACGGTCAAGTCGCTCCTCTTCATCGCGATCACCATGGTTTTTGGCGCGATCGGCTGGAACCGGGCATTGTCCGTTATCGAAACGACCTCGAGTCTCTGGTTTCTGCTCGGGTATCTGGCGTTGATCGCCATCTCGATCTGGGCGATGGCCAACCCGCAATGGGCCTCGATCGTTGGCGCGATCTATGGTGCGATGATGGGTCTGTGGATGGGTGCGATCTCTCGCCTCTACGAAGCGGCGTGGGATGGCATCGTGGCTCAGGCGTTGCTGGCGACCGTATGCGTTTTCGTCGTCTGCGTTCTTCTCTACAACCTGGAAGTCGTTCGGGTCACCCCAAGACTCGTCCGGGCAACCGGCCTGGCTATGATCGGCATCCTGGCGATGTATCTGATCGGCTGGGTCTTGTCGTTTTTCAACGTCGACGTGGTTTTCTGGAATGAACCGAACGCCATCGGGATTATCGTGTCGGTCATCATCTCGGCCGTCGCGGCGCTCAATCTCCTGATCAACCTCGACACGATCAACCGCGGCATCAAATCAGGCGCGCCGGCGGTCATGGAGTGGTACTCGGCGTTCTCGCTCCTGGCCGCGTTGATCTGGCTTTACATGGAGATCCTGCGGCTGCTGGCGCTGACCCGCAGCAGCAGCCGGTAGCATCGAAAGACGATCCGGAGGCCGGTTCGGCCGTGCCTACGCAGTCCGCTGGGCTGTCGCCCGGGCACGGCGAATCTGATTGGCATGCTCGTGCGCATGGCCCGAATAGACGTCGAGCCACGACGCCACCCGGTAGGTCCCTGCCTCGGAATGACGAGCCGTGCTCTGCCAATCCGAGTCACTCATCCGGTCGAGGATTTCGGCCGTCGACTCCCTGGCCGCCTGGAAAGCAGCGAGCGAATGCTCGATGGGGCGATCGTAGAAGAGCACGTTGGCCAGGAGGTCCGGATCGTAGGCGATGATCTCGGTCTGGTCGTAGGCAACCATCATCCGGAGGCGAACAGCCGCCGTCATCTCGCTGTCGGCCAGATGGTGAATGATCTGCCGCGGCGACCATTCCCCTTCGGCCTCCGGCGTGTCGAGCTCGCGCTCGGTGATACCCTCGAGCGAACGCATGATCTCAGCGTGGCCATCCCGGTAGCGGGCGATCAGGGCTGATCGCCCGGCAGGATCGATCTGATTCGTGTCGGAAGTCATTGCACTCTCCAGCTGATTCTGATGCGCGTTCGATGAAGAACGCCCGGTTCCATGTTGTCAGGATTCTCCCCGAGACTCGCCGGGTACCGCCAGATAGATTTCCTGATCCTCGAAAACCGCCTTGACCTGCAGCTCCCCACCCAGCGCTTCCACATAGTCTCGCAAGGTCGAGAGGTAGAGATCTTCCTCATGTTCGATGCGGGAGATGTTGGCCTGCGACACCCCAAGCGTCTCGGCGACCTGCTTCTGGGTCATATCCATGCGATCCCGTACCTCTGACAGCGCGAGCATGTCTTCCATGGCGCGCTGCATGATTGCCAGCCGTTCGCGGCGCTCAGGATCGTCGGCAAGTCGTTTTTTCGTCACATGCGAGAACGAACGCCTCGTCATGGGAGCAATCCTTCCCGTTTCAGTTCCTCGAGATGGTCGTCATAGAGCCGGTCGGCGACTGGAATCACCTCCCGATACCACGACTTCCACTTTCCTGCCTTGTTGCCACCAAGCAGCAGTATCGCCGTGCGCCTGGGATCGAAGGCGAAAAGCACCCGCATATGGTCGCCGGGCACCCGAAGCTCTTTCATGTTTGCATGCCGCGAAGAGTGAATCGAATCGACAAGAGGCCGGCCAAGGGAGGGGCCGTGGGCTGCCAGCACGCCAACAGCGACCACCACGGCATCCCACTCATCGTCCTCGAGCGAGTCGAACCACGCTTCGCACTGATCGGTGACTTCAACATCCCACGCCATCGATGCAATATAACCCTTACATTATATCGCCTACCGGCAACTCTTGCACCGGCGACGCTGTCTGATTTTCTCGACAGCCAGCCAGAATGGCGTGTTGGCCAGAACGCCCTTGATGTTGTGCCAGAGACCTCCCGGTTTCATGCTCAGTCCGGATCGCCGGCGTCGAGCATGACGATCGCGCTGGCGATGCGCGACCGAACGCGATCGTCTCCAATGACTCGCAGCGTTTCGAAAAGACCCGGCGATTCGGTCCGGCCGGTGACCGCCACGCGGATCGGCATGAAGAGCTGTCCCGCTTTGATGCCCTGCGCTTCGGCCAGTTCCCTCAGCTTGGCCTCTGCCTCCGCTTCATTGGCGACCGACAACTGCTGGAGCGCAGCGAGCCCGGCCTGAAGCGTTGCTTTGGTCGTTGCTCGATCGCTCTTCTTGGGCACAAGGCTGGCCGGATCGAAGGGATCGAGTTCGTCCTGCAGGAAGTAGCGCATCAGATCGGGCGCTTCGGAGAGGAGGACAATCCGGTCCTTGAGAATCGCCGTGACCTCGCGGACGCGGGCAAACTCCTCGCATTCCGTGTCGGAGGCGGTGATGCCGACCAGCCCATCGGCAACAAGAAACGGCACAACTCGCTCGGTGAGATCGTCGAGCTCCAGCACATGGTTGATGTAGTACTGGTTGAACCAGCGGAGTTTGGCATAGTCGAATGTGGCCGGCGACGGACTCACCCGCTCGAGGGTGAAGTGCTGCAGCAGCTCCGCTTTGGAGATGATCTCGGTTTCCCCATCGAGCGACCAGCCGAGAAGCGCCAGGTAGTTCATCATCGCTTCCGGCAGATAACCCTGGCTGCGGAACTCCTCCATCGCCGTCGAACCATGCCGCTTGGAGAGCTTGCCGCCGCCCGGGGCCAGAATGAGCGGCATATGAGCGAGCTGCGGCACCTCCCAGCCAAAGGCCCGGTAGAGCTGGACATGCACCGGCGCCGTCGGAATCCACTCTTCGCCGCGCATGATCAATGTCACCTGCATGTCGTGGTCGTCCACCACATTCGCCAGGTGATAGGTGGGGTACCCATCGGTTTTCAGCAACACCAGATCCTCGAGCGTCACGTTCTGGAAAACCATCTCTCCCCGGATCAGGTCGTGAACGATGGTTTCACCCTCTCTGGGCATGGCGAAGCGGATGACGAACGAGGCGCCAGCCGCCAGATTGACGTCGATCTCATCCTGGCTGAGTGAACGGCACCGGCGATCGTACCCAGGCGGTTCTTTCTTCGCCTGCTGTTCTTCGCGCAGGGCCTGGAGACGTTCGGGCGTGCAAAAACAGCGGTACGCGGCGCCCTGTTCGATGAGGTCAGCTGCCGCCTGCTGATAGAGTTCGGTCCGCTCACTCTGAATGTACGGCGCATGAGGACCACCCACATCCGGTCCTTCATCCCAGTGGATTCCGAACCAGTTGAGAATATCGAGAATCCCCTCGGTCGCTCCCTCGACAAAACGGCTCCGGTCGGTGTCCTCGATCCGTAGGATCAGGGCGCCGTCTTTACCCTCGCGTGGCGCCTGTCCATAGGCCACGAGCCAGTTGAAGAGGGCGGTTCGCGCACCTCCGACGTGCAGCAAGCCTGTGGGCGAGGGCGGAAACCGCACCCGAACGGATTGCTCGCTACCTGTTTGATCGAGGGCGTCTGTCATGTCATTCCTGTTGGCTTCGGTCGTTCGATTGTCCAGCCGGTCAGTATACCTACTGGCGCCGGCCGCCCCCGTCTCGTCCGGCCGAATCATTGTTCAGCGACCTATTCGCTGGGCTCCGTGGAACCATTGACTTCACCGGTACGTTTTCTTAACAGGAGTACTTGCCCGGCAGAAGGGCCCGAGCGGGCATAATTCGTGCGGCGCGATCAGAGAGTCGCGATTTCTCGGGGATTGAGGGGGTTTGATCGTCGTCACTCGAATCCAGCGGGATACGATAGTTGTTGCATATCGCGCACGTGCGAATGCTTCCGGAGGAGCTATGAAAAGAGTTCGTTGGTCGGGAATCTCGTCGGCACTGACGGCGCTATCGGCAACTGCCGCACTGGCCGCAGGACTGCTCGCATCACCGTTGGGGCTCAGTGCTCAGGAATCAACTCCTGAAGCGGCGTCCGCCTCCACCATTCCTCCCATCGTCTGGCAACTTGCCGAATTCGACGATGGAGCCGGCAACGTCACGCCGGTTGAAAACTCGTCTCGCTACACCATCCAGTTTGCGCCAAGTGGTTTTGCCGCCATCGGAGCGGACTGCAACCGCGGCATGACGAGTTGGGAGCTCGACGAAGGCGCGCTGACATTCAACGAGATCGCCACGACCCTCGCGCTCTGCCCGGAGGACTCCCTTTCCGACAGATTCCTGGGCGACCTCAACCAAACGACCACCGCATCCATCGATCAGAGCGGCGCCAGCGACCAGCTCGTCCTGGGACTCGAGAATGGCGGCTCGTTGCGATTCGACGCATCGCTGGTGGGTGTGCTCTGGCAATGGGAGCAGTTCCAGGGTGGGGACGATACGATCGTCGCGCCGGAGGACCCTTCTCACTATGCGCTCGAGTTTCAGGCTGACGGCTCGGTTTCCGGACAGATCGACTGCAACCGGGGCATGGGTTCCTACACCATCGGAGACGATGGCGTTTCGTTCACCATTCTTCTGGCCACAACACGCATGGCCTGCCCCGAGGGTTCGCTCGACGCCGATTTCCTCCGCTTTGTCACCGAGTCGACCTCTTTCGTGATTCGGGATGGCAAGCTCTCACTCGCGCTGCCCATGGATGGCGGCATCACCACATTTGCACCGGTGTTCGATGACCCGTTCGTCGACGATGCCACGCCGGAGTCGGGTGCTTAGAGCAGCCTGACCTGCGTGCAGCCGGGACCGGGACGCCGCGATGGCGTCCCGGTTCCTCTTTTTTGGATGCTATGGTCTTTGCGCTGAGAATCGTGGTTTCCGCGAGACCGCGACGCCGTAAACGGCGTCGCTCACGGTGCGATGCCCCTCCGGGGCAAGATGTCAGGTCCGAAGGACCTTGGCACTGTGTTTGCGACCGGGTGGGCCTGTACCAATCCTCACGGCAGATGAAGCGTCCGGCTAGTCGGGAAGCTCGATCTCGACGACCTCATCGATCAGCCACCGCCCAGGCAACACTTCTGTCAGGAAGAAGGCACGGGCGCCCGGAGGCTGATCATCCGCCGGATCGTCACCGATCACGATGACCAGCGCACGACCATCGGGCAGGAGGATCGAACGCTCAACGCTGACGATCTGCAACCAGTTGGCTTCGTCGATCTCACGCACCGTCTGCAAACCGGAAATCACCACGTCGGTCATGCCGCCGAGGCGTTCGACCAGCTCGACCACATAGCGATCGGTGTAGGTGGCAAAGACCTTGAGCGGATCACCGGTGTTGATGCATCCGATCGCTCTGAGGAGATCCTTCTCGACCTCGACGCGCACATTCTCGACCAGTGCGAATCCTTCCGGCATCTCGAAAGGCACTGGCACGACCGTCGGCAACGGCCGTGCGGGTGCGGCACTGGCTTCGTCGACCAGGGCCGCCACGTCGTCGATCGATCGGGGTTGCAGCGTGCACAGCGCCGGATCGGGAGTAACCGGAAATGTCTGTGCCGATGCCTGAACCGGCGCCACAATGAGCAGCAGAAGGAAAAGCGCTCCAGCACGAATCAACACGGAAGGCGTCCTCGGGAATCCGGCTTGTGACCGGCTACGGCGTCTCATGAGAGGATACGACGCCCGTCAATATCCGGACGTCAACCAGCACCCGAAGCGGCGGGTCGCACGAGGTCCGGCAACGGTGTGCGATCGATGCGCAGTGCCATCAGTCCACCCATCACCGCTAACCCACCGGCCATGACGAATGCGATTGTGTAGTCGCCGAATCGGTCGTAAATCAGACCACCCGCCTGGGCGGCCAGAGCAGCGCCGATCTGGTGCGCGCAAAAGACCCAGCCATAGACCATACCGACATTCTGCCGGCCGAAGACATCCGCGGTCAGCGCGACGGTCGGCGGCACCGTAGCGATGTAGTCCAGACCGAAGATGATGGCAAAGACCGTCAACCCCTCCAACCCGGTCACCCACGGCAGGATGAAGAGCGACATGCCGCGCAGGATGTAGTACATCGCCAGGAGTTTGCGGGGATCGTGTTTGTCCGACAGCCAACCCGATGCCAGGGTGCCAACAAAATTCATCGAACCCATGAACGCCAGCACACCGGCAGCGGCGACCTCCGAATGACCGAGATCGACGGCGTGCGGAATGAAATGCGTGCCGATGATGCCGTTCGATGAGGCCCCGCAAATGAAGAACGATCCGGAGAGCAACCAGAACTCCGGCGTACGGATCGCTCGGGCCATGACCTCCCGCACCGCCGCGGGCCGTGACGGAATCGGCGGACTCGACGCCGTCGCTCCATAGGGAAGCAGTCCGACGTCGGCCGGACGGTCGCGGACAAGGAGCAATCCCAGAGGCGCCAGGGCCATTGCCACGGCAGCAGCCATGACGGTTGCCGACCGCCACCCATGATGAACCACGACCCAGCTGATGAGGGGGATGAACAGCAACATTCCGGCGGAGGTGCCGGCGCCGAACAACCCCTGCACCAACCCTCGCCGCTCGATGAACCAGCGATTGGAGATCGTGGCTCCCAGGCCATTGGCCGCGCCGGTGCCCAGGCCGCTGAGCACCCCCCAGAGGAGGAGGAACTGCCAGAACTCCGTCATCCAGACGGAAAGCAGAATGCTCACCGCAATCAGGGTCAGACTGCCCGCCAGCACCCGGCGAGGACCGATCCGGTCCATGAGCGCCCCGCCGAACGGCGCGGCGATACCAGTGCAGAGCAACCCCACCGCAATGGCCAGAGAGATCTCCGAGCGGCTCCAGCCGAACTCACGTTCCAGCGGTTTGACGAAAACAGAGGGCGCGGATCGAATGCCGAACACCAGGAGAGACGAAACCATCGCGACGGCAACGACGACCCATCCATAGTGAAACGTCGAATTTCGTCTGGTCAGCATCCAGGATTCACGCTTGGAATATGGACGAAAGCATCGTCAGCGAGCCTCACGGTGAAACAGTAGCAGACGCCGAGCAGGCACAGCGGTTTGCGCAACCTTTCACTCCACTCATTCGACCCAGACGCCTCACTCCCCGTCCTTCCATCTTGCCGTCTCCCCGTCTCCCCGTCTCCCCGCCTTGCCGCCTCTCCGCCTCTCCGCCTCTCCGCCTCTCCGCCTCTCCGCCTCCAAACCTACGCCCCTCTACGTAGATGGCGGAATCCGCGAAATACACAGTTCTGCGGATGGCAGCGGAGTGGCGATCACCGAAGATATCTATGCGCGCAGGAGCGCCCGGCAATAAGAGGATGGCGCCGGGCATCCGAGATCGAATGGGAATGGTTCGAACGCGAATGGAATCTGGTGGTCAGTCGCAATAGTGGTTGTTTGGCGACGCGCCCACTGGAAAGCACACCGGCTATTTGGAAGAACTATTGAGAAGGGGTAGTCATGATGAATGGAATTGTTGTTTACGAAGTGGTCGTCGCCGAAAACAGGAGGCTGCTTCAGGATGCCGAGCGACGAAATCGTCTGAAACTCGCGGAGTCGATGCGCGATCGATCACCCTCGCCATTAGGCCGGAGATTCCAGGGGCTGCTTGCCTCGATACGCGGGAAGCAGAACGACTGCGCCGATCGGACCGCGTTTCGGGAGCAGCTCGCCGGCTGCTAGACCGCGAACCGCGGAGGAGAAACGATGACGGAATCTCAGCTGTGAGTCGTGGGGTTCGCTCAGTCGGTTCACAATGTGAAGACGACATTCAAGGATGACAACGCCGCTGATTGCTCAGCGGCGTTGTTCTCTTTTCACTGGCCGGTGAATAGCGAGTCGCGGGGTTCGTGACTCTTCTAGTCTTCAGTCGTCTCAAACGAATCGACCACCCAGTGACCGTTCTGCTCCACGAGGACGAAGAGAGTCGGTGAGGCCGGGTCTGGCTCCGACATGTCATCCCCGACGATCACGATCGCCACACGTCCATCGCCCAGGTCAACGGCCTCCCCAAACTCGTGAAGAACGCTGAACTGCTCCGGCGTCAGCGCCGCCGGCGTCGCCAGCGAATCGAACTGCGCGTCGGTGATCGAAGTGATCCCTTCACCCAGCAATCGGGACAACCCCATATCGGAGTAGATCGACATCTGCAAGAGTGCATTTCCGGTGTTGATGCAGGCAACGTTCTCGATCATCGCCTCTTCGATCGCCGCCTGGACCTCCGGAGTAACTGGCGCGCCGATATCCGGCATCGACACCGGCGTGCCGAACCCCGCATCCGCGAACGGCGTGGCCGGAACGATCGTCATCGCGATGACGGCGTCCAGGCGCTCCCGGCTGGTCGGTTCGAGCGTGCAGAGATCGGGATCGGGAACGATGCCATCCGCATCCTGAGCCGCGCTTACCATGGGGGACCCCAGCGCCACCATCGCGAGGAGTCCGAAGAGAAAAGTCCGAATCCGCATGAAATACTCCCTCCTTGAGCCGGACAACAGCCGTTCCGGCTGACTCCAGCATGATCGATGCCAATTCTACGGGCAGCTCTGTCCACATACGTACATGAGCGCCAGACACAAATACGCAGTTCTGTGGATGGCAATCGCTGAACGGTTTGAGAAGATACGTATGTCGAGAGCGAGCGGTCGGGACCGCGGACCTGAACGCCACATCGCTCCGGCGCTAATGGGAGAACCCACGCGGGGCTGACTCGCCACAATAATGGGATATGGAGTGGCGGGCTCCCCAGTTAATGGACACCGAGTGTTTGCGTATCTAGTCGAAAGGGAATGAGATATGTATGAGGAGATCGCGAAGACCGTCGTCTTCGACAGAGATCGGGCGATTCGGATGCGCGAGATGCGCCGAATCGCAACGGACGGGCGGAACAAACCAGTTCTGTCATCGCGCTGGAGCGGGATTGGCGAACAGATCGCCCGGCTGATCCGGATCCGTCCTCAGGAACCCGTATCGCTCACCGGAATTGGGGGATCGGCAGCCTGAGGAGCAGATCACCAATGACATCTCGGCAATGAACGACCGGCTGGAGCTCTCCCGCCGGTCGTTCTGTTTGTGCGACTGGTGTGACCAGCCGATCACACGGCGGGCATCACAACAGTGGCCAGCAGCTCCATCGTCACGGTGTCGTCCAGATCGACCTGAATCACGAAATACTGCGCTCCAGCCGACTTGAGTGCCTGGAAATAGGCAATGGCCCGCTCGGGACCAGCGGCGAAGAGGAAACTCCTGCCGCGGGACCGCACGCCGGCTGAGGTGGATCGCGCGGTGTCCACGGCATCGGCCCGGCCATCGGCCTCCTCCTGCGATCGCCCCATGACCAGCGAACTCGTGAAATGTGTGCGCAACACCTCGTCACGCGGCCGCCCGAGATCGTCGCAATGCCTCCCCAGCACCTCGAACTTCCGCGTGACTTCCGCCACGCGTTCGGGATCACGCTCGGCAGGGTCGGACGCCGGAATCGATTCGCGCAGATTGCAGGCATCACCCCACTGCGCGACTTGCCGAAGCGTTCCTTTTTCCCCACTGCCGCCAACCAGCACCGGCGGCCGGAGTGCGGGCGCCGGATCGATCATCATCCCGGCAACCGTCGCCTGCCTCCCTGCATAACTGAAGGGTTCGCCCGACCAGACGCCATCGAGGATCGCCATCATGTCGTCAAGAGCCTCCTGCCGTTCGCGAATCGGCAGGAAGGGGAGATTCATCATCTCGTACTCGGCCTCGAACCATCCCGACCCCACGCCCAGGATCGAACGTCCACCCGAGAGGTTGTCCAGATCGGCCTGCAACCGTGCAACGTAGGCGGGGTGGCGGTAGGTCGCCGCCATAACGAGCTGACCCAACCAGAGTTTCCGGGTTACGGCGGCGACTCCTGAGAGCGCGATGAACGGATCGGCGTGCACCGCCGGATGATCCATGATGAACAACGAGTCGAAACCCAAACGCTCCATCTCCTGAGCGGTGGACAGCAACCGCCGAAGCGCCTCCCGGTCGGCCGGGATGATCGTCTGCAAACCCCAGCGGATACCGTTGTCCGCTTCCGCGACCCATGGATGACGTGCCATCGGTGTTCCTTCCTCTACGCGAATCGACATGTGCCCGACAGCCTACCATCCCCGAGAGCCGCCAATCCTCACAGATGCATACCGGGCGAACGCCCTCACCCGAAGCCGATCATTCGGTACACTGAGGTGAAACCAGCGTGACATTGCGTGAAACGTGCAGGAGGACCGAGCGTGCAGTTGGCATCTACGAGCAAACGAGTCATTGCCTACATCATCGACGCTATCGTCGTCGGTGTTGCCGTCGTCGTGGCGGTGTTCATACTGGAAGCGATCGGACTGCCGGACTGGATTCAGGGCATCGCCGGATTTGTGCTCTTCTACGGCTACTTCTCCTACATGGAAGGAACAACGGGACAGACCATCGGCAAACGGGCCATGGGTATCCGCGTCATTCGGACCAATGGATCGCCGATGTCCTTCGATGCAGCCTTGATTCGCAACCTGTTGCGGATCGTCGATTCGATCTTCTTTGGGCTGGTCGGATTGATTTTGATCATGGTCACCCAGCGGAAGCAGCGTCTGGGTGACATGGGCGCGTCGACGATCGTCGTCGACGCCTAGATTTTCCCTCCCCCCCAGCCCCCTCACTTCCGGACACTTTACGTTTGGGCCCAGAAAGTGCGGGGAAAGTTGATAAGGTGACACCAAGGTCCGCTTGTTTTTGGGGGACGGCACCCTTCTCCCGCGGTCGGGAGAAGGGCCGGGGATGAGGGAATGGGGTCGAAGCGCCCGCAACCACAGCCCCAGAATCAAAGTGTCCGGAAGTGAGCCCCCAGCCCCTCTCCCGACCGCAGGAGGGGGGGGAGGGCTGCCTGCTGCCGACCGCTGACTGCCGACCGCTGACTGCCGACTGCCGACTGCCGACTGCCGACTGCTAAGGCGTAAACGTCTTGCCGCCGTGCATGTTGTAGGTGCCGATGTCCGCATAGCTGTTCCCGGAGATGGCGAAGTCTCCGGTGAAGGCGGTGGAGATGCGTGGCGAGCCGCCTCCGTTGGGCAGGCGCCAGAGGGTCAGGTCGATGTGTGGGGTGACCTGGTAACCGCTGCCGCCCGGACCGGAGATGTAGCCGACATACTGCCCCTGCGTCACCGACACGCCACTGCGGATGCTGCTGTCGATGGTGATGTGGAACATGGCGATGCCGTAACCGTTGCCCATACCGATGAGGAGCCCGCCGCTGGTCCAGAGAACGGTGCCACTGGCCGGTGCGTAGACGGGTTCGCCCTGCGTGGCGCTGGCGCCAGCCGTTTTCTGGATGTCGAGCGAGTAGTAGTAGTCGGCGCTCGACCCCCGATTCTGATGAGTGCCGCCGTTGTACCCCTGGATGATCGTCCAGGTGCCTCCCTTCACCGGCCAGACCAGCAAACCACCCGTATTGCCGCTGCCCGGCGTCGGGGTCGGCGCCGGCTGGCTCGTGGAGAGATAGGTCGCGGAGATATAGCCGTTCGAGCCGTTGTAGCGGACCGGGAAGAAACCGTTCGTCTGTCCGCCGGTAACCGTCACCGCCGCTCCGTTGGGCACGACGGTAATCACGCCGAAGCTGGTGCCCGCTCCGGAACGCATGTTGACGGCCGCAGTCGTATAGCGGGTTTCCGTGGCGGGAGCTGCGGTTGGCTCAGGTTGCCCCGAACCGGGCGCGGTGCTGGAGAGGTAGGCGGAGTACGCCCAGCCGTTGGTGCCGTTGTACCGAACCGGCGTGAAGCCATTCTGTGGCGACCCGGTCACCCCGACCTGCGCGCCATTTGGCATGACGAGCAGAACCGAGGCAGACGTCGACGCACTCGACCGCAGATTGAGCGATCCGTCGATGACCCAGGCATTGGAGATGATCGCGCCATTGCCGCTGCTGCCGGGTTCGGTCGAGCTGAGGTATTGGGAATAGGCCCAGCCGTTCGTGCCGTTGTAGCGAACCGGGGTGAAGCCATTCTGCGCCGATCCCGTCACGCCGACCTGCGCGTTGTTCGGCATCACCAGCAGCACGCTGCTCGATGTCGATGCGCTGGAGCGCAGGTTGAGCGATCCACCGGTGACCCAGGCATTCGAGATCACCGTTCCGGAGCTGCCGCCGGGTTGGGTCGAGCTGAGGTATTGCGAATAGGCCCAACCGTTGGTGCCGTTGTAGCGAACCGGCGTGAAACCATTCTGCGCCGATCCTGTCACGCCGACCTGCGCGTTGTTCGGCAAGACCAGCAGCACGCTGCTCGACGTCGATGCGCTGGAGCGCAGATTGAGCGATCCGCCGATGACCCACGCATTCGAAATCACCGTTCCGGAACTGGAGGAGCTGGGAGGATTGCTGGAGAGGAACTGCGAGGAAGCCCAGCCGGTGGTGCCGTTATAGGTCAGCTGGCTGAAGCCATTCTGTGTGGCGCCTGTCGTGCTGACACTCGCCCCCGATGGCATCACGACAAGCACAGACCCACTCAAGCTGGCCGACGACCGGAGATTGAGCGACGTTGTGGTGTACACCGTCGCCGCGGCACTGACCGCCTCGCCGGACGACGACGAACCCGAACTCGAGGGACGAGCGAGATAGTCGGAGACCATGTAGCCGGTTTGACCGCGTGCCGTGACTTTGTACCAGGACGACCCTTCGCCATCCGAAATCGGTCCATCGAGAACGGCCACCAGCCATCCCTCCGGCACTGATGTCACCACCGAGCCGCTGTAGGAGGGCGTGCTGCGAACGCGGATGCTGTCGCCGCCGGTGTAGGAAACGCGCGCTTCACCCCCGACATCGAGATTGGTATCGGCGAATGCTGGTCGAGAATCAATGAGGAGCGAGGCAAACGCGAGAACGAAAGCCAGGGGAAATGCGAGCCAGCCAGCCCGCATCGCGGGGCGATGCATAGTCCTTCCCTCTTTACCTTTCTGCCCGGTCGGACTGCAATCCAACCGGCCAAGCGGGACGAGCAACGCCAACGCCAGCCTGCGTTTGTGTTGCTCAGGTATGGGGTGAGGCTACCCCAGCCACGCGCCCCGGTCAACCTTTGACGCGAGGGCACGAAGACTGGGAAATTTCTGAGAGACGGCGAGACCGCCAGTCGGCAAGTTTGGTCCGGAGTCCGAGGTCCGAGGTCCGAAGCGGCGGGCCACAGGTGCCCGAACTACAGCACTGTGCTTCGGACTCCGGACTACGGACTCCGGACTACGCCGTGACTGCTGACTGCTCAACCTCCCAACACATCGACAATGCCCGCCGCCACTCCTTCGGCCAGGGCGGTGGCTTCGTCATTGGTGATGATCAGCGGTGGGGCGATACCGACGCCGTCGTTGGTCGGACGCACGATGACGCCCTGCTTGCGGGTCGCCGCGGTGATCGTCCCGCTTGGGTTGGTGGCCGGATCGAGCTTTTCCTTGGTGTCACGGTTGGAAACGAGCTCGACGATGGTCATTTGCCCCTTACCCCGGATCTCTCCAACGTTCTTGTGGCCGTCGAGCAACCGGTGGAGCTCGGCTCGCAGGTGGTCGCCGGACACCCGGGCATTGGTTGGCAGGTCCTCCCGTTCGATGATATCGATGTTCTTCAGCGCCACCGCGCAGGCTACCGGATGGCCCGAGTAGGTGAAGCCGTGCATGAACATCCGGTCGGGTTCGCTCATCGTGTCGAAGATCTCATCAGTCACGGCCACACCGCCCAGCGGGATATAGCCGGATGTGACGCCCTTGGCGAACGATGCGATGTCGGGCTGGAAGTTGTACTCCTCCGCGCCAAACATCGAGCCTGTGCGCCCGAAACCGCAGATCACCTCGTCGGCGATGAGCAGGATGTTGTGCTTCTTCAGCACATCGCTCACCGCCTGCCAGTAGCCATCGACCGGCACAACAACCCCGCCGGCGCCCTGAACCGGTTCGCCGATGAACGCGGCAATGGTGCGGGCGCCTTCCTTCGCGATCAGCTCTTCGAGCTCCGCGATCAGCTTGTCGACGAATTCAGCGTCGGTCAGCCCCTCGCCATTCCGGTACTTGTATGGCGCGGAGACATGGACGTACCCCGGCACACCCGGTCCGAACCCTTCGTGATAGGTCGGGATGCCCGTGGCCGCCAGAGCGCCCATGGCGATGCCGTGGTAACCCATCCGCCGGGAGATGACCTTGATCTTCTCCGGTTGACCCTTTAGCCACCAGTAGTAGCGAGCGATCTTCAGCGCCGTTTCGTTCGACTCCGCGCCACCCGAGGTGAACTGGATATGGTTGAGATCGCCAGGAAACATCGACGCCAGTCTGGCGGCGAGTTCGATTGCCGGCGGCGAGGCGAGCCCGAAAAAGGTCGGCACAAACGCCACGTCGTCGATCTGCTCGGCTGCGGCGACCGCCAGCTCATGCCGGCCATGACCAACATTCACATTCCACAACCCGGCAAATCCATCGATGTATTTCTTGCCATCGGTGTCCCAGAGATAGACGCCTTCGCCATGGGCCATGACCAATGGCCCATTGGCGCGAAGGGCTTTCAGGTTGGAAACGGGGTGAAGATGGTGCGCCTTGTCCTTGGCGACAAGCTCGGTGGTATTCCAGGTCTGCGTGGCGGTCATGGCTCTCTACGCTCTCCTTTGAAAATGCGCGACGATCACTGACCGAATTGTGCCACGCCGCCATTCGATTCGATCGAGGTTTCTTCACGGTCCCGACCGTCGATCTCCTCACCCTCGCCAAGCACCTTGCGGAGCTCGCGAACCATGTACGCCCCGAAGTCCTGGATGTGTTCACGTGTGCGCTGGGCGGCCAGGTCGGGATCGCGCCGCAGATAGGCGTCCAGGAGTTCCCGGTGATGCACGCGGACGATCGGCATGTAGTCCGGAGAGTGGATATAGAGCGCTGTGTAGCGCAACGCATTCGTCCGGAGTGACGAGATCATTTTGAACAAGCGGG
The DNA here is from genome assembly GCA_019637585.1 of Thermomicrobiales bacterium. Taxonomy (GTDB): domain Bacteria; phylum Chloroflexota; class Chloroflexia; order Thermomicrobiales; family UBA6265; genus JAHBVL01. The sequence continues at coordinate 42,499 of JAHBVL010000011.1, read as the reverse complement.
GGCGTCCGGCGGCGGAGTAGAGATCCATGTGAAACGCCAGATCGATATCGCTCCAGAGGGGAAGGTCGTTCTCCGACGCTTCCATCTCATCGATCATCGCGGAAAAGTGCTCGATGAGCGCTTCAGTCAGATTCTCGACTGCCAGACGTGCCGCCAGCGGCTCCAGACTCGAGCGAAGGAGGTAGATCTCTTCCAGGTCCTCGACGGACAGCTCCGCGACAAACGCGCCCCGCTGAGGGACAACGGTCACGAATCCTTCCGCCACGAGCTCGTGCAGCGCCTCGCGCACCGGAATCCGGCTGATGCCGAACTGACCGGCGATTTCCTCAGTCCGCAGGCGAGCGCCCGGCCCCAGATCTCCCCGCACGATCGCATCACGAATGTAGTTGACGATCTGAGCCTGAAGGGTGCGCTTCGAGCTCTCGACCTGTGAAAACGATTCAGGAGATCGAGCCACCGGGATTCCCTTCCATTCGCGTTGGTCCATTTCAGCGCAGCGCGACGTTACCCAACTCAGCAACGCCTATTGATCGATCGTCCGAAATCGTTACGGGTAGCACGACACACTATACACATTGCCCAGTAGAAGCAGCATTTCGGGGAACCACCTGCCGCGAGTGCGTGCTGTTGCCTGTCTCCACGGGCGAAACAGAGGGGCTTGACAGGAAGGGCAACAGCTTGAATACTGGATAATATATCCAGTATTGGTGACGAAGTCACGTGATTTGCGTTTGGCGAGGAGAAACGGTCGGTATCAAGGGTCCAGACAGACGCCTGCCTGGTGACGTAAGGACTGGAGGAGCAATCGTGAAAAAACCGAGTCAATCGTACGCATCGAATCCATCCGGAATGGGAAGCTGGGAGCTCACGCGCCGGTCGATCCTGGGACTCGCCGCCGGCGTTCCGATCGGAACCGTTCTGGCGGCCGGGGGACTTCGGTCATCCCTGGCCCAGGAATCCACCCCAGTGCGGGGCGGATCGGTGGTGGCCGCGGTCGAAGCGGACTGGAACGGTATGGACCCACACACCAACGGCCAGTTCGCGTCGTTGTATGCCTGGGAAAAGACGTATCAGTCGCTCGTCACATTCGACGAGACATTGCAGATCGTTCCCGACCTCGCCGAGTCATGGGAGATTCTGGACCCGCAGACCTACGTCTTCCATCTGCGTCCGGGCGTGCTCTTTCACAATGGCGCGGAATTCACCTCGGACGATGTCGTCTTCTGGCACGAACGCCTCAACAATGAGGATCTGGTCGTGCCCTACCGGGCCTGGTTCAACGCCATCGGCAGTGTCGAAGCGGTCGACCCGCTCACTGTCCAGTTCAATCTCGATTTCCCCTATTCACCACTGCTGGCCAATCTGGCATCGATGCGCGGTTCGGCCATTGTGCCCCGCGCCTGGGCTGAATCAGCCGACCTCAACGCCGAAGCATTCGGCACCGGACCATACAAACTGACCAACATCCTGCCGCAGGACTCATACCGGTGGGAACTCAACGCCGACTACTGGGAACCGGATATCCCCTACATCGAGTCGGTCGATCACAAACTCCTTCTGGAGCCAGCCGCCCGGCTGACCGCGGTAATGACCGGTACAGCGCAATTCACGACCTTGCCCGGCGACCTGACCACGACGCTCGAGGGCACAGACGTCAATGTCCTGATCGGCGACAAGGCGCTGTACTGGCACATTCAGTTCAACTGTTCGCGCGAGCCATTCACCGACCCACGCGTTCGCAAAGCGCTCAGCCTTGCCGTCGATCATCAGGAGATTATCGACAAAGTGCTGGGCGGTTACGGCACGCTCACCGGTCCTGTCCCGACGGGGCACACCGACTGGTACATCCCGGTCGACGAGCTCAACTACGAAGTCGACCTCGACCAGGCCCGTTCGCTGCTGGCGGAAGCCGGACTCGCCGATGGATTCAGCACGACCTACAAGGCGAATTCCAATCTCGCGGAGGACATCGCCGTCGCCCAGATCCTGAAGGAGCGTCTCAGCGAAATCAACGTCGACGTCGAGATCATCCAGATCGATCAGACGCGATGGGTTTCGGAGACGCAACCGCCAACATCCGACTACGACATTCGCGCCAATGCCAACTCCTTCTATCCCGATGCGGACGGCTATCTCTACAATCACTATCACACCGATGCCGGGTTCAACCAGACTCGGTTCAGCAATGCGGAGTACGATGAGATCGTGACCGAGGCTCGCCAGCTGAGCGATCACGAAGCCCGCCGAGAACTCTATTTCCGGGCCCAACAGATCATTCTCGACGAGGCGCCGATCATTCCTCTTTGGAACGGGCTGAACATCGAGGCGCTCGCACCCTCTCTGCAGGGCTACAAACAGTCATACACCGGGCGGCGTCTCTTCTTCGATGAAACGTGGCTCGCTTCGTAGCTCTTTGCTGATGCGCCAGCGGAAACCGGGTGTCCCGTCTACAGGTTCACCCGGTTTCAGTTCGTACCGGCCCAACCGTTGAGCACCCGCCATGAGACGTTACTTCTTCCGACGCGTCATCCTGCTCCTGCCGACTTTGCTCGGAGTCTCGATCATCGCCTTTCTGATCATGCACCTGATCCCAGGCGATGTTGTCGATGCCATGATCGGCACGGAAGCAAATCTCTCTGAGGAATCGCGAGAAACGCTGCAACGGGTCCTCGGCGTCGACAAACCGATCGCCCGGCAGTATGTCGACTGGCTGACCGCTCTCCTGCAGGGCGACCTCGGTGTCTCTCTGATTTCAGGATCACCTGTGGTCGACGAGTTGATGCGCGGTCTGCCGGTCACCATCGAGCTGGCAATTGTGTCGTCACTGATCGCGATCGTTCTCGGCGTGCCGCTGGGCGTCATCTCCGCTGTGCACCGGCGGGGATGGCTGGATGGCGCAACGAGAATTCTTGGACTGGCGGGGCTTTCAATGCCCAACTTCTGGTTGGGCATTCTCCTGTTGCTCGCGGCATCGCGCTGGTTCAACTGGAGCCCGAAGCTCATTTACGTCTCATTCTGGGACAACCCTGCGGAAAACCTGTCTCAGATGCTGCTTCCTTCGATCGCCCTTTCAGTCGGATTCATGGCAGTGGTCATGCGGATGACCCGGTCCTCAATGCTCGAAGTGCTCAACCAGGATTTCATCCGTACCGCTCGAGCAAAGGGGCTGCGGGAATCCGCGGTTGTCGCCAGACATGGCCTGCGCAACGCGTTGATCCCGGTCATCACGATCGCCGGTATTCAGTTTGCCTATCTGCTGGGGGGCGCGGTGGTTATCGAGCAGATTTTCGGCCTTCCCGGTCTGGGCTGGATTCTGATGAAAGGCATCATGCAGCGTGACTTCCCGATCGTGCAGGGAGGCGTTATGTTCATCACATTAGCGTTCATGGTGGTCAACCTGGGGGTCGACCTGATCTATGCCCGACTCGACCCCCGCATTTCCTACTCATGAGAAACGGAGCCTGGCAATGAGCACGGCGATCGAAGCGCCCGCGCTCGGATCTTCCTTCGAGGCCGCGGCAATACCGCCGCGGCGTCGCACGATTGCGCAGCTGGCCCGAACATTTCCGCTCGCCGCAAGCGGGCTGATCGCCATTGTGCTGCTGATCGGCGCGGCGGTTTTCGCTCCGTTCATCGCTCCATACGATCCGGCCAGCCAGCCCGGACCCCGGTTCGGCAGCCCCAGCCGCGAGTTCCTTATGGGAACGGACAACCTCGGCCGCGACGTTTTCAGCCGGGTGATCTATGGGGCACGAGCGTCGATGTTCGTCGGCATGACTGCCGTTGCTATCGCGCTGGTCATCGGCGGTTTCTTTGGCATCGTCGCCGCGTATCATCTTGGCTACCTCGATACCGCGATCATGGGGATCATGGACATCCTCTTCTCCTTTCCCCCATTGATTCTGATTCTGGCCGTTTCAGCGGCGCTGGGGCCAAGTCTGTCGACCGCGACGCTGGTCATCGGACTGGTCTATTCGCCCCGTTTTGCGCGCATCGCCCGCGGTCCGGCGCTGGCCGTGATGCAGGAGCAATATGTCGAGGCAGCGAGAGTTGTCGGCGTGTCGTCGTGGCGAATCATTCTTCGGCACCTGCTGCCGAACGTTGCCGCGCCACTCATCATCCTGACATCGCTTTCCGTTTCGACCGCCATCCTGACCGAGGCGACATTGAGCTTCCTCGGACTTGGGGTTCAGCCGCCGACGCCATCCTGGGGAGTGATGCTGTCCGATGCACGCACCTACATGATCATCTCGCCCTGGGTGGCGATCTTTCCCGGCGCCGCCATCATGATCGCGGTTCTGGCATTCAATCTCCTCGGCGACGACTTGCGCGATGCGCTCGATCCACGCCTGGGAACACTCTAGGACGCCGCCAATGGAATTTCCCGAACCTCGCCCGCCTGAGTACGGCATCGTCGTCGCCGAAAATGTCATGGTGCCGATGCGCGACGGCGTGCATCTGGCCACCGACATCTACCGTCCGGCCCTGGGCGGCGAGATCGTCGAAGGTCAGTTCCCGGTCATTCTCGGCCGCACATCGTATGACAAGACAACGCCCTGGATGTGGGTCGACCCGGTCGCACGCTTTTTCACGCCGCGCGGATACGTTGTCGTGTTGCAGGATCTGCGCGGCCGCTACAAATCAGAGGGATTTGGCGAGTACTACCACGTCGCCAACCCGAGCGACGGCAAAGATGGATTCGACACGATCGGCTGGATCGCCAGTCAACCATGGTCGAATGGACGAGTCGGCATGCTCGGGTCATCGCACGGTGCGATGTCCCAAACGACAGCCGCGCTGGAGAACCCGCCCGCGCTGGCCGCAATCTGGCCCGACGTCGGTCCCACCAACGCCTACCACCATCACATCCGGCTGGGCGGCGCCATGCAGCTCCACATGTTTGGCGCCCAGTTCCTCCACGCCTTCGAATCGCAGGAGCTGATGCGCGATCCGGTCGCCAAGCGCGCCTTCGAGCAAGAAATGACGAGGTTGCGGGATTGGGTCTGGCTCACGCCGTTCCGGCCCGGCATGACGCCGTTGACGACGGTGCCCGGGTTGGAGCAGACCTTCTTCAACTACTACCTGCGAGGCTCATACGACGAATGGTGGGCCGAAGACTTCAACGACTTCGAGCGCCATTTCCACCGGCACGCCGATTGTCCGGGCACCTTCTCCGGCGGTTGGTACGATCCGTTCGCCGTCGCCACGACCACTCACTTCGCAGCGATGTCAGCGCAGAGCCGCAGCCCGCAACGTTTGATCATGGGTCCCTGGACCCATGAGACGATGCGAAGGGGCGACAGCTGGGCAGCGGACGTCGATTTCGGCGAAGACGCGATCGTCGGCAACGACCGGTACAACGCGCTACGGCTGCAATGGTTCGATCGGTGGTTGCGAGACGAGCGGAACGGCGTCGACGACGACCCGCCTGTGCGGATGTTCGTCATGGGCGGCGGCGGCGGACGGAAGACTCGGCACGGCAAGCTCTTTCACGGCGGCCGATGGCGAACGGAACAGGGCTGGCCACTCGCCCGAGCAGCGGAGCAGGTGCTTTTTCTTCGGGCGGCCGGCGAGCTTACGTCGGAGAGACCCTCCGCTATCGAGTCGTCGCGATCCTTTGTGTACGATCCCACACACCCGGTGCCGACGATTTCCGGCAATGTCGTCGGGTTCTTCGAGCTGGTGCCTGTCGCGGAAACAGTGGAGGACGGGTACCAGTCAAATGTGCCCTGGCGCGTCCGCATGAGAAGCATCGTCAAGATGGGTCCGACGCATCAGCGGGAAGCGCCCGACATCATCGGCGCCCGTCCGCCCTACCCGCGTCTCGCCCACCGAAACGATGTTCTCGTCTTTCAGTCGCCACCACTGATGGAACCCGTCGAGGTAACCGGCCAGGCGGTCGTCAATCTCTGGGTTTCGTCATCGGCAGTCGATACGGATTTCACCGCCAAGCTCGTCGATGTCTATCCGCCCATGGCCGACTATCCCGAGGGCTATCACATGAACATCGTCGACTCGATCATCCGGGTCCGATTCCGCGAGAGCTGGGAGCGAGAGGTCTTCATGGAGCCGGGCGAGGTGGTTCAGGTCCAGATTGCGTTGCCCCCGACGAGCAATCTCTTCGATGTCGGACATCGTATCCGCATCGATATTTCGAGCAGCAACTTCCCTCGCTTCGACCTGAATCCGAACACGGGCGAGCCAAGCGGGCGACATACGCACATGATCCCGTCCACGAACACCGTCTACATGGACCGGGAACACCCATCCCACGTTGTGCTCCCGGTGATCATCTAGGTTCGGCCGGGATTCCTCATTGCAACACTTCGCGAATCCGCCGGGCGACGGTTTCGACATCGCTGTCGGGCAAGATGCGGACGTCGACCCTGAAAACCCAGGGATCGCTGAAATCCATGGTGGCGATCGACGGATCGCCGGCGAGCAACGTATCGATCACCTCGCGTCCGGTGCGCCCGGCATCCGGATCGAGATGAACGAAGACCGTCGGATAGGGCCGGCCGATATGGTCTGGGAAGCGATACTCAGCGCGAGCGGACGTGAGCCCGGCAAGTGCGCTGACTACATGGGCGGTTCGCCGCTCGGCGTCCTCGATGTCCTGCGAGTGATCGCGCTCGCTCCAGACTTCGAGCGCCGTCACGAGGCCGACCATCTCTTCTTTCGAGACTTTCAGCGAACGGCCGACCCCGTCATTTGGTGAGCTCTGCGTGCGGATAGCGGCGATCAAATCGGCGCGGCCGGTGACAAATCCGCTTCCCTGCGGACCACGCAGCCCCTTGCCTCCGGAGTAGGCGGCGAGATCGACCCCCATATCCATGAAGGCGTGAATATTCTCCGGCGGGGGCAGGGTGTTCGAGGCGTCGAGCAGCACCGGAAGACCGTGCTGGTGGGCGACGGAAACGACATCCTGGATGGAGAGCGCTGCGGCGGGATTGTCGCAGAGCCAGTAGACTCCGGCGGTATGCGGTCCTATCGCGTTGACGATCGCCTCAGGCGTCACTCCCTGGTCATCGCCCACTTCCACCAGCTCGCCGCCGGCCGCCCGTACAGCGTGCGCGTAGGTCCAGACGGGATAGTCGCGCCCCGAAGGGTCAGTCCGGCGCGGCACACGGTGAGCGATGAACTCCCGCTTCATGTCGGGCGTCGGGTGAGGAAGCGCAGCCATCTTCACGACATCGTTGCCGGTCATGATCGCCGCGGCGCCGGCCAGAAGACCGCCAGAACACCCCGAGGTGATGTGCGTTGCTTCCCCGTGGGTATACCGTGAGATTGCCGATCCAGCCTGGCGCTGCAATTCATGGATGTTCACATAGCGGTCCCGGGCGGCCACCATGGCCTCTGCGACCTCTGGCCACATGATCGCGCCGCCATAGTCGGTCCAATGGCACGTTGCATTGATCACTGAGCGGACGCCGAGCTGGTCGTAAGTGGCCACTGATTGCTCCTGATGGGTTAGCTGGCGTCGGTCGCGACGCCGCCGATGCCGAAAATCCGCTCCATGTTTCCGCCGAGAATCAGTTCGCGATCCTCTTGGGAGATGAAATCATACGTGTCGAGATACTCGTGACTCTGCCGGTAGGTGCAGTAGCGTTCGACATTCGGAACATCCGATCCCCAAACGAGCTTCTCCGCGCCGAATTCCTGGTAGAGAAACGCTGCCGAATCCCGGCATTCCACAAACGGGTACCGAAACACCCCGCCCCGCTGGATGGGATACACGATTTCCAGATGGATCGGATGGCGATGGATCGCCTCCCGGATCGATGCAGGAAGCGTTTCCCGGCTGGCCAACTCCCAAGGTAGACCGCCGACCAGCACGACAACGACGTCCGGGTACCGATCGAGCCACTGGATGAACCCCTCCCACACCCGCAGGGTGTTCTCCACAGTCGGCGCGGGAAAGCCCGTGACCTGCCAGTAGACCGGGATGCCGCGACTCGCCACGTGATCCCAGAAGGGCGTGTACGCCGGACCAAACGGATCCTCGGAGAAGTCGTGCATGAAGAAATCGTCGGTCTTGAAAAAGAGCCCCCGGTGCCCCTGTTCATCGAGCGCCCGGTCGAGGGTGGCGATCTGCTGGTCCCGATTGTTCGGCGCCACGTCGACATTCGCCAGGGCGATGAAGCGATCGGGCCAGCGAACCACGGCGTCGCTGAAGTAGTCGTTCAACTTTCCGTAGATCGAATCGTTGTGAAGCACGATCGTTTCCACGCCGGCGTGATCCATCAGCGCGACCAACAACTCCGGCGGCGCGGACATATCCGCCAGCGTCGGAGGCATGTACTGGAGGTAGTAGGCTTCGCCGTCCGACTCCCACTCGACGACTCCGTACTGGCCGACGTGAAAATCGACGTCGAGCAGACTGCTGCGCCCCACCATCGGCAACGTGATCAGCGTCTGCTTTTCTTCCCGGGAACCGTCGCGACGGCGCAACACCGGCTGCACGTGCTGACGAACCGTCCACTGAACCGTGTCGAGATGTTCCCGCACGTCGCCAAACCCGGACAGGCCACCGAGAAACGGAAAGATATGCGCGTGCGAATCGATAATCCTCATCGTGCCTTCTGCATCCCCCAACGAACTCTCGCTGTCACCCTGAGCACCTCTCCCGACCGCGGGGATATCCCTCACCCTGCCCTCTCCCGACCGCGGGAGAGGGTTCTTGTCCGTTTCCCCTTTGCCTTTTGCCCCTTGCCTTTTGCCCTTTGCCTCTCGCCCTCACACCCACTCCGGGAAGAAGGATTTCCAGTTCTCGTAGATGATCTGGTCCTGGATTTCGGTCGGTATCTTGGGAAGGTTGGTTCCTTCGACCGGCGCGTTGACGTTGCGCAGTCCGTTGATCACATTGGTGATCGTCCCGGACGGAAAATCGGACGCCAGCAGGATCTTGTGGGTGATTCCGTATTCCATGGCGGTGACCATCGCCTGCCAATAGCGCCATGGCCGGTAGTGGACCGCCGAGATGTCGGTGTAGACGTTCGGGCATTTGCGAACCAGGACGATGCAATCCTCTTCCCATGGATGCCCGATATGAGCGATGATCATCTTCAGATCGGGGAAGGCCATGGCAATGTCTTCGAGCTGCAGCGGGAGCCCCCACTTCAGCTTGGCTTTGCTTGGGAAGGTCGTTCCCTGGTGCCACATGATCGGCAGCTGGTACTGCTGTGCTTTTTCGAAGAGCGGCCAGTACTTGCGGTCTTCCGGATCGAAATGCTGATAGACCGGCCCCAGCTTCAGCCCCTTCAGCCCCAGATCCTGCACACAGTAGTCGAGCTGATCGAGGGCATCCGGCTGGGTCGGGTCGACTGACGCCCAACCCTGCATCTTCTCCGGGTGCTGCTTCACATAGTCGGCAATGATCTCGTTCGGCACCCAGAGACCGGTTGCCTTCGCCTGAAGGCCGAACACGACCACATGATCGGCGGGTTCGGAAACCTCCCAGTGCGTCTCCGGTTTGGAGTCGTAGGAGTGGAGATCGAGCCTGCCGGTGTAAGCCTGCCCACCCGACATCTTCAGCTTGATCAGCTTGGAAGCGAGGGCTTCCTCGGCATATTCCTGGGCAACGTGATCCGGGTACCACATCAGATGCGTGTGGCAATCGACGATTTTTCGGCCCTCTGCGTCTGGCACTCCTGGCTCCTCTCCGATGCTATGCGGCCAGTTCACTGATCTGGCGCAGGACAGTTTCGAGCTCGGCCCGGTCGGCCGGAGCAACTGGTTCCAGCGGCAATCGCATATGCCCGCCCGGCAATCCGAGGATGTTCATGGCTTCCTTGATCACGGCGATCATATAACCCGGCTTTCGCGCCCGAAGTTGAGCGATCGGCCGGATAGCCACATCAACCAGTCGGTGCACATCCTGCCAGTTTTCGTCGATGCCCGCCTGGTGAATCGCCAGACTGACCTGAGGAGCAAAATTGATGACGCCGGAGGTGAACGCACTCGCCCCCGCTGCGAAATAGGGACCGGCGAGCTCCTCAGCCATCCCGTTGACCATGGCCAGGCGCCCGCCCACCCGGTCGCGAATCTCGGCGAAGAGCTTCAGATCGCCAAACTCATCCTTGAGAGCGATGACTTCGTCGATTTCCGCGAGTCGCTCGACCATGGCGGCGCTGTACACCGAACCGACCGTACTGAAGATCATCATCCCCAGCCCGGATGCCCGCGCCAGCTCGGCGTAATGCCGGTACCAGCCATCGATCGTCGGTGTTGCCATATACAGAGGGTTGATCATCAATCCGTCGACGCCGGCCGACGCCGCACACGCGGCGAGATCGCAGGCAATGATCGTGCTGTGGCCGATACCGGCCATGAGCGGAACGCGGCCAGCCACTGCATCCACGGCGACACGCATGCACTCGCGATATTCCTCACGCGTGAGAGAAAAGAACTCCCCCACCGCCCCACCGATGACGACAACGCTCGCACCGCTCTGGCTGAGCCTGTCGACTTGCGCAGCGAGTCCATCGAAGTCGACGGCGCCGGCGGCGGTGAACGGAGTGGGCGCAAAAGCCAGAACGCCACGCAGGTGGCTTTTCAGTTCGTCAGGAGTCATTCGAGCATCACTCACAGCCATCAGGACATCCGCTCGATCGGAAGATCGCGAAAGCGGGGTTGATCGACGATGCTGCGGAAGTTCTCGGCAAGGAGTGGCAACCGATCGCAAAACGTCTCGATCATCGCCTGGCCCTTTGCGGCTGTGGCGACGGTCGGATCGCCGGCGATGCCCGTCCTGGAGAACTCATGGTGCCAGGAGGTGTAGCTGAGCGGCCCGTTGCCCGCCGTGTCCTTGTACCAGTACTCACTCACCGTCCAGGTCAGCTCCTTCACGGCTTTCGATTGATCGATGTTGTCGGGATCGATGGCCAGGTACATGGAGGCCTCCATCTCGCAGGCATGCCCCGTGCCGCCGGGATAATCCGACTCCCGCATCGACTCGAACACCTCATCCGTCAGGCGATTCCACATCAGCCAGCCGCACCGTGCCGAGGTTTGCATCGAAACCTGCCGCGCGATCCCTTCGCAGAGATGAGCATTGCTGCCATGGGCGTTGATCAGGAGGATGTAGTTGAATCCATGCTTCGCATAGCTGGCGCAGACATCGAAGACGTAGTCCATGAAGACATGCTGGCGAATGTGCACGGTGCCGGGGAATTCCATGTTGTGCGCGTTGTATCCATAGGGGATGTGCATGGCGCAGGCCAGGAGATCCGGGCGGCGCTTGCAAGCCTCCTCACAGAGCGACACCGCGATGAGATTGTCGGTGTCGACAGGCATATGCGGGCCATGCTGCTCGATCGCGCCAACCGGAATGATGACCACCCGTTGCTGTTCGACCGCTTTCCGGGTTTCTTCCCACGTCATCTTGTAGAGCAAATGCTGGGCCGTCATCGCACTCGAGTTCCTTCCCATCCTGATGCTGCCGAAGCGCAGCCGCCCCGGTTATCTGTATGCGTGATCGACGGTGCTGCTAGAAGTGACCGTTGTAGGGCCGGCGGGTCACTGATTCGTGCACCATGTTGATGAGGGTGACGATGTCGAAAACCGGCAGACCCACCGCTTGCTGAACGGCGGCGGCCATCGGCGGCATGTTCGTGCATTCCAGCACGATGGCTCCGACCGCCGGATCGCTGTCGAGGAGCTTCTGGGCCAGCCTCACCATGCTCCCCTCCATCCGCTCCTTGATGCCGGGTTCCTCGCCAAGCAGCAGCAGGTTCTTACGGCTGAAATCGCCGTGGTAATCCTCTTCGATACCAATGACCTTGACTGGCACCTGCTTCGACGACCAGCCGGCGGCGAAAAAGTGGTCTTCGGTGAGACGAGGACCGTTGGCGGTGATGATGCCGACCTTGCGGCCGGGGGCCAGCATGGCGCTGACAAGGGGCACCTGGATCAACGCGGACATGAATACTGGAACATCGACCGCGGCCGCGATTCTTGGCTGCAGGAGCGCCGCGAACCCGCAGCCGGCCGTCACCGCCGCGCATCCCATCTCGACGAGATCGCGTGCGGCATCGATCCAGACATCGGCGTAGTCGAGCAGCTCGTCGGTCATCATTGCGGTCATGGGAAAATCCTTGACCACGCGATAGGTGACGGGAAAGGTGTAGGTGGTCAGGTTGCCGACGTCGCCCGGCATGCGAATGAGGCCATCATGCTGCATGATGATGCCGATAGAGTGACCATACGTGGCACGCCCTTCGACCACCTTGTACATAGGGGAAAACCCTCACTTCGACATGATGCGATCGCGTTGGCGAATCGGTAAAGCCATCCACCATCTTGGATAAAATATCCAGTTTTATGGTACGGGTGCATACCGGCGCTGTCAAGCCCGGATCGCCAGGTTCAGCTGCCTATCGGCACAATGTATGAATCAACCCTGCTGATCAGGTCACCCGTGAACGAGAGAATCGTCACGAAATGGAACCGGAAGACGCCGCCGGCTTTGAAAGCGCCTTCGCCGATTCCCGTGTTGACAACGACGTTTCCCTCTTCGATGACCCGGTCGACGTCGAGCACTGGCTGTGCTTCGAAGGCATCGTTCTCGATCTCAGCGTCGAACGCTTCCTTGCCCTGCAGCGTCGTGTGCCCATGAATATGCCAGGCAACATCGTCCGAGAGACACTCCAGGATTGCGGCGTGATCCGAACGCCGGAACCCGTCGAAATAGCGGTGCGCGATCGTCTTCTGCGTCGACACAGGTCTCCTCCGTCTGCTGTCCACCACTTGAGAACGTCTACTGTCCGGAATAGTACGTGCTCACGGGCGGGGTTGGCTCCGCGTGATTGCGTACCATTGTTCGAGTTGTCATACTATTCCCGTGCAGGTACAGACTGCATTGCGAGGGTACAACCATGGACAAATACATCAGCAGCGTCAGTCCCAAGGGTCAGGTGACGATTCCAGTCAAGTATCGCGAGCAGCTCGGCATCTCGACGAAGGATCGCGTTCTCTTCGAGGAGAGGGATGGCTACCTGATTCTCCGTCCCATTGGGTCGCCGGTCGACCGGCTGTTCGGGTCGGTAAAGCCGTTGGACGACGATGTCCCCTGGGAGGTCATTCGCGAACGCGCCTGGGAAGAGCAAGTGGCTCGCATCATGGAGGAGACGTTCGAAGACGAGCAGCAGGAAGATATCGCGTAAATGCTCTTCATCGATACGAATACCTTCGTCTATCTCCTGACGGGATCGCCTGCCGACCGAGCGGAACGGGTCCGCGCCCTCTTTGTCGATATCGAGGGAGGTCTTGTCGAAGCGACGACCAGCGAGTCTGTCATCGCTGAAGTGGTCTACGTTCTCTCGTCGAAAGCCAATTTCGGCCTGCCCCGCAGAATCGTTGCCCGGAGCATCCGTGACATTCTCCTCGTCGACGGACTGATTGTCCCTGAAGCTGGGCGGATTCACGCCGCTACCCAATGGTACGAATCCACTCGGCTAGATTGGGTCGACTGTCTTGCGGTAGCCCAAATGCAGCATCAGGGAATAACGGAGATCGCTTCATACGACCGGCACTTCGATCGAATCGAGGGCATTGTCCGCGTCGAGCCGTGATCACTCGCTACACAAAACCCGCAATCAGATAGACCACGAGAAAGTGAACGGCGGCCCCCGTCAGCCATCCTCCCGGCCACTGGCGAAGCGCCAGAGCGCCAAATCCGAACGCCCAACCCAGCACCAACCCCGCTGCCAGCCCGGGAAGCCATCCACCATCGCTCAATCCAAACATGAGGGCATTGTGAAGACCCCATGAGACGCCGAAGAGAACCGCGCCGGCCAGCAACCCGGGACGGGCATCCTCGAACGACAGGGGCACAACGCCAAAGTGGATCAGATGATACGCCGCGACGTTGACCAACCCGAACGCGACGACCTTCGCCGCTTCATCGGCTGGTCCATTCAGGAAGCGGAGCAGTGTGACAACCACCGGGAGAGCGTAGAGGGCGTAGCGAAACTGGGTCGCGACCGCCGGGAATCGGATGTTCGCCGGCGGTGTGATCAGAGAAAGGAGGAGTGCTCGAGCGTCATTCCGACCGAGGCCGCTTCTTCCGTCATTCCGACCGGAGCCGTCTCTCTCGTCATTCCGACCGGAGCGAAGCGGAGCGGAGGAATCTCTCTCACCGTTCCCATGCGGCACTTCCTGGAGGCCAAATTCCGCGTCATGGACGAGAGATCCCTCGGCTACGCTCGGGATGACGGCAGCCGTACTCCGTTTCGGCGATCGAAGGTAGAGGAAAGCAACGACCACGGCCAGCAACGGCCCCGCCAGTCGGAGAAGGAACCAACCGGTAGGGGTGTGCTCCAGGGCGACGTGCGGCGCCGACGCAACAGCGATCAGCAGGGGCCAGAGCGCCTGCTGCAGCATCGTCAGATTGAACCACCGCAGATACCGCTTCAGCCCACCAAGCGGACCAGTGCCCAGCGCGCGACCGAGAATGCCGAAAGGGGAGGGGCGGTCGGTCACGATGAGTCGGCGAGTCGGCTAGACGGCCGGGCGGCAAGCATGGGAGGTGAACAGAAATCCCTCACCCCCGGACCCCTCTCCCGACCGCGGGAGAGGGGAGCGTCGCCGTCCGATACCTCTCCCTGCTTCCCACTCGACCTGACTGCCGACTGCCCGCTCAGATGACCATGCGCAGCGGATTCTGCAGGTAGCCTTTCACCGCCTGCAGGAAGCTGGCCACTTCGGCGCCGTCGGTGATGCGATGATCGGCTGAAAGCGTAACGCGCATGCGTTGGCCGATCGTCACCTCGCCATTCGCGATTACGGGAACTTCGTAAGCCGAACCGATGGCCAGAATGGCCGCCTGTGGCGGATTGATGATGGCCACGAACTCGATAACATCCATCATCCCGAGGTTCGAGATGGTGAAGGTACCGCCCTGATACTCCTCTGGCACCAGACCGCCCTCGCGCGCCCGAGTGGCGAGATCGCGGGTCATCGTGGCGATGGCTCCCAGCGTCTGCCTGTCCGCATCGGGAACGAACGGCGCGATCAACCCATTCTCGATCGCAACCGCGATATTGATGTCGATGTTGCTGTGGTCGTAAAGGGTATCCCCCTCCAGACTCGAATTCAGATTCGGGAATTCTCGCAGGGCCAGCGCAGCCGCCTTGACGATCAAATCGTTGACCGAGACCTTGGCTTGCCCTTCCGCCAACTGTTCGTTGACTTGCTTGCGAAACGCCATGGCCGCAACCATGTCGATCTCGGTCGAGACATAGAAGTGCGGAATCGTTTCCTTCGACTCGAGCATCCGCTTGCCGGTGGTCTTGCGGATCCTGCTCATCTCCCGCGGCTGCCCAGCGGGCCGTGGTCCGCCTGGTGCCGATGGCAACGCCTGCGTTGCCGCACCGGGAGCTGTGGAGGCAGGTGCAACGGCTGCGGCCGGCACCGGTCGGGCGCCGGTCAGATAAGGTGTCAGGTCGTCCTTCACAATGCGGCCACCCGGACCCGTTCCCGGAATCCCACCGAGATCGATGCCATGCTCGGCGGCCAGCCGTTTCACGATCGGCGAGGCGCGCAGACGCTCGCCTGGAGCGCGTTCCACCGCAGCCGGAGGAGTTGCCGCGACAGGAGGCGGCGCTGCCGCCTCCACTGGCGCGGGTTCAGGAGCGGTGGCCACAGGAGGAGCAGACACGGCCGCAGCTTCCGGCTGCGCGGCGGGCGTCGCGGCGACGGGTTCAGGTTCCGATCCCGGCGCGCCAATAGTGGCGATCGCCGTTCCGATCGGCACAGTCTGTCCTTCGCCGACCATCGTCTGGGTCAGCACGCCATCCTCGGCTGCTTCGATCTCCAGCGCGACTTTGTCGGTTTCGATTTCGGCGATTGGATCGCCCGCCGCCACTTCATCGCCGACGTCCTTCAGCCAGCGCAGCAGTGTTCCTTCTTCCATGCCATCGCCCATCTTGGGCATGATGACCGTCGACATGCTCAGGCCCTCCGGTAGGCGACGCGGCGAACGGCGTCGATGATTTGCTCTTCGTTCGGAAATGCGGCGGCTTCAAGGTTTCGCGCGTAGGGCGCTGGCGTCTCCGCGCCACTGACTCGCTCGACCGGCGCGTCTAGATAGTCGAACGCGTGCTCCTGAATCGAGGCGGCGACCTCGCTGGCGACGCTGAACCAGCGCCACTGCTCTTCGACCACCACCGCTCGGTTGGTTTTCATCACAGAGTTGACGAGGGTTTCCTCGTCGAATGGCCGAATCGAGCGAACATCGATGACTTCGGCGGTGATCCCCTCATCCGCCTGCAACCGCTCGGCAACTTTGAGCAGCAGGTTCACCTGCCGACCATATCCGATGAGCGAGACATCGGTTCCTTCCCGGGCGATGCGTGCTTTGCCGAACTCGACGGTGTACTCCCCTTCCGGAACCTCGCCTTTGGTTCCATAGAGAGCGCCCGCTTCGAGAATCAGCACCGGGTCGGGGTCGCGAATGGCCTCGATCATCATCCCTTTGGCGTCATGCGGCGTCACCGGCGCAACCACCTTCAGTCCCGGGAAGTGACCGTAGAAGCCTTCCAGGCTGTGGGTGTGTTGTGCGGAGAGCTGGACGCCGCCGCCATTCGGACCGCGGATGACCAGCGGCACCGACGCCTGTCCACCAGAGAAGTAGCGAATCTTGGCCGCGTTCTGGATGATCTGGTCGGCCGCCTGGAACGAGAAGTTCCAGGTCATCATTTCCACGATCGGCCGCATTCCCATCATGGCCATACCGATCGCCGCACCGGTGAACCCACCTTCCGCGATCGGCGTGTCGATGACCCGCTTGGAGCCGAACTTGTCCAGCAGCCCATCGGTCACCAGATGCGTGCCGCCATAGAGACCGATATCCTCGCCGAGCAGCACGACCGATTCGTCCCGCTCCATTTCCTCGGCCATAGCCGACTTGATTGCGTCGCGATAGGTCATGACTGGCATGGGAGGACCTCGGAACTGGGCAAAAGGCAAAGGGCAAAAGGCAAATGGCAAATGGACAAGAACCCTCTCCCGACCGCGGGAGAGGGCAGGGTGAGGGATATCCCGGCAGTCAGGAGAGGACGGGGCGAGGAACAGATTCCCCGTCTCCCCGTCTTCCCGTCTCGATCCATGCACCATGCACTATGCACTATGCACCTCCGGGGAGTCCGCATAGACATCGGTATAGAGCTCGGCGATGTCCGGATCGGGACTCTCTTCGGCGAATGTCACCGCCGCGTCCGCGATCTCCTTGTTGGCTTTGCGGATCGTTTCGAGCGCCTCTTCGTCGGCAGCGCCGGCATCGAGAATGCGCTGTTCGAGAAGACCGATCGGGTCGCGTTTGCGAGCCTCTTTCACTTCCTCTTTAGAGCGATACTTCTCCAGAAAGTCGGCGGCGCCATGCGGAGCGATCCGGTAGGTCATCGCTTCGATGGCGAATGGCACACCCGTTTCCCGCACCTGCTTGCTCAGTCGATGGGCCGCTTCGTTCATGGCCACCACATCCATGCCATCGACCTTTTCGTGCTCGATGCCGTAGGACGCGAATTTCGAACCGAGATCGGTGTTGGCCGTGGCCCGCTCGACGCTGGTGCCCATCCCGTACTGGTTGTTCTCCAGAATGAAGAGCGTGGGGTTCATCCCCGACTTGCCCCAAAGCCCGGCCAGATTGGCAGCCTCGTGGTATGCGCCATTGTGGATGGCGCCGTCGCCGAAGTAGAGCTGGACGATCCCGCCCGTTTGCTGATAGGCCATGGCGTAGGCCATGCCGACACCGAGCGGGATATGCCCGCCGACGATGCCATATCCGCCCATCAGCCCATTTGGCACGTCGAAGAGGTGCATCGAGCCCCCTTTGCCTTTGACGATGCCGGTTCCTTTTCCATAGAGCTCGGCCATCACCTCATTGGGCGGACTGCCGAGCAGGAGCGCATGGGCGTGATCGCGATAGGCGGTGATGACCCGGTCTTCCGGTTGGTAGGTATCCAGCAACCCGACCGCCACCGCTTCCTGTCCGATGTAGACGTGCAGATAACCACCGACGCGCCCCTGCCGGAACGCCCGCTGGCACGCCTCTTCGAAGAGACGGACATAGACCATCTGGTTGTAGAACTCGAGGAGTTTTTCGGCCGATACGCCAGGCACGTCCGGTTTGGCGCCATTGGCCCCGGAGCTTGCCGACTTTCGTTTCTTCGTTGAACTTTGGGTCGTTGCCATTCTGGTCTCCGGCTATTCCAGTCTTGTCAGCAAAGCAGGATGCCCGCGACTGGTATGCCTGAGCAAAGGCCGCGTTGCACACACCTGATTCTGGACGAGCGAGGTCATCCTCACCGGTTCGATCAATTGTACCGAACCAGCCAGCAGATTTCCGTAAACCACCGTTTTGGGGGCGGAGACGCGGGGAATTACCCCTCGACAGCGGAGGATTCAGCCAGTGCGGCGGCTTCGTTAGCCGGCAGAGCGGGTGGCGTCGGCGAGATCCCCTGATCGAATGCGAACGCTGACGTTGGGCGAACCGGGGGATTCTGCCAGGGAAGCGCTTTTCGCTGCTCCTGGAACGAGGCCGGAGACTGCTCGAAATCGGCGGGTTGCGCGGCTTCGTCGGGCGCCGGGAGAAGATTGCTGATCTCCTGCGCTGTGCCGTACTGGGTCAGCGGCCGGCGAGCTGGCCCCGCCTGAAAGGGCGACGCGTCGACCACCTGCCCACGGAGATCGGTGTGATCGGGCGTCTGGCCAGGCCGTTGCGGCGAGACAGAAGCCCCTGGCGCACCGGGTGCATGCGTCGCCTTGCGTTCTTCACTGACTATGCCGCCGTAAAACCCACGTTGAACCACTCTGCACCGCTCCTCACCAGCGAACATCCTTCGTACGTAGTATGAGGCGGGGACAAGGGCCAGACAAGTCGAAGAATCGGCAAGCCATGCCACTCCAGCAATTCACCCTGACAGGAAGCTTTCGGGGCCTCGGGGCCTCGGGGCGCGGCACCATCGCATCACCAGAGAACATGGGGTGCCTATCGCCGACTGCCTGCTGACTGCCGACTGCCGACTGCCGACTGCCGACGAACTACTCCCCCGCCATCTCGAGCATCTTCCGCACCGTATTGAGATTGCGGGCGGTGCCGGGGACTCGGAGGCGGCGGAGGGATTTGTCGATGCCTGGATTGGCCTTGCCGGCGCCGCCGGCATATTGCAGGTGAATTTCTCTGCCGAGAACCGACCACTGATCGTCGCCGGTGTCGATTTCGCGGGCGATGCGGATGTTTTCCTCCGCGGGCGCTTCAGCAAGGAAAACCACATACGAGTACTTGGGTTCGACGACGTCGAACGGGTAGGCATCGAGCGCTTGCCGGACTTCGTCGGGCGTCCGCGACATCACTTCGCGAAACCAGCCAAAGCGTTGCTCCATCTCCCTCTCGACCGCCCGGTCGAAAGCGTCTGCATCGCCATCGATATCGACAACGGCATTGCCCGAAGCGATATAGGTCTGCACCCGCCCGGCGCCCAGCTCGTTCAGCAGTTCGCGAAATTCCTGCATCGGCAGCTTGCAGCCCCCGACATTCACCGCTCGCACAAAGAGCAATCGCGTTGACACGACGTTTCCCTTTCGGACGATCCTCTTCATCACTCCATCATGAATACCTGAGGGCGCGCGCTGTGGCAAATGCGGATAATGCCGAATACACCAGAATCGCAACCTGATGCCGAGGGAGAAGATCATGTCCCAGGAACCGACGATCGTCGTAGGCGGAGGAACCGCAGGGTGCGCAGTGGCCGGACGGCTGGCCGAAGCCGGCGAGCGCGTTGTGCTCATCGAGGCAGGACCGGATTTCGGGCCGCACACCTCCGGCCGGTGGCCCAGAGCGCTGCTCGACCCCACCATCATGCCTGTGGACCACTACTCCTGGGGCTATGCGAACAGCGGCGTCCACGGTCGAACCGGCATCGCCATGCAGCGGGCCAGAGTCATGGGTGGCTGTTCGTCGCACAACGGTTGCGCGGTGGTATGGGGACATCGTAGTGACTACGACGCCTGGGAGGCAGCGGGAAATCCCGGTTGGGGAGCCGCAGGACTGCTTCCCTATCTGCGGATGGCCAACGAGCGATTTCGCGTCTTCGTGCCCGATTCGTCCGACCTGACCCCATTCCACCAGCTTGTGCTCGAAGCGGCGCCGGCTATTGGGTTGCCACCAATTGCCGATTTCAGCTCGTTGGATGAGGATCATGGGTTGGGGCCGGGACCTGTCAACATCTCTGATCGGTTGCGCTGGAACGCATCCTTCGCCTATGTCGATCCGGTCCGCGATCTGCCGAATTTCGAATTGATGCCGGACACCCTTGTGGAACGCGTGTTGCTCGATGGCGATCATGTGATCGGCGTCGCGGCACGCGGTCCGGACGGTTCGCACGCCGTGCGGGGAAGCAGAGTGGTGCTGGCAGGAGGAGCATACGGAACACCCCTGTTGCTCCAGCGATCCGGGATTGGCGATCCCGCGGACATTGAAGCGCACGGCATCTACGTCCAGATCGATCTGCCCGGTGTTGGACGGAATCTGCAGGATCACCCGGCGTTGTCTGTCGACTACTCCGGTACTCCGGAACTGACAAAGATGCTCGACGACTTCGTCGACCAGGGCGGACTCCCCCGCGAGGAGGGAACGATTGGGCTCTTCAGCTCGAAACGGTGCGAAGGGCCCTTCGACATGCACCTTTATCCCATCGCCCATCGCAACGGACCGGGAGACTGGAGCGTCCTGATCGCCACAGGCGTGATGGCGCCAAAATCAACGGGACGCGTCCGGATCGCCAGCGACGATCCAGAAGCGCAACCGCATATCGAACATTGCTACCTGACCGATCCGGAGAACTACGATCTCGATGCGCTGCTCGATGGTTTGCTTCTGGCGCGAGAGCTCGGCGCCACCGAGCCGCTGGCGTCTCTCATTGGAAAAGAGATGGGTCCATTCGTGGAATGTCTCTCGAACGATCAGATTCGCGCCCAGATCCCGATCAGCAGCGCGCACGACTATCACCCCAGCAGCACCTGCAAAATGGGACCCTCCTCCGACTCCCTGGCCGTAGTCGACCCGACCGGCGCGGTCTATGGCGTTGGCGACCTGTACATCGCCGATGCGTCGATCTTCCCCTCGGTCACCTGGGCCAACACGAACCTGCCCACCCTGGCCGCGGCCGAAAAGATCGTGGCCGGGTTGCTGAACGCATAGCCCCGGCTACTGGAGGAGGTCCCATCAATCCCCGTAGCCGCAGACCCCGTTTCTGTTTTTCGTGGGAAACGGTGCCGTCGGTCCCCGGCGGT
Source organism: Thermomicrobiales bacterium (assembly GCA_019637585.1). Lineage (GTDB taxonomy): Bacteria > Chloroflexota > Chloroflexia > Thermomicrobiales > UBA6265 > JAHBVL01. Next base: position 21,208 of record JAHBVL010000011.1, on the reverse strand, counting down.
GAGGTCGAATCGGGCACCCGCTCTGATGCTTCAATGCAGTTGTTTATCCATTACTGTAGAATAACGCCTGGATGACGATTGATAGCCGTCCAGTGAAAGCACAGGACACGCGTGGCGCCTCTCTCCAACCAAATCTCCCACACCGCAGCGCACGATCGGTGCCCGAGCTGGGCATTCCTGCCGAATTACGCATCCTATGTCGATCTGCTCGGCTCGTCGCATCAGCATCTTTCCTGTTGAACCGGCGCCGCACAGTCCCCACCGGCTGTGCACCGAGGGCACGCGGTTCGATTTGCCTGCCCTCCCCACATCCACGCGATAAACGGTCTCTCTTCATCTATACAGGAGGTTTGACGTGTCTCGAACGTATGAATCCGGTCTCCGCGCTGTCGTCGATGCGCTCAACGGCAACGAACTCTCGCGACGTGACTTCGTGGGCAATCTCACTCGCCTGGGCATCGGCACCGCCACCGCCGCGGCGCTCTATCAGCAGACCGGTCATCTGACCGGCGCAGCGCCGGCGTTTTCGCTCCAGGATGGTGACAAAACCCTCGTTGTCGCCATCCCGCAGGCAACGGTAACCCTCGATCCGGCGTTGCTGGGTGGCAGCGGTTACGGCAGCATCATCCCGGTCAACGAGAACATCTCCGAGGGTCTGACCCGCTACCGAAACGGCGGACCCGAGATCGAACCGGCGCTGGCCGAAAGCTGGACGGTGTCGGACGATGGCCTGACCTATGTCTTTTCGCTTCGCCCGGGTGTCACCTTCCACGACGGCACGCCATTCGACGCGGCAGCGGTCGAAACCAACTTCCTACGGCAGACCGATACAGAGCATCCCCTGCACCAGGAAGGTTTCACCTACGTCGAAGTCGTGTTCGGCGACGTGGAGAGCATCGCCGCAACCGGCGATCTCGAAGTCACCTTCACCCTCAAGCGGCCGATCATCCTCCTGCTCGACAAACTCGCCCTTTTCGCCGCCGGTATCGCCAGCCCAACCGCGCTCGAGACCTATGGCGCCGAGTACAGCGACAACGCCGCCGGCACCGGTCCGTACAAGGTCGATTCCTGGACCCGGGACGTCGAGCTCGTTCTGTCCGCCAACGACGAGTACTGGGGTGGCCGTCCGCCGATCGATCGGGTCGTTTTCCGCACGATTCCGGATGACGCGGTCCGTCTCGCCGAGCTGACGACCGGCGGTATTGACGTGGCCAATCAAATCGATCTGAAAGACGCCGCAGGGGTCGAGGCCGACGCCAATCTGCAGCTGGTCACCGGTGTCTTCTGGAATGTGCAGTTCCTCGGCCTCAACCAGAGCGTGGCGCCGTTCGACAACCTGCTGGTTCGGCAAGCGGTTCAGCATGCCATCAACAAGCAGAACATCGCGGACGCCGCGTTCTACGGTCAATACACATTCGGCGCCGGTCCGATCGCTCCGGGGCTACTGGGCTATGACGAATCGCTGGCCGAGCAATACCCCTACGATCCCGAGAAGGCTGCCGCGCTGCTGACCGAAGCGGGGGTCAGCGACATTTCGTTCGATCTCTACAACCGGACCAATGTCTTCTGGCCACTGCTCGGACAGCTGATTCAGGCTGACCTGGCGGAGATCGGCATCACGGCGAATCTGGTCAGCCTTCCGGACGCCGAATTCTTCGGAGCGCTCGGTGCCGGCGATGTCCCCGCATTCCTGAACGACTGGACCTGGGACAATGGCGACCCGGATAATGTCATTTCCGGTCTCTACACGGGAACCCGCGCTGAGCTGCGCCTCGGTCTGAACAACGAGCAAGTCAACGAGCTGGCCGCTCAGGGACAGATCGAAGCGGACCCCGCTGCCAGGGAGGAGATCTACAAACAGGTCCAGCAGATTCTGCTCGACGACTCGGTGAGTGTGTTCCTCGGCTATCCGAGCCGGGCCATCGGCACCGCCGCGGGTGTGACCGGACTGGTTCTCTCTCCCATCGGCAACATCGTTCTGCGTGAGGTCGACATCGCCTGATCGTCAGGCATACCGGGCGATCCGGTCATCAGTGAGGCGACGGCTCCGGCGTTGTGCGACGCCGGAGCCGTCAGCTTCAGATCGCCCGCCCGCATAGAATCAGTGCAAGCGAAATTGGAGGGGACGAGCCAGGATGGCAGAAGAAATCTGGTACAGCGGAGCAGACCGGCGTGAGCGTGTCCTGGACGCGCTCGAACGGCATGGGCTCGACGCACTTTTGGCGCTGACTCCCGAGAATGCTCACTATCTGGCCGGTGAAGGTGACTTCATCGCAACCCACTGGCGTGTGCCGGGCATCTTTGCCTCAGCCGTCGGTGCGACCGGCGCCCGGGCGATAGCCGGACGGGAATTCCGCCGCGATCCGCTCGCTCCTTCGAACGATGTGGCGTTCTTTCCCTATACCAGCTGGCTCGAAACGATCGATATCCGCGATCGATCCGACCGATCGATCGCCGAACGGATCGTCGCGGCTCGGACCCACCGGATTGCGCGCCCGGCCCAGTTCGACCTGGACGAGGTCTTCGACCGGGTCGCCGATGCCGTCCGGCACGTCGCTCCTCGCGCTCGCCGTCTTGGGTTCGATCGCGATCTTGTCGACAGTGGAGCGATCGCTCGTCTGAAATCCCGGCTGCGGAGCGTTGAGCTCGTCGAGGCATCGGCCATTTTCGACGACCTGCGCGCTATCAAGGACCCGGATGAGATCGAACACCTGCGGCGGGCCTGCGAACTGGCGGAGCTTGGGATGTCCAGGGCGATTCAGTCTCTCTCCCCCGGACAATCGGAGCTGGCCGTCAACAACGTCTATCACGCTGCCGTCCGGCAGGCCGCCGACGACAACGAGCGATATGTCGGCTTTCGCGAAGCCGAAGGCGTTGCGGCAATCGGTCTCGGTCTCGACGCTCCCGGCCGGGTCGCACCCGGTCAAACGGTGAAGTTCGACATGCAGGTGGACATCGCCGGCTATCACAGCGATATCGGCAGAACAGTCGCCCTCGACCCGACCCCGGACCAGCAAACGATCTACACCGCACTCCACCATGCGCTCGAGGAGCTCACCGCTGCCGTTCAACCAGGCCGCACCTTCGCCGATCTGCACGCCATTGGTTCCGGAGCGATGCATTCGGCCGGTTTCACGTCGTACAGCCGGGGGCACCATGGCCACAGCGATGGGCTGACCCAGCACTTCGAGGAAGCGCCCTTTGTCGCGGCAGACGAGCAGCGGCCACTCATGCCGAACATGGTGCTCAGCGTAGAGATGCCCTTCTACGTCTACGGCGTTGGCGGATTCCAGCTGGAACGGATGGTGCTCGTCACCGAGTCGGGTCATGAGCTCCTCGACACCTACCCATTTCAGCTGGCGCTGAACCGGTAGGCCGGTCTCCGGATGACTCGCTACCTCCTGCGCCGGGCGATGATGGCCATTCCGGTTCTCTTCGGCGTCTCGGTCATCGTTTTTCTGATGCTGCACACGGCTGGCGGTGACCCGGCACTGTTGCTGCTCGGCAACCAGGCCGAAGAGGAATCACTCGAACGGATGCGGCAGGAGATGGGACTCAACCGGCCTCTCCCTGTCCAATACCTGGACTTCGCCTCCGACGCTCTGCGGGGTGATCTTGGCCGTTCCTACCGCAACAACGCATCGGTGACCGATGAGATCCTTTCCCGCTTCCCGGCAACGGTCGAGCTGGCATTCGCCGCCATGCTGATCGGCACCACCATCGGCCTGGTGGCGGGCATCATCGCCGGTGTGCGCCGGGATTCGATCTTCGATTACAGCAGCACCTTTGGCGCGTTGCTTGGCGTCTCCATCCCGACATTCTGGCTGGGCATGACCCTGATCATCATCTTCGGCGTCGAGCTCCGCTGGCTGCCGATCTCCGGGCGCGTCGACCCCCGCCTGGGCGCCGATCCCTCAGCTCCCTTTCTCGTGATCAACTCCCTGATCCACGGCAACTGGACGGTTTTCCGGGATTCCCTGGAACACCTGATCCTGCCGGCGCTCACGCTAGCCGGGTGGCCGGCAGCCATCACGGCCCGCATGACTCGCGCCGCCATGATCGAGGTCATGGACAACGACTACATCCGCACTGCACGCGCCAAGGGACTCCGTGAGCGAGCGGTGGTGCGCCGTCACGCCCTGCGCAACGCCTTCATCCCCGTGGCAACCGTCATCGGTCTCGAACTGGGTGGACTGCTGGGCGGTGCAGTGGTCACCGAAACGGTCTTCGCCTGGCCAGGAGTCGGCAAACTGGCGGCCGATGCCATCCTGGCCCGCGACTATCAGGTGGTGCAGGGCGTGGTGCTCCTGCTGGCCATGGTCTTCATCGTGCTGAATCTCGCTGTCGACCTGATCTATGCCTGGCTCGATCCCCGGATTCGGTATTCGTGATGGCAACCAGCGTATCGGATCGGCAAGTGGGCAACGTGGCGCGAGGCGACGACCGGCTGCGCCGGTTCGCTCGTCAGTACACCCGCAACCGGCTCGCCGTCGCCGGCACAGCAGTCCTCTGCGTTCTGCTGCTCGTGGCGGTTATTGGGCCGTTCCTCGTGGCCGACCCGCGGCAGCAGGACATCCCGGCCCGTTTTCAGTCGCCAAATCGCCATCATTGGTTCGGCACCGACGAACTCGGCCGGGACATCTTCGCTCGCACGGTGCACGGCGCCCGCATCTCGCTGGCGGCGGCGCTGACCGCGGTCTTCGTAGCGTTGGGAATCGGCGCGGTCATTGGTTTGGTAGCGGGATATCTGGAGGGCCGCGTGGGACTCTGGTTGATGGCGCTGATCGATCTGCTCCTGGCCATTCCCGCCATTCTTCTGGCCATCACCCTCGCTGCCCGGCTCGGACCAGGTCTCCAGTCGGCCATGATCGCGGCGGGATTGGTCGGGCTTCCGGCCTACGCACGGCTGGCCCGCGGTTCGGCGCTGTCTGTGAAACGGCAGGAGTATGTGACTGCGGCACGGGTGAGCGGACTTTCCAGCGCATCGATCATCCGCCGGCATGTGGCGCCGAACATCATCACCCCGGTGATCATCCAGGCGACGATCGGGGTCGGCAACGCCATTCTGCTCGTGTCGGCCCTCGGCTACCTCGGCGTGGGAGCCCAGCCGCCAACGCCTGAATGGGGCCGGATGCTCAGCGATGCCCAGAAGTACATCCTGACAACCCCCTACATCGCCATCTTCCCCGGTGTGGCGATCGCGCTCACTGTGATCGGATTCAACCTGGCCGGGGACGGACTGCGGGACGCATTCGACCCGGTCGCGAAGCGGTAACCTCGCCTCGAATGAACACGACCTGATCAGCGAGACTCCGCCAGCGCTCGGCGGATCGTCGCGAGCGGCAGACAGAGCGTCATCGGCTGGATTGGCGACTCCAGAAATCCACGAGACAAGTACCACTGCTTCGCATCAGCTGATATGGCATGGACCAGGATTGCCGTGATGCCGGCCACATCAGCAGCGAGGAGCGTTCTCTGGATCGCATCGCGGAGCAATGCCGAACCGACGCCGCGATCCTGATAGTGGCGATCAACGGCAAGGCGGCCAAGCACGATGACGGGAAGGGGATCCGGCATATTTCGCTGGAGTGGTTTGGGCGACTCTTCTCTCACCACTGCCCCCGCCGCCAGGCAGTAGTAGCCGCAGACGACCGCTCCATTCGCAACAACATACGTGCGTGAAGCGCCGCTCACTTCGTTTTTCAGAGCCTGGCGCTTGAGCCAATGATCGAGTGATGGCTCGCCCGAATCGAAATGCTCAACACTATGAACAGCACTGATCGGGACAGGTCCCGAAAAATCGTGCGGGCTCATTCCCAGGGAGGCGATGTGTGCATCAGTTGTCGGAGACTCTCAGATGGACTGGGCGGATTGTCCAGTAAATCATTGAATGCAGTGAACGCATCGTCGTCGAGCAGAAACAGGGTTTGCCCGACGAGTACGTTCTCCGCCTCCCGAAACGCCGTCTCGATCATGAAGTCCGACCGGCTCTTGCCCAGCGCCTGGGCGGCGCGGTCGATCACATCGCGTTGTCTGCGACTGACCCGGATATTGATGGCTTGATCTCGTGTTGTCGACGACGTGTTGACCATGATGCGACGCTCACCTTTCCGCAGTCATCCGGGAAACTGTATATCAAATGTCTACACGACTCCAGATTGATTCCTCACGCAAATGAAAGAGTTGACATTCGCCGTCCGCTCCGGCATTATCTGGAAGCTTGGGAAGAACTCCTCGGCGTCGATAGCTTTGATCCGGCAAGGCGGTGCACAATGCAGACATTCACAATCCAACTGAGTGCTGCTGGTATCGCAGGAAGGCTGGGGCTTCTCGCGCCCAATGCCGCCGGAGAGGGAGCACGATGCCTCCCGTGCCGTACGAGCGGCAGCGCCGGTGAAGCGCCAAGACCGCTCGGATACCGGCGCCGGTAGGGCGCACGAGGCCCTCCGGGACTCGGTTTCTCCACTTTTCACACCAATCAACGTTCTGGCTGATGCGCCGCTCTATGCGGTGCGCAATTCATGACCTTCCGCACGCCACGGGCGCGTGCATATTCCGATGCAGGAGATGGTAATTGTGACCTCCACACTCATACATCCCGACGCCGCGGCGATCGAGCTGCACGACATTCATAAGCGATTCAAGAAGAAGCGCAACGACTATGCGTCCGCGCTGGGTGGCGTTTCACTGACAGTGGGGCGAGGCGAAGTCGTTGGCATTCTGGGACCCAATGGCTCGGGGAAGAGCACCCTCGTCCGCGTACTGTCGACCCTCACCCTTCCCGATCAGGGCAGTGTGCGGATTTTCGGCATCGACGCGGTCGAACGCCCAAGAATCGTGCAGCGATACATCAACCGGGTCAGCGTCGAGGCAAGTTTCTTCAAGAAGCTCTCGTCGATGGAAAACCTCCTCTTCGGCGCCAAGCTCTATGGCGTTCCCGATGCCGAAAGCAAGCCGATGATTCGGGAGATTCTCCAGGACATCGGGTTCAACTACGAACGGGTCGGCGAACCAATGGAGCATCTTTCCCGCGGTATGCAACAGAAGATCGCGCTGGCCCGGGCACTCCTGACCAGTCCGATGCTGATGCTTCTCGACGAACCGACCACGGGACTCGACCCGCGCAGCAAACGAGACGTCCAGCAGTTGATCTGGAAGATCCGCCGCAGTCACGATTCGTCCATTCTGCTCTGCACGCACGATCTCGATGAAGCCGAGGAGCTGTGCGACCGGATCGGCATTCTGAAGGACGGCAAACTGCTGGCCATCGATACGCCACTTGGACTCAAACAACGCTATCAGAAGGACGGCGTTCTGCCGTCGCTCGACGATGTTTTCATGGCCGCCACCGGCACATCGATCGAGGACGCCGATGCCGAGGTCCAGCAACGAGAAGATTCCGGCTCCCGGGAGCTGGTGGAGGTTTGATCGATGTCATCGGCGCATGTGCCTGCCGAGCGACCTCACTGGCGGCGCGAACTGGTCGCCATCTGGGGATTCGTCCAGAGGAACTACTTTCTGACCAAGCGCTACTTCCTCTGGGAAGTGGTCTGGTTGGTCTATTCGACAATGAATGCCCTGACTATTGGTTTCATCGGTCTCGGATTCGGCGGTACCCAGGAGGACATGGCGCGCACAACGACCTTCCTGCTGATCGGCACCGTGCTCTGGAGCTACCTGTCGATGGTGTTCGACATCATTTCGGAAACCGTGAGCTGGGAACGGTGGGAAGGAACGATCGAGTACACCTTCATGAGTCCGGCCAGCCGCGCCGCCCAGCTTTTCGGCATGGGCGTCTACGCCGTGCTCTACGGCATGGTGCGGGCAATTCTCATGCTGGGCGCGATCTCCCTCTTCTTCGAGCTCTCGCTGGAGAATGCCAATTTCGGTGGCGCGCTGGCGATTTTGGCGCTCTGCTCGGTGTCGCTGGTCGGATTCGGCATGGTCGCCGCTGTGATGCCCTTGCTCTCGCCGGAAAAGGGTCAGCAGGTGACATACATCGTCGCCTCGGTGTTGCTCCTGATCTCGGGTATCTACTACAGCATCGACGTCCTGCCAGAATGGATGCAGTGGCTCGCCCAGTTCTCGCCCCTCTACTACGCACTGAACGGCATTCGAGCCACACTGCTCGACGGCGCGTCGTTCGGCAGTCAGTGGGACAACATCTGGCCGCTGCTGATCATGGGGGTCATTTTCCCGCCGCTCGGCCTCTGGCTCTTCCGGAAGGGCGAGCACTTTGCCAAGATGACCGGTCGCCTGAAGCGGACGGGGTGAGGAGACTGGAAGTAGCGCTCTCCCCAAGCACCAGTCATCCTGAACGAAGTGAAGGATCTCGCCGTCGTCTTCTGCTATGACCGTCGTCGGCCTGAGGACTGCTGCGGCAGGAGATTCTTCACTGCGTTCAGAATGACGGCATTGAGTTGGCGCTCCTTCGATACGACAATTCGTCTTGGATAGTCCACTCAGAATGTAGCCATCGATCGGCGTACGCTTTCGATATGAACCTCTTGCTGCCTTCACCTGATCCGCTTGGCGTGCTCGCCTCGACCCGCGGCGTCGTCCTGCATGGTCGCTTCGTTCGGCTGTCGCCGGATGGGGCGGCGGGTGTCGCTGCGAACATTCAGCATTTGACGCCGCCCTCCCCTGCCTGGGGAGACGATCTGCATTTCGCCGGCGACACATGGGAGACCGCCGGGTGGGTGCTGGTGCTCGATGCGCTGAATTTCTGCTTCTGGTCGGAGCACGCCGGGCGTCGATGGCGCGTCGCCCGGGATGGGGAGACGCACGATGGCTACTGGGCGCTGGTTGCCGCTCTGCGGCGATCGGTCGACGAGGGCTATCCGCTCTGGGATCCAGGCTTTCTCAGCCAGCTCGACTTGCAGACCACCGCCCATCTCCTTCGGCCATCTGATCCCGCCGATCCACCGATTCCACTGCTGGAGGACCGGCACCGCAACCTCGTGGAACTGGGAGAAGGGTTGCTCGCGTTCCATGCCAGCTGTGGAGCACCGGCCAGCGTCTCGCCGGTGACCTCATTCATCCGGGCCGGTGGCGGCTCGGCGGTGCGCCTTGTCGACCTGGTGACGACCTGGTTCTCGTCCTTCGATGACACAACGATCTTCGAAGGAGCCGAAGTCCGGTTTTTCAAACGAGCGCAGATCCTGGCGGCCGACCTGAACGCGGCTCTCACGGCGACTGGCGACCCGGGATTGACCGGTCTTTCCGCGCTGACGGCATTCGCCGATTACAAAGTGCCGCAAGTGCTGCGGCGTTTCGGCGTTATCGAGTATGCAGAGGAGCTCGCCGCCACCATCGATGCCCAGATCCTGATTCCTGCGGGTTCGCGAAAAGAAGTCGAAATTCGGGCCGCGACGATCTGGGGCGTCGAGCTGATCCGCCAGGAACTGGAACGCCTGGACCGGCCCATGACCGCCTCTGAGATCGACTGGGCGCTTTGGCAGGCGGGGCAAACCACATCCGCGGATGATCGTCCGTATCACCGCACATTGACGATGTTCTACTAATCCCGATAACCGTACGCATGTACCACGGCTCACTGTAGCGGTGGAGGCTTGTCCCCACCGGTGGCGGAACGGAGCGAAGCGGAGTGGAGCCACATCGATCGCTCGAACACAGCATGAGTCGGTGGGTTGCGGCGGACTATGACCCTCCGGGCCATCCTTCGGCTTCGCTCAGGACCGACCATGAGGGATCGCCGCTACTCAAATGGGTACTAGGATGCGGATTCGAAATCGTTGATCCAGGAGAGATAGATCTGCCGGGTGATCGGCGCCGCAAAGCTCACCCCTTCGCCGGCGCTCTCCACCATGACGATCGATGTGATGTCCACATCCTCTCCATAGGGACCAAACGCCGCGAACCATGAGTGGGGTAGCTGCGAGGTGGTCATCTGGTTCTGGGCAGTGCCGGTTTTGCCGGCGATCGGCCAGGTGAAGTCACCGAACACGGTCACCGAACCAGCTCCCCATGAGTTGCTGGTTTGATCTCGGAGCGCACTCTGCAATGCGGTGATCACCCGACCGTCGACCGGCAGCTCGCGAATCACGGTTCGCTTGCCCACGATGGTCGACGATCCATCCGGACTGCGCAGCGACTCGACGATGAATGGCTGGAGAAGCGTGCCACCGTTGGCGATCGCCGCATAGGCATTGGCCATCTGCAGTGGGGTCGCTTCCAGATACCCCTGCCCGATGGAGAGGTTCACGGCATCGCCGGTGGCCCAATAGTCACCCAGCGTGTCGAACTTCCATTCGGGGGTCGGCACCGTGCCACTGATTTCCTGGAAGTAGGGGATGCCGGTCGGCTCGCCCAAACCGAACGCCTTGGTCATGCCGGGCAGGAGCTCGTTGTCCTGGGTGTCGAGCTCGTAGCCGAGCTCGTAGAAGACCGTGTTGCAAGAGTTGACCAACGCGGTGTGCAAGGTCAGCATGCCCTGATCGCCGACCCCATACTCATAGGTCCAGTCTCGCCAGACCTGGTCGGTGTTCGGAATACTCCAGTTGGTCGGGCAGTAGATCTCACTTCCCTCCTCGTACCCGAGATACTGCATTCCGGCGGCAAAAGTGATCACCTTGAAGATCGAACCGGTCGGATATCCCTGCTGGGTGGCCCGATTCTGGAGTGGCCGCTTCTTCTCGTCGTAGATGGCTCGCGCTTCCTCATCGCTCATCCCCTTGATGAAGAGATTGGGATCGAACGACGGATGGCTGACCATCGCCAGAATGGCGCCGCTCTGCGGGTCGACGATCACCGCGCTTCCCTGGACATCGCCAAGGGCCGCATCGACCACCCGCTGGAAGTCGATATCGATCGTCAGGATGACATCCTGCGGCGCAACCGGCGCGTTGCGGGCGATGACATCCTGCTGCAGGCGGGTGGCGCAGCTGACGATCGACAGCGTGCCCCCCGGTTGCCCGGCCAACACATCATTGGCGGCCGCTTCGATGCCCGCCCGGCCAATCAACTCGCCTGCGACGAGCATGCCCGTTTCATCCGATTCGATATCCTCGGCGTTGATAGCGGTCACATAGCCCGTGATATGCGCCGTAAGCGCTCCCTCGGGATAGATGCGCGTCGTCTTCTCCCGCAGGGCAACCCCTGACATCTCCGAAATGGCATTGAGGATTTCGGTGTCGAGCGGGTCGGGCAGGTCGGTGATCGGCCAGAACCAATCAGGCTTCCTGTCCTCGTAAACCGCTCGAATGTCGCTGGCTTTCATATTGAGAATTAGTGCCAATGCATTGACGGTCTGGGTTTCGTTTTCCAGATCGGCCGGCACAATGCCAACCTGATTGACGATCCCCTGCGTCGCCAGTGGCTCGCCATCCCGGTCGAGAATGCTGCCGCGCGGCAAGGTTTCGTCGGAAAACTGGATGCAGCCGTCACCCAAACCGGCGAAGATCGCCGATGGCGTCCAGGCGATTCTCCAGCCGGCATCTTCCTCGACGGTATCGAACGCGTTTTCCTGGACGATCTCTCCGACCAGCGACGACGTCAGCACCACGTGCACCGGCACTCTCGATCCATCCGGCTCACCCGGGGTGACCGAGACTGATGCGATGCCAGAGACTGAGGCGATACCGGTGTAGCGATCGATGAACTCCTGCCGCCCGATACCCGCCTGGGCTTCGGCGGAGAGGAGGTCGTACATCGTGCCATAGTCGCCGGACGCCCAGAGTTCGGCGAAGCGTGTTGCGACGTCGACCGGACTGCCGATGCGCGTCGCCGCTTCATTGCCGCCATCGTCTTGCGATTCGGCGGGCTCGCCATCCTCTGTTTCAGTCGGCGCCACTGATGGCTCAGCCGTGGGCGTCTCGTCGGGTTGCTGCTGCTGTTCCAGAGCGGGCTCGGTCGGCTCCTCGGTGGCCACAGGCGGGATTCCCGCGACTACCGGATCCTCTGGCGTGTCTTCACTGCGAAAACTGGAGACCCATTCGAGTGGCGATTCGCCTCGAGCCAGCGCCACCCCACCAACAACGGCTCCCCCGATGAGAACGAGCAGTCCGAGCGAGATCAGGAAGGTCGTCAGGATCGACCTCCCACGCCCCGATGGAGTGGAGTGATAGTAGGAGCTGGATCGTGTGTAGCTCACCAAAGACTCATTCCGAGTATCCGTGCCGGCCCTGGCGCCCGCTCGACTTGAAACGACGCGTCGCCTCGCCATTTATGGCGCTGTCCCCAACATCCGTTCGAGGCTTTCACCCTGGGGACAAACAGAGAGCGGGGCGGGTGCATACCACCATTATAGTGCGTACGTACGCAAAGAAACATAGGAATTTCCTGTGAACGCGCGTGCCCAGACCAGACGATGCCGCCCGCGCTTGTCTCTTTGTGTAAACGAATCCGCGCAGGTCGCGGTTTCACCTTATGACGCGGAGAATCCGCCCTGCCGTGTCCGTGGAGGGCAAACCTCCCGGCTGTGCTGGACGTACCCTCTATACTGATGGCAAGTTGCCGACCGGCAACCGAAACGAGCCTCCCCGCGATGCGTTTATGAATATGGACGTGGAGATTCCGCAGGCTCAGGCCGTGGAAAGGGCATCTGAATGACACAACAGCGAGGCACTTCTCTGGTCAGGCGATTTGCGTTCCTGGCTATCGTGACGATTCTGGCGACCGGTTTGCTGCCGGCGTCTTTGCTGGCCCAGGGAGTCGCCCCCCGGGAACTGGGAGAAATGCCAACCACTGGCGGGTTGCGACCCGGTCCGGCCGGCGAGCTTCCCGGCTCGGTCCGGGCCGGGGTGTTGCCGGTGGCCATTCGCATCGAGTCAGTCGACATCGACGCCGCTGTCGAACAGCAGCAGATCGTCGACGGGGTCATGCTGGATCCATCCGGCCCCTTCATCGTCTCCTGGTATCAGGAAACCGGACGTCTGGGCGAAGACAACAACATGGTGATGGCCGGTCATCTCGACTACTGGGATGTGGGAGAAGCCGTTTTCTACAACATCGGCCAGGTGGAACCAGGCGACATCATCCAGGTGCTGGGCAAGGACGACCAGATCTACGAGTTCGAAATCGACTGGGTGAAGAACTTCACCGTCGACGATCTCACCCCTGAAGTCATTCAATCCGAAATCGTCGGCCCCACCAACGTCGAAACGATCACCCTGATCACCTGTGGCGGACCGTTCGATTACCAGGCTGGTGAATATCAGGAGCGAATGGTGGTGCGAGGCACACGCATCAACTAACCGCGAGTTCTATTCCACCGCCCTCTCCCACCCATGGGAGGGGGTTTGTTTTGCCTCCCGCCCACTGATCCGTCGGAAAGACCATCTACTATCTACTATCTACCATCCACTATGCACCATGCACTATGCACCACCCTCTATCCCCCCATCCCCTCCATGCGGTAGCATTGATCCCTGCTCCGGCGACCAGCCGGACGCCCCGGTTGCACGATCGTTCCATCGAGTCTCTCTATGACCCTGAACCTCAAGCCCCTCTTCGATCTGGGCCAGACGACAACCGAATCTGACTCGATCGACGAGCTGCTCACCGAGACCAAGCTCGGCCCCCGCGACGGCGCCGGCAAAACGGTTGTCGTGGCCATGAGCGGCGGGGTCGATAGCGCGGTCACCGCGCTGATCATGCGGGAGCGGGGCTATCGCGTCATCGGCATGAACTTGCGGCTCTTCTCACCCGGCGATCCGGAGCACGCGGTCAATCCCTGCTGCGGCATCCCGGCCATGGAAGATGCGCGAATGACCTGCGCACTGATCGGGGTGCCCTTCTACGCCATCAACATGGAGTCGGAGTTCTCCCACGAGGTCGTCGACCGGTTCGTCAGCGAGTACGCGGCCGGCCGCACGCCAAATCCCTGCCTGGAATGCAACCGGCACGTCAAGTTTAGACATCTCGTCCATCGTGCCCATGAGCTGGGGGCTGACTTCCTGGCGACTGGTCACTACGCCAGGATCGAACACTCGACCGAGGGACCGCACCGCCTCTTTCGCGCCGTCGACGGAAAAAAGGACCAGAGTTATGTCCTCTACACCCTCGATCAGGCGCAGCTGGGATTCATTCAGTTTCCCCTTGGCCATCTGACCAAACCGGAGGTTCGCCGGCTGGCCCGGCACTACGGATTGCCCGTTGCCGACAAAGCCGAAAGCCAGGAGATTTGCTTCGTCGGCAAGGGGTCGTACGCCGATTTCGTGGCGGCGCGCCGTCCGGATGTCACCGTGCCAGGCGACATCGTGAATGTCGACGGCGAAAAGCTCGGCGAGCATCAGGGGTTGGTCCGCCACACGATCGGGCAACGGCGGGGGATCGGTATCCCACGTGCCGAACCACTCTATGTGATGAAGCTGGATATGAAGAAGAACGAACTGGTCGTTGGCAGCCGGCAGGACGCCGAAGCTCCTGCGCTGACCGCCGACCGCATCAGTTTCACCAGCGGCTTCTGGCCATCCGAGCCCATCGCGTGCACGGTTTCCGTTCGCTATCGCGGTCACCCTGCTCCGGCTACCATCATTGCCGGCGAGGAATCGACCCGCACGGCCTTGATCGAGTTTTCCGGAGACCGTCCCATTGCGGCGCCCGGACAGGCGATCGTCTTCTATCGCGACGATGAAGTGCTTGGCGGGGGTACAATCGCAACGATCGTGCGAAGCGCGGCCGAACGGTCCGGTGAGCTGATCGGCAGTCAGGCAACCTGAGGCAGCAATCCACGCTGAACTGAGGACGGCAGGGGATGGAAGAGACCAGCACAAAGCCGGATGAATCAGCTGCGCAGGCGGCCGGATTCGAAGCTGCGCCTCCCACCGCAACGTCCTCCCTGCCCGAGAACATCGAAGAACCCGGCGGCAAGACCAAGCTCTATGCAGTGCTTGGCGCGCTCGTGCTCATCCTCCTCTTTGTGGCGATCACCGGCGGTCTCTATATGCTCGGAGACGACAACCAGTCGGCGCTCGAGCGGCTGCGCGATATCGCCGTCATCTACATCGTTCTGACATCGATGATCATCGTGGTGCTGCTCGGCGCTGCGACCGCCGCGCTCATCTATCTGGTGATGCAGATCAAGAATCAGGTCATCCCGCTGCTGCAGGAAACCAGCGCCACCGTGAACCGGGTGCGAGGCACCACAGAGTTCATGACCGACGAAGCGGTGAAACCGATCATCTCGGCGGCGGGCAAGATGGCCCAGTGGAGAGCCATGGTCAAAGTGATCTCCGGACGGTAGGGGTTGACAGATAGGAACAGATGTTCTATTCTGTACGTACTCGCCCGGCGAGACCCGCGTTCCGCACCCCGAGCGCTGCCGGGCGAATCCCCTCCCACTCCGAGCCGCTGAACCCGTATTCAGCGGCTCGTTCCTTTTCCCGTCAATTCCGGTGTCCAGCACCACGCACATCTCCTCAGCAGCCATAAGCAGTACGATGCCTTCTGTTGCCTTTGACAGGGCGCACGTTGCAGATTGAGAGGTCGGTATGAAGGTTCTTGTTACCGGAGCAACGGGAAGAATCGGCAACAACGTGGCGCGCCAGCTCCTGGCTCGCGGTTATGACGTGCGGGGCACTGCCATACTGGGCGACCGCGGAATCGAGCGCGCCGCGAGCGACGGAGTCGAGCTGCTGATCGGCAATCTGCGGGATGCGGTTTTTTGCCGCGACGCTGTGGGCGGCTGCGACGCGGTCATGCATCTCGGCGCGATGCTCCTCTTTGGCCCGGACGACGATGACGACCTCTTCGAGGACAACTTCCGCAGCACATTCAACATGATGGAAGCGGCAGCGAATGCGGGGGGCATCAAGCGGTTCGTGTTCGCCAGCAGTGACGAGGTCTACCCCTCGCTCTTCGCCAAGTACCTGCCAATCGATGAATCCCACCCAAAGGAGCCATACAGCTTCTACGGTGTGACCAAGCTGAGCGGCGAAACGATGGGCGACTACTTCTCTCGTCGTCGCGATCTGCCGGTGGCGGTGGCCCGCTTCGCCCTGACGATCGAGCCCTGGGAAGTGCTCTACCCGGAACGACCCCTGGGCAACTTCCTGCACCTGAGCTCGATGTTACGGTTCATTCGTAATCGTTCGGGCGACGAGAGCGCGGATCGTGTCGCGGCGTTGCAGGTGGGCGAGGAGCCCAACCTGCTGCTGGCGCGGGAAGAAGACGGCACGCCCTATCTCTTCCAGTACTGCGATGTGCGCGATCTTGTGCAGGGACTGCAGCTGCTGCTGGAGCACCCGGCCGCAGTTGGCGAGGCGTTCAACCTGAGCGGTCCGGCGCCCTTTTCCTACGATCAGGCGGTCGGCGTTCTGGCCGAAGCGACCGGCCGGCACGTGGTCGACGTCATGCTTCCCGGTCCGCCGATCCGCATCCACCATTCGACGGCGAAAGCGCGCAACATGCTCGGGTACAACCCGGTGCACGACATTCGCAGCACCGTAGAGGAAGCGATAAGAACTGATCCGGGGTCGTTACCGGGATAGGGTCGCTACCAGGGAAGCGGGGCGTGGCCGATGGTCCAGCCGCCATCGACGATCAGGTTCTGTCCGGTGATGTATGAGGCTTCGTCGGAGGCGAGGAAGAGAACCGCGTTGGCGATCTCGTCCGGCGTGCCCATCCGGTCGAGAACCGTCATTTCGCGCCAGAACCGCATCACCTCGGGGTCCTTCTTCAACTCGGCTTGTTCCGGCCGGCCGTTGTCGATGATCCCCGGACTGATGGCATTGACTCGCACCCCCGATGTGCCATAGTCGATGGCCATCGAGCGGGTCAATCCAAAAATAGCGCTCTTGGCAGTGACATACGCGGCGTGTTTGGCGGCGCCGGCCACGCCTTCCACCGACGCGATGGAAACGATCGAACCTCGTCCCTGCGCCGCCATAACCTGCACCGCGCACTTGCTGGCGTAGAAGATGCCATCGAGCGTGACGGCGATACCGCGCCGCCACTCGTCGTCCGGCATGTCGCCGGCGGGAAAGGCTCCACCGAGAAACGCTGCTGAGTTGACCAGGATATCGATCGTGCCAAAGGCGGCGACCGTTTCGTCGACCGCCCGCTGCACCTGTTCGGGGTCGGAGACGTCACAGTGAACGAACCGCCCGCCTGCGGATGTCGCTGTCTCCTCGCCGTCCGCATCGTTGATGTCGGCCACCACGACCGAAGCGCCCTCACGTGCCAACCGGAGCACCGACGCCCGGCCGATTCCGGTCGATCCGCCGGTGACCAGCGCGACTCTTCCTTCAACGCGCATCTGCCTATCCCTGGAATCGTGCCCGAAACGCTTCGTCGAATTCGACGTGCTGTTCGACCTCGTCGACCAGCGTGACCTCGCCACCTGCGTCGTGGGTCGCTGTTCGCTCCCAGTCCTTCAGGGTGAGATTCATGAGCAGCGAGACGAGGTCTCCCCGGGTCGTGTCGAAGGACTCCATCAGCGCGGCAAGGTCGCCCGGTACCTCGGTGTTGCCGAGGGCGTCATCGAATGACGGCAAGATTGTCAGGTGAGGCGAGGTTTCGCGAACAAGCCGCTGCATACGGTCGAGCGCCAGCGCATCGCGCTGATGCACGGCCGCCACGAGCCGCAGCCGCTCCGGATCGAGATCGCCGGCGCCGCGGACAATCCCCGGCGTGCCGAGCAGTTCTTCGATCAAGTCCTGATATTCGTCGAGCATCAGGCTCCCAGCGATCGCTTCAGGATGTCGGGCAGGAGTCCAGCCAGCGTGATTTCCCAAGGGACGCCGAACGGATCGCGGATGCGGAACGATGCCTGCGATTCGCCCAGCAGCTCCAGCGAATTGACCAGCACCTTCGCCTTGAGCCGCCGGTAGCTGGCCGCATCGACCTGGATCGAGATGCGATCGATATTGGTTCGGTCGAGCCGCGCACCAGTGCCGACCCGGCGCAACCCCAGAATGAGTTCACCATTGCGCACGAACGACTCATCGGCAACCGTTTCGGTCGCGATCGCACGATCCCAGTCGTAGTCACCTCCCAGGAGCCGGTACTTGCCGTCGTGGTCATAGTGCGCCCGGCCGATGACCTCCAACCCGAAAAACTCCCGGTAGAAGGCTTCCGCTTTGCGCAAATCCATCACATTGATCGAGACGAGGTTGACCTGCTCGATCTCGACCGCGGGTGGCGCGGCCGTTGCGACGGCATTCTCAACCTGCGTTGCGTCGGACATGACTTTCTCCTCGGTGTGGTCGCCAATGCGGGGAACGGTACGCTCGCCCCATGGTTGATCGGTGCGAATCAGCGCCACGACATCGTCCGGTGTGCGGTCGAGCAGTGACAAACGCTGTCCATTGAGCAACACGATCCGGGCATCCTGTTTGCGGTCGTTGCGCATCCAGCCGTAGATGTCGCCAATCACCCGCACGTTCTCCGCTGCGATGGTCAGGGCGGCGTATGGGTTGTCCACGCCGTCGGAATAGGTCAGGCGGGACACGACTATCTGGGTTTCCGGCGCGGCGCCAACGACGACTTCCGCTTCCTTGCGGTCCGCCTCGGGGACCTCGAGCACAAACCGATATGCCACTGAAACGACTCCCGGGATCGAGAACGACACGGACCTGCGTGAGGACCGCCCGTCGAGCACTCCACTTTCTGGTGCGATTGTACCCGTTCTGTTTGCGGGTCAGTGCGCGCGTGTGGCGAACAATCGGGACTCACACCTTCACTGATGCTGCCGTGCAGGTCGTCTGGAGTACGTACGGGAAATTTCGATGATTGTCCGCAAGGCGCTTGCGGGCTCCGGAAACCGCGTGGTAGTCTGCGCCCGCTCGTTCGATGACGCACGAATCTGTGGCGTGACTTTGCAGTGGTCATGTCATTCCGCACAGATCGCGCGAAATCGATTCGAGAGGCTGGATGATCCGGCGCCATGGCTGCTCGCGAAGGGGCGAGTGTGCGCGGGATCAACGTGAGCCACCACGGGGTCGCTACCCGTCCCGCTGCGGGTAGTCCGGGGCTCTCCATAAACCCGAGGGAAGGAATCCCAATCAATGAACGTTCGCGCCCTGGCGCGGCCGTGCGTGTTGCAGCACGCTGGCCGGGTCATAGCTATGGCGTTGCTGGCCGCCATTTTTCTTGCCAGCGCAACTCCTGCCGCCGCCTGGGAGAGCTACTGGCAACGGCAACTCCCGGCGGAACCCACGACATCCACCACGTCCGAACTCTCGCCGCCGGTGCTCGAGAACATCCCGTTCACCTGGTCTGGCTTCCGCGACCTGAACCAATTCGAACTCAACATCGCCTCCACATCGGCCGCAAAGCAGCTCGAAGCCAGCATGGCTCCGGCACTGCCGCAGTCGTCGGTCGGCGAGGTCATTGCCTCGACCGCTTTGGGATTCGTCGGCTATCCCTACGTCTATGCCGGAGCCGGACCGGGAGGGTTCGATTGTTCGGGCTTCACCCAGTACATCGTCGGCATCACCACCGGCATCTGGATGTCCCATGCCGTCGAGGCCCAGGCCGGATCGGCCGGCGTCTGGGTCGACTATGGAGCGTGGCAACCTGGCGACCTGATCTACTTCCAGAACACCTACCGGGCTGGTGTTTCTCATGCCGCGATCTACATCGGCGACGGGTTGATCGTGCATGCCGAAAACGAATCGACAGGTGTGACGATCGACAGCATCTATTCGAGCTACTACGGACCCCGCTATTGGGGCGCCTTCCGCATCGGCTAGCGGTAGGAGCGGAGACGGCGCCCATCGCTGGCGCTTCTCGACCCTCGTCATACTCGTTTGCCCCGTTGTGCGCGGTCCATGGACCGCGCACAGCGCACCGTACAATCTCTCCTGCTCGGGACCCGATTTGATGCCAACGCTGCCGTCGCGTTGAACAGTCGAGGGTATTTTCCAGCAGTGATGGAACGAAATCTGACATGACCGAATCGACCATTCCCGACGTCGTCAGCCGCGAGACCGCCCGGCTGGCCCTCCTGATGGCCCAGGGAATCGAGCACCGGCGACCTGCGGCGAACAAAGCGGGCGTTCTCGAATCGATCCGGATGATGGGACAGCTGCAGATCGACACGATCCATGTGGTCGCCCGCAGCCCCTATTTCGTCTTGTGGACCCGCCTCGGCAACTACGACCCCGCCTGGCTCGACGAGCTGCTGGCCGAACAACAGATCTTCGAAGCCTGGTCGCACGAAGCCTGCTTTTTGCCGATCGAGGATTTTCCGTTCGCGGCGGCCCGGATGAAGCACCCCATCTCCTTTCGCAAGCGGATCTTCGAGTACCTGGAAACGAACCGGGAAACGGCCGACCGGCTCCTGGCTCACGTCCGGGAGAATGGGCCGGTTCGATCGTCGGATTTCTCCGCCGAGCCCGGCGCTTCCGGCGGCTGGTGGAACTGGAAAGAAGAGAAAGTCCTGCTCGAAGCGCTCTTTACCGAGGGATCGCTGATGGTGGTTCGCCGCGAACGGTTTCAGCGGGTCTACGACATTCCGGAACGCGTGCTGCCTGACTGGAATCCCGAGTCCAGCGCCACGTACGAGGGGATGGTGCGCGCGCACGTTCTGCAGTCGATCAGGGCGCTTGGCGTGGCCACCGCAGGATGGGTTCCCGACTACTACCGTTTCAAGGTCGGGCAGGTCGCGCCGATACTGAAGGAGTTGGAGGAGGAAGGAACGATTCTGACGACCCGCATCGACGGTCTGAAAGGGAAAGCCTACATCCACCCGGACAACGCGGCCCTTGTCAACGAGATCGTCAACGGCCAGTACCAACCCGAACGCACCACGCTGATGATGCCCTTCGACCCGGTCGTGTGGGACCGCAAACGGGGCGAGGAGCTCTTCGACTTCAGCTACCTGATCGAGTGCTATACACCGGCTCCCAAGCGGATCTACGGCTACTTCACGTTGCCGATTCTGCACCGGGGTACGATCGTCGGGCGTCTCGACGCCAAAGCTCACCGCAAGGAAAAGATCTTCGAGATCAAGTCACTGCATCTCGAACCCTGGGTGACCGAAACCGAGCTCCTTGCTGCTGACCTGGCGCCAGCTCTCCTCGAATGCGCCGCCTGGCACAAGACGCCGAAGATCGAAATCCGGCGCAGCGCTCCCCGCGGTTTTGCACCGCAGCTGCGTTCCGCATTGCGGGACGCCCTCCGCGCGCTTTCACAAAGGACACCAGAAAAGGAACTCCTTGCCCCGTAGCAGCCGCAGCTCCCAGTGTCTGATTTGCATGGACAACGGCGTCCCCTTCGACCGCCTCCTCCGTCGCCTTGTAGT
>JAHBVL010000010.1 GCA_019637585.1 Thermomicrobiales bacterium | reverse complement strand
ACCGCAACCCCAGCGACCGACGAGCGAGGCAGGCCTCGCCGCTACACAGATGCGATTCTCGTGGCTACGCTGGGCGGCGTAGAAGCCTCCAGGCGAAATAGCCGAGAAGCGCGGCGGACACCGCGAGATAGAGCGCCGCTTCGGTGATCTGGAACCGCATGAACCGCTCGATGGGATGGTACGCGACGTAGTGTCTGAGCTCGTGCTCGTCCAGACAGGCCAGTCGTTCGTCTTCAGTCGTCGATTCTCGTATCGGACATGTGTCGTAAACCTCTTCCCAGGAAAGTCGAGCGCCCTCTCCATCGATCCACGACCAGTCGATTTGCCATCCGTACGCTGACGCGTCGTTCCTCTCGCCTTCTGCGGAAATCTCTTCGACCGGAGCGGCGAAGCGTTCGCGGATTTCCGTGGCCATAAGGAACTGGGCGCCGGCAAAGAGCAGAGCCATCAGCACGATTGCCGGAATGGCCTTGCGTATCGTTCCGCCGATCGCCAGCACGAGCGCCAGAGCAAAAACGCCATAGGCAATCAGCACAACCGGCGACAACGCGTAGGCCTGGAACGAAAAACTCTCCGAACGCGTGCCGAAGATGTGTTCTCGCCACTCCGCGGCCGCGACAGCCCAGACGGCGGACACGACGAGCGTCACGACCAGCGCGAAGAGCAAACGCCAGATGATCCAGGAGCGCCGGGGCACACTCTGCGTCCATGCCAGCCGCACAGTGCCCCGCTCGAGCTCGAACAGCGTTGGCAGCGCCACGATGGCCGCAATCGCGATCGGGATGGCGTGGAGCAATGCGCTCAGGCGGTTCCAGTCGAACTGGAGCTCGTGGTGCTCAGTCAGCAACTTCGTGCAATCCGCCGGCATCTGGGAGCCTATACAGCCACCGGAGACGACCGCTTGCCACGATTCCTGAACTCCACGCACGCCGTACCCGAGAACAGCGAGAAATCCGGCAAAGAGCAAAACTCCGGCAATCACTTCATTGCGATGCAGGCGCCAGGTCAACCAGGTCATCGTGAACTCTCCAGATCGCTGGCGCGCTGTCCGAGATACGCGAGCACTACTTCCTCAAAACCCGGGTCGCGGACATCCCAGCGGGGGTCGATAGCTTTCCCATTCGCCCTGATCAGCACTGTGCTTTGTCGTTCGGTATGGGATGCGCGGATCACATGATGAAGCGCGGTGATCTCCGCGGTGTCGACGCGCGGCCCGACGAGCAAGCGGTGCCCCTGCGAAAAGGATTCGAGCGCGCCGCAATACTGCACCCGGCCCTGGTTCAGCAGCACGAGGTGATCGCAGACCCGCTCGAGCTCACCGACCAGATGGGAGGAGAAAACGACCGTTTGGCCGTTCTCGACGACATCGTCCATCAGCGTCTGCATGAATTCACGCCGGGCCAAGGGATCGAGTGCCGCCACCGGTTCGTCGAGCACGATCAGCTCGGCTCGTTTGGCGATGGCCAGCACCAGCGAAACCTGTGCTTGCTGGCCGCCGGAGAGCGATTTGATCTTTCGGCCGAGCGGAATTCCCAGACTGGCGATCCGCGCTTCTGCCGCTGGCTGGTCCCATCGCGGATTGGTGGAGGCGCCAAACCGGAGCATTTCCGAGACCGTGAAATCGCGATAGAGCGGTCGATCCTGACTAACGAACCCGACCCGGCTCACCATCGACGGGTCGGCATAGGGATCGCCACCGAACAGCTCGATCCGGCCAGTCGTCGGCGGAAACAGCCCCACCACGGCATTGAGCAAGGTGCTCTTTCCTGCGCCGTTCGGCCCGATCACCGCCGAGATGCTGCCGGCCGGTATGGCTACCGAGCAGTCGGACAATGCCCACTGCTTGCCATACCGCTTCCCCAATTCGTATGTTGCGAGCGCATCGGTCATGCCGCTCCATCCTCCTCCTGTTGCAGAGCCCGAAATCGCTCGTCGAGCGTCGATGCCACCAATGCGGCGATGTCCTCATCGTCAAGACCGAGTGCGGTCGCTCGATCGAGCCAGGCGAGGAGCTCCGTCCGCAACTCGGCATGGCCGGCCAGCTCTGGGCCGGCCAGCGTCTGGAGAACGAACGTCCCCTGCCCCTGGCGACCCGCCACCAGACCTTCCATTTCGAGATGCCGGTATGCCTTCAGCACGGTGTTGGGGTTGATGGCCAGCTGAGCGACAACTTCCCGCACCGTCGGCAGCTGATCGTCCTTGCGAAGGAGCCCAAGGCGCATAGCTCGTTTGACCTGATGCACGATCTGCATGTAGGCCGCCACGCCGCTGCTGCTGTCCAGATGGAACTCGATCATCCCGTCCTGCCATCGTGCAGAATTGTCTTACTGTTGTAGTTATATAGCAGTATGGGTATTTTCAGCAAGCGCCTGCCATGCCCGAGAACCACCGGTTCAAAACCGATGGCTATGGCGCTTCGCATAACTATTGGCTCGTGCCCTCCCTGACCTTCGCTGGAGCGTCGACTGCTGCGGCAGGAGGTTCCTCGACGGGCTCGGAATGACGTGCTGCTGGATGAGACCAGGATTTGCGAAGCGGGCTCTAACACGCCTCGTCCATGGTGCTGACTGATGTCGTTGACCATCTCGACCATCTGGCCCTGATGGTTGATATGCCCCATCCTACGGGATGGCAATCGATCGCCTACCAGCCCATTAACCACCAATGAGGGGTATCAGCCGTTGGCTTCAGCCATCGGACCCGGCCCGGTCTACGTGACGGAGGAAAGCACCACATTCATGGCCCGATCGAGACGGGTCAGGAAATCGTCGGGATCGCCGTTGTAGTGCCGGTTGGAGACGAAAACGACGCTGACCCGGTAGCGCGGATCGATCCACAGATAGCAACCGGATGCTCCGCCATGCCCGTAGCTTTCGGGAGAGACCAGCTCGGGCGTTCGCGCCCGCCCCTTCAGCATGAATCCGATGCCCCACGGATGAATCGTGCGTTCGGGCATCGTCACCGATTCGGCAGGAAAATCGGCGCCCGTCTGGTCGGAGATCATGGTGTCGAGCGCGGCCCGGGAATGAACGCGAAGCCGGCTCTGCCGGTCGAAATGCAGGGCAAACCGCAGCAGGTCGGGGAGTATCGCCACGACACCAAAAGCCGGGTGCGCCAGACCAAGACCGTAGGCCGAGTTGTACATCGCGGTGTTCGGATCCCCGATCGATCCCTCGACCGCCGCGACTCGACAATGCTCAGGCGCGGGGGTGGGGAAGAAGGTGTCGTTCAGACCAGCGGGCTCGAGCACTTCGCGGCGCACCAGCTCGTCGAATGGCGTCCCTGTCACGCGAGACGCGACGCGCCCGGCCAGCAGATACCCGAAATCGCTGTATTCCTGCTGCGTGCCGGTCGGAAAGAGGAGATCGCTGGCCGCGGCTTCGTCGGCGAACTGATCGATTGTCCATTGCGCCGCCAGCCGCGCCACATGGTCGGGCGACTCGTAAGGCAGACCGGACGTGTGGGTCAGCAAGTGGCGGAGCGTGATTTCCTCTTTGGCTTTCGTCCGAAACTCGGGAAGCGCCTGCGAAACCGGCAGGTTGAGCGTCAACCGCCCTTGTTCGACCAGCCGCATGATCGCGGCGCCGGTGTAGAGCTTGGAGATCGACGCCACCGGCCAAAGGACGTCCTCTCCCGCCGCCAGATCCGGTCGCGCCTGCCCGGCGAAGTGGAGGAACGCGGGCTGGCCCTCGACTGCTACCGCCAGGCCAGCGCCGTTGCACCGCCGTTCGGCCACCAACCCATCGACAAACGACTGCACCGGTGACCAGTCGATCATTCGCTTTCCCTCTGATCTCTCACTCCATATCAGGAACGACGTTGAATCGTACCGCCGACGGGCGCCCGTCGGCGCCTGTCGTTTCCGCGGACGCTTCGATGGCGGGGATCCACCCCTTGACCGCGCCCGGAGTCTCGATTCTCACCCAGAGCCGGTAGGCGTCCGCGCTCGTTTCGATTGATTCAGGGTCGCCCACATCACTGTCGAGCAAGAGGAATCGGTCGCCGGGGGTCAGGTCGATCGTCCCCAACTCCTCCCCCTCCGCATCAGGAGTCGATCGCACGGTCACCGCGCCGGAGGCCGGCCGCGACGTGACCACGACGCGTTCCACACCCCAGGCGGAGCTGTAGCCGAACCTGCCGATCACATGCGTTGGATTGAGCCAGCCCAGCTCGGATGGGTGCTGCGCGTCGGCCATCGGCCAGTAGCCGGGCCCTGGCGGACAGTTGAACCCGCAGGCAAAGCCATAGCGTGGCGCATTGCCATTGACCACTGGTTCGAGCAGGAAGCGCCTGATCTCGAAATGGAGGTGACTGGGCGAACGCGTATCGGTGCGAAAGAGAACCGTGCCGATCGTGGCGCCCCGTTCGACGACATCGCCGGCATTGACAAGGAGAGCGTAGTCGAGATGCCCGTACATGCTGTAGAGACCATCCAGATGGCGGATGATCACAACCCGGCCCGGATAGTCGGCATCCGCGTAGACGACCTCTCCATCGGCCACCGCATAGATCAGCGCTCCGGCCGAATTGCCCTCGTCGGTGTACCAGTTCTCGCCGGTGTGCCACCAGCCGGTGTTGAACCCAGTGTTTTCACAGGCGTAGCCGTGGCGAATGTAGCAACGGTCGCCCGGCAGTGCACCTTCGACACCCATCGGCAGCTGGTATCGGAGGGGATCAGAGTGCTGGCCGCGCACATGTCGCGGCGCAATCGCGGCCAGCGCGAATCCGGCCAGAGCGCGGCGTGACAGTTGCCCACCTGGGGCTCGTTCGCGCCGGGAAGTCATAGCATGAACCTCTCCGGCGCCAGGAGAATCTCCACCGACGCCGGACGTCCGTCCGATCCGGTGTCCCCGTCGGCTGGCTGGACGATGCGCAACCAGCCCGACTGCCCGCCAATGCTGGTCCGTCCCCATACCTGATAGTGTTCGGCGCTCGTCTCGGTCGCGGCAGCATCGAGGCCGCTGACTTCGCCGATCTCCACCAGATCGCCAGCCCGAAGCGCCTGCTCACCCAGCGACTCGCCGCCTGGTTGATCCAGGAACGGCATCATCGCGGATGGGGCGGATTCAGTGACATAGCATCGCCCGGTGAACGTCGCGGCCGCCATCGCCAAAACCGGATTACGCCATCCCAGCTCGGCCGGGTGCTCCGCAGACATCGGCCAGTAGCCCGGACCGGGAGGACAGTTCAATCCGCATCGAACGCCATGTTCAGGGTGCTCACCATTCACTCTGTCGCTGAAGAGGAAGGTACGCATTTCGAAGTGAAGGTGACTCGGCGCCCGGCCATCGGTTCGGTGGTAGACGGTGCCCAGCATGTCCCCCGCTCGAACGGGCGTTCCCTCCGGAACGATCGAGTCCGGGTCCATATGGCCATACATCGCGTAGAGCCCGTCCTCCTGCTCGACGATCACCACCCGGCCGGGATAGTCGGAGCCGACGTAGACAACCCGTCCTTGCCCGACCGACAGCACCTCGGCGCCGCCCGTCTCCACGTCGCCGAGGGCATACCAGTCCTCGCCACAATGCCACCACCCCGGGTTGTACCAGGTGTTCTCACTGGCGAACGCGTTCCGAATCCAGAATCCATCCCCCGGATGACGGCCCGGCCATGCCAGGGGCAGAGATCGCGGCTCCTGAGCGACAGCGACCTGCCTCCGGGCGATCGCCAACCCAGCGGCTCCCAGCAGTGCCGAACGGCGTGAGAGTCGTAAGTGCACCAGATTCATCTCCTTCACTGGAGCATACGAAATCGCAACGCAATCAGGATGCCCTGCCAAACCGGCGAAGAGAGAAGATACACCGCCTTTTGATACACTCGCCGGGTCGCCGCTGCGACGCCCCTGTCGCGCGGTCAGATCCCTTCCTCGATCAGGAGCAAACACCGCGTGACTGCCACCGCCGACCCCAATGCCGCTTCCCCACGACTCCTGCCGCCCGTCGACCCCAGCGTCCGGGCCGCCCGGGGCGCGGCCGAAACGATCCAGGTGCTCGAAGCGGAGCTGCGCAGCCGCATTCATGGCGAAGTACGGTTCGACCGAACCTCCCGGATGCTCTATTCGACCGACGCATCGAACTATCAGATCGAGCCGGTTGGCGTCGTCCTGCCCAAATCGCTCGACGATGTCGTCGGCGCGGTCGAGCTTGCCTCCAGTCATGGTGTGCCCATTCTGCCCAGGGGGGGCGGGTCTTCGCTGGCCGGCCAGACCGTGGGCGCGGCGCTGGTGATCGACTTCTCGAAGTACCTGAATCGCGTGCTGGATATCAATGAAGAAGAGCGGACCGTCACCGTCGAGCCGGGGATCAACCTCGAATCGCTCAACCGGCTGCTCAAACCGAACGGATTGATGTTCGGACCAGATCCATCGTCGAGCAATCGGGCCACGGCCGGTGGCGTCGTGGGCAACAACTCCACCGGCGCCCATTCCATTCTCTACGGCATGACCGGCGACAATGTCGAAAGCGTCCGGTTCGCGCTGGCGGATGGGGATGTCATCGAACTCGGTGAGGTCTCCGCCGAGGAACTGGAAACGCAAACCGCGGCCGGCGACGCGCGCGGCCGCCTCCTGACCCAGCTTCGGGAATTCGGCGAAACCAACGCCGATCTGATCCGCTCAGACTTCCCGCCCCATTGGCGCCGCTCGACCGGTTACTCCCTCGACGAGTTCCTCAAAGCGCCGGGTGAATTCAACCCCGCCCGCCTGCTCGTCTCCTCCGAAGGAACGCTGGCGACGCTGATGCAGGTGCGTTTCAAACTGGTTCCGGTGCCGAAACGGACCGGCATCGTGATCCTGCAGTTTGCCGAGCTGGTCGCGGCGATGTCGGCGACCCCGACCATTCTCGAAACTGAGCCATCCGCGGTCGAGCTCATGGACCGGATGCTCCTCGACCTCACCCGCGCCCAGCCCGGATATGCCTCGCAGATCTCGTTCATCGAAGGAGATCCCGCCGGTGTGCTCGTGGTCGAGTACTACGGCGAGAACGAATCCGACGTATCCAGGCACTGCGACGCGTTGATCGCGCACCTGAAGAAGGCGAAGATCTCCCTCGCCGCCGATCCACTCACCGTGCTCGATCCGAAACGGCAAGCCGACGTCTGGTCGGTGCGCAAAGCCGGACTCGGATTGCTCTACAGCATTCGCGGCGACTTCAAACCGATCCCGGTGATCGAGGACGTCTCGGTGCCGGTTCCACACCTGGCGGAGTTCGTCGGCGCCGTCGAGCAACTGGTCGGGTCGCATGGCACGACCGCGGCCTATTACGCGCACGCCTCATCCGGATGCCTCCACATCCGGCCCCTGGTCAACCTGAAAGAGACCTCAGGCGTCGAAGCGATGAAAGAAATGGGCTATGCGGCGGCCGAGCTGGCCCACCGGTTCGGCGGCGTCATGAGCGGCGAACATGGGGATGGATTGCAGCGCTCGGAGCTGAACGAGGTCATTTTCGGGCCGAAGCTCTATCAGGCGATGCGTGAGTTCAAATCCATCTTCGATCCCGATGGCGTCATGAATCCGGGCAAGAAGGTCAACGCCCCGCCGATGACCGAGAGTCTGCGCCTCGGCCCCGCATACAAACCCCTGGAGATCAAGACGCATCTCGACTTCTCCCGCGAAGGCGGCTTCATGGCTGCGGTGGAGATGTGCAACGGTGCGGCCGTCTGCCGAAAACTCAAAGCGGGTACCATGTGCCCCTCCTACATGGCCACCAAGGACGAAAAGGACACCACCCGGGCCCGGGCCAACGCCCTCCGCAATGCCCTGGCGGGCAATGTCTTCGAACCGAAAGACTTCACGTCCCGCGACACGTACGAAGTGATGGACCTCTGCCTCTCCTGCAAGGCATGCAAAACAGAGTGCCCGTCCAGCGTCGACATGGCCAAGCTCAAAACGGAATTCCTGGCCCACTACTACGACGCGCATGGCACACCGGCACGAGCCAGAGTCATGGGGCACATCCATACTCTCTCCCGTCTTGGCTCGGCATTCGCCCCGGTGGCCAATCTGGCGATTCGCACACCGCTGGGCCGTCCGATGATGAAGCTGGCAGGCGTTCATCCGGAGCGCAGACTCTCCACATTCACGACAAACACCTTCACGCGGCAGTGGAAGCGGCGGGCCAAGAAAGCAGCCCCCCAGCAGCAAACCCGTGGATCGGTTGTCTACTTTCACGACACCTGGACCACCTACAACTATCCAAATATCGGTCTGGCGGCGGTGAAGTTGCTCGAAGCGGCCGGATTCCGGGTCATCGTCGAAGAGCGACGGGCCTGCTGCGGCCGGCCGATGCTCTCCAAGGGACTGGTTTCCGAAGCCAGAAAATCGGCGCAGAAGAATGTCGATCTCCTGGCGCCGCACGCCCGGCAGGGCATCCCGATCATCGGTACCGAGCCGAGCTGCATTCTCACGCTGCGCGACGAGTATCTCGACCTGCTTCCTGGCAACGAAAACGCGAAGGTCGTCGCCGGTCAGGCGTTCATGTTCGATGAATTCCTGGCCAAACTGGCGGCCGACGACGACCTCGGTATCGAGTGGGCAAGTGGACCCCGCCCGAACGTCTTCTTCCATGGACACTGCCACCAGAAAGCCTTGATCGGTATGGGTCCCTCGATGAAGCTTCTGGCAGCGGCGGGATGCAATGCGTCCGAAAGTGGCGCCGGTTGTTGTGGCATGGCCGGTTCATTCGGATACGAAGCCGAACACTATGACGTCTCGAGAGCCATCGGCGAGGAACGACTCTTCCCGGCGGTCAACGCCGCTGATTCCGAAACGATCATCGCCGTGGCCGGTGTCTCCTGCCGGCAGCAGATCGAACACTTCACCGGCCGGAAGACGATCCATCTCGCGGAAGTGCTCGCCGCTCGCGTCGCTCCCGGCCATGTTTGGCGACCGACTACAGTAAACTGAGTGCGAAGCGCGGCGCAAAAAGGACTCCACCATGGTCACGGCCCTGATAAAGAACAAGTCCATTGAAATTCAGAGCATCGAAGAGCTTGAAGAGCTTCTCGCCTCGTCTAGTCACTCGAATCAACCGGTCATCTTGATGGACGGCCGCCGCCGCCGCTTTGAGGTCACTCCCACCACAGACATCGAGTCCTGGCGGCCCAATTCCGAACAGATCGCACGCTTCAGATCGGCCGCGGGCGGTTGGAAGGGTCTGGTGGACGGGGAGTCGCTCAAGAGGCAGATCAGCGAAAGCCGTGGCCAGCGCCCACGCGATTGGGAAGCGTGCGTTTTCTAGTCGACTCGGACGGAGTCATCAACTACCTTCTCGATGATCCAGACACGGTCCGAATCCTGGACAATCTGGTGGCTCACGGCATGGGACTGTCAGTCATCACCGCCGTGGAGGTTCTCGAAGGAATCAAGTTCGGTCGCGACGCAGAGGGAATGCGTCGGCGGTACGAGGATCTGATTCAGGGCGTGCGTATCATCCCGTTCGACATTGATACCGCCGATACTGCTGCCACGCTCAGGGGCCATCTTCGGCGCCAACGACGGCCGGTGAACGAGCGTGCGATGGACATCCTGATCGCCGCGACTGCAATCCAGCACGATCTGATCCTTTTCACCCGAAACACGAGACACTTCGAAGACATCGACGGCCTTCGTCTTTGGCGTACATCTGATCTCAGCGATTGACGATGCATCGGGGTAGTTACCTGACGCAGCACTAACCACGCGACCGCAGCTTCCGGGCTGGATCTCAGGTCCGGAGGACCGTCGCACTGTGGGCCCGGGCCGTTCACGGCCGGTCGGGTCTGACGGAAGGTCCGGCAGTTGCAGAGGCCATCCGGGCTACTGATCCCGAATCGCCACCACCGCTCCATCGTTCTTGGCCACATAGACACTGCCATCGACGACCAGC
Organism: Thermomicrobiales bacterium; assembly: GCA_019637585.1. Lineage (GTDB taxonomy): Bacteria > Chloroflexota > Chloroflexia > Thermomicrobiales > UBA6265 > JAHBVL01. The sequence continues at coordinate 70,230 of JAHBVL010000010.1, read as the reverse complement.
GGCGGCCGGCGTCTGCCATCGACCTGGCCAACATCTCCGGGACCAGGCAGCGGCACTTCAGCAACCTGGGAAGCGTCGGTCAAATCGAAGATCCGCAAACGGGCTGAACCCTCGCCATTGCCGCCGCCATCCAGGATGTAGAGGCGGTCACCGGCAATCACGCCACCGGCCGCTGAAACGTTTTCGGTTTCAGGCAGAACCAGGCGCTCACCCACGGGATTGCCCGTGCCGGACTCGAAGGTGGTGAGGAGCGCTTCGTTCGACCCCATGCTGAGCGCCCGGATCGTGCCGTCCGGCGCGGGCATCAGCAGAGACGTTCGGAGCCCGAGCAGATCGTCCCGCGCCCACTGCAAGGCGCCTGTTTCCAGGTCGACCGCAAGAACAAGTTGCGGCGTGACCGCCATCTGGGTGGCAATGCTGTAGGTGACAAAGACTGTTCCATCGAGAATCAGGAGGGTCGACCAGCTGTGCCCCGGGTTTGGGTCACCGGGGTCTCCGGTGAGTTCGCTCGGTGGGGAAAGGGTCCATTGCTCGGTCCCGGTGGCGGCATCGAGCGCCGTCAACATCCCTTCGCCCGAACCGAACACCACCTGCCCCCCACCAGCGGCCGCAGCGGCTGAAACCGGACCACCCGCCTGATACGACCAGGCCAGCTCACCCGACTCCGGATTCAGCGCGTAGACAACTCCATCGTCGCAACCAAAAATGACCAATCCGTCGTAGAGCAATGGATCGGATTGAACCTGGTTCTCGACCGCGAAACTCCAGCGTTCTTCGCCAGTCGCGCGATCGACCCCATGCACTGCGCCATCCATCCCGGCGAATCCGGCGGTGGTCACCACGACGTCGCCAGCGATCAGCGCAGTTGTCCGCATTGGTCCCGCACCCTGAAAAGCCCAGAGTTCCTTTCCCGATTCCGCGTCGAACGCATAGAGATGCCCGCCGGCGGATCCCAGGTAGAGGACGCCGTCGGCAAGAACCGGCGTTCCGGCGGAACCTTTGTCCATCTGCGCCGACCAGGCGATCGCGGCGGCATCTGCCGGTCCGGCGGCATCCGCGATCCCAGTTCGCGCCGCATTCCCCATGTACATCGGCATGCCATCTACCGAAATCTGAGGTTCTGGTGATTGCGTGGGTGCGTCGATCGAGGCAACGGTTGATGTGGGTATCGCCGGCGTGTCGGCGCTCAGAAGATCCGACAACCGATCCTGCCCCGCGACGAGCGCAACAACACCCAGACACGCGACGAGTAGCGCGGCGGCCCGCCATCCCCATGTACGCCACCCGCTTGGCGACGCCTGGCGCTCGATGGAAACCGGCAGGGCTGGAACCGGATATGGCACGGTCTGAACGGGTGCTGGTCCGTCGGCCGCAGGTATCTGACCGGCCAGCAGCCGGTCGCGCAACCTGGCGGTGAATTCGGGATTAACGGCCTCCGACGGGTCGTTCTGATGCAGATACCGGACCGTCGTCGCCAGACCGGGATCGAGGTCGGGGAGATGCGCTCCACCCTCCTGGAGGGCGTCCCAGAAAGCCAGCAGACGTTCCGTCTCCCGGTTTGGACCTCCATTCATGACCGCACCCCCAACGCCTCGGCGTCTTCGATCAACGAGCGCAACCTGTTCATGGCGCGATAGGTCCGGGATCCCAGCACCTCGCGACTGATACCGAGCACCGCCATCGATTCGGTCCCGTTCAATCCAGCCAATCGCAACTCGATCACCTCACGCTGTTCGGCACTCAAGAGTTCGAGAAGCTGGCGCAGGGTGGCGGCTGATTCCGAGCTGATTGCTCGTTCCTCCGGATTCTCGGCCTCGTCGGCCATCTGGAGTGCGTCATCCAGCAATTCGACGGTGGGTCGCCGCTGGCGGTAGCAGTCGATCACAACGTTGTGGGCGATCCGGAAGAGCCACGGCCGGAACCATTCGTCACGGCACTTCGGCAGGTTGCTGAATGCCTTTTCGAAGATCTGACTCGTCGCATCCTCGGCCGCTTCCCGGTCGTCCAGCCGCCGGTGGCAGTAGCGAAAAACGGCATCAACATATCGGTCGTAGAGCAGCGCGAACTGCCCCGGATCGGACTTCGCCGCCGCCAGGAGCGCATCATCACTCAGCGCCGCACCGCTGGATCGATCGGTGTGCATGACTCAACCAGGACGAACATACCGCCAACCGATGCACAAACACCGGCATCCGAATATCTAAACGTAGATGCTGACGAGAATATGACGCATGCTGGCAAGAATCCACGTGTCCCCCTACTGGTCTGCCGACCTCTCGACGCGAATGACGAACATGAGCAGTGCTCCATCTCCTCGATTGGCGATGAGCATCTGGTCTGGATACTCCGCTACCTGGGCCCCTTGGCCATTGATCGCCGGAATCGTGACGAGCTCCGCGCCGCTCTCCGTCGTCAGCGACGCAATCGCCTCCGGAGGCACCAGAAGCCAACCTCCAGTCCACGACCGGGCCCCCTCGCTCCCGGAGCGATCCGTTTCGGCAAGCAGCTCGATCTCGCCCTGTGGAAAGAGCGCCGGTACATCCACATCACGGACCCGCCCTGCCTGCGTCCGCGCAGATTTGAGGGATGTCGTCGCCTGGGCGCCCTCGCGAGGAACCTCCCGCACTCCGACTGCCGCGATCAAATCCAGCGTCGCACCGCTGGCAATACTCAGCACCGCACGCCCTCCACCGACCACAAGTGAATCCGCGGCGCTCAACGAAACACGCTCGTTCGTCCCGAAGATCCCCATTCTCCGCGCATCCGGGCTGATCACCTCGGTCACGTGGTCGCCTTGCATTTCTGCTTCTCCGGAGAGCAGCGTGTAGATGCCGGGGGCCGACAACGCCACATACCGCACGGCGGGCGCGTCGTTGGATAGCGTCACGTGAACGATGACGAGATCCATCGACCGGAAAAGCGCGAGATCGTCACGTCCAGGATGAAGATTCAGAAACGAAACATCTCGCGACGCCGCGTTCAAAATCGACGGCCCAGTGGCCATGGCGCGGCCAGATCCATCGCTGGCGACAGGCGCGATCCAGGCTGGCAAGCGTCGCATCCACCCGGTTGCCTGCAGATAGGCGACCGTTTCATCGCCGACCTGTCCCGTCGATTCGACGAAAAAGCGCTGATCGGGATAACTGCAACGGATGGCCGCCAGCGCCAGCATCTCGGCCACGCCAGCAGACACCAGCTCACCCGGCGCGGCGGCAGGCGCGCCCTGCCCGATCTGCTGATCGGGGGCGCCGCCGATCAGATAGCCATTGACTGCCGAGAAATAGGTGCGCAGCTCCCGGGTCTGTTCGAATGCCTCACCCTGCCGGTTGTGCGTGGTGAGCAAGGTCGACCAGCCCACCGTGAGCATGGCGATCGCCAGCAGCGAAATCGTCAGAGTGTGGGTTAGCAATCGGTTTGGCATCGGCTACTCCATCCGTCGTGGAGTAGAACGGTGACCGGTCCGGATTCATGACGGTGAGTGAGGTCGCTTACGGGATCCGGCGATAGATCGTCGCGTCGCCGGAGGAGAAGACCTCCTCCCAGCCTGGACCTGGAAACGCGAAATCGCCAACGGATGCATATGGACCGGCGTCCGGGCAGGTCGGGGTGCCATACCGCTCGAAGCTGCCGGCGAAGAGGAGGGTCGCCTGATACTGATCGACGAGCGAACTCGCGGGATCGGTATAGATTTCGGCGATATCCGCGGCACGCTGACCGATGAGATTGAGGAGGCTCGGCTGCCCGGCCCGCCATTGCGATTCGTGGCCCTGCCAGCCCATGATGTCCGGCACACCGGTGAACGCGGCCATCCGGCCGGTCGGCATTCCACCGTTGACCTGATACGAGCAGCCGGGTGCTTCGATGATGACATCATCCTCGCGGGCGTTGTCGGCCAGCCACTGAATGGCGGCGACATCCCCCGGCGCCTGGGCTTCCAGAAACGCCAGCCCGTTGAGTCCTTTCCACTCCCGCGCACCCTGGACTCGCGTCCACTGCGTAGTCGCAACGATGGGATAGGTCGCCACGGCCAGCAGTCCTGCAGCGAGCAGCGCCACCATCACCCCCTGCGTCGCCATCCGGGTTTGCAACGCTCGCACGACGAAGACGACAGCCACCGCCGAACCGATCGCCAGCATCGTCCACACCTGGTAATAGATCTTGAACAGCGTGTTGTAGCGGCCGGAAAAGACATCCTGCACGTAGAAAAACTCGGTGGCAACGATCAGGCCAAGACCCGCGGCGAACAAGCCGGTCACGGCAGTCGACGCCTTGAACGGAGCGCCGCATGCGGTGGACAGCAACCAGAGCGCACCAGCCAGCGGCAACCCTGCCAGCAAGAGAACCGGTGACTGACTGGCAACGGCGATCACCGCCAACAACAGAGCACCAGCGATGAGCCAGCGCGTCACCCTCGGATCGGGAATCCGGCCCCTGGTCGCTTCGACCAGCTGCCAGCCGAGCCAGACGATCGCCGCGACCCAGAAGAACCCGAAAACCGTCAGAAACTCCTCGACCGAGGTTCGCTCGCCATGGTGCCACTGGAGGAGCATGAAGATTCGCGACACAACCGGCACATCGCGCAACCAGGTGGGCAGCGCGGAATCATCCGTACCCGCGAACGGCACAAATGTGACCCAAAAGGGGAGCCAGACAACGAGTGCGGCCACGACGACGATGGCGCCTTCGATCAGGAGGATATGGGTCAAACCGCGGTTGAGCAGGAGTGCTCCGATCACCATCACCAGATAGGTGGGGAAATCGAGACTATTGAGCGGATAGAGCGCGCCTACGACGGCGCCGCACATGACGAGCTGCGCGATCTCTCTCGATGTCAGCGACGCCGATCGATTGCCGCTCAGAAGAGAAAGAGCCACGACCAGGGCCAGAATCGTGAACGGCAATGCGGTCAAATGCGGATGAAGGTCTCCCAACAGGAGACTGAACCATGGGAACTCGTTGATCGTCGTCTGATCGTCCTGGTCGGTGGTCGGATCGTCGCCATGATCGACCACGATCCTGCTGGAGTCCCAGCCGATCGGTCCCCACCACGACTGGTCGAGGGCGTCACCCCCATTGCGCAGCACCTCCACCGGGGCATGCAGATTGCCGGCCAGAACGAGCAGGAAGCCCGCCAGCAAGGCGGCGACGAGCGCCGTTCGTTTACTCACCAGCCTCCGCGTGATGTTGAACGCTGCCCCTCCGGCCGCCACGATCGCCATCGACGCTGTCGTCGCCAGGGCCAGATTGAACGCAATCCAGGTCGGCACACCGGACAGGCGGGCAAGGGTGCCGTGCAGGAGGTACCCGAGATAGTAGTAGTTGATCGATTCGCCGCTGTACCAGGGGTCCGCCGGCGGCATATCGGTCGCCCTGGCCGAGGAGGAGAGGAACGCGATATCCATCGGCTTTTCGGTCCAGATGATCTCCGGCGTGTAGCCGCGCAGCAGGACAAAGGCCATGAACGCAGCGCAGGCGATCACCTCGACAGCCAGGAGCTGTGTCAGCCAGTCACGGGTCAGCCAACCGGCACGCCAGGCCAGAAACCAGGATGCGCCGGCCATGATGGCAAACGACAGCCCGAGTAGCAGACCCGTGAATGGCGCCGGCGAAATGGACGACAGAAACCAGGCCGGCCAGATCGCGCAGAGGAGCGCGAGAGGACGGGCGACCGATGCGCCACGGTCCGGCAGCCGGCCAAACAACCACCGGGCCGCAGGCGCCAGACCCCACGTGATGGCGACGAGAAGGAGGTACCAGCGGATGCTCTCGCTCAGCCAGCTTTGCTCCACGTTTCCCTTCCCAGCATGACGCCGATTCGCTTTGACCGAATGCTACACGGAAGACGGCTCGGAACTCCCTATTGACTTCTGGCGGAATCCGTGAAAGTATAGTGACCGGCCCGAAGATCGGGCCGGCACGATAATGATGCGCCGGAAACGGCTCGCAACGGAAAGGAGGGTTCCAATGGTGAAGATGCTGATCAATCTGCACGGGTATGGTGCCCGCCAGACCGTGAATCGCCGTCCCCGGGAGGGATGCATACAACGTGGGTGACACGCGAGTGTCGCACCAATCGATGGAGCATCGAACTTCCCTGGCTCGGCAAAGAGACCAGGGTTTTTTGTACCCATTTTGATCTCACGGATGACCTGGCCAGTCGTCCTATGTACTACCGGAACCGCAGACGTCCGGTTCCCACAGATAGCGGAGCGGAAGAACAAAACCGTGTGGGAAGGAGAGTGTCACGATGCACAACTTCAATCCGGCGAGCAAGGTTCGCTGACGCAGTAGATGAGCCGGACTCGATCGATTCCGGCGCGGTCAAAACCGATTGAAGTAGGGGCGGACCAATGGTCGGCCCGAATCTAAGAAGGGAATGTGACGGTCATGGATCGCAATTCAATGGTGATACTCGATCTGGCGATGATGGAACACCAGGAAATGGTCCGAAACACGGACCGCCGCCAGATGCTCAGAGATGTTTCGAGAAGCCGCCAGGGGGCTCGCTTCGCGGGAGTCCGCAGGATGGTTGGCCGGTCGCTGATCTCGGCGGGCGAATGGATTCACATCGATGAGTCCGGCCGCCAGGCCGATGAACTGGCCGGAGACAACGTCTCCATGAGCCTGTCGTGCTAAGAAGCGTCGTACCGTCTCGTTTGCCTGCCTGAACCGCAGGACAACGGGACGGTCGACCGGGCACGGGGCCGGACGCGTCGCCAATGCGTTGGCGTTGCGCCTCAGCAGTGAAGCGCAAGAACCGGACAATGGGGTTGTCGATTTGAAGAGGCAACCGGCGACTAATGAGTAATTGGAACCTACCGGAATGGAGGATGTGATGGAAATTGTGTATGGGATTGCCGGCGTGTTGAGTCTCGGTCTCTTCGCTGCATTCGTTGGTTTCGACGCTCGCGACCTCATTCGTGACCGCCCGGTAGCGTCGTGGATGGAAAACGACCCCAACTCGACGATCGGCGTCACGCGGGATGTTCTCGCTGAGCAGGGCGAATCGTGGCGAATGCCGCGCGGCAGCGCCAGCTGACACCGGCAGAAGCTGCCGCTGGCGCGTGGGTAGTGCGTGTGGTGACGGAACGATCCGGAAGGCACACTCGTAGTCACTGGCAGGTAATGGACAACTGCCAGCAGCGCTAATGGATCATGGTTGCGTAAGAGGGTACACAGCATCCGGATTCGAAATGCTTCGACCAACCAGGGGACGACATTCGCGGCGCTCCCCGGGTTGAATCGCAAGGCCAGGTGGTCACCGCGATCATCAGCTATCCGGATCGGGCGCGACACAGCCCAGATAAGACGATCGGGCAGGTCGCGCCGGCAATTGGGAAAGAGCTCAGCGAAGCGGCGACATGACAACGCTCGCCTCCAGGCTCGAAATAGTGCGGCAACAATCGGGAGCCAGCCCACCAGCCATGAGCTGGCTCATTCAAATGCTCTGCGGCGATGGGTACCTCTCCTCCACCCATCGCCGCATCATTTTGAGCGGGCAGCGGGCAGTCGCCGGACCCCAGGCTTCGATGGACACACTGGCCCGGACCATTCAGTGAGGCGCCCCTGCGCGAACACCCCTTTGGCTCGGCAGATTGCGGCAAACCTGGACTACGCTGTCCGGGCGTCCGCGACGCCGTAAACGGCGACGCTCACGGTGCGATGCCCCTACCGGGGCCGCGCCTCAGGTCTGAAGGACCTTCGCATTGTGAGCCCGGCCCGTTGACGGCCGGGCGGATTTCGCGGAAACGCAGATGACTCAGGCTCCCATCTCAAGAGATCTTTGCAGCCGCTACTGAATAACCCGGGCCTGTGGTTCTGCCCGCTGCCAGCCGCCCGCTGCCGGCTCCGTTCCCCCGCTTGCGCGTCGCCCCCATTCGCCGTATGTTCGCGCAAGCGTCCGTCCCGAGCAGGATGCATTGCGAGCCACCTCTTCTCGTCTGGGAGCACTATGAACGCACCATCCGTCACGTCGTCCATCGACCTTTCCGCACCGGGCAAGCAGATCGGCCGGTTGCGATACCCCCGCATCTCCAACAATGGCGGCTGGGCATACGACTTGATCCCGATCGCCTGCATCACCAATGGCGAAGGACCGACTGTGCTGGTCACGGGCGGCAATCATGGCAACGAGTACGAAGGACAGATTGCGGCACTCCGCCTGATCGACGAAATCGAGGCGGCGGATGTCACTGGCCGGATCATCATCATTCCGGTCATCTCGGTCGAAGCCGCCTGGGCATTCACCCGGCTGTGGCCCTCAGGGGTCAATTTCAACCGGTCTTTTCCCGGCCGGCCGGATGGTCCTCCCGCCGAGCAGATCGCCGACTACTTCACCCGCGTCCTTTTCCCCATGGCCGACGTGGTCATCGACATGCACTCCGGCGGCAACGCCTTCTTCTTTCTCCCCTGCTCCCACATGCATGTGGTCGACAATCCCGCTCAGCGCAAGGCGATGCTGGAGGGGATGCTCGCCTGGAATAGCGACTATCACTTCCTTTATATCGACGTCAACGGCACCGGGCTCCTGCCGGTCGAAGCCGAGGACCAGGGCAAAACGGTCATCACCACCGAACTGGGCGGCGGCGGGCGGGTGCCGGCTTACGTGCATCAGCTGGCGTGGAGCGGTCTCACCAACGTGCTTCGCCACGAAGGTGTGCTCAAGGGAGCGCTGCAAACCCGCGAATCGCTAGGGAAAGCGCCCGCCATCATTCTCGACGGCCGGGATCCCGAGAATTACGTCAATACCGACGAACCCGGCTTCTGGGAGAACCTGCTCGAACCGGGCGATGCGGTGCAGAAGGGTGATCCCGTCGGCCGTCTCTGGTTCCCCGCCACCCCCGAGCGCGCCCCCCGGGTCTTCACCGCGCCACTGGACGGCATCCTGACCGTCATCCGGGCTACCACCCCAACCCTCGCCGGTGATAGCGTTTTCGTCACGGGACAACCGATCGAGGCGGAGGCGGTATTGAACGGGGAGTAGCGCATAGTTCATAGTGCATAGTTGATGGTTGATAGTGAATAGTTGATAGTGCATGGTTCATAGTGCATAGAAAGGTTATGCCGGCTGTAGGGCAGGGTCCGATGCTCGACGTCCTTGAGCCCGGACCACCGATCCCGAGCTTCGGACCTCGGACTGCGGACTTCGGACTGCGGACCTCGGACTCCGGACTTCGGACTCCGGACTTCTATGCACTATCAACTATGAACTATGAACTATGAACCCATCCCTTGATACCGCATCCCGATCGCAATCACCTTCGCGTCATCCCACGCCCGGCCCATGATCTCCAGGCTGGTGGGCAATCCGCGCTCCCCGGGACCGTTCGGCAACGCGATCGACGGTAATCCGCACAGATTCCCCACCGCGCCCAGCGACTCTCCCGTGTACACGCCGAACCATGCATCGAATCGATCGGTGATCGGTGGTGCGACGAACGCCGTCGCCGGCGCGACGATGGCATCGAACCGGCGAAGCAGATCGTCCATGGCCCGCATACCGATCTGCCGCATCCGCATCGCCCGCAGATAGTCGACCGCTGGCGTGACCAACCCATCCAGCAAACCGGTGCGATCCTCGGGAGCGGTGAGCTGGTGTCGCTGGCCGGACAGAATGAAGTCCTCGAATGCCGCGGCTCCCTCGCACTGGATCACCACATGTGCGACATCCGACCATGGGACATCCGGCAGCGACACCTCTTCCAGCGTGCCGAATCCCTCCAGCACCTGCAGCGATCGCTCGAAATTCGCGGCAACCTCGGGTTGCACGCCCTCAGCAGCGCCTTTCAGAACAGCGAAGCGCAGCGGTCCGGAAGCCGGAGGGGGAGGTTCGAACCATGACGCGGGAGACCGCCCATTGCTGGCGTCCGAACCAGCCAGCGCCTGCATGACCAGGCCGCAATCCTCGGCGGTCAGGCACATCGGGCCAATCTTGTCCATCGTCCAGGAGAGGGCCATCGCCCCCTCTTTGCTCACCAGAGCATAGGTCGGCCGAAAACCGGTCAATCCATTGAACGCGCTCGGAATATGAATCGATCCCCATGTCTCTGTGCCGATGGCAAAAGGCACACATCCAGAGCCAACTGCTGATCCGGATCCGCTCGACGATCCTCCCGCCCAGGCGTCCGGGTTGCGGGCCGATTTGCCAGGCCCGGTCCATGCGGCGTCTGGCTGCATGTACCCGAACCCACCGGCGCCCTCGACCATGGCCAGTTTTCCGGCCAGCACGGCGCCCGCCTCGCGAAGCTGCGCGATGACTCGCGCATCGGCGTCGATGACCCGACCGGCAAATGGCGCCATCCCCCAGGAGGTCGGAACTCCGGCCGTCGACAGCAGATCCTTGGCTCCATACGGGATGCCATGCAGGGGACCGCGATCGACACCATGGGCCAGCTCTTCCTCGGCGACCGCCGCCTGTTCTCTGGCCAGGTCGGCGGTGAGCGTCGCCACCGCATTCAGCGACCTCCCCGTCGTTTCGAGCCGGGCGAGGGCGTCATCGGCAAGCTCTGTGGGCGAGACCTCTCCCGAGCGGATCATCCGGCCAAGCTGGGCGATTGTTCTCAGCGGATGCTGGCTCACCTCCCCGCCTTTCGGTATGGATGAAATCCGGGCGCTGGTTCGTCCCCGTTCGACAGTGGGAACTGCCGGAGCCGGCCGAACCGTTCCCGAAACTCCCCGAGCCGCTCACCCACCTCTGCCCGCTCCGCAGGCGTGAGTGGCGTGGCGAGTTTCGAATCGATCTGCTTCAGCGCCCCTTCCGTTTGAGCGTCATACCCCTCTGTCTGCGCCACCGGCTGAGCTCCTTCTCCTCGGCAACCTGTCGCTGCGCGCATTATCTCCACACGCTCACGAAATCCGCCACCGACAACCTACACTCGAAGGGGCAAGAATCCGCGCATCGACTTTTCCGCGAAAAGAGGACGACCACGATGACGAGCACTTCCGCGACGATCACCATCGACCCTGCATTCGAGATCGGCCAGATCGATCCGCGCATCTATGGTTCCTTCATCGAGCACCTGGGCCGCGCGGTCTATGGCGGCATCTATGAGCCGGGGCATCCGGACGCGGACGAGCACGGATGTCGCAGCGACGTGCTGGCCATCGTCCGGGAGCTTGATGTGCCCGTTGTTCGCTATCCTGGCGGCAACTTCGTCTCCGGCTACAACTGGGAAGATGGCGTCGGACCGGTCGAGGAACGTCCAATCCGCCTCGATCTCGCCTGGAAAACGACCGAGACCAACGCGTTCGGCACCAACGAGTTCATGCAGTGGTGCCAGGCGGCCCAAACCGAACCAATGATGGCGGTCAACCTCGGCACACGCGGAATCGATGCAGCGCGCAATCTGGTTGAATACTGCAATCATCCGGGCGGCACGTACTGGAGCGACCTGCGACGCGCACACGGCCATGCCGATCCACACGCGGTAAGAACCTGGTGCCTGGGCAACGAGATGGACGGCCCCTGGCAAATGGGACAGAAAACCGCCGCCGAGTATGGCCGGGTCGCCGCCGAAGCCGCCAAACTGATGAGACTGGTCGATCCATCCATCGAGCTGGTCGCGGCGGGGAGCTCGAACAGCATGATGGCGACCTATCCGCAATGGGAGGAAACGATCCTCGACCATCTCTATGATGTCGTCGACTTTGTCGCACTCCATACGTACTACACCCTCTCGGACAACGACATTCCGACTTTCCTGGCCCAGTCACTGCACATGGAGGATCAGATCCGCACCGTCGCCGCGGTTTGTGACGTCGTCAAGGCGAAAAAGCGGTCGAAGAAGGAGATGCTTCTCTCCTTCGATGAATGGAACGTCTGGTATCACAACCGGGAGAGCGACAAGGTCTCCATGCGAGAACGCCCCTGGGAGGTGGCCCCGCCTCTTGCCGAAGAGGCGTACACCATGGTCGACGCTCTGCTGGTGGGATTGATGTTGATGACCCTCCTGCGCAATGCCAACCGGGTGAGAATGGCCTGTTTGGCGCAGCTGGTCAACGTCCTCGCGCCGATCATGACGGAAACTGGCGGCGGGTCCTGGCGCAATACGATCTTCTATCCCTACTTGCACGCGGCGCGGTTCGGCCAGGGGCGATCGCTGCGGGCCGTCGTGCAATCACCAACGTACGCCTGCGCTGAGTTCGACGCGGTGCCGATCCTCGACGCGCACGCCACCCTGGACGACGAAACCGGCGCACTGACCATCTTCGCCGTGAACCGCAGTCAGACCGATACATTGGAACTGGCTGGAACCCTCCGATCCTCCGCCGAGCTGGAAGTCGTCGAGCAGATCACGCTGGCTAACGCCGACCCTTACGCAACAAATTCCGCGGCTTTTCCATTGACAGTGGCGCCAAGGCGAGTCGAGGGTGCACGGATCGAGCGGGGCAAGCTCTCGGCCACGCTGCCGCCGCTCTCATGGAATGTGCTGCGATTGAAGCAGGTCCCCGCATAGCTACCGCTCGGCAGCTAGAAGCGGACCGCGATCACGTCTGATCTTCATCTCCCTTCTGGGGATGGGTAGCGGCGGGATCGACCGCCTCGCTCCCCTCACCCCTGCCCCTCTCCCGACCGCGGGAGAGGGGTTCGTTCAAGGTGTGTCGCAGAGCACATTCAGATCCCAAATGCAGCCGCATGATCGAGAGAACTGGCGCCTGCCAGCGGCAAGTCGGTGTGCTGATCGAGGTCTGGAAACAGACCGGGCGAGGATTGGGAGAGAGTCATGGCGAGCATCAGGAAACTCACGCAGTGGTTGGTCATCGTCACGTTGCTCGCGTCGCTCCTGACGCCATTCGCGGCCATTGCGCCGTTGCCTGTCAACGACGCTGCTGCCCAGACCGACTCTGACAATGACGGGCTCTATGACGATGAAGAAGCGGTCTGGGGCACCGACATCAACAACCCCGATTCGGATGGCGACGGCCTGCTCGACGGAGAGGAGGTCTATACCTACGGAACAAGTCCGACCGACCCCGATTCGGACGACGATGGTCTTGGCGATGGAGATGAGACCATCCAGGGCACGTCACCGTTGATCGCGGACAGCGACGGGGATGGACTCCTCGACGGCGACGAGGTGTGGACATGGTTCACGTTGCCACTCCAGTCCGATTCCGACAGTGACGGACTATCGGACTATGCCGAGGTCATCACCTGGGGAACCGATCCGTGGAATCCGGATCATGATGCTGACGGGCTGCTGGACGGCGACGAAGTCAACATCTACAACACGGATCCGCTAAACGCGGACACCGACGGCGACGGGTTTTCGGATGGATTCGAAGTCGCGCAAGGCACCGATCCACGTGCACCTCCGGCCTGTAACGCCGGCTTCGAAATCGACCCGGCGACCGGGTACTGCGTTGCGGCGGCGCTCGATTCCGACGACGACGGCATCGACGACGCGAACGACAACTGCCCCACGGTCGCCAACCCCGACCAGCTCGATACCGATCAGGACGGGCTGGGGGATCTCTGCGACGACACCCCCAACGGCGAAGAACCAGCGCCAGCGATGCTCGAGAACGTCCAACTCTCTCCGGACGGCTTCCCGAACATCACCGTGACCTTCGATCAGATCGAGGAAACTGCGATGCTGACCGCCTCGCCGATCGATCCCAACTCATATTCAGGTTACCAACCGGACCAGCTCCCGAATCCTTCCGAAACGCAGGCATTCGCACTCACCGTGACCGGTGGGTCGTACAACGGCAGTGTTTCCCTCTGCATTCAGTACGATCCGGTGGATTTCTCTGCGTACGGGAACATCTTTCTCTATTCAGCGATTCCCGGATGGTGGACAGCGCTGGACCTTGCCAGCTTCCCCACGGACACTGAACTGTGCACCGGGCCGCAGGCAGACCTCACGCCCATCATGCTGACCCAGAGTTACGGGGGAATGGTCAGCATCACGTTTTACGACAACTGGACAAACATCCCAGTCGTGCCTGTCGATGACACCGTCGATGGGTGCATGACGGTGATCAATGACGCGACCCAACAAACCTACACAATGTGCGATGCCGATGATCACTCTGGCCTCGATGGGTACGTTTTCCTCTATCCGCCTCCCGGTATCTACTACATCACTGAAGTGACCCCTCCAGCCGGATACGAGATGCTGAACTCCCCATCTCCGTCTTCCCGCACAGTACTTGCCAGTGGCGGGGGCAGCCAGTCGGTCATCTATCTGAGCGAATCGAACACTGACGCCGGCCAGAACGTCCGAATCGACGCCGGTCAGGGATTCACGCTCACATTCGATCAGCTCGATACATCGGGAACGACCTGGGCGCGATATCCATCGTACGGTTATGTGCACCCGCCCGGTTTCTCGCCTCGTAGTCAGCTTTTGCGGGAGGTGTTGACAACCGCCGAATACACCGGATCCATCGAGGTCTGCGCGGATGCGTCGGGCCAGCCATTTGGCGATCCAGCAGAAGCGCGCCTCTACGCCTACAACGAAGGCAACTGGGAGGACATTTCAGACGGGGCACCCGTCAATGGCGTGATCTGCGGTACGACGACAAGTCTCGGCATTTTCTCCGTCGCGGCGCCATCCGACCTCTTCCGCTTCGAGATCTATCTTGGCAACCACCTCGGCGAAGGATCGGGCGCCTCGATCTCCATGACCGGCCCGAGCGGGGAAATGATTTCCGCGGTGGAAGATGGCGACGGCATCATCGAAGTCGTCCTTCCGGCGGGAGAAATCACCGCCGTCCAGTATGTCCCGCCAGTTGGATACACAGTCACCAGCGGCGGTCCACACACGTATATCCCCACCTATGGTCACAACGGCGTGACGACCTATCAGCTCTATCATGAGGCGATTGTCCCAACAGGCAATGAGGTCGAGATCTACGCCGGCGATGGCATCACGCTGACCTTCACCAGCGTTACGACGGCGGGAACCGCCTGGACCCAGATGATCGATCGGTACTCGTACGGATTGCCGTACGTGCCAACCGGCTTTGAGTTCGAGAACTCTCTCCACTGGCGCATCATCAGCATAACGAGCACGTATTCCGGGCCTGTCAAGATCTGCGCAGACTACTCCGGCGCGACGTTCTCGGCGCAGTATCTCGTCCGGCTGCTGATGCGGTCTGACTTTCCCTACCGGTGGACTGACCTGACGACCTCCCATCCGACCGCGACGAGCGTCTGCGGCATCGTCGAGAACCTCGGACCGGACTACAACTGGCTGAAGTTTGTCGTCGCAGAGATGCAGACCGACGGCGACCTCGACGGCGACGGTCTATCCGACGAAGAGGAGCTCCTCCTCGGTACCGATCCGTTTGATGGCGACACCGACGACGACACCCTCGGCGACGGGTACGAAGTCAATGTGCTCGGCACCAATCCTCTCCTTGCCGACACCGACGGCGACGGTCTGTCCGATGGCGACGAACGCGGCTTCCATTTCACCGACCCGCTGAACCCCGACACGGACGGCGACGGATTCAACGACGGCGAGGAGATCGCCAACGACACCAATCCGCTCGTGGCCAATGTGCTGGTCGAGTTCAGGACCGTTGATGGAAGAGGTGGCACGGGGCAGCCGTTGAATTTCGTTGGTCTCCTTCTGATGAGCGCCCCTGAAGGTGGTCCGGACGGCACGCAGGAACTCTGGGGAGCCACATATGCGGATCCCCAGGACCCCAGTCTCTTCCAGGTGCTGCTCGAAGCCGGCCGCTATCACGTTACGCCCCTCGGAGCCGATGGACTCCTCACGCCCCTTTCGTTCTATCTGAACGTCGCGATCGGCATGGACGCGGTTCACCTGACCTACTACAGCAACAGCGTCGCGCCAGTCATTGTCTTCCGGGATGCCGCCGACTCCAACCCGCTCCGCTACCCAAACATCTGGGACGCGTGCGTCGACATCATCTCTGGCACGCTCGCTGAGCCAGGCGTGACGATTGCCACGGTCTGCGACAGCCTCGACGGAGCCGTCGACGGCGTCTACAACGCCCACGCGTTTCCGCTCCCGGCAGGCCCATTGGTCTTCTCGCCCATCGGTACTGTGCCAGGGTATGTGAACCCAGAACCTGCGGCCTATGCCGGTTCCGACCTCACATACAACGTCTATCTGGATTACACAAAGATTGCCGTCACCGCCGACGCAGGTGGCCCATACACCGTCGTCGAGGGTGAGCAGGTCACGCTGAATGGCAGCGGCGCTGGCGGCGACTATCTGGCATTTGCCTGGGACCTCGATGGCAATGGTGCATTCGACGATGCCGGCGACACGCACGAAGCGTCGCCACTGGTCAGCGCATCAGCCTTCGGCGAGCCCGGCGAGTACACCGTCTCGCTGCGGGTCTGCAATGAGATCAACACCTGCGCGACCGACACCACGACAGTCACCATCGTGACCTGGTGGGGCAACGATCCCATTCCTGTCACGTTCCATCTCGTCGAAAAGTCATCAGGTCTGCCCGTGCCTGTTGGCGACATTCGAATCTTTGAAGAGGTCCCGGGAGAGGGCGTTGGTCCTCTCGTGGCATCGGGACTAGGCAACGCCGAGGGAAGCGACAGTCCGAACGGCGTTGCTGTTTTCGCATTGCCGCCCGGCCGGTATGAAGTCTCCGGATGGTCCGGGATCGGCTACTTCTACTCGGAATTCGTCACGTTCGATGTTGTCGGTGAGATGAGTGTCGTCGTGCTGGAGTCACTGCAGGGCGGCACCGTCGTCATTGACGCAGTGCAGGACGCGACTCTTGAGCCACTGGTAGGCCCCGGCATCAATCCCTGTGTACGGTACAGCGTTGCCCCCGGCGGATCACTTTCTGGACCCGAATGCGACGACTTCAACGGGGCTCTCGACGGCTCCTTCGAGCTGGTCTATCTCCTCGAGCCGGGAACGCACACGTTTACGCCTACCGGGTCGACCCCAGGCTATCTCACTCCCGATCCAGTCACGGCGGAGGTTGTGGCTGGCTCGGTCACGCATGTCGAAATTCGCTATGCTCTCCTCCCCGGAAACACCATACCCGGATCGATTCGTGCGCTGGTGCAGGACGGAAATGGTCATCCCGTCGAGGCTGCGCAGGTCGGTCTCTATACGACCGCCACGACGTGCGATCAACCAGACCAGCAGCTCGCTGTGCGGGTCACGGACATCGATGGCGTGTATGTTTTCGAGGATGTAACTCCGGGTGAGTATTGTGTCTGGCTCAACTGGACGCCGCCCGGATTCGACGATCCAGAGGCGCGCCATCAGTCGGTCACGGTCACCGAAGGGGAAACGGCGAACGTCACGTTCACCTTTGCCACCTTCCCGACGCGTCCGGACCCCGAGATCTATGGGCTGGTTCGGCTCAACCTTCGGAATCTGGGTGACGGCGCGCTCTTCCACTATTACGAAATGGGTTCGGGACATGCTGACGGCGCCTGCGTGACGCTCAGCGAGCCGGTGTTCAACGGTCAGACCACTGTCTGCGATGAGGATCACTACTCCGGTATTCCCACGTCGTCCGACAGCACCATCGACCTCTACATCGAGGCCGGAACCACCCCGACGATCGAGTCGTACTCACCCCCAATGCTGTGGAAGCTGGCTGAAGGCGCGGAGCTCCCATCGCTCGCGGTGGAAGCGGGCGATGTGGTGTCGCACACGATCTACCACGAAATGAATGGCAGCGGCGGGATCACGATCGCGACCGGGATACCCGGCGCAACGTTCGACATCGTGAGCATCGACGCGTCATGCGACGACGAGGGCACGGTCGTCGACACTGTCACGACCAATGCGTCGGGCTACGTACGGCAAGAGCTGGCGCCCGGCAGCTACTGCATTGTGCACGTGGATGGACCGGCGGATTATGAGCTGGTTTCGGACTCCCGGCAGCAGATCGACATCTCGGCCGGGCAGTTCAGGAGCGTCTCCTTCCAGCTCAGCCCCATCCAGGAAGAACCTGAACCAGCGGCTGCATCGCTTCTCCTCTTCGTGTACGACGGCTGGAGCGGAGATCTCTTGCCGGGCGCGTGCGCGGGCCCCGTTGATGGGTGGTCTGGGGAGTGCACGTCCGTCCAATCGGGTGGAGGCGTCGTCTTCGTTCCTGGTCCCTTCGAGGAGGGAACGCATACCATCGGCGTGAAACCCTTCCAGCAGTACAACGGTTGGGCAACCGAAGTTGCATTCACGGTCTCACCTGGCCAGACGCTGGTCCAGCAGACGGTCTACCTCTCGCCTTCTCTGATCGTCGAAACAACGGTCGATGGCCTCTATGCACCAGTCGACAGCTGCTTCTACTTCGACATCGCCGGCGATATCCGTGAAGCGTGCGACTACCACGACGGTATCGACGGTATCGACGGTATCGACGGGCGAATTGTCTTCTACGGCATACCAGAAGGGACGCACGAGGTCTACAGGGGCTATACGTCTCCTGGATACTCCTCGAGTTTCACGTCGGCAACCGCCGTCATCCGCGACTGGAACACCCGCTATCTCACCGTTGATTTCGTTCAGAGCGCTGTCGCTCTCACGGTATCGCTGGTGGACCAGGATGGAGCCGCTGTTCCCGGCGTCTGTTTCCAGGTGATGTATCCGTCCACGGTCTCCTGCGACTACGCGGACGATGCGAACGACGGGTTGACTCACTTCTACGGTCTGTCCGGCGTCGTTGACGTGCGCCCGACGTTCATCCCCTACGGGTACGAGGGTTCTGGCGACTGGTTCGCGGTCGATCTCGACGAAGAGCAGCTTGTCGAACGGGTTGTGACATCAATGTCCGCCTCCGCGATCTTCACATCGGTCGACAGCCAGGGCAACCTCGTGCCACATCCCTGCTACCAGCTCGTACAGCTCGATCCGCCGGGAGACGGCTTCATGTCGTGCGACCAGAACTGGAACGATGCGGGGGTCAATCCAATCGACGGCGTCGCGACCTTCTTTGGCCTGCCGCCGGGCGACTACCAGCTGACGCAATATCTGAGTGAAAGCTACGGCTTCCAGGTTATCGAGCCACGCATCGTGACGATCGGCGAGTCTGAACCACTCGAGCTGACCTTCATCATGGACCGCCTCGAACTCGATCAGGCCGTGATCGTGACCTCCACAGACGAGCATGGATCGATGGCACCCGGAGCGTGCTATATGCTCGTCGGGCCGTCGGGCAGCTACTGGCCATCCGTCTGTGATGATAGTGACGGGTCCAACGACGGTATCACCATCATCAACGACAGGTGGAACAACATCCTGGATGGTGATTACACGCTCGTCACGACTCGGGCGCCGGAATGGCTGTACGAAAGGCGCACAACCGATCTGCACATCGGCTCCGAGCGCCCGGTCGAGATCACCGTGCAGCACTGGGGCGCGGTTCCGAACACCCCGGCCGGGACGAATGTCGTCGTCAACACACTCGGCACCGTGCAGGCAGTCGTGACGTTCAGCGAAGTCGCCAGTGCCGGATACACCTATGCCTGGGCAAGCGGCGGCAACGCTCCAACCCCGGAGGGATTCGACGGTGACACCGGATTTGGGGTGAGCTTCAACACCTCTGCCGAGTATTCCGGCCCGGTCACCATCTGCGTTCCTCTGTCAGCAAGATCGTTCGATCTTCCCGACACGGTCCGGTTCTTCGTCAGTATCGACGGCGTCTGGACAGACATCACCAGCGGCGGTGTCTCGAATGGCATGGTCTGCGCCGAGGTTGCCACGCTCGAAGCGGAGTACGGAAGCGGTACCTATGTGCTGGCCGAACCAATCGTCTACGGCAACCTGGAGTTCACGTTTGTCGACGATGAAGGGAATCCTCTGGCTGGTCTGGGAGGTTGTCTCCATCTTCAGAGCTCCACATGGAGCCGGTGGGGATGCGCCGGCGAAAACGGCACCGGCGTCATCGCGAATGTCGAGTCAGGCCCGGTCAACCTGACGACTGATCCGGATCCGGCTGGCTATGTCCGCTCGGAGAACTTCCCCTGGCACATCGCAATACCTGCCAACGACACCCTGAGCATCGATGTTCCCTTCCAGGTCGATGTCAACCGCCAGGTGATGGTCGTCGTCAACATCACTGACGAACAGGGGAATCCTGTCGGAACTTCGTGCGTAGGCTCGTGGGTGGAGACCGACGTTCCGAACTCCTATTGCCAGTCGGATTACGACAGTGACGGGACCTTTGCCTGGTCCCAGTTCACAGACTCGGGAGCGTTCACCATCGCGGTCAAGGGCAACTACTACCTCGAGGAATGGTCGGAAGTGCGCTCCGTTATCGTCGAGCCCGGTCAGATGTTGGTCGAAGAAGTGTTCGTCCTCGAGCGCTCGGCCATCATCGCCGCGACGCATCAGGGTCAAAGCCAGGATGTTATGTTCTGTGTCCAGTTGCAGGCGACCGCGTCACCGTCATATGCCTACGTTTGTGGGCAACAGGACGGCGATGCAACGCCGCTCGATATCTGGGGTTTGCCGCCGGGTGAATACAGCGTGCAGCTCGTTCACCTGCGTGGTGCCACGGCTCCTTCCTTCTCTCCGTATCTCGTTGTCCACGACGGATCCTCCCCGCTCGAGATCAACATCGAAATCGAGCCCGCGGCGCCCGTGCTTGTGGTCACCACGACAGATGGCCAGGGGAATCCCGCGGTCGGCGCCTGTTTCTTTCTCTCGGTCTCCGATGGAGCATCACTCTGCGATGAAGACGATGGTTCCTTTGATGGGATCGTCACCTTCCACACGGGAACAGGGGAAGGGAGTCTTTACCAGTGGCGCCCGAGCGTTGGCAACCACTACGACTGGAGCCCGGTTGCCATCGATCTCGGTCAGACTGCGGCGATCGACATCGTCAACCCACCAAAGCATGCGTCACTGGTTATCACGTATGAGGACGAGCTCGGAAATCCGATTCTCGGGGCGTGCTTCCGCATATGGCAAGGCACGTCGCATCTGGATGACCCATGCGATGGATACGATTCGCCAGGTTACGCGGTCGACGGCGTTACACGGTCCTATGATCTCGAGCCGGGCACGTATCGGATTTCGGGATTCATGGAAACCTTTGCCCGGCATGCTCTCTTCGACGACGAAACCGTCGTCGTCGTCGATGGCGTGTCGACACACGTCACCATTACCGCGCAGACCCTGTCCGATCCCTATGTGGTTGTGAACAGCGTAGACGCAGCAAACACCCCGGCGCCCGGAGGCTGCTACCACCTCTATCGCACGGGCAGCATCTCCTGGGGACCTGTCTGCGACGCCGACGACGGACAGAACGATGGTCAGACCTCCATCTTCCTTCCGTACCAGAGCATCGGCATCGGCCAGTACTGGATCATCGAAAGCACGGCGCCGACTGGGCTCGCCAAGGCGCCGGCCACCTCGGTGACCCTCGTCGATGCCCGGCCCGTCACCATGACCCTGGTGCACGACGGCTATCTCAGCCCGCCAAACACCGCGGCAGGGTCCGGCAGCACGTTCACCGATCCCGGCACCGGCATCACCCTGACCTTCGACAACGTGACGCAGGCCGGAACGACAACGGTCACGGTGGACACCAACCCACCCGCGCTGCCGGCCGGGTTCTCGATCGACACCGCGCTCTTCTTCGACATCTCGACGACCGCCCTGTTCGAAGGAATGATCGAGATTTGCCTGCCCTATGAGCCAGCTGCCTTTGCCGATCCCGAGGCATTGCAGCTCCTCCACTTCGCCGGCGACTGGATCGCGATCACGTCGGGCAACGACACCGTCAACGGGATCATCTGCGGTTGGACTAGCTCGCTTTCGCCGTTCGCCATCGCCGAACCGGAAGTCCTCGCTCCGCCGATGGTGATCAGCCCCTTCCAGAGCCCCGTGGTCGCCGGCGGTGTGACCTCCATGGTGGGCGGAACTGCGATCAACCTCCGCTTCACTGTCAAGCAGGAGGGCGTCACCCTCACCGATCCGGCCGTGATCGCCTCGGTGACCTATCAGCCGTGCGCCACAGCGACGGATCCGGTCGCCATCCCCGGTCTGACCTGGACCGGATCCCGCTTCCAGGTCCGCTGGACGACGCCCGAGATCGACGGCTGCTTCATCGTCAGCGCCACGACGACCGATGGGGCAATGACCGTGGCCGAGTTCGAGCTGACGGGCAACCCGGGCATCCACACGATCAACGGTTTCCTGTCACCGGTGCTGATGGACGGCGTGAACTCGCTCGAAGGAGGAAAAACGGTACAGGTTCGCTTCCAGGTCTATCGGGATGAGGACCGCGTCACCGACGTCGGGATCGTCGACTCGCTCACCTCTACACAAGTTGACTGCGTCAGCGGTGAAGCGATCGGTGGGTCGGTGGCCATTGCCGGGCTCGCCTACGCTTCGAACCGGTTCCAGACCGTCTGGACTACGCCGGAGATCGACGGCTGCTTCCAGCTGCGAGCCGAAGCAGCGGGAGCGGTCGCGACGGCCAGCTTCGAGCTCTGGGGCAACTCGGGGTGGTACGAGTTCGGCGCCGGCTTCCTCGCGCCAGTCGTCACGGGCGGCGTCACCGAAATGATCGGCGGCAACACGCTCATCATTCGGTTCAAGGTGACGCTCAACGGCGACCTGCAAACGGACCCCTCGGTCATCTCCACGCTCCGCGTCCAGGAGATCGATTGCTCGACAGGCTCTGCGCTGGATGGCGTCGCTCCCATCCAGATCGCCGGTCTGACCTATGCCAGCAATCGCTTCCAGACGACGTGGCTGACGCCGGAGGTCGACACCTGCTACCTCCTCCACGCCGAAGCCGTCGACGGTCAGTTCATCGAATCGACCATTGAGCTCACGGGGAATCCGGGCATTCTCACTATCGACGGCTTCCAGTCGCCGGTTCTGATGGACGGGGTCAACTCACTCGAAGGCGGCAAACCGGTGAATGTCCGCTTCTACATCTATCGGGATGAGGACCGCGTTTCCGATCTCTCCTATCTCGATGCGCTCGGCTATCAGCAGGTCGAGTGTGGCGATGCGTCGGTGCTGATCGGCGAATTCGTCGCCCTGCCGGAGCCGGTTGTCGTCAACAAACGCTTCCAGACCACCTGGACCACGCCGGAGATCGACGGCTGCTTCCAGCTGATCGCCAAGGTGGAGGGGGATAGCATCACCGCCGACTATGAGCTCTGGGGCAACTCGGGGTTGTACGAATTCGGCGCAGGTTTCCTCAGCCCGATCGTCATGGGCAATCACCTGCACGAGGGAGGACGCAATCTGGCGGTCCGCTTCAAGGTCACGCTCAATGGTGATCTGGTCAGCGACACAGGTGTGATCACCGATTTGAGCTATGTCGAGATCGATTGCACATCGGGCGCCGAAATCGACGGCGGGCTCGCCGGATCGCTCCTCGCCGGACTGACCTTCGCGTCGAACCGGTTCAACGCCTCCTGGGCCACACCGGAAGTCGATACCTGCTTCCGGCTCCGGGCAGAGGCATCCGACGGTCAGGCGATGTCGACGCAAATCGAGCTCTACGGCAACCCGGGCATCATCACGGTCGATGGGTTCCTCAGCCCGGTGCTGATGGAGTCGGTCAACTCCCTGGAGGGAGGCAAATCGATCTCCCTCCGCTTCAGGATCTACCGGGACGAGGATCGGATGTCCGATCTGGGGTTGGTCGAATCGCTTGCCTGGCAACAGGTCGATTGCGGCACTGGTGATCTCATCGGTGGCTCGAATTCCATCGGTGGCGTCTCCTACACCGGCAGCCGGTTCGAGACGACCTGGGTATCGCCGGAGATCGACGGATGCTTCCTGGTCACCGCCACCGCGGCGGGAGGTGATTCTGCGACCGCCGAGTTCACCCTCTGGGGGAACTCCGGTCTCTACGAAGTCTCGACCTTCACCAGTCCAGTGCTGATGGGGCAGCCCAACGTCTATGCCGGCGGGACCAAGGTCTGGCTACGATTTGCGGTCACCTTCAATGGGGATGTGGTGAGCGAGCTCTCATCGGTCGCCTCTCTGACCTACACGCCGGTGAGCTGTGAGGATGGTTCGGCACTCGGGTCGCCGCAGGCGATCTCCGGTCTGGCCTTCGCCACGAACAAGTTCCAGGTGCGCTGGACGACACCCTCGTCTCCGGGATGCTATGCCGTCACCGCCACGACGGTCGACGACGTCAGCATCACCGCCTCTTTCGAGCTGACCTGAGCACGTCGGTCCGGCCCGGCAATGTCATCTCTTCGGAGATGGCGTTGCCGGGTTCGGATCAGGGGAGATCAGTCGCCCGGCCCGTCGAGCCGGGACTGGAGGAAATCGCGAAGGATGAGAGCATGATTGTGTTCGGTATCGTGGCTGCCGTAGAGGAGCAGCACCGGACCAGCCTTCACCTGAGTGAGCAATTCGGCAAAGGCGTCTGGATTGGCATCGACCTCGGCGATGTACCGCTTGCGGAACGCATCCCAGTCCAGCGCCCCGCTGTGAAACTCCCGGCGAAGCTCAGTGCTTGGGGCGATCTCCTTCAACCAGAGATCGAGCGCCGCCCGCTCTTTGGTGAGACCGCGCGGCCACAGCCGGTCGACCAGGATTCGCTTCCCGGCGGGCAATGCAGCAGGATCGTCATAGACCCGTTCGACGGCGATTCTGGACATGTCGATCCTCCCTGGCTTGGCCGTTCCTCGGTCGATTGTGCCCTACTCGTCGACGCCCTGCACATTGCGTAGACGGTCTGGCATGGTTTTGCTAGAGTTCCGGAAAGTAAGACGCCGATATGGCAAGAACAGCCGCTCCACCGCGCCAGGGATGTACGCAACAGGTCTTGGCCGAAGGGGCGGTATGTGTATGTGCGACACGTCTCTACCAGTGAGTTGGGAGCTGTTCGATGGTCCTCGACACCCGCATTCCGAGATTGATCGTGGCGCTCATTTTGGTGAGCGCGCTCATTCTTCCCATTTCTGGCCCGCAAATGGCGGGGGCGCAGTCGGACGACACGCAGCCTCCAACCACCGAAGAGACGGTCGCCGAATCAGGCGATCCGGCGCCGACTGAGCCATCCGGAACCAGCGATCAGTCCTCCGAAAACGCCGATACCGGGCAAACCGGCCCGCCAGGCACCACCGAAACACCCGATGATCAGTCCGGCGCATCGGACACCGACTCATCGCAATCCACCCCACCATCCGGTGAGGATTCTCCTGTCACGGCAGCGGCGGAACCCGGAACCCTGGAGCTGACGGTTCGCGACGGCAACAACCTGCCTGTAGAGTCCTCGCAATGGGAGGTCTACGCCACAGTTCCCGATTGCGCGTTCGTTGAGGATTATGTCACAACGATCTCCACCGACAACCTGGGCATCGCGCTCAATGATGAGCTGCAACCGGGCATGTACTGCGTCCTCTATTACACGGGTCCAGCGGGCTACTCCGGCGTTTCCCCCGACGTCCATAGCGTCACGATTCAGTCGGGCCAGACGACGTCGATCAGTGCAACCTACACGGTGTATCCACCACCGCCCCCCGATCCATCCGTTTTCGGCCTGGTTCGGCTCCATCTGGTAGACGCGGAAGACAACCCGGTCTATTTCGCCGATTCGTGCGTCGACATCACCCCCGCGCAGATGAACGACATCACGACGATCTGCGACTCCGATCACTTCACCGGCCCCCAGGGCACTGATTCGGTCATCGAGATCTATGTGACCGCGTCGGGCGCGACCCTGACCAGTTT
Organism: Thermomicrobiales bacterium; assembly: GCA_019637585.1. Taxonomy (GTDB): domain Bacteria; phylum Chloroflexota; class Chloroflexia; order Thermomicrobiales; family UBA6265; genus JAHBVL01. Next base: position 44,608 of record JAHBVL010000010.1, on the reverse strand, counting down.
CACGCCGCTGCCGCTCTGGCAGCTCGCCGATCCGGAGTCGTTGCCAACCACACTCTCGGCGGCGCCCGGCACGACAGTCGATCACTGGGTCGTCCTGGAACCAACCGGACAGGGAATGCTCAGGATCGAGGCCTATTCACAGACCATGCCGCCAGGCGGCGCTCGGTTCTCGGTCACCGAGGGATCGGATTGCCAGACGACCGGCGACGAGGTCGCGCAGGTGATCATCGACGGCGTATCCGGCTCTGGTCAGGCAGCAATCGACCCCGGTTCGTACTGTGTCACCCTGATCGAGACCCCCGAGGGATTCGGTGACGCAAACGTGGAATCGAAATCCGTCGAAATCAACGCGAGCGCTGATACCTGGATCTTCGTCTATTTCGCCACCTCTCCTCCTGTTCCCGAACCGGACATGGAAACCCACGGACGCATCGTGATCGAGCTGGTCGGGCAGGATGGCCAGTTGCTGCCGCTGGCAGCGGCAGGCATCAGCGTCTGTGTGTCAGTCAGCTCCATCGTTGGCGGCTCGCTCTGGGACTTCCATACGTTCTGCGACGAGCAGAATGTCGAGTACAGCCCTGGTCTCGACTCCGTCATCGTCATGTACACCGGTCCACTGCCCTATTCCCCGTCGACGATCGTCGAGTCATTTGAGACTGCTGAGTACTATCCGCCCTCCGGGTTCGAGCTGGTCAGCGAGTTGCCGGAGTCGCTGTCCGCGGCTCCCGGCGAAACCGTGGTCTACCGGTTCGAACACGCCCGTACGTCGGCACCCTCCGTGCTCCAGTTCAACGTTGTCGACGAAAACGGCGCACCCTTCCCGGGACTTGGCTTCAACATCGGGAACTTCGACGCCTATGACGATGAAGATGGGCAACCCAACGGCAGCATGATCTTCCGTTCGCTGGCGGTTCAACCCGGCACGTATGTCGCCACGCTGTCGCAATGGCTGGGACCGCAACTCGGCGTTGGCGTGTTCGATCACTCGGTTACGATCGAATCCCCCGTCCCGAGCGTCGTTGTCGAAACCGTTCAGCTCACGCCATCGCTCGTCGTCTCCCTCTCATTCGATGGCGTCCCTGGCAACCCGGGCGTTGACGTCTGCATTCAGCTGGCGGATTCGGGATCGAACGCGATGTCGGTCTGCGATGCAACCCTCTTCCAGGCAGCGGATGGAAAGGTGACCTTCTACAACCTTCCTGCCGGCGACTACGAGGTCTCTGCTGTATTCCCGGTCGGATTCGCCGGGCCTCCCTCGGGAAACATCCCCGTTTCGATCGTCGACGGCGCTGTCACGCCCGTCGGCATCGATTTCACGTCGCGCACCGACGGTGTGTTGACGATTCATCTCGAGGATGGCAATGGCGATCCGCTGGCTGGCGGCTGCTTCGATCCCGGCACACTCGAGGAAACATGCGACGGCCATGACGGCGCACTGGATGGCGTCACAACGCTCTACAACATCGGCGGCAACGTGACCGTTACGCAGACGGTAGCGCCATGGGGATATGGCATCGCCGCGCCGGTCGACGTCGATCTCGAGAGTGTCGCATCCATCGACGTCGTCAACATCGCGCAGCCGCTTTCACTCGTCCTCACCGCGGAGGATGCCGCCGGCAATCTCATCCCGGGCGCGGAGTTTTACATCCAGGACGAGTCGCTGGGCTTCAGCTACCCAGATTCTGCCGACGGCGTCGTCGACGGAACGTTGAGGCTTTACGGTCTGGAAGATGGCACGTACTACGTCAGCATCATGATTGGTGGTTTGTCGAGCGGCCAGGATGAGATCACCCTGCCGGAGACGACAGCCCATACCATCGTGTTTGCCCCACCCGACTTGCGCACCTTCTTCGTCATACAGACGGTCGATGCATCAGGCTCGGCCGTCACCGGAGCCTGCGTGCTCATCACTGCCTGGAATGTGAGCTGGGTCCAGAGGGGATGCGATGACAACGAAGACGGCATCATCTCCATCACAACGACTATCTGGCCAAGCAACGGACTTTTCAACATCATTGAGACGGTTGCGCCAACCGGTCAACCATTGGCGCAACCGCGCAGCGTGACCATGGGCCAAGTTCGCCCGGTCAACGTCACACTCGTTCACGGCGAGAACACCGCGGCCGGCTCCGGGGTGACGGTTGAGCCGATCGGGGTATCTGGCGCGAGCGTCGAATTCGAGACGGTCACCGATTCCGGGTTGACCACGATCGACGTCATCTCGCCCCTCCAGCTTCCCGAGCAGCCGAGCGGCGCGCTCTTCTCCCTTGGAGACGCGACGTACTACGAGATCACGACCACGGCGAACTACGACGGCACCATCACCATCTGTCTGCCCTCCAGCAACCCGCTCGACCACCTTCTCCACTTCGATGGGAGCGACTGGGTCGACATCACCAGCCCCGGCTATCCGGCCAGTGGGGAGATTTGCGGCGACGTCACCAGTCTCTCGCCATTCGGCGTTGTGCCGTCGCTCGGCGGGGGCGGAGAAGAGCCCAACACGCCCGCGTCCGAAACACCGATCACGATCGAACCCGAGGGCGCCCCGGAGGGCTCATCGATCACCTTCCCGAACGTCACGTCGCCCGGTGTGACAACAATCGAGCAGATCACCGGCGACGACATCGACGAACTACCTGCGCTTCCAGCGGGACTCTTCGAGGTCGGCGGACTCTTCTTCGACATCTCCACGACCGCTACCTTCGACGGCATCGCCACGCTCTGCCTGGCCTACGATCCCGGCTACTTCGAGAATCCGGAAGAGGTGGCGCTCCTGCATTACGACGGCGACGCCTGGGTCGACATCACGACGTCGAACGACCCGGTCGCTGGACTGATCTGCGGCCAGACCGATCACTTCTCGCCATTCGCCATCGTGGAGAAGGTGAGCGGCGATCCGACGGACCCGACCGATCCGACTGATCCCACCAAGCCCGGGAAGCCTGGAAAACCAGGCAAACCTGGTGACGGCGTTGGCTCGATCGACCAGTTGCCGAATACCGGACATGGCGACACCCTCCGCTCCGGAGACCAGACCAACGCCTGGCTGTTCCTGGCTGTGGCGGCGCTCCTGGCCGGAACAGCGGTCCTCCGCCCGCGCTTCGCGACGGCGCGCGAGTCCACCGGGCGCTAGGCAACAGAATGGGCGGGCGGACTTTGGTCCGTCCGCCCAATCCCTTCCCCTTGTGCATTTCCAGATTGCCCGGAATAAGCACTTGACTCTGCGCTGCCGACTCGTAGGATAGATGCTGGCGCAGTGGCGCCGGCAATCGCGAACTCGCAACGTCCGGTCCGGGCCCGGCGCTCCCTATCGCAAGCGGATGTGTCGAATCTCACATCGGAGACCCCTGCGCGTTGATCCAACCAGCCGGGGTCTACCAGGGCGGCTGATGATGCGTCGAGTGGACCCGGCACGTTGCAGACATACGAGGATGCTCACCTAATCTGGAGGTCGTTCTATGGCGCAGGTAAGTGGATTGAACGGTCGTGTGACCGATGGCAACGCGAAGTGGTTTACGCTGATAGCCGCCTGCTTTGCGCTCTTCATGGCGCTTCTGGACAACCTGGTCGTCAACATCGCGCTGCCGACGATTTCGCGCGAACTCGACGCCACCACGACCCAGCTCCAATGGGTCGTTTCGGCCTATACGCTGGTGTTCGCATCATTGCAGATCACGGCTGGTGGTCTTGGCGACAGGTTTGGCCGCAAGAGCTGGTTCCTGGCCGGTCTGGCGATGTTCACGATCACCTCGTTCATCGCCGCCTTTTCCAACAGCATGGAAATGCTGATCATCATGCGCGCGCTGCAGGGTCTTGGCGCGGCGTTCATCATGCCCCTCTCCCTTTCGCTCATCTCGGCAGCTTTTCCGCCGGAAGAACGGGGCAAAGCGGTCGGCATCTGGAGCGCCGTCTCGGTTTCCAGCCTGGCGCTCGGTCCGATCGTGGGCGGGGCCATCGTCGAGTACGCATCCTGGGAATGGATCTTCCTGATCAACATCCCGATCGGCATCATGGCCTTCCTGGTGACCATGGCCACTGTTCGCGAATCGCGCGATGAGTCGGGCACAGTCGCCACAGATATCCCCGGCACCATCCTGATCACGGGATTCATCGCCTCACTCACCTGGGGATTGATCGAAGCCGGCGAGCGGGGCTGGACCGACTCCGTGATCCTGCTGGCCTTCGCCGTTGCTGCGATTCTTCTGCCGATCTTCATCTGGGTGGAAGCGAACACCGAACGACCGATGATTCCGCTCGAATTCTTCCGGTCCCGCACCTTCACGGGCGCGAACATCGATTCGTTCATGATCGCCTTCCTGATCACCGGGGTCTCCTTCTTCCTGACCCTCTATCAGCAGAACGTCCATGGCTTCTCGGCGATCAAGACTGGTCTCGCTTTGCTGCCGATGGTCGTGGTGATGATGATCTTCTCGCCAATTTCCGGGTCGATGATCAACAAACTCGGACCACGCCGCCTCCTCAGTTTCGGTATGTCAGTGACAGGAGTGGGAACGCTCCTGCTTCTCCTGACCGGCACCGACTCGTCCTACTGGTATCTCCTGCCGGCTTTTCTGGTGATCGGTCTGGGGATGAGCTTCATCTGGGCGCCGATGACCACCGCAGTGCTCAACAGCGTGCCCAGCGACAAGAGCGGCGTCGCATCGGCGGTCAATGGCTCATTGCGGGAAATCGGGACGGCCTTCGGCGTCGCGCTCCTGGGGACGCTGGCCAACCGGGCCTATCAGGACCACTTCCGTAACTCGGATGAGCTGCGAGACACGCTGGCCGACGCGCCGGATTCTGTCGCGCAGCTTGCCGGCGTCATCGGGTCGGGGATGAACTATGGCGGTCATGTCGTGGAGGCAATCGCCACCGAGCTGGGCATCAGCGACGATCGCATCGCAACGATTCAGCACGTCAGCTCCGAAGCCTTCATGAAGGGGATGGACCGGTCGGTCATCTTCTCAGGCGTCGCCATGCTGGCCGTTGCCGTTCTCTCCTACTTCATGATCGACGACGAGATCGTGATCAAGTCGGCCGAACAACGCCAGGCCGAGGAAGAAGCCGCCGCCGCGACGGCGCTATCGGCTGCCGACTAGGTCCGGGGGTCCGGGGGTCCGGGGGTCCGGGGTCCGGGGTCCGGGGTCCGGGGTCCGGGGTCCGGGGTCCGGGGTCCGGGGTCCGGGGTCCGGGGTCCGGCAGAGTGTAGTTCGGGCACCTGTGGCCCGACGCTCGATCCCCCGATCCCACGGCGGAAACATCGGGCGGCGATTGCCGGTCGCGGTGAACGAGAAACACCCGTCGCTCGGTCGGGAAGAAAAAGAGACTCACGTTCTTTCACCCTGCCGCCTTGCCGCCTCGCCGTCTCAAAGCAACAAACAACGACCGCGTCTTTCGACGCGGCCGTTGCTTGCTGGAGAGTCGTTATCGAACGCTACTCGCTGACGCTGTCCGCCTCAGTCTGGGCAGTCTCGCTCCGCAGGGTCTTGCCCGCGAAGTAGGCCGCCGCACCGAGCGCCGCCGCTCCCAACCAGGCGCCGCTGTTGCCAGCTGTGTCGCCTGATCCGGTGTTTGGCAGGGTGTCGACCTCGTCTGGCGTGCCGGGCTTGCCGGGTTTGCCTGGTTTGTGATGGTGATGATGCTTCTTCTTGCACCGGCCATGCTTGCAGTACTCACCCTTCGGGCAATCCCAATTGGTGCAGCACTCCGCGCAGTACGATCCGCCCCAATCATCATCGTCGTCATCATCATCGTCGTCACCGGCGTTGTCCGGGTTGCAGCAGACCAGGCCGTCGCAGCAGCTCAGCTGATCGGAACCACCGCCGAATGCCGCTCTGATTTCGTAGCCGCAGCTGTCACCAACGCCGCCGCAGCACTCCTCAGTCTCGACACAGTAGCCGTTCCAGCAGACTTCACAGCTTTCACAGCCGTAGCCGCAGGCGCCGCAGTCCCACCGATCGCTGTACAGATCGGCGCAGTAGGTGTAATCGCCGTCCGGGCAGCATGAGAGGCCCTCGCCACAAATCGGACTGCACATGCCGGCGTAGCAGTAATGACACTCATCACAACCACCATCCGGGCAGCAGAGCTCGTCTTCCGGATCGACACAGTACTGACCACAGCAGACACCAGCGCCATCATTGCAAGAGCCATACTGGTTGATCAGCTCACAATGTTCGCCGACGCACACGATGCACTCGCTGTCGCCTTCGCAGATCTCATTTCCACAGATCTGCCACTCGTGTGCGCACCAGCCAATGTGGCAGTACGCATCCTCGCCGCACGGACAACCGTCCGGAATCGTGCCACCGGCCGCCGTGCAGGAGTTTCCTTCGTACTCGGGGCATGTCGGCGGATCGACGCACCACTCGTTCTCACAAATGCCGGCGCCGCCGTTGCACGAACCACCCTGGTTGTACGTGGTGCAAACGCCTTCGTTGCAGTATTCGCAATCCGGATTACCGGAGCAGCAGGATTCGCCGCAGAGCTGACTGGGGTTGCAGCACCAACCGCCGGCACAGACACCCGCGCCGCCGTTGCACTCACAACCATCCGGAATCGTGCCACCACCATTGGTGCAGGCGCCGTCAGACGACGGGCACTCTGGCGGATCGACGCACCATTCGCCTTCGCAAATTCCGGCCCCGCCATTGCAGGAGCCACCCTGATTGACCAGCGTGCATTGTTCTTCGATACACTGCTGACAATCCGGATTCCCGCCGCAGGAGGTGTCGCCGCACAGCGTGGCTGGATCGATACACCAACCACCCGTGCAGACACCCGCCCCACCATTACAGGAACAACCGTCTGGGTTATCTCCACCCCCGCCCGCACAAATGTCGTCGGGCGGATCGAGACACTCCTGTGCCCCGATGCCTCTCGTGGCCACTGCGGTGCCGGCCATCGCGACGGCGCCGCCAAACAGCCCCTTGATCACGCTACGGCGAGAGGCTCCCTCCGCCATGGCGCGTGTAAGGGCATCGAATCTTCTACTTTCCATCCCTTCCTCCTCTGCAAGTTCCAATGCTTGCTGTATTGACCGGCAGATGATTCCAGCACGCCATCTGCTCGGCATGCGCGAGAGTCCACCGTTATCCTACGCCTCTGAAACCTCAAAGTAAACCTATAGTAAATAAATGATTAGTTGATCGTTTTCTGCACAATTCCTGTGTCAGACCGGGGTGAAACCTCCAGGCGTTCCGGGAGGCACACGGGCCTCCCGGAGCTCGTTTCACTCAGCAATCAGCCACCGCACAACGCACTTTACGCAGCCAGCGCCCAGATACCGATCATGACGGAAAACGTTCCCGTCAGTCCCATCGTCCCCACCCAGACGAGATCGAAATTGATCCACGCCTTGCGAAGCATATCGACTCCGATCCAGTAGTAGACGACGAGACCAGCCACACCCATGGCCACCAGCATCGCAGCGGTGTGAAGTGAAACCGCCAACATCGCCGAGAGGAGAGAGACACCGGGTTCTGCCATGCGGGCATGATGCGCATGCCCCAAATGCCCTCCACTCGCCGCTGCGGATGGCTGGTCGCCAGATGTCAGCCCAGAAATCGCCGGTATCAGCATTACTCCGGCGCCATGCGCGGCGGCCATCAGCGCCGACCACGCCACCAATTCGCGGCGCTTGACGCGCATCCCCACCCAACGAGGATGCCGGAAACGGGTCGCCACTTTCCACCCCGCGCAGCCGATCAACACGATACCGCTCAGCACCATCATCGGTCCGTGCGGCACAACAATCTGGAGCAGTCCAACCGGCATCGCCACGCAAGCAATCGCCAGGGCATGGCCGAGCGCAATCGGACCAAGCGCCGCCACCACCGAGCGGCCGCTCCGCTCCTGAAATCCGATCGCCACCGCAAACAGCCAGCCCATAGCAGGATTCAGCCCGTGAAATGCGCCGAGCACGAGGAGCGCCGCCAGTGGCCACAGCGTATCGGGAAGATTCATCTCCGCTCCTTTCGCGTTGCCTGCGGCGGACAGCTAGACGAAGCAAAACGAATCAGTGGAGGCATCTCCGCCGTGCAACCGCACCTGATGCGGCCGCTGATCGCCGAAATCAACGAAGAAGTCGGGATCGAGCTCCATACCGCCGTCCGCACCAGCATCGATCTTCACCATCCAGCCTTTGATGCCGTCCGGATAGAACTGCTCGTCCCACGGAACGTAGAGCGAATTGGTGACGTAGATCCTCCGCCCGTCGCGGCTGACCTCGACCATCTGCGGCCCACCATTGAGGGGTCCGTCCACCGCGGGGTGGCCGTTCCGGCCCACGATGCCCCCGATCCGCACCGACCCGGTCAGCTCGGGATTGCGCGGATCCGAAACGTCATACTGGCGCAGCTCACCCGTGCCCCAGCAGGTGACGTAGAGAAATCTGTCGTCAAGACTGAGGGCTAGCGCGACGCCGAGTGGCGGAACCGCGCCGAACGGCTTGATCGCCGGCGGCAGGAGCGCTTCATCGGCGGGTTCCGCCGGGATCTCGATGATCTTCATCGCTTCCCACTCTCCTGCGTCAGTTCGATTCCACAGCCAGATCGCAGAGGAGAGATCGTTCAGATTCACCACAGAGTTGACGAAGCCATAGGTGTTCGCCGGATTGTGCGCAGGACGCACTTCGAGCGTGATCTGGTGTTCCTTACCCAGGTCGATCGTCTGGGCCAGCTTGCGTTCTCGCAGATTCCAGAAGTGCAGGCGGTGGCCAGGCGACGGGCGAGATAGCGAAGCAGATCGAGCGTCGCCTCATCCGCCCAATGAGCGTCTTCGATGACCATCAAGGTCGGTGGCGGCTTCGCCAGATCCGACCTGACGGCATCGAAGAGCTCGGTGCGAGACGCAGACTCTCGAAGGAGCCGCCTGACCGCCGTGCTCATCTGTTCGCTCATGTCGATGAGTGGACCAAGCGGTCTCGGCGTCGTCAGCGGATCACATCCGCCCCAAAGCACCCGGACTGCATCGGGAACCTGGCCGGCGAACACGCGGAGAAGCGAGGATTTGCCCACGCCAGCTTCCCCACTGAGAAAGAGGGTGCCGCCCAGACCCCGGTCGGCCTGCCGGAGCAACCCGTGCATCTCCGCCAGATACGTTTCCCGTTCGAGAAGCTCCATGGCCGGGTTCCGTCTGAATCAACCACCAAATTCAGATCACGCCTCGTGCCACGATGCTACCACCACATCGCTTCCACTTCCCGACGGCGTAGAGCAGTCCCGGTATCTTCGCGAACGTTGGTCGCGTACCCCTGCTCCCGGATTTCCGACCGTCGCCTATGGCGTCAGGCGGTAGAAATTGAAGAAGTCGTTCTCGATCGGCAGAATGTCGACATTCGCGAATCCCGCTTCCGTTGCGTACCGCTTGAACGTGCTCGACCGCATGACGGTGCCTGTGCCCGCCGACGGACGCTTCACCATTCCCACCGGCAGACAGTGGAGAAAGCTGAACCCATACATGAACCGCTCGACATCGTCGCCGATGGCGCCAAACTGATCGGCGACCCGCTCGTCCATCACGAGAACGGTGCCGCGGGGACCGACCAAACGCCGCATCGAGCCCAGAACGGACACGGGGTCCCACATATCGTGAATGCACTCGAATGCCGTGGCCAGATCGTATTTCCCGGCCAAATCGGAATCGCCCGCATCGCGATGATGGAAGGTCACCCGGTCGGCGACGCCTTCCGCTGCCGCATTGCGATTGGCGGCGACGACCGACGCTTCGTCGAGGTCATATCCGTCGACGATGGCATGCGGAAAGGCCTTGGCCAAAGCGATGCTCGACCACCCCGTGCCCATACCGATATCGGCAATGCGCGCTGGTCGTGAGGCGTCGTTCAGCACCCGCTCGACATCCGGCATCGCGGTCACCCACGACCCCAGAAAGTGCTGGAACTGGGGACGGTTCATCTCCCCCTGCCCCTCCAGCAGGTCGATGCCATAGTCCTCGTACGGCACCCCGGCGCCACTCCGAAACGCCTCGACCAGCAGATCGAAGGGAGCAGCCGCGCCAGTGGCTAGTCGAGCCATCGGCACACCATAGGAAGGATTCCCCGCTTCGGTCAGCACTGGCCAGAACTCGGGAGACAGCGCATACACCCGCTCGTCGTCCGACTCGGCGCTGGCGGCAACATCGAGAATGCCGGTCGTCGCCTGCTGCTCCAGCCATTCGCGGGTGTAGCGCTGGTTCGTGCCTGTCAATACCGCCAGCCCGGCGGCATTCTGCGGTCCGTGCTGCTGCAATGCCCGGTAGTAGCCCAACCGGTCGCCAAGGCTGATGGCATAGATATCGAACGTCGCCAGAACCGACGAAAAAATCCGTTCGAGCAATGCGTCAGCCCGTTCGGCGCCCGTCGGCGGGGGAGGTGCGATTGAGCACATGGACTATTTCCTCCTTTGAGATTGCGAAGCATAAAGCACAAATCTGGCAGTCAGCAGTCGGCAGTCGGCAGTCAGGACGACCGGGATATCCCGGGCTTCGGACTTCGGACCACGGACTCCGGACTCCGGACTCCGCACACCCCCCACACAACACCAGCGGAACCCCTGTGTCGGACGAGGGTCCCGCTGGCGCCCGCCAGGGGCAGGATCGAAAGAAGAACGCTTAGGCGGCTTCTGAATAGGATGTGAAAAACGGGTCTTCGAGATCGAGCAGGAACGAAGCCCGGGCTGCAGGCAGCTGGTACCGTCGCTCCCAGACCGGCACTCGCCGTGCATCGCACAGGATGACCCCGAGCGACACCTGCGTCTCCAGCCAGGTCAATGCGGCATCCCCCGATGTCCCCGCGGCGGCCGCAAGCTCCAGGTAGGTCAGCGAACCATGGTCGGCCAGAATCTCATAGTATCCATCCCGGGTGCCGTGATGGATCGTCATCAACCGCTCGACCAGCGATGACACCGGCGGCTCCGTCATGGTTCCGCGCTCGAAGGTCCGAGTAACTACCGATTCCATCGTCATACTCCTCATATGTTCTCCAGGCAACCAATTACGGCGATACCAATCGCCACCGTTATCCTGCCACCCCCTACCAGCCCCGGCATCCGCAAGGTTGCGTATTTCACGCGCAGTCGGGCACTACGTAGTGACGTAGTCCCGACTGCTGACTGCTGACTGCCGACTGCTCACCCCTATGGTATCCTCGTTCCGTACGTACACTCGATCCCCGTCGAGGTTCTCGTTCGATGACCCGCACCATTGCCTTCTTCAATCAGAAGGGCGGCACCGCAAAAACCACGAGCACCCTCAACGTCGCGTCGGCACTGGCGGAGCGGGGCAAGAAGGTGCTGGCGATCGATCTCGATCCCCAGGCCAGTTTGACGATGGCGGCCGGCGCGGATGTCGAGTCGCTCGATCTTTCGGTCTACGATCTCCTGCTCGACGACGATGTGACCATCAATCAGGTGATCGTCGGCACGAATCTGGCCGGCGTCGATCTCGCTCCGTCCCATCCGGATCTGGCCGCCGCTGAGCTGGAACTGCTCAATGTACTGGAACGGGAACGCCAGCTCGACTACCGCCTCCGCAGTCTCGATCTCGGTGCGTATGACTACGTGCTCATCGACTCGCCGCCGGCGCTGAACATCATCTCGGTCAACATCCTGGTCGCTACGCAGGAGCTGATCATCCCAATCGAACCCCACCCCCTGTCGCTGATGGTGCTCGACCGCCTCTTCATGACGATCGACAAGATCCGGCGGCTGAACCCCGGTCTGCAGGTGCTCGGATTTCTGCCGACCAAGGTCCACGCCAATTCCCGGTTGGCGATCGATATGATGGCGACGCTGCGGGAAGCGTTTTCCGACTATCCGCTCCTCCCCGCGATCCCCCTGTCGGTCAAGAGCGCCGAATCGATCGCCGGACGGACGAGCGTGCTCGAATACATGCCCCGCTCTCCCGTGGCGACGGCATATAGGCAGGTCGCCGCCTGGATCGAGGAAGGTCCACCCGCGGACGACATGCTGATCGCCATCCAGCCTTCGGAGGCGCTCCATGTCTAGCACCACGACTCCGGCTTCACGAAGCGGCCAGGGAGGGGCACAGCGCCGCCGGTTTACGGTCGACTCCCTGTTCACCGACACGCGACCCCGCGCCACCGGTGTGGCGGATCTGACCACCGCCAAGGAAATCCGGCTTGATCGCATCGTTCCCGACCCCACGCAACCGCGCCGGACCTTCGATGAAAACCGGATGCGGGAGCTTGTCACCAGTATCGAAGCAGAGGGTGTGCTGCAGCCGATCGTCGTTCGGTACGACGAAGCGGACGACATCTACGTCATCGTCCATGGCGAGCGCCGGTGGCGAGCCAGCCGCGAAGCCCACCTGACCGCCATTCCAGCCATCGTCCGCGAGGTCTCGGGAGAACGCCTGCTCGTCCATCAGCTGATGGAGAACATCGTCCGCGAGGACCTCAACGCCGTCGATCGCGCTGCGGCACTGCGTGCCCTCAAAACGCAGATGGACGACGCGGGATGGGAAGACGTTGCTGCCGCGGTCGGATTGAAGCGGAGCAGACTCTTCCAGCTTCTGGGAACTGAAAAACTCCATGAATCGATCCAGGAGGACATTCGCAGCGGCCGGCTTTCCGAAAAACAGAGTCGCGCCCTGCAGGGTCTGAGCCCGAATGCCCAGCTTGCGCTGCGCGACGCGATCGTGGCCGACGGTCTTACCGCACTGCAGGCGACGCAGCTGGCCCGCTTGATCAAAGCGGCGAGTTTCGAAGACACCCCCGCCGGAGTCGCGCTTAAACTCGACGAGCTTCGCAAGAGCGTGACCGGCAAAGCGCAATCGGCGCCCGAGATCGACGCGATCGGCCTCCTCGATCTCATCCGCAAAGCGACCTCCGGCAACGCAGCCGACCGGGCAGAGCTGGCGGCAGCGGCCCAGGCCGACCTGGCGGCGCCATTCGACCAGGAGCGGCTCGCGGAGCAGGTGCATGGTCTGGCCCGAACCCTCTCCCGCATTCCGGTGACGCAGCTCAAACCCGGCACCGCCTCATTTGGCCACCTGCGGGCGTTGCAACGAACCCTCGACACCCTCCTCGACTGACGGAACAGAGCTCCGAATCGTAGACTGCGCAAATGAGCAGTCCTTCCGCCACGCCGATCGGCGAATCAGGATCACCCAACCGCAATGGGCGAATCAGTCTGGTCCGGTGGGCCTGGCTCTCGATTGCGGCCGCACTCATCACGCTGGCGCTCAAGTTCGGGGCGTGGGGCGTCACCGGTTCGGTCAGTTTGCTCTCCGACGCGATCGAATCGAGCGTCAATCTCGTCGCGGCCATCACCGCGCTTTTTGCCCTCTGGTTCTCGATGCGCCCCGTCGACCGCAGCCACAACTACGGTCACGAAAAGATCGAGTTCTTCGCCAGCGCCGTGGAAGGCGGACTGATTCTGCTGGCCGGCAGCGGCATCATCTGGTATGCATCCCAGCGCCTCCTCAATCCGCAACCGCTCGAATCGATCGGCGTCGGCATCGCGATCACCCTCGTGTCGGCGATCGTCAATTTCGTCGTCGCCCGGATGCTTCTCCGCGTCGGCAGGGAACACGACTCGATTGTCCTGGAAGCCGACGGTCAGCATCTGATGACCGACGTCTGGACATCGCTCGGCGTGGTGGTTGGCATCGCGCTCGTCGCCATCACCGATGTCTCCCGGCTCGATCCGGCCATCGCCATCCTTATCGCGCTGAATATTCTCCGGACCGGCGTCTCCCTCCTGCGGAAATCATTCGACGGGTTGATGGACAAGTCCCTCCCCCGGGAAGAGGAAGATCTGGTGCGGGCCGCGGTGCAGGACGCGCTCGACGACGGTGAAACTTTCCATGCCTTGCGTACGCGGAAAGCCGGCGCCACCCGATTCGTCGATCTCCATGTCTTGTTGCCGGGCGCCACCTCATTGAAACACGCGCACGACACGTCGCTCCGCATCGAGGAGCGGGTCGAGCAGTCGCTTCCCGGCACCGAGGTGACGATTCATCTCGAACCGCTGGAAAGCCCGGAAGCATGGACCGATAGCGAGCTGATTCTGGTCGAGGCCCCCAATGTCGCGTTCGACCTTCCCGATTTTCTCCAGCCGCTCATTCCCGACTATCAGGCGCCTGCGTCACCTACGACAAACAGCACAGAAGCGCCCTGAATCAGGACGCTTCTGCGCAGCGAGAGGGGTGGGGATAAGATGTGTGCGGAAGATGCCGCCGGCGGTCTAGAGATCCGGCTTGTTGTCCAGCCGGCGGCTGTCGGCGCCGAAACGAAGAGCGAGAAGATCGAGCGCGATCAAGAGCAACAAACCGATGAGAAGAATGGCGGCTGATTCACTCATAAACCGGATATCTTTCCTCTTAGCGCGGGTGTCCGATGCCATAGAGCGCGGCGTTCGATTCCCACCGGTTGCGATCGTATTTGGCCAGGCGGCGCGCTTCGATGCTCGCCAGTTCCTTGTCCGTGGCGGTCACCGAGGATGGAAATCGGTCGGCGATGGATTCCGCCTGCTCAGCGATGACGTTGATGACCAGCCGGCGGCGACCAATTGCGATGTTCATGATCCGTTCTCCACAATTGCGGTCCGCTCTGCTGGAGACCGCGTGACTCGATGTGACTTCGAAACCGGGAAGCGAGGAGCCGGCGTTGCCTCGTTTCCGTCTCGTGTTCATATGACGCATTCGCGCTGCTGGCGTGAGACACAATCAGCTCTTTTTTCGTGGTTTTCGCCTGTTTTTTCGGGATCTGTATAACGATCCTGGACGAGGTCAATTGATGAGCACGGTTGGCTTGCCTCCCATGTCAAAACGTCGAGTCAGCACCCCTGAGGAATCGGGATTCTGGCCCTGCCCCGGACGCCAGCACGATTGCTGGAGAGCCGCTGTCCGCGAGTTCGAGTTCGAATTCCGGCTCTTGCGCGGCATCGACGATCTGACGGTGGTCGAAGAGCTGCAACAGCGCGTGTTCGGGGTCAGCGAGCGGGACCTGATGGCCGCAACCATGTTGATCGGCGTCGAGGAAACCGGCGGCGACGTGATCGGCGTCTTCGATCTCAAAACAGTCGAACCGCAGCTCGTCGGCTTTGTCACCTCGATTGGCGGATTCGTGAATGGCGAGCCTCGCCTCTGCTCGGACATGATGGCCGTGGATCCGGCCTATCGTCACTTTGGGTTGGGGTTCGCGGCAAAACGCCTGCAGGCGGCTCTGGCGATCGAGCGTGGCTTCACCTCGGTGACCTGGACGGTCGACCCGCTGCGAGCGGCCAATGCCCGCCTCAATTTCGCCAAACTCGGCGCATTCTCCGACCGCTACGAACGGAATCGCTATGGCAACGGCTATGGCGCGGGTCTCTACGGCGGTATGCCGACCGACCGGCTGCACATCGTCTGGCCGGTGACCGCTGACCGGGTCCAACGGGTGCTCACGGGGGAATCGCTCCCCTCCCTCGTTGAGGCTGATACCGAGGTTCCCATCCCTGCCGATATCGACCACCTTCTGGAAAGCGATCATGGGTCGGCGCTGGAATGGCGGCAGAGCGTCCGGGATGCGCTGGAACAGTACCTGGCCGAGGGCTACGTTGTGGCCGGGTTCAGGTCGGAAGGATCGGTGCTGCTGCTCACCCGAAACCGGGATTCTCTCGTCGCCGGAGCATCGCTCGATCGATGACCACGCCATTCGATGTCATCAGCGTCGAGATCATTCCCGTTCGGCTGCCGCTGATCGAGCCATTCGTCATCGCCTACGCCACGTACACGCATACGGAATCGATTCTCGTCCGCCTGACCCTTCGGAACGGCGTCACTGGCTGGGGAGAGTCGACGCCGGATGAAGCGGTGACCGGCGAAACGCCGGAGCGCGTTCTCGCCGATCTCTGCGACGCACTCGCTCCCGCGGTGATCGGCGTCGACGCCCGCCGGATCGACGCAGCAATCAATCAGCTGACTACCCTTCGACGGAGTTCCCCCACGGCGGTGGCTTCTCTCGATATCGCTCTCCACGACGCGGTTGGGCGGTCCTGCGGATTGCCGGTTTGGGCGCTGCTCGGCGGACGCTCACCCGGCTCGCTGACGATCTCCCGGGTCGTTTCGATCGCTGCGCCCGGGGCCATGGCCGAGGCGGCGCTTCGACACGTCGCGGCGGGATTTCGGACCATCAAACTGAAGGTCGGCGACGCCGCCGATCCCGAGCTGGATGCCAGCAGGATTCTCGCCGTCCGGGAGGCGGTCGGGAACAACATTGGCCTGAAAGTCGACGTCAACCAGGGATGGCGCACTCCAGCGATCGCCATCCGCGGCATCACCGCGTCGCGCGACGCCAGAGTCGACTACTACGAACAACCCATCGACCGGCGCGATCTCGACGGTCTGGCCAAAGTCCGCCAGGCAACCGGCGCTCCTATCATGGCCGACGAAGCGTGCCAGAGTCCGGCCGACGCGCTGCGCGCCGCACAGCTCGGCGCGGCAGACTTCATCAACATCAAACTGATGAAATCTGGTGGGTTGCACAACGCGATTGCCATCGATGCTATCGCGCACACCGCCGGCATCGGAACGCAGGTCGGCACAATGGTCGAAAGCTCGATCGCATCCGCCGCCGGGCTCCACCTGGCGTCAGCACGCTCCAACGTCCGGTTCCTCGAGATGGGCGGTCCGCTCATGCACGCGGACGATGTCGGGGACATCCGCTCCTGGTATCACCACGATCAAATCACCCTGCCGGACGCACCCGGGCTGGGCATCACCGTCGATGACCAGCAGGTCGATCGCCTCGCGGTCGACCGAAAAGTGGTTGCCTAGTGAACCTATCGATGAATCCAAGGGCTGGAGCGCTCTGCATGACTAATGGCTCGTGCCCTCCCTCACCGTCGCTGGAGCGTCGACTGCTGCGGCAGGAGGTTCCTCGACAAGCTCGGAATGACAGCTCTTGGATGAGGTCAGAGTTGATGAAGCGCGCCCTAAGACGCCTGGTCCGCATCGCCAGAATGGTCTCTATCCTGCAGCAGCTTGCCGGATGACACGACGAACGCCGCAGCGGCCCAGGCGTCTTAGCCCGGTCGCTTCAGCGCCGGGCCTTGCCGTGGCTGACCACCCGCGATGTCCCTCGGTGATCAGGCGACCGCGGAATGCACCAACTCACCCGCCCGAATCGTGTGCACAGGTCTAATCATCTGCGAGGCGGTTTCCCGCTTGCCTTCTGAATCGACAACCGGGAACTCGCCGTCGTCGACGCGGAAGAGGGTAATGTCTGCCTCCCGGCCCTCGTGCATTGTGCCGAACTCATGATCGCGGTGAATCAGCTCGGCGGGCGATACGGTGCTCAATCTGATCACCTCGGGGAGGTCGAAACCGAGATGCAGGAACTTCGACATGGTGGTGGCCATGTCGAAAACGGGCCCCTTGATGTTCGCGGAATGGATGTCGGTGGAGATCGCGTGAATCGGCAAACCGGCATCGAGACAGTAGCGACAGGTGTCGAACGAAAAACTCGATTTCCCATGGCCGATGTCGAACTTCACGCCTCGATCGACCGCGGCGAGCGTTTCCGGCAGCGGTTTCCTGTCCCGGCCCAGGAGATTCCCGGCCGTTCCTTTGAAACAATGCGTGAGGATATCGCCATCATCCATCTGATTGAGGACATCCTGAATGATGGGCGGCGCTTCACCGAGATGGACCATCAAGCCCGTACCCGAGAGTCGTGACGCCTGAACAGCCAGCTGCATCGGGATGTTTCCCAGGTTGCCGCAGTGATTCTGGCTGGCCAGCACCTTGATGCCGAGACAGACGCCGGCTTCCGCTTCTTCTTCGGCCATGCGGATCGTCAGTCCCTGGCTGAAATTCTGCCAATCCCCATGCCGGGGTCCGGAACGGGGCATCAGGGAGACATTCATGAACGCCAGCACTCGCGTTGTATGGCGATCGACCACCAGGTCGCGAAACGCCTTCCAGGTTCCCGCCCCTGATGTTCCGGCATCGATGACGGTGGTGACTCCGGTCGCGATGCCGCAGTCGGTGTCGGCATCCACCGACCCCAGCGTGCCATCTCCCCCGAACACATGAATGTCGGGAAAACAATGAACGTGCAGATCGACCCAACCCGGACTGGCGATAAGCCCCCCGGCTTCGACCACGCGCGACGCTGTGGCCGCTGCGTAGTCGCCGATGCCAACGATCTTGCCGGCATCGACCGCGATATCGGCGACCGCGTCGATCCCTTGCGCCGGATCGATGACTCTCGCCCCTTTGACAATCAGGGAATACATGACGACTCCGTCCCCTCTCTCCAGGGCATCAACCCACAATCCGCGCCAGCTCCTGGGCGACAACGTCCATCTCCTGCTCGGTGATATGGACCGGTTCCAGGAGAAACCATCCTTCGTCGGTGTGATGCGCACGCGGTTTGATCGAAGGCGTGCAGGCGATAAGCGCCGCACAGATCTCCTCAGCCGACAATCCAGCGCGCTCCCGGTCGACTTCCAACCGAACCCGGTGGACGGGTTGTCCCACCTTGTCCCTTTCCACCGATATCCCAACACCGCGCAGATCACCGAGCCGGGAGGCCAGGTATTCTGCCTTGCCGCGCTGACCCGATTCCCACTCGCCGAGGTTGGACTGCATCCGCTCCTCGAGCGCTGCGATCGTTCCAAACAGCCCCTCTTTGCCGACCTTCATCGCCCGGCCGATCCCCGCACTCTGGAGATCCACCGCGCGAACCAGCGCACGGCTTCCACAGACGATCCCGGCTGTGGGACCGGAGAGATACTTCTGGACGCTGAGAATGATCAGATCCGCGCCAGACTGGACGATCCGCTCGATCTGCTGATCCTGAGCGGCGGCATCGACGATCACCGGCACGCCGGCTGCATGGCTCAACCTCACAAACTCATCGAGCTGCACAAATCCGTACTGGACGGTGTGATGCGAGATCACGAACATCGTCGCTGCAGTCCGGTCGTTCAAAGCATGTTGGATGAGCGCCGGCGTCGTCTGATTGACGCTGCCCACCTCCCGCACCGTCGCGCCCGCCAGACGAATCATCTGCTCGATTGGCGCTCCGAAGTTGACGGCATGCTCCTTCTGGATGACGACTTCGTTTTTCATTCCCGAGGTATCGGGTAGCTGAGCGATTCTGCCGAGGTCGGCGCCCGTCATCGTCGCGGCGACAGCGAGCGCGACTCCCGATGCGGATGAGGAGGTCACCATTCCGGACTCCGCACCGCTCCATTCGGCGATGACCTCGCCGGCCAGCCGGTTCAGCGCATCCATGTCCCAGTGATGCCGAAGCGCCTCGGCGGTCGCCGCCGCCACGCCGGCGCTGCTGATGGACGAGCCATACATGGTCAACGGACCCGATAAATTGATCACTGGATTGAGATCGCGAATTCGAGAGGCAGCGCTCATCATCTACTCCGAACGAGCTGACGGACCAACGTCGTCATTAGACGGGCGTTCTCGCTCCGCCGTCAACATGATGGGGCCGCGGCGAACGCCGTGATCTGCTCTATGAGTTGTCTGGATAGAGGATGGAGTTCGAGCCGGTTCAGCGCGGCGGCAGGGTCGAGGCTTTGGTCTTCTGCCGTTCGTTCGCCCGGCTCGCGAGCCGGTGGCCCAGCGCGTCGATTCGTGTCCGCAATCCAGCGATCCCCAGATCGATGATGCCATTGATCAGAATCAGCGTTCCGGCAATGACGAAGAAGAGGATCAAAATGTCGGACAATGAATCGGCGATGCCCATGCGAGGCCCCAAACGTGCGCGGCGGAGTCACTACCTTCCAGTCTACGCAGGGCGTTGACGGCGTGGCATATCCGTACGGTTCCAAAATCGGGTCCGTACGTACGAAATCCGACCGGGCGAGTGGGTTACGGCAGCTGACTCAGCGACGCTTCCCGGTCGCCGAGCACCAGCGTGACTGAGAGCGTTTCGCCGCTGCGCAGGAGTTCAGCGGTGATTTCCTCTCCCGGCTGATGGGCAAAGAGGAGCTCCGAAAATGCATCCTGGTCGGTGATCGGGACACTGTCGATCGAGAGAACGATGTCGCCCGGCAACACACCAGCGGCCTGAGCCGGTCCGCCGGCGGTGACTTCCGTCACAAAAACACCGTTGTCCACAGGCAGACCCGCCTGCGCGGCTGTTTGCCAGGTGATGGTCTGATAGGTGATCCCGAAGAAGGGATATCGCACTTCGCCATCGGCGATCAGCCGCTCGACGATTTCCACGACGGTGCTCGACGGCACGGCGAAGAACAGCCCCTGCACCAGCTGCCCACCCAGCTCCTGGATGCCGAGCGTGTTGACCCCCACCACTTCCCCACGCATGTTGAGGAGAGGACCACCGGAATTGCCCGGGTTGATCGCGGCATCGTGCTGAATGAGATTGTTGTAGCCGGAGCCGGCCAGGTCGCGACCCAGCGCGCTCACGATGCCCTGCGTCACGGTGTTGGTAAAGGAGCCGAACGGCGACCCGATCGCCAGCACGGTTTCGCCAGGGAAGAGCGCATCGGAATCGCCAAAGGGCACCGTGGCCGGAACTCCACCTTCGACCTGAATAACGGCGAGATCGCTCAGCTCGTCCGATCCCACCAATGTGGCCGGGCGCCGTTCGCCCGTTGAGAAGATCACCTGAAAACTGACGCCGCCGTCGACGACATGCCAGTTGGTGACGATATGGCCCTGCTCGTCGATCACGAATCCGGTTCCCGATCCGGCCGGCACCGGATCGTCGATGCCCTGGAAAACCTGCTCGTTGACAACCGTCACGACCGCCTGACCCGCGTTCTGAACGATGAGTGCAGCGGAGGCGGTGGGCGCTGTGCCATCCCCCTGGGCCATCACTGGGCTCCCGGAAGAGGTCAGAACGGCGCTGGCCAGTATGACGAGAGTGAAAAACAGCAAGCGCATTCGCGACAGAATCGGCATCGACCTTGATCCTTGGATAGTGAGCGCATCGTGTCTCGACCGGCGTTTTCCGCTGGTTCACGCTAATTCTGCACCTTTTGGCTGAAGGCATCGTGACCACCGGGGCGCATCTCGCCCGCGACGACCGCGGAATCTTTCGGGAAATGACCGAAAAGGAGCCTGAAAAAGAAGGTGGCCGTACGGATGGCTGGTTCCGTACGGCCGACTCCTCAGGAGGGAAATGCTCTCAACAGATGGCTGGTTCTATTGAGGGCGCCCGATTCCGGGCTGGAACTGCAGTTGGCTGTCTGCTGTTCCTGTCATCATAGTAAAGCTCTCAGAGGACGATATCCGGTCCCGTTCGGATACAACCGACGGCACTATTGCACTCGAATCGGGCGAAACCAAATCAGATCAATCCGCGTCGCATCGACTCCGCAACGGCGTGAGCCCGATCGACGGCGTTCAGTTTCGTGAAGATGACCTGGAGCCGTTTCTTGATGGCGATCTCGCTGCGGCCCAGTTCCCGGCCGATTTCCCGGTTCGTCAAGCCGCGCGCCGCCAGGCGAAGAATCTCCCGATCCTCCTCGGAGAGATCGGCATCCCGCTTGGTCTGTTCGCGCGCCAGTCCGGAAAGGTCCTGGAGCACGGCATCGAGGAGTTCGGGACTGAGCTGCCGCCGGCCCCGGACTGCGTTCCGAATCGCCGAAATCAACTCATCGGGTGGTGTCGTCTTGAGCAGATAGCCATCCGCGCCCGCTTCCAGCGCCTGCCGGACATAGGCCTGGTCGCCGTAGGAGGTCAGGATGATGATGGCCGACTGCGTTCCCTGCTCCCGCAGCCGCCTCGTCGCCTGGACTCCGCTGGCGCCGGGCATACGCAAGTCGAGCAGAATAACGTCCGGTTTGAGGAGGCGGGCCTGATCGAGCGCACCGGGCGCATCGTGGGCAACACCGGTCACCGAGATCCCCTCGGTTGTCTCCAGAACTTTTCGTACCCCTTCGACGACCACCGGGTGGTCATCGACCAGCAGGACTGATATCACGTGCTTTGAGCCTCGGGGAGACCGGCAGGATACAAGGCTCCGTTTGTCGGCGGAGCGGACACCTCACTGCGGCCATTCTCGTCCACCGGCTCTTCGACAGGCTCCTCACCTTCATCGAGCGCCGGTTCCATAAGATCATTCTGCCACGACCGGCGCAAAACGACGATAGTGCCCGCTCCCGGCCGGGAGACGATGTCCAGATCGGCGCCGATCGCGGCGGCCCGTTCCTGCATGCTCAGCAAACCCAGCGATACCGACCTGATCGCCGATTCAGGATCGAATCCGGAACCGTTGTCCCGTACGGAGACGCGCAGCTCATCGTCCAGATACTCCATTTTGACCAGAGCCTCGTCGGCCCGGGCGTGACGGAGCGAGTTGTGGAGCGCTTCCTGGACGATGCGATAGACACTCAAGCGGGTTTCAGGCGAGAGACGGCGCTCGTCGCCCGACACTTCCAGCTCACAGGGCAAACCAGTCCGGTTGATCTGATTCACGTAGCGCTCGATCGCCGCGACGACGCCCACGTCATCGAGATCCGGCGGGCGCAGCGCGAAAATGACGTTGTGCAGCTCGTCCATCGACTGCTCGAGCAGATCTGCTGTCGCCGTCAAACCATCCTGCGCTTCGCCATTCTCCTCGGCGTGATGCTCCTGCCCGTTGCTCTCGCGAATCAGTAGAGCCCGCACCCGATAGAGCGCTCCGGTGATCAGCGGCGAAACCGCGTCATGGATGTCGGCGGCGATCCGGCGCCGCTCATCCTCCTGCGTGCGAACGGTCCGCCGGAGCAGTTCGCGCATGACGTCGTTCTGCATCGCCATATCGGACTGCGCGCTTTCCGCGTTTTTCACCTCACTGGTCAAACGAGTCGACATGAGCCCAAGCGCCTGGCTGAGGGCCGCGACCTCTCCTTTTCCCGTCACCTCGACTGGCTGGTCGAGGTCGCCGGCGGCGATCGCTTTCGCCTGCGCGGTCAGCTGGCGAATGGGCCTCGCCGTGAGCTCGCCGAAAATCGTTGCCAGGAGGAGTGTCAGCAGCGCGGCGATCGCCAGCGCGGTCAGCCCCTCCCGTAGGAGATTCTGGTTGGGTCCGTAGGTATTGGGCGAAGGCCCGGTAACCGCAACGGCCCACTTGGCTCCGGGGTAGTCGATGGGAATGAGCACGCCTTGCCGCTCATGTCCGCTGCTGTCTCTATATGTCAAACTCGAACGCTTGCCGGCCACGGAATCCGCGATCTCATCATCCAGTTCTTCCATGATGGCCGAGGTGTTGTTGCCCGGCGATCCCTGATCGGCGATCACGCCGATCGTGGAGATCAGAGCCACGCTGGTCTGACTCTCGGCATCACCCGTGACCGGCAGAAAGGACCGCTGCACCCTGTCCACTGAGATGAACGAGCCGATCGCCCCGACCGGCACACCGGAGTCTTCGCTCGACTCGGCCTCAGAGAGGACTGGCGACAGCATCGCGATCACGCTCACGTCGCTGCCGGCAACGGTGAGCTTGTCGGTAATCGCCGTTTCCCCCGCCGTCACGGCGATTTCGGCCGCTGGCCCAATCTCGGCGGCAAAACCGGCGGGATCGACGCCCCCCGCGAACGCAACGATGTTCTTGTTCGGATCGACCAGGAAGAGCCCGGTAAGACTCGGACGCAGTTCCTTGGCTTGAGCGAGGACCTCCTGCGCCAGCGCCGGGTCCATCGATTTGATGCGGCTATCCGCGGAAATCGTCGTCAGAACTTCCTGATTTTCAGTCAGTGTCTGCGTGATGCCGCGTGCCACGACTTCCGCAAACGCCAGCTGCGTTTCGAAGATCTGATCTGTGCTGTTCTCGAGACTTTGGTCGAGGATGAAGAGAACAACGCCGAGCAGCGGCAAGAGACAGAGCGAGGCTGCCGCTACCGAGCGTGTTCGCAGTGACCATCGTCGCCCCATCATGACTCCTTTACCACCGTGGGCGTTTCGTTCTCACACCCAGCGAATTGGCAATGAGACATCATGGAATGGTGCCGCATCTGCGGGCTCCGGACCATATACAGAGGTTCCGCATCACCTATCCATCTGTACCACGTAGCAGTCAGCAGTCAGCAGTCAGCAGAGAAAATCTTGTGGTCCGGACCGTTGTCCACAAACTCACGTCCTGACTGCTGACGGCCGACTGCTGACTGCTCTCTCCCCTGACTGCTCTTTCTGCGCCAGCATCGTATCATCTGGAGGTCAGTTCTGCCGCAAACGCTGAGGAGATTCCCCGAATATGAGCGCACCCACCCCCGGTTCGATGCTGGGCCGCGACGTGCTGATCTATGACCTCGAGCAGCCCCGTTTCCAGGGCATGCCGATCCACGAGTCGCATATGCCGGGCTACGCCTATTTCCTCCACCGGCGTCACGAAGACTACGCCGACGGACCACGCTCCGGCGCTTCGGGCGTCATCGTCTCGATGGAGCACGCCGGGACGCATATCGACGCGCTCTCCCACCAGTCGGACAACCAGACGCTCTATGGCGGTGTATCGATCGAGGGACTCTCCGGCGGGCGCGGGTTCTCCCGCCACGGCGTCGAGGAAATCGCCCCGATCGTCGCTCCCGCCGTGCTCCTCGATATCGCCAGTCACCGGGGCGTGGATGCGCTCCGGTCCGGCGACGTCGTGACCCGGGCCGAGTTGGAGGCGTGCGCAGTTGCCCAGGGAGTATCGATCGGCGCCGGGGATGTCGTTCTCGTCCGCACCGGCAACGGCGCTCACTGGAACGACGTCGACACCTATCTCCCCGGTCCGGGCATGGACGGCGATTGCTCCATCTGGTTGCGCGATTTGGGGGTCCTGGCCGTCGGAGCCGACAACATGGCCTGGGATGTCATCGGGCTCTTCGACGAGGAAGCCGGATGCGAGCTGCCGGGACATCTCTATCTCCTGGCTCGCGCCGGGATCTTCATTATCGAGAATCTCGATCTGGAAACCCTGGCCGCCGACCGGTGCTGGACTTTCACCTTCGTCTGCACGCCACTCAAGTTCAACGGCGCGACAGGATCGCCGGTCCGGCCGGTCGCCATTGTCCAGAAGGAACGCGAATGAGTTCCGACTCCGCCGCAGCGAATCCGTTTGCGGAAACACTGCCTGCGCTCGATTGGGTGTGGGAATGGTCCCGGCGGTATGTGGAAGCGCTGCCGAACCATCGCGCCGGGACGGACGTCACCGCACCAGAGATGACCGCGCTCTTCGACGAGCCACTTCCGGAGGATGGCTGCTCGCCGGAGAACGCCGTTCGAGCCTGGTTGGACCGCGCTGAACGGGGCATCACCGGTTCATCGGGACCGCGCAACTTCGGTTTCGTGATCGGCGGCACCACACCGGCATCGCTGGCTGCCGATTGGCTGGCATCGGCGATCGATCAGAACTCGGGACTCTGGGTGGCCGGCCCCTGCACCTCACACACCGATGAAGCGGTGCTTCGCTGGCTGAAAGAGCTCTTCCTGCTGCCGTCCTCCTGGGCGGGAACGTTGACCTCGGGCGCGACGATGTCCAACCTGGTCGGACTGGCCGCCGGCAGGCAGTGGGCCAGCTGGCAGCTCGGCTTCGATGCCGCCGCGGACGGGTTGGGCGGTCATCCACCGATTCCCGTTCTGAGCAGTACCGAGATTCACGCCAGCGCGGTGAAGAGTCTGAGCACATTGGGATTCGGGCGAAATGCCATCCGGAAACTCCCGGCGATCGATGGCGTTCTCGACCTCGCCGCGCTCCAGGACGCGCTTTCCTCGATCGATGGACCGGTGATCGTCGTGGCCAACGCCGGAGAGGTCAATACAGGCGCATTCGACGACCTGCATGGCATCGCCGACCTGGTCGCGGATCATCCGGGCGGCGGCTGGATCCATGTCGATGGCGCGTTCGGGCTCTATGCCAACCTCTCGCCCCGCACCGCACATCTGCTCGCGGGGATCGAACGCGTCGATTCAGCCGGGTGCGACGCCCACAAGTGGCTCAACGTGCCCTACGACAGCGGTTTCGCCTTCGTCCGTGACGAGTCGCTGCTGCTGGAAACGTTCAGCACCCGGGGCGCTTATCTCGAACCGATCGGCGAAATCGGCAAGGATCTCGACGGCTACGGTCCGGTTTTCTCGACCCGATTTCGCGGTTTGCCGATGTGGTGCGCACTCAAAGCGTATGGCCGCGCCGGCTATCGCGCCATGGTCGAACGGTGCCTCGACAACGCGGCCGCGTTCGGGAGCTGGCTCGATCAGACGCACGGCGTCGAGCTCCTGGCGCCAGTCCGCTTGAACATGGTCTGCTGGCGTTTCACCCCGGACGGCCTGGACGACGCCGCGACCGATCAGTTCAATCGCGACGCCGTCGCCGCCATCCAGCGAGACGGCCGCGTCTTCCTCACACCGACACGCTGGCAAGGCAAACAGGCGATTCGTTGCGCGTTCGACAACTGGGCGACCTCGGCGGCGGACGTCGAGGTCTTGCAGCAGGTGGTCCGGCAGCAAGGTCGGCTCGGCGCACTGTAGACCGCGGCTCTACTCCATGACCCGCCCGAAGCACCGCCAGCCGCAACCACCGATATCGATCTCTTCGTCGTCCGCGTCCGGACATGCTCCAACCCCGCCCCCGCTCAGGTTCAGGGGTACCTCGATCAGGGATCCTTCGACGCTACGACCGACCAGGTGATTTCCCCGCACTTCGAACGCGAGCAGGGGAAGAGCGACATTGACGCGAAAGATTCCGAGAAGCGCTGCCTCAGCATTCTCCGCGTCGAGCTGGTAGGAGCGCACTTCCGTGCAGACCTCCAGCTTGCCATCATCCGCCTCACGCCAGGAGGCAGTGCGATTGACGAACACCTTGCCATCAACAAGCGTCAGCCGGGAGAGGCACTCAACATTCTGTTCATACTTCTCATGGTCGAATTGCCACCGCAACGTCCCTGACTCGGCGTCGATCACTGAGAGTTGCCGTCCCGTCGAAATGGCAACGAACTGACCGTCACAGACGATGTCGACGACAGCGAGATCGGTCTGCTCCCCGACTTCATCGTTCGTCCACCCCGGGGTCGAGGTACCTTCCTCTGCATGCCTTTCCAGGATTCCGGACGGCTTGAACGAATAGGAAGCGCAGGTCGAGTCATTCGCCATTTCACAACTCCAGGAGAAATCGTCTGTCGCCGAAAGTGAACGATGTTCCAGATTCATGGTACCAGCGGATTCCCAGCCCGTCAGTATCTTTGGCGCGACATATCGCGCCGCTTCACATGATGTTGCCCACGCTCATTGCCGCTCGATGACCTCGGTTTCGTAGGGAACCGAGAGGGCATCCTCATCGATTTGGCGGGCAAGGCGTGCTCGCATTTCCGCCACTTTGGCGCGACGGCAGAGAGGCAGCACCCAACCGCACTGGCGCCGGTGATCATCCGCCTCCTGCAGATAGCGGCGGGCGGTTTCAGGGTCTCCTCGCAGCATCGCCACCTCGGCCAGGCCTTCCTTCGCCTCCGCACATCCCGCCAGATCACGCTGTTCCTCGAACACCGACAAGACCTCGGTCAGCAGATCGCGAGCGCCCTGCACATCGAGGCGATGCAGCGCGATCTCAGCCGAAACGACCGACGCTCTGGCGAGCCCCGCACTGTCCCCATCTGACTGAAACTCCGCCGTTGCCAAAGTCAGGAGGCGATCGGCGAGATCGACATGCCCACAGTCGAGTTCGACCTGCGCCAGCAGCAGGGAGCTGTAGGCAATACCGCGTTGATCCTGAAGCTCCTCCTGCATCTGCCGTATCGTCCGCAGATCCTCCCGGCACGCGTCCGGCTTGCCCTCTTCTCTGCTTCCGATCGCCAGATTGAACAGCGCAATCGCTTCACCTCGCAGATTGCCAAGATCTCTCCAGATTGCGGCGCTCTCCTCGAGCAGCGGTCGATACTCGTCGTACCGGCCCTGCATCTGGGCGACCATGCCGAGCGAGCCTTTCGCCTCCGCGATGCCTTCGGCGTTGCCCATCGTCGTTTCGAGCTCGAGACTCTCCTCATAGAGTCGCAGCGCAGCGCCCGTGTCTCCTCCCTCGATTTTCATATTGCCGAGTTTGCGCAACGCCCGGGCTCGAACAGGGGTGACAGACTGAGACGTCAGGTCCAATGCGTCTCGCAACCAGGATTCTCCATCGTGGTGGGAGCCGGTCAGCAACCAGTAATTCCAGATGTCGGCTCCCATCCGCAGCATTGCGTCGCCGTCACCACGGGATCGCAGCCACGTCCGCGCTTCCAACAGGTTTGCATACTCCCTGCCGATCGTCTGCATCCAGAGTGCCTGACGCTCACCCCCAGCCAGCAATGGTGATGCCTGTGCGGCCAGATCGACGAAGTAGTCGGCGTGACGCCTGCGTGGACCGTCAGGGCAACCAGAATCCGCGAGTTGCTCCTGTGCGAACTCGCGAATGGTTTCCAGCATGATGTATCGATGCTCGTTGCCGTCGAGTCCGTCGGAGCGCACCAGGCTGTGAGCGGTAAGCGAGACCAGAACCTCCGCGGCCTCCCCTCCGACTACCCGTTCGGCAGCGTCGAGCGACCACCCTCCGGCGAACACCGCAAGTTGATCGAAAACCTGCCGGTCTCGCGCAGCCAGCAGCTCATAGCTCCACCTGATGGCATCCCGAAGGGTACGGTGACGGTCGGGCAGATCTCTCGCTCCACCCGTCAGCGACGGCAGTCGCTCCTCCAATGCCCTGCGCAGCTCCGCCGGGCCGAGTACCGCGATCCGAGCCGCGGCCAGCTCGATGGCGAGGGGGATCCCGTCGACTCGACGGCAGATATCCGCAACATCGGACCCGTTGCCCAAGTCGAGTGAGAACGACGGTTCCGCGGCGGACGCACGCTCTACAAACAGCTGAACGGCGGGGCTCTTCGCGACCCCGTCGATACCGACCGATCGTTCCTCTTCGGGCAGCGCCAGCGGTTCCACCGGCAGTCGCTGCTCCCCCCGAATCTCGAGTGCGACCCGGCTCGTCGCCAGCACACGCACACCCCCCGATCCGCGGAGTATTCGGGCAATGAGCCGGGCCACTTCCTCGACGACCTGCTCGCAGTTGTCGACCACGAGCAACAGCTCTTTGCCGGTAAACCAGCGAACCAGCGATTCCTCCACCGGTTCGCCGCTCTCCTCCGGCACGTCAAGGGCGCGCATGATGACGCCCGCCACCTGGTCGTCACCGCGGATAGCCGAGAGATCGACGAACCACACCCCGTGCGGTTGTTCATCGAGCAGATCGTATGCCGCCTCTATCGCCAGCCTCGTTTTGCCGATTCCACCCGGACCGATCAAGGTCACCAATCGTGTCCCGGTCGGGCCGAAGAATGTTCGGATTCGCTGCCGCTCCGGTTCCCTTCCCAGACAGGCGGTCGGCGCGACGGGCAGATTGTGGGCGACCGGGTCGAGGGTGCGGATCGGCGGGAAGATCTCCTGCACCCCCGGGACCACAACCTGCAGAATCTGCTCGACGCCGGGCACATCGCGCAAGCGGCGTTCGCCCAGCGATCTCAGCTCCAATCCCGCGATGGAGGGCTGATCCAGCGCATCGGCGGCAGTTCCCGCGATGAGAATCTGCCCACCGTGACCAGCAGCAAGGAGACGAGCCAGGCGATTGAGGACGGGACCAGCCAGCTCCCCGTTCGACTCCCCGACCCTTCCCTGGTGGATTGCCATGCGCACCCGCAGCGGCGCATCGAGATCCAACGCATGCCAGGGAAAGGACTCGACCGCCAGTTGCGCGGCGACAGCGGCGGCAAGCGCGGCATCGACTGTCGGAAAATCCGCGCAAACAGCATCGCCGACCGTCTTGAAAACCCTGCCGCGCGACGTCTCCACCGCCGAGCGAATCAGGCGATCGTGTTCCGCCAGCGCCCGCGACATCGCCTCAGGGCGCTGCTCCCAAAGCCGGGTGCTTCCTTCGATATCGGTAAACAGAAATGCCCGCTGCGTGCTTTGCGCGTCCATAGCTCCCAAATGGCATGCAGACTCCAGGGTCGTCGCTGCGCATCGTAGCCCAATCTCCTGCCGACGATCCCGACGGCAGGGGACGCGAACCCGCCTCGAGGGAGCATCTGATCGTGCGGCCCGCCGAACCGATCGGCAAACCGGCAAGAATCTCGACGGAGTCTTGCGGCAGGTGGTCGCTACTGCTGCGAGCAACCCTGGCCAAACTCGAAGACCGCTTCTTCCTCTCCCGGAATAGAGAACGTTACGGTCGAATCCCCATCACATTCCAGAATGACAAAAAGGGCATGATGGAATCTGGCGAGCAGACTCGCGTCAATCACAATCGACTTTCGCAGGCCTTCGGGTTCCGTCCAGAAAGCAACCGAGGTCGGCTCTCCCTTTGTGATGACGGTTATCGATCGGGGACACCGCATCATACATTCGGGTCCGATGCCATTGATCTCACTTGCGGCGACCAATGGCCCGGCGGCCGTCAGTTTCACCGGGTCGCCACAGACATACATCTCCGCCCCATCACCAACTGCGAGAACAAGCTCCGGCATGACGGTCCTTTCCCATTCCATGATTGGACTAAACGGTTCCGTGCACGCCCCAGCGGCGAAGACCCTTCCCACTATCCTGGAAGGGCCATTGCACAACGGAACGTTCACTACAGCACGATTTCACTGTGCCTCATTGTATCAGGGTGATTCCGCTTGTTTCGGTCGATCAGCTCCGTGATCTCGTTCGTGGATGATCTCCGGGGCCGCAGGCTGGTTCTCGATCGAGCATCGCGAGACCGTTCGAACGCCTCGTTCGCGCGGGGCACGTCGCCAAGCTTCATCTCCAGCAAGGCAAGGGCCTCCAGACTGTCAGCGAGCGACGCTCGTCTGTCCCCTGATTCGTTGATGGCAATTGCCGAATCGAGCCGCCGACGAGCCTGGTCCAGCCGGCCCACAGCAATATCGATGGTGGCCAGTGCACACGTCGCATCTGCCCACATCCAGTTGTCCTGGGCCTCAGAGAACGAGGCCACGGCAGCCTCGAGTTCGACTTCGGCTTCCGGGTAGCGGCACGTATCCAGCAGAAGCAGACCGTAGTAATAGCGGGCGCCCGCCACTCCCATCCGGTCACCCGCCTGCTCCAGAAGGCCGATTGCCCCGAGGTGCATGTCGGCGGAGCGCTGGAACTCACCGGCATCCCGCAAGGAGATCGCCAGATTCAACGTCGCCAAGGCCGCTCCGCGCGTATCGCCACTCTCTTCGCACAGGCGGCGACCACGAGACAACAACCGCAGTTCGTCCGGCGTGCCACCGATCATGTTCGCGATCATG
Source organism: Thermomicrobiales bacterium (assembly GCA_019637585.1). Classification (GTDB taxonomy): domain Bacteria; phylum Chloroflexota; class Chloroflexia; order Thermomicrobiales; family UBA6265; genus JAHBVL01. The sequence continues at coordinate 13,403 of JAHBVL010000010.1, read as the reverse complement.
CCGAGACTGCAGAGGTTCCGGCCCATCATCGATCGATCCCGGTGGCGAATGGCAATCGACAGACTTCTTCGATAGAAATCGACGGCGCTGTCGTGCTGCTCCAGGTCCACTGAAATGTTGCCAAGCCGGTTGAGAGCATGGCAAAGCGTCATGGGTTCGAACGAGACATCCATGGCCAACGCCCGCTCGATCCACACCTTTCCTTCCGACGCAGCACCCAGAATCGACCAGTATCGCCAGATCGCGGTCGCCAGCCGCAGGATCGACTGGCCATCGCCGCGTTCAGCGAATGTGGAAAGTGCGACGCTGATGTTTCCGTACTCGGTCGACAAGGTCTTGATGGCAGAAAGCTGGTGCTCCCCGTCGAAGGTCAAAGCGCCAACGCGTTCTGAGAACTCGAGCGCCCAGCTGGCGTGAGCCAATCTGAGCTCGGTCAACGCTGCATCTCCAAGAGCCCGCTCAACCGCAAACTCTCGAATTGTCTCGAGCATGACGAATCGGACGGTTCCATCGGGGGCAGTCTCACTTCGGATCAGGCTCTTGGAACCCAGCGTCGCCAGGAGGGGCGCCAACTCGACCCCAAGCACCACCTTCGCGCTGTCGAGAGTCCAGCCTCCGACAAATACCGAAAGCTTCCGAAAGACGTCTCGCTCCTCCTCATCGAGGAGGTCGTAGCTCCAGGCGATAGCGCTTTGCAGGGTCTTGTGCCGGTCTGGCAGATCGCGGGCGCCACCGGTGAGTGCAGGCAGACGCCGTTCGAGCTGCTCCAGGAGCGCTTCCGGGCTGAGCATGGCGATGCGCGCCGCCGCCAGCTCGATCGCCAGCGGGATGCCATCCACCCGGCGACAGATCTCGGCGACATGTGGGGCGCTGGCAGTATCCAGGGAGAATCCCGCGTCGACCGCAACGGCCCGATCGACGAAGAGGCGAACAGCCGGGTTCTCCCTGATTCGCAGAAGGTCACCCGGTTTGCTCGTCTCAGGCGCTTCGAGCGGGTCGACCGGCAGTCGCTGCTCGCCTCGTATCTCCAGCGGGATGCGGCTCGTTGCCAGGAGCCGCACCCCCGGCGCCCGGCGCAGGATCGTCGCCGCCAGATCGGCGGCGCCTTCGATGACCTGCTCGCAGTTGTCGAAAATCAGGAGGATCTCTCTGCCGGAGAGCCAGGTGCACAGGGTATCGATCACCTCGACCCCCGATTCCTCCCGCACGCCCAACGTCCGCATCACCGTGCCGGCGACGAGTCCGTCATCGCGTACGCCAGCAAGTTCGACGAATCGAACACCCGCCGCGAAGCTGTCCAGCAGGTCGCTGCCTGCCTGGATCGAGAGCCGGGTTTTCCCGATCCCTCCCGGTCCGAGCAAGGTGACCAGCCGCAGTCCCGATTGCAGAAGCGCGTGCCGAATTCTCGCTCGCTCCGCTTCTCGACCGAAAAACGCATTGGGCTCGGCTGGGAGATTGTGCTCGGGCGGATCCAGGGTGTTGATCGGCGGGAAAACCTCCTGCAGCCCCTGCGCCACCACCTGGACGATCTGCTCGACACCGGGCACATCGCGGAGCTTGCGCTCCCCGAGCGACCGCAGCTCGACATCCGGGCCGGCGCCGTTGGCCAGCTCGACCGACCCGGCCATGAGAATCTGACCACCATGCCCAGCAGCCAGCAGTCTGGCGATCCGGTTGAGCACCGGACCGGCGAGTTCCCCGTCTTTTTCCTCCACCCGACCCTGGTGGAGCGCCATCCGCACCCGCAATGGCGCATCCAGACCAAGCGCCCGCCAGTCGGTGCATTCGATACCCCGTTGCGCTTCGATCGCAGCGCGCAAAGCGGCGCCCGATGCTGCGAAATCGGCGCAGAACGCATCGCCGACGATCTTGAAGACTCTGCCGCCCGCGGCGTCGACCGCGGTGCGGATCAGGCGGTTATGTTCAGCCAGCGCTCGCGGCATCGCCTCAGGGCGCTGCTCCCAGAGTCGCGTGCTCCCCTCGATATCGGTGAACAGGAAGGTCCGCTGGGTGCGTTGCGCGTCCATGGGTCCTGAAGCTTCGACATACCACTCACGATAACGGCGTCATCGTAGACCAAAGGACTACCGGGCGTCTCACGACAAACGGAGCAGCTGTGCGCTCGCTTCTTCCGCCAGTACCCCTTGATGGACCGTAGGTTTCGCCCCACTGGAACGCTCGACCAGCTCTTCGAGGGTCGGCATGGTCCGCTCGGGACCCGAGGGCGCGCCATACCAGATCGCTCCAAGCCCGGCAGCAATCATCACCGTTGCGCACATGGCGCAGGGCGGGCCGTTGGTAAACAGCCAGTAGTCGTTGAGCGCGAGCGTCCCAAGCCGCCGGCAGGCCGCGCGAACCGCATTCATCTCGGCGTGCGACGAAGGATCGTGGTCGGTGTTGACGCCATTTCGTCCGGTGGCGATAACCGCGCCACTGGCGCTGACGATTACCGCGCCGTACGGGTGGTTTCCCTCCTGCACCGCGCGTTCGGCTTCCTCCATGGCCAGTCGCAGATAGTGCTCCACGTTGTCCAGTCTCTCGTCGCTCATCTTCGCTGGTCTCCCTTCACAAACTCACGCAACAGAGATGCTATCCTGCCTCGACCAGTGGCGCGGAGCAATCGAGCGAGTACGAACGACGGTGACGACCCATCATCTCAGCGATGACCTCCGGCATGTACCCCTCTTCGCCGCTCTGCCGGAGAGCGCGTTGGAAGCCCTGGGCCGGGTCAGCGTCCAGCGTTCCTACCCCGACGGACACATCCTCTGCCACGAGGGCGACCTGGGCGAGATGCTCTACGTGTTGCTGAAGGGAGAAATCCGCGTGTCGCGGATGACGCTCGATGGCCGGGAGATCGTTGTGGCCATCGTTGAGGCGCCCGGCGCATTGGGTGAGCTGTCGCTTATCGACAGCGCCCCCCGTTCGGCGACGCTCACCGCCCAGGGTCCGGTATCGGTACGGCTTATCCCGCGCTCTGCGTTCCTCCAGCTCTTCAGCGAGCAGCCGGCGCTTCGCGACACCATTCTCCATCGTTTGGCTACGATGCTCCGCAACAGCAATCAGCTGCACGTCGACATGCTCAGCCTCGACGTGCCCGGCCGCCTGGCCAAGTGGCTCCTGCAACGCTACGAACGGCACGCCGGGTCCTCTCGGGGCGGTCCGGTCACCTTCCAGATCGGCCGCACCCAAACCGATCTGGCGACCGAACTGGGAACGACTCGCTCGACGCTCAATCGCGCGCTGCACGGGTTCGAAGACCTCGAGCTGATCTCCATTCAGGGCGACCTGATCACGGTGATCGGCCCGGAGGAGCTGGCGGCATACACAACCTGACCAACGATTGTCAACATAAGCGGCAGTGATAGGATAGTGCCGTTGGCGAGCCGGTTCCGGGCGCTCGTCCTCTTCCTTGTCACGTACAGGAACGCATCGCTCATGGCTCTTGGAGACCTGATTCGCCGATACCGCCTTGCCGCCGGGCTCAGCCAGGAAGACCTGGCCGAACGGGCTGGTTTGAGTGTGCGGGGGATCAGCGATCTCGAACGGGGCCGGCGTCTCTCGCCCCATATGGAAACACTCCGGCTTCTTGCCGAAGGACTGGGGCTGACCGACATCGAGCGAGCCTCGCTCATCGAAGCGGCCCGGCCCGAGCTGCAGACGGCGCCTTCGCCCGAATCACCGACGACCGCTGCTCCGTCATCGCCGCCCAGAACACCGCATCGGGCGCTGCCAACCCCTCCTACCCAGCTGCTGGGCCGCGATGAGCTGGTCGACCAGATCGCCGGACATGTCCTTCAGGAGGAAATCCGGCTGATCACCCTGACCGGACCGGGCGGCGTGGGTAAAACGCGCGCCGGACTGGAAGCCGCCCGGCGGCTGGCGCCACAGTTCAGCGATGGGGTGGTCTTTCTCGACCTCAGCCTCCTTTCCAGCGATCACCAATTCGGACCAGCGCTGCTCGATGCACTGGCTTTCACCGGCAATCAGGGCGCCGACCCTGTCGGTCAGCTCATCGATCTGCTGAGCAACGCATCGCTGTTGCTCATCCTCGACAACTTCGAGCACATGCTCGAAAGCGCCGTCAGCGTGGCTCGCGTTCTCGCCTTCTGCCCGGGTGTGTCTGTCCTGGTGACCAGTCGCACCAGGCTCAGGCTGCGGGGCGAGTTGGTCATCACGGTTCCGCCCCTCTCGTTGCCCGAGCTCGATCTGGGCTGGACCGGGGAGATCATCTCCCCAGCGGTGAAGCTCTTTGTCGAACGTGCCCGCGACGCTTCCAGCAACTTTGTGCTCGACGAGCAGACGATCGAAACCGTCCGCGACATCTGCCGCCGCCTGGACGGATTGCCGCTGGCAATCGAGCTGGCTGCCAGTTGGTTGCGCGTCCTGACGCCGGGCGCCCTTCTCGACCAGTTGAACGATCAACTCCCTTCGCTGGGAGGCGGCGCGCGAGACGCGCCGGAACGACACCAGACCCTGCGGCACACCCTTGGGTGGAGTCTGCAGATGCTCGGGCAGGATGAGCAGCGGCTCTTTCGCCAGATTTCGGCATTCAGCGGCGGCGCGGCGCTCGACGCCATTCAGGCAACCGCCATCGGTAGTCCCTGGGATCACCTTCAGCTGCTCGAGCTGCTGGCCAACCTCGTCGACAACAGTCTCATTCGCCAATCGATGACCGATGATGGTTCGACCCGCTACACCATGCTGGAAACGATCCGGGCGTTCGGCCGCGAGCAGGCGATGGAACGGGGCGAAGAGCTACCGCTCCGATCCGCACACGCTGCCTGGATCCGCGCTCTTGCCGAAGAAGCCGAATTCGGTCTCGTCGGACCGCAGGAGTCTGTCTGGAGGAGCCGTCTCACCGACGAGCAGGCCAACATCCGGTCGGCGCTCGACTGGTCGATCGAGCAGGGCGATGTCGATTCCGGTTTGCGCATCGCGGGAGCGGTCTGGCGATTCTGGTCGAAGCGGGGCGCTCTGCTGGAGGGTTGCGAGTGGTTGTCGCGGGTGCTTGCCCTGCCGGGAGAACCGGAACCTGAGCTCAAGGCAAAGGCTTCCCAGGCGCTGGCCAATATGTCGTTCGACCTGGGCGACTACGCCGAAGCGCAAACCCGTTTCGAAACAAGTCTGGCAATCCGTCGCAATCTGCCGGACAAATCCCTGGTGGCCAATGCCCTGAATGGACTTGGCCTGGTCGCGTTTGCCCAGGGCGATCTGCACCGAGCCCAGGAGCTGCATCGTGAAAGCCTGGCGCTCAGCCGGGAAGCAGGGAGTCTGATCGGGATCGGGAATTCCCTGTCGAACGGGGCGGATGTCGAAATGGCCCTGGGAAACCTGGCGGAATCGCGCCTGCTCCAGGAAGAAGGACTGGCTATCCGCCGGGAGCTTGGTGACGAAAACAGCATCGGCTATTCCCTCTACAACCTCGGCGTCCTGGCCCGGTTGGAGGGTCGCCACGAGGACGCGCTCACCCTGTTGCTCGAAGCAGTCGAGCTTTTTCGGTCCGCGGGCGATCTCTACGGGCAGGCGTATGGGTATTGCGATCTGGGAACCGTTCGTGCCCTGCTCGGCAACCCGCAGCAGGGATCGCTGGAGGTCCTCGAAGCGCTCCGCCTGCGCATCGAAATCGGCGACCAGCGGGGCATGATCGACTGCACCGAGTCGGCGGCCCGCATCGCGGCAATCTCCGGAGATGTCGAGCGGGCCTTCCGGTTGGTCGGTGCGGCATCGAGCCGGCGGATGCTGATCAACGCGCCGCGCACCCCGGCGGAGGAACAAGAACTGCAATTCTGGACAACTCCGCTGACGACAGTCAGTCCGGATGTCACCGTTCTTCTGGAAGAGGGCGAGGCGCTGTCGCTTCCCCAGGCGGTCGAGCTGGCGAGGGAAGTTCTGGATGTGGCCGGAGGACGCCTCGTCTAGCGTTCGACCGGTCGCGATGGATCGCTGACCCACTCGTCGAACGATCCGGTGAACAACGCTACGTTGTCGTACCCCATCTGCCGCAGCGTGAGATAGGTCACCGCCGAGCGAACGCCCGACGAGCAGTAGGGAATGATCTGCTGGTCCGCGGTGATGTCCGCCGGTTGATAGAGCAGCGCCAAATCCTGCGGCGATTTCCAGAACTTGACGCCGCCTTCCATCGCGTTGTCGGTAAAGGGGACATTCACCGCGCCCGGCAGATGACCGCCGGCAAACTCGCCGGCAGACCGGGCATCGATGAAGCGAGGGCCGCCCGATTCGACGGCTGCTTCCACCTGATCGATCGTCGCGACCGCGGACATTCGCAGCTCGCCACGGTACGACTCAGTCGCGGCTTCGGCCACGGGCGCTCCCTGCTCCACTGCACCACCAGCGGCACTCCACGCCGGGAGACCGCCGTCGAGAATCCTGACGTCGTCATGTCCCAGCACGTACAGCACCCACCACATCCGGGCAGCCCAGAAGGTGCCGCCATCGTAGACCACCACCGTGTCGCCATTCTTGATGCCGAGACTCGTCAGGAGTTCTTCCATCGCCGCTTGCCAGACGGCGAGATCGCTCTCGGTCGTTTCGGCAACCGCCAGCGCGGGCCAGTCGATCTGCACCGCTCCGGTGATGTGTCCGGCAGAGAAATCGGCGGTCGGCGTGAGGGCAATGACGGAGACGTCGTCGTCGCCAAGTCGCTCACCAAGCCAGACTGGATCAGCGAACCATTCGGGATGGGCAAAGCTGTCGAGGGTTGGCGTCTGACCCAACGCCGCGCCAGCGTCAGCGGCTGCAAGCCCGCCCACGATGCCAGCGAGGAAGTGTCGTCTGTTCATCTAGGGCACGATCTGAATTGTGCCCTCGCGAGCGACGACCCCAAAGTGACGATGATCGAGCGTGGCCACTCGTCCTCCGTGCCGTTCAGCACATGCGATGACTGCCGCGTCGGCATAACCCAATGGCAGGTCGCGGTATCGATCGGCGAGTCCTGCGATCCGGTCGATGGTGGAATCATCACAATTCAACGTATAGACGCCCTCCCGGATATCTCCGAGGAACACCTGAAGGGCTGATGGCCCAAGCCATTTCTCCAGAAAGTAGCTGACTTCGCTCAGTATTCCAACCGGAACTATGAGGGGACCGGATTCGCTACCGATAAAATCACGAATCGCCTGGAAATGAGGTTGCCGCGTATCGAACGAAGCGAGTAGCGCTGACCTGTCGAAAGTCACCAATCTGGTTTCCAGTGCTCGTCAAGCCAGGCTTCATACTCGGCGGCATCGATGGTTCCATCAGACGCCATGCCCAGTGATTTCGGCAACGGTCGAGTTGGGCGCGATTGTTCGACGAAGGTGATCAGCGCTTCCTCGATCATCTCGGCCTCGGATCGCTGCGATTGCTGCGCCAGGATTCTGATCTCGCTCTTGAGCGATGTTGGGAGATAGAGCGTCGTCTTTTCCATTTTCAGACTCTACCACTTCGACCCCAGTCGATGCTGATACAGGAGGACTCTGGCTTCCTATGCATCGCTACGGCGGTGCTGGGCAATCTGGGCGGGAGCCCCGCGGATCGCGCCCCGGACACCCCCAACATCGCCGATCGGAGCCTTTCAGCTACGCCGGCACTCCCCCTTCGAGGATTGTCACCAGGCTCTGGACGTCGATGTTGCCGCCAGAGACCAGCGCTACGACCTTGCCGCCACCGGCCATCCCAGCCAGCGCCGCGGCCGTGGCGGTGGCGCCGGCCCCCTCCGGCACCACCCGGTTGCGTTCGACGATCAGGCGGAGCGCGCTTGCCGTTTGCTCGGGGCTGACGACCAACACGCCGTCGACCAGCTCCTGCGCCAGCTCGAACATCTCCAGATTGACGAATGGCGAACCGATACCGTCAACGAAGTTCGGCGTGAAGGGAACCTCCACCGGTTCGCCAGCCGCCAGCGAGGGAGCCAATGGCGCTCCGGTGTCGATCTCAACCGCGAAGACCTTGCAGGATGGTTTGATCGCCTTGATCGCCGACGCGATTCCGCAACAGAGCCCACCGCCGCCCCACGGCACGAGCACCGCATCGACATCCGGCAGATCTTCCAGAACCTCGAGTCCCGCCACGCCGTTGCCCGCCATCACCGCGGAATCGCTGTAGGGATGGATGAACACCCCTTCGGCGCCCGGATACCCTCGATTGCGGAAAACGTCGACCCATTCCTTCACCGGCAGCTGGACGACATTGCCGCCATACCGTTGGACGTTGGCCACCTTGGTCTGCGGCGCGGTGTTGGGCATGTACACCGTGCAAGGCACACCGAGTTCGCGCGCCGCCCAGGCGACACCCTGGGCCATATTGCCGGCGCTGCCAGTCCAAACGCCACCCGCCAGCGCTTCCCTGCCCGCCTCGAGCATGGCGTTGGCCGCGCCCCGCAACTTGAACGACCGAATCGGCTGCAGACACTCGAGCTTGAGGTAGATCTGGCAGGGACCATCATCGTCATCCAACTTGAGCAGCGGAGTGCGAACGACGATCTCTTTGGTTCGCTCACGCGCCGCGTAGATCTCGTCGAGCGACACGGGACGAAAATGAAGTGGCTCGCCTGGTTGTGCTTTCACGTTCCTGCTCTCAGCTAGTCACAAAGTCGCGGCCGCAGACCGCGATTCCCGATGAGATCGATGCAACGCTAGCTGCTGGCTGGGCGATTGGTCGCCGCTGGCGGCGGTGGCGCGGCGCCATCATCCGAACGCCGGGCAATCGCGATCTTGGCCACAACGAAGGGCAAGATCACCTGGGCCAGCACCGACGCGATCCAGATCACAACCGTGGCCAGAAACCAGGTGGTGAGACCACTGATATCCAGACCATCTGTCACAGCTGTGGTGATGAGGAGACCGACGAGCGTGGTCACCAGCGCGATGCCGCCCATGAGGAACGAGGCATTCTGCAGGGCCACTTTGGCGATGAATGGCCCCAGCAGGACCGTGGCGGCAGTAAAGATCACCAGCGCCAGAATGAATGAACTGGTATTGATATTGAAATCGTCGAGCACATAGCTCGCCACGAGCAAACCGACCGCGTTCGCGATCAGCGTGAGAATCGTCTGGATCACCAATCGCATCATCGTCTTGCCACTCCCCCTGCCAACAACCGGCCCAGGCATCGCTGGGCCTAGCCGGTTCATTGTATGCGCGCGTTGACAGACTGGCAACGACGCAAAAGATGCCCGATCGGGGTGACGCGATCGATGCTGATTGCGCCGGCTGCTATGATCGACATGCGACAGGGGGATCGAAGCATGGTCGACTACATCAAGCGGCTGATCAAAGGAAAGAGTGACACGGCGCAGGAGGCTCCTCCTACGCCCGGACGCCTCATCGAGCAATCAACGCGACAGGAATCCCCGGCCCATCCGCCAGACGCCATTGTCCCCATCACCAGGCGTGTGCTGATGATCCTCAACGACCCGCCGGTGGCCTCGGAAGGGAACCAGCGGCTGACGCAGATCTTCAGTTGGAAGAACTCGGAAACGCTTGCCGCCGAATTCATCGCCGATATCCGGAAGGTCAGCGGGGGCTACCTGAACTACGAAATCGTCGACCGCATCCAGGATGACGAGTTCCCGGTCAAGGAAGATGGCTTCACCTACACCCCGGAGGGCTACGTCACCGCGTTCCGGGAGCGAAAAACTCACGATCCCGACCGGATCGACTACAAAGCCCAGATCAGCAAGCACAATCTCGAACATCGCAAGCGAATGAACGAGTTCGACGAAGTCTGGTTTTTCGCGTTTCCCTTTGCCGGGCACTACGAGTCGACGATGGTCGGTCCCGGCTCATTCTGGTGCAACTCCCCACCCGTCTCCGAAACCGATCGCTTTCCTTCCCGTTTCGTCATGATGGGATTCAGTTACGAACGCGGCGTCGGCGAAATGCTGGAGAGCTTCGGTCACCGGGTCGAATCGATCATGGATCAGGTCTACAAACAACCGGGCCGATCGCCAAACATGTGGAAGCGGTTCATCCAGCATGAGAAGACCAATCCGGGACAGTCGAACGTTGGAACCGTCCACTTCGCGCCCAACAGCGAACGAGACTACGACTGGGGGAACACGACTCCCGTCACCAGCTATTGCGACGACTGGCTGACCTACCCCGCCCTGCCCGGCAACGCGCGAACCGTCACCTGCGCCGACTGGGGAGATGGGGACATTCGCAAGCACCACATCTGGTGGCTCGACCATCTTCCCAAAGTCCCCGGCGAGACCGACGGGGTGACGAACAACTGGTGGGAGTACATCGCCCTGCAGCGCACCGATTTCTAGTCCCCGGTCAGCACTCGGCGTACACTAGCCCGTCGCCAGATTGGGCTGGAGTTGGCCCCTGGCTTCCATCGCCGTTGCCACCGGTTCGCTCCGGTCATCAGAAAGAACCCTGCTTTGACCTACTGGATACTGTCGTTTGCGCTGTTCGCCCAGACCAGTGACGCATCCGAGGACCTGACCGGCATCGCCAAGTGGGCCGTCGACATCATGGAACGGCTCGGCGCGCCGGGCGCTGGACTGGCTATCGCGCTGGAGAACATCTTTCCGCCCCTGCCGAGTGAAATCATCCTGCCGCTGGCTGGATTCACCGTCAGCCAGGGCACCTTTTCCCTGGCGGAGGCGTTGTTCTGGACGACGCTGGGTTCTGTTTCCGGCGCAATGGCGCTCTATGCCATCGGCGCGGCGCTCGGCATCGAGCGGACCAAAGCGATTGCACACCGGTTGCCCCTTGTCCATGTTTCCGACATCGAGAAAACCGAAGCCTGGTTTCACCGGCATGGCGCCAAGGCTGTCTTTTTCGGCCGGATGCTTCCCGTCTTTCGCAGTCTGATCTCGATCCCGGCGGGCATCGAGCGAATGCCCATTCCACAATTCCTCCTCCTCACCACCATCGGCAGTCTGATCTGGAACTCGATCTTCGTCGTAGCCGGATATCAGCTCGGCGAGAACTGGGATCACGTCGAACCCTACGCCAACGCATTCCAGTACCTCGTGCTGGCCGCTGTTGCGCTGGTGGTCGGTGTATTCGTCATCAAACGGTTCAAATCGGACGTGCTGGACAAGCGCATGACCGAGAGCCAGGGTTCGGGGAGGTAGACGGGATGGCAGTCGCCGACATCCGGTTTTACAGCGAATCATTCGGACGGTGGGTCAGCTACTCGATGATCCTGCCCGAACAGGGCTCAGGACCATTCCCGGTCGTGATGCAACTGCACGGGCTCGGCGACGATCACCGCTCCTGGATCGACCGTTCCAACATCGTCCGTTATGCCGACGACCACTCATTGGCCATCGTCCTGCCGGATGGCGGCACATCTGGCTACCTGAACTGGAAAGAAGCGGGGCGATTGCACCGGCAGGCGTGGGAATCGCTGATCGCCCGCGATATTCCCGATCACCTCCGCCGTCATTTCAATGTCACCTCCGGACCCTGGGGAATCGGCGGACTGTCGATGGGCGGATATGGCGCAATGCACATCGGTCTGGCGTTCCCCGAGCAGTTCGCTTCGATCTGGTCCCACTCTGCGGCATTCCACCTGGACGACTACCTCGACCCCGACCTGATCGAACCGGCGGAAATCGCTCGCGCATCGATCAAAACGCAAGCGAAAGCGCTGCTCAATTCCGGACAGCCGCTTCCGGTCGTCTCCTTCGACTGTGGCGCCGACGACGAGCTGCTTCCCTACAATCGCGACCTGCACACCTTTCTCGACGGTATCGGCTTTGACCACCACTACGCCGAGCACCCCGGCGGCCACACCTGGGGATACTGGGACGCCCACGTCGGCGAAGCCCTCGCGCAGCACAGCGCTGTACTGCAGGGCGCCAGAGAATCCAGCTAAGCACACTGCGCCCGTCCCGACCTCATCCAGGAGTACGTCCCTCCGAGTCACCATGCCGGCTTCCGGCACCAGCGCGGCACGAAAACGCACCGTCATCCTGAGCCGACATGCCGGGCCTCGGCACCAGCGCGGCATGAAAAGGCACCGTCATCCTGAGCAACGCGAAGGATCTCCTGCCGCAGCAGTCTCCAGGGAGACGACGGTCGTGGTGAAGAACGATGGAGATTCTTCACTTCGTTCAGAATGACGGTGAGGTGGGGATGCGTCCGCACAGGGTACGAGCCAGTGTTCATGCAGAGCGCTCGAAGCACTCACATCAGGCCCGTTCCCCTTCTTCGGGTAAACTTTGGTTCCACAACCAAATCTCGGACGGCCCTATGACGAAAGGACGTGCTGAAATGTCGCTGGACTTCCTCTATCTGAGCGAACCGGACATGATCGCGGCCGGCGTGACCGATATGGCGCGATGTATCGAGGTTATGGAAGAGGCGCTCATCCTCACCAGGAAGGGCGACTTCCGGATGGCCGGTCCGACTGCCATGTCTCATGGGGCCATGATTGGATTTCCCGCGGCGCCTGAGTTCCCGAACATGCCCGCGGACGGACCAGACCGCCGGTTCATGGCCATGCCCGCCTACATTGGCGGACGATTCGGCGCCACGGGGGCCAAATGGTATGGCTCCAACATCGAGAACCGGGAGAAAGGGCTCCCGCGCTCGATCCACCTGGTCATTCTGAATGACACGCAGACCGGCGCGCCGCTGGCGGTGATGTCCGGCAATCTCGTGTCGGCCTACCGCACTGGCGCAATCCCGGGCATCGCGGTGAAACACCTCGCCCGCAAGGATGCCCGGGTGTTCGGCATTGTCGGTCCCGGTGTGATCGGGAGAATGGTCACCGAAGCGACATTCGCCCACCGGCCCGGCATCGAGCGGATCGTGGCAAAGGGAGTCGACGACGCCGACGTCCAGCGTTACGCCGACTACATCCGGCCCCGCTTTCCCCAGGTGAAGTCGATCGAATCGGCACAATCGATTGAACAGGTGGCCCATGAGTCCGACATCATGACCGTGACGGCAACGACCGATGCATCCGGCCCGGCCGGGTTCCCCTATATCGACCGCAGCTGGATCAAGCCGGGGGCGTTGCTCCTCTTCCCCGCGGCCGCTCGCCTCGACGACGACTTCATCACCTCGGGAGACGCCCGCCTCGTTGTCGATTCCATGCGTCTCTACGAAGCCTGGGCCGACGAGTATGGCGACAATGCCTACCAGCGCATTGGCATTCCGGGAACGCGTTGGTGCGAGCTGGTCGCATCCAGAGCACTCGCCCACGATCGTGTCGAGGAGATCGCCGACGTCGCCACCGGCGGCGCTCCATCCCGCCAAAGCGAGGAGGAGATCGTGCTCTACTCGGCCGGTGGGATGCCGGTGGAGGATGTCGCATGGGGCACGGAGGTCTACCGGACAGCGCTGGACCGGGGCATTGGCGTCAAGCTCAATCTCTGGGAATCACCGTCCCTGGCGTAGCCGCGATTGTTCAATACGCCTCTTTGGTAAGCATGATCCCGC
>JAHBVL010000001.1 GCA_019637585.1 Thermomicrobiales bacterium | reverse complement strand
ACCTGAACCCCCACCCCCCACCCCGGCGACGGACGCCAAAAATAATGCGACACGCTCCCCGTGTCTGCTGACTCTCAGGAAAACGACTGCAGCTGACACCAGACTTCATCGCTGAGAGTCGTTTCCCATACGAAGCAGACACGGGGGTCTGCAACTACAGGCAGCCAAAATCGTGGGTGAACCAGAAAACCCCAGGGTGCGTGAGGGTCACCGCTGACGGTCATTTCCCATGCCAATCAGACACGGGGTCTGCAGCTACGGGCAGCGACGGTCGCGGATGAACTGTGAAGCCGCCAGGAACGACGGCGATAACTGAGCTGGGCTATTTCACTGCGCGCCGGGCGAGGAACCAGTAGAGCAACAGCCCCATCACCAGGCCGATTGCCGTGAAGATGAGCATCACGATGGCCAGCGGGAGATCGACACTGCCAAAGACATAGTCGAGCGGCACATCTTCCCAGTTGCGGAAAACGAAGAGCGCCAGAATGAACCCGAGCAGGACGAAGAGAATCATCCTGGCCACCCGGTAGGCGTTTCGGGCGGTATCCTGCGCTTTCTGCGTCGTCGACCGGGTTGCGGATGAGGATGGCGGCAGCGTCGTGGTCACTGCTACGACCGCGACTGTGTCATCCGCGTGTGCCTGTGGATCGACAATTTCTGGATCAGTCATCTTCGCACGCCCCCTGGATCAGTCCACTCGTTCTACACGCATAGTGACGCAGACCTACTCCCCCAACAAGGTGCGGAGACGGGCATCCCCCGAATCGCCCACATGAGCGCTATCTGGTTTGTCCAGCTCGAAGGGAGATTCGTTCAGCGTCGAATCGGTCCGCATGCGGTCCTTGCGACGAACCGCCGCGTTGGCGATGGCATGTGACGAAACCGGCGCGGTTAACAACAGAGCGCAGATGATCAACACCGCCCGGGCGATCACCGCCGTGTCGCGGGTGACAAATGAGGCAATCATCAATCCCACCGCCCCAAGCACCACCGCTTTGCCGGCGGCATGCATCTTCAGATAGATATCGGGCATCGTGGCCAGACCGAAAACGCCGACCGTCATGAAGAAGAGCGCGATGACAACAATGGCGTCGGCGATCCAGGGCGCGGCTGTGCTGGCCTGGTCCATCAGAAGATCCTCCCTTCAGCGTAGTAGCGCGCTGCAGCGACGGTGGAGATAAACGACAGCAACGCCAGCACCAGCGCCACATCGAGATACCATGAGACGCCCCGGGAATCGCTGAACAAGACGAGCATGGTGATGAACATCAGCGCCATCGTATCGAGCGCCAGCACCCGCACCAATCCCGATCTCGACCGAAGCATCACCATCACACAGACCACCAGGAGCACGGCGACCCAGATCGTGGCAATGGAAAAGACCGTCTCATGCATTGCCGCAACCTCGCTTCCTCTGGCGTGCACCAGGATCAGGGTATGACATGCCGCTGATACCGGTCGTAGAGCTCATCCGTCTCATCGCGAAATCCGTCCGGGTCGGTCGCGTCGATCACATGCGTCCAGGAAATCCTCCGCTCCTCATCGAAGTCGACGATCACCGATCCAGGGGTGAGGGTATCGGCATAGGCGGACACCACCACACCGACCTCGCTCCGCTCACCATATGGCAAACCGATCACGCCCTGCCGCTCGACGGGACGAATTCTCAGAACGTACAGACTGACGAGAAGCGCCCACTTGGTGATGTTGATGACAACCATCGCTGCATAGATCGGCGCGGCGATGATCCTCCGCCACAGCGGGGGAGCCGGTTGTCTGGTTGTGGTGTCGCCAATCGGGAAAACCCACGATTGAAACATGAGATAGACGCCACTGGCCAGGACGGCCCCCAGCGCGAAATCCCAGGGATCGAAGTGCGCCAGCGTCAGCACGTAGACAATCGTGAGCAGCACGACGGTGACCAGGAACCGGATCATGGCAACGCTCCAAAGGTCATGGCGGCCTGCTCGCTGATCCAGAGGGCCGGTTCGGGCCACACCCCGATAAAGATTGTCAGCACGGCAATGGCGCACACCAACGCGCGGACGCTGGACGGGCTTGGCGCATGCGGTTCACTCCCCTCCGGATCGGGAGCCCAATAACGTCGTTGATAAGCCTGGAACATGTAGACAAAGGAAAGCGCGCTGCCAACGATGATCAGACTGACGATGACCCAGTCTTCCTCCGCGACGGCGATCTTGAAGAGCCCCGCTTTGCCCAGGAAGCCGCCCACCGGCGGTACGCCGGCCACACTCAAGGCTCCCACGGCGAAAACGAATCCGGAGAGCCAGCCCCGCAGGTTCTCCGAGAGGAAGAGCAACGTCTTGTTGACCGAGTTGACGATGGCGAACAGCACTGCGGCGGCGAAACCCTGCTCCCCTCCAATGGCGAGCGCGATCAGAATGAACCCGACCTGACCGATCGACGAATAGGCCAGCACCTCATTGACGCTGCGTCTGGAGATCGCCTGCACCGATCCATAGATGATGGAGGCGAGGCCCAGCACGAGAAAGATCGGCGCGCCGAGTTTCAGTTGCTCGGGAAGGATCTGCCCGAAAAACCGCAGCAGGCCATACGAACCGATATTGGCCACGGCGCCGCTCAGAATCGCCGCCACCGCCGGGCGTGTCCCGGTGTAGACAGCTGGCAGCCAGAAGTGAAACGGGAAAATGCCCAGCTTGACGCTGAAAGCGATGAAGATCAGCAACCCGGCCAGCATCACCGCCTCGGGTTCGAAGATGTCGACCCGCCGGGCGATTCCCACCATATCCAGGCGACCGGTGACGTGATAGAGGGACGCGATTCCGACCAGGAAGAACGCCGAACCAAGCAGGTTGACCACGGCGAAAATCGTCGCCGACCGCAACTGGCGTCCATCCTCGCCATAGCTGGTCAGGACATAGGCGGCGATCATGGTGATCTCGAAGAAGACGTAGAAGTTGAACGCATCCGCCGTCATGAAAACGCCGGTCAATCCTGTCGCCAGGAAGAGCACCAGCGCGGGAAAGCTGCTGGTTCGCACACCAGAGAGAACTTCGAATGTCAACGCGGCCAGCAACACGCCGAGGGAGAGCAATGCGAAGGTCAGTCCCAGCATATCGGCCCGCAGGGTGATGCCGACGCCGGGAGCCCACCCGCCCGTGACCATCTCGACAGGACCGTTCTGATAGACCTCCCACGCCAGGTTGCTGGCGGCCGCCATCGTGGCCACCAGAGCGACGATGGCAAATCGGCCCGGGCGCCTGCGGCGTCCATCCATCAAGGCCAGCAGGATGCCCGCAACCCACGGAATTGCGATGGGCAACGCGATGTTCATGTCGCCACCGCCTGCGGTTCGCGTTCCGCCGCGGGATCGGCAACCGTCTCTTCCCGGTCGGGCATCGCATCGATCGACTGGTCGAGCCGTTCCTCTTCCTCGATCTGGACCTCACGCTCTTCGATATCGGAGATCAGCTCGACGTCGATCGACCGGTGCGCCATATAGACGCGATAGATCATGCCGATCATCAACGCCGAGACGCCAAAACTGATGACGATCGCCGTCAGCGCCATCGACTGCACGAGAGGATCGGAGACCCTCTGCCCCGGCTCGATCGGGTAAATCGCTTCACGCCCTCGCGACAGCCCGGCCGCCATGATGAACAGAATCGCGGCATTCGATATCAGGATGATGCCGCCCAGAATCTTGACGAAATCTGGTTTCAGCAGCAGATAGCACCCCGCAGCGAACAACACGGCAATCGCCAGGGCGAACATCATGGTCATGGCGTTCTCCGGGAGGCCGAGTGGGCGATCAGGTCGATCGCGGAGGTGCAGAACCCGATGACAAGCAGAAAGACGCCGACATCGAACAACATAGCGGTGATCAGCTCGAGCGCTCCAAGGTGGATGACATCGCGGTCGGGGCGCGGATAGTGCGTCATGATCGAATCACCGAGAAAAACGGGAACAAACGCCACGCCAACAGCGATGAGCAGACCGATGGCCGCCAGCAAACGGGCCTTCCGCACAATCCAGAAGGATTCAGCCTGCTTGACGCCGAACACCAGGTACTGCATCAGCACCGCCAGCGACGCGACCACCCCGGCGCTGAATCCATCCCCCGTGTCGACGTACCCCTTCACCAGCATGGCGAAGGCCACCATCCAGATTGGCATCAGCAACACGCGGGCCGCGAACTGGGCCATGATGCTCATCTGGCGACCCTCCGCCGCAGGAGGGTCGCGGCCCCCAGGAAGGCAATGCCGAGCACCGTGATCTCGCCGGCGGTATCGAATCCGCGGAAGTCGGCCAGGATGGTGGTGACCACATCCGATCCGTGCGCATCGGGGGTGAGCGCGACATGTTCCGCGATGACGCTCTCCAGAGCGGCCGGACGAGACATCACCCCCCAGGCAACGACGAACGCAAATGCCCCGGCGCTGATCGCCAGACCTGCGTCGCGCAATGCGTGATCCTCCTGCGCCTGTTGCTCCGGATCGTCGACCGGAATGACCTCAGCCGGATCGACATCGGCAGGGAGGAGCGCCAGGAAACCAAAAACCAGCAGACTGAGAATCGTCTCGATCAGCACCGCCACGATGGCCACATCGGGAGCCCTGAGCAGGGAGTAGACAACCGCCAGACCGTAGCCGACCCCGGACAATGCCAGCACCATCGAAAAGTGATTGCGGGGCGCGGCCGCTGTCAGCGCTGCAATGCCGATCAGGATGAGCATGAGTACGATCGGCCCATCCCCGGATTTGAGGTCGCCGGTCCGAAACGGTCCGGTGAATCGGGTCATCACCAGTGAAACGACAAAGAGCACGGCTGCGGGCGCCAGGACGGACGCAACCCGGCTCCGCAGGTCGCGCACTTCGATCCAGTGGATCCGGTCGGACAGCCGGTTCAACCCATTGATCACCGACGAGTAGATCCGGTCCGGGCCCACCACAGCTCCCAGAATGGCGATGGTGACCGGGAACTCTCGCCAGAATCGATAGGTGGCAACCAGGATCGCCCCTGACGCAAAGACCACAAGCGCGATCTTCGCCTCCGTGTTGATGGCATAGCCAACGTGGAGGTCGACATCCCGGCCCAGCGTCGCCGATGCCGCCGCGGCAGCCAGGCGCACGAATGGTCCGGTCACGATTCCACCGACAACAGCGACGACCGCCAGAGCGACGATTGGCCAGACCAGCAATGGTGATATCGACCGCCCGGCGCCACGATCCGGCCCGGCGAAGATTCCCAGCCAGAACCGTCCCATATAGGCAAACGTCAGCGTGGCGGCAATCATCGCCATCAGCGTGGCCGGGAAGCCGTCATCCACTGCCGCATTGAAAAAGAGCTCGTCCTTGAACCAGCCAATGGTCAGGGGAAGACCCGCCAGCGCGGCCGCCGCCACCCCCGAAGCCACCGCCAGCAGGGGATAGTGTCGCCAGAGACCGCCGAGATTGGAGAGCTCGCGCTGATCGGTCGCTTCCGAGACGGCTCCCGCCGTCAGAAAGAGCGCGCATTTGCAAACGCCATGAGCGAGCACGTAGAAGGAGGCCGCGCCAACCCCATACGCCCCGCCGATGCCGAACATCAGCACGACATAGCCGTACTGGGAGATCGTGGAATAGGCGAGCAGCTGCTTCAGGTTATCCCGCGACAACGCCAGAATGCCGCCGACCAGAATGGACGCAGCGCCGGCGATCGTCAGCACATCGAGCAGGAGATCGCTCAGGGCAATCAGCGGGTAGATTCTGCCGATCAGGAAGACACCCGCCGCCACCATGGCCGCCGAGTGGAGATAGGCGGAAACCGGCGTGGGAGCCGCCATCGCCCGGGGGAGCCAGAAGTGAGCGGGCGCCTGGGCGCTCTTGGCCAGCGCCGCGATCAGCATGAACGCCATCGCCACGGTCACGTAGCGGCTGGATTCCACCTGGGCGATCAATTCGGGAAGCTGATACGTGCCGAATCGCTCGCCGAGCATGAGCGACCCGATGAGAAAGCCGATCGCGCTGACGCAGGTGATCTGCAAGGCCATGATGGCCGAAATTCGCGCTTCTCTCCGCTGTCTGTCATATCCGATCAGGAAATAGGAGGCGATCGCCGTCAGATCCCAGAAGAGGAAGATCAGAAAGAGATCCTGGGCGTGAACGAGACCAACCATCGCCCCCATGAAGAGGAGCAGAAACGCAAAAAAACGAGTCGCATCTCCGTCATCCCGGTGCTGATGATGAAGGTGGGACGGTATGTAGGCCAGGGCGTAGAGCACCACCGCCAATCCAATGCCGGTGGCCAGCAGGGAGTAGACCGCGGCCAATCCGTCCGATTGGACATGCAATCGCAGACCCCAGGTCGGAGCCCATTCCCGATCGACCGTCGCGCCGGGCGAGTGCCAGTTCCAGAGCGCCGCGGCGAAGGCCAGCGCGGTGCCCGCCAGAGCCACCGGACCAGCCCATCGAGGTCGCCAAAATCCGGCTAGCGCCGTAGTGGGCGCAGCCGCCAGGCTGACCAGGATGACCACAACTAACGGGTTCACAACGCTCCCTAGGGAATGGTTCAAACGGCGCTAAAGTCGATTTACCGCACCGAAGATGCCGACAAGCCCCGTCTCCTGCTACAGCGTAGCGTGATTCCACACCTTCTGGCGAGGCGAGCGCCCGGCGCCCGCTATCCTCTTGCCAGTAGGCTGGCGACGCACAATCGCGGCAGGATGAGGATGAAGCAACGCTGGCATCGAATTCAGGAAGTCTGGGAAGACGCAGCCAATTCCCCACGCGGTCTGCTCCGGATCGTCACGATCGCGGTGCTGCTGAGCGTGCTCTCGTTCCTGATCGTGCAAAACCCGATCGTGATCAACGTCCGGATCAACTACCTCTTTTCCACCCTCGAAGAACGCAGCATGCGGCTGGGCACCGCGTTGCTGATCGCGGCGCTGCTGGGAGCCTGTATCGGCTGGTCAGGGAGCAGCTGGCGAAGCGAGCGCCTCCGGCGTCGCCAGGAGCTCGCTTTCCTGCCTGGCCCGGAGGAGATTGAGGATGGCCAGATTGTCGGTGACCACGGCGTCGATACCGAGGAGGGTGAGCTCATTGACTCGTGAAAGACTCTCCACGGTCCAGGCAAAGATGAGCAACGTCCGTTCCTTGAGCCAGAACACGGTCGGGGCATCGAGCAGATCGTGCCTGATCGTGACCCCATTGATCAGGCGGTTCTGCTGAATCTCGTCATAGCTGACCAGCACCGAGTCGAACTGCTCCTGCGAACCGATGCTCAGCAGTCTGCCCACCCAGGGATTCGATTCCTGGATGGAGCGCAGAACGTCGAGATCCCACGATGACACGAGCACGATTCTCTTGTCTTCCTGGTGGCGATCGAGAAAACGGGAGAGATTGTTCAGAAAACTGACCGATGTGTCCTTGAGATCGAGCTGCACGACCTCGGTCGTCGCGGCTTCCCAGGCTTCCTCCAGCTTGACCGGCCGGAAACCGAATTCCCCGAACACGGTCACCGGCAGATTGTGCCGGGCATAGAGATCGCCCCGGTAGGCGATCACGTCGATCTCGATTCCCTGGGCGCCCGCTTCGATGGCGGCCGTGATCTTGTCGATCGAGTCGCCGGTGTTGTGTCCGATCCCATAGGTGCCGTCATAGGAGGGGAGCGGGTCGGCATCGAACTGACTGTAGTACTGGCGAGGAATCACCCCTTCGGTCAAGCGGCTCACTGGATCGGGAAAGAAGAGGTTGAACCCCAGAAAGCCGGCATTGACCAGAATGACCAGCAACATACCGAGCGCCACAATCCGCTGGATGCGGCGGTGGCGAAAAGCGTGCTGGCCATGAGACGAAGAGGAAATCATCACGTACCTGCCGGGAGGCGGATGCTATTCTTCCATAATGGAAACACAAACCGCACCCACAATCGACATCATCGAACCCGCAGACCAGGCTTGCTGCCAGACTCATCACCGCCACGGCCCCTCCTACGAAGTCGACCAGCAGAAAATCCTGCGCCGGCTGCGCCGGATCGAGGGGCAGGTCCGCGGCGTCCAGAAGATGGTCGAGGACGAGAAGTACTGCGTCGACATCCTGACCCAGATTTCGGCCATCGTCGCCGGCCTGCGAGCCACCGGGTTGGTCATCCTGGAAGACCACATCCGCGGTTGCGTGCTGAACGCCGAAGAAGACGAGCAGGAAGCCATTCTCCAGGAGCTGATGGGCGCTATCGAACGCTTCAACCGCAGCGTCGGCTAGCACCACCTTGCAGCTTTTCCAAGATTGCGCAATGCTGTCGCAGAGACGCACACTGACTGAACTGAAGCAGCCATGCAAAGGAGGCGCACCGCAAAGCCGCAGTAGAGCCAGTTTCTGGACGATCCTATGGACGCACCCGTATCGCTCTGGTGACACGACAACCAGAGTCCGAGTGAAACAAAGGAGAAACACGTGGCCAGGAAACCGATCTATCAGTTGTTCGCCGAGTATCAGCGGGGTCTTCTCAGCCGCCGCGATCTGATCAAGCGGGCAGCCGCGGCAGGTGTCGCCACGCCGGCGATCATCAACTACCTCGACGCGGGCGATGTCGCCGCCGCTCCTCAGCCGCACTTTTCGCTGACCAAATCAGTGGCCCAGGCCGCGGCGCTTTCCGCTCCCGGACCAGATGCCGACACGTCGGACTCGCTCATCTTCCGCGGCTGGAACTACCTGCCCGACATCGTCATCGACAACACCAGCAAGTTCAACGCGGCATACAACGAGACCGCCGACTATCAGACCGTGACCGGCGACTACATCGGCATCATGGAGAACTTCCACATCTCCAACCAGCCGCTCGACCTGGCCTACTCCAACCCGGCCACGCTCTATCGCTGGTCGATTCCCGGCTGGGTCCACGATTACGAGCGATGGTGGAACGCGGCGGACGCCAAAGCCGCCATGTATCCCGGCGTTCTCGAGTCGATGACCATCAACGACCAGCTCTACGGGCTGCCCTACTTTGTCTCGATCCGCGGCACGATTGCCGCCAACAACTCGATTCTCGAGCAGGCGGGCATCACCACCGATCTCTATCCCAAGACCTGGGCTGAGCTCTACGATCAGGCGCGCCAGATCAAGGCAGAAGGCATCGCGGAAACACCGCTCCTGCCCCACTGGTTCACCGCCGGCGTCTGGTTCGGTCCGTCCTGGGCCTATCTGTTCGAGTGCCTGAACACCGGCGCTGTGCTCTTCGACGAGAACAACCTTCCTGTTTTCGACGACAACACGCTGGCCATCCTGGCCAACTGGCGAGCGCTCCTCGAAGAAGGCGTCGTTTCTGAGACGGTCTTCAACATGGGTGAAGCGGACTACATCGACGCTTTCGCTCAGGGCACCTATGCCTTCAGCCCGCAGCAGATCTACGACCTCAAGGTCTTCAACGACCCGAACCGCTCGCCGCTCGCCGGTCAATTCAGCGCCGTGCCGGTGGCGGAGCAGCCATGGGGCCTGATCGACGAAGGCATCTACGCGGTTCCGAACCGGAACGACAGCGACGAGAAACTCGCCCGCAAGTACCGGCTGGGCGGCTTCTTCGGCTATCAGGATCAGGACGAGCAGCTCTTCGTCGCCAAGCGGTGGGCCATTGAGGCCGCACTTAACTCGGGATACACCGCTGTGCTCGAAGATCCGGAAGTCATCGCTGCATACGAAGCGTGGATGCCCGAATCGCTTTCGCTCGACGCACTGAACAGCATCCTCAACGCTGGTCAGTTCCCCAAGGTCTGGCAGACCTTCTGGTGGGAAGAGTGGAACGCTACCGCCATGACCGAGCTGCCCCGGGCGATCCTCGGCCAGGCGCCGGTGGAAGAAGTGCACGCTAATCTCAAGTCGCTGGCCGAAGAGCTCGCCGAGCGCTACGCCACCAGCTAGACAGCAATGTGACGCTACGGAGGCCCCTTTCGGGGCCTCCCAACCCGCCGTCTATGGTGGCGACGGCGGGTCTCTGTTACCTCATCCAGCGAACCGGGAAGTCTCATGGCCGAAATGCCCACTCCGACGCCAGCTATACCCCGCAGGTGGAGTTCGTCCCGCCTCAGCGAAACGCAGTTCGCCCTCCTGCTGACTGTGCCGCTGCTGGTAGTGCTGCTGGCGGTCGTCGTTTATCCCCTCGGTTATTCGATCTGGATGAGCCTGCAGCGAATCGATCTGATCTTCAACACGACAGAGTCGGTCGGGCTGCAGAACTACCGTGACGCGCTCAGTTCCGATCAGGTCCACCACGCATTCCGGATCACCATCTATTACACGATTCTGGTCACGATTTTCAGTCTGGCTGCATCGATCGGCGGGGCGCTCCTGCTGAACGAGAAATTCCGCGGCCGGCCGGTGCTGATGACGATCGTCATTCTTCCCTGGGCGGTGTCGCTCTACGCGACATCGATCGTCTGGCGATACCTCTACAGCGCCGAATGGGGAATGTTCAACGCTATTCTGCTGAAATTGCATATCATCGACCGGCCATTCAACTTCCTGAGCGAACGCTGGGCGGTTCCCGGGGTCGCACTGGCCCACGCCTGGCAGATCACACCGCTCGGCATCTATTTCATTCTCGCAACATTGCAGGTTATTCCCGAAGACCAGTACAAGATGGCCAAAGTCGACCGGCTCGGTCCTCTTGGCCGGTTCCGCTTTGTCGTCTTCCCCTACATCAAAACGTCGATTCTGATCATCATGGTGCTGATCACCGTCGAAGCCGCGCGCGCCTTCGACACGGTCTTCTTTCTGACCAACGGCGGCCCCGGCGACGTCTCTACGACCCTCAGCTGGGCGGTCTATATGGAGACATTCCAGAAGCGGCAATATGGCTACGGCGCCGCCATCGGTTGGTTGCTGGTGATCTTCACCATGATCATCACCACGGTCTACTTTCTCCTGCTCTTCTACCGGCGGAAGCAACAGATTTCCGACGACGGACAGCTTCTCGCGGAAGGTGGATTTTCCAAACGAGCGAGAGTGTTCCTCATGGCAGTCGGCGCCGCCGCGCTGCTGGTCCTCGGCTATGCGGTCGTCAACTACATGGACATGGTCCTGATCATCGCCGGCTTCATCCTGATCATCGCTGCCGTTGCGCTGGTTGCCGCGTTCCTGATCCGCTCAGGCGAACGGCCCCGCAAGGTGTTGATCTACTTCGCGGCGCTGGTGCTCCTCGTCTGGACCCTGGTGCCGATCTACTGGATGCTGAACATGTCCCTCATGTTCAAGACCGAGCTGCTGACGCTGCCCACGCATCTCTTCCCGCACGAGCCGACGCTCAGCAACTTCATCCGGATTTTCGGCGGAGAATCGACCGGCCCGTCTGGAGAGCCGCTCCTGCCCATCGGTCAGGCGCCGGCGCTGCGGCAAGGATTCATCAACAGCACGATTCTGGCGATCGTGGTCACGGCATTGACGATGCTGGTCGCCTTGCCGGTGTCATACGCGCTCGGACGGCTGAATTTCAAAGGCAAAACACCCCTGCTCTTCACCATCCTGGCGACCCGTTCCTATCCGCCGATTTCGATCGTCATCCCCTTCTTCTATCTCTACACGAAAACGGGACTGCAGGGGTCGCTGCGCGGTTTGATCATCATCTACTTCACGCTCACGATCCCCATGATCGTCTGGGTGCTGACCAGCTTCTTCTCCTCGCTGCCGCGCACCGTTGAGGCGGCCGCCCGGGTCGACGGCAACACCAGAATTCGCACCTTCATCAAGGTCATCATGCCTCTTTCGTGGCCCGGCATTGCCGTCGCGACCGCCATCAGCTTCATGGTCTGCTGGAACGAGTTCGCCTTTGCCCAGTTCCTGACCGCCGGATCGAAAGCGCAAACCTATCCGCCGGTCTTGCCATCGATGCTGTTCCAGATTTCGATGCCAACAGAACTGGCGGCGGCCTCGATCGTTGGCATTATTCCGCCCGCCGTCATCGCGTATTTGTTCCAGCGCCGGATTCGCAGTGTGAATCTCGTCGATCCGCTGTAGTTCGCAACCCTGGTTGGGAGAACAGGATGTCTCAACAGAGCACACTCACCCATGCAACGGGCAATCGCCATCAGCGCGATGGCCAGCCGGTCGATATTCAGCTGCGCGGCGTCGAAAAGCGCTTCGAGGGTTTCCACGCGGTGCGAGGTGTCGATCTGGACATCACGAGCGGCGAGCTGCTGGTCCTGCTCGGTCCCTCCGGCTGCGGCAAAACGACGACACTGAACATGCTTGCCGGTCTCGAAACGCCGACTGGCGGCCAGATCATCTTCGGCGACAAGATCGTCAACCACCTGCCGCCGGAAGAGCGGGATATCGCGATGGTCTTCCAGTCGATCGCGCTCTACCCGCACCTCAACGTGCGGGAGAACATCGGGTTCGCCCTACGGACGCAGAAAGTCGACCGAT
The DNA here is from genome assembly GCA_019637585.1 of Thermomicrobiales bacterium. GTDB lineage: Bacteria > Chloroflexota > Chloroflexia > Thermomicrobiales > UBA6265 > JAHBVL01. The sequence continues at coordinate 793,572 of JAHBVL010000001.1, read as the reverse complement.
CGGTCGTTGCCGAGCGAACGGTCGAAGTCGCCGGGATTCTCGGGCTGACACCGATGCTCGACCGGAAGATCAACCAACTCTCCGGCGGTCAGCGACAGCGCGTGGCCATCGCCAAAGCGCTGGTCCGGCGGCCGGCGCTCTTCCTTCTCGATGAGCCGTTTTCCAGTCTCGATGCCGAACTCCGCCGACAGATGCGCTCGGAGCTGATTCGCATCCACCGGGAAGTGGAAACGACGATGGTCTTCGTCACCCACGATCAGGAAGAGGCGATGGCCATCGCCGACCGGATCGGGGTGATGAACGAAGGGAAACTGGTTCAGCTCGGCGATCCGCTCGATCTCTATCTCCGCCCGGTCAACACCTGGATCGCCCGGTTCATCGGCGCCCATCCGATCAACTTCCTGACCGGTCAGGCGAGCGGCAACACGATTTCTCTCCTGCCCGGCTGGACCCTTGAGCTCCCGGCCGAGGTTCGGGCTCGCGTGTCCGGCGACACTGTCACCCTCGGCGTCCGTCCCGACTACCTGCAGGTCGAACGCGCCCCGCACGCCGGCTCGATCGCGGGAACAGTGCACACCCGCCAGATTCTGGGGACCGACGTTCTCTACGAAATCGACGCCGGCGACACCCTCCTGCGGTCGGTCCGCTCCGTCACCGACGTCTTCACCGAAGGGGACCAGGTCCACCTCTCACTCGACTGGAATCAGGTGTTCGTCTTCGATTCGCAGACGGAAGAGCGGGTGTATCCAGCGTAGCGGACAGCAGGCGGCGGGCAGCAGGCAGTTTGCGAAAGCGTGTCAGGCTGCCTAGCCACCATCGGCTATGTTCCCTTCCTCACTTTCGCCCACTGCCCACTGCCCGCTGCCCGCTGCCTGCTAGATAAGTCCCGATTGGGCCGCGATGACAGCGGCAGCCGTGCGATTGCCCACATTCAGCTTGAACAGAATGCTGGCCATGTGGGAGGTCACGGTCCGGCGGGAGATGAAGAGTGCGTCGGCGATTTCACGGTCGGTCGCACCTCGCGCCGCCAGTTGGATCACTTGTAGCTCGCGGTGCGTCAAGCGGGGATGAAGCGCCGCATCGACCGGCTCGCCGCCCGCCGGCGCATCCGCGGGCTGAAACTCCCGCTCGAGATCGAGATCCACGCGATAGGTCGTCGCCGGACGAGCCATCTGCGCCCCACTTCGCCGCCGCAGCGTCCATGCTTCACTCAGTTCTGCTGAAACAATCGACATGTGCGTCTCCTTTCGAATGCATCGATTGTCCATCTGGAAAGAGCCGCCGAACATGCACGCTACCCACGCATTGGTAGATGGAAACAGGCTGCCGGCCGGATGGGACGGTCGGTATTCCCGGCCCATCGCGCCATATTGCCCCGCTCTGCTCGGGAATCAGTAGGCGCCGGGGCCGATATCCGTCCCTGGACGGATATACGGATACCTCTCCCTCCCCTATCGTCGAAAGGAAGAGCGCAGACCTTTTGTCTCATCGGAGGGTCCGCAACGTTCGCATGCACGATGTCCTGAGGGACTCAACGGATTGCCGCGGATCGTGGCCCGGTCTTGAGGTTCACGACGGCGTCCGCTGAATGCGTACAGTCGCAAAGGGGGTCCTGCATGGACGATCGCCATTTCGATCATCTCACCCGGCTCGTCGGTCGCGGCGCATCACGCCGTACGATCCTCAAGACCCTGCTGGGAATCGGTGGCGGCGCATCCCTCGCCGGTCTCTCGCCACACCAGATCGATGCCCGCGAAGCCCGTACCCGCCCCACCGTCCCTCCGCCTCCTCCCCCGGCCACGACCACCAGCACCACCGCGGCGCCGCCTCTCTGCCCCGGTCAGGACCAGTGCCCCAACAGCACCCTCTGCTGTCCGACCGGCACCTGCGCCCGTTCCGGCAATCAGGCTATCTGCTGTCCCTCCGCCGACCGGGTCTGCGGCAGGGAGTGCTGCACCGACCCAACCCAGTGCTGCGACCGGGAGTGCTGCGGCACGGGCCACACCTGCCTGACCCAGGTCTTCGCTGCGGGTCCCAACGTTCAGGAAGAGAGCTGCTGTCCAACCGGGCAAACGTGTGACAACCAGTGCTGCCAGGGGACCTGCTACGATCCCAACGCCTCCATCTTCCCCTCGGTGCCAGAAGGTTCCCTCGCACCCGGTTTCGCCTGCTGTCCAGCTGGCAGCACGATCTGCGCCGCGGCGTCCGGTTCGACCTGCTGCGGTGGCGACACGCCCCAGTGTTGTGTCCGCGGCGGGGTGGCCATCTGCATCGCGGCCAATGCCTGCTGCAACGACATCGACTGCCCAGGCGAATGCGCGGTTTGCGATACCACCAGCAGTCTCTGCGTCGATGACGACGGCGAATGCCCCGCCCCTGACGCCTGCACGCCGCCCACCTGCATCGCTGGCGCCTGCTCGGTCACATCGGCCTGTACCGGACCGAATGCCGCATGTTGCGGGGACAGTTGCACCGACACCAGCACCGACCGTTTCAACTGCGGCTCGTGCGGCGTCGACTGCACGGTCGAGATCGATGAGGATGGCATCTGCTGCAACGGCGTCTGTGAAAGCGGGCCCTTCTGCGGCTGCGATGTCGACGGGGATTGCGATACCTGCGAGACCTGCAACCAGGGCGCCTGCCTGCCGATTCCGGAGAGCACCGTCTGCCAGGGGGCGAGTGGGGAGATCTGCTGCACGGGTCTGACCCCGAACTGCTGCGACCGCGGCGACGTGCCTGTCTGCCTGGCGGACGACGCCTGTTGCGAGGACGGTGACTGCCCGGGGGACTGCAGTGTCTGCGTTGTGAGCCAGGCAGGGACCAGCGAATGCGTCGCGGCCGGCGCCGAAACTGTTTGCCGGCCCAGCATTCACCACTACTGCGACCCCGTCGAAATGTGCGATGGCCAGACCATCACCTGTCCAGCCGATCAGCACAAACCCAATGGCGAGTACTGCGATACCTGCCGAACCTGTCTGAATGGCGATTGCCTTCCCCGACCGGCTGGTGAAGATGATGGCGAATGCGGTGTCTGCAAGACCTGCGACGGCCACGGCAACTGCGTCAACCGGGACGATGGCGCGGCCCCGACAGAAGGTTGGTGCTGCGGCGGCCAGCATTTCCTCCGGGGCGAGTGCTGCGCCGACGGCGACTGCGACGATGAGAACGCCTGCCTGACGACTACCTGCAACCTGCAGACCCACCGGTGCACCTTCCCCTCCGATATCTGCGAACCAGGCTACGCCTGTGAGGGGGGCGACTGCCTCTGCAACGACATTGAGTGCCGGGCCGAGTTCGATGGCGCCTGTTGTGAGGGCGCCTGCGTTCCCAACCTCGAATGTTGCTCCGGGCTCCCCTGCGACACGAAACCCCATGGCACGTGCTGCGACGGAATCTGTACCGAGCTGTGGACGAAGGAGAACTGCAGCGGCTGTGGAGAGGCCTGCATCGATCCGCCGAACGGCGTGGGCAACTGCGGTCCCGGCGTTTGCGGGATCGACTGCAACCCGGGCTATGTCTTCACTAGCGACAGAGGATGCGTCGAAGTGTGTGAGTATGCCGGAGGCGTGCGGATGTCCAACGGCTCGTGCGCACGCTCCTGCTCAGAAGACGCGCAGTGCCGCGGATGCGGGGGCACGTGCGATGACTACTTCACCGAGGGCAGTTTCTGCGGGCGAAGCTGGTTCGGATCATGTCAGACCTCCCTGGATTGCCCAGCCGGGTCTCTCTGCAGCAAGAATAGTCATGTCTGCTGGGAGGTATGCGCTCCCGGCCTGTGCCAACTGATAGACTGCTCCCCACCTCCAACGGGCTAGGAGAGAATCGTGGACGGAAACAGGTTCGATCGTCTGACCCGATCGCTGGCTGCTGGAGCATCCCGCCGTCAGATCATCAAGGGTTTTCTCGGTCTCGGTGGCGCGGCGGCTGCCGGTTCCCTGGCGCCCGACGCCGGCGCCAGGGATGCCCGTACCCGGCCCACCGTCCCTCCACCACCGCCTCCGGCCACGACCACCAGCACCACCGCAGCGCCGCCCCTCTGCCCCGGTCAGGACCAGTGCCCCAACAGCACCCTCTGTTGTCCCACCGGCACCTGCGCCCGTTCCGGCAATCAGGCTATCTGCTGTCCCTCCGCCGACCGGGTCTGCGGCCGGGAGTGTTGCGCCGACCCGACCCAGTGTTGCGATCGCGAGTGCTGCGGCACGGGCCATACCTGCCTGACCCAGATCTTCGCTGAAGGTCCCAACGTTCAGGAAGAGAGCTGCTGCCCGACTGGGCAGACCTGCGACAACCAGTGCTGCACCGGAGCCTGTTACGACCCCGGCGCGGTCACCTTCCCATCCGTGCCGGCTGGATCGCTGCATCCTGAGCTTGCCTGCTGTCCTGCCGGCGGCACGGTCTGTGTTGGCGATGCCGGTTCGCTCTGTTGCGGCAGCAACACGCCGCAGTGTTGTGTCCGCGGCGGAGTGGCGATCTGTATTGCCGCCGATGCCTGCTGCGATGATGGCGACTGCAGTTTCGGCGACTGCAGCATCTGCGATCCGGTCAGCAATCGATGTGTCGACTCCACGCCGATTTGCGCAACCGAGGTCGGCCCCTGCTCGGTCTGCCGGGATGGTTTCTGCATCGACGAGCAGGCGCTCTGTCCAGGATGTGCGGTCTGTGATGCCGGCCAGTGCATAGCCGATGACAACCGGTGCGGTCCCTGTGAGGACTGTGTCCTCTCCGGACTCGCTGGCTCCTGTGAATTCAACTGCTCGTCCGATTTTCCAACGTGCTGCGTCGACGCCTTTGGCGACGGGTATTGCATTGCCGACGGCGCCACCTGCTGCATCGTCGCGGGCGATTGCCCGGAGAGCGTCTGCCAGGCGGAAGGCACGCGCTGGGATCACTACGACTGTGAATTCGGCATCTGCGTGTTGCATCAGACGACCTGCAACGATGGCAATGCGTGCACCGCTGACACCTGCAATGACGCCACGGGATGCTCGAATATCAATCTCGTTGCCAATACCGGATGCGGCATGTGCCGGGTCTGCGATGGTCAGGGCAACTGCGAACCCGTTGTGGCTGGCCAGGATCCGAATGGCGACTGCGGTGTCTGCCAGGTCTGCAACGGAGCAGGTGGGTGCCTCGCCCGGGCCGATGGCCCTGCTCCGTCACCGGCCGCGGGTTGGTGTTGTGGCGGCACGCACCATATTGGCGGTACATGCTGTACAGTCAATGATTGCCAGGACGGCGGAGCCTGTTTGCCCAATACATGCAACCTGCAAACCCACACCTGCTCAGGTCCGGTCGACACCTGCGCGCCTGGCTACAGGTGCGACGGGGATGCGTGCGTCTGCGATCCGCAAACCTGCAACGGCCTCTGCTGCTCGGTGGAAGGCGTCGCCACCTGCGTCACTGGCGCCGAGTGCTGTCTTGGAGAGAATCCAGCCAACTCCTGCCCGCCGTGCGCAAATGAGTGCAAGCAGCTGCAATGCCTCGGCTATGCCTGCAACTGTGACACGAACATCGGCGACGGCACCGACTTCCCCTGCGACGATGTCGCCAACGGCTTCTGCTGCGCAGGTGTCTGCACTCCATTCGGGACTGACCAGAACTGCACCTTCTGCGGTCAAACCTGCAGCGATCCGGCCAATGGCACGAGCACCTGTGGCGACGGCGGTTGCGAGATCACCTGCAATCAGGGCTACGTCAAAGACGGCGATCAGTGCGTCGAATCCTGCCAGGCAGCTGGCGGAACATGGGTCAATGACTGGTGCCTGAAAGAATGCGGCGACCATGGCGAATGCGCTGGTCTTTGTGGCGAGCAGTCATTTCCGCGTTGCGTTCGGCTCAGTCCAATACCACCCGACACGACTCAAAGGTTCTACTGCGTAGATGTTGCGAATTACTTGGGAGAGTGCACGGTACCCAATCACAGCGAGTGCGGTTTCAGCAGTTTTCTTTGTAGTGCAGGCGATGGTGTAGACGGCAGCTGTGTTCAGATTTGCCCGGTGCCGCACTGACGCGGATCGAACGAGGTTCGAGGTTCGAGGCCCCGAGACGGATCCTATCATCATCATGTAGCGGGAAGTGAGAGTGCCCCAGGACCGGCGTAGCGGCGATGGCTTGTCCTCGCCGGTGGCGGAACGGAGCGAAGCGGAGTAGAGCCACCATTGCCGCCAAGCGCCAGCGACGTTGCATGCGGCGGCGGTGTACGGCCCTCCGGGCCGTCGGCGACCACAAGGGATCGCCGCTACGACGCGAAGCGTGGTCACAAGCCAACGCCGCCAGGACCGAGGGGGATGCCCTATTGAACAATGCGGGCTAGGCTCGCTCCCCCGCCGGACTTCGGACTGCGGACTCCGGACCCCGGGTCTTCGGACCCGGGCCCCATTTCCCCCTACAATGTCTCCAGTATCACCCGCGGTTCATACCGCGCCGCCTTCCAGAAACGGGACAGACCATGTCGAGCACAGAACAGAACGACGCCGCGGTCACGATCCGCGAGATTATGACGACCGATATCATCACCACCAGCCCGGAAGCGACCGTGGACACCATTGCCGAAGAGCTGCGCTCGCGTGGATATGGTGGCCTGCCGGTGGTCGACGAAAACGGCTACCTGATCGGCATGGTCAGTGAGTACGACATCATCAGCAAACGCGGCAAAACGGTGCGCGACATCATGAGCCGCGGCGTGATCAGCGTCGGCGACGAAGCCAGCGCCGAGCAGGTGACCACGCTGATGGGTCTGCATGGCATCCGGCGCGTGCCGATCGTCCGCGAGGGCAAACTCGTCGGGCTGGTCACGCGGTCGGACCTGCTGCGTCTCTACAGCCTCGTCCGCTGGACCTGCCAGACCTGCGGCGATTTCGAGCGCGGCCTCTCCCGTCCCGAAAAGTGCACCCGCTGCGGCAGCACTGACTTCGCGCTCGATGTGGAGCGGAGGACGGGAGAGGGGTTTTAGGCACTGGGCAAAGGGCAAAGGGCAAAGGGCAAAGGAATCGTAGTTCATGATTGGTGATCGAGCGCCAGCCGGAGTCTTCACCTATCTCTGTCGGATGATTGGACGCTCCATGCTGCTTCGCGATGCAGCATCACCGCGGCCCAGCTTGTCTCGGTCCTCCTATCACCTCACGGCGTCGTCGCCTTTGCCCTTTGCCCTGTGCCATTTGCCTATCGCCTATCTCCCTTTGCCTTTTGCCTTTTGCCCATTGCCTTCGTCATGCTAGTTATCGGTCTTATCTCCGGAACATCCGCCGACGGCGTCGACGCCGCCCTGTGCGAGATTTCGGGCGCGCCGCCGCACCTCGACGCGCGAATTGTGGCCGGCAAGACCTATCCCTACGAGCCCGCTCTCCGGGAACGAGTCCTCAACAGCTATGACCCGGAACTGAGCCGTATCGACGATCTCTGCCGGCTCAATGCCGACCTCGGTGAAGCCTTCGCCGCCGCAGTACTGGCGATCGTCGACGAAGCCGGGCTCTCCCCCGATGACGTCGATCTCATCGCGTCGCACGGGCAGACCCTCTGGCACGAAGTTCTGCCGGACGGCAGCGTGCACTCCACCATTCAATTGGGCGAAGGCGCGGTCATCGCCGAACGAACCGGCATCACCACGATCAACGATCTACGCATGCGGGATATCGCGGCCGGCGGTCAGGGAGCGCCGCTGGCCGGCTATGTCGACTGGCTGCTGCAGCGCCACCCGACGAAAATGCGGGCTATTCAGAACATCGGCGGTATCGGCAATGTCACCTTTCTGCCGCCCTTGTCCGATGAAACGTCCCAGCCGGTGGCGTTCGATACGGGACCGGGCAACTCGCTGATCGACGACATTCTGCGAATCGCCACCGATGGCGAGCTGGCCTACGACAAGGACGGCGAAATCGCTGCCCGGGGGACAGTCGACTTCGCCTGGCTCGACGCACTCGCTGTCCACCCCTATTACGAGCGAACACCACCGAAAACCACCGGGCGGGAGCTGTTTGGAGCGGTCATGGCCGAAGAGATGTTGCAACGGGGCCGGGAACGCGGTCTTTCCCTGGACGACATCGTGGCCACCGTGACTGCGCTGACCGCCGAGAGCATCGCCGACGCCTACCGCCGTTTCGCCCCCCGCCCCATCGATGAAGTCATTCTCGGCGGCGGCGGCCGGCACAACGCCACCATGGTCGCCATGTTGCGCAATCTGGTGGAACCGGCGGTGGTGCTCACCCAGGAGGATCTTGGCCAGAACAGCGACTACAAGGAAGCGCTCCTCTGTGCGGTGGTCGGACATGAAACCTGGCACGTACGACCCGGCGCCCATCCCTCCATCACCGGCGCTTCGAGGGGTGTGGTGCTGGGCCAGATTACACCGGGCAACAACTATGCCCGCCTGATCGAGCAGACATGGCGCCAGACACACCCGGCATCCTGATCCGGGATCTCGTTCACACCGACATCTCCGCCATCGCCGGTTGGATGATGACCGACCAGCATTGGGTCAGTTACGGCATGACCGTATCATCGATCGAGCACGATCTGACGGAAGCGATCGGTCGGAGCGACATCGCCATCGTGGCCGAGCTCGATGGTTTGCCCGTGGGGTTCGCCTGGTGTATCGAGCGGGGGATGTTCGGAACGGACGCGTACCTCAAGCGGTTGGGTGTCTCGCCGGCACACACCGGACGATCGATCGGCTCGCTGCTCCTCGATGCGGCGGAAGAACGGTGTTGCTCGGCCGGAGCGTCATATCTCAGTCTCCTCGTCGGCAGCGAAAACGAACGCGCCGAGTCCTTCTATCGCGCTCGCGGTTATGCATGCGCTGGCGCCCTGCCCGATTTCGCGATCGATGGGGTCGAGGAACGGCTCTATCGCAGGCGGCTCACGCCTCTGTCATACTGATATCAGGTTTGATCCGCGCAATTCCATCTCTGCTCCCGGTCCGTCCGGAGCATGAACGGCACCTGAGCGGAAACGTGCAGCAAGGAGGGACAGTGTCATGAAGTCGTCCAAGCTGGGTGTGGTCCTGGCGGCTTTGCTTTTGATGATCGGCGCCGCGCAGCTCGGCCCGGTCCGCGCCCAGGAGAACAACACGCTGATCATGGCCCGGGCGGTCGACGCCACCGGCCTCGATCCGCACGCGCAAACAGCATTCGCCTCATTGCGGCTGACTGAGCTCATCTACGAACCACTCGTCCAGGTCGATGCCAATCTCGAGGTCGTTCCCGCTCTGGCAGAGAGCTGGGAGTTCTCCGAAGATGGCCTGGCGCTCACGTTCCATCTGCGCCAGGGTGTGACATTCCACGACGGCTCCGACTTCACCTCCGCCGACGTCGTTGCGTCGTTCGAGCGAATCCTCGACGAGGAAACCGGTTCCGCCACGCGGACCAACCTCCTCAGCATCACGTCGATGGATGCTCCGGATGACAACACCGTCGTGCTGAATCTCTCCATTCCGGACGTGCCGCTGGTCCATGCGCTGGCCAGCGCCAATGCATCGATTCTGTCCGCCGATGTCATCGCCAACGGCGACCCGACCACGGACGCCATCGGCACCGGCCCCTTCAAGCTCGATTCCTGGACGCCGGAAGAGGTCACGATTCTCTCCGCCAATACCGACTGGTGGGGCGACGGACCGCATGTCGACGGCGTCGAAATCCGGATCATCCCGGACGAATCGACCATCATGGCGGCGCTGCGCGCCGGTGAAATCGACTTCGCCATGATCGAGGATCCGCTGATCGCCACTCTGCCGACCGAAGGTTCGGACATCACCATCAACCGGGCGCCCGATATCTCCTATCAGGTCCTTCAGCTGCGGGCCATGGACATCCCCGCCGATCCAGCCACGCCATCGGCCAATGACAGCCCGCTGGCGATCCTCGAGGTCCGGCAGGCGATTTCCTGCGCGATCAACCGCCAGGAGATCGTCGACGTTGTCGCTCTGGGCGAAGGACGGGTCACCGGCCCCCTGACGATGCCTGCCTTCGCGCTGCCCACCGATCAGCTCTTCTGCTACGAGCAGGATCTCGATCAGGCGCGGGCGCTGATGGAGCAGGCTGGGTATGCCGATGGATTCGACATGACGATCATCGCCGGTGTCGACGAACCGCCAACATCGCTGACGATCGCGGAAACGATCCAGTCGCAGCTTGGCGAGATCAACATCAATGTCGAAATCGAGCCGCTCGAGCTGAGCGTCTATGTCGACCGCTGGCTGGCCGGCGATTTCGATGCCGCGATCGCCCGCAACGGCGGACGCACCGATCCATACACCATGTATTCGCGTTACTGGCAGTTCGGCGCTCAGTTCGGCAATGTGGCGGGGTACATCGACGAAACCCTGGACAGCCTGATGAAACAGGGCCAGGTCGAAACCGATCCCGACGCTCGCAAGGCGATCTTCGCCGAATTCGAAGCGCATCTGGCCGAAACATCGCCGTGGATCTGGCTCTACACCGGATTCCTCTACACCGGCCAAACGTCGGTGGTCTCGGGATTCGTTCCCAACCCGACTGGGTCGCTCGTCAGTCTCAGTCAGGTGACCCTGACTCGCTGACGCAAAACCTTGTGAGTTGACGTCCGGGGCGGAGCTCGGCTCCGCCCCGGTTCGTTCCCGGAAAAGCCCGTGCTTCGCTATCTGCTGCAACGCTTCCTGTTCGCCATACCCACCCTCCTCGGGGTGTCGGTGCTCGTCTTTGTGGCGATCCGGATGGTGCCCGGCAATGCGATCACCGCGATGCTCGGCACGGAAGCTGGTTTGCTCACCGCCACTCAGCGTGCCTCACTCGAAGAGTATTTCGGCCTGGACAAATCGCCGGTCGAGCAGTACTTCGTCTGGCTGCGCAACGTCCTTCAGGGGGATCTCGGCTATTCGGTCCGACTCGGCGAACCGGTGCTCGATCTGATTCTGCATCGCCTGCCCGTGACATTCGAGCTGGCCTTCCTCTCGGTCGTCGTGGCCCTGCTCGTTGGCATCCCGCTCGGTGTCGGGTCAGCGGTTCGCCGCAACTCGGCCATCGATCTGGGCGGCCGTCTCTTCGCCCTGATCGGACTGGCCGCGCCGAACTTCCTGGTGGCGACGCTGTCGATCTTCGTGCTGTCCAAATACTTCAACTTCCTGCCCAATGCCGGCAACTTCACGCGATTGCTCGACGACCCGATTCTGAATCTCAAGCAAATGCTCCTGCCGGCGCTGACGCTCGGTCTGGCTTTTTCGGCGTCGGTTATGCGCACGACGCGCTCGGCGATGCTGGAAGTGCTGGGCCAGGACTACGTGCGCACCGCGCGAGCCAAAGGGTTGCGGGAAAAAGTGGTCATCGTTCGCCATACCCTGAGAAACGCACTGATTCCGGTCGTCACGTTGACCGGGATCGAGATCAGCTATCTCCTGGGCGGCGCCGTGATCATCGAGCAGATCTTCGCGTTGCCCGGACTTGGCCGGCTGACGCTCAATGCGATTTCCCAGCGCGACTACGCGCTGATCCAGGGAGTCACCCTTTTTATCGCCGCGATGGTTGTGATCATCAACGTTCTGGTCGATCTTGGTTATGCAGCAATCGATCCCCGCATCTCCTACGCTAACCGCTCCTGAGCCCGGGCAGCCTGCCGAAACCCGGACGCGGTCTCGGTCGAGTCTGCTCCGGCAGATCGCCGGTACCCCGAGCGGCGCCATCGGGCTGGCGATCGTGACGGCGTATGTCCTCGTCGCCCTGGCCGGAGCACTCGGTGTGACGCCATTCGACCCGTTGGAGCAGCACCGTCCCGACCGGTTGCAGGGTCCCAACCGCACCTATCTGATGGGCACGGACATGCTCGGGCGGGATGTGCTCAGCCGGATCATCAAAGGTGGCACCAACTCGATGATCGTCGTGCTGGCCAGCGTCACACTGGCCACCGCGATTGGCACGACGATTGGTGTGCTTTCCGCCTGGTCCGGTGGCTTTCTGGACAACGTGGCCATGCGCGTCATGGATGTCTTCTTCGCCTTTCCGGCGATCCTGCTGGCGTTGCTCGTGGTGACCGTGCTCGGCACCGGTATCCGCAACACGATTCTGGCGATCGCCATCGTCTACACCCCGATCTTTGCCCGGGTGGCGCGAGGACCGGTGCTTTCATTGAAGGAAACGGACTTTGTCGAGGCGGCCTCGGCGATTGGGTCGCCCTCCTGGCGTATTCTGCTCAGGCATGTCCTCCCCAACACCGTGGCGCCGACGATCGTCCAGATCAGTCTCGCGCTCTCCTGGGCACTTCTGACCGAAGCGGGGTTGAGCTTTCTCGGTCTCGGCACTCCACCGCCGGAGCCCTCCTGGGGTCAGATGTTGAGCGACAGCACCGGCATCGCCGAGATCGCCCCCTGGCTCCTCCTCTTTCCCGGTCTGGCCATCATGATCAGCGTGCTGGGTTTCAATCTTCTGGGGGACAGCCTGCGGGATGCGCTGGATCCGAGATTGAGGCGGTAGTGCATATAGTGCATATAGTGCATAGTGAATAGTTGATAGTTGATGGTTGGTGGTGAGCGGTGAGTGGTGGCTATCCACTGTGCGCTGCGACCTACGTTCAACCATCTGCCATCTGCCATCTGCCATCTACCATCTACCATCTACCATCTACTATCTACTATCTACTATCTACTCAATGCACCCTCCACGGCGCCGCCCCCCAACCTCCTGACTCTCCACTTCCCGTGTAGTATTCAACTATTGATTAATCAATAGTCGCCGCTGGTGTCCGACGAACAGCTGAACCGCGTGGTTGGCTATCTGCAGAGCGGCGTCGAGAATGGCGCCCGCACCCTGTCGGGCGGCAAACGGCGCGGCGACCAGGGCTATATTGTCGAACCAACCGTCTTCGTCGACACGAAGCCCTCGATGAGCATCGTGCAGGAAGAGATCTTCGGCCCGGTCGTCGCGGCGATTCCCTTCGACGACCTCGACGATCTGGTGGCGACCGCCAACAACACCACCTATGGTCTCGCGGCCGGCATCTGGACCACCAATCTCTCGAAAGCGCACTCGATCGCCAGCAAGCTGCGAGCCGGCTCAGTTTGGATCAATTGCTACGGCGTGACCGATCCCGCCGTGCCGTTCGGCGGGTTCAAGCAGTCCGGTTGGGGAAGGGAAATGGGACACGAAGTGCTCGAACTCTACACAGAGACTCGTGCCGTTACGATTGCGCTCTGAGGCATGCCGGACTCGGGCGCCAGTTCGCCCTGATGACGACGCGTAGCCTCATCATTCATGGCGCTTTCGCCCACATCCGTTCGCAGCCCCTCGCAATCGCGAGGCGACTGTCCGAACCTGCAAAGGAGTATTCATGACCGCGACAACAGAAGTCACCCGCTACAAACTGCTGATCGGCGGACAGCACGTTGAGGCTGCCAGCGGCGACACTTTTCCGGTGATCAATCCGGCCACCAACCAGGTGATCGGAATGGTGGCGAAAGCCGGGCCGGAAGATGTCGAACGGGCTGTCGCGGCCGCCCGGGCTGAGTTCGACTCGGGTGCGTGGCCGCGCACCAGCGCCACGGACCGGGGCAAAGTCGTTCGCCGGATCGCCGACCTGATCCGGGAGCGTGCCGATGAGCTGGCGCAGCTCGAAAGCATCAACACCGGCAAGCCGATCACCAACGCCAAGAACGAAGTGCTTTCGGCGACGGGTGTGTTCGACTACTACGCTGGCGCCGCGGACAAGTACTTCGGCGAGACGATCCCGGTCGCTGACAACATCCTCGACTTCACCCTGCGCGAACCTGCCGGCGTCTGCGGGCAGATCGTTCCGTGGAACTTTCCGTTCTCGATGGCCAGCTGGAAAGTGGCCCCCGGTCTGGCCGCCGGTTGCACACTCATCCTCAAACCGGCATCCAACACCCCGCTGACCGCATTGGCGCTCGGCGAGATTTGCCTCGAAGCCGGTGTGCCGGAAGGAGCGATCAGTGTGCTGCCCGGTCCCGGCGCGGTCATCGGTGAACACCTGGCGACACATCCTCTGGTCGACAAGATCGCGTTCACCGGAGAAACAGCGACCGGCATCCAGATTCTTCGCGCCGCGGCCGGTACGGTAAAAAAGGTCTCTCTCGAGCTCGGAGGCAAGAGTCCCAACATCGTGTTCGCCGATGCCGATCTGGAAAAAGCCGCTGCGTTCGCTGTGCCGGCCGGATTCAACAACACCGGCCAAACCTGCACCGCCCGGACCCGGATTTTCGTCACCGACTCGTCCTACGACCGCTTCCTCAACCATCTCGTCGACCAGACAGAGCAATGGACGGTCGGCGATCCCGCCGACACGGCAACCCGCATGGGTCCGCTGATCTCCTCCGCTCAGCACGAGCGGGTGGCGAACTACATCGACATCGGTCGCGACGAAGGCGCCGCACTCATCTATGGAGGCGTGCGTCCAACCGCATTCGACGCCGGGAATTTCCTGCAACCGACGATCTTCGCCGATGTCTCGAACGACATGCGCATCGCCCGCGAAGAGATCTTCGGTCCGGTCGTGTCAGTGATTCGTTTCGAAGACGAGGCGGAAGTCGTTGCGGCAGCGAATGCCAACGAATATGGTCTCGCCGCGTCCGTTTGGACGCGCGATCTCGGCCGGGCCATGCGTGTGGCGAAAGGGCTCCGATCGGGCATGGTCTCGGTGAACAGCAACGGCGGTCCGGGCGTGCTCGGCCCGTTCGGCGGCTACAAGAAGAGCGGTCTCGGCCGCGAACTCTCAATGCACGGTCTCGATCTCTATACGCAGGTGAAGAATGTGTATGTGGATCTTGGTGCATAGTTGATGGTGCATAGTGCATAGTAGATGGTTGATGGTTGATAGTGGGCCGCGACTCACGTTCTACCATCTACCATCTACTATCTACTATCTACTATCTACTATCTACTATCTACTATGCACTATTCACTATGCACCGTGAACTACGCCCCTCTCTTCGCCTCCCTCGCCCGCTGCCGCGCCAGCCCGATACGCTCGGCCGACTCCTGATCGGCATCGAGGGTCAGCTCGATGCGGTCGATCCATTTGACGCTGGTGTAGTAGCGGCGGTTCGGGACGACAAGTCGCCACGGACCGCCCTCGGTGACATCGAGGGGATGCCCCGAGAGTTGGTCGCAGATGAGGACCTCGTCTGCTTCATCGATCGGCACTGCCACGCCATAGGGGCCAGCGCTGACGAGCGCATAGCGGGCGCGGGCACGAGGGTTGGCCAGGGCGATCAGGTCGGACAAGCGCATCCCGGTCCAATCAGTGTCCGGAATCGGGCCCCGCTCCAGGCAGCTGACCGAGCCGAGCCATGAGTGGCGTGGCAGGCTCGAGAGATCTTCCGGTCTGAGCGCTTGCGGATTCTCGACCAGCCCGCCAATGGCCAGGACTGGATTCTCAGCATGCCGCAATGCCAGACGAGGAATACCGTGGATCGTGCGCCCAGCGAAATTGCTCATCTCTCCCTCCTTCGGTGCAGGACGAGATCTCCCTATCCGAGGCAGTATGCCGGAGCACCGGTACCAGCGCGGCAAGAGAACGACGCGTAGCCTCGCCATTCATGGCGTTTTCGCCGCATCCGATCGAGGTTCCTCACGGCAGCGTCATGCCCAGCCCATCCGCTCCCCGCTGAAGTCGATATAGTTCACCTTCAGCTTGGTGAATGTCGTCATGCTCTCGATACCCAGATCCTCGCCCAAACCACTCAGCTTGTGTCCCTCATAGGGAACATTCCACTGCAGATAGTGCGGCCGGTTCGTCCAGATGATACCGGCCTCGAGCCGTTCCGACATTCTCAGCGCACGTCCCAGATCGCGCGTCCAAACCGTTGCGGCGAGTCCGTAGGAAACGTCGTTCGCTATCCGGACGACTTCCTCCTCTGATGAGAAAGTCATCACCGAGAGCACCGGTCCGAAAATTTCCTCCTGGGCGATGCGCATCTCTGGTTTGACATCGGTGAAGATCGTCGGATTGATGAAGTAGCCGCCCTCGCAACCAGCGACCGCCGGTTGCGTTCCGCCGGTCAACAACGTCGCTCCCTCGTTGCCGCCCAGGGAGATGTATCCCTGAACCCGGTCGAGCTGCTCCCGCGAAACCAGCGGACCCAGATGCGTGCCCTCGGCCAGCGGATCGCCGACGACAATCGCCTCGGCGCGCGCCCGAAAGGTGTCGACAAACTCGTCTGCCAAACGCTCGTTCACCAGCAGCCTGGAACCCGATGTGCAAATCTGCCCGGAGTTGAAGTAGCTGGTAAAGAGTGAGCCTGCCACGGCCTGGTCGATGTCGGCGTCATCGAAGACGATGTTCGGCGTTTTCCCTCCGAGTTCCAGATGGACGCTCTTGATCGTCTCGGCGCTGGCATGCAGAATCTTCCTCCCCACTTCCGTGCTGCCAGTGAACGTGATCTTGGGGACATCTGGATGAGCCGCCAGCGTGGCCCCAGTCGTTTCACCATCCCCATGGACAACGTTGACGACCCCGGCCGGCACACCCGCCTCGATGAGTGCCTCGGCCAGTGCGTTGGTCGAAACAGGTGTCTGCTCCGCCATCTTGATCACAATCGAATTTCCAGCAGCCAGTGGCGCCGCCGTTTTCCAGACTGCCAGATTGAACGGGAAATTCCATGGTGCGATGGCCCCGACGACGCCATAAGGCTCGCGCCGGGAGAAGGCGAACATCCCTGGTTTCGTGGCGTAAAGCGATCCGTTGATGTGTTCCGGCAGTTGGGAGAAATATTCCAGACAGGAGGCTGCTGCAACGACATCCCCTTTCGCCGCTGGAAGCGGTTTTCCGGAATCCTGCGACTCCAGCAGTGCGATCTCATCAGCGCGGTCGGCGATGATCTGGGCCGCTCTTCTCATTCTGGAGGCGCGTTCGGCCGGCGCCAGACCGGTCCAGCGGCCCTCCCGAAATGCCCGCAGGGCGGACTGCACGGCACGGTCGACGTCCTCTTTCTCGCCAAATGCGACATTGGCCAGGGGCTTTCCCGTTGCAGGATTGACGGATGTGAACGTCCTGCCCGAGCGTGACGGCACATGCTGGCCGTCGATGAAATGGAGCACATCGATCATGGCAGACTCCTCAGATAAGTGGTTTCAATGACGAACCTTGCGGGCGGACGTCGCCGCTCGCATGCGGTTTCTACCGGGATCGTCATATACTAGCGGCTTATAGTCAATAGTTGACTAATCAATTCTGAACTACCGACGGTGGCTGGATCGATCGGGCAGTCTGAATCAGAGCACAGCCCCAGGATGATGTGAGGCACGGGAGATGGACAGATCACTCTTCACTGGTGACGAAATCGCTCGGCTCGAGCAGCTGCGGTTTCAGCGTCGTTCGGGCGTCTGGCCCACCCCTGTCCGGCAACGATTCACCGACCGCCACCCACTGAATATCGAGATCGATCGCATCCCTCACGGCCTGGCCGACCGCAGCATCTTTCGCTGCACGATGCACCGCGAGCTCCCGAATGGTCTCACGGTTTCCTTTTCGACCCTTTTCCAGACGCCGGTCTGCGAACCATCCGAACCGACCCTCTCCGAGGTACTTCGCTGGCTGGCGGTCAGTGCGGCTCACGTCTGGATTGCCGAAGACATGCAGTTGTGGGCATCGCTTCACGTCCATGCGGCCAACGACGCCCGGCGGAGCGTTCCCTACCGGGGACTGGTGCGCAAAACCGGATGTGTCTCCCAGTTTGTCGATTCGCTGACCAGCGAAGTGCAGGAGCTACGCGATTTCCTCGGCGAATCCGCGTTCCAGGATCTCCTGGCTTCCGCCGACGCGATCGACTGACGGACAGACAGCACAATTCACCCGACTCTGACGCGCGTCACCCCAGGTTCTCGCCCGCTTCCGGGCAAAACGACCGTCCCCGCCGTCTGCCCCCATTGGCACACACCTTGCACACCGCCACTGAGATTGGTCTTCTCAGAAAGGAACGAGGTAGCGGCCATGAACTCAACACAATGGAACCCGGAAACCGAGCAGGATTACGACCTCCTGAAGGGGCTTCAGGTGATCAGCCGCGACGGAGAGCCGCTTGGCCGCATTTCTCACGTCGTTCATCCAAATCACGACGCCACCCCGAATGAAGGCGGGCACTTCTTCCTCTTCGAACCCAACCAGCGCAGAGAATGGTTCGGCGGTTTGGATGTGGCCTACCTCCCCGAGCTGGCCATGACGGGGGTCACCGACCAGGGAGTGCTCATCGACATGACCGAAGACGAAATTCGCCGGCGACGCTGGGACCTGCCGACCCATGAGGGCTACAGCGAAGACTGACGACACCGCTATTCCCCCGGCAAGAAGGGGCGTGCGAGCATCACCCTGAATCGAGAACGTGAGGAGAGACCACGATGTACATAGGCGGCGGAGCACTGCTCCTGATCATCATTATTCTGTTGTTGATCCTGGTTTTTTAGCGCGGTTGCCTGACGTTGTACCTGAGCGCCAAGCGCACGGTCATTCCGACCTTATGGAGGAATCCCCTGCCGCAGCAGTGCTGTTCCCTGCGGCGATGACGGCCGCAGGCACAACGTCCCGCAGCCGCTCTGGCGCTCTCGTCAGAAGAGTCTCCAGCCTAGCTCGCCTTCCGGTATGACTTCTCCAGCGCGGCCCTTGCTCCCTCAGGATCCTGCTCGATAATTCGGAGAAATGACTGAACCCAGAAGGGGTAGAGCGGAAAAGCCTCTTCCCACGCCTCGACAGTCCCGGGCGAAAGTTCATAGGCGTGCGCGAATTCGAGCCGGGACATGCCGAGTTTCTCGCGGATTCGTTTTGGGTTCGGCACCGGCCGCATGCGGGCCAGCTCCTCGTCGGTCATTGGAGGATTGTCCGGGTCGGACAGGGCGTTCGCCTCTATCTCCTCTTCCGTCATATTTCGGAGGCGATCCCAGTCGGTAACAAGGTCAGATTCGTAAGGCTCGCCCGTGGAGAGATCGATAAGCGTTCCATCATGAAGACGCCTAACGCGCACCAAGTTCTCTTCGCTCATTTCTGCTCGCCTTTCGCGCCGAGATAAGTCTGACTTGACCATCTCGAATCGTGAAGACAACAGTTAGCACATCGGCAGCGACCCGGCCCGTGATTCTCCACCGACGCTCGCCGTGTTCCCATCTCGTGGTTTCCTCCACGAGAGGAAATGGCTCAACAAAGACTTCTGTCGCCAAATCGAAAGTGATGCCATGCTTTCGAAAATTGGCGATGGCCTTCTCGGGATCCCAACTGAAGTCCAGATCGCCTCGACCCGCCATCAATGGTAGTAGCTGTTATCAGCAAGTGCCACAGCGACTCATTCCGCCGGCAACACCCGATTCAGCATCCGCAACCAGTTGCCGTGCATGATCTTCTCGATATCGGCATCGGTGTAGCCTCGTTTGCTCAGCTTTTCCGGGACTCGTTGCAGGTCGTAGATGGTGTCGAGATCGCTCGGGGTTTGCTCGGTGCCGTAGCCGCCGTCGAGATCGGTGCCGATCGCAGCGTGATTGGCATTGCCGGCGACCTGGCAAACATGGTCGATGTGATCGACGAAATGCTCCATGGTGCAATTCTCGTCGGGCAGGGTAACGCCCCGTTCCCAATTCGGGACAACCATCCAGGCGTCGAGCACCGACCCGATTACGCCATCCCGCTCGATGACCACCTTCAGCATGTCATCCGTGAGCTGGCGGTCGCCGGGAACGAGTGCGCGACAGTTGTTGTGCGACGCCCAGAGGGGTCCCTGGAAAATCTCCACCCCTTCCCAGAACGATTGATCGTTGAAATGGCTGACATCGAGCACGAAGCCCATGCCGTTCATTTTTTCCAGCAGCGCTTTGCCCCGGTCGGTCAAGCCGCCGAGACTCTCAGTTCCGTGGGCGTACTCGCTCGGACCGTAGTGAGCCAGGCTCAGCGCCCGGAGCCCCTGGTCCCACCACCAGTCGAGCTGATCCAGGTCGACGACCGGGTCGGCTCCCTCCATCGTCAGCACCATACCCAGAGGAGTGTTGTCCGGGTCGGCGCGCCATTCGGCCATGTGCTGATTGAGCTCAGTGGCGGTGGCGATCATCCGGATGTCGCCCTGTCGCTGCATCTCCCGGTAGTAGGCCAGCTCGCCCTGGGCATGGGCCGTGGCGATCTCCTGCGTCCGAAAATCGATCAGCGACTTCTGTCCCGATTTGGTGCGCGCCAGTACCGTGCAGAAGCTGACCGCGATCTCCGTGCGCCGCAACTCCGGAAACGAGACGGTCCCGCAGCCTCGTCCTTTTTCGTCCATACCGGCTTCGTCCTGACGGATGTCCTGGACGCTCTTCCGGTAGTCCCGGTCGAGATAAAAAGCGTTCATGGCAATATCGAGATGACTATCGACAACGATCATGCGGCTCGATCTCCTTCGGGTGCAATGTGCTAATTCAACACCGTCAGTGTATCGGCACTACGGCCCCGCCGTCCTGAGATGAAGAACGCTCCGAGTGAGTGCCCACCACGGCGAGTGGAAACGGGAAGGGGCCGGGCGACCGCCCTAAGGAACCGGCGTCGCTGGGGCGCCAACATCAGCCAGAGCCAACGGGACTTCCGGCCCTCCGCATTCGCCATCCTGCATGAGGCAGGAGGCTTGTTGTGCGGCCAGATCGAGCACGATTTCCCTGAGATCATCAACTGAAACCTTGGTGTTCAGAATATCGCTCAGGATGCTGATGGACACGAGTTGGGAACCGGACACGAACACCACGTTGTATCCGATCAGTTCGAAGGAATCTGAGACGCCTTCGATCGGGTCACGATGCAAGGTGAACGCCACAGCTGCATCGACTCCCTCGATCGCAGGATCTTCCTCCGGCGTCCGGAAAACGGGGTTGCTGTAATGCAACGGCAGTTCCGCGGACGCCTCGAGCGCCCCGTGCGCGGCTTCCTCGCTGGCGAAAAGTGCAATCGCCAAGTCGATGTAGGGAGGTTCATGCTGAATCAGGCGTTCGATCGACCCTGCTGACGCGAACCTCGTGTAACCGCTCAGAAAATCGGGGGAGAATTGTGACAATCCTTCTCCGGCTCCCAGAAACTCCCCGGCGTTCTTGTACCCTTCGAGGCTGTTTCCGGGCCAGGGCCATGTATCGAAAAGCTTCAGAGATTGCGCTCGTACAGCAGGTTCGACCCCACCCGGAGCATCACCCCGCAACACCGTTTCGATGCGATCCGCGAGCGCGGCAGCCAACTCCTCGGCCAGATCAACAGAAGGCGTCTCGGCGTCGGACAAGAGCATCACACCCGCCAAAATGCGGTCGACTCGGAAGGTTGCGTCGACAAACTGCCAGGAGGAAGCCCCCTGACTGTCGCCGCTGATCGTGATCTCTTTTGGCGCTTCGCCCGCAGCCGGCCCCGCCAGGTCTTCCGACTCGGGCGTCGCGGATTCAGAAGATCCCTCATCCTCGAAGTAGTCGAATCCTGCCTGAACTGCTGCTTCGTTCTCGAACTCCGTCAGATACACATAGATGGAGCCCGTTTCGTCGTCGGTGAAAAAGGTGCTGCTGTAGAACTGAACGATTCCCAGGGGCTCCAGTTCTGCCACGGGAATCTGATCACCGAACTGAATCGCGGCCATTCGGTGACCGGGGGTGTACCCCTCGTTGTCGAACTGGTGCTGGCGATAGCCGTCGGGCAAGTCACTCTGCTCGAGCGCCATCGCCGCCAGATCCAGCGAGGACACCTGCGCCGATGTCCGCAACGGCGCGTTGATGCCAGGTCCTGCAGAGGCGAGCAGGAAAGCCAGAACGAATGCAACCACCGACCACCGACTGAGCCCGACGTGCATATCCAGCCTCCTGATTCCTTGGCGCTCCGATCACACAGTCATTCGGTTCTCATCACCTGGGTTTACGTAGCCGCCGGGCCTATCTCGCCCGTCTTTCGTCGCTATCGCTCGCGAGCGCGAGGATCGAGAGCATCCCGGAGCCCGTCTCCAAGAAGGTTCAACGACAGGACGGTGACGAACAGCGCAATGCCAGGACACATCGCCATCCACCACGCCGATTGGATGAACTTCTGCCCATCCCGCATCATGTTGCCCCACGAGGGTGTTTCCGGCGGCACACCGGCGCCGAGAAACGACAACGATGCCTCCGAGATGATGGCAAAAGCAATCACGAAGGTGCACTGCACGATCAACGGCGAGAGCGAGTTCATGAAGATGTACCGGAAGAGAATGACATGGTCTCTCAGCCCGACTGAACGGGCCGATTCGACATACTGCTGGCGCCGCAGCACCAGCGTGGTTCCGCGTACGAGCCTGGCCACAATCGGCACATAGACCACGGTCAGCGCCACAAAGACATTCTGCGAGCTTTGGCCGCGGGCCGCGACGATCGCGATCGCCAGGAGGATGCTGGGAAAGGACATCAGTCCATCCATCACCCGCATGATCGGGGAGTCGAGACGGTTGTAGTAGCCGGAGATCAGACCGAGCGCCGATCCGATCACCGCCGCCAGAATCGTCACCCCGATGCCAATCGGCAACGATGCTCTCGTTCCGTAGATCACCCGGCTCAGTACATCGCGGCCGAAATCGTCGGTGCCGAACCGGTGTTCGCTGGTTGGGGACTGCAGCCGGATCGACGGATCGATGAACCGCGGGTCATGCGGCGCGACCCAGGGAGCAAACACCGCGAGCAAAACGATGGTCAGCAAAACGATGCCGCTGAGAATCGCGGGCCGGTTGCCGCGCAGCGACTTCAGCCAGCGCCGCCTTGCATTCCTGCTCCGCGTTTCCTCGGCCTCTGCCGCCGCCGCTTCGAGCGCACTTATCGTGCTTGATTCAACCGCCGCCATAACGAATCCGCGGGTCGATATAGGCGTAGAGGATATCGACGAAAAGATTCACGAGAACGTAGATACTGGCAATCAGCATGATTGCCCCCTGAATGACCGGGTAGTCGCGTCTCGCGATGCTTCCCACCACGAGCCGTCCCATGCCCGGAATCGTAAACACGGTTTCAGTGACCACGGCGCCACCGAGCAGTCCGCCAATCGAGAACCCGATCACCGTGATTGCCGGAATCAGGGCATTCCGCAGCGCATGCTTGTTGACCACCGTCCGAAACCGGAGTCCCTTGGCCATTGCGGTTCGCACGTAGTCCTCATTCAGGACATCGAGCATTGAAGATCGAACCAGCCTGGCCAGCAACCCGGCAGATGCGAAGCCGAGCGTGAACGCCGGGAGAACCATCATCTTGAAATGCCTCGCCGGATCTTCGGAGATCGAGACAAATCCGCCACTGGGCACCCATTTCAATCGCACCGCAAAAATCAGAATAAGCAGAATTCCCATGAAGAATGTTGGAATCGCCGCGCCGCTGATCGAGATGATCATCAGCGTCCGGTCGATTATCGAATTTCGCTTGACCGCCGCGATCACACCCGCGGGAACACCGATCATCACTTCGATGATCAGCGCGTAGGCCGTCAAGAAGATCGTCGGTTCCTTCCGTTGACTCAGCGTCGTGGTCACCGACTGGTTGCTGAAATAGGAATCGCCAAAATCGAGACGAATCGCATCGCCGAACCACCGGAAGAACTGCACGGGGAGTGGGTCGTTGAGACCCATCTTCTCTTTGGCCGCGTCGATCTGCTCGGCCGTTGCATTCTCGCCAACCAGAACGGCGGCCGGGTTCCCTGGCACCAGGTGCACCAGCATGAACACCACAATGCCCACCACCAGCATGACTGGGATGAGCAGAATTACCCGTTGAAGGATGTATGTCGCCAACTGCGCAGATTCCTGAAGTGCTCCCCTTCCCCAATGGGGAAGGAGGGTGGACGGTCAATGAAAGACCCCTCCCCCGGGATGAGGTTGTCCGGGGGAGGGGGCAAGAGTACTGCGCTCGGGCTACTTCAGCCAGAGATTCCAGAACTTGACGCCACGCTCGGTCTGCGGATCCCAGCCGCCAAGATCCTCGGAGATGACCGAGATTTCGGCGCCGTCGCCGATCTTGATCGCCGGAATTTCCTCGTACGCCAGCTGCTGGATTTCCTCCCAGACTGCATAGCGCTCGTCGAAATCGCTCTTCGATGCCAGGTCGGCCGCCAACGGAAGACCGGTTTCGCTATTCCACCAGCCGGGATAGATGTTCATCTGGCCGACATAGCTGATCTGGGTCGGATCGGGCACGAATCCGTGACCCGTCACGAACATATCCCAGTCTTCCTTGATTGCGCGGCGCTCGCGAACGGTTGCCCAGTCGGGCGTCTGCAGATCGACATTGAAGCCGACGGCTTCCATCTGCTGCGATGCCGGCAAACCGGTGGCATACATGTAGCCGATTTCCTGGCTGGCCATGAAGCGAATCGGCGTGCCGTCGTATCCGGCCTCTTCCAGCTTCGCCTTCGCCAGATCCGGATCGTTGATGTTGTACAGATCGCCGCCGGCATCGGTGTACCACGCCGTCTGCTTCATCATCAGACCGGGATCGAGCGCGTAGAACTCTGAGCTGCCGTAAGCGGCCTGCAGCATCGGCTCATGATTGAGCGACGCCGCCACCGCCTGGCGCATGGCCAGGTTGTCTTTGAAGAGCGGCGACTCCCAGTTCAGGAAGAAGACCGGCCAGTTGACCGGTACATCGATGGTTGTCACGATACCCGGATAGTCCTTCAGGACATCGTAGTTGTCGTTGGTGATGTCCATCGCATGGTGGTAGTCGCCCGCCTGCATACCAGCGACGCGAGCCGAACCATCCGGCACAGGGATGAATTCCAGGATATCGGCATATGCGTACTTCGTGCCGCCGTAGCCATTCGCGCCGCCTTCGGCCGCCACATAGCCGTCGAACCGCTCCATGCGCACGTGCGAATCCGGAACCCACTCGGCCAGCTGGTACGGACCCGTGCCGATGCCATCCTCGATCGTGGCCGCATCACCGGCGGCATCGACAATCGACTTCGGATAGATCACCGGGGCCTGTGTGTTGTGCGAAAGGGCGACGAAAATCGTGCCGTATGGCTGCGTGAAGGTCCAGGTGAGCGTGTGCTCGTCAGTCGCCTCGAGCGATGCTGTCGCGGCAAAGACGTTCTGTCCGACACCGCTGATCACGCCCCACCGCTCGAGCGACGCCACTGCGTCGGCCGCGGTAAATGGCTCGCCATTGTGGAAGAAGACATCACGCTTGAGATTGAATGTGTAGGTCAGCCCATCTTCGCTGATCGTCCAGTCAGTCGCCAGCTCGGGTGCGATGCCGTACTGATAGTCATACGTGACCAGCGTTTCGTAGAGACAGAAACCGAGCACCGCGGTGATCTCACCCGTTGTGGTGTGCTCGTCCAGCGTGCCGACCTCGCTATAGGTCGCGATGCGGATCGTGCCGCCGAAGTTTCCGCCAGACGCATCTTCCTGCAGCGAGGCGGCCAGCGCCCGCGCCTGCAGCTGCAGCGGCCCACCGACGGCGCTCAGGGCGCCTGCCAGTGCGGTCGAACCAATTCCAATCGCGGCGCCCCGCTTCACCAGCTCGCGCCGGCTGATCTCCCGATCCTTGATTGCCATCAGCATCCGCTGAATATCGCGCTCTTGATAGTTCATCCAGCATTTCCTCCACGTGGTGACGTCGAGTCCAATTCGATCCGCCGGGCTACATCCGTACCCGGTCGAAAATCCGATCCGAGGTCGTCTCCTTTCCGGTATCGTCCGGCCAATCTCCTTCAAAAGACCCGACCGGCTACGCACCCGAAATCTGGTGCGAAAGACGTTCCCTTACCTGGACCCCACCATTGTGGGGAAGAAACAAATTTCCGTCAAGCCTGATACGGCGTCAGCGATCCTGGCGAAAACCAGATCGCGGCTCGGCGAGCCGGATGCATCACCCGGCGGGCTGAGCCTTTGTCGCCTGCCGAACATCGGGTCGAAACAGGGCGACGATCACCGCAGCGTTGAGAACAATCGGCAAGAGCGCCGTCGACCAGGTTGTCGTGTTGGCCATCAGCGCCGAAACAGGCACCGACAAACCGATCAATGCCATCAGCATCGTCACCGTGTAGGCCCACGGTTTCAGCATCAACCAACCAAACGCGACGGCGACGGCTATCGCGCCGCTGATTCCGAACATCAGCACGCCCGCCCATCTGCCGCCCCAGAACGCCAGGTCATCATCTCCCCACGGAATCACCTCGAGAAACTGCAACATCACAACGAGGTCAGAAACAGCGACAACTGCAGCGAGACCTGCAAGAACCAGGGTCACGGGAGGGCGCTTCACAGAGTTCTCCGGGTATGACAGACGGCCAAGACTGCAGATGATACCCATTACAATGGATGCACGTGACCCAGGCTCGACGCGCCGACCAGAATTGCCCTCCTCATGAACACCGACACCAGCGACCAGACCGACGCCAAACTGCGCGAGATTCTCGAAAACGCTCGGGTCATTGCCGTTGTTGGCTGGTCGGACAAAGAAGACCGGCCCAGTCATGAAACGGCGAACTATCTTCGCAAACAGGGCTACCGCGTGATCCCCGTCAACCCCCGTCTGGCGGGAAAGACCTGGGACGGAGAGCCGATCTACGGCTGTGTCACGGACGTTCCGGAAAAGATCGACATCGTCGATGTCTTTCGGCGAGCCGATATGACCCCACATCATGCGACCAAAGCCGTCGAAGCCGGTGCGGGAACCTTCTGGCTGCAGCTCGGCATCAAAAACGATAAGGCTGGGCGCATCGCCACCGACGGCGGCCTGAACTTCGTCGAGGACCGCTGCACACACCTGGAGCACCTTCGCCTGATCAAAGGGTATGCTTTTCCCGCACCGCCGTAGCCCGCCTACATCGTCACAAGCGTGCCAGGTTCGACGTTCTCGAGGAGTCACCCATGGTTCTGCCCAAAATGGGAGCCAGCTACGTTATCAAGAAGTTCGCCGACGAGGTGATGGCCGAGCCCAAGGCAGCGGTCGAATCAGCGATGGCCACCGCGCTGGATCCCAACGCCGCCAGTGCGCAGACCGGGGCGAAAGCGCCGGCGCCCTCGAATCAGCCGATCGCCGATGCCTGGGATGGCCAGGAGATCACGAATGAGGACGGCGACGTCATCGGCACCGCCCGGCGGGTTCGGCAGGTCGGGCTCTACGTCATCTCGGATGGGTTTGGGGATCTTGGCTCTGAGCTGGAGTCGCTCGTGCTCGACGATGAAAGCCGCAGATTCTTCGTTCACGATGACAAGGGGCGCGTGGCCGGATTGATCTATGCACCCCATCCGGACAAAATGCCCGTCCGGGCCGAAGCCTTCCGCGCCGACGATATCTAGCGCCAGCATGGCATCGTTTCGACGGGCAATTCGCTCCGCATCACCAACTGAATCCCGGCTGCTGACTGCTGAGCGTCACGTCCTGTACACTTTGGCACTCAGGAAGTCAGTTCTGGGGATTGCGCAGATCGCGTGACTGATCATCAACAACAGAATGAACCTGCATTGTTCGACGCGACCGCGAACGCGGTGGCGGCGGTCGCGTCGTTGCCGCTCGATCAGCGCAAGGTGCTGACGGTGGCGGTGGCCAGCGACCTGACCTACCTCGATATCGCCAACCAGGGCGGCTTCGAGCCCTCGCAGGTGCTCACCTGGATGCGCGAGGGTCTTCACGTCATTGCCGAAGCGCTCGAATCCGGACAAATGGCCGAATGAGCGACATCCCTGAGTTCCCTCCTGTGCTGGAGCGTCTCCTTCCGGCCGGTCATCACGCCCAGATCGGCGCCTATGCGCTCGAATCGCTGCCGCCCGAAGAGCGGATCGCATTCGAAGCGCATCTTCGCGACTGCGAGCTGTGCCAGGATGAGCTCCCCATTCTCCTCGACGCTGCACGCACACTCCGGCAAGCCATCGCGCCTGACACGGCGCCACGTTCCCCCGCACCGGCTGCAGTCTCGACTACTGCGGAACCGGCGACCTGGGTCAGCGCCAGACGGGCCCAGATCGATGAGGAATCAGCCCGGGCAGGGCAGACCGGAACGGTCGAGGAATCCGGCGACTCGACATCGACCACCACAGCATCCCCTATCCAGGATTCCTCGACATCTGACGCCCCCGGCGACCTCCCACTCGTTGCGGCGACTGAGACAGGCGAGGATCAAGCGCCGGACCAGGCCGCAGCGGACGAAGAGCCACTTCTCGACGAGCCTTCCACGACGCTGGAACCGCTCAAGTCCAGCGTCCTGCTCGATCTTCCCGACGCCGATACGGGAGAGATCCCCGACGCGGATCTGATCGCGGCCGCCGCAGCACGCATGCCGGAACCGGCCGAACCACAGAAGTCGCGGCGTCGCCGGCCAAAGGGCAGGATCGCTCCAGGCGCCCAGCCAACGGCCGCCCAGCTGGCCGTAGCCGCACCGGAGCGTCCATCCCGGCTTCCCTGGATTCTGGGCGGACTCGGACTGCTCTTCGGTGTCGGCTCGCTCATCGCGGCGCTGGTGTTAGCCGAAACCAAGGGCAATCTGGAAGAGGAAATCGCGTTCCAGAACACCCAGATCGAAGAGCTGAATGCCCAGCGCGACGCCTATCTGGCGCAGACCACAGCCATCACCTGGGAACTGCTTCCCACCACCCTCGGCACCCCCGGCTCAGGCGGCATCGTGTTCGCCGATCCGGCCGGAACGTCGGCACTCCTCTCCGTATTCGGCATGCCCGGGCTTGGCGCCGATCAGACATATCAGGTCTGGTATGTCCTGCCGGACGGTTCTTCTGTGCCGGGTCCACTGCTGACAATGGACGCCAACGGCAACGCCGTCACTGCGCTGACTCCCGATCTGAGTCCCTATCAGCTGATCGCGGTAACCGTCGAGCCCTCAATCGGCAATGAGCTGCCGTCCACCAATCCCGTGCTCCAGGGTTTCGTGTCCGGACAATAGACGGACGCTATGTCGTCGCCGTAAACGGCGACGCTCACGGTGCGATACCCCTGCCGGGGCTGGATCTTTGGTCCAGAGGGCCATTGCGCCGTGAGCCCGGCCCGTTCACGGCCGGGCGGCGCCACGCCTGACCGAGACACGCAACCCAGATTAGATCGAGGCGACGGCTGGCATTTCCCAGGGACGGATGCGTTCGAATGCCGCAGCGGCTTCGAAAACGCTGAGATCGTCGTAGGTCCGGCCTACAATCTGCAGTCCCGTGGGAACGCCATCGCGGGAGAGTCCGGATGGCACGCTCATCACCGGGCAGCGGCTGCAGATATTGAACGGCGGCGTCATCACCACGTCCCGATCGGGCCGGGACGGGACGCCATTGATGAAGGCATCTTCGTCGGTGTAATCCTTGCCCGCTTCGAGAGCCGGCAACGCCATAGCCGGGCAAAGCAGAATCTGATACTCCTCGAGCACACGACCCACGGCGCTGTAGAGTCTCCCTTCGATCTCCATGCCAGCCAGCGGCGACGCCGGAATGGACAGCATCTCATTGGCGAAGGCGATGGCATAGGGCGTGAGCAGATCGCGATGCTCGTCATAGATCTCTTTCACCCATGCGGCAAAGAGCAGCGAGAAGTGCGTCCGGCAGGCGATGCTGATCTCTTCCCGCGTCCAGGGCAGCTCAACTTCTTCCACAATCGCCCCCGCCTCGCGAAAGGCGTCGGCTGCTGCCAGGGTGTTCGCGGCCACATCGTCGTCGACCAAGTAGTCGCCGAGCGTGACCGACAACGCCACCTTCAATCCGTCGATCGATCCGGACGGCGGCGGAATCTCCAGCTTGGGTCGCAATGAAGCGACATCGTCCGGATCGGGACCGGCAATGACATTCTGAAAGAGCCGGGCATCCTCCACGGTTCGGGCCAGTGGCCCTTCATGACAGTAGTGATCGAGGTTGAAGGGAGGGTCCTGCGGCACCCGGCCATAGGGTGGTTTGTAGCCGGCAACGCCGCAACATGACGCCGGAATGCGGATGCTGCCGCCGATATCGGAACCACCGGCCAGCATCGTCGAACCAGCGGCCAGCGACGCCGCCGCCCCACCCGACGATCCGCCGACGTCGAATGCCAGATTCCATGGATTGCGCGTGATGCCGAAAAGGCGCGAATGGGTGAACTCCGCACAAGAAAACTCCGGGCAGGCCGTCCGGGCATGGATAATCGCCCCGGCATCCAGCATCCGCGCCGCCAGGGGCGATGTGTTGGTCGCGATTTCGTCCTTGTAGACGAGCGATCCGCTGGTGCACGGCTGCCCGGCGACCGGCATCTCCTCTTTGATCCCCAGCGGGATGCCCTCCATCGGGCGAGGCGGCTCGCTGCCACCCATGTATCGCTGTTCCGACTCGCGTGCGGCGTCCATCGCCTGATCGAAAAAGGTGAAGGTCAGCGCATTGACCGCCGGTTCGGTCTCCTCAGCCCGGGTGATGATCGACGTCAGGAGCTCAACGGGAGAAATCGTCTTCGCCCGCATCATTGCCAGCGCATTCGCCGCCGACAGCTGCCAGAGCTCGGTCGTCATCGCTCGATCTCCCCACGCCCCGCAATTCGGGATCCTATGCCCTGCTTCCAGATCGGCCCACAGGTGTCCGAACTACATTCACCGAGCCGGCGTCCGGTAGTTCGGGGACCGGCGCCCCGACGCTTCCCTGCCCACCGACGTCGATTCTAGCCGGTATGAATGCCGGCCTGAATCCAGAACGCGCAGCTCACTCGCCGCCAAGATGAGTGACCAGACTTTCCAGGTTGTATCGCATCAGCTCGAGGTAGCTGTTCACCTTTCCCGCGAAGGCGTCGGTCAGGAGCTCGCCGATTGCCACACCGGTTTGCTCGACGATGCCATCCAGGATTGCGGTGTTGAACTGCGGCTCGGCAAAGATGACCGACACACCAGCCCAATCGATCGTGTCGACGAGTTCGCGGAATTCCTGCGCGGAGGGTTCGGCATGGGGACTCTTCAGCACCACCCCGATGACCTCGAAACCATACCGATCGGCGAAATAGGTATAGGCGTCGTGGAAAACGACCAGCTTGCGCGCTTCCAACGGTATGCCCTCCAGTCCGGCCATGATCTCCTGGTGAAGCTGTTCGAGCTCCATCCGGTAGGCATCACCCTGCTTCGCG
Source organism: Thermomicrobiales bacterium (assembly GCA_019637585.1). Lineage (GTDB taxonomy): Bacteria > Chloroflexota > Chloroflexia > Thermomicrobiales > UBA6265 > JAHBVL01. The sequence goes on along the minus strand of JAHBVL010000001.1, from coordinate 762,601 downwards.
TAGATGTCGGCGCCGTCCGGATCGAGCTCGGTCAGAAACGCCTCGATCACCTCTGTCATCTGAACGACCCGCAGGGGATCGAGCCACACATGCGGATCGCCGTCGCGCAGATCGTGCACGTGGTCACCATGGTCGATGACCAGATCACGCTCGATCAGATCGAGATGTGCCGCCATTTCGAGCACAGGGAGACCCGCATCGTCGATCGCCCGCCGCCACGCTCCCGCTTCGATGAAGGGTTCCAGATGAGCGCCCATGAAGATGAAGGCATCGCTCTCGTAGACCTCTGCCAGATCCTGAGGCAACGCTTCGTAGGTGTGGGGATCGGCCCCTTCTGGCGTAACCGACCTGATCTCGGCCCGGTCGCCTGCCACATTCGCCACGATGTCGGCGAAGAGTGGCGTGCTGACGAGGAGGCGAAGCGGAGGTTGGTCACCTTGAGCACTCCCTGCTCCCGGTGATGCCGCCAGCAGCGCAAGTATCGCCAGCCAAAGTGCAGCAACAGAGCGCGCTCGATTCGGAATGGTCATGATCGTTCTCCATTGACACACCGCGACAACGCGGCAGATGCACAGTCGTCACAGAGACCAACGTCCTCCTTCCCCATGCTGAGGGGAAGGAGGAGTCGACTCCGTTTCGTGACGCCTACGTCACGCCGGCCCGGGAACCTAGCGACCGATCGTATCCCAGACGCTCACGCCGGGATCGACGGCCAGGATGTAGCCGCCGTAACCCAGCGCCGTGGGTGTGTCGATCCTGCCAGTCACCATTCCGGACGCAATGTCGATCACTGCGATGTAGCCATCGCCTCCGGCGGTCACATACCCCGTCGATCCATCAGGTGAAATCGTCACGACCCGGCTTTCGCCCGCCCACGGATCATCGTCCGGCCCGACCGCGTTGGACAGCGGCTCTAGCGGCACCGACTGAATCACTGAGCCGAAGTCCGGCGAATTAGGATCAACATCGACGATGTGGGCGAAATCTCCATCCGGGTGCTGGTTGAAGAAGAGCGCCACATCCTCCGCCAGACCGAGTCGGTAAACCAGTCCAGGAGCGAGCGGCGTACGCACGACCTCATCGGTCGCGGTGTTGATCAGGTAGACATCGTTCGTCCAGTCACCCCAGAGTGTCTCTTCTGTGCCCCGGTTGGCGATGTACGAAACAATGACCGATTCATTCGCGCCCACGCGTACGAAGTACGCCCGGCCGCCTGTCAGCTCCCCACTCTCCCACGGAAGCGTGGCGTGATAGGTCAGTTCACTGCCAGAAAAGTCGACGACGTCGACCCCGTCGTCGGTCGCGGCGTAGATACGCCCCAACGAATGGACGATTCCTTCGCCATGCCCGAATGCGCCCGTTGCCACGGTCGATACCGGACTGGTAGCTCCCTCCTCCAGATCACTGACCGGGAAGGCCTCGATCTGCGACGCAACATCATTGCGATGGAAAAGAGTGAGCGGATCCCCACCCAGCATCAATCCAACTTCACCGGCCTCAATGTCAAATGATTGAGCGGTGTAGGTTGTCAGATCGACGAGCGTGATCGTTGAGCCTTCTTCACTGGAGCCGACTGCGGCGTATGTGCCCGTCGGATCGACTGCAATGTGACTGACTGATGCCGGAACCGGTACGGTCGCGACAATCACGGGCCCGTCGATACTCCACAGGTCGAACGCAACGAGCTGATTCGCCGCCGCGTCGACCAGCAGCATGCGACCATCCTGCATCGGCAGGAAGCCGGCATGCGTGTTCATCTCGATCCCGCTGAACTGAGCAACCAGCTCGTGATCTGGAGTCGAGAAGATGGCGATAGAGCTTTCCACCGGGTCAGCGACCACCAGGGCGCCGCCTGTCAACGGACCTGGCGTCGCGACAGGCGACTGCCCCTCGACCCCGGAACCTATTCCAAAAGATGCAATGGCGAATGCGCATGCGAGCGCCAAGACTCGCACTCCGAGTCCCATGTTGTTCTCCTTGTTTTGCCTGCGCTTTGCAGGATGTCGTCTGTTTCGTCGGCGCCAACCGGTCTCGCTATATGAGACTATATCTCAATATACTTCGCTTCCGAGCCATGTCAAGCTTCCTGAACACGCGAGACAGACGGGACAGATCAGCAAGATACTGATACTATGTCTCATCAGAAGCCGGCGACAGCCGGATCAGTCTGGATCGAGGAACAGGGGGAAAATCGGTGAAGCGCATTGGATTGGCACTCTTTCTGGCTGCGATGGCAGTCTCATTTACCCTGCCGCAGACCCGAAACGTCAGTGCCCAGGATGAGCCGGTACGCGTCGTGGCCACGTTCAGCATTCTTGCCGACATCGTGGATCAGGTCGGCGGAGACCATGTCGACATCACGACGCTGGTGACGCCCAACATGGACGCCCACTCCTTCGAACCGTCGCCCGACCAGATCGTCGGTCTGACCGATGCGTCACTCATCTTCGAAATCGGCATCGACTTCGAACCATGGCTCGAACGGATGGTCGACGCCGCCCGGCCGGACGCCGACCGCGTTGTCGTTTCCGAGGGGGTGGCGGTGCGATCGGCCGGTGAGGACCATGACGATGCGCATGACGAAGACGACCACGACGAGAACGAGCACGAGGAAGAGCAGCACGAGGAGGAGGAGCATGATGATGACGACCACCACCACGGGCCAAACGATCCACACATCTGGACCAACCCGCTCAACGTGGTGATCATGGTCGAGAACATCACCGCCGCGCTCGTCGCCGTCGATCCCGCGCATCAGGCCGACTACGAAGCCAATGCCGCTGCCTACACTGGCGAACTCGAAGCGCTGGATCAGTGGATCGTCGAACAGGTGGAGACGATTCCGCCAGATGCCCGGAAGCTCGTGACGTCGCACGACACCTTTGGCTATTTCGCCGATCGATATGGCTTCGAGATCATCGGCACACCTCTGGGCACATCAACGGCCGCCTCCGATCCTTCCGCCGCCGACATCGCGGAACTCATCGAAGCGATCAAATCGACAGGCGTTCCGGCGATCTTCACCGAGAATGTCATCAATCCCGATCTGATGGAGCAGCTTGCCGAGAATGCCGGCGTGGAGCTGGCGCCCTCTCTCTATACAGACGCGCTTGGCGAACCCGGCACACCGGGCGACAGCTACCTCGGTTTGATGCGATTCAACACGGAGACGATCGTTGCGGCGCTGACGTCATAGTCCGCCGTCGCAGGGCGCAACCGGCAACCAGACTGTTGCGGTTGTGCCCTGCCCTTCCACACTCTCCAGGCGGAGCATACCGCCATGCTGTTTCGCAATCAGTTTCGCCGCCATCAAACCCATCCCCGTGCCGGGAATGGAATCGGGGACGTTCGACCCTCGCTCGAAGGTTTCCTGAACGCGGGCGAGGTCCGTGCTGGCGATGCCGATGCCTCGATCGGCAATCGCGACCGACACACCTTCCCGCTCCGCGAATGGTTCCATCCCGACCGACACCCGGACTGGCCCGCCGCCGGGCGAGAACTTGATCGCGTTGCCAATCAGGTTGTCGAATACCCGGACCAGGCGTTGTTCGTCCCAGCACCCCTCGATCCGCTCCGCCGGATAGTCGTCGGTCAGGTCGAGACCGGGATACGTTTCTCGCCATGATTCGCACACGTCGCGAACGATCTGGACGAGATCTGCTCGCTCCAGATGAAGCGGCAGCGAGCGACCGGCTCGCAGGTGGGCCGTATCCAGCAGGTCGCCGATTACATTCGTCAAACGACCGGTTGCTGTTTCGATTCCCTCGAGAATCTCCATCAGCTGTGGATCTGGCGAATCGCTCTTCTTCTGGCCCCGCATACCCACCTGGGCCAGGGCGCGAATGGTCGCGACCGGGTTTTTCAGGTCGTGCGCCGCGGCATCGAGAGCGTTCAGGCGCTCTTCTTCCTCCCGTTTTCTCGGAGTGATGTCCATCATCACGCCGCGAATGCGCTCGGCTACCCGCTCCTTGCCCGTTCCCGAGAACTGGACGCTGCCCCGCAGCAGGAACCAACAGATCTCACCATCGTCTGACTCGTGCCGGAATTCGCCGATCACAACATTGCCGGCGTTCGGGTCTCGTGCGCTGTCGATCAGATCGAGAAGGCGTTGCCGGTCGTCCGGGTAGACCATGTCGGCCAGCTGGCCGAGCGTGGTTGGCGTTTCGGCTCCATCCTTTCGCCGAAGCACACGAGCAATGTCCGCCGACCAGAACCCCGCTCCGGTGCGCGGATCGAAATCGAAACTGGAGAAGTTCGCAGCCTCCGCCGCATGCCTGAGGCGGTTCTCGCTCTCGGCCAGCGCTTCCACCGCCCGGGAACGCTCGACCAGCGGCCAGGTTCGCTTGACCGCCGCTTCGATGATGGAGAGCTCGGGTTCGGTCCAGACTCTCGGTACGGAGGAATGTACCGTAATGCCCGCGACCCACCGGCCAGCTCGCAGATACGGGACGATGACGATCGAGCGGACTCCCAGAATCGCCGCCGCTTCCCTGGCCCGCTCGGTGGGAGCGCCGGTCTCCAGATCCTCGACGACGACGATCCTGCCAGAACGCAATTCTTCCGCGAATTGACTGCTCAGCCTGGGCGCCTCTTCTCGAATCGCCGCAACATCGGTGGCGTCGTCGGCCACCCACAGCGCACGCACGACGATATCGGGACCACCGGCGACGATCCCGCCCGGAGCGTGATCGATATCGACAACCTCGGTGAGAAAGCACCGCGCCACCCGCAGATGCCGGCCGATCGTGGTGACCAGCGTCTGGAGAATCTGGGCCGGATCGGACAGAAGCCGGACCTGCGTGTCCAGCGAGGCAATCACCCCCTGATGAGTCAGCGCCAGCTTCTGGGAGTCGATATCAGTCATCGTCCCGAACCAAGTTTCGATCTTGCCGCCTGGCCCCCTGATCGGCACACCCCGGTTCAGCACCCAGGCGTAGGAACCGTCCCGCTGGCGCAATCTGACTTCGACTTCGAAGAGCTCGCCCGTGCCCACGGAGTGTTCCCACCGTCGCCGCGACTCTTCCCGGTCGTCAGGATGCAGGTAGCTCCCCGTCTCTCCCGACCGAACCTCGCCCGAGGGGATCCCGGTGAACTCTTCCCAGCGCTGGTTCAGGTACTCGAGACGCAACCCATCGCCACTGCTGACCCAGACGATCTGCGGCACCGCATCGGCCAGCGAGCGGAATCGCGACTCTCGTTCCTGCAACGAGTCATGCAGACTGGCTCGATCGATGGCACCGGCACAGATTCCGGCGAGCAACTGCAGAAACCCCAAGTCCGACGGGGTAAGACCCGTTCCCGGAGGAAAAGCAAACACCAGGATCCCGGTGGGCTGGAACGAGACGATCATGGGCAGGAGAACCCGAATGCCCGGTGTCGCGGCATCGGGCAGCAGATCCAGAACAGAGCTCTCTGCCGCGTTTTTGCTCGGGACGTGGACGAAAACCGGCCGGTTCCATTCCATCACCAGCCAAACTGGCGCCTGGGGCGGCACGTCGGTCAGATCGAGATGGACCTCCCCATCCTCCCAGGGACCGCTCCAGACCATCGCCTGTCCAGCCGAAGCCAGCACGATTGCGACCGAGGTTGCACCTACCGCCGCCGGCGCCTGCCGGATGACGACATCCACCATCTCGTCATGACTCGACACGTGCGACAGCGCGGCACTCAGCTCGATCAGCCGGTCCGAGCGCTCGATCGCTCGTTCTCGTTCCGAGACATCGGTGCCGAGGATCACCAGTCCCTGGACCTCTCCCCGGGCTCTGACGCTGGGCACAAAGCTGTAGGCGATCCGTCTGGGCGACGGACCAGCATCATCCAGCGTCATCTCGAGCGAGGCGGGTTCTCCGGCCAGCGCCTGCTGGAGACCAGGCAGAAGCGCTTCATAGATCCTGGGACCGACCACCGTCGCCAGCGATGTTCCCGGCCCGATCTCTCCGCCCAGGTTGAACCAATCGATAAACGTCGCGTTGCTGAACTGGAACGCGTAGGAGCGGTCGACATACGCAATCAGCGCCGGCGCGGCATCGGCCACGAGCCGAAGTTGATGGTGAGCGCGATCCGTTTCGGCCCAGGCGGCACGCTCCGCATCGAGCGCCCGCGTGAGCTGGATGGCCCGGCCCGCATGGAGCGCAACCGTGTCGAGGAACTCCGCATCGACCGCCGAGTACCGCCACGGTTGGCGCGTGGCCACCACGATGGTGCCAGGGCCGCGAACCATTCCGGTCAGCGGCGCGGCCATGCCGCCACCGAACCCGATCCCCGACAGCTCATCCAGCAGCGGACCATCGGTGGTCGCCGCCGTGGCGACTGGCATCTGGAGAAGTTGCCGTAGAGCTCCACTATCGAACCCAAGGGCAGCCCCCATATCGAGCGATGATGTTTCCTGTTCGCCGGGGAGCAACACGGCGACGGCGTCCGCCGCCAGCGCATCCCGGAGAAATTCGGCGACCAGTCCCGGAATCTCCTCAACCGGTCGCCCCGGCCCCAGATCGGCGATCAGCGAGGTCAGACGCTCCGCGTGCGCGGCGGCGCGATGGTAGAGGGTGATATCGATCATCTGGCCCGTCCAGGACGGGCGGTCATCGATGTCCACCGTGGCGGGAAGCGCATACGCCAGCAACAGGTGCGGTTCGCCCAGAACCGTTCGAACGCGGAAAACGGCCAGGTAGGGTTCGCCCTTCTCCAGGGCTCGCTGCCATGCCATATCCACGGCATGGCGGTCGTCCGGGAGGATGGCGTCGAGCCATCCCTGGCTGGCCCGCTCCTCGAGCGTCTGCCCGGTCAGCGAGCACCACCATGCGACTTGTTCGGGGTCACCGCCAGGATCGGAAGAGGAGTAGCGCCAGGCACAGGCAACCGGCGAAGAGGCAACCGGCGAACTCGAGCGCGCGAATGCGTCATCCATGGAGCAGTCACCACCATCGAACCGGCAGTGCCAGTTTCATCAACTACCGGAGTTGCTATCGATTCTACCGTGACAACCAATCCAGATGGGGATCCAGTGGGACGATTACTTCCCAGCCCGGCCGGCCGCGCGCCCCCTCGGATCGAACGCGTCACGGAGCCCGTCGCCCACGAAGTTGATTGCCAGAACGGCGATCGTCAAGGTGAGTCCCGGAATGATGGCTAGCATGGGGTTGGTCAGATAGTCGGTGCGGGCATCGCTCAGCATGTTGCCCCACGTCGGCGTGCCCGATTTGACCCCGAATCCGAGGAAGGAGAGCGACGCTTCCGCCAGCATGAAGAGCGCGATATCGAGAGTGAAGGAGACGATGATCACCCCGATGGCGTTGGGCAACAGATGCCGCACCATGATGTGCCACCCGGGCGCGCCGATGGCCCGGGCCGCTTCGGCGAACTCCCGCCGTTTCAGCGAGAGAAACTCCCCGCGCACCAGCCGAGCCAGCCACATCCAGGAGAAGAGACCCAGAAAGAGGATGATGCCGGCAACAGAGATCCCTTCCAGCATCGAGGCAATGATCAAAAGGAGGAAGATGCTGGGAAATGCCAGCATCAGATCGACGAAGCGCATCAACACCCCGTCGATCACTCCCCCCTGGAAACCGGCGATGGCCCCGGCGACCAGACCCAGAAGCGAGGAGATCAGCGCCGCGGCGACGCCGATTCCCAGCGAGTAACGCCCTCCCACCAGCAACCGGCTCAGCACGTCCCGGCCCAGCGCATCGGTGCCGAGCCAGTGATCGGCGCCAGGCGAGGCTTTCAGATTGAAGAGATCGGGACGTTTGGGATCGTAGGGCGCGATCCAGGGGGACAGCAGCGCCAGGATCACCATCACGCCGAAGATAACCAACCCGATCATGGCCAGCCGGGATCGCTTCAACCGGTCGAAGGCCATCCGGGCGGGGCTGCGAGGCGGCGCTTGCCGTTCTGCCAGCACCGCTGCCTGCTGGAGTTGTGCGGAACTGGCGCTCATTCGAACGAAATCCGGGGATCGAGGCGGGCATAGATCAGATCGGCAACAAGGTTGCCAATGACGATCAGCACCGCGCCGAGCATCAGGATGCCCATCAGCACCGGATAGTCCCGGCGGTTCAGCGAATCGAAGAAGAGTCTCCCCATACCTGGCCAGGAAAAAACGGTTTCCACGAGAACGGCGCCGGTCAGATAGAGGGGGATGTCAATGGCCACGACCGTGATGAACGGAGTCAGCGAATTTCGCAGCACGTGCCGCGAAAGAATCGACGGTTCGGCCATGCCCTTGGCCCGGGCCGTGCGAACGTAGTCGGCGTTGATTTCCTCGATCGTCGACGCCCGAATGTAGCGACTCCAGGTGGCGATGCTGCCAATCGCTATCGTGAACGCCGGCAGAATCAGGTGTTCCAGAAAATCGGCGACTCCCGTTTCGCCTGCCGAGTGCATCCCGGCCGAAGGGAGCCATCCCAGCTTCACGGCAAAGAGAATCTGCAGCATCAGCCCCAACCAGAACACGGGCATGGCCAGCCCGAAATAGCTGATGAAGGCGGTGACATTGTCGAAGAGCCCGTAGGGGTTCTTTGCCGCGATGACGCCGAAGAGGAGCGACAGAATCAAGGCGATGAAGAGTCCGGCCATCACCAGGTAGACCGTGTTGGGAAAGACATCCCAGATCACATGCCAGACCGGCCGGTGCTGAACGTAGGAGGTGCCGAGATCGCCGGTGAGGAGATTGCCGAGCCATTTGCCGAACTGAACGATCATCGGATCGTCCAGACCAAGGTTGGCGCGCATCTGCGCCAGCCGCTCATCGGTCATGCGGGGCAGGCGGCCAAAGAGCGCATCCGGTCCGCCGGGCGCCAGCTGCATGAAGATGAACGACAGCACCGCCACCCCAAAGAGCAGCGGAATCGCTCCCAATGTCCGGCGGATGAAGTAGCGGCTCATGGGCTGCGCATCACCATCTCCCCTCTCCCGCGGTCGGGAGAGGGGCCGGGGGTGAGGGATTTCCCGCGGTCGGCAGAGCGGCCACGCAAAACCGTCTCCCCTCTCCCGACCGCGGGAGAGGGCCGGGGGTGAGGGACGTTCCGCCTACTCCGTCACATACCACTGATGCGCGTTCCAGAAGAGATTCGTGAAACCACTTGGCCAGAATCCGCCGACGTTTTCCGCCACAGCCGGGAAGACCATGTCCCAGTAGAGGAAAATGACGGCCGCTTCTTCGTGCAGGAGCGCTTGTGCCTGACGATAGAGCTCAGCGCGCGCCTCCTGGTCGGTTTCGGTTTCCGCCCGCCCGGTGAGATCATCGATCTCGGCCTGGAAGTTGTAGGGGAAGAAGTAGGCTGGCAGATTGCCGCCTGACCCCTCCGGCGTTTCGGGAATCCACTTCGAATGCCAGTACCAGGTATCGTCCGGGTCGTTCGAGTTGTACCAGGCGAAGAGCGCGGCGGTCATCGCATCGGTGAACTGGTAGCCCTCCGGACCCCAGATCGTCGAGACATCTTCGGTTTTCACTTCGACTTTGATGCCAATATCGCTCCACGATTGGGCGATGGCCTGGGAAATCAGATCGTAGTGCGACTCACCCGCCTGGGTCCAGATCTCGATAGCCAGCTCCTTGACCGGTCCACCCAGATCGGTGTTGGGATCGATGTCTTTTTCAGGCGTCGGCGTCGGACCGGACCAGACATTGCCATCGAAGGTGAGGCCCGCCTCTTCCAGCAGCTCCTTCGCCCGGTCAGGGTCGTATGGTCTGGGTTCGACATCGGGATTGAACGCCCACGAGCCGGGAGGAACGTCGCCGATACTGGGAAGCACCCGGCCGCCCATCAATTGATCGATGATCTGCTGGGTCGGAGTGGCATAGTCGAGCGCTTGCCGGACCTTGGTCATCCGCAGAAAATCGACGTGTTTGAGATCGAGGTGAATCCACGCCTGGGACGAGTGCTGCAGCACATTGACGCCTTCGATCTCCAGCGCTTCATCGACACGCAACGCCGAAATCGCCCCCGCTCCTCCCACCAGCTGAATCTCGCCGGTACGGAGCTGCACCAGCTGCGTGTTGTCGTCCGGGATGATCATGTAGCGGATTTCGTCGAGGATCGACGGATCGCCCCAGTAGTCGTCGAAGCGCTCAAGCAGAATGTGCTGCTGGGCGGCCCATTCGACAAAGCGAAGCGGTCCCGCTCCCACCGGCGCCCGGCCATATTCCGTTGTGAATGACTCCAGCCCCTTGTCGATCTCCGCTTTGGGAAAGATCGGCCCGTCGGCGATCAGCGACAGGAAGGGCGCGTACGGCTCGGCGGTCGAAAGGGTGATTGTCAGACCATCATCCGACGCGGACATCTCGGCGACCTGGTCGAGGTTGTAGACGTTGTACGTGCCGAAATCAGGATTGTTGATGATATCGACCGTGGCCATCACATCGGCGGCGGTGAACGGATCGCCATTGTGGAAGGTGACGCCTTCCCGCAAGGTGAATGTATAGGAAAGGCCATCGTCGGAAATCGAGAACTCTGTGGCCAGCTCCGGTTGCATAACCATGGCGCTATCCCAGTGCAGGAGCCCCTTCACGATCGCGCCCCAGACGTCGAAACTCCCCTGAAGCTGGGTGAGCGCTGGATGCAGCGTGTCCGGTTCGTCGGTCGTGCCGACCACCAGCGCTCCCCCCGCGACCTGCGTGCCCTCCGGCGCCGTCGGCCCCTCGACCAGGATCGGCGCATCCTGCATCCGGGCGATCGCCCGGTTCCGTCCCGGGCTCGGCGCACCATTCACCATGTCTGAGGTGGCATGCAGCATCACCCCGATCACCGGCGCCGCAAACCCAAGTTGCGCAGCCCGGCGAATCAGATCCCGCCGGCTCAGACGACCGTCGATACGGGCCTGCACCAGCGAATCGACCGTCGAAAGGGATGCGGGATCGATCGGTTTCCCGGGAATGGGTGTGAGTCGAATCATGCCGTTCCTCCGTGATTGCGTGCGGAATCAGAGCCACTTTGGAGGATAGCATGGGGCGAGGGGCGGGAAGACGGGTGGCGTTACTGTCGACTGCTAAACTCCCTCCAGCAACCGTATCCACGAAGCGAGGACTCCCACAGATGCCCGCTCAGCTGCTCGACAAGATCGAGGATCGTCACGCGGTGCAGGTCCGCGCCGCGCTGAGCTGTGGTGAAGGTTCCATGAGGCGACACAGTGACAGGGGGTAGAGCTATGGGAAACACCAGCGGGTTGGTTACGGTTGACGAGATCGCTGAGACCATTCTGCTGATACGTGGACAGAAGGTGATGCTCGATGTCGATCTCGCGCAACTTTACGGCGTTGAGACGCGTGTCCTCGTCCAGGCAGTACGGCGGAACGAGGATCGTTTCCCAGAGGACTTCATGTTTCAACTGACAAAGGCCGAATTCAATGACTTGAGATCACAAGCTGTGATCTCAAGATCGTGGGGTGGCCGACGATATCCACCGTATGCGTTCACTGAACAAGGTGTTGCGATGCTATCAAGCGTTCTCCGGAGCGCTGAAGCAGCGAAGATCAATGTGGAGATCATGCGAGCGTTTGTGAAGCTGAGAGAGCTTCTGGCCACAAATCGAGAATTGGCCGGTCGGCTCGACGAATTGGAACAAAAGTACGATGCCCAGTTCAAGATCATAATAGACGCCATTCACGAGCTGATGGCCCCTCCGTCTCAGACGAAGGGAAGCATCGGCTTTCGAGGCGGCAAGAGGTCTTGAGGTCACAGACTGTGATCTCAAGCGAAGTCTCCAGCCTCTACCCTCGTGGTTTGGGCACTTATGAACCGAATGGCTGACCACTTCGGCCCCTGGGATCGCAAACCACTCATTCCACCCATATTTACAAAGATTTCCGGGCACTTCCGGAACTTCCATCGGCTCCAAACACCCCACATCCCGGTAAACTGACGACCATATTTGCCGGGACGCGCGCCTCCCGGCGGTGGTGGTTTGCTCCCGGCATAGGGACAACATGGTCCGGACACGCGTGGTCCGGTGTTGACGTGCGCCTCCGTTCCAGGAGGGGCCAAGGAGAACAGTTCGTGGTTCAGTTTTCACGACGCACAGCTTTGACCGGCGCCGCTGCCCTGGCGGCCGGGTTCGCTACCAGCCGACCGATCACCTTCGCTCAGGACGCGGCCACGCCGGCCGGTACGCCTGTCGCCAATCCAACGCTGCCGGTGACGGTTACCAGCGCCAGCGGCGAAGAAGTGACGGTGACCGATGTCAGCCGCATCGTTCCGCTCAGCGGTGATGTCGCGGAAATCACCTGGGCGCTCGGTCTGGGGGCCAATATCGTGGCCGTCGACCTCAGCGCGGTCTATCCGGAAGCGCTGCTGGCGCTGCCGAAATTCGGTGTGGAGCGCAATCTCAACGCCGAGGGCATCCTCGCGGCCGAGCCAACCGTGGTGATCGGCAAGGACGCCGCTGGTCCGCCGCCGGTGCTCGAGCAGGTGAAGGGCGCTGGCGTGCCAGTGGTGATCATCACCGAACCGCAGACGATCGAGGCACCGGTGGCCAAGATCACCGCGGTGGCCGAGGCATTGGGCGTACCGGAAAATGGCGCCGCGCTGGCCGAGACGACCCAGGCCGAAATCGATGCCGCGATCGCCCTTACGGCGGACATCACCGACAAGCCGACCGCGATCGTGCTCTACCTGCAGCAGGGTGGCATTCAATTGGTGGCTGGCGGTGGCACTGTCGCGGCGGCGATGCTGGAAGCGGCAGGCGCCCTCGACGCAGCCATGCCCGCCGGAATCATGGGGTATCAGCCAGTGACCGCTGAAGCACTCGTCGCTGCAGCGCCAGACATCATCGTCACCCAGACCCTGGGCGCGGAATCGGTCGGTGGTATCGACGGCATCAAGTCGATCCCGGGGGTCGCGGAAACGCCGGCGGCGCAGAACGATCGCATCTACGTCTACGACGACGAGCTCCTGCTCGGCATGACCCCGCGCACCGGGCAGCAACTCGCCGCGATGGTCGCCGATTTTCATCCGGAACTTGCGTAAGGAAACCGTAGTCCGTAGTCCGTAGTCCGTAGTCCGTAGTCCGTAGTCCGTAGTCCGTAAACGAGTCTCCACGGGTTTCACGCCGGACCAAGGGCTCGGACTGCGGACTACGAGCCCTTAGCCCTCGTATGGACGTAACCGCAACCAACCAACCGATCACACGAGACGAAACGCGGGGCGCTGAGGGTGGCCCCCGCGTTTCGCGCTTTGCACTTTGCTCTGGTCTGAGCGTAGCGCTGCTGATTGCGGTGACGTTGAGCATCGCGCTCGGAACGGTCGAGGTCGGACCGCGGCAGATCGTGGCTATCATCGCCGACCATCTGGGTCTTAGCTCGAATGTGACTTATACACAGCAACAGGATTCCGTGGTCTGGGCCATCCGCCTGCCTCGGGTGATTCTCGGCGTACTGGTCGGTGCCGCGCTGGCGGTTTCCGGAGCCGCGCTGCAGGGGATGTTTCGCAACCCGCTTGCCGACCCCGGTTTGATCGGCGTTTCCAGCGGGGCAGCGCTGGGCGCGGTGATCGCGCTTGGGTTGAGCATCACCTGGTTCGGTATCGCCACCACTCCCCTCTTCGCCTTTGCCGGTGGCGTCGTCACCGCCGTCATCGGCTACACCCTGGCCCGGCACAATGGTCGAACCGAAATCGTCACGCTCGTGCTTGCCGGGGTAGCGCTGAACACTTTTGCCGGCGCCGGAACATCGATGGTCACCTTCGTGGCGAACGACGCTCAGCTGCGGGCGATCATCTTCTGGTCGATGGGCAGCCTGGGCAGCTCGACATGGGAAAGCGTCGCCGCGGCATCACCATTCATTCTGGTCGGGCTCCTCGCCTCGACCCGCTGGGGACACCCACTCAATCTGATGGTTCTCGGTGAGCGGGAAGCTCGCCATCTCGGCGTGGACACCGAACGGGTGCGCATGACGGTCATCCTCCTCACGGCGTTGATGACGGGAGCAACGGTCGCCGTCGCCGGCGTGATCGCGTTCGTCGGATTGATCATTCCACATCTCGTGCGGCTTGCCGCCGGGCCAGATCACCGAACGCTTCTACCGGCCAGCGCTCTGGCCGGAGCATTGCTGATCGTCATGGCCGATCTCTTCGCCCGAACTGTCATCTCACCCCTCGAACTCCCGCTCGGCGTGCTTACCGCGCTGATCGGCGGCCCATTTCTGCTTATCATGATGCTGCGCGCCCGCCGGGCCCAGGGAGGGTGGGGATGACCGTCGTTCTCCGCTGCGAACGGATGACCGCCGGGCTGAATGGCCGCGATCTCCTGCACGACGTTTCGTTGGAGGTCCACAAAGGGGAAGTCGTCGCGCTGGTCGGCCCGAACGGCGCGGGAAAGTCGACCCTGCTCAGCGTGCTGGCGGGTGATATCCCACCACGAGCCGGGTCGGTGACGCTGTTCGACCGTCCCCTGGCATCGTACAAGCCAAAGGAACTGGCCCTGCTGCGGTCGGTCTTGCCTCAGCAAGCGATCATCCAGTTTTCATTCACCGCTCGAGAAATCGTCCGCATGGGCCGCAGTCCGCACGGCGACATGGATGACGAGATCTTGGCCATCGAGCATGCCATCAGCCAGACCGACTCCTCCCACCTGGCGCACCGTATTTTCCCGACGCTGTCGGTGGGGGAGCAGGCGCGGGTGTCGCTGGCGCGCGTCCTGGCCCAGGAAGCGCCCCTCCTCCTGCTCGACGAGCCAACCGCCGCCCTCGATCTGCGCCACCAGCAGCTCGTTCAACAGATCGCCAGAGACTATGCCAACGCCGGCGCGACGATCGTGATGATCGTTCACGATCTGAACTACGCCGCCGCTCTGGCCGACCGGATCGTGCTGATGTCCAATGGATCGATCGCCGCCAATGGCGGGCCCTCGGCGATACTCACCCCGGCAATGGTCCGTGACGTGTTCGAGTGCGATGTCGTGGTCACGTACCATCCCGAGGACGGCACGCCGGTGGTGTTGCCGATGAAGAAGACAGGGTCAGTGGTCCGGAGTTCAGGGGACTGAGTGCCGCAGACTGATGTTCCGGGCAAAGAGAAACCCGATGCGTAAGCGAATCAGGAGCGCGTTGACGGAAAGGCCATCAACGCCGAAGCGAGGTTCCCAAACCGCTCACGCAAGCGGGGGTTGTTATTGTAGCACCGTAACTTCGAAATGTATACGGTGAGATCGTAACGGGCGGTGCATGGTGCATGGTTGATAGTTGATAGTCGATGGTAGATAGAATGTAGGTATGGCGGACCACGGACTTCGGACTTCGGACTTCGGACTTCGGACAACCATCTACCATTCACTATCAACCCACCCACGGGAGCTACATGAAAACCCCTGAAGGCAATTCAATCACCATCGTCTACTGCGCCGACTGCGGCTATACCCGCAGAGCGATCAAGTTGGCGGACAACATCCTCGAGGAGTTCTTCGAGTTTCTGCCGGGCGGCGTGCATATCGTCCCCGGGTCGAAGGAGATCTTCGATGTCTACGTCAACGACGACCTTCTTTTCTCGAAGTACAAGGTGCAGCGGCACTACAACGACCGGGAAATCGAGGATCAGCTGATCGACATCCTCGAGGGTTGATCGGGCCCGCGCTCCTGCTGTGACGACTTCGCCCGTTCTCCCGGAAGCCTTCCTCACCAGGATGCACGCGCTCCTCGGCGACGAGTTCGCGGCGTTCCTGTCGAGCTACGACCATCCACCAGCGCAGGGACTCCGGATCAACACACTCAAATCCGCTGTCCCCGAGGCTTTCCAACTCCTGCCCTGGCCGCTCGAACCGCTGCCCTGGTGTCCGAGCGGGTTCTACCTTCCTCCGGATACCCGGGCGGGAAAACATCCCCTGCACGCCGCTGGTCTCTACTACCTCCAGGATCCTTCTGCCATGGCCGCAGCCGAGCTGCTCGACATTCGCCCCGGCCACTGGGTGATCGACGTCGCAGCATCGCCGGGAGGAAAGTCGACCCACATCGCCAGTCTGCTAGGCAATCAGGGGCTGCTGGTGTCGAACGATCCGGTGCGCGGACGAATCAAAGCGCTCGGCGAAAACCTGGAGCGATGGGGCGCTCGCAATACGGTTCTGACTAATGCCCAGCCGCGGGAACTGGCGGAGACGCTGGCCGGTCAGTTCGACCGCGTGTTGGTCGATGCGCCCTGCTCGGGAGAAGGGATGTTCCGCAAGTCGCCCTTCGCGGTTCGCGAATGGAGCGAGGAGCATGTGCGGGGCTGCGCTATCCGGCAAACCAATCTGTTGAACGACGCCTGCCGGTTGGTTCGCCCAGGCGGTCTCCTCCTCTACTGCACATGCACCTTCGCCCCGGAGGAGAACGAAGAGCAGATCGCGCGATTCATCGAGTCGCATGATGGCTGGACGCTGGCGGAAATCGCGGTGTTTGATGGCTTTGCCCCCGGCAAGCCGGAATGGGGGTCAGCAATGCCCCCCTCTCCCGACCGCGGTTTGTCCCTCACCCCCGGCCCCTCTCCCGACCGCGGGAGAGGGGGGATGGTGGATCTTGGTCGAATGGTTCGCATCTGGCCGCATCGCGCGGAGGCGGAGGGACATTCCTTCGCGCTTCTCAGAGCACCTGGCGACAGTGGGGAATCCCAGCGTGTTGGGAGAACGTTCCCGATCGACAAGAAGACGGAGGAGCTCTGGACGGCCTTTCGCGACGCTATTCTGCCCGGTTTCGGAGCCGACGGTCATCTCCTTCAGCGAGGCGAGCACCTCTTTCTCGCGTCCGTAGACGCACCCGACCTGTCCGGCCTGAGCGTCGTGCGCCCGGGGCTGCCGTTGGGTGTGGTTCGCAACGGTCGGTTCGAGCCGGTCCATGCCCTGGCGCTCGCCGCGACAGCCGGGGATTTCGCCCAGACCCATGAACTGAGCGAAGAGGAAACGGTTCGCTATCTGGCCGGAGAGGTCATACGAGCGAGCGGCCCCGCTGGCTGGGTGGGGGTGACCATCGCCGGATTTCCGCTCGGCTGGGGCAAGCGCAGCGGTGACGCGGTCAAGAATCACTATCCGCGGGGTCTCCGGGTGTGATGTGCCGTCGCGTCTGGCGGCTTGACATCCCATAGCCATATCACCGAAGATCGCTGCGAACCATAAATATTCGCTGTCGATACGATCGAGTTCTCCGTGGAGGACAGCAGCGATGATCGACCGTCTCGCCGATCTGCTCCAGCAGAACACCAGAAAGACATTCGTCGGGAGAGCGCACGAGCTCACCCAGCTCATGGCGATGTTTGGTCCCGGCTGTCCCCCTGTCTGGTTCATCGAAGGCATTGCCGGCGTCGGCAAATCCCGGTTGCTGGCGGAGTTCGCCGATCGCGCCAGCGAAGCCGGAAGTCGCGTGGTGCGAATCGACTGCCGGACGATCGAGCCCACTGCAGACTCATTCCTGACCGAAATGCGAGCGGCAAGCACCAACGCCGGTCTCGACTTCGACGCGGTGCTCGCCACTCCGCCCTCCGGTATGGCACAGGTGGTGTTGACTTTCGACTCCTACGAGTCGTTGCATATGATCGACGCGTGGATGCGTAGCCAGTTTCTGCCGCAGCTGCCGGCGTCCTTTCGGATCGTGTTCGCGTCCCGTTTCCCCGTCGATACCGGCTGGAGCAGCGCCCCGGAATGGGCAGGGCTGTTCAAACGGATCGAACTTGGTCCACTCAGCAATGACGAATCCCAAGCGCTGCTTTCAGGCTTCGGGTTCTCAGCGACCGAAGCCCAATCGATCCAGCGCGTCGCGCGGGGACATCCGCTGGCGCTCCAGCTGGCCGCGGCCTCGGGCATGGGCAGCAGCGCCGGCGAAGTCGAGCAGGCGGCGATTCCGGCGATGGTCGCCAGCCTGGCGCGGACCTATCTGGTCGATCTGCCCGACCAGATCGACAGGCAGGTGCTCGAAGCGGCATCGGTTGTCCGCCGGGCGACCCGCCCGCTTCTTGCCGCACTCTTGCCAGAACTCGACGCGCAGGAGTCGTTCGACCGTCTGGCCAATCTGCCGTTCGTCGAGATTCGGACGGATGGATTGATTACCCATGAAGTCGTGCAGAACGCCGTGTCGGAATGGCTGATCGCCACCGATCCCGAGTTACACCAGACGTTTCGGCGACGCGCCTGGCGATTTCTGCGCGACCACGAACCCGAAACGGGCAGTTTTTGGGGCTATACCGCCGATCTCCTCTTCCTCCTGCGCGACCCCAAACTGCGCGAGTCATTTTTTCCCGTCCAACAGCCCGACATGCCAGGTGGTGCACCCGCGCCCAGACGACTGGCCGGCGATCGAAGCGATTTGCCGGCGCTACAGCGGCGATGAGATGGTCGCGATCATGGAGCACTACTGGACGGCCTATTCCGACGCGACGGGCGCCGTCGTGAACGTCAATGGTGAGATCGCCGGCTATATCGTCAGGCTCCCGGCAGATGCGGTGCGGCCCGAAACGGCCCAGCACGATCCACTCATGCGCCAGTGGCTGGCCCATCTGGAGCGCGATCCATCGCCGGCCGGACAGCGCGCGTTGTTCGGGCGCACATGGCTCGGCAAAGAAACTGGAGAACGGCCATCTGAGGTTCAGGCTGCGGTGTGGATCGAAGCCAAACGCGCCTATCTGGAACTGCGACCATCGCTGCGTCGCATGTACTACTGCCAGCGCAATTTTTCGATTCAGCGCGATGTGCTGGCCAGTCTGGGATTTGTCGACATCGGTCTGCCGGAGACGATGATCGATGGAGAGCGACATGAGACGCTGATGCTCGATTTTGGCCCTGGGTCGGTCGACGGATGGATTTCGCGCCTGGTGGCCGGCGAGGTCGGCGCCGGTGATGCCGAGCTGCTCGATCTGGCGTCGCAGGCGTTGAGGGTCAATGGCGCGCAGGTGCCGCTGACGAAACTCGAATTCGGCGTCATGCACTACCTGACCATGCGGCAGAACTCGGTGGTTTCACGCGCCGATCTGCTGGCCGACGTGTGGGGAACGGACTATCAGGGCGGCAGCAATGTCGTCGATGTGGTCGTTCGCTCACTGCGGATCAAGATGGGATGTCGCGCCGGCGAGCTCGAGACCGTGCGTGGCACTGGCTACCGCCTGGCGCGACAGAGCACGGGACCACCGGTTTGAAACCGGTGGACAACACGCCTTGTTGGTGCCCCGCGAGATAGTTGTCTGCACCTAAATCGCCCTGGGATGCTCCAGCGTTCTTTCCCAAACTGCGCCTTGCTGTTAGCGACAAGTCATCAAAGTCAATCAGGCGTGTTAGTCGTTGGCTTGCAGCCATCGGTCACGTGCTCGCCAGGCCGATGGTGCGCGAGAGCTCAGGCCGCGGCTTTGACCGGGAAGCTGCCGGCGAGCGGGCCAGCGGTGATCGCCGTGGCGGCGGCCAGCACGTCGAGAACTTCGGTCTGCAGGTCGACCGGGACGCCTGAAGAGACGAATCCAGCGATCGTTGGCGACGCGAGGTACTGTTCGATCGCTTGCTGGTCGGTGAAGAGGTAGACCCCTCCATATGTACCGGTTTCCGCGCCATCGACCCACCATTTGGTGACGAGACCGGGCGACCGGGCGATCTCCGACGCCAGCTGTTCAGCGGTTGCTACATACATTTCGTGGTCCACACCCTGCAATCGAAACCGAACAATGAGCACTTTCACTGCAATCTCCTTCTCGACGAACGGAACGAATCCACGTGTCCCAAATTCACATTAGCGACTGCCTGCTGGATGTTGATGAGCGCAAGATGAGTTGATGATGAGAATCTCTGAGCTGTCCGCTGCTGTCTCGCGAATGGCGCATGGCATTGACGGTTTTGGTTACGCTTCAGTGAGAAACCTGTTAATGCCCATTCGCACAAGGACACCACCTCACCGGCCATGAACGAAACACTGCAAGCCAACGACACGATCACCATCGATCTCTTCGAGGACTTCATCTGCCCCTGGTGCCGGATCGGCCGGGCGAACCTGGCATCGGCGCTCGGTCGATGGGACAAGACCGATGTCGTGGTCCGGCATCGCCCCTATCTGCTCGATCCAAGCATTCCGCCGGAGGGCAACGACTTCCACGCCTACCTCGAATACAAGTTCGGCGGCAACGCCGACCGGATGAACGACGCTGTGGCCGCGGCAGGCAAGCGAGCCGGCGTTGAGTTCGATTTCGCATCGATGCGCTACATCCCGAATACACTCGCCGCCCATATGCTTGTCGAGATCGCACCTGAGCAGGTCAGAAACGACATCGTCGCCGATCTGTACGACGGTCATTTCGTCCAGATGCGGAACATCGGTTCGATCGACGTACTGGTGGAGATTGGGGCGCGACATGGGGTCGAGGAAGCAGCGATCCGGGCGATCGATGCCTCGCACCCGGCGCGTATGCGTGTGGTGGAATCGAT
Organism: Thermomicrobiales bacterium; assembly: GCA_019637585.1. Classification (GTDB taxonomy): domain Bacteria; phylum Chloroflexota; class Chloroflexia; order Thermomicrobiales; family UBA6265; genus JAHBVL01. The sequence continues at coordinate 742,252 of JAHBVL010000001.1, read as the reverse complement.
TCAGGAAGCCCAGCAACTGGGCGTGACCGGCGTGCCCTTCTTCGTATTTGCCGACGAATACGGCGTCAGCGGCGCACAGCCCGCCGATTCGCTCTTGCAGGTGTTGGGGATGACGGGTGGGGAGGGGTAACGGGTAACGGGTAACGGGTAACGGGTACGTAAATAGTAGATGGTTCATAGTAGATAGCAATCGCGCAGTGCGTAGCAGAACCATCTACCCTTTACCACCAACCATCTACTAGCTACTATGCACTATGCACTATGAAACCTGATCTTCCACTCCCGGAACATGTGCAGCGCAATCGCACGGCCTGGGACGAGTACGCCGCGCAGTATGCCGAACCGGGCAGAAAGAACTGGGCAGCCAGCGAACCGACCTGGGGCATCTTCTCCGTACCGGAATCGCGCTTGCGTCTTCTGCCCGAGGAGATGACCGGCATGGACGCGGTCGAGCTTGGTTGTGGGACGGCCTATGTTTCCGCCTGGATGGCCCGGCGCGGCGCACGCCCTGTCGGTATCGACAATTCCCCGAAACAACTGGAAACGGCTCAGGCCTTGCAACAGGAACATGGTCTGGACTTCCCGCTCCATCTGGGAAACGCCGAGTCGACGCCGTTCGAGGACGAGTCGTTCGACTTCGCCATCAGCGAGTATGGAGCCGCCATCTGGTGCGATCCCTATCAGTGGATTCCCGAGGCAGCCCGCATTCTCAAACCAGGCGGCCAGCTGGTTTTCCTGGGCAACGGGTTGTTGCTGATGCTGGCCACACCGCCCGAAGCCCTCGATGAGGATGCCGCCACAACCCGCTTCGAACGCCCCCTCTTCGGGATGCACAGGTTCGAGTGGACCGACACGGAAGCGGTCGAATTTCACCTGCCCCACGGGAAGATGATCGCGCTCTTGCGCGACGCTGGTTTCGAGATCGAAGAGCTGATCGAAGTCGAAGTTCCACACGGTTCGCAGACGACGTACCCCTACGTCACCCTCGAATGGGCGCAACAATGGCCGTGCGAAGAGGTGTGGAAGGTTCGCAAGCGCCGCTGAGCTCCCCATCGGCATAGTGAGAATTCATCATTTTCCGCCGCATCCGCCCCGCAGCGTGATATTTTCCTCCGTTCCACGTCTAGTCTGTTGACGGAGCCTGCAAACAGCAGCCGGCACGGCGGGACCGCTGACCCCCAATCGAGCCGGACGATGTTTCGCATCGACACATGCCTCGCACCCATGTGGCGGAAGCAGGCCAGATCACTGTTGGACCACGGAAGATGTGTCTACCTCCATCCTGGAAGGGGTGAACTATGCGGTCACACGCTCGGTACATCGTTTCTCTACTCGTGATCTTGTCGTTGTTCGCCGGGATTGCGGTTCTGCCAGTCAGCGCGCAGGACGGCACGCCGGACGCCTCACCTATGGCCGTCGATCCGGCGCTCGTTGCCGGGTTCGCCACAGCCCAGGGCAATTTCGCCCGAACGGGCGAAGTCGATGTAGCCGGTCCTGTGGGGAACCCGGTTTTGCGCTGGCAAACCACCTTGCAGGCAAGCGCACTCAGCGAACCTATTTCAAGCGCTGGATTGACATTCATTCCAACCGAGGGTCCGCTGGTCGCCATTGATCTGGCCACCGGCGCCGTCGCCTGGACCGCAGATCAACCGGAAGGCACCGCGTCCGCGCCGACACTGGTCGACGGTGTGCTCTATCAGGGGACCTGGGGTGCAGGTCTGCGCGCCATCGATGCTGCATCTGGCGACATCCTCTGGACCTACCTCTGGGAGGAAGAAGAACCAGGCGCCGATCCAATCCGCAACAGCTCGGATGGGACTCCCGTCGTCGTCGACGGCGTGGTCTACATGCATGGCCAGTTGTATGGCCGCGTTTTCGCTGTCGACGCCGCAACCGGGACCGAGATTTGGAACGTCGATACCGAAGGCGGCATTCCGGGCAACCTGGTCTACGTCGACGGCAAGTTGATCTATTCCGAGGACGCGATGTTCGACATGCGGCACCAGGGCGTCAATCCTGGCCTGTCCGGACTTCGCGCGCTCGATGCGGCGACTGGCGAGACGCTCTGGAGATTCGACTTTCCGGAAGGGACCACAACGTTTACCTCGCCGGCAGCGCTTGACGGCGTCGTGGTCGGCGGAGCGTCGAACCCGAATGCACAAACGGGGTCCTGGTTCGGCGTCGACGTGGCAACAGGCGAGGAGGTCTGGAGCCAGGACGCGCCGACGATGTGGAATCAGTTCATCAGCGCCAGCGCCGGCACCGCGATCACAACCGGTGGCGAGGCCGGACTGCTCGGACGGGACATCCAGACCGGCGAGATTCGCTGGGAAGTCGAAACCGTTCGCTGGGCCGGCGCGGGAACAGCAACCGCCGACGGCATCAGCTTCGTGCATGACAACGAAGGCGTGGTCATCGCCTTTGATGCAGCGACCGGATATCCGGTCTGGACCTTCGAAACCGTCAGCACGCAGTATCTGCCATTCCCGTCCCAGGTCGGTGTTGCGACCGGGTTGGTGCTGGCCATCGGGGGCGACCAACTCTTTGCCATCGAGGGAGACGGTCAACAGGTCGTTCCTCCGGCCGCGATGGACACCTACCCACCCGTGGCGCAGGTTGCCGGCGACGTCGATTCCTACGCGACCCTGACGGACGTTCTCACCGCTGACGTTCCTGAGTTGGTTCAGGGAATCGCGCTCGGACCGGACGGCACGCTTTTCGCTGTCGATCCCTTCGGAAACCGGATCGTTCAGTTCGACCCGGACGGCAACGTCCTCTCCGCATTTGGGGAATCCGGGTCGGGCGAGGGTCAATTCCAGTTCGACATGGACGGATGGACGGTCGGAGATGTCTTCGTGGCGCCCGACGGCACGATTTACGTCGCCGACGCGCACAATGGCCGGGTGCAGGTCTTCGACAAGGACTGGAACTTCATCCGTGCATTTGGTGATTTCACCGTGGCCAGCGGCATCGGCGTCGATCTGAACACCGGCGTGATCTATGTGGGCGATCAGGAAGAAGGAGTCGTCCACGTCTTTGACGCGGAAGGAACCCCCCTGGGTGACTGGGGCCGGCAGGGAGCCGACTGGACCGACAAGCTGGCACTGCCAACTGATGTTGTGGTTGGAGCCGATGGCCGGGTTTATGTCTCCGAGTTCAAGCTCGGCAAGGTCCGGGTGTACTCCGCAGACGGGGAAGCCGTCGGCGTGATCGGTGGATGGGGAAGCGAACCCGGCCGCCTCGCCAGGAATTGGGGACTCTCGTTTGACGCCGACGGCAACCTGATTGTGTCGAACTACGGCTCGGGAACGGTGGTGATCTATTCCAGCGACGGAGCGGTGATCGGCGTGCTCAATTCAGATCACACGGAGCTTGCCGGCCCGCAGTATGCAGTGGCCGGACCAGATGGCCGCATCTACGTCTCGGAAGAAGGTTCCTCCGAGATCAGCATCTACACGGTGGGAGACGAGGCTCCTCCAGAAGCGAGCCCGCAGGCATCGCCTGAAGCCTCACCGGTGGCGTAGCTCACTCCTTTTTTCAGCGGATCGCCGCGGGCAGGCAACTGTCCGCGGCGGTCGTGGTGTTGCACCTGGTGACTCGTGCGTGGGAAATGCGCCATAAATGGCGAGTCTACGTATCGCTGGAGCGTCACGATCGGCAAGAAACCTTGCCTCGGACTTCGGACCTCGGACTCCGTGCTTCGGCCCCCTCGCTCCACTAGTACCGAACCGCCGATCCAGCCTCCCCACCGCCGACAACCGATCGTTCCGACCGCTCCCAGTTCGCTTTCGCCAGATCGGCGGAGAGACCGCCCACCATGTATTTCAGCTCGCTGGCCATGGCCAGAAACTGGAATCCTTCTTCGATCCGTTGGTTGATGCCAGCGGCGCCGGAGGTGTGGATGCCGGGCGCGACGCCGACCGATTTCGCGGTTTTCTGCACGTGGGCGATCGCTTCGATCATGCGGGGATGGTCGCTTTCCAGCGGCACCCCCAACCCGATTCCCATCGAGGCGGCCAGATCGTTCGGCCCGATGAAGCAGGCGCCGACCCCCTCCAACCCCAGAATCTCATCGCAATGCTCCACCGCGTCGATATGCTCGATCTGCAGAACCAGCAAGATCTCCTCGTCGGCATGCTTCAGGTATTCGCCGCCTGAAGCGGCAAACCGGAGACCGGTCATGCCGCCACCAACGCTCCGGTTGCCCCTGGGCGGGAAGTAAGTGGCTTCCACAGCCCGCTCCGCTTCCTCCCGGCTATTGACCATTGGAACCACGATCCCCCAGGCGCCGGCATCGAGCACTCGCTTGAAGTTCTCGGGATCGTTCCATGGGATGCGGACCAATGGCGCGACGCCTGCTCCGGCAATAGCCCCGAACATCTGGCTGGCCGTGCGGATATCGATCGGGTTGTGCTCGGTGTCGATCGTCAGCCAGTCGAACCCCAGCGCGGAGACATACTCGGCCGACTCCGGACTCGGTAACCCCAACCAGGTGCCAATCGAAGGTTCTCCGGCAGCAAGTCGTCGTTTGACATGATTGGCGCGCATGGTGAAGGTCCCTCCCTGTGTCCACAAGCCTGTACCGTGGATTCTACGATCTACGCGGGCTCTCGCCGATCCGTTCCTGCAACTGCCCCCGTGAGCACGCCAAAACCCTGCCTCCTCGGTCGCGGGTTCGGTCGAGATTGACGGCGGCCAGTAGACAGTGTTCTGAAAACCCGTTCATAATTCGTCAGGTTGCCGTCGTCAGTACCGGAATCTGTTGCAGCTTTACGGTCTGGTCCCGCCCTTTGGTCATATCTGAGCCTTCTTCGGTGGTCTTTCCTTCGCGATGGTCGCTCGCCGGCCCCTCCTGTTATCTCCGTCCCCCTGAATCTCAAGACGCAGAAGCCGCGAATCGCTGGGAACCCCGGCCGATTCCAGCATCAGCGCAGTCGATCCGGCAAGCAATCGAAACCGCGGGACGGCGAGAACCTGGCCAGCGCCTCCTGCTGCTGATCTGCCAACGAACCAACGATCGCCCCGCCGGCAGCCTCCGAATAGCACTCGATGGAGGCCGCTATGCCCGCATCGAACCTGCGATCGATCGACTGCTTCCGGACGATATCCGAGCCACGCTCCTGTCCGAAGCACTCGCGGCGACGATCGCCTGGCTCTTCGACGAATATTCGATCATGACTGCGGCGATCCATTCCGCCGATTGGCAGGAGTCGACGGCGGACGCGCTCTCCCAGTGGCCTGGGCGAGTCGCATACCGGCTCCGGGAGTACCGTTTCGTCGATGGGGAGTACCAGGATGAAACGGTCTGGCAGGTGTTCAATCCTGCCTGGATCGCCAGATTCGGCGAACCCTTTCAGCCTGAACCCGTCGAACGCCTGCCGATACGCCGCATGCGGCCGGCGGCGGATCAAGCCGAGGTACGACGGCCGCCGAATGCGCTCGCGGTCGGCAATCGCATCTACTTTCGCCCATTTTCATCTGGAGAAGGAGCGCATGTCGCTCGATCCTCGATGGAGGAAGCGGAAATCTATCGACCGCATGGTCGTGCGATCAGAATCGCCCATAACTACGAAGCATTTCATTCCCGGCTGGCTCGCCAGAACCCGCCCTATTGGGCGCGATTCGCCATAGCGCTCCTCGAAACCGACGAACTCGTCGGGTGCACGGGATTGGACATGATCTCCTGGGTTCACCGGCATGGAACGGCTGAAGTGGAGTACTTCGATGTTCGCCACCGCGGCATGGGACTCGGCTCGGAGAGCGGCCCCCTCCTCTTCAATCTGGGTATGCATGACATGGGACTCCATTCGATCAACGCTTTTGTCTCCGAGAGCAATGTGCGATCGATCGAAGCAACGCGGAAGCGGGGGTACTTCCAGGCCGGTTATCTTGCATGGAGAACCCTTGGCGCCCACGGACCCGCGGGCTACTACGTTTTCGATATGCTGAATTCAGAATGGAATGCTCCGAATCATGTGTAGCGAACCGCCCCGCGACGTCTCGCAATCGAGATCGATCGTGACCGGCAACAGGAACGGAAGCACGAACCGTTCATGACTGGCTCATCACCCCTTTCCAACGCCGAACGGCACGCATTCCTGGTCAATGAAACCGTCTATCTGCGTCCAGTCGAGCTGGCCGATGCGGCCTGCCTGGCCAGCTGGTCCCAGAGTCTTTTCCCGGTTCCGCGGGAGGTGGCGGAGGAGCAGCTTCGGCAGCGCCTCGAAGAGCTCGATCCCGACGAGCTTCATGCGAACATGCTGCTCATCATCTGCCGGTGCGACAACGATGACGTCGTCGGCTCCGTCGAGATCTCCACGGTGGGCTGGAGATTCGGACAGGTTGTTCCCTCGATCGATCGCCTCGCTGCGCCGGACGCGCACGATCTCTTCGAGTCGGAAGTCATCGGCATGCTCGTCCCCTGGATGCTCGGCGAACGGCATCTGATGACGGTCACCATCGAGAGCTCCGAACCCGGTCCTCGCGTCGAATCACTCGTCCAGGAGCTGGGAGGCAGGGTTTCAGTCATTCATCGCGAAGCGTTGATGTCTCACAGCCGGAGACGGTCGCGGATCGAGTTTCAGTTTTTCGACCCGTTCTGGATGGAGAAGTTCGGCAGACCGGACGATCCCGTGTTCGGCGTCGCTGCCACCGTTGAGCATCCGGCAGCGCCAACGGGGTGCGCGGGGCTCGATGATTGCCCGGAGAGCGCCGTCATCATGGGAGAGAGGGTCTATCTGCGAACCTCCTCCCCGGACACGCCACCATCCACCGCTGTTCAGCTCGCTCCGGCATTTGACACGCATGGGTATGGCCATATTCCATCCCGATACGGAACCGATCGCGCTCCCGGCAGCGTTGGCTTTTTCATCGCTCTGCGCGAAACCGGGGCCATCATTGCTTCGTGCGAGATTTCGGCTATCTCCTGGACGCACCTCCACGCGCACATCAGGTCACGCCCCTACGACCCGGCATACTGGGAGGATGGGATCGATGTCGAGGCGGAGCACCTCCTGCTCGGTTACGCATTCGACCAGCTGGGATTGCACATGGTCTACGCGAACACCACTGAAAAGAGCGATCGCACCAGCACCCTCCAACGCACGGGGTATCGCCCGGCCGGGACGATCGGGTGGGATTCCTTCTGCGGAGACTCGCTCTGCGACTTGTCCTCTTTTGACATGCTCGCATCAGAATGGCGTTCCGCGCGCGGTTGACGCTCACGGAGTGGGAGACTGGATAAGGCGATGTACGGAGAGCGCGGCAGAATCGGGTTGATCACGCTGGCCACCGACACCGGCGTGCTTCCCGAATTTCAGCGGTTGATGCCGGATGGCGTGCAGGTCTATCCAGCGCCGATCGTGCTGCCCCGCGGGGAAGTGACTGCCGCCTCGCTCTCCGAGATGCTGGAGGGCGACCAGCTCGAACGCGCCGCATCACTGCTTGCCTGGGCGGAGGTGGGCGTCATTCTCTTCGCCTGCACGTCGGGCAGTCTCGTCAACGGCCCAGGCTGGGACCAGCAGTTGAGTCAGCGAATCACCGCCGCCAGCGGCATCCCCGCCACAACCACCACAAGCGCTGTGCTCGCGGCGCTGCGCAGTCTCGACGCTCGTCGCCTGGTGATCGCGACCCCCTATCTCGACGAGATCAACGACATCGAACGGGATTTCTTCAACCGAAGCGGTTTCGAGGTACAGACCATCGCCGGGTTGCAGTACGCCACCGACTATGAGATCGGGCGCCTGTCGCCTGCCGATGCCGGCACGTTGCTGGACCAGATGCGCCTCACGCCACCTGCCAGTGGTTCGCCATCGGAGCAGAAACCATTTCCCAACTCCTCTTTCCCATTTCCCACTGACGCCATCTTCATCTCGTGCACCAACTGGCATGTGGTCGAAGCGATCGCCGGTCTGGAACAGCAATACGGTATTCCCGTAGTTTCGAGCAATCTTGCCGGCGCATGGCAGGCGCTTGGTCTCATCTCTATCGACGAACCGCTCAAGACGCTGACCCTGCGAGGAGCAACCCTGCAATCCGGCTCTGCAAGCCAGACCAGGAAGCATGAAGATCGAGGTGTCGACCTGGGCGAGAACCGACGCGGGGAATGAGCGGTCGTCGATGCTGGCTTTCACGCCTGGACCCGCCTCGACGCAGCGGGCATGTGCGGCGACTGGTACTTCGATCTTCTGGCGTCAGAGTGGCGCCAATCCGTAGCCCAGCCCGGCGCTCGCTGAAGATCCGCAAGGCGATCTGTTAGTCTCATGTCGAGTAGCGGCGCGACATTCTCTCGATGGTGCACCCGTGAACGTTTCCCCTCGATCGCAGCCCAGCGCCGGGCAGACCTTTCTGGTCGGCACAACGATCTACTTCAGGCCGGTCGAGCTGGAAGACGCGGCTACCGCGGCTATCTGGCGCCGATCGCCGTTTCCTGCTCCCCAGGAAGTCGTCGAAGAGCAGTTAAAGGAGCGGCTCGAACCGGACGACCCTGATGATTGGGACTCCGAAATGCTGCTGATCTCCTGCCGGCGGGACAACGACCAGCCGGTCGGCTCGGTCGAACTTGCCCTCGGCGACTGGGTTCTCGGTGGTCTGCACATCTCCATCGATCCCCTGTTGCCGGAGCCGGTTCGGTCCGAGCTGAGCGCCGAGTGCATCACGGTGCTGGTTCCCTGGATGTTGTACGAGCGACATCTGCTCACCGTCTACACGAGCGACACCGGTAACCGCCCGGCGGTCGCACGGGCGGTCGAAGCGCTGGGCGGCAGACTCGCTGTCCAGCAGCGAGGCAGATACTTCATCAATGGCGAACGCTGCGATCGCCATATGTATCAGATCTTCAACCGCAACTGGCTGAAGAAACTCGGCGCCCCGGCGGAGCCGGTGTTTGGCGCCATCGACAGGCCAACATCCTCACCTGCCCGGCCATCGTTGATGGCGTCGATCGACGATCGCCCCGTGGATGCGATGGTGCTCGGCGAACGAGTCTACCTACGGGCGTTCAAGCCAGAAGAAGGCAAGCTCGTAGCTCAGTGGGCACTGCGGGAAACGGAGATCTACTACCCCGAAGGGCGGCTCATCTTCAACGGTCACGTCTACGGCCACATCCACAAGAAACTCGCCGAGAAGGAGCCGCCTGAGTGGCTCAGATTCGCCATCGCACTGCGGGAAACCGGCGAGCTGATTGGCTGCACCGGCCTCGAGAGCATCTCCTGGACCGATGGCGCCGCTGAAACGGAAACCGAGATATTCCGCCCCGAGCACCGGAATGCCGGTTATGGCACAGAGGCCAAGCACCTGCTGCTGGAGTACGCGTTCGAACAGCTCGGACTGCACACTATCGTGTCGTTCGTCGCTGAGACCAATACGCGTTCAGCCGCGGCGCTCCGCAAACAGGGATACCGCGACGCTGGTTTGATCGCCTGGGATTCGTTTTGCGACGACGATCTCTGCGGGTATCTCGGATTCGATCTCCTTGCCGATGAGTGGAGGGAGGCCCGCGACCGCGCGGCATCGGCGGACCGCTCGTGAGGTCGAGCTTCTCCGACTGCGTGTGGTGCGCTCCCACGCTGAGGAAACGAACCCGCAATCGCTGGCGCCGTCGTGAAAACGGGGTATTGTGACGCTGGATAGGTGAAGCCCGGTCTGCAGGGGCAATGGGCGGGTTTTCGATTTGCTCGTTGACGAGTGGAGAACGGCTCGCGACGCCGGGGAGGTTCGGAAAATGGCACCTGTCAAGCTTATCGTTGCGGGTCTCGGCAGCTTCGGGCCGACCTGGGCGCGCCTGGTCCACTCGACCCCGGACGTCGAGCTCGCCGCTGTCGTCGAACCGATGGACGAGCGACGCACCAGGGTCGCTCAGGAGCTGGGACTTTCCGCCGAACAAACCCAGCGCGATCTCGACACGGCGCTGCGCGAGGTCGAAGCCGACGCGGTTGTGGTGGTCACGCCACCGCAGACTCATCTCGATGTCGCATCGAAAGCCATGGAAGCCGGCAAAGCGGTGCTGGTGGAAAAACCGCTTGCTGCGACTATGGAAGACGCCAGAGCGATCGTGACCAAGGCTGAATCGACCGGACAGTTCCTGGTCGTCAGTCAGAACTATCGATACCGACCGCCAATGGTCACGCTGCGAACAGCGATCGAACGAGGTGACGCCGGCGCACTGGTCTCGATCGGCGGCAACTGCCAGGAAGACATGCGGCTTTTCTACGAGGCAACCAACTTCCGCTACCTGATGCACCATCCCTACATCATCGACATGACCATCCACCACTGGGATCTGCTGCGCTATCTGACCGGACGGGATATCGAGCGGGTCTACGCCAAATCATGGCGTGTTCCTGACAGTCCCTATCAGCAGGATCCCTCCTGCGCGGTGCTGCTCGAACTGGAGGGGGACATTCCGGTCTACTACACCGGCTCGGGAGCGACGAATACCGAACGAACCTCGTGGAGCTCCTGGTGGGACATCACCGGCGACAAGGGTCGCCTGTGGACCGATGGGGGTGTCGGCGATCCGCACACCGACGTCGTGCACCGCCGCGTCTACGGCCAGCCGGACGAAATCCTGCCCTACGAACCAGCAGCCTCGCGCGACACCCTCGGCTCGTTGATGGCGTTCGTCGGCGCCGTGCAGGGAGGTCCCGTCCCCGCCCACACCGGCGCGGACAACCTGAAAAGCCTGGCCGCCGTGATGGCTTGCGTGGCGTCGGTCGAGCGAGGGGCGGTTGTGGAGGTCGAGGAGTTTCTGTAGGGGTCGGCATTTTCCCTCACCCCCGGCCCCTCTCCCGACCGCGAATATCCCTCGCCCCCAACCTTTCTCCCGACCGCGAATATCCCTCACCCCCAGCCCCTCTCCCGACCACGAATATCCCTCACCCCCAGCCCCTCTCCCGACCGCGGGAGAGGGGAGTAGGTCCTTCCACCTGACGACTCTCCTCTTCCTCAGCCGCCCCCGCCTCCCGTCCTCGTCGGGCCACAGGTGCCCGAACTACCTCTTCCCGTCTTGCCGCCTTCCCGTCTTGCCGCCTTCCCGTCTTGCCGCCTTCCCGTCTTGCCGTCTTGCCGGCCCGCCGTCTTCCTCTCCGCCTCCCCGCCTTTTCGCCTCTCCGCCTCCCCGTCGCTTGACACCTCCCCGATGATCCGTATAATGTCCATCAACAACTGAAGATTACCGCTCATCCAGAGGGGCAGAGGGAACGGCCCAATGAAGCCCCAGCAACCGTCCAGCGATGGATTGGTGCTAAGTCCGTCAGAAGTGTCTGGAAGATGAGGATCGGTAAACCGGCCCTTCGCGGCTGCGTACGCTGAACCCCTCGCTTCCATAAGCAGGGGTCTTTTGTTCCACGCAAAGGCAGCGCCGGATGGCCGAATCACTCAAGCTACGCAGCGTCGAAAAGCAGTTCACCACCAGCAGACGGGATGTCACCGCGCTGACAGGCATCGACCTGGATATCGCCAGCGGTGAGTTCGTCGGCATCGTCGGACCGAGCGGGTGTGGCAAATCGACCCTGCTCCGGTTGCTGGCCGGACTCGACACGCCCTCCAAGGGCCAGATTCTGATCGACAACCAACCTGTGGCCCGCCAGGATCCACGCTGCGCCGTGATGTTTCAGGAGCCGCGCCTCTTCCCCTGGAAGCGTGTCGAGGCGAATGTTGCTGTCGGAGCCCGCCGGTCCAAAGAGAAGCCCTCTCCCGGCAACTGGCTTGGTCTGGTTGGGCTCGACGGGTTTGGCCACTGCTATCCTCACCAGCTTTCTGGTGGGATGGCCCAACGGGTGGCGCTGGCCCGGGCGTTGATCGGAAACCCGGAAGTGCTCCTCCTGGACGAACCCTTCGGGGCGCTCGATGCCCTCACCCGCATGCAGATGCAGGATCTCCTGGCGGAAGTGTGCGACCGGGTCGGCACCACCGTGGTGATGGTCACGCACGACATCGACGAAGCACTCTATCTCTCAGACCGGGTCGTGATCATGTCGCCCCGGCCCGGCGAAATCGTGGAAGTGTTGAATGTTCCGGCCCACCGGGCACGAGATCGCTCTGATCCCGCGGTGGCCAGAATGCGCACCCAGGTCCTCAGGCACTTCGGCTTCGAAGAGCCCTGTACGGAGTCCGTCGCACTCAGTTACGGCGCAGCGGCGGACTAGCGAGCCGGGAACCGAATCGAGCAATCGCGTGTGAATCGGAGACGCCAGGTCGGCGGACTCCTTGGGAAGTGTTGTTCCATTTTCAGGAAGAGGTAACGAGCACCATGTCATTCGACAGTCGATTCTCCCGGCGAACACTCCTTGGCGGCGCGGCCGGCGCTGGTCTGGCCGCCGGCCTGACCGCTATTCCCGGCGGCGTCCATGCCCAGGATTCCGACGTTCCAGACAAGATCCGCCTCGACTATGCCTACTGGAATCCAAGCAGTCTGGTAATCCGCGACCAGGGCTGGCTGGAAGAAGAGTTCTCCGCCGAGGGCGCTGAGATCGAGTGGGTCTGGAGCGCCGGCAGCAACAAAGCCAACGAATGGCTCCGATCGGACGTTGTCGACATCGGTTCGACAGCTGGATCGGCTGCGCTGCTGGCTCGAACCAATGGATCGAACATCCACACCATCTATCTCTTCTCCCAGCCTGAATGGGCAGCCCTCGTGGCGAAAGAAGGATCGGAGATCACGAAGATCGAGGATCTGGCAGGCAAAAAGGTCGCCGCAACCAAAGGCACCGATCCCTATTTCTTCCTCCTGCAGTCGCTGGCCTCGGTGGGCCTTTCCGGATCGGATGTGGAGGTCGTCAACCTCCAGCATGCCGACGGCCGGGTGGCGCTGATCAACGGCGACGTCGACGCCTGGTCTGGTCTCGATCCGTACATGGCGCAAACCGAACTGGAAGAGGGGTCGGTGCTCTTCTATCGCAACATCGATTTCAACACCTGGGGGTATCTCAACATCCGGGAGAACTTCCTGAACGATCACCCGGCGGTCGTCTCCCGCATCCTCCAGCAGTACGAGCGGGCCCGCCTCTGGATTCAGGAGAATCCGGCGGAAGCGTCGGCCATCCTGGCCAAGGAAGCCGAGCTGACCGAAGAAGTCTCCAATGTGGTGTTGCACGATCGCACCAATCTCGACATCGATCCCATCCCTGGCGATGTGCAGCGCGCGGTTCTGGAAGTGGTCATTCCGATCTTCGAAGCTGAGGATCAGCTGCAGCCCGGATCTGATGTACAGGAAGCTCTCGACACCCTCTATGCGACCGATCTGATCTCCGAGATTTACACGCCGGCGAGCTAGCTGACGATCGCGGAGCGCTCACTGATGTGGGCGCTCCGCTTCAAGAGGACGATCCCATGGCCCAGATTCCCTTTCCAACACCGGCCCCGCAGAGCGCGCTTCAGGGAGTGCGCAACGCCTTGCCCGGAACTCGCAATCTGCAGCGTTTGGGATTGGCGCTCATTCTGCCCATCGGGCTCCTGATCCTCTGGCAGTTGGTGGTCAACGCCGGCGTCTATGGAAGAGGTCAGCTCCCGGCGCCGATCGATGTCTGGCGAGCGGCAGAACAACTCTGGAACAGCGGAGCTTTGGTCAATCACATCCAGATCAGCGTCGAACGGGTGATCCGCGGGTTCGGTATCGGTTCACTCATCGCAGTGGCAATCGCGCTCGTCGTCGGGCTTTCCCCTATCGCCGGGTACCTGATCGACCCGACGGTCCAGGCGTTTCGCGCGATTCCGTCGTTGGCCTGGGTACCTCTCTTCGTGCTCTGGATGGGTATTGGCGAACAACCCAAGATCACCCTGATCGCCGTCGGCGCGTTCTTTCCCGTCTATGCCAATCTCGTCAGCGGCATCCGTCAGATCGACCGAAAGCTGATCGAAGCCGCCGACGCCTATGGCTATCGCCGGATTGCCATGGCCTGGGAGGTGATCCTGCCGGCGTCGCTTCCTTCGCTGATGACCGGTCTTCGTCTGGGCTTGGCCCAGGCCTGGTTGTTTCTCGTCGCCGCGGAGTTGATCGGCGCCTCGACCGGTCTGGGTTTTCTGCTGGTCGACGGCCAGAACAGCGGCCGGGCCGATGTGATCGTCCTCTCCATCATTCTGCTGGCGATCCTGGGCAAGGTCACCGATGTCATTCTGCAGAAGCTCGAGGGATACCTGCTCCGCTGGACCGATACCGTCAAGGTGTAACGCGCCGCTCTGGCCGTCCGCGAGAGACGGAACAGCAGGGAGCCGTTCGTCGTCCCCTTCTCCAACTGCGCCGCGACCGCGATGCGTTCCAGTACGCTCCGTTGAGGACTTCGCCCCCGCCTGGTTCAGTTCTGCGCCTCCGGTGGAGCCATGGTGGCCGGACTGCGCAAGTCGTTCGCGCTCTACCCCTCCGTTTTGCCATTCGAGGAATGTCTATGCCGTATGCCAACCTCCATGGAGTCAGAATCGTCTATGCGGGACATGCTCCGCACATCAGCCACGCGGAGGAGCATATCGACGTTGTCTCGGCGTTTTGCGAGCCAGTGGACGCCGCCCAGACCGGTCGGCGCTAGTCTGAAGAACGCAAAACGTCGCGCCAATCTGGTCGTCGCGGTTCGACACCGAGGTCCTCGATCAGGAGGCGGACGATCTGTTGGAGCGTGACAGGACCGGTCGGGAAGTGCGCCTTGTCCACTGAGAACTCTGTGGATTCGTGATTCGGCGCAAGCGGAAGCACAAAAGGCTCCACTCCGGAGAGGTGAAGATGCGGGTGTGCGATAGAGCTCAGCCCTTGCGGATGCCAGTGGTAGGCCAGGAGTTCTCGCTCTCCGCGATCGAGAATGCGGTACATGTACTCTGATGTTGAGACCCGGAATGCTGGGCGATCACGGAATGCCGCCAAGTTGAGGACCGTGTAGCGAACAGACAAACCCAATCGTAGATCACCGCGACTATTTCGCAGACGCAACGGAAGGATATTCGGCGGCACGCGTCCGCCAGAGATAAACGTCATGCGATGAATGAGGCCTGGCGTATGGCCTCCACTGATCACCTCGGCTCGTGCGGCACACCGTACTATGCTGCGCAGTTCCGCAGCATACGAAACTACAGCATCACGCGGGGACTGGGCGGCCAAGGGGCATCAGCATTGCTACTTCGTAAATTGGCCAGTTTTCCGGGATATCCGGCGTGTCGCGATATTCACCGGCATCCCAGCGCCGGAAAAACTCCTCACTGGAAATGCCGAGCAGGCGTTGCACCTCCTGCTCGAAGAACGCACGCGCTTCGGCTTCGGTGAAGAACCGCACTTCCTCTTCGTCGTCTGTTGCTCGTTGCGCCATCGTTGAATTCCCGCTGTATCGCTCGCACCCACTGACTCAATTGTAGCAATCGACGA
Organism: Thermomicrobiales bacterium; assembly: GCA_019637585.1. Classification (GTDB taxonomy): domain Bacteria; phylum Chloroflexota; class Chloroflexia; order Thermomicrobiales; family UBA6265; genus JAHBVL01. Next base: position 726,909 of record JAHBVL010000001.1, on the reverse strand, counting down.
CTACCGCGCTTCGAAACGGACGGCGCTGACCGATCAGGTCTCTGATTCAGTTTCCAGCCTGAAGATCATTGCGGCATTCCAGACCGTTCTCCCGCATTCGGATCAGCCTTTGGTTGCGCCGGCGGTCAGTCCGCTGACGTAGTTGTCGACGAAGAAGGAGTAGGCAATCGCCACGGGTACGGAGCCGAGAATGCCAGCGGCCATGAGCGGACCCCACATGAACGTGTCGGCCTTGATCAAATCGCTGACGACGCCGACCGGGATCGTTTTCATCTCGGCAGTGCCCATGAAGACCAGGGCGTAGAGGAACTCGTTCCAGGCGAGCGTGAAGCAGAAGATGCCGGCCGAGAGCACGCCGGGCATGGCCAGCGGCAACACGATCTGTCGCATCGCCTGCAACCGGCTGGCCCCGTCGACAAGCGCGGCGTCCTCCAGCTCAGCCGAAATCGTCCGGAAGTACCCCATCAACAACCAGCTGGCAAATGGAATCAGGAAGGTCGGATACGTAAGGATCAACGCCCAATAGCTGTTGTACAGCTGATACTCCGAGATGATCTGAGCGAGAGGGATGAAGAGCAGCGTCGGGGGTACAAGATAGGCGATGAAGATCGCTGCTCCGAGGAAGTTGCCCATTCGGAATTGAAACCGGCCCAGCGCGTAACCGATCAGAATGGCGCAAAAGAGCGACAGCAGTGTCGCGCAGACTGTGACGATGAGGGTGTTTTTCATCCAGGTGGTAAACGCCGTGTCTTCGAAGAGAAACCGGTAGTGGTTCAGCGTGACGCTGTAAATCAGAAATGGATTCCGGACGCGGTTGAGCAGGTCTGCGGTCGGTCGCAAGGAAACGACGAACATCCAGTAGAAGGGCATCAACAGGAACGCGACAAAGAGTCCCAACGGGATATAGAAGTACAGGAATCGCTGCCAGATGCGATTCTCGCCTACGATGCTCATGACTCAATGCGGCTCCCGCCGAATGTTGCGAAGCAACAGAACTGCGCCCAGCGCGAGCGCGGGGAACATGTACAAAGAAATCGCCGCGGCCTCGCCGAAGTAGGTCGCATTCAGACCGCGCTGATAGGCAAGCGTCCCGAAGACGTGCGTCGCGTTGGCCGGTCCGCCCTTGGTCAGCACATACACGAGCTGGAAGTCGGAAATCGTCCAGATGACAGAGAAAAGCGTGGCAATCAAGGTAATCGGCTTGATGATCGGCCAGGTGACTGCCCAGAAACGCTGCCACCGGTTGGCGCCGTCCAGCGCCGCGGCTTCATTCAACTCGGTCGGCACCGCCTGCAGCCCGGCCAGAATCGTGATCGCGAAGAACGGCACGCCCCGCCAGATATTGGCGACGCAGAGCGAGATGCGCGCGTTCCACGCCGTTCCCAGAAAATTGATGTTGTTCTCGATCAGTCCGGCCTGTTGCAGGGAAATCGAAATCGGGCTGATCACGGAATTGAACAGCATCAGAAAGGCGAGACTGCTCAATGCGGTCGGCACGATCCAGGGGAGCAGCAAACCGGCCCGAAAGACACGGCTGAACCGGAACTGCCGGTTCAGCAACAAGGCCAGGGCGAGTCCAAACGCGAGTTTGAATGGCACTGTGCCGACGCCGTAGATGGCTGTGTTCTTCAGCGTCTGTTGGAAGATCGAATCTCCCCACAGGTAGCGATAGTTGTCGAACCCGATGAAATCGTAGGCTGACCGGCCGAGTCGCTTGTTGGTCAGGGAGATGTAAATGCCAAGGAAAAACGGATAGGCCATGAACAGCAGGAGGATTGCCCATCCGGGAATCATGAACAGGGCAGCGAGTGGTCCCTCGCGCTGCAGAAACGATCCCCGGCCGAAAGTGGTGCGCGGCGTTTCGATGCCCGTCAAATCTTGGGTATTGGGAGCGACTGCCATCGGCGTCGTTCGCCTCCAGATGCTTGGTTCCCTGGCAAGTTCGGCGTTGCGGAGTCATGATGTCGGCAATGCGCGGGCGGAGGCGGCCGTTCGCCGCCTCCGCTGAATGTGACTACCGGCTGTACACGCGCTCCAGCTGCTCGGCGCCCCACTCGACAGCGCCTTGCGCGTCGCCGTCACCGACGGCCCGGGCGAACGTGTCGATCACGATGTACTCGGAGTACGCGAGCGCCGCCGCCTCATCTGATGGCCCGGCAAACCCCTTGTTGCGTCCGTAGTTCACCAGGTTGAGGAATGGCGCCAGCTTGGGATCTTCGGTATAGACCGGGAGTTCCGAGAAGCTGCTGGCGGCCGGAATGTAGTACCCGCCGTTGGCGTTGTACCAAGAAACGAGCTGATCCTCGCCATAGAAGAAGTCAAGGAACGATCTCGCTGCATCAACATCCTGGGCAAAAGTCGTCACGCCCCACGACTGCGCGCCGATATTGGTGAAGCGCCCTGCCGGTCCCTGTGGGAAGTCGGCATGGTTCATGTCTTCGTAGATTTCCGGGACGCCGCCATCGGCCTCCGGTCTGCCTGCCGAGATGTAGATGCTGCTGCCGTTCAGGGTCGCGGAGAGTTCTCCCGCCAGGAACGCGGTGTTGTTCGTGCTGTCATCCCAGGCGGTGCCTGTGGTGTCGAATGCATCTTCCCAGCCCTGGATGAAGGTGGCCATGCCCTCGACGAACTCGGGTGTATTGAACGCGACCGTCGAGCCGTCTTCCTCGACCTCCATGGCGCCGTAGGCCCACATGTAGGGGTAGGTAAAGCTGGGCGGGTCGCCCAGGCTGTGGCCGAGCGCCTGGCCAAGTGGCGGCAGCCCGGCTTCCTTGAGCGCCTTGCCGGCGGCGAAGAGGTCTTCCCAGGTGTCGGGGAAGCTGTCGTAACCGACTTCGGCGAAGTGACTCGTCCGATAGGCAAACGCAGACGACGACGTGCCGTACGGAATGCTATGCCATGATCCGTCGACGGACGCGGTCTTGACGACCCAGTCATAGAACCCGCCATGCGCTTCGCCATGTGGAACGGCGATGTCGTTGACATCGACCAGGTTCTCTGCATAGAGATAGGGCCATGGATCCCAGAGCTGCACGATATCAACGCCATCCTGCGCCTGGATGGCGGCGGCGATGCGCGCCTGCAAATCGGGCCAGGCGACGAGGTCGAGCGTCACATCGACGCCGTTCTGCTCGCCGAACTCGGCCATCTGCTCACGAAATCGCTCTTCGCCGGCAACCACGAAATAGGAAGCGCCAAGAATGTGAATACTCGACCCCTGCAAAAATGCCGGCGCCGAAGCGAACTTCCGCGTCTGGTTGGGCGCCGCATAGCCTGAGGTCGTCATGGCGGCGGTGACTGCCGGCACTGAGAGACCGAGCGCCGCTGCGCGCCGCATCACCTGCCGTCGGGAGTACCGTAGAGTCCTGGCCTCGGCAATGAGACCGTCAACTTTGGGATCAGTCATCGATTCCTCCTCTACGCTCGGGGACCAGCCCCCGGTGAGCACAACATCGTGCAACGACAGCAATGGCGGATGCCACACTGTTCCCGACTGGGAATCGAGATAGCGGCGCTGCAGACGCCCCTGGCGCGTTCTCCTTTGCGATCTCATGCACGACAAATCAATGCTACAACATTTTCGCCGTAAACGACTGTGCAAAATATCACAATAGGTGCGAGAACTCGCCTCGAATACAACCGAACCGCCAATCCATGGAATCGCTCCGGCAGAAATCTCCATTTGCGCAAAGTAGCCCCTGCGTTTGCCGAATCTCGCGGAGGCGATCTCATTCATCGCAGACGATCATGCAAGACTCGTGCAGATGACCTTGGCTACAGGGAATGGACCCGTTTCCCAGAGAAATTAGACAGCGGTTTGCGGCTGCCAGGGGATGACGATGCTGGTGCAAAACGACAGCATCGTTTCCCGGACAAATGCAGACAGGGACCTGCGACTACGAGGGGATGAGAGCAGCGGCGCGCACGTCCTGCTCGGCGAACGCCGGTGGATCGTACGCCCGAATCGGCGGCAGTTCTCCGGCCCAACGCTCCACCTCGACCCAGGCAAGCTGACCGGAACAGCCCTGCGCCAGTCGTGATGTGCCGATATCGGTCGTCAGGACGTTCGGATTGCCGTGGACGCACATCGCATCGGGATCGGCTGGATCGATCGGGTCGTACCAGGCGCCGGTGGAAAGCTGCACGACCCCTTCCAGGATCCCGTCGGTGAGCACGGCGCCCGCCAGGCAACTCCCTTTGTCACTCCTGAGGAGAATGACGTCGCCCTCGGCGATTCCCCGCCGGGCGGCGTCCGCCGGATGCAGTCTGGCTGGTTCCCGGCCGGCGACCTTCAATGACTGACTGTATTCGCCCATATCCAGCTGGCTGTGCAACCGGCTCCGGGGATTGTTGGCTATGAGCTGCAGCGGATACGCCTCGCCGGCGGGATGCTCCACGCCAAACCAGGTGGGATGTCCCGGGCAGTCGTCGTACCCGAATCCGGCGATACGCTCCGAACCGATCTCGACCTTGCCGCTTGGCGTCATCAGGGGATTGACGTCCGGATCATCGCGGAAATCGCCAAGAAGGGTGATGTCGTCGACCGTGGGGACATCGACATATCCCCGCTCCCAGAACTCGTCGAAGGAGGGGAGCGACACGCCCACCACACTGCGCAGATCGGCCGCCCATTTGTCGTACATCACCACCAGCCATTCGCGCGGCGTTCGTCCTTCGCTGAAAGCTGGTCCCACGCCAAGCCGTTCGGCGAGCGCGGTGAAGGTCGAGTAGTCGTCGCGGACATCCGGCGGTGGCGCCACAGCCTGATGCATGGCGATCAGTCCCGGGTCGTTGCGGCTGCCGCCCAGATCCTCCCGTTCGAGCGAAACCGTGGAGGGGAAAACGATATCGGCATGCCTGGCCGTCGGTGTCCAGAATGGATCGTGCACGATGACCGTATCCGCCCGGCCAAGCGCGCGGCGCAGGCGTCCGAGATCCTGATGATGGTGGAACGGATTGCCGCCGGCCCAGTAGACGAGCCGGATGTCGGGATAGGTCAGCAGCTCGCCGTTGTACTCGAAGGGTTGACCCGGATTCAGCAGCATGTCTGCGACCCGCGCCACCGGGATGTATCGCTTGACCGGATTTCGCCCCTGCGGGAATGGCGGCAACACCACCGGCAGTGGCCCGGCGCCAACTTCCGCCATCGAACCATAGCCATGCCCGAACCCACGACCCGGCAACCCCAGCTCCCCGAGCATGGCCGCCAATGTGATCCCCATCCAGGGCGGCTGCTCGCCGTGACGCTGCCGCTGCAGCGACCAGCCGACCGTTACCAGCGTTCTGCTGCGCGCCATCTGCCGGGCCAGCTCCGCGATGCGATGGGCAGGAACGCCAGACTGGGCTTCGGCCCATGCAGGCGTTTTGGCGACGCCATCAACCTCGCCGAGGAGATACCGCTCGAACGCGTCGTACCCGGAGGTGTAGCGATCGAGGAACGCTCGATCCGCCAAATCTTCCGCCACCAGCACATGCGCCAGGCCGAGCATCACGGCGACGTCTGTTCCCGGGCGGGTGGGAATCCACTCCGCGTCAACGGTGTCCAGGTCGTCCCGCAACGGGCTGAAGGAAACGAAGGTGGCGCCATTGGCCGCCGCGGCTTCCATATGCCGTCGCGTTTCATGTCGCGACACGCCGCCCGGGCTGACAAACGTATTTTTCAGGGGCAACCCGCCGAAGCAGACGACGAGTTCCGCGTGTGTCGCGACCTGCCGCCAGTTCGTCGCATATTGAAAGACATTGGTTCGGGAGCCCAGGATGTGGGGCATCATCACGCCCGACGAGCCGAGGCTGTAGGAGTTGACGCTGAAGACATAGCCGCCGAGAAGATTCAGGAAACGATGCAGCTGACTCTGCGCATGATGAAAGCGGCCGGCGCTGGCCCAGCCATACGACCCGCCATAGACCGCCTCAGGCCCCGCGGTGCGATAGACCTCCTGGAGAGCGCCTGCCGCCAGTTCGATCGCCTCGGACCACTCCACTTCGACAAAAGGCTCGCTCCCTCGCGCCATCGATGGCCCGGGGCCTTTTTCCAGCCACCCCTGGCGCACTGCCGGCCGGCGAATCCGAGCGCGATGATCGGTCGAACCCGGAATGTTGCGAAGCAAGGGTGAAGGATCGCCATCGAACGATACCGGCCGGATACCGCGAACGCTATTCCCGATGGTCTCGGGGTGATATGCACCCCAATGGGACGAATGCCAGGTCGGTCGCGCTTTGGATGCCATCTGCTGGAACTCCGGTCTGAATCGAAGAAGTGGAATCGCTGGTGCTTCGATGCATGTTTACTGTATCAGGTACAGCGACGATGCCATCCCTTGCCCGCGATTCGGTAGGATACGTGCGCGGGACCGGTTGCTATCAGATAGGAAGAGCATGAAACTGCTGATTCAGTCCATCGAGGGCGAAGAGTATTTCGGCGAACTGAACGACATCGAGGGGCTCACGGTCGTCGTGGCGATGACCCAGGAAGAGGCCGAGCGGGAAGTGGCCGACGCAGACATCATGTACGGCTGGCCGACAGCCAGCATGATCGCCGCCGCGTCCAAGCTGAAGTGGGTGCAGTTTCCCAGTGCCGGCGCCGATCGGCTGCTCAAGGTGCCGGAACTTGTCGAAGCGGACATCCTGGTCACCAACACGCGCGGCGCGCATGCTCCCTCGATTGCCGAGCATGTCTTTGGGCTTCTTCTTTCGATGACCCGCGCCATTCCACCCAGTGTCGGCTGGCAGAAAGAGCATGTCTGGAATCGGGTCGATGGCTACCGGTTGCCCCGCGAGATCATGGGTATGACGATGGGAATCGTCGGCTACGGACACATCGGCCGGGCTGTCGCCAAACGCGCTGCTGGATTCGACATGCGGATCCTGGCCGTCGACGTGGCCGAGGGACCCGGTGACGCCTGGGTCGACCAGGTCTGGCCGGTCAGCAAACTACCGGACATGCTCGCTGCTTCGGACGTGGTCGTGATCGCCGCGCCCTACACCCGCGAAACCCACCACATGATCGACTCGGCGGCTTTTGCCGCGATGAAGGGCGACGCCTATCTCGTCGCCATTTCCCGGGGCGGGGTGGTGGACGAAGACGCGCTCCTCGCAACGCTGAAACAGGGCAAGCTCGCCGGTGTGGGGCTCGACGTGGCGGAAGTCGAGCCGCTCGACACCGCATCTGCGTTATGGAATTTCAGTAATGTCCTCATCACGCCCCATCTTGCCGGTTCATCGTGGCAAAAAGAGCGCCGCTGTTTCGACATCCTGGTCGAAAACATCGGCCGCTACCGACGGGGGGAGGAACTCCGGAACCTGGTGAACAAACAGGCGGGATATTAGACGACGATCCGGGCGCCGCGATCCTGCGGAAGCTGGACGTCAGGTCGCGGGCGGCCGCGGTGCATGTCGCACACGACCGCAACATGCTGCAGTAGGGCGATTTCGGCAATCCACATATACTGAAAAACGATCGGCATCAGGACGCATACCCTCCATGCGCCATCGCGATGCCAGTCAAAATGCGTTGGCAGTGAGCGGCCGAACTGCGCAGTCTGATGCGGCGCCGTGGATACCGGGAGCGCTGCACCGTTGTGGGCGGTGACGTCCTGAGAATCCGGCGCCGAAAACGCGCGATTGCTCGAGAACGCAGATGCAACGTCTTTCCGTATTGCCGGACGAGTGGGTCGAAACCAGGAGCGAGACCGCAGCACCGCCGTGGCGCGTGCCGGCGACAAAGCTACTGCCGGCCAGACTGCGAACCGATGCCATACCACGCCAGCACATCATCGACCTGATCGACGCCGACCCCGATCGACGGATCGTCGTGATCGAGGCGCCGGCCGGATACGGAAAGTCGACGCTGGCTTCGCAGTGGGTGGCAACCGCCGGCGTTCCTTGCGCCTGGCTCTCGCTCGACGAGTGGGATAACGAACCGGCCCAGTTCTTCGCCAGCCTCGTTGCCGCGCTCCAGACGATCGAATCAGCGATCGGGGCTAGCGGTATGGCTCAGCTCAGTCGACTCCAGCCGCAAGACGATCATGGCTTCGTCGCATCGCTGGTCGACGATCTCGCCCGGCTGACCGACCCATGCGCACTCGTTCTCGATGATTTCCACAATGTCACCGGGCCTGGATTGCTGCAGTCGACCGCGGTGCTCCTCCGCAATCTGCCTCCGTCGATGCGGGCTCTGATTTTGACCCGCAACGAACCGGGGCTCCCGCTCTCCAGGTTTCGATCGCGCGGTGAGCTCCTGGAGATCGATTTTCGCGACTTGCGTTTTTCCCACAATGAGGCGACCGCGTTTCTCCATCGGGACGCGGAGATTGGTCTGACGTCGCAGGAGATCGTGGCGCTCAACGAGCGAACCGAAGGGTGGCCGGTGGGTCTCCGCTTGGCCCAGCATCGCATGAAGCGGGAGTCCCCTGAACACCTCTCCGCGATGATCGCGCAGCTCACCAGGAGTCGAGGACCGGTCGAGGGCTATCTCTGGGAGGAGGTTCTGACCGGTCTGCCATCCGAACTCTCCGAATTCCTGTCAACGAGCTCGATCTTCGATCGTTTCTCCGCTGAGCTTTGCGACAGTGTCTTCGGAACCGGCTCCAGCACAGCACGGATACGCGAACTCGACGCAGCCGGTCTCTTCCTGATCTCGCTCGACGACGAGAACGCATGGTTTCGCTATCACCACCTTTTCCGCGAGGTTCTGCGCAATCACCTGCACAAAACAGCGTCCTCCAACTCGATTGCCAGTCTCCATCACCGGGCGGCTCGTTGGTTCGCGCGGCAAGGGCTGACCGACGAAGCCATTCGCCATGCCGTTGCCAGTCAGGACTGGCCCCTTGCTGTCGAGCTCCTCGAGCCTGTGGCGAAGCAGCTCTACGCAGCGGATCTGATCGGGGCCTTGCAAACGCAGCTGGTTGTTCTCCCCCCGTCGGCCCTGTCGGATCATCCCGAGCTTTCATTCATGCTGGCCTGGGCGACTGGCAGAAGCGGGCGACCCGCCGCCAGTCTGGCGTCGCTGGAAACGGCCGAGCGGGCATGGATCGCGGCTGGTCAGACCGAGAATCTGGGCCGGGTAGCGTCATTCCGGGCATTTCATGCCGCCGTCAGGTCAGAGTTCGACGAGTCGGTTGCCCATGCGGAACGGGCGCTGGAGCTCCTGCCCGAATCCATGGCTCTCGACCGGGCGCTCGCAGCGATCTTCAGGGCCACCACATACGTCCTGCTCGGCCGCCCGGCGGATGCCGAAGCATGTCTGACCGATGCTGCTCCGGCCGCGGCGCTGGTGGAGAAATCCCCCATCGAGCGACTCGATGCGCTGACGCTCGGCACGATCTACGTCCTGCGAGGACGGTTGCGAGACGCCGAGGCACTCCTCCGGCACGCCACCAGATCAGATGCGCGAGCGACGTTCATCCAGATTCAGCATGCCCTCTCCCATCTGGGTATGGTTCTGCTGGAATTGAATCGCATCGAAGAAGCGGAGCAGTGTTTTTCCCGCGGATTGCGGCTGAGCGACGAAGCCGGCACGCTTCTCTGGCGCGGGCGCATGTATTTTGGGCTCGCCCTGGTTGCCCTGGCGCAGAGTGATCTGGACGAAGCGCTCGAGGAAGCCGGCCGGGCGATTTCGGCGTGGGAAGTGGTCGGTTCGCCCAATGAGCTGGGCAAGGCACAAGCCCTGCGAGCCCGGCTCTGGCTCGCGTCGGATCAACCCTCTCTGGCGATTCGCTGGGCAGATCAGTTCGGATTCTCTGGAGGAATCACCGATCTCCGCTCAGAGCGCCGATATGAGTACGCCACCTTCGTCCGCGTCCTCCTCGCCGAAGGCAAGCCGACCGATGCCCTCGATCTCATCGACCGCTTGCGCACCCAGGCAGTCGCCGACGAACGGACTGGGGACGTCATCGAGTTGGACATGCTCAGCGCGATCGCGCTGAAACACCAGGGAGATGAGGAGGGAGCGCTCGATTCGCTCGGTTCGGCGCTGATCGCGGCGGAGTCATGTGGATGTATCCGGCTCTTTGCCGACGAGGGAGAAAAGATCGCGTCACTGTTGCGACTGGCTGTCTCCGCCCGGGGAAATCTGCGCGACAGCGCCCGCCGGTTGCTCGCCGCGATCGAGCAGACCGGAACCCCGAATCAGGGACAGGATGCCCTGAGCGAGCGGGAGATCGAAGTGCTGCGACTGGCCGCGTCGGGACTCTCGAACCGGGCGATCGGAGACCGCCTCTTCATCACCGAGAAAACCGTCAAAAAGCATGTCAGCAACGTCCTGGCCAAACTCGACGCCAGCAACCGGACGGAAGCCGTGGACAAAGCGCGTCGCATGGGATTGTTGCGGGAGTAGCCGGTCCGGAAGACCGCGACGCCGTAAACGGCGCCGCTCACGGTGCGATGGTCCTTCGGACCCGTAGTCCAGCCCCGATAGGGGCATCGCACCGTGAGCCCGGTCCGTTCACGGCCGGGCGGGTCGTGCTGAACGCAGGTGACCCACACACCGGCCGGGCCCCTCGGCGGCTATACTGAACAAATGATCGACATCGACGCGCTTTCCGTTTCCGACGCGATCACGCTGCCGGTCAAAATGCAGTGGCAACTCGTGCATTACTGGCGAGACACCGGGCAATTCGATCGCGCTGAAGCGCTGATCGACGCCAACGCCCAGCGCACCGGACCGTCCATCACCAACCTGAGCGAGCGAAGCCGTCTTGCGCTCGCTCGCGGGGACGCTGCTACGGCCGCCCGGCTCGCGCGGGAGCGGCACGGGGTCTCACCGACGCTCTCTTCGATCACCGACTTGATCCGGGCGGAACTGGCGAACGGCAATCCGGGCGACGCGCAGACGCTGCTCGCCGAGCTGCGCCACCTGACGCCGGCAGAGGGGTCTCGAGACCTGATTGCCGCTGAGGTTGCGCTCGCCAGCGGGGACTGCGAGCGCGCCCGTTCGCTCTACACGAGCTTGCTGCGAACCGACGCTCCACCCCCAACCGCCTATGTGGGTCTGGCCAGAGTCGCACTGGCGGAAGGCGACCTCGCCGCCGCTCGCGAAGCACTGGACATTCTGCACGCCCCGCCTCAGCCGATCGATCTGCGACGCTCCCGCGATCTTGCCGATCTCTGGGAACAAGCCGGCGATATCGAGCGCTCCGCCTGGTACGCGACACGCGCCAGGGAACTGCAGGAAGAGCTGAAACGGAACATCGCCGCCATCGTCGAACCACGAGTCGGCTGGATGGCCGACCAGGAGAAGAACGCCGTCGATTTCTCCGCGATGCCGGTGGAGACAATCGACGACCAGGATGCGCCGCTGGCGAGCGACGATGTCCTCGCGGCACTCCAGCAGACCTTCGGATTCTCGGAACTCCGGCCCGGCCAGGCGGCAGTCGTCTCCAATGTCATGGCCGGCAAAGACACGCTCGCCATCATGCCGACCGGTTCCGGTAAATCGCTGACGTTCCAGTTGCCCGCTCTTCTCCTTTCGGGAGTGACGCTGGTCATTTCGCCGCTGATCGCGTTGATGAAAGACCAGGTCGATTCACTCCCACCCCCACTGCGCAACCGAACCCGCCTGATCAACAGCACCCTCTCCCGGGACGAAATGCAACGGGCGCTCGACGACCTGACCAGCGGCAACCTCAAGTTGGTCTATGTCGCGCCGGAACGACTGCGCGATCGTGCCTTTCTGCAGGCGCTCAAGCGGACAAACGTCGCACTGGCCGTCATCGACGAAGCGCATTGCATCAGTTTGTGGGGTCAGGATTTCCGCCCGGACTACCTCTTCATTCCCCGCGCCTTGAAGGAGATGCGGGAACCGCCGGTGCTGGCGGTCACCGCCACGGCCACGCCCGACATGGCCCGCCAGATCGGCGTGGCGCTGGGACGTGAGATGGCGGTCTGCCGGGTCAGTCTCTTCCGGCCCAATCTTCTCTATGAAGTGCGCAATGCCGGAACCCGGGAGTTCAAAATCCGGGAGATGATCGACATCTGCCGCCAGGAAACGGGCAGCGGCATCGTGTACGTCAACTCCCGCAAGGACACCGAATCCTTCGCCGCGCTTTTGCGCGACAGCGGTGTGCAAGCGATTCACTATCACGCCGGTCTCGATCCCGACATCCGGGCGGCGAGTCAGGACCGGTTCATGTCAGGGCAAGTCCGGGTCGTGGTCGCGACGATCGCCTTTGGCATGGGAGTGGACAAAGCGAATGTCCGGTTCATCGTCCATTTCAACCCACCCGCGTCGCTCGAAGCGTACGCGCAGGAGTCGGGCCGGGCAGGGCGAGATGGCCAACCGGCCAAATGCATTCTGCTGGCCACCAGCACCGACTCCACCCGCCTGCGAACCTTCGTCAAGCAGGATGTCATCAGCCGGGAGGATCTGCGCACGGTCTACGCCAATCTGAAACGGCGTGCCGTGGGCAGTTGGGTGCTGATCGATCACTTCGATGCGGATCGCCTGGGCGGAGAAACCGACGACAAAATCAATAGCCGGGTGGCGCTCGGCCTTCTGGAGCAAGCGCGACTGATCGCCCGTCATCCCGACATGCCTCGCTCGATCACCATCACCCGAACGCCGCTGGCAGCTGACTCCGGAAGCGCCTCTCCGGCATGGGAGCGACTATCCTCCTTTCTCGAGTTCGAACCCGGTCAGCGCATGACGACGATCGATCTGATCGGCGCTACACGCGCCCTGCGTATGACGCCGTTCGAGATCGACGAGCTACTGGCCGCGCGGGACGACCTGATCCTGCGCGATGGACCGCGCTTGACCTGCATCGAATTGGTCGACGCCGGTCCCGACGCCGGAGAGCGGGTCGAGAAGCTCCTCGCTGACGTCGACGCGCTGGCGGATCGCCGCATTGCCCAGGTCATTGCCTATACCCGTAAACAGGAGTGCCGGCACCGGATGCTGGCGGCGCAGTTCGGCGAACGGCTGCCCGCCTGCCAGCATTCATGCGATGTCTGCACTGGCGCGAGTCAGTCGCCGGCGCGAAGCGAATCGAAAACCAAGCAACCCGCACCCGCAGGACCCGACGCGGCGCTGGCCGTTCTCGATGCGGTACGCACACTTCCCTTTCCTGTGGGGCGGACCGGCCTGGTCCGGTTGGTTCTCGGGTCGGCCGAGAGTACGATCAAGGCCGACCGATCGACCTCGTTCGGCGCCTTGTCGGGGATGAAAAAGGGAGCGGTCGACAAGCTGGTCGATCGGCTGATCGAAACCGGCTATCTCTTCCGCGATATGAATCACGAGTATTTCCTGATCAGCCTGACCGACAAAGGCCGGCGAGCCAACCGCGAGGAGCTGGCGGGGGTCTTCTTTGCGCCGGGGAGAGCGCAGAGCGGCGTTCCCAAGGCGGGTGGCGACACCCAGATCGATACCCAGCTCCTGCACCGTCTCACCGAATGGCGTACCGAGCGGGCGAGTGCAGACCAGGTGCCACCCTACGTGGTCGCGCATAACACGATGCTGGAAGCGGTGGCGGCGTATCGTCCGTCGACCCTGGATGAGCTCGAGCAGGTTCCCGGATTCGGGCGAATCAAGTGCGAGCGTTACGGGGAAGAAATCCTGGCGATCGTGAGAAACGGCTAGCTCTGAGTACCCACGCCAGGCTCCCCGGCACCCGCGTGGCATGAACATCCAGGCGGCGGCTCGTCCCCGCCCCGTTGGCCCCTGCGACCTCGTTGCGGCGGTGGCTTGTCCCCGCCGGTGGCGGAGTGGAGCGCAACGAAGTGGAGCGGAACGGAGCCACAATCACGCCGTGACGACCACCAACATCGCGTTCGATGAGGCCCGTTATGGCCCTCCGGGCCATCCTTCGACTTCGCTCAGGACCGACCACAAGGAATCGCCGCTACGAGGCCGGGTAGCCCGCTTCGGCGAGGGTCGAGCGGATTGTTTCGACTGAAACGGCCGTCGGGTCGAACTCGATCACGACGGTCTTGGTCACATTCGACGGCTGGACGTTGCTGACGCCACCGAGCGCGCCGACTTCTTCCTTGATCGTCAGTTCACAGTGCCCGCAGCTGATGTCTGGAACGTTGAGGGTGATCTGGTCGAGTGTTGCTGGCATGGTTTCCCCCTGGTATCGAGTTCCGACGAATGCACGCCGGTTGCATACTCGCATTATACCACTGGGGGGTATATTCGACTCGCCCGATCGCCGGTTACATCGATGTCGAGGCGAGAGAAATCCCGGTTTCGGCCGGATATCCGGCATCGGCGAGAGCGGCGCGGATAGCGTCGATGCTCACCACTTCTGGTTCGAAGTCGACCACGACCGTTTTCGTCACATTGGATACCTGCAGATCGACGACGCCACCGAGCGATCCAAACGATCTCCGGATCTTGTGCTCGCAATGCCCGCAATTGATGCCGGGTGCGAAGAAGAGTGCCCGTTCGAGTGTCTCAGCCATAGCTCGCTCCCATTCAGACAGAGGATTCGATCAGCGATAGAACACCATTATGCCCTGCCGGGTCACTTCCCACACCGCAATCCGTAGCGTCTTGGGCGATTGGCGGCACTTGTGGCTCCACTCCGCTTGGCTCCGTTCCGCCACCGGTGGGGACGAGCCGCCACCGCTACGTCGACCTCGGCTCCTGGCGGAGGCAAGCCGCCAGACTATGTCCCTGCGGTCGGCGAAGCGGCGGGCGCGGTTGGGAGATTGGCGAATGGTGTGACCGGGATGCGGGTCGGATCTTCCTGCCAGGGGAGCTCGCCTGCTTCATTGGCCAGGTAGAGAGCGAAAAAGAGGACGACGCCGATCGGGATGAGGACCAGGGTGGCGACAACGGCACGACGGCGTGAGACATTCGGTTTCTGCTCTTCCATAGATATTCCCTGCTCTTTCCGCGTTCGGCGACTGATGTAAACGGGGAGCGCGCCGCTCCGGCGCGCTCCCTTCGACTTGTGACGATTCGATTATCCCTGCGCGGGCGCGGCGTTGATGTCGACTTCGAGGCGGAGATCGTCGGCAATGCTCACGACCGAGCCGACAATCGGCTTCTCGATGTTGTAGTCAGCCAGAGCGAATTCCGTGAATGCGCTGCCGGTCAACGTATCTCCATCGACCGAGGCCGTGGTTTCCCAGGCCACCAGCTGGGTCTGGCCACGGAAGACCAGGTCACCGATCAGCGTGAATGTCTGCTCTTCCGACGTCAGGGCGCCATCGAGGCCTTCGACTGCGCGGAGGATGAAGGTCGCCACCGGATAGGTGTCCGACTGGAGCGTGCTGCCGCGAATGAAGTTGTCGCGCCGGGATTCATCGCTTTCCAGGGTGCGCATGTCGACATCGAAGCGGGAGCAGGCGACCGGGTTGCCATCGCTGTCGAGCAGAATCTGGCCGATGAACGCATCGGTGGCTCCAATGGCGGTATTCGCGCCAAATCCGGCCAGCTCTTCCTCGATGACATACCGGGCTTCCGAATTGGCGCTGTCGATCACATAGGCGGTTTCGCCCTCGCCGGGAGCAGCCAGCACGCCAGGATCGAGCGACGCGACCTCGGTGCAGTCGGCGAGTGATGCGGTCAATGTCTCGTCCGGTTCGGCGATCACGCCAACGGATCGCAACCCGGAGTCATCCTGCGCGCTCACCCCAGTGGTGAGCCCACCGACGGCATTGCCGAGCATCATCCCTCCGACCAGCATCGAGGCGACTCCCACCATGATCTTTCGCCTGGACGTAGTAGCAGTGAACTGTTCCACGAGTGTGTCTCCTTGTTCTCCTGCCCGCGAAGGTCATCGTGGGCATCGATCGTTTCGAGCGGCAGTCATTGCCAGCACGATCGAAGCATAGCGAGCACCACCGTAACACCCCCTTGAAGTCTCCTCCACGTTTGCTGGGAATGATTGAGGCGGCAGTCGGCAATCAGCGTGTAGCGGCGAGGCCTGCCTCGCTCATCCTCATCGACGACGCCCGCAATGCAGGACGAATCCGGAATTCTTCAGGGCGCCGCGATGAATGAACCCTGTATCACCCGGGGATTCTCGACGTTCTCGCCGTCGACATTCAGCCGCTCGAACTCGAGAAGCAGACCGTCTGCTGCGGGATCGGCGAAGCCCTGAACCGACTGGGCATGGATATGGAGGTGAGGTTCGGACGAGTTGCCGGAGTTGCCGACCAGTCCGAGCAGCTGACCGGTCTCGACCTCGTCACCGACCTGCACGGCAATCGATCCCTCCTGCATGTGGGCGAGAAAGATGAAGCGTTGGTCGTCGACTCTCAGGACAACATGATTCCCGGCCCCCTGCCCTCCTTCGGGATTGCTGACTCCCGGGACGTTGTCAGGAACGCCATCGACTACGTCCACGATCGTGCCATCGGCGGGAGCAACAATCGGTTGTCCCCAGGCCCAGTAGTCTTCATTCTGGGAACCATCACCGGCGAAGGTGGCTCCATCGTTCCAGATCAGCAGGTCGAGGGCATATCGCTGCGCCGGGGCGACGGCGTGGTAGTTCTGGAGCACGCTCTCGCCTCCCCACACCACCCACCACAAACCAGCCAGTGGCCATGTCAGCCCCGCGACGGCGGCATCCGGCGGCCGCTCGGGAAATGTCTCTTCCGGCGCGATCTGAACCATGGTCAGGATGCCGTCCTGATCGAAGACATACTGAAAAGAAAGGTTCTCGTCGCCCCAGGCATACCTGGCCCAATAGGATCGTACTGACGGGGCATGCGGCAGCGCCTGATCGTCGATCATCTCGCCAATCGGCAGCGACTCGGCGTAGGCGATCTCGCCGAGTGGAGAATCGACCAGCTCCCAGGCCGGGATCGACGCCGTTCCGGTCCATCCGGTCTCGCCGGGTTCGATCAGCACCTCGAGGTCGACTGTCTCCCCGCCAGCCGACAGCGTTCCGTTCCAGGCTCCGGCGAGAATGTCGGCATCGTCACCCTCCGCGGACCGTGTCAGCGCAAACCCGCCTATGCCTCCTCCAGTGACGAACCCATCAATCGTCTCGCCATCCAAATGCCCGTTGAATGTGACATCGATGCCTGGCAATTCGAACCGGACCTGGTCGCGCTGCAGATCGTCGATGAGCTGCTCCAGGTCCTCCGGTGTGGTCATTGCCTGAAGCTCCTCTGACATCCGGTCGACGATTGCGGCAACCTCACCGGAGATGACCTGCTCCGTAACCTGTCGTCCCTCCTGCAATATCGCGTCCCTCATGGCCCCGTACTGATCCGCGATCTCCTCATATGTCGCCACTGGAGGCGTCCCCTCCGGTGTCGATGGTGCGCTGTTCTGGGCACGCACATCCATTCCGATTCCACCAACCACGCTTATCAGGAATAGCATCGTCACGATCGATCTACGCATTGTCCTCATCCTTTACGTTCACCCGCATATCGCTGCGATCCGGCCCAGCGTTCTCTACGCGCGGAGACAGGGTCTCTCCCAACCGTGCGCCGGTCCGTGAAGCGAGGCGAAGCAAGGAATGCGCCAACCTCTCCATACGCGGCGTCACGCGATCGCTTCGATCCCTGAAAGGGGCATTGGCCGTCGTTAACCTTCTCTGTCGATTCGTGAGACACTATTCGGCGACAAGATCTCCTGTCTGGCGTTCCGGGTAGAGGGCACTTCGGTACGGCTGATTCAGCAGAACCTTCCACGTCTGAAAACGTGGTGAGCGGAGCGTCTGACGCTGCCCTCGCCCGGCAATCGATCGACGCCGTCCAACGTCGCGTCGTCAAGGTGCTCGCCGCCGCCCAGGTTTTCGGCGGTATCGGCGCGGCGGCCGGCGCTGCCGTGGGCGCGCTGCTGGCCGCCGATCTGGCCACCGAATCGTTGAGCGGTCTGTCGTCGACAGCCTCGGTGATCGGCACGGCCTTTATCGCGGTGCCGGTGTCGCGGGTGATGAACGACCATGGCCGCCGGCCCGGATTGCTGCTGGCCTACGCCATTGGCGTGGGTGGCGCGCTCCTCGTGGTGCTGGGCGCCATCCTCGGTTTCTTCCCTGTGGCGCTGGCCGGGCTCTTCCTCACTGGCGGCGGCTACGCGGCCGGTCTCCAGTCCCGGTATGCCGCGGCCGACCTTGCCTCTCCCGACCGCCGCGGCCGCGATCTGGCCAGCGTGGTGTGGGCCACGACGATCGGTTCCGTGCTCGGTCCGAATCTGGCCGACCCCATGGGCAATCTGGCCGAGCGCATCGGCGTACCCTCGCTGGCCGGCCCTTACTTGCTGACGGTCTGCGTCTTCATCATCGCCGGAGCGTTGATCAGCATCTTTCTGCGACCAGACCCGCTCCTGCTGGCCCACTCGATCCGCGCCGAATCGACCGGCATTGCCGAACCTGCCAGACGCCGCAATGTTCCCTTGCTGGAGGCCTTCGTCTACATCCGGAGCATCCCCGCGGCGTCACTCGGCTTGATGTCGATGGCCATCGGTCAATCGGTGATGGTGGCGGTGATGTCGATGACACCCGTTCACCTGAAACATGGCGATGCCGATCTGCGCATCATCGGTTTCGTCATCAGCGGGCATATCACCGGTATGTACATCGCCTCGCCGCTGGTGGGGTGGGCGGTCGACCGCTTCGGTCGCCGGCCGATCATCATCCTGGGCGGCGTCATCCTCCTGGCTGCATTCATGATCGCCGGAACCGCCAGCGGGCATCAGTCACTGCAACTGGGCGTGGGCCTCTTCCTCCTCGGTCTGGGTTGGTCGTGCACATTGATCGGCGGTTCGACGCTGCTCACTGAGTCACTCCCTGCCGACGAACGAGCCAGCATGCAGGGAGCCGCCGACCTGTTGATGGGGATCAGCGGCGCGGCCGCCGGATTGACGGCGGGATTGATCGTCGGATTGGGCTCCTATGCCATGCTCAATGTGGTGACGATTCTCCTCGTGGTTCCCCTGATCATCCTGGCCGTCCGGCATGGCTATCGCGTCGCCCCCGAACCGGTGTAGTCTGGAATCGATACCAACCAGCTACAACCGGAGGTTCCGGTGACGTAACCCCATCCTTCCCCGGCCGGACCGGCCACAGATTGAGAGGTCTTCGATGTCGAACAAGTACGCCCTGCTCGAGCAGACCGATGATCTGGATCTGAAAGACGCCAAACGCGCCGCCCAGCGGCTGCGCCGGATGCGCAGGGACCTGCAATCGCTGCGCAAACGGAAGAGCGACAGCACGCTTCTGCTGGCAACCTGGAACATTCGCGACTTCGACTCGAATGAGTTCAAGCAAGGTCCGCGATTACCGGAGACATTCTTCTACATCGCCGAGATCATCTCCTGTTTCGATCTCGTGGCCCTGCAGGAGGTGAATCGCGATCTCTCGGCGCTCGAACGGGTCATGGAGATTCTCGGCAGCGAATGGCAGTTCATCGCCACCGACACCACGGAAGGTGTGAGCGGCAACGGGGAACGGATGGCGTTCGTCTACAACACCGAAAAGGTCCGGTTCCGCAACATCGCCGGTGAGATCGTCCTGCCGAACGGTCAGCTGATCGTCTCACCCAAACGCACCGGAGACGCCGGCACAGCTCGCGGACTGGAAGGCGCCGAAAACGCGGCAATCGAGACAGCGATCGACAGCGGCCTGAAAGAAGCAGAATATCAGTTCGCCCGAACGCCCTTTGTGGTGTCGTTCGAATCCGGTTGGTTCCGGTTCAATCTTTGCACGGTCCATATCTACTACGGATCCGCCTCCGGCAAACCGCTCCGCCGTCGCATCGATGAAATCAGGAGGCTGGTGAAGTTCATGGCCGAACGCCAGGACCGGGAAAACAGACCCTTTGCCAACAACCCGACCGCGGGAGAGAACTACATCCTGCTCGGCGATTTCAATGTGGTCAGCCCGAAGCACGAAACGATGGAAGCGTTGCGCGACCGGGGTTTCGTGGTTCCTCCCGCTATCGACGGCGACAAAGTCCGCACCCCGGAAGACCACTTCTACGACCAGATCGCGGTGCGAGTCTCCGAACCATCATTCCGGGTCATCACGGGCGGGATGGTCGATATGTACAAGTCGGTCTTTCGCGCGAACCCAACCGACATGCGACTCTACGCCTCATGGATGCCACCGCCGACCGAAAAGGAAAAGGACCTCACCGAGGACCAGCGCTACCGGCAGTGGCGCACCTGGCAGATGTCCGACCACCGGCCACTCTGGATCGAAATCGATACCGACTACGCAAACCAGTATCTGGAGCAGTTCAACGCGACGTGATACGCGAGTCTAGCGCTTGAATAGTCGCGAAACGGGGAGCCGAAAACCCACCAACCTGCCGGCGAGCCCTACTCCTGAGCGACCGGCTTCGGTCGCCGCACCCCGAACACCGCCACGGACAGAAAACTCTTGCCTGCTGCATGGGGCGAGAAAAAGGCCGTCACGTCGCCGTCCGCCGACGTCGATCCGACGGCGCCGAGCCGCAACGCATGAGCCGCGAGTTGGACGCGACCACACGTGATGGCTCCTTCGAGCTGTGCCAACCCATATCCGCGGTCGCCATAGTGATCGAGAATCGGGTCGAGATCGGCGAGGAGATAGACATTGACGTGCGCGTCGGCGGCGTACTCCTGCCCGCAGGCGAGGAACGCTGCTTCCTGCCGGAAGCTCCCAGATTCCAGCAGCTCGATTGCTTGACGGTCGCGGTGAAGCACGTATTTGCCGGGGGCCAACCCCTCGACTGCATTGACGATCAGGTAGAGATCGGCCAGCGAGGTCACGCTTGCGTCGACAGCATCGAGTGGAACCGGCGCGGATCCGGTAGCAAGCACCGTCGAGAAGAGATCGTATGGCAGTGGTGTGTCGACCGCGTACTTGCGATTCGACCTGCGCCGGAGAATGACCTCCTCGACGTTCTCGCCCGGCACGGCGTCCTGCTCAAGTGGCGTCAACGGGAATAGTTCGCCACGAGGCTCAGGCAAGCTTCTGCGAAGGGGGTTTTCACGCCACTGCGAAACCTTCGATTGGTGCGTGAGTGCCGTGGCGTTGTGCATAAGCTGAATTCCGGGAAACGCGATCTCCCGCACCGACGATGGGGTCACTTCATGGTGCAGCGGATCGAGTGGCTCAGTCGCCGACTCAGGTTCTTCTCCTCGCCCGATGGCTACGACTGCCAGCGCCGCCTCCTTTTCGCCGTCGGCGCCCACCAGGTGGTTGACCGCGTCGTCAACAAAACCCGTCAGGACCGTTGCCTGCATTGACATGCTGGCCGAAAGCGACAGGAGATTGGTCAACTGCGTCCCCAGATCCCACCAGGCATGGCGGTAGGCTCGCTCCTGGTAGCGCCAGGCATTCCGCCAGAATTCGCTGGTGCAGACCAGAAGCACCGGGGCGGCGAGAGTCTCCGCATGCTCGCCGGTCGCCTCGATCAGGGTGCTGCGAAAGTCTCCCGATCGCAGCTGCTGCAAACCGTGCGACTGCGGATCGTAGTGATAGACGCCGGCTGCCAATCCATCCAGATCGCCGGTAACGGCATAGAGCTCGAGGTGGTAGCGGGCTCCCGTGCATCCAGCTGCCCGGAATTGCCACGTCTTGCCGGAGGAATTCGTCCATTCCTTGAGCATCCCGGCTGTGCGCAGGAGGAGGGTGCCCAGTTGGGCGCGATCGATCGGGGCACTCCCGCTAGCCATATCGGGAGCAGCAATCGATGTCAGTGCCGGCAGGTTCGTATGAAGCGGTTCCGCCGGCAATGGCACGGGATCGAGGCCCAGGTATCGCTTGAACGGAAACGGCTCCAACGCCGGGTCCTGCTCGCCCATCGCCGGGCCCAGCTGAGGAGGGATCCCCATGAGGATGTCCTCGTCATCACGGCCGGAATTGACGAGAAAATAGTTTGTGCTGTTGTGAAAGTGTCGCGCGCTCGAAGCCATTCGCTGCATATCCCAACCATTGCCGAGCCATCAGCAGACTCGGGAGACGCCATTGCCTCACATCATAGCGGTTGACCGGCCACCGGCATCGTGGATGGTCGCCGCCATCCGGCACGCGAAACAGGATATCGAAACGGGTTGAGGGACTGGTATGCTCTGCCCATGACCGAGAATCGGAGTCTCAATCAGCAGCAACAAGCCGCTGTCCGGCATCCGGGCGGTCCTATGAGAATCATTGCCGGAGCGGGAACTGGCAAAACGCAAACGCTGATGCACCGTTTTCTCTACCTGGTCGAAAGCGGGATACGGAAAGATCGTATTCTCTGTCTCACCTTTTCCCGCAAGGCGACCCAGGAGCTGCGACGGCGCCTTCTCCACCAGCTCGATCACGGCCACGGTTCCCTGCACGTCCACACATTTCACGCGTTCTGCAAGGTGCTGATCGATGAGTGGAATGTGGCGGATCGGCGCCAGCCACTTCGGCTGCTGACCGGTTCCGAGCTGACCCAGTTCGTCCTGACAACCATTCATGCGATTCCCGATGACGAACTGCGCGCACATCAGGGCGCGTTCGGCCGGGAGAAACTGGCTGGCAACCTGCTGACCTTCGGTTCGCAAACGCGCGATCTGCTGATGTCTCCCGATGATGTCGACGCCTATGCGCTGCACGCCGAGCCTGCTCCAGGCAGACTGCACGATCTGGCCCTGGCCCACCGGCGAGTCATCGACGCCATGGCGGCAGCACAGGTCTACGATTTCGCCGCGCTCGGCGTCGAGGTCGTTCGCCGGCTCCAGACCGACGCGGATCTGCTGGACCGCGCCCGGAAGCGATTCGATCATCTGCTGATCGACGAGTTCCAGGACACGAATGTCGCCCAGTTCGAGCTGATCCGGCTCCTGTCGCATGAGGCGTGTCCCGTCAGCGTCGTCGGCGACGCCAATCAGGCGATCTATGCCTTCCGGGGAGGCGGTTCGCGCTATCTCGACGGCTTCGACACCTTCTTTCCCGGCGCCCGCACCTACGCCCTCGACACCAACTACCGTTCCGGGCAGGCGATTCTCGATCCGGCCAATGCGCTCATCCGGCACAATCCTGGCGCCGACCATCTCGAGCTGACGGCTGCCGATCCCGCTCGTGCAGGTGTCGTCACCGTGGTGCAAACAGCGAATCCCGCGCTGGAAGCCGCGCACATCGCCAGAACGATTCTCGAACTCACCCACAGGCGGGAAAACCCTGTTCTCTATGGGGAGATCGCCATTCTCCTGCGCAGCACCGATCGCAATAGCGCGCCGATCGAACGGGCGCTGGCGGCCAACGGCATTCCCTTCCAGGCCCGCGACGAAGGCCAGGGCAACGCCGAAAGCATCAGAGATGTCCTCGCTGCACTGCGGCTGGTGTGCGGTCCGGCGCAATGGCGAGATGCGGCGCGGCTCGTAGGCAAACGGAATCGCGACACCGCTCAGATGCTGCGCGCCATCGAAGCCGCAGTTCCCGATCCGGATGAGCGAGATGCCTTGCTCGACCGCGCAGTGAGTCTCTCCGGATTCCCTTCCAGACAGCAAACCGCATTGCGAGAGATCCGGCAGCTCTCCGGTATGGCCAAACAGTTTGGCGAACGAGAGGTGCCGGTGGCCCTCTATCACGCCATGCTCCTGGCGGATGTGCTCGGCGAAACGACCGATGCCATCACCACCTCGACGATGAACGCATTCATCGCCCAGGCCAACGCCGTTGCCGATGCGGGAGAGTCGTTGACCGATCTGGCTCGCCAGTTGACCGCCGGATATGCCAGCGTCCCGTGGGGACCGCCGGTCCAGAGCGATGGCGTGGCCATCCTCACCGTTCACGCAGCCAAGGGGCTGGAGTGGCCCGTGGTGTTTCTGCCGGCAATGATCGACGGCGAATTCCCGTTGCCGATGAAGCTGGATGCCGATTTCGATGCGGAAACACTCGGCGACTGGTCCTCTCGTGGGAACAGGATGCCAACCGAGCAGGAGCGTCGCGCCCGCTTTCTGTGTGAGGAACGCCGGCTGGCCTATGTGGCGATGACCAGGGCCAGAGCGGAACTGCACATCAGCTTTCCCGCCCGAACACGAGAGGGCGCTCCGGCCAGCATGTCCCACTTCATCACGGAAGCCAAACTGTCCGACCGGCTCGCCCTCTCCAGCCAGATGTCGGACGACCGGCCGCCTGTTTCGACAACCGACCTCGCCCGCCAGCTACGAACCCGGCGCAATGCGGCCATGACGACCGATATCGGCGATGAGTCGATGCCGGCCCGGCTGGCAGGACTCCTTCTGGAACAAGCGGCAGCCAATCGCGGATGGGCGGGCGCCAAACCGCTGCTGCCCAGGCAATTGCCAATGCCGTTCAGTCCGGAAACCCCGATTCCCCTCTCCTATAGCCAGCTACGAATCTACGAGGGATGCCCGCGTCAATACTTCTATGCCCGGACCCTCGATCTCGCGGAGGGAGAGGAATCGGCCAACATCACATTTGGGTCGGTCATTCACGCGGCGCTGAACAGTCTCAACCTCTCATGGCAGCAAAGCGGGCAACTTCCGTCTGACAACCAGATCGAAGCCGCGATCGAGGCGCACTGGCCGGAGCGTGGGTTCCAGTTCGCGGCCCAGACCCGGCAACTGCGTGTCAGGGCGACGGCCATACTGCAGCGCTACTTCGCCTGGGAGGGACGGCAGATCCCACCCAGACGACCGGTGCTGGTCGAGTCCTCGTTCGACACCGGCTATGGCCGGCACCAGATCGCTGGCCGCATCGACGTCGTCCTGATCGATGACAACGGCGCAGTCGAGATCATCGACTTCAAAACGAGCAAATGGACCAGCTCCTCGGTCAGGAAACCGGCGGAATCGCTGCAACTCTTCGTCTACGATCATGCCCACCGCCTGGAGAACCCGGAGGCGCTCCCGACCGTCGCGTTCTACGCGCTCCGGCACGACGATGACCGTGGCTTCACCAACATCGGCGACTGGGATCCACGGCAGATCAAAGCGCATCAGCACTCGGAGGATTCCAGACAGATGCTCACCGCCCGGCTCGATACCCTTCTCACCAGACTGGAAGCGAACGACTTCGCCCCACGTGCCGCCCACGACACCTGCTCGCGGTGCAGCTACCGATGGCTCTGCCCGGAGGGCACGCTGGTCTGACCCAGGCGCCTACGATGTCTGGCTCGTGGGTCGCAACTGGACAACCGGCAACGCTTCCGCTTCGTCCACCGCCATCTGGATCTCGGCGTCGTAGTCGAACGCCCGGAAAAACCGGAGCACCGGCCGGATGAACGGGGGTGGACCGCATGCTTTCGAGCGCTCCTGCATCTCCAGCATCAACGCTTTGCGCTCCTCCGGATCCTCCACGACTGAGCCTGTAGCCTTCATTGCCGTGCTGCCCACCCGAATGTCGACGTGCGGATCGGCCAGCAGATTCTGGTACCAGTTCGACCCGACACCAAAACCGGAAAAGATGACGTAGCCATCCTCGTGCGGCATGAAGCTGATACAGATGGTGCGTGGCAGACCGCTCCGGCGCCCGGTCGTGGTCAGCTTCATCACGCACCGTGAGGCCAGACCGCGGGCGATCGGTCCGGCATAGATTTTCGGCGGCAGCTTGAAGGCCAGGCGAAGCAGCCGATTGGGCCGGTCGCGTTCGAACGTGGGCATCGAACTCATGGGTGGCGCCTTTCATATTGGATCAGACGTTGGCGCGGCACTCGCCAGACTTCAGCGTGAGCCGCAATCGCTGTGCCGGTCCCCTCAGAGGATAAACTCCGGGAATGAACCATTCCCGATCTATGCCCCATACCCTCGACGATCGCCTGGCCGTGATCGCCGCATGCTCGACCATGGGAGCGACCGCTGCGTCAGAACCCGTCGAGCCATTGGGCCCCGAGGGGTGGTCCAGAGTTGCCGTCTGGCTGGCGTCCAACGATCTCACTCCCGCTCATCTGCTCGAGAAACAAACCGATCTCTCCACGCTCGACGCGACCCTGGCCGCCAGACTCCGCTCCATTCCAGAACGAGCGCCGGCCGTCAACGCGGAGCTCGACGCTTTTCGGAAGCGCGGTTTCTGGTCGCTGGTTCGATTCGACGACGCCTATCCGGAGCGCTGGCGAGTCCGGCTGCGGCGACTTGCCCCGCCCGTTATGTTCGGAGCCGGCCCCCTTGGGTTCCTTCGCCACACGCCGTCGCTGGCGATCGTCGGATCGCGCGATATCGGCGGAGAACTGGCCGACGTGGCGATGACCATCGGCGAAACCGCCGGTCATGCCGGGTATGTCGTGGTTTCAGGTGGCGCAAGAGGGAGCGACCGGTGGGGCATGTTCGGCGCACTGCAGGCGAACCGTCCCTCGGTCGGGATCCTGCATGGCGATCTGGTCAGAGACGCCGGTAAGGGGGACACCCGCCGGTACATCGACGATGAACTCCTCACACTGACGACGCATGTCCACCCAAACGCAGGCTTCGTCACCGGCAATGCCATGGCCCGCAACGTCTACATCCATGCGCTCGTCGATGCCACCGTGGTCATCGCCACGACCGCCGGGAGTGGCGGAACGTGGCAGGGATCGCAAGCCAACCTGAAAAACGGGTGGTCGCCTCTTCTGGTCTGGATGGGCAACCACGCTCCCGCCGGGAATCAGGCGCTGGTCGATGCCGGTGGATTTCCGTTTTCGGCCATTCCCCGCGATGCTGCTGAACTGGGAGCGCTGATCGAATCAGCGATGGAGAATCACGCCCAGCGGTCGCCCACCATCCCGCCATCCGTTCAGGCGAAGCTGCCGCTCTGACATGATCGCGCGGCCATCCCCCGCGTTATTCGCTGATGTCATCCTCGACCGGCATACCGATCGCTTCGGCCAGCTCCTGCAGGAACGAACGCTCACCTTCGCCAACCTGTGTGCCGCCGATACCCAGGAATCCGCCCGACTTCGTAGCCAGCGCAACCTGCTCGGCAATGGCATAGAGCCAGTGCTTGAACTGCACCGCTTCCTCCAGGGTGGCGGTGGCGCTCATGATGTCCATCGACTGCGACGCGAGCTCGATCGCCGTTGCGCCCGCCAGCGCCGGGTGCCGTTCTTCGACGATGTCCTCGACCGGTTCTTCCTGCTGCACATCGTCGTCGTCCGATGGCGAATCCTCATCCCGTTCACTTTCCTGCATCGATGCGGCCAGCAGCTGGATGACCTCATTGTCCGGGAAGGCGAAGGCGGCTTCCCGGGCGGCAGTCAAACCGGCTCGCAGCTCTTTGGCCAGACTCAGAGCGCCATCGCGGTCGGCATACGCCGCTCCCATAGCCACGGCCGTTGGCGTGCGATTGAGGATTGCCAGGTCGTCTGGCGTGAAGTCTGTCAAGTGCGTCACAAATCTTCCCTTCAGTGAGGATGGAGCAACCAGCGGAATAGTAGTCGGGAGAAGAGGGTCATGCCGGAAGCGACAGCTGACCCGGCGCCGACGCGGCATTGCCATTTGCTGACCGCTTCGTTACCATCGGCACAACGCTGGTCCACCAATCAACCAATCGCAAGTGGATTTCACGGCATCGGGAGCTCCAGCATCGAACGTGATCGGTCAACGAAGCATGCCTCCGGTTCGGCTCGTGGCAGCTCGTTCCCGGATCGGTTGGAGTCGCAGAATCTGGAGGCACATCGTATGACCGCTTCGCCATTTTCCGGCATCGATCATGTCGGCATCGTCGTGCGGGATGTCGACGCATCACTTCCTTACTATCTGGACACGCTCGGCATGACCTTCATCGGCGAGGGACGCAATGTCACCGCGAATGTGCGGTTGATCTATCTCGACGCCGGCAACATGACGGTACAACTCGTCTGCCCCTACGGTCCCGGACCGGCAGCGACCTTTCTGGAGGAGCATGGAGAAGGGTTGAATCATGTCTGCTTCCGGGTCGAGTCGATTCCCGAAACGCTGGCGCTGCTCGCTCCGGGGCAGGATGCACCGATTTCGGTCGGCGGCTTCGACAAGCGGACCTGCTTTTTGCCCAATCGGCCAAATGGCCTGATCATGGAGCTTGTCGAAATGTCCGAGGCCGAAGCGGCCCGGGATTAGGCGCTTTTCGCAAGCGGAGCAGGCAACCTGATGGGCGAACAGTTTCGGGTGAGATACACGAGCGACTTCCTGACCTCGGATGGCCGGGTCGGCTGGGGTGACATCGGCTTGAGCCGGTTCGACGGCATCGAGGGCGTCGATGTCTCGTTTCTGCCGCCGGGCGATCTGTCGCTCGATCCGAGCCTCGCCGCCGGCGTGGACGCGCTGGCTGTGCTGGCGCCCCGAATCACTGCGGCATTCCTGGACAACGCACCCCAGCTGGCGCTCGTGGCCCGATTTGGCGTCGGATATGACTCCGTCGATCTCGAGGCCTGCACGCGCAACGGTGTTGCGGCGACGATCACCCCTCCCGGTGTGCGGCGATCGATGGCCGCGACCGGCGTCACCTTCATCCTGTCCCTCGCGCACCGGGTGGTCGAGAAAGACCGCATCACGCGCGCAGGCGAATGGTCGAAAAAACTCGATTACATGGGCTATCAGGTCACCGGCAGAACGCTGGGCACGATCGGCCTCGGCAATATCGCCCGGGATCTCTTCCATTTGATGGCGCCGTGGGATATGCGACGCATCGCCTACGACCCGTACATCGACCCCACCCTGGCTGCCGCCAGCGATGTCGCGCTCGTCGATCTGGAGACCCTTTTTCGCGAATCGGACTACCTGGTCGTGCTCTGCAACCTGACCGACGAAACGCGGCATCTGGTCAACCGCGAACGGCTGGCGCTGATGAAACCGACCGCTTCCCTGATCAGCATCGCCCGGGGACCGATCGTCGACGAAGCAGCGCTGGTCGACGCGTTGCGCAGCGGACAGATACGGGCTGCGGGAATCGATGTGTTCGAGCAGGAGCCACCCGCGCCGGACAATCCTCTCTTCACGCTGGACAATGTCATCCTGGCGCCACACGCCCTCGCCTGGACCGAGGAAGCGGCTATGGGCAATGGCGGCTGTGTGATCGACGCCATCCTCGATATCCGGGCGGGCCGGGTACCTGACTATGTGGTGAACAAAGCGGTGATCGAGTCACCGAAGTTTCAGGAGAAACTGTCCAGATACCGATCGACATGGGGAGAATGACATGCGGAAGAACACAGTCAAGGAACAGCTGGCCAGCGGGGGCATCTCCGTCGGGACGATGATCTTCGAGTTCAACTCGACCGGTATCGGACATCTGGCGGGCGAAGCGGGCGCTGATTTCGTCATTTACGACATGGAGCACACCGGTTGGAGCATCGAAACGATCCGGGAGCTCATCGCCACCTCTCGCGCCTCGAAAGCGATCTCGATGGTGCGGGTCCCCGCCACGCAGTATCACCTGATCTCCCGTCCGCTCGACGTCGGGGCGCTGGGGATCATGGTGCCGATGGTGGAATCGGTCGAACAGGCGCGCTTGATCGCCCAGTCGGCGAAATACGCTCCGGACGGAGCCCGGGGAGCCGCATTCACACTCGCTCACGACAACTATGAAGGGGGCACTGTTCCGGACAAGATGGCGGACGCCAACCGCGAGACCTTCGTCATCGCCCAGATCGAAACCGCGCAGGGCGTCGAGTCGTGCGAAGCGATCGCTGCCGTCGACGGCATCGACTGCCTCTGGGTCGGTCACTTCGATCTCTCGATCTCCATGGGCATCCCCGGGCAGTTCGACCACCCCGACTTCATCGCGGCGATCACACGAGTCGCCCAGGCCGCCGAGTCGCGAGGCAAAACGGCCGGCGTCATGGTGTCCGATCTCGAGAACGGCGCATTCTGGAAAGGTCTGGGCTACCGGGCGTTCGCCTACAGCGGCGACCTCTGGTTGTACATGGCGGCTCTCCAGGCCGGAGTACAAGGGATGAAGGGGTTGTAGGCGCCATCGTCGATACTGCAATCCACAGACCGGCCAGCCTGGGACTGGCGGGGGCGGCTTACGAGGGAAACATGGAATGAAGATCGGGATCGGTGGACCGGGATTGATGGGCTCGCAGATCGGCGTGGAGTACGCGCTGGCGGGTCACGATGTGGTCTTTCTCGTCCGCAGTCTCGAACAGGGCAGAAACCGGGTCGGCACCGCGTTCGACCTGGCGGCATCGCTGAGTCACTGGTCGGACGATGCTGTCGCGGCCGGCCGCAAGCGGGTTGCATTCGTGGAGTCGGTCGAGGAATTCGATCCGGACACCGAGCTCTTTCTCGAATCGATCATCGAGGAACCGCAGGCCAAGATCGATCTGCTCAAAGCCGCTGGCAAGCAGATGCCGCAGGCGATCCTCGCTTCCAATACCTCATCGCTGAGCATCGGCCGCCTGGGAGGTTGGGCGGGAGCATCGCGCCGAACGATCGGGACGCACTACTGGAACCCGCCGCTGTTGATGCCCCTCGTCGAAGTGGTCGCCGGACCGGAAACCGATCCGTCGATTGTCGAGCGAGTCGTGGCACTCCTCACCGATCTGGGCAAACGGCCGGTCAATGTCCAGCGCGACGTCGACGGGTTCGTCTGGAACCGCCTGCAGATGGCGCTTCTGCGAGAAGCGGTCTGGATCGTCGAACAGGGGGTCGCCAGCCCGGATGTCGTCGATGAAATCGTGCGGGATGGTCTGGCGCGGCGCTGGCGCTACACGGGACCGTTCGCCACCGCCGCGCTGGGTGGGCCACAGACCTTCTCCCGGGTGGCGAACAACCTCTGGCCACGCCTCTCGGCTGCCCATCATGTGAACGATCTTGGCAAGTGGCTGCTCGACGACCGGGAGCTCCTGGCGCACATGAGACAAGCGCGGGACGAAGGATTGATCGAAGAGCTGCGAAGGGAATGGGAGCGCGATGAATCAGATTCCTGACCGTCACACCAGGCGCTCGCCGTGACCGCGCCGTTCAACATCGATCCCATCCGGCGCGAACCGGTGGCCACCCAGATCGCTCGCCGGCTGGTGGAGGTGATTCTCTCCGGTCAGATCGAACCCGGCAGCCGGATGCCGTCCGAGCGGCAACTGGCCGAAGCATTCGGCGTTGGCCGCTCTGCCATGCGGGAAGCGCTCAAGGCGCTCTCCCTGATCGGTCTGGTCGAAGTGCGTCAGGGGGACGGCACCTATCTGCGAAAAGCGGACACCGCACTGCTGCCTGAAGTGATCGAATGGGGTCTGCTGCTGGGTGAACCACGCACGATGGATCTGGTCGAAGCGCGCCAGGAAATCGAGATCGTGCTGGCCGGACTGGCTGCCCAGCGACGCACCGACGACCAGATCGCCCGGTTGCAGACCGAACTGGCCGCGTTGGGCAGCGCCCGCACACCAGCTGAGTTCGCGGAACACGACATCGCCTTTCATGTAACCGTGGCCGATGCCGCCGGCAACTCGGCGCTGCGCGACGTCCACAGCAGCATTCAGGCGCTCCTGCGGGCCTGGATCCTGCGGGCACTCTCCGGAAGCCGGAACATGGAGCGATCCTACGCCGAGCACATTCCAATCGTGAACGCGATCGTGGCCGGCGACGCCGAGAAAGCGCGATGCACGATGCGCGAACATATGGAAGCGGCAGCTGAGCGCTTGGCCGTCAACATGCCCACATCGTCCGACACCACCCCACTACCGGGCTGGCCCGATCCCGAGAGTGGTCTATGATCAGAGGAGGGTCGTGCGCGACCCTCCGACTGTGACGCCGGTTTCGCCCTGGCGCAAACCGGCAGAGACGCTGCCGTTTCATGATTCGCCTCGTTCGCCAACCATTTTTCATGGTTCTCCTGGTTGCTGGCGTTCTCTGCTCACCAGTCACCTATCAGGGTGGCGCCGCGGCGGCTCACCCTCACATGTTCCTGCAGCTTTGGCAGGATGCCGCCAGCGGATCGTTTCGGCACCACACCACTAGCGTGGCATCGCATGCCCATGCTCATCATCACGAGCAAGCATCCCCTTCACCCCTCACGGCTTCTGAACGCACTAGCGGCCACCCGACTCTGACGGCTTTTGTCGTCTCTGGTTGGAGTCAGGCGGCGATGCTCGTTCCGGATCACACGACGACGGTTATCGATCGACGCTCCCGATCGCCTCTCGACGCGCAGCCGATCCCGCCGACCGACCGCGTCGATATCCCCGAGTTGCCTCCACCGCGAAACGCCCCTTCCTGACAACCAGGCTGCCGCTCCCGGAGAGCGCTGCCACCAAAATCACCGCCAGCGCTTCAGCTGGTCGTTCGACATACCGTGATTTCATCGTGGTGACGGTTGCGCCGTCCCACGTCAGGAAAGGATTTCCCTATGACGCGTCGACGTTTCCAGATGGCCATCCTGGCCGCTATCGCCCTGCTCGGGGCACTGTCGATCGCCGGTCCGGTCGCCGCTCACGAGCAGCGGGATATCGGAGAGAGCGCGCAATTTCATGTTGTCGTCGGTTTTCTCAATGAACCTGCCGTGCAGGGCGAGCTGAACGCCATCAGCGTGCGGATCACGCGCAACGATCCATCCGCCACCCCGGCTGCCGAGGGTGAAGCGATCGAACGGGAGCCCGTCGAAGGCGTGCAGGGCGCGCTGACTTTCGAGATCATCTATGAGGATCAGACAGCCGAGCTGCCGGTCGAAGCGGTCTGGCGCGATCCAGGTCACTACGTCGCCTATGTCATTCCGACCCAGCCAGGCGTCTACTCGTTCCGCATTTCCGGCGAGATCGACGGCATCGCCTTCGAAGAGGTGTTCACCGGCGGTCCGGAGACATTCAGCGAGGTAACGCCCCGGGAGGAACTGGAGTTCCCGGCGAACGGTTAGCACATCTCATTGGCGGACCAGGCCACGCCTGGTCCGCTTCCAACGCCAATGGCAGGCAGGGATATGAACGGGCTGGAACGAATCGGACGATTGCTGGCGACACTCGCGGTGGTGCTCTCCGCGGCATGCTGGCTGACTGCGGAGAGCGCATCAGCACACGCCGCCTTCGACCGGAGCGATCCCGCGCCGAATGCCATCCTGCCCGAGTCGCCGGAAACGATTCAGGTCTGGTTCACCGAACCGCTGGAGTTCGACTACAGCACGCTGGCCATCTATGACGAACGAGGGGCGCCGGTGCCGGGGGCGGCCTCCGAACCGGGAGACGGTGATTCGTCGCTCCTCATCCGGTTGGCGTCCCCACTGGACCGCGGCACCTACTCCGTCGTCTGGAACAACCTCTCCGCCGCGGACGGCCACACCAACCAGGGCTATATGGCGTTCACCGTGGGCACCGCCGCGGATGTCACCGCCGTTGTGGCGCCGGCCGGTTCGATCGATGACGATGCACCGCCGCTCTGGCTGCAGACGGTGGCGCGATGGCTGGTGCTGCTGTCGTTGGCGCCCATTGTCGCGGTCTGGTTGATCTGGCTGGTCGTGCTTCGCCCGGCCGCGGGCGAGGATAGTGTCGCCAGCACGCTGGCGGACCGGACATGGAGTATCGCCGTCATCTCTCTCGTCGCGGCGTTGTTGGCCAATGTCCTGGCGCTGCTGGTGCAGGCCGCCACGCTCGACCGCGGCTCTCTCGTCGACAGAACGATCGATCTCCTCGTCGACACCCGCTATGGGGAACTCTGGATCGCCCGCATCGCGCTGCTGGCGGCGGCTGGAGTGGTGCTGGAGTGGGTGGACTGGCTCATTCCCACCCGCCGGCGACTGTTGACCCTGCTGGCGTTGCTGCTGACGCTCGCGCTGCCGGTTCCCATCAGCCTCAACGCTCACGCGTCGGCTGTGAGCGCCGGCCGCACGACGGCGATCGTCTTCGACTGGGTCCATGCCACAGCGGCCAGTGTCTGGCTGGGGGGATTGGTGCTCCTCTTCGCGGTACTCGTTCGTTCGGATGGGTTGAATGGGCGCCGGCGGGCGATTCTGGCCAGCGCATTGCCGCGATTCTCGGCAACGGCCATCGTCTGCTGGGGATGGCTGACGGTTACCGGCGCCTATGCCACCTGGCTGCAGGTCGGTAGTCTCGACGCGCTGCGGAACACCGACTATGGCAAGTCTCTGATCGTCAAGCTCATCCTGGTGGCGATCGTGCTGGCGATTGCGGCCATCAACTTGCTGGTGATCACACGCCGGTGGTTCGCCGATCCGGAACAGGCGACCAGCCGGGCATTGAGCCGCACGATCGCCGCCGAGATTCTGCTTGCGGTAGCCATCTTCCTCATCGTTGGGCGGATGACCAGTCTCCAACCGGCGCACGACGCCAATGCCGCGCCGGTGGCGGCGTCGATCGAGCTCGCCCTCGATCTGGAGGGGCACGCTGCCACCCTGTCGATCATCCCCGGAACGCCAGGACCGAATCACTTCGTCATCGACCTCCCGAACGAGACCTTGCCCGACGACACCGAAGCCGTTATCGAGCTGGAGCTGATCGGTGGTGATCTGGGTATCACCGAAATCAAGCTCGACCGCACCACGCCAACCCGGTTCGAGTGGCACGGCAGTGAACTGAGCACCGCTGGGGAGTGGACAGCCGGGGTCAGCATTCGGAGCATCGGCAATTTCTCCTGGGATGGTGAAACTTCCCTTACGGCAGGGGAAAGCGGCCGAGACGGAACGAATAATCCCTGGCGCCTGACCACTCACTCAATCGCGGGCCTCCTGCTCGTGGCGCTCGGCCTGGTCGGGTTGGTCGTGGGATGGCTGGCGGGATCGAAAGGACTGCGCAAGGAGAGCGCGCTGCTCGGCGCGGCTGCGCTCGTGCTCGGTATGGGGATCATGGCCACCGACAGAGTCACCCCCATGGTGGCCGGAGAGATCCCTGCCCGTCTTCCTGCCACGGAAGAGTCGATCATTCAGGGTGCCGAAATCTACTCCGCACTCTGCCTGAGCTGCCACGGCTCGACTGGCCAGGGCGACGGACCAGCAGCCACCGGGCTCAAACCACCCCCGGCCGACTTCACCGACCTGACCGCCCACAATCACGACGACAAAGGTTGGTACACCGCCGTCACTGCCGGCGTTCCCGGTACAGCCATGCCCCCCTTCGGCGAAGAACTGACCGACGACGAGATCTGGCATGTGATCAATTACATCCAGGCGGAGTTTCAGACGTAGGCAAAGGGCAATGGGCAAAAGGCAAAGGGCAAAAGGCAAAAGCCGGCACATTCCCCCCTCTCCCGCGGTCGGGAGAGGGGCCGGGGGTGAGGGATATTCGGCGGTCGGGAGAGGGGCCGGGGGCTCACTTCCGGACACTTTGATTCTGGGGCTGTGGTTGCGGGCGCTTCGACCCCATTTCCCTCATCCCCGGCCCTTCTCCCGACCGCGGGAGAAGGGTGCCGTCCCCCAAATCGAGCGGGCTTTGGTGTCGCCTCATCAACTTTTTCCCGCACATTTTGGGCCCAAACGCAAAGTGTCCGGAAGTGAGGGGGCCGGGGGCGAGGGAGATGATCCTTCCCTTCGTTCAGGATGACTGGCGCTTGGCGTGTGGCCAGGCCCGAACGAGAGATTTCTCCGCTCCGGTCGAAATGACGGGGCCCGCTGCCGGCCGCCTGCTGCCCACTGCCAGCTGACTGCCGACTGCCGACTGCCGACTGCTCAGATAAGGTACTATTCCCATGCAACTTACACATGGTAAGTATGAGATTCGCAAGGACACCCTGTGAAGAAAAAGATCGGTTTTCTCTCATTCGGACACTGGACACCATCGCCGGGGTCCGGCACACAATCTGGCGCGGATGCGCTTCTGCAGTCGATCGAACTGGCGGTCGCCGCGGAGGAAATGGGGGCTGATGGCGCCTACTTCCGGGTCCACCACTTCGCCCGGCAGCTCGGATCCCCTTTTCCGCTCCTGGCGGCGATCGGCGCGAAAACGAGTCGCATCGAAATCGGCACCGCCGTCATCGATATGCGTTACGAAAACCCCTGGTATATGGCCGAGGACTCCGGAGCGGCCGATCTGATTGCCGGCGGTCGGTTGCAGCTTGGGATCAGTCGCGGTTCGCCGGAGCAGGTCATCGACGGCTGGCGCTACTTCGGCTATGAACCCGCGGAAGGCGAAACCGACGCCGATATGGCCCGGCGCAATGCCGAGATCTACCTCGATCTCCTGAAGGGAGAGGGTTTTGCCACCCCCAATCCTCGCCCGATGTTCCCCAACCCTCCCGGTCTGCTGCGACTCGAACCGCACGCACCTGGTTTACGAGACCGCATCTGGTGGGGCGCCGCCTCGAACGCCACAGCGGCCTGGGCCGGCACCCTCGGTATGAACCTGCAGAGCTCGACCCTGAAATTCGACGAAAGCGGTCAACCGCTGCACATTCAGCAGGCGGAGCAGATTCGCATCTTCCGGGAGGCGTGGAAAGCGGCGGGACATGCGGGCGAGCCGCGCGTTTCCGTCAGCCGCAGCATCTTCGCGCTGGTCGACGATTGGGACAGGATGTATTTCGGCCAACGGGGTCAGGACGGCGACCATATCGGCTACATCGACGACAACACCCGCGCCATCTTCGGTCGCAGTTACGCCGCCGAACCGGACGTGCTGGTCAAGCAACTTGCGGAAGACGAAGCCATCGCCGAAGCCGACACCCTCCTCCTCACCGTCCCCAACCAGCTCGGCGTCGAATACAACGCCCACGTCATCGAAGCGATCCTCAGCTTCGTCGCGCCGGGGATGGGTTGGCGGTAGGGGGGCCGTAGTCCGGAGTCCGGAGTCCGTAGTCCGGAGTCCGGAGATCGTAAGTCGCGGGCCGGATTCTCTGTCCTGGCGTCGTTCTCCTCCGGACTTCGGACTACGGACTACGGACTACGAACTACGCCCGTTCGCCGCCAGCCACCGCGTGATGTCGAGCTCGCCGGGCGAACAGCCGTAGCTGGTCAGGAGGGCGGCGACCTCGCCGCGGTGATAGGTCGCGTGGTTGCCAAGGTGTAAAACCAGTATCGGCAGTGGGAAGGTGTGCGTTTTCTTCAGCTGATTCGTGTAGGTAACGTCGCTGGACCCGAATGCTGATGCATCGATCGATGTGAGGAAGGCGCTGTGCACGGCATCGACCTTCTCCCAGTGCGTTCGAACCGACGCGACATCGGGAAACTTGAGCTTCTTCGGGTCGAGACCTGCAACGTCTTGCCCCCAGCGGCCCAGCCATATCACCTGCGCCCACATCATGTGAACGAGCGTGTCGCGCACCGGCCAAACGTCTGGAAGGCCGGACTGGAGAAACTGCTCAGGAGTGAGTCCCTCAGCGGCGGTGAGAATGCGATCGTTGGCCCAGATGGCATAGTCGTGGTAATCGCAGAGCGTTTCCAGTAACACGAGTCCTGTTCCTTTCAAGAAGGGGCCGGGGGCCGGAGTCCGGGATCCGAAGTCCGAAGTCCGAAGTCCGAAGTCCGAAGAGTGTATGAATTGCAGGGATGTAGAATCCGGCCCTGTGCCGGCGCTCGGTAGACGCCGTTGCGATCCACATTCTCCGGACTACGGACCCCGGACTACGGACTATGACTCGCGTCTCCGCCAGTCCTGCCACCGATTGAAATCGATCTCCCCCGGCGAGCAACCGAAGCGCGTGAGAAGCGCAGCGACCTCGCCCCGGTGGTAGGTGGAGTGATTGGCAACATGAAGAAGCTGGCTCCCGAGCGTGTAGCTTCGCGTCTCCCCGAGATGGTTGACATAGGTGAATTCACGCCCAAGCTGCTCGTCATCGAGACGCGCTAGGAGCGTCCGCATCGCGTCATAGACGCCAGACCAGTAGGCGCGAATCGACGCGACATCGGCGAAGTCAGTTTCCTCGATGTCCTCGGATGAGTCTTTTCCATCATTCCAGCGTCCAATCCACGCCCACTGCGACAACATGATGTGCGCGATGCTGAACCGGATTGGCCAGATCCCCACCATATCGGACTCCAGAAACTGACCGGGCTTCAACCCTTCGGCCGCAGTCAGGATGCGGTCATTTGCCCATTCGGTGTAGTCGTAGTAGTCGCGGATGAATTCGATGAGCATGTGCAATGGTCCTTTCGGGCGGTCCGGAGTCCGGAGTCCGGAGTCCGGAGTCCGGAGTCCGAAGAGTGTATGCATGGATGTAGAACCCGGCCCTGCGCCGGCGCCCGATGAACGCCGTTGCGCCCCTTCGGACTCCGGACCTCGGACTACGGACTACGAAGTTCATCCCCCCAACGCCTGATCGAGATCGCCGAGCAAGTCGTCGATATCTTCCAGCCCCACCGACAAGCGCACCACATCAGTCTTGTAGATTGGCCAGCAGAGGGAAGCGGTGTCGCCCAAGCTGGTGGCGAAGGTGAAGAGTTTCAGTGACTCGGCGAAATGGGGAATCGCGGATGCGCCATCACGCAGGGTCATCGACATCATCCCCCCAAAGAGACCCGAGCCTCGCGTCAGGCGATTGGCGGTTTCGTGACCGGGATCGCTGGGAAGTCCTGGATAGTGCACCTGCTCGACCATCGGATGGGCGGAGAGAAAACGAGCCACATCCATCGCATTGGCCGAGTGGCGTTCCATGCGCAAGGGCAGTGTTTTCATCCCGGTCATGATCAGCCAGGCGCTCATCGCGCTGAGCGTGCCTCCGAAACGCATCACCGTTGTCCGCAGTCCGGCGATCAGGTCGGCATTGCCCGAGATCACGCCGCCCAGCACCTCGCCATGCCCGGCAAGGTACTTCGTGGCGCTGTGCAGCACCAGATCGGCGCCGAATTCGAGTGGCCGCAGAATGGCCGGCGAGAGAAAGGTATTGTCGATGACCAGCAACGCGCCATGCCGGTGCGCGATCGTCGCCAGCGCTTCGATATCGGCCACCACCAGACCAGGATTGGAAAAGCATTCGGTGTAGACGATGCGTGTATCTGCCTCGAACGCCGCTTCGACGGCATCCAGATCGGTCATATCCACGCGAGTGCAGCGGATGCCGAGTCCGGGGAGGTTTTCGTTCACCAGTTTGTTGGCAGTGTTATAGATCTGATCGGCGACGATGGCATGCCCACCCGCGGCGGTCGCCAGGAACGCCGAGCTGATTGCCGCCATACCGGACGCCGCAGCGACCGAACCGGCGGCGCCCTCCAGATCGGCGATCTTCTTTTCCAGGGCATCGACGGTGGGGTTGAGATCGCGGCTGTAACCGTAGACCCCTTCCTTCCCCTCCCAGAAGTCGTTGAACCGCTCCCAGCTGCCAAGGGCAAATGTGTTGCTCTGATAGATCGGCGTCCCGTGCGCGCCGGTCGCCTCATCCGGATGCTCACCGGCATGAATCGTCCGCGTATGGAAGCCGTAGGTGTTGTGAGATGTCATGTGTTCCTCGAAAAACGCACGAACGCTCGGGAAAAATGCTCCCATGTGGAGCGCTGATGGTAAAATGCTACTGGAGAACTGATCCTGTGGCTGGAGAATGGCAACCAGCAACTTTTCAGGAGACCCCCGATGGATGCCTGCGGGGCAGGTATCAGTCCTCTTTTCTCCTTCTCTGAACCAGGTTCACTGCCCGATTCTCGGCGCTCGATCGCCGTGCGCTGTACATCGTGGCGACGTTCATTCGTCCAGCCCGATCGAATCCGACCACTACGACTGCAAACTGTTCGCGTTCATCGCGTATGAGCACCTCGAACATTCCTTCGCTGTGTCGAGACGGGCCGGCGAACTCCCACCGTTCCAATGCTTCAGCCAGATTCTCCAATAGCGGAACCACCGAACGGTGGCGAGACCTGATCTTTTGCTCGACTGCTCGGGACATGCGCACGAGACACGGATCGACCTGTAATGCGAGGCAAAGATGTGAAGGCAACAAGAATCGGCGCTCGACTACCTCCCAATCGAAAACTGGCTCGTCCACTCGGCAATCCGCTATCCCGATGTCGTAGATCGTAGGCCGAGGGCCGAGTAGCAGTCGGCCGCCAAGAGTTCGTCCCTTAACCCCGGCATCCTCTCCCGACCGCCGAGATCTCCCTCACCCCCGGCCCCTCTCCCGACCGCGGGAGAGGGGGGCGGTGCCGGCTTTTGCCCTTTGCCCTTTGCCCTCTAGCCTATCCGCCTATTCGCCTTTACTCGAGTACTCCAACCCCTGCTCAGCGCACCATCCCTCGTAGTCGAGCTCGATCTCCGCGGCCCAGACATTAACGTCGATCTGACCCGCTTTGTACTTCTGCTCGGCGAGGCGCTGCTTGCCGAAAACATCGCGCTGGCGTGTATCCTCTGAGAAAACGACAACCATCTCCGCCAGATGAGGCGGCACGAAGGTGACCCCCTCCTGGGTACCGAGCACGATGTCGCCCGGCATGACGGTCGCGCCGCCGATCCGGACCGGGATGTTCACACCGACCAATGTGACGCCAAAAATGGCGCTCGGGTCGACACCGCGGCAGAACACCGCGAAGTCAGCGAGTTCCAGAATGCGGTAGTAGTCGCGGATTCCGCCGTCGATGATCATGCCGGTGCCGGTGCGGGATCGAGCCGCGGT
Source organism: Thermomicrobiales bacterium (assembly GCA_019637585.1). Classification (GTDB taxonomy): domain Bacteria; phylum Chloroflexota; class Chloroflexia; order Thermomicrobiales; family UBA6265; genus JAHBVL01. The sequence continues at coordinate 686,672 of JAHBVL010000001.1, read as the reverse complement.
CGAGAGGTTGTCGCCCACGAATGTGCCGTCTCGAATCTTGCCGAAAAGGTCGACGACGAGGACATCGTTCGGACCGAGCGAGTCGATCACCCAGTTGTTCTGACTGCCGGTGCGGCCCTCGCTCTCGCCGATCTGCTGAACGACATCGTTCAGGTCGGGTCGCAGCGGCACCATCTGCGCGGTCACCGCCCGGCCACTCAGCACAAGCTCATCCTGCGTACGCAGCCAATTTCCCTCAAACTGGTGGTAGTAGCCGTTGCGTCGCTCCAGAATGCCCCAGGCCTCATCATTAGTGACGAGCTTCATCCGCTCGATAATGTCGTCCGAAACGCTGGGCCGGCCATCGTCCAGGCGCTCACCGGTCCAGAGCGGAGTCAGTGCCTCGACGCGCGCTCGGTCATTGAAAATCATCCTCTGATCCTCCGCTCTGGGTCGTTTCTCGAAATGCCTTTGAGCATGGTGCTTCAGAGTACCGCCCTTTTCAAGGAAAGCCACGGGAGCATGCAACAAGCAAACGAATCCACCTGGCTCCTCTGGGACGGCGACTGCGACTTCTGCCGGTGTCTGGCTGGAAACGTCGCAATCCTCGACGCCGCGCACATACTTACGATCATTCCGTATCAACTGGCGCCCTCGCCGCCGATGACTCCAGCGCTCCGGTTGCTGGCGGCGCGCCAGGTCCAGGTGGTGACATCGGCGGGAAGCCGCTACGCCGGCGCCGACGCCATCCTGTTTGCGCTGGAGAGCGCCGGATGGCATGCTGGATTCATGCGGTTGCTGCGCAGGCGGCCGTTCCGCTGGGGTGCCCGGGCTGGGTATTGGTTCATTGCCCGAAACCGGAGTCGCCTCGGCGTTCTTTGCCAGAAGTCGTGACCGCGCCAACCGGCGCATCCTGAAAACGCCGAGGTACTGCATGCACCGGTTCGTTTCGATTCTTCTTGCCGGATTCTTCAGCCTGAGCATCACGTCCGCGGCTGTTGTCGCTCAGGACGCGACCCCCGTTCCGTCCGGCGCCTGCACAGTGGAGCCACGAACGCAGGAAGAAGTCAACGCCCTGGCCGCGATCGCCGCAGCCACCCCTCCGAGCGAGTCAGTCGCCGTTACGGTGCGCTTGCCCCAGGGAGACCCGGTCGACGAAGCGGTCATCAGCACGCTGCTCGACACGCTGAACCAGGCCGACGAGTGCGCGAAAGAACGAGACATCCTCCGCTACCTGGCGCTCTATAGCGACTACTTCATCGTCACCTATGTTTTCGGCAATGAGCCGGTGGGGATCGATTCAGGCGGACAATCCGGCCCCCAGGTCAACGCCGAAGGCACGCCCATTCCGCAGGTGAACGTCATCGACAATGCCGTTCTGGTCGAAGAGGGCATCATCGCCGCCCATGTCTTCGTCAGCGGCAACAGCGATTTCGGTTCGATCGTCTGGTTTGTCGAACAGGATGGCCGCTGGATCATTCAGGATATCGCCAGCGCCGGCGACCCGCCGGCCGGCCGGTCCGATGTGCCCGCTGAGGCGGAGGGCATTGTCTCCAGAGTGATCGAGGAAGCAGCAGCAGCGCTGGACACCGACCCGGAAAACATCGCCGTCGTCAGCTTCAAATCAGTCGATTGGCCCGATGCCGCGCTCGGCTGCCCGGAAGAGGAGATGTCCTACGCCGCGGTCGTCACCCCCGGCTACCGCATCGTCGTTTCGGACGGCGAATCGACCCTGACCTTCCACACCGACCGGAGCGGCGCATTCGTCAATTGCTCCGGCGACTGAGTGTCCGAGGCCGATCGAGCGAACGGTTTCAGCCGCCACAACGCAGTTCGCGTACAAAGAGCCGCGCACGAGGTAAACTGTCAAGTGTCTAGACGTCAACACGTTTAGCGAGTTGTGGATTCGCTGTGCTTACCGGATGCGCTTTGCGCATCCCCCGGATGGGAAGGGTTGGCTGTGCAAGCTCGAAAGTGGCCGGCGTGGCTCGTGGCATTCACGCTCGTCTTTTCATTGTTCTTGTCGATGGGTGGCACAACTGCCTACGCGGACGATGGAGATGACCAGTCGGTGAACAATGGTGAAGTCACCACCGGCGACGAAGGCACTGGTGGCGAGGAAGGCACTGGTGAGAACGACGGGTCCGGCGGTGACGAGGGCTCTGGCGACGATGATGGATCCGGCGGTGACGAGGGTTCCGGCGATGACGAAGAAGTCAACGCGGCGGCCGACGCCAACATCAGCATCTTCTCCAACGTGGACGGCGCCGTGTTCCAGGTTCGCTACTGGACACCTCCCACGTGCGGCAATCTCCATGATGGTCCCGAAACGACGTCAGGCGGATCGGCGACGTTCACAATCGATACCGCGGGCACCTATTGCTTCGAGCTGGTGAGCCCGCCACCTGGCTATCAGCTGTCGGGAAATAGTGTTGGTCATTTTGCCAACGGGTACATCGTCAAGTCGTACGCGGAAATCGCGTCCGGATGGTCAGTGACGTTTGAACCGATTCCGACCCGGCAGTTCACGATTTTCACGAACGTGGACGGGGCTGTATTCGATGTTCTCGCGTACACGGGTTCCAGCTGCGTCGGAATCGATCCAACAAACTTCCCAGGGCTGACCGGAGTCACCGTCAATGGCGGGAGCCAGGAGCTCACCGTTCCAGCCGGCGCCATTTGTCTGGTCCTGGTCAGTCCTCCAGCGGCGCATCAGCTCTCCGGCGATAGTGTGTTCCATTTCCAGAACAACAACACACTGTCAAATATCACCGGTGCGAGCTGGTCGGTTGTCTTCGAGCCGATCCCAACTCGACAGTTCACCCTCCGCACATTCAATGCGACGACGTCGCCGAACGTGCCAATGGATGGCGCCGTCTACAACATCCTGGATGCGAACGGGAACGCCATCGATCCCACGAATTTCCCTGGGTTGACGAACGTCACCACGACCGGCGGCAGCACAGTGCTGACCGTCCCGGATGCGCCCATTCGCATTCAGCTCGTCAGTTCCCCAACCTACTTCACGCTCACCGGGGACAGCGTTTTCCACTTCCAGACCAACAGCATGACCTCGGCGACCAGCGCGTCGGATTGGTCAGTGCTCTTTGCGCGCGAGTCGCGGCAGTTCACACTGCGCAGCTTCGACGCGACGACCGGCTCCAATGTGGCGATGGATGGCGCCGTCTACACCATCCTGGATAGCGCCGGCAACGCGATCGACGCGTCGGTTTTCCCGGGTCTGACCAATGTCGGAACCAGCGGCGGCAGCGTGGTGCTCACTGTTCCGAACCAGTCGATTCGTATCCAGCTGGTCAGCCCGCCAACCAACTTCGTGCTGACTGGCGACAGTGTGTTCCACTTCCAGAATGGCAACCTGACCGATCCAATCGGCACTGGCACCGGTGACTGGTCGGTGCTGTTCAGGCAGGTGACTGGCGATTTCACGCTCGTGAAGCGCTTCTGCCGCGTTGCCAATCCGGACGATGCGCGTGTCCACTATTCGTCCGAGTTTTCCTATGATGCCAACTGCTTCGTGGGCCCGGCCAGTTTCACCATCTCGCACAATGGCTCCGTCATCGGCACCTACTCGACGACCGAAGGCGGCTACCTTTACCTGACGGACCTTCCCGTTGGCGACTACACCATCCAGGAAATTGGCGACAGCACGGTCTACGGATTCACGATCGTCGCGGCCCAGATGTCGTATCTCTACGTGACTAACTATGTCTATATCTCCGGACAGGTGGAAGTCACCAAGTACTACTGCCTGGCCAAGGAACGGGGGACCGTTATCGAGGTCGACTACCCGATTTCGCCTGCCGGAGGCGAGGGTGGCGGTCATGCTCACGACTGCCGGCTCGGCAAGGCAGACTTCGAAATCTGGGTCTATGGTGATGACGAGTCTGTTATTCCGTTCCGCACAGGCAAGGACGGAGTGGCATGGATCACCCTGCCGGTAACGAATGACGTCACGGGTCCGCACACCATCGTCGAAGTCGATACCGGCGCGACTGAGGATTTCTGGGTGAACGAAAATGAAATGACGGAGATCACCGTCTGGAACTACGTCACCAAGAAGCCACACAAACCGCACAAGCCACAGAAGCCCGGTGGTGTGGAGGTGAACACGCTGCCAAACACCGGAACGGGAACCACGTCGAATGGCAACGCGCTCTTCCTACTAGCCGGGTCGATGGTGCTGTTCGGTCTGGGTGCGGCGACGACCCGGCGGCGATGGATGCACTAGGCATCACACGACATTCGCAAAGCTAAGACAAATCGGGGGAGTATCTACTCCCCCGATTCGTTGTTGTCCCCCTTTACGATAGACGCCTGGGTCATCTGCGGTTCCGCGAGATCCACTCGGCCGTAAACGGGCCGGGCTCACGGTGCAATGGTCCTCCGGACCAAAAACCCGGCCCCCTTAAGGGGCATTGCACTGTGAGCGAAGCCGTTTACGGCGTTGCAGCGTCGCCCGGACAGCACTGTCCACGTTTCCTGCCATCTGCCGATCCCAGACGAATGGAGTGTCCGCGAGATCCACCCGGCCGTAAACGGGCCGGGCTCACGGCGCAATGGTCCTCCGGACCAAAAACCCGGCCCCGTCAGGGGCATCGCACTGTGAGCGAAGCCGCGTTTACGGCGTTGCAGCGTCGCCTTGACAGCACTGTCCACGTTTCCTGTCATCTGCCGATCCCAGGCGAATAGAGTGTCCGCGAGATCCACCCGGCCGTGAACGGGCCGGGCTCACGGTGCGAAGGTCCTCCGGACCAGAAGCTCAGCCCCGTCAGGGGCATCGCACTGTGAGCGAAGCCGTTTACGGCGTTGCGGCGTCGCAGTTCCACCCAAACGCAGCCTCCGGCGCTCTGCCAGAGCAAACCGGACTACGGACTTCGGATGTCGGACTTCGGACCTCGAACTACGGACTACGCCATCGCCGGCCGCGGAATGATCACGTGCTCTTTCACCTGCCAGAAGGTGCCATCGGTTCGGGCGTAGTTCGCCACATCGGCCCAGGCGGCTTTGACCTCCGGCGTATCACGTGACGCTTCGAAATCTGCCTGCGTGGCGTACCACTGCTGGACGAATGCCTCCGACACCAGCTCGCCCTGCAATCTGCGGACCACTTCGTTGACGACATAGCCCTTCAGACCGGGCGCCTTCGACGAAATCGGGGCGTGCACATCCATCCAGTAGGCGAAGAACTCCTCAGTGGTGAAGTCCTCCCGCTTGTAGGCCGTGCCCATCGTTTTCACATAGCCGGGTTCGGTTGGCGGCGGGATGATCACATGCTCCTTCAGCAACCAGAACGTGCCGTCGGTGCGAGCGTACTTCCCGACGTCCTCCCACGCCGCCGCCAGCTCCGGCGTGCCCTGCGTGGCGTCAAACGCCGCTTCGTCGTCATACCATTGCTCGACGAACGCCTCTGTCACCATCTCGCCCATCAGGCGCCGGACGACTTCGTTGACCACGTAGCCGCGCAAACCGGGCACCTGCCGCGAAATCGGCGCATGCACATCGATCCAGTACTGGAAAAACTCTTCGGTCGTGAAGTCGTCTCGCTTGTAGGCGGTTCCCATCAATTTGATCATGACGTCAACTCCCATTTCGAACAGTGCACGCGCGATTCATTCGTTCCCGGTCAGACTGTGCTCTCCCGGCGAGGCAGTGCGTGCTTCGCCAGCATTCGCTGCTCGGCCAGGAAGGAAACGATTCGTTCCACAAGCTGACTGCTGTACGGTCCGGCCAGAAGCTCGGCGCCCTGGTCCTCGGTAGGCATCGACACCAGCATCGACCAGCCGATCGAGCGATTCCGCGCTTCCCGGACATCGAGATTCAAGCTCTTCACCCAGCTCCCAACGGCGAAGAGTTTCGCTTCTCCCTGCCCTCGCAACGCATGCGCCTGGCCGGGCTGAAAAACCGGCGTCAGGAGCACCAATGCATCGATGTGATTGCTGGAAGCGAATGCCAGAAGCTGCGTCGCTGTTTCGCCGGCCCCGGCCAGCGCCACCCACGCCGCCCCCTGGATTTGAGCAAAGGTCAGGAGTGCGGCGATATCCTCTCCCAGCACCGCGGCGTCCCACTCGCCGCCGGACGCACCATGACCGCGCAGATCGACGGTCAGCAACGTTCGCTCAGGAGCCATGATCGCCGGGAGGAGCGGACGCCAGTCGTCGAGATCCCGGCTTTCGCCAGCTTGATGGAGGAGGATGATCCAGTCAGGCCCCTCTCCCCACCGCTGCCCACGGAGCACAACCTCATTCGGCGCCGGAATCTCTAAAGCCTGCGCACGAACATCCATCACTGCTGTCCGCGATGACGCGTCCAGGCGTCCTGACCGAAACAGGCGACCAGATGATTTGGCTGCCCGGCAACGGGTTGCAATCCCCGGTCGCTGGAACACTCACCGATCGCTTCTCGAGCCGCCTCGTAGCCAAGCATCGCCGGCGGCTCTCCGCCAACGATGAGCGAGGGGACCGCCGACAGGAGCGCCTGCGTATACGGATGGATGGGATTGGAGAAGACTTCGGCCGCCGGACCGATCTCCACCATCCGCCCCAGGTACATCACCGCCACCCGGTCGGCCATATGCCGGATAACGCTCATGTCATGGCTGATGAAAAGATAGGTCAGCCCCAGCCGGTCCTGCAGGTCGCGCATCAGGTTGAGAATCTGGCTTTGCATCGACACGTCGAGCGCGCTGACGGGTTCATCCGCCACCACGAAGATCGGGTCGACAGCCAGAGCCCGGGCGATGCTGAGTCGTTGACGCTGACCACCGGAGAACTCATGGGGAAAGCGCTGCGCGGCATCGGCGGGGAGTTGCACGAGATCGAGCAGTTCGGCCACCCGCTCCTTGCGCTCCGCTTTCGACCGTCCCACCTGGGACATCCCCTCGGCCACGATGACCTCACCCTTCATCCGGGGATCAAGTGACTCGAACGGATCCTGAAAGATGATCTGGGCTTTGCGGCGGAATTCCAGCATTTGACTCTTGCCGGAATTCAGCACGTCCAGTCCATCGAACCGAACCGATCCGGCTGTTGGTTCGATCAGCCGCAGAATCAGGCGAGCCAGCGTCGATTTCCCCGATCCCGATTCACCCACCAGCGCCAGCGTTTCGCCCCGCTCCACCTGCAGACCGACATCATCGACGGCCGAGACGAAGGTAGACGGGCGGCCGAAAAAGTCGGTGGCCACGGGAAAGCGCTTGGAGAGATTGGCAACGGTCAGCAGAGGTTCAGTCGACATAGGGCATCGGGTTGAAGCAGCGCAATGCATGCCGCGGCTCGTTTTCCTCGAGCAGCGGGTGCTGTTGCGTACAAATATCGATCCGGTTGCGGCACCGGGCGGCGAACCGGCACCCAGTGGGCATCGCTCGCAGCTCGGGTACACGGCCCGGAATCACATAGAGACGGTCCTGACGTTCGGTCAGGTAGGGCATGCTGCGCAACAATCCCTGTGTATAGGGATGCTGCGGGTTGGAGAAAATCTGCTGCACCGGTCCGATCTCCACGATCTCCCCGGCATACATCACCGCCACCCGGTCGGCGACTTCGTGGACGACGCCGAGATTGTGGGTGATCAGCAGCACGCTCAACCCCATATCCCGGCGCAGCTCGGCGATGAGATCGAGAATCTGCGCCTGAATCGTCACATCGAGCGCGGTGGTCGGTTCGTCGGCGATGAGCAGCTCAGGATTCATGACCAGCGCCAGCGCCATCATGACCCGCTGCCGCATACCGCCGGAGAACTGGTGAGGATAGCTATCCAGTCGCGACGCCGCATTCGTGATGCCCAGCCGGTCGAGCATCCGCGCAGCCCGTTCGCGCGCTTCGTCCTTCGACACTTTGGAATGGGCGTGAATGACCTCGGTGATCTGGGTGCCGACGGTGAATGAGGGGTCGAGCGCGGTCATCGGCTCCTGGAAGACCATGGAGATCCGGTTGCCGCGAATCTTCCGCATTTCTCCATTGCTCAATCGGGTCAGATCTGTACCGCTGAACTGGATACTGCCATTCGTGATCGCAGCGTTGGCCGGAATGAGCCGCAGGATCGAAAGCGCCGTCATCGACTTTCCACAACCGCTCTCGCCAACAACCCCGAAAATCTCGCCCTTCCCCACATCGAACGACACATGATCGACGGCGTGCAAATCCTGCTTGCGCCCCTTGATCGACGTGACCAGGTCGCGCACCTCGAGCAATGGCGCCGCACCAGAGGCAGTCATGACGTCACCGCCACAATCCAGAACAAGCACGTGTCGGCCGTTCCTTGTGGTCGCCGTCGCCCCGTAGCGGCGATCCCTTGTGGTCGCCGATGGCCCGAAGGGCCAGAACCCCCTCGCCACCGGCCGTCTCCATCAACGAACACCGCCCGGTGACGGCCATTGTGGCTCCGCTCCGCGCCTCCGGCGCTCCACTCCGCCACCGGCGGGGACGAGTCACCGCCGCTACGAGACCTTCGATCGGACCGCGGTGGTCTTGACGCCGGGCCATCGCAATGAAGAGCCAATCCATCCCACAACGTGGCATCGGATAGCACACGGTTCATTGCACACCGATCAGGCGTCTGAGCCTTTGGTTTCAACCATAGGTCCCGGGCAGGCCCTGTCATCTTCATCACCACCGCCTCAGATGCGGATCGAAGATGTCCCGCAACCCATCGCCAAGCGTATTCAGCCCCAGCACAATCAGGGCGATCGTCGCACCCGGCAAGATCGCCACCCAGGGATTGGCATAGAGGAAGTTGCGACCCTCCGAGATCATCTGACCGAGACTCGGGGTCGGAGGCTGCGCTCCCAGCCCGATGAAGGCGAGTCCCGCTTCGGCGATCACCGTGACGGCGATGTAGTAGGACGCCATCACCAGCGACGTGCCGAGCATGTTCGGGATCAGGTGCCGGAGAATGATCTTCCAGGAGGGCACTCCGAGCGCTCTCGCCGCTTCGACGAATGCCCGCTCCTTCAATGAGATGACCTGGGCGCGCACGATCCGCGCGAATCCCGCCCAGTTGACCAGGCTGACCGCCAGAATGACCGCGGTCAACCCCGGCTTCAACATACCGACCAGGATCACAGCGACCAGAATCACCGGGAAACCCCAGACCAGGTCGATGATGGCCGATATCAGGCGATCGATGATGCCACCCTTGTAGCCGGCGATCGCCCCCAGGATCATGCCAAAGAACATGGAGATGACCGTCACCGCCACGCCGGTGAAAAGCGACACGGCGGTACCGGCGGCGATCCGCCACATCATGTCCCGCCCGAATTGATCGGTCCCCAGCGGAAAACCGGGCGAAAGGGGCCGTAGCAGCGTTTCCCGCAGCCGCTGGTCGATATAGAGATCGTTCCAGCCCGGCACATACATGATCGCCGCGCCGATGCAGGCAACGATCAGGAAGAACGACGTCAGGATGGCGCCGATCACCGCCAGCTTGTTCGCCAGGAAGGGGGCCAGCCGGTCGCCCCAGGTGCGAGAGGGCGCGGTGGTCACCGTTGCTTCCGGGGGAAGCTGCGGGTTGATCGTGGCCAGGTCACCGGCAGACATCAGTGCCCCGATCCTCCCCTCGTGCGCGGATCAGCCCACTGCTGGAGCAAATCGGCGATCGTGTTGAACAGAATCACCGCCGCCGTCAACAGAATGGCCAGCGTCTGGGCCAGCGTGTAGTCGCGTTTCAGCACCGCATTGACCAATTGGTAGCCCAAACCGGGCCAGCGGAAAATCGTCTCGACGATGAGTGTGTAGCCAAGGAGGGTCCGCATCATGATCCCGGCCAGGGCGATGACCGGGGGAAGCGAGTTCCGCAGGACGTGAACCCAGAGAATGCGGGAGTTGGTCATGCCTTTCGCTTTGAGCGTGCGAACGTAGTCGCGGCTCAACTCCTCCAGCGCGGACGAACGCACCACCCGGAGGTTGATGGCCAGCGCTTCGGCCGCCAGCACGAGGGCCGGCATGATGATGTGCTTCGGTGTTTCGTAACCCGCCACCGGCAACCAGCCGAGGCGAACGGTGAAGAGCTGAATCAGCAAAACGGCCAGGAAGAAGTTGGGAATGCCCATACCGATCACCGCCACCAGCATGGTGGCCTGATCGAAGAGGGAATTGCGTTTTGCCGCCGCCAGTATGCCGAGTGGAATCGCCAGACCGATGCTGAGCAACGCAGCCAGGGCCGCCAGCTTCAGCGTGTAGATCGATGAGGTGCGGAGAATTTCAGCGATCGGTTCGCCGGTGATCAGCGAGATACCCAGATCGCCAGTCAGAAGATCGCCCATGTAGTGGGCGTACTGCACGAGCAGTGGATTGTTCAGCCCGAGGTCTTCCCGGACGCGTTCGACTGTCAGCTGGCCAGTGGGATGACTGGCGATGACATCGGCGACATCGCCGGGCGCCAGCCGCATCCCGTAGAAGACGATGAAGGATGATGCGACGAGCAGCAGGACCGCATAGAAACCGCGATAGGCAATTGTTCGAGCCATAGAGTTCGGCGATCGTAGTCCGTGGGTCGTAGTCCGAAATCGGTAGTTCGGGGACCTGTGCCCCTGCGTTGTGGTCCGTAGTCCGTGGTCCGAAGTCCGAAGTGCGTGAATCGTATCCGCAGAGCGGCAAGCGGCGCATCCGGCTCCGCGTAGCGTCGGTCGACCGCTTCCCCTCGTAGGCTCCGGCCCTGTGCTGGAGCGATCGGGCGAAGCCCGATAACCGGCTCCACCGACGCTTCCGTGACAACCGCCGGCACAGGGCCGGCGGCTACGTTGTACCGCTCGCGTCGGATGGAGAACGCCCGGCAGTCACCAGCCTGACTGCCGGGTCAGTTCGATCGAGGCCTACTGCTCGACCCACACGTCGTTGAGGAGCGGATAGAGCATGTGCTGATTGGGCGTGAAGCCATGGACGGATGTCCGGTTGACCCATACCCCGTTTGCGGTGACGACCGGGATCTTGGTCAATTGCTCTGCCCATTCGAGCTGCGCCCGGCTGGCCGCATCGATCAACTCTTCCTCCGTGGCGGCGGTCTGCCAATCGTTGAACGCCTGCTCGAGCTCCGGCGTGACGCCGTTGTATTCGGCATTCGGCAGAACACGCCCGAAGATGATCAACACGTCCATCGGTGATGACCAGAGCCATTCCTGACTCCAGGATGCTGGTTCCGCCGAGCGAGCTTCTCCAAAGGCAGCGAGTTCGAGATTCTCGTTCGACATCTCTGCACCGATTTCCCGCAGGTTCTCGGAGATGATCTCCATGATCGGCTGATTGAACGGTTGGTTGGCGTAGTTCACGTTCGTCCACGCCAGCTTGACGCCGTCCTTCTCCCTGACGCCATCTGATCCTTCTGCCCAGCCGGCTTCGTCGAGCAGCGACTTTGAAAGCTCCGGATCGAAGGCATTGAACGCCTCAACACCCGGCTCATACCACTTCCAGTTGGACGCAATCGGCCCCTGCGTTGGTGTTGCGTGGCCAAAATAGACTGCCTGGGCAATGCCTTCGCGGTCGATGGCGTGCGAAATCGCCTGACGGACGCGAATGTCGTCGAATCCGAGGCTCGTGTCCTTGTGATTCAGCGACAGGATCACATTGGCCGGTTGCGGGAACTCGACCACCACCAGGTCCGGATTAGCGGCAAGGCGCTCGACATCCTGACCGCCAGGATTCGTGATCACATCGACATTGCCCGACTCGATCTCGATCGCCCGATTGCCGGCTTCCAGAATCGGAACGAATCGCACCTCATCCACATGGGCCGGGCCTTTGTTCTGGAGGAACTCAACATTCGAGCCGTGATAGTCGGCCCACTTCGTCAGGAGCAGCTCCTGGCCGGGCGCGAAGTTGGTCAAAGTGAACGGTCCTGTACCATCGGCTCCCGACGCTCCGAACTGATCGCCAAGTTCTTCGCGCAATGCCGGGTTGAAGGGCATCGAGTACTCAGTCGCCAGCGTCTCCGGAAATGCGGCGAACGGCGAACTGGTGGTGACGACCACTTCACTGCCATCGGCGGTGACGTCGGTCACGGTCGCCCAGAAGATGGCGTTCTGGCCCTGCTCCGGATCGCGGAAGACATTGAAGTTCGCCGCGACGATCTCCGCGGTCAGCGGTTCGCCGGACTGGAACGTAATACCGTCACGAATTTTCAGGCGCCACTCCAGGCCATCCTCGGACACTTCCCACGACTCTGCCAGAGCCGCGACCGGCAGACCGGTCTCCGGATGGCGAACCATCGTGAACTCATAGATCGCCGCATAACCTGGGTCGGCCCAACCACTGGCCACCGGATCGAGTTTGTTCACATCGCGGTCGTAACCCCAGGTGAAGCGGCCACCTGGCTGTGGCTCTTCGTCCTGCGCTGCTGTCAGTTGCGGAGTCGCAGTTGCGAGAAGACCCGCTGCCGCCGACGCGCCGATGCCCATTGCCGCCGCGCGGCCAATGAACTGTCGCCTGCTGACCCGCGAAGCGGCAAAGTCCTCGACGAGCGCAGATAGCGCTCCCTCATTCCGCACGTCACTCTTCACCGGAGACTCCTCTCTGTCCATGCTGGCCAGACACCCGCCGGCCACACTGCCAAGAACCTCACATCCGAATCGCTTTGAAGCGGACTTGTTATAAATTATACGGGAAGGATGAAAAATACAACTCCGCCGGCTGTTGCATTCTTACGCTCCATCAGCCTGAATTCGCGGTTTTCTCCACCATCTCATCGAAGTCGAGCGACATGATCGCCATCGAGCTGAGGAGGTGATCTCGCAGGGCCTCGGCGGCGCCATCGGCGTCTCCCACCTCCATGGCCGAGAGAATCCGTTCGTGCTCGTCGACGACCTCCCGCTTCGTGACCCGCCCTTCGACCTGGCGGCGATACCGGTCGCTGTGGTCCCAAACGCTGGAAATGAGTCGCATCAACCAGCGCGACCCCGAGGGCTCATAAAGCATCAGGTGAAAGCTGCGGTGATCGTCGGTCAGCACAACCCCCTTTTTTGCCTTCTGGCGGCCCAGCTTTTCGTTGATCTTGCGGGCAGCGCCGATGAGCTGAGGGGTGGTATTGGGCACTGCCAGACGCAGCGCTTCTGTTTCGAGCACCAGTCGGGTCCGGTAGACATCGAGCATGTCCTCTTTGGAGAAGGGCGCCACTCGGGCTCCCTTGTTCTGGAGGATGTCGACAAATCCCTCGGCTTCCAGCAACCGGAGCGCCTCCCGGACCGGAATCATGCTGACGCCATTGCGGGCAGCAAGCTCCTGCAGGCGGAGCGGCACTCCGGGAGCAAGCTCGCCGGTGACGATGTCCTGCCTCGTTCGTTGGTAGACCAGCTCGACCGAACTGATCAGATCGTTGTTGTTGCTCGTCGGCACAGTCTTCGGCTCCAGCGGCGAAGCTTAGCAGGAAAAAGCGCCGTCATTCCGGATTCGCCAGAGCGGCACAGGGATCAGCATCACCGAGATTTATATTATATCATTCACGTCATGATTGGCGGAGCGGCAAAATCCATCATGCACCACCGCAGTCCGCCGCAGCGCACATTGGTGGAAGGATCGGTCTCGATGATAAACGGAGCGCGCCCATGCGATTGACTCGAGATGTTTGCCTGGTCGGCGGCGGAAGGTTCGGTTTCGGACTCACCTCCCCCGGCGACTCACATGTCTATCTGGTCGACGGCGGAGACGATCTCCTCCTGGTCGACGCAGGCATCGGCGGCGTGGCCGGCGACCCGCAACGCATCCTCGCGGAAATCGAACGGGACGGCTACGACCCCTCCCGCATCTCCCGCCTTTTCCTCACCCACTACCACACCGACCACATGGGCGGGGCCGCCGAGATGCGCGACCTCCTGGGTTGCGAACTTCACGGATCGCCTCTCACCGCCCGAACGCTGGAAGCCGGCGACGAAAAGCAGGTCAGCCTGCCGGAAGCCAAGCGGGCCGGCTACTTCCCGGAAGACTATGTGCTCAGACCGGCTCCGTGCGCCGGAGACTTGACTGAGGACGCAACGTTCGCGGTCGGGTCACTCAGCCTGCGCGTCATCGAGACCCCTGGGCACGCTGCCGGGCACGTCTCGTTCCTGGTGGAAGGGGGCGAGCGGGTCTATCTACTGCAGGGGGATGTCATCTTCTTCGGGGGAACGGTCTTTCTGCAGAACACGCACGATTGCTCGATTCAGGATTACGCCCAGAGCGTGAACAAACTGGCCGAGATCGAATTCGACGCTCACCTGCCCGGCCATCTGGGCATCTCGCTCGAAGACGGCAAACGCCACATCATGGCCGCGAAAGCGGTCTTCGATGCACTCGGCGTACCGAAGAACCTCGTGTAGCTGAAGGGAGAATCCTGCTATCGTCTCGCAGAACCGGTTGCGTTGACGAATATGCAGGAGAACGGAAATGACCGAGCAGGAAAACGCAAAGATCGACTGGCGCGGCAAGATCGGCGGCATGGACCCGGACGAAGTCACGGGTTTTCTGAACGAGGGCGTTTTGGCGCGCCTGGCGACGCTCGATGCCAACGGATACCCCTACCTCGTGCCGATCTGGTTCGAATGGGAACCGGAGGAAGGCATCTTCTGGATCATCGCCCGCGAGAAGAGCAAGTGGGCAAAGATGATCCTCGACAACCCGAAAGTCGCACTCAGTATCGACGAGGATGTCTCGCCACTCCGCAAGGTGTTCATTCAGGGACGAGTGGAGCTGGTCGAGGAACCGAACGTGGGCGGCGCCTGGGTGCCGATCGCGCAGCGGATGTCGATTCGCTACCTGGGCGAGCACGGCCCCGACTATCTCGTTCCCAAACTGGGGAACAATCGCTGGCTCTTCAAAGTCGTCCCGGACAACTTCGTTACCTGGTCCGGCGTCGATTGGCACAATCGGTATAAGTAGCGGTGTTGGGCAATGGGGAAAGGGCAAAGGGCAATAGCGACGGGCACTGGACGTACCAGGTGACTGGTAGCTCGACCGTCACGCTACGGTCTGCGAACCACGGCCCATGTGGACGTAGGCCCCGGCCCCGTGCCGGAGCGATCGACCGCAGGTCAATAAGCTACGAGACGGGCCACAGGTGCCCGAACTACGGACCACGGACTTCGGACTCTTGCATGAGGACTGGCAAATGAACAACGACCGTCACCGAACGACTTTAGCCTTTTGCCTTTTGCCCATTGCCCAGGGGCCCCGCTCGTGATCCTCCACGAAGGCTTCGACTATCCCTTCAGCCGGCTCGATCCACACGGCGATCATATCGATCCGCCGAGTGTGGCCATTTACGAAACGGTGGTGGTCAAAGGGCCGGATGGCAAAGCCCATCCGGCGCTGGCCGATCGCTGGGATATCTCCGAAGATAAACTGACCTGGCGCTTTCACATCCGGGAGGGGCTACGGTTCCACTCCGGCGATCCATGCGACGCGCCCGCCATTCTGCGAGCGCTGGAAGGGTTGCGCTGGGGATTTCATGGCGGTCGTCAGCTCTGGTACTGGGACGCGGTCGACAAGGTTTCTGCCGCCGATCCACAAACCCTCGTTTTCACCCTTCACCATCCCCACATCCGCCTCCCATCGCTCCTCTGGGGAACGCACACCGCGATCTACAACGAAGCGCGGCGGGCGGCCGATCCGGACGGTTCGGGCTACACCTTTGCCGACGGCACCGGTCCGTTCAGGATGGTCAACCATAGCGACGACAAAGTCGTGGCCGAGCGCTGGTCCGGCTATCCGGCTTCGCTGGCCGGGTTTCTCGGCGCTTCGCCTGGACCGGGCGCTCTCGTCGACAGGATCGAATGGACCAAGCTGCTCGAACCGGCGGAACGGGTCGCCGCGCTGGAACGGGGCGAGCTCGATTGCATCCATGGTCCCGACTACGAAGATGTCGCCAGACTCGAAGCCGACGATCGCTTTCGCGTCGTCCGGTTCAGCCAGGCGTCGAACGCCTATCTCGGTCTGAACTGGGATCGCACCGACCTCGGTTTCGACGACGTCCGCGTTCGCAGGGCGATCGCCTCGGCCATCGACCGGGACGCACTCGTCCAGAAAGCGGTGCTCGGCTATGGCAAAGGGACCTGGGGTCCCATTTCTCCGGACGGCGAGTTCTACGACCCGGTGGTCGAGAAGGGACGGCGCTGCGATCCGGCAGGAGCGGCCGCGACGCTCGACGAGGCTGGTTGGACACTCGGCGACGATGGCATCCGCATCAAAGATGGGGTGCGTCTGGCCTTCGAGTGCGTCATCCAGGATGACACCATTCACAAACGGATCGCCGAAGGACTGCGCGATCAACTCCGGGCCGTCGGCGTTCTGCTCGAGCTGAAACCGGTGCTCAGCTTCAAGGGTTTCTACGAGACGGTGCTGGCCGGACCTGCCAGCTTCATCAATAAGTGGCTCTGGCAGGATCCGGTCGACGCCGCCATCGGCTTCACCGCCTCCTGGGGCTCGCCACGCCCGAACTGGCAGCATGCATCGATTCCCGAGCTGGACGATGCCTATCGCCGCTGGCTCCGATCGGAAACAGACGACGATCTGCAGACCGCAGCAACCAGCATCCAGCTCATTTGCGCCGACCAGCTTCCCTACATTCCGCTCCTCGTTCCCCAGGACGTCTACGTCCACCGGGTCGGTGTACATGGATGGGACCCGGCGCAGGCGATCCTCTATCCCTTCTATCAGAGAGTTACGATCGAACCGTAATGCAATCGAAAGGACCGTGTTGATGGCAGGACCGAGACTGGCAGGCAAAACCGCGCTGATTACTGGCGGTGGCAGCGGATTCGGCCGGGCAACCGCCCGCCGCTTCGTCGAGGAGGGCGCCAGCAAAATCGTGCTGGCGGATATCAAGCTCGAATCGGCTGAGAAGGTGAAAGCCGAGGTCGAGGCATTGGGCGCCGAAGCGCTGGCGCTGCAGTGCGACGTGGGTACCAAAGAAAACTGCGAAAAGCTGATGGACGACACCCTGGCCTGGGTCGACAACAAGCTGGACATCCTGGTCAGCAACGCGGCGCCCTTTCATGGTCCGCAGCCATTCCTCGAGTTCACCGACGACTTCTGGTTCTCGGACATGAATGTCCAGCTCAATGCGTCCTTTTTCCTGGGGCGGCGGGCGGCACAAGCCATGGTCAAGTCGGGCGGCGGATCGATTCTCTACACGACCTCGATCAACGCCCAGGGCGCAGGCGCCCAGTTCGCCTCCTACGTGGCGGCCAAAGCCGGCATCGCCGGGTTGATCAAGGTGATGGCCGTCGAGCTGGCCAAACACAACATCCGGGTCAACGGCGTTGGACCCGGACCGGCCGATACGCCACGGTCGGTGCAGCTCGTGGGCGAAGAGACGATGGAGGAATTCCGCAAGAAGTTCCCGATTGTGCCGATGAACCGTCTGGCCGCGGCCGACGATATCGCCAACGCGTTCGTCTATCTCGCGTCCGATGAGGCGTCGTACGTCACGGGTCAGAATCTGATGGTCTGCGGTGGCGTCACCGCGTACGTATACAACGTTCCGGAGGATTAGCAGAAATGCCGCACGCAGAGGTCAACGGCGCGAAGATCTACTACGAGATCAATGGCAGCGGCCCGCCGGTCATCCAGATCGGGGGAGCGGTCAACGGGCATGAGGGGTATGGGTTGATTACCCCGTTGCTCACCGACAACTTCACCGTGATCGACTTCGACCACCGGGGTTACGGACAGAGCGACCGGCCCGACCAGAAATACGGGATGGATGTCTGGGTCGACGACATGGCCGCGCTGATCGATGCCCTCGGCTACGACAAGCTGCACGTGCATGGCGGATCCATGGGGGGATTCATCGCTGTTCTCTTTGCCGCGAAATATCCGGAAAAGGTGGACAAGCTCGTGTTCAACGGCGCCGTCGCCAAGTGCGACTGGCTGGCCCGCACCAACTTCGAGCTGTGGAAACGGGTGGCGCAGACATTCGGTCTCGGTTCGGAAGAGCTGGCGTTGATGCTTCTGACCCACGCCTTCAGCCGCGCCTATCTGGATGAGATGGTCACCAGCGGCAATCTGCATTCGCTGTCGTGGATGCAGGAGTCGATTCTGCGCAACACCTCGCTCGAGGTGTTCAGCGGCGCCTGCGACGCCATGATCGAAACCGACGTGCGGGATGTCCTCGGTCAGATCACCGCCCCGACCCTCGTCCTCCATGGCGATGAAGACTGGTTGACACCCCTCGATTGCGGCCCAGACGGCGCCGGCGCTCGCGTCATCCACGAGGGCATCGCCGGTTCCGAGCTCTACATCCTGAAAGGCTGCGGTCACGGCGTGCTGTTCGAGCGCCCGGAAGAAGCGGTCGGGCAGGTGGTGAGGTTTCTTTCGTAGGCAATAGGCAAAGGGTAGAGGCGATCGTCCGCCTTGGTGTGGCTGCAACGCCTGCGATCGATCGCATCCCGATGTAGAACCCGGCCCTGTGCCGGTCGTCGAACATTGGCGTTGCGATCTTCATCGACCTGCGGTCGATCGCCCCGGCAGAGCGCCGGGGTCTACGTTCGCATCATCCGCCGTAGCATCGTTCCACCCTGGGCTTCGGGCTCCACGCTTCGGACCCCGGACTCCCCGGCTCCCTGCGGCTTACAAATCCTTCGCAATCTCCTCGAACAACTCCAACGTCTCGCCGCTCGGGAAATCCATGAAGTTGATCTGCATGTAGGTGACGCCTGCGTCCCGATACTCGGCGATCTGGTCGCGGACCTCGTCGGGGGTGCCGGCGACGACGTGGATTTCGGGGCGCGAACCCTGCCGCACGACCTTGTCTGGGTCGCGTGACATGCTGAGCATGTTGAAGGAGGTCACCCGAACCGCATCGGGCGCTCTGCCGGCTGCGACCGACTTGTCCTTGAGGAGCGCCACTTTCTCGCGAACAACCGCCGGGGTCACCAGATCGGAGTTCCACCAATCGGCATAGCGGGCGGCGATACCGACCGTCCGGTTGCCATTGCCGCCAATCATGATCGGGGGCACCGGATCGGGCGCCGGCAGCGCGATCGCGTCGGTCACCCGATAGTGCTCGCCTTCCACGGTCACCCGCTCGCCACTCCAGAGTGCGGTGATCACCTGCAGCGCTTCTTCGAGCTGATCGAGACGAACGCCGGGGCGGGGAAAGTCGTAGTTGTAGGCCAGATACTCGTCTTCCTTCCAACCGGCCCCGATCCCGAAGATCAGCTTGCCACCGGAGAGAAACTGGAGGGTCGCCGCCATGTTGGCCACCAACCCGGGATTGCGGTAGTTCTGGCAAAGCACGATGTTGCCGATGGTCAGCTCGGGAAAACGGGCGGAGCTGTGCACCATGTGGGTCCAACCCTCGAGATAGGGCATCTCGCCGGATTGGAGGTGATCGACAAACCAGAGCCCCCAGCCGTTGCGGCTGGCCGCTGCCAGAATGCGCTCATTGGCCGCCTGCATCTCCTGGAGCGTTCCCGCTCGCGGGACAGGCGAGATCATCACGCCGAATTCCATGGCTCATCCCCTTTTCAAACTCGCGGGAGTGTCATCCATCCACGCACTCCACATGCCGCGGCCCGTACCGGCACGCCGCCATCCTGAGCCAACATGCCGACCGGCAGCACCAACGCGGCATGAAAAAGCGCCGTCATCCTGAGCGGAGCGAAGGATCCCCTGCCGCAGCAGTCTCCAGGGAAACGACGGTCGTGGCAGAAAACGACGGAGAGCTCCTTCACTTCGTTCAGGATGACGAAATGTGAAAAGCGTGTGTCCGCACAAACATTTCACCGAATCGGCACGCCCCTCGCCATCACCATACCCGCACCTTCGGCTCGTTCAGCGGATATTTCGGCCGTTCGCCGCTCAGCACCCGCCGGATATCCTCCGACGCCCGCACGCGTGAATCGTGCCCAGCTTCCTCGGAAGCCCAGCCGATGTGCGGGGTGACGATGATTCGGTCGTCATGAAGAACGGGATCGTCCGGATCGGGCGGCTCGACCGGCAGCACATCGAGCGCGGCTCCCGCCAGCACGCCATTCTTGACCGCTTCGACCAGCGCCGGCACATCGACGACTTCGCCGCGGGCGGTGTTTACGAGAAAAGCGGTTGGTTTCATCAGGCTCAGCGCCCGGGCATCGATCAGCTTGCGAGTACCGTCGTAGAGCGGCACATGCAGGGTGATGTAATCCGACTCGCGCATGAGCGTATCGAAATCGACCTTTTCCGCGCCGACGGAGTCGAAGTCGCTGTCCGGAATGTAGGGATCGTAGGCAATGACTCGCAAACCGAGTCCCCTCCCCTTGCGGGCGGATGCTTTGCCGATGCGACCAAGTCCGATGACGCCGAGTGTCTGATCGGACAATCTGCGGATCGGTGTTTCGGCCCGGTAACGCCAGTTGCCCGAGCGACCCAGATTGCGGTGTGGGAAGAGATAGCGAGCCTGCGCCATCATCAACGCGATAGCGTGGGAGGAGACTTCGTCGATCGAGTAGTCGGGTACGTTCGTCACCCAGATGCCATGATCCTCGGCCGCCGGGATATCGATCGCATCCACACCGGTGCCGACTCTGCAGATCACCTTGCAGGAGCCGAGCGTGCCGATCGTCTCCCTGTCCCAGACATCGATCCCCACCATCAGCGCGTCCGCGGACTGCCAGAGCGCCGGGCGATCGGCTTCCGCATACTCGCTGGCCAGAACGACCTCGAACCCCGCCTCCTCGAGAATGGACGACTCCACCGACGTGTCGCCATATTTGGCGTATGTAATCACGACCCGTTGCTGCATGATCCCCTGTGTACCTTCCCGATTTCCCCCAGGCAGGAGCCGGAGGCGCTGACAGCGACGACATCCCTGTGGCGGGAGGATACAGAAAAATCGACGGGGAAAACGCAAAGGGCCGTCGGCAAGCGCCATGCCCTCGCTCACCCATCGACCATTTCACCCCCCGGATGTGGCAGGATGATCGGGGAACGCGTCCAACAGATTTCGCTTCTTCTCGACCAGCGGACCGTTCCCGGGAGTGTGCGTCATGACCGACCAGATCGACAGCCGGTGGCACAATGCCGATGCGTATGAACGGTACATGGGCCGGTGGAGCAGAAGGATCGCCGCTCACTTTCTCACCTGGCTCGATCCCGCCGATGGACAGTCGTGGCTCGATCTCGGGTGCGGTACGGGGGCGTTGAGCGCCACGATTCTGGAACGAACCAACCCCGTTGCGGTGACTGGGGTCGATCCTTCTGAACCGTTCATTGCCGCGGCTCGTTCGACGATCACTGACCCAAGAGCGACCTTCCACATCGGTGATGCGCGAGCGTTGCCACTGGCGCCCGCCAGCATCGACTGTGCCGTCTCGGGGCTTTGTCTCAACTTCATCCCCGATCCGGCGCTGGCGATCGCCGAGATGAGTCGCGTCACCCGGCCGGGTGGTGTCGTCGCATCATATGTCTGGGATTATGTCCAGGGAATGGAGATGATCCGGGCTTTCTGGCACGCGGCACGCGCCGTCGATCCTGAGCTGAAGGTCGACGAAGCGCACCGCAACCCGCTCTGCGCACCAGATCCCCTGCACGACCTCTTCACCCGCGCTGGACTGGTTGATGTACTGGTGACATCCATCGAGATCGAGACCCGCTTCGCCAGCTTCGACGACTATTGGGGACCCTTCGACGGCGGCACCGGTCCAGCGCCGGCCTATCTCAAAACACTTTCCCCTGGGGATCGAGATGAGCTGGCCGCCGCACTGCGGCGCACCCTGCCGTTTGACTCCGATGGCTCCATCCCGCTCAGTGCGCGAGTCTGGGCGGTGCGAGGAACCGTACCGCCCTCCTGAACCGCGCAGACGGCAACGCGCCGAGCGGATGTTCGCTCGGCGCGTTGCGCAGCAGGGGTCATGAAGCGTGCTGGCTAACCCATGGAGAACCGGCCGTCTTCTGGTTCGAATTGGAAGGTCCAGGTCGACGTCGAATCGCCCTGGGCGAAGAGAATCTCATACGAACCCGGTTCCGCGTTGACCTCGAGTTCCACCCGCTCACCAGCGGGAAGCTCGACATCGATACTCAACGCGGGAGAGACAATGTGTGTCGCCACATCGCTCGTGTTCACGAACGTCACGGTGAACGGGATACTGGCGGGCAGCTCGTTCGGCGCCCAAGGACCTATCCGCCAAAGACCAGCGTCTGTGCAGGGAACCGGCGTGCCGTCCTGGAAGTCACACACCAGCCCGAACTGGTTGGCGACGGTGAGATCGGCAATCGCCATCGTCAGCTCGTGCGGGAAGCGTTCCACAGCCGGAACCGGCGTTACATCGCTGAAATCTAGGGAGGCGATCGGCGTGCCTTCGGCGTCGATCTGCGGATCGGTCATGCGGCCGACTTCGTCGATGTACCAGCTGCCATCCTCACCGGGAACGACAGACAGCACCCGGCTGTCGCCACCCAGGCCGATCGTCTCGTCCAGCACCACAAGGTACCGCTCGCCATCCATCAACTTGCGAGTCTCGACAGCCACGGGCCGGGTCGCCGGCATCCAGAAAGCGCCGAGCTGCACCTCCTGTCCGGCAGCCACATAGCCATTGAGCTCGCGCCGGAAGTAGTCGTCGCTGAACAGGGAGAAAAACGGCCCCTCCATATCGGTACGGCCATCTGAACCGATCGCGAACGCCCGGCAGTCGTAGAGGGTATCGAGCATCTGCTGAATGCCGGCTTGCGCACTATCGTCGGGTGACGAATTCATCCATAGCGCTGTGCCGTCGACCGAGTTGTCTCCCAGTCCCGATTCGAGAATGGGTTGGGAGACGGGATCTGGGTTCAGGCGCGGGAAGTAGGGCATCTGCGACGGTGGTGTCTGCACGATCTGCTCGATGGCGCCCGGTTCCCGGCGACGAACGTCGCAACCGGTGGCTTCCGGCGTACCCGGCAGGAAGAAGGACGCCGCGGGAATCGAGGTGGGCTCGTTCGGCGCTCCGCCTCCGCCGAACCGGTCGAAACCGGCGATTCCGGCCACCAATCCAATCACGAGCGCCGCCGCACCCACCATGGCCATCGCCCGGTGACTCCAGTGCGGCTTCGCGAGGTCGTCGAGCCGGCGCACCGGCGGGTTCAGAGAAGCGGCGGGAAGCGGCGCCGCCACTGCGTGTGCTTGCATGAGTGCTCTCCAGGTATCTGATTTCGCGTCGGGATCGGACGGCATCTGCGCCATAGCCGTCTTCGCCCAGGTCCAGGTATCGACCAGGGAGGAATCGAGATCGTCCGGATCGATCGATTGTCCTGCCAGCTGATCATCGAGGTAGGTGTTGAGGCGGTCGGCCTCGCGTCGGAAGAAGGTCATACGGCTTCTCCATCGGTGAACATCGGCGTTTCGAGAATCGTGCGGAGTCTGGCGAGCGCCCGGAACTGCAGGCTCTTGGTCGCTGCCACATTGCGGCGGGTGACCTCGGCAATTTCGGCGCCGGTCAAACCTGCCAGACGGAGCTCCATCACTTCGCGCTGTTCAGCGGTCAGGAGGGAAAGGGCCTGCCAGAGCCGATCTCGATCGTCGGCGTGAAGCGCCTGCTCTTCCGGGGAGGGAGCGTTGTCTGCGATCAGCTCGGCGTGCGACAGATCGAACTGCGGCCGCGACGCGCGCAGGATGTCGGATGTGACATTCCTGGCAATCGCATAGAGCCAGCTCTTGAACGACCCGGATCTGAACCCGCCGATCCCCGTGAACGCCTTCAGAAAGGTCTGGCTTGCGGCGTCGGCGGCGGACTCGCGATGTCGCAACCGCAGATAGCAGTAGCGGTAGATCGGGTCGAAGTAGGCGGAATAGAGCGGCGCGAACGCATTCGGATCGCGCCGGGCAGCGTCGATCTGCCGCTGCTCATCGTTCGCCTCGTCCGGCATCTGTCTATTCAAATGGAGAACTCGCCCTTCGCCAACCATTCGGTGCCGCTGACCTCCACCCACTAAGACGGAGTTCACCGGCAACAGGATTCGGGTGCGGGATTCGAACGGTCATTGACGCGACCACGGTGGGCGGGTGATCTACTCCGCGGTCAACATGGCCCCGTGCTCATCAACCGTCGACTGCAGAGCAGCGAGGAGCTCCCGCTCGGCGTCGACCACTCCTCGAAAGGCGGCGTCGAGATTGCCTGACATCATGACGTCCATGTTGTGTTCGGCCATCGGAAGCGTTTCATAGCCAGCCATCTCGGCGCTGAGGCTAGCCAGCGCCGCAGCGATCATCCGATGCTGGGCGGCGAGACTGGCGTAGGCAGCGTACTCCGCTCGCCCTTCAGGTTGGGCAGGGTCGAGCGCGAGTGTATGGCGGTCGAACAATGTAGCCATCGTCGAGAGGACCTGGCCGATCGCCGCCGGAACGCTCGCGTGCGCCGCTAGTCCCTTACCACATGTCCAATCATCTGCCATTGGGTACTCCTTCTTCGTTCGCACGACCGTTCGAAGATCGCCGGCCAGGAGAGACAACGACAATCAACGGTGAGGCGGCGAGAACAGCTCTCGCACGCTCATTCAGAGAACGCGCCCGGTGGTGGTCCGAGAATCTCCACACCCCATGCCTGGCACGCGGCTTCCACCGCCTCCATGTCCATTGGCTCCGCCGGCGGTAACTCGCGAGATACCGCGGGGCGGCTGATAGCCCGGTAAAACTGCTCGTGACGCGGTGTGGTGACGATCAGGTAGCGGGCAGTTTCAGACGTAACCTGAAACGCGGGCGAGACCTCGCCTGGAATAAAGACGTGCGAACCGGCCACCGCCGCAAACGGAGCTTTGTCTTCGACGTGAAAGGTGACTTCCCCTTCCAGGATGTAGAACGACTCGTTGTCGCCTGGGTGACGGTGAAAGGGAATCCCTTCGCCGCCGCCAACATGGTCCTCGACAATCGCGTACGCCCCACCAGTCGTCTCTGCTGGCGCCACGAACCTGCTGAGCGATCCGTCCATCGCCCATCGGAATTCTCCGTCGTCGGGTCCCAGGTTCCGCGGACTGAGGCTGGTCGCCATGTCGCACCCCTCTCTTCGCGTTTCACACGGTCTTGCCGCGAGTCCTTTCCACGGTATCACGATCCGGACAGGAGAAGAGGAGAGTAGGTATGGTGCAAGCTTCCGGGGTTCGAAGCATCGTCGCCCCGGACTAATCCCTTCCTCCCAGCCTCCTTCCCCTTTGCGAAGGGGAAGGAGGAGTCCCGCTTGACCACGATCGTTCCCCTTACCCCTCCGCAGAGGGGCAAGGGGTCAGGGGATTGGGGTTGGTGCGGGTCACCGGCCTTTGTGTTCGTGATCGAATCTGCCCTTACGCCGCGCCCTCTCCCGACCGCGGGACGTCCCTCACCCCCGGCCCCTCTCCCGACCGCGGGACGTCCCTCACCCCCGGCCCCTCTCCCGACCGCGGGAGAGGGGGGACTATTTCCCATTTCCTATGTCCCATCTCCCTAGTTCGGAATCACAGGCAACAAGATATGCGACGCATACTCCGCATCATGAAACACGGTCTGATGCGCGATTCGGGGTGAGGCGTCGTCGGCGATCGGGTTGCCGGTGTTGAGGTTGCGATCGAAGCGGGGGAAATTGCTGCTGCTGATCTCGACCCGGATGCTGTGACCCTTCTTGAACACATTCGACGTGACCCAGAGGTCGATGACGAATTCGTAGACCTCGCCCGGAGTGAGCAGCGACGACGCCTCCCGGCCATTTCGGAACTTGCCCCGCACGATACCGTCGCAGAGATTCCAGGCTTTGCCATCCGGATAGACGTCGACCAGCTTGGCCGTGAAGTCGGTATCCAGTCCATCGGTCGCCGCGAAGATGTGGGCGATGACCGGTCCGGTCACCTCGACGTCCTGCTCCAGCGGCGGTGTGGTGTAGACCAGCACGTCAGGGCGCATCTCGACGTCACGCTGATCGTAGACACCCCAGGGCACGACCTCCGGGTTGCAGCAGTTGCAGCCCCCTTTGGTCGGGCAGGGATTGTCTGGGTCGTAATCGTATTCGTCCGGGGTCTCGATGTCGGCAGGCGCTGTGCTGAGCCAGCCATCGCCATGCAGCGTGTTCGCGTTGCCCGACGATCGCAGGTAGTAGGGCGTCCAGACGGTCCGGGCCAGCGGCCACTCCTGCTCTTCTCGCCAGTAATCGGCGCCCATGACGAAGATTTTGAGTGGCGCTTCCTTTTCTATATCGTTGTCGACCCCCTTCAGCCAGTGGTCGAACCAGTCCAGCTCGATGGATCGGGTATCGAGCAACGACTGGGCGCCGAAATCCCGTTCGCCGGCGTCAGTCGTGCCGGGAGGGGTGCTTCCCGCCTGGGAGTGAGTCCACGGTCCCATGATCATGAACTGGTTCTGCCGGGCCAGCTCGGTGCCCGCCCGCTCACGCAATCCGACAAAGTTGGCCATCATCCCGCCGGCATAGAGGTCGTACCAACCGCAGACTTGCAGAATCGGCATCGTGTATCCGTCGAAGTGCTCGTCCACGGCAGCGGTATGCCAGTACTCGCCATACTCCTCATTGTCCAGCCAGGTGGAAAACGCGGGATGCCGTTTCCCTGAAACGGTGTCCATATCCCGGAGCGGCAGGGTTCGCAGCGCGGCCGGCCAATCGATGTGATCGATCCGCTGCATGGTGCGGGCCATTGTCCGCCACCCCCAGACGGCATTGACGCCCAACCCGAACGCCCCACCCTGGTAGTGCGGGCTGTCCCAGAGGTTGTTCCCCATCACCCTGGGAACGATCGCCTTGAGCAACGGATGTCCCGTGTAGCCGGCCTGCCACTGCACCTGGCCGGAATAGGACGCGCCGGCCATACCGATGTTGCCGTCGCACCACGCCTGCTGGCCGATCCACTCCAGCGTGTCGTAGCCGTCTTCGGTTTCGCTCTCCCAGGGAACCCAATCACCGCCGGAGTCATACCGGCCACGGACATCCTGGGATACCAGTGCGTAGCCATGCTGCGCCCACCAGAACCCGTGATCCATGAGGACATTGTTGTCATACGGCGTCCGCCAGAGAATGACCGGGAACGGTCCCTGCGTCGTCGCCGGCAGGTAGACGTCGGCGGACAGACTGACGCCGTCCCGCATCGGCACTGGCACGTCGTTGAGCACTTGGACCGTGGATGGGCGTTGGACCGACACCGGCTTTCTCCTTCAATCCGTTCGAATCGTCTCGACTCGGCAGTATTGCATAGCAACTGGCACGTGGAACCCGGGGGCTGCAACGCTGGTGTTGCGCAAACTCTCGTAGAGTTACCCTGGATCCGGCTGCGATGGCCGGGTCGAACCTAGAGGAGTATGGTATGGCCGCAACAGACCCGGTTCAGAGCATTGTCGAAGCGACTCACGAGCACGCTGTGTTATCCGATCTCGACATGACACTGCGACGTCTCGCCGCGCTTCCTCCGTCGAACGGCACACCCTATCTGACGGCGCTGCTCGACTGGCAACCGGACGGCAGCGCCCCCTTCCAGCGACAGGCTCAAGTGCTGGCCCGTGATGCCGCCGATGCGATCATTGCCGACCAGGAAAAACGCTCCGCGGCACTGGAAAGCCTGACCGCCGATGTCGAAGGCATCACAAAAGCGATCCAGGAGGATATCGATTCCGCAACCCGGGGCATCTTTGCCGTCGGCAACAGTGCGCAGGGTGTTCTGCATGTGGAGCCCCTCGGCGTGCCGGTGGAAACCTCGGTGACCGCCGGACCGATTCCGATGCTCAAGCGGCTCGCTCAGATGGTCGAGGACTACCCCTTGCACGCGCTGCTGCAATCCGACCAGGACACGGCGATCCTCTCCTTTGTCACCGAGGATGTCGTTTCGGAAACGGTAACCGTGCGGGGATCCCTCTACCCCCGGCGACAGAAGAGTGGCGGACTCAGTCAGCGCCGCTACAAAGCCCGGGCCGACGAGCGCGTGCAGGCGTTCGCCAAAGCCATTGCCGCTGAAACCCAGAAAGCCCTGGAGGAGACGGGATGCCGCCGTCTCGTCCTCGCGGCGTCCGAGGTGATGGAGCCAGCACTCCTCGCTGCGTTCCATCAGTCGGTGACAGACAAGGTAATCGGCTCGATCCGCATCGATATCGATGCGCCGTTCGACGAAGTGCTGGCGAAAGCACGGCCTCTCGCAGTTGATTTCGAGCGCAGACGCGAAGCAGCGCAGGTCGAAGAAGTGTTGAATGCGCTGTCCACCGGCAACGCCGTGGCTGGGACAGTCGACGTCCTGAACGCCCTGCGCAACGGTCAGGTTCATCGCTTGATCATGACCCGCGTCTATAGCCAACCGGGCTGGATCGACCCGGAGATGCAGCTTTTCGGTATTGGCGACCCACCTGCCGAGCATCCCGCCGGCGGCGACATCGCCAACCTGCTGGCCGTTCCCCTCGAGGAGGAGATGATCCGCCAGGCCGTGCAAAGCGGATCGCAGATCGAAATCGTCAAAGGCACCCTCGGTGTCGACGCCACCGCAGACATCCCCGCCACCGGCCAGACAGCCCCCCGCAAGGAAACCGTCCAGCCACTGGACGACCTGGGAGGCGTGGCGGCGATGCTGAGGTTCGCGATTTAGGCGGGCGCTAAACGCTGGGCAATAGGCAAAGGGCAAAGGGCAAAGGGCAAAGGGCAAAGGGCAAACGGCGATGGTAGCTGGCCCCCCTCTCCCGCGGTCGGGAGAGGGGTCGGGGGTGAGGGACGTCCCGCGGTCGGGAGAGGGGCTGGGGGTGAGGAAATTCGTCCGACTTCCGTACAATGCCCCCACAAACTTCGGACTACGGACTACGGACCTCGAACCTCGGACCACACCCATGTCAGGACGCCTCCTCCACAAAGTCGCCATCGTCACCGGCGCCGGATCGCAAGGCTCCGGTGTCGGCAATGGCAAAGCCGCGGCGATCACCTTCGCCCGGGAAGGGGCGAAAGTCGTCTGTGTCGATCTCAGCCTCGACCGGGCGGAGGAAACCGCCGCGCAGATTCGTCGCGAGTACGGCGACGCGATCGCCTGTCAGGCCGACGTCGCTGACAAGTCCTCCTGCGACGCGATGACCGCATTTGCCGTCGAACACTTCGGACAGCTCGACATCCTGCACAACAATGTCGGCATCGTGATGCCGGAGGGCGTCCGCGACGTCACCGAAGCCGACTGGAACAGGATGTTCTCCGTCAATGTGACGAGCATGCTCTTCACGTCGCAAGCCGCGATCCCCCATTTCGAAACTGCAGGCGGTGGCGCAATCGTCAACGTCTCGTCAGTTGCCGCCATGCGCGCCTATGGCGTCGCGACCGCCTATCAAACGACCAAAGCCGCCATCGTGGGACTCACCATCTCGCTCGCCAGTCAGCTGGCGGAACAGTCGATCCGGGTCAACGCGATTGCGCCCGGGCTGGTCTGGACCCCGATGGTCGAGCCGTTCGTCACCCCCGAGCTCCGTGAAGGACGTCGCCGGTCTGCGCTCCTGCAAAACGAAGGAACCGCCTGGGACATCGCCTGGGGCGCGGTCTATCTCGCCAGCGACGAAGCCCGCTGGGTCACCGGCCAGGTTCTCACCATCGACGGCGGATTGACGCTGACGACGCGTGGGGTGACGAGGTGATGGGGCAACGGGCAAAAGGCAAAGGGCAAAGGGCAAAAGACCAACTCCCCTCTCCCGCGGTCGGGAGAGGGGTCGGGGGTGAGGGACGTCCCGCGGTCGGGAGAGGGGTCGGGGGTGAGGGACGCCCTCCGGTCGAGAGAGGGTGCGGTAGCATCCGACTGCTGAGTGCCGGGCCACAGGTGCCCGAACTACATTCTGCTCCGGATCGTTGCTCCGGGTGCGACGGACCTACGCACCGCGCTCCTGAGACTCGTCCTCACGCATCTGCTGCGCGGCCAGCAAAGCCGCGGCGCCGGCTGCGAGCGCCGCGCCGGCAATCAAGGGCGTGCTGACCTGACCGGGGCCTGACCCCGTATTCGGCAACGTGTCGATCTGCACCGGCGGCGACGTCGTCTTGCTCGGTCTACCCGACCAACCACAACATTTGTGCGAGCAGCTGCCATCCTTGCAACAACATTCGCCCTTGCCGCATTCCTTGTCCGAGTGACAAACATCGCAGTGGTTCTGGTGCTTATCGACGCACAACCCCTCGAAACAGGTGCACTTGCCGGGGCAGCGGTCGTTCGGGTTGCCGCCGGTCAGGACATCGTCGATGCAGCACTCGATCTCCCGGCAATTTCCGGCGCAGCAGATCGACCCCTTGCGGCAATCGTGGTCATCCTCACACGATGACGGTTCGCAGCAGTTTTCATGGCAGGAGCCATTGTCACAACAACATTGGCCATCGGGGCAGACGGAATCGTCCAGCTCGATCTCACAAAGTCCGTTCCGGCAGTAGCCGAACTGACACGACTGTGGCGCCACCTGGTCCCAGCAATCTTCATCTGAGCAACAGTCGAACTCGGCGATCGCGGCGGTACCGTAACAATAGTCCTCTCCTGGACCAACCGCGCAGCACTGATAGGTTCCCGGCGCCACCGGCGGGCAAAGGGAAACGGCGCCGCAGACATGGGTCTCCGCGTTGCATGTGACGCGCGCGCAAGGCGAGTAGCCGCAATCCTCATCGCCACAGCATTGACCGCAGACTCGATCGTCGCCATCTCCACAACAGACCAGTCCATCGCAGCACTCCAGCTGCTGGCTCTCGTCCGCGATAAGGGGATTGCCGCACGATTCTCCCGCGCCTCTGCAGCTCCCACAACACTCAGCGGAACACGTTCCGTCGTCGACACAGCAACACTTCTCTCCCGTGCATTTCCCGTTGTCGATGACGGTTTCGCACGAACCAGCAATGCAGATGGAGTTGAAGCACCCGAGAGAGATGAACCCTTCCTGGCAATCGATATCCGTGCAGCACTCGGTTTCGACGCACCGACCGTCGCAGCAGATCTCATCGGAACCGCAGGAGTACTCGCACGTTCCATTGTTGCCATTGCAGGAAAAGCATTCGCCCTCGCCGCTGCACTTGGCGTCGTCGGAGAATTGCCGGCAGATTCCTTGCTCGCAAACCGCCCCGCAGCATGGACCGAGCGTCGAAACAGCGCAGTCGGTGTCGACAGTGCATGACTCGCCAGGACCAGCCTGTGCCCGCGCTTCACGAGAGATCGCCAGCCCACCAGCAACTGCGCCGGCGCCGCCACCCAGCAACGCCCGAATGACCTGACGCCGGCTCAGTCCACCGCCAAGCGCGCGAATGGCGTTGTCGAATCGATTGCCATCCATGAACCAGAGCCCTCCCACCAAGGAATGTCGAAGCAATCCGGGCACTGCGCAAGTATCAAGATGAGTCTGTAAACCGAAGTCACTCTATCACGGATGGGACGGGATCGTTCTGACCACCGGCTGCTGTGCCAAAGACGTAGGCTCCGGCGCTCTGCCGGAAGACCCGAGTCACTGCATCCCACTTCAAGGGTGGGGAATAGATATGCCGCCGGAGTGTGTCGCAGAGCACAGCATCATGACAGTGCTCCCACTACGGTAGTCAAAACCAAACTGTCGAACTGCCCGTTCTAGCCGAAAGGATCCACAAATGGCACACGAACCGACCGAAGCCCAAATTGGACGGGCCCAGTTGCAGTTCAGCACCGGTATTGCCGCCCGAGAGCAGACAAGTTCAACACTGAAGGCCTTGGCGGCATGGGCGGGTGCGATTACCGGGATTCTCGGAATCACATCGGTTCTCGGGCTCTCCTTTGACGCCGGTTCGATCACGTCTCTCTCTCACGACGACCAGAAGACTGTCGTGGACACCGGCCTGGCGGCCCTGCTGTTTGCCATCCTCGGAACAGCCATCGCAACAGTCGCCAACGGAGTGTGGAATGAGCCTCCGAGCGTGGAGTTGCTCGCCGAAGCTGAAACCACCAAGATTAGGTCTCACTTCTCAAGTCAGACCACCTGGAAACAAGTGGCGCTGGGGCTTTCGATACTTGCGATCGTCCTCGCGGTCTTGTCCGCGAGCTGGGCGATCAAGACTGCCGTGCTGGCCGATCCTGCTCCGATCACAGAAGGCAACCGGTTGATGGCGGTGGAAGAGGGTGACGAACAAATCACAAAGTGCGGCGTGCTGATCATCGATGACGACGGGCAGATCCTGTTCCGGGCGGCAAATTCACAGGAGAATCTCCCTGTTCCCGATATCGAAGCTGCGACAAAGACCGGCGACTGCTCATAGCCATGCGGCAGTCAGCCAAAATACACTGCAAGAAATCCATCCTCGCGCAACTATCTTGATCTTGACGCGAACACGAGAGCCGGAACGATATCGCTCCGGCTCTCGCGTTTCGTCAGAGTGACCGTCTACCTGACAAGCTCAGCTTTCACGACCGTTCGCTGCAGATAGGTCTGAGACCCTCCGTCCCATTGACCGCCACAGGTGATCAGCGTCAGGGTCGATGCATCGCTGTCCGCGGCAATCGCTTGCAGCGTATCGCTCGTCGCATCGAGGAGTTCGACCGCCGTCACTTTGTACTGATGAGTGCCTCCCAGAGGATCGACGATCTCGACAAGCTCGCCCTCCTGCACCTGATCGAGCGCGAAGAAGACCCCTTCCGGATCACCCCAGTAGTTGAGATGACCGGCGAGGATCATGTTTCCCACCATCCCCGGGCGGCCGGTTTCCTTGTACCAGGCGACCCTGTCCGCAGAGGTGGGTTCCTGGAACGCGCCATCGACGATCTCCAGCACTTCGATTTCCGCTGAGAGCCCGATCGAGTCGATGGAAATCGCCGCCGGTCGCGATCCACCGGCCATGCTGAGCGCGATGCGGCTGTCCAGAATCCCGGCGATCCGGTTGTGCGGGAGCGCCAGATGCGCTCCCTGTTCACTTACCGGTGCTGCCGAGGGCATCACCACTGCTGCGCTCGGCCCCACCCCGGTGTTCGGGTATGTGACCACTGGCTTCTTTGGAATGTCGACACCGCAGTTGTAGACCCAGACCGTCGTTTTCTTCCCTGCCAGAACGTCGAGATATCCCTCGCTGGTCGAGCGGCTGGCTTCCGCGTAACACCATTCAGCCCCGATCTCATCCAGCTCATACCACCCTGCCTCGAGCCCACCGAAGGTCACGACCCCGGCGCTGTTGGTGACGCCCGACCCGGTCACGCTTGCCTGCGAACCGGTCCAGTGGAAGAGCTGGAATTGCACACCGTCTTCATAGATCTGGCAGTCGTGAGAATTGACAAAGTGCTCGGTCGCGCAGGCGTATTTGATCACCGTCACGGAGCCCCAGTCGGGCTCGGGAACGTTGTACCAGTAGCAAACGATGTGATCGCCCGGCATCGCTTCGATCCACAGATCGTAGCCAGTGGAGAGCGGCACATTCTGGATCATTGGCACGGTTCCGCCCTCGCAGGAGAGCACGAACGCGCTGGCATTGCCGGGCGGCGGCGTTTCCTCGATGGCGTATCCACCCGGTGCCAGATCGTTCCAGGCGACCGCGCCAGTCCCGGCCGATCCCGTCACCGAGATTTCATCGATCGCATCACCGCGAATGGTGAACTCGACACCATCGGTCAGTTCGGCGCATTCGTAAACCGGATCTGCGCCATCCGCCCAGAGGTCATACCCGTCCGGACAGGTGTACTTGTAGATGATGATGGAAGCATCGTCGCTCGGCACATTGATCCAGTGGCAGACCAGCACCTCGCCGTCGGAGAGCATGGCCGTCAGCGCAGCGCCATAGACCGGATCGTGCTCCGGAGACTGCCCCGATCCCGTCGGCAGTTCGCTCTCGCAATAGATGACCGGCTCACCGTACCCGGGCGGCACCCGCTCCTCGATGGCGATGTCTCCGGCCGCGATACCGCCCCACTCGACCGTTCCTGTACCGTCGGTGGTGCCCGTCACCATTTCGTCCGGTTCGCCGTAGGTGATGTCGAAATCGACGCCTTCCACGAGGAAGCAGCCTTCGCTTTCGAGCTCGGACGGGATCTTGACGACTACGGGATCCGGGTAGGTTTCGCAGACCCACTTGTAGATCACGACGTCGGCGTAACCACCCTCCGTTTCCGGAACATTCACCACCACGCATTCGATCCGGGTCTTCCCGATGATCGGCAGAGTTGCTGAATTGGTGAATCCATTGACAATCGGCGCCCGCCCGCCATGGCAATAGAAATAGGGGGTGCCATAGCCATCCGGAATCTGTTCGCTGATGACCATCTCTCCCTCTGGCATGCCAGTCCAGCCCGCGTAGCCGGTGTCGTCGGTCGTTTTCGACTCGAGCGGCTGACCGTCGACTGTTGCGTCGAAGGTGAACCCGGATCCGATTTCGGTTTCGAACTCGGTACAGAGCATGTCGCCTGACGGATCATTGGGATCCCCCTGGCGTGGACCCAGGTTGGAGGTACCGGATTGAGCGTTCGTCAGGAGGGTCTGTTGCCCGCTCTCCGGGAGGCAGATCAGCTTGAGGATCGACACCGATCGTTCTTCGCCTTCATCCTCGCCCTCCCCTGCGGCTCCAGTGCCCATGACGTTGAACCAGTCGCAGTAGTACTGCTCATCGAACGCCAGCGCGAGAGAGACAATGCCGCCCGCCGAACCCGTCTGGGAGAGGTTCATACCGGTGGCCAAACCGCAAAAGACCATCGGGTCGCCATATCCAGGAGGCAATAGCTCGGCGATCGTTGCCATGCTCGGAGCGTCGACAGACCAGAATGCGAGGCCATCGCCATCGGACACGGCGGTTTCATCGAGGGTGACTGCGCCATCCGGCGCGGTACTGGTCAACGTGAACGCGACATCCTGCACCGACGCGCAGCTGTCCCGCAGCGTCGTGTAGGACTGACCGGCCCAATCCCCACTGCCATCGCAGAGGTAGGTGTGGACCGTCACGTAAGCCGGTCCGCCCGTGGCCTGAATGTCCAGCCCGGTGGTCGCGGCGATTTCTGGTTCGCCCTCAGTCAGTGTTTCGGAAACGGCTTCGGTCAGCGCATCGGCGGTCGATTCGGCACGAACGTCGCCGCCGGCAACTGGGGCCAGATTTGCCGTTATCGCCAGGAAGATGGCCCCAAGAACCAGGATATGCATCAAGGGAGCCGCGCTGCGGCTCCGGCGTATGATCTTCATACTCAAGTGTTCCCCTCTTAACGTGAATCCATTACCAGTGCATCAAACAACGCTTCGTTGATCTTCTCCTCCCCCTTTCGCCTGCCGTGCCCGTTTCGATTCGGGCGCCATGTCATCCTCTCCTGAATCGAGTCAGGGAACATCCGCAGGACTATGCAAATCACTGGCATGCACATCTACATAGTGGCTACATAGCCGCCGCCGGGATCAACGGCGACGCCGGGACCCAGCAGAGAAACTCCCCCTCTTCCCTTTGGCCGGAATGCGGTGATGATTGCCTCGGGAGCGTCGATCAACCCAAGCCGTGCTGCAGTGCCCACGCAGCGGCGGCCGTCCGGGAATTGACGCCGGCCTTCTGGAAAATATTGGCCACGTGGCGGCTTGCGGTCGACCTGGCAATGAAGAGCTCGTCGGCGATCTCCTGATCGGTTTTGCCGGCGCAGATCAGGTGAAGAATCTCCCGTTCTCTAGCTGTCAACCCATGATTCTGGACCGGCGATTCGGTAACAATGGAAGGAGCAAGCTCGAGCTCTCGCACCAACCCAACCGCTTCATCGATCGTCATCGGCGGCAGGTTCTCATCCAGCCCAGGAATGGACCCGCGCGGAAACGAGAACCGCTCCCCCTCTGTTCGCACGGTGGCAACCAGTCTGCCCGCGTTCTGGGAATCACCCCGCCTGGCCAGGAGCTCGGCGATGCCTTCGAGCACTTCAAGTACGCCGGGGGTTTCACCGCGGCTTTTGCAGAGATCCAGCGCTGCACAATAGCGCTGCAGCGACGCTCGATCGTTGTCCTGTTTGCCCAGAACTCTGGCCAGATTGATCAGCGAGACCGCCAATGCGCCGCCATCGTCACCTTTCCGATGTTCGATAGCCCGTTCGTGGTAATCGCGCGCGCCGTCCAGGTCGTTTCGCTCTTCCGCAATCAGACCAAGCCCATTCAACGCGTAGGCCAGGCCATGAACGATTCCCTTCGCCGACTCCAGCTCCAGCGCTTCCTGATAGAGCGCCTGCGCCTCATCGAGCCGGCCTGCTTTGAGAAGGGAAAACGCCAGATTCACCGTCGACGTCTCGATCAGATGCTGGGGCTCGTCGAGCGCTTTTCTGATGTCGAGCGCCTGGCTGTGGATGGCTGCGGCCCGGTCGTACGCTCCCTGATCGTGTTCGTAAACGCCCCTGGCATTGAGCGCGAACGCATACCCACGCTGATTTCCCGATGATTCGAATGCTTCCATGCACTCATTCACCAGGCGGAGCATCAGATC
Organism: Thermomicrobiales bacterium; assembly: GCA_019637585.1. Lineage (GTDB taxonomy): Bacteria > Chloroflexota > Chloroflexia > Thermomicrobiales > UBA6265 > JAHBVL01. The sequence continues at coordinate 650,434 of JAHBVL010000001.1, read as the reverse complement.
GTACTCGCCCGTTCTCAATGGCATCACCACCGCGCCATAGAGAGCCCAGCCACGCGTTTCCGGATCGACCTGTTGCGGCATCGACAGAACCGCATCCGCCCAGGACATCCCTTCGTGGAGAAGCCCCCGGGGCTCCCAGTACCGCCAGATAATGGCCAGCACCTGGTGGGCATGCCGCGCATCCCCCTCTTCGATGAACCAGCTCAATGCCGACCGGATGTTTGGGTACTCCCGGTCCAGATGCTCCAGTGCGGCGATTCGCTCCGGGCTGAGCAATCTCTCCACCGATCGTTCGAGGAAATCGAGCTCATAGCGCGCATGCCGTTCCCCGAACGTCTTTGACTCGCCGAGGCGCACTGCTTCTTCGCGCCCGAACGCCCGGATCGTTTCCAGAAGCTCATACCGTTCCTCGGTGTCATCCGCATGCGGAACCGACCGCAGCATGTTCTTGCTGATGAGCGTCGCGATTTGGTGAAGGACATCGATGGAGCCAGCAGGCACACCGAACACTGCTGCTGCGGCGTCGCTGCTGAACGGACCATTGAAGGTAGAGACAGCCCGGAAGAATCGCTGCTCCTCCGCATCCAGCAGGTCATAGCTCCAGGAAATCGCCGCCTGCAACGTGCGGTGACGGTCGGGGATGTCTCGCATCGGCGACCGGAGCGAACCGACTTGCCGGTCGAGCAGAGCGCCGATCGCCGCTGGCGACATGACTCGCGTCCAGGATGCGGCGAGTTCGATGGCCAGTGGCAACCCGTCCAGTTTCCGGCAGATCGTCTCGATCTCCCGGACATCCTGCTCGCCCGGCGCGTAGTGAGCGCCCGCTCTGGCCGCATAGCTCAGAAAGAGCTCAACCGCTGGAGCCTGTCCACCCCCATCCCGCTCGTCGACCGGCAGCGTGCCGACGGGATAGACCCGCTCGTGACGAATGTTCAGCGCTTCCCGGCTGGTGATCAGCAGACGCAGACCGGGCACAGCCGCGCTCAGGCGGGCGATATCCGGACTGGCATCGACGAGCTGTTCCATGTTGTCGAGCAGCAACAAGGTGTCAGTCGCCGCAAGAAACCCGGCCAGCAGATCGAACACGCTGGCATCGTGGTGCTCGGTCAATCCAAGCTGGTGGGAAAGCTCGAAGAGGAGATGGTCGGGTTCACGCAACGAGGCCAGATGCGCGAGCATCAGGCGATTACCGAGAACCGAACGAGCTTGTTCCGCCACTTCCACGGCGAGCGTCGTCTTGCCCACCCCACCGGGACCTGTCAGCGTGACGACAGGGTGCCGTCCGTTGACCAGCAGAGCGACAAGCGCGTCCGTATCCCTGCTTCGACCAATCAACGGCATATGGATCGGCCCCGGCAAGCGCTGACTGGCAGAGGTCGCCGCGGATCGTTTGATCTCATCCGTATCCATCGAAAACCTTCGGTGTTATGCCACAACGAGCAACCGGGACGAAGGGTGCCCGCAGATACTGTGCAGAGTCCAAGCTTAATCGCTCACTGGGACGATCTTCTCTCCCCAATGGCCCGCAGGGGAGGTCACTGTGCCAGTCCCCTCGCATCACCAGCGCCGATTGTCCGAAGCCACCAATGCGTCGGCCATGCTGGCTTCCGAACATCATCCCTGGGGACGAGGAGGGCGCTATGTTGCGTCGTCCGGAGGCAATCCGTCCGGGTTCCAGACGATCTCCCAGAGGTGACCGTCTAGATCCTGGAAATACCCGGCGTACCCTCCCCAGAAAGTCTCTTTGGGCTGTTTGACGACGGTAGCGCCCGCCCGTTCTGCCTGAGACATCACCGCGTCGACCTCGTTTGGCGAGCCGACGTTGTGACCGATGGTGAAGTCGGTCGGGCTGGCGCCGCTCAGCGGCATCCCGCTGTCATGCGCAATGCTGGTTCGGGGCCAGAGCGCCAGGGCTAACCCGCTCTGCAACTCGATAAAGACGACCGCGCCAAACTCCAGATCATCCCCCTGGATGTCCGATGCCGGCAACCCCAAACCATCCCGGTAGAAGAGCAGCGACCGTTCGAGATCTTCGACGCCAATCGTCAGTACCGAGATATGCGGTCGCATGATCGTGCCCTTGCCGTCAGGCGGAAATCAGCTCCGAAATCTGCACGGGCCGCCCTTCCGCGATCGAGCGCTCGGTCGCTTCGATCATAGCCGTCACGGCGACACCATCCGCGGCGTCGATGGTCGGATCGCCGCCATCGAGGACCACGTCGACCAGATTGCGCGGAGCGCCCCACCAGGAGTCGGGGAGCTTGAAGTAGTTCCACAGCGACGGCCGGGCGAACATATGCTTGCCGACGATATCGCTGGAGAGTTCGAAGCCGCCCCGAATGCCGTCAAACCCAAGCCGGCCCTTGTCGCCGTTCACCGTCAGTTCGAACTCGACGATCGCCGGCCACGCCTCAGGCAGAATCCATGAGGTCTCGAAGGTGACAAACGTCTTCTCGAACTGGACAACCGCCTGAATCGCGTCGAAACAATCGATCCCTTTCGCGGCCAGGACGCGCTTCGTGCCCACGGCGTAGACCGATTTCGGCTCCTGCCCCAAAAACCAGCGGAAGAGATCCATGGTGTGGGCAAAAAGGAACCACTGCGGGCCAGATTTGCCAGCCCAGGAGAGCATCGTTGTCGGCACCCAGATCGTGTCGCTGCACCGGCAGTACCCGAAGACGGGATCGCCCACTTCACCCGATTGCACACTGTCGCGGATGCTCTTGAAGCCATCGTTCCAGCGGTTGCCGAGATTCACGGTCAGCTTGACGCCCTTCTCAGCGGCCAGCCGGACCATGCCCTCGGCTTCCTTCGTAATAGTCGCCAGCGGTTTCTCGACGCAGACATGCTTGCCCGCCTCGAGCATGGCCATCGTGGCTTCGTAGTGCAGATGGTCTGGAGTCGCCACCGACACGACCTCGACATCCGAATTGGCGATGTCGGCGAGATTGGTGGTCGCCTTGCACCCGAGTCGGTCGGCCACAGCCTGGGCCCGTTCGGCGTTGAGATCGTGGACCACCACCAGATCGGATCGGTGGTAGTTGGCGTAGGCGTCGGCATGCTGCTCGCCGATCAACCCCACCCCGACCACCGCCGCTTTCGCTCGCTTCTCGCTCATGCCCTGCTCCTCATATGAAGGTCCTGCCGCCGGAGAAAATTCTGTTGCGACAGCATACGCCAACATCCGAACAGACCCGATCCCTTCTCGCCAGAACCGGGTTGACAGTCAGATCGGCGAATAGATATGCTCGCAAAGCCGACGCATCAGGTCGGAATTTCGGCCCCGGGCCACTCATGTGGGAAACAACCAGACTGTGGCAAGCACGCTCACCGCACCGAACGCCGCCATCGATACGCGCGATCTTCGCCTGGTCTACGGCGAGCGAACGATTGTCAACGACCTCACAGTGTCGATCACCGAAGGGGCGATCACCGCGATTGCCGGCCCGAATGGTTGCGGCAAGAGCACCCTGCTCCGCTCGATCGCCCGGTTGATGAAACCGGCGCATGGCGCTGTCTTGCTGAACGGGCAGGATATTCATCAGCAATCGACGCGGGAAGTCGCCCGGCAACTGGCCATGCTGCCCCAGTCGTCATCGATTCCCAATGGCATCACCGTCGTCGATCTGGTCGGGTACGGCCGGTATCCGCATCAGGGATTGCTCCGCTCCCCCAGCCGAAAAGACCGTGACGTTATAGAGTGGGCGATCGATGTCACCGGTCTGAATGACTTGCGGGACCGAACCGTCGACACCCTCTCGGGTGGCGAGCGGCAACGTGCCTGGATCGCGCTGGCGCTGGCGCAGGAATCCGGCGTGCTCCTCCTGGACGAGCCGACCACCTTCCTCGATGTGCGCTACCAGCTGGAGGTCCTTTCGCTCGTGCGCCGCTTGAACGCCGAACGGGGCATCACCGTTGGCTGGGTGCTGCACGATCTCAATCAGGCCGCCGCTTTCAGCGATCACATCATCATGCTGCGAGATGGGGAGATCGCCGTTCAGGGCTCGCCGCTGGAAGTCATGACACCCGCCGCAATTGGGCAGGTGTTCGGCATCGACGTCTCCGTCATTCCTCACCCCCTCGGGCAGGTTCCGATGTGCCTGCCGAATGCCTTCTGTCCGCTCGTGTCCGCTTCTTTTCGCGACAGATCGAACAACGTTGAAGGCTCATCTCGCCAAGTGCTTCCCACACCGGGCGGAGCGTAAGGCAACCGGTTCGCCGGAACCGCTGTTGACTGCAAGAGCGCCGCGCTGGTACATTCCGCGCAATTCTGACTAATTTAGTCAGAATTCGTTCACTGGACATCGCAGCGCGGAATCGCTCCGCCTTCGATCCCAGCGGACACCGATTGGCACAACACACGGGGAGCACAACGGACATGGTTCTGAAGGGTTCATTCACGCGTCGCGATTTCGCCAAGCTGACGGGAGGAGCCGCCCTGGCGCTGGCATCCCCGGCAGCAAACATTGCTGCGCAGAGCGGCGAGGTCATCGTCACCACACCGATGGGTGACGTCACTCTGCCGGGACCTGCACAGCGCGTTGTGCCTATCGAGTGGAACCTGGTCGAGCATGTTCTCCTGCTCGGCGTTCAACCAGTAGCCATTGCTGATGTCGAAGGGTTCAACACCTGGGTCAATCCGCCCGTTCCACTCGAAGAAGGGGTTGGCGATGTTGGCCTGCGCTACGAACCCAGTCTGGAATCACTCGGAGCCGCGGAACCAGACCTGATTCTCGGGATGACCGATCGCGATGAAGTCATTCTCGACCAGTTGAACGCCATTGCCCCGACCATCCTGCTCGACACCGTCCCCAAAACGGAAGGGGAAACGCCGATTGCCGACATCGATGACACCCTCCGAACCGTCGCCGTCGCACTCGGCAGGGAAGCGGAGGCCGAGGAAGTCATCGCGGCAACCACCGAGCATCTGGCCGCCGCGGCCACCACGCTCGCTGATGCGGGTTTGGCTGGAGCGCCATTTGTCGTCGCTCAGGCATTCACGTCGGAAACCGTTCCGACGATGCGGCTCTTCAACGACCGGTCGCTCTTTGCCTACACCTTGACCTCGCTTGGTCTGACCAATGGCTGGATCGGCGAAGGAGATATCGAGTCCGACCCCTGGGGATTCCAGACCGTCGCCGTCGAAGCGCTGGCCAAGGTTCCAGAGGATTCCCACTTCTTCTATGTCGTCCAGGACGACGACAACATTTTCGAAGAGGCGCTCGCCACTGACCCGATCTGGACCAGCCTGCCATTCGTTCAGGCCGGCCAGACCTACGCGCTGGGCGGCGATACGTGGACCTTCGGCGCGCATCACTCGGTCACCCTGCTGGTCGACAAAGTGGTTGCCGCTCTGACTGGCGACGCATAACCCACCCTCACCGGTCACTCCGCAGGAGCGAGTAGCGCTTGGCTACAGCCATCACCAGCGATATCGTCGCCCCACCAGTACCCCGCGCCCGGACCTGGAGCCGTGCCGGGGTACTGGCGTTGGCCGGATTTCTGGCGCTCTTTGTCGTCTCGGCAATCCACGTCCGGCAGGGAGCGCCCGAACTGGGCATCCGGGGCATTCTGGAAGCGATCGTCACACCGGATGGCTCACTGCAACACACCATCGTTCGCTATGCGCTCCTGCCCCGCACCGCTGCGGGAATCCTGGCCGGCGCCGCTCTGGGGATGGCAGGGGTCATGCTGCAGGCGGCGACGCGCAATCCGCTCGCCTCCGAAACAACCATCGGCGTCAATGCGGGGGCCTTTCTCGCTGTCGTCGCCGCAACGATCTACGCCCCATCGTTGATGGCATGGGGTTCGGCGCCCGTCGCCTTTTCTGGTGGGTTGCTGGCGGCCATGCTGGTCTACCTGCTTGGCTCCGGTTCCAATCCCACCCGTCTGGCGCTGGCGGGGATGGCCACAACCCTCTCCCTCGGCGCCATTTCCACCGTCCTGATCATCTTCAACGAGTACACCGTCACCGGGATCAATTTCTGGGGTTCGGGAGCGCTGATTCAACGAAACTGGGACAAGATCTCCACGGCCTGGCCATGGGTCCTGATGTTGGGACTGGCCATCACCTTCCTGCTGGGGCGGCAGCTCGACATTCTCTGGCTTGGCGACGACACCGCCACCGCGCTCGGTCAGCATGTCTGGCTGACGCGCACGATCACGGTCATCGCCGGTGTGCTGCTGGCCGCACTGGCCGTCACCGTCGTCGGCATGATCGGGTTCGTCGGCTTGGTGGCGCCTCATCTGGTGCGGCTGGCCGGCGTCCGGCGCCATGCGCTGATCGTGCCGCTGGCGGCATTGTGGGGATCGGTGATCGTCGTTTCGGCCGATGTCATCGGCCGCTGGGTCGCCGGACCGATGGACGAAATCCCCGCCGGCGTTTTCACGGCATTGGCCGGAGCACCCTGGTTGACCTGGCTGGCACGCCGAACGGCCGCCGGCAGTCATCAAACCGAGTCGCCAGAACGCGCAGCCAGCGCCAGTTCCCGTACCTGGCCGGTCTGGCTGCTAGCGCTCACCCTTCTCGGCATCGTCGTCGTGGCCGGACTGGCGCTGGGAGACCAGTTCCGCAGCCTGACCACACTCTGGGATGTCGCCACCGGCCAGTCCGACGACCTGACCAGGGTGTTCGTGGTCGACCACCGGTTGCCGCGCGTTCTGGTGGCGGGTATGGCGGGCGCGGCGCTATCGGTCAGCGGTTTGATGATTCAGGGAATCGTGCGCAATCCTCTGGCATCACCCGATTTGGCTGGCGTGTCGGGCGGGGCAGGCGTCGGCGCCCTGGCGGTCATGGTCGCCTTCCCCAATGTGCCGATCTCCTGGCTGCCGGTTGCCGCATTTCTTGGCGGTGTACTGGCATTTGCGATTGTCTACCTCGCGTCCTGGTCAAATGGTGGCGTCGCTCCTATCCGCTTGGCGCTGGTTGGCGTCGGTGTATCCGCCGCCTGTGCTTCGATCATCACCATGTTTATCGTTCGCGCCGAAATGCATATGACCACGGCGCTTTCCTGGTTGGCCGGCAGCACCTATGCCCGCACCTGGAGCCACGTCCTGACCCTTCTGCCCTGGCTTGTCGTGCTCATGCCGCTGGCGTGGATCTGCGCGAAATGGCTGGACATGATGGCACTCGGCGAGGAACTGCCGCGCACCCTGGGAATGCCGCTTGAGCGAGCGCGCCTCCTCATTCTTGGCACCGCAGTTGCGCTCGCCTCGGCGGCCGTGGCCATCTGCGGCACGATCGGATTTGTCGGCCTGATCGGCCCGCACGCCGCGCGGTTGTTGCTGCCTGGAAAACACCGGGCATTGATTCCGTTCGCGGCAGTGATCGGGGCGATCCTGGTCATTGTTGCCGACACGATCGGCCGAACCGCCCTCGCTCCAAGAGAAATACCCACGGGATTGGTCACCGCCCTGATCGGCACCCCCTACTTCCTCTGGCTCCTCTACAAAGCCCGGTAACACCCACCACCAGCCCAGCGCCGGACGACTACGCCCCCTCGCCTTTCCGCCTCTCCGCCTATCCGCCTCCGTCCCCTTGGTACACTCCTTGCATTGACCAACCGGTAAACCTGTCCCACTTGGATGGGGCTTAGCACATTGGAGGGTCATCACAATGGGGTTGCTGTCGTGGATTCTGTTTGGCGCGCTGGTCGGCTGGTTGTCCAGTCTCATTCTGGGGACTGACAAGAGCCAGGGGTGGATCGCCAACATCGTGCTGGGGGTTGTCGGTGCGATTGTGGGTGGAGCGCTCTACAGCGCCATCGCCGACGACTCGTTCAGCTTCAGCTGGAGTATCGGGAGCCTGATCGTCGCGTTGATCGGCGGCGTCATCGTTTCATGGGGGTATGCTGCGCTGACCCGGGGCCGGTAGCGTTGCCGTTCAAGCTGATCTGATATCGACCGGGCGCTCAGAAGTGGGCGCCCGGCGCCGTGCTAGGCGTCTGGTTGCAGATGTCGTTTGCGATCGGCCACAACCCGGCGAACCACGTCGAGCGGCGTGGGCTTCTCCAATGGAAACCGCAATGTCCCCTTGCCGGCGACATACGGCGCCATCGCATCGGCCAGCTCCTGATCGGGATCGGGCGGCAAGGGATAGAGACCCAGATGTTTGGCATACCCGGCGAAATAGATGAGGGGTTTCCTGGCGAGCTTGTATGCCGGAATGCCATACGAAATCGATTCTTCCGCTTCCGGGGCCACCTCCCGGATGACTGCCCTCATCTCCTCCAGCCGGCTCTGCACGTCGGAGGGAAAGTTGGCGATGTAGGCGTCGACATCATGTGCGGCGCGGTCAGATGCATTCACGATCTCGTTCCATTTCTCGTCTCGCAGTTCGAGACCTTTCGAGAATGCGGGGAGGCAGCTTCTCCACCCCCTCTTCCCGGGTTCTGATCGGAGGAATCATCATAGTGCATGAACCGGTCCACATGACCACCGAATCCACCCGTTTGTGACCCGGCCCACCCCACTCACGCCGGAGACCAGCTTTCGCGCTACGATGACGACATCAACTGGCATCGACCATGACAACAACGGATCTGGAGACCATGACGACCACACCCCGCCTCGGTCTGATCGTGACCGACATCGAAGATCGCACCGACAACTACACCCACTCCTGGCAGACCATGAAGGATATGGTTCAGATGGCCGAGGATGTGGGCTTCTATTCGGCGTGGATTCCCGACCATCTCATCCACGAGCCCGCCGGCGTCGAGCGCTATGGCATCTGGGAGTCGTGGTCGGTGGTCACCGCACTGCTGGCGGTGACGTCGAAGATCAAAGTCGGTTCACACGTCCTCTGCACCGGCTGGCGTAATCCAGCACTCATCGCCAAGATGGCCGACACCGTCGACGAGATCAGCGCCGGTCGTCTGATTCTGGCATTGGGAGCCGGCTGGCATGAACCGGAATACCGGGCGTTCGGCTTCCCCTTCGATCACCGCATTGGCCGTTTCGACGAAGCGATCCAGATCATCCATGGGTTGTTGCGCGACGGGCATATCGACTTCGAGGGAGAGTTCTACACCGCGCGTGACTGCGAGCTCAGACCACGCGGGCCATCCAACGGCGACATTCCCATCATGATCGGCACCATTGCGGGTACGCCGCTCGGCGACGACATGGGCTTGCAGCGAAAAGGCTGGCGGATGCTCGACCTCGTGGCCAAATACGCCGACATGTGGAACTGCCCAACCGTCGCCGATCCCGCATTGATCCCCGACATCAAGGCGATGGTCGATGAAGCATGCGATCGCAACGACCGCGACCGCCAATCGCTCGATCGCTCGAACGGCATCACCGTCAACCTCCCTGGCTGGCAGGGCCACTTCGGCATGACTTCGGTCCGCAAGCGACGAGCCCGATCGGGGGTCTTCACCGGCGACTACGCCGAAATCGCGGCCTATATCAAGCAGTACGCCGATCTTGGTGTCGACGAGCTCCACATCCAGATCGATCCGGAAAATCCGCAGGGGGTCGAGCAGTTTGGGCGGGTGATTGAGCTGTTGAGGCAGTAGGCAAAGGGCAAAGGGCAAAGGGCAAAGGGCAAAGGGCAAAGGGCAAACAAGTGTATATCGGCCAACGGGCGACCTTCGGGCTCTACGCGCCCGACGATTGCCCCGGCGTTCTGTCGAGGCAATCGACCCCATCGGACGTAGGCTCCGGCGCTCTGCCGGAGCGATCGACCGAAGGTCGATAAGGAGCCTCAACGGCGACGACGCATTCGTCCGCCCAGGCCCTGACGACGAGCTTATGGCCCTCCGGGCCATTCCTCCGGCAGAGCGCCGGAGGCTACAAACGTTGTGGATATGACGCAGTGGACAACGCGAAGCCTAGATCGATCGACGACCCGATCCCAGCGGACGTAGGCTCCGGCGCTCTGCCGGAGCGATCGACCGCAGGTCGATAACGAACCTCAACCAGGATGATGCATTGTCTGCCCGGCCGCTCGACGCAGTCAGTCGGTCGAATCAAAGGCGGGGATGAATGCTTCAGCCCGGTGTCGACAACATCCTCAAGCAACTTCGGTGATTTTGGATGCATCGTAGATAACCTGCCGGGTCTTCTCTGCTTCACGACGGAACCAACGGTTCTCCAGCGCCTTTTCCAGGACGATGTCGACCGGGTAGCCCAGGAGGTCGCTCAACTCCGACTCGAGTGAAAGAACTCGCGTCATCCAGGGCCCGAAGTCATAGCCCTCGTCATAGAAGGCCAGGAAATCGATATCGGCGGGTTCGGGTGCATCATCGAGTGCAAGACTCGCGGAACCGAAAAGCTCCAGCCGTTGCACTCCATATCGCCGACAAATCCCGGCGATATCATTCCAGTGGTGTTGTACGACGTGCAGCATGGCAGTCACGCTTCCGGTCTACTCAGCCGCGACCGGCAACGCCTCGCTCCACACCCCGATCCGGCGGAAGCGTTCGTAGCGCTGTTCCATGAGGCGGTCGAGACCCGAAGGCTGGTCGACGACTTCCATCAGCTCGTCGAGGGCGCGCTGAACGGCATCGCCGACGGCTGAGATCGTGCCATGCGTGTTCTCGTGTGCGGGAACCAGCTCGGGGATGACCTCGTCGACGATGCCGAAGCTGAGCAGATCCTCGGCGGTAATGCGCATGGTTTCGGCCGCCTGCGGCGCTTTGCCGGCATCTTTCCAGAGAATCGCCGCGCAGGCCTCCGGCGACGCCACCGCATAGACGGCGTTCTCCAGCATCAGCATTCTGTCGGCCATGCCGATCGCCAGCGCGCCTCCTGAGCCGCCCTCTCCGATGATCACCGCCACAATCGGCGTTTTCAGACCGGCCATCGTCAGCAGACTCTCGGCGATAGCGGTGCCCTGGCCCCGCTCCTCCGACCCGATACCCGGTTCAGCGCCCGGCGTGTCGATGAAAGTGACCACCGGGATACCGAACTTCTCCGCATGACGCATCAATCGCTCGGCTTTGCGATACCCCTCGGGACGAACCATCCCGAAGTTGCGCCGGATGTTCTCCCGCGTATCGCCACCTTTCTGATGCCCGATGACCACGATCGTCCGGTCGCCGAATCGGGCCAGCCCACCGACGATTGCCGGATCGTCGCCAAAGAGGCGGTCGCCATGCAGCTCGATAAACCCGGTGAAGAGCACATTGATGTAATCAAGCGAATGAGGCCGGCTCTGATGCCGGGCCAGCTTGACCCGGTCCCAGGGCGTCAGCGCCACAGACTCGACCGGTTCGAGTGTGGCCGTCGATTCAGACCGGCGATTGAGCGCGCGTCTCATGATTTCTTACCCGGTTTGGCAGCTTTTGGCGCCACGCCGTTGGAACGGGCCAGATTCGGCTGCCAGGGAATGCTCTCGCCTCGATCGACCTGATGGACGCGCGCATAGTGATCGAGCAGCTCCGCGACGGTCCGCTTCAGGTCACCCCGCTCCACAATGAAGTCGATCATGCCATGCTCGAGCAGGAACTCGGCCGTTTGGAACCCGTCCGGCAGCTTTTGCTTGGTGATCTGTTCGATCACCCGGGGGCCGGCAAAACCAACCAGCGTGCCCGGTTCGGCGATGATCACGTCCGCAATCGTGGCATAGCTCGCCGTCACGCCGCCGTAACACGGGTCGGCCAGGAGTGAGATGTGGGGCACCCTCGCTTCACCCAGCCGGGCAAACGCCGCGACCGTTTTGGCCATCTGCATCAGGGAAAAGAGTCCTTCGTGCATCCGTGCGCCGCCCGACGCGTTGACCGACATGAGCGGCGTACCGGCCTCGGCACACCGTTCCATCGCCCGGGTCAGCTTCTCGCCAAAAACCGAACCCATACTGGCGCCGAGGAAATCGAAATCCGAAACCGCCACGACGATGGACCGGCCGTCGACCGTGCCAAAGCCGGTGATCAGCGCTTCGTATTCGCCACTCTTGCGCTGGGTTGCCTGGAGTTTGTCGGAATAGGCGCCACTCGGATCCGAGAACTCGAGCGGATCGGCGGGGCGCACCTCAGCATCCCACTCCACGAACGAACCCGGATCGACCAACTGCTCAATTCGCTCTCGGGCGCGCAGCCGAAAATGATTGCCGCACTTGGGGCATACGCGCAGATTGTTTTCCAGTTCGCGCGTGTAGATCAGTTCAGAGCATTTGGGGCACTTCTTCCAGAGATCGCCCGGAATCTGCTGGTCGAGGCGATCATCGTCCGTGGGAAGAGGTTGAAATTTGTCACCACGCTGAAGAATCGATCGCATTTGCAGTCTTCACACGTTATGCCCGGCTTGGCACACAGATGAGGGGATTGGCCGTGGGGAGCGCTCGCACCCCAGATCACAACCGGCCCAGCATACGCGAGGGGTCACGGACACTTCAAGCGCGCGCGTGGCGCCAGCTGGCGATCAGGCGCGATTTCGCGTGAGATAGGCGAAACCCCACGATACGACAATGCCGCCCAGCACGGCGATGACGAAGCTACCGATGTCCCAGCCGAACTGGACGTCGTCATCCTGCACGAATTCCCAGAGGAAACCGCCGACAATGGCGCCAAAGATGCCCAGCACCGTGGTGACCACCAGCCCTTGCTGGTTGGAGGTGCCAGCCAGCTTGGCAGCGACCCATCCTGCAATTGCACCGAAGATAATCCAGGAAATCAGTCCCACCGGAACTCCTCCTTTCGCCTGTTTCAATGGTACAGCACGTCAGCGCTGTTGCCGGATACCGCCGGGTTCCGGAAGCTGCCCGACGATGACGGCATGGTGCTTGGCCCGGCTGATACCGACGTGAAGCAGCGCGTCGCGCGTTTCGTGATATGCGTGATCGAGCTCGGCCAGGATGACTACGTCCGATTCCAGCCCCTTGAACCGGGCGATCGACGTGACTTTCACCTGATTCGGGCCCCGCTCATTCCACGTAAGGGTGAGATTGCCGACTCGGGCATTCTCCTGCAGCACGGAGCGGTGGGACGACCTCGGTGTCAGCACGACAATCTGGTCGAGCGTGATGCCCTCGTCGCGCAGCAACGTGTGGATCGCCCGACGCACTCCATCGAGCTCCTTACCCGGCTCGGTCGCCACGAGCTCCACCCTCCGCCCCTCTGGTCCTTCACATCTCGACGATGCCGCCGAACCGCTGTACCGAAACGCCAGATCGTGAATCGCCCGGGTGTTGCGGCAATTCTGGTCGAGCTGGAAGTGCGGTTCGGGAATTGGCATCCCCGCCGTCGAATGCCCGGTGTAGACGCTCTGGCTCGGGTCATAGAACAGGTAAAAGACGCTTTCCTCAGGGTCGGCGAGCAAAGACTCGATGGTGATCCACCAGATATCGGCGAAGTCCTGCGCTTCGTCGACAACAATCGCATCGAATCGCTGATCGACCGTGGCCAGCGCGTCGCTCAGAAACTGCGGCAACACCTCGTTGTAGTACGGACCGGAAGCCGCGTCGATCTCCCGCTGACCGGGCAATCGGATACCCGCCCGGCGGGCGAAGTCCTCGGCCAGATCGTGATAGTTATCGACATAGACGACGCTCATCCGGTCGCCCAGCTGCGACGCCAGCGACACTCTGGCCCAATCAGCGAGCGCCTGGTTGAAACAGGTGAAGAGCACCTGTTTGCCCAATGCTGCCTGCCGGCGAGCCGTTTCCAGCGCCAGCAGCGATTTTCCCGACCCGGCGACCCCACGCACCGCGACCCGGTGATGATTGGCAATGAGGTCGAGCAGACGCATCTGCTGGTCGGTCAACCGGATCAGCTGCTCCCGTTCGACGGCGATAGCGGCGCTCAGATTCATCCGGCTCAGCTCGACCGCCGGGCTGAGCAATCCGACCAGCTCGCGCACGCCTTCCGGGCCGAGCAGCGGATCGCGGGGTGGCCGCCACGCCCTGAGCAGCGATCGCTCGAGCGACATGAGATCGTTGGCATCGAGAATCAGGGAGCGGGGCGCATCCGGAGCAAGATCGTCCGGACCGATGGTCACATCCGGAAATGCGACCGCGAACTTGAAGAGATCGGGCAACCGGGGCGCCAGACTCGAATGACTGAGATACCCCAGCAAACCACGGCGAGAGCGCGCCGCCTGCTGAAAGGGGTCCTTGATCGGGTGGATGTCGCCATGCCGGTCCTTTGAATACCAGACCGACGTGAGGGGATCGCGCCGGATGCCCCCTCCCTTCACTTCCAGAATCAATCCCCCGTAGCTGGGATGCAGCAGAATGAAATCAGCTTCTCCCTCTTCGTCGAACCGCTCCCGGCGCTGCAACCACCGCACCGAATGGAGAACGGTGTAGCTGCCTGGCAGATCGGTTTTGAACAGGTGATAGAGCCGTTCCTCCGCCGCGCTGGTGAATGCTGTCAGCGGTGGGTCGGGATAGATTCTGGCCATTGGCGGTGGACCTCGTGCATAGTGCATAGTGCATAGTGCATTGAAACGATAGTCGCCTTTCCGCCCTCCCGTCACCACTACAATCCACGGAGGAGGAAAGGGGACCCTATGCGCATCATCATCACGTCTTTCGCGATTCTCTCCAGTCTCCAGATCGACACAGCGTCCGCAGACCAGACTCGTGACGCTATCCGCCTCCTCCTGCTCGTCGCCGGACTGGCGATCGTCAGTTTCGGATCGGTTCTTCTCCTGGGCCTCTGGTATCTGCGGGGGCGCGACCCACATACCGAACGGCTTCCCGGTGCGGGTGGGAAACCACCTGGTGATCTTCCCGCGGCGGTGGTTGGGTCACTGATCGACGAGCGGGTCGACCATCACGATCTGGTGGCCACGCTGTTCGATCTGCAACGCCGTGGCGTGGTTTCGATCACGCACACCGCTCCGGGGCAGCAGAACGACACTTTCCAGGTCACGCTGCTGGATGCGCAGGCTCTTGCCCATGCGTTCGAGCGCCCCATGTTGCAGGCGCTCTTCGGTGAAGCGCCCCAGCAGGGCGACCAGATCATCCTCGCCGATCGCGCCAGGAATGTCGCCACTGCCTACGAAACGATCCGGCGAGCGCTCTATACCGACCTGGTCGAACGCGGCTATTTCCGCAAGTCGCCTGAAGCAACCCGCGGCCGCTGGAGTGGCGCCGGGTCGATTGTTCTTGCACTGGGCCTGATCTTCTTCGGTGTTGTGTACGCGCTGTTTGATTGGACAGCGATCTTCCCGTCGGCCGCACTGGTCGGAATGGGGCTGGCGCTCAAGGTGCTGAGCAAGCACATGCCGGCCAAAACCAGAACTGGCGCAACCGAAGCCGCACGCTGGAAAGCCTTCCAGACCGACCTGGCCGATATCGCCCGGATGGGTGACGCCGCTCCCGCACTGGCGGCCATGGAACGCTACCTCCCCTACGCGCTGGCGCTTGGCGTCTCGTCCGTTTTCGTCAACCGATTCAGCGGCGTTCTGCCGGTCAACGAGTGGGCGACACTGGTGCGGGACCGCGTATCCGACATCGATCCCTCGGTACCGGACGCTGATGGGTTGGGGGATGCGATTGATCTCGGCGCCAGTGTGCTGCGCCACGGTCCAGGCGATCTTTCCGATCTGAATCCCGGATCGTTCGATCTTCCATCCATTCCTTCGATCGGCGCCCCATCGATGGACACTCTTTCCTCGGCCAGCGATGTGGCTGGAGGCGGGGTGCAGGGAGCGAGCGAATTCGTGATGGGACTGCTCAACGCCGCGCCAAACGCGAGTGAGAGCGTCGAAGCAGCAGCAAAGGTGGCCGGCGCGGTGCCGGATATCCTCTCCTCCGTCGATCCGGGCGCGGTCACCGGCTTTCTCGGCAGCATGGCCGATGCGGCGCCTGGAGCGATCGATGCCGTCGGCGGCATCCTGGAAGTCGTCGACGCCGCCGAAATTCTCGACGCCGCTGGATCGGTGCTGGGAGCGTTACTCGAAAGTCTCGGGGACCTCTGATCCAGCCCGGACTTTTCATTGACAGGTGCGAGACCTGACCTTTCGCTACACATGCGATGCGCGCCTGGATCGTCTGCGGTTCTGTGAGACCCGCCCGGCCGTGAACGGACCGGGCTCACAGTGCAAAGGTCCTCCGGACCCGTGAGCCAGCCCCGGCAGGGGCATCGCACTGTAAGCGGCGCCGTTTACGGCGTCGCGGTCGCGCGGACAGCGCAGCCCAGATTTCGCCAACCCCCGAACGAGGTGTCCTCTGGGGCCCCGTGGAGTAATCCGGGCACCAATAGTTCGGGCACCTGTGGCCCGCCGTTACGACTCGATGCTTTCGGCCAGCGCCCGGCGGACAAACATCAGGCTGTAGTCATCCTCGAAAACCAGCTCCCAATCGGGATGCGACATCGCCACCCTCGCCAGTCCATCGATGGGCCGGACGATGATGACGTCGACATTCCACTGGTTCATCATGACATCCCAGCCGTTGTCGCCGTCGACCATGTGAAAGTACTGGGCAGTCAGGGTATTCGGGTAGGTATCGGCCCGGCCATCGATGAAGATCTCCGGATCACCCCGGAACCGGTAATCGAGATAGCCACCCCAGTCATAGGTGTTGAACAATCGCCGGTCGGCGAAGTTCTCCTCATAGATCGATGCCGCTTCCACCGGATATCCCCACGCCACAGGATTCTCCCGAAACTGGGAATAGTCGTAGGTGGTCGCCACGAAGAGCACCAACGCCGTCGCCAGGGCGGCCGGCACGGCGAGTCCCCAGAGTGGCGGCCGAGCGGCACGCGGCTCGGCAACCCAGGCATGCTCGCTATCCTGGCGGTGCTGCCACACCAGCCAGGCCACAAAGATCATGGCAAACAGGATGGCGACGGAGACGAACCGGACCGATGTCCAGGCCTGATAAAAGAGGAAGAGCACCATCGCGCCCGGCCAGACCCTCCCTCTGAGGATTTGCCAGATCGCCGGAACTACAAGGGGAAGGGCCAGCGCGAACCAGACGTTGTGCCGCTGCGAAAAATCGGGCGGCAGCCATTCGAAAATGCGTTCGTTCCAGATCGCCGGGCGACCCCCGAATCGCAGTATCTGTTCGACGTAGTCGATGCCAAACGGATTGACCACCATGCCGGCCAGACTCAACACCCCAACGATCATCAGGTGTTTGATCGGTTTCCTCCGGATGAGCTGGTCGAGACCGAAGACGCCAAACGCCAGCACACCGATGACCGCTGAAAGGTGGACATTCCACCAGATCAGGAAAAAGGGAACGAGCACCCACAGATGCTTCCAGCGACCGGTTTGATACAGAGCCAGAAAGAGAAAGAGGAGCGCGTAGAAGCTGAAGGTCCACATCTGAGGACGGACGGCGAAAACCCCCGGCCGGAGGAAGACACCCATCCAGATCAGCGTAAACAACGTGCACGCCCGGTAGCTCAGACCATACCGGTGCATCGCCGCGATCAGTGCATAGAATCCCAGCGCCGCGATGATGACCGTCGCCGCGATACCCGTCTGGTATCCGCCCAGCCGGTCGGTGACCGAGAGAAAAACCTCCCCCAGCCACTCGTGCGCCACGAACTTGCCGTCATAGGTGTAGAGCCAGGGATCGGGCGACGGCATCGACCGCTCGTCGATGATGTAGTCGCCGGCGGCCAGGTGCCACCAGTAGTCATTGTCGACCCAGGGGTAAAGGTTTTTCGGCAGACCAAACCCGCTGACCATCACCGTCATGTCGAACCCGACATAGATGATCGGCAGAATGGTCAGGAACACCAACCAGAGAAAACCGTTCGCGCCAAGAAGACGCTCGGCTCGCGGCGGAAACGCCGGCAAATGGAGCGGATCGAGCAACCGGTCTCCCTGGCGCAACACGCTCTGCAGCCGGATCCAGCCCGGCTCAACCGGCGCCAGCCAGTCCGGCCAGGCGGATGGCGATGCCGCATCGTCGCCAACGGATTCTTCCGGCGAGGTCTCGCCTGCCGCCGCCGGAGCGGCGGGAGATGTGGAGATGCGCGGACGTTTCTCTCTCGTTCGCCGGTTCGACAACGAATGGATCCCTTCCAGCTTCAGGACGCAGGCGATTGCGCTCTAAGACTATAGCAATGACAATCGACAAATAGAATGGAATGCTGCACCGGCGCTCCCGCGCGTCCGGCCACGCCCTCCAGAGCGAAAGGATGATTCCATGACAGCAACACTCTCCCTGGCAGGACAGGTGGCGTTGGTCACCGGCGCTGGGTCTGGCATTGGCCAGTCGATTGCCACCCATCTGGCGGGAGCAGGCGCTCGCGTGGCGGTGACCGACGTCGATCTCACAGCGGCCGAGTCGGTCGCCACATCCTTGCCGGATGCGCGAGCCTACCGGTTGGATGTGACCTCCGCTGACCAGGCGGCGGCTGTGGCGGCGGCCGTCGAGTCGGACATGGGACCGATCGATGTCCTCGTCAACAACGCCGGCGTGTCGACGATGAATCACGTCTGGGCGCTGACCGAAAAAGAGTGGGACTTCAACTTCAACGTCAACGCCAAAGGTGTCTTTCTCGTCACCCGCGCGGTGATTCCGGCGATGATGGAGCGCAAACGGGGCGTCATCGTCAATACCGCGTCGATGGCCGGCAAAACGGGTCCCGGACTGCTGGCCCACTATGCGGCGTCGAAATGGGCCTGCATCGGCTTCACCAAGTGTTGCGCCTTCGAGCTCGGGCCGTACAACATCCGGGTCAATTGTGTCTGCCCGGGGTTCGTCGCCACAAAAATGCAGCGTGAAGAGATCGAATGGGAATCAGAGCTGCGAGGATTGAGCGGCGAGCAGATCTTCGACGAATATGTCAAACAGACTCCCCTCGGCCGCATCGAAACCCCGGACGACGTGGCCAGGGTTGTGCTCTATCTCGCCTCACCCGCATCCGAGTTCCTCACCGGCGCGGACATCGACATCACAGGCGGCGCGCATTTGCCATAGGCCAAGGCCGATGCAGACCAGCCGCGTGAGGTTCGGTCCAGGATTCTGGTTTCAGTCAAGCTCCCAGATGCGAAGATTCTCGAACTCCACTTCCTGATCGATTCCCGGCTGACCCGTGTGGTTCGGCACAAGCATGATGTTGCCGACGCCGGCCCACGCCGGACATCCGAAAGGACCGAAAGGCTGGTTGTTGACAACAACCCAAACGGCGTCATTCTGGAACCGAACTGCGATGGGGATCCGACCACCCTCATAAAGGGGCAAGTACGAAATCAAGTCGATGGCTTCGATTCTGGTAGGGCCACCAGCAAATGTCATCACCATGAGCAGGTTGGCTCCTTCTCCCATGCTGGTGATCCCGACAAGACATCCCGACCATCCGTCAAATGAGCTCGCGCTGGGTGGGCCACTGGCTCTCATGACGACGGCGGTCCATGGAGAGCCAATAGAGGCGGTAACACGCGGGCTCACGAGGTCGGCTTCAAAGTGGAAGTCGCCCTTGCCGGAAGTCACATCATAGGCAGCTTGATTGAGCAGGGCATCTTGTAGGGCGCTGCCGTCGATTGGGCCTAGGTTTGGAGGTGTGAGCGGAGTGCTCCACGCTTCGCCCTGCTGGAGCCGGCCGGCCACATCGGCGGTCGAGAAAACGGCAACTCCGAGGCGACCAACATCGCCAGTGCGAGATGGCGCATCGGAGCCAAGCTGCAGCCTGCGAGTCAGCGCCACGACCGCACCATTCTCGTTGACCACTGGTCCACCGCTCATTCCCGGCAGCGTGCTGGCATCGGCCCTGATTTCGCTACGCTCTGGGTTGTAGCTTCGAACTGTCGCCTCAACGAGCTCAATCTGATCGAGTTCCTCCGGAAATCCAAACGCGAAGAGTCTCTCCCCGCCGAGAACGGCAGGCGGATCGTTCACTGACAGATGGGGTATGTATGGCGGAGACGTGACCTTCGTGCCATCCGGAAATCTGTCGATTCTGAGCAATGCCACATCAGCATCTCGATCGGCGAGGATGAGACTCGCCGTGTACACATGCTCCAGAGCGCCGTTCCAGCCGGCGTAGATCTCGTAACCGTCCAGCTCCTGCCGGGTTGACTGAAGTCCCGCGGCGGCATCCTCATTCCGTTTGCCAAGAATCTCACCGATGTCGTTGGGATCCACGACGTGATATGCCGTGGCAAGAAGCCCGTCGGGGCTGATGAAGAACGCTGTGCCGCGCCGCAGTGGCGCAGCCTTGGGATCGACGACATCCTCCCCATCGATCGTGACGCGAATACTCGCGCGCACCTGCACCGTGGCGGGAGCAACGTGCTCTTCGATCAAAGGGTGAACCTGAGCCGAGCTCGCCGCTGGTTGCCCAAATGGAAGGAGGAAGGCGGCCAGCAGCGAGAGTCTGAACAGTCGTGACCGCGCGAGATTGTGCGTTTCCATCGCTCATCCTTCCCCGTCAGCGCATCGGAAGAAATCGGTCAGCACATTCAGACTCGTTTCGCTCCCCGCCGCCTGCGACCAGACAACCGTCCCGCTCTCCAGATATCCGAACACGAGGACGATGGGCGGTGCATCGCCGGCCGACAGGTTATGCACCGAGCCTGGCTCCAGGGGGAGACAGCTCCACATGGAGTCTGGCGTCAGCGGCCCCTCGAGCTTGCTGTCCTTGAGCGCCCCCTCCAGCACCCGCAATCCCAGCGTGCCTTCGATCTGTACTGGACCAACTTCAGCATCCGGATCATCCCAAACGAGACACCCGACAAATCCCCGCACTGCCCCGGCCCCAGGCCCGTCGACGTCCTCCCAGTACAGGAGGTCGACGGGAGCCGGGCCAGCATCTTCTTCATGAGCAAGAACAGGGGTTGGGTTGCCTTGGTTGACCGATGGGCCAGACGGCTTGGGAGCGAGCTGCAGACTCAGAACCGGGATCGGTTCGTCGGTCGTGTTCGCAACGGAATAGAGGCCGTGCGTTGCGACGCTGACTGCACCCTGTTCCTCCGCTGGAAGGAGTTTGGCTTGCACATACACCTGGACACCGGTATCGGGCACAACCAGCAAGAGAGGGGAATCGGCCATCTGATTGAGGATCTCCTCATCGGGGCCGAGTTCCCATTGCAGAAGATTGAGGACCTCCACCTCTGCGTCATGGACATCAATGTAGGCGTCAGCGAGAACAACGAAATGCACACCTTCGGGAACTTCGGCATGGAGAGCCCCGGTACCACCAGCGGCGGCAGCTTCGCGACAAAGCGTTGCCAGCTGGGCGCCGGGAGGCTGCTGGGCAGACATTGAACCTATGCCGCCCAGCGATGCCAGCGACGCAAGGAGGCACGAGAGCAGGATGTCCCTGAGTGGAGTCCGTCTCATTTCTCTGATGCTCAATGGGTCTGCCTCCTGCATCACATCCGGTGTAGCGCCGGTGCTCTTCGCACTCAGATTGTGGCGATTCCCAGCTCCTCGCAAGCGGGGACCTGCTCGTGGGTGTTGAATGGCGCGGAGTCGGCGTAATCGAGTCGGTGGTTGCTCAACAGGTCGTCGACATCGAAGTCAATTGCCTCCGGACTGCCGTCATGCGCTGGGGTAACTGTCCGGATATCGTAAGGTTTGGAATCGAATATGTAAACCCGAACGAAAACACACGAGCCTTCGGGGCCGCGTTCGATCAGAAACTCTCCGCTGAATCGGTCACTCTCGTCCGCCTCGAATCCAAACGTGGCGAAATCTCTGGACCACGCGGGTTGGTCTTCACCATCGTCCGTCATGTACCACGGGTCTCGAGACTGCGTGAGATAGGTTGTGTCGCCGACCGTTTTCAGCGAGTGCCTGAACACAGCGTAGGTTCCATATGCGTGTCGATTGCCGAACCCGCTGAATTCCACCGTGTACGAAATCTTGAATGACTTGCCGTCTGCATTGGGATTGATTTCTTCCAACGAGACGTCGAGCAGTGTGGCGCCAAGACGCTCTGGTGGAAGGGCCGGAAGCCAACCGGGAAAGATCTGATAAATTCCGCCCAATACGAGAAAGAACGAGGCGGCCCCCCCAACGATCGCCGCCGCGACAGCAGCGATCGTCTTAGCACCCATTAGAAGAGAACGCGGACGTCGCTTTCCGGAGCGCATCGCTGATTCGGGGGCCGGAGGAGGCCACGGGTCTGCCGGCGTGATCAGTCCCTCGTTGGCGGCTGGATCAGTCACGGATCGCCTATTCGTCGATACGGCAACCGCGGAGTGATCCGGTTCGTGAAGACCTGAGCTGCGCGGATTGGGCGGCGCCTTCGGTGTTTCTATGCCACCCCGGCATTTTCGCAAACGACAACGTTATTGGCAACCTACCATCATCTCGCGAGGGCGATTCAGCTGAAGAGTGGTTCCAGATGGTCGTTGAGGAAAACGCCATCCGGATCGTACCTGCGCCGGAAAGTGCGGAATGCCTCGGCCTCGGGGTAGAGCGCGTCGACCTCCTCCCGGCCGAGCCAGTGCATCTTCCCCCAGTGCGACCGGCCGCCGAGCGACCGGAAAAGCGCGTCGCTGGCCATCATGAACGATTCCCACGCTTCATCGACTGGATGATGGACGCTGATGGTGGCGCACTCCTGACGCAGGGTCGGGCTGAGCATGGCAGTTTCCCCCGGCACAGTCCGGTACTCGACCGCCCATGTCACATTCGGAAAGTCGCTTCGCATCATCTCCCGGATCGCTCGCATCGCGGCCGGACCATCCTCGAGCGGTAGCGTGTACTCGCACTCGACGAACCGCTGATTGCGGGCCGTGGGATAGACGATGTAGCTCCAGTCGATCTTTTCCGGTTTGATGTAACGCTCGATCGTACCCGGCGGAAACTCCGGATCCGGCCCACCGCCACGCGGTTCTTCATCGGTGAGGGTGAGTGTTTTGAGCACACACATATCGAGCGGCGGAATCCACCAGAACTCGGCATGGCGGTTGGCCGATTCGACCTCTGGATAGATCTCCTGACAGGCATCGAACTCCATCGGCGTCGACCGCTCATGCAGTTTGAATGCGGGAATCGTGGCAATGCGCAATCGCGACACCACTCCGAGCATGCCAATGCTCAACGATGCCGCTCGCAAATCGTCCCCGTCTCCCGCGTCGATCGTGACGAGATCGCCGGTCGGGCCCACGATTTCCATCGAACGCACCATCGAGGCAAAGCTGCCAAATCCGCGACCGGTGCCATGCGTTCCAGTCGAAACCGCGCCCGCCAGCGCCTGGCGATCGATATCTCCCTGATTCGCCAGCGCCCGGCCAGCCCGGAAGAGTGGCTCGCCGATCGCGTGAATCTTGGTTCCTGCCCAGATTGTGGCATCCCCCGTGTCCGGATCGACCGATTCCACCCCGGCCAACCGTTCCAGGTCGATCAGCGTGCCATCGGTGGCGCAGATCGGCATGAACGAGTGCCCCGACCCGGCGACTCGCAGCCGGTGGCCCGCTTCGGCCGCGGTCGCGACAGCGCGGCGCAACGCATCGAGTGAATCCGGAACGGCGATCGTCGCCGGTGTCGCGACCACGTTGCCTGCCCAGTTGCTCCAGCTGTTCATGGTCTGCTCTCCATCTCCTCCCGAAAGCAACAACGACCCGACCTCGTACAATGCCAGCATGGAACGACAGGGTACACGCTATGCCATTCGAGGGAAGCTTGCCCGGGGTGGAACGCTTTCCGCCGGCGCGGTGGTCGTCGAGGGAGCGCGGATCGCGGCGGTGCTCGACGATCCACGGGAGGGCGATCTTCCCCCCGACATCATCGACACCGCCATCGCCGCGCCCGGGTATATCGATCTGCAGGTGAATGGCGCGTTCGGGGTGGAGATCGACGAGCATCCGGAACACTTCCGGCTCATTGCCGAACGGCTGCCGGAGACAGGCGTCACGAGCTGGTTGCCCACGGTCATATCGTCACCGCCGGAGCACTATCCGCGTGTGTTACGCGCCTACGCGACATCCACCAGCTGGCGCGGCGCCGAACCGTTGGGTTTTCATTTGGAAGGTCCGTTTTTGTCGCCGCAGAAAGCAGGCGCTCACCCACCCGATGTCATTCGTGGCGCTCCCGATTCCCTGATCTCGATCTTTGCCTCGAGCAACGAGGTGCGCCTGGTGACTCTCGCTCCGGAACGAACCGGCGGCATCGACCGGATCCGCCTGCTCCGGGAAGCCGGCAAGCTGGTCAGTCTGGGGCATACCAATGCCACCTATGAGGAATTGCGCAAGGGGATCGACGCCGGCGCCGCCAAGGCGACGCATCTCTACAGCACCATGTCCGGACTGCATCATCGCGCGCCGGGAGCCGTCGGGGCGATCCTGGTCGACGACCGCATCACCGCCGGCATGATCAGCGATGGTGTGCACGCCCATCCGGGCGCGGTCGAACTCGCCTACCGGATGAAGGGCTCAGACGGGATGGTGCTGGTCACCGATCAGATGTCGGGAGCCGGAATGCCGCCCGGCAACTACCCCATCGGCAACCGGCTCGTGACATGCGATGGCCGCTCCGCCCAGTTCGAAAACGGCACCCTGGCCGGATCCCTGCTGACGATGGACGTCGCGGTGCGGAACATGGTGACCTGGGGAGTCTGCGGCGCCGGCGAATCGATTCAGATGGCCACAGAAACCCCGGCCGCGCTGTTGGGCATCACCGACCGCGGTCAGCTGCAACCAGGAGCGCGCGCCGACCTGGTCCTCCTCGACAGCTACCTGAACGTCACGGAAACCATCGTCGGCGGCACACGGTACTGGAGCTCGCCCCCACCGTAGCCCCCGGCCCTGTGCCGGGCGTGATTCCGTCGTTGATTGCGTGGCTGTGCTGGCGCTCCACCGGCACGGGGCCGGGTTCTACACACGACGGGATGCGTCCGATGGGATGTGCCCGATGGAATACGCCCGACGGGATACGCCGACCCTGGATCTCGTCCAATGGAAATGGATCGGCACAGAGCCCGATGTAGTCCCCGGCCCAGTGCCGGCGGTGTGTCTCGTCGCGGTGCCGGCGGTATGCCCCTTAATCCCCTATCCTTTAGAGGAATCCGGCCCATACCGGCATCGTGATCACTGGCGGGCCAATGCGCATGTCCGACACGAATCCACTCGGCCGGAAACCATTGCGACACCGCCTGCCCGCGCCATCCTATGCCACGTATGGCAGCACTTGGCACGTCACAATCGGAATCCAGGATCGCAATCTCAGAGTCTTCGAGAATGCCGATCTGGCTCAGGCGATTCTGGACACATTTCGCTCGCGAATCGACTTTTATCGTGCCAGACTGCATCTCTGCTGTCTGATGCCCGACCATTGCCATCTCATCATTCAGGTGACCGACAGAGGACTGGTCGAGGTCGTTCGAGACCTCAAATCCGTGACGACTCGGGTTGCGTGGAAGCATGGCGTCACTGGAAAGCTATGGCAGGAAAGTTTCCACGATCATGGTATCCGCGAGGCCGAGGATTTCGACGCACTCGTGGCATACATCCTCAATAATCCTGTCCGAGCTGGCCTCGTAGACACGTGGGAAAACTACCCGTACATCGCCGGAGAGTTCATCAACCAAGCGTAGAACCCGGCCCTGTGCCGGCGGTGGTCTCTCGCCGGCACAGGGCCGGAGGCTACGTCCGGGAACCGGCGCGGGGGCGGGTTTCAACCCGTTGGGAATGGCCGGCACGGGGCCAGGTGTTTCCCTTCCCGCCTTCCCGCCTCTTCGCCTAGATCTAGTAATCAGCGACCGACCCGTCCGGCCAGTACCGATGGGGCAGCTCGGCGTCGCGGGAGGGGCGGCGACGGGCCTCTGCTTCATCGAACTCGAGCCCGAGTCCTGGTCCTGTCGGCACCTGGACATAGCCTGCCTCGGCGCGGGGCGCGTTGGGGAAGAGTTCGTAGAGCGCTGGAAGCTCCATCCACTCCTGGATACCGAAATTGGGGATAGCGGCGTCGATATGCAGACATGTCGCGCCATTGATGGGTGAGCTGGCGTGGTGCAGTGCTGACTTCTGCCCGTGAATCTCGGCCGCGCCGAGAATCTTCTTCGCTTCGGTGATGCCGCCCGCATGGACGACGTCGATGCGGTGGTAGTCGACCAGTTCCTCCTCGATGAGTGGCTGGAACTCCCATTTGTGACTGAATTGCTCGCCGGTGGCCAGCGGCGCATTCGTTTTCTGCCGAACCATGCGGAGCGACTGCGCATTGAATGGCCGAATCGGATCTTCGTAGAAGAAGAGCCGGTAGGGTTCCAGCCGGTTGGCCAGCTGGATGGTCTCGATGGGGCTGAACATGGTGTGCGCGTCGAAGAGAAGCTCGATGTCGTCGCCCAGCTCTTTGCGCAGTGCTTCTGCACCACGAACCGACGCCATGATCGACGCGGACGGATTCCAGGGCGCCGCCGTGTTGGCCGCCAGCGGATCGAATCTGAGAACCGTGAATCCCTGCTCCACCCAGGAATGGGCATCCTCGACCATCAGGCCGATCTCGCGATCGACCGAACCGGTGTTGTCATGGCGAAGGTGCCGGTAGACCCGTATCTTCTCGCGGGTGGCGCCACCCAGCAGATCGTAGACCGGCACACCGAGTCGCTTGCCTTTCAGGTCCCAGAGCGCAATGTCGATCCCGGCAACCGCGCTCATGATCACCTGACCGGTCGACCAGAACGTGCCGTGCACGATTTCCGCCCAGCAATGCTCGATGCGGGAGGGATCCTGGCCGATCAGGAGATCGCGAGCGTGGTCGATGATGCCTAGCACACCCCGGCCACGCCCACCCAGACTTGCTTCGCCGATACCGGTCAAGCCCTCGTCAGTCCGGATCAGGACAACGATCACGGCGTAGGCATACCCCTCGCCAACGGATACGGGGATGGCTTCGATGTCAGTGATCTTCATCCTGTTCTGACTCTCCCGGGTTCGGTCGTCGAACGAAAGCTGCCTATTTGCGTCCCCACGGATCCTGAATCTCAAAATCAGTATCGGTGATGGGCAGGGCCACCGGCGCATGAGCTTTGCTCGACAGATGGAACGCCACCGACAGCTCAACCGCCGCTCGCCCATCGTAGACGTCGGATGCTGGCTTGGCGCCGCTTTCGATCGATGCGATCAGCTCGAGTACCGCTGTGGTCATGGCGCTGACTCCCCACACCGCGCCGGGAAATCCCCGCTTCACCAGCTCGCCCGTCGTCGCATCCTTGCTGTAAAGCTCGGGGAAGAGACTGCCGCCGATCCGGATGCGTCCGGTCGTCCCTACGATGTCAACTTCGAGAGGAGCGGCATGACCGGGCCGGACGTTGATCAGCGCATCGACGCCGTTCTTGAATCGAATGGTGCCGATTCCGCCCGGATCGAACAGGCTCTCGCCTTCGACGATGTCCCCGAAAACCCAGTCTGCATCCGAATCGGTGAGATAGCGCAGGAGATCGAAGAGATGAGTGCTGCCGAAGAGAAAGCCTTCATGCCAGTGAACCATGAACGCGTGCAGGTCCCCAATCACGCCGCTGGCGATGACCTCCTTGATCCTCCGATAGTAGGGATCGAAGGTGCGGGTGTGGTTGATGACGGTTTTGACGCCAGTCGCTTCGAACGCCGCGATCACTCGATCGACTTGCCCGAGGCTCTGGGCCACCGGCTTTTCCATGAAGACGCCTTTGACGCCGCTGGCTCCGACCGCCTCGGCGATCTCGGCGTGGCTCGGTGTCGGCGTGCAGATGCTGACGATATCGAGCGCCTCGGCCTGCAACATCTCCCGATAGTCGGAATAGGTGTTGGCCACATCCCAGCGGTTCGCGAACTCGGCCAATCGCTCGGCGTTTGTGTCGGCGGCCGCGACAATCGTGGTTTCAGGGATCGCCGAGTAGGCGCCAGCATGCGAATGGGGCAAGATCACGAATGATGGCTTGCTGAGCATCTCATCCTGAATACTGCTCGCGATTCGGCCCGTGCCGATGACACCAACGCGATAGGTAGACATTCCCGTGTTTCCTCCAAGTTCGTTCAGGTAACCACACCACTCAAAGTCGACTGCGCGTCCGCGGATCGAAGTAATCTCTCAGGCCGTCGCCAAGGAGATTCAGGGAAAGCACCGCCAGGGCAATGGCGACACCCGGGAAGATGGCCATCCAGGGAGCAATCTCGAAATAGGCGCGCGCGTCGCCCAGCATCGCGCCCCAGGAGGGAGTCGGTGGTTGAGCTCCGAGACCCAGAAAACTGAGCGCAGCCTCATCGAGCATCGCCGCGGAAAAGGAGAGCGTCGCCTGGATGATCAGCGGCGTCGCGACATTGGGCAGAATATGGCGAAACAGCAGGCTCGGCCGTGATGCTCCCACCACACGGGCCGACTCGATGTACTCCCGTTGCATCACCGACAGGACGGGGCCCCTCGCTGTTCTGGCGAAGATGGGGATGATCACGATGCCGATCGCGATCATGGCGTTTGTCAGACTCGCGCCGAGCACCGCGGCGATCAGAATCGCCAGGATGAGGCTGGGAAATCCAAAGAGGATGTCCATCAGGCGCATGACGACCATGTCGAACTTGCCGCCGATGAAACCGGCCAGCAATCCGAGCCCCCCTCCAACGAACAATCCGATCGGCACGCAGATCAGACCGACAACCAGGGATACCCGTGTCCCGAGAATGACGCGGCTGTAGACGTCGCGCCCGTAGTTGTCCGTGCCGAATGGATATGCCCGTTCCGGTGAGAGGAGGCGCATGGCGTCCTGAGCGCCCGCCGAATAGGGGGCAATCCATTTTCCGAAAATGGCCACCAGCACGAGCAATGCCACCAGGATGGCGGCGGACGTGCTGATCAGGTCGCGCCTGGCGAAGTATTTGAGATTGCTCCACGTCGATTTCTGGCGGACTGCACCCAGGTCGGGTTTTGCGTCGGCCAGCGTTGGAGATTCCGCGGGAGACGAGGTCGCCGGCCTGTTCATGCGAACCGAATCCGGGGATCGAGCAGTGCGTAGGCCACATCGACGCAGAGATTGACCAGCGCGAAAAGCAATCCGGTGATCAGCACGGCCGACTGGACCGTGGTGTAGTCACGCTGGAAGATCGCGTTGGTGATCATCCAGCCGATTCCAGGCAGCCCGAAAATCTGCTCGATGATGACCGTGCCGCCCAGCAGGTAGCCGGCGTTCATACCGATGAGGGTGATGACCGGAATGCCAGCGTTCTTGATGGCATGTTTGACGACAACACCCCACTCCGAGAGCCCCTTCGCCCTGGCGACCCGAATGTAATCCTGTCCCATGACATCGAGCATGATCGAACGGGTCATGCGCATGAGATTGGCCATCATCACCATACCGAGGGCAATGGCGGGCATCCACATCTGCTGAAGATTCTCGATCGGGTCGTCGAAGAATGGTGTGAAGACAGGCGACGGCAACCAGTGGAAATAACGCGACGCGATCAGGAGGAGCATGATGGCCAGCCAGAAATTCGGTATGGCGAGCCCCAGCACTCCCAGGATTCTGGCAAACAGGTCGACAGGCGAGTTCCGGCGGATCGCCGAAATGATGCCCAGGGGAACGGCAACGACAACGGCGAAGATGAGAGAGAGAAACGTCAGTTCGAGAGTGACGGGGAGTTTGCGGCGGATCTCGTGGCTGATTGGTTCCTGCGACCGCATCGACTTGCCGAGATCGCCGCGAATTACCCCGCCCATCCAGTCCGTGTACTGGAAAACCAGCGGTCGATCGAGCCCGTACTGCCCTTCGATCGCTTCGCGTTGCTCAGCTGACGCCGAGCTTTGCATGCCCACCATCAGGTTCACGATGTCCCCGGGGAGCAAGCGCATGGCGCCAAACACCAGCACGGACATGCCGAACAGCATGAACACAATCGCGAGGAGACGGCGCGCTAGGAACTGCGACAAGCGGAATGCCTCCGGTGAACGATCATGGAGTGCGTCCGCACGCCAGCGCGTGCGGACGCCGATCGAACCATGCCCACCATACGGTCAGGCGATCGCGGGACGAGATCAACTCTCCTCGACGACGCTGACCTGCTTGAACACCTCTCGCGGGTAGGGATGAATGGCCCGCTCGAATCCGGTGATCTGGTCGGTCGTTGCGTAGTAGTCGAACGCCGTGCACCACCAGATGAATGGCGCATCTTCGAGCAGGATGTCCTGCATCTGGCGAGTGAGCTGCTCGCGGGCAGCCAGATCCGATTCCGCCTGCATCTGAAGGAGAAGCTCGTCGTACTCCTCGTTGCAGAAACCCGGGAAGTTGCCGTCTGAACCGCACCGGAAGCTGCGACCGAGCACATGCTCGGGGTCAACGACCGAGCCATAGCCATTCACATGCGTGTCGTAGTCGAACGCGTGGATTTTCTCCAGCCAGGCGCCGAACTCTGTCTGCTCGAGCTTGGCATTGATGCCGATGGACTGAAGCTCGGCCTGGTAGACCACGCCGACCTGATCGTAGGGCGGCGTGTCGAGACCCAGGATGACGGTGTCAAAGCCGTCCGGATATCCCGCTTCAGCCAGCAGCTCTTTGGCCCGATCCTTGTCCACGGTGTAGGGCAATTCGTCGGTCGGGATGTACCAGTTGCCAAATCCGGTGGGAAGTGGACCGGTCAGCGACCCTTCTCCGTTGAGCACTTTGTCGATGACGGCCTGCCGGTCGACGCCGACGGCGATCGCCTGGCGCACCAGCGGATTGTCGTAGGGCGCCTTGCGCACGTTGTGAATACTGACCGGCATGCTGAATCCGGGGCCGCTGTGGATGGTGATGCCATTGTCACTGCCGACCTGGAGTCCGGCTGTCGCATCGATGGTCGCAAAACTCGCTGTGCGGGCGCGGAGAGCGGCGACGCGCGTCTCCATCTCCTGCATGATCTTCCAGGTGACGTCGTCGATCTTGGGGGTGCCGGTGTCCCAGTAACTCTCGTGCCGGACGAGATCGATGCGATCGCCGGAGACAAACTCGACGAGACCATACGGACCCGTGCCATTGGCCACCGAGGTGAAGTCGATGGCGCCTCCGGCCAGCTGCTCTTCCGCCCAGGCTTTGTTCAGGATCGATCCGCCCGTTACGGCCATGGAGGCCAGGATCGACACATTTGGCGTCGACAGGTGGAGGGTGACCGTCAATGGATCGACGACCTCCACCGACTCAATTGCCTGGAAGAACGCCAGATTGGAACCGGCGGTGGCTGGATCGAGCACGCGGTCGAGCGAATACTTGACATCGTCTGCCGTCAGCTCAGCCCCATTCTGGAAGAGCACCCCCGGCCGCAGGTGAAATGTCCAGGTCAGCGGGTCCGGATTCTCCCAGCTCTCCGCCAATCCTGGCTCGACATTCGCGTCGGAATCGAGGCGAGTCAGCCCCTCGTAGATGTGATTGAGAATGTAGGCGCAGTTCGTTCCGGAGCAGGTCGTCGGATCGAGGCTGGCTGGATCCGCATGATAGGAAAAGACCGCCGAGGATCGGTCCTGGGCGGCCGCCCAGTAGGGTGTATACGACAGGCTCGACAGAAGGCCTGCCCCTGCCGCCGCTGAACCCCCCAGCAGGGTGCGTCGAGAAATGACTGGATTGGACATCAGGTTCCCTTTCTTGGTGATACGTAGAACCACAACTCCAGTTGCTGGCACTGTCTCGGTGGGTTCGATTGTTTCTCGGTGTTGCCGCGAAGCACTCGCGACCTGGAACCCGCACAACAGTGCCGACGACCGGCATCGTAGGAGAGGGCTTTCAGGTTGTCAACTGATATGACCTGTTGGTGAAATTGGATGGAGGGAAGCAGCAAGGCGGGAAGCGGAAAGGCCAAAGCTTTTTCGCCTCTCCGCCTTCCCGCCTCGTCCGCCTACGCGAGCGCTAGCTGTTCTTCTCGTTGCTCACATAGTTGGTGTAGTAGTGGGGTCCCGACTGGGGCGCCTGCCAGCTGAGAATGCCGAACTTGTTCTCGTGCAGTCGTGGTCCTGTCAGATAGGACTTCCAGAGCTGCATGAAGATCGGGTTCCAGAGGAAAACCGCTCCAACATCGGTGACCAGGATATCCTCGGCCTGCTGGTAGAGCTCGGCGCGCTTCGCTTCGTCGCCGACGATTCCGTCCGCTTCCCGCACGAGGGTGTCGTACTCGGCGTTGGACCAGGCGTGCCGTCCACCCGTCACATAGACGCCCATGAAATTGCTGGCGTCGTAGTAGTCCATGTCCCATGGGATCAACACGAACGGCAGCTCATGCGCGTTGTTGCGCTCGGTGAAAATGCCGCGCTCCAGACTCTGGATACCGACCTCGATCCCCAGATTCTCTTTCAGCATGGCCTGAATCGCTTGGGCAACGGTTTGCACGGTCGGTGATGGATCGCGGAGGAAGAGATCGTAGGAAGGGAAACCCTCTCCATCCGGGAATCCCGCGTCGGCCAGCTCCTGTTTCGCCAGCTCCGGATCGTAGACAACCAGGTCCTTGAGGCGTTCCGGATTGGCGGAGTGGAAACCGGGTGGCAGCAACCCATAAGCAGCAACCGCCTGGCCACGCAGCACCGAGGCGACGAGCGCGTCCTTGTCCACGGCGTGGGCGAACGCCTGCCGGACCTTGATATCGGCGAACGCGGTGTCCTCGCCGCCGAATGCCAGCCACCAGGTCTGGAACTGCGGGAAGGTGTGCAGCTCCTCGCTGAGGGTCGCGTCTCCCTCGATGTACATCTGGTCGGCCGGCGAGATGATCTGCTCGTAGCCCCGATCGATCAGGTCGATCTCGCCATTCTGATAGGCCGGGAACTGAGCGGCGTCGTCGCCGATCAGATAGGTGATCGACTGAAGCGGCGAAGCCCATGGACCGTTGTAGTCCGGATTGTTGACGAAAACGAGCTGGCGTCCCTTGTCCCACTCCTGGAGTTTGAACGGACCGCAGGAGAGACATGTCTCGGGCGACAGCGACCAGTTGTCTCCTTCGACTTCCACGATATGGGGCGGGATCACATAGATGTCGGATGAGATCAGACCCAGGAATGGCGTCGGCTGACTGGTGGTGATAGCCACCGTCAGATCGTCGAGCGCTTCGATGCCGACTTCCTCGACCGGCACTTCCCCGGCGTTCGCCTCGGCGAAGTTTTTGATCGACGCGTAGTAGAAAACGACGTCGAAGGCATTCTCCGGACTCGCCATCCGGCGCAGGGTGAAGACATAGTCGTTGGCGGTGACCGGTGTGCCATCGCTCCAGACCATCCCCTCCCGCAGATGGAAGGTCCAGGTGAGTCCGTCCTCGGAGATATCCCACGATGTCGCGGCGGCGGGCTGGAGCTCGTAGTTCTCATCTTGCCGCACCAGTGGCTCGGTGATGAGCGCCGACTCGAACTGCCGTTGCTGAACGGATTTCGACCAGTCGAGATATCGCCCTTCCCGGCCCATGACGCGCAGCACCTGCTCCTCGGCGGGTGCGGCATCCTCAGGCAGCGTGGTTTGCGCGCCCACCAGGCCGGTCTGGCCCAGTCGCGCGGCCGCCATGATGCCGATCGCGGCGCCGGTCGACTGCCGGATCAGTGATCGTCGTGACAAGCTTCCCCAATGTTCCACGTCAGAACCCTCCTGTGCTGTTACCAATCGACCGATGTACTCCCCGTGTTTCCAGATCGACTCTCCGTGTTTCCAATCGAGCGCCGAACCGTGGCGCGACGGGAGGCTCAGCTCCTGGAGCGCGGATCCAATGCATCTCGCAAACCGTCCCCAAGCAGGACGAAACCGAGCATGGTCAGTCCGATCATGACGGCCGGAAAGAGCGCGAGATGCCAGTAGTAGCGGATGTAGTTCATGCTCTCGCCCACCATCTGCCCCCAGCTGGGAACGGGCGGGTTGATGCCGATACCGAGAAAACTGAGACCTGCTTCGGCAAAAATCGCTTCCGGCACGCCGATGGTGATGGCTACGATGACCGGTCCCATGATGTTCGGCAGGAGATGGGCAAAGGCGATGCGTCGCTCGGACACGCCGATAGCGCGGGCGGCGATGACATAGTCCCGCTCGCGCTGACTGAGCACCTGCGCTCGGGTAAGGCGACAGATGGGAATCCACCCCGTTGCCGCCAGCACGATCAGAACGTTGCCAAAACCGCTGCCGAGTACGGTCAGCAGGGTGATGGCGAAGAGCATGCGTGGAAACGCCCAGATGGCGTCGACCAGGCGCATGATCAGGAAATCGACTCTCCCACCCCGCAAACCGGCAATGAGTCCAAGGGTCAGTCCGATCACCAGGGCGATGGCCTGGGCGCTCAGACCGATGGCCATCGAGGTCCGGGCCCCGTAGACGATTCGGGAGAAGAAGTCCCGGCCGATGCCGTCTGTTCCCATCAGGTGTTCCCTCGATGGAAAGAGCCAGGCGGCGGTGAAATCGGGTTCGTCGTAGTCGAACGGCGCGACCAGGGGTGCAAAGATGGCCAGGAAGAGAAGAAGCGCCACGATGGCCAGCCCGACCAGCGACATGCGGTTGGCGCTGAATCGCTGCCAGGCCTGCCGGCGAGGCGTGCGTTCTTTGCGCACCGGGTTCAGCGCCGCGAGCGGTTCGGCGTCGAGCCCGGCGGTCATGGCCGGCGAACGCTGCATCACTGAAGCCGAATCCTGGGATCGATGACCAGATAGATCAGATCGGTCAGCAGGTAGGCGACGCCAACCACACATGCGGAAAGCAGGGCCAGCGTCATGATCATGGGATAGTCCCGGGCGAAGATGCTCGAGACGAAATAACCTCCCAGCCCCGGGATGCGGAAGATCGATTCGATGAAGATCGAGCCGGTCAGGAGATCGGGAACCAGTGGACCGACAACGGTGAGGATGGGGACCGATGCATTGCGCAGCACATGCCTGCGCAGGATGATCTGCTCGGTCAGCCCCTTAGCCCGGGCTGTCCGCAGGTAATCAGCGCCAAAGACATCGATCAGGCTGACGCGGGTGTAGCGGGCGATGATGCCCATCGGCCCAACGGCGTAGGCGATCACCGGCATGATCCAGGTTTTGGGGCCATCCCAGCCGCCGGTCGGCAGCAGATGGAGCAGATTGCTGAACACGAGAATGAGCAGGATGCCCAGGACGAAATGGGGAAGCACGATCCCCAGTGTCGCCAGAAAGGTCACCAGGTTGTCGATCCAGCTGTTCTGGTGCCGGGCCGAGATGATGCCGAGCAGCAGACCGAGTGGAATGGCGACGGCCAGGGTCATCGCGCCGAGCTGGAGCGAGACCAGCCAAACCCGGCCAATCAGCTGATCGACGGTTTCTCCCGGACTCTGGTACGAGTACCCGAAATCGAACCGAAGTGCGTTGCCGACGTAACGGAGATACTGCTCCCAGAGGGGTTTGTCGAGACCGTAGCTGCGCATGATGTTGGCTTTTGCCGCTTCCGACAGCGGCATCTTGCTTTCGTCGTATGGCCCGCCGGGGATGAGATGCATCAGCACGAAGACGATGACGGAGACGATGAAAAGCATCATCGCCAGACCACCAAGTCGAATGATCAGATACCGTCCCATCGATTGGTCCTGCCGCTATCTGACAGTCTTCATTCACCGTGCGTAAACGACCTGCATCTTAGCGAATGCACGCCGAGACGTCAATTGGTATGATGTGTTGGTGTGTTCGATATGCTGATGCCCCATGTGCGCATCGTTGGGTGCATACTCAGCGCTGCTGATTTCTCTGAGTACCGAAAGTGATGCTGGATTGACATCAGGTCTTGCTCCAATCGAGCGGCAAACGCTTGCCACCGCTGTGATCGACCGCCTGGCCGAACACGTGACCAATGAATCTCTCGGACCTGGCGACCGGTTGCCGCCCCAGCATGAGCTGGCCAGCCGGCTGGGCGTCAGCAGACCCGTGTTGCGGGAAGCGCTGCAGGGTTTGGAGTCGATCGGGCTCCTGGAAATCCGGCATGGAAGCGGTGTCTTCGTCCGGGATCCCGAGGCCTACAACCAGTCGACCGTCATGCACGACGAAACGCATACGGCGGTGCTTCATGTGCTCGAAGCCAGGATGCTGGTCGAGGTCGAGATGGCGGCGCTGGCGGCTGAACGGATGACGCCAGAAGATCTCAAACGGATCGATCAGGTGCTCGACCGGCTGAAGCACGCGGTTCAGCGCAAGCGTTCAACAGCGCAGATCACTGCCGATTTCCACCGGCTGGTGGCCCGGTCCTGCCACAACTCGATTCTCTACAAGGTCGGATTGATGCTGGCCACCGAGAGCAGGGAACAGGGAGACCGGGTCGAGCAGGGATTGCCAGACGTTTCCGCCGGTGAGTACGAGAGCCATCTGCGACTCCGGGATGCCGTGGCCTCTGGCGATCCCGATCGTGCTCGCGCGGAAACGCGACGACATCTCGAGCTCGCTCATGGGTGGGAGGATCAGCTCGTCCGGCTGCGGCAGATCGCCGGTTCGGTCGAGGACCGTCCGGCTGACGGGGTGTCTTGATGATCCGGCCGGGCTGGACGAAAAACCCAGCATGATTCGTGTATCACTGGACAGATGATCGTCGTCGATGGGGGAGTGTTGTGCACGTAACAGAACCGGTTTCCTTGCAGTCCGCGGCCCCGTCGATTTACGACCGGATTGGCGTGCCCAGAATCATCAACGCCCGGGGCGCCACGACCGCGGTAGGGGGCACGCTCAGTGATCCACGCGTGCTGGAGGCGATGGCGGAGGCCTCGCGGAGCTATGTGGTCATCGAGGATCTGAACGCCAGGGTTGGCGAGAAGATCGCCGAGATCACCGGTGCGGAAGCGGGGTATGTGACCTGCGGATCGTGCGCCGCAATGTTGCTCGCGGCCGCTGCCTGCATGGCGGGCACCGATCCCGTTCGCATCCGGCAGCTACCGGACACCACGGGGATGGCCGACGAGATCGTCATTCATCGCGCCCACCGGCTCGACTACGACCAGATGTACCGGGCGGCCGGCGCGAAGCTGGTGGAGATCGGCGTGCCGTTCACGACGCACGCCTGGGAGCTGGAAGCGGCGATCACCGACCGGACCGCCGCCGTCGCGTTTCACGATTCCCCCAATGTCGGGCCGGGCGCTCTCGACTTCCGAACAGTCGTCCAGATCGCCCATGAGCGAGGCGTGCCGGTGATCGTCGATGCCGCATCGACCCTGCCGCCGGTCGATCATCTCCGCAAATGGATTCGGGATGGAGCCGATCTGGTCATCTACTCAGGCGGCAAGGGAATCCGCGGTCCCCAGGACTCCGGTTTGCTGGCGGGTCGTCACGATCTGATCGACGCGGCCCGGGCGAACGGCAGCCCCAACCCCGCCGTCGGCCGGGGGATGAAAGTGAGCAAAGAAGCGCTGGCCGGACTCTGGATGGCGATCGAAGTCTTCCTGGAAACCGATCACGACGCTGAACGGCGAACGCATCAGGCCGAGGCGACGGAGATCGCGGACGCATTGTCCGCGCGGGCGGACAGCGCCGTCATCATGGAAGACAACTGGGAGGACTGGCCAGCGCCCGTCGTGAAATTTCGTCCCGTCGACGGCGCCTGGAACCCCCGGGAGATTCACGCGGCCCTCAAGCGCGGCAATCCCCCCATCCACTGCGATCTCCGGCACGGCGGGTTGATGTTCAACACACATTGCCTGCAGGAGGGCGATGCCGGCGTGATCGTCCAGTCGGTCACCGCATTGTTGGGATAAGGCCGGCGGGCCACAGGTGCCCGAACTACATTCTTGCCGTCTTGCCCGCCGGCCCCTCTCCGCCTTTTCGCCTATTCGCCTCGTCGGGCCACAAGCGCCCGAACTACATTCTTCCCGTCTTCCCGTCTTCCCGTCTTCCCGTCTCGCCGACTCACGCCTCCGGCGTCGCCGTGGGCGCGGCTGTTGTCTCCGGGCCGAGGAACTGACCTGCGACGAAACCGGTTTGATCGCCGGCGGTTACTTCGAACCAGGCCATTGCTTCCACGATCTGTGGACCGCTGACCAGATTGACCACGTCCCCCTCTTCGAGCAGGGCAACGGACTCGGCTTCGGCCGACGCGGACTCGCGCAGGTTGAGTGGTCCATCAGCGACGACTGCATTGGTGCCGAGCACGATGCCTCCGGTCATCGATTCGCCCTGGACCCAGCCTGTGACGGCAGTGTCCCCTTCGCCGACCGACACCTGGAACCAGGTGAAGTCGTCGGCAACGATCGGGCCTTCGGTCACCGTGGCGATAGCTCCCTCGGCAAGGGTGGTCACGATAGTCGCATCGACCATCCCGGCTTCGCGGACATCGGTCGCTTCGCTGGCGAAGATGAAGGAACCGATCGGGAAGTCGATCGTCGCTGCTGATTCGCCACCGGCAACGGCGTTGAGGGCGGTCGCCACAACGAAGCCCGTCTTGTCACCCGAGGTCTTCACTTCGTACCAGGTGTACCCGCCGCCAGCCAGAGGGCCGGAGAGAATGGTCAGTGTGGCGCCTTCGTCGAGCGTATCGGCGATCTCGCTGTCGACCGAGGGGCCGACGCGCATGTTGACCGGTCCGGTGCCGACCACGACTTCTTTCCCTGGTTCGAAACCCTCGGGAGCGGTGACCTTGATGTAATCAGCGGCCACCCAGCCAATGTCGCCATTCTCCGCCTCCACCTGATACCAGGTGAAATTACCGGCAATTGGTCCATCGACTACGGCGGCGCGGGCGCCCTCGTTGAGCTTTCCAACGACCGAAGCCTCTTCGCTGGCCGTCTCCCGCAGATTGAGCGGTCCAAGCACGACGGCGATGGTGTCGCCGATTGCCGGCGGAATCGCGGGAGCCAGTTCGACATACTCGGCGCTCACCCATCCTGCGACGCCAGCCGATGTGCTGACCTCCAGCCAGGTCAGGCCATCGGCGCTTGTCGGATCGCCGGTGACGCTGAGAATGGTCCCTTCGGGCAGAATCTGGAGAACGTCGCTGCTGACCGAAGCCTCGGCCCGCAGCTTGAGTGTGCCGTTGTTGACGACAACCGAATCGCCCGCAGCGTAGTTCGCCTCCTGGGCCAGGATCACTCCCGAACCGGAAGCAACTCCCAGGAAGAGCGCGAGTGTCGCCACCAGGACACCGGCGCGCAGCAATGCAGACATGGATTCTCCCCCTTTTGGTCGTCAGACCATTGACTGTACAGGTGCGGGGGTTCGCGGGGGAGCGAGTGCCGGTCTGTCCGGCACGTTGGACGCGATCAATAGAAGCGCGCCACAGCATATGCAGTTGTGCAGGGAATCATCTCTCGATGCGCGGGTACAGCGAATGATACACCAATGTCCGTACACAATGCAGTGACCGGACAGCGGGATAGCCGCGTCCCTATTCCGACTGATCTCTCAGGAACATGATGATGCCGGCGAGCTGGCTGTCCGACAGACCGGGAGCCACCATCGGATTGGATGTGCCATGTCCTTCGCGGACGAGCACGGCGATGTCGTTGTCGCTCAGCGGCACGGATGGATTGTCCGGACCGCTCAGCGCCGGCCCGGTGCCCGCGCCATCGGGCCGGTGGCATTGCTGGCATTTGAACTGGAACTGTTGACGGCCAATGACGACATCCCCCTGGGATGCGTCGAATCCCGCAGCCACTGCTCCGTCCGGACCGCTGCCCGGAGAAGCCGCCATCGCTGCTGCCGCGGAAGCCGCGGCTTCCGCCTGTTCGGTGGCCTGGGCGATCTGCTCGCTGCTCAGTGTTGGGGTGGGGACGATTCCGAGCAGATCGTTGATGTCGTCTTCGCTGGCCCGGCCACATGCGGCGGCAACGAAGACGATGCCGATCGCCATGGCCAGAATCGTTGCGCGGTTGCGCATTGCTCCATCTCTCCGAACCGGGACGCCGTCCGTGGTGACCTGACGTCGTAGCCAGATGTCGTGTGACGTTGCGAAGGATAGCGGAAAGGGGGAGACGGGAACAGGCTGAGAGTCGAGGGGAAAAGCAAACCGGTCTATCGACGCCCTTTAATCGATCAGGCTCCAGATGGTGGCATAGAGCAAGATACACAGGCGGACAGACCGGTTTGACACAATTGTACGTTCGGTACTTTCCATGAAAAGTATCCGAACGTATCCGTTTTCCGGTCCAATCAGGTGAAAAAGGGCCCTTTTCGGGGCAGGACCGGCTGGATTGCCCGGGATTCCATCCCCTGGTCGCCTGTGGCGGAACGGCTCACGCCGGTTGAGCAATCTGCTCGGCGATCACCTTGGCGGTGATCACCACGCCCGCGGCCAGCAGCACGATGTCCTTGATCACGTACTGACCGAGCAGCGTCGGAGCATGATGTTTGCCCGAGAAGAGCTCATCATAAGAGAGGAAGAGTGGCGCGATGATGCCCACCCCGGCGATGGCCAGGAGAACGAGCCCGGGTCGCAACCAGCGTCCCGAGATCAAACAGACGCCGATCGCCACCTCCAGCAGTCCGACGAAAAGCCGGGCCGTGTCGCCTGACAGCAGGCCGAAGGTGAGCTTGTCCATCGTCCGCTCGGCGATTTCCTCGGCCGGGCTGACACCATCGAAGAGCTTGAGCGCTCCGAACAGGAGAAAGACGATTCCCAGACAGATGCGCAGCGTGGCGATACTGATGTTGCCCAGCCGGAGGATCAGCTGCGCTTCTCGCCTGCGCAGAGGGGATGCCTGATCGGCCAGGAATTTCGCCTCCACCGCTCTTTCTGCTTCTGCTCGCGTTCCGTCACTCATGGCTCCCCTCGCGGATCGCTGCGGGGGATGCATGTCACGTGCCAGATCGCCCGATGGAATCGAACGCTACTGCCAGGCGCAGGTCGAAGGCAGGGTTCCGTACGTGGCGGCCACGTCATCAGCGCCCGCTTCGAAAACGAGATCGACCGCCTGGCTGATCAGCTCCTGACTGGGAATTGGGTAGTAGTCCTGACCGGCATACCCCTCCCAGTAAGCTTCCGAGGTGAACCCCAGCGTGTAGAGCGACCCGAAATCGACCTTGCCCAGCAGCTCGATCAGACCGGGCAGCTTGTCCAGGCTGACGTTGGTAACCACGGCATCCTGAACTTCGCTGACGATCTCGGGATAGTTGAGCAACAGCGTGGAGATATCGGCCTGGCGGGCGAGTGCGCCGATGAAGCAGCGTTGCCTGCCCATCCGTTCGTAGTCACCGGCATCGACACGGGTCCGGACGTAGGCCAGGGCGGTGCGGCCGTCGAGATGCTGTTCACCAACCGGGATGACGTACTGCTGCCATCCATCCGATTCGAAGGCTGGGGAGAGGAGGACCGATTCCTGCTCCGGAATATCCATGGTCACTCCGCCGATCGCGTCGATCACCCGAACGAAGCCCGGCAGGTCGACGAGTGCGAAGTAGTCGATATCGAGCTGCAGCAGATGCTCGATCGTCCGCATCATCACTTCGCCACCGACATTCGAACCGCCCCCGAACAGATCGGGATTCGATTCGGCGAAGTAGTAGAGCTCATTCAGCAGCGATTCCCAGCAACCACAGACAAAAAGGGATGCATAGGGCTCCGGGAGGGGGGTGTTGACCAGGTTGCGCGGTACGCCAAAGAGGGCGGCGCGGCCGGTTTCCCGGTCGATCGAGGCCACCATCATGGTGTCGGTGCGCAGACCGACGCGCTGCGGACCGGCATCGCCCCCCATCAGCAGGATGGTGGTTTTGCCATCCCCACCCGGTTCGCCCTGGGCATGAGCGGAGTGGGAAACCAGCGCCAGTGCGGCGGCGGTGATGAGGAGGAGAGCGAGAGCGCTATGGATTGTTCGATGCATTGGAATCTCCATCGGGCGCCACCACGGGTGGCGCAGCAGGGGCGACGCCGTCGGCCAGACGGACTTCACGGGTGAGTTCGACCTGCGCCGGCGCGACGACCGGACGAGGTTCGGCATTGTCTCCAAAGACTTCCTCGAGGAACTGATAGGTCACGAGATCGTAGTAGGCAACAGCAGCGTGCGGCGCCGCGGTGATGGCCAGGAGCAGGGAGAGCCCGATGACCACGCCAGGCGCCCGCAGGCTCCGAACGCGACTGTGGCGAACCACATCAATGACCGCGTAGCAGCGGAAGAGCAAGAACGCGATATCCGCCACGAAAACCGCGGCCAGATTGCGTGGCTGGGTGAACATGGCCAGCGCGGCGAAGGGATCGTGCGGGATGATCGCCACAGCCACGAGCAAGCTGGCCATGGTGATGCCCAGCAGGATGAATCCCTTTTTTCGCTCTCCCACCAGCAGGTGCCCAAGACCGGGCAGGAGGACGGAGAGCGTCGCGGCAATGGCAATGCGGAACGGCATGCGCCGAAGCGAAACGCCGTCCCAACGGATATCTGGCAGCGGAGACGCTGCCGCAGTCTGGTGCATGGGTATTTGGGACACAGCGCTAACCTGATGATTCTGGAATAGCCCGATGGCGGCCCTCAGGGGATAGGGCGCCGTACGTACGGGGACGACGCAATCATAAACGATTCTGGGGCGGTTGGGGTTTCATTTCGCCCCGGACGCCAGCGTACGTACGAAACCAGACGGGTCAGCCGCTCCGCTGGCTCTGTGCGATCATGTTGCGCATGTTTCTGAACCGCCTCCAGTCGGACAATCCAGCGCTCCTCGACGCTGCGGTCGAGCTGCATCAGTCTGGCCAGATCCCGGCCAACACCTGGCTTTTCGATCTCGACACCATTGCCGCCAATGCCCGCATTCAGGCGGCCGAGGCGAAGCGCCTCGGGCTGACCACCTTTCTGATGACCAAGCAGATTGCGCGCAACCCGTTGGTCGCGGCGACAGCGCTGGCCAACGGCATCGACAAAACGGTGGCGGTCGATATGACCTGCGCGCATCTCCTGAACCGCTGCGGACTGCCGGTTGGTCATATCGGGCAGATCAACCAGATTCCTCGTCACCAGATCACCCACGCGCTGACCATGCAACCCGACTACATCACGGTCTACAGCGTCGAGAAAGCCCGGCAGATCTCCGATGCGATGGATTCCGTCGTCCGGGTCGCCGGGGCCAGGCAGTCGCTCCTCGTGCGGGTTTATGGGGATGACGATGTCGCCTTTGCCGGTCAGGAAGGTGGTTTTCACGAATCAGCGGTGGTCGATGCCGTTCGGGCCATCGCCGCCCTGCCGCATGTCGAGGTCATTGGCACCACGGCGTTTCCGGTCGTCGAATACACATTCGACCGCGAGCGGATGCCGCCGGGGTTGTTGCCGAACATGACCACCATCACCGATGCCGCGAAGCGGATCGAAACCGAGCTCGGCATCCCGATGACGGTGATCAACGCTCCTGGCAATACCTCCGCCGAGACCTTTGCGACGCTCAAAGGGGCTGGCGCCACCCATGTCGAACCGGGTCACGGTATCTGCGGCACCACGATCAGCCAGATGATGCTCGGATCGAGCCTCGAACGTCCTGCCTATACCTGGGTTACCGAGGTCAGTCACATCTATAAGGGAACGGCTTATGCCTTTGGCGGTGGACTCTGGAGCCTGATGACCGGTCTCTACGACGACGCATGGCCGAAGCAGATGATCGTCGGGAGCGATCCCGCCTCAGCCCGCTCCACGGTCCTCGACTACCAGCATATCGATCAGATCATCGACTACCACCTTCCCATCGCCCAAGGGGACCGTTGCCAGATCGGCGACACGGTCGTCTTCCCTATCTACACACAGGCGCAGATGACCCGCTCGTATACGGCAGCGGTCAGCGGAATCCAGGCGGGACGGCCAGTTGTCGAGGGGGTGTTCGACCATGCCGGCACGCAGCTCGACGAACAGTTCGCGCCGCTCTTATCCCACCGCTGAGATCAACGCCACAACCTCTGTCACCGAAGCATGTATCCGCAGTCACTGAACGACGAACATGACATCTAGTCACGTGCTCTGAATGCGTGGTATTCTTTGAAACCCCGCGTACGGACGCATTCAATCCGCACTCCGCATGCGTCCTCGATCGAATGAATCGGGTCGAGTGTGCCGGAAGTGTCACCGGCGCCAGGCTTGCAAGAGGATCGTGTCGTGCACGTGCGCTGTCGCCGGGTTTTCTCTCTCATCTTCATCATCATGCTCGCGATGACCGTCGCAGCCGGTTCCACCGTGGCCCGCGAACGACCGTCGCCGCGCATTTCCCTCTCCGTCTTCGCCTGCCCGCCGGGAATGACCGAGCAGACCCTGGCGACCGTCGATTGCGCGCCAGTCACCGACGGCTTCGATGTCAGCATTGTCTCGATCGATGGCACGCAGGCGACGATCCATGTCGCTGACGGTCAGCAGGACGGGCATGTGGTTCGCTGGCAGGTGACGCCCAGCAATGCGGAGGTCGACAACTGGGGATTGCGCCAAACCGCCGTTCCGGCCGGAACGATCGCCTATCTGCTCCAGGGCGAGAGCGTCGAATACCGGCCGAGCTCGGTCTATGACTACCGCTTCCAGACCACCGAGAGCGCCGCGCAAACCGATCTGTCGATGTATCTCTTCTCTTCCGCCAGTCAGGGTGTGATCATCCCGCCCAGCGATGCCGGGACAGCCGATACCGGAACTGCTGCTGAGCAGGACGAGGAATCGGCCCCGAGTGAGGAGCCGGTGGAGACTCCTGAACCGGCGCCGGCCACCACTCCCGCGGCCAGCAGCGGCGCACCCGAGGCGACATCGACCCAGACACCGGTGGCCACCGAAACGGTCACGCAGGACAACGTGGCGATTCGCCTGGCTGCCGATCTCTCGGCGGTCATCATCGACACCGTTTCCGCGGGAGAGGTCGTCGATATCCTCGGCGATCCGATCGAAGCGGGAAATCAGCTCTGGTATCAGGTCGTGTCGAATACGAATGCGCGTGGCTGGATACAGTCGTTCGCTTTCGATGCTGTTGCCGCGGCGCCGGCCAGCACCGGCGGGAGCCAGAGCGCTGACATCTCGAGCGACTCAGCGACAGCCAGCGCATCAACTGGTGCGCCCGATCTTCAGCCGGGCGACCGGGCGACGGTCAACGATCCGCCGCTCAATCTCCGGCAGGCGCCGGGGTCCGGCGCCGAGGTGGTAGCCACCCTGGACGAGGGGCAGATGCTCCGAATCGATGCGGCGGCGGGTACCGAAGGCGGGCACGTGTGGTATGCCGTCACGCTC
Source organism: Thermomicrobiales bacterium (assembly GCA_019637585.1). Lineage (GTDB taxonomy): Bacteria > Chloroflexota > Chloroflexia > Thermomicrobiales > UBA6265 > JAHBVL01. The sequence goes on along the minus strand of JAHBVL010000001.1, from coordinate 605,590 downwards.
CTGCCGGAAGGCGTCGTTTCGGGTTACGTGGCCGGCACATACCTCCACGAGGTAGGGTTGTTGACTGGTGATGTGGTCGCGGCCTCAGTGGAAGAAGCGAACATCCGCGTTCAACCGTCGGTGACCGCGGCGTCGCTCGGCAAGATGACGGCGAGCACTTATGGATCGGTCATTGGCGGTCCCATCAGCGCGGAAGGGTACGACTGGTATCTCCTCCTGCTCGATGACAAACGCTCGGGTTGGGTCGCGGGATCCCTTCTGCAGCTGGCGGGTTCTGCGCCGGCGTCTGGGGCTGAGGAAAGCGCCGACCCTGTCGACCGTCCGGTCAATTCGGGCTCCGTCGCGTTCCGTTCAGGCGCCTGGGTCCGCGTTTCCGAGCCGCCGATCAATCTCCGCTCTCAACCCGATCCCACCAGCCCGGCGATCGAAGCCATCGATGCAGGGGATCTGCTGGTGATTCTTTCCGGACCGGAGAACAGCGGCGGCTACACCTGGTATCTGGTCGATCTCGATGGTGTACAGGGATACGCGGCGGGAGAGTATCTGACCGGTGGATTCATCCCCGGTGAGTCGATTCAGGCCATCAATGCCTCGGTCTATCTGCGCGCGGTTCCCGGGGTCGATGCCGATATCGTGACCAGCCTGGCCGTCGGGCAGACCGCAACCGTGGTGTCCCCCGACCCGCTCCTGGATGGCGAGTTTCACTGGATTCTGGTTCGCACCGAAACCGGCGAAACCGGCTACGTGGCCACCGAGTTCATCGAGCCAGCGGAGTAAGGCTTCCACGGATTCCAGCGAACACCGACAACCGCCTGCACATCGCCTAAAATGTGCGTGGGAAGGTAGCGGGTGGCGGGCAAAAGGTCCGGATTGTGCGACGGCACTCACCGAGTCGGCCCTGTTCGGCCGGAAAGGATGCCAGAATGAAGATCGTTGTCATGCTTGTCGCCGTTGCGGCCGTTGGTTTTGCGCTCTTGTCGCTTCGGCGACGCGGCGACGCCAGCTAAAGAACCGGCGCGACATACGAGGTCGCGCCTTCTCAACTCACCTCGCGGCAATCATTGTCCGGCCGTGCGCCGGGCAGGATTGGTGCGAGGTTTTGTGACACCCGGCGCGTTGTTGCCGGGCTGTTCCGTGTCGGCACCGGTGTCCGGTGTCGCGTATGAGGGAAGGGTCGATGGCCGAGCACTCGATGGATCTGGTCATTTTCGGGATCGTCGTAGCGCTTCGAATCGTCGTGCCGCTCTTCATACCCAAATTTCCGCTGCCGGCGATGATTCTGGCGATGATCATCGATGCCGCGGACCAGACGATTTTTCAGAGTTTCACCAATCTCGACCTGACCAACTATCAAAGCTATGACAAGGCGCTCGACGTCTACTATCTGGCTATTGCCTATCTCTCGACGATGCGCAACTGGCAACATCAGGTGGCGTTCGACACGAGCCGGTTCCTCTGGTACTACCGCCTTGTCGGCGTGGCGCTTTTCGAGATCTTCCACGTCCGGGCGCTCCTGCTGATCTTTCCGAACACGTTCGAGTACTTTTTCGACTTCTATCAGGGCGTCCGCACTCGCTGGAATCCGTTGCGAATGTCCAAGCGCGTGGTGATCGGCGCAGCGGCCTTTATCTGGATCGTCATCAAGTTGCCGCAGGAATACTGGATTCACGTGGCGCAGCTCGATACGACCGATCTGGTCAAAGAGGATCTCTTCGGCGTTCCGGTCGATACCGGTTTCGGCGAGATCATCAGGGACAATCCGCTCTTTTTCGTGGCGCTGGTCTGTTTTCTCGCCGCGCTGGTGATCGGGCTGCGGTACCTGATTCAGCAGAAGCTCCCGCCGAAGGACTGGAATCTCACCTTCCGCGATCATCCATCCGACGTTTCTGTTGAAGCACTGAACCAGCAGGTCCGGTCGATGCGGGGCAAGGTCTTCACCTCCGAGCTGCTGGAGAAAACCGTGCTGTTGACCCTGATCATGACGATCTTCGTCAGAATCGTGCCCGGCACTCCCTCCAGCCCGTGGGAACAGATGGTCATGATCGCGCTGCTGCTGATTCTGAACATCCTTGTCAGCGAGGCCGTGGTCCGGGTGATGGGCTGGAGCGATCAGGCGGTCGCCGGCAGCTTTGTGGGGACGATGGCGGTCAACACCGTGATCGTCGCGCTGGCTCGCCAGCTCCTGCCCGGCGACCGGTCGTTCCACTGGACAGCCGCACTCTTCTTCGTCTTCATGATCTCGGTCATGCTCACCTTCTACGATCGCTACCGGCCGATCTACCTGGCCAGATTTGGCGATGACCGGCTGGAGAAGCGGATTGCCGATCAGCTGGGCGTGAGCCGCTGATTCTTGCGCCCCGGTCCGGGTGTTCTCCCGGACCGGGGCCGCGATGCCATCCGCTAGTTCTGCTGCACGTACTTGCTGTTCGGGTCGGTCGGGTCCGATCCGAACGCGATCTCGTCGACATCCCACTGGCCATCGCCGTCGGTATCCTTGGCGAATGGGCTCGATCCATACTGGATTTCGGTGCCATCCAGCACGCCATCATCGTCGGTGTCCGGATCGAGTGGATCGGTGCCATAGACCAGCAGCTCGTCGCCATCTGACAATCCGTCGCCGTCCGAATCGGCATTGAGCGGGTCGGTGTTGTAGCCGAGCTCGTCGTGATCGTTGAGCCCATCGCCGTCCGTATCCGGGTTTGCTGGATCGGTGTTCCACTGCATGACTTCGTTGTAGTCGGGCAGTCCATCGCCATCGCTGTCCATCGACGTGGGACTCGAACCGTAGATGTGCACCTCGTCACCGTCGCTCAGGGTGTCCTCATCGGTGTCGGGATTGTGCGGATCGGATCCATAGATTTTCTCGTCCGCATCGGTGAGACCATCTCCGTCCGAATCCGTCCTGTCGATTTGGGCGGTGCCGCCCGGCGACTCGGAACCGGCAGCACTGCCGCCGAGCCCGGAGAGATCCTCGCCGATCCGCACGGCGACGACTGTGGCGCCATGCGAAGCATCTGCCTCGAGCGTGGCGCCTCCCTCGACCTCGGCGATGGAGCCAGGACCAAGTGTTCCCAAATCGGCTCCATCCGGCCCGGTGACCTCAACCTCGCCCGCAGCGATCATCAGCAGGGCGACCGCGTCCTCGGAGTCGATAGTCAACTCGCTGGCGGGAGCCAGCACGTCGCGGCCAAGCTCGATCTCGCGGATGCCGGACAGATTCGGGAGGGGAGATCCAGCGTGCATCGATTCCTCGACCAGGCCATCGGCGAATGGCCGCAACCCGATTTCATAGAGCGTTGTCGTCTCGCCATTGAGCGGCGCCACGTCGAGGGTTTCGTCGCCGGTAAGCGCCAGGGCCTCGCCATCGTCGAGGACAGAAATGGGCCCGTTTTCGTCTTCGATCAGGAGGCGGCTGTCCTGGCTGAGCAGGAAGCCGCTCGCTTCGATCTCGAGCTGCAGACCCTGAGCCGGGACGACGTGCTGAGCGACATACCAGCCATAGGGTTCCGATTCAAGCGCCTGAATCTGCTGCGCGATGACCTGCAGAGAATCGGGCGCGGCTGGTGACGAGAGGGGTTGGGCGCCGCCACTTCCGGCCATGACGACCAGCGCACCGGCAACCATCGCGCCGGAAGCAGCAAGGCGCCGGACGGAGTTCCAGCGAACGGTTCGATTACGCGTATCCATGGTGTTCTTTCCTCTTATCTGGTTTAAATCGTCGATCCACTACTTACCGAAAGAGCCGCTTCCTCAATTCCTCGTCATACCGATGCTCCTGCTTCCCATTGCTGTCGAGGGTCGCATCATCGCGCCCAGAGTGACGATAGAGGAGAACCCGGGATCGGCACATCCGGAGAATTGGGCATTTTGGTCCGGTGGATATGTAGAGAGTATGTAGAGCAGGGGAAGAGCTGATGCCGAAGAGGGAGGGCACGCATCGTGCACATCCTGAGCCAATATGCCGGGTGCCGGCGCCAGAGCGGCATGAAAACGACGCGCAGCCTCGCCATGTATGGCGTTTTCGACAGATTCGTCGACGTTTTTCACCGCAGGAAGCTCAGGTATTGACCTGTGTACGTACAACAGGGATACTAGAGACATAACCCGCAATGTCCCGCTTCGTTGTGGGCCAGCCGAAAACCTCACCGGGGTTCGGCGTGAGCAAGCCGGTCCAGGTTGCAGTCACTGGGCTCAGGCGAAAAGCATCAACGGCGGTCCGCACCCTCGCCCTGAAACGATTCGAGCGATCAGGGGAAACTCACCGCCAGGGAGGGGAAAAGATGAACGGTCTGCGCACCCGGATAAGCATGGTCGTTGTCGCGACGATGCTCATGATCGCGGTGGCCGGAATCGCCGGGGTGGCCCCGGTTTCCGCCCAGTTCGGCAATGGCGATGTCGTTGTTGTGGTCAATGGTTCGCTCAATCTGCGCCAGGATCCCGGACTCACCGGCACAATCCTCCAGACCCTTCCGCAAGGCACACCACTGACCGTCACCGGCGACGCTCAGACCGTCGATGCAATCGAGTGGTACCCGGTCATCACTGCTGGCGCGGTTGCCGGTTTTGTGGCGGGTCAGTACATCGAGCTGCAGGGTGATGGGGAGTTTGCCGTCGGAGACCATATTATGGTGGCAAACGGTCCGCTCAATCTGCGCAGTGCTCCCGGCACGGGCAGCTCCATTCTGAAAAAGCTGCCAACCGGAGCGATGGGCACGGTTCTGGCCGGCCCAACGGTGGCCAACAGCATGGACTGGTATCAGATTCAGGCGGGTTCCGACGCCGGATGGGTGGCCGGCGACTATCTCGATCTCGCCACCTCGCCAGTTGGGGAGTTCGAAGCGGGTGACGAGATCTACGTGGCGGATGGTCCGCTCAACCTGCGCAGCGAAGCGGGCACCAGCGGCACGATTCTGAAGACGCTGCCCACCGGCACGACCGGTACGGTTCTGGCCGGGCCGACGGTGGCCAACGGGCGGGATTGGTACCAGATCGAGGCAGGTTCGGACGTCGGATGGGTGGCAGGAGACTACCTGGCGCTCGATTCCGGCAGCCCGACGGGTGATTTCGACATCAATTCCTACGTTTTCGTCAATGTCCCCAAACTCAATCTCCGCGCTTCCGCGAGTGCCGACGCCGCCGTTCTGGTGACGATGACCCAGGGCACCATGGGCAAGGTGATTGGCGGTCCGACCGCGAGTGGCAGTTACGTCTGGTATCAGCTCGATGTCAACGGCACGCAGGGTTGGGCGGTCGGTGAGTATCTGGTTGGCGGCATCGTGGTCGGGGAGACGGCGGTGGTCGCCGACGGCCCGATCAACCTGCGGGTTTCAGCCAGCTCCAGCAGTCAATCGCTTGGTCCGATCCCGCAAGGCGCTACCGTGACGATCACCTCCGGTCCGACGGCGGGTGGCTCGTATAGCTGGTTTGGCGCCACACACAACGGTCAGAATGGATATGTGGCGGGGCAATTCCTGTCCGGATCCTGATTCTGGCTGTCACAGACGAGCATTTCTCGAGGCGGGCCATCACGGCCCGCCTCACTTGTTGGTCCGGCAAGGGGAGCATCGAGATAGAGCGAATCAATCATTAGGCGATAAACGCGACTCTTGACAGCGATCTCATCTCCATGTAGCCGCAGACCCCGTGTCTGCACTCGTATGGGATGCGCTGCGATTGGCTCGCCACCATCCTCATGCGCAAGAGCCGCGACCCCGCATCGGCACGTGACGAGAAGCCGCCGCCGATGGATGCGCTGTGTCCCCTGAAAAGCAGACACGGGGGGTCTGCGCCTACAGACAAACAGAAGGGGTGCCCTATTGAATAGTCCGGGCTAACAGCGCGGCATCGTTCATCCCGCGTCGCAGGCCTCCCTGAGTTCCGCAGTAGAATCCCATGGCAGCGCTCGAACCCTGGCGCCGGCTGACACGATTGCTGAGAGGCTCCGAATCGTTCATGGTTGTTTTCCCCATTCTTGCTCTGGTGGTCAGCGCGGCCTGCGCGGCTGTGCTCGGCTACGACACATGGCGCCGCCCGAAACCGGATCGCATTGTCTGGACCGTGGCATTCGCCGTTTTCGCCATCGCCGCCGGATCGGAAGTCGTCGGTTCGCTTGCCGAGTGGAATGAACCTTTGGTTCGCGTCTACTACCTGACCGGTGCGGTGTTGGTCGTTGGATACTTGGCGCTTGGCGAGGGGTATCTGCTGGCCCGTAGCCGGATCGAGCGATGGGCTCCCGGTTTGACGATCCTCGTCACCGCGCTCGCCGCGACGCTGGTTATCGATGCGCCTATCGATACGACGCAGTTGGCCGACCATGGCTGGGAAGCCCTGGAGCGCGGTCCTGCCCTCGTGGCGCTGACGGTGGCGATCAATTCGATCGGAACGGTGGTGCTGGTCGGCGGAGCACTCTACTCCGCCCGGCGGTTCCAGCAGCTCGGCATCATGCGCAACCGGATGATCGGCTGTTTGCTGATCGCGGCGGGCACCCTGGTGGTGGCATCGGGGGGAACGCTGACTCGCTTCGGGCAGCGGGAGTTCCTCTACATCGCGATGTCGATTGGCGTGGCGATCATTTTTGCGGGAGTGCTGCAGACCCGGCGAAGCGACGCGCCCGCCGAGTCGGCGCTGGTCTCAGCGGGCCAATCCAATACTGCCGAAACGAGCGGACCGCGTTTGATCTCCCTGCCGGAGGCTCGCCATCTCGACCAGGGGGTTTCCTACATCGAGTCCCATCTGCTGACGCTCGACAGCCAGGCGATCGACGCAGCGTGCGAGATCTGGAGCGTGACGCGGCAGGACGTGGAGCGATTCAGCCGGGACCAGGCGAAAGTCGTCTGGCGGTTGCGGTCCCGGTTGCCGGCCAAAGCGCATCCGCAGTTCGACGCCCTCGCGCCGGCAGCCCGGTTGCAGCTGGCAGAGCTCTACTTCGACGTCTTCGTCGCTGCCGACGACGTCGCCCAGAGCGGTTGAGCCGTACGCCGGCCTATCCCAGCTTGACCACCTGGATCGTTGCGGAGCAGCCATCCTCGCACACGAACCCTGTGTAGATACCGTAGACCGTCCACAACTCGCCGATCGACACGCCGGTCAGGTCGTCCTGGTTTTCGGCCAGAACGAGCACTGATTCCTCATCGCCGGGAATGTCCATCACCAGTATCGTGCCGGTTTCGCTCAACCGGATATCGAGGATCGTTCCCGTCACCGAGAGGGGTGTTCCCGCTTCGATACTGCCGTCGACCAGCTTCGCCACGTCTTTCACCGCAGGGTAGGTTTTGGTGAGGGGAGGAGGCGGGGGCGGTGTGGGAGTCGGCACGGGCGTCGGTGGTCCCGGAATGCCGTCCGACCCCATCCGCACCACGATTTCGAAGTAGGCGTCGTCGGTCGGATCGACGGCATAGTTGTAGGCGCCATCGTCGCCGACGACCTCGAAACTGAGCAGGTCGTCGGGAGAGAAGACACCTTTCAACCCATCGCTCTGGCAGAGATAGACCTCCTCGCCCAGCAGATTGTCGTCGTCGGGTTCGGTTGCGCATCGGCCATCGCGCGGCGCCACATCGGCGACAACCTGAGCAATGCGGGCAGGATCGTTCAGCTCCTCAGGGCGCTCCAGATAGATCAGCATGTAGCTGCGGACTCGTTCCGCGGGATCGTAGAAGACCATCGTGATGGTGTCGATGCCGCCCAGAATCCGGCTGTTGTAGCCAACCAGCCCGTCGTCGGTCCAGTCTGGCGTGCCGTACTCCGCGAGAACATCGGCCAGCATGCCGCCCAACCGGGCGAAGCGGGCTTCCTCCGGCGAATAGGTCACGGCAGGTGTTGCTTCGGGTGTGCCCTCTTGTGCCACGGCTATCCCACCCAGGAGCGACCCGAAGAGGAGCGTGGCCGACAGCGCCAGCGCGAACAGCAGTCTGGCAACAGTCGATCGATCTCGGATGTTCATGTGCAACGGACTTTCCCTCGCGCTCGCCTCATGCCAACGTCACCGGCACATTGTGCGCGGAGGAGGGGGGAGGCGTCGACACGGGGGGACGGAGTCCGAGGTCCGTAGTCCGTAGTCCGAAGGGAGGTCAGCGGCTCGAAGTCCGGACCACGGACCACGGACTACGGATAACGGGCTACGGATAACGGGCTACGGACTCCGGATAACGGGCTACGGACCCCGGACTCCGGACTCCGGACTCCGGACTATGATTCGACACACCATGCACCATGCACCATGCACTATGCACTAATCCCACCCAGGACCCCGCCCATGAATTCACCCCGCTCAACCTCCCTGATCCGTCTCCTCCTGGCCATCGCGCTCTTCGCCAGTCTGGCGGCGCCGGTTGCCGTGCGAGCACAGGAACGCGTGCAATCGCCGCTCAATCTGGCGGATATGGATCAGTCGGTCGCGCCGGGGGAGGATTTCTTCCGGTTCGTGAATGGCGGCTGGCTCGACCGCACGGCGATTCCGGCCGACTGGCCCTCGTACGGCGTGTTCGAGGAGCTGATCGAGCGAACCGATGCCCAGGTCATCGAGCTCCTGAGAGGCGTGGTCGTCGAGCCTGGTGCGGCGAATCCAACCGATCAGGAAAGAGCGGCGATCCTCTTCCAGCAGGGGATGGACCTCGACACCCGCAACGCGCAGGGCAATGCGCCGATGCTGCCCTTTCTGGCGCGATACGACCAGGCCACGACGATTGAGGAAGTACACGATCTCTTCCTCGACCCCGAGATGATCGGCGCCGAGGATTTCTTCAATCTGGCGGTGACAGCCGATCCCGCCGATTCGACGATGAACATTCTGTGGATGTCTGGTCCCTTTCTCGGTCTGCCCGATGTCGACTACTACACCGATACCGACCCGGCCAACGATCGGGTTCGGGACAGCTACCGTCAGGTTCTGGCCGGTCTCCTTGTGGCCGCCGGAGTGCCGGCAGCGGAGTCCGTAGCTGCCGCCGCGGACGTCTATGATTTCGAATCGACCCTTGCCAGCTTCATGGTGACTCCCGAAGAAGCGCAGGATTTCGGCGTGCTCTACAACCCCACGACCGCAGCCGATCTGCAGCTTCTCTACCCGCGGCTCGACTGGACGGCATATCTGGCAGCGCTCGGCGTCGAGGGTTCGCCCACGATCATCAACACCGAGGTTGAGCTCTTTCAAACATTCGACGAAATTCTCGCCGGAACCGATATCGACGCTGTCCGCAACTATCTCAAAGTCAGGTTCATGCTGGGTGTGTACGACCTCGTCGGCGAGGATATGCAGGCGCTGGTCTTCCCCTATCTCCAGGCGCTCTACGGGATCGAACAGCAGCCACCCACCTCATACGAAGTGTTGGACACGGTCAACGCGGCGCTGGGAGACGCCGCCGGGCAGCTCTACGTGGCGGAGCACTTCTCTCCGGAATCACGCGACCGCATCACCACTCTCGTCGAGCATCTGATCGAGGCGTTCGGCGCTCGTATCGACAACCTGACCTGGATGACTGGAGAAACGAAAGCGCTGGCCAGGGAGAAACTGGCAGCGATGAGGCTGCAACTCGGTTTCCCCGACACCTGGGTCACCTACGAGGACGTGGAGATCGGATCATCCTATTTCGAAACCGCCATGAATGCCTATCGAACCAACTACCTGCGATACATGGGAATGGCCGGCAAACCGGTCGATCCGGACGAATGGATCGTCAATGCCCAGGAGGTGAATGCGTTCTACAACCCGCAAACCAACAGCATCATCTTCCCGGCTGCCTTCCTCCAGGATCCGTTTTTCGTTTCCGACGCTGACGATGCCTGGAACTATGGCGCCATCGGTTCGGTCATCGGACACGAGATCACCCATGGGTTCGATCTCGATGGATCGCGGTTCGATGCCCAGGGCAATTACGTCAACTGGTGGACCGATGAGGATCGCGCCGCGTTTCTGGCGCTGAATGACCGCGTCATCGAACAGTACAGCGCCATCGAGATCCTGCCCGGACTCTTCCTGAACGGTCGGATCTCGGTCGGAGAAAACGTGGCGGACATGGGAGGACTCCAGGCCGCCTACGACGCGCTCATCGCCAACCTCGATCCGGGGGAAAGCGGCACGCTGGTCGACGGCTTCACGCCGGAAGAGCGCTTCTTCATCGCCTTCGCCACAAGCTGGCGCGGCGTGGAACGGGAAGAGACCTTGAGAACGCAAATTCAGTCCGGCGTCCACTCACCCTCAGCCGTCCGGGCCGTTCTCCCAGCCCAGAATATGGACGCGTTCTACGACGCGTTCGATATCCAGCCTGGCGAGCCGATGTGGCTTTCGCCGAAAGAGCGGATAGTGGTTTGGTGAGGACGAGCGGTCAGCAGTCGGCGGTCAGCAGTCGGCAGTCGGCAGTCGGCAGTCGGCAGTCAGTACTATCCCTGACTCACTCGTGGTACCGGTGGCCCGCAAGCCGCTGACTGCCGACTGCCGACTGCTGACCGCTAATCACTAACAACCATCCATGCCCCGCCCAGCGCCAGGGCCGCGCCGGCGATTTGGGGCAGGGTCAGTGCCTCGTGCAGGAGGAGAGCGGCGGCAACGACGCCGACGACTGGCGCCAGATTGCCGAATGTGGCGGCCTGACCCGCGCCGATATCGCGCAAAGCGCGTCCTTCCAGACAGAACGCCAGAGCCGATGCTCCCGCACCGAGATAGATCAGACTGGGCAATCCAGCCGAGGCAGACGGAATCGTCACGGCGGACCGGGAGAACTCGAACGCGACGAGCGGAGCAAGCATGAGCAGGGCGTAGAGTGTGCTACCGGTAACGAGCGAGATCGGGTTGTACTGGCCGAAATAGCGGCGGCCAAGCACCAGATAGAGCGCGATCAGTGCGGCGCTGGCCAGCGCGAGCGCATCGCCGAGCGGCGAGAGCATGGTGCTCGAATCGATGTCGGCCACAAGAATGCAGAGCACACCCAGAATCGACACGATGACGGCCGCCGACTCCTTCCCGCTGGGCCGGTGTTTCAAGAGGAGGAAGGCCAGCACCACGGCGATCGCGGGTACCACACTCGACAGACAGGCGGCGTTCGCGGCCGATGTGCGCTCGAGGCTGAGATTCTGGAGGAGGACCGGCGCGCCAATACCGACCGTACCCAACATCGCCGGAGCCCGGCCCAGCGCGATGGTCCGCCCGGTCATCCTCAGGTAGGGCAGCAACACGACCAGCGCGATGAGCAACCGCCCTGCTGCCAGCGTGCCGGAGGGGAGATAGTCGAGCAGTGGTTTGGTGGCGACGAAGCTCATCCCCCAGATCAGGTTTGCGACGAGGAGTGCCGGAACCGCGAATCCGGTCCCTGGCATGGAGAAGGGCCGTCCCAGAAGGGTTCCTGCCAGCTCTCGGGAACTCGTCATGCCTGGGGCTCCTTCGTCGATCTGCCGTCGTGGTGTCTCCTTCTATCCTCCATCTGGCCCGACGCGCGAAACACGCCGATCGGCCACGCATTACCGGCAGCGTGGACGAAGGCGGAGAGGCGGATGGGCGGAGAGGCGGATAGGAGAGAGACTCTTCACGATCCTCGTCGGCTCGTGTCCTTTTCGCCTTTTCGCCTCCCCGCCTCTCCGCCTCTCCGCCTCTCCGCCTCTCCGCCTTCGTCCAGGGCTACACTCATCGGAACAGAAAGGATCCCCGCAATGCGCTTCTCGAATGCCGAATTCGCCGCCGTCTTCCAGGAGGTCGCCGATCTTTTGGAGATCGATGGGGCGAACAGTTTTCGGGTTCGGGCGTACCGGAATGCCGCCGAAACCATCAGCGATCTGGGGCGCAGCCTCTCGGACATGATCGACGCCGGGGAGGATCCGGCCACACTGCCGGGAATCGGCAAGGACCTGGCCAAGCGCATCGAGCAGCTCGCCGCCACCGGCACCTATCCCGATCTCGACAGACTCCGCTCGGAGATCAACCCCTCGCTCCGCGATCTTCTCCAGATTCCCGGTCTGGGACCGAAAAAGGTCCGCAAACTGCGCGACGATCTTGGTATCGAGAGCCTCGACGACCTGCAGGCGGCGGTCGCGGCCGGCAAACTGGCCAGGCTGGAGGGCTTCGGCGTCAAGTCGCAGGAGAAGATCGCCGCCGAGCTGGAAACCGGCCGGACGAAGAAGAGCCGGCGCAAATGGGCAGACGCCGAAGAAATCGCCATCTCCTTCGAGAGCGTGGTTCGTGCGGTGGAAGGCGTCGAGCGGGTCGACGTGGCCGGAAGCTATCGCCGGCACCGCGAAACGATTGGCGATCTGGACATCCTCGCCGCCGCCGAAACATCGGCCGCCGCCATCGACGCGTTTATCGATCATGACCGCGTCGCACAGGTGACCAACGAAGGGGAAACGCGGGCGGCGGTTGTGCTGCGGGACGGCATGGTGGTCGACCTGCGCGTCGTGCCGCCGGAGAGCTACGGCGCAGCGCTCCTCTACTTCACGGGCTCAAAGGAACACAACATCCTGCTGCGCCAGCGGGCGATCGAGCGAGAGTGGAAACTCAATGAGTACGGGCTCTACGACAAGAACGATGTCGTCATCGCCGGCCGGGAAGAAGCGGATATCTACACCGCTCTCGACCTTCCTTATATAGCGCCGGAGCTCCGGGAGAACTGGGGCGAGGTTCTGGCCGCCGATGCAAATGCGTTGCCCAATCTGATCACCCTCAGCGATATCCGGGGCGACATCCACGCTCACACGACCTGGTCGGACGGCAAAGCCTCGATCGAAGAGATGGCCCGTCGCGCGATCGAGCTCGGTTACGAGTACATAGCCGTCACCGATCATTCGCCGCGACTGGCGATGACGTTCGGACTCGATCCCGACAAACTCCGTCGCCAAGCAGAGGAGTTGCGGGAAGTCCAGTCTCGCCTGCCGGAGATCACGATTCTGCACGGCAATGAAGTCGATATCCTGCGCAATGGCGATCTCGACCAACCCGACGATGTCCTCGCCGAGCTCGATATCGTCATCGTCTCGGTTCATTCCTTTTTCGATCTGCCGCGCGAGGTTCAGACAGCGCGGGTCATTGCCGCTTTGGAGAACCCCTATGTCCGCGTGCTCGGCCATCCGCAGGGACGCATTCTGACGCAGCGGGAGGGGATCAGCCTCGACCTGGAGGCCGTGTTCGAAGCGGCGCGGGACAACAATGTCGCCCTCGAAATCAATGCCGATCCCCATCGCCTCGACCTCGACGACCGCTCGGTCAAGTTCGCCCGCGACATCGGCTGCAAATTCGTCATCAACACCGACGCCCACCGCCCCTCCGGCTACGACCTCATGCGCCACGGCATCTATCAGGCTCGTCGCGGCTGGCTCGAGGCGTCCGATGTACTCAACACCTTGCCAATCGAGGATTTCCGCGCGGCATTGAGACCGAGGGTTGGGCGATAGGCGCCATTCGCAATGGAACGCAATCTCAATTGCCCGGATGTACGCCAGAAGCGCACCCGAAATTGCCGACAGCATGGTCCAGGCGAGCAGATTTGCTAACCTCGACGATCAATGTCCAGGAGAGGAAAATATGCCGGTGAAGGTCACGGTTAACAGCAAGAACCAGATCACTGTACCGTTAACAATCCGCAACGCGCTCGGTCTCGGCGCGGGCGATCATTTGCTGGCCTCCGTCAGGGATGGTGTGATTGTGCTGGTCCCATATCACGGTGACGCAGTCGATCAGCTTGGCGGGCTATACAGTGAGATCTGGCAGGACGAGGACGTTCAGACATATCTCGACCGGGAACGGGACTCTTGGGACACTAGCCCGGATTACTCATTCGGCGATGAACACGACCTTGGACAGCGATCTCATCATCATGTAGCGGGAAGTGAGCGCGTCCCCGGACCGGCGTAGCGGCGATGGCTTGTCCTCGCCGGTGGCGGAACGGAGCGAAGCGGAGTGGAGCCACAAGTGCCGTCAATCGCCAACGATGTTGCATGTTGCGGCGGTTTACGGCCCTTCGGCCCATCCTTCGACTTCGCTCAGGACCGACCACAAGGGATCGCCGCTACGACGCGAAGCGGGGTCTCAAGCCATCACCGCAAGGACTCTCCAACTCGACCCAACCACGCCTCATTGACCCCTCGCCCGGCCAGCCGGGCAGCGACGATCAACCCTCCTACAAGGGGTGGGAAGCGCGGCGATCTGACGTCTGCTGAGGGCCAGAGGTCGGCGAGGTGCGCTTCGAAGGGAGCCCGCATCAGATCGTCGTTGGCGAAGACGCCGCCGGTCGGATAGACGATTGCCCGGTCGCCCGGTTGGTGGAGCTGCCGGAGGACGCCGGCGGCGGTCAGCGCCAGCTCGTGCGCGGCCTGTCGATAGATTGCAATGGCCGATGGATCTCCCTGGCGGGCCACTGCCGCGACTTTCGGGGCCAGGAAAGAGATCTCCTGGCGCTCGAAACCAGCCCGATAGACGATGCGGGGCAGTTTGCGCATCACCTCCAGACCGAAATGCTCGAGCACGATCTGTTCGAGCGCGGTCGGACGGTCGCGGCGGTCGCTGGCCCGGCAGGCGACGTCGATCGCTCGCATACCGATCCAGAAGGCGCTTCCCTCATCACCAATCCAGTAGCCAAACCCATTGCTGACAGCAGTCTGGCCATCGGCGGTGATGCCAAAGCCGATCGCGCCACCGCCGGCGATCACCACCACGCCTGGTTCACCGCCGGAGGCGCCCATCAGGTTGGTGTAGGTGTCGGTGACGACGGCGATCGTCGCGTCCGGCGCAATCTCGTGGATGATGTCATGGATCGCCGGGATTTCTTCGCCCAGTGGATCGACCCCGGTGCTGCCCATGCCAACCGCAACGACCTGCGCTCCGTCCGCGCCGCTCTCCGCCAATGCCGCCCGCATAGCGCCCTGCACAGCGACGCGGTTTTTGTCGACGCCACCCTCGCTCAGATAGTGGACGGTTGGGTTGCCGGCTCCGGATCCAAGGATCGTGCCATCGACCGTGGCGACCATCGCCTTCGTCGAAGTCTGTCCGCCGTCGATTGCCAGGAGGAGTGGTTCAGTCATGGTGTCGGACATGGTACGGTGAGAAGCGATTTGCGTTCCAGATGCTCTCAATTGCGATTCGGTCGCACGCCGATACACTCCGATGCCGGAGTCGGTCACCAGGGAATGGACAAGCAGCATGTCCGATGTCGAGTCAAACGAAACCGGTCTTTCTGACATTGATGCCAACGAGCGAATCCTGCGGAGCCTTGACTATGGCTACCGGTGGAACCTCGATGTCGAGCACATCATCGAGCTCTATCAGGTCTGCCGCGCACATCCCGGTCGCACAGCACTCGAGCTGGGGAGTTTTCGGGGAAACGGGACGCTCGCTCTGGCGCTTGCGGGAAAAGAAGTGACGTCGATCGACATCAGCGACGAGCATCTGGAAACGCGACAAGCGCTGCTTCGCCCGCACCAGCTGCCCGTCACATTCCTGGTCGAATCGTCACAGGGCGAGTTCCGGAAACCAGAGACATATGACATCATCCTGCACGACAACACCCTGCGCGGAGCGGTGATGCTGCTGGAGCTCGAACTCTACTGGAAGCGAAAACTCAACCCTGGCGGGTTGCTGATGGTTCACAACGTCGAGAAGATCAGGTTGCCCGAGCTTCTGGATCGCCTGCAGCCCGAATCGCACATCGTCACCGCGGACAGCCGGAAAAGGCAGCTCGCCTACTTCGCGAAGCCGGAAGCACTCCGTCGCTGATGCCTCATTTGACATCGATTCGCGCGACCTGAACCTACTCTCCGCCTTCCCGCCTTTTTCGCCTATCCGCCTCGCCGCTATCCCCGCAACATGCGCAGACGTGGCGCGTACTCGTCGATCAGCGCCCGGTTGTGCTCGTCGCCACCTGGGACGTTCATGCTGACGAGAGCGGGGACGCGATAGCCCCGGTCGAGCATGACCTGAACAGTTTCCGCGATGAGCATGTTGAGCAGCGTGGCGCCGAGCGCGGTGGAGGATGCGGCGACTTTGCTGGATAGCCCCTCGAACTCCAGAATGGCGTCTCCTTCCGGGACGTGACTGTCGATGGTCAGATCACAGACTTCAGCGAGTTTTCTGCCGGAGGAGTGTCGCGACGTAGCGTTGGCATACGCGGCTGCGGAGGTCATGGCGATCGTCGTCGCGCCAAGTTTTTTCGCTTCGATCGCCAGATCGATCGGCACCGGGTTGATGCCTGAATTGCTGACCACGATGACAACCTCCCCGGCTGCCACCCGGAAGGAGTTGAGGATGATTTTGGCGTATCCCTCGGTTCGTTCCACCTCACCGGCGCGCAGTGTGCCGAAGCTCGTCAGATTGATATCGAGCAGCGCGTTGAAGGCCATCAGGCTCCCGGCCCGGTAGAAGACTTCCTCAGCCATCATGTGGGAATGCCCGCTTCCGAACACATGGACCAACCCTCCCGTGCCCATGCACTCGGCCAGAATGCCGGCCGCTTGCTGGATGGCCGGTCCTTCAGCCAGCAGCTCTCCCTGCAGTTCCTGAAGGCGGGTCAGATAGCGTTCGTAGGCGGTCATACATCGATCCTTTGGAGACGTCGGCGTCGCGTGTCACTGCCGGCAAGTATCGCCGATCCGGGTTGTGGACCACTTTCTGCATGACGTTCAGGGCCGGGTTGTTCATGAGTGAGGAAAGGTTGCTGCCATGGAACGTGAATCCCAGCCACCGGCCGTGGAACGTCAGTATGAAGGACCCCGTCCGAGCGAACAGCGTGCGTGGAACCGGTCGATCTACGGCACGGTGTTGCTGCTGGCGGTAGTGTTCGCGCTCATCGTGTTGACCGCGATCCTGATCTTCTAGAGCGAATCCTGTGCGCTGCTACAGTTCGCATGGTCTTCTGGGGAGAGGTGCCCTCCGGTCCGTCTCTGACCAGACTCGCCGCGGACGAGCGTCATTCGCTCCTATGTATCGGTTACGCTGGTTCTGATGAGCAGTCGACACGAGAGTGACAACGAAGAGATCGGCGAGGACCCGCGAGTCTCGATTCTGCGTGGGCTCGACTATGGCCATTCCTGGACCTTTGCCATGGAGCATGTGGTCGAGCTGTTTCAGGTCTGTCTCATCCATCCGGGCGATACGGCGCTGGAAATCGGCAGCTTTCGCGGACACTGTGCCCTGGCGATGGCGCTGGCGGACAAGCGGGTGACGTCGATCGACGTCAGCGACAAGCACCTTGCCGGCCGAAGAGCGCTCCTCGAGCAGCATGGACGGCAGGCTGAGTTCCTGATCGAATCGTCAGACGCTTTTCTCGATCGTCCGGGACAGTTCGACATCATCCTGCACGACAACAGCCGTCGCGGTTCGGCACTGGTTGCGGAACTGCATGCGTACTGGAGTCGCAAACTCAATCCGGGCGGGTTGCTGATCGTCCACAATGTCGAGCAGATCGATCTCCCCAAACTGGTTCGGCGGCTCGGTCCCGAGTCGCACATCGTCACGTCGGACAAGCGCCGCCGGCAACTGGGCTACTTCGCCAAACCTACCAGTGACGCCAATTGACCGTCATCCTGGGGCAGCCGGCAACGGCGGTGAACCCCCCCTTTCCAAGTGCCAGTCATCCTGAACGAAGTGAAGGATCTCTCCATCATCTTCTGCCACGATCGTCGTCTCCCTGGAGACTGCTGCGGCAGGAGCTCCTTCGCTTCGCTCAGGATGGACGGTGCTTTTCATGTCGCGCTGGTGCCCGGCGTGTTGGGGTCGGGATGACGGCCCATTCGGGATGACAACCTGCTCGCTGGTGCACAATGTACCGAGCGAACACTCGACTCGTGCCTGGAGAACATAGACCGTGGTCACTGCCCAGTTCGACACCTATTCCATCGACCATCTGCGCACCGTTGCCGGCATCAAATGGTCGCTCTTTCCCGATTGCATCGGCGCCTGGGTGGCGGAGATGGACTTCGGGACGGCTCCGCCGATTCAGGATGCGTTGCGGGAAGTGGTGGACAACGGCATCTTCGGTTACACGCGGCCGAGCGACGTGACCCGCATGCAGGAAGCGATCGTGGCGTGGAACGAACGCGAGTATGGCTGGACGCTGCCGGCCGAGCGCATTCGGCCGATTCTCGATGTCATCACCGGTCTGGAAGCCGCCATTCGCCATTTCTCTGGCGAAGGCACCAAAGTCGTTGTTTCGACTCCGGCCTACATGCCTTTCCTGACAGTACCGAAAATGCTCGGCCGCGAGATCATCGAAGTCCCCATGCTGCGCTCGGACGAAAGCTGGTCCTGGGATTTCGACGCCCTCGACCGGGCGATGCAGGATGCGGGCAAAGGCGCGCTCTTCATCCTCTGCAATCCCAGCAACCCGGTTGGCCGGGTCTTCCGCAAGGATGAGCTGGAAGCGCTGGCGGAGGTGATCGACCGGAATGGCGGCCGGGTCTTCTCCGACGAAATCCACGCGCCTATCGTCTATCCCGGCGGCACGCACCTCCCCTACGCCTCCCTCTCGGAAACGACGGCCAATCACACGGTAACGTCGGCTTCGGCATCGAAAGCGTGGAATCTCGCAGGTCTCAAATGCGCCCAGCTGGTGCTGACCAACGAAGCAGACGCGGCTAAATGGAAAGAGATGGGCTTCCTCGTCGAGCATGGTGCGGCGCCGATGGGCATCATCGCCAACGCGGTCGCCTTCTCTGAAGGGAAGCCATGGCTTGATGAGGTACTGGCGTACCTGGACGGCAATCGACGACTCCTTGGCGACCTGCTGGCCGAGCACCTGCCGGAAGCCCGATACATCATGCCGGAAGGCACCTACCTGACCTGGATCGATCTCTCGGCCTACCAGCTGCCAGGCGATCTCGGCGTCTTTTTCCGCGAGAACGCCAAAGTGGCGGTTGTCGACGGCAAAGCATGCGGCGGTTGTGGAGCGGGCGCTATCCGCTTCAACATTGCCATGTCCCGGGACGTGGTCTCCCAGGCCATCGAGCAGATGGGCAAAGCGGTGGCCGCGCATCCCCGGTAAGGGGGAGCGTCAAGCACCCTGTTCGACAATTGACCAATCCGCTAGAACGGCGCGACCGCCGGTTGCAGCTGACTGGTCACGTCGCCGCTGAGATCGATGTTGTCCGGATCGATGACCAGGACAGGAGCGCCTGCTGAGAAGTCGATCTCATTGAGATCGATCCAGATGACGCTGGGGCTCACCGACAATTCGAAGTAGTAGCGCTTATCGGTCAGATTCGACACTGTTCGGTATTCCGTGTTGTAGACCCCGACTTCTTTGTATGGCGCGCCGAACGGAACCGAGGTGTTGCGCACGATCGCCAGGATGCTGGCCACTCCTTCGCGCTCGGAGGAAGGTTCAGGCAACACAGCCCGATAGTAGGAGGCTCGCTGGAATCGGTCGATCGCGTTGACGTTGCCGGGCAGCGGCGTGTCGCTCGACGGGTTGGAGAAATCCTGCTCCGCCAGTAGCGCCAGCTGCTGATCGTAGGTCGGTGAGTTGGTCATCACCGTGAACGCTCGTCCATGATGAACGACCGCTTTTCCATCGATGTACTCGATGATCGCGGAGTCCCCGCTGGCATCTTCGAGCGCCATATGGACCGTTGCCAGGCGTCCATTCGCCTCCGCCATCATCAGGTCAAACTCATGGTGCAGCGCAATGGCTTCCTCGACGGTTGCGGCATTGTCCAGGAGATACTGCGCCCAGAGCCCCGCCTGAAGACCCGGCAAGGATGAATCGCGTGGGCCGAAATCTGTTTCGGTGAGATAGAGCAGATGGGCGGCTAGGCCCGCCTCATTCACGCCGTCCGCCGCGCCCATGCCGTAAACCGTCACGATCACGCTGCCGTACCTGGATCTCCAGGTCAGCGGATTCTCCTCGATCAACCGCTCAGGACCAACCATGCCCCCATTGTGTCGCAGCCCGCGGGGCAGCACCGTCAGAATCGGCTCGGTGGTTGTCGGCCAGTCCATGGTCCGCCCGACCAACACCGCGAGATCGTTGTCATTCCAGAGAACCCGAGTGCACATTGTTTCGCTCCTATGCTTGATGTCCGACGCACCAGTATGCTGCCGAAACATCTGGACGACCAGTCGCCCGAACCATCGCAGCAATGTCTTGTGGCGATCAGCAGGTGGATTCGGGCGGTAGTCCGTCGATTCGTTCCTGAGTCCACGTAATCAGGTCGGTCAGAAGGGGTGAATCACCACTGACGACGCCAACGTGGTCGTATCCCTCGTAGGTCCGGTAGTCGACCTGATTGCCGAGCTCGCAGAGCTGCTCGTTGAAGGCCTCCTGGGCAGCAGGAATGACCAGCGTGTCCGCAAGCCCCTGCGCCAGGAGGATCGGCGCCGCAAACGATCCGGCCGGGACGTTCTCCTGCAATCGCTCGCCCAACGGCCCGTCGTTTGGATGCTCACTCCAGGGACTCTGCCCAAGGAGCAACGTCTCGACGACAGAAACAAACATCTCCGGCTCTGCCAGGCAACGGCTGGCCAGCTCGCGCATCAGCGTGCGCGCTCCCGGCCGGACATACGCGTCGAACGACACGTCGTCATAGATCTCGCTATAGGCCGCGATCACGAACGAGCCGAGGATCGCGCCATGGTCCGGCAGGTTGCCGAGATTGTCGACCATGCCCGTCAGATTGCTGGCGGGGGCCATGGCGGCGACGCCGCTGATGTCGATCTCCGGGGCGTAGTCGGGCTGGAGGAGCGCTGTCGAGAGGGCGGCCTGGCCTCCTTGTGAATGCCCCCAGACGATGGTCGTGTCGGCGGTCTCGATTTCTTCGACCTGGTGAACCGCCCGGATCGCGTCGAGCACCGAACGACCCTCTCCCTCGACGATGAGATAGGGATGCGGACCTTTGGTGCCGAGGCCGATGTAGTCGGTGGCAACCAGTACCCACCCGTTCTCGATGAGCGGGCCGAGGTCTGGCATTGCCCCGGAAGTGAATGGGTCATCGAGAACCGAGGGCGCGCATCGTTCCGCGAACCCGGTCGTGCCGTGAGCCCAGGCGATGACGGGGCGGGGACCTTCCGGCAAATTCTCTCTGGCAACAACGATGGCGCTGGCCACAGCCGGCTCTCCGTCGACCGTGGTGGTGGTGTAGAGGATGCGCCAGGCCACGGCTCCTTCCGGAATATCTCTCGTGAACGGTTCCTGACGAACGAGGACGCCGGGATCGCCGGGAACATCGTCCGGTGCATCGTAGAACGCGTCGACCGTGGGCTCGCCACCGCGGAGAAACGCGCTGGCGGCGAGCAATCCCAGCGCGATCACCAGCGCTCCGGCGGCGACAGCCAGACGGCTCCAGCGACGCCATCCGGAGGCTGATTCCGTGTGGTGGGAGGGCTCGGTTCGGAAAAGCCGCCAGAGGCGAACCAGCCCTGAAACGATCAACCACAATCCGAAGAAGATCGACATCGCCAGGATGGTCAGGTCGGGCCAGCCGAGCGCCAGCAACCCGAGAATGACGCTGGCCGCGCCAAGCAGAATCGCCGTGTATCGCTGGTCGGCGAGGTCCCGCCAGCCAGACCTGATTCGCAACAGCCCGCTGGCGATCAGTCCGAAACCTGCCAGGGCGGCCAAAATACGGATCGTGTCACCAGAGAAAACGAGCACGGCAACGGCCAGAGCGATCCACAGGAGACCAGTCACCAGTTCGCGGCGGTCGGACGGGTTGCTGCGGAAGTCGAGCAGATCGCCGATGCCCAAAAGGACGGCACCGGCCGCGAAGACCACCACGAGCGCGGCCAGAGAGGCATAGGGTTTGAAGAGCATCGCCACGCCGAGCGCCACGATCAGCAGCGACACGGCAATCGCCATCCAGCGTGGCCACGAGCGTCCGGATTCTTTCATTGGCGCCTCTCTAAACCCGGCTCCCCAGCCGCGCGTCCCGCACATCTCGACGTAACATTCAGCGCGTATCGTACCCAATGCGCGCCGGCTGGGCTGGTTTGCCTAGAGCAGCATCGCGAGTATCTGATCTGGGGGCGCGGTCACGATGCCGTGCAGCTGAAGAATTCGGTCGGACTGGGAGAGCAAGTGAACGCGATCGTATGTCGCCAGGTGGGTGCACTGACCCGCAATGGCTCCAGCGATGATTGGCGCGTCCTTCTGAGCAAAAGTACGTGCAACGTCGTCAACGATCTCAGGCGAAGGGTCGATGAT
The DNA here is from genome assembly GCA_019637585.1 of Thermomicrobiales bacterium. GTDB lineage: Bacteria > Chloroflexota > Chloroflexia > Thermomicrobiales > UBA6265 > JAHBVL01. The sequence continues at coordinate 583,487 of JAHBVL010000001.1, read as the reverse complement.
CCTGAAGATGTCCGCACTGAGAAACGTATCAAGGATGGGAATCACTCCCGGGGCCTTCAAATCGAGATTCTTGCGAACCTCATTGATGGCAAAATCGGACAGGCAAAGAGATAGCCTGCCCTCGATTGCTGAATTGATCATGTCTCTGGCGGTGCCCCGGTTTGACAGCAGTGCGGAAAAGAGAACGCTGGAGTCGACGAAGACGCTACTCCGAGCCATCTGGCTCGATACCGTACATCTCGGTAAGCAGCTGACCGCGAATCTCTCGGCCCGACTCCATCAATTCTTCCAGTGTGACACCTTGCTCGCGCAGAATTCTGCCGATCTCGTCCAGTGCCTTGAGGGCGATCACTTTCTGAGGGGTGATCACGACGCCATCAGGCGTTTCGGTCACCGACACCAGATCGCCTTTCTGAATCCCAAGGCGGCGCCGCACGTCTGCCGGCAATGTCACCTGACCCTTTTCCTGCACGCGGACCAATGTTGTTTCTGCCATGATTCGATCCTCGGAAAGTCATACTTCCATACCTTCTGAGGCGATTCTAGCCCGGATTGTTCAATGAGGCACCCCCCTCTGTGTTTGTCTGTAGTCGCAGACCCCCGTGTCTGCTTTCTCAGGGGGCACAACTCATCCATTGGCGGCGGCTCCTCGTCACGTGCCGATGTGGAGTTGCGGTTGTTGCGCATGACGATGATGGCGAGCGATCGCAGCGTCTCCCATACGAGTGCAGGCACGGGGTCTGCGACTACATGGCGATGAGATCGCTGTGAAAGGTCGTGTTTATCGCCTTCAGGGGTAATCCAGGCTAGTCCTCAAGGAGCGCGCAATCCAGCGAGAAACGGCGACCGCTGGCATGGCGACCCAGCGCAGCGGCCTGGAGGCCGGCGATGTCCGGGCTATCTGCGGCGAGCCACCAGGACGCCATCCCGCACCGGCAAGATGAATGCATCGAACTCGCTATCAGCGAAAACCAGTTCGTTGTGACGGCGGATGGCTTCGCTGCTGTCCGACGCGTCGTAGCCTTCATCTGTCACCCGGCCCGACCAGAGCACGTTGTCGCAGATGTACAGCCCACCCGGCCGCACCCGGTCTTTCGCCAGCAGCCACGTGTCGGGATACTGGTCTTTCACAACGTCGTTGTAGACGATGTCGAAGGTTCCCTCCGTTACCATGAGCGCTTCCTGCGCCCAGCTCACGGCGTATTCGACTCGATCCCATCGCCCGGCCTCTGTCAGGTACTGTTCGGCCAGGTCGCGGTTTTCGGCCTTCCCGTCGGTGCACCAGACCGTCCCATCCGGGCCGACCGCACGCGTAAACCACCAGGCGGAATAGCCGTAGCCGCTGCCCATCTCGAACACCTTCTTCGCGCCGATCGTCAGCGCCATCGCCTCCAGAAACGCCCCGCACAACCGTCCGACGATGGGAAAGTCGTGCTCTTCCGCCCGTGCCTCCATGGCCAGCAGGACCGGATCGTCATGTTTGGCGTTTAGTTGCTTCAGGTAGGTGTCGATACGCGGATCGAGAATGTCGAATGTCATTGGTGTCCCCCTTTGCGCTTCATCAGGTGAGGTTCCCGTTCATTCCACACCAAGCATGCCTGATGCCGTTGCGCGACGTTTGGGCCATTCATTTGGTTTCCCGATATGAGGCGAACGACCGACGTATTTCTTCCACGAGTGATGGGTACGCCTGAATACGCAGAAATCGCAATTCCCAGACCCCGTCTACATATCCTATGCTCAAAAGGTGACCGGCAGGCGGGCCGGCTGAGAGGCAACGGCTAAGGAGGCAAGGTCGAATCTGGGGTATTGGGCACTGGTCGGCGGGATCGCCACGAATTATTGAATAGCCGGAACGGTCCGGTGCTTGTTTCGCTCGTGATTACTAATGGAAGGTCTCTCCTAATGTCTTCGGTTTCGAATGGCGCAATGACGCGTCGCGCATTTCTTCGCACGATCGCCGGTGGTTCGGCGGCTGTCGCCGCACTCGGTCTTGTCGCCCCGCTTTCGCATCAGGCAGCGCTCGCCAGTGGAAACCTTCGCACCACTGCCGCACTCAATCTTCGATCTGGTGCGGATATGACCGCAGGGGTCATTCTCGTCCTGCCATACAACGCGGTCGTCGCGGCAACTGGCGCCGCGCAGAATGGGTTCACCCAGGTCTCCTACAATGGAAAGACCGGCTGGGCGAAAAACGAGTTCCTGATTGCTGCCAATGACGGCGGAGCTGACACGCCCCCTTACCGGGGAACCGACAAGACGACCGCAGCGGTCAACATGCGCGAAGGCGCTGGAACCGGCTACGGTGTGCTGCGGGTGATTCCCGCCGGGGCGTCGGTGAAGGTCTACGACGAGTACGCAAACTACTTCTGGTTGATCAGCTATCAGGGTCAGTACGGCTGGGTTCACCGCGACTATCTAGCCGGCGATGGCAGCGGCAACGGGCAGGTGTACACCGGTATGGGTAAAACCACGGCAGCGGTCAATTTTCGGTCCGGCGCCGGCACGAACTTCCCGGTGATTCAGGTTCTCCCGTCTGGCACCTCGATCGAACTCTATGCGGGACCAGCGGGCGCGTTTCAGCTCGTTCGCTACGCAGGGAAATTCGGTTACATCCATTCCGACTACGTCGCCGGCACAAACTAGCCTGACGAGGCGGAAAGGCGAATAGGCGAATAGGCGAATAGGCGGAGAGGCGCGGGCAGCCGTAGTTCAGGCACCTGTGGCCTGACGAGGCGAAGGACCTCCGCACGGGCTGGTCCCTGTGCTAGCCCATGCCGGGTCCGTCATGGCGTCTGCTCTGAGCCGACACGCTCCCTTCGCCCTTTGCCCTTTGCCCTTTGCCCTTTGCCAAAAAAGAAACCACCCGGACAGTCGCCCGTCCGGGTGGTTCCTATTTACCGAACACGCGTCGACTAGCTGGCCGGCTCGTCCTCCGCCGATTGCTGGCGCAACAGCCGGGCTGCTGCTACGGCTGCCGCACTGGCGGCCAGAGTGGCGCCGAGCTGGGCGATGCCGCCGCTTGCTGTCGAGCCGGAGCCGGTGTTCGGCAGGGTGTCGACGCCTGGCTTGCCCGGTTTCTTCGGCGGATGCGGCTTGCCGTCGTCATCATCATCGCCCGGTGGCGTGGTGTCGTCATCATCGTGATCATCATCATCGTCGTCATCACCGGTCCAGCCCAGCAACGGCACGACGGCGAATGGCGACAGCGATGTGGTGACGCCGCAGATCTGGCCGCCCGATGGCGATCCCAGCGGCGTGATGTCCACCCATGCTCCGCCCACAAAGTGCAGCAACCGGTCGGTCGCATCGCTCGACGGCAAGCAGACGGTGACGGGTGGGCCAAAGGTGGCGGTGGTGGAGATCTCGTACCACTCACCATTCGCATTCTGGTAGATCGTGCTATCTGGAAGCGAGGGGAGCGATCCTGCTGCCACCGGCGTCACAGTCGTGTCACCGCTCGATGCCACGACCGTGAAGGTGATCGAGGCTCCAGGCACCCCAGGAAAGGTCACTTCCACATTCGAGCCCACGCCAGTGTTCGGTCCTGGCGCCGGTGTGGTCGTGGTTGGACCGGACGTCGTGGTTGTGGTTGGACCAGCCGTGGTGGTTGTGGTTGGACCAGCCGTGGTGGTTGTGGTCGGACCAGCCGTGGTGGTTGTGGTGCTTAGGTTCCCCAAATCCGTGACGGTGAAGGCCCCCAAACCTGCGCCGTTTCCGCAAATCATGCCGGAGATGAAGCCGATGGTTCGGTCTTCCCAGACCTCTGAGGGGTCAAAGAACCCTGCGGCCCACAGCACCCGGGGATCGACTCCGTTCACGTCGAAACAGACCGTAATGGCCCCAGAAACCGCAGCGTATGTGGGGATAAAGACGATGTCAGGGTCCTGATCATTGGGATTGAGGTTTTCGGCTGGTTGAGCGGGATATTGCGAGAGAGGCACAGGACCATTTACGGTCGTGTCACCCGCAGAGCTGACAGTCTCGAAGATGACCCGAACACCGTAGGATGGAAAGTTGACCGTGACGTCAGTCCCGACCGGGGTATTGTGCGTTTCTGCCGCGGCCGCAATCTCGTCAGAAGCATCGGAAACCTCTGGCGCAGCGGTCGTCGTAGCCGATTCCGGCGTTGTCGTAGCGTCTTCGCTCACCTCTGGTGCAGGTGTTGTCGTTGGTTCGGGGGCTGGTGCCGGTGTGGTCGTTGGTTCGACCTCCGGCGCTGGGGTCGTCCCGCCGCCTCCGCATTCCGCCTCACTCAGGCAGACGCCGTTATCCCCATCCGTGCTGCAGCAGACGAGCCCCTCCTCACACTGTGGCTCGGCGACGCTGCACGTCTCGCCTGACGCCGCAGCCAGGTCGCGGAAGACCGCAGCGGTGGCTAGCGCCGTTGCACCGCCGAACAGCCCTTTCAACAGGCTGCGCCGGCTGGCGCCTTGGCCCATGCTTCGTACTAATGAATCGAATCTGTTTCCGTCCACGCGCCCTCGTCCCTCCCAGTAGGAAAGCTTCCCGAACCCTCATTTCACGCTGAATCCCGCTGTGTATAGCAGATTTATGATAAGTCATCAAGATTTGACAGAGAAGAGTGATCCGCCGGGGGGCTGTCATCGTCAGTTTGGGCATGTGTGGCCCGACGAGGCGGAGAGGCGAAGAGGCGGAGAGGCGGAGACAGCCGTAGTTCGGGCACCTGTGGCCCGACGAGGCGAATAGGCGGAGAGGCGAGGCAGTCGTAGTTCGGGCACCTGTGGCCCGACCAAGAAACCACCCGGACAGTCGCCCGTCCGGGTGGTTCTTCCTTCATTGAAGTATTCGTCGACTAGCTGGCCGGCTCGTCCTCCGCCGGTTGCTGGCGCAGCAGCCGGGCTGCTGCTACGGCTGCCGCACTGGCGGCCAGTGTGGCGCCGAGCTGGGCAAGACCACCAGAGGTGGTGGAGCCGGAGCCGGTGTTCGGTAGAGAACTGGCCGAACCGCTGCCATTCGGTTTCTTCGGCGGATGGGACCGATGGGGCGGGCGTCCGGCTTGCCCATCGTCGTCGTCATCATCATCGTCGTCGTCACCGGTCCAGCCCAGCAGCGGCACCACCGCAAACGGAGAAAGAGAGCCGGTGACCCCACAGATCTGGCCACCGGACGGCGACCCTGGTGATGTGATGTCCACCCAGGCTCCGCCAGTGAAGTGCAGCAACCGATCGCTCGCACTGCTCGACGGCAAGCAGACTGTGACGGGTGGGCTGAATGTGGCGGTGGTGGAGATGTCGTAATACGTGCCGTTGGCGATATCGAATACCGAACTGTCGGGCAGCGTGCCAGGCGGCAAGGTCTGGGCGACGGTAGTGACGCCCGGCGATGTGACATTGGCGAATGTCAGCGTTCCTGGCCCGGCCGAAACCACGACATTTTGGCCAGGCTGGGTGTTGTTGCCCGGGGCCGGTGTCGTCGTGGTCGGTTCCCCTGGGGCAGGGGTCGTTGTGGTGGTCGGTTCCAGGCAGACTCCGGAGCCGGTCGAACAGAATCCCGTGAGACAGCAGGTGAAATCGCTCTCGCGGTTCATTCCACCAACGCAGTCGCCGCCATCAGTGCACGGGCGAAGCGTGGGATCCTGGCAGTGTGCCAGTGGCACGCAAATGCCGTGCGCATCATCCGTTGGGCAACAGATGAGCCCGGGAGAGCATTCACCCGAACCCATTTGACATACCTCGCCATCTCCCTTCGTGCCACGGTCGACGTCGCAATCCAATCCGATCGGCGGATTCGCGCAATATCCGTCGGCGCAGCACACCACTCTGCCCGGACAGTTGGCATCGCTTTCGCACGGGATGTTTTCATAGTTGCCGCAAAAGGCACTGGACAGACACATGCCACCGTAGTACGCGCCGCCACTACAGCACTTCAGGTCGCCTTCGCATACAGGAACCTCCGCATTGATGTCGCAGGACTGCCACTCGCCGATGAGCGGCGGTGCCGGAGTCGTCGTGGTCGGTTCAGGGCAGACTCCCGCTCCGGTCGAGCAGAATCCCGAGGGACAACAGAAGTAGAGCAATCCACCAGTGACTCCACCGACGCATTGACTACCTTCGGTGCAGGGACGGATCGTGGGATCGTCACAGTGCTCTTCCGGAACACAGCGGCCGAGGGTTGGGCCAGCAGGACAACAGACGAGACCATCTGCGCAGTCGAGACCCGGATAGCACACCGCACCATCTCCGCCCGGCTCCGGTTCCTGAGGGGTCTCTTCATCGTCGTCATCGGCTGGCGACGGTGCGGGTGTGGTCGTGGTCGGTTCTTCCGGGGTTTCGTCATCATCATCGTCGTCAGCGGGCGGGCCCGAGCCGGGGCAATCCCCAAAGAAATCACTTGAACAAAAGCCGTCCGAACAACATGTGAATCGCCCCGGACAACTGCTGTTGTCGGAACACGCAATGATCGCCGGGTTGTTGCATTCCGCTTCACTCAAACACATGCCGGAATTGGTGCCCGGAGAACAACATGTCAGTGATCCGCTACAGGATGGACCTGACATCAAATTGCAGTACTCTCCATACTCCGCCGCCGACGCTTCCTGCTTCAGCACTGTCGTTGCCGCTGCAGCGACCGGAATACCGAACAACGCCTTCAGCATTGCCCGGCGCGACACTCCTCGTCCCAACGAACGGGCGAGCGAATCGAACCTTTCCCCATCCATAGTGTTTCTCCTCCCCAAACTGAGATTCCACTCACAGTGGAACCAACCGTCTCGGACTCGTGCCCTGACTCCATCCTGCGGAGAGCGAGATCGTTTGTCTGTGCCGCAGGACACACGAGCGGGCGGCGGCCCGTAGTCCGTGGTCCGGAGTCCGGAGCCAAACCCCTATCTCCCATTTCCCATCTCCCATTTCCTACTGCCCTTTGCCCTTTGCCCTTTGCCTCTTGCCCCTCCCCCATTCCCGCTACACTGCGCAAACAATCGATTCGCCTCTGGAGCCAACCGTGACAGATTCACCTGCGTTGCCATTCTGGGAAGAGGAACACTCCCGCCATTTCATCGATCTGGGGCGGATCTATACGCCGCGCCGGGACGAGCTCCAGCAGGCGTTCATCGATCTGATTCCCGGCTGGCCCGACGAACAGTTCACCGTTGCGGAGCTGGCGTGCGGCACTGGCTGGCTGGCGGCGGGGATTCTGGAGAACTACGAACGAGCCGAGGTGATCGCGCTCGACGGGTCGCAGACGATGCGGAACGAAGCCACCCGTACGCTTGCCGAGTTCGGCAAGCGCGCCCGGGTCGAGCACTTCGTCCTGGAAGATCAAGCCTGGCGGCAGACCCTGCCGGACGGGTTGCGGGCAATTGTGTCGTCGTTGACGATCCATCATCTGCGGGGACCAGCGAAGCAGCAGCTTTTCGCCGATCTGTTGCCCAAGCTGGCGCCGGGCGGTGGATTGATCGTCTGCGATTTGGTCGAAGCGGCGGGAAACTGGTCGCGCCGGCATTTCGGTCTGGCCTGGGCCAACGATGTCAATATGCAGTCAAATGTCTTCGCCGGGGACGATTCCGCCTATCGCGCCTTCATGAACGAGCGGTGGAACTACTACGAAAACACGCCCGAGGAGAATGCTGGCGACTATCCCGACACGATCGCCGACCAACTGCAATGGCTGCGCGATGCGGGATACGTGGGTGTCGATGTGGCATGGGCGCGGGCAGGACACACCCTGTTTTGCGGGTACCGGGGATAGGGTCAGCAGGGGCGATTCCTGCCTTTGGAGAAAAAACGAACCCGGGAGGCGATGCCGCCTCCCGGGTTCTCAGCGTTCGGGTGCCTTACTGGAGCGGCGCCGCGATGTAGAGGTCGATCTCGACCTCGTCGCCATCACCCTCGAGATCAGCAATGCCGAAATGACCGGAATCGCCGACTTCCGCCAGACCGATTTCGATGTCATCGTTGTTCACGATACCGCGAGTGAAACCGCCAATGTCGCCGCAGGCCAGAGGCGAAGCCAGATCGCCGATCACAATCGCGTGAGGACTATCCAGCAGCGTCGAAAGCCTGGTGCGGACTTCGGTTTCCGAGGTCAGGACCCCGATGGCCGTCGACTGGCCACTGAACGATCCCCCGACCCGCGGATCGTTAGGGGTCACGTCGCGCAGCGAATGCACGGTTGTCGTTCCCAGCTCAGCGCACGAACCGGCAACAATACTTGCCGACTGTGAGGCAGGAGAATCCTGCGCAAGAATCACGCCGCCCCCTGCAACCAGCATCGTCGCTGACAGAGCCAATCCAGTTGCCCAAATTCTGATTCGCCCGGTTTCCACTCGAATACTCCTTCGAGTACAGGACTCACTTCGTCCCGACAACAGTAAGGCACGGTGCCTACTGTAGAGCGGAGTGTAGCAAGCAAATATCAACTGCCCGGTCTGGGTGGACATGATCCGTCGACTGGGCATCCGCCCGGCGGTGTAGCATGGATCGGGAGATCGAGGACTGGCCTGCGGGCCACCAGTATCTAAGGAAGAAACCTCTTGGAATCAACCAATGCCTGCCAGGAATTGGCTGCCACATGCGAGGATATTCTCGCCGCCGATCCTGATATCTCGGCCAATGATTTTCTGCGAGCGCTCGGTGACCGAGTGGCGGGAATCGATACCGGCGTCGAGGGAATTCTCGACCTCGCCAGGGGCGGCAGCAACGAAATCTGGGGCAAAGGTTTCGCAGCCGACTTCGACGACGGCAGCAAGGGTCAGGCCCGCCATTTTGCCGGAGTCGCGGCGGCAGTCGCCATTTTCGGCGGACGAGCCACCGACATGATTACCCGTGTTTTTCTCGACGATGCCGACACGGCGGACGGTCGCCTTTCCGACGCCGCTGTCGAATTCGCCACCGATCTTCTGGACGGCGATCTTCCACTCACCAACGCGTCCTCCTGGATTCAGGAGCACATCTGCGAATCCGTCCCGCCGGATTCGGCCATGCGCATCGAACCAGCTCCGCGGTCATGAATCGATTGCTCGCCCTTTCCAGGCGGGCCGGCCCTGCCTCGTTCCGTCATACTTCGGGGCAACAGGAGGCTGAGGAGAGACGATGCGTATTGCGGTGATCTTGTTGGGTGTGTTATTGGGACTTTGCGTTCTTTGCGCAGGCGCCGGCTATTTCGTCGGGTTGCCGCGCATTCAGGACCAGCTCGAAACGAGTATCGGAGAAGCGGTCGGCACCCATGTTGCGCCCAAGATGGCCGGCGCTCCCCCGGCCGGACCGGGTACCGCGACGATCACCGAAGATGAGCTCAATGCGGAAATCGACACCGGCGACCCGAATCTCGAGGATTTGCGGGTGAGCATCACCCCCGACTATCTCGAATTCCGGTTCGGCGAACAGGGCCAGGAGTTGACCTACCGGACCGCTGTGGCGGCCGTGGACGGGCGATTCGCCGTTGTCGATCCAACACTCTCTGGCGTGCCCAGCTGGATTCTGCCGGAGAGCTCCGTGTCAGACGGTCTCGTCGAGGGGATCAACACCTGGCTGGAGACAAACGGCTTGACCCTGACCTCGATCGTGCTGGGCAATGGAGAAATGACCGTCACGACGGAGTAGCGGTCAATCTTCGCCCGTCACTGGCAGGGGTGCGGTCCTTGGTTCGGGATAGGGGCAGTACAGCGCGCCGCGCAGCGATACACCACGTTCCAGCGCCAACGCGGTAAGGGACACCCAGGCGAGATAGGAGAACGCGGCGCCCGCGAGCATCCGCTCAGCAAGTCCATCGTGAGAATCGGGACCCCAGGTGAATGCCAGACCCGCCAGCGCGACGACGATCATCACCGCCAGTCCCGGCGCCGGCAGATGAGCCCAGCCATCCTGCGACCGCAGCGCCAGCGAGATCGCCAGAATCGTAGCCAGCACGGAAAAGACCGCAATGGTGGCGAAGGTGTTGTGCAGATAGCCTTCCCGGTTTCGGGGGACCCAGGAGGAGCGGTTGTAGTCCCGGAAAACCGCGGTCATCAGAATGGAGAGCGAGGTCAGCGCCAGACTGGCCCGTACGACGCTCCCTCCCCGCGGCAGGCATCGTCCCAGACCGAACGCTGCCAGCAGCAGGCAGACTGAAACAAAGGAAAGACCGGCGATCATGAACTCTGGCCGGGGAGCGCCCTGCGACGACGCGTCGCTGAAGGTGCTGGCCATATGTCCGTAGCCCGGCGTCACATGGCCGGCCACGAGAAGAAACGGCAGAAAGCCGAGCGGCGCGATGATCCCCGCTCCAACGCAGAGGCTCGTCTGCAACAGGCCGACCCGGTCCGCCAGGCTCCGGGAGCTCCGCCCGCTGCCAATCGCTACGTCCAATCGATCCCCCCTGATCGTATTCCCGGAGCCGCACAACATCCCTGCCCGCACGGCTCCATGTACCCGCGGGAGCATACACCGGCTTCACGAACGCACAACCGCTCGGGCGTCCGAATCAGGCCAATGCATGTTTCGTACCAGATAACGAATCAGGCACGCCTCTTCGGCACCTGTGGCCGCAACCCCTGCGTTGCCCCCCGCGACCTGTAGCGGCAACGCCTGCGTTGCCCCGCGTTGTCCACGCCCGACGGGCGAGGCAGGCCCCGCCGCTACACATTGGCGATTGGGCTGGTGTTGTGGCGCTTTCCGAGCTGTAGCGGCAAACGCCTGCGTTGCCCAGCCTTGTCCACACACGGACGGGCGAGGCAGGCCTCGCCGCTACACATTGGCGATCGGGGCCGGGGTTGTGGCGCTTCCCGAGCTGTGGCGGCAACGCCTGCGTTGCCCCGCGTTCTCCACACCAGACGAGCGAGGCAGGCCCCGCCGCTACACGTTTGATGTTGGGCGGATTTAGTCGCGGGCCGCGTCGGCCTGGGAACGGGCCAGGGCATCGGTTTTGGCGGCCATGATGAAGTCGTTGCGATGCAAACCGCGAATCTTCTTCGTGTACCAGGTCACCGTCACCCGGCCCCACTCGGTCTGCAGCACGGGATGATGACCTTCCTCTTCGGCCAGAAGTCCCACTCGCTTGGTGAAGGCAAGCGCTTCGAGAAAGTTGGCCACCTTGAAGGTGCGTTCCAGCCGTTCGACGCCATCCACGTCGGTGAGCGTCCAGTCGGGGATGAGCGGTTTCAGCTCGGCGATCTCGTCCGGGGTGACGCGAGGGGCATCCCGGCGGCAGGCGACGCAGCGTTCTGATCCGAGGGAGGTGGTCATTGGGGCGCTCCTTTCGCTCTGATTGTACTTGTCCGGCTCTGCGAGACCCTGAAGTGGGGCAAGAGGCTGGTCGTTGTGCCCTTCGCGCCACCCGCCACCGGACAGTTCTGGTCGTGCCACCTGACCAACGATCGCGTGGAAATTTGTGCCGTCCACGCCGGAACTGATTTGCGCATTTCCCGTTGACGGTGATAATTGCGCCGTAGCCTAGAATCCGTCGCTCTTGCCACATGCGTGGCGACGGAGTGTGTGGGCGCACTTTGGGCAGAAGCAGCCCGTTTTTGCGGTGAGTGGTCCAGAACGTCGAAAGGAGGTGAGTCTCCGCGGCCAGGCAACAGAACGCATGCCGGATTGTGAATCACGGCGCGATGTCTGGCTGTTTTCGTTTTCGACGAATGAGGCTAGCGCCACAGCGAAAGGAATGCACGGAATGCAGTATCACGACGACGAAATGCGCCTGCTTGGCGACCTGATGCGGGGTCGCGTCAGTCGCCGAAGCCTGGTCAAGCGCGGTGTGGCTCTCGGTTTGAGCACCGCGGCGCTCGGCACGTTGGTCAAGGCCTATGACATCTCCGCCCAGGGCGGCGAGCCCTCGGGTGAGGTCGTCTACGCGCTCGAGCAGGCTCCACCGAACATTGCACCGTTCGGCGGCGTTTCCCAGGCGCAGGCCTGGGGCAACGAGCACATTTACGACTCCCTGCTGGCGTGGGACCCGGACCTGAACATCATTCCGGCCCTCGCTGAGGCGTGGGAAGCCCCGGACAACATGAGCTACATCTTCACGCTGCGGCAGGGTGTGCTCTTCCACAACGGCAACGAGATGAAGGCGGCCGACGTCGTCTACTCGATCACCAATGCCGTGACGCCGCCGCCGCCGGGCGTGGCGATCGGCCAGCTGGCCCGCATCGCCGGCGCTGAGGCCATCGACGACTACACGGTGAAGGTCAATCTGACCGAGCCCGATCCGGCGATTCCGGGCGTCTTCGCCTGGTCGCGCTACACCTCGATCGTTCCGGACGGCATCCACGACCAGATCAATGTCCTCACGGAAGGCATTGGCACCGGGCCGTACAAGGTGGTCGAGTATGTTCAGGACGACCGGATCGTCTACGAAGCGAACACCGACTACTGGATCGAAGGCGTTCCCTGTATTGCCAACCTGACCCTCAAGGTCCTTGGCGACGAGCAGGCGCGCGTTTCCAACCTTCGCTCCGGCGAGATCGACGGCGGCATTCTCTCGGCAGACGTGGTTGTCACACTCGAGGGTGATGAGAACCTGGAGACCCAGAGCGGCCTCTATGCGGCGCCGCGCGTGGTCCAGCTCAGCACGGCCAAGGACGTTCCCTGGAGAATCAAGCAGGTTCGCCAGGCGATCAGCAAGTGCATCGACCGGAATCTGATCATCAGCAATGTCTACGCTGGCGAAGCCGAGCTGACGGGTCCGATTCCTCCGGGATACGGCGAGTACCCGATTCCCAACGACCGGCTGGCCGAGCTCTACACCGTCGACATCGAGGGCGCCAAGGCCCTGATGGCGGAGGTCGGCATGGAGAGTGGTTTCTCCGTCGAGCTGCAGTCGATCGCCACGCCGCGACACACGACATTGATCGCCGAGATCTTCAAGGAAAACCTGAAGGCGATCAACATCGACGTGACGGTGCAGCCGCTCGAAATCGGCCAGTTCGCCGAGAATGTCGGCAATGGCAGCTACGAATGGGCATCGACCGGACGCGGTATGCGCGGCGACCCGGCCCACTTCGTGATCGACTTCCGAAATGGCACGCCGCTCAACACCACCTGGTTTGCCGATGGCGGCAACACCGGCACGCCGACCGCCTCGACCTTTGGTCCGGGCTGGCAGAGCACGGCCATCGATGAGCTGTACGACGCAGCGTATGCCGAGCTCGACCCGGCCAAGCGTGTGCCGATGTACCGCGAGCTGCAGGAGATGATCATCGACGAAGCGCCGCACATCTACACCGTGCAGGACAAGCGCTTCCAGGTGGTCAACAAGCGATTGACCGGCATGTATGTGGCGTATGACCTGACCAATCGTCCGCTGCGCACGGCCTGCGCTGTCGAGGGATAGTCTTCCTCGTCTGACAGCAGGCGCGCCCCTGCCCGGGCAATTGTTCGGGCAGGGGCATCATTTCGTAACTGTGGACTGATACTCAGGAACAGCACTCAATGGGCAAGTACATCCTGCGGCGATTGGTGATGCTCATCCCGACGTTGCTTGGCATGAGCATTCTTATCTTTGGGATGCTTCGGCTGTTGCCAGGGGATATCCTGGACATCATTGCCGGAACAGACGCGCAGGTCAACGAAGAGCAGATGGAAAAGCTGCGCGAAGCGATGGGTCTCGCCGACCCCATTCCCGTCCAGTATGTGAAGTGGATGGGCAATATGCTGACCGGCGACCCTGGCAATTCGATGCGGTCGGGAGAACCGGTGGCCGAGCTCCTTGCCAGAGCGCTGCCGATCACGCTCGAGCTGGCGATCCTCTCCGTTCTGATCAGCACGATCATCGCGGTTCCGCTGGGTGTCATTTCGGCGGTCAAGCGCGATACGCCGCTTGACTTCGCTTCCCGCGTTGGCGGACTCATTGGCCTCTCATTGCCAAGTTTCTGGATCGCCACGCTGATGCTCTTGTTCACATCGAAGTACTTCAACTGGACTCCGAGTCTGAAATACGTACCGATCTATGAGAACCCCATCGCCAATCTGAAGCAGATGATCCTGCCGGCCATCGCGATCGGCATCCAGCTGATGGCCATCATCATGCGCATGACGCGGACGACCATGCTGGAGGTGATGGGTCAGGACTATGTGCGCACGGCCAGGGCCAAGGGATTGCAGGACCGGTTGGTACTCTACCGGCACGCGCTCAAGAACGCGCTGATTCCCGTCATCACCGTGATCGGATTTCAGCTCGGTGCGCTGATGGGATCGTCTGCGATCGTGGAAGTCATCTTTGGTTTGAATGGAATGGGGAACACCCTGCTACAGGGGATCTTCAACCGCGATTACACACTGGTACAGGCCGCCACACTCTATCTGGCCATCGTCTTCGTCCTGATCAATCTGGCGGTCGATGTGCTCTACGGCTTTCTGGATCCGAGGATTAAGCAGGGATGACCGACATCAATCTGTCCGATGCGTCGACTCTCGAGTCGGGCCGCGTGGCGCGGCAGCAGCGCAAATGGCAATCGTTGCGTGCATTGCTGCGCAATCCGATCGGCGTGATCGGGCTGATCATCGTGGTGGCCACGGTGTTCATCGCCGTTTTCGCGCCCGCTATCGCCCCATACTCGCCATCCGCCATCGCTTTTCAACGTCTCCAGCCGCCCAGCATGGATCACCTCATGGGTACCGATGAGCAGGGGCGCGATACGTTTTCGCGGATCGTCTACGGTTCGCGGGTGTCGCTTCAGGTCGGCATCATTGCCGTGCTCATCGCGCTTGTCGTCGGAGGATTTCTCGGCGTCATCGCCGGCTACTTCGGGGGCCGGCTCGATTCGTTCCTGATGCGCGTAGTGGACATTCTCTTTGCCTTTCCGGGACTCGTGCTGGCGATCGTCATCGCTGGATTGCTCGGTCCCAGCCGCCGCAATGCCATGATCGCCATCGGCGTGGTCTTTGCGCCCGCTTTTGCCCGTGTTGTCCGCGGCACCGTGCTTTCGGTGATGAGTGAGCCCTATATCGAAGCCGGAAAAGTCGTGGGATCGGGCAACATGCGGTTGATCAGACTGCACGTCCTGCCCAACATCTTCGCGCCCCTGATCGTGCTGGTCACGGTCTATCTGTCGAGCGCGATTCTCTCCGAAGCCGGTCTGAGCTTCCTCGGCCTGGGTACACAACCGCCAGAACCAACCTGGGGCGGCATGCTCAATGTGGCGCGCACCTATATGGAGATCCTGCCCTCGATGGCGATCTTCCCCGGACTGGCTATCGCCATCCTGGTGCTCGGGTTCAACTTCCTGGGCGACGGGTTGCGCGACGTGCTCGATCCGCGGTTGCGTGAGCGGTAGGGTTTAAGGGCAAAGGGCAAAGGGCAAAGGGCACAGCGACTTCCCAGGGTGGTGGGGAACAGGGTTAGCGGGGCGAATTTCCGCAGGCGCGACACTGATTCTCCCCGACGCTGGCGATCGCTACATTTCGGCGATGATTTTCAACGACGATCACCCATTCGTCTTGGGTGCAACGCAGTATTGCGCGAAGGTCGATTTCTGCTCGCTCGGTAAGAAGAACGAGCTCACGGTCTGACATCGGGGGAAATGGGAACGCCGACGCGGTCGTCTTCGTTCGCCGCTCGCCTTATCTCAGCCAACCGCTCAGGAGTCCAGGCACGGACTCTCCCTGCTGCAACATCGTCGAGTCCCAGCTGGACGGCGGCGCGCAGTTGCTCGTAGCGATCGCGCTCCTGGAGAAGATCAAGCGCCTCACGGACGACATCATCGATATCGATGTACTGCCCAGAGCGCACCTTTTCCCTGATGACCGATTCGAGTTGTGGATCGATCTCGACTGACATAGAGACACTTTCTGAACGACGGCAACTGTAGCAGAATCGATAGTGAACCGCGGTCCGCCAGCTCCGGGTTGCGCCCTTGCGCCCAGGCAGGATTGCCGACAAGGAGAGTCGATGATGGAAACCTATGACCGGCTCCTCGACTTCGATGAATGGGCAACGCACGAGCTGCTCACGTTCTGCGCACCGCTGACCGACGAGCAGCTCGATCAGCGGTTCGATATCGGGCATCAGACGATCCGCGACACCTGGATCCATCTGGTCTGGAATATCGATTTCTGGATTTCATTGATGACCGGGGGCGCGCCATTGGAAGAGCCGGATTGGAGAGGCATCTCTATTGCCGACCTGATGACCCGGTACAACGAGAGTTTCGCCTCATTTGCCGCGCTCACCCGCAAACTCCGCGATGAGCATCGGCTGGATGACGTTTTCATCGATCACTGGCAGGTCAAGAAATCGATGGGCGGAACGATCCTGCAGGTCATCATTCACGCCTCCGAGCACCGGATGGAGATCACCCACATGCTGATCCGGCTGGGGCTCGAGAATGTCCCTGAGGTCGACTTGGGGGCGCGTGACTACGAGTTGCTGAATTGCTGAGTCCATCGTCCAGACGCCTTGGGGCATACTAGACGCCAAGGGGATTTGTATGCATTCCACACTTCGGCAGCAACAGGACGCAATCGGCCAGCTTTGCCGGGAGTTTGGCGTCGTTCGCCTTGAGGTCTTTGGCTCGTCGAATCGGCAAGATTTCGATGCCGATACGAGTGATTTCGACTTCATCGTGGATATGGGCTCCTATCGACAGGGGATTGGCCGGCGTTTTGTTGCATTTGCTGATGCGATGGAATCGCTCCTTGGACGCAGGGTCGACCTTGTGTTCGAAGAACGGATGAAGCCCCGGTTTCGAGAGGCAGCGGCGGAGACACGTGAGGTGATCGTTGCATCAGGAGACAGCACGATCGCTGCTTGACGTGCTCGATGCCTGTCGAGAGATTCACGCGGGAGACGTCAGTTGATCTCAATTCCAATTTCGATTCTCGATCTGGCCTCCGTTGGCGAGGGAGAGACGATTGCCGACAGCTTCGCCGGTAGCGTGCAACTCGCCCAGCTGGCGGAATCCCTCGGATACAAGCGCATCTGGTACGCCGAACATCACAGCATCGCCAATATCGCATCGTCGGCGACGTCGGTGCTGATTGCGCATGTCGCGAATCACACCTCGACGATCCGGCTGGGCGCCGGTGGCATCATGCTGCCCAACCACTCGCCGCTGGTCATTGCCGAGCAGTTTGGAACGCTGGCGACGCTTCATCCCGGTCGTATCGACCTGGGGTTGGGGCGGGCGCCGGGAAGCGACCAGATCACAGCCCGAGCATTGCGCCGCGACCCGATGACCTCCGAGCACTTCCCGGACGATGTCGCCGAGCTGCAGGGATTCCTCAGCGACCAAAGCCCCATTCCTGGAGTGCGGGCGATTCCGGGTGAGGGAACCAATGTGCCCCTCTACATCCTCGGTTCGTCGACCTTCGGAGCGCAACTAGCTGCCCAGCTCGGACTGCCCTACGCGTTTGCGTCTCACTTCGCGCCGAAACTGCTGCACCAGGCGATCGCCATCTATCGCGACAGATTCCGGCCATCCGCTCAGCTGGAGAAGCCGTACGTGATGGCCGGGGTCGGCGTCGTTGCGGCCGAGACAGGGGATGCCGCGCTGGCCGAATTCGAAGCCATGCGACGCAATTGGGCGCGTAGTCTCTTCAGCCGGTCGGGCCGGGATCTCACCCTGGAGGAGGTCGACGCCATTCTGCGGACGCCGCAATCGGCGCGAGTCGATGAGATGCTCCATTACAGCGGCGTCGGCACTGCGGCCGACGTGGCCATCTACCTGGAAGACTTCCAGCGCCAGACCAACGCCGACGAGCTTATCGTCGTCCACCGGACGACTACGATCGAAGCGCGGCTGCTGTCGACGCGGCTGCTTGGAGAGCTGCTCGGGTAGTTGGATCAGCCCGGCCACTCTTTTCAGTGCCGGGCGAGTCTCCGCAGACCAACAAGGTCTATTGAACAATCCGCTCTAGCCATACCCCATCCCCTATGCATTACTACCAACATATTGACAGCCATCTATATCCTGACTAAGATGGCATCCATGGATGCGAGAACCCGACCAGCTGGATGTTGTGAGATTGCGATCGAGCCGGATCCGTTGCCTGCGGTAACGACGGCGAGCGTCGTCGATATGCACAAGGCCCTCTCGGACTCGACTCGCTTCGAGATATTCCGGCTTGTGGCGGCGCAATCGGCGCCGATTTGCGCGTGCGATATCGTCGATCGATTCCAGGTCAGTCAGCCGACCATTTCGCATCACATGAAGGTTCTGCGCGATGCCGGGTTGATCACCGTGTCGCGCCGTGGCGTTTGGGCGTACTACGCGGTCGATCCGCGAGGGCTGGAGGTTCTGCGCGACACGATCAATGCGTTGATGCCGGTTCAACTGGCGGCTACCAGGTAGTCGCTCTTTTTTTGCGATCGGATATAGACGAACGTCTATGAAAGGAAGAGTAGCGATGAGCGTTGAAGTGATTCGTGAGGATGCGATTCGGGAAACGGTGCGGGAAAAGTACGCGACCAGCGCGATAAAGGTCATGGAAGCAGCTGGTTGCGGATGCGGACCGGGGTGCTGTCGCACCGAGAGCAGCGATCCCGTGACGTCGAATCTCTATGGAACTGATGAGGTCGCCGAGCTTCCCGAAGCGGCAGTGGCTGTTTCGCTTGGGTGTGGCAACCCGACCGCGCTGGCGAAGCTCAACGCGGGAGAAACCGTGCTCGATCTCGGTAGCGGTGGCGGCATTGATGTGCTCCTCTCCGCCAAGCGCGTTGGTCCTACCGGTTTCGTCTATGGGGTCGACATGACCGACGAGATGCTGGCGCTTGCCGAAAAGAACAAGGCCGAGTCCGGCGTCGAAAACGTGCAGTTTCTGAAAGGGCAGATCGAGGATATTCCGTTGCCTGAGAACACCGCCGATGTGGTGATTTCGAATTGCGTGATCAATCTGGCCAGCAACAAGGGTCAGGTGCTCAAGGAGGCGTTTCGGGTTCTGAAGCCGGGCGGGCGGTTCGCGGTTGCCGATGTTGTGTCGCAGGGGGAGCTGCCGGACGATTTGCGCGCGGATGTGATTGCCTGGGTCGGCTGCGTGGCGGGGGCGCTCGAGGAGAACGAGTACCGCCGGCTGCTCGCAGAGGCTGGATTCAAGGATATCGAGATCGAAGTGACCCGGGTATATGACCCGCGAGAGCTTGCAGCGAGTCTCGGCGGCTCGGAGTCCTGCTGTGGCAACGGCGCCCCCAACTGGGACGCATCAGCGTTCGCCCGGCTGGACGCCAGTGGAGGAAAGGTGGTCAGCGCATTCGTGCGGGCCACCAGGCCCTGAGCGATGCGGCGGTCATCATTCGCGAGAGCGACGACGCCGAAGACCTGATCGAACTCGGCTTCGACTCGGAATGATCGTCGAGGCGCTCGAAGAAAGCGAACAGATCCGGAAGCTTCCGGTGGTCAGGATGTGTTCGACTCGTTGCGGGCTCCAAGCGCGGTTTCGGCGTCGTTTCGGCGAAGGAGACCAACGAGTCGACCATCCGAGCTGGTCACGAAGAGACAGGAGACATTGCGCTTTTGCATGCGTTCCGTCACGGCGGCGAGGTCTTCGTTCGGCCGGATGGTCGATGGGCCTGCGCGCATGACGTCGCCGGCAACAGCCTCGGACGGTTCACCCCAGCACTTCCCACGCAGCATGCCGAGCAGCACGCGCTCGCTGTTGATCACGCCGCAGACGGTCCAGCCGCTTCCTTCGATTCTTGCCAGGATCTCGCCGATGGTCTCATCGAGACGGCAGGTAGGGACATCGGTGCGCAGAACGTCGCTGGCGCGTGGCACGGCAGCGTCCGGACCGGCGGTCGGCAGATCGAACGCAAGCCAATCCATCTTCCCTGCGGCATAGTCAAAGACGCGGGTGAATCCCAGACTCTCGAGCCGCCACGCGGCCCGCGGACTGATGTCTCATTGCATATCCCAGCAATAGACGATCATGGGATCGTGCTTGCTGAGATGCGCTGTGGTCCGGGCGTTCAGCTCCTTGATCGGCAGACTGATCGCACCGGCGACGTGCTCGGCGTCATAGTCAGCGCGGGGCAACGCGTCGATCAGCGTCGCCCCTTCTTCGCGGATGAGCCGCTGTACTTCGTGTCGGTCGATCGTTCTCGGCATGGTCGTCGTTTCCCTGAACGCGATGCAACAAGCAGATCGCGGCAAGAATCATGCCAAATCATCCGGGGCTGGGTCGTCGAAAAGCTGGATGTAGGGCTCGTAGGCGAACTGCCGGTTGCGGCGCTGACCAGTGATCTCGACGAGGATTCCTGCATCGACCATCCGCGACACCATTCGATTCGCTGGCGCGACGGTGAGGTTCGTCAACTCGCGAACCCGGGCCACTGAGACGATGGGATCGCGGTAAAGGTCATCGAGCACGGTAAGCGCGCTCTCGGCGCCCCGGTCGAATGTCTGGACGATGAGTCTGAGATGTTTTTCCCGCAAGCGCTGGACCTGACGTGCAGTCGCTTCGGCGTTCCGCCCGGTTTCTGCGATGCCTTCCAGCATGAAGGAGATCCAGGCTTCCCAGTCCCCTTCCTCCTGAACCCCCCGGAGTCGCCTGTAGTACTCGACCTGATTCCGCCGGAAGAATGCAGAGATGTAGAGAACTGGCTGCCGCAATACTCCCTGCTCGATCAGGTGGAGCGTGATGAGCAGCCGGCCAACGCGTCCATTGCCATCCAGAAACGGATGGATCATCTCAAACTGGACATGCGCGATCGCCAGCCGGACCAACAGCGGCATCCGGTCCCGGCGGTGAAGGAAGCGCTCGAGATCGCCCAACGACTCGGGAACCTGCTGCGCTGGTGGGGGCACAAAGATCGCGTCCCGCAGTGAAGCGCCCGGAGCGCCTATCCAGTTCTGTGATGTGCGAAGCTCACCGGGCGTCAGATTCGCCGGCGCTACTCCAGCGAGGAGCACACGGTGGATTTCCCTGATCAGCCGCACTGAGATAGGCAACTGCTCGAGCAGTTGAATGCCGTGCTCCATGGCAGCGACATAGTTCGAGACTTCGCGGACATCGGCCGGTAGCGTCAGTCCGGATACCTTCGCCTCGGAAGCAAGCAGGTCGGTCACCGTGCTGAGGGTGCCTTCGATCTGGCTGGAGAGCACTGCTTCACGGCGGACGTACATGCGGACGAATCGCCCCGGCTCAGGGACCGACTCGATCGCGCCGTCCAGGCGCGACAGCCAGCTCTGGGCGCTCAGGAGCAGCTCGACAAGTTCCTCCGTGATCTGAACGCGCGGATCGGGCGGAAGAGGGTTTGGAATGAAGGCCTGATAGCCCTGGGGCTGCCGGATGTACCTACCGGCGCGGTTGGATGTGCTTCTCATGAGTGCTCGCCTGGCGCAACTTAGTAAGCGTTCGCTCGATCATAATAGCGTGTGGCGCAATTATACCCTCATTCGGCATGATTTAATAGCTTCAGGCGCTACTATGGGAGCAATAGCGTCGTGTTCGTTGCGTCTGACGCAATCATGCATCGATGACCGCGGGCCCCGGATCCCACTCCAGTATCTCGATCAATCCATCCCCGCATTGAATCACGATGAAATCATCGCTTCCCTCCAGGCTTTCATCTTGAGGTTCACCGGGATCACCCCGGAAGCCCCTCTCTTCAAATGGTCATTTCCCGGTGCAAATCTCCTCCAGTCGCCCGGTTTCAATCGACGGTCGCTCCCCCGGCGAAATCGGGCCAGTGGCAGTACCATGCCGGGCAGAATGAAGGCCGAATCCGCCGTGCGAGAAGGACCGACGAGAAGATGAGGAAATCGACATTCCGGGCCGGAATCAGCCGGGTCGACATTACGCCGCCACTCACGGCGCCGCACGCCGGCTGGGGCGCTCAGACGCATATTCAGCCGGATGGCGTCGACCAACCACTCAATGTCACCGCGCTGGTGATCGACGACGGGACGACAACCGTCGCCTGGTGCGAATTCGACCTGGTGATCATCAGTAGCGAAGAAACGGCCATCATCCAGGAACGGGTTGGACAGGCGCTCGGCATTCCGGCGGCGAATGTTCGCGTCAGCGTGACGCACAACCACGCCGGTCCTCCACCCAGCTCGTGGGACTGGATCAAGGATGGTCTGGAAGCGCTCCAGACCTGGTATCGACAGTTGCCGGAGTATGCGTCGGGCGCCGCGCTGGCTGCCCGCAATTCGATGGTCGAGGCACGGATTGGCGTCGGGCTCGGGTCGAGCCAGGTGGCGATCAACCGGCGCGAAAAGAACCCGCAGGGGCGCTTGGTCACTGGCGTCAACCCGGGAGGCGTCATCGACCCCGATGTGCTGGTGGTGCGCATCGACACAATCGATGGCGAGCCGCTGGCGACCGTGGCCGGCTACACGATGCACCCGACCACACTCGGTCCCAGCAACCGCCTGCTCAGCGCTGATTGGCCCGGGCACTTCAAACGCGTTGTCGAGCTGCTGACGAATTCGACCTGCCTCTTCGTTCAGGGGGCAACGGGTGACGTCGGTCCCGGATACGAGGGATTCACCGATGACGTTTCGGTGCCCGAACGATTAGGCATGCTGGTCGGTTTCGAGGCGGCGCGGGTGTACCACAGCATCGATATCCCAGCTCGGACCTATCATCACGAGCGAACCTGGGAGTCCGGCGCGCCCCTTGGCCGGTGGGAATACGACGAGGTCGAGGAGCCTGCGCCAATGGTGAAGATGCTCGTCGACTATGTCACCCTGCCCCTGGTCGAGCATGAGTCGGTCGCCGATGCTCAAGCCAAGGTCCGCGAGGCCGAGGCCACGCTGCAAGCGCTTCGTGATGCGGGAGCGCCGGCGGCGGAAGTCGAGGCGGCGACCTTTGTGACCAAACGCCTCAATATGCGGCTGACCAGATCGCAACTCTACGCAGGCAAAACCGAAACACCGGTCGAAGTCAGTCTGCTGCAGATTGGCCCGGTCGTGTTCGCCGGTACACAGGGAGAGCCGTTCGTCGAGATCGGGCTTCAGATCAAAGAGCAGTCGCCATTTCCGTACACCTGGTTCGGCGGCTACACCAGCGGCTGGGCTGGCTACATCCCGATGCCGGATGCCTATCCACTCCTCGGATATGAAGTGGAAACCTCGCCATTCACGCCGGAAGCGGCCGGCGTGATGGTGGAGGGGACGGTGGGGTTGTTGAAGGCAATGGGCAAAGGGCAATAGGAAATAGGAATTGGGTGATTGGCAACTGGCAACTGGTAACTGGTAACTGGTAACTGGTAACTGGTAACTGGCAGTAGGGTACGACTTGCGGACTTCGGACTTCGGACTCCGGACTCCGGACTCCGGACTCCGGACTAGGAAAGGACATCAATGAGCACATTCCGCGCCGGCGTCGGCCGTGTCGGCATCACCCAGCCGCTGACCATGCCGCATGCTGCCTGGGGAGCGCAGGTGCATGTCTTCCCTGAGGGGATCGAATGGCCGATGTACGCCACCGCGCTCGTTCTGGACGACGGTGAAACGCGCGTGGTCTGGCTCGACCTCGATCTCGGCGCGGTGACGGTGGAGGAGTTCGAAACGATCCGCCCGATTGTGGCGGAGATCGCGGGGATCGATCCGGCGATGGTCCGGATCACCGTGACCCACAACCACGCCGGACCACCGCGCAACGCCTGGAACTGGTCGGGTCAGGGGCAGTCCGCCTGGGACGCCTATTTCGAAGCACTTCCTCACCAGGCGGCGGGAGCGACTCGCGCGGCGATGGCCAATCTCCGGCCCGCCGTGCTCAATGCCGGTTCTGGCGAGAGCCGGGTCGCCGTGAACAGGCGAGAAGTGGCGCCCTCCGGCCGGCCGGTTACCGGCTCGAACGCAGACGGTCCGATCGACCCCGAAGTCCTGGTTGTGCGCATCGACGGTGAGGACGGCAGCCCGCTTGCGGCGATCGTCGGCTACACCATGCATCCGACCACGCTCGGTCCCACGAACAAGCAGGTCAGCCCCGACTGGCCCGGTCACACCCGGGCGACGGTCGAGGAGCTGACGGGCGCCACTTGCCTGATCGTGCAGGGTTGTGCCGGCAATGTCGGGCCAGGCTTCGACGGCTACACCGATGACCTGAACGTCGTTCGCACGATCGGCAAGCGGGTTGGATGCGTGGCCGCGGAGGTCTACCACGGTCTCGACGTTCCGGCGGTCGATCGCGTGCACGAACGTGTCTGGGAGTCGGGAGCGCCACTGAGTACATGGAAGAAAGTCCCGCGTGACGCAGGCACCCCCAGAATCCAGCTCCTATCCAAGACGGTCGACTTGCCATTGATCGAACAACCCTCGCTCGAGGAAACGGCGAAGCTGGTCGAGAGTGCCGAAGCCCATTTCGAAGCGCTCAAAGCTGCCGGAGCGCCCGATGAGGAGATCGCGCTCGCCACCTTCGTCGTCAAACGGTCGAACATGGCTCATCAGCGAGCAGAGCGCTTTGGCGGGAAAACGCATACGGCGACCACTGTCCAGGTGCTGATGGTGGGAGACATCGCGCTGGCCGGCACACAAGGGGAGCCATTCGTCGAGATCGCCCTGGCGGTCAAGTCCCGGTCGCCCCTTCCCGGAACGTGGTTTGGCGGATACACCGGTCCATGGCTGGCCTACATCCCGACCGCCGGTGAGTACCCGAAAGGCGGATATGAAGTCGATACCACCCCATTCGCCCCTGAAGCGGCGGGAATCCTGGTCGACGAGAGCGTCCGGTTGCTCGAAGGAATCGCGGAACGTCGTCGCTTCACATGTTGAACACGATGGTCAGCCCAAGGCAGCATGCCGGTCTCCAACTCCAGCGCGGCATGAAAAAGCACCATCATCCTGAGCCAACATGCCGGACGCCGGCAACAGCGCGGCATGAAAATCACCGTCATCCTGAGCGAAGCGAAGGAACTCCTGCCGCAGCAGTTTCCAGGGAGACGACGGTCATGGTAGAAGACGACGAGATTCTTCACTTCGTTCAGAATGACAACAAAGTCGGCCGCTATCAATTCGTAAGAAAGGAAATTCGATGACAAACGTATTCCAGGCTGGTGTTGGCAGGGTCGATATCACTCCTCCGCTGACGATGCCGCACGCCAGCTGGGGAGCGCAGGTGCATGTCTTTGCCGACGGTATCGAATGGCCGCTCTATGCGACCGCTCTGGTATTGGACGATGGCGAGACGCGAGTCGTCTGGCTCGATCTGGACATCGTGGTCGTCACGCCGGAAGAAGATGCGGCGATTCGCAACGCCGCCGCGGCGGTGGCCGGAATCGATCCATCGATGGTGCTGACCACCCTGACCCACAACCACGCCGGGCCGCCTCCCAGCGCCTGGAACTGGTCGAAGCAGGGGCAGGCTGAGCTGGATGGCTATTTCGCCATGCTCGGCGCCTATGCGGCCGGTGCGGTGCGGATCGCGATGGACACCTTGCAGCCGGCGGCGGTGAATGCGGGGTCGGGAACGAGTCATGTAGCCGTCAACCGGCGGGAAACAGCGCCCGATGGCCGTCCGGTCACCGGCGCCAACGGCGAAGGCACGATCGATCCCGAGGTGTTGGTGGTCCGGATCGATACGGCTGATGGCGATCCCTTGGCGGCAATTGTCGGATACACCATGCACCCGACCACGATGGGACCGACCAACAAGCTGGTTGGCCCCGACTGGCCCGGCCACACCAAGGCGACCGTCGAAGCGCTGACCGGTGCGACCTGCCTCTTCCTGCAGGGTTGCTGCGGCAATGTCGGTCCCGGGTTCGATGGCTTTACCGATGACGTCGGCGTCGTTCGCCGGATCGGCCAGCGGGTAGGCTGCACGGCGGCAGAGGTCTATCTCGGTCTCGATGTCCCGGCGGTCGAGCGGGTGCACGAGCGCATCTGGGAGTCTGGCGCCCCACTGGCGACCTGGAAGAAGGTCTCCATCGAGGCGCCCGATCCGAAGGTGCAGTTGATCGTCCGGCCGGTCTCCCTGCCGGTGCAGGAACAACCGCCGATGTGGGAGATGGAAAAGGCGGTAGCAGACGCCCAGGCCATTCTGGACGAGCTGAAAGCCGACAATGCATCTGACGAAGAGATCGCTCTGGCGACATTCGTCGTCAAGCGGTCGAACATGGCGCACTGGCGAGCGGAGACCTACGGCGGCAAGAAGGAGATCTCGCTGGATGTCACCGCGCTGATGATCGGGGATATCGCGCTGGTCATGTCGCAGGGTGAGCCCTTCGTGGAAATCGGCCTGGAAGTGAAAGCGCGATCCCCGTTCGAGCACACCTGGTTCGGCGGATACGCGGGCTCCTGGTCGGCCTATATTCCAATCGCGTCCGAGTATCCAAATCATGGATACGAGGTCGATACCACGCCATATGCTCCGGAAGCGGCGGCGGCCCTGGTCGAGGCCGGTGTGGCGTTGTTGAACGAGATCTAAGGTGAAGAGGCGGAGAGGGGTTTGACACTCTCCCCTCTCCCGCGGTCGGGAGAGGGGCCGGGGGTGAGGGAAAAATCACCCGGCAACGAACCAATCCACGATGGAGGATTCTTGATGAGCACGGTCGATTCCGATTTCGTTCGCAACCAGCACCGCTACGAAATGCTCACCTGGCCGGAGATCAACGAGGCCGTCGCGCAGAAGAAGGTCGTCGTGTTGCCGGTCGCCGCGATCGAGCAACATGGGCACCATCTGCCGATTGATGTCGATGCTAAGCTGGTGACCTCGGTCTGCCAGGCTGCGGGCGCCCAGTCTCCGGCCGACATGCTGGTCATGCCGCCGGTCAGCTATGGCTACTGCCACCATGTGATGGATTTTCCGGGCACGATCTCGATTCAGCCTTCGACCTTCGTCAACACGCTGATCGATATCGGCACATCGGTCGCCTATCACGGGTTCGAGCGGATCATCATGATCAATGGTCACGGCTCGAACTATCACCTGGTCGAGCAGGCCGGACGCCAGATCAATCTGACGACCTCCGCCCAGTGCCTGACCATTTCCTGGTGGCAGTTGATCGCCGACTACTGGAACACCGAAGTCCGCACCTCCGGTCCGGGAGGCTGTGCGCATGCCTGCGAGCTGGAAACGTCGATGTACATGCATGTCGATGGCGACAACGTCCGGCGGGACAGGATCCAGGGAGCGCCCCACGCGTTCCTCTCCGAACCCGGCAGCGCCAAATGGCAGAAGATCGACCTGACCCTGGCCTCCGGTCCGGCCGCGATAGTGCAGTGGACCTCGCAGACCACGCCGACCGGTTCGATGGGCAACCCTGAGCTGGCGACTGACGACAAGGGCGAGCGCGTGTTCACCAGAGCGGCAGAGGAAATGGTCGATCTGGTGCGGTGGTTCCGGTCGCGACCCGATCCGGAGCGCGTCGACATGCACGCAGTGGAACCGGCGTTTCCGCTGCCATTCCGCTTTTCCTGACGCCACCGGAGTTCGGGATCGAGCGACGATTGGGATATGTTGGCGGTCCACACGCCAACAGAAAGGATGAGCGCTATGTCCCAGCCAGACATCATGCGGACCGTCGATCTTCACGACGAGATCGCCCGGTACGCGGTCGAGAATCCATCGGGCCGTCGATCGGAAATCCTGGTCAAGACCCCAACCCTGCGGGTCGTGCTGATCACGATGACCGCAGGCACCGAGGCGCACGAACATGCGGTCGACGGTCCAATCACCGTCCAGGCATTGACGGGCCGTTTCGTTCTGACGACTGAAGAAGGCGCGATCGAACTGCCGGCAGGTCGCCTGGCATCACTCGCCGGCGGTATCCGTCACGCGGTCCGGGCCATCGAGGATGGGGCGTTTTTGCTGACCATTTCGTGGATTTCCGGCTCTGGCGATCAGGAGTAGCGGCGCCCGCAGGTCGGCCTCCGATCCTCAGGCCGGAGTTCCTCCAGATGCCGTGAATTTGCGATGGCCGGCGTTGCTACAGGCGGGCCGTCTACGATGCCTCTCTGGCGGCGACCTGGGAATTGATGGCGATGCCAATCACCGCAACCAGGGCCAATCCGGCGAAGAGCCACTGGAATGTCCGGGTATCACCCGGTTGGGGATCGCTGACGAAGACCATTGCCAGAATGGTCGCGCCGATCACGCTGCCGATATAGCGACTCGTGGAAAAGACACCTGCCGCCGAACCCGATCGCGCGGCTGATGCGGCCTCGATCGCCGCGGTCTGCACCGGCGCTCCCTGCAAACCGATGCCGACACCCATGATGGCCAGCGCCAGAGCGATCGGCCAGAGTGCCTCGTTCGACACCACAAGCGCGAGCCCGGCGATGCCGAGCACGAGTACACCAGCACCGGCAACAGCCGGCAGCCACTTGCCGCGCTCATCGGTGATCCGTCCGCCAAGCACACCCCATAACCCGGCCAGTGCCGAGAGTGCCATCAGGGTCAGACCGACGGTTTGTTCGTTGTCGCCTCGCAGGTGATCCATGAAGAGAGGCAGTGCCAGCAACGTTGTGTACATCACCAGATTGCTGATCGCGATCGATGCGCATGCAGCAGCGAAGGCCCGCTGGGAGAAGAACCGCATATCGATGACAGGATGGGCAATGCGCAGCTCCCGCAGAACAAATCCCACGCCCATAGCCGCTGAGAGGAGCATCGCCGCCAATGCAGCGAGATTGCGATCGGCCCGGACCATCGTCGGGATGGCGATGAACGCACCGAGCGTCAGGACGAAGAGCAACGATCCGGCGATGTCAAAGGGAGGACGTGCCCGATCGTCGCGATGCCGGCGCGGCAGGTAGCGATAGTTGAGCAGAAAAGCGATGGCGATGATTGGCACGTTCGCCCAGAATATGGCCTGCCAGTCGAATGCGTGGACGAGTGCTCCCCCCAGTGGTGGTCCGATCGCCGCGGCCAGCGAGATTGTCATGCCGATGGCGCCGAAGGCCGAACCACGCCGTTCCGCCGGGATGGCTTCCCGAACCATCGCCGCGCCGTTGGGGAACGACAGGGCGCCGGCCAGCGCCTGCTGTGTTCGGAAGAGGATGAGCAGCGGGAGCGACGGGGCAAATGCGCACGCGGCCGACGCGCCAGCGAACCAGAGCAAGCCAAAGAGGTAGACCGGCCGTCGACCGTAGAGATCGCCGATCCGGCCGCCGATCGGTTGACCGACCGCCATCGCCACGAGGTACAGCGTTACCAACCACGCAGTCTGCGACACGGATACATCGAGATTGCGCTGAATACTGGGCAAGGCAACCGCGATCATCGTGGAGTTGAGCGGCGCCAGCGTGGTGCCCAACGCAACCGCCGCGATGATTCCTCGCCGATGATGGACATCGTCGCCGGACTGCTCGCGCTGATGTGATTCCAGCTTCCGGTTCAGTCTCTCGCGCATCAAGGCTTGAGGAGTACCACCCCCGTCGTGCCATCAACCGTGATGATCTGTCCGGTGATGATCGCTGTTGTCGCCCCAGCCGCTCCGACAACCGCCGGAATCGCATACTCCCGCGCCACGATCGCGCAATGACTGAGTGGACCGCCCGTTTCGGTGACAACCGCGGCGGCGACACCGAAGAGCGGCGTCCAGGGAGGCGTGGTGGTGATCGAAACGAGAATGTGTCCCTGTGGGACGCCGGTCGCCTCCTCGAGTGTGCGGGCGACGAATGCCGGAGCAGTCACGCTGCCGCGCGATCCAGCGGCGCCCGGCAAGATATCCGGATTTGAGCTCGGCGCCGGCGGCGTGCCGAAGAACCGTGCCCATCCGCGAGCGAAGGGGTTGTCCAACGGTGGCGGACCAGATGGAGGAGCGCCAATGAAGGGAGGTGGCGTTGCCTCCAACGCCGCGTCGAATGAAAGCTCCCTCTCGGAAGCGATCTCCCTGAGGGCAACCGACGAACCAGAGAGCGCATCCTGAATTTCGCCGTAAGTGAGGAGGAAGATGTCTTCTGGGTTGTCGATCGCGTTCCAGGCGGTGAGCTCCCGGCCGATGCGCAGGTACGCGAGCCGCATCGCCGCCGTTCCGCCCTGGTCGATGTAGTCATTGTGTTCCTCTTGAAGAAATGACGCCATGCGGCCCAGTTCCAGCAACGCTTCGAACTGCTGCCGCACCGGCTCTGGGTAGTCGGCCAGCGCCAGGCGTGCTTCAGCGGCTGCGGCATCTGCTTTCGCCGCCCGATCCTCGAATTCGGCGCGATTGTCGCGACCGTTTGCCAGGTAGTGCCCGATCGTGACGATCACGGTGTCCGGGCTCTCTCGCCAGGAGGGAACAACAAAGTCGAAGCGGTCTTGCCGGAGGCCATACTCCTCCAGATACGCATCGAGCTCGGCCCTGAAGCGCTGCCCTGCTTCGGTTTCGCCGAGTCTGGACAGCACAAGCGCCGGTTCGCGCAGGGTGAACGCGTCGGCCAGTCCAAGCTGCTGCGCGCGCGAGGCGAGGTCGGAGAGGGCAATGCCGGCCTGCACCGTGCGAGACATTCTGCCGCTGGTCAGGAGATGGGAGTCGGCTTCTGGTCCAAAGAGATCCACGTAGAACTCGTCGAAAAGCTGGAGCGCCAGCAGCATCGGTGCGGCGATCCGGAAGTGAATGGTCCACATCTCCTCGTAGAGCGCGTTGATCTCGTCGACGATGTCGGGAGAGATGTCGGCGTGGTCGTTCCCGATGGCCTCCAACCGGGCCAGGATGTCGCGCAGTCTGGGTACATGCTCGTTTCGCCAGCGCTCGTCGAGAACCTGGAGCTCACGCGACATTGACGCTTCGGTGAGCTCGGCCAGACGCTGGGCCTCTGCCTCACTCGCCGGAATGATCGGGACGACCCGGTCGAACTGAAAGTGGTTTCGGTAGCGACGGTCGAACCCCACAAGCGGGAGATCGAGCTCCCGCGCAGCTGCGGCGAAGCCATTGCCGAAAAACGCTCCATGCACCGATTCGTACAGTGGTGACACCGCATGCGGATGATGCATCGGATCGAGCATGAACGTGAAGTGCATGTCGGCCGGGTCATCGAGCAAATATCGCGAATCGGCAGATGGGCGCTCAGCAAGATCTGTGGACATTCTTTTCCTCGACTTTCCTGCGATGCCAAATTGAACGCAACGGGATGGTGTCGTTTCGCCGAATCAGGACAGCATGTGCTGGCAGGTCGTGATCGGCCTGGCTTGAAAGAGGAATGTTGCTCCGCCGGCGATACCCCCTTCGATATCCAGAGGGGTACCGAATCGCCGTTCGAGATCACGCACCATGGCGCCAATGGAGGTTGCCTGATCCCGGGTCAGTGATTGCCGGCTGGCGAGCTGGCGCGGGACTGGAACCTGACGCACGCCCCCGCCTGGCTCGGCGATGATCATCATCAGTTTCGAGCCAATGTGATACGTCTCGATCGCGCCGTCATTGCCGACCAGGATGTGATCGGGAACGACGAGTCCGGCGACAATCGTTTCGCCGAGTCCCCAGGAGGAAGAGATGACGACCTGCCTGGCGCAGTGATCGACCGGGTTGGCCGAGAACGCGACAAACGAGACGTCGGAACGCACCAGTTGTTGAACGACAACCGCCATCGCCGCGCTATCGAGCGCCGCGCCGCCGCGGCGGCGATAGTCGACACTTCGTTCACTCCAGAGCGATGCCCAGCAGGTCCTGACCGCCGATTCCAGCCGCGAGGGGTCGGCGACAACGGACAGGGTGGTGTCGTGCAAACCAGCAAAGGAGAATTCAGGAGAATCCTCAGTCGTCGCCGATGACCGGACGGCCAAAAGGGAAGACGAGTCCGTGCTGGCCAGAGCGCCAGTTGCTTCGCCGATTGCAGATGCGATCTCCGGCGGCATCGGAGCGTCGAGGATCGCAGCCCTGATATCCGGCAGCTCGGCCAGAGCCACACGACTCGACCGTTCGGGTATGCCAATGCGGTGCGCGTACAACCGGTAGGCACTGGTCGTCAGGGCCAGCGCGGCAGGCACCGGAGCGCCAAGCGAACGCAGCCGGCTCAGGCTGGCCGCTTTGCCGCCAATCAGCTCGATGGAGTGATCTGTCCCGTCAAGGTGCACGAGAAGACGAGCGGTGGACATAGACACCTGACAAACGGAAGAGAAATCCAATGAATTAACACACTCGTAACATTGTGCGGAGGGAATGGAGACTTTACAAGAGGAAGATGTACCGATTTTTCCCGAGCGAGCGGCCTGGCATTCAGATCAGGGGCTGCCATACGCGAATCGCCGTCGCGTCACCACGAGCGATTACTTCTGGGGCGTTCAGCCATGCACGAACCCACCACGTTTGTTCCGATGTTCCAGCTTCCGCCAGATCTCGAGCGGTGGGGGTGGATGATGTCTCAGTACAAGTCCGGACCGCGAAAGCACCCGGGTGGGTGGCATCAGTTCATCTACCGACGTCTGCACGGACTCGCTGCCGGGGATGATCTGCTGTCGCCGAACGATCCCTCGCTCCTGGTGCGAGTGCGACGGCCCACGGTCGAGGAAGCATGGACCGAGGTGATTCACCTGATGCGGGAAGCCTCAGCGTCACTGAAGCCGAGCACCGAGCACGCGCAGATTCTAGCGGTTCATCGCCAACGACTGGAGTTCATGGAGTCGCAGATGAGAGCTGGGTTGCCAGAACATCTTCGGGAGCGGGAGGAAACGTAAGCAGTGATTGCACTGGCGACAGGTTGTCTTCCAGCTTCCTCTACACGAGGCTTATCTGCAACTCCCGGTTGACGGCCCGAGCAGCACGATGCAGTGTTTCCAGGGTTACGCCTCCCGACATGGGTCTGAGGAGACGGTCGAGTTGCGAGCGGCTTGTGCCCATTCGGTCGGCCATGGCCTGGTTGGTCAAGCCCTCTTCATCCATGCGTTGACGGATTTGCCAAGCGAGCACCCTTGCCAGCGCCACGCTGGTAGCTTCTTCATAAATTCCGGACTCGTGCAGGAAATCATCCAGCGAGGAACCGTTGTGAGGATTGGTCATGAAAGTACCTCCTTTTGACGCGTTCTCGCGAGGCTCAGTTCGCTATCTGGCGTTTTCTGTGTCTTCTTGATGAAACCCGATAGCAGATACATCTGCCCGCCATCAATGCAGAACAGTACTCGGGCGATTCGCCCGCTTGAAATGTTCGAACGGACTTCCCAAAGGCCATCCCCAAGCGGACGACAAACTGGCATTCCGATCGGCCACCCGAACTCCACCGTTTTCAGGTCGGTCCCGATCTCGAGCCGGTCCTCTCGTGACAGACTCTGCAGCCATTCGCGGACAGGTTCATTGCCCGACCGCCCTCGATAGAATGTGATCCTCAAGCGCTTCATCGGATCGTCCACGCCGATATCGTACCATGTACGGTACGATACTGCCTCTGTATCTACTGAAGTCAGGCATGAACTGTGGAGGATCGTGGCAAGAGAGCCGCCGAGCATCGAGGCGGCTCCTCTATCACTCTCTCAAACGGTAACGCTCGTCTGGCGATCGAATTGGACGATGGCGTCGGCTACGGCTGCTACGGCCGAATCGACATATTGGTGGCCCAGCTCAGCTGAAGCGGTGGCGGGACTGTCGGTGTAGCCGTCGAAGTGCTGCCAGGACCCATGCCGTTCGATACGCAAGCGACTGGTCAGCTCGGCGGGGTCGGTCACCGACGGATCATCCGTGCGAGCTGGGCGCGGCTCGACGACCAGGTCGGGCTGAAGCGCCATGATCACGGCCGTTTCGAAGTGTCCGGCATGGCCAGGTGTGCGCCCTCCCGGCGCCTGGCTGATCTCCTGAAGAGCGGCCCCGGCCATCTGCCAGTAGGAGGCGGCGGCCAGGTTGACCGGGTGCTTCAGCGCCAGATCCCGAACGACCAGCTGGATGATCTCATGATTGCCGCCATGCCCATTGACGATCATCGCCCGGGTGAAACCATCGGTGATCAGCGATTCCATCAGATCGGTCAGCAGGGCGTAATAGGTGCTCGTGCTGAACGACAGCGTGCCGCCAAACGGGAGATGATGGGGAGAACATCCGAACGGTACGGTTGGGGCGACGATAACCGGCACCTGGCCGGCGATTGTGGCGGCGGCCCGGCGGACGATGTGCTCGACGGCGTAGGTGTCCGTGCCAACTGGCAAGTGTGGGCCATGCTGCTCGGTGGCGCCGGTGGGCAGCACAACGATTGCTCCCGCTCTGGCCCTGGCGTTCAGCGCTTCTCGAGTCAGTTCCTGAAAAAGAGTTGTATCCGGCATGTCGCTTCCTCGATTCGTCCCTGGCAGCACGGATCGGATTCTAGACGGAATCGCCGGTCA
The DNA here is from genome assembly GCA_019637585.1 of Thermomicrobiales bacterium. Classification (GTDB taxonomy): domain Bacteria; phylum Chloroflexota; class Chloroflexia; order Thermomicrobiales; family UBA6265; genus JAHBVL01. The sequence goes on along the minus strand of JAHBVL010000001.1, from coordinate 549,438 downwards.
GCGAGCAGCGACGAACTGGACCCAGCGATCTTCAGCTATCTCGGCGGAGGCCGGTTGAAAATCAGCGCAGTCGAGGCGCAGCTGCCGGTCGCCAAAAGGCGCATCGACAAAGGCGCAGTGATGCGGCTGTGGCGAATGCGGATGGGCGTTCGGCAGGAAGAACCGGCAGGTCGGACACATGCGGGAAACCGGAATCTCTCCCCGCAGCTGCATCGCCCGGATCATCTTGACGATCGAGCGTTGAAAAACGGCTTGCTCCGCTCCATCCAGGTCGTCGACCGCCGTGAGCAGGAAGTCGGACCAGCCCAGCGCCTGCCGGGCGAGATCGCGACCAGATGGCGTCAATCTGAGATCGACCGCTCGCTTGTCGTCGACCGCGGTGACGCGTTCCACCAGTCCCTTCGCAAGGAGGGCGCGGATGGTCACACTGGCTGTCGGTTGGGAGACCGCCAATTCGGTCGCGATATCGCCGATCCGGGTCGATTTGCCCGACCGGCTGAGCAACAGGACCAGCACTTGCCCCTGGGTTGGGGAGAGGCCAAGCGCCTCTCCCCCTTGCCAGGCACGATGCCGGGTGGCCAGACCGATCTTGAGCAGACCGGTGATCAATTGCTGACGGACGGCGTCATCATCGTCGAGCGCCGCGGCGGATGGTGGTTCAGGCGGTTGTGTCATCACTCACACTATAGGGCAGACTCAAATCTCCCGAAAGAACCGCATAGACAGCATAGACGCCGAGCATTGGCCGTTCCATGTCTGTCGTGTTGACCTCCAGATAGCAGGTCACCGCGTCGAAGTTGAACTCAGTCTGATTGCCGACGCGGTCGACTGGGACGACGACCTGCATCGTGCTGCCATCGAGCCGAACGGCAAACCCGGGGGAGTCCATGTACATCGGCATCCCGGGTGCGGTGGGCGGCAGTACTGCCGCTTCGCCATTCGAATGGAATTCGATCACGGCCAGACCACCTGGTACACGGTCATCCTGACCGAGAACGACCCAATGGGTATGGTAGACCACCCCGTCATTGTCGTAGTTGCCATCGACATTTTCGTCCCAAAGGGGTGTGTCATCGAAATCGGGATGCGACGTGACAACGAGCGCCAGGATGCCCTCCACCTCGGAGAATCCGACCGCGGTGGGCGACAGCGTGGTCGGAAAGACATGAGCCAGCACGGGAGCGCCATCGAGCTGACCAGCGGGTTCGGGGACGGTGGCTCCCACCGTGCCTTCCACTGTCTGCGAGAAGACCAGAATGCCCAGGTCGGCGACATGGATGACCGAGGCATCAATCAGGGCCAGATCGGGTGTTCCCTCGATCGGGACCGGCGATTGGGCCGCCGCTCCGCTTGCGACTGACATCGCGCTTGCTGCGATGACGAGGCTGGCGACGATCGCCACGAGCCATCGTCGAATCGAAATCGGGTACTGGTTCACCGAATCCCTCCTTTGTCGGATCGCTATAGTTCATAGCACTACTACATAGTAGTGCTATCTATATACCGGCAATGTGAAGGGATGTCAAGCCGTGGTCTGTAGGGGCGCACGGCGTGCGCCCTTCCGTGGGAGAGGTCGTATCCGGTTGCAGCGTCCGCCTGGGAAAGGTTGGCGCACGCCGTGCGCCCCTACAGCCGGTGACTGATCGGATTCTCCCTATCCTGGTCCCAGAGGAGAGGGTTGTTTTCAATGTATTCCCAGATGCGGGCAAAGGACTGTGGATTTCTGACGACATGTTCGTAGTAGTTTCGCTGCCAGACCGTCGAGGCAGAGTCGTCGACTTCTTTCTTCACTCGAGACGTAACGGCAGATTTGTACCCGGCAACGAATGACCCAAGTGATTTCGGAGGTCGATGGCGCATGGGAGGTCCAGTCTGAGCCGGCGGTGTCTCGACTGGCGCGATCGTCAGGAGGATATGAACGTGGTTTGGCATCACTACAGAGTGATGGAGCTCTATCTCTGGTCGAATCAGCTCCGAATCGGCCAATTCCTCCCATGCCATGGCGCCAATGGGGCTGAGTACCATAGCGCCATCGCTCACATCTCCAAAGATTGGCAACCGATCGATAGTGCAGAGTGTGAGGAAGTATGTGGCGTTGCCAGAGTAGTCGAAAGCCGGCAAGCGAATCGATTTCCGCCGCTTCGGCTTGTCCGAGACACTCATCGCCAAAAGCCCTCCACCAGGACGCATTCGTCGTTTCCGGGCCAGGGTGGCATGGTGACCATGACAAAGCGGAATGGCTCTTCGCCGACTGTTCTGAACTGGAACTCGACACCGAGCGGAATCGTGAGCGATGTTCCCGCCCGAGCCCGGATCACCTCTTCGCGGTCACCCTGTCTTCGCCAGATATCGGCCTCGCCGCCCAGGATGTACCAGATTTCCTCCACCGTCTGATGCCTGACCGCGAGCGAGACGCCTCCCGGTGGCAACGTCCCGTGCGCCATGCTGCCGGTTTGTGTGGCGAGCAGCACGCGAATTTCCGATGTGTCGGGCGCAAGTGCGTCGACCTCGGCCGGGAGTGGTTTGGTCTGGAACAGTTCGGTGTGCTTCGGCATGCCCACCCCTCGACGATCACCGAATGGATGAATGGAGCGTACCACCAGTGTGGAAGACGACTCTCACGCCAGGCGTGAAAGTGCCATACATGGTGAGGGGTACGCATCGATGGTTGAACTCCGTCCGCCTGGCAGGTATGCTTAGCCTCTCCCTCCGCCCCGTTATGTGCATCTGCGTCGCCGCGATGAACGGGGGGAATCGCTATGTCCAATCCAACTCTTTCACTCGATGGCGAGGTCATGGCCGAGATGTCGCCCGCACTCGCATCGATCGTTCGCCACCTCTGCGAGGGTGAATGCCATGCCTATGGCGATCTGATCGAATGGTGCGAAAGCCGCAACGACTGCATCGTCGCAGTTGTTTGTCCCACATGCGACTCCCGCTTCCTGATCGACGACGACGACCTCGACGCGCTGAAGCGATGGACGGCGTCGAATGGCGTTGCGTTTGGGTGCGGTGTCGCATTGGCCGGATAGCACGCTCCTTCTCACAGCAGGTGTAGATCAGGCGTTGTACCCATGCCGGTTCCACCGGCATCGGCGCCGGCTTACCTGAGGAGTTTTCCATGTCCGCGACAACGCCCGTCACCGTCGAGTCGATCGTCAATGCGCTCCGTTCGACGCTCAAACTGGCACTCGAAGAGTGTTTCGAGAAGCACCACGGGTATATGCTCGATCCCGACGAGCATTTCTTTGCCACACTGGACGGCATTTCGGCCGCGGAAGCGTCCGCTCCCGTTTCGTCGAATGGAACGAACATCGCGGCGCAGGTGAATCACACCCGGTTCTATATCGACGCCATTCTGGATACCGTCCGCACTGGCGAATACAAGAAGCTCGATTGGAACAGCTCCTGGCAGATCGGCGCAGTGGATGATGCGGAATGGCAGGCGTTGATTGCCGGCCTGCGCCGCGCATATGACGAGGTCATATCGCTGGCAGCCGGATTTGACGACTGGAATGAAGAGACCATCGGCGGCGCAGTTGGGCTGGTGGCCCACAGCATGTTTCATCTGGGTCAGATTCGCGAAGGGATTGCCGTCGTCCGGGATCGGGGCGTTTCCTGATCGCCGCTGCTCGACGGGAAAACATGCGGGCAGTGTTGGTCAGGACCAGGCTGCAATGATTTCCCGCACCAGCGCCGTTTTGCGCCCGCCCGCAAATTGGTCGGCGAGGAGATCAGTCCAGCTGGAGAGCACCAGACCGTCGGCGCCCGCCTGACGAATGGCATCGGCTGTCACCGACAGATCGCCGACGTCGATCTGGCTGGCCCGATTGCGTCCCTGATGGTGAGGGCTGATCTGCAACGCGCAGAGCACCGATCGGGATCCCGGTAGCTGACGAATCGCTTCTCTCACAACCTGACCAAGCCAGACAGGATGCCGGTTGAGCACCTGCATTTCGGTGACCAGCTCGAAGGTGTCGATGGCGCCGGCCAGCATGGCCAGATCCTGTCCGCCGATCGTCCTCCGCACATCGATGCCGCCGAAATCAGCCGCAACGAAGGGGAGGGTGGCCAGCATCGTTTCGATTCCACGGCTTCGCGCCCCGGAAGCGGTCAACACCCGGTCGATCGCCAGCGTCAACCGCCGCGCCCGCCAGATCAGCCAGGGCTGCCGGTGGAGCGCCAGAATCCCCGCAGCGTCGCTGCCGATGCTGACGCCGGAAAGGGTGATCCCGGCATCCGCGGCGAATGCGGCCCGGCAGCGATCGCAGAAGCACCATTGGTCTTCGCCCGAGAAGGGATAGTCGGGTTCGATGGTCCAGTCGGGCCAGAATCCGGGAAAGTGGGCTGATCGGAGCGTGACGCCGTCCGGAGCGAGGACATCGAGGAGGGTGGCGACATGGGCAGAGAGGAGCTCGATCACGCCGTCGTGGGTGGGGCAGATGGCGCCATCGAGTGGCGGCGCCCAGCTTTGCTCTCCCAGCGCATTGACCGGGCGAGCGTCGGGGAATCGCTCGAGCAGCGCTCGGTCGTCGAACAGATCGATCGCCACAAAGACGCGAAGCCCGGCGTTCTGAAGTGATTCGACCCATGGCCGGTCGGCAAGAACGTCCCGCGGATTCGAGGCCGATCTCACTGGTGATGGCGCCCGGACGACAACGCTGTCGACTCCCAGATCGCGCAAAGCCGCCGCGGCGGAGACGTGATGGAGACCATAGATCGTCGACCATTGCTGATCGTCGATGGTGATGGCGATGCAGGCGTTTCTCACACGGTCCTCCAGCAACCCACCAGATGATCGTCGACCATCCCCGCCGATTGCATGTGCGCGTAGCAGATCGTGCTTCCCACAAAGGTGAACCCGCGCTTCTTCAGCGCTTTGGACATGGCGTCTGATTCCGGACTGGTGGCCCGGAAATCGCTCTCGTCCCTCGGCCGGACCACGATCGGCGCACCTCCGACGAAACTCCAGAGATAGTCGCTGAACGAGCCTTCTTCCTGTTGCAGGCGAAGATAGGCATTGGCGTTTTTCACCGCGCCTTCGACCTTGAGCCGGTTGCGGATGATGCCGGCGTCGTTCATCAAACGGGCGATGTCGTCTGGACCGTAGCGGGCAATTCGCTCCGGATCCCAATTGTCGAACGCCTTGGCGAAGTTCTCGCGCTTGCGCAGAATCGTGATCCAGGAGAGTCCAGCCTGGAATCCCTCCAGCATCAGCAGACCGAACATCGTTTGATCGTCGTGAATGGGAAATCCCCATTCATCGTCGTGGTATCGCTCGTAGAGCTCATCGCCGGCGCACCAGCGGCACTTCGGGCGGCCGTCGAGTCCCGGCACCACATACTCATTCATTGCAGCACTTCCCTTCAGGTGACGTACGCACATTGACAGATGATGATCGACCAGTCTCATCTGGAAATACGTGATTGTCTACATGGCGGACCTCGCACAGCACCCTATGATGATGACAGTGAAGTGCGGGACGTAAGAAGAAGCCGCACATCGCCACTGGCCAGGCAGCGCTCATGCGGGCGCCATGCGCAGTCTGACCGAATAGCGGATTGGCGGCGACGGCCTGTGTCGCAATGAATGGAATACGCATTAATGAAACGAAGGGACTATCAACGATGATTGCCGTAGCAGAAGCCAGCAGCGCACTGGAAACACGAACCATCGATTCGGACAAGGTTGCACTTTTTGTCGTCTGGCCCAAACCAGAAACGGCGCCCGCCTCTCCCGCGCTCATTCTCAGCACGCGGCCCAACGCCCTCTTCGAAGAGGGTTTCAGCTGGGAAGACGCGGAGTGGCAATAAGCTGAACTCACATTTCTCCTCTCCCTCGCTTCCGGACGGTGTCAGCCACACCGTCCGGAAGTTCTTTATGCACAACGCACGCATCCTGCTTGTGTAAGATGCACCGCTCTTACCCCCGGCACGCTTCTTGCTTTTCCCTCTGTTGTCGCCCGTCTGGCGGGTGGAGGAACAGGACGAGCCGGCGCTTGGCTGATGCCAATCCTCTCCTCACCAGACCCGGGAGCGACGATTCGGGGACTTGCGAGCGCGTATTCGGAGGGGCGCTTGCGAGCCCCCGAATCGTCGCCTCTGAGAGTCCGGCGACGTCGAAGCGGAACGGCGATGCGGAACCTCGAGTTTCTCTCGCCGTTCCGCCTCTTCTCGTTCAACGAGCGTCACCGAAAAAGTGCCGCCGCGATGCTTCGTCGGCTCGCAGTCCGTCCGGACCTCGCGACGACAGCATCCGCCAGCCCCCCAGCGCCGGGTCGGCATCGATGGCACGCAGATGTCCTTCTCTCAGACGAGCAGCCTCGTCCCCCGTCGCCGGACGCATCGCCACCATCCAGCGATCGAACGCCCGCAGCACATCGTAGGTTTCCTGTCGCTGCCGGGCATAGATCTCGAGCGCGCGCGGCCAATGCGACTCGGTTGTGAGCATATCGCTGAGAACCCGGATGTCCCGCATCAAATGGGAGGTGCCGTGCCCCTGCGTCGGATCGAGCGACCCAGCGGCGTCGCCGATCAGCACCACCCCGGGGCCGGCCAGCTGCGTCGCCCAGGTGCATTGATTGGGGAAAAACCCAAGCGGCCCTGCTTGCTCGACCATGGCAAAGCGATCTGCTGACGCTTCCTCACCAACCAGCGCCATGAATCGCTCGAACGACGAAGCGATGGCCGTTTCCGCGTGCTGCTCGGGTGTGAGAGCGAGGAAGATGCGGGTACGATCCGTGCTTACGGGAAACCAGTAATTCACCCGACCGGGGTTGGAGACCATATCGACGAATCGCTCCGGCCAATCGATACCGCCGACCAGCACACCCCCGAGCAGGTGATGTTTCGGGTCGGATCGGCTCGACCCGCCCGTCCAGCGGCGGCTGGCGCCCGTCTTTCCGTCCGCTCCCACGATCAGACGGGCACGCGTCGTCATCTGCTCATCCCTGGACTGGATCCGGGCGGTCTGGTGCTGACCATCCCGATCGATATCGGTCACCTTGGCGGGGCGAGCAACGGTTGCGCCCTGTTCGGCGGCCCATGCGATCGCGGCCTCCTGGAGCCGGGGGTGTTCGAAGCCGAGCATGGGAAGACTGTCGATCGAATCGGGAGCCCAGTAGTAGGGATCGGCCGGCTGGCGATCCTCGAACGAGCGGAGTCCGACGATTTCCACTGCTCCCGCCCGGTCGAACACCTCCCGCACCCCCAAACGCATGACCTCCGCCACACCCCAGGGAAAAATCGACTCACCGCGGATGCGGTCGCGAAATCGCGCTTCCTTTTCTATAAGGAAGACGCCAACCCCCGCCCTGGCCATCACTCCCGCAAACAGCGACCCGGCAATGCCACCACCGGCGATGACGATGTCGTATGCGTCTTGAGATTTCATCGTAGTTCCTGCAGTCGCCAAATACCTCGCTGGCGTCGACCTTCGTCACCCATCAGTTGCATCAGGAACGGTGACGGTAGGGATCGTCTTCCGTAGAGTCGAGGATTCTTGCCAGGTCCGCTGGATGAACGATCTGCGTTCCCCGAAAAGAACCCAGTTTGAGAAGTTGCCGGTCGCGGGTGCCGAGATAGTCGGCGTTCGCGCTAGCTGCAGTGGCGAGAACCAGATCGTCTTCGGGGTGGGAGGCCACGCCCAGGACTTGCACGCTGATCTCTACAGTGACCGCTTCAGACTCGAGAAGCGCGAGGGCTGCCTCAATGAGCTCGGGAGAAAGCCGGCGGGCATAGTAGGCGTCCTGGTACGTACGGTGCAACTCGGCTAGGATCGGCGCTGACGTTACCAGCGAAAACGTGCCTATTCTCCACAGTCGCAACAGCCGACCGGCAGACGCGGTGGGATTGACGAACGCTGGAGCGAGAACGTTCGCGTCGAGCACGACTCGAGTCATCGTTCTATGGTTGCTTCTCTGCTACTGCGGCCCTCGGCCCGAATCTCGGAGGTGATGCGATTGGTTTCCCGCTCGGTCCTCCCCGGGTCCTCGTCGGCAAAGGCAGCCTGTAGTTCGTCGAGCACGCTGAACCGCTCGTCGCGCTCGCGATCGAGGCGGTCAAGGCGGGCGAGGTCCGCAGTCGATACGAGAGCAGCGACGGGAATACCGCTCTTCTCCACGAGGACGCGCGTCTCATCGCGGTAGACGCGATTGACAAGGGCGTTGAGATGAGTCTTCACCTCGGAGATCTTCATCGTTTGTGTCATTGGATGCTCTTAATCATGTGCGCTTTTCGATTCACTCAGGTCGAAAGAGGTCGTTCCGGACTGTAATAGGTCTATTGTTGATGAAGCCCGTCACAATGTCCAGACTCGATGCTCTTTCGGATTCGAATGCATTCGCTGACCGAGCCGGCCCGATGCGTCAGGGCGCGCCGAACCATGTGGTGAGGGTATCGTGCGGACCGGCATGGGATCCGTCGCCGACCCAGGCGACGTAGCCGTCGGGGCGGATCAGCACTGCAGATGGGGCGGCGACTTCTCCAATCACCGGCAATTCCCACAGACCGTCGTAGTTGGCTCGAACGTGCTGAACGCGTTCGGACCACGGGGTGATATCGAGCGCTCCCGGATTTCCGAAGTCGAGGAAAACCGGCCGGGCACGATGCAAAAGTGAGTAGACACGCATCGGACCGTTCTCAGTGTGCAGATCGAGGTCGGGCATGCGACGTCCAAGCAAGGGGTGACCGTCGCCGAAGTCGTAGCGGAGTTCCAGACCGGACATTCGCCCGGCCAGCTGCCGGCGGGCGCCGGCAGTGGCAAGCAGTTCAGTGGTGACCTCGCGCAAGGCGTCGACGCGGTCGTCGACACGCAGGAGCGCGACCTGGGCCATCGTGTCGCGGAGCACGCGTGCGGCGACCGGGTGACGCTCGGTGTGGTAGGTGTCCAGAAGCGTCTCGGGTGATGTGCCGCGAACGACCTGGGCGAGTTTCCAGCCGAGGTTCACGGCATCTTGGACACCGATGTTGAGTCCCTGACCGCCCGTCGGGTAGTGCACGTGCGCGGCGTCGCCGGCCAGCAGAATTCGACCGGATCGATACGCCGCCGCTTGCCGGCTTGTGTCGGTGAATCGGGAGATCCAGGCAGGGCTGTGGACGCCATAGTCGGTGCCGTAAACAGCGATGAGTTCGTAGCGAAGATCGCGCAGGGTCGGCTCGTCGTGGCCGGGTTGCCGTTCGGTGACGAGCACCTTCACGGTTTTGCCGTCGTCCGCTTTGATGAGGGAATGAATGCCGTGGGCGTCGCGGCGAAGACCCCATTCCGGTTCATCCGCCATCTCCACCTCAGCGATGATGTGGCTGGCTGTGGCGTCCCAACCGGGAAAGTCGATGCTGGCGGTTTTGCGAACCAGACTCCGGCCACCATCGCAGCCGACCAGGTAGGCGGCGCGCAATGGTGCACCGGCAGAGATTTCAATCGTGACGCCCGCATCGTCCTGTGTGAAGCCGGTCACGTCACGACCGCGCACAACCGGAACGCGCAGTTCCTCCACCCAGCTGGCCAGCAGGCGTTCGATCTCCTTCTGCCAGAGTGCAAGACCGTATGGATGCCGGGTGGGAAAATCGCTGATGTCCAGCGGAATCCAGGCAAACCCCGCGACCTGGGCGATGGTACCCGCCGAGAGAAAGCGTTCGGCGATGCCGCGCTGATCGAGCACCTCGATCGTGCGGGCATGCAATCCTCCAGCCCGCGACCCGGCGAGATCCTGTGTTTCGCGCCGCTCGACGATGACGACGTCGATGCCGGCCAGCGCCAACTCTGCGGCCAGCATCATCCCGGTCGGCCCACCTCCGGCGATGACCACCTCGTGTTCGGTCATGGAGTCTTGCCCCCCTATCTCCAAAGACTGAATACCTAGCCGTCCTGTTCTATCAACTTTGACACGCATGTTGCCTGCCAGCGGAGTTCGTCGATGGTCGCCATGAAAGCGTGGGAGTGGTTCTGAACCAATGAGGTATTCTCAAGGGTGAGGTTGTCTATCATGCTCGCAGCAATTGTTGAACAATCCAGCCAGATTGCCGAACTTTGCCGGCGCTACGGTGTTCGCAAGCTTGAGGTCTTTGGATCAGCTGCCGTCGGCGGCTTCGACGCCGAGTCGAGCGACGTCGATCTCATCGCTGATTTCGCCGACCGCTCACCGGGCTACGCTCGGCGCTATCTGGCCTTCGCCGAAGAGCTCGAGAAACTCTTTGACAGACCCGTGGATCTCCTGACGAACCAGCCAATCGAGAACCCCTATTTCCGCGCCAGCCTGGAGCGAAGCCGAAGAACGATCTATGAATCACCGGACCGCGAAGCGGCTGCATGACGCTCACCGGGCGATCGGTCACATCTTGGCGTTCACTGCTAACAGATCGCTCGACGAGTATCGCTCCGATGTCTATTTCCAATCAGCAGTCGAGCGCCAATTCGAAATTGTCGCCGAGTCGCTGAACGTCGCAGAACACGACGATGCCTCCCTGCGCGACGTGCTTCCTGAGTTGCCAGTTGTTGTTGGACTCCGAAACCGTATTGCGCATGAGTACGATTCGATCGACCACCAGATCATCTGGGACACTATCCAATTCGATCTGCCGGACTTGTACAAACGGGTCTCCGCGCTTCTCGACAGCCATGGTCTCGGTGGGAATCGGTAGCTGAACGGCCTCGTGCGGGAGCCACGCAACCCCCAAACCGGCTGCGATGCACGTCGGCAGGCTCAGCTGCTATGAATACCTGCTGACCGATTTTGGCCGGTCGCTGCGTCCGGTGATCGTCGCGCTGGCCGCCTGGGACAACGAGCAGCGAGCGCCGGAAGCGCGCAGCATGATCCTGATCGATGAAGAAACCGGCGACGAGGTCGAGCCGGTACTTGTCAACCGCAGAACCGGCAAGCCGGTTGGGGGTTCCGGCTTCGTCTTCACCGCCGGCCCTGCTGCCGGGAAGGAGATGCGGCGGAGGTATCGCGGCGAGGACGGAGAGCCGCTCGAAGCTGCTGGATAGCGAAAGCCGTTGGCCTTCGAGGTCCCGGCTTCAGGCGGCATGTGGCGATAAGCGGCTGGGTCGTCGACAACAGCGTCGCCGCACGCGGATGATTCGATCGTTTGTCTCAATCTTCCCCCGGCGCCGAGTCGCGCTACCATTGATCTGAGTCATCGGCACTTGATCAGGAGAACCAGCCATGCTCCCCACCCACGCGTTCGGCAACACAAACCACACCAGCACGCGCATCATCTTCGGAGCGGCGGCGTTTGGCAGCGTCAGTCAGAACGATGCCGACCGGACGATGGAGCAGATCATCGAAGCCGGCGTCAATCACATCGACACCGCCGCCAGCTATGGCGATTCGGAAATCCGACTCGGTCCGTGGATGGAAAAGGAGCGCGATCGCTTCTTTCTTGGCACCAAGACCGGTGAGCGCGAAGGCGGCGCCGCGTACGATCAAATCCGCCGGTCGCTCGAGCGGCTTCGCACCGACCAGATCGATTTGATCCAGCTCCACAACCTCGTCGACGAGTCGGAATGGGCAACGGCGCTTGGTCCCGGCGGTGCGCTCGAAGCTGCAGTCCGCGCCTGCGAAGAAGGGCTGGTCCGTTTCATCGGCGTCACCGGACACGGCGTGACTGTCGCCAAGATGCATCGCCAGTCTCTCAAGCAATTCCCGTTCGATTCTGTGCTCCTCCCGTATTCGTGGATGATGATGCAGAACCCGCAGTACGCTGCCGATGTCGAGGCGCTCTTCGCACTCTGCCGCGAACGCAATGTCGCGATTCAGACGATCAAGTCGATCACCGCTGCGCCGTGGGGAGATCGCGAGCAATTCGGCAACACCTGGTACGAACCGCTGACGGCCCAGGAAGACATCGATCTCGCGGTTCACTGGGTGCTCGGCGAACCGGGCGTTTTCCTCAACACTGCTGCCGACATCTCCCTGCTGCCGAAGGTGCTCGATGCCGCGAGCCGCTTCACCGAGCGTCCGTCGGAGTTCGCCATGCAGCAGCTGGCGAAGGAGCGGTCGATGGAGCCGCTCTTCGTTTGAAATGGCCGGCACGGCCGCTGCTGCCCCACAATCCACGACTCAGGGCTCTAGCCCGCATCCCGGAGAGGGCAGTCTTCGGCGTCCGCGCGGGGCGGCTCGCCTTCCCGCGTCGTTCCCCAGTCTCGCCGTCCACTGTCTCGCCGCCAGGAGACAGGTTGCAGCACGAGTCCAATCAGGAAGTTGAGTTGCTCGACTCGTTTGCCGCCGAGTTCGTAGTCGATTTCATCCCAGGCAAGTTGCGGTCGGTGCCGGTCATCTGAGCCGTTGGCGTCGTGGGCGAGATCCAGAACGTTGCGATATGGCGCGAAGATCATCGGGATGCTCCTGGTCGTCACTGGCTGAGATTCCACTGACACCAGCATGTGACGCGGCAACTCCAGGAGCATCGGGAAGGATCGGGATTTCTCGGGAGGGCACAACTCCCGAATCTTCGTGAGTGGTGGGGTCAGACGAGACCGTTGCGAATCGCGAAGACGGCCGCCGACACCCGGTTCGGCACGTCGAACTTGGCCAGAATGTTCGACACATGATCGCCGGCCGTGGACCGGCTGATGAACAACATCTCGGCGATTTCGGCATCGGTTTTGCCGGCGACGACAAGCGTCAGGACTTCCGTTTCCCGTGAGGAGAGAGGGTTCGAGAGACGCGACCTTGCCGGGCGCGAGATCGTTGCATCCAGCGTCGCCATCGAGTCTAGCGCTGCGTCGCGCGCCTCGTCACTCGACCAGGACCGTCCGATGTCGAGGTTCTCCTCAAGCGCCTGAACTCCCAATTCCGCTCGAGCGCGCTCCAGAAGCGCGGCGTACCCACGCCGCACGTATGCAGGCAGAATGACGCCATCGGATTGAACCAGCCGGTCCGCGGCGCCGGCCAGCCGGGCGGCGATTTCGCTCGATCCTTCGTCAGCCGCCAGCGCGGCATAGCCAGCCAGAATCGCCGCGGCATGCCGGGGCTGCCGCTGGGGCCAGACGATGGTGATCGCCTCGCGGAAGTGCCCTGCTGCCGCGCTTCGCAAACCAGCGATTCGTTCGATGTCCGCTAGGGTGGCCACGATCATCGGGTATCCCCAGGCAAAGCCGCGAGCGGCCGCGACCTCCACCGCGTCCCGTGCCAGTGCACGTGCCTGCTCAATATTCCCCAGATCGCGTTCTATCGAGGCCAGGTGTTCGAGACCAGCTGCCATCCATTGATAGGCGAATTGTCCCGGGAGAGCGGTTCGCCCCATCTCGACCAACTCCCAGAGCGCCGCTTGCGCCCGATCCAACTCGCCTGTGGTTTCCGACGTGGCGCCCCGGTAGACAAGTGCGAATGCAATCGCGTCGTCGTCACCCGATTTGATGGCCAGCTGATATCCCATCTGATCGAGGCTGGAAGAGGATTGCTCGGCAAAGACCCATTCCAGCCCAGCGAGACAGAGATGTAGTTTCGCCCGGATCGCTTCCGGCAGACTCTCGCTCATCGACACAATCCGCTGGCTCCGGCTCCATCCCTCGCTGACAGGTCCATGCACGCGCCAGATGCCGTACATGGCGGTCGCCAGCCGGGCGGCCGACTCGATGTCGCCGGACGATTCGAACCAGGACAACGCCTGTCGGAGATTGTCGATATCGCGCTCGATGCGCTCCAGCCACTCGAAGTGATCCGGTCCCCACCAGAATGTGGCCGAGCGTTCCGCCAGATCCCGAAACCAGATGGCGTGCTTCTCTTGCGTTGCGAGTCGCTCATCCGCTTGATCCAGGAGCTCAAGACCAAACTCACGAACCGTATCGAGCAACCGGTACCGAGCCTCCGCCCCCGCTCCCGCCAGTTCGACCAGGCTGTGGTCGAGGAGAACGGAAAGCGTTTCGAGCACATCTGTTGCCGGCAGATCCTCCGCCATGGCCTCGACGGCATCGAGCGCGAACGATCCGCGAAAGACCGACAGCAGGCGAAAGAGCCGCTGGGCTTCAGGGTCGAGCAGGTCGTACGACCAGGCGATCGTGCCGCGCATCGTCCGTTGCCGGTCGGGAGCATCGCGGGCGCCGCTCGCCAGAAGTGAGAGAGGATCGTCGAGCTTTCTCAACATGACCCCCGGTGGAAGGTGGCGAATGCGTGCCGCAGCCAGCTCGATCGCCAGAGGCAGCCCGTCCAGTCGCCGGCAGATCGCCGCGACATCGCCGGCATTCTCTGGTGTCAACGTGAATGCGGGAGCGACCGCCTTTGCCCGCTCCTCGAAGAGGGAGACCGCTGCATCGGTGCTCTCACCCGAAAGCAGGAGCGGCTTGAGGGGAAATTCGCGCTCCTCACGCAAACGGAGCGGCGAACGACTGGTGATCAGGCAGGTCAATTCCGGACAGGCTGCCACCAGCCAGGCGACTTCCGGAGCCTCGTCGAGGAGATGCTCGAATGTGTCGAGCACGAGCAAGGCTGGCCGTTCGCGGAAGCGTTCGATCAGCTGGTCTCCAACAGCAGTTTGGCCGGTTTCCCGAATGTCGAGTCGTTGGGCAATCGCGTGAAAGAGATACCCGGTTTCGGCGACCTGCGCCAGCGGCACGACATCGACCCCGCCGGGAAACGACGCTTCGACCAGACGGGAAACGTGCGCGGCGAGGGTTGTCTTGCCGACCCCGCCCGGACCGGTCACCGTGACCAGAGAAACCGCTGGATCGAGAATCAGCGCGGCCAGCGAGGCGATCTCCGCATCTCTGCCAATCGGAGAGCGCCAGGAACGTGGACCTCCTGGGGTCGCAAGTCGGTCGACCGGTCGTCCAGAGTGCAACGTCAGCACCGCGCTTTTCGGTATTCAGCGTGCTCGTTTCATCGCGGTTTCCAGAAGGTTGCAGTGTAGCTTGTTCCAGATTGAGCACTTCGCGCTGATTCCGGCCAACTCACACGGACGACGTCGTACATTGGGACATATTCCGTTCTGGAAAGAATGAGCATGGAAGCAACGTCAGAGTTCTCACAACGCATCACGCGAAATCCGGAAGTTCTCGGCGGCAAGCCCATCATCCGGGGCACCCGCATTGCCGTCGATCTGGTGATGGATTGGATCGAGGCGGGCGTGCCGCGAGAGGAAATCCTCGAGGACTACCCCAACCTCACTGCCGCTGACTTGGATGCCGCGGTCGAGTTCGACCGTACGACGAGCAAGTGGGCGACGCCAATCTAAACCACGATCGGTCTCACTTTTGCCCTTTGCCTATTGCCATTTGCCTACGGAATCACCGGCAACACCATCCGCGACGCCCGCTCCGCATCACACCAGACCGTGTTCTGCGCGACCACCGTGTGGGTATGCCGGCCCATGGGTTCGCCAGTGTTGGGGTTGAGGTCGAAGCGGGGGAAGTTGCTGCTGGAGATGTCGACCCGGATGCGGTGACCGGGCATGAAGCGGTTGCTGGTCGGCGGCAGGGTGATGGTCACTGGATAGACCTCACCGGGCTCCATCATTACTTCGTACTCGAAGCTCTCGCGATAGCGGCAGCGGATGATCGAGTCGCAGATGTTCATGTGATACCCCTCCGGATAGTCCGGATTGGCGGGGTGGACGTCGATCAGTTTGGCGGTGAAGTCGGTATCGACCGCTGACGAGGAGACCCAGAGGTGGATGGTCACCTGCCCCGTAACTTCGATCGGGCCCTCCAATGGTTCGGTCTGGAAGACGAGTACATCGGGCCGGTGCGCGAGCAACGGATAAGGTTCGCGCGCGCCGACGATTCCCTCGGCCTCTCGCTGATGGGTGGCGCCCGGATTGACGATGCTCTTCATCCGCGCTCGCCAGGGCACAACATGGCGGAAGGCCTCGTCGAGGTGATCTCCCACCGGCACCAGTTCGAAAAAGCCGGTGACGTTCGCCGAGATCGTCGGCACCGGATGAGCGGGATCGAAGGTGAAGGTGCGCGGACCGTCCGGCTGCACCGTGGGTGGAGGCGCCACCCCGTTGACAGCGTGGTCGACATCGGTCGGCCCGGCGGTCCAGGGAGCGCCGGAATCGAAGGCGCCCGGTTGCTCGGCGGTCAAGTTACCATTAGATCGTAAATACAAAGTGGTCGGCACAGCACGAGAAAGGGGCCATTCCTCTTCGGCACGCCAGTAGCCGCCATGGTTCATTTTGCCCTTGATCGATTTACGTCCATCGCCGCCGCCCATGATGAAGATCATCACGGTCGGCCGGTCTTCCCAGCCATTTTCGACACCGAGGAGGAAGCGGTCGAAGAACTGCAACCGCAACGCGTTGTAACCGTGATAGCCGATGCTCGATTCGGCTCCCATGTCGACATCCGCCGCCCAGGTCCGGTCGTCGCGCATCGTTTCGTGGGTCCATGGGCCGAGAATGAGCTTCTGGGGCGTTTCGTTTTTCTCGTTCATGGCGTGAAAGTGGTCGGCCGCGGCGACAGTGTAGGGGTCGTACCAGCCGGAGCTGAACGTGCCTGCCACATCGGCGTGGCGATCGAAATAGCGCTGGTAGTCGTTGAAGTCGGCGCCCCACCAGTCGTCGTAGGCGCCGCGGGTGTAGTAGTTGAAGAGGGTTTGCTCGAGACCAGGCACTTTGGAGAGTGGCGTCAGGTCTTTCTTGAATGGCGTCTGCCAAACCCAGTCGCGCAAGCGAGCCATTTCTCGCTCGAACGCCAGTTTGGAGACAGGGTCCCCCTGCAACTCTTGCGCTTCGAAAGCGTGCAGGAACTGCGCGCCGAACATGTGCAGTTGCATGGCGCCACCTTCGCGCATATGGTGGAAGTAGTTGCGAATCGGCCCGACATCGGGCCAGATCGCCGCAAGGTGGGGAGGGTTTTCGAGGGCGGCGGTCGTTTGGGTCATCGCCCCGTGCGACGATCCGCACATCCCCACCTTCCCATTCGACCACCCTTGCTCGGCGATCCACTCGATGGTGTCGTAACCATCCTTGCCGTCGAGCGGATTGGCGACGTGGAAGTACTGTCCTTTTCCTTCCGATTTGTAGCGCCCCCGCAGGTCCTGCACGACGAAGACATAGCCACGCGGCGTGAAGAAATTGGCGACCGGTTCGACCCAGAGCCAGATGTTGGATTTGTCGTAGGAAGTGCGGGCCAGGATGGTCGGGAGAGGGCCCTCGACTCGTTCGCCGTCGATCGCCGGGTAGTAGATGTCGGCGGCGAGACGGACGCCATCCCGCATCGGGACCATGACGTCTTTGGCAATCACCATGCCGTATTCGGCGGGACGGGTTTCAGGAATCTGCATCAGGAGCCTCCAAGTCTAGGAAACGGAAAATGGGAAAAAGGGAATGGGAAATGGTCAGCAGGACTTCCCGGACTCCAATTCCAGCTCCGGAGGAGCTTCGTACTGCTTAGCCGCAGGTTTGAGCTTGCGAAGCCTGCGGTCACCCGGTTTTTCCACTGTGTTCCGTGTACGCTTGCCGCTGCACACAAGGAGCAAACCATGGCCGAACGAAAACCGATTCACATTGAACCCGAAAGCGATACTGCCAAATTGCTCCGTCTTGTCCGAGACGAGCCGGTGTCTGTCGAGTCTGGAGGAGTGGAATACCGAATCGAGCGACGAGTTCCCGAGCCGTTCGCAGATTACGACCCTGAAAAGGTTCTCGAAGCGCTTCATAATGGTATCGGACTCTACGAAGGAGTCGACACCGGGGCGTTCAAACGCGAAATCCTGGAACAACGGAGTCAGGCGCCGCGCAAATGGGCCTCCGAGTAGATGCGATATCTCATCGACAGCGACATTCTTGTGAGCTATCTCGAGGGAGCTCGCGAAGCGATTCAACTGGTCGATGGCTTGGTTCCCCTCGGCGTCTCGCTGAGCATCGTCACGTATATGGAGACCTATCAGGGGGTTCTGCGTGCATCGAATCCCGCATTGAGCGAACGCCGGCATGCCACCATCACGGCGAGAATGGGTGTGTTGCCGTTCACTGAGACGACCGCGCGCACGTGCGCGCGACTTCGACATCAATTGCTCGGCGACGGGCGACGGATTCGCGATCGCTCGCTTGATCTCATGATCGCCGCGACGGCGATTGAGCACAACCTGATCCTGCTTACCCGCAATCTCGCTGACTATCGGGACGTTCCCGGTCTGACCATCTACTGACCAGTGAGCGTAACTCACTGGCGTTCGCCTTGCGCTATCATCAAGTTCCCATACGCATCGACCCGAGCCGCGTACCCCGGCAGAATGACGGTTGTGGAATCGATCTCTTCGACAATCGCCGGACCGGTCAGAATCGCTCCCTCGCCGATCGTATAGCGGTCGTAGATCGGGGTCGGTGAGAAGCCGCCGGTTTGGGCGAACCAGACCGGTCGCTCTCCTTTCGGTTGAGCGCTGGCTGGAGGCGTTGTCAATCTGGCCAGCGATGGTTTCCCGATCGTGCCGATGGCGGTGACGCGTACATTGACGATCTCGACCGGTTCGGCGGGAGCGTTGAAACCATACGCCTGCAGATGAGCGGCGTGGAATCGGTCGACGAGCTCCCGCAGGACACTCTCATTGAAGACGCCTCCGGAAACTGTCACCGGCAGCTCGAAACTCTGGCCGGCGTAGCGCATGTCGGCAAGTTGCTCGAGCCGGGCAGCCTCATTCGCTACGCCATCCCGGCTGAGCGCCGCTCTGCCTTTCGCCGCCAGGTCCTGGAATGTCTGCTCCAGTTCCGCTGGATCGACACCGTCCGTCTTCCGACCAACCGTCGCGGGAAAATCGTGCTGCAGATCGGTGACCAGCAAACCGAGCGCGGAGGTTGTGCCCGGGCTCATCGGGATCAGGGTCGTACCGATGCCGGCATCGCGAGCCAGCTCATTGGCATGCAATGGTCCCGCTCCTCCGAACCCGACCAGCACGAAATCGCGAGGATCGATGCCCCGTTGCACCGATACCAGCCGCAGCGCGTGCGACATCGCCGCGTTGGCGATGTCCAGAATTCCGTTCGCCGCGACGTGGAGGTCGAGCCCCAGCGGACCGGCACAGCGGGTTTGGATAGCATGTTGTGCTTTTTCCAGATCGAGGGGAACCTCGCCCCCGAGGAAGTAGCCGGGATCGATCCGGCCAAGCACCAGATTGGCGTCGGTGATGGTTGGTTCGGTGCCGCCCTGTCCGTAGCTCGCCGGTCCGGGGTCGGCTCCGGCACTCCGCGGCCCAACCCGCAACCCACCTCCGGAATCGACCCAGGCGATGCTGCCACCGCCGGCGCCGATCTCCACCAGATCGATCACGGGTGTGCGAATGGGGTAGCCGCGCGCTTTGGTGCCGCCCGGTTGGGCCATGGCGCCGACCTCGTAGTCGCGCGAGATCACCGGTCGTCCGTTTTGCACCAATCCGGCTTTCGCCGTGGTGCCTCCCATATCAAAGGAAAGAACATTGCTGAATCCGAGCGATTCGCCCAGCCAGGTGGCCGCCATTACCCCGGCGGCCGGTCCCGATTCGACCATGAAGACCGGCTTTTCGCTGGCCGCTTCGAAGGTGAACACCCCGCCGCTGCTCTGCATGACCAGGAGCTCGGCGTCGAATCCGGCACCCCGGAGCTCTTCCTCGATTCGCCCGAGATAGCGAGCGACCACGGGGCGGACCGCGGCATTGATCACCGTGGTGCTGGCCCGGAAGTACTCACGGAACTCCGGGGCCACGTCAGAAGAGAGGGAAATCATCGCTTCGGGGAAGACTTCGGCCAGGATCGCTCCGGCACGCCGTTCATGTACGGGATTGCCGTATGAATGAAGAAAACAGAGCGCGATCGATTCGACGCCTTCCTCGCGCAGACGCTGTGCAGCAGCGACCAGTGCGCTTTCGTCGAGTGCCTGGAGAACCGAACCGTCTGCTGCAAGCCGTTCCGGAACGCCGAGCGACCGGTTTCGCGGCACCAGCGGTCGCAATTTCTCGAATCGCAGATCGTAGAGTGACGGCCGGATCTGCCGGGCGATCTCCAGCATGTCCCGAAAACCCTCGGTGGTCAGAAAGCCGGTTTCCGCGACGTTGCCTTCGATTACCGCGTTGGTGGCCACCGTCGTGCCATGCACCACATAGGTGATCGCTTCAGCGTCGACATGCTGTTCGGCGGTGATCCGCCGGATCGCATTGAGAAAACCGATCGCCGGGTCGGCCGGCGTCGACGGCACTTTGGCGATCGACACTTTCCCGGTCGATTCGTCGATGAGGGTCGCGTCGGTAAAGGTGCCGCCGGTGTCGATGCCCAGCCGGTACTGCGTCATGCCCGCTCTCCTCGCAGCGCCGC
The DNA here is from genome assembly GCA_019637585.1 of Thermomicrobiales bacterium. GTDB lineage: Bacteria > Chloroflexota > Chloroflexia > Thermomicrobiales > UBA6265 > JAHBVL01. Next base: position 529,219 of record JAHBVL010000001.1, on the reverse strand, counting down.
TGTAGCTGCGTCATCGATCGTCCAGTCCGGTGTGTTGATGGCGACCCGGTAGGTCTCCTCCGCCCGCTCTTTGCTCACTTTGCCTTCTCGCACATCTCTCAGCACCAGCCCCGGATCGCGCTCCTCAGGTGGACCGTATCCACCGCCGCCGCATGTCTCATAGCGAACGACGTCGCCGCTTTGCAGCTCGACGGTCGCTTTGGACCCCAGCCGGTGTGCTTCGCCGTTCGGATTGAGAATGTACGACGCCCGCTCACCGGCTAATCCGCCGAAGAGACCGTGCGGCCCCCATTTGTCCCGGTCGGAAAGAACCGTGAACGACGCAGCGTGATCGGGAAAGTGATAGTCGCGACGTAACCCGAGCCCGCCCCGCCACTGACCGGCTCCTTCGGAATCGTCGACCAGCTCGTAACGAAGAATCCGGACCGGATAGTTCAGCTCCGTTTCCTCGACTGGCGCATTCTCGGTGTTCTGTCCGTGGGCCTGGACCGCATCCGGCCCATCGAGTCCCTGCCGCCCGCCATAGCCGCCGGCCAGCGTTTCCAGGAAGCAGTAGAACTCGCCGCTGCGTGGATCGGTGCCGCCAAAACCGGCGTGGCAGATCATCCCTTTGGTGCCGGCAGGAACGAGTTCGGGGAGGGCAGGCGCCAGCGCTTTGAGCATGACATCGGTCAGACGAGAATTCGTTTCCCATCCGCCCACGACCGGACCCGGGTGTTTGGCATTGACCACTGTGCCCAGCGGCGCAGTCATCCTGACATGCCGGTAGAAGCCGGCATTGACCGGGATATCCGGGTCGATCAGGCACTTCAACACATAGGCGCAACAGGAAAAGGTCTGCGAATGGGTCGAGTTGACCGGCGCCCGGCGTTGCGGGTCGCTGCCGGCCATGTCGAAATGAACGCCGGCATCGTCGATGGTGATCGTTGCTGCCAGCGTCACCGGATCGTCGGTGAAACCGTCGGTATCGAGCAGTCCTTCCGCCGAATAGACGCCATGCGGGAGACGAGCGATCTCCGCCGTTGTGCGCCGGTCGGTATAGGCGATCAGTTCAGCGATATAGGCGCGAATCTCCTCGACCCCGTATCGTTCGGCGAGTGCCTGAAATCGCTGCGCGCCGGTGATGTTGGCCGCCAGCTGGGCCCGGAAGTCGCCGGCGGTTTCCCTGCGGGCGCGAACCTGCGACAGCACCAGCGAGAAAACGTCTGGCACGATCTCCCCTGCCGACACCAGTTTCACCGGCGGAATGACCACCCCTTCCTGATAGACCTCCCGGAACGCGCCGATACTGACCGGCGCTCCGCCGCCGACATCGACATGGTGAGCCAGGTTGGCCACCCAGCCGATGCGATCCTCTCCGAAAAAGACCGGCGAAAGCACCAGGATGTCGTTGAGATGCGCGCCGCCCCGGTAGGGGTCGTTGCCGAGGAGGACGTCGCCAGGGCGTAGATTGTCTTCACCGTACTCGGCGACCATGATCGGCACCATTTCGACCAGCGTGCCGAGATGATTGGCCTGAGAGAAGGACTGGGCGACAGGATTGAGATGCTCGTCGAAAACCGCGCAGGAGAAATCTGCCCGGGTTTTGATATTGGTGGAATAGGCGCTGCGTCGCAGCGCCAGCGACATCATTTCGGTCACTTCGGTCAGCGCGTTGCGCACGACCTCGAAGGTGATGGGATCGACGCCGGTTGCGCTCACACTGGTCCTCCTGACGATGCCCGCACGATGAGATCGGGCACGAATGTGACATGGTGGGGCGGACGCTCATCCCCATCAAGGCGATCGAGCAGGATCTCGGCGCCTCGACGCCCAATGGCCAGGGCGGGTTGGTGGAAGGTCGTCAATGGTGGATCGAGAAACTCCGCCAGCTCGATGTTGTCCCCACCGACCAGCGCCAGATCATCCGGGACTTTCAATCCCCGCTCGCGAGCCGCTTTTATCACCCCCACGGCCTGCAGATCGTTGGCCGCCACGATAGCGGTCGGTCGGACATCTCCGGAGAGCAACGCGATTGCCCCCTGATACCCGCCCTCCACGGTGAACGCCTGCCCTGTGACGAAGTCCGCGCGAACGCGATCGCCCCCTTCTCGCACGGCTCGCTGAAATCCCGACAGCCGCGCTCGTCCGCTCGACGTTTCCTGCGGTCCGGCAATGCAACCGACCTGCTGGTGGCCAAGCTCAAGCAGATACCGGGATGCGCCATGCGCGGCCGCTTCGTTGTCGATGATCACCCTGTCGTCGGCCGGGTCGTCGAAGTGCCGGAGCAGGAGGACATAGGGAATGTGCGAATTGCGCAGGTAGTCGATATCCCGGCGGTCGCTTTGCACCGGTGTGATCAACACACCGTCGACCTGTTTGGCCCGCAATATCTCCAGACATTCGAGCGCACGCGACTGGTCGTCGTCCGAATTGCAGAGCAGGAGACCGTAGCCGGCATCCCTGGCCACCGCTTCGACACCCCGAACGATATCGGCGTAAACCGGGCTGGCGTTGTTGGTCACGATCATGCCGAGGGTGCGGGATCGGCCGGAAACCAATGTCCGGGCAGCGGCGCTGGGAACATAGTTCAGCTTCCGGGCCGCTTCCAGCACCCGCTCTCGCTTCTCCGCGCCCAGCTCGCTTTTGCCATTCAGCGCCCGATGCGCCGTAGTGACCGACACACCGGCTTCTCTGGCGACATCCTTGATCGTCGTCGGCATACTTGCTCCGCCGCAACCGTTCCCGGAAACGTTTCCGGGATCATAGCACGGGTTGGTTCATCGCGAACCCTGTCATAGCCAGAAGCGGCAAGTCGTAGCGGCAACGCCTGCGTTGCCTGGTGCTTCGTGCTGTCATGCTCGGGAGCGAAAACGTCGTTTCCCACGGGAAAGGCAACGCAGGCGTTGCCGCTACAGGCAGGCGACAAACGCGGAGGCCGCAACTGTGTTCCGATGTGCAGTCGCAGGCAGAAGGCATGGAGGACACACTTGCGCGCTAGTCTACGGAGAAAGGAGAGTCACCATAGCCGAACGAAAAGTGATTCACATCGAACCGGAGAGCGAGCCCAGCTAGCCGGTCACATTCGCACTCTCCGGCGCCTGCTTTCCCTTGATGTAGATCCCGGCCCTGCGGCGGTGCGATTGGGCGGAACCGCGTTGATTGCGCCGATGCGTCAGTGGTTGCGTTGTGCGCGGCAGCGTCCGCCGGCACAGGGCCGGGTTCTACGTGATATCTCGAGCTACTGTTTCCGATCACAAACCATTCGGCACAATCGATCGAGCGCGCTTTCCTCTGTTCTGGCGAGCAAATCGAGAAATTCTGGCCGAAATGGTCCCGCTTTCCAGGTGAAGTACTTGGCATAGGCGTTGTCATCGGCGTCGAGATGAAGGAGGTACTCCGCCAGCTCCTTGCCATTGGCGAAATCGGCGGCGTTGATGAAACAATGCTCGCCCGGCGTGAACTGATCGACATTCGGCGCTCCCAGGTAGACCGGCACACTTCCAGCGAGCAGCGGATCGTAGAATTTCTCAGTGACATAATCGCGGTCGATCGCATTCTCGAAGGAGAGATCGAATTTGTACCCGGCCAGCACTGCGAGTTTGGTTTCTCGCCCGAGGTCCGGTTGGGGGATGTGGCGATTGTTGTGGCGCTTGCCGTACGAATGGATGTCGAGGTACAGCATCAGCTCTCTGGCCAGGTCGATCCGTTTGCTCCGGTTCAGCGGGCTCGAAACGAACATCGTCGCGAGACCGTGCTTCTCCGACGGCGGTCTGCGCAATGACTGCTCGACTTCCGCGCGACTCCCGATGTATGGCGTCGGCACGTCGGCATCGAGGTGATAGCTCATGCGCAGATCGAACTGGGCCATGAACTGGGGATCGCGCTGACGGGGGTAGTTGACATCGCTCTCCAATGTCCAGGCGACCCAGATCTGGCCCGGATGCTTCTCCGGGAACGCCTCGAGCATCGTCGGCAAATGAAATACGACGGCATCTGCCACGGCGAGATCCCGGCGATCGGTCGACACCCGGCAGCTGCCCGGTTCGACAATTTCCAGGGTCGACGTCCACATCGAGTTGTAGAACAGAATGACCGGGCCAGACGTCACCATGGGAGCGATCCGGACGAGCTTCGGATAAACGCCTCTACCATACGATGGTTGGGGGGCCGAAGTGGGGGATGCTTGTCTCAGGGAAGAACGATCACCCGGATCGAGTCTTTGTCGGCCTGAGACAAGCTGAACAGTTGGGCAGGCTGCTTGACGCGTTCTGGGCTTGGCCTGATGCTGGTTCTGAGAGTGGCGAACGGGTGAAGTCGATCGGCCGAACCGTCGGTGGGATCTGGACGGAGGTTGTATGGAGCAGCAGGAACGGAACCGGCGGAAGCAAACATTCGATGCCATTGCGACGCTCTACGACGGTGCCAGACCCGGCTACCCGGACGAGCTCTTCGATGACGTGGTGGCGCTGTCTGGAATTCCCGCCGGGGGACGCATACTCGAGATCGGGCCGGGAACCGGGCATGCGACGCTGCCATTTGCGCAGCGTGGCTACCGAATCGACGCGATCGAGCTGGGCAGCGAGCTGGCTGCCGTCTGGCAGCGGAATCTGGCGGCATATCCGAACGCATCGATCACGGTCGGTTCCTTCGAAGCGGTCGACCTTCCCGATAGCAGCTACGATCTGGCGATCGCGGCCAGCTCGTTTCACTGGATCGACCCGGATGTCGGTTTGTCTCGCGTCGCCGCGGCGCTGAAGAAGGACAGGGCGGTGGCGCTGTGGTGGAACCGCCGGCCGATGTCGAATGTCGATCGCGCGTTCCTCGAAGCGTGTGCACCGATCTACGAGCGATACGCACCTCACCTTGCGACGGAAACGAATGGCGCGGAATCCGGAGATGGCGCGCGGCGACCGTCGAGCGCACTTCTCGAAGAGTCGGGATTGTTCGGTGCTGTCACGGAACGGCAGTATGCGTGGGAACATCGATTCGACGCTGATGGATACACGCGCTACCTGAGCTCGTTTTCTCCCTATCAAGTCCTCGAACCGGACGTGCGTTCCAAATTGCTCGACGCGATTCACGACTTAATCGATACGCAATTCGATGGACGCGTGACGCGCGCGATCGTGACGTTGTTGTACATGGCCCGAACGCGCTAGCCCTCTTCAATACCACCTCTCGCGCCGGCCACAGATGCCGCGCGCTGCCCGGTCCCTGACCGAAGCCAGGGAGCGACCGTGATGATCTTCCTGGGAATCACGAGCCAGCAACCGTTTCAATCCTCTCCCTGACCGGAGTCAGGGAGCGACCGACCAGCTGCGGCAAGGGTGAGCTGGACGATTGGTCGTTTCAATCCTCTCCCTGACCGGAGTCAGGGAGCGACCGACCAGCTGCGGCAAGGGTGAGCTGGACGATTGGTCGTTTCAATCCTCTCCCTGACCGGAGTCAGGGAGCGACCGGCATCGTTCACCAGATGGGCAGGCGAAGAATCCAGGTTTCAATCCTCTCCCTGACCGGAGTCAGGGAGCGACAGCCGGTTGAGCCAATCGGCCCGCGGGTGGTGCTGTTTCAATCCTCTCCCTGACCGGAGTCAGGGAGCGACTCAGCCGCCGTCCCTGAAACGTGGTGGTACTTGCCCTGTTTCAATCCTCTCCCTGACCGAAGCCAGGGAGCGACGATTGCCAAGTATGGCGCTCTTGATTCCACGCAACTGGTTTCAATCCTCTCCCTGACCGAAGCCAGGGAGCGACAAATAGAGCCCAGTTGCCCGCTCCACCAGTCCGGGGTTTCAATCCTCTCCCTGACCGAAGCCAGGGAGCGACAGGAATTCACCGGACTCGACGTCACTCCCGTGTTCGTTTCAATCCTCTCCCTGACCGAAGCCAGGGAGCGACTTGGCGCTCCCCGGCGGGAGCGAGTGTTGCGTACGAGTTTCAATCCTCTCCCTGACCGAAGCCAGGGAGCGACCAATGGTCTGAGCCCTAACTAGCGCATCCATCTCGTTTCAATCCTCTCCCTGACCGAAGCCAGGGAGCGACGAAGTCGAGCGCTTCCGAACTGGCGGATTCGGCCGGTTTCAATCCTCTCCCTGACCGAAGCCAGGGAGCGACGAGATCAGAGCATCGAGACGCGACAGATGTGGGCGGTTTCAATCCTCTCCCTGACCGAAGCCAGGGAGCGACGTGCTGGCGTCGCCAGTTGGTCTCGGCGGCGAAACGTTTCAATCCTCTCCCTGACCGGAGTCAGGGAGCGACCGGATTGCACCGGAGATTACGGTGATCTACTCCGATGTTTCAATCCTCTCCCTGACCGGAGTCAGGGAGCGACACCGCCCCCGATTGCTCGGAGACGGTCACAGAAAGGTTTCAATCCTCTCCCTGACCGGAGTCAGGGAGCGACGGTGATAGCGCGCGTGGGATTTGACGACGAGACAGTTTCAATCCTCTCCCTGACCGGAGTCAGGGAGCGACCAAAGCAGAGGAGTATCTGCGGACTGGGTTGGAGCGTTTCAATCCTCTCCCTGACCGGAGTCAGGGAGCGACGACCCCCTCGATTTTTCGACGGCTCATGATTGGGTGTTTCAATCCTCTCCCTGACCGGAGTCAGGGAGCGACCGTTGGTCCACATAATTGACGTTATTCTGACTACCTGTTTCAATCCTCTCCCTGACCGGAGTCAGGGAGCGACGGGATAGACAGGCGTCATACTGGCGCTGTCCACAACCTGTTTCAATCCTCTCCCTGACCGGAGTCAGGGAGCGACGTACCAACGCGCGCAAGACGATTTCTCGCTCAACAGGCGTTTCAATCCTCTCCCTGACCGGAGTCAGGGAGCGACAGTTGTAGTGTTGCTTGACACAATTCCGAAAATCGGTTTCAATCCTCTCCCTGACCGGAGTCAGGGAGCGACGGCGCCATTTCCTCGAAACATGCCTCCTTTCGCGCACGTTTTCCCCATTCGCTGGCGCCCAGGTGAATGGGGAGGCTCGCTTTCACGCTGTTTTACCGAGATATTGGGCATTGATTTTCGCGAACCTGGCGGCATTGTGGCGGGTGCTGGCGGTTCGCGCAACGATTAGACGATCAGCGGCTCGCGGATATCATGGTCGAGCGGAATGCCATGAATGCGGACGAATTTCTCCCGGTCGGCCGGCAGCCGGTAGAGCCGCAGCCGGTCTTCGGCCGGGTCGATGACCTGAAGGAGCCGCGCTTCCAGCGCCTCATACTGCGCCTGGGTCACCCTGCATTCGAAAACCGAGAGTTGAACGCGCTGACCGAATCCGGAGCAGATCGCCGCGACTTTGCGCAACCGTCGGCGTCCCGCTTTCGTTTCCGTGTTGACGTCGTAGGTCACCAGGATTTCCCAGCGCATCGCTATTCCCTCATCGCATCAGGAAGGGAAGATAGTGTCGCAGATCGTCGCGAAGATGCCTGGCCAGAAGGCGCGCCTGGAGATGAGGCACCAATCCCAGTGGAACCTTCTTCCCCACCACCCGATGGTCGACTTCGTCTTCCTTGCGCTTCTGATAGGCGACGATCACAGTCTTGCGGCCGCGGTCATTGAGATAGACCGCACCGCCGTCGTGCACATCGAAGTCGTCTGCCTGCAACTGTTTGAGATTGATCAGCGTCAGCGCCAGGCGATCGGCCAGAATTGGACGCAACTCCTCCATCAGATCGAGCGCCAGGGCTGGTCGTCCTGGCCGAAGTGCATGCAGGAATCCCACCTGTGGGTCGAGTCCGACACCTTCCAGGGCTGCATTGCAGTCGGCGCGCAGCAACGTATAAAGGAAGGAGAGAAGTGCATTGGTGCGATCGAGCGGAGGCCGTCGCGATCTCCCCGCCATGCCGAAGGTGGTGCGGTCGCCCCGAATCATCATTGGGAAAACGGAAAAATACTCCCGCCCCGCTTCGCCCTCATCCCCACGCAGCATGTCCAGATCGACTCGTTCCGGCAACCGGCGGAGAATGTCGTCGATCCAGCTGGCCGCTTCGCGCAACCGGCGACTTTCGTCAGCATCGGGCGTGTCCCGAGCAGCGCGCAGAATGACATGACGGCTGTTGCGGAGTTTTCCGGCCAGGATATTCCGCGCAATGCTGAGCCGGCGATCGTAGTCGCTCAATGCCAGATGCTGCGCCCGCCGCAGCAGGACGTTGCCCCCGACCGGCCCTTCGACCCGGGCGACGAACCGGCCGTTGTGGCTCAGGAAGACAATCGAGCGCTTGTCCTCGGCGCAACGGGCAATCAATGCCGGGGATATCAGCGTGTCGCCGAAAACGACGATCGAACCGATGTGCATGAGGGGTGCGCGCAACTTCAGTTCCCGGTCGACCTCCACCCGCACCGTATCGTTCTCCAGATGAAGATAGGCGTATGGCGTGGTGACATAGAGGGTGTTCAGCAGCTCTCTCACAGCGCATCGTCCCCGGCGGCCGGATGAAAAAGCTCGCCGAAAAACCCGCGAATGCGGGCATCCTGATCGACGACACCCGGCAGGCAGGCATCGAACAACGAGCAACGCGGACACCGGGAGTCGTTGGCCGCGGCAGGCAGCGTCGTTCCACCCAACATCGTTCGAACCTCCGCAACAGCAGCCGGAACGCGCGCCCGAAGTTCGTCGTCGAACGCGATCTCAGACCGTCTGCGCGATCCCTGGGCGAAAATCGCCCCGGCGGGCACGGCGACACCCAGCATCTCTTCGAGACAGAGCGCCTGCGCGCAAAGCTGCAACGCCTCGTGGCGCCTCTCCCGCGTTGATCCGGACTTGTACTCCACGGGATAGGGCGTTTCACCATGAAATTCGATGAGATCGGCTTTGCCCGTAAGCCCGAGATAGACGGAGAAGAGCGGCATGCCGCGCACCCGTCGCACACCGTCTTCCCAATCAGCACCCGGTTCGTGGACGCGCTCGTGCAGCCGCCGCCCGCGCAAGGTGTACAGGTTCTCGTCGAATGTCGACTCGATATGGATCAGTCCGCACTGGCGCGGGCAATAACTCCAATGCTCCAGCGCGGAGATCATCACCAGATCGTCGTCCGCCCAAGATGCTTGTGGCCGAGGCTGCCGACCGTCCATGTCTACACGAGGCGGGTCAGCGTAACGCCATCGGGCAGTTCGCTCTCGTCCACGACGATCGAGTAATCGGCAAATGATCTGGGAGCGGCCACATCGCTCGCTCTCTCGATGTGTACGCGGTCAAAGAGCTTGTGGGCCGGCGCGTTGCCAAGCTTGTGGTCGTGACTGAACACCAGAAGACCACGACAAGCCATCATTCCGCGAGAGGCGGAACGATCCAGATCCCACATCCTTTCCAGCGCCTCCCAGATCACCGCAAGATCATCGTTGTCGAATCCGGTTTGCTCGCCAAAGGCCGGGTTGACGAACAGATGCGCCCGATACAAACCGTATGGAACGAACGACTTACGACCCATTTCTGTTCGCTTCCCGCCGCGCCCATCGTCATCACCCTCAGCAAATCCCATGTCCTCCGTTTTGGTGATGGCAATTCGTGTGATCGACAGGTCGAGCGGCGTGATAGGGTCGAAGCTCCGGGCAAATGTGATCTGAACGGGACCACGAACTTGACCTGCGTTTACTCCCGTGCTCATCACTGCACCGAATGTTCGAATATCGAAAAAGTTTTCACACATCCAGGCTCTCGCCTGGTCGACATCTCCTCTGTTCTGCTTCGTTCCTTTTGAGGTGAGACCCAGCGCGGAGTAGGCGCGCTGGTGCATGCTGTTGAGTGACTCCTGCCCCTGAACGTAGATCTTGAACCGCTCCGACGTGCCTCGGGTCGCATCCACCCAATCGCGAATCTTGCGTTTGATCGCAACATCGGTAACCAGCCCTTGCATGGTCTCCGGATCGACGCGTGGCAAGTTGCCGGCATCGGGATCTCCATTTGGATTGCCGTCGGACACGTCGAAGATCAGAACAGCATCCTGACGTCGCTGCGCATCGAGATGTGGTGCGATCGCTGTGGAAACGGACATTCTCTTGACTCCTTTTCAGGTTATCGAATGACTCGACATGTGACGGTCAATCAGACTCTGGCAAGTTCGCAATTTTCGCTCTGGCTACGCGTCTGGCGTTTCATCAGGCAACGTCTCTTCTGTTTCCGCCGCGGCTTCGCCACGCTCGCGGGCGCCTCGCCGGTCTTCCGCGCGCTGGTGGTAATAGCCGAGCGCGAAGAGTCCCTGCTCCTGCAGCGTCAACGTGACTGGGAATTCATGCAAGTGCTCGAGGACATCCTCCAGTCGTCGATTCAACGCAATAGATGCTCCCCGACTCCGCTCGTTTTTCGCCATCTTCGAGAGGTGTGGTTGCGCACCATGAAGGAGCGTCCCGAACACAGAAGCAGGAGCAGATGATGCCGAACCGTAGTAGCGGTCGACGATTGTGGCGTTCGGGTTGTTCAGAGCCCTTTTCTGGATCGACTCGAGCACTGCCAGGAGCCTGCCACAGAGATATGCAGGATCGAAGTTCGTCGGACTTAGTTCGCTCATCGCTTTCCACTCCTCCCTTGCGCTTGGTTGCCGTGAACAAAGAACCAGCTTGATTGCGACTGCCCTCTGCCTCTTGACCCCCTGTTCTGCCCGGTTCCGGCGAACGCAGAGATCGAGAAGTTGTTGGGGCAGCGGCACGCCGGTAAATGCCGTCTGCAACAATGCTGCCGATATCGCAGGAACCGGCTTCTCTTTTCGGGGATCACGTACCGTAGCGCCAGCGATCTGCCACGCGCCGAGTGCCTTCCCCGGATCGCCATTGGAGTCAACGAAGCTCTGCATAGCGAACCAGTCGATGAGGCTTTGCCGCACCTCTTCCACACTTGCGTCGATCCAACTGAGCAGGGCCGCCCGGCTTCCACTGGCGCCCAGAGCGGCGGCATAGAATCGATCCGAGTCGATGTTGGTCGTCGCGGTGCGTGCTTTGTCGGGCGCTTCGTAGAGATTGCGTACTTCTTCGGGCGACGGATCGGAGAGCAAAGCCGCCGGATTGAAACCCGCACTTGCCGATCTCGTCCAGAAGATGTACTCGACACCAGCTGAATGCAGATGTGTGCGCGGACTGGCCAACAGAGCATTCAGTGCATTTCCGTACTTCTCTGCACAGCTCTGACATGTCGGGGCTATCAGTGAGTTCTTCAATCCGTACGATTCGAAAGCCGGCGCATTGGCGGATATGAGATCGGTCCCTGCCGATTGCCCTTCGCGAATGCCCTTGATCTTGAGTGGGTGTCGATCGAGCACAGGTTGATCGACACCGCAGATGATGCAGGTCATTTCTGGTCCGCCCGATGCGCGTTCGCCGGAAAGAACCTGCCATGCACGTTGAACCGTGGGCTTATCAATAAGCCAGCGTCCGTCGACAACGAACGTGAGCTGAGCTTTCGGATCGAGTCCCCCTTCCTGTACAAGGGACTCTTTCCGGGGAGATTTGAGGAAAGTGATGACAGCTTCGATATCGTTGTCATCGAGCATTTCGCGAGCACTCTCGAGCTGGGCCAGAAAAGCCGCATGTTGTGATGCCACGCGTTCCGGCTTGCTCTCCTCCGCCGCGGCGCCAAGGGCGTATTCGCCGGTGTCTGCCAGCAGTTTCGGACGAATGCCTGACGATCGTTTGACGTGAGGCGCCAGCCTTGGCACGCCTCGATCGGTCGACTTGTCACCGGGATCACGGCTATCCGAGAACCCGAGATATTGGCCCGTAGCGTCGAGTTCGATGACGTAGCGAATCGGCTGCCATTGGTACATTGGTGGCGGGAGGGAGAGCTCCCGATCTGCATAGTCAACCAGCTGTTGCAGGAACATCTTACGCCTCGCTCATGGGAACGGACAGGACGCCATCCTGCAGCCACGCATCGAAGAAGACTGGTTTGACCGATGTGCCAGTCCGATCGAAATCCAGGAGCATCCGACCGATCGAGCCGGTCACATTCAGCGGGCGATCCTCGTCGGATGGTTCCTCAAAGAAGGCGACGAACTCACGGCAGCCGAGAAACGGTTGCTGAAAGCATCGGCCGGTGCGTACTCGCCTCCGAAACTGATCCCGAAACTTGGCTTCATCGACCCCGGAAATGCGCGGCACCGGCCGACCTCGTACAACATAGGCGACATTCTGCAGAGCGAGCGTATGACGCTGCGTCCGGTCCTCGGCTGCGACATATCCGCCACCTGAGACTGCCCAGTTCCTGGCGGAGCGTTCAGACGCCACATTCGAGACCTCGTTTCGCTTGATGGACACGAAGTCGACATCCTTCAACATCCAGATTTCATCGACTATCCACTGAAACTCGGGCTTCCAGTAGATCGACTCGAGCACGCCTCGCGCGGCGGTGGGCGTCATCACGGGATAACTGACCCGCTCGGCTTTCATTTCGGGTCGTGTGAAGCAGGCGTACTTTCCCCAAACCTTGACGGCAACCGGAGCGTCGTAGCTCACGGCCAGCTCCTTTCATGAAATGACGAGATCGGCAGCATCCCACGCGGCCGCATCCATTCGCCCTATTCCTAAAATCGGGTGATAGCCTCCTTCCCACTCCCAGATATCTCCTCCCAGATGAACCAGTCCGGAATCAGCGGAACCCCGGCGCTCGACAAAACCGCGCCTCATGCTGACCATGTACGGCTGAAGCCTGCGGACAACATCCCGCGGCAGGTGTCCGGAACCGTACCGAATTGACTTCTTAAGCTGAGTAACAAGACTTTCGCGTATGGCGGCGTGGTCGACATCGGGCTCCTCATTCAACTCGTCGGGGCGTAGCCCCTGATACCTGACAATGACCGATACAGAGTCGTCAGGGATCATGCGGAACTTGTCGTTGACCGTCTCGAACTCAAGCGCCGCGCGAGCGTCCTGTATTGCCTTCTGATCCAATGAAACCTTGTTGTACACAGACCGGAAGTATCGCTCGAATGTCGCCGGATCGTGTGGATCAACCGACCCGCGAGCGAGCTCGATCTTTGTTTGTTCGGTCGCGGTCTTGTATGCACCAGTAGGAAGGGATCCTTCTACAGGCTCAAACACCGTTACAGCACCCCTGTGCAGTTTCCCTTCCCGATTACATCGTCCTGCGGCCTGGACAATTCGGTCCAGTGGGCCGATTGCCCGATAAACACTGGGGAAATCGAGGTCAACACCGGCCTCAACGACTTGTGTGCTGACGACCCGGCAGGGTAATCCAGCGTTGATTCGGCGATGAATCACTTGAAGCACATCTCTCCGATGTGCAGGGCAAAGGAGGGTACTGAGATGCAGGTTTTCTGCGTCGTTCAGCGCTTCCAAGAGTGACAGGGCGTTCGGTCGAGAGTTGACGATACAGAGCACTTGATGCTCTTTTCGCAGATTCTCCGCTATTTCGTCCCAGCTTGATGTCTGTTCTGAGTCTGGCCAATCGAATGTCACTCTCTCGAGGTCACGAAACAGCCGTGACGGCTCTGGTGCGATCTCATGGGCCGCCGGTAACCCGGTTCGTTTGGACAGCTCATCCAGCGCCGGTTGTGTGGCTGAGCACAGAAGAACCGTCGTGCCGTAAAGGGTAACGAGCTGACGGATCCCATCCGCCATTGATTCCAAAAGCTGTGTCGGCAGTGTCTGGGGTTCGTCGATGATGACCACGCTCTTCACGATGCGGTGCAACTTCCGGCACCTGGTCGTCCGGTTGCTGAAGAGGCTCTCGAAGAATTGAACGGCAGTGGTGACCACGATCGAGGCATCCCAATTCTGCGAGGAGACCCGTCGCCACTCGGCCTCTGGAGTCGAGGCGCCTTCGGAGTCGTCGTGTCGAGCGGCGTCGCCATGGTGTTCGAGAACGACGCCGTCGCCCAGAATCGACCGGTACTCGTCAGCGGTTTGATCGGTGATCGTCAAGTATGGCGAGACCACAATGACCCGGCGCAGTTCATGCCGGACAGCGTGTCGCAATGCGAACGCGAGGCTACTTCGAGTCTTGCCTCCACCTGTTGGAACGGTGAGTTTGAAGAGTCCCGGGGGAAGCTCGGCTGCCGCAAGTGCTGAGAGATACACCTCATGGCGAATCAGGTTCACCGGACTGTCCGATAGTCCAGATTTCTCAGCCTGGTTCGCCGTGAGCATCTCATCGAACTGGACGAGCTCCGGTGGTGTTCGACGGTGAGCGGCATCCCGTGGATTCCGATAGCGTTCAGTGTCCGTGTGATCTGCGTCGACGAGTGCAGAGAAAAGCATCCGGAGAAACATCTCGAAATCGACTGGCGTTGTTCCGAGTTTTTGTATCACCAGCAGATCAGTGTCATCGAGAACCGGACGGGGAAGGGCATGACGGTCCGCATGGAGATTGGCCGCCTCTACCAGCTCTCGATAGGGACTCACCGACCGCTCGGCCATCCATGACTTCCAATCCCCGGCGTCAGGAAGTCCGCCATGGTGACCTTGAATGAGCATCGACAGAGGCTGAAAGAGCTTTGCCGAAGCGACAGCGCCAGCACCCTTGTGATCAACTGATTGGAACCGCTTTTTCGGTTCTGCGTTGGAGCGCTTGAGATAGTCCTGGAAATCTGGAGAGGCCTTGCCCAGGTCGTGCAGCAGTCCCGCAATTCGACCTAGCCCGCCCGCCCCAAATGCTCCCGCATATTGTGACGCCAACTCAGCCACGGCTAGCAGATGTTCGTCCAGATCGTGCCATGGACCGTCGCCGTTAGGAGTGTGTGCGTACAACATTCCCCGTCTACCTGCTTCATATGTGGAATTCACTTGTGAAAGATAATAGAACGCATGTTCTTCACTGTCAAGCGTCTCAGACGAGAGTCATCAACAACACCTGGAGGAGCCTCCATTGGGGGTTGTTTTTGGTCCTGCTACGGAGATCAACGCACACAGGCAGAATGTTTCAATCCTCTCCCTGACCGGAGTCAGGGAGCGACGCGTTGTTGATGACTCTCGTCTGAGATGCCTCGACGGCTCCCCGTTCTTGCGTCGGAACTCATCCAGTTTCTTCGTCGCCTTGATCGCAGTAGAGATCTGGCGACTGCCGATTGCCTGTCCCAGGGTCGGAACCATCGGCATTGCACTCCCAGCGGCGCTCCAATGTTGTTTCGACCATCTCGATGGCGACCCGATCATGCCAGTTCTCTCGACTCACGGCGAGACGTCGTTGTGTGAAGGTGTCTCGAAACACAATGCCTCCTCACTTATGTACAACACAGACAGGTAGAATTAACGAAGATTCTATTTACCATCGACAGCGCAGTCAAGAACTTGGGCCTCTCCTCGCTTGACACCAACCACCAATACGGTAAGGTTCCGACAGGCACACGTTCGGCATGATCTGGGATAGCGCTGCTCATCCACCCATCTGCGGACGTGTCCAGGGTTCCGTTCGGCGTCCGCCACAGGGCGGGGGCGGGTCTACGCGCAATGCATAGGAGGTACGACGTGAACGACGCTCGACGTGGCAGTCATCTCACCGATCCAGGGTTTCTCCGGAATCACGGACTCACCCGGCGCGACGCACTGAAGTTCGGTGCTGCCGGCGGTGGCGCCGCGCTGCTCGGCGGTATTTCGATGACCGGTTACAGCGCGCCACACCTGGCCGCGCAGGAAGAGATCACCGGCGGACCGATCGAAGTCGGCGTGCTTCAGGAAGATCCGCACCCCTGGTTCAAGCATGCCCAGGCGATCGGCGATTCGCTCGAAGCCGATTTCCCGGGTACCGAAGTCAAGTACACCTTCGCCAACACGGCTTCCGACTCCGCTCGGGCGCTCCGTTGGCAAAATGGCGATCCGCTCGATGTCGACACCGGACGCTGGAGCAATCAGGCGCCTCCCACCTGGGACTGGCCGAACAACGGCTTCATTCTCGATCTGACGCCGTACACCGAAGAAACGACTGAGTCGGGAGAGATCTGGGCCGACACCTTCACCGAGAGCGCCAGGTCGTTCGCTATCGACACGCGAGCCGATTCGGCGACGCCCGGCGCCTGGTGGGGCATCCCCTACGAGATGACCCTCATGCTCATGCACTACAACGTGACAGCGTTCGAGGAACTGGGACTTACACCGCCCACTACGTGGGCCGAGTTCCTTGATGTCTGCGCGGCAATCGATGCGGTGAGCGGCGACACGGGAATGAAGCCGGTCTGCGTTTCTGGGCCGACCGACGTCTACTGCGGCCACTGGTGGGACCGGATGACGCAGCGCATCGTCGGCCGGGAGGGCGTGGAAGCCGTCGTGTATGGCGACGCCCGCGTGGCCGATGATCCTGGGTTCCTGCTCGCCGCGCAAGAGATCGCCAAGCTGCCGGAGAACGGCTGGTTCATGGAAGGGTTTGAGGGAGCCGACTTCACGACGGCGCAAGCGCTCTTCTTCCAGGGCAAAGCCGCCATGATTCATATGGGGACATGGTTGTCTTCTGAGATGAAGGATGTGATTCCCGAGGACTACCGCATGGGTGTGTTCGATTTTCCTCAGTATGAGGGCGGCGCGGGCAATCAGAGCGCGATGTTCGGCACAGCGGCGATCTGGTCGGTCGCGAATCCTGAGAAGTCGACAAGCCACGAAGTCAACGTGCCATTGGCGGTTGAGTATGTCCGTCGCTGGACTGATCCCGCAACCCAGGAACGAGGAGCTTCCGAGTTGTCCTTCATCCCAGCGGTAAAGGGTGTCGCTCCGCCAACGAGTCCCGCGGGTCTGGATGTCGCTGTCGAGCAATCGGCGGAAAACGAAACGATCATCTACTACTACGGCATTCACTGGGACACCGCGCTCTGGGCGGCCTGGTATCAGCCGGTGCAGGCGCTCTTCCTCGGTGCGACGACTCCCGAGGGGATGATCGAGATGATCGACGCCAATATGGACGAGTACCGCCAGGTTCGGGACGCCGGCGCGTAGTCGCCGGAACCATTCGCAACGCGGGAGCGGCAATGCCGCTCCCGCTTTTCCCTCAGGCTAGGAGCCCCGGGTGTTCCAGCAGGCCAGGCGCCGACTGATCCTGCCTTTTGTTCTGCCGCAGCTGATTCTGTACACGCTCGTGATGTTTGTGCCGCTGGCGCTCACGATCTACTACAGCTTCACCAACTGGCAGGGACACGGCAACCCCAAGGTTTGGGTCGGATTGAAGAACTACAACGTTCTGCTCAAGGATGGCAACTTCCACAATGCCGTCGAGAACTCGATCCGCCTCACCTTCATCGGTGGGCTGCTCCTTTTTGTGCCCGCGATGGCCATTGCCTGGGCGCTCCAACAGCCATTGCGAGGCAAACGATTCTTTTCCTTCATCATCCTGGCGCCGGTGGTCATTGCGGCCAGCGTGGCTGGTCTGATCTGGAAATGGATCTACAACCCCTCGCAGGGTCTCCTCAATCCCTTTCTGGAGCGAATCGGGCTGGAGCATTTCGCCGTTCCCTGGCTTGGCAGTCCACGCTGGGCTCTGACGGCCATCATCGTGGCGTCGGTCTGGCATGGCGTCGGCACCTGGATTCTGCTCATTTCCGCCGGGATGGACCGCATCCCACCCGATCTTCCGGACGCGGCAAAACTGGACGGCGCCGGCGATTGGCAAGTCTTCCGCACCGTCACCATTCCCCTGCTCTGGGAGGTGTTGCGGATTCTGCTGGTGCTCTGGATCATCCAGGCGCTGCAGGCATTCACCTTCATTTTTGTCATGACGGGACCCGTCGCGGTCGGTGGGCCTTTGGGTTCCACCGATGTGATGGTCACATACGTCTATCGCATCGCGTTCAACGACTTCAAATGGGCGTATGGGTCGGCGCTGGCCACGGCAATGCTGGGCGCCATCTTCCTGCTCAGTCTGATGGTCAACCGGATCACCATGCGGGAAACGGTGGAGTATTGAGATGATCAGGGCAGATTCAGCCTTGGAAACCTGGAGAACCTGATCGATGGCTGCTTCCTCGGGATCTCCGACCCCTGTGAAGGGACACACTGTGCCGCCTGGCACATTCAAGTTCACGGCAATCTATGTCGTGCTGGCCATCTACTGCCTCTTCACCATCGTCATTTTCGGATGGGTGGTGCTGACATCGCTCAAGTCGAATACCGATATCCTGATGTTTCCGCCCTGGCATCTGCCGGATACGCTGCATTGGTCGAACTGGCGGGAAGCGTGGGAAACTGGCGTCGGACGGATGTTTCTCAACAGTCTGATCGTGACCACCATGGGCACGATCGGCAGCGTGACACTGGCCTGCTTCGCCGCGTGGCCGATCGCCCGGATTCCGTTCAAGCTCAGTCATCCGCTCCTGATGTTCTTCCTGCTGGGCATCATGATTCCGTACCCGCTGACCGCGATTCCGCTCTTCTCCATCGTCGAGGATCTCCGGCAGCGGTTCGACTGGGTCAATGTCTACATGATTCTGATCGTGCTCTATTCGGTAGGCGGCGTTTCATTTAATACGTTCGTCATGACCGGGTTCTACAAAACGCTGCCCTTCGAGCTGGAGGAGGCCGCGGCCATCGATGGCGCGTCGCCGCTCCGCACCTTCTGGCAGATCATGCTGCCCCTGGCCAAGCCGGGTATTGCCTCACTGCTCATCCTCAATTTTCTGACCTGGTGGAACGAGTTCTTCTACGCACTCCTCTTCATCCGGGATCGGTCGGAGTACACCGTCACCCTCGGTCTCACCTATCTCGACCAACAAGCCGTCTATTCCGGCAGGTGGGTGGGGATCTTCGCCGGCATGACATTGACCATGGTGCCGGTCTTGATCATCTTCTTCTTCCTGCAGCGCCAGATCACCAAGGGGTTGACGGTTGGAGCGCTGAAGGGCTAAGACGTCAGCTCCCCGCCCAGGGGTTGATAACTGCCACGCCACTCGCCTCGAAATGGCGGGTGTTGCGGGTCACGATGCGTAGACCGTGGTGCACCGCTGTTGCGGCGATCAACCCGTCGGCGGTGGAGATCACGACGCCCCGTTGCTGGGCGCGGGCTGTCAGTTCTCCCCAGAACCGAGCCACCTCGCGATCGACTGGCAGAATTCGCGTCTGAAATTGAAGCTCCAGCCCTGTCACCCAGGCTCCGAGCGATGCCTTTCGCCGACCGTCCGGGAGCAACGACACGCCGCGCGCCAACTCGCCAATCGTGATCGCGCTCAGAAAGATATCGCCCGGGTCGATCCCTTCGACATACTCAACCACTCGCCCATCGGGCGCTGGCCGTGCGAGTTCGGAGACGACGTTCGTATCGAGCAAGAAGCTCACAGGTCGACATCACGCATGGGGCTCTGATCCCGCTCCAGATCGACGCCCGTGAAGTCGGGTGCATTCAACAGGTAGTCCTTCAACGTCATCGGCTTGCCGGCGAGTCTCAGGTACTCTTCCTCGGAGACAATCACAACCACACCATCGCGCCGCCGTACCCGCTGCGGTCCTTCATGTAACGCCCGGGTGACGACTTCACTGAACTTGTTTTTCGCTTCGGCCAGTTGCCATTCCATGGGCGGACCATCCTTTCAACCGGAGGCCATATTGGCTAGACAATCTAGATTATAACTGGCCAGAACTCCGCTCCGCGATGTGACTCGAATCGTAGTCGTAGGTATCCCACGACCCCACGGCAAACGCGATACGATGAAGCAGAAGGAGAGTACGCTGTGAAAATCGAAAAGATCGAAACCCTCGTCTGCAATGCGCGGATGCGCAACTGGATTTTCGTCAAGATCACCACCGATCAACCGGGATTGGTCGGCTGGGGTGAGGCCACGCTGGAATGGCACACTCGCGGGGTCGTCGGATCGATCGAGGATCTGAGCCAGTTGTTGATCGGCGAAGACCCATCCAGGATCGAGCATCTCTGGCAGATGATGTATCGCCAGCACTTCTGGCATGGAAACGGCATTGTCCGGGCCACGGCCATCGCCGGTATCGATCTCGCCCTCTGGGACATCAAGGGCAAGGTCGCCGGGATGCCTTGCCACAAACTCTGGGGCGGGCCGGTCCGCGATCACGTCCGCACATATGCCCACCTGGGCGGCGGCAAACTGGAAGACTTTTATGAAACCGGCCGCGACGACAGCAAGCGATTCGGCGAACTCG
Source organism: Thermomicrobiales bacterium (assembly GCA_019637585.1). Taxonomy (GTDB): domain Bacteria; phylum Chloroflexota; class Chloroflexia; order Thermomicrobiales; family UBA6265; genus JAHBVL01. Next base: position 509,206 of record JAHBVL010000001.1, on the reverse strand, counting down.
CCCAGGCTGCCGTGGAGAACGGCTATACCGCCTTCAAATCGATGGCTGTGCCGGAAACCATGCCTATCGAAGGCAACCGGCCAGTGCAATGGGCGGTCAACAATGTCGCCGCCATGCGCGACGCGGTCGGCGATGACATCGACATCATGGTCGATTGTCATGCCCGCCCTTCACCCGCGATGGGTCTCAAGTTCGGCCAGGCGCTGGAACAGTTCAATCTCTACTTCTTCGAAGAGCCCTGCTGGCCGGAATCCCTCGAAGGGTTGGCTCACATCAACGCCAGTCTGACGACGCCGGTGGCCACCGGCGAGCGCATGACCCACCTCGCCCAGTTCAAAGCTCTCTTCGATGTCCGCGGTTGCGAGATTTGTCAGCTGGACATCACCCATTGCGGCGGACTGACCGAGGCTCGCCGGATTGCCGCGCTTGCCGAAGCGCATCGTATCGCGCTGGCCCCACACAATCCCCAGGGCCCGGTCAGCACGGCCGCCAGCCTCGAGTTCGGGTTCTCCCAACCGAGTTACATCATCTGCGAAACAGTGACGGAAGATGTTCCCTGGCGGCAGGATGTCGTTCAGGAAGGCTATACGGTTCAAAAGGAAGGCCGGATCGTCCTTCCCAACGAGAAACCGGGTCTCGGCATCGAGATCAATGAGGACGAGGTCCGCAAACACCCGTTCCAACAGGAACTGCTGCAGCGCTCGTTCTACAGCGATGGATCGGTGGGCGACTGGTAGACGCGTTTCTTCGGAAGAAGCTGTTGCATCGGCAAAACGCCGCTCGTCCGCGCCTTGGTGGCGGGGTGGGCTGCGGTCTGCTGCCTGGGAATGACCACGGACAGCTCAATGCGGTACCATGGTGTGATGCGCATGCATCACCCAAATGATGCGGTCGCATCATTTCTCTCATGTTCGTCTATTAAGGAAGGAGCGCGAAGGATGCGCACGACACTCGACATCGACGAAGACATCCTCTTCGCTGCCAAAGAGATGGCGCGGGAGCGGAATCAATCGACCGGGAAGGTGCTCTCCGATCTGGTGCGGGAGAGCCTCGCGTCGCCACTTGACCTACCTGAGCGCAATGGCTTTCCTCAACTTCCGATACGTGACTCATCCGTCGTGGTGACGATGGAGATGGTCAACGAGCTGCGCGACGAACTTCCCTAATGGTCTACCTACTCGATGTCAACGTGCTGCTGGCGATGCACGACGCCAACCATGCGTTCAGCAACGCGGCGCACCGCTGGTTTGACACGGTTGGTAGAGAGGGATGGGCCACCTGCGCTCTCACCGAGAATGGCTTCGTCCGGATCACCAGCGCCGCCAGCTATCCAGGATCCCTGAAAGATCCCGCCTTGATGGTGGCTATATTGAGGCGTTCCTGCGCGACCTCGAGCCACCACTTCTGGTCCGAATCAGTGAGCCTGCGGGACCTCTTGCGCCCCGGCACGATAGTCACACACCGGCAGATCACCGATGTCTATCTCCTCGGTCTGGCAGCGCACTATGGCGGGAAGCTGGCGACCTTCGATCGCCGCATCCCAGCCGCATCCGTCTATGGCGGCTCCGAAGCCCTGGCCGTCATCCCGGTCTGAAAGCGGCCCGCCGCATCGCCCGGGTCGGGTGCGCTGTCCAGCGCAATCGCCTCGGTTGTCGACACGCCGGGGTTTCTCACCGGTCAGACAGATAGAAAGCCGCCACAGTGGACAAGGCGCAGCGGCGACGCCTACGTTTGTTGACAGCAGGGCAGCGGGACAGGCGTCCGCTACTGAACGTCATCGCCAGATGGAACTCGCAGGGATGTGACTTTCCTGGTCTGAGGGATGAGAAACGGATGCCTCCCTCAGGGGTCGATCACCTGCCTTGTGCGCAAGGGAAGGGACGACGGAGTGGTACCATCGGGACGGACTATCTCACCCTCGAGGAACCGCTTTATGACCACGACACATCTGATTACAGCGGAAGAGTTCCTGGAGATGGGCATCGACGGCCGATTCGAGTTGATCGAAGGGGTGCTTCAGGAAGTGTCACCATCCAGCGCGAGGCCGGGAGTCATCGGGGCACGAATCCTCACCTCGGTCATGATGCACGTCGATGCTCACGGGCTTGGCTTCGTCACGAACGCCGATGCTGGTTACATCCTGAACCGCGATCCCTACACGGTCGTGGCGCCAGATGTGGGATTCATCCGCCGAGAACGACTGCCCGCTGGCGTGCCCGAGCGAGGGTTTTTCCCCATCCCACCTGACCTGGCCGTTGAGGTGATTTCCCCGACCGATGCGCGCTCCGATATGCAGAAGAAGCAGGAGCTCTACGCGCAAGCGGTTGTGCGGCTTGTCTGGTGGGTCGACCCGGAACGCCGCACCGTCACCGTCCACAAACCGGGGGCGGAGCCTCAGGTGCTTCATGGATCGGCGACACTCGACGGCCAGGACGTGCTGCCTGGTTTCGGAATCGAGCTCCACCGTATTTTCCAGATCTGACGATTCGACCTTGGACAAGCCAGGTATTGACCGGGCAATCGCGGCTGGATCGGCGCCTTGTCCTACCGAAGTTCCCTTCCATCAAAACGAAGCCATCCAGACCGGTGCCCACGCTTCCAAACATGGTCAGGAAGTTGCCCTCGGTATCGAAAACCTGAATACGCTGATGGTCGACGTCGGCCACTAGGCAATAGGCACTGGGCGAACGGTGTAGCGGCAACGCCTGCGTTGCCCATTTCTGTGAGAAAAAGTGCGTCTGGTCCCATACAGCCCTTCGGTTGCGCCCCGCAACGCAGGCGTCGCCGCTACATCATCATGTCGCGCGTCGCTGCAACCGCGTCGTTCCGTTTTCCCTGACGCGCCTTCTTCCCCGCTGACAACGGAGAAGAAGGCTCGGATGTGTTGCGCTATTCGCCTGGCGGAATGGCCACCTTGATCAGGAGATTGGTGAGGTCATCGACGAGATAGAGATTGCCTTCGTCGTCGAAGGCCATACCGCTTGGGCCGGCGAGCGACAGTCCTCCCGGCAGGTTGATCAGGCTGTCGATCAGCCGGCCGTCTTCCGATGCGATGCGAACGGCACGCGCTTCATAGTCGGCCACAAAGAGCCTGCCGGTCGGGTCGAATTCGATGAAGTGGGTGGTCGAGCTGAAGTCGGAGAAGAAGCTTCCCAGCGCTCCCTGTCCCTCGATCAATGCGCCAGAGGAGTCGAACTCCTGCACGCGGGGGTCCCCCTTGGGAATTTCGTAAATCGAACCCTCATCGACGATGAAGACCCGTCCGTCGACGACATCGACATCCCATGGGTAGGTGAACTCACCGGGGCCGATGCCGGTCGAACCCCACTGGTACTGATAGTTGCCATCAAGGTCGAATACCTGGATCCGGCCGGTTCGATCGGAGGCATACACCAGTCCCAGATCGCTATCCACGCCGCCCATGACCAGATCGAACTCACCTGGGGCGTCGGCGTCGACCTCGTACGTTCCCCATTCGAGGATGAACGTATGGTCGGGAGCGAATTTCTGAATGCGACCGTTGAGCGAGTCGAAGACGAAAAGATTGCCGTCACTATCGAACTCGAGGTCGGCCAGCGTGAAGACTCCATAGGAAAAGGCAAACTGGCCCGGTCCTTCGCCTGCCTCACCCCAGGACTCCAGGTGCTCGCCGGCTGGTGAAAAAACCTCAATGGTGCTGGCGGAAGCATTGGCGACATAGACGTTGCCGTCGGGAGCAATCGCCACCGCGACTGGCCACTCAAGCGGATGGTCAACGGTTCCACCCGTTTCCCAGATGACGGAGACGTCTGTGGGGTCGAATGCCGGTTGCGCGGCTGGAATCACGTGATTGTTGTCCCCGCCGCCGAAGAGGCGATCGTGTTCCGGAACGAGCGCCAGGTAGGCGCCGATGCCGGCGAGCAGCAACAGCACGACCGCTGCTATCGAGAATGCGATGAAGCGGGGCTGGTGTCGGGGGCGATGCGGCAATGGCGGCGCTGGCACAGCCGTCGCCCTGGTCCCGTTCGGCGCGGGACACGAAACCGGAATCGAAATGGCAGTCATTGTGTTCTCCTGAGGTAGAGCGGAAGACTGAAACACGCGCTGCCGGGCTCGCTCGCGAGCCGAGACCGGCAAGGACGCCGGGAAGAGGGAGTGGAGCCCCGCGATCGTTCGGGCGCTCTCTGGTTCGATCTCTACCGTCGGATAGCGGGCCGCGGCGAGGTCGTCCCAGAATCGGTTGACGGTTTGGTCGAAGTGATCGGTCATGAACGGAGATCCTGATACGCGTCTGATTCCGTGAACTCGGCTCGCAGCGATCTGATCAGGCGCGACTGAGCCTGGCGTACGGCGGCCTCGGACTTGCCGAGCACGACGCCGATTTCGGCAGCGCTCAACCCAGCCGATCGAAGCTCGATCATCTCTTGCTGGAGGGGTGGCAGTGCATCAAGCAGACCGCGCAATCGCTCTTGCCGCTCGGCAATGATGGTGAGTTCTTCAAGCGAGAATCCGGGATCGGCCAATCCGGCAGCCTGATCCAATGCGGTGGATTGCTGCCGATACGCTCCCCGGTGTACGCCGGCCACGGTGGTGCGGGCGATGGCAAAGAGCCAGCAGCGGAAAGCCATCTCGTCTGCGCCTCCCCTGAACGATGGAAACCCGGCCAGGGCGTGCAGAAAGGTCTGGCTGGCGGTGTCCTCGGCGAGATGCCAGTCGCTCAACCGCACGTAGCAGTATCGGAAGACGGCGTCCCAATAGCGATCGAACAACCGCTCGAAGTGAGCCGGATCAGCAGGCGAGCCGCCGCCCGGGGCGGAGCTGTCCGCGTGCCCCGGGGGACCCGAGTGGCTCGGTGGTTGATTGGCTGGCGCCTGAGCACACATGATCCATGTTCCGTTTTCAGCGATTCATCTGCAATCTTAGTTGCGAATCGAGCGAAAACGTGACAAAGGGGGGAAACGGGCAAACGGCAAAAGGCAAAGGGCAAAGGCGCAGGGCGAGCAACGGGAATGGATGTGGGATTTCGGGAGGGGAGCGTTGCTGAGAAGGCCTGACGGTATTCGCCTTGACATTCGGGTATGACATATGTCAGGATATTCTGACATATGGACGTTCACGCTGACACACGAGCCGAATTGACTGGGGACGAGCTGGTGAAGCTGCTCGATGCGCTGTCGAACCCACAGCGCGTTCGCATCGTCGCTTCGCTCGCGAACGGCCGGAACTATGTGAGTCAGCTGGCGCGCGATCTGAGGATGAGCCGGCCACTCCTGCATCTGCACCTGCAGAAGCTCGAAGCAGCGGGGGTTGTCAGCAGCGTGCTGGAACTGTCCAACGACGGCAAAGCGATGCGCTATTTCGAGGTCACGCCATTTGTTCTGGAGCTGTCCCCTGAGTCGATTGCACGGGCGGCCCGGACGTTGAGCGAGAAGAAGGAGGACGAATGATGGAAGGTTATTTCGACGCTGTTGCGGTGGCTGGGGTGGCCATGGTGACGATCATCGTTTTCGCGGTCATCTGGCAGGTGTTCAATACCGCCCAGATCAAGATCTCGGCCGACAAGGAAACGGAGCTCATGGCTCAGTATCGGCAGGCGATCGCCGACGCGACAGCCGCGCAGCAAGTATCGGCAAACCGGCTGGCGGAGCTTTCCGAAGGAGTCCGCGAACTGCGGGAACGACTCGGGGCCGTAGAGACGCTGTTGCGAGAGGTTGAGTAGGGAGATAGGAAATGACCTAGCCCTCGCGACTCTTCCCCCACAGATAGACGTCAAAATCGATTTCGCCGGGCGAACGACCGGCGCGAGTGAGGGCGAGAGCGACCTCACCCCGGTGCTGCTGCGCATGGAGCGCCTGATGGAGAAGCATGTGGCGGCGGGCGAGAGCGCCCGAAAACCCGTCGTGTGAACGGTATTCGACCACCTCATCCAGGGCTTCATCGTCGAGTGATGTGACGTAGGCGCTCAACTGGGCGAACTGGACGCTGGCGGCGCTGCGGAGCTCGTCGAGACTCGCGATCACCGGATGCTCCTCGAGTGGCTTCCCCCTGGCCCGGTCGAACCAGAACTTTTGGGCGTCATGGATATGTACGAGCGTTTCAAATAGCGAGCCATACCCCCCGGGTCCTATCGCTGTCTGAAGGTCCTCTGCGGAAAGGCGGGCAGCCGCGTCGAGCAGTTGCTCATCCGCCCAGGCTCCATGTCCGATCAGCTCGAGCCATTGGCTTGTGGAGGTGCTGTTCATCGAGAACTCCCTTTCATCGTGCAGTCGCGTCGTCCACGCGAGATATCCTGTCGCAGTGGAGAGTACTGGTTGAGTGCGCAATGCGGCGCATGGTCTGTGTCAGGAGCGGCATCCCATGAACACTCGCATTTCCGATCGTGGCGCAATGCAGGGGTTGTACCAGCAGATGCTGGGGTTGGAGGAATACATCGAATCGACCGATCTGGAACCCCGATTGATCCACTTGATCAAGATGCGAGCCTCCCAGATCAATGGATGCGCCTACTGTATGGCGTTGCACACCCGCGAAGGGCTGGCGGACGGAGAGCGGGTCGACCGCCTGGCGGTGTTGAGCGCCTGGCGGGAGACAGACTGGTTCACCCCGCGCGAGCAAGCGGCGCTGGCATGGACGGAGGCCGTAACTACGCTCGAGCATGGCGGTGTGCCCGAAGAAGTCTTCATTGCCGCCCGTGATGCCTTTGGCGAGAAGGGTTTGTGCGACCTGACGCTGGTGGTGATCGCGATCAACGGTTGGAACCGCGTCGCAATCCCGTTCCAGTCCGCGACCGAGCCCTTTTCCGAGTCGTAGGAACAGGCAGCGTCAAGCGATCGAAGCCGCCGCAAACGGGTGAGGGAACGCGATGTCGCGGCAGGTACGGCTCCTCCACGACTGCTCCATGGCCACTCCATTCAGGCGGTCGCGTGCGTTCGGCGTTCTGCCATTATGATGCCGACAGTGCTGTTCGCCGCGACCACAAGGAGTGCCTTTTCACCATGCTCATCGGGTATGTCTCGGACGAGAACTACATTGCCATCGCCGATTGCGCTATCGAGCTCGATCAGGATGGCCAAACCGTGGTCGCGACCCACTCGACCGCTCGCGGTGCGGTGCATGCCGATGTTCCGGCCGGCGACTACCGGGTGACGCTGGTCAAATCCGGATTCGGTTCCAAATCGGTCAAGCTCACCCTGCCGCTCGATGAGCCATATCAGTTCCGGTTGCTCTCCGATTCCCTGCTCGGCTATGTCTGGCCGAAGTGGGTGCAAACCGGCGAGAAGTCGGAGTTTCGGGTGCATTCGGTCGAGCCCTATCAGCTTTCCCTCTGGCGCTACGGATTGAAGAAGGAATTCATCCGCTACCTTGGCGTTTTCGACGAGCATGGCCCCCGGGCGGTCATGCAGATCACACCCGATGGCGACTACACCCAGACCGGCATCAAATGGAACCAGATCGGCTACACCAATCCGCACCAGACCCAGTTCGTCACCGGTCCGGAGCGACCCGGTCTCTACTACCTGCATGCCAAGACGGCGACTCGTTTCTTTTCCTTCCCCTGGGTCGTGGCGCCGGACAAACCGCGGGCGGATATCGCCGTGGTCCTGGCGACCAATAACTGGAACGCCTACAACAACTTCGGAGGACGAAGTAACTACATCAATTCCGCTGGTCTGCAATCGAGCCCGACGGTCAATGCCCGGCTCGACCTGTTGCGCTATGACCCGACCGGCGCATTTGGCGAATGGCGGCACCCTGACGATGCGTACCCGCCGCTTTCCTTCGAGCGGCCGGAACTGGGATGTCACGTCGCCGAGCATGACGAGGTGACCGATCTGCTTGGCGGGCGCCTCGATTCCTCGCTCGCCCCGGCCGAGTGGCGGCAGCTCGCCTGGCTGGAACGCGAAGGGTATGCCCATGATGTCTACGCCGAGCACCACCTGCACACCGGCGCGCTCGATCTCGATGCCTACAAAGTGGTGCTCATCTCCGCGCACCCGGAGTATTGGTCGCGGCAGATGCTTGCCAATATCAAAACGTGGGTCTACGAACGAGGCGGCAAGTTCATGTACCTGGGCGGCAATGGCCTCAACTGCGAAGTCGAGTTCCTCGACGACGCCACATTGCACTTCCGAACCTTCCTGGGGTCGGATCGGGGCGCGTCCGGCACGCTGGGGTATGTCGATGAGGATGGAAATGTCTTCGACTCGCGCATGCATCGCTCATACGAAGCCGAAGCAACACTGACCGGATTGGCCACCACCGAAACCGGCATCATGACCGGCGCGCCATACCGGGCGATCAAAGCCGATCACTGGGTTTTCGAAGGAACAGGACTCGCCGATGGCGACATCTTTGGCCGGGAGTCGTTGCATCTGCGGTGTCATGGCGGCGCGTCGGGTCATGAAACGGACAAGATGAGCCCATCCTCACCACCGAACACCGTTCTGCTGGCCAAGGGTCTCAACCCGGATGATGGCGGCGCGGAAATCGTCACCTTCGACACCGAGTCGGGCGGTGCGGTCTTCTCCGTCGGCTCGATCACCTGGCCCGCATCCGTGCTCGTCGACCCAGCGATCTCACAGATCACGAACAACGTCCTGCGCCGCTTCCTCGACTAAGCGTAGAGACCTCCGGCGCTGGCCCAGGGCCGAGGACTATATCGGGAAGTGATTAGGAACGCGGCCCAGGGCCGCGTTCCACGTTGGTTTGGAATCGGTGCCACGTCCGCCTCTCCGCCTCTCCGCCTCTCCGCCTCTCCGCCTCTCCGCCTCTCCGCCTCTCCGCCTCGTTAAGTACAATCCATGTGGCTTCGATGGACCGCCTGTTCCGCTTGAGAACCGGCGTCCGAAGCCTTCGTTGCAGCGTCGCTTCCGCACCACGGACAGGATCGCCCTATCCTCATGACATTCCCCAACAATTCCGCGCTTGCATTCTGGCGGCGACGCTGTGTGGTTGCCGTCACCACGTTGCTGCTCATCCTGAGCGGTGTGGCTCAGGGCGCTTCCGCGCAGGTTGTCGAACCGACCTTCACCATCGATCCAGGGGTCGCCGAGCACGACGCCGGATTCGCCATCGAAGGGATCCGGCTGGCGCAGGATTTCTTCGTCAACCGCCTTGGCGCCGATATCTCGATGCCGCTGCATGTGACCGTGCTGCCCACCGCCGACGGAACCACTCCCGGCCGGATCGCTGTGACCGACGAAGACCGCATCACCGTTTTCACCGGATCGGACGGCTGGACGCAGACATCGCCCGCCGAGCGATACGCGGTGATCGTTCACGAATACACCCACTTTTATCAGTTCCTCCTGCTCCGGGAGCACAATTTCGATTCGCCAGCATGGTTCGATGAAGGCGTCGCCGAGTTCCTCAGCGCCGTGGCCATGAGCGAATGGGGGGTGATTCGACAATCGGAGCTGGAGGACTACTGGGGCACAATTCTCGCACTGGCGCCACCCGACGAATCACTCTCCGAACTGGAAGACTGGCGAACCTATCAGCAATCGGAGGGCGCGGTCTATCCCCTTTCCTACTTCGCCGTGGCCGCGCTCTTTCCCGATACCACCGATCTCTCGCCGATCAGCACGATCTACACCCTGATGGGCGCGGGGCAGTCGTTCGATACAGCATTCACCCTTGCCTTCGGTTTCACACCGGGCGAACACTACGCGCGAATGGAACAGGAGCTGGCAACATTGACCATGAGCTCCAACATCTCCGACGACATTCTCGTTTTCGACCCGATCGAGCGCGTGACCCAGTTTCGGCCGACCAACATCCCCGTTCATCTCGTTGGCGGCGAGCAGGTGATCGTCGAGGGGACCGCGTTGCCGGCCAGCGTTTGCGCAGTCAGCTTCGTCGATGCAGTCACTGGCGAGACCCTCGTTGAACGAACGACCTTCGCCGATGGAACCGGAGACGTCTACTGGTTCGTTACTGTTCCAGATGGAGCGCCCGGTACACTCATTTCCATCGACATGGCGTGTGGAGGCGAACCGGTGGAGCGAGTTGCCGTACTGACTGGATAACGCGTGATTGCTTTCCTCGAACTCTGGTGCAAGACCCTTGCGGGCGCTTCCCTGAGAAGTCGCCATAAATGGCGACGCTACGGATCATTCTCTGCCGGGCTGAGGACCAACAACCCGGCAAGGAGCGCCGGTTTGACGCTGCGGCGACTGGCGCTGCTCGCTCTGGCACTCGCCACAACGGTGGTGTTCCTCCCTGCACCAGTGGCTGTCGCGCAGTCGCCATCGATGAGCTTTGCCATCGAGGATGGGGTCGATAGCCAGGACGCGGACTTTGTCGTCGAGGGACTTATTCTGGCCGAGAAGTTCTTCGAGACGCAGATCGGCGCCATTTTCGATCAGCCCTTTCAGGTGCGGGTTCGAGCCGGCGGCGAGCCCGATTCCCCGGGGCTGCTGGCCTATTGGAATGGCCGGCAAATTGTTGTCCTGACCGGTTCACCTGCCTGGAAGCAGTCGCTGCCGGCCGAGCGGATCGCCACCATCGTCCACGAGTTCACACATGTCTATCAGTCGTCGATGGTGGGATTCAACGACAACGAGTCCCCGGCATGGTTTGAAGAGGGAGTGGCGGAGTACCTCTGCTACGCCCTGCTCGACCAGATCGGCGTCATCGATCATGCCGACCTGATTGCCTTCGATACGGCAGTGTCAGCGATCTATATGGAACATGTACCGGTCGAACAAATCCGCGCCTGGGGCGATTTCCAGGGTTTCGACGGTGACGTCTACGCCCTCTCCCATGCGGCAGTCGCCCGCCTGATGGATGGAAAACCGCTCAACACGCTGAGCATCTACTACACGATGCTGCGCAACGGCTACTCCGCCGATGCCACGTTCAGCAGTCTCTTCGGCGCCACTCCCGCGGCATTCTCCGACGAGATGACCGCCTACATTGCCGGCTGGGACCAACCCTATAACGGCGCCATCATGGACGACTTCATCGACGGCCCAGTCGAGCAGCCGAGTCCGATCGAGGTAGTTTCGGCGCCGGTCAGTGTCTCGATTGGCGAGCAAATCGTGGTCACCGGCATCGCCCAGCCCGCATCGGTCTGCACCCTCGACATCAACGATCCCGGATCGCACACCCCACTCGTCGAGCGCTCGAGCTTCGCCGACGGAACCGGCGACGTGTTCTGGCTGGTCACCATTCCCGAATCGGTTGTCTCGGGTCTGATCACCATCCAGACAGCATGCGGCGCCGCGCCGGAAACGCGCGCCGCGATCGTGGGGACGTGAGCGAGGCCGGCCTACAACGCCGGCCCCATGCCACCGCTACGCCCAGTCGGCCTGAGTTCGATCGAGATGCGATTTCATGATCGCCGCGGCTCTGCCGGGATCGGCATCCTGAATTGCGGTGAGCAACGCCAGGTGCTCCGGGCCCTGCGTATGCAGTTCTCCTGAGATCGACAATCGCCGAATGCCCGGAAGCTGCATTTGATCGCGAAGCTCACCCACCAGGCGAGTCAGCCGGCTATTGCCCAGCGCACCAACCAGTGTCAGGTGGAACCGGCGATCGAGCGAGAGGAATTGCAGAAAGTCCCCCTTGTCGGCGGCTTCCTGCAGTTTGTCGTACAGCATTCGGGCTTCGGCAAAAGCAGTCACGGGGGCTGGGGTCATCGAGGCGAGTGTTTCGACGGCCGGAATCTCCAGCATCCGTCTCAGACTGATGATCTCCGACAAATCGGAACCCGTGAGCTGCCTGATGCGGAAACCACGGTTGCGGTCCATCGTGAGCAACCCTTCCTGAACGAGCAGCAGGAGCGCTTCCCGAACCGGCGTTCGGGAGACCCCGAGGATCGTCGCAAACTGATGGACGGAGTAGAGCGTGTCCGGCTCGATCTCACCGGCGATGACGGCCGACTTGATGTACTCGTAGGCCTGAATGTGCAGATTTTCCTGCCGGATCAGCTGCGTTCCGTTTCCCATGCTTCGCTCCGCTGGCGGCGCAACGCCGTCACTCGGTGATGGAGTGAGATTCGTCTTTGGATGCCCGATCAGCTCATTCACGCATTCTCACTCCAGGGACTTCCAGAGGTTGTCCATGCACAGGCAGCTATTGGCTTTGCAGCACATTCACCCAAGAGACAGATTAGTACCACTTTTCGCCGAACTCTCCAAGTGAGTAACATGCTACATGTGAAACTTGACATGCAATGCATCACCATGTACAAATCCGGACAGGTTCAGGCTAAGCAACCACATGTGTCGTGCGTGCCTATTGGCTACCGGCAGGAGGAGCCCCTCGATGAATCCCAGTCAGGCAGTACTCGAGCGACTTGAAATCGAGCTTCGCGATCATCGCCTCACCCGTCGCAACCTGATCGGTTACTCCGCCGCAACGGCGCTCGGCATCGTCGGCGCGAACGCTGGTGCCGGTCTGCGGTCTGCGGCCGCCCAGGACGAACCCCAGTCGGGTGGCGTCCTGCTCGTCTCGACGTCGGAAGAGCCCTTTGCTCCGGCCTTCGACTCACACGTCACCACCTCACTGCTGACCGGCCGAATCGGCTACCTGGCCTACAACGGTCTGGTCAATGTCGATTCCGATCGCAACGTCATTCCCGATCTCGCCGAGTCGTGGGAGAACCCCGATTCCCAGACCTACGTTTTCCACCTGCGGGAAGGCGTGACCTTCCACGACGGCACACCCTTCGATGCGGAAGCCGTGAAGTTCAACATCGAGCGCGTGCTCGACCCGGCGACAGCCTCCAGCCGCGCCGCTGACTTCGCGCTGATCGACGAGATCGAGATCGTCGATCCACTCACCATCCGTCTCCACCTGTCGGCGCCATTCGCGCCGATGCTGAGCGCCTTCCGGCGCTCCAACCTGGCCATCATCTCCCCAACGGCGATTCAGAACCTCCCCGAAGGCGATGATTTCCTGAACGCCTCGATCGGCACCGGACCGTTCAAGTTCGTCTCATACACCCGCGGTGACCGCGTCGTGCTCGAGCGCAACGAGGAGTACTACGACGGCCCTGCCTATCTCGACGGCATCGAAGTGCTGATCATTCCGGAGCAGTCGACGGCACTTGCCGGGATGCAGACCGGTTCGTTGCACTACATGATGCAAACCAATCAGGAATTCGGCCCGCAGATCGAATCGAATCCCGATCTTCAGCTGCTCACCACCCCATCGACGATCTGGGACTTTCTGGCGTTCAACGTGACGCGCGAGCCATTCACCGACAAGCGCGTCCGCCAGGCGTTTTCCATGGCCATCGATCGCGAAGGTATCGCCCAGGGGATTTACAAGGGACTTGCCGTCCCCGCTCAGGGAGCGCTTTCCCCGGCATTCGGTTCGTTTTTCCGCGACAACTCGGATATCCCCTTCCAGACATACGATCCCGAGCGCGCCGTTGCCCTTCTCGAGGAAGCAGGCTTCGATTTCGATCAGGAGATTCGCTTCGATACCTTCACCGAACGACCCTGGGGTCTCGTCGGAGACGCTCTGGTCGCCCAGCTGACAGAGATCGGCGTCAAGCTGACGGTGCAGAAACCGGACTTCAACACCTTTGCAGCCTACTTCTATGACACGGGCGATTACTGGCTCGGCAACTCCTCCTGGACGGGGGGTGGCGTCGATCCCGACTCGCTCATGTACAAGCAGTTCGTCACAGGTGGAGCGAGCAACGTCAGCAAATCATCGAACGCCGAGCTCGACGATCTGCTGAATCAGGCCCGCATCGAGCTCGATACGGAAACACGCGCCGAGCTCTACAACCAGGCCAATCGCATTGCCATGGAAGAGTGCTACGTCGCCTTCCTGGTTCACCCGAATCTCACCGAAGGCATGCGCAACGAAGTGCAGGGCTACGTCTTCCGCGACGAGTACGCGGGTTCGTTCGACGGGTGCTGGCTCGTCCAGTAGGAGGCCCGCGTTGCGAGCCAGGTTTCTGCTCGCCAAGCTCTTGTGGACAGTCTTTGTCCTGTTTGGCTCAAGCCTGCTGATCTTTGGGCTGATGCATCTGGTTCCCGGCGACCCGGCACGAGCAATGCTGGGTCCGCTGGGAACGCCGGATGCGGTGGCGGCATTGCGCGAAAAACTGGGTCTGAACGACTCGGTTCTCAAGCAATACACGACCTGGATCACCCATGCGGTGCGCGGCGATCTGGGGGAATCGATCCTGTTGAACCAGAGCGTCTCCAGCCTGCTCGCTCAGCGACTGCCGATCACGCTGGCGCTCAGCTTCTATGCGCTCATCTTCGCCCTCTTCGTCGCGCTGCCCGCCAGCGTGATTTCCGCCACGCGCAAGAACAGCCTGCTCGACTATGGTGCTCGGCTCACTGCACTGATCGGCGTCGCCATGCCCAGCTTCTGGCTGGGCCTGATGCTGATCCTGCTCTTTGCCGTCAAACTCGGCGTGTTGCCGGTGTTTGGGTATGTCTCGCTGAGAGAGGATCCCGTCGACCACCTGCGCCATATGGTCCTGCCGGCCATCACGCTCGGCGCCGCCTACTCGGCGCTGATCTACGAAATGAATCGAAGCAGCCTGATCGAAGTGCTGCAGCAGGATTACATCCGGACCGCCCACGCCAGCGGCATCCCGTCGCGTCTTGTCCTCTTCAAATACGCCTTCCGCAATGCGCTCGTCCCCACCATCACCGTTATCGGCATCCAGATTGGCTACCTGATGAGCGGGGCACTGCTGGTCGAAGCGGTTTTTGCCATTCCCGGCATGGGCCGCCTGCTGGTGAACGGCGTCTTGTCGCGCGACTATCCGGTGGTGCAGGGCGCCATGCTGGTCACCGTGCTCATCTTCGTCTTCGCCAATCTGGCGGTGGACATGCTCTACACCGTCATTGATCCGCGCATTGGCCGAAAGAGATAACCAACCGATGATGGCAACAACAGGAACCAGACGATGATCGAGAGCATTTCGACCGAGATGCGGGGCAATCCGCCGATGATCATCGCCATGGCGATCATCACCATCTACATGGCCATTGCGCTTTTCGCTCCTGTCATCGCGCCCAACGATCCCAACCGGCAGGACCTGCGCAGAACGCTGGAAGCGCCATCCCGGGAGTACCCCCTCGGCACCGATGAATATGGTCGCGATCTGCTGAGCCGCCTCGTCTATGCCACCCGGTCCTCCACCGTCGTCGCCGTGTCGGTGGTCGTCGCGTCGGCGGTGATCGGCACTGCGCTCGGCATCTTCGCCGGCTACCGGGGAGGATTCGTCGACAGTCTTCTGATGCGAGCGTCGGACATCATGATGGCTTTTCCCAGCCTGGTGCTGGCGCTCGGACTCATTGCGGCCATCGGCCCCGGGTTGCGCGGCACGATCATCGCGCTGGCGATTGCCTATACCCCCGTCTATGCGAGGATCGTCCGGGGGAACGTTCTGTCCATCAAGGAAGAGGCGTACATCGAGTCGGCGCAGACCATTGGGGTCAACAGCACCCGAATTGCCGTCCGGCACGTGCTGCCAAACGTCGCCGGACCGGTGCTCGTCCAGGGAGCGCTGACCTTCGCCTTCGCCGTGCTGTCGGAAGCTGGATTGAGCTTTGTCGGCCTGGGCGTTGCTCCACCTACCGCCTCCTTCGGCAACATCATCGCTTCGGGTCGCGACTACATCTCGACCGCACCCTGGATCAGCACCAGCTCGGGAATCGCGACCGTGCTGATCGTGCTCTCGCTGCTGATCCTGGCCGATGGTCTGCGCGACGCGCTCGACCCATACCAGCATCGCTTCTAGGCCACTGACACGATGATGAGCAACCTCTCCCCGTTACAGCAAATCAATTCGGGCGCCACCCGGGAGATGGGCCAGCTCCTCGAGGTGCGCGGGCTTCGAACCGAAATTCCGACCAGGCGAGGCGTTGTCCGTGCCGTCGATGGAGTCGATCTCGTACTGCACGAAGGCGAAGTCGTCGGACTCGTCGGCGAGAGTGGCTGTGGCAAAACGCTGACCGCCTACTCGATTCTCGATCTGTTGCCCAAACCGGGGGTTGTCGCCGCCGGTGAAATCCATTTCCGGGGCGAGGACCTGCGCCGGAAGTCGACCGAGGAGCGCCGGGCGATACGCGGCAACGACATCGGCATGATTTTCCAGGAACCGCTGAGCGCGCTCAATCCTGTCTTCACCGTCGAAACCCAGATCGGCGATGTGCTGCGCACTCACACCAATCTGGACAGCACGGCCATCAAGGAACGGGTTGTCGAGTTGCTGGGACACGTCGGTATCTCCGCGCCGGAGCGGGTCGCCCGCTCGTACCCGTTCGAGCTGAGCGGCGGTATGCGGCAACGAGTGCTGATTGCCATGGCCATCGCCTGCCGTCCGGCCCTGCTCATTGCCGACGAACCGACGACCGCACTCGACGCAACGATCCAGGCCCAGATCATGGTCCTGCTGCAAACCCTTGTGGAAGAGGACGGCGTTTCCATCCTCCTGATCACGCACGATTTGGCGTTGGTGGCGGAGCTCTGCGACCGGGTCTACGTGATGTACGCGGGGACGGTCGTGGAGATGGCGCCGGTGGAGGATCTCTATGTCCGGCCCCGGCACCCCTACACCAGCGCGCTCTTCCAATGCATTCCAGGTTTTCAGCCAAGCGACCGGCCGCTGGCCGCGATCGAAGGCAGCGTGCCGATGCTGATCGACATCCCGCCCGGATGCCGGTTTGCCGATCGCTGTCCCTACGTCGCGGATCGGTGTCGCACCGAGACTCCCCCGCTCGTCGATGTCGGCGCTGGTCATCGCGCCGCCTGCCATTTTGCGGATTCACTCGACCTTCCTGGTCCAGCTTCCGAACAGCTGGAGCAGGATCATGCTTCAGCACCGGTGTATTGAGATGAGCCAGGTGGATCCGCTGCTTCAGGTAACCGACCTCTCCAAGCACTTCTCGCTGCGTAAGGAGCGACTCTGGGGTGGCGAACCACAGGTGCTCCGGGCGGTGGACAACGTGACCTTCGAGATCGGCCGTGGTGAATCATTTGGTCTGGTCGGCGAGAGCGGCAGCGGCAAATCGACGCTCGCTCGCTCGATCCTCCGGTTGCACGAACCGACCAGCGGAAGGATCGTTTTCCGGGGCACAGATATCACCCATCTGCCTGAGCGCGATCTGCGGCCACTCCGGCGACACATGCAGATGGTCTTTCAGGACACCAAATCGTCGCTGAACCCACGGTTGCGGATCAGAGACATCGTCGCGGAACCGCTTGTCACCCACAAACTTCCTCACTCCGCCGCCGACGTCAACGAATTGATGGACAAAGCGGGGTTGTCCGAGGTCTTTCTCGACCGTTTCCCCCATCAGCTGAGTGGTGGTCAACGGCAACGGGTCGGCATCGCCCGGGCACTGGCGCTCAGTCCCGACTTGATCGTGGCTGATGAACCGGTTTCCGCGCTGGACGTGTCGATTCAAGCCCAGATTCTGAATCTGCTCAAGGTACTGCAATCGGAGATGGGAATCACCTTTCTCCTCATCGCCCATGACATCAGCGTGGTCACCTACTTCTGCCAGCGAGTCGCGGTGATGTATCTCGGCCAGGTTGTCGAACTGGGACCGAGCCGTGAAGTGATGGGCAATCCCAGTCATCCCTACACCCGAGCGCTGGTTTCCGCCGTGCCACGCACCGATCCACGTTCCCGCCGGAGCCGGATCGTGCTACGGGGCGAGATCCCGAGCCCTCTCTCGCCACCGACAGGTTGCCCATTCCACACCAGGTGCCCGGTGAAAATCGGGCCGATCTGCAGCGAGGTAGCTCCTCCTGCCTATCCAACCGCCTCCGGAGGATGGGCGGCATGTCATCTTCTCGCGCCAGGAACGGGTGCGAGCAATTCCGCGTCATCGCCACTGATTCAAACAGGAGAAGGGAAGGTATGAGTCAACGAAGTCAGATCACCGTCGCACTGGCACAGCTCAATTCGGTGCTGGGCGACTCCCAGGCCAATCTCGACCGCTCCGTCGACTACATCGAGCGGGCCGCTGCTGCCGGCGCCGACCTCATCCTCTTCCCCGAGCTCTACCTCCAGGGGTACCGCGCCGATGACAAGTTCGCGCTCACCGCCGAACCCATTCCCGGTCCCGCCACCTCCTTCCTCATCGACCAGGCCAAAAAACACAACCTCCACATCATCATGGGCATGGCTCGCCTCGAAGAGCACTTCCCCTTCCTCGTCTACAACTCCCTCTGCTTCGTCGGTCCAGACGGACTCGTCGGCGATGGCTACTACGACAAAATCCATCTCGGCACCTTCCATCCCTACATCGAAGGGGTCTATTTCGCTCCCGGCCGCAAAACTCCCATCTTCGACACCCCCTTCGGTCCGGTCAGCGTCCAGATCTGCTACGACTCCAGCTTTCCCGAGCTGACCCGCACCTATGCCGTTTCTGGTTCGCTGATCAATCTGGTGATCTCGGCCGGTCCATCCGTCGCCGTCGACAGCTGGCGCATTCTTCTGCAAGCGAGGTCCATGGAGAACCTGATGCCCTCGGTCTATTGCAATGTGGTCGGTAAGCAGAAGGACTTCTCCTTCTTTGGCGGCAGCAAGATCGTCAGCGCACTGGGCAAAGTGACCACCGAAGCGAAGATCGATGAAGAGGACTTCGTCGTCGGCACCGTCGATATCGAGGAAGCATTGCTGCTGCGCCGTCAGTGGCTCCTTTTCCGGGAGCGCAGACCCGATCTCTACGGAAAACTGACCCAGCCGCTCGAGCAGCTGATCGCAGAAGCGCCCGGCGCACCGGAATGAGCTGACCGAAACAACCCAGGAACCATCAACGTCGTTGTCAGTTGATCGATTCGGAGCAAGGAGAGACAGATGTCCGCCGTCGACGCAGAACGCATTCACAAGGAAGCAATCGTTATCGACTCGACCTGTCCGCTGATGCGGCGCCAGGATCTGATCCACTGGTGGATCGAGGGAGGCACCACTGCTGCCGCACCCACCATCGGGGGGTTTCTGGGAGCAGGAGAATCACTCAAGCAGATCGGTCAGTGGCTCCGGCTTATCGACACCAACCCCAACTACATCCATGTCAAGCGCGCTGCCGATATCGAGCGAGCCAAAGCTGAGGGCAAATTCGGCATCATCTTCCACTTCCAGGGAACGACGCCGATCGAGGACGATCTGAATCTGGTCAACGCCTACAAGGAGCTCGGCGTTGGCATGATCCAGCTCTCCTACAACGTCAAGAACCGGGTGGGCGATGGATGCGAGGAGCGCACCGATGCCGGCTTGAGCCGGTTCGGGTTGCAGCTCATCGAACGAATGAACCAGCAGAAAGTCATCGTCGATTGCTCGCACACCGGCTACACCACCACCATGGAAGCGATCGCAGCCTCGAACGCTCCGACCGTTTTCTCCCACGCGGGAGCGAAAGCGGTGCACCCGAGCCCGCGCAACATCAAGGATGACCAGATCAAGGCGGTTGCAGCGACGGGTGGACTGGTCGGCACCGTCGGCTATCCAGCCTTTGTCAGCAGCGATCCCCACCCCACCCTCGATCAGTTCATCGATCACATTGCCTACATGTCTCATCTGGTTGGCACCGATCATGTCGGGATTTCCATCGACTATTTCGAAGGCCAGGTGCCCGTCGCCGAACCAGGACAAGCCGAGAAGGCGTATCAGCACGCCATCGACACGGGGATCTGGAGTCCGGCGGCCTACCCGCCCCCGCCCTACCACTACCCGCAGGGAATCGACACACCACAAGGCTTCCCGAACCTGACCCGGCGGCTCCTCGAACGAGGCTTCTCCGAAGAGGACACCAAGAAGATCATGGGCGGCAACTGGCTCCGCGTCTTCCGCGAGGTCTGGGGCAGCTGAACCCGTAACGTCGCCATTTATGGCCGCCGTCGACTCGTAGCGGCGATCCCTTGTGGTCGGTCCTGAGCGAAGTCGAAGGATGGCCCTTCGGGCCATCCCGAAGGGCCATAACCGCCTCGCCATGTATGGCGTTTTCAGATGACCGTGGAAGGAAAACCCCCGATGGCACATACCGGACAGGTGACGATTGCGCTGGCGCAGCTCAATTCGGTGCTGGGCGACTCCCAGGCCAATCTCGACCGCTCCGTCGAATACATCGAGCGGGCCGCTGCCGCCGGCGCCGACCTCATCCTCTTCCCCGAGCTCTACCTCCAGGGGTATCGCGCCGATGAGAAGTTCGCGCTCACCGCCGAACCCATCCCCGGTCCCGCCACCTCCTTCCTCATCGACCAGGCAAAAAAGCACAACCTCCACATCATCATGGGGATGGCTCGCCTCGAAGAGCACTTCCCCTTCCTCGTCTACAACTCCCTCTGCTTCGTCGGTCCCGATGGTCTCGTCGGCGACGGCTATTACGACAAAATCCATCTCGGCACCTTCCATCCCTACATCGAAGGGGTCTACTTCGCTCCCGGCCGCGCGACCCCCATCTTTCACACTCCCTTCGGACCGGTCAGCGTTCAGATCTGCTATGACGTCTGGTACCCGGAACTGACGCGGACCTATGCCCTTTCCGGTTCGCTGATCAATCTCGTCATCTCCGCAGGACCAAGCGGATTCACGGAAGGTTGGAAAACGTTGCTCCAGGCCCGTTCCAAGGAGAACCTGATGCCGTCGGTCTACTGCAATGTGGTCGGCACACAGAAGGACTTCTCCTTCTTCGGTGGCAGCAAGATCGTCAGCGCGATGGGCCAAGTGACGACTGAGGCGAAGATCGACGAGGAAGATTTCGTCGTGGGCACCGTCGACATCGAGGAAGCCTTGCGGTTGCGCCGTCAATGGCTCCTTTTCCGGGAGCGCCGCCCCGACCTCTACGGCTCTCTGACCGCAATCGATGTGAACGAGGCCCCTTAGCCCGGACTACTCAGTGCGGGGCTGCCCGTGACACCGCGATGCCGTAAGCGGCATCGCTCACGGTGCCATGCCCCTGCCGGGGCTCGATAGGTCCGCAGGGCCTTGGTGCCGCAAGCCCGGCTCGTTTACGACCGGGCGGGTCTCGCGGGGCCGCCACCTTGCGGGTCAGGTGAGCATCCGGTACCATCGCCCCTAGATACCGCCTTATGTTCAACAGTCACATTGGGGTGTGGGAATCAATCGTTCCCGCGATTCGGATCGACTCCCTCGGACACCCCGGCTTTCGCAGCGAAGGAGCGTCCCTTGGACGATCGCCAGTTCGACCGACTTACCCGTCTGTTCGCCGCCGGGGCTCCCCGTCGCACACTGCTGAGAGGCTTCTTCGGTATTGGTCTGGGCGCGGCGGGAGGATCTGCCGGGTCCGCGGCTGACGCACGCACGGTCGGGACCCGCCCAACGATCCCGCCACCAGCCGCACCGGCCTGCAAGCTGCCCAAACAGATGTGCGGCGGCGAGTGCTGCGAAGCGGGCAAATGCAAAAGCGGCCACTGTTGCCCGGGAGCGACGGATGTGTGGTGTGGCAGCGCCTGTTGTGAGAGCGGGCTCTGCACATCATCGGGCGATTGCTGTGATGAGGACGAACAGGTCTGCGGCAGCACCTGTTGTTCTGCCTCAGCGTCGTGCGCCCGGGACGGCAACCACGACTTCTGTTGCGATCCGGCGAATGGCGGCTCACCGTGTGGGAAGGAATGCTGCGACGATCCGCTGCAATGCTGCGACCGTGAATGTTGCGGGAACGATGCGGTCTGTCTGGCGAGGGTCTTCGGTGGTGGATCCGGACAGGTCAGGGAAGAGATCTGCTGTCCGCGTGAGCTGGCGTGTGCCAGTCAATGCTGCAGTGGGGAGTGTTACGACCCGGAGGGAGCGCTCACTCCCGCCGGCGAGATCGATTCGCTCAATCCCGCGCACAGCTGTTGCCCTGCTGGATTCGCCGTGTGCGACAACCCGGATGGCAGCCGGAGCTGTGTCGATCCGGCCGCCCAGTGTTGTTCTGCCGCCGACTGCCCGGCCATTGAAGAAAATGGAGAAATCGCCTGCTGGACCTGCGTCAACAACATGTGCGCGGCCGTGCTGGCAGGCGAGCAGGGTGGATGCGACGAGTGCCAGATCTGCGACTCCTCTCAAAGCTGCGTCGCAAATACGCAGGCGAATGGCCAGTTCTGCGGCGGCAGCGAGAGCGGCTCGTGCTGCGCCAATGGTGTCTGTAGTGCATGCCCGACAACGACGACGGCCTCCCCCGAGACCTTCTTGCTGAGCGTGGTCAAGTGGGACGACCAAGCCGAACCGACACCCCTCGCTGGCGCCTGCTTCCGCCTCTACCCCGGCGTCTGCGGTCCCACCGGCAATCCCCTGGCCGATCAGTGTGTTGGCGATGGGACAGGCGGCACCGAACTCGGCACCGCGTTGTTTCCCAGTTTGCCGCCTGGCGACTACTGCCTGGAGGAATATCAGGCGCCGCCAAACTTCACCGCCAGCGGTCCGATCAATGTCGAAGTCATCACCACCACTATCCAGACGGTCCGGAACACCCCGATGTCCACCTCGACGACCGACCCGGCGCCGCTCTGCACGCCCGAAGGCTGCGCAGCGGAGAACGAAGGGGATGCGGCCTGCTGGACCTGCTCTGCTGACACATGCGTCGAGGTGCAGAACAGCACGAACTGTTTTGCGGGAGGCATTTGCTGCTTTGGCACCTGCTGCTCGATCGGAGCGGTTTGCGTCGACGGATCGACCTTTGAAGCGGGCGCCGCCGCAATTGGCGGATGCTGCAGACCGGAAACCTGCGAATCTGGCGGATATGGCGGTTCCGGGCAGGAGTGCGGCGCGGCGGTCGATGACTTCTGTCTGGGCACGATCAACTGTCCGTGCAGAACCGTGGGAGAAATCTGCGACGACGACGGCATCTGCCGCACCCCGGAAGGATGACCTGGCACTCGGCAGCTCGCCCGTCGAGTGAACCACCGGTTGAAAACCGGTGGCTAAGACGCC
The DNA here is from genome assembly GCA_019637585.1 of Thermomicrobiales bacterium. Lineage (GTDB taxonomy): Bacteria > Chloroflexota > Chloroflexia > Thermomicrobiales > UBA6265 > JAHBVL01. The sequence continues at coordinate 486,360 of JAHBVL010000001.1, read as the reverse complement.
TCATCTGTCGTTGGTGAGATCGGTGCCAATACCGACCTTATCATCAGGATGGACCACTGTTCCATCCCACGCGCTGCATCCCCTTGACCAACAACCCTCGTCACCATCAATGAGGCGTCTTGGCTCGCCCGTCGAGTCTTAGTGAACCACCGGTTGAAAACCGGTGGCTAGGACGCCTCATCTGTTGTTGGTGAGATCGTCGCCAACACCGACCCTATCATCAGGATGGATCACTGTTCCATCCCACGCGCTGAATCTCCTTGACCAACGACCCTCATCTGTCGTTGGTGAGATCGGTGCCAATGCCGACCTTGTCATCAGGATGGATCACTGTTCCATCCCACGCGCTGAATCTCCTTGGCCGACGACCTTCATCACCGTCAATGAGGCGTCTTAGCCGTTGGCTTCAGCCATCGGACTTCTGGTCAGGTAGTCTGGCAGCGATCGGTGCGAATGGGCAGTCCGATGGTAAACGTGCACCCCTCGCCCGGAGCGGTGTCCAGCACGATCGAACCCCCGTGCGACTCGACGATCGAGCGAGCAATCGAGAGTCCCAGCCCGGATCCGGCGCCAGTCGACGGCTCCTTTCGGTGGCGGGAGAATTCGCCGCGCCAGAAGCGGTCGAACACATGGCTTGCCGCATCGGCATCGAGACCGGGCCCCCGGTCGGAAACCGTCATGACCACCCGGTCGCCATGCAATGAGACCGAAAGACCGATCAGCACATCGGCTGGGGTATAGGTCCGTGCGTTGGCTACCAGAATACCGATCAGCTGTGTCAGCAGCGCCTCGTCTCCACACAGCATTGGCCCGTCCGCCGGCGTTTCGATTTCGATTGGCCGGCCGGGCTGGATCGCATTGACATCCTGGGCCGCGTCGCGGAGCAGGCGGCCCAGATCGACCGTGCCGTACCGGAGCGGGCGTCCCTCATCGAGACTGGCCAGGACGAAGAGGTCCTGGACGAGATCATTCATGCGAGCCGATTCGGCCGACATCCGGCGGACGACATCGTCGAGCTCATCCGGCTGGCGAAATGCACCCTGCCGGTAGAGATCGAGATAGCCACGAATCGATGTGAGCGGCGTGCGGAGCTCGTGGGAGGCATCGGCGACAAACTGGCGCAGACGGGCATCGGCCAGATCGAGCTCGTCGAGCATCACGTTGAACGACGTTCCCAGCTTGCCGGCCTCGGTCTCCCGGTGTTCCACCGTGACGCGACTACTGCGATCGCCAGCGGCGACCGCTTCCGCCGCGGCGGTGACGCGCTCGATCGGTTTGAGGCCGAGCCGCTGAATCCAGATATAGAGCGCACCGAGCACCGCGAGAATCGCCACGCCCCCGATCAGCAGCGTGCGCTTCAGCCGGTTGATGGCATCGTCCACTTCGTTGAGGGGCATCGTGGCCACGATGACATCGCCGTTCGGCTGCGCAGACGAGACGAGCGCGCGGAAGCTTTCGCCCGAGTCAACGCCGGAGATCGTCACCAGACCCGCTTCGCCATCGCGCGATACCACCGCGTCGATGACATCAGGGGGGTTGGTCAGCGTCGAGCCGACGACAAGAGGATGTGCCTGCAAATCGGCATCGACCGCCGCGACATAGACCATGGAGAATGTGTCGACCGACGGTTCCGGCCGCGAGATCGAGCCGCCCACTTGTCCGGGCCCGGCCTGACCAAAGAGGAGAGGCATACCGATGAGCCGTTCATCGATTTGTTCGATGAGCAAATCCCGCTGGGCATTGACCACCAACGCCGCCGTGACGCCGTAGGCCAGCATCAGGATGGCGATGACGATCAGCAGCCGGGACCGCAGAGTCACGATTCGACGCGCAACGTGAACCCAACCCCACGGATCGTGTGGATCAGGCGCGGTTCGATGATGTCGACCTTCTTACGCAGATAGCTGATGTAGGTGTCGACAACCGACGGGTCGACCTCAGCATCATACGACCAGACATGATCGAGGATTTGCGACCGGGAGAGCACCCGGCCGCTATTGACCATCAGCAGGTTGAGCAGCTTGAACTCGGTGGGCGAGAGGAAGATACGGCCACTGTTGCGCACGACCGTGTGCAGCTCCGTATCGAGCTCCAGATCGGCAACGCGCAGGCGATTACGGGAACCCTCCTGTCCCGATCCCCGCAGACGGAGCCTGACCCTGGCCACCAGCTCGGCGACATCGAATGGCTTGACGAGGTAGTCATCGCCGCCGTCGCTCAGCCCGCGAACTCGATCGGAAATCGCCTCGCGGGCGGTGAGAAAGATGATCGGTGTGTCATCGCCATCGGCGCGCAACCGCCGCAACACCGCGAAACCATCGAGATCGGGGAGCATGATGTCGAGCACGATCGCATCCGGCCGCCGCAGCGCATGCTGGGCGAGCGCCTCCTGACCGGAGGTAGCGACAACTGTCTCCATCCCCGCCAGTCCGAGGGCGCTCGTCACCAGAAAGCGGATGTTCTCCTCATCGTCGACAACGAGGATCAAGGGCCGCACCGCGCTCATGCCGTGGTGAAAAACTCCGCGATAGCCGCCGATTCGCTGGCGATCGTGCCGGCATCGACAAGATCGGTGGCCTGAGTCTGGAGCAGATCGCCCCAGCGCGCCAGAATCTCGGCGGCCCGACCACTGTCGTAGAGATCGGCGCGAAGCTGGGCCTCCGTGCTCTCGATCAGATCCGCCCATTCCGTGACCGCGGAAAAACGGGTGACGAGGGGATTGGACATCCCTCCGAAACCGCCCCGCTCTCCTTCTGGGCCGCCCTCGATGCGTATCGTGCCCCCTTCAGGCATCTCGGGTCGCCGCTGACCATCCCCCTGCTGACCGGCTCCGGCGTTGCCGGGACCACCCTGACCACCAAACATTCCTCCGCCAAACCCACCCTGGAAGGCGAGATTCATGTCCCAGGGCACGACGGTGAACTGCGATGCATCGAGATCGTAGAAGAGGTACGCGTTGTTGCCAGGCCCGTCGATGTCATCGAAGTTGGCGATCAGGTTCATCATCGCCAGATAGACAGCGAACTTCTCGACATCGAGCCGTACGGGCAGCTCCGCGGCGAAGGTTTCGTCGTCGCTGTTGTTGATGAAATCGAGAAAAGCGGTCAATGGCGCAAAGTCGGCGACGTCATCATTGGTGCCGCCGGCTTCGAGATCGAAGACCTCGTCGTACGACAGGGGATCGTCGCCGCGATAACTCCAGTTGCCGGTTGCCTCGGCTTTGAAGAGGATGCCGTCTCCAGGAAAGTTGGCGGCCATCCATTCGTCATTCGGGTTTTCGATGACCAGCCGCAGACGGGGGTCGCTTTCATTGACCGAGAAGCGGGCGTAGGCGGAGAGCTGCGACGCCAGTCCCGCGGCGGCAAGGAGCTCGAGCGCGACCGCCTCATTCAGCGCGGTCTGGGAGTTGTTGCTCCGAATGACGAACTCGGTCATCCCGTTGAGATTCTGGTCCTTGACTTCGCGATCGAGTCGCACCAGCCAGGGCAGACCCTCTGGTTCATCGGCAGAGACGCTGGACATGTCGCCAACTGCGGCAAATGTGCGTTCACCCCCATCCTGGCTGGCGAAATCGGCGGAAATTCGCCCGCGATCGGCGTGCCATTGATGATGATCTGGAATTCACCCGCAACCGGGGTGCCGCCGGCGGGAAATGGGAAGGCGCCGGCAACCGGCGTGCCATCCCCCTCCTGAAAGAACGCTCCCGGTCCGCCGCCATTTCCTCCGCGCAGACCCATCAGGGATGAGTTGCCTTTGAGGCGGAACCCAACATCGTCGAACGACTCGTCATCGATCGTCAATGCGGCCAGGAGCCATTCCTTCTTTGCCGTGTCCTGGTACGCGGCGATGACCGTCTGATATGCCTCGTCGTCGAAAAGGGCGTGAAGGTCGTGCACGACGGCGCCATCGAAAAACACGGAAGCATCAGTCTGGGCCGAAACGGGAGCACCGCTCAGCGAGAACCGTCCGGATGCGGCCATTCCGGCCGCCAGCGCAGTCGAAGAAAGGAGTGTCCGGCGGGAAACGCGCCAGCCGGCGTCGATGGTGGGAAGAGTCACAAAAACCTCCAATGAACAGATCCACAGGCGCGCTCGCCATCGAGCGGCTGGTGACAAGTGTCGAATCCGGCTTTGGGAGTTTTCTGTGAGATCGTCTCAGATTCTTCACAAAGTCGTGCCGTAGACCTGATCGCAGCTTGGTTTGAGCGCAGGAGGTTTTCGTGGATCAGTTCGTTCTCGCCGCCGCAAATGTCGTGGCGATTTGCATTCTCGTTTTTGGCATCTACTTTCCCCGCCACCGGCGGCGGGACATGATCGTCGCCTATCTGGCGATCAATACCGGCGTGCTGGCGCTCTCAGTGACGCTGATGTCGGTCAACGCATCGATCGGACTGGGATTTGGGCTGTTCGGTGTGCTCTCGATCATCCGGCTGCGGTCGGACGAGCTCACGCAGCGCGAGGTTTCGTATTACTTCGCCTCACTGGCGCTCGGTTTGCTCGGGGGCACGCTGAGCAGCTCGATCGAGCTCAACATCGGGTTGATGGCGTTGCTGGTTGGCGCGCTATGGATCGGCGATCATCCCCGCCTGCTCGGCCGCTACCGGACCCGGTTGATGACCCTCGACCGGGCGATCAACGATGAAGCACAGCTGACCAGCTATCTGGAAGGCGTGTTGGGCGGCAAAGTCCGGCAACTGGCGATTCACCAGATCGATATGGTCAACGACACCACGCGGGTCGAGGTCCGGTACGAGCTGCTGCCGGCGCAGTCTCCCGGGCAGTTCACGGAGCGGGCGAGCGTGGGAAGTCTGGTGCGGCCGTGAGCGTTGCCAATCTGCCCTACGCCGCGGTTGCCGCACTCTCGTCGTTCGATGGCATCTCGTTGATCGATTTGCAGACGGAAGCCTCGTTTCTCACCCGGCGAGACCGCAAATATCTCGTGCCGGTCGAAGCAGCGGCATCGCTCTTCGCGGGCATCGAACCGGGATCACGCGTCTTGCAGATCGATGGGACACGCGAATTCAACTACACCACCCGTTATTTCGACGACGACCACGCCGCCTACTTCCGGACATTGCGACGAAGGCCAAACCGGTTCAAGGTGCGAACCCGATTGTACAACGACACCGGTATCTGCCAGCTCGAAGTGAAGGTGCGGGATGGTCGGGGCATGACCGTGAAGGAGCGGCTCAATCACGACCAGAGCGCGTTCGGCGCCCTTGGCATCGACGACCTCGCCTGGTTGCGGGCATTCCCGCAGATCGGCGAGCATGCCGACCATCTCGAACCCTGTCTCTCGACCTTCTACCGGCGGACGACGATCGTCTTTCCGGCGGGCGCCGGCCGGATGACGATCGACCGCGATCTCAGCTTCGCGGGGCTGGATGGTCACCAGCTCTCCTTGCCCGGCTGGCTGACCATCGAAACGAAAAGCGCGGGTGCTCCATTACCGATGGATCGCTACCTCTGGGCGCACGGATTCCGGCCGGTGAAGGCAAGCAAATTCGCGTTCGGGGTCAGTCTGCTGCACCCCGAGCTCCCGGCAAACCGCTGGCACAGACTGCTGAACCGGTTGGAGGACCAGGTCATCGAGCGATCCACCGGCTAGAACCGGTGGCGAAGACCCCTCATTGGCCGCGGATACGATCGCAGCCAGCGCCAACCTCGTCACCAGGATGGGGCGAAATCCCATCCCACGCACAGCGCCATCTTGTCGACAACCGTCATCACCACTATGAGATCCACCGGTTAAAACCGGTGGCTAAGACCCCTCATTGGCCGCGGATACGATCGCAGCCAGCACCAACCTCGTCACCAGGATGGGGCGAAATCCCATCCCACGCACGGCGTCATCTTGTCGACAACCGTCATCACCACTATGAGGCGTCTTAGCTGTTGGCTTCAGCGATCCACCGGTTGAAACCGGTGGCCAAGACCCCTCATTGGCCGCGGATACGATCGCGGCCAGCGCCAACCTCGTCACCAGCATGGGGCGAAATCCCATCCCATGCACGCCGCCATCTTGTCGACAACCGTCGTCACCACTATGAGGCGTCTTAGCCGTTGGCTTCAGCCATCGGATCTCCCACCATTGATGTCGAGCGAGGCTCCGGTGATGTAGGCAGCACGCGCATTGTCGACGGTCGCGAGGACCATCTCGGCCCCGAAGGGACCGCAGAAATCGCAGAGCCGGTCCGTATCGCCACGAACCATGTGCCTTGGGCGGGATCTGGCGGCTGTCCGGGTACAATGCAATCTTGCGCAATCCCGTCGAACGGCCTGGTGTGCCGGTAGGCGCGAAACTGGAAAACGGGCCGCATCCGCAGAGTTCGGAGCTGCGTGCTTCCGCAACGAACCGCTCGGCAGTTGACGATCTGGCCCGGTGTTGGTGGTTGGCGGGCAAGACCGCTGCCGGCGACAGCGAGATCTTTCGAGTCCGCCTCAAGCGACTATCGCTTGCGGCGGGACGGCCGAGGCAACAGGAGACTGAAGTGCTCTCGACACGATTCACCGAGCTGGTTGGCTGTGAAGTCCCTATCCAGCAGGCGGGAATGGGCTCGCTGTCGCATCCACGCCTCGCGACCGCGGTAGCTGAAGCGGGCGGGTTGGGCATGATCTCGGTATATGGCGTCGATCCCGAGATGATCTCAGACATGTTCGAGCATTTGCCCAGGAATCTCCCCGGCGCGTTCGGAGCCAATATCATCCCGCACTTCGTCGAACCGGACATGATGCCCGCCACCGTCGCCGCCGCGGCGAGTCAAGCACGCATCGTCGAGTTCTTCTACAGCGATCCCGATCCGGAGCTGGTCGGCCTGGTTCACGAACGAGGCGCGCTCGCCTGCTGGCAGGTGGGTTCACGGGATGAGGCGATCGCCGCCCAAACCGCCGGTTGCGATCTGATCGTCGCCCAGGGAATCGAGGCGGGCGGGCATGTACGGGGCCGGATCAGCTTGTTGGCATTGCTGACCGAGGTGTTGGAAAGCGTCGACGTTCCGGTCCTGGGCGCCGGGGGAATCGGCAATGGCCGGGCACTCGCGGCAGTGCTTGCTGCTGGCGCGGATGGAGCGAGAGTAGGCACCCGATTTGTTGCGTCACCCGAGTCCGGGGCACACCCGGCGTATGTCCAGGGGCTCATCACCGCGAACGCAGCAGATACTGTGTATACGGACGCATTCCACATCGGATGGGAGGATGCCCCACACCGGGTGCTTCGCTCGTCGCTCGAGGCAGCCGAGGCATTTCCTGAAGAAGCGGTTGGTGAAGGAACCAATATCTATACCGGGAATCCCTATCCAATCGTGCGGTTCCAGAGCACTGGGACCCACCAGGGGACGACCGGAGCGGTCGAGGCAATGTCGCTCTGGGCAGGAGAATCGGTCAGCGGCGTGCACCGCGTCCAACCGGCGGGCGACATCGTGCGCGAGATGGCGGAGGAAGCCGATCTGCTGCTCAAACGCTGGTGCGCCTGAGCAGCGCGCGCCGGTGATTGGAGTCGACGGCACGTGGACAGTGGCGATCTCCCGAGCTGCCGGGGCCCTTTGGCGAGCTCTCCGTCCGCTATACGCGAGAGGTCAAATCATGAGATCCCCACCATTGATGTCCAGCGAGGCTCCGGTGATGTAGGCGGCGCGGTCGGAAGCCAGGAACGCGACCAGTTCGGCGACTTCCTCCGGCAGACCAAGCCGCTGGATCGGAAAGCTCTTCGCATACGCCTCGGTGCGGGCGTCGTCGATCGTGTGCCGGACCATCTCGGTGTCGAAGAGACCGGGGCAGATCGCGTTGACCGTAATGCCGTGGCCCGCTTCTTCCTTGGCTAGATGGCGGCTGAACCCGAGCACTCCCGCCTTCGCGGCGGTGTAGTGAGCTCCGCCAACCGTGCTCACACTCCGCCCCGCTGACGACGAGATATTGACGATCCGTCCCCACGCCTGTTCACGCATGACCGGCAAAACTGCCTGCGAAACGAGAAACGTCCCCTTCAGGTTGACGTCGACAACCCAGTCCCATTCCTCTTCGGGAATGTCGATCGCTTTCGTCGGCCGCAGCACCCCGGCGTTGTTGACCAGAATGTGCAGTCCGCCGAACCGCTCGACGATCGCCGCCACCATCTCGTGCACAGCAGCCCGATCGATCACGCTCGCGGCGACCGCCATCGTCTCTATCCCGTAGACCTCGGCCAGGTCACGCGCCGTCGCCCCGGCCTGCTCGCCATTCACATCGTTGATGACCACACTCGCGCCCCGCTGCGCCAGCGCGACGGCAATCGCCCGTCCCATCCCCTGACCGGAGCCGGTCACGAGCGCGGTCTTGCCGGTGAAATTCTCGATATCGGGCATTGAATCACCTCATTGCGTGAGCGGAAATGGGAGATGGGAAATAGGAAATGGGAGACGGGAGATGGCAGACAGACTCCCCTCTCCCGCGGTCGGGAGAGGGGCCGGGGGTGAGGGATCTCCCCGCGATCGCTACCATCTCCCATCTCCCCATTCCCTTCGCCTTTTGCCCTTTGCCCTTTGCCCTTTGCCAACTAAACCGCCCCCAACCCCTTCCCCACCTCGGCAAACGCCTCGATCACCGCGTCGATCTGCTCGCGGGTATGGGCGGCGGAAAGCTGGACACGAACGCGCGCCTGACCTTTTGGCACGACCGGATAGCTGAAGCCGACGACGAAAAAGCCCCGCTCGTTCATCTGGCGAGCCATTTCGACGGTCCGTTTTTCATCACCGAGGACGATCGGCACGATCGGGTGAACGCTCTGCAAAATCGTGAAGCCCTTTGCCTGGATCTGTTCCCGGAAGTGGGCGGTGTTTTCCTTCAGTCGTTGCCGCAGCTCGGGACGGTTCTCGACGATATCCAGGGCGGCAAGGGTCGCCGTGGCGATACCGGGAGGCAGGGCGTTGGAGAAAAGGTAGGGCCGCGACCGCTGCCGAAGCATCTCGACGATCTCCTGGCGGCCACTGGTGAACCCGCCGGCCGCGCCACCGAGCGCTTTGCCCAGCGTGCTGGTGATCACGTCGACCCGGTCCATGACCCCGAAGTGCTCGGGCGTGCCCTTGCCGTTTTCGCCCATGAACCCCGTGGCGTGCGAATCGTCGACGACCACGATGGCGTCGTACTGGTCGGCCAGATCGCAGACCTGATCGAGCGGAGCGAGGTCGCCATGCATGCTGAACGCGCCATCGGTGACGATTAGGCGGAACCGGTTCTCCTTCGACTCCTCGAGCTTGGTTTTCAGGTCGGCCATGTCGACATGTTGGTAGACCTTCCGCTGCGCTTTGGCCAGCCGGACACCGTCGATGATCGAGGCGTGATTGAGCGCGTCGCTGATGATCACGTCTTCCGGACCGAGGATCGTCTCGAAGAGCCCGCCGTTCGCGTCAAAACAGGAGTTGTACAGAATCGTGTCCTCGGTTCCGAGGAAGGTCGAGATGCATCGCTCCAGCTCTTTGTGCAGATCCTGCGTGCCGCAGATGAAGCGAACCGAGGCCATGCCGAAACCATGCGAATGCATCCCCGCGATCGCCGCCTCGACGATCGCCGGGTCGTTGGCCAGACCCAGGTAGTTATTGGCGCAGAAGTTGATCATCGCGCCCCGCTCGGTCGTGATGTCCGATCCCTGGGGTGAGGTGATCTCGGTTTCGCGCTTGAACATACCCGCTTCTTCTATGGAAGCGAGTTCGGTGCGCAGGTGGGTGAGAAGTGATTCGGCAGCCATGGTGTTCCTCGGTGGGTAGTCAGCAGTCAGCAGTCAGCAGTCAGCAGTCAGCAGTCAGACAAGATTATCGCCATAGTCTGAAAAGTCTGCTGAGCGGGGATTGACAGCTCCTCCCTTCCTGAATAGGATGCTGCAATGTTCGGCAACAGTGTTGCCGAATGAGTTTCCACAGGTGGCGGCATACGAACAGGCGGGCCAGCGCGTCCGCTCGACGGGAGCAGCGGTGAGCAACGATCGCGTCTACGAGGTCCAGCTGATTCGTGATGTGATGATTCCGATGCCCGATGGCGTCCGCCTCGCTGGCAATCTCTTCATCCCCACCGAGCCGGGCGTATGGCCGGGTATTCTGTCGTTCAACCCCTACATCAAAGACGCCTACGGCGGGCAGGCCCACGAACCACATCACCGGCATTTCGCCAGTCGTGGCTACGCCGTTCTGCATGTCGATTTCCGGGGGACCGGCAACTCGGAAGGGATCAATCCACATCCATTCGACCCGCAGGAGCGAGAGGATGGGCACAGCATCGTCGAATGGATGGCTGAGCAATCCTGGTGTACGGGGGACATCGGCATCTGGGGCATTTCGTACAGCGGCATAACCTCACTGTCGATCGCCTCGACCAGACCGCCACACCTGCGGGCCATCGTGCCGATCCACGCCACGATGGACAACTACGAATGGCTGCATCGCAATCATGGCTGCCGCGGTCTGCTGCTCGGCGATGTCGATTGGGGTACCGGCATGGTCGTTTCCAACCTCCTCCCGCCGGTGCGGCAGGATCGAGAGGGAAGGTGGGAGCGACTCTGGCACGAGCGTCTCGAGGCCGCTCATCCCTGGTTCTTCGATTGGCATGGTTCGCCCCCCGACCCCGAATTCTGGGTGCGGCGCAAGATTCCCTACGAGCAGATCGAGGTGCCCACCTTTGGGATTTGTGGTTGGTACGACGCCTATACCGCTCCAACATTCACGGTCTTCGAGGCGGTCCAGGCTCCCAAACGAGTGCTCATCGGTCCCTGGAAACACTCGCTGGCCGACATCTCACCCGTTCATCCGATCGGCGGCGTACACGAGATGGACCGCTGGTGGGACCGATGGCTCAAGGGCATCGAGAATGGCGTCGAGCTCGAACCGCCGGTAACCATCTATGTCATGGGTGAGGAGCGCTGGCGTCACGAAGCGGAGTGGCCGATCGCCAGAACCACCCCGACCAGACTGCACGCCCAACCCGGCAACACCCTGAGCAGCGGCGCAACGGATACAGCGCATTCGCATACCTACGCCTACGATGCCCGAGTCGGAACCGGGTCGATCGGCTACAACGGACACCGCAAACTCCTGCCGATCCCGACCGACCAGAGTGCCGACGACCTGATGTCGCTCACCTACACGAGCGACCCGCTGCCGGACGCGATCGAGATCACCGGCACTCCCGTCGCGCACATTTCCCTCTCAGCGAACACCCCCGAGCTGACCCTGGTCGTCAAGCTCTGCGCGGTCAACGCCCGAGGAGAATCACGAGTCATTTCAGAAGGAAATCGCAACCCGGCCCGCCTCGATGCTCACGCGACCCCTGATCCATTGAAGCCTGGAGAGATACGGTCGATCGCGATTCCGATGCACCCGACATCGGCGGTCATTCAGGCGGGCGACCGGCTGCGACTCTGCATCGCCGGAGCCGATTTCCCGACACTCTGGCCCACACCGAACCCCTACGACCTGACGATTCATCTGGGCGAGAACGGCACGTCGATCGATCTGCCGATCGTTCCGCAGAGAGACACGCCGTTGCCCGATCCAGCCCTGCAAGCAGCGGATGCCTCCCTCCAACCCGTCGATCCCTCGTCCGGTATCGATCTCCACGTCGTCCATCAGCATATTGGCCAGCGCGTGACCGCGTTCGAGACGCGAAAAACGGCCCGCTACCTCATCGACGGCGGTGGCGAGCTCCATAGCGATCATCACTCGACCGTCACCACGAACGCCGACCGTCCCTGGGAGACGAATCTGCAATCCGATTCGCGCTACGTGCTCAAACGTGGCGCCGGCGACATCGCGGTCCGCGTGCAGGGCTACCTGACGCCATTCGCCGTGCGGGCGACCGCGGAGATCGACATCGCCGGGCAGCCATTTTTCCGGCGGGAGTGGAGCAAAGTCGTCGATGACTGGTCCGGCTACGACACGGCAGCGGACGCATGACAGAGAACCACCAATGCCTGATGACGTGAAGATCACAACGACGCGAAAGCGACAGCCGGCTGTCCCAAGAGATGCTGCCGCCACGACACAGACTCGGCTGACGATGTCCGTCACCCACGCGCTGAACATCCTCTGGTCCTTTTCGGCGGATCAGCCAGCGTGGGGCGTCAACGAGCTTGGTAGAGCGCTGGGATTGAGCAACAGCATGGTCTCACGACTGCTGGCGACGCTGGCCGAGCGTCGTCTGGTGGAACAGGACCCCGGCAGCGGCAAGTTCCGGTTGGGACCAGGCGTTCTGGAGCTGTCTGGCGTGATGCTCAGCCAGCTGGAGCTCCGGCAGGTTGCCAGCCTCCACCTGCGCCGCCTCGCGGAGGCAACGGGCGAAACCGGCAATCTGGCCATTCTGGATGTCGACAGAGCCGTGCTGATCGATCAGGTCCCCAGTCCCGATCCGGTGCGCTATGTCGGCTGGATCGGGGAGCGGGAACCACTGCATTGCTCTTCTCCGGGGAAGGTCTTTCTCGCCTTCACCGACACATCCCTTCTCGACACAGTCATCGCCTCCGGACTGGAGCGGCAGACCGCGTCGACGATCACCGACCCCGATCAGCTCCGGGCGGAAATCGAAGCCATCCGGAAACGGGGTTTTGCCATCAACACTGCCGAGTACGTCGATTCGGCCAATGGCATGGCCGCGCCCGTCTGGACCTACCCGAACGAGCTGGCGGGAAGCGTTTCGATCGCCGGACCAGCCTATCGACTGACCAGAGAGCGGATGCTCGAGCTCGGCCCGCAGCTCCTCGAAACAGCCGGCGCCATTTCCAGCGCGCTGGGCGCCACGAGGGAAGTCAGCATTCGGAAGTGACAAACGGCCACCGAGCCGGATTCCGCCTAGTGCAGGACAATAGGCGGCGTCGATCGTCCCCACACTGGGACCCTGTTCTTGCCGGCGCGAGCCGCCGATCTGGAGAAGCGCACCATGGCCGAAACCCCTGATGTCATCGTCATTGGACTGGGCGTCATGGGAAGCTCGACGGCCTATGCGCTGGCGAAACGGGGGTTGCGTGTCCTGGGCATCGACGCGCTCGCACCAGGACACGACCGCGGCTCCTCCCACGGAGAAAGCCGGATCATCCGGCAGGCCTATCACGAAGCGCCCGACTACGTGCCGCTCATCCAGCGCTCCTACGCCCTCTGGCGCGAGCTCGAAGCGGAATCGAATCGCAAGCTGCTTTGGCAAAACGGCGGGTTGATCATCGGCGCGCCGGATGGCCGCACGGTCGCCGGAACCATCAAGAGTGGGCAGCTCTACAACCTGCCCTACGAGCTCCTCTCACCCGCCGAGGTTGGCAAGCGGCACCCCGGTGTACGGCTGCCGGAGGATCTGGTGGCGGTGCTCGAACCGCAGGCCGGCTTCGTGCTCGCTGCGGAGACTGTGAGAACGTTTCAGGAGCTGGCCAGGGCAAACGGCGCCGCATTGCACTTCGACGAGCCGGTGCTCAGCTGGTCGACGAATGGCGACGGCGTGACCGTCACGACCGGCAAAGGAAGCTACCAGGCGAACCGCCTGGTCATCGCGGCGGGACCGTGGAGCAGCAGCGTCCTGGCCGATCTCGGACTACCACTCGAAGTGCAGCGCGTCCCCAACGCCCATTTTCTCTCGGAGCGCTACGACCACTTCGACTCGGAGAAGAGCACGGTCTTCTCGTTGCTCGTTCCGGAAGGCCACTACTACGCGATCCCGGGACCGGAGAAGATCGGGTTCAAGATCGGCCGTCACGACAGCCTCCCATCCGTTTCTGCCGATGACGTGCAACCCGCGGTGACCGACGACGAGATCACCATGTTCCGCCGGGTGATGGACCACTACCTGCCTGGCTCGTCGGGACCGGTCGCCGCCGCGCTCACCTGTCTCTACACCATGACCCCCGATAAACACTTCATCCTCGACCGGCATCCTGAGCACGAACAGGTCGTCATCGCCTGCGGCTTCTCCGGTCACGGCTTCAAATTCGCTCCAGTCGTCGGGGAAGTGCTCTCTGATTTGACCATCGACGGCCAGACCGATCATCCGATTGGATTTCTGCGGGCGAGCCGGTTTTCGAAGACACAGTGATCACGCCATCGGGAGAAGTTCTCACGAAGGAACTGCCCGAACGGCCGTCCTGAAGGCCTGGCAACCTGGGTCGATTCCCGGCATGGAACTATCGAACGGGAGTCTGTTCGAACTGAACGCGAAACGCTCGTGGCGTACATCCCATGTGAGTCCGAAAGACCGTCGCGAAGTACTGGCTGGAATTGAAACCGACCCGGAACGCCACGTCGGTAATGCTCAGCGATGGCTGCGTACGCAGCAGCTCCGTCGCCGATTCGATTCTCCGTTTGGAGAGATATTCGTTTGGCGACATGTTTGTGAGTTGGGTGCAGTGTTCGGAAAAGCGACTCTTGCCCAATCCGCAGGCACTGGCCATGGAATCGAGGGACCAATCCTCGTCCAGATGCTCGCCGATCGTCGAAAGAAACAGTTCGACCGTTCGACAGGATGAAGAAAGCGACGGGTTCAGCGGTGGTTTCTCACCCTGCAACATCTCGGACAGCGAGAGAAAGAGACCGTTGATATACAACTTCAGCCGGCTGTCGCCCTTGCGCTCATCATAGGACGCGGTGGCCGCGCCCAATCGGTCGAAATATTCCGCAACTTCATCACCGGCGTGCCATACCGGCTGTTCATTGTGGCTTAGATTCCTCGTCAGGCTCTGCTCGTCCGATGGTGAAAGCACCAGCCATTCGGGCCAGGTCCACTCCTGATTCGGCCGGCGAACGCCGACATCCAAGATCAGGAAGTAGAGCCGGCAGGCTCCGACATTCGGATTTCCAACCCGGTGCAACTGCCAGGGTCTGGTAATGGTGAGATCACCACGCCCCAGGAGGAACTCCTGGTCATCGACCGCGAAAGCAACCTTGCCCTGCGCGACAAACGTGAGCTCGATGCCCTCGTTTCGGTGCCAGTCCAGGCCCCATCCCTGATCCTGCGGAGCGTCCCAATAGCCCACAGTCCGGACTTCGGGCACATCGTTTGGACCCAACGGTTCTCCTGGATACGTGCCACGAACCCGGGCGACGAGCTCGACTTCACCACACTCCACGCCTCTTCGGAGCGGCTCGCATGTATCTGCGTGATAGAGCTGTTTGCCAAGTCGGTAGACAGCGGCGTCTGAGATCATGGATTTCGTCCACGCTCCGGGTTTTTCCTCGAGAGCAATTCGACCACGCCGCCCGCGGAGGCATGTTCAAAATCTTCCATCGGAGGAAATTGTACGAGTTCTCCGTGGGCTCCCAATAGCATGAGCAGGTCATCAGCTTCTGGAGGATTCATGGCCACCTTTCGTCTCGCAATCAATATGGAGTTCGTGCGCAGCGCTGACAAGGACTTCGCATCGGGTGTTCGCATCGCCGGTGAGCTCGGCTACAAGTACGTCGAACCGATGGTTCACACGGGTTGGGAGTTGCTCAGCGAAGTTCACTACTTCCATTCGTTTTCGATGGAAGAGGACCCGCTGCTCATGAAGGAGATGTGCCGCAACGCGGGAGTCGAGGTCTCGAGTATCAGCGGACATAGCCCGCTCATGAAACCTGAAGCCGCCGTCGAGCGGTTGACCAGGGCGATCGTGTTCGCCGATGCCAACGACGCGAAGTTCGTCAATACCGACGAAATGGTCAAACCGGATTGGATGGACGACAACGAAGCGCATGACGCGATGCGTTATTCGTTGAAGAAGGCAGAAATGGTTGCCCGGCGGCATGGCGTCTATCTCTGCGTCGAGCCTCACGGTGTCTATACCAAGACGTCAGATGGTCTGCTGAGAATTGTGAATCTCGTTCCATCGCCATGGATCGGGGTGAACTGGGATACAGGCAACGCCTATCTCGCGGCCGCCGAGGATCCGTACGAGGCTCTCGAGCACGTTCGCGACCAGGTGCTCCATATTCATGCCAAAGACATCAGCTATGCGCACAGCGAGGCTGAGCGGGGCAAGGTCACCGGCACACCGGTCGGCTGTGCCTGCGGAGAGGGAGTCGTCGACTGGGAGCGGGTCATTCGCATTCTGGAGCCTCTTGACCGCGAGCTCTTTCTCAGTGTCGAATGCGGGACGATCGATGAGGCAGATCGAAGTCTGGCATTCCTCCAAAAGACGGTTGGTGACCGTCTGATCAGCGATTGAGGCAGAGATTGCGATGAACCTGGAATTGGACACCTCGGCGGCAACGTTTCGACTCGGTGATCGAGTCGCTGGTCGCTACAACTACACGGATGAGTTCAAGCCATATCTCCATCCGCTCACAACGCCGGCCGGTCACGTTGTTTCGCTGGCATCTCCGCACGACCACAAGCATCACAAGGGGCTGATGTATGCGCTCAGTGTGCCGAATGTGAACTTCTGGGAAGAACGCCCGACCAAACCTGGTGAAGTGCCGGGACGCCAGGTTCACGAGCAGTTCACGTCCGTGACCGACGCTGCTGAGACGGTCGGATTCGAACAAACGCTCCGCTGGCTTCCCAGCGATGGTGGTGATCCGATCTTCCAGGAAACGCGGTCGATTTCCTGCCGTCACGAACCGGCCTCGAATGGTTTTGCCTGGATCTGGAGCGCTGAACTCTCTGCCCTCCAGGACACCGAACTGACGATGAGCAAATGGAGCGCCCTGCAGGCTGATGGGCGGCTGGTCAACTACCACGGACTTGGCATCCGATTTCGGCGTGAGTTTGGCTGCACCGGTGGCAATCGACTCCTTCTCGACGGACAGGAAACACCGATAGCCGAAGGATCGGGCACCACATACCGCATCGCCGAGTTCGAGGGCAGTATCGACGGGACATGGCCCGTACAGAAGGCGGCCGTGCGATTGAGTCAGAGCATGGGCAACGCACTCTTCGTGATGGACAAACCGTTTGCATTCATGGGTATTGGTCCATCAAACCTCGGCCCGGTTTCCCTGAAGACAGGTGAAACGCTTACGGAGCGATACGAGGTTCTGGTGTTTGATGTGGTCAGTGACAGTGAATGAACGTGATCGATACAAAGCGGCGTTCATACCCGCGGAGCGACCGACCCATGAGTGACCATCCTCTCCGGATAGCCATCGTTGGCGCTGGCGGCATCAGTCGCCGGCATCGCGCGGCTATCCTGGCGCAGCCTGAGAGCGCGACGCTGGTTTCCGTGTGTGACGCCAGGCCAGATGCCGCGCAGACGCTTGCGTCGTCCCTCACCGACCCGGCATCCACCTTCGGCGATCACCGGGTGATGATCGACGCCGGAGGATTCGACGCGGCAATCATTGCAGTTCCGCACATTCTCCACTTCGACGTTGCGAAGGATTTTGTCGAGGCAGGCATACCGGTTCTCGTTGAAAAGCCATTGACCTGCACGCTGGATGAGACCCGTGCCCTGCGAGAACTCTCCGCGCGGAATGACACCCCGGTTGTCGCAGGGCAGACCCAACGCTTCAATCGCGAAGGATTCTGGCTGCGCAACTGGGTTCAACAGGAGCCTCCCGGATTCGGGTCACTGCGAAGTTTTGACATCCATTCCTGGCAAAACCTGCCCGCATACCTGCAGGGAACTCTGGGACTTCCACCGGGCGCGGACCATTGGCTGCTGGATGGACAGCGCGCCGGCGGCGGCGCGGTCATCAGCATTGCCGTGCATCAGATCGATCTCGTTCGCTTCATCACCGGGCGCAACTATTCGGAAGTGATGGCGACTGGACGATACGATCCCCCGTTTTACAACGGCGCTGAGTCGAGCGCGGTCGTTCTCTTCCGCATGGACGATGGGTCTTCTGGCGCGTTGCACGCCAACTACCTGGCGGTTCGCACACCGTACAACGAAGCGATGCATCTCTTCGGCGAGCATGGAACGATCGTTCAGCACGCCGAGCGCATCGGCCAGTATCACGGTCCGCTTTTCTACAGCTCGGATGGCGGCGAACCTGCCACGGCGTGGGCTGACATGTATCAGGGATTCACCACGCTGCCTGAGGATGAGATGACCGGGTTGTCCCCCGATCCGTTCACCAATCAACTTGCGTCGTTCGTGCAAGCGATCCGAGCTGGAACAGAGCCCGCCAACACGGTCACCGAGAACTTCAACACGATGGCCTGCATCGATGCGATTTACGAGAGTCTCCGCACTGGCCAACCAGCAACAGTCGCGACTGCGTAGTGGAGAACGGTGAAGAGAGGAGGTTGTCTGAATGTAACTGCGGACCCGCCTCTCGTCAGGTGCATCCGAAGAGCTGACCTGTCCGACGATGGACGGACAAAGGAGAGTCAACCGTCATGAAATCATACTGGGGAAAGAACTTCTCTCGTCGATCCGTGCTTCAGCGCGGCGGCCAGATCGCGGCGGCGGCAGGAATTGCCGGACTGTCGAGTCAGGTCAGCCGGTTCACTCCTGAGGCCCGCGCTGAAATTCTCGCCAAAGCCAAAGCCTATCAGGATCGCCCGGTGACGATCACGGCTATTCAGCCAGTCTCACCAACTGCGACCAGCGATGACTATGGCATCGCTTTCCAGGAAGTCTACAACCGCTTCATGGACGCCTATCCTGAGATTGGCGTCGAGTTTGCGTACAGTCCATGGGAGGAATATACGCAGGCGCTTTCCGTGGCGATTGGCGGCGGCAACGCACCCGACGTTGCCACATGGATCGATGACCAGCGCATCCCGTCCCTCGCGGCAAACGGCTTTCTCCGGTCGGTCGACGACCTGGCCGCGGCCGACGGCATGGATCTCGGAGAGATCGATCCGATCGCACTCTCTTCGAACACCTTTGCCGGTCTGGCGTATGGACTTCCCTACTACTGGGATGACCGGATCTTCTACCACAATACGGATCACTTCGCGGAGGCGGGGATCACCGCTCCACCGACGACGTGGGAAGAAGCGGTCGCGATGGGCGAGGAACTCGATGTCAAGGATGGCGACACGTACTCCCGAATTGGCTACATTCCACTCAGTCCATCGGGAGGACCAGGCGCCGGCGGAAACTCGTACCTCTTCCTCTATGGCTGGCAAAACGGCGGCAGCTTCGTCAGCGACGATCTCACGACCGTAACGGTGAATGACCCGGCCATCGTCGAAGCACTTGCCTGGTGTGTTGAGGTAAGCGACATGTACGGAGGAGCCGAAGAGCAGGCCAACTTCATCGCGAACGCTGCACGGGGGACGAATCCGTTTCTCACCGGTTCCGTTTCGATGATGACGCAACCGACCGGTTTCGGTGTTGGTTCGGTCAATGGCTCGGAGTCGCCCGTCAACTGGGCAGTTTCGGCCTCGCCGTACAACACGACCCCGGCCACATGGTCCGGAGTCCTCTCTGCGGCGCTGCCGGTCGGGTCGGCGCACCCGGAAGAATCCTGGGAGCTCGCGAAGTTCATGGCGTCGCCAGAAATCCAGACCTACTTCGCGGAAACTCTCTCCTGGATTCCAACGCGTCGCGCACTCTGGGATGCGATCCCGGCGTTCGCCACCGATCCCGAGCTGATCGTTGGGCTCGAAGAATTCTCGAATACCAACATTCGTCCACCGCTGCCAAACTCGCAGGAGCTATGGGACGAGATTCTGCGGGCGTCAGACGCGGCCCTGTATCATCAGGCCAGCCCTCAGGAAGCGCTCGATCGGGCCAACGAGATCATCCAGGCCGGCCTGGATGAGTATCTGAAGAACTCGTAGTCCATCAACGTCAGAGCCATCACCCGCCGGTTCGCC
Source organism: Thermomicrobiales bacterium (assembly GCA_019637585.1). Classification (GTDB taxonomy): domain Bacteria; phylum Chloroflexota; class Chloroflexia; order Thermomicrobiales; family UBA6265; genus JAHBVL01. The sequence continues at coordinate 466,675 of JAHBVL010000001.1, read as the reverse complement.
GCGGGTGATGGCTTTCTGCAAGGATTCTCGAATGCTCACCGCCCTGATGCCCCGAACGAACCGTGGCCGCGAAACGATGATGGCTCTTGTTTTTGCGTCGCCGTGGTTTGTCGGAATGGCCGTTCTCGTCGTCGGCCCGTTTTTCATGGCTCTCTACTACAGCTTCACCGATTACCGGATCATGGGCGACACTCAGTGGATCGGACTGGCGAACTACCGGGAGCTTCTGGAGGACGATCGGTTCATCAAGAGTCTGAAGAACACCGCCTATTTCACGGCCTTGAGCATCCCGTTGAGCCTGATCGCTTCCCTCGCCGTCGCGCTGCTGGTCAGCAAGCCATTCCGGGGCAGCACCCTGGTGAGAACGACCATTTATCTCCCTTCGTTGTTTGGCGGTGTCTTTGTCGCCGCTCTGGCCAGCCAGGTTTTCAGCGGCAACTATGGACTGGCGAACCGGTTGCTGGCATATGTTCACATTCAGGGTCCGCAGTGGCTGGCATCCCCCGAGTGGTCCAAACCGACCTTCGTCATCCTCGGACTCTGGGGCGTTGGCGCGGGGATGGTGCTCTTTCTCGCTGCTTTGCAGTCCGTTCCAGTCCACCTGATCGAAGCAGCCATTGTGGACGGGGCAAACTCGCTGCAACGATTCTGGAATGTCACGCTTCCGATGATCTCCCCGGCCATCCTGTTTCAGACGATTCTTCTTCTGATCGCATCGTTCCAGGTCTTCACCCTGACCTACGTTCTGACCAGCGGCGGTCCCGCCGACAGTACCCTCTTTACGGTCTATTACATCTATCAGCTGTCCTTCCAGAAATTTGACATGGGCTATGCGTCGGCTGCGTCGTGGGTGCTGCTCTTGTTCACGTTTGCGACAACGGCGCTCGTGCTGCTGATCGGATCGCGCTACGTTCACTACGAATTCGACGGAGCGAACTAGCCGTGCAGTCGTCACCGACCGTGTCTCCACTCAGCGATGTCGTGACCGGAAATCGCTCGCGAGCCCAACGGCGGCTTCGGTCGGTGGGACGGGCATTCGCTCTGACCGTCGTCATTCTCCTCTGCCTGTTGCCGGTCTGGTATTTGCTGTCGACATCGTTCATGACCAGAGACCAGTTCTTCCAGCCCGACGTTCAGTGGTATCCGGATCCGTTCACGCTTGAGAACTTTCGCCGTGCGTTCAGGATCGTCCCCCTCGACCGGTATGCCTGGAACACGCTGCAGATCGAGCTTGTGGTCGTTCCGGCGACGCTGATATCGGCATCGATGGTTGCCTACGCGTTTGCGCGTCTCCGGTGGCCTGGCCGTGACAAACTTTTCCTGGTTCTGCTCGCCACGCTCATGCTTCCCCCGCAGGTCACCCTGATTCCGCTGTACGTCATTTTTCGGCACCTGGGGTGGATCGATACGTGGATTCCGCTCATGCTTCCCGCGTTTCTGGGTGGCAATCCGTTCTACATCTTTCTCATTCGCCAGTTCATGAAGGGCATCCCTGCGGAGCTTTCTGATGCTGCGCGTCTCGACGGCGCTGGGGAGTTGCGGGTGTTCTGGTCCATCATCCTGCCGCTCTGCAAACCGGTTCTTGCCGCAGTGGCGATCTTCACCTTCATCGCGACCTGGAACGACTTCTTCAACCCGCTCGTCTACCTGCAGTCCGAAGCAAAGAAGACGTTCGCCCTCGGCCTCTCATCGTTTACCTCGCAGTACGGGACCGACGTCACTGCGCTCCTGGCGGCCACCACACTCGGCGTGCTTCCACCGATTCTGCTTTTTGCCTTTGCCCTACGGTACTTCGTGGAGGGGATCACGTTTTCCGGCACCAAGGGTTAATCGATTCGTTTTGTGACACCGAACGTTGTTCGCTAGACAGGCGGAAACCGTGACTCAGCAATCCACCAGCGCCCCTTCCTCAATTCGGCTCGCCAATCAGTTCTGGGATGTCGAGATTGGCGTCGGGGCCGACCCTGGACCCCATCGCATCGTCGATCTCACGAACAATCTCGTCGTGGCGGATGAGCGCTATTGTTACGACATCACAGTTCGTACCAACGGCGTCACGCACGTTGCCCTGGGAATCGACGATGTGATTGCTCGCGAATCCCAGGACGAACACGGGCAGACGGTGACGATCGAGGCGCGTTTCATCTTCGGTCGCCGCGGCCCAACCGATATCGGTTTCCGGCACCGCATCACGCTTCCGGAATCAGGGGGCTTTCTTGAGGAACAGATCACGCTCTTGCACATCTATGGAACGGATGCGCACGAGCTGACCGACCTCCGGTTCGGATTTCGCAAGGTTCTGTTCGATCGGGCGGCGTTCGAATGGCGCGATCGTTCCGACGCCTTCCGATTGGTGCCTGTGCCGCACCGGAGACGGTTCGGCATCAGTCTGGATCGCCGCAAAGAGGACTACACCGCGGCCGACCTCTTCCGGAAAGCCTGGGAACCGCACACCTCACTACCCGATTTTGGCAGCGAGGCCTGGGCATGGACAAACGGCGAACACGGCGTACTCATTGCCAAGTACAACCAGGAAGCAATCGAATTTTCGCTCTTCGAGGGTGAGTATCTCGTTCCCGAAGCGCACAAGAGTCATCCAACCAACCCCGTAGCTTCACACGTTCCTGTACCAGTGAATCACTGCGCCAGATTCGGCGGGATCGGATTGTACCGGGGCGATCCTGAATGTGGCCAGCGACTGCAGGGGTGTGTCGAAGTTCCATTTGGGATCACCCGAATCTTCGCATTTGCCGGCGGTTGGGAGCAGGGGTATGACACCTATCGGGCGCATTTGCGAGCGTTGGGACACTCCACGCCGAGTGGCTTCGATCCCCCCCTCCACTGGAATGAGCTGTACAACATCGGGTGGCGGCTCGGAGACAATTCGCCACTTCAGACCTTGCCCGCGCTGGAGCGGGAAGCGAGCTTCGCTGCCGAGATCGGAGCCGAGGCGCTGTACCTTGACCCCACGTGGGACACCTCCGAAGGCACGACGATCTGGGACAGCAATCGCCTCGGGCCACAGGCCGATTTTGTGCAAATGCTCGCGGACCGGTTCGGACTCAAGCTGTCACTGCATCTGATGATGCATACCACTGATCTGGAAGAAGACCCTGCGTTCTACCATCGCGATGCCGACGGCAACACGATCGAATTCATGGGCCATCGTGATGTGATCTATCCGAACGCGTGCGTCTGTTGCGGATCCGATGTCTGGAAACAAACGAAAATCGATCGCTTGCGCGCGCTCGCCGACGCAGGCGCGACCTTCATGATGTTCGATTTCCTGCAGTACGGATTGTTCGAGCGTGACGACGACGAGCGGGCCCTTTGCCATGATCCGTCTCATGGACACCCGGTGCCGCTCACGCGCCAGCGGCATGCCGAAGGCATCCTGGAGGTGATCCAGGCCGTCAAGGAAACGCACCCGCAGGTGCTCATCGAAGCACACGACCGAATCAATGGTGGTCTGCAGGACTACCATCCGCTCTATTTCCAGCATGGTCTTCCCAATTCGTTCGATTCGAACTGGGGATTCGAGTACATGTGGGATCCCTATTATGATCTGCTGTCCGGCAAGGCGCTCAGTCTCTACGAATACAACCTGGCCTACGACATCCCGCTCTACCTGCATATTCACGAAGGCCGTGATTCACCCACGATGCTTGCCTTCTGGTGGTATGCCTCGACCTGCCGTCACCTGGGTATCGGTGGCGTTAGCGATCCACAGAACCCGGTGTACCAGGCGCTCAAGCAAGCGGTGGCCACCTATCTCAGGCTGAAACCCTTCTTCACGCAGGGGGAATTCATTGGCATCGATCTCTACGCCCATCTCCACGTGATCCAGGCAGAGCAGGCGGCAGTGGCCGTCCTCTTCAACATGACCAGCGAACCGATGGTCAGGGAGGTGCGCGTTCCTGCCAGCCAGCTTGGCGTTCGAGCCCCAATCATGGCCCGGGACGGCGCGACGCTCACAACTGGCGATGGTATCGCAACGCTGACGGTAGAAATTCCACCGCTGAGTCCTCGAGTTGTCGAGCTCGCCTGGGCGGGCGAGTGATCGCCCCCATCCGGCTGGCGGTACCATTGCGCTGAACGCTGGGTTTCCCAGACTCGGCACGATTCAGAGGATGGCAATGACAACACGACATGGTGCATACAAGACTCCAGGCGGAAAGCTGGTGGCGGTCGATTTCGACCTGACGGACGGCAAACTCCGCAATGTGCAGGTCCATGGGGATTTCTTCCTGCAGCCTGATGACGCACTGGAAACGATCAGGCGATCGCTCGACGGCGCCCCCGCCGACCTTTCCGCCGAGCAGCTCTCCCAAAGAATCGCGGCTTCGATCCCGGAAGGCGTCGAGTGGCTCGGTTCTTCGCCGGATGCCCTGGCCCTGGCAGTCCACCGTGGAATCAAGACGGACCCGGGCGAAGCGGACGCGGGTGGAGGTGACCGGGGTTTCTCATGAGCTCGACACCTGATCTGCAACACGCGCTCGACCGGTGGCGCGATCTCGACTGGGAACTGATTCCGGAGGAAGCAACCGAACCTGTCCTCAACATGGCGCTCGACGAGGTGCTGACCCTCGCCGTCGGGCGTGGGGACCGCAAACCGACCCTCAGGATCTGGGGATGGACACGCCGTTGCATCGTGCTCGGCAGATTTCAGTCGGTCCGCAACGAAGTGCAGGAAGCCGCGGCGCGAGCCAACGATGTCGCGCTGGTCCGCCGCATCACCGGCGGCGGCGCGATGTTCATCGAACCAGAGGGGGCGATCACCTATTCCATTTTCGCCCCGGAATCACTGGTCAAAGGGATGAGCTTCGAAGCGTCCTATGCGTTGATGGATGCCTGGGTGATCGAAGCGCTCCGTGAGCTGGGTATCGATGCCTGGTACGAACCGCTCAACGACATCACCTCGACCGGCGGCAAGATCGGCGGCGCCGCCCAGGCCAGACGGGGAGGCGCAGTGCTGCACCACACCACCATGGCCTACCGGATGAATGTGCCCTTGATGCTGGAAGTGCTGCGCATCGGGCAGGAGAAGATCAGCGACAAGGGAATCCGATCGGCCGACCGGCGAGTCGGTCCGCTCGATCAGCAAACCGAGCTCGCCCGATCTGCGATCATCGACCATCTGATCGCCACATTTCAGCGGCTCTACGGACTGACCTGCGGCGGCATCACGGAGAGCGAGCGGGACGCCGCTCTGGCGCTGGCGGAAACCAAGTTCGGCACCGACGAGTGGATTTACACCCTGCCCTAGAGGACCGACCGATGCCGCACTTTCAGGAAAGGCAATACACCCGGCAACCCTGGATTCTGCTCCTTGTGGGACTCATTGCCTTGTTGAACTGGGCCACATTCGTCCAGCAGATTCTGCGAGGCAAACCGGTCGGCGAGAATCCGATGAGCGACTGGGGCGTCTGGGTTCTGGCTCTGCTGCTCGGTCTTGGCTTGCCGGCCCTCATCCTCTGGATGCACGTCGAGACAACGGTTGAGCCCGACCGCTTGATCGTGGCCGTCGTGCCATTCACTCGCCGGGTCATCCAGCCTGCCGATATCGCGCGATTCAGGGTGAGGGAAAGCAAACCCATTCGCGAGTTCGGTGGCTGGGGAATTCGCGGCCTTGGCGGCAGTCGCGCCTATCTGATGTCCGGAAACACCGGCGTCCAGATCGATTTGAACGACGGCCGCACGCTCTACATCGGATCGAGCCGGCCAGGTGAGCTGGAATCGGCCATTGCGGCGATGATGGAGCAACATCGTTAGACTGATGCGCCACGCACCGTCAACCGGCGCGGCGCGCAGACCCAGAATATGAAGGCGCCTATGCAACACGATATCGACGTCATCGATGCCATGCTCGGACTGGAGGTCGCAGCGGCCGTAGCGCCGCTGCGCAACCAGAAACCGGACAATGCAACCCAGCTGCAGCGCTACTACGACGCGCTCTTCGACCCGACCAATGCATCCGCGGCCGCTTTTTCCCGGGCCAATCGCTTTCTCGTGGCGGTGCGGGTGGCGTCGCACACGCGGAGCGCTGCCGTCGCCGACTGGTACGCTGGATTGGCCAGAGCGGAGGGCGTGGAGGAAGATCAGCTGGAGCGCGCCGCGAATGTCGATCGCGCATGGACCGATGAAACCGCGCTCGGCGCCGCCATGCGCCACGCCGATCTGGTGACGCGAGCGCCCGATCAGACATCGGCAGGCGATCTCGATGCTCTGAAAGAAGCAGGAATCTCTCCGGCAGGCGTTCTGTCATTGGCCCAGACGATTGCGTTCGTCTCCTATCAGCTGCGGTTGGTCGCCGGATTGCGCGCCCTGGGAGGTGCATCGTGAGCAGCGACGCTGTGCGGACAACCTTCACTCTCGATTTTCTCGATTGGAACCCCTGGATGGAGCGAGCCACCGAGACTCCCCTCACGCCGGAGCGACGGGAGACGGTCGAGGCGATCGTCGGCACCTCCAACGCCGGCAACTACATCAATGTGCTGGCGAACGATCTGGAGGCGTTGCAGGCCCGGGCCCTGGTTCACCGGCATGTCTACAGCTCCGAGGATCCTGAACCAAGCGCCTGGCGCGAACTCGGGGCGACCACGGCATCGCGGATCAATGGGTGTGTCTATTGCGCGTCGGTTCACGCCCGGCTCTATACCAAGTACACCAGACGGCGCGATGTGGCGCTCCGGTTCCTGGCCGAGGGTGTCGATGCCGATCTGCCGGAGGTCGAACGAGCCGTCGTCGATCTGGCCGCCAAACTGAGCACAGATCCCGAGTCGCTCACCCCAGCCGATCTCGAACCACTGCGACAGGCCGGTCTGGATGAGATGACCATACTCGACGTCATCAACTACACCGCATTCTTTGCCAATGCCAATCGGTTGATGCTGACCCTCGGCGAACCGGCAGTGAAAGAGGAATAGACCGGGCGCCTCTGGAACCCGGACGAAAGACGGAAACCGCCAAATTCGCGTCGAGAGTCGCGGCTTCGGCGGTTTTTCGTTGCCTTGACACCCCTTCCGAGCCTCTGTTAGCCTCAGCACATCCCAGTAGCCGATCCGGCGGCAAGGTTTTTTTGGTTCCGGCGCACCCATGCCCGGTCTCCCCTGTTCGGGACCCGGCAAGAAGAGAGGAGTCGACGATGACCCAGCGGAACGTGGTCCCGCAAGACTGGCGTATTTCCCGGCGTGGCCTGATGAAGGGATCCGCCGCAGCCGCGGCCCTGACGATGGCCAGCCCTGCGACTCAGTGGGTGGCCCTGGCGCAGGATGGAACCTCGATCGTGATCGGCACCCTCGGAGAAGCCGATTCCATGAACCCCTTCCACGGGGCGGACAACTCAGAAACAGAGTGGCGTCTGATGATGCTCTTCGACGAGTTCGTGCGACTCGATCCGGAGACGTTCGCGCCCATTCCGGGAATCGCAGCCTCGTGGGAAATCGAGGACATGTCGTTCACTTTCCATCTGCAGCCGAGCATCACGTTCTCTGATGGGACCGAGGTGACCGCCGACGATGTGAAGTTCACGATCGAGGGAATCCTCAATCCGCAGACGGCATCGACGGTGGCGACCAAGTTCGCCCAGATCGCCGGCGCCGAAGAGTACATGGACGGTACAGCCGACGCAGTCTCCGGCATCGAAGTCATCGATCCCAAGACGCTGAAGATCACGCTGGCTGTGCCAAGCGCGCCCTTCCTCTACAACATGCACTATGTCAAGGTTGCGCCGAAAGCGCTCCTGGAAGGCAAGGACCTCAGCAAAGCCTCGATTGAGGACTTCTTCCAGAATTCGCCGGTTGGCGCGGGACCCTATATCTTCGAGAGCTGGGATGTCGGAGCCGACTTCGTCGCCACCGCCAACCCCAACTTCTGGGAAGCGGGCAAACCGCAGATCCAGCGGTTCGTCCACCGGGTCATCGCCGACTCCTCGGCGCTGGTCAATGCCCTGCAGGCGGGCGACATCGACGGATCGCTCTATCCCGCCCCGACACTGGCTGGTGACCTCGAAGCGAACGAGGGGCTCACCCTCCTGGTTCCGCCATTCACCCAGCCGAACGGCACCTTCTTCAACACACGGGAAGCGCCGCTCAATGACGCGCGCGTCCGCCGCGCTCTGGCGATGGCGGTGAATGTCGACGAGTATGTGGCCAGTTCGTTGCTCGGTCTGGGCGAAGCGGGCAAGGGACCGATCGCCCCCGGTAGCTGGGCGTTCGATCCAGAGCTCGAGCAGATCCCGTTCGATCCGGAAGGGGCGAAGGCGCTGCTCGAGGAAGCCGGCGCCACGGATCTCGAGCTGACCATGCTCTGCAATGCCGGCAACGTGCTCCGCGAGGACTGGTTGATTCGCTGCCAGGCCGACTGGCAGGAGATCGGCGTCAAGCTCAATGTCGAGTTCATCGAGTGGGCGTCATTGGTCGAGCGGATTACGGTGACGCGCGACTTCCAGATCATCGGCGCCGACTTCGCCGGGGTGACGGCCGAACCGAGCGAGCTCTTCGAGCAGTTCCACTCCAGCTCCTCGCAGAATCACTCAGGGTTCAGCACGCCAGAACTGGACGAGCTGCTGACCACGGCCAAGCAAACCCTCGATCCGGAGGATGCCAAGCCGATCTTTGCGGAGATTCAGGCGGTGTTGATGCAGGAAGTGCCAATGCACTGGGCCTGGTACCGGCCATTCCTGTATGTGATCAGCACCGACTTCAGCGGCTACACCAACAGCAACCTCGACGGCGGCATTTTCCGGTCGCTGGCCGAGATGACAGGTCCAGCGGCCTGATTCGTTCTTTCATCGCGTTCATCCCCGCTCCTGGTCGGCCAGGGGCGGGGATGCCGCCGATTCAGCACCTCCCATCTGCCGGTGATGCTGAATCGGCGGCACGTTCGGCGTTGCTGGCGCTACCGAGAGGCGTTCGATGGCCGCATATATGGCACGACGGGTGCTCCTGCTCATCCCACTGATGCTGGGACTGAGCATGCTCATGTTCACCCTCATCCACGCCGCGCCGGGCGACCCGGTTTCGGCGCTCGTCGGTCCCCAGGCGGCGGCGAATCCCAAGATCATGGAGCAGGCCCGGGAGAACTACGGGCTGAATGATCCCTTGCCGGTGCAATACATCACCTGGTTGCGCAATCTGCTGCGCGGCGATCTCGGCCGCTCCTATACCTTCAACAACACACCGGTATCGACTCTGGTTTTCGACCGAATGTGGGCCACGATCCAGCTTCAGGGCATCGCGCTGATGCTGGCGTTGATGATCGCCGTGCCCGTCGGGATCATCTCGGCAACCCGGCAGTATTCGAAACTCGACAATTTCGTGACGGTCAGCTCCTTTGTCGGTCTGGCCTTGCCAAGTTTCTGGCTGGCTCTCCTCCTGCAGATGTGGATCGCCGTGAAACTGGGATGGCTGCCGGTGCTCAGCGCCGGACAATCGGACTATCCATGGCCGGAGCGGCTCAAATTCTTTGTGCTGCCGGTGATGGTGGCCGCGCTGCCATCCATCGCCTATTTCGCGCGGTTCATGCGGTCGGCAATGCTCGAAGTCATCGGGCAGGACTACATTCGCGTGGCAAAGTCGAAAGGGCTGGCCTCGGGGCCAGTGCTCTACCGGCACGCCTTGCGTAATGCCCTGATCCCTATGGTGACGGTCATCGGTCTGCAATTGCCGCAGATTCTCAGCGGCACGGTCATCATCGAGCAGATTTTCGCCTGGCCGGGACTGGGAGATCTCGCCTTCAACGCCATTACCCGCCGCGACTACCCGGTCATCCTTGGCGTCACCCTTCTGGCCGGGTTCGCCGTGATGGTGGCCAGCGTGATCACCGACTTCGTCTATGTCCTCGTCGATCCGCGCGTCAAGCTGACGCGCGACTAGCTGGCGAGGCAAAGCGATGAGCGCCGGAATCGGATTGAACCAGCACATGGCGGCGGAAGCCGATCTGACCGACCTCCAAACCGCATTGAGCGGTATGCCGGTTCAGCGCAAACACCAGACGATCAAGCGCTTCATGCGCAACAAGCTGGCCGTCGTCGGACTGATCATCATCGTGATTCTCTATGCCGCTGCCATCGCCGCGCCATTGATCCAGCGATACGACGAAACCGCGCTCGAACCGGGGATGCGGTCCAAACCGCCATCGGCGGAACACTGGCTGGGTACCGACCGCAACACGCGCGACGTCTGGGCCCGGCTGGTCGTCGGAGGACGGGTGTCGCTGGCGGCGGGATTTGCCGCTGTCGCGATCGTTATGACCATCGGCACCACCCTCGGCGCGCTGGCCGGGTTCTTCGGCGGCGTGGTCGACCAGATCGTGATGCGAGCCACAGACATCTTGCTCGCCGTGCCCTTGATCCTGCTGCTGATCACCGCGGCTTCTCTTTTCCAACCCAGTCTCTCGACGACGATCGCGGTGATTGGATTGACGGCTTGGCCCGGGACAGCGAGGCTGGTGCGTGGACAGTTTTTGACGCTCAAGAGCCAGGAATATGTCACCGCGGCCCGTTCGATCGGCGCGTCTCCGCCCCGGATCATGATGCGGCATTTGTTTCCCAACACGCTTGCCGTGATCATCGTGCAGGCCACCATCTGGCTTTCCTTCGCCATCCTGCTGGAAGCGAGTCTGAGTTATCTCGGACTCGGCGTTCAGATTCCCACCCCCTCCTGGGGGAACATGCTGCAGGACGGACAGCGGGAGCTCCAGTCCGGAGCATGGTGGCTCACCTTCTTCCCCGGCCTGGCCATCTTCGTCACCGTTCTGGCCTTCAACCTCGTCGGCGACGGTCTCCGCGACGCCCTGGACCCGAGACACCGGTCGCGGTGAGGCGGCGAGTCGGCCAGTCGGCGAGACGGCAAGTCGGCAAGTTGCTGATCGGCGCCTCGACGCGCGTGCTGACTCAACGAACTGTTTTGGCACCCCCTGGGCAGCCAATATCAACCACTTGCCGTCTCCCCGTCTGGCCGTCTGGCCGTCTGGCCGTCTCCCCGTCTCCCCGTCTGGCCGTCTCCCAATGGCACGCAATATGCGCCCTCCGACCCCTGCGGCAATGGTCCGCAGAGGTAGACGTTGTAGCCAGCATAGGAGGACACGATGAGCAGACCAGGATCAGGACGGTGGGTGGTAGTCGCTGCGGCATTTGCGCTGATGGCGGGGATGGTCATGGCCCCTCGTTTGACGGCGGCGCAGGATCTTGCCTCGCCGGTGGCAGGAGAGCACAACCACCCGGCCCATATTCATACCGGCACATGCGATGCAGTTGGCGAAGTGATCTTCCCGCTCAACAATGTGGCCTCGGCGAGTGCTGATGCATCGCCGGTTGCGGAGATGGTTGCCGCTTCTCCAGAAGCGGATGCGGAATCGGACGCCGACTTCGTTGCTGAGAGCATCACGACGATCACCGGCAGTCTCGACGATCTTCTCGCTGCCGATCACGTCGTCAACGTGCACGAAAGCGCCGAGAACATCGGCAACTACATCACCTGCGGTCTCATCACCGGCACCCCGGAAAACGGTGAGCTGACCCTGACCCTCACGCAGCTGAATGAATCAGGTTGGGATGGCGAAGCCGTGCTGACCGACAACGGCGACGGCACGATCAATGTGACGGTTCGCCTGAAGGCCGCCGGTGTCGATGCGACCGCAAGCCCCGAGGCCTCCCCGGCAGCCTAGCGCCGCGAGAGCCTTTCCGTCATTCCGAGCTTGCCGGGGAATCTCTCGTTGATCGCTCGCATGGTTGTCCATAGACAACCATCGCTGTGATCGACGAGAGGCCCCTCGACCCGGCTCGGGGTGACGTTTCACACGGCCCTAGCTACACCGTCATTCCGAGCTTGCCGAGGAATCTCTCGTTGATCGCTCGCATGGTTGTCCATAGATAACCATCGCTGTGATCGACGAGAGGCCCCTCGACCCGGCTCGGGGTGACGTTCGCTGCCCGCCTTAGTTGTCGATCCCGTATCCCGGCGTCAGGTTGAACGGGTCGCCGATGAAGCTATCGATCAAGTAGCGACCACCCTGATTGGCCAGGATGATCAAGTCGAGGACCTGCGAACCGCCGGCGATGCGCGGGTCGGTGTTGACCACCAGCGCCGCCACCCGGCCGTCCTGCAACATGACAATCGAGATGATGCCATCGATGCCAGACACTTCCTCGGCCGGTCGTGGCTCTCCCCGGGTGAGGGAAGCGGCGACAACCGCGCGCAGATCGGCATCGGACAGCTCCAGATCGATTCCGTACAGCTCAGCGATACCCTGCGCCGTGAACACCGCCACCATTGCAGGCCGGTCGCCGGCGTTGTTGCATGCCCAGAACTGGGTGAGCGTTTCCAGCACACCGTCGATCACACCCTGCGCCGGCGGCCCGGTCGCGGCGATCTCCACCAGCAAATTGTCGGTCAGCGCCGGTTCGCCGCGCGGTTCGATCGCGATCAGTGCATCGGCCACATCGTCGGTCGAAACCGGATCGACGGTGCATTGCTCAGCGGTGGGGCTCATCTGATCGGTGACGACCCATGGCACAAGGTCGATGGGAATCAGCAGTTCGTCGGCAACAGCGACCGGAGAGGCTTCCGGTGTCGCGTTCTGGGCCAGGGTTCCCGCAGCGCCGGTCACGACCACACTGGCCGCGAGCACAAGCCCCGCAATCGCGTTCCTGATCATCACTTTCTTTCCCCTTCTCAAAGCTGGCATGGCCATAGCCACGCATCACGCGGGGAACGCAGCGTCCAGGATTCTCGGGCGGGGTGGAACCTGATCACAGGTATTGCTGCATATCATAACGGATAACCGGTCAAGGGGGTAGCCGAAGCGCCCCATTTACCCACGAACATACGCGGAGTTCTGTCAATACTTGATGATTTTGCCGACTGACAGGCGATAGATCAGGACGCCAACCACATTGCCCAGCAGACCCACGGCGCCCCAAACCCACGGATTCGCGCCATCACGCCTGGCCGCGTTGTAGAGCACAAACGCACAAAGCACCGCGCACGCCAGTGCGATGACGACAAACCCAACCTCCCACATCGCGATGCCTCTCCCCTAGCTTTCCTGCCCGAGCCAACGGTCGAACCAGCCCACCAGGCGTTCGAGGTAGTCGGTCCGGTGCGCGGGAAACCCGGTTCGGGTCACCGAAGCGTGACTGCCGTTCGGATACCGGACAAACTCTACTTCTTTGCCCATCGATGCGAGGGTGGCGAAGAGCTGCTCTCCCTGGCCGATCGGAACGCGATCGTCCGATTCGCCGTGCAGAATCAGCACGGGGGTTTCGACCGCTTCCATGTAGGTCAGGGGCGAACGGAAGCGATATTCGGCTTCGTTCGACCAGGGCGTGCCGCCGATCTGCAGCGGACCGAAATCGTGGCCGATGTCCGCTTGCCCGAAAAAGGAGACGAGATCGACCACCGGAGCGCCAGCCACCGCGGCATCGAACCTGGTGGTGTGCCCGACGATCCAGGAGACCATGAATCCGCCATACGAATAGCCGTAGACCCCGGTGCGAGACGCATCCGCGTAGGGCAGCTCCAGCACCCGGTCCATGACCGCCATCAGGTCGAGATAGTCCTCCCCGCCCCAGTCGCCGATGACCTGTTGCGTGAACTCGCGACCGCAGCTTCCCGATCCCCGCGGGTTGCTGTACGCCACCAGATAGCCGGCGCCGGCCAGCGCCCGGTCCATATTGGAGGGAGCGAACCCGTACCAGGAATTGGGTCCGCCATGGATATCCAGCACGACCGGGTATCGCTGGGCCGGATCGAACCCGGCGGGATAGACCAGCCAGATATCGATCTCATAGCCGCCCCGCGCGATGGTCAGCTGCTCTCCCGAGAGCTGGACGTCGACACCGGCGTTCGGATCGAACAACGTCGTCGTTTCATTCGTGGTCCGGTCGTATCTGATCAAAACACCGGCGTGCTCCAGACTGGTCGAGGTCTGCAACAGATAGCGGCCAGCCGGATCGGCCGAAAGACCGGCGTTTTGCGCATTCCAGCGAACGAGCTGCGTCAGCGAGTTCGTTTCGACGTCGATTTCCCAGAGTTCGCTGGCGCCGCGCCGCTGTCCGTGGAAAACCGCCCGGGCGTGATCGACCCAGACCGGTTGCGACGGTGGTATGACCGTGGGAAATCCTGAATCGGGCTGAACCGCCAGATCGTCGGTCAGGCGGGTCAGGTTGCCGCTCCGCAGGTCGTAGAGAAAGAGATCGTACTGCCAGGTCTGAACGTCATCGGCGGCGATCAGCATGCGAGAACCATCCACCGACCATGCCCAGCACCCGATGTTGCCGTCATACGGACCAACCATCCGTTCGGCGCCGGTCGCCACATCGATCACGGCAAGTTGCGCGTGCATCCCATTGCGATTGGGCACCTTCGCCGCGATCTGCGAGCCATCGGGCGACCAGACGGGATCGAGATAGTCGACCGGCCGGTCGGTCAGCCGCCGCCGGCCACTGCCATCGGCTTCCACGATCCAGACCTGCTGCCGGTCGTTATTGAGGTAGCCGCGATTGTCCTGTTTGTAGTCGAGCCGTCGCACCACGCGGACCCGCGGGGCGTCATCTTTGCCCGGTTTGCTCGCCTGGGGATTTTCCGGATCGTAGGCTGTGGTGTAGGCGATCGCCGATCCGTCTGGCGACCATGCCGGAGATGCAATGGGCGTGAGATGAAAGGTCAGCTCCCTGGCCGGTCCCCCATCGAACGCCCGGCACACGAGCGCGCTGCCATCATCCGAGTTGGAGACGTACGAAAACGCATTGGCATCCGGAGCCCAACGCGGCGCGCTGTTCCGTTCCCCATCGAGCTCCACTGGCCGGGGATTCGATCCATCGATGCCACAAATCCAGACCTGACTCAGCGCCACCCGCCTCCCCCGCACCGCCTGGGAGCGAGTGAAGAGCACCTGGGAGCCGTCCGGCGATACACGCGGATCGCCGGCGGAGGCGATGTCGTAGATGATCTGTTCAGGCGTCAGTCCCATGAATCAGTGCACTCCTGCAAGACGAAAGCAAGCCGCGCATACCGTAGTGGCAAGTCGGCAAGTCGGCAAGTCGGGCCCCGTGAGAACACATCGATCACATTCACCTGAAAATGGCAAAACCTGAGCAGCAGCGCTGTCCTCGTGACGCCGTAAACGGCTCCGCTCACTGTGCGATGCCCCTGCGGGGCTGGACCCACAGGTCCGAAGGACCATGGCATTGTGAGCCCGGCCCGTTTACGGCCGGGCGGGTCGCACGGAACCGGAGAAGCCCCAGACATGCATCGTCTCCGTGCAAACCTCCTCTCCGCCTATTCGCCTATTCGCCTTTCCGCCTCAGATGCGCAAATTGCGGATTGTGCCGCCCCCGGTTGATGCCTATACTCACAACAAGGTCACCCGATCAACCGAACCCGTCCAGCGTTCCCGCGTAGTGGCTCCGCCAGCATTCAACCGGTCGCGATCATTCCAGGTGTGGAGGCGGTTCGTGCCCACAGATCCCATCTTCCAGCCATTGCACTTTCGCAATCTGACCGTCAAGAACCGGCTCTTTCGGTCCAGTCTTTCCGGCCGGTTCGATCACTACGACGGCAGCGGCACGCCATTGCGCATCGCCTGGGACGTCAAGTTCGCCAGGAACGGGATCGGCACGATCATCTCGTCCAACTCGCCGGTCGATCCACGCGGGCTCATCATCCCCAATTACGCGTCGATCGACCGCGACGACCGCATTCCCTTCTGGCGGGAGCTGGCCAAACGGGTCCACGAACACGACTGCGCCTACATCGTGCAGATCGCGCATTCCGGTCGCCAGCGCGACAGCGGCGGGATCGAGTTCAAAAAAGGGGTCAGCTCGACCAGCAAACCGGAGCCGATCCATGGACTCGAATGCGAAAAACTGACCGTTCCGCAGATTCAGGAGATCGTCCAGAAGTTCGCCGACGCCGCCCGGCGGGCCCGCGAAGCCGGTATGGACGGCGTCGAGGTGCATGGTTGCAACGGCTACCTGATCACCCAGTTCCTCAGCTCCGCGATCAACGACCGGGACGATGACTACGGCGGATCGCTGGAAAACCGGGCCCGGTTTGCACTGGAGATCGTCCGGGCGATTCGCCGCGAAGTGGGCGACGACTTTCATCTGCAATTCAAGATCAGCGCCGTGGAGGACTATGACGCCGTTCTTCCCTGGCTGGGCAAGGGGAACACGCTGGAGGAGTCGATCCGGGTCATCAAGTGGCTGGAGGAAGCGGGAGTGGATGGTTTCCACGTCTCCAGCGGGGCGTCGTTTCCCCATCCGCGCAATCCAGCGGGAACGATGTCGCTGAAGGATATCGTCGGTACCTACGACAGCATCATCTCCAGCGGCAAGCACACCTTCCGCAACTATCTCGCTTTCCGGACCTTCCCCTTCAACCGCGTCTTCAAGTGGCAATGGGAACGTCTGGCCAAGCGGATGAAGGTCGAGGGGATCAACCTGGAGGATGCTCGCGCGGTCAAGAAAGCAGTCTCAGTGCCGGTGATCGTCACCGGCGGGTTCCAGACCGCCTCCGTGATCCGGAATGCCATCTCGAATGGCTGGGTCGATGGCGTGAGCATGGCCCGCACGCTGCTGGCCAACCCCGACCTGCCACAGATGTTCGCGGAAGGCGTCGACCGCCCGCCGCGCCCCTGCACCTATTGCAACAAATGCCTGGTCAACTTCCTGGAAAACCCGATCGGTTGTTACGAAGAAAGCCGCTACCCCTCACGAGAGACGATGATCGAAGAGATCTTCTCGGTCTATCGACTGGAGCCGGAGTTTGGATAGGCAAAGGGCAAAGGGCAAAGGGCAAAAGGGCAATGGGCAGGGCGGCGCGTAGTTCGGGCACCTGTGGCCCGACGTCTCCCCTCACCCGCGGTCGGGAGAGGGGCCGGGGGTGAGGGGAAATATGGGCATCGGGTCATGTCATTCCGACCGAAGTGGACGAATCTCTCGTTGGGTGCAGAGAACGTTTCCATCGCCGACCATGCTGTTCGCGAACGAGGGATTCCTCGACAAGCTCGGAATGACCATTTCTGAATGCGGGCTGACATGACTGACGACATCATCTTCCAGCCACTTCGCTTCCGGAATCTGACCATCCCCAACCGGATTCTGCGATCGAACATCGCGGGGAAGTTCGACGGCTATGACGGGTCGGGGAGCCAGACGCGGATCAACTGGGAGCTGAAGTTCGCCCGCAATGGGGTCGGGGCAATTGTGTCGTCGTGGGTCGGGGTCGATCTGCGGGGGCGGATCGTGCCCGGATATGCCTCGATCTACCGCGACGACCAGATTCCCTTCTGGCGGGAGCTGGGCAAGCAGGTTCACGAGTACGACTGCAAATACATCCTGCAGCTGGCGCATGCCGGACGGCAGCGCGACGTGCCTGGTTTCGAGATCGCCAAAGCGCTGACCTCAACCCGGAAACAGGACCCGCTACACGGGTTCCCCAGCGAGCAGATGACCGTCGATGACATCAAACAGGTCACGAGGTCCTTTGCCGCCGCTGCCCGGCGAGTGCGTGAGGCCGGGCTGGACGGCATCGAGATCCACGGCGCCAACGGCTATCTCTTCACCCAGTTCCTCAGCTCAGCGATCAACGACCGCAAGGACGACTACGGCGGATCGCTGGAAAACCGGGCCCGGTTGCTGCTGGAGGTTGTCCGGGCGATTCGATCGGAGGTCGGCGACGACTTCCATCTGCAGGTCAAGATCAGCGCAGTGGAACATGCCAACGCCTCGCTCCCCTGGGACAAGAAGGGGAATACCATCGAGGACTCCAAACAGGTCTGTCAGTGGCTGGAAAAGGCTGGGGTCGATGCGATCCATGTGTCGACCGGCAGCACCTTCCCGCACCCCTACAATCCGGCCGGGCAATTCCACCTGCGCGAAGCGGCCGACTCCTACAGCTACCTGCTCACCAGCGGCAAGCACACCCTGCGCAACTACCTTGGCATGCGGACCTTCCCGGTCAATCAGTTCTTCAAGTGGCGCTGGAACCGGCCGGGCAGAAAGCAGACCGAGGGCGCGCTGCTGCCCGACGCGGCGGCGATCAAGTCGGTCGTCTCGATCCCGGTGCTCTGCACCGGCGGTTTTCAATCGGCAAGCATGATCCGGAACGCCATCACCACCGGAAAATGCGACGCCGTGACCATCGGTCGCCCACTGGTGGCGAACAACGATCTCGTCGAGCAGTTCCGGGCCGGCCGCGACCGGCCCGCTCTCCCCTGCACCTTCTGCAACCGGTGCCTCAACAACGTTCTGCAGCATCCACTCGGCTGCTACGACGAAAGCCGCTACCCGAACCGGCAGGCGATGATCGACGAAATCATGTCGGTCTACGGTAGTCCGGAGCCCGGAAACAACTGGCCGAACCCCGGGTCCCGCTGATGTAGCGGCAAGGCCGGCATTGCCCATCCCAGTGACAACGGCAGAGCCCGCCTTGCCCGTGGCTACGCAATGGGATAGAGGCGGAGCGCATCGCGGGGCAACACCACCGCGACACGCTGGCCAATGTCATACAACTGCGCGGTTTCGGACACGAGATCGACAAAGACGGGAGTTTCGCTGGCCGGCAACCGGATATCGAAACGGGTCAGCGGCCCCATGAACGTGGCCAGCTCGATTTCTCCCTGAAGCGAGGCCCCTCGAGCCGGCTTTGTCGCCAGCATCGCCGATTCTGGTCGCCAGACCGCGCTGACTCGTTCGCCAATCCGGGTCTGAGCGTCGTTCACGGTCAGGTGATCGTTTCCCCAGCGAATAGCCGGTTTACCCTCGATCATTTCGACGACCGTGTCGCAGCGGTTGCTGGATCCGACAAACCCCGCCGCGAAGCGGTTGGAAGGCCTGTTGTAGATCTCCTGCGGTGTGCCGATCTGGCTGACGATCCCCTTGTCCATCACCACGATTCGATCGGAAAGCGCCATCGCTTCGGATTGGTCGTGGGTCACATAGATCACAGTCAGACCGAGCCGTTTCTGAATCCTGCGCAGCTCGCCGCGCAATTCGTCGCGGATAGCGGCATCCAACGCGGACAAGGGTTCGTCGAGGAGGAGGAGTGGCGGTTCCATAGCCAGGGCGCGGGCCAGTGCCACCCGTTGCTGCATGCCACCCGACAGCTGGTGGGGGTAGCGCTGGGCGGCTTCCTCGAGGTGGACCAGCGCGAGGAGGTCGTCGACCCGGCGGACGATCTCGGCTTTGGGCATGCGCCGCAAGCGAAGCGAAAACGCGACATTCTCCCAGGCGCTCATATTGGGGAAGAGTGCGTACTGCTGAAACACCATGCCGAGTCCGCGTCGCTGGGCCGGAATGGCTGTCACATCCTGACCGTCGATGAGAATGCGCCCCGCATCGGGCGACTCCAACCCGGCGACGAGGCGCAGCGTCGTCGTCTTGCCACATCCCGACGGCCCGAGGAGCGACAGAAACTCCCCTGCCGTGGCTTGCAGGTCGACACCATCGACGGCACGAGTGCCCCCGAATTGCTTGATCAGTCCTATGGCTTCGAGATGTGCAGGCATGGCATCACTTATTCGATATCAGGCCGGTTTGGCCGCGACGGCTCGAGAGAAGGATCAGACCCATGGAAACGAGCCAGGTGAAGGTGAATCCGAGCACCGCCAGCGCGGCGGCGACACGCCCGTCGATCGATTGCCATTCGGCCTGGTAGAGGGCGAATGTTCGCCAGCCGATCCCTCCCAGCAACCGGGACAGCACATACTCGCCGGAGGCCAGCGAGGCGGTGAGGAGCGCCGCACTGAGGATTCCCGCGGAGATGTTCGGCAGGATGATCCGCCGCAACATGGTGAGCCACCCGGCTCCCAGCGTCTGGGCAGCCTCGGTCATCGTTCGGAGATCGACCGCGGAGAGGGAGGCATCGATGGCCCGAAACATCAGCGGCAGAGCGCCAAGCGTGTACGCGGCGATCAGAATCCAGGTCCGGCTGACGTTATAGGGTCCGACATAGGCGCGAATCAGGGCGAGAGCCAGCACGATGGTCGGCAGCGCCCAGGGAAGAATCGACAGGAATTCGAGCCATTTCTTGAAACGGGGCGCTCTCAGATGGGTCCAGACCAGCGCGGGAATGACGATCCCCAGACCAACGAGGATCGCGCAGGTGGTGGCGAAGAGACTCCGCCTGATGCCCGCGCGAACCCGCTCGTCGGC
The DNA here is from genome assembly GCA_019637585.1 of Thermomicrobiales bacterium. Taxonomy (GTDB): domain Bacteria; phylum Chloroflexota; class Chloroflexia; order Thermomicrobiales; family UBA6265; genus JAHBVL01. The sequence continues at coordinate 446,517 of JAHBVL010000001.1, read as the reverse complement.
AAAGCTCTGCCGGTACCAGTCGAGAGTGTATCCCTCCGGCAGCACCGTCCGGCTCTCCGCCTTTCCGCCTCTCCGCCTCTCCGCCTCTCCACCCCTCCGCCTAAAGATAGACAGGATTGCTCCATGCCCTGCGGCCACGGTCATCTTCCAGCACAACGCGCACGAATTTGAGTGGCCAGTTGCCGCGTGGAAAGATGGCGCCGGAGAGAAGGTCGCCGGCAACAATCCCCTCGGGGACATGTCCGTCCTCGGTCCGCAGGCGGGTGGCGTGGAAGGTGAGCTCGTGGTGACCGGCATTGACCCTGGCGCCATAGGGAGCGTTGGCATAGACCGTGATCGACCGGACCGGGGTGCTGCGGACTTCCAGGCGGTCCTCATGCAGCTCGATCGCTTCGAAACGGGGCCCCATCGTGGCGTAGAAGCTCCCCTCGCGCAATGCGTCCACCACCGCCTGGCGGCTCCGCTCCCGGGCGAAGACCATCGTCCAGGACCGAAATGCTTCATACCCGGGCAGATGAAGGTCGTCCGCGGCGATGCCGCCCAGGCGAAGTCCCTGACTGAGCCAGAGATCCCAGTGGATGTCGCCGTACGCGCGACCCTGCTCGACGTCGCAGCTGGAGTTGAACACCTCAACTCCATCCGTCCGCTCGATACCGGCGACTTCGTCGGTCAGCAACCCGCTCCAGACCGGATGAGCCACAAATGAGGCGCCACCAGCGGCGCGAACGGCATCCGCCGCTTCGGCCAGGGTGCTCTTGTTCGGCGTGACGGCCGGCATCTGCCCGACGCCGAGACCAAGCAGGTGGAGCGGACCGCCAGACTTCGGCGCAATCAGGCTGATCTCGGTCCCACCGATCAGCATGAGCTGGTCGTTCCCCTCCGGCTCTGGTGTGAATCTGTCGTGATCGGTGATCGCCAGTACGTCATAACCCGCCTGTGCGTGATATCGTCGGAGCATCGACGGTGAGAGCCAGCCGTCTGACTCGGTCGTGTGGGCGTGAAGTGCGCACCGGAGCCAGACACCAGAGTCTCCATTGAAGGGGGGAATCCGTCCGCTGATGGGTGGCATCGACCTCTGTTCCTTTCACAGATGTCCATTCGGTCCAGTTGCTGGCGATTGTATGAGCGCACGCCGCGGAATCAGGTTAGGAACTTGTTAGCGAGCGGCAAACGCACGTTTTGTCTGATTTCAATCGAGGAAAGGCGCCATGGCGGAATCGGCAGGAGTAGCGGTGAACGGCGCAGCTGAGGAGATACGAAACAAATACCTGCCGCCCGATGAATCGGAGCGGTCGGGGATCGCGTTCTGTATGTCAGGTGGCGGCTACCGGGCCACGTTGTTCGATCTGGGCGCCATGCGGCGACTGGATGAGCTCGGCATTCTGTCGCAGGTGAGGACCTTCACCTCGGTTTCCGGTGGGTCGATCGCCGCCGCCTTTCTGGCGGCTCATCTGGTCGACCGGCTGGGCGGACGGTGGCCGGCCGCAGGCGAACGGATTCCGGAATTCGACCGTGGTGTGGCGGAACCGCTGCGCATGATGGCGGAAACGAATGTCCGCACGCAGGCCGCGGTGGCCAGACTGAACCCGCTCAACATCCGTCGCCAGAATGCGGCAGCGGACACGCTCGAAGGTCGTTACGAAGAAACAATAACGAACTCGGCGATCAACCAGTTGCCGAGCGAGCCGGGATTTGTCTTTTGCGCGACCGATTTGACCTTCCGCTGTCATTGGTGGGTTGACTCCCGCAACCAGCGGGCGGGCAACGACGTCTCCGGCTGGATCAGCACGAACGACGACTACTGGACCATTGCCCGGGCGGTTGCCGCCTCCTCCTGTTTTCCCGGCGTATTTCCGCCGATGGAGGTCGATGTCTCCAGGGCAACCGGCGCCGGCAAGGCGAAGGAGACGCTGCCCGGCAGCAAACCGGTCAGGTCGATCGACGTCACCGATGGGGGTGTTTTCGACAACCTGGGTGTCGAGCCAGTCTGGACCGACCACAGCATCGTGCTCGTTTCCGACGCATCGCCGTCGTTCGGTCCCAGTCCCGATCTCGGACCGATTTGGCCAAGCATTCGCCCGATTGTGTCATTGCTCGAGCAAGCGACACTTGTCCGGAAGCGGTGGCTCATCAGCAATTTCCTCAAGGGGGATCTGGAAGGCGCCTATTGGGGTATCGCCAGTCTGCCCAGGAACTACGGAACGGTTCCCGGTTCTCAGGCATATGACGGAGACCTGATCGAGCGATACCTATCCCAGGTCCGTATCGAGCTCGACGCGTTCACCCCGGCCGAGATCGGCATTCTGGAAAATCATGGCTACCTGATGTGCGATCTGGCGATTCGCAAGCACCTGCCGTCGTTGCCATCGATCGATGCGCCACTGCAACCGCCCCACCCGGCGCTCATGGAGCGGTCGACTGTCGAACGAGAACTGAAGTCGAGTCACAGATACAAGCTGCTCGGACGAGGAGACTGGCGATGAACCGACTGATGAACCTGCTGGCGCCGGTCTCCCGCGAGAACACGCTGAAGCGGCTGGACGAGGTCTACGCGAAGGGCACAGTCGTTCCATTCGACGACGACTCCAGAATTGTCATCATGAGCGACAGCCATCGCGGCGACAACTCGTGGACCGACGATTTCGCCCAGAACGAAATGATCATGCTCCACGCGCTCCGCCATTACTACGACAGCGGCTACACCTACATCGAAGCGGGGGATGGGGATGAGCTGTGGGAGAACGACTCGTTCGAGCAGATCCGCGATCAGCACAGCCGCATTTTCGACATGCTGGTCAAGTTCTGGGAGGATGACCGCTTCTACCTGATGTGGGGAAACCATGACATCGAGCGGCAGGACCGTTCGGTGCTCAAACGACAGCTGGTGAAGTATTACGACCCGCTCAAGCGCAAAGAGGTGACTCTCTTCGGGGAGAAGATCGAGGCGCACGAGGGGATCGTGCTTCAGCACCGTGTGACCGGGCAGCGATTCTTCGTCGTCCATGGGCATCAGGGTGGCGGTGTGAACGACGAGCGCTGGCAGATCGGCCGGTTCGCCGTCAAACACTTCTGGCGACATCTGCAGTTTCTCGGACTGAACGACCCGACGCGCCCGTCGTCGAACATCAAGGAAGCCCATGAGGTGGAGGACAGCATCTCCGACTGGATTTGCCAGAACAGCCAGGCGGTGATCTGCGGGCACACTCACCGGTCGGCTTTTCCATTGGAAGGCGGCCTGCCCTACTTCAATACCGGCAGCGCGGTTTTTCCCCGGCAGATCAGCGGTATCGAAATCGTCAGAGGAACGATTGCGCTCGTCGGCTGGCTGGCGATGCCCGATGCGAACGGCGTCGTCCGGTATTGCCGGCTGGGAGGATTCGATACCGCCGATGCCGCGCAATGCCAGGTGGCCAGAACCTTCAGTGAGGGCGGCGAACGCGCGCCAATCGGGGCCTTCCGGCCGGAACCGATCGGCGACTACGCCCCAGAAAAGCGCCCGACCTGGACCGATTGCCCGGCGGGCGTCGGCCAACCTCGCACCGTGCGCAGCCGGGGGCTATAACGTCGGCGAAGTAACCTCGATTTATCCCTCACCCTGCCCTCTCCCGACCGCGGGAGAGGGTTCTACCTACCCACCCTCCCCTCTCCCGCAGTCGGGAGAGGGGTCGGGGGTGAGGGACGTCCCGCGGTCGGGAGAGGGCTCTACGCCTACCCCTTCTCCCCTCTCCCGCGGTCGGGAGAGGGGTCGGGGGTGAGGGACGTCCCGCGGTCGGGAGAGTGGCCGGGGGTGAGGGATTCTCCCGGACCGGGGGCGCGGGAATGCCCCGCGAGCAGGTGGTCGGCGAACCGGTTAGCGCACGCGGCAATAGTCAGCGAGGGGTTCGGGCCGACTGGTCCCGGCAGCACGGAACCATCCGCGATATAGAAGTTTTTGTAGCCATGCACTTCGCCGTTGGTGTCGACAACTCCCGTGACCAGCCTCTTCTGCCCCCCAACTGTTTCGTAGTGATCCATAGGACACCCGCCAAGCGGGTGGACCGTGACGACCCTGCTCAGTCTGCCCAGCGGATTCTTCGTGAATCTGGCGTTGAGCACATTGGCGATAGCAGCACCGGTGCGCTCGATCGCCTTGAAATGGTCTCGCGACGATTTCCAGCTCCAGTCGAGCGCCAGCCGATCACCATCGAGTTTCATCTTGCCGTCCGGCGTATCGGTACCCATGCCCAGGAGCGGCATCATCGTGCTGGACGTGGTTCCATCGCCGATGATTCGCGAAATCTCCTCGCTGATATCCGAATCTCTCGACAGCCGAAATCGCAGCCGGACCCACGGCCCGGCGAACTGGGTGAACCGCTTGGCCAGATAGAGCGGGTTGAGGATTTCCAGCATCCAGTGAGCGAAATCGGGGTATCCGGAGTCTTCGACATAGTGATAGAGACGGCGGCCCTGCCGGTCCTTTCCCGCTTCGACCCGAATCGCGCTGGTGATCACGGGACCGTAGCTGTTGTCCAGGCGGCGCGGTCGTTCGTCGCCGCGGCCCAGCTTCGCTCCCCGCACAACCGTCAGCAGATCGCCATTGCCGCAGAATCGGGAACCGAGCGCCCGGGAATCGATCTTGCTGAAGTGCTCCCCGCTCTTGAGCAGCAGGTAAGTCGAGCCGAAGCTGCCCGCCGAGAGAATCAGATATTTCGCCGTGCACGCTTGCTCGCGGAGACTCTGCGATTCCGGGGCATCGGCAGCGCCGTTGACATAGGCCGAATGATCGACATAGAAAACGCGGTAGCCGCCCCCATCGATCGGCTCCATGCGCCGCACTTCATGATTTGGGCTGATGCACGGCTTCTTGTCGAACAGCATGGCGGCTGACAGATAGGTGAGGTCGAGAGTGTTCTTGCTGCCATAGTTGCAGCCCAGATCGCATTCCCCGCAAAGCTGGCAGGTGAGCCGGGTTCGGGCGCCTTCGTGCAGACTGGGGGGCGCTCCGTTTGCACCAGATTCGTCGAATTCCCCGGCATTGGCGATGCGGATCGGAACGCCGACCCGTGGGGGTTCGTCGGGATTGGCAAATGTCACGGCCAGCTTGGGAAGTGAAAACTCCGTAGGCATCCCCAGTTCTGCGCCGATCTGTCCGGCTGCGACTTCCATGGCCCGCGTTTTCGAGGTGCGATTGAACGGGTTCGTGTCGCGCCCCCATTCCTCGTCACTCTTTCCCACTTCGAATGGGTAATGCTGTCCGGTCAACATCCGCTCGGCCTGATCGTAGTGGGGTTCGAGATCCTCTCTGCTGATCGCCCAGCCTTCGGATTCGAAGGTGTCCGCCGGTTTGCGCAGCAGTACATTGGCGTAGATCAGCGAACCTCCCCCCAGACCACTGGAGACAACGCCGCCGATCTTGTCGAACGACCAGACGTTGAACATGCCGTGCAGCCGGTTGCTCGGATCCCAGAAGTTGGTTTTCATCCGCCAGGGACTGCGGGGAAATGTGCCCGGAGGATACGCCTTGCCTCGTTCGAAAAGACGGACGCGCAATCCCGCTTTGGCCAGGCGGTAGGTCATCACCGACCCACCGAACCCGGAACCGATCACGATGGCGTCGAAATCGAACGAATCGTCCACGTGGGTCTCCTTTTCGAGCCGGCAGCCTGCCGTCAGGAGTGTTGTGCGCAGAGGTCTATCGTAGCGTAACGGCGGTGGAAAGGAGACCAAGCGGAAAATCCCTCATCCCCAGCTCTTCTCCGACCCCCTTCGTCATGCAGCCCCTTCCCGTCATTCCAACCCCTGCCCTTTCGTCATTCCGACCGAAGTGGAGGAATCTCCCGTTCGGGTCCGGCCACGCTGCAAATCAGCCACCCGGCCTACCCCAACGAGAGGTCCCTCGACCCGGCTCGGGATGACGGTGTGATTGGGGGGCGGAAAATCCCTCACCCCCGACCCCTCTCCCGACCGCGGGAGAGGGGAGCGTGCTTGCCGACTAGCCCGTCTTCCCGTCTTCCCGTCTTACCGTCTCTTCGCCTCTTCGCCTTTTCGCCTTTTCGCCTTTTCGCCGTCCATTTCCCATTTCCCAACTACCATTCCCCCAAATGAACCTCTTGCACCGGCATGCAGCCGCAGATGCCGACACCCACCACCACCATCATCATGACCACGGCGACGTGAAACGCCGCAATCTGGCGATCGCGCTGGGAATCACGGTGACCTTTATGGTCATCGAGGTGGTGGGCGCGCTGCTGACCGATTCCCTGGCCCTCCTGGCCGATGCCGGCCACATGCTGACCGATGCCATTGCGCTCGCTTTAGCCCTGGGTGCCGGATGGCTGGCGGCCCGGCCAGCAACCAATCGCCGGTCGTTTGGTTTTGCCCGGGCGGAGGTTCTTGCGGCGGCCGTGAACGCCGCCATGCTGATCGTCATCAGTCTGTACATCTTCTGGGAAGCCTGGCGGCGGATGACCGATCCGCCCGAGATCGAGAGCGGACTGATGCTCGGCGTAGCCATTGCCGGCTTGATCGCCAACGCGGTTTCGGCGTTCGTGCTCTCTCGCGGGGGTGGGCATACGCACGATCTGAACACCCGCGGCGCTTTTCTTCATGTGATCGGCGACATGCTCGGCTCGGTCGGCGCGATTGCGGCGGCACTCGTGATGATGGCCACCGGCTGGTGGTACGCCGACCCTCTCCTCTCCGCCGGTATCGGTCTTCTCATCCTCTACGGCGCCTGGCGGCTCCTGAAGGAATCGGTCGACGTCCTGATGGAAGCGACCCCTGCCCAGGTCGACGTCGCTGAAGTGCGCGAGGCGTTTGTGGCCACCGAGGGGGTGCAAGGAGTGCACGATTTGCACATCTGGACCGTCACCTCCGGACTCATCGCCCTGAGCGCGCATGTCGAAGTCGACAACTCCCGTCCATGGGACGATCTCCTCGTCGACCTCCATAGGATGCTGGGGGACCGGTTCGACATCGGCCATCTGACACTGCAACCGGAAACCGCGTCGCGAACCCGTGGGCAATGGAACGGTTGCTCGATCGACACAGTCGCCGGAGTGGACGACTGTCTGACGATCCGCAGAGGGGCGAATCCGCGAACCGAGCAGGTGCACGCTTGAGGGGTTGTGCACAGTAGTTCGTAGTGCATAGTTCATAGTGCATAGTAAATTGGCCGGGAGTTCGCGTGTCGCTAGGCGCCAAGGAGCGCGGCGACTTCCCTGGCGACTTCTTCCGGAGTCGCTGTGGGTGACAGGGTGATTACCCGCCTTGCCGTGCCGCTCGGGATCAGCGGGGTTCCGATGGCGACCCATGCGACGTCTGGTTCGGGCACAGCAGGCGGGGCTGCAGCGCTTCCCGAGTCTGGGTTCGATACCACCGCAACATCGATATAGGGGAGCGGCTCCAGGAGGTCCGGCGGTAGGCAGATGATCGCGGCTTCCACCAATGGGTTCGCCAGCAGGGCATGGACCTGCCCCGACGGCTCCATCATGGAAACGTCGATCGAGAGCGACCCAACCATGAAGCACCCCTCGACGAGCATGCCGATTCGGCGCCCCTCATCGGACAGGCATGTCGCGATAGCCCGGGAGAGCGCAACACAGCGCTGATCTCCCGTCACCACGACGATCGGCGCGCGAACGTGCGCGCCGCGTGGATAGAGCATGTCCAGAATGGCTCCACCCACATCGCGGGGGGTCCCCGATCCCGGTTTCAGATGGTCGATCAGACCGGGGCCCGAGTTGATTTCGAGAATGCCTCCACCCGTCTCCAGAACGGATTCCGAAACGTCCCGCACCACCAGATCGATGCCCGCGATATCGAGTCCGACGGTTTTCGCCGTCAGCTCGCAGATCAGAACATTGTCCGGATGCATCAGATCGGTCACTTCTTCCGTCGAACCGCCGCCACTGGCGTTGGAGGTGCGACGGATGAGCTGGCGTTCACCTTCCGGCAGCACGCTTGCCAACGTCCGGCTCGATCGGGCCAGGAGCTCGACCGTCTGTTCATCGACCTTGATGTGAATGAGCGCCCCTCCAGTCCGGGGAGGGGCGCGCTCCGGCCGGGCATTTTCCCGGTCGACAAGTTGCTGGATCGTCGAGACACCGTCGCCTATGACAAACGGGGGTATCCGGTGATTGACCGCAACCACCCTGCCATCGATCACGAGCACCCGGTACTCTTCACCCGGCAGGAATTCTTCGATCAACACTCCGCCGCGGGGCTGCGCGCCGGCGATCATCTCCCATGCGCTTCGAAGCTCTCGTTCATCCGCCAGCTCGATGAAGACGAGAATGCCCTTGTTTCCCTTGCGAGGTTTGAGCACGACCGGATACCCCAGAATCCCGGCAATCGTGATCGCATCCTCCAGAGACTGCACCGGATAACCGATAGGCACAGGAATACCGATGCGGGCCAGCACCTGCTTGGTCATCGCCTTGTCCGCGGCGATTCGGGCGCCGTGGTGGCTCGTGAGTGTGGTCGTTGTCAACCACATGGTGCGCTGCCAGGCGCCGGTTCCGAGGACGATTCGGTCCTCCTCCGCCTCGACAGCCAAAACAGGGACGCCGCGTTGCAACGCCGCATCCCGGATAGCCCGAATTGCACTCCTCGGGGTCCGATTCGTCACCGGTTCACGTTCTCGACGGGCTCCTAGTGCACTCCACTCAGTTGAATGTGCACTGTCTGTTGCTGCACGTTCCGGTCCCCTGGCACACTCCGCCGTCGTTGACCGCAACGCACGCGTTGTCCACACACTCAACGCACGGTATCACACCCATTTCCTGGCTTTGGCAGTCCGCCGCGGTGCAGCATAGCGTCCCGCAGCTGCCGTCGCTGCAGACGTTTCCATTTGAGCAGTTGCACTGTAGCGTCTCGAACGGACAGTCCCACCCCCTTGGACAACACACAGGCCCCCCAGCCGGAAAAGTCGGATAGCAGGTGTCGGTCCTCAACCGGGACTGACAGCCGACGCCGGCGGTGCAGAAGTTCTCCGTACAGATGTCGCTGTCTTCACAGACGGTTTGTGTTTGCTGGCAGATATCGCCGACGCACTGATGGGTCAACCAGGTGTTTCCGTCGCACCGGTTCTGCGCGGTGCAGGTCGACGGATTGCAGGCCGGAGCCGGCGTCGTCGACGTCGTTGTCGTCGTGCTGGTTGTCGTGGTGGTGGTGGTCGTGGTCGTGGTCGGCTCTTCGCCAGATGGACACTCGACCCCTTCAAAGCAATACGGTCCCCCCGCTCCCACGCAGCAGACGGTGTCGTTGAAGCAAGGGTTGCCGAAGCAGACGCCGGGACCATCGCAGGTCATGAAGCAGTCGAACGCGCCCGGCGTACAGTCCGAGGGGTCCTGGCAGGCCACGAGGCATGTCGAGAGATTGGTGCAATAGTTCTGCCGGCCACCTGGACAGCATTGTTCGCCGGGGCCACATTCCGGGACACAGCAGTTCGGATCGCCTCGTTCTTCGCAGATGAAGCCTGTGCAGGCCGCCACCATGCATTCCCCGGTTGGAGGCGGGCAGTCGCCGGCGTTGCAGCATGACCCTTCCACCGTCAGATCGAGACAGAACGACAACGCGCCAAGCACGCAGCAGGTCTCCAGCCCATCGCAATCGGCGTCGACGCAACACGGCCCGGAGAGGCACGCGTTGTCGCAGCAGATCTCGTCACTCCCCTCGCAGTCGTCGTCGAAACAGCACTGGTCTCCGGTCAGGCAGGTCCAATCGGCGGGATCGGTCGCCGCCATGCAACACGACTCGCCGGCGCAGGCCGGAACGCAGACAGTGGCTTCACAGACCTCGCACCCATTCTCACAATGCGGGGTGGTGCAGCAAACGCCCTCCTGCGTCAGATCGAGGCAGACCGGTTCCGGCGCGTTGACACAGCATTCCTCTCCATCCGGACAGCTGGGGTACTCACACAGGTTTGCTTCTCCACAGACGGCAAAAGCGCAGGGACTCGAGTCAGGCGGCAGTGGCAGACAGTGCGCGTCCTCGCAACAACCACCGATCGGCACGCAGCGCGCTTCGCCGAGATCGTCGACGCAGCACTCCTGGGTGGCGTCGTCGCAACAGGCCGCGTTGTTCGCACCCTGACAAACACTGCCGCTTGGCGGACAACACTCACGGGCGGTGAAGATTTCGGGACGAATCGGGAACCCATTGATGATCAGGTCGCCCATCGGGAAGTAGCACTCGCCGTCGCAGCAACCGCCATCGCAGGTCAGTTCGGCCGGGCAACAGAGTTCTTCAGGAAGCCCCTCGAAAACCCGGTTGAGACAGACGGCCAGGTCGCCACAACACTCGCCGTCGCAGCATTGCAGCGGATTGAGGCAACACTCCAGACCGCAGACAGCGGTGCCGCTTCCTCCCGTACCGTCGCAGCAGATCGCCTGGTTGCCCGATCGGGCGCAGGTGCCGCTGGGACAGCAAAGCGTGCTGTTCGGGCAGAGATCGCCCGGGCATGGGAGTCCGGTGGTGGTGGTGGTGGAGGTCGTGGTTGGCGGGGGAGGTGGTGGCGGGATGGTTGGTCGGGTGCGGGCGTCGCGAGCGGCTGCATCGGGGGTACTCGTACTCGCGCCCACCGCTGCGGCGCCACCCAACCCCAGCAACCCTCGAAGAATTGTGCGGCGAGATGCTCCCCGGCCAACAAGCTTCGTCAGATCATCAAACGACTTTCCATCCATTGATGCACCACCTCACGCTGGCGGAACGATCCGCTGTCGAAACGCTGGAGGAAGACGAGAGGGAGCGCGATACGGCGCACAACCGCAACGCGCATGAACGATGGTGTGTTTGAGAGGAAGGATCTGCGCCGCGTGTCCAACACATGCCCCCGTTCGAAGGATGGACATTCTGCGGAATTGGATTATGTAGACAGGATAGCAAATCGGAGGATGATGTCAAGTCGCCGGACGCGAAGGAGAGGCCTCCACTCTCCCCGCACAACCGCTTCATACTCGGGTGGGCAGTTCCTCATCCGCTCCGATGAGGAAGACCGGCGGGCGTGATGCCAAACGGCGCGCGCTCGACCATGAGTTGCTCATCTCGCTGGCGAAGACGCTCGACAGACCGGAATGACGTGTCCAGACAGTAGTTGGCGACGATCGACGTGTCGATACTCTCCAGATCGATCTGATCGTACCTGCCGCTCATGAACCAATGCTTGGAAAACATGGCATCGGTATGCCAGCAATGGACGTGGACAGCCTGATCGACCGACGCCTGCGATGTGCTCCAGGAATCGAGCACCGGACTTCGCGATCCCTCGGCGATGCAGTGGTTCACGGCGATATCGCCCGAGTACATCGTCGTCACGCCCTGATACCAATCAGGCCAGGCGCCTTCGCCATCCGGAAAGTGCTCCGTGAAAATGTGCCGGGCGATCATTTCGGAGACAGCGGCAACGCGGCGGACTTCGGCTGTCGGTCCGTACCATGTTGAGCCGACATTGACATATCCCCGATAAGTCAACCCGAAAGCCTTGCTGATGGCCAGGAGCCGGGATCTGATGTCGTTGCTGTTGGAATAGGCTCCTTCGCCCCAGACGAACGTCTCCGGGTGGAAATCGTTCCAACCCGGCATGATGAAGGTGTCCACGTCCGTCCGGAGTACGTGCGTGTACGCGTTGAGCAGACCGGCGCCCTCGCCGTTCATGCAAGCAATGGAATTGATGTATCGATAGCTCTTCCACAGCGGATGATCGGCAGCCGGTTGCTGCGGCACCTTGACCACACCGGCCGGCAAGCGGTCCAGCGCCGCTTCCGGACCCATCGCCACGAGATCGGTATCCTGGGCGTCCGAATCGATGAGGGAAAGATAGAGCGCATGCGTCTGCTGAATGAGCGCTGGCCGGTCGTCGACGAAGCAGACGACGGCGCGCCGCGCTGGCTGCGGTTGATCAGGTTCGGGTGTGGTCGCCATGGCGACGTTCATGCGCCATCGACCATCGCCGCAAGCCCCAGTTCGAGCGGCGTCGAGGGCGAGTAGCCAAGAACCGCCCTGGCGGATGCGATCGATGCCAGCGAGTCTCGAATGTCGCCTGCCCGGGCGGGATGCGCGTCCACAACCGGGATCGAGTTCGCCAACCGGCCAATGATGGCCAGCAGCTCGTTTAGCGATGTGGCGGCGCCGCTTCCAATGTTGAACGCCCGGCCGGATGCCTCACGCGCGCATGCCGCCTGCAGGTTCGCGTTCACCACATCCGAGACAGAGACGAAATCGCGGGTCTGTTCCCCATCGCCGAAGATCGTCACGGGCCGCCCTTGGCCGACAGCATCGACGAAGCGGGAAATGACCCCGCTGTAGGGCGACGAAGGATCCTGCCTCGGGCCGTAGACATTGAAGTAGCGCAATGCCACGGTTTCGACGCCATAGACATGACCGTATGAGGCGCACAGATGCTCGCCGCTCAGTTTGGAGACGGCGTAGGGTGTGAGCGGTCTGGGCAGCATCGCTTCCGTTTTGGGCGTTTCCAGGGCGTCGCCATAGATTGCGGCCGATGACGCAAAAACGACGCGACAACCATTGACCCGCGCTGCTTCGAGAACGTTGAGTGTGCCGCCGATGTTGACATCGACCGTTTCGCGAGGGTTCTCGACCGATCGCTGCACCGACGAAATCGCCGCCTGATGGAAAACGACGTCGACTCCCTCGGCCAGGCGCGCCAGCAGATCGGCATCCCGGATATCGCCGGTCGTGAACTTCACCCGATCGCCATCGAGGGCATCGACCCACGACCCTGTCGGCTGCCGGATATCGAGTCCGCGCACGCGCCAGCCCTCCCGGGCGAGCCGTTCGACAAGATGTGAACCGATGAAACCGGCGGCGCCGGTTACGAGCGCGAGACGGTCATGCATGGCTCATCGCCGTGATACGGGTCCACCTGCCCGGTGGAGGGGTGATGCGCCGGTCACGCCGGTCGCTTCTTGCCACCCCCTCAGCCACGGCGCTGAGTGGCGGGCTGAGGTGGAGTCGGTGGCGGTGGTGGTGGTGGCGCCGGTTCGGGCACGTACGGCGTGTAATCCGGCACCTGACTGACGCCCAGGAGCATCGCTTCATCGACGATCGCCTGAATCGACTCCGTCGTTGCGTGCTCGGAGAAGTGATCGATGATCGGCTGGATATCGAGACCCAGCTCGGTGTGACCGATGATGTAGTTTCTGAGCTTGTCTCGCAGAAAAAGCGGATACGGCACGCCAGCCGGCCGGGCAAAGCGGTGATTCCAGCGGAACCAGGGCAGGCAGAGCGTGCGCGCTCCGGCCTGGCGGAACTTCTCGTGAATGTACCCTTCTTCGCCGCCAAACCCCCGGAACGCCGGATTGAACCCGAGCCATGCGTCTTTACGACTGCTGAACACGCCGAGTCCCTGCATCGGGATATCGAACGCTTCGCCATTCACATCGAGTCCGCGTTGATCGAGCCCCCAGGTTCCCCACATTTGGGCTCGCCAGACGGGGTCGAAATGGGTCGAGATATTCTTCAGATCGTCGTACAGGAGTGGTCCCTGCAGGAGATCGGGGGTGCCAGGATGCTCCGCGTAATACTGCTTCAGCCTGGCAATCGACCCGGCCGCCAGCAGCACATGGGAATCCATGCAGAGCACCGCTTCGCCCTCCGCCTCCCGGAACACGAGATCGCGGGGAGCGGAGGTGCCGACAACGTCGGTGTTCCTGATATAGCGAGCGCCGGCATCTTTGGAGATCTTTTCGGTGTGCTCATCGCCAAAGTTGTCGATAACCAGAAGCTCGCACTCGGTCAGATCCTGATACATCCGCAAGGCCTGCAGCGTGAAAAACACGCCGTCGAAGTCCTTGTATGTGGCCATACCGATCGTGAGCTTGGTCATTCCAGGTCGTACTCAGTGGGAATTCGCGAATCAATGGCGGTGATTGTACCCAAGCGAACCTCAGACGGCGAAGCAAACCCGCTCGTTGACGACGCGAACCGGGCGCTGGCCCGGTTCGCACGATCGAATCTCAATAGTTCGGCGAGTCTCATCGCCGGCTCGCCAGCCGAATGACTCACTACCCGCAGGGTCCGCAGTCGATTGTGTCGCCGCAATTGTCGACGGTTGGACCACAGGGTACGCGAAGCTCGGCGCAAGTGAGCGGTTGGCAACATGCACCGCAGTCGAGCACATTGCCGCAGCCATCATGCGCTGAGCCACACCAGAGCCCGAGCGACTCACAGGTCTCACAGCTTTCCGGTTCATCGGCAACAAACCCATCGACCGGTTCAGAAGCGTTGATGACTTCGCAGGTGAATGCCGGGGCGCAGAGACCCGTGCCGACCGTATCGTCGCCCTGGCAACAACCGCTGCAGCACTCATCGTCGGAGGTGCAGATACGGCCGAGACCGCTGCAACTCGCGCAGACGCTGGCGTTCCGGCAGAACGGGCCCTGTCCCAGGAAGTACTCGCAGCAGCCGCTGCAGCACTCGCTGCTCTCCGAACAGGTGACTGGATTCGGAATCGTCGAGGTGGGAAGACAAGCTACCGTCGTTGTGGTTGGATCAGGCGGCGCTGTTGTCTGTTCTCCGGCAACGGGGTCGCAAACATCATTCGTGCAGCTGTTCGAACAGCATTGTCCATTCCCATTGCAGCACGTTCCCGCCAATCCCCTGTTGTTGCCTGATTGCGATCCAGGGGGACAGAGATCGGTGCACTGCGGCGTCTGAACATTGACGCAATCAACGCGGGGATCGCACGCTGGTTCGGGGGTTGTCGTCACCTCCGGAAGGCAGTCGAATGCGCCTTCCCCAACGCTCTGACAGGTGTCACCGGCGCCACAGGCATCGCCGCACCAGCGACAGTTGTCATCAGTGCCAAGGCCGGTTCCCTCGCAGCACCAGCCTGCGGACGTGCAGAACCACTCGTCAGCGATGAAACCCTCGCAGTTGCAGTTGTATTCGACTCCGCACTCGTCGTTCCACGGACCGCACTTGTAGAGACAGGTGAACGTCTCGTCGACGCATGGGGGTGGCCCGCAAACAAATCCGCCGCTACCATCATCGAGGCACGTTTCACCGGACGGACAGGAATCACCACACCAGCGACAGTTGTCATCGGTGCCCAGACTGGTGCCCGGGCAGCACCAACCCTCGCCTGCTTCGTTGGCGATGCAGAACTGGCCGTCCGGGCAGTCGTCGCACTCCGTTTCCACGCCGCAGAGCACCCAATCACCACACCGGTATAGACAGGTATCCGGGCATGGCGTGGTGGTGGTCGTCGCCGGCGGGTTGACGCACGACGGGCCGCTGCAGATGCCGGCGCCGCCGTTGCATAAGCCGCCTTGATTGATGTTCACGCACTGGTCGCTCTGGCACTCGACGCATTCATCGTCGCCTGAACAACATGAGCTCCCGCAGAGCAAAGCCGGTTCGCAGCACCAGCCACCGGCGCAAACGCCACTTCCGCCATTGCACGGGCAGCCATCCGGAACGTTGCCCCCTCCATTGGCGCAGGAGCCGGGAGCCGGGCAGGCCGGGGTTGTGGTCGGGCAGCTGGTTTGGTTGCCCAGACAGCCGCCGCTGCAGCAGACCCCCTGCGCGTATCCCATCGTTGGGTCCCAGCACACCGTCTGGTCAGGAGCGGGGCCGCAGGTGCTCGTCATCGGGTCCAGGCACACCTCGCAGAATTCACAGCAGGTCGCTCCGCAGGCTGGCCGGTCCGTGGAGCAGCAGTCGCCATTGCCAGCGCATTGGTCGAGCGATGGGCAACAGTTGGCGTTTTGCCCCGGACAGACGATCACCTGCCCGGATCGGCAGTCTCCTTCACAACAAATACCAGGCGCATACCCATTGTCCGGATCTGAGCAGAATTCACCATTCGTCAAGACCGGGATGCATCCTGGTCCGTCGGGATTGCAGATCTGGCACGGTCCGCAGCAGCCATCCTCGCAGGCCACCCGGTCTGCCGCACAGCACCATCCGTTGCCGGCACATGTCTGACCAGCGCTCAGATTGCAGCAGGGATCCCCCTCCGGCGCACCCGGACAGACAACGCAGAGTTGCGTCGTCGTGGTCGTCGGCTCGGGTGTGGTCGTGGTCGACGTGGTGGTGGTCGTGGACGTGGTCGTCGTCGTCGAGGTGGTTGTTGTGGTTGCGGCGGGCTGACATCTCAGGACGCCATTCCCATCGTCCGCACAAGTGGCCCCGTCGCAGCAATCCCCTTCGTTGCAGGTGAAGCCGGTTGGTCGGCACCCACACGTTGCTTGGGAGTTGCAGAACATCTCCCCGCAGCAATGCAGCGGTCCATTGCAGGGCTCACCGACGTCACTACATCCATCCGCGCACGTGTTGTTGATGCAGAAGCCAGAGCAGCACGGAGGGCCGCCGGCTGCGCAGTTGGTCGCGCCGACCGGCAGACATTCGGGCGTCGTCGTGGTCGTCGATGTCGTTGTGGACGTTGTCGTCGACGTGGTTGTCGTCGTCGTCGTTGTCGTGGTGACGCAGATGTGCGATTCCTGGGCGGGCCCGACATCGCCTTCCGGTTCTTCGACGCAGATTTGCCCGGCGGAACAGCAAACCTGATCGCAACAGACTTCGCCGGGAGCATCGCCACAGGCGACGTCATTCTCGGCCGGCACGCAGGTCCAGTTCTCGCATGTCCAGCACGACTGGTGGGTGCCCGGATGCAGATCGACGCAATCACCAGCATTGCAGCAACCGCCTGTTGCCACACATGCGCCGGGCGCTTCGCCGAGTCGCTCGCAACACTTGGGGGTGTCGCCGTGGCAGCAGGAGTACTCGCCAAAGGCGGTGTCACAGACGATTCCGTCACTCGGGCAGCAGCTGAGGTCTGCGATCACAAGCGGGTGACCATTCAAGACGAGCCCGGCAAACTCGTCGTAGCACTGCCCGTCGCAACATTGGTTGTCGCAGGCCAGATGACTTGGGCAGCAGACCTCTTCCTGGACATTGGGTCCCTCCTCGAAAACGGAGGTCAGACAAGTCGCGCCATCAGGGCAGCATTCACGGTCGCAGCAGCTGTAGATGGAATCGCAGCATTCCCGCCCGCACACCACCGAACCGCGACCACCCTGGCCGTCGCAACAGATCGCTTTGTTGCCGGATCGAGCGCAGGTGCCGGTTGGGCAACAAAGGGTGCTGTTCGGGCATTGTTCCTGGCCCGGGCATGGCGCCGGTGTGGTCGATGTCGTCGTGGTTGGAGCGGGGGGAGGTGGAGTGGAAATCTCGGGCCGGGTTCGCAGATCGCGGGCGTCGACTTTCTCAGCCGCAACTCCGCCGGCGATCGCCGCTCCTCCCAATCCCAGGAGCCCCTTGAAAATCGAACGCCGGGATGCGCCTTGTCCGACCAACCGGGTCAGCTGATCGAAGCGTTTGTCGTCCATGGATAGGTCCCCTTCCAAGCAGAAGTGTCGACCGAGGGACTAGAGGTTTTTCATGCGGGTATTTGGATTGACAGGGAAACCAGGAACTCCCGAGCGCATCATAGCAAGAATCCGACTCGAAAGATAGCGCTCAACAGGCCAATTTCGAGCGAATCCGCGATCCGATCGGGCGATGTCCTTCAATATATACATACACATGAGCGGCCAGGCGTCGCCTTGCCAGGAAAAGACACCATGTCAGGTTCAGCAGCCGCAGACCTCCGTGTCTGCCGATTCTCGCCGGACGGCTGTCTTCGATGCAGCCGTGCACCCAAGCACCGTTGACCACTTCCTCGGGAAAACAGATGGTGTCAGGTTCAGTAGTCGCAGACCCCCGTGTCTGCCGATTCTCGCCGGACGGCTGTCTTCGATGCATGCGTGAACCCAAGCACCGTTGACCACTTCGTCGGGAAAGGAGACGATGTCAGGTTCAGTAGCCGCAGACCCCCGTGTCTGCCGATTCTCGCCGGACGGCTGTCTTCGATGCATGCGTACGCAATGAAAGACTGTCCATCACGTCACTGCAGGAAGTAGCGACGTGTCCCTGAGAAAGCAGACACGGGGGGTCTACGGCTACGAGGGTAGCGGCGTCAACCCCGGTTCAGGAATCCTGAGATGCCGGGCCCGTGCTCTCGGGCCGAGACCGGCCGCGGCTTGCGATCGAGGCGAATCCGGCAGCGCCCGCCAGTGCGATCAGCGCCGCGGGAATCCCGCTCGGCGCCGGCGTACCCGCGCCAGTCGACGGCAGGGACGCGACGGCAACACCTCCGGTCGTGGTGCCGGAACCGCCGCCTGACCCTCCCGCTCCCGACCCGCCGCCATTCGACCCGCCACCGCCGGCGCCTCCATTCCCGCTGCCCCCTCCTCCATTGTTTTCGGGTGGGGCCGGGGTATCGGCAGCGCAATAGCCAGCAGCGCAGGTGAGTCCCGGACAGCAACCATTCCCGCAGAGCTCATCTTCACGTCCACACCGGGACCCGACGCCACAAACGCCATTCACACAAAGCAATTCGCTGCAGCAATCGTTGTTGCTCGAGCAGGTGTTGCCACTTGCCGTACATCCCGGCGCCTCACAAAACCCTCCCTGGCAGGTGAAGTCACCACTGCACTGGTTGTCCAACTGGCATGGCTGGGCGCCCACCGGCAGCCGCGTGATGAGTGCCGCGCCAGCACCACCCAGCGCCCCGGCTAGCAGACGCCTGCGGCTGCCGCGCATCGCAACTGCTCGGGCGAGACGATCGATGGTTTGCTCGGACACAGCTCATCTCTCCCGCACGACACCAACACACCGGCTCGCGCCGCTCAGGTCGTCGTACCAATTGCTGATTCTTGCCGTCCCGTCAGATTGCTGGACGACAGTGATAGTTGACTGATCCGGAAATTAGCAGGTGCAGAGGAAGCGTGTCAAGAGCCGGCCGGCAATTTACGGCCCTCCGGACCGTCGGCGACCACAAGGGATCGCCGCTACGGCCGGCCTCCTAGCGGTGGCAGCTTGTCCCCACCTCGGTTGCCGAAACGGCGGCGGCTTGTCCCCGCCCCGGGTTGCCGTAGCGGCGGCGGCTTGTCCCCGCCGGTGGCGGAGTGGAGCGCAACGAAGTGGAGCGGAACGGAGCCACAATCGCCGCGTTCGCACACGGAGCCTAACCTTGCCATCGCGGTTAACGACGGCAATTTACGGTCCTCCGGACCGTCGGCGACCACAAGGGATCGCCGCTACGAGGGTGACCGACCACAATTCGTGTCTGACGACGGGGGACGGCATATGGACGACGAAGAACGGCTCGACATCGACTGGTCCACCCGCGATCGGCGCAAGATTCGCCTACCGGGGGAGGCATACGCGTTGGCCGGTTCGGTTTGGCACGTCACACTGGCTACTCGACAGATGAATCCTCCTCCATTTGCCAATGAAGCACTTCGCACCCGCATCATCGAAACAGTCGCCCATCGGTGTGAAGCGCGTGATTGTCTGATGCACCTTGCCTGTGTGATGCCGGACCACATCCACCTGCTGCTGGAAGTGCGAAACGACGATCTGGTCGCGGTGATCGGGGACGTGAAGTCCTGTATCGCGCGTGAGTGGTGGGCTTTTGGTAGTCAGGGATCACCATGGCAGCGACGCTTCTACGACCGCGGCGTTCGCACCCCGCAGCAATTCGACGAGGTCGTCCGATACATCCTCGACAATCCGGTCAAAGAAGGATTGGCCGAATCCTGGGAGGAATACCCCTATCTCAGCGGAATCGTACTGACCGGCGAACCCTCGTAGGAGCCACTACCGCCGCCTTCGCACACCGAGCCCAACATTTGCCATCGTGGTTAACGACGGCGATTTATGCCCCTCCGGGGCATCGGCGACCACAAGGGATCGCCGCTACGGCCGGACGGCGTTCGCCCTGCCACGTGCGCATCGTAGCCACAACCGCCGCATTCACACACGGAGCCCAACCCATGACATCGTGTTGACAATGGCAATCTACGGCCCTCCGGGCCGTCGGCGACCACAAGGGATCGCCGCTACGACCGGCCGGTGTTCGCCCTGCCGCGTGCCCATCGTAGCGGCGGTGGCTTGTCCCCGCCGGTGGCGGAGTGGAGCGCAACGAAGTGGAGCGGAACGGAGCCACAACCGCCGCATTCGCACACCGAGCCCAACCATGACATCGTGGTGAACGACGGCAATTTACGGCCCTCCGGGCCGTGGGCGACCACAAGGGATCGCCGCTTCGGGGATGCGACGTGTCAATCCCACCGCAACACGACCTTCCCCGCGCTCCCACTCGTCGCAATAGCGAAGGCTTCCTCGAAATCGCCGACTTCGAAGCGATGCGTGATCACCGGGGAGATGTCGAGACCGGATTGCAGCAGCACCGTCATCATGTACCACGTCTCGTACATCTCCCGACCGTAGATCCCCTTGATCGTCAGCATGTTGAAGACGACGGTGTTCCAGTCGATGGCGATATCCTCGGCCGGGATGCCGAGCATGGCGATACGCCCGCCGTGCGACATGTTCTCCAGCATTTCGTGGAAGGCATCAGGGTTGCCCGACATCTCCATTGCCACGTCGAACCCCTCGAGCATCCCCAGCTCCTGCTGAACGGCACGGACGCTCGATTGCCGCACATCGACGGCGCGGGTGACACCGACCTTCCGGGCCAATTCGAGCCGGTACTCATTGACGTCCGTGATCACCACGTGCCGGGCGCCGGCATGTTTCGCCACCGCGGCCGCCATGATGCCAATCGGCCCGGCGCCGGTGACCAACACATCCTCGCCAAGCACCGGAAAGGCCAGCGCCGTATGCACGGCATTGCCGAACGGGTCGAAAATCGCCGCCACGTCGAGATCGATCCCCGGCGCGTGCTTCCAGATATTGGTCACCGGCAAGGCAATGTATTCGGCGAACGCCCCTGGCCGGTTCACACCGACACCCTGCGTATGCGCGCAGAGGTGCCGCCGGCCAGCCATGCAATTCCGGCATCGCCCGCAGACCAGATGGCCCTCACCGCTGACGATGTCCCCCACCGCAAAGTCGGAGACGTTCGACCCCATCTCCACGATCTCGCCGACGAACTCATGCCCGATCGCCATCGGGGTGGGCACCGTTTTGCTGGCCCAGGCGTCCCAGCTATAGATATGAAGGTCGGTGCCGCAGATGCCGGTCCGCAACACACGAATCAGGACATCGTTGATGCCAATTTCCGGTACGGGAATCTCTTCCAGCCAGAGACCCGCTTCCGGGCGGCTCTTCACCAGTGCTCTCATTGGGGGCCGTATTCTTTCACGCGAACGCGCACACATTCATCCCCGGCATACTACCCGCGAAATCCATTGTTCGTACATCCGCCACCGGCCATCCACCATCTCTCCCATTTCCCATCTCCCACCCACCCTTTCCCTTCACCGAACCAAATGCCAACAGAGTTGACCAATAACTGCGCCCGCATGTACGATGATTCGAAATCGACATCATCAGCCGTGGCCTGTCTACGGCCGTTTGTCGTTGATCGAACGTTTTCGAAGGGGGCGGCATGGACGATCGACGGTTCGATGACCTGACGCGGGTGTTCGCGTCGGGGGTATCCCGGCGTTCGCTGGTCAAGTGGATTGGCGGCGTGCTGGGAGGTGGCGCGGCCGTCGCCGTCCATCAGAAGACACAGGCCGCCGGACTTGGCGAGGATTGCACGACGAATGCCGACTGCGATCCCTATTTGCTGTGCCTCTCCGATGGCGACGGGACCTCCAGCTGCCGGAACAACTGCCAGACTGGAGTCGATTGCAGCTCATCCGGTGACCCCAGCTGTTGCACCCGCTGTTGCGGAGGATGCGACGAAACAGGATCCTGCTCCGCAGCCTGTTCAGTGGATGGACATCTCTGCCAGCCCGGCGGCGGACATCCGTATTGGTTTGATTGCTGCAGCGGGACCTGCGATGACACGGCGCACGTCTGCTTGAGTTGTCTCGCCACGAGCCATGACTGCACGAGTGATGCCCAGTGTTGCAGCGGGACCTGCGAAAGCGGCGGCTGTTGCCACATACTCGGCGATACGTGTCCAGGTGGAGGATGCTGCGGCGACCTGAACTGCGAAAGCGGTCAGTGCTGCGCTCCGGCCGGAATCGCGTGTGGCACGTCGGACGACTGCTGCACCGGCCTGGTTTGCGACAATGGGTTCTGCGCAGTCGATGAGCCATCCTGCCTCGCCATAGGTGACACGTGTGCAGAAAGCAGCGAGTGTTGCAGCCAGGTCTGCGATCCGGATGGCGGCTCCTGCTGCGTGCTCGAGGACCAGTTTTGTTCCGTTAATGTCGAATGCTGCGGCGACCTGGTTTGTTCATTCCAGACATGTGTCCCGCCCTGCCTCGCCATTGACAACACCTGCGCCTCGGCCGACGAATGCTGCTCCGAGACGTGCGAGTTTGGCGTCTGCTGTCTGGCCAGCGGTGAAGCGTGCATCGATTCCGGCTGTTGCGGATCGCTGAGCTGCATCAATGGATTCTGCGTCGAGGAGGAAACGTGCGGCGGCATCAACGAATCCTGTACGCTCGCCTCGGAATGCTGCACCGAAGACGGCCTGACCTGCGACAGCGGCACCTGCTGCGTCCCCACCGAAGGGGACTGCGACGTCACCGGCGACTGCTGCCCAAGCCACATCTGCTCGAGTGGCGAATGCGTCCCCGATTGCCTCGAGGGAGCGGCATGCGCTGCAGATATCGACTGCTGCGAAACCGGACTGCTGTGCAACGCAAGCGGGTTCTGCGCCTACTGCTCGGCGATCGGCGCCGCGTGCGAGAGCAACGACACCTGCTGCTCCAGCAATTGCGATGACACTGCCAGCGTGTGCTGCCTCAATATCGGAGCCTCGTGCAACAGCAGCACACAGTGCTGTGGAACGGCGGCCTGCGAATCAGACGTATGCTGCCAGCCACTCAACGCCACCTGCGATGCATCGGAGGATTGCTGCGGAGCAGCAACGTGCTCTCAGGGTTTGTGCGTTCAGGACTGCCTGGAATCGAATGTCACCAATCCTGCCTGCGGTGAATCGACCCCGGTGTGCTGCGAGGCGAACGCCATCTACAACCCGAACAACTGCGAGTGCCGCGTTCTCTGTGAGAACGGCGTCTCCTGCTTCACGGACGCACACTGCGACGGAGATGAATTCTGCAGCGGCGGATGCTGCGTTCCCTGCCTGGCCGACGGTGAAGGGGTCTATTGCGCTACCGAACAGGCCTGCTGCAGCCACAACTGCGACATGAACAACTGCGGCTGCCGCTCGATTCAGTCCGATTGCACTGACGACGAGCAGTGCTGTTCCGGCATCTGCAGTGATGTCGAGCCGCGCGTCTGTCTGCCCCCGGACGACACAGACGAGACCTCATGCGCCAAGCATGGCGAGTATTGCAGTGACACACTCGACTGCTGCAACGACGACCCACGCTTCGATATCACCTGCGTGGAATACGCGTGCGTCGCCTGCCTGCTCACCGACGCCATACCCGGTCGCTGCGTCCCCGGCGAAGACGCCCTGTTCGAATGCTGCGATCCTCTCGCCCTCTGGAACGACCAGACCTGCATGTGCGAAATCGCCTGCCGGCACAAGGGCGCCGATTGCAGCGAAGACGAAGACTGCTGCGACGGTTTGCAGTGCATTCACGGAACCTGCGGCAAGCATGCGCACTGCGTGGGAGAAAAAGCCGCCTGTGATGAAAAAGCGCCCTGCTGCAAGGGCTACCGGTGCGTCGACGGCCACTGCAAACGGAAGAAGCGACCGCCGAAGTCGGGCGGCACCGACACGGTCGATACGCTTCCTTCGACCGGAGCCGGACCAGATGCGCAAACCTCCGGCTGGACCGGAGCCATCCTTGCCGGTAGCGCTGCCGTAGCGGCAGCCTGGGTCCTTCGGAAGGATGGCGGTACACAAACGGACGATCCAGCGTCTCGGGAATCGTAGGCAGCCGGGCTCCGGCGCTCGGCCGGAGCCTCCACTCATCCATGTCCACGTGTCGCGTATACTGTATACAGCGATCTGGTTTGAGATGGAGTGGCTGTGGACAACTCGCAGAACGGCGCCTCAACGGAACCGGTCATTGCCTCGGCAACCCTCGCCGAGCAGGTCTACGACCACCTGCGACAAGGCATCCTGGCCAACGATTACCCACCGGGCACATCGTTGCGTGAGGAGACTCTCGCCAGCCGCTTCAAGGTCTCGCGCGTTCCCGTCCGGGAAGCGTTGCGACGGCTGGCCGCCGATGGGCTGGTCACGCTGACGCCCCGCCAGGGCGCGACGGTCTCCTCCCTCTCCCCCAAGCAGTTTCTCGATGCCTACCGTGTCCGCGAAGCGCTCGAAACACTGGCGATCCGGCTTGCAATGCCGAATCTGACCAGCGAGGATCTCGCCGAGCTCGACGCCCTCAACACCCAGATGCAGCAGCACGCCGCAGCCGAGGATACGGAGGCCTTTTTCGCCTCCAACACCGCCTTCCACCAGCTCCTGATCGGCAAAGCGGACAACGACGATCTGAAGACGATCTACGACTCGCTGATCGACAAGATGCGCCGCTATCGCTGGCCATCGATCGATTTGCGGGGCGGACTGGTCAAATCGGTCGGGGAGCATGAGGCCATCGTCAAAGCGATCAAAGCCGGTCACGCCGACGAGGCCACCCGGTTGATGGCCGCGCACATCCACGTGCCGCAAAGAATTCTGGAAGAAGAGGGAGCCTTCGAGCTTCGCACCCGTTAGAGAGGACAGGCGTGGGCAATCCGACATTCGGCGTCAATCTGAACAACCGCGAGCCATTGATCGCACCCGACTACTCCTTGACCGATCTCCTCGATCTGTCGGAAGTCGTCGAGCGGGAGGGGTTCGATTCGGTCTGGGTGGGGGATAGTCTCTTCTCCAAACCGCGATACGAACCGATCTCCACCCTCGCCGCCATCTCCCAACGCACGAAAAAGGTCAAACTCGGCACCGCCTGCATGGTTTCCGGCACCCGCGACCCACTCTATCTGGCGCTCGAATGGGCCACGCTCGATCACCTTTCCAATGGAAGAACGATCCTCGGTACCGGTATGGGCAACCCCGAGGAGGGGGTCCGGCGCGAATACGCGGCCGTCCGTCTCGATTTCGACAAACGAGCCCGCATCTTCGAAGATGGCATGGACGCCCTCCGCCAGCTCTGGACCACGGGTACGGTGAATCTCGACACCGAATTCTTCAAGTACGACAACATCTCTTTCTACTCGGGCACCGAGATGAAACCGCTCATGCCGGTGCAGTCGCCACCCCCCATCTGGGTGGTCAGCAATCCCCGCCTCACGGTGGGAACCAAAGAAGAAGCGAAAACCGAAAAGGTCATCAGCAAAGCCGCCCGCCGCATCGCCAAATATGGCGACGGCTGGATGACCTGCTGTCGCGCCCGCCATCCGGAGGAGTTCGCCGCCCAGCTGGCGCAAGTCGACGACGCCATCGCCGAAACCGGCCGGGACCGCTC
Organism: Thermomicrobiales bacterium; assembly: GCA_019637585.1. Classification (GTDB taxonomy): domain Bacteria; phylum Chloroflexota; class Chloroflexia; order Thermomicrobiales; family UBA6265; genus JAHBVL01. Next base: position 421,156 of record JAHBVL010000001.1, on the reverse strand, counting down.
CGAGTACGTCATGTCCTACCAGGTGACGATGAACATCGCCGACACCCGGGAAGAAGCCCACGCCGGCATCAATTCCTACATCAGCCAGTACTACCCCGAGCTGAGCAAAGCCATGGATTTGTTGGAGTGGGGCCCCATCGGAACCCCCGACGACGTCATCGACTGGATCAAGACATTCTCGGCGGCAGGCGTTGATTACTTCATCTGCCGGTTTGGGTCGTTGGATCAGTTCGGGCAGGTGGAGCGCTTCGCAAAGGAGGTCCTTCCGGCATTCCGCGACAGTCGGTAACTGGCAACTGGTAACTGGCAACTGGTGGTTGATGGAACTGGAGTACTTCGTGAGAGGGGCGTAGTCGACTTGCCACAACAAAGCGCCGAGACCACGATTCGGGATTTCACTGATCTTCGGGTTTGGCAGCAAGGAATGAAGCTCGCGTCGGTGATCTATAGGATGACCCGCCAGTTCCCACGGGAGGAGCAATTCGGCCTCACGAGTCAGCTTCGTCGATGCGCTGTTTCAGTTCCCTCCAATATCGCTGAGGGTCATTCTCGCAACCAGCATGGAGAATTCCTGCGATTCCTGTTGATTGCTCGCGGTTCTCTCGGCGAAATGAAAACGCAAGTGCTCCTTGCGGCTGGGGAGGGATATCTTCAAGAGCTGGAAAGCGTGCAAGTCATCCAAGAAATCGAGAGCCTGATGAAACAGATCTCCTCACTGCACACATCGTTGGCCAGCAAGAAGCCGAGGTAAGTCTGTACAAGATCTGGATCCTGATACCAGTTACCAGTTACTAGTTACTAGTTACCAGTTGCGACAATCAGAAAGGAATCACAGTGGCTGAACTATCCAAAGGTCTCCGAACCGACGCCGAACTGATCGTCGGCGTCTGCATGTCAGTTGAGGAAGGTGACGTCGTCACCATCATTACCGACAACGACCACACCACCGAAGCCGACGCGTTGGCCCAGATCGTCGTCGAGCACGGCGGTTTTCCGGTCGTCTGCAACAACGAGTACCAGGTCAAGCGGGCGATTGCCGACATGACCTTCCCGATGGCGCCGCCGCGCAATCTCCATCAATCGATGGTCACCTCGGACGAGATCATCATCATCACCAACCTCGAATGGGCGAACCGGTTTGCCCACGTCTCGGCCGTTCGCGAGTCGTGCGACAACAACGCCAAGATCGCTTCGGTGGAAGAGGGGATCGGCTCCTGGAACATGACCAAAGCCGACATCATCGACGCTACCGACCGGGCCAAAGCCGCTATTGCCGCCATGGAAGGCGCCAAGTGGTGCCGGGTCACGTCGCCAGCCGGCACCGATGTCCGGGTCTGTATCGAGGGACGTCCGGCCCTCGAAGTCACCCCGATCAAGAAACGCGGTCAGATGATGGGACCGATCCCGCTCTGGGCAGAGGTCGCGTTCGCCGCGGTCGAGGACAAGACCGAGGGCCGCATCGTGGTCGACGGCATCATGCTCGGCATCGGTCTGCCCGGCCAGACCCCGAACCCAATCGAATGGCGGGTCGAAGGGGGCAAAGCGGTGGCCATCGAAGGTGGCGAGGAAGCCGAGCGGCTGAAGAGGGTGATCGCGGGAGTCGACGGTGCCACGGTGATCGGTGAGTTCGCCTTCGGCACCAGCGAGAAATCGCCCACCGGCTCACCATCAGAAAAAGGTCTGCTCGGCACCGTCCACTTCGCCCTCGGCGACAATCACAACGCCTATCCCGGCGGCAAAAACGTGAGCAAACTCCACCTCGACGGCAACTGCCTGAACGCCTCCCTGCTGATCGAGGACACCGGGCAGTACATCGTCAAGGACGGGAAATGGGCCTTGTGAGCGGAGAGGCGAATAGGCGGAAAGGCGACGAGCTCCCCTCTCCCGACCGCGGGAGAGGGGCTGGGGGTGAGGGATTTCGAAGATGTAGTTCGGGCACCTGTGGCCCGCCCGCTCCAAAGGGAACGTGACATGGCCGAAGCAAGCGAAACGCGAATAACCATGATACCAATCGACTCCGTCGACGAAATCGCCCTGCCGAATGGCAGCTGGAGCAAGATGCTCCTCACCGGCGACACGGTGTCGGGGATTGTGTCGTCGCTGGGATTCTCTGTCTTCAAACCGGGAACCGAGCTGGCGACGGTGTCGCACGAGGTCGAAGAAGTCGCCTATGTCGTTTCCGGCGCCGGTGAAATCAGGACCGAACAGGGCAGCGTGCAGGTTGGCGAGGGTGACGCCGTCCACATTCCTGCTCGTCTCTGGCACGCCGTGGTCAACTCGGGTGAACAGAATCTCGTGATGGTCTTTGGCTTTCCCTACCCGGCATATCCCCCAACGGAGAGGCAGGGTTGATGGGCAAAGGGCAAGAGGCAAAAGGCAATAGTGGAGGAAATGCTGCCCGCGGACATGGCGCATGCCTCACTGGCCTCGGCGAGGATCTCCTGAAGAGGCGTGAGCGGCCCAATTTCCCACCACACGCACCATGTCCACATCTCGAACTATATCTCCGGCCCTTTGCCCATTGCCTTTTGCCCTTTGCCAATGACTAACCACACCCTCCACGAACAAATCGCCTGGGCATCGCGGATTCTCGCGATGGACGGGCATGGCGATTTCACGCTTGGGCATGTCAGCGCTCGCGAAGATGATCGCGTGCATATGAAGCGGAACTACATCGGACTCGAAGAAGTCTGTCCGCGCGATGTGCTGACCATCGATCTCGACGGCAAAAAGATCGCCGGCGAAGGAAGCGTCCACCTCGAAGCGGTGCTGCATACCGCGGTCTACCGGAACCGGCCAGACGTGAACGCCGTCATCCACACCCACCCGCCCTACACCACCGCCTTCGGAGCTACAAACGCCCAACTGGCGATGATCAACCACGATGCGGTGCTTTTCCACCGAGGTCTCGCCTATTTCGACGAAACCGCTGAACTGATCATGAGTCCGGAACAGGGCGAAGCCGTTGCCGCCGCGCTCGGAGACAGACCGGTGGTGATCATGCGGGGCCACGGGGTGCTGATCGCCGAGCGATCGCTCCCCTGGGCGGTTTACACCGCGCTGACCCTCGAACGAGTTCTCCGGTTGCAGGCCATCGCCCAGAATCTCGGTGAGCTGCGGCCGATGTCGCGGGAAATGGCCGCGTCGGTCTATCCAGACAAGTACCGCGACGAATTCGTCGACACCTACTGGAAGTACATGATCCGGCAAGTGCAGCGCTTTTCGCTCGACGATGGCATGGACGGCATCGACGAATCGGAGCACTTCCATGCTTAGCGCATTCACGCTGCACCAGCCCGTGTCGGTGACCGAAGCGTCCGAGATGCTCCGGCACTACGGCGACGATGCCGCCATTTACGCCGGCGGCACCGAGCTGCTGGTGCTGATGAAAGAGCGGCTGGTGCATTTCGCTCACCTCATCGACATCAAGCAGATTCCAGGGCTGTCTAGCATCGCTGTCGATGACGCTGCGGGGTCGATGTCGATCGGCTCACTGGCGTCACACCGGGCGCTGGAGCGGTCTCCCCTGATCCGGGAACGGGCGCCGCTGCTTGCCGAAGTCGAATCGCAGGTGGCCAACATCCGGGTCCGCAACGCCGGAACGATCGGCGGCAATCTCTGCTTCGCCGAACCGCACAGCGACCCAGCCACCCTTTTCGTGGCCTGGGATGCGCACTTCACGCTTGCATCGGCAGGGGGTTCGCGCACGGTCGCGGCCGCCGACTTTTTCACTGGTTTGCTGGAAACGGCGCGCGAACCAGACGAGCTGCTGACGGGTATCGACCTGCCGTTGCTGCCATCCGGCGCCGGAAGCTCCTACCAACGGTTCAAGACACACGAACGTCCCGCCGCAGCGGCTGCCGCAACGCTCTGGGTCGAGGATGGCCGGATTCGAGATGCGCGCCTGGTGGCCGGAAGCGTCGGCATCGGTCCGGAACGACTCCCCGCCACAGAAGAGATGATCAAAGGCCAGGAACCGGACGCCACCCTCTTCGCTCGCGCCGCGGAGTTAGCGGCTGCGTCCGTCTTCATCGAAGAAGAAGGATTCGAGTCGGCTGAGTACAAACGCCATCTGATCGGTGTGCTCATGAAGCGCGCGCTGGCGCAAGCCGCGGAGCGAGCAGCGTCATGACAACAACGACCCGGATGACCGAAACAGGCACGATCACCATCGACGCCACTGTCAACGGCCGGCCGGTCCACGCGACGATCGCAGCGCAAACCACCCTCCTCGATTTCGTTCGGGAAGAGCTCGGTCTGCGTGGGGCGAAGCGGTCGTGCGATGTGCAGGTTTGCGGCGCCTGCACCATGCTCCTCGATGGAACGCCGGTTTCCTCCTGCTGCACCCTGGCGTGGGAAGCACAGGGCAAAGCGATCACGACGATCGAGGGTCTCTCGGCCCACGGCTCGCTCGATCCCATCCAGCAAGCGTTTGTCGATACCGGTGCGGTGCAGTGCGGGTTCTGCACGTCGGGCATGGTGCTCACCGCAAAATCGTTGCTGGCGGACAACCCCTCCCCTTCCCGCGACGACATCACCGCCTACATGAGCGGCAATCTCTGTCGTTGCACCGGCTACTGGCGGATCATCGACGCGATCCAGCTGGCCGGGGAACGAATGCGGGACAAGGATGGCGGGTCATGATGATGGTGCTTCTACCCCTATCCCCCGACCCCTTTCCCCTTGGCGAAGGGGAAAGGGGAGAAGCAGCGCTCAGCGGAGAACCCCTTACCCCTCCGCAGAGGGGCAAGGGGCAGGGGATTGGGGTTCCTCCCTCGCAAGGTGCGCCGTCATGACCAACCACACCTACACCCCCGGCGGCGAGTCGATCGGCCGCAACGTCCCCCGCATCGACGCTCGGGCCAAAGCCACCGGCGAAACGGTCTACGCCGGCGATCTGCAGATCCCGGGCATGACCTACGGCAAGCTGCTGCGCAGCCCCTACGCCCATGCCCGGATTCGCTCGATCGACACCTCCGCTGCCAAAGCATTGCCTGGCGTCGTCGCGGTGCTAATCGGGGAGGATGTGCTCGACATCAACCCCTACTACGGACACGCCATCAAGGACCGGCCACTGATCGCGATCGACCGGGTCCGTTTCGCCGGTGAACCGGTGGCGGCTGTGGCGGCCGAGTCGCTGGCTATCGCCGCCGACGCGGTCGAACTGATCGAGGTCGAGTACGACCCACTGCAGACCGTGATCTCGATCGACGAAGCCCTCGCCGCCGACGCGCCCCATCTGCACGTCACCCAACTGCTGAAAAAGGGTCTCTTCCACGGACTCGGCGACTTCAATCTCGATCCAGGCAACGTCTGCTATCACCACAGTTTCGCCCGCGGTGATGCCGATGCCGTTTTCGCCGGCGCCGATATCGTGGTCGAAGGTGAGTACACCTTCCCCGGCATCTATCAGTACGCCATGGAAACCCACACCACGATTGCGTCGTGGAACCCGCTGCAGGACGAGGTACAGCTCTGGTCGAACTGCCAGCACCCCTTCCTCGTCCGGGCCGAGATCGCCGATCTCTTCGGATTGCCGCAGAACAATGTCCGGATCACCGTTCCCTGGCTGGGAGGAGGGTTCGGCAGCAAGTCCTACACAAAAATGGAGCCGATCACCGTCGCGCTGGCCCGCAAGGCCCGCCGGCCGGTGCGCATCGCCAACATGGTCGATGAATCGATGGTCACCACCCGCCGGCACGGCATGAACGCCTGGATGCGTACGGCGGCCCGGAGCGATGGCACATTGCTGGCCCGCGAGGTCCGCGCCTGGTTCGACACCGGCGCCTACGCCGACAACGGTCCACGGGTGGTGGCCACCGGCGCCGACGCTGCTCCCGGCCCCTACCGCTGGGAAGCGGTGAAGGTCGACTCCTGGGGCGTTTATACCAATACGTCGTCGGCTGGTTCGTATCGCGCATTCGGCGCATCTCACCTGCAATGGGCCGGCGAGCTGCAAATCGACCAGATCGGCCGCCAATGCGGACTCGATGGTCTGCAGATTCGGGAGCGCAACCTGCTGACCCCGGGGGAATATGTGCGGCCAGGCGGCAAACCACTCGATGCCGACCTGATCGGCGATATCCGCCAGGCGGCCGCCAACCTCGGATGGGGCACACCGAAGCCGGACAACGTCGGCCGGGGGCTGAGCGTCGGGCTGCTGGCGGCGGGAGCGCATCCCGTGTCGACCGCTTTCTGCCGCATGGAAGCGGACGGCACCGTCACCGTCTACGGTTCGTCGACCGATATGGGTCAGGGGGTTCGTACCGTCTACACCCAAATCATGGCCCAGGAGCTGGCGCTGCCGGTCAGCCGGATCCGGGTGATCGGTGGGGATACGCAAATCACCCCCTACGACCGCTCCACCGGCGCCAGCCGCTCCACCACCCTGGCCGGTATGGCTGTGAAACGCGCCGGCGGCGAGCTGCGCCAGCAATTGCTGGATATCGCCAGCCGGGAGTTCGGTCTGCCGCCAGACGCGCTGGAGATTCGGGACGCCGCCGTTTGGCATGAAGACGAAAGCCGTTCCTTTCCCGACCTGATCAAAGCGCACTTCGGCATGGTGGGTGGCGAGCTGATCGGTCGCGGCGAGGTGCGTCCCGAGCAGGGGAGCGGTTCCTATGCCGAGGGACCGGTTTTCTGGGAGGTCTGCATCGGCGGCATCGAGCTGGAAGTCGATCAGGACACGGGCAAAGTCCGGTTGCTGAAAACAGCCAGCGTGGCCGATGTCGGCAAAGCGATCAATCCCGACCAGGTCGAGATCCAGGAAATGGGCGGCATCATGCAGGGTCTGGGCAACGCCCTCTGGGAGGAGATGCTCTTCGATCCCCAGACCGGGCAATTGCTCAATTCGACCCTTTTCGACTATCACATCCCCACATTCGGCGATCTGGCGGTGGAACACGCCTCGTCGATCGTCGAGAACGAGGATGGACCCGGTCCGTACGGCTCCAAAGGGGTCGGGGAGGGGTCGCTGGCCGGGGCGATCGCCGCGGTTGCTACGGCGCTCTACGATGCTGGCGTCACAATCGATCAGCTTCCCGCCACGCCGGAGCGGATCTGGCGGGCAATGCAGAAGGAAAGGATGGAGTGATGGGAACGCGCGTCTATTTGCTCGATGGCGGAACACTGATGCTCGACATGTCGTTCGTGACATGGAATCACGGCCAGGGCGCCGAGTATCGCTTCCCGGTCTTTTCCGTCCTTGTCGACACAGGGGACAAGAAGGTCCTGATCGACACCGGATTCGAGAAGGAGTGGGTCGAGCGGGTTCTTCCGTTCGAGCTGCCGGAGCAGAGCGAGGATCAGACGATCGTCGCCCAGCTGGCCAAAATCGGCATCCGGCCGGAAGAGATCGACATCGTGGTCAATTCGCACCTCCACTTCGATCATTGCTCGGGCAACAAGTACTTCCCTGGCGCCCAGTTCGTCATGAGCAAGGAAGAGCTACGGCATGCCTATGTGCCTGATCCATGGGAACGGCTGGGCTACGATCGCAATCTGGTCGATATGCCGGGAGCGAAAGTCGAACTCCTCGAGCTGGGCGATTACGACTACGAAGTCGTGCCTGGTGTGACCCTCATCGAAACACCGGGACATTCATGCGGGCATCTCTCCGCAATCGTCCGGCCGACCGGCGAACCACCGATGGTCTTCCCCATCGACGTCGCCTACAACGGCCACAATCTGTATGACAAAGTGCTGATGGGTCTCCATTCCGACCCGCGCGAGCTGCTGGCCTCGATGGTCAAGATCGAGAACATCGCCCATAAGATCGGCGGCAACATCTTCTTCTCCCACGACCCGGAGAGCTACAAGACGTACAAGAAGGCGCCCGACTTCTATGGCGAATGACGCCCTCACCCCCCGCCCCCCTCTCCCTGACGGGAGAGGGGGGGAGCCCCGAGTCGAGATGCTTGGTATTTCCAAGCGGTTCGGACCGGTGCTGGCCAACGACAATGTCGACCTGACCCTCTGGCCGGGGGAGATTCACGCTGTTCTCGGGGAGAATGGCGCGGGCAAAACGACGCTGATGAACGTCCTCTCGGGGATGTATCAACCCGATGACGGGCAGATTCTGCTCGATGGCCAGCCAGCCGTCATCAAAACACCGATCGATGCCCTCGAACAGGGGATCGGCACGGTCTACCAGCACTTCACGCTGGTGCCGAATCTGTCCGTCATCGAAAACGTCGTGCTGGGCACGAAAACGGGATTCCGGCTCGACCTGGGCAATGCCGAACGACAGCTTCAGACCATGCTGGCCGATTTCGCGCTGAACACGACGCCGCAAACCGAAGTCCGCCACCTGTCGATCGGGCAACGGCAACGGATCGAGATCATCAAGGTGCTCTTCCGGGGCACCCGGGTACTCCTTCTGGACGAACCGACATCGGTGCTCACTCCCGTCGAGGTGGAAGGGCTTTTCGCCATTCTGCGCCGGCTGCGCGAACAGGGCGTCGCGGTGGTGATCATCACCCACAAGCTCGACGAAGCCCTCGATCTCTCAGATCGCATCACGGTGTTGCGACAGGGTCGTAAGGTCGGCGTGCTCGATCCGGAAACACTTGCCGCCTCCGACCGGGAAACGTCCCGGCTCCGCATCGTGGAATTGATGTTCGGTGGCCGTCCCTCGTCCGAAGGGAGCGACGTCGCCAGCGGTTCGGCCGCACCCGGCGAGACCCTGCTGACCCTCAGCGCCATCTCTGCCGACGGCGACCGCGGCGCACCCGCGGTGAAGAATCTCTCGCTCGATCTCCATCGCGGCGAGGTCTTCGGCATCGCCGGTGTGGACGGCAACGGCCAGAAAGAGCTCGGGGAGGTCATCGCCGGACAGCGCCGCTCCACCAGCGGCTCCCTGGCGATCGACGGCAGAACCCTGACCAATCAGGGCGTCTCGGCCATCAGCCGGGCCGGTATCGGCTACGTCACCGACGACCGCCTGGGCGAGGGTTCCGTGCCCGGCCAGAGCGTGGCGGAAAACGCCGTGCTCAAAACCATCGGTCTGGCGCCCTTCTCCCGCAAGTTCTGGCTCAACCGCAAAGCCATTGAGCGGCACGCCGAAGCGCTCATCGAGCAATTCGACGTTCGCACACCCAGCGCGTCGACCCAGCTGACCCTCCTTTCCGGCGGCAATATCCAGAAACTGCTGCTGGCGCGCGAGCTGGCCATGAAACCCAAGGTGCTGGTCTGCAACAAACCAACCTATGGACTCGATATCCGCACCGCTCAGTTCGTGCTGAAGACCTTGCGCGAGCAGGCCAACGATGGCAATGCCGTGCTGCTCATCTCGTCTGAGCTCGACGAACTCCTCGATGTCAGCGACCGTCTCGGCGTCATGTACAACGGTGAGTTGGTGGCCATCTTCGAACGGGGCGAATTCGACGTCGAAACCATCGGCCAGCTGATGCTCACCGGCCGCCGTGCCACGGGAGTGGCGGCATGACCGAGCGCGCCCGCCTCTCCGGTATGTCGCTGACGCCTCTGGTGAGTAGCCTCGTGGCTATTCTCATGGCCTTTGTGATCGGCGGCATCTTCCTGGAGGCAACCGGCAAAGACGCGCTCGAGGCCTATCGCATTCTGATCGACCGGGGTCTCCTCAGCAATACCGGTCTGACGGAGACCCTCAAGAAGATGGCGCCGCTGCTGATCGCCAGCAGCGGCCTGCTGGTCGCCCTGCGAGCCGGGGTCTGGAACATCGGCATCGACGGCCAGTTTATGGTCGGCGCGCTCTTTTCGGCGGTCACGGGAGCGGCGCTGGTCGGCGACGTTCCCGACCCGGTGATGTGGATCGCCGCCTTTGCGGCCGGCTTTATCGGCGGCGTGGCCTGGGCGTTGATTCCGGCGCTGTTGCGGGTTCGGTTCGGGCTGAACGAGATCATCACCACGCTGATGATGAACTACGTCGCACTCAACGTGACGGCCTGGCTGGTCAAGGGACCAGCCAAGGATCCGAAGATCGTGGCGCCTCAGACCCGCCAGATTCCGCTCGAGCACCGTCTGCCCAAGATTCCGGGCAGCGATGTTCATATCGGACTGCTGGTCGGGCTTGTCTGCATCATTCTGGTGGCCATTCTCTTTCGTTCGACTGTTCCCGGGTTCATGCTCGACGTGATCGGCCGCAACCGGCGCGCGGCCGTGCATGCCGGTATTCCAGTCGCGACCCTGATGGTCGTCGCCCTCCTGGTCAGCGGCGGGTTCGCGGGTATGGCCGGCGCCAACGACGTCTTCGGTGTGCAGGGGCTCTTCAAAGGAAACTGGAATCCCGGTTATGGTTTCACTGCTTTCGCCCTGGTCTATCTGGCCCGGCTGAACAGTCTGCTGATTGTGCCCTTCGCCTTTTTCTTCTCGTTCCTGCTGGTGGGAGGGGATTCGATGGCCCGCCGGGCCGATGTCCCGACCTATTTCATCGAACTGCTGGAGGGGTTGATGCTCCTCTGCTTCGCTGTTGCTGTCTATCTCGAACGCCGCTGGAGCCAGCGAACAGCCCGGGCTGCTTCGTCTGATCCAGCCACCACATCCCTCGCTGTTGCCGGAGAATCGGAATGACGCTCAATGGCATCGACGTTACCGACTTTCTGACGGCCATGCTGGCCACCGGTCTGCTGCGCGCCGTGCCGCTGGCAATCGCGTCGCTCGGCGACGTCTTCGCCCAGAAAGCGGGGCTGCTCAATCTCGGTATCGAAGGGATGATGCTTTCCGGGTGTTTCTTCGGGTTCCATGCCGCATACAAAACCGAGAGCGTCGTTCTGGGCATGCTGGGCGGTATTGCCGGCGGACTGGCCATGGCCCTGCTCTTTGGATTCCTGACGATCCATCTCCGGGTCGACCAGGTGCTCGTCGGTCTGGCCATCACCATCTTCGCCGCCGGCCTGACCGGCTATCTCTTCCGCGACTGGTATGGCGGACAGAATGTGGCGGCCAACGTGCGGGCGCGTTCGATCGAAATCCCCCTTCTGAGCGACATCCCGATCATCGGACCGGCGATCTTCCATCGCCAGATCATCTTCTACATCTGCTGGGCGCTGGTGCCGGTTTTTGCCTGGCTCCTCTACCGCACCCGGTTCGGGCTCAACGTGCGGGCGGTCGGCGAGAGTCCCTTCGCCGCCGACGCGGCGGGCGTCAACGTCATCCGCACCCGGTATCTGGCAATCGGACTGGCCGGCGTCATGGCCGGGTTTGCCGGCGCGTTTCTGGCCGTCGCCGATCTGCGCATCTTCACCATCGGCATGACCGTCGGGCAGGGATTCATCGCCCTGGCGATCACCATGCTGGGAGGCTGGAACCCCTGGCGAATCGCCGCCGGCGCCATCCTCTTCGGTATGCTCAATGCCCTCGGGGACAGTCTGCAGATCGTCGGCGTCGGCATTCGCACCGAATTCATCGGCATGCTTCCCTATATCGGCATCATGCTGGCCCTGGTCGTCCTGGCCGGGAAAACACAGCTCCCCGCATCGTTGGGCGTGCCGTATGCGAGGGGGCAGCGGTGATGGCACTGGGCACTGGGCACTGGGCACTGGGAGATAGTCTCTCCTCTCTCGCGGTCGGGAGAGGGGCCGGGGGTGAGGGACATACTCGCCCGCATCATCATTCCGCCCACCCTCTTCGTCATTCCGACCAAAGCGGAGGAATCTCTCGTTCGGGTCTGGCGACGCTGCAAATCGGCGACCCGGCTTACCCCAACGAAAGGTCCCTCGACCGTGCTCGGGATGACGATGTGGTTGGGGGCGGGAATATCCCTCACCCCCGACCCCTCTCCCGACCGCGGGAGAGGGGAGAATTCCATTTCCCATTCCCTATTGCCCTTTGCCTTTTGCCCTATGCCCATTTCCCGGTCCCTCACGGGCCTCGACCCCTCCCTGGGATCGAGCCCCGCGCGGGAACGGATCCCGTAGCGTGACATCGGTCGCGTGTAGTGACTATCGGAGAGGAGAACCAGGATGAATAGGGTTCGACGGCCCTTCCGGATACTCGGCGTGCTTACCTTGCTCGCCGCGTTCGGTATGGGTTTCATTGCCCCGGCACTGGCGCAGGACGCCTCGCCAGAGCCAACGATCAGCACCGCCGCGCTGATTACTCCTTCGGCCCGGACCAATCTCGGCTGGGACCAGCAAGGCGCTGACGGTCTCGATGCCGCCGCCGCCGCAACCGGCATCACCGCGATCGTCGCCGAAAACGGCGGCTACGACGACATCACCCCGGCCCTGGCCGACCTGGCCGACGAGGGAGCGCAGCTGATCATCTGCCACGCCTCCGGCTATCAGACCACCTGCCCCGACTTTGCGGCGCAGAATGAGGGCGTTTCGGTTGCGGTCATCGAGAATCCGGATGCCGTCAGCGAGCGCGTTGCCGATATCGAGACCCAGGCCCAGGAAGTCGCCTATCTGGCTGGCGTGCTGGCTGGTCTCACCACTACCACCGGCACTGTCGGCGTGGTCGTGTCGGGCGAGCCGCCGACATGGAACTACATGACTGTCGGTTTCGCCGAGGGTCTGAACGCGTCCAATCCTGACGCCAAGCTGATCTACAGCGTCATCGGCGAAGCTGCGTACGACGATGCGGCGGGCGCCAAGCGCGTCACCGAGCAGCAGCTGGCCAACGGCGCCGACATCATCTTCGGCATGGGCGACGGCGCGTCCTTCGGCATGATCGAAGCGATCCGCGAGTACAACGAAGCCAACGCTGAGACCCCAGCCTGGTTCATCGACGTCATCGGCGACAAGTCGGCTGACTACAGCGATGTCCTGCTGACCTCGGTGCTCTTCGATTACAGCGGCATCTACGAAGAGATGATCCGCAACGCCGGCACCGACCAGTTCGGTCAGGTCTACACCATGAACGTCGAGAATGGCGGCGTCCGCCTCCTCGACCTGCCGGAGAGCGTTCCGGCGGAAACCGCCGATGCCGTCGCTTCCGCGCAGGCAAGCATCATCGACGGATCGGTGACTGTCTCTGCCGTCGGCGATTCCGAAGGCATGCATGCCAAGCTCGCTGAGCTCGGGTACGAGTAATTCTCGCCCTGCCGGGGTGGCGCACTGTGCCGCCCCGGCAAAGGGCAAAGGGCAAAGGGCAAAGGGCAAAGGGCAAAGAAGCGTAATTGGTGGCTGGGAGATGTCAAGATGGAAGACGATGAATTGCTTCCGGACGAGCTGATGGACGCAATGGGTAGCGAGATTAGCTACCTCTGGCATATGGATCCCGAGAAACGACCCTCTGCCAGATTTACCATCGAGGAACCATCGCCGATGTACGACGGGGTCCGCGATTTCACCGACCTTCGCGTCTGGAGAGATGGCATCGACCTGGCCGTTCTGATCTACAAGATGACCGAGAGCTTTCCAAAAGATGAGCTGTATGGATTGACCTCTCAACTGCGGCGGGCTGCCGTGTCCGTGCCTTCCAACATTGCCGAAGGCAACGCCCGCAACAGGACTGCCGACTATCTCCGGTTCCTGTCGATAGCCCGAGGTTCGTTGAGCGAGATGAAGACGCAGATCCTCATCGCTGAGCGGTTGGCATACCTCGATTCATCCTCCGCCCAGAATGTCGTTGCTGCAATCACCACACTTACTGCGCGCGTAACGGCGCTGTCCAACGCAATCGAACGCTCACAGGGATCGTCATGACCTCTCCCTCACTTCTGCCTTCTGCCCTTTGCCTTTTGCCAACAAGGAGGCCCACATGACGAACTGGCCCCGCATGAATCTGGCCGCCGGTCCGGTCGAGGTGCCGGAGCGAACCCGGCGGGATTTGTCCAAACCGGTGCTTTATCACTATGACCCGGCGTTCAAAGAGGAGTTCGCCCACACCAGCGACCTGCTGAAGCAGGTTTTTCGCACCAACTACGACGTCGTGATCATGCAGGGGGAGGCGATTCTCGGTCTCGAAGCCGCCGCCGCCAGCCTGATCCAGCCCGGAGACAAGGTACTCAACCTCGTGTCCGGTGTCTTCGGTAAATGGTTCGAGTTTTTCATCGACAAGTTCGGCGGGGAGACGATCGAGCTCGCCGTTGGCTATGACGATGCCATCGACCCGGAGGATGTGCGCAAAGCGCTGAACGCCAACCCCGGCGTCAAGTACCTCTCGGTCGTTCATTCGGAAACACCCTCCGGCACGCACAATCCGGTCCGGGAGATCGGCAACATCGCCCGCGAGTTCGGCGTGCTGACCATGGTCGACACCGTTTCCGGGCTCGGCAGCGAACTGCTCAGCCCCGAGGAATGGGGTCTCGATGTGGCGATTGCCGGTCCGCAGAAATGCCTGGGCGGCACGCCGGGTCTCTCGCTGATGTCGATCAGCCCGGCCGCCTGGGAAGCGATGGAAAAGCACGCCAATCCGCTGCGGGGCAGTTTCCTTTCGATACTCGATTGGAAAGACGCCTGGCTGGAGAACAACCGCTTCCCCTACACCCCGTCGGTCAGCGAGATGTACGCGCTCGAATCAACCCTCACCCAGACCCTGGAGGAAGGAGTCGAGCGTGTTGCGTGGCGTCATCAGACGATCGCCAAAGCCTGCCGGGAAGGGGTGAAAGCGCTCGGACTCGAGCTCTGGCCGGTGCGGGAAGAGATCGCGGCCGGTTGCGTGACCGCGGTCAAAATGCCCGACGGACTGACCGACGAGCAGATTCGCGGCACCATGCGCCATCGCTACGGGGTGATGATCTCACCCGGTTATGGCGACCTGAACGGCAAACTCTTCCGTCTCGGTCACATGGGCATGGCCGCCCATCCAACCATGCTGGCCAGTCAATTGGCCATTCTCGAACGGAGCCTCAAAGACATCGGCTACCCGGTCCAAATGGGCGCCGGCGTCGGCGCGGCGATGGACGCCATCGAGGGGTGGGATGACGCTGCGTAGGCAAAGGGCAAAGGGTAAAAGTAGTTCGGGCACCTGTGGCCCGACAAGGGTAAGAGGCAAAACACAGCGTACTCTCCCCTCTCCCGTGCGGGAGAGGGGCCGGGGGTGAGGGAATTGCCTGCGACTGAAAGGAGCACACATGCCAATATCCATCAAAGACAAGGTCATCGTCGTCACCGGGGGAGCCGGGGAGATCGGTTCGTCGCTCTGCCGGCGGCTGGTCGATGAAGGGGCCGCTGTGGTGATGGTCGACATCGCCGACGGTCGCGAAATCGCCGCGGAGATCAAGAAAGCAAAACGGGGCAACAAGATCGTTTTCGTGAAAGCCGATGTCACGTCCGAAAAAGACATGGCCAAAATGGCGGCCGCGGCACTGAAGAACTTTGGCCGCATCGACGCCATCGTCAACAACGCCGGTCTCTTCACCGCCTGCCCATGGGACGATCTGACCTACGACGAGTGGAAAAAGCGTCTGCGGGTGAATGTCGACGGCACCTACCTGGCCACGCGCGCCGTCGTTCCGGCCATGCGCGAACAGGGCAAGGGCAAGATCATCAACATCGGGTCGGATACCGTCTGGATGGGGACGCCCGGCTTCGTCCATTACGTGACGAGCAAAGCCGCCGTGCTGGGGATGACCCGTGCCCTGGCCAACGAGCTCGGTCCACACGGCATCACCACCTGCTATGTCACCCCGACATTGCTCGACACACCAGGCACCCGCGCCGCGTTCCAGCAGGGTCACTTCGACTACGTTCTCTCCCATACCCCGATCGGCAAGTTCGAGAAACCCGAAGACGTCAATGGCCTGATCGTCTTCCTCTGCTCCGACGACGCCGATTTCATCAACGGCGCGGCGATCAATATCGGGGGTGGGATATCGATGCATTGACGAAGGAGATAGGCAAGGGGCAAAGGGCAAAGGGAGATTGGCAAGCGTAGTGCAGGGACCTGTGCCCTGCCATCACGTCGGGCCAAAGGTGCCCGAACTACGGACTACTGACCGCGTAAGAGTGAGGGCATTGAACTGAGGGAATCTGGCTACTTTTGCCGTTTGCCCTTTGCCTTTTGCCTGCGACTGAAAGGAGCAAACCATGACCGTCAAAGGAATCAACAAAGTCGTCGTCGTCGGAGCGGGAACGATGGGGCCGGGGATGGCCGCCACGTTTGCCCGGTATGGCTACGACACCACCCTCTCCGACATCAAACCGGAGCAGATCGAAAAAGCGCAGGGAACGATCGATTTCGTGTTCAAGACGCTCCTCGGCGGCGGGTTCGTGACCGAGGAGGACGTGGCGGCGGCGCGAGGACGCCTGAGCCTGACCACCGATCAGGCCGCGGCGGTTGCCGACGCCGACTACATCGTGGAAACCGTTCCCGAGCGTCTCGAGATCAAGAAAGCCGTTTTCCAGGAATTGGCCGAACAGGCGCGCCAAGACGCGATTCTCGGTTCGAACACCTCGGGCATTCCCATCACCACCCTGCAGGAAGGACTGAAGAACCCTGGTCGCGTGATCGGCATGCACTGGTCGAACCCGCCCCACCTGATCCCGGTCATCGAGGTGATCAAGGGAGCGGAAACCGAACAGGCGACTGTCGACACCACCGTCGCGGTGATCGAGAGCGTCGGCATGGTGCCCGGTATCGTGGATAAGGACGTGCCCGGCTTCGTGGAGAACCGCATTCTCTACGCGATCATGCGCGAAGCCCTGCACCTGCTCGATGAAGGGGTCGCCTCGGCCGAGGATATCGACAAAATCACCAAGTGGGGCATCGGCTACAAGCTGGCCGTCATCGGTCCACTGGAATTGCTCGACGTCGCCGGTCTGGACATCTACACCGCCGTGGCCAGTTACCTGAACAAGGACCTGAGCAACAACACCGGCATCTCCTCGACCGTCACCAGCAAGGTCGAAGAGGGCAAACTCGGTCTGAAGACCCAGGGCGGTCTCTTCGAGTACACCCCCGAGCAGATCCAGGAACTCGCCCAGAAACGCGGCCGGTTGCTGGTCGCGTCGAAGAAGGCGCTGACGAGCTAGCAGGCTGGCGGAGCTGCTGCTTGGCGGCCACATCGGATTCCCTCTGAAGGCATTGCGCTGGTCGATGCGACGTGGACCGGGATCGTCATCGAGACGATCCCGGCGCCGCCTCTGAGCTGAGATGGAGTGTGCGCAGAATCTGGAGAAATCGCGTCGGTGGACGAGGAATCCGGATTCGTTCTTTCCCCACGCTTTTCTGGCTCGTTTCGAGAAAGGCGATCTGCATTTCCTTCCCTATCCTCGGGACGGCCCCTTCCGACGCGTACCGATGACGCTCGGAAAAGGAGCGATATTCCATCTGTACCGTGTTTGTGAGATCGAGGTTCGTCATCGGGTGCATCATGTCTGTCCTGACCCTTTCTCTCTTCTGAGGTCCGCCAAAGCGGTCAACCGTTGGCGCCTTGCGCGCTTTCGTGTAACTATGTGTTACCCGAATATGACGCCAGAGTATCACCGCACCCATTCGCTGTCAATATCCACGATACATGTCGTTTCATGAATATGAGAGGCGCCGAATAGTGTCACCGGCGGACACGCTGGAAAGGGCAGCGGGTGAACCGGAACGAGAAGTCCCGCCGGCGTTGTGCAGGAAGAACGGGACTGCGATCTGCAGTCCCGTTCCCGTTCACATGAGCTTGTCGTGGATCCGGAGCGTTTCAGTTCCGGCCGGCAGGAATCATTCAGGCAATGGACCGAGAATCTCCAGGCCGTACCGCGCCGCCGCTTCCATCACCTTCGGCAAATCGGGTGGTCCGGGTTGATCGGTGGAGAACTCAGCGACGAAGCTGTCGAAGCCTCCGGGCGTCGTCATCAGGACATACCGGGCAGCGGAACTGCCGACGACCTCGAAACCATGTGGAACATCGCGTGGCAGGAAGGCGAAGGTTCCGGGACCGCCGATCCAGCTCTGGTCGCCGCTCACGAACCGCACTTCTCCCTCCAGGATATAGAACTGCTCGTCGTCGTCGCGATGCACATGATACGGCGACCCCGTACCAGGATCGCCCACCTGTTCGATGACCGAAAGCTGCCCGTTCGTGTCGTTCGCCGTGGCGCGGATCCGGGTCCGTCCACCGAAGAACCAACCTTCCTTTGCGTCGCCGATCGACTGGATGAAGGGAATGCTCACTGTAGCGGATTCGGAACTCATGGCCCCCCTGCCTTTCCTTTTGTCTTATTTCGCCGTACACTGTGACTCATGAATCTCACCGGAGGCTAGCACGCGATGCAGGCAATGTCAATCGCGAGACAGGATGTAACCTGAAATGTGCCCCTCGACTCCGGCAACCCGCACCTACCGCAAGCGAAAGCGGGCGGTTAGCGAAGCGGAAACTCGTCAGCGGATCGTCGACGCGGCCATTGCCATGCACCAGAGCAAAGGCAACGCGGCCACGATCAGCGAAGTTGCCCGCGTTGCCGGCATCAGCCGGATTACGCTCTACCGGCACTTCCCCGACGAACTCGCACTGCTCACCGCATGTACGTCCCACTATATGGAGCAACATCCGCTGCCTGATCTGGCAACCTGGACGGCGATCGAGGATCCGATAGAGCGATTGCGGAAGGCCCTGGCGGACGTGTTCGCCTATCATCGAGAGAACGTCCGGATGATGACGGCAGCCGAACATGGTGTTGCTGAGAACCCCACGCTTTCTCAGCTTTTGCAGCCATTGGTGGAGTACTGGGAAGCCGCAGTAGCCGTACTGACGCTTGGATTTCCAGACGACAACGCTTCATCACCGTTCATCAGACAATCGATCGCACTGGCTGTATCGCTGCCGACCTGGCGGTTGCTGGCGCAGCAGCGGGGACTGTCTGACGAGGATTGCGTGGAGATGTTCGTCAGAATGGTCGCCTGTTTGGCCGAAACGAACCCGTCTTGATGTTCGTCTGCTGGTCGGCGAGTTGACTGGGCACTGGGCACTGGGCACTGGAATTCTCCCCTCTCCCGACCGCGGGAGAGGGGTCGGGGGGTGAGGGACATCCCGCGGGGGTCGGGGGTAAGGGACATCCCGCCCCGAATCACAGCGTCATCCCGAGCCGCCGCGCCGGGCACCTGAGGGCACCAGCACAGCATGAAATCGACGCGTAGCCTCGCCATTCATGGCGCTTTCGCTGCCCGCGCATCATCACATCGTCATCCCGAGCCGCGTCGAGGGACCTCTCGTTGGCGTAGGCCGGGTTGGCGATTCGCAGCATGCTCAGGCCCGAACGAGAGATCCCTCCGCTTCGGTCGGAATGACGATGAGGGCGGGCGGAATGACCAAGGGACGGGCGGGAGGACAAAGAGGACGGTGAGGGATATGCCGCTTCGCGATGTTCGTCTGCCGCTCGTGATCGTGGCGGCAATCTGTCTGGGAAGCGTGACCGCACCCGGTATCCGGGCACAGACGCCAGCGGCCGCGCATTGTGACGTCGCCCCCCGGACTATCGAGGAGCTGACGGCCATCCTGGCGACGCCAGTGCCGGCCGGCGGATCGCCGGTCGCGTTTTCGGCGCCGGCGGGTCTGCCGGTCGATGACGATGTCGCCAAGGAGATCGAGGCCACGATCGCCCACCTCTTCGCCTGCCTGAATGCCGGAGAGACTCTGCGCGCATACGCGCTCTATTCCGACGACTACCTCCACCACATTCTGGCCACCCAATCGCCAACCGAGCTGACCGCGCTCGCCACGCCCCGGCCGGTCGATACGGACGAGCACACGATCGTTCTCGGTGTCGAAAACCCCCAGCGCCTTCCCGACGGCCGCGTCTACGCCACCGTCATCCTCGATCCGGCACTCATCCCGGTGCAGAAGCGGTTTGGCTTTTTCCTGGTGAAGCAGGATGGCCGCTGGCTGATCGACGATGTTCTGGATGAACTCGAGTTCTCCTTGCCCTAGGATCCCGTCTCCCTGCCTCGTCGGGCCACAGGTGCCCGAACTACGATCGCCCGTCTCCCCGTCCTCCCGTCTCCCCGCCTCTCCGCCTCTCCGCCTCTCCGCCTCTCCGCCTCTCCGCCTCTCCGCCTCTCCGCCTCTCCGCCTCTCCGCCTCGAAAATGGTTTACATGCGACCACGAGTAGCGTAAGATTTTGCACGAACGCAGCAGTTCACGTCCCGGCACTGGTTGGGACCAGAGTCATCATTGAGATCACATCTCGGTGAGGAGGATTCCGTATGTCAGTCGACTACATGGGCCGTCGCGACTTCTTCAAGAAAGCCGCCGGCAGTGCGGGGTTGCTGTCCGCTGCCATGGCCGCGCCTGGGCCGGTCCGCAGCTATCTTCTCTCCGAGGTCAGCGCCCAGGATGCATTGCCGGTAACCGGCACGCCCAACGTTGTGGTGTGGACCTACCGGCCCGACATCGTTCAGGACAACCTGACGATCTGGGCGGACTTGAACGGCCAACCGGCTCCGCAGTTCGCGGATATCCCGGGTGTCTACGACTATGCCAACGTGATCGCGGCCAAATTCCTCGGCGGCGAGAAGATCGATATGGCCTACTGCCACTCCGATCAGCTCAATCGCTGGGACAAAGCGGGCTGGCTCCGGCAGGACATCGAGCAGATCGACTGGGTCCAGGAGCTGAAACCGGCGCTCCATCCATGGGGCGTCGAGAACATGTCGACATTCGAAGGCAACATGATCGGTCTCCCCTACTGGGCGGGCACCAAATACCTCATCTACAACGACATCCACTTCGAGCAGGCTGGCATCGATGCACCTCCCACGACCTGGGAGGAGTTCGAGGAACAGTGCACCCAGCTTCAGGCCGCGGGAATCGCCAATCCGTACATTCCCTACTGGCGCAAGGACTTCTGGGCCCTCGGTTGGTCGATGTTCGTCGAGTCCTATTCAGACGGCGACTACATCTTCACCGACGACTACGAGCTGACATTCAAGGACGGCTCGACCCCGTTTGTGAACATGCTCGAGCGATGGAAGCGCTGGTATGACGCCGGCATCGTGCCGCCGGACGCCTTCGATATCGGCGATCCGACGATCCGTTTCAACACGGGCGAGCATTCGTTCTGCATGAACGACGACTATTCGCACAAGCGCAACAACGATCCGGAACTGTCGACCATTGCCGGGCATGCCCACAATTTCCTCAATCCGGGCGCCACGCATGAGACGACGGCGATCTCGCCGATGTATGTCTTCGGCAAGAACAGCAACCTCGAACCGGAGACACAGAACGATCTGGCGCGGTTCTTCGCCTATCGCTACACCGACGGTGAGTACCACGTGGCGATGCGCTGGGTTCTGGAAGAAGGTCTCGGCACGATCGACACGAACGTGATGAACGATCCGACCGTGCGGGAATCATTTGCCGAGTGGCGCGATGTCGACATCTACGACGAGCAGCTGGCCCTCGGCAAGCCGCGCAACGTGCAGAAGCAGCTCTGGTATCCCGAATGGGAATTCAAGACGATTGCGCTGGTCAATGAGTATGTCATCGGCAACAAGAGCCTCGAGGACACACTCAATGAGATGATCTCCAACCTGGAAGGCGCGAAGGCGATCTACCCGACCTTCTAGCAGCAGTTCGGACCGGGGGGTTACTGATATCCTCCCGGTCCACCCTTAATCGACAGGGACGAGACTGTGGCAAGTGAGACGATCGCCGCGCCGGGGACACCCTCTGCTCCGCCCGGTGACAAACCCAAAAAGCGTGCGAGTGACCGCTGGTTCGCCTTCTGGTTGATCCTGCCCACGATCATCGCGGTGATCGGCGTCAGCATCTATCCCGTTGGGTATGCCATCTGGACCTCGTTTCACAACAAGAATCCCGCCATGGGCCTCAACCTCTGGGTCGGCCTGGACAACTATCGGTATGTGCTGAACAGCCGGGATTTCCACCAAGCGCTCATCGTCACCGCCAGGTTTGCGATCTTCACCGTCATCCTCTCGCTGGCGCTGGGTCTGGGCGTCGCATTGGTGCTCAATCAGCGGTTTTTTGGGCGAGGACTCCTGCGCAGCATCATTCTGGTGCCCTGGGCCATGTCCGGAACCGTCGTCGGCGTGCTCTGGGCGTGGATCTACGATGGTGGCTATGGCACGCTCAATGGCGTGCTCTACCGGCTCGGTCTGATCGATGAGTACAAAGCCTGGCTGAGCGCCTGGGACATTCCGGGTCTGGGTCCGGCCGCCCTCTACCTCGTGGTGATCGCCTTTGTCTGGAACAGCGCTCCGCTGGCGGCGCTCTTTCTGCTCGCCGCGCTGCAATCGGTTCCACAAAACCTCTACCGGGCCGCCGAAATGGACGGCGCCGGCGCATTCCAGCGGTTTCGCTACATCACCCTTCCCTGGTTGCGGCCGATGATTCTGCTGGTGCTCATCCTGGCCACGATCAATGGCGTCATGGCCTTCGATCTCATCTACTTTTTGACCAGAGGTGGACCCGGCACCCAAACGACCGTTTTTTCCTGGCTTGGGTACAACACGATCTTCGGCTTTTTCCAGTTTGGGCAGGGAACCGCGATTCTGCTGATTCTCACCCTGATCTGCTTGATCCTGGCTTTTCTCTACATCAAGGTGCTCGACCGGAAGCCATCCGAAGCATCCAATCTGGCTGGCCGGACCGAGGCTTCGGTCAGCGATCTGGAAGAAGACCTGGAGCGGCAGCGAGCCACCTATGCCGAGGGTCTGGCGGCGCTCAGCCAATCGACCGAACGGAAAGCATTCGCCGCTCCAACCCGACTCTGGGCCAACAGCAAGTCGGCACGCACCTGGAAGCAGCGGCTCATCTATCTTCCCGCGGCGTTGATTGCAGTCTGGTCGCTGGCGCCGGTGGTGTGGCTCTTCATCTCCAGCGTTTCGCCATTCACCGATCTCCTTTCCAAACCGCCGAAGTTCTGGCCGGACGCAACCCTGGACAACTACCGCCGCATCTTCACGGGGGCCACCGCGGCCGACACTGCCGGAGTGCCGCTGGTGGCGGAACGGGTGCCCAACGCGCTGTGGAACAGCTTCGTCGTCGCGTCGTCGGTGACAATCGCCGCGCTCGTGCTTGGGTCACTGGCCGGCTATGCCTATGCCCGTTACAGCCATGTCGAGTTTCTGGGGCCCTCGTTGATGGTCATGATGATGACCCGTATGATCCCGGGTCTGGCCATCATGGTTCCCTGGTTCATTCTCTTCAGCAGGGCTGGGCTCTCCAACACGAAGCAGGGTCTCATCATCAGTTACGCCAGCTTCACTATTCCACTGGTGCTCTGGATCATGAAGACCTATTTCGAAACCATACCCATCAATCTGGAACGCGCCGCGGCCATCGACGGCTGCGGGCGGCTGCAAACCTTTTTCCGCGTCGTGCTGCCCCTGTCGGTTCCCGGTCTGATCGCTGCAGGTCTCTTCGCCTTTATCACGGCCTGGAACGAGTTCATCTTCGCCCTCAATCTGGCCCAGGACGCCGACTCGATGACCATCACCTACGTAATCGCGCAGCTGTTCGGGGTCGTGCTCTACGGCCCGCAAAACTACGGCACCCTCTTCGCCGCCGGCATCCTGGCCATTCTCCCGCCGGTGACGCTGGCATTCGTGCTGCAGCGTTATCTGGTGCAGGGGCTCACAGCAGGATCGGTGAAGGGATGAATCTGGTGGTCTATTCCCTCACCCCCGTCCCCTCTCCCGACCGCGGGATATCCCTCACCCCCGACCCCTCTCCCAACCGTGGGATATCCCTCACCCCCGGCCCCTCTCCCGACCGCGGGAGAGGGGAGAGTGCCTTTTGCCTTTTGCCTTTTGCCTACTACTTGAGGACACCATGGCCCGAGTAACAATCGACCAGTTGAGCAAACACTTCCGGGACGTCAAAGCCGTTGACGGTCTCTCCCTGGAGATTCCGGAAGGGGATTTCATCACCTTGCTCGGCCCCTCGGGTTGTGGCAAAAGCACCACGCTCTATTGCATCGCTGGTCTGGAAGAAGCCACGCACGGCGAGATTTACTTCGATGGCGTCCGGGTCACCGATCTCTCCGCCAAGGATCGCGATGCCGCGCTCGTCTTCCAGGACTACGCGCTCTATCCCCACATGAGCGTCCGCGACAATCTCGGTTTCGCGCTCAAGATGCGAAAAACGCCGAAAGACGCGATCCGGCAGCGCGTGGAACAGGTCGCCAACCTGCTGGGCATCGAGCAGCTCCTCGACCGGCGCCCATCACAGCTCTCCGGTGGTCAGCGGCAGCGTGTGGCGCTCGGCCGGGCGCTCACTCGCAATGCCACCGTGTTTCTCATGGACGAACCGCTCAGCAACCTCGACGCTCTGCTCCGGGTCAATACCCGCACCGAGATCAAGCGGTTGCAGCGGGAGCTCGGCACGACGACGATCTTCGTCACCCACGATCAGGAAGAGGCGATGGTGTTGTCCGACCGCATCGCCATCATGCGAGACGGTGTTCTGCAGCAATATTCGACACCCGACGAAACCTATCGCCAGCCGTCGAATACATTTGTGGCCGGTTTCATCGGCAATCCGCGCATGAACTTCATCAACGGCAGGCTCCGGCGGGAGAACGGCCAGGCGTTTCTCGAAGGAACATCCGCTACCTTCGCCACCGCCAGCGACTACGCGCTCGGTCTCGCCACACCTGAAGGCAGGGAAGCAACCCTGGGCGTTCGGCCGGAACACCTCTCCCTCCGCCCCCCACAACCCGGCGACGTCGTCGCCCGCATCGACCTGATCGAGCTCGTCGGTCCGGTCTCCTATCTCGATCTTTCGGTCGGCGAGCGGTCACTGCGAGCGTCGGTGGCAGGAAATTCGCGCTACCAGGTCGGCCAGGAAGTCGCGATCGACTTCGAGCCCGAGAGCATTCATTTGTTCGACCGGTCGACTGGCGAGCGTCTCGCTTCCTGAAGCAGATGGCAAGACTCAGTTATGCTGTCCGAGAGTCGAAGTTGTGGAGTCCCCCCGGCGGCGACTAATGCAACTGGATGAATGGGGCATCGTTCGCCAGAGGTTTCGACCATGAAAACGACGGCTCTCTATCTTGAAGAAGAACTCGTTGCCAATCTGAAGGAGATCGCCCAGCGCGAAGATCGCACGGAATCAGAGGTCATTCGTGACGGATTGGTTCTCTACGCAGCCCGTCAGCGACAAGGGTTGCCGTCCTTCTTTGGTTCCGTTCACGACGAATCCGTTCGTGGCGCCGATGACGAGGCCTGACTGGAAGCGCATTGGCGGTCTGATTGATCACCCTCGATACATCTGTCGTCATCGCTGGTTACAACACCGCGGGTGCGGTTCCGGATCACGCGAGCGCCAATCACAAGAGTTGCGTGGTTGTCCGCGTCAGTCCTACACACTCTGAATGATGGGTCGAGCAGCAGTGGTGGCGCTGGCTGGCTGTTTCAAGTTGTACCGCTAGGGGATTCGGAATTCATTTCTGATCTTCAGCTCGATGTCGGCCCGTCCGGCCGTAGATATGGCATCGAATCGATCAACGCATTGAACGGCTCTCCTCACTGTTGGATTGATCCAGTCGATTGCCTCGAGAATCTGGTCATGAAGCTGATCAACTGAAAATGTGAGCCGCTGGTTCTTGCGACCTTGGAAGGTCATTCCCTTGGCGATCGGCTCATAATGCATCACCCGATTGCGGAGGAGGCGGATGTCATTGCATCGATCGTAGACCGCATGTCGTGGGTTGGCCATATGCGGGAGGTGTGGGAAGGCCGTATATATGAGGGAAAACTTATTGTCCGCCCAAACTTGGTGGTAGAGCTTACTGAGAATTGAGGTCCAGAAGCCGAAGCTGAGCTCAGCAACAATCTTGCCTGCTGGAGGAGATGTTACTCCGTTTCGAATCAGGTGAGCGTGGGTGCCCGCATACTCACGTAGCTGGCTCGGCTCGAGAATGACTTTGAACCAGAAGTCATTACCATTCTGCTGATCTGTGAACGTGTCGTGAATAGTGTTGCGAAGAGCAATCTCCAGGGTAGCCAATGCTGGATAAAGCGCTTCTGAGAGCGCCATGTTCCAGTAATAATCCACCGCAGCATCGAATTGTGACTGACCGACAGCAACGTACGGAGCGAACCGCGCTGGTGAGATTCCACGTTCGAACTCAGCTAGAAACTGGGCTACCAAAGCTAACCCCCGTTTGATGTCAGAGGAGAGTAGCAGTATAATGAACCCGTAGTCCCCAGGGTATCCATCACTCGTCTTCGGGCGAAGCTGACGACCCTGGGGTTTCGATTTATCCGCCCTGTCTGGCGGATCCTCGATCCCCGCCGTTCCCAACTACCCAATCCGATACCGCTCGATCCCATCGACCGCCGCTGCGAGGCCGGGCGCGTCATTGAGCCAGAGATGACTCTCTTCGATGCGGAGAGGCATGCCCAGCAGGTGGTCGATCGTCAGCAACGGACCACAAAGCTCGGTGAGGAGACACAAGACCCGGTCTCGCCAGCCAAGCGACGTCGAGCAAGTGGCCGGTTCAAGCTGTTTCAGAAACGATTTCAGTGGCCGATGCCTCGTGGGGCTTGGCTGAAGTGGGACGGTTGACGAGTCGGATGCTGACGAGGATCAGGGCCAGTCCGACGATCATCGACGGCTTGATGTGCTCGTCCAGGAAGAGCCAGCCCCACAGAATGCCGAAGGGCGGGATCAGAAAGGTGACGGACGACGTCCGGACCGGTCCGATTGCCTTGATCAGGTGGAAATAGAGGAGATAGGCAAACGCCGTGCAGATCAGACCGAGTGCGATCGTCGCCAGAATCGGATTGAGCGACATCGCCTTGTCCGCCTCGCCGACCGCCATCGATCCGGCGCCGATCGGCACCAGCAGAAATGTCGCCGCCAGCTGCTGACCCATCGCCATACCCAACGAGGAAGTCCCGGCCAGATTCCGCTTGGCATAGACCCCCGCTGCACCATAGGAGAGATACGCGATCAGCAGGGCCAGCACCGCCAGCAGCACGATGCCGGAAAAAGGGATCGGACTCCAGCCGACCAGAATGCCGACCCCACCAATGCCAGCCGCCAACCCGGTCGCCAACCCGCCGCCCAATCGTTCTCGCGCCATCACCGCGACGATCACGGCAGTGAACAGCGGTGTGATGGCGCTGGCGATCGCCGCGAACGACGCCGAAACGTGCAGTTCGGCGAAGGCGATCAGCGCGTACGGGATCACGGCGTTGAGGACAGCGAGGATCAGGAAACGGCGATCGATTCGCGGAATCTGATCGAGCGATCCCGAAACCGCCATCCAGCCCAGGATGCCGACTGCACCGATCCCGACCCGGGCCAGCGACAGCCCGATCGGTCCGAACGCGGGCACCGCCACCCGGATGAAGATGTAGGAAAAGCCCCAGAGTGCTGCGAGGAGAATGAGAATGGCGGTATCACGATAACGCGTGGACATCGGTTTCTCGTATCACCTGAAAGCGGTAGCGGATTGTGGCAGACATGGTCGAGGTCGCTCGGCGCCACGAATGAATATCAGTGCTCTTATATCAGTAGTCTGATATCATTGTCAAATGAACGATGAGGCGGACACGATGCAGCCAGTTCCGGAAATTGGAGAGGGGAAGCGCGGCGAGTCCGGATACCTGGGGTACCTCATGCGACAGGCAGTGGCTGCCAATCGCCAGGCAACCGAGCGGGCACTGGAAGACCTGGGGGTGACACAGCCGCAATTCCTGGTCATGACCCTGATCCATGCGTATCCCGGATCGTCCGGCGCCGATCTCGCCCGCGCGGCTATGCTCACGCCCCAGACGATGTCGGTGATCGTCGCCAATCTGGAAAAGGCGGGGCGCTTGCACCGGGCAAACGATCCGGCAAACGCCAGACGACAACGTCTGGAACTGACAGAAGAGGGTCTGGATTTGCTCAATCAGAGTCGCGAGCGCGTACGGGCACTGGATCGGGAACTCGCGGCCGACCTAACGGCCGAGCAGGAGCAGTTCCTACGCAAGTGGCTTGTTCAGGTGGCGCAGCGGCACGATCGCGCGACATAGCCCTACCCAACCCGATACTGCTCGATCCGATCGACATCGACCGCCGCGCCGAGACCGGGCGCGTCGCTGAGCCAGAGGTGACCCTCTTCGATGCGGAGTGGTGTATCCAGCAGGTGGTCAATCATCAGGAATGGACCGCAAAGTTCGGTGGAGAAAACACCGGGCATGGCCAGGGCCACGTGGGCGCCCATCAGGGTGCCGATGCCGCATTCGATCATGCTGCCGATGACGATCGGCAGGTGGTTGGCGTCACAGATGGCGGCCATGGCCATCGACTGGAGCGCGCCGCCACTCTTCAGCACTTTGATGTTGACCATATCGGCCGCTTCGTGCCGGACACAGGTCATGACATCATGTGGACTGTGCACTCCTTCGTCGGCAAGCACCGGTGTTTCCAGTTGCTGCCGGAGAAACGCCATCCCCTCCCAATCGGTGCGGGCGACCGGCTGGCTGATCAGCTCCAGATCGTATTTCGCCAGCCGGCGACCGACCTGCAGCGCTTCTTTCCGCTGGTAGCTCTCCTCGGCGTCGGCCCGAATCGGAATACCCGGGCCAACCGCTTCCCGCACCGCCGCGGCCATCGCCTCGTCCCGGTCGACCCCGAAACCGATTTTGAGCTTAAGGTGACGGACACCGCGATCGATCCAGCTGCGAGCTTCCTCGGCCATTTCGGCCGGTTCGCCGCTGTGCAGCACGGTCAGCAGCGGGACACTCTCCCGAACCGGACCGCCGAATAGCCGATAGACCGGCAATCCGTGCGCTTTGCCGGTCAGATCCCAGAGCGCAGTTTCGACCGCCGCCTTGGCGAACTCATGCCCGTCGAGCATCGAAAAGTGACCGGCGATGGCCCGAACATCACGCGGATCGCGCCCGATCAACTCCGCGGCCATCACGTCGCGGATCATCGAGAGGACATCCTGCGCCGTTTCCGGGGCATAGAAGAGAAATGGCGCCGCTTCGCCCCACCCTTCCAGCCCATCATCCGTCGTGATCTTCACCAGGACGAACTGCTTGGCCGGAATCGCCCCCCGCCAGACGACGAAGGGCTCGCGGAAGGGGACTTCGAGGAGGTAGGTGTCGATGGAGGAGATTCTCATGGAGCGGGCAGCCGGCAGCAGGCAGCAGGCAGTGAGATGGGATTAGCCGGTGACCGGCAGTCCGCGATTATTTTGAACATCCGATTGAGTTCCTCCTGTCTCGACTACCTGTTGCCAGCAGCGCGGGCCACAAGTGCTCGACCGTCCTCGTCGTGCTGCCGGCTGCCCGCTGCCAGCCGCCGGCTCACAGAACCCGCTGCACCGACTCCTGCCGGAATCCCGTCACCACCCGCATATATCCGGCCAGCTCGGCGTCGAGGGTGGGATCGCCGGTGTCGACGAGGAGGGGGGCGCCGGCGAGTCCGGTCAGTTTGGCCAGGGTGGACACGACCACGATGTTGCTCTTGTCCACCCGGCGGATAACCTCCGGGCTGAACTGTTGATTCCCCCGGCCGAACAGGTAGCCCTGACCGCCGATCGGCGTCACCACAATGTGAGCCGGAACGCCGTCGAGATGGCGGAGGATGGTCTGCTCGGTCGCGTCCGACGCGACGAGCTCTCCCCGCGAGTAGAGATCGACGCCGAGGAGCGTTTTCGGTACGCCCAGGCGAGCGGCGATCGCGCGGGTCGTCGTCCCTGGACCGATGATCCAGAGAGCGCCGTCGCGCATCCGTTCGGCGATGTCGGTGGCGATGCCGGTCAGATCCGCTTCGCCCGACGTGCTGCCCGATTTCAGACTCTGCACCAAGGTTCGCTGATAGGGAACCATCAGGTAACCGAACAACCGGGCCGAGAGGCGTCCCTGCCGAAACGCCTCTTCGTCGATGTCCATCACTTCCGACTCGCGCAGCTGCGGTTTCGCGGCCGTCAGGAAGGCAGCCGCGGCCTCGCCGGCTGCCCGGGGGGTCGTGGCATAGACGGCCGAGTGCATCTTCACTCCGGTGGGGATGCCCAGCACCGGTGGACCAGTCCCCGCGGCGGCGTAGACGTCGCGGGCGGTACCGTCGCCGCCGGCGAAAAGGAGGAGGTCGACCCCTTCCGCCAAAATTGCGGCGACCGCTGTCTGGGTGTCAGCGGAGGAGGTACATCCCTCACCCCCAGCCCCTCTCCCGACTGCGGGAGAGGGGAGCAAGTCGCCCTCCTTCTCGCCGTCTTGCCGCCTTGCCGTCTTGCCGTCTTCCCCCTCACCCCCGGCCCCTCTCCCGCGGTCGGGAGAGGGGGGCACGCGCGTGGCGATGCCGAGGGATTCGGCGATATCGGCGCCCATGGGACCCGGGGCGGCGAGAAGCAGGAGATCGTCGCCGAGTCTCTCCCGCAAAACGGCCAGAGCCTGCCGGGCCCGTTCGCCGGAGAGCGGCGTCGCGCCGAGCGCCCGCGCTTGTTCGAGCGCGGCGGGACCATCAGTCCCCTTGAGCCCAACCCTGCCGCCCATCCCGGCGATGGGATTGACGATCAATCCGATGCGTTTCATGATGAGTGCATAGTTTGTAGTGCATAGTGCATGGCGATGGCCCGTTGAGACACGTAGCCCGCCAGAAGAGACGATCGAGGCTGACCGAATCCACAGTCGCCCGGCTCTATGCACCACGCACTATGCACTATGCACCCTCTCCTCCCCGTACTTCCGCTTCCACCCCCGCCAGGTCATCGCCCACTGGTCTGGCGAGTCGATGGCTTCTTCGTGAATGCGATGCACCGACGACGCATGGGGTGAGCTCTTGACGAATTCCGGATCGGTGCGGGCTTCCTGATCGATCTGGGTCAATGCCGCGCCGTACTCCTCCAGATCGCTCTTCGACCATGACTCGGAGGGTTCCAGCGTCATCGGTTCGGGCACGATCACCGGGTGGTGACTGGTGAAATAGCCCTGCAACCCGAAGTCGGTGATTCGGCGACGGACATCCTCGGTATTCACACCAGTTTCATCGAGGAGAGGCTGCCAGCTGTACCGGACTTCCTGCAATCGGTGCCCGGGCGAATCGTAGAGAATGTCGATCCCCGGAATCTCCTCGAGCATCGATTTCAGGTAGTTGTTGTTCAGCACCGCTGTTTCGGCGACCGCTCTCAGCCCCTCGGCGCCGTGTGCCATGACCCACGCGTATGAGCGAAGAACCGCCTGCAGATTGCCGTGGAACGAGCGGCTCTTGCCCACGCTGTCGGGCCGGTCGTAGTCCCACGAGTAGCGCTCACCATCGAACACGACCATCGGCGAGGGGAGATATTTGGCAAGCTCGGCCGTGCATCCTCCGGCGCCACAGGAACCGCCGGTCGAACCATGCGGAACCGAGAAGGTCTTGTGCAGGTTGAACTGGCAGAGATCGAAACCGGTGTCGCGGGCTCGCGTCATCCCCAGAATGCCGTTGGCGTTCGCCTGGTCGTAGGCGCAGAGACCGCCAGCTTCGTGCACGATGCGAGTGAACTCTTTGACATAGGGATTGAAGATGCCGGTATCTTCCGGGTTGGTCATCATCAATCCGGCGGTCCGCTCCGAAACCACTGCCTTCAGAGCGTCGAGATCGGGATAGCCGTTCGGTCCCGGCATCAGGGTGATCACCCGGAATCCAGCCACCGACGGCGCGGCGCAGTCGATTGGGTGGGAGAACGCGGTGGAGATGATCTCATTGCGCTGTTCGAGCTCGCCCCGGTCCCGGTGATACGCCCGGATGATGCAGGCATTGATGAAGATCGCCGTCGATCCGCCCGCCGGCTGGAAGGTGAAGGCATCCATACCGGAGATCTCGCAGAGCATCCGCTCGAAGTCGTAGATGATCTTGAGCATTCCCTGGGTGGTCGCGTCATCCTGCAGGGGATGCAGGTCGCTCATCTCGGGCATTCGGGTCAGATGTTCGTTGACCTGCGGGCTGTACTTCATGGTGCAGGTGCCCAGACTGGCGTCGGGTGTGACATGACACCCCAGCGTCATCTGGGAGAGCCGCAGAAAGTGGCGGAGCACCTGGGGCTGCGCCAGCTCGGGCAACCGGGGTGGCTCGGACCGGCGCATCTCCTCCGGAATGAGCGACCCGGGATTGGGCACCGCTGCGGCGATGCCCGCATCGACCGCCGGTGGGATATACCCCCGTTCGCCCGGCGTTCCCTTGTCCAGAATGAGGGGTTCGTCCCATCGAGCAGCGTGGAAATTGCGAAGCCGGGTCATGCTGTGACCTCCGCGATGGCCGCCACCAGGCGGTCGATATCCGATTGGGTATGAACTTCGGTGACGCAGTAGAGCGCGCTCTGGCCGAGATCAGGGAACTCCGCCGAGAGGTCGTGCCCGCCGAAAATGCCCTTGTCCAGCAAGCGCTTGTTGATCGCTGCGACAGTCGACCCCGTCCCATCGAAATTGACGATGAACTCCTTGAAGTGGGGCGCGTCGTAGACCGGCGCTTTCACTCCCGGCAGTGCATCGAGCTGCTGCATCGCGTAGTGGGACCGCTGCAGAATACCTTCGCCGACCTCACGCAATCCTTGCGGACCGAGCAGGGAGAGGTAAACCGCTGCGGTGATGCCCCAGAGCCACTGGGTCGTGCCGGTGTAGTCGGGAGCGGCTTCGCGGAGGTCATACGATGTCCGCTCCATAGCCGCCCAGCCGAACCCCCATTCCCCTTCGGTTCGCCCTGGAGCGATCGAGACCATCAGATAGGGATACTCGGCAACGAACTTCGCTTCGTCGCGAGAGGCGATGAAACCGCAAAGCCCACCGCTGTAGAGCATGTGCACACCGAGCGCCTGCGCCTCGCCAACGACGATGTCGGCGCCGTAATCGGCGGGAGCGGCCAGCACACCCAGCGAAATGGCATCGACGCCAACCACCAGCAACGCGCCGGCGTCGTGAGCGATCCGGCCGATCTCGGCCATGCGGTGTTCGACCACACCGAAGTAGGACGGAACCTCGACATACACAGCGGAAACGTCGCTCGAGATACGAGCGCGGAGATCGTCGAGATCGATCAACCCGGTCTGCGGATTGACCGCCAGACGCTCCGGATCGAGCCACGGACCGCCGGTGTTGTTCAGGTGCGACCATTTCTCATTCGACAGCGATCCGGTCACCAGCGTCCGTTTCCGGCCGGTGATGCGGGAAGCCATCATCAGGGCGCTGGTCAGGGCGGCGGACCAGTCGTAGACCGGAGCGCTGACCATCTCCATGCCGACCAGCTCGCCGATCATCGACTGGAACTCGAACATGGCCTGGTACTTGCCCATGTCGGCATAGGTGTCGCCGCCGTACGCGGTCAGAAACTCGGCGCGACCATTGATCTCGTCGCACACCGCCGGGATGTCGTGCTGCCAGCACCCACCGCCCAGAAAACTGAGCGCTCCGGTAACAGGCGTGTTCTGGGCAAGCAGCCCAGCCACATGCCGCTTAAGATCGCGCTCGGACAGAATCGGTTCCGGCAGATTCAGCGGCCGATTCAGCCGCAGACTGGCCGGAATCGCGTCATACAGCTCCTCAGCCGAGCCGACGCCAATCGCGTCGAGCATCGCCTGCCGTGCTGCTGGTCCCGTGTTCGGGATATAGGGATGAACGAAGGTGTCTGTCATGAATTGCGTCTCTCCTTTCGGCTCCGGGAATGCTCGTCACCCCGGTCCTTTCCCGATTACCTCTCTCGTCATTCCGCCCCACCCTTTTGTCATTCCGACCGGAGCGGAGGAATCTCTCGTTCGGGCCTGGCCACACTGCAAATCGCCAACCCGGCCTACGCCAACGAGAGGTCCCTCGACCCGGCTCGGGATGACGATGCGACTGGGGGCGGAGAATCCCTCACCCCCGGCCCCTCTCCCGACCGCGGGAGAGGGGAGTACCTTTGCCTTTTGCCCTTGCCTAACCTACTCCGCACCAATTCATCGCCATCGCCGCATAGACCTTGCAGGCGTCGATCACCTGCTGACAGTCGATCGATTCGTCGACGGTATGGGCGTCCATCACATTGCCCGGTCCGTAGCTGATCGACGGAATGCCGCCTCGTTCGAGCCAGGTGGCGTCGTCGACCGCCGGGAACCCCTCCCAGAACGCTTCCCGGCTTAGCGCGGTCTGGTGTGACGCCGCCAGCGTCGAACAGACCGGGTGATCGACCGGGGTGTCGTACGCCGGCCACTGATGCATCCATGTTGCGGCGGGGCGGTGCTCCCGCAACCAGGGATCGAGATCGTAAACCCGGTTGAGGTACTCCTCGATCTCCGCTTTGATCGCGTCGGCATCATCGTTCGGCCGGTAGATGATGACATAGTCGAAAACACATTCGTGCGGCACGATGAAGGGAACCGGCGGACCGGGCGGATATCCCGACAGCAGATTGACGCCGATATTGAAGTGTCCCGCCGGAAAGAGCGGATGGTTGCGACTCATCCCCCAGTCGGCTTCCAGCTTCTTCATCGCTTCATAAACGTAGAAGCCCTTGTCGATCGCATTGACGCCATACCGGTCGCCCGCGCCACCCGGCCAGATCAGGTTGCCGCGGACCATGACGTGGGTCGCTTTGCCCGGCACGACGATTCGCAACCAGAACACGCCGGCGGAGCAGGGCGCGAGTGCGGGCGGACCGCTGAACGCGGTCGGTTCGGTGACGATCGCCGCGTCGGCCGTGTAGCCCCGCCGGATGGTAGCCGTGGTGCCTCGCTCGTGGTCCATCGATTCCTCGCCGACCACACTCTCCAGAATGAAATCACCTTGCAGCGAAACACCGGTGCGACGCAGCGCTTCGGCCGCTTTGACCATGGCCACGATCCCGGCTTTCATGTCGGTCGATCCCAAACCGTAGAGCTTGCCGTTCTCGATGCGGCCGCTCCAGGGATCGCCCCACTTCCAGGTGGCGGGATCGCCGGGCGGTACGGTGTCGATATGCCCATTGAAGATCAGCGATCGACCGCCGCCCGATCCCTTGACCACACCGACCAGATTGTCTCGCCCCGGTTCCTCGGCCCACATGTCGACGACGCAGCCGGCCGCTTTATAGGAGGGCACGAGCACCTGATTGGCCCGGCTCTCGCCGCCCAGTACGTCGTCGGCATCGAGCCCCGGGTACTTCGGCGAAATACTTGGCACCCGCACGACATCCGACAGCGTCTGCAGGATGTCGTCCCGCATGGCATCGATCTCGGCGAGGACCGCCGTGGTGGGGTCGGTCATCGTCCCTCACCTCGCCCAATCAGCGTCGTTCCGACCCCGCCTTCGTCATTCCGACCGGAGCGAAGCGGAGCGGAGGAATCTCTCGTTCGGGTCTGGCCACGCTGCACATCGGCGACCCGGCCCACGCCAACGAGAGGTCCCTCGACGCGGCTCGGGATGACGATGTGGTGAAGGGCGAAAAATCCCTCACCCCCGGCCCCTCTCCCGACCGCGGGAGAGGGGGGAGCTCCTTTGCCTATTGCCCAGTGCCTAGTGCCCATTGCCTATCTGTTCCTCAAACTCGGATCGAACGTATCCCTCAGCCAGTCGCCGAGCAGATTGATGCCGACAACCGTGAGAATGATCGCGCCGCCGGGAAAGACGGTCATCCACGGACTTTCCTGCAGATAGTTGCGTCCCTCGCTCAGCATGTAGCCCCACGTTGGCGTGGGGGGCTGGATACCGAGACCGAGGAAGGTGAGCGACGCCTCGAAGATGATGACAAACGCCATATCCAGCGTGGCCAGCACCAGAATCGAATGAAGCATATTAGGCAGCACGTGCTTCGTCATCAGGCGTCGCTCGTTGGCGCCGATCGTTCTGGCCGAGAGGACGTACTCCATCTCCCGGATTCGCAAGGTTTCACCCCGCACCAGCCGGGCATAGTTGACCCATAATGCCAACGCCAGCGCCACAAAGACGCTCCAGAAACCGGGACCGAGCACGGCCAGCACGATCATCGCCAGCAGAATGAAGGGTATCGAGAGCTGGAGATCGACGGTTCGCATGATCAGCGTGTCGATCACACCTCCCCGGAAACCGGCAACCGCCCCCAACACCGACCCGACCGCCGCAGCCACAATGGTCACCAGAAAACAGATAGCCAGCGATGCCCGCGCTCCATAGAGCACACGGCTCAGAATGTCGCGGCCGAGATTGTCGCCACCCAGGGGATAGTCGGTGCTCGAATCGAGGAAAAACGGCTCGGCGAACCGGCCCCGAACCGCCTGGCTGGTCGGTTGGTGAGGCGCCACAATCGGTGCGGACAGCGCAGCCAGAATCGCCAATCCGACCAGGATCGCGCCGGTCATCCCCTTGGTGCTGCGCCTCAGATCGCGAAGGAGCCGGCGCCATCCGGTCGGGGACGCCGGGACAACGAAGGTCGTTGCTGCATCGGGTGTTGACGTTTGGGCAGTCATGAGCGCGGAACGGAGTGGATGACCACGCTACTGGCCGTCTCGCCGACCTGCCGGCTTGCCGTCTGGATAATCAATGGAAGCGAATCCTCGGATCGATGAAGGCGTACAGCACATCGACCAGCAAATTGATGGTCAGGAACATGAGGGCGGTGATCATCACCACACCCTGAATTGTCGGGTAGTCGCGCCATTGCAGCGCCTGAATGGAAAACCGGCCAATGCCTGGCCAGGCGAAGACATTCTCCACAACAAAAGCGCCGCTGAGCAGATATCCCATCTGCAATCCGAGAATCGTGATCACCGGGATGAGCGCGTTGCGAAACGCGTGCCGCATCACCACGGTCGAGTGTTTCAGTCCCTTGGACCGGGCGGCCCGGATATAGTCCTGCCGCAGCACTTCGACCATCGATGAGCGGATCATGCGGGCGTTATACGCGGCAATCGTGATTCCCAATGTCAGTCCGGGAAGGAAAAGGTAGCGGAAGCTCTCTTTTATCGGCCCGAAATCGCCGTCGGTGATGATGGCGCGAATGCCATCGGTGATCGAACCGCCGTATCCGGCCGGCGGGAATATCCGCCATTCGATGGCAAAGAGGAGGATAAAGAGAATACCGAGCAGAAATGCCGGCACTGAGATTCCGAGCACAGCGATGATCGATCCGATGTAGTCAGCCGGGCGGTCGCGATGCAGCGCCGTGATCATGCCCAGAGGCAGGGCGATCAGAATGGCGATGATCAGCGCGAACCCGGTCAACTCAATGGTCGGACCGAGTTTCTCGGTGATCAGGGGGAGCACCGGAGCGCGAAAGCGAAGGGAGTTCCCCAGATCACCACGCAGGAGACCGCTGGCGTAGTCCCATATCTGTTCCGGGATCGGGTCGTTCAGACCCAGCTGATCCCGGACCATGTCCATATTCTCCTGCGTCATCCCCGGATTGCCCGACATCATGGCATCTACCGGGTCACCCGGGATGAGTCTGAGCAGCAGGGAAACGATCACCAGGACGGCAACGAGCACCGCTGCCATATGGATGATCCGGCGAATGAGAAAAGCGCCCATCTGACGATCTACCGATCATTCGTCATTCTGAGCAACGCGAAGAATCTCTCGTTCGTGGTCAACGACCGTCGCCTTTTTCGAGACCTGCTGCGGCAGGAGATTCTTCGCTCCGCTCAGAATGACGATGCCTTTTCAAGCCGGGTCGGCGATCCAACCCGGCTTGAGGACCATTCGAAACCCGTCGTTCCGAGCTACTCCGTGACGGAAAGCTCCTGCAGGTGGATGAAGCCGACCAGGTCGATCGCCAAACCCTGCACATTTTCCTGCATGGCGGCGGCGTAAATCCCTTCCCAGAGCAACAGGATGAGGGCGTTCTCGTTCGACCGCTGCTGGATGTTGAAGAGGATTTCCTTGCGTGCGTCGACATCCACCGTGACGCGCTGCTCGTCGAGCCAGCCATCGAGTTCGGCGTCGCCATGATTGCCGAAGTCGAACGGACCGCCCGTGCGCAGAATCAGGTGGAGGATGTCCGGGTCGCTGTACGTGTAATAGAAGAAGGTCATGCCGAATTCGTCGGTGTTCGCCTTGGCGATCAGCTCGC
The DNA here is from genome assembly GCA_019637585.1 of Thermomicrobiales bacterium. GTDB lineage: Bacteria > Chloroflexota > Chloroflexia > Thermomicrobiales > UBA6265 > JAHBVL01. The sequence goes on along the minus strand of JAHBVL010000001.1, from coordinate 383,372 downwards.
CGACCGGATACGACTCGACATTCATCGTAATCCCGACTGCTGAGAGGTTCTCCTGAATGACCTCGGCCACACGCTGGTAGACCGGCGCCGCGATATTCAGGTAGGTGAACTCGAAACCGTCGGTGAGCCCGGCATCGTCCAGGAGTGCCTTGGCCGCCTCTGGGTCGTAGGGATACTGCGGGATGTCCGGGTTGTAGGTGGACGCAAACGCCGAGGCGAGCGCGCTCGTCGCCGGCTCGCCGAGTCCATCGAGAACCAGCCCGATGATCGACTCCAGATCGACCGCATGCTGGATCGCCTGGCGAACCCGGACATCATTGAACGGCTCGACCAGCTGGTTGAAGTAGGCGTAGTAGACCCCCACCATCGGCCGCTGATAGACCTTCAGGCCCGGTGTGTTGGAAAGCGCGTTCACCTTGTCCAGCGGCACTGCGTCGGTTCCGGCAATCACATCGATCTCACCCGCTTCGAGCGCGGCAAGACGGGTGGCGTCCTCCGGGATGACCACGAACTCGGCCCGCTCCACCATCGGCGCCTGCTGCGTTTCATAGAAGGTTGTCGACCAGGTGTGCTCGGGATTGATCTCGAGCACGATGGTGTCGTCGGCGGTCCACTCCACGAACTTGTACGGCCCGGTGCCGACCGGATTACGCCCATACTGGTCGCCGAACTGCTCGACTGCCGCCATGCTGATCGGCGCGCAGTAGGAGTAGCCGAGACCGACGAACATCGGCACGAACGGCTCACTGTAGACGTACGTGACGGTGTACTCATCGTCGACGCGGACCTCGGTCAGGGGTCCGAGGTAGGAAACGGTTGGCGAAGCCAGCGCCGGATCCTGATGCCGGGCAACGGTATCGGCCACTGCCTGCGCGTTGAACGGGGTGCCATCGTGGAAATTGACCCCTTCGCGCAGCGTGTAGGTCACGGTCAGACCATCCTCGGCGATCACCCATTCGGTGGCCAGACCGGGATGGATCGTGCCATCCTCGTGGAGATAGATCAGCGAATCGTAAATCTGCCACATGACCTCGTGGGAAACGAGGAGGCCCGAGGTCGACTGGGGATCGAGCGTGTCCGATACCTGCCCGCGAGCGATCTTCAGGGAGGTGCCGGCCTGCGCGCTTGCCCGCCGTGCTGCCGGGGCTACCGTCGCCAGTCCAGCCGCCGCGCCCGCGGCGCCAGCCCCCTTCAGCAGACTGCGGCGGCTGAGCGCCCAGTCGCGGGTGTAGTCGTAGACCTTCCGTTCGAATTCGTGCATTTCTTCCCGGGGTTTCTGAACCATGCTGATCTCCTCTCCAACTGGTATGCCGGGGCCTCCCGGCCAACCTCCGCGGAATAAGCGATCTGCCCCACCCACGTCGCACCAGGTGCGCAGCTACATGCCTCACTGCACGGAGTTACGCGGGCATTATCGGTGCGGGGGGAGGATTGTCAAGCACAGGCAATGGGCAAAAGGCATTGCGCAAGCAGGATACGGATGTGTAGCGGCAAGGCCCGCCTTGCCCTGCCTGAATCGTGGGATCGCCGGGAGAGAGGCCCGCCCGCTACGAAATCAGGCGATCCCAGATCAGTGGTTCCACATTGCCGCCGGAGAGGAGCACGACAACCGTGCGGCCCCGATAGCGATCCGGATCGGCCAGCACACCGGCCAGCGCGGCTGCGCCGGCGCCCTCGGGCAGGTGTCCCGTCGCCCGGAGCATCACGAGCGCGGCATCGACCAGATCTTCGTCTGAGACGAGGTGCACTTCGTCGACACTCCCCTTCCAGTAGTCGAAGGTGAAGTGCCCCGGATAGCTCGTGGCCACTCCGCCGGCAAAGGTGTCGCACCGCGCACTGAGGATCGGTTCGCCTGCTTTCCATGACTGATATGAAGCCGGTGCGGCATCCGATTGCACGCCATTGAGACGAGCCTGCGGCGCGGCGTGGTCGAGCACCAGCGCACAGGCCCCGATCAGGTTGCCGCCGCCAAGCTGAACGACGAGGTCGTCGAGTGCGGGTAGTTGCTCCACTATCTCCAGCGCCAGGGTTGCGCATCCGAGCATGACATCGGGATCCTCGCCATCTTCCACATAGAGCAATCCCTGGTCCGCGGCGTTCGCCCGGGCGACGTCGTTTGCGGCAGCGAGCGTTTCGCCCTCTTCGATGACCTCAGCGCCCAGCGCTCGCATGGCGGCCAGCTTGAACGGATTGGCGCCGGCCGGCGCCACCACCACCGCGCGTTTGCCGAAAACACTCGCTCCCCAGGCGATACCCTGTCCGTGATTGCCGGTGGACGCGGTGGCCATACCAGCGATCTCTGGTCCGAGCGTACTGGCCCGGTAGATGCCGCCCCGGCCCTTGAACGACCGGATCGGTGTGCAGTTCTCGTACTTCACCCAGAGATCGCAACCGAGTTCCTCGCTCAGGATCCTGCTTCGCAGCAGCGGTGTCGGCTGCAGATAGCGCGAGACGATCTGCCTGGCTCGATAGACCTCGGTGAGCGCAAAGCGCCCGGTCCCTGAAGTGCTGGCCATATCCACGATCTCCCCTTCTTGTCTGGCTTCCCCATCCAGACGACGAGTGCGTCACATCTCCCGGAAGTTGGCAATCTGCAACTCTGGCACATGCTGGAAGTCACGCACGTTCCCGGTGAGCAGGATGCGATCGTGCTCGAGCGCGGTCGCGGCGATGAGCAAGTCGAGATCACCCACCTGGTTGCGAATCTGGCGAGACAGGCCGCCCCTTACGATTCCGAACCGCTCTACCAGACGGCGAGTTACCTCAGTGATTTCAGAGAACGATTCCAACAGGTGGTCGAGCCTCGCAAGCGCGTCTTGGGAGTCTCGGCCGTAGAACACACCCTCGTAGAGTTCTCCAACAGTGATCACAGAGACTGCGAGGTTGTCGTTCCTCACTGACAAACCGTTCAGCACCCGGCGCGCATGGAGGTCGCCCCGGAGAATTTCGATGATTATGTCAGTGTCGACCAGATACTCGCTCAAAGCTCTACCGACGGTCGGCTGCCTGACTTTCGGCGCTCACGAACATACGCTTTGAATTCCTCGGCGTAGTCATCATTCCAGGTGCCGAAAGCAGCATCGACTGCGGAGCGGAAGGCCTCGCCTTGTGCTGCCAAGGTTTCCGGCGTGTCCCTGGGAGTGAGCTCTGGTTCGACATTCATCGTGTAGGAAGCATCGCCGGCGCGAACGATCACGACATCGCCGGTTCTGGCCGCCTGCCTGAGCGCTTCCGCGAGTTTGCTTTCGGGTTCGATTGTGACGGTGGTCATATCATCGTCCTGCCTTGCTTCCCGGCAAGTGTAGCGTTTGCCGTCACCCGCCCACAGACTGATGTTCCAGGTCCGTCTTCCTTGTTATGCTGCCGAACGATGACGATTCGGTTTGACGGCAAAGGACAGCAATGATGCCCGCTCCCACGCGAGAGCGCACCAACGAACGCCTGCAACACATCCGGTCACAATTCTCCGGACGCATGGGCATCGCCGCTCGCAACCTGTCGACGGGCGAGGAATTCCTCCTCGATCACGAAGAGGTCTTTCCCACCGCCAGCACCATCAAAACCGCCATTCTCTACGAACTCTATCGCCAGATCGACGAAGGAACGCACCGGCTGGATGACCGCGTCGACCTCAAGACCAGCGACATCGTGGAAGGGTCGGGCGTGCTGCGCGACATCATGCCGGGACTCCAACCGACCGTTCACGACCTGGCGATGCTGATGATCATCGTCAGCGACAACACCGCCACCAATATGCTGATCGATCTGGTCGGCGGACCCGGTTCGGTCAATGCCTCGATGAAGGCGATCGGGCTGGACGGCACGACCCTCTATCGCAAGATCAACTTCACGCTGAAAGTGACCGATCCTCAATGGCTGGCCACGTCAACTCCCTTCGACCTGATGCGGCTGGCGGGAATGATCGGGGCGGGAGAAGCGGTCTCTTCGGAGGCGTCGGCGGGGATGCTGGCCATCCTGAAGCGGCAGCACTACACAGCCCAGTTTCCCCGCTTTCTTGGCTCGAATGTCTACAGCGCCGAGCTCGGTGAAACGCAACACTTCTGGACCGCCAACAAGACCGGCGGGGTCACCGGCGTCCGCGCCGACATGGGCGTCATCAGCATCCCCGGCGGCCAGATCATCGCCTACGGCGTCATGACCGACGGGAGCAAGGATGGCGGTTTCACCGCCGAAACCGAGGGCGAAGTCGCCAACGGCCGCGCCGGCCGGGTGATCATGGAGTACTTCTGGCCAGAGGGATTCGAACAGGGGCTGATCGGGATCGAGTCCCCCTTCATGGCGGGGTTCTAACTGTTCCGGTCGTCCAGACCCCCGCAGGGGGCATCGCTCCGTGAGCGGCGCCGTTCACGGCGTCGCGGTCGCGCGTTAGGACGGCGTTCGCAACAACCGCAGCCCATTCAGCACGACAACGATCGTGCTCCCTTCGTGACCGACAACGCCGAGCGGCAGGGGGATGCCGACGGTGAGCGACGCCGTGACGAGCACCACGATCACCAGAAGCGCAAATGCCAGATTCTGGACGATCGTCCGCCGGGTTCGCTGGCTCAATGCAACCGCATAGGGCAGTTTGGTCAGGTCGTCGGCGACCAGGACGACATCGGCCGTCTCCAGCGCGACATCCGATCCGGCCCCACCCATAGCCACACCAACGGTGACGGAGGCAAGCGCCGGCGCGTCATTGACGCCATCCCCCACCATGGCCACCGACCCTCTGGCCAGCAGACGCTCCACACTGGCCAGCTTCTCTTCCGGAAGGAGCTCCGACTCGATCTCGTCGATACCGACCTGATCGCCAATAGCCCGGGCCACAGCGCCATGATCGCCAGTGAGCATCACGGTGCGCTCGACCCCGAGCGCTTTGAGCTCGGCGATGACCTGACCTGCGCTGGGTCGCAGCGTGTCGGCGACGGCGATAACCCCCCGAACCCCACTGCCAACGGCGACGAGCATCGCCGTCTTGCCTTCCGCACGCAATCTGTCGGCCGCCTGCGTGGCGCGAGCCGCGTCGATTCCCAGATCCGCCATGAGCTCGCTGGTGCCCACCGCGACCTGATCCCCATTCACCTCAGCGACCAGTCCCTTGCCCAATACCGCGCGGAATCCCGAAGCATCCCCGAGAGGGAGCCCTCGTTGCAGCGCTTCATCGGTGATCGCTACTGCCAGCGGATGCTCGGAAAGGCGCTCAGCGCTGGCGGCTGTCGCCAGAAGACGATCGTTCGTCCATGCGTCGTCGCAGCTGACAACATCGGTGACCACCGGTTTTCCCAGGGTGAGGGTGCCGGTCTTGTCGAAGACCATCGTCCGCACCTGGCCGAGATCCTCCAGATAGCCGCTTCCCTTGAACAGCACGCCATTCCGTGCGGCATTCGCTAATCCGGACAACGTCGAGGCGGGTGTGGAAATCACCAGCGCGCAGGGTGACGCGACCACGAGCAGGGTGATGGCCCGGTAGAACGCGTCGGCGCGGGTCATATCCGTCAGCTGCCAGAACAGGAGAAACGCCAGCACCGATCCCACGATCACCGCAATCGTGTAGCGTCCTTCGAACCGGTCGGTGAATCGCTGTGTTTCGCTCTTCTGCTCGCGGGCGTCGTCGACGATCTGGACGATTCTGGCCAGCGCGCTTTCCTGGCGTGGCCGGGTGACGATCACTTCCAGCGCTCCGGTGGTGTTCATCGTGCCGGCGAACACCGAATCCCCCGACCGCTTGTCGACTGGTACCGATTCGCCCGTGATCGCGGCCTGATCGACGGCGGATTCACCGGTGGCCACCGCTCCATCGACGGCAATTCGTTCCCCTGGCCGGATCAGCACCCGATTCCCGACAACCAGCTCGGCGACCGGCACAACGCGCTCGCCGCCGGGCGCCAACGGATCGAGCAAGGTTGCTTCCTCGGGGGCGAGGTCCATCAGCGAGCGGACCGCCCGGTGGGTCCGGCCCAGCGCATACTGCTCGAGCGCTGTCGACAAAGAGAAGAGCCCGAGCAGCACCGCGCCCTCCGACCAGTGCCCGACGATCGCAGCTCCCAGCGCGGCCACCACCATCAACAGATCGACATTCACCCGCCCACGCAGCAGATCGGTGACCGCGGCAATGGCGGCGAAGGTGCCACCGGCGATGTAGGCGCCGGCGAAGAGTCCAACCACAACCGCTTCGGGAGCATCGAGAAGGTGCCGGGCGATCAGGGCAGCGAAGAGAAACGACCAGCAACCGCCAGCCGCCAGAGCCAGCCGCCACCGGTCCCACCACGATTCCTCTGCGCCCTGTTCGGCGATCTGGCGAATCGTCTCCGCTGAGCGAAGCGGCTCATCCGGATGGAAGCTATCGTCTAGGGGATTCTGTTGCTCAGGCATCGTCTGGCGTTCGGTCGCCGCAGTTCCCGGGTCGAGGGTCTTCCTCACGCTTCGATCTCGCCGCGTATCCAGGGTCGAATACCGACCTATTGCATCGGAATACGAACGCCTGTTCCATAATGGAGTCTATCACTCGATGGGGCTGCGTATGGAAGAAGTGCCCGGACTTGTCCACAGGGTAATCCCCTTGTGGACAAACCAAGATTCCGTAGCCTCCATGTTCGTACGCCATCTTCTTTTCGGCGATGGAACACCTGTTTCACCCGACTTATCCACCATTTCGGTGGATAACCACCTCGATTTGGTGGACAAGCGACCCATTCTGGGGAGAAATAGCTGTACATACACTGGATAAATCGGCGCCGCATTGTGGGTGATCGATACCCAGTTGTGGATGAATGTGGATAGCCGCGGGCGCCACTCCGCGGGTTGTCCACATCGATGGGGAGGGTCCGGTTCCCTGTCCACACTCCATCCACGCGCTCTTCCGCAGCGGATGGAGCGTTATTGCCGTTATCCCCGGAATCCACACCACTACGACTACGACGGTTCTCTTACTCAGTACTGAACATCTGATAGTTGACGTCGTCGTAGTCGAACGAAGCGGCCACAGACACGGCCAGCGGACAACAGGCGCGGCGGCCGAAACCAGGATGTGCGCCGCGGGAAAGCGCCATAAATGGCGAGGCTACGGACATGTCCTGGGCCAGTTGAAGTGGGGCTTCTGGCATCGTCAGTTGTGCTCGACGGGTGCGTGGCGGGACAGCTTCGTGAATGCCAGCAATGCGCACGCTGAGGCGAACGCGATGATCGTAGCCATGGGTACCGCGGAGTCCTCACCGGCAATACCCACCAGCGGAGCGGCGATGGCGCCGGTGGTGAACTGCGCCAGCCCCAGGAGAGCCGATGCGCTGCCGGCGGCACGGGGGTAGTTGGTGAGGGCCAGGGCGGTCGAGTTGGGGAAAACGAATCCCATGGTCCACATCATCATGTAGAGGGGCAGGAGGAAGAGGGGCAACGGCAGATCGAGGAGCACCGCCACCAGGAGCATGGCGCCGCAGATCGCAAACGCAGCCAATCCACGCTGCAGGAGGATGGTCAGGGGGATTCTGCCGACGAGGCGGCTGTTGATCTGGCTGGAGAGGATGTATCCGGCAGCGACCGTCCCGAAGATGATGCTGAAGGTCTGCTCCGAGAGTCCATGAATCTCCTGGATCACAAATGGTGAGCTGGAGATCCAGCCAAAGAGCGCCGCACCGGCGCATCCCATCGTGATCGCGTAACCGAGAAAGACCCGGTCGGAGAGCAGCGAACCGAACGTGGAGATGGTTTGGCCCAGTCCCCCGACCTGCTTGCGATCGTCGGGCAATGTCTCTGGCAGAAGGAGAGCCGCCGCAACGAGGAGAATCACGCCAATCAGACCGAGCACGATGAAGATGCCCCGCCAATCGGTGAACCGCAGGAGCTGTCCGCCGAAGATCGGCGCCAGAATGGGCGCCAGACCACTGACCAGCATCAGCCGGGAAAAGAAAACAGCCGCTTCCGTTCCTTCGTGCAGGTCCCGGACCGTGGCCCGCGCGATCACCACACCGGCGCCACCCGCCGCTCCCTGAATGAAGCGTGCCGCGAGCAGTACCCAGATCGAAGGAGCGATTGCGCAGGCCAGCGAAGCGATGGCGTAGATCGCCAGTCCGGCCAGAAGGGGCCGGTGCCGGCCGAACCGGTCGCTCAGCGACCCGGCAATGATCTGGCCACTGGCCAAACCGAGGAGACAGGTGCTGAGTGTGAGCTGGGCAAGAGTCGTCGAGGTGCCGAGGTCGGCCTGAAGTTCGGGCAGACCGGGCAGGTAGGTATCGAGGGAAAGGGGTCCGAACGCGCTGAGTCCGCCGAGGAGCACGATCAGCGTAACCCGGCCGGGCAGAGGCCGGTGTCGTGAGGATAGGGATGTGGGGTGTGCTTCGGCGCGTTTCACGCCGGGAGCATGGGGCATTGCCGTCTATTCGGCAACCCTGGGGCTGGCAGGGGTGAGGGGAGTTGACGGTATAGACGATAATGAGACGTGGAAGGATTGCATTCTGGAAAGGAATCGTTGCCCCGCCGATCAGCGCCGACAGTTGGAGCGGTCTGTTGCGGTCGTGGGGTCATGATTTGTCGCCGCACGGATTCACTGGTGATGAGGATGGTGCCTTCTTTCGCGGAGTGAGCGGAACAGGGGGAGTACATGAAACGCCGTGCAGTCTTGAGAGTCTTTGGACGCGTGCAGGGTGTGAACTATCGCCGGGCCGCCCAGAGAGAAGCGGTGCGCCTGAACATCACCGGCTTTGCTCGCAACATGCCCGATGAATCGGTCTGGATCGAAGCCGAGGGCACGGAAGAAGACATGGCCGCTTTCATCGCCTGGTGCGAAAAAGGACCGCCCCGCTCAGTTGTCGATCGCTTCGAAGTCCAGGATGGCGATCTGGTGGGGTACAAGGGGTTCGAGATCTACTAGGTGCTGCTCTGGTAGCGGTACCCGTCGGCATAGGCGGTGAAGCGACAGTTGAACCGGTAGTCGCACCACTTGCATCGATCGGCGGATGCCGAATGCCTTTCCGGATCGGCCCGGCGCATCGCTGACGCGGCGCCAACGATCCGCTCCCGGATCGTCGCCAGCTCTTCAGGCGTCCATTCGACCACCGTACGCAGGTTGTGCCGGAGATTGAAGAGCACCGCCCGCGCTGGTTTGGGGTCGATCTCCGGGAAAAGCTCCTGACACGCCATCAGATAGATGGGCAGCTGCAGACCATTGCGGATCTGCTCTCTCGTGGCCGCCACCTTGTTCGATTTGTAGTCGACCACTTCCGTCGTCCCATCGGGGAGGCGATGCACGCGGTCGATGACGCCGGAGATGGCGACATCACCGAACCGCAATGTGAATGGCTGCTCGACCAGCAGCACCTCGGCGGAGGCATCCACGGAACGAAGGTAGGCGTCGACAGCGTCGATTGCCGTTCGGTCGGGTTTGGCCGAAGACGAAGGAACGACCGCCGCCCGCAGCTCGTCAGCGGTGGTGGGCAGCCCAATCAGCCGGCGCTCGGCTTCAGCGGCGATGGCGGCATGCAGATCGGAGCCGAACTGCGTGGCCCAGCGCTTTGGTTCTCCCGGCAGCCGGCGAACATAGCGCAGATAGTAGAGGTGAGGGCAGCGGCTCCAGCTCTCCAGTTGACTGAACGAGATGAAAAACAACCCATCCTGTTCAGGTCGCTCCCCGGCCGGTTCCGGCGCCAGATCGAACTCGGCCAGCTGCTGAACCATCAGATCGCGAGCCGCGACGAACTGATCCCAAGCGGCGAACAGCTCCGCCTCGCCCAAATCGAACTCCCGGGCCACCGCGGCGAGCTCCTCCCGTTGGCTGGATGATTGCCAGAGGGAGGGAGCCAGTCGCTCCAAAAGCTGCGGCGCGATCGATCCAAGGGTCACCGGTGCTCGAACAGACGCCGCCGGTGGGGCGGTCTGGTGCTGGACGAGGTCGCCCACGTTTTCCAGAGCGGGATGGATTTTGGTGGGATCCAGGCGGGCCGGGTGCATGTTTGCCCACGACACGAACAACTCAGACTCTGCGCGGGTCAGGGCGACGTAGAGGGTTCGATACTCTTCGTTTCGGGCCTGCTCCGCTCGCCATGCTTCGATTGCTTTGCTGTAGGCGGTGTTTCCCTTTTTGTCCCGGGAGTAGGTGTAACGCTCCGGTTTCCCCGGTTCGGCGTGCGACAACTCCAGCGGCAGCACGATCGGGCGCTTTGTGCCCCGGTTGTAGAAGTCATGTCTGTTCGCACAGGGCACAAAAACAACCGGCCACTGCAATCCCTTGGCCGCATGCGCAGTGATGACCGTCACACCCCGCGACTCGCCCGGATCGAATTCGGTGGCTGCTTCTTCTTCCGGTCCCGCTTCGAGCATCAGGTCGATGAACGCCAGCAGATTCTGCAGATCGGGCGAACCGAGACGGCTGCTGGCGAATTCGTAGACGACATCCGTGAAGCGGTCGATATTCTCTGCTTCGAGAGCGTCTGTTGCTCCTTCCCGCAGACCGGTGATCGCGGCGATCAGGGGTTCCAGCCCGGCGTAGCTCCGCTGCACGAGATGGGAGAGGGTGAAAACGAGGCTGGTCAGCTCCGCCGGCGCTGTCTCCTCCCCCACCATGCGACGAGCCGCTTCCTGCAGCGATTCGCCGCCCCGCCGCTGCTGGGATATCTCGTAGAGCATCTGCTCGTCCATGCCACAGCGTTCGGACAGGAGGAGCCAGGCAAAGGCAACATCGTGACCCGGATCGCCGATGGCCCGCAGCCAGGAGATGATCTCGCGCACTTCCGGCGTTTCGTAGAGCGACTGCCCGCCCACGATCTCGGCCGGGATACCCCATCGGCGCAGGGTTTCGAAAACCTGCCGTTTTGCGTTTCCCTTACGGGCGATGACCGCGATCTCGTTCCAGGCTCGTCCTGCTTTGTGCAGATCGAGCATCGTCCGGGCGATGAACGCCAGCTCATCGTTCAGGTGCTCGGCTTCCACCAGCAGGGGCCGCGGTCCCCGGGCATTGGTGGCCGACCGGAGGTTGCCCCGGAAGGCAGCGTCCTCCTCTCCCTGCCAAATGCTGTTTGCCAGATCGAGAATCTCCTGGGTCGAGCGGTAGTTGTCGCTCAGGGGCAGGGTGGCGGCGCCAGGGAAGTCGGTGGCCACGAACCGATCGAGATTGTCGGGAGCAGCGCCCCGAAACGCGTAGATTGCCTGGTTCGGATCGCCGACAACGCAGACATTGGCGTGCCGCCCACCGGTGATCCGCCGAACCATCACACTCTGGGCGTAGTTGGTGTCCTGATACTCATCGACCATCACGAACCGGTACCGGTTCCCGATCACCTCCGCCACATCCTCCCGGGCCAGCAGCTCGCAAGCCATGAGGATCTGGTCGCCGAAATCGATGGCCCCGAATTCCCGTTTGCGCTGCTGGTAGTAGCGCAGCGCCCGGGCGTAGTCGCGCAGGTCGTTGGCGGTCTTGTCGTTGTCCGCCGTGAGGAGCCAGGAATCGAGATCGTCCAGCGTGAGCATCTCGTCGCTCAAGCGGCTGCCGAGCGAGAGAATCCTGTTGAGCGGACTCTCTCCCAACCCACCCCGCAGATTGTTGAGCTCGATATGCTCGAACCCGATCTCGTCGAGTCCCTTCCAGAGGATGAGCCAGCTCTCCGCTTTGGAGAGCACGACCGGATCGGCCGGATAGCCAAGCATCGATCCGAACTCGTTGACGATGCGGCCGCCGAACGCGTGGTAGGTGTCCACGTCCACTCGTTCGCCGGCCGGGAATCGGGCCGCCACCGCGGCGCAGATCCGCTCCTGCAGCTCTCCCGCGGCTTTGTTGGTGAAGGTCAGGGCCAGGATCTGCGATGGTGTTGCATCTCCCTGTTCGAGCAGATGGACGATCCGGTTTTTGAGGGTGGATGTCTTGCCGGTGCCCGCACCGGCCATGATCCGGACCGGACCGTCGCCATGCCGGACAGCTGCCAGCTGCTGAGGATTGATGGATTCGGTGACCATGGCGTGAGCATACCAGCCAGTTCACCGTGACGAAACAGACAAAAAACGCGCTCCCTGGCGACCAGGGAACGCGCGGCACGGTTTCGGACTCGAGATCAGCTCTTGCTGTCGGCCGCGTCGGATTTGACGCCGGCTACCTTTTCGTCGAGTTTCGCCTTGACCTTGTCCAGATCAGCCTGCGCTTTTCCGAGTTTCGCTTCGGCCTCGGCTTTGGCGTCGTCGGTCGACGAATCGACTTTGGCTTTCAGGTCGTCGACCTGCGTCTGCAGCTTGTCCTGTAGTTCGCCCAGCTGCGACTTGGCCTCCTCGGTGAGATTGCCCGCTTCATCGGTGGCCTTGCTCACCCATTCGTCGAACTTGGACCGAATGTCGTCGACATCGACCTTGCCCTTCAGTTCCTCGAATTTTTCCTTGAGACTGTCCACGGTTTTCTTGCCTTTCTCGTCAGCCAACACTGGATCGGGGTTAAGCACGGAACGTGCCAGCCATCCTAGCATTGAACCGGCCGGCCAAGAGCAAAATGGGAAGGGAAACGCCTCAGACTGTTGCAGCTTCCGCCATTGCTCGGGCGCTCCAGAGAGGCAGCTGGCGGCGAAGCCAGACGGTGGCGGCGATAACGCCGGTGTAGCCAACCAGCGCAACCCAGAGAGGAACGGACGGCGCGACGGCGTAGAGGATGCCCGCCGCAAACCCCGCCAGGGTCAACGCCAGTCCGTTGGACACCTCGAACGTGGCGAAGCTCCGGGTCCGCAGGTGAGCGGGCGTCACCTCGCCAAGCGGGCCATAGAAGGCCTGCTGCGACACGGTGGCGATGCCGATGAAGAGATAGGCCAGACCTACCAGCGCGACATGGCGGCTGTCGAGCATCAGGATGAAGGCGACCGGATAGAAGAGCATCGTCAGAAGAGAGCCATTCAGCGAGCGGCTGGTCCAGGTTCCCTTGGTCAGCGCCATGCCCGCCCCGATATTGCCGATCGCCACCAGCGAGCCAAACGCCCCGATCAACCCGAAGGAGATATCCCGCTCGTTGTGCAGAAAGTTGGGGATGAGCGTCAATCCCAGATAGGCAACGAACATCGAGGCAAGGGAGAGCAGGCAAAGCGCGCTCGTCGGCCGGTAGCGGAGCACTTCGCGATAGCCCGCACTGGTGGCGTGCTTGACCAGGGGAGCCGGTTGGACCGATGAAAAGAAGTAGCAGGAGATGATGAGAACGACCAGGAGAACCACGAACACCGAACGCAGTCCGAACTCCTCGACCAGCACCGCCCCCAGCAACGGTGCGCCCAGCAGCGCGGCGCCAGGACCGATGGTGTAGATGAGGAGAAAGCGCCGGCCACGGGATGCCGCATCCCCCGACTCGTCGATAACCCGGGAAACGGAGGGCCAGGCCAGGTTGGCGCCTGCCTGCGCGATGAATGCCGGAATCAGCATCCCCCAGTGCGTGGCGAAGAGAAAGAAGAGAGCATTGAATGCGGTGAGCCAGCGGGTGCCGATCAGCAAACGCGGCGAAAGCCGGTCGCTCAATGGCCCGGAGGCAATCAGGAAAATCAGCCGGATCGCCTCGCCAACACCGAGCAGCAAACCGACCAGCGCGGGTGTGGCGCCGAGCGATTCGATGTACAGGGTCTTGAATCGTTCGGACGTACCATACGCCGCCGATGAGAAGAACATCGCCCAGAAGAGCAGGGCGGCATTGCGGTGCAATCCGAAGCTGAGACGTCCGGTCAGGGACATCGGTGTTCAGGTTCTCCAGTCGGCGCGATCAGAATCAGGGTTCTGTGTCAACTGACGACAGCATATCAGGAACGAGATCGACAGATTGGACCCAGCATACGATCCGTAGCTTCGCCATTTATGGCGCCGTCCCGCGGACGGTCGCTTGCGCGCAATCGGATGGCGCCGGCTCGCCTGCCACCCGGTCGAGGAGCCAGTCGCGCATGGTGTCGCCGGCCGCCGAGAGGATGCCGAAGTGGTCGGCGCCCGGGTACTCGATGAACGCCACCGTGCTGCCGCTAGCGCAGAGACCGTCGACGAAGGAGGCCGTCATGGCCGGATCGATCACCTCGTCATCCACCCCATGAACGATCAGCACCGGCATCGGCCAGGTGCCGGCAGCCGGGGTGTTCTCGGCGGCCAGATCGGACCACGCCTCCGGCGCGTCCGGCAGGAAAAGATCGGACGGAGCGTGATTCGCCGCCGCGAGTCCAGCTTCGATCAGGCAGGCGCCGGCGATCTCCGTTTCGATGACCTCCTGACCCAGCGGTGTCGTGACCTGATCGAGCGACGCGTCCGCATAGGTGGCCGACCATGCCGCCATGACGAAGAGAATCAGCGACGTATTCTCCGATGCTACATCTCCGTCGATCAGCGACGTGAAAATGCCGCGTGGATCGAGCGCCGGCGCAGCCAGAACAGCACCATCGAAGGTCAGCTCGGGCGCGTAGTCCGGCGCCAGCTGCAGGGCAAACGCCGCGGCATGACCTCCCTGGGAGTGTCCGATAAGCTGGGTGCTGTCTGAGAGCGAAACATCCGGAAGCGCCCGGGCGGCGCGGACCGAATCGAGCAGATTGCGGCCCTCGATTGCGCCGATCAGATAGGAGGGATCGCCCTGCATCCCCAGACCCTGATAATCGGACATGATCAGCGCGAATCCAGCGTCGAGATAGGGGGTCAGTATCTCCTGATAGAGCTGGGACATCAGCGAGGCGTTGTTCTGAAGGAGGAGCGAAGGAGCGCATTGCCGGCCCAGCCCGGCGGTTGGATGCGCAATGGCAAGCAGCGGAAAACCCTCCTGCGGCGCCGTGGCGGCCGGGATCGCGATCACGCCTGAGATGGGCACGATGGCGCCATCCAACCCGGTCGAGGTGTAGAGGATGCGCCAGGCCGGGTGACCGCCGATCGACGGGATCGGCTCCCACCGAACCAGTGCTCCCGGCGCAGTCGCCGTGGGTGACGCCTCCGGCTGAGCAACTGCTGCCGGACCGGCGATGCCGTTCGTGACAACCGTCAGTAGCAGGAGCCACGCGGCTACCATCGCCCGGCGCTTCATCTGAGCCGTCCCGATTCGATCGCGGCCATCTTGTCGATGCGTCGCTGAAAGTGCTCTTCACCGCCAAACCGGGCATCGAGAAAAGCGCGGATCAGATCGAGCGCCAGCCATTCTCCAACGATCTTGGCTCCCAGGCACATGACATTGGCGTCGTCATGCTCGACCGCCTGATGGGCCGAGTGGAGGTCGTGGCAGAGCGCCGCCCGGATGCCGGCGACCTTGTTGGCGGCCATGCAGGCGCCGATTCCGGTGCCGCAGAGCAGAATCCCCCGCTCCGCTTCCCGGTTCAGGACTGCCCGGCAAACCGGCAACACCACATCCGGAAAATCGACGACGTCGCCACTGTGCGTGCCGTGATCGGCAACCTCGTATCCCCACGCCCGCAACGCATCCGCCACTGGCGCTTTCAGCAGATATCCGGCGTGGTCGGCAGCCAGGGCAATGCGCATCGATCAACTGGTTTCGCGAGCGTCGAGCATCGTCTGCATGGTGGTGATTTCCAGCTGCTGGGCGCTGGCGATGGACGAAGCGAGATTGTGCAGCACATCCTTTTCGACATGCTCGACCCCGGCATCGGCCATGAGCACGCCTCCCTGATGATGGGCGATCATCAAACGAAGGAACTCCCGGTCCATCTCCTCGGGTTCGAGTGTCCGCAACGCGTCGATCTCTTCGCGCGTGGCCATGCCGGGCATGTCGTCAATACTGCTCGCGCCCTCCATGTCGTGGTCCATATCGCCCGCCCAGGCCATGGGAACGCCGTCGCGGGCGAGCGAGAGACCCCATTCGGTCAGCCATCCCTGCATCATGCCGATCTGCGCCTGCTGGGACGTGGCGATGTCGTAGGCGATTTGCTGGATTTCGGGATCGTCCGACCGCTGCCAGGCGATCAGGGCCATTTCGACAGCCTGCGCGTGGTGATCGGTCATATCGCGGGCGAAGCCGGCATCGGCGGAATCGTTCGACGGGGTGTCGTTCTCTCGCCAGAGGTAAACGGTGAACACCGTCATGGCCACCAGCAGGGCGCCGAGAATCGCGGGGAGGAGCCAGCTGGGGAGACCCGATCTCGTTTCGGCGGTGGCGCCGTTGGATTCGGTGCCAGTCGGTTCGGTCATGGGAGCCTCCTCGTGTCTCGTCCAGCAGTCCGCTCAATGAGAGATTGTACGGTGCGACGATTGCACCGAAGATTGCATGCGTCGCTGGTCGCTGGGACGTCATCCGCGCATTCGCGTTCTCCGGAAAGGCGCCATGAGCAGATCTCGCCTCTTTTATGGATGGTGGATCGTGGCCGCTCTGTCGATCACAGAGCCGGTTTCGTGGGGCATTCTCTACTACGCCTTTTCCGTGTTCATCGAACCAACCAGCGCCGAGCTCGGCTGGTCGCGCAATCAGCTCACCGCAGCGTTTTCGCTGGCATTGATCGCATCCGGAATCGCCGCCGTGCCATTCGGCCGGTGGCTCGATCGACACGGTCCGCGCTGGCTGATGACCATTGGGTCGGCAGCATCCGCGCTCCTCATCGTCGCCTGGTCCCGCGTCGAGAGTTATCCGGTCTTCGTGGCGATCTGGCTCGGGTTGGGCGTCTGCATGGCCGCCACCTTCTACGAACCGGCGTTCGCTGCCGTCACCACCTGGTTTTGGACCTATCGTTCGCGCGCGTTGACCCTCCTCACCTTTGGGGGAGGGTTCGCCAGCGTCATCTTCATTCCATTATCGGCCTGGCTCGTCCACCGGCAGGGGTGGCGGGATGCGCTGGTGATACTGGCTGTGCTGCTGGCGATCATCACCATTCCCATCCATGCGGGTGTCCTGCGTCGCGATCCCGCCGCCATCGGCGCCTGTCCCGACGGCGACTGTGGGTCGAAGGCGGCTGTCGCATCGGGAATGCGCCGCAGCGCGATGACGCTCCGGGATGCGCTGCGCAGCCGGTCGTTCCGCTGGCTCTCCCTGGCGTTCGGGCTGGTGATGTTCGCCAATGTGGCGACGACGGTTCTGCTCATCCCGCTCTTGATCGACAGGGGCGAATCGGCTCGCTTTGCTGCGTCCGCCGCTGCCGCCATCGGTCTGCTGGCGCTGCCGGGACGCCTGATCTTCACGCCGCTCGGCGACTGGCTGCCCCCCTGGGCTGTGCCCGGCACGATTTTCCTGACGCAGGCCGCTGGTTTGATCGTGCTGGCGGCAACGTCGTCGCATACCGGTATCTGGTGCTTCGTCCTTCTCTTTGGCATCGGGTTCGGGGCCATCACCCCGGCCCGGGCATCGCTGGTGGCCGAGCTCTATGGGGTTGCGGCATTTGGGTCGATCAGTGGCGTGCTGGCGCTGATCGTCACCTTCTCCCGTGCGGCTGGCCCATTCGGGGGCAGCCTGATCGCATCGGCAACGCATGGCGATCGTCCACTCCTGATTGCGCTGGCGCTGCTCTCGGTTGGAGCTGCCGTCAGCGTCTATCTGGCGACGGTCGCCGCGGCCCGGGCAGATGGCGAAACGGAACGACGCGAAGCCACAACCCCGTCTCACTCGGGGTAAGCTGTGACCGGCGATCGATCGCTCTGTTTGGTATGGAGGAGGCGACCGTGTTCACCATCGGACACTTCGGCTGGCACGATATGAACACCAACGATCTGGAGCGAACTGTTGCGTTCTATACCGCGCTCTTCGGCTGGGAAATGGGTGAGCCGGATCCCAATGGATACCGCCCGCTCACCGACCAGGGGAATCCCTTCGGCGGCTTTTTCCCGATGACCCCGGAGATGAATGCGCCCGCCAACTGGAGCGGCTATCTCATGGTCGACGACATCGCCGATACCCTGACCCGGGCGAAAGCGCTGGGCGGCGTCGTGCCGTTCGACCCGATGACGATCCCCGGCATTGGATTGCTCGCCATCCTCTTCGACCCGCCGGGAGCGATGGTGACGATCTTCCAGCACACCGGCGAGGGCGGAACGACCGGAAGTGGTGGTTCCGGCGAGACGGTGATCTGGAACGAGCTGGTGACCACCGATGTGCCGGGTTCGGCGGAGTTCTACAGCAGTCTGCTGGGTTGGACCTTTGTACCGGAGGCTGTGGCAACTGGCGGTTATGCCCTGGCCCGGCTGCATGGCGTGCCGGCGGCCGGTCTCTTCGATGCCGGTGTCCGGCCATCGCCCAGCGCCTGGCTTGCCTACTTCCGGACGCCCGACATCGCCGCGTCGGTGGAGAAGGCAGCTGCTCTTGGCGGCACGGTGATCCATCCGGCCACCGAAATCACCGGTTTGGGCATCACGACGGCCTGGCTGAACGATCCGCTGGGAGCCACATTTGGACTGATGCAGGCCGAACCCGATTGGTTCGACCGCCTGCGTATGAATGGGTGAGGAGTACGTCGGCAATGATCGCCATCGATACATCGACCGAGTTCGGCGCGCGCGTTCAGCAGCACCTGGACAACGACCTGATCATCTGGCTGGTGACGGTCGATGGCAAAGGGACCCCGCAACCGAGTCCGGTCTGGTTTCAGTGGCACGAGGAGAAGGTGCTGATTTTCAGCCAGCCCAACACCGCCAAGCTGCGCAATATCGAACGGCAACCGCGGGTTGCGTTGCATTTCGACAGCGCTGACAACGGCGACAAGGTCGTCATCATGACCGGTCGGGCGACGATCGACACATCGTTGCCCCGAGCCATCGACCTGCCACCCTACCTGAAAAAGTATGGCGAGGGCATCGTGAGCCTGGGCATGACCAACCAGTCGTTTTCCGATGAGTACAACATACCGGTGCTCGTCGATCCGCTCACGTTGCGAGGGTTTTAGCGACCATCACGCGAGGTTCGCCCTTGACATCCCTCGATATCGAACAGGCCGAACAGCTCATCGCCTACCTGCGGGAAGCGGGGCACATTCGCGCCAGCGAAACGCCGGCCATCACCGTGCTGGGTGGCGGTGTGTCCAACCGGACCGTGCTGGTCGAGCGAGAGGATGGCGAAGCGTGGGTGCTGAAACAGGCGCTGGCCAAACTGCGGGTCAAGGTCGACTGGTTCTCGCCGCCGGAACGGGTGCACCGGGAAGCCGATGGTCTCCGCTGGCTGGACGTTCTGGCTCCGGCCGGGACCATCACACCCCTGGTCTTCGAGGATTTCGACCATCACCTGATCGCCATGCAGGCGGTCCCTCCTCCGCACCAGAACTGGAAGCAGATGCTCCTCGCCGGTCATGTCGAGCAGGACCATGTGGTCCAGTTCGCCACACTCCTGGGGACGATCCATGCGACATCGGCTACCCGGATGGGGGAATTGCGGCCGGTCTTCAGCGACCGAGGCTATTTCGAATCGCTCCGGCTGGAGCCCTACTACGGATACACCGCAACCCAGGCGCCGGCAGCCACCCGGTTTCTGACCACCCTGATCGAGGAGACCCGGTCGCACGCCGACACCATCGTCCATGGCGACTACAGCCCAAAAAACATTCTCGTTCACGACGATCGCCTGATTCTGCTCGATCATGAAGTCATCCATATCGGCGATCCGGGATTCGATCTCGGGTTTTCCATGACCCACCTGCTCAGCAAGGCGCATCACCTGCCAGAGGCGCGGGCGGAATTTCGCGATGCAACGAGACTTTACTGGGAGAGATACTGGAATATCGTAAAAACGAGTGATTGGGCCGTGAATCTGGAAGAGCGGGCCGTCCGTCACACGCTGGCCTGCCTGCTGGCGCGGGTGCGGGGACGGTCGCCGCTCGAGTACCTTGGTGAGGAAGAGCGGACCCGGCAGGCCGGGGTGGTGGTCGAGCTGATGCAGTCGCCACCCGCCACGATCGATCGACTCGCCGAACGCTTCACGAACGCTTTCGAAGGAACAGGGGTGCACGATGCCTGACGTTGCCGGACTCTCGGCGTTGGAGATCCTCGACAGTCGCGGTCGCCCCACGGTTCAGGCCACGATGCGGCTGGCCAGCGGCGCAGTGGCCACGGTTTCCGTGCCGTCGGGTGCGTCGACCGGTAAGGCGGAAGCGCACGAGCGGCGGGATGGCGACCCTGGTCGTTATGGCGGTCTTGGTTGCCGGCATGCCGTCAATGCCATCGAAACGGAGATCTTCGACGCGATCCAGGGCCGGCAGCTCGAATCGCAACATGCGATCGATGAGCTGATGATCGAGCTGGATGGCACCGCGGAGAAATCGCGGCTGGGCGCGAATGCCCTGCTGGCGGTGTCGCTGGCCTTCGCCCGGGCGACCGCCGCCGAACGGGGCGTACCCCTCTATCAGCACTTCGCGGAGCTCGCGGGGCTCGACGCTCCCGCCGCGCTGCCCCGCCCAACGGTCAATCTCTTCAGCGGCGGCAAGCATGCCGGCGGTCAGATGGAGATTCAGGATGTCCTGATCGTGGCCAATGGCGCGTCGACTGTCGATGAAGCCATGGCGATGACCTATGCCGTTTTCCAGGCCGCAGCTGCGTTGATCCGTCAACGCTATGGGATGCGGTTGCTGGTCGCCGATGAAGGAGGGCTGGCGCCCGATTTCAGCTCGATCGACGAGGCATTCCAGCTGGCGGTCGAAGCGATCGATGTCGCCGGCTTCCGGCCGGGGGATGACGTGTCGTTGTGCGTCGATGTGGCGTCCAGTCACTTTTTTGCTGGTGGCCGCTATGCGATCGGTGGCGAGTCGCTCACCCCGGCGGAGATGATCGCGCTGGTGCGTTCGTGGGTGGACCGGTACCCGCTGGTCAGTGTGGAGGATGGTCTGAGCGAAGACGACTGGGACAACTGGCTCGCGCTCCGTACTGCCCTGGATGGCCGGGCGCTGACCCTCGGCGACGATTTTCTCACCACCAATCCCTCCCGCATCGAGCGTGCGGTTGCTGCGGGTGCGGCCAACGCACTCCTCCTCAAGGTGAACCAGATCGGCACCCTGACCGAAGCGGCACAGGCTCTCCACCTGGCGCGAGGGGCGGAGTGGGCGGTTGTGGTCAGCGCCCGGTCGGGCGAAACCGAGGACGACTGGCTCGCCGACCTGGCAACCGGCTGGCGCGGCGACGCGCTGAAGGTCGGTTCCATCACCCGGAGCGAGCGTCTGGCCAAATGGAACCGTCTCCTCGCCATCGAAAAGGAAACCGCCCTCCCGCTGACCCCGTGGCCCCGACGAGCGCCATAAACGTTGGTTCGGCAGATTGCGCCAAACTTAGACCACGCTGTCCAGGCGTCCGCAACGCCGTAAACGGCGCCGCTCACGGTGCGATGCCCCTACCGGGGCGTGCCTCAGGTCTGAAGGACCTTCGCATTGTGAGCCCGGCCCGTTGACGGCCGGGCGGATCTCGCGGAACCGCAGATGACCCCGGCACTCATCGCAAAAGATCTTGCGGTCGCTACCGAATGATCCGAGCCAGCGCAACGAAACGGCGAGGGCACAGTTGACGCCAGTGCGATCATTCGGTGGGAGGGGAACGCTCCTCTCTCATTCGCCAGGAGGCGTTCAGCATGTCACTCGATCGGTATTCGCTTTCACGCCGGCGATTGCTGGCCTCGGCTGGCGCTGGCCTTGCCCTCACACTCCCTGCCGGCGCGGGATCCATCCTTGCCCAATCACCGGAGGCGACCCCCGCCGCTGGTCCGGAAACGCTTTTCGACGTCATCTTTCCGCGCGACTGGCAACCCGAAGGCAAAGCGCAAGGCGCGTTCTATCGGATCATTCTGCAACCTGGTGACGAGCTCACCTACCTGCCTGGTCCCTACTGCGGATGCAGCGGCGAAACGATCAAAGAGGGAACCGCCGCGGAAGTCATCCTCTCCGGAACCTACGCCGTACAGCTCGACCGTCCCTGGACGCTTCGCCGGCCGAATGCCGAGGACGAACCGGTCGACGCCGGCGCCGAAGTGGAGCTCGCCGCTGGCGACGTGGCGATCTATCCGGACGCGCTGGCCTTTGGCACATTGCGCAATGTTGGTCAGGACGCGGTCACGATTTTTGGCGCCTCCATCACCAGCATCGAGGTCGAAGCCGGAACCTTCACCCCTCCCCTGCCCGAGAACATGAGCGCCCGCCTCAGTGTGGCCGTGTACGACGCATGGCAAACGCTAGGGGATGGAGATATCCACGCGCTGCTGACCAGAGAGCAGCTGCCAGCCGGCGGTTCGATTGGCCCCTATCCGATCGACGGTCTGGAAGCGATCCATGCGGCGGAAGGGGAGTTCCACTCGTCGATCATTCAACCGGGCGCGTCGACACCCACCGCCGATCCTCTTTTCGTGCGTGAAGGGGGCACGGCCGCGTTCCGCAAACTCACGCCTGGCGCCCGCCGAATCCTGCAGAACAACGGTGAGACCAGCACCACGATTCTGACGCTCAATTTCCGGCCAGTTGTATAGTCCGCCATACAACTTTTGCGGTATTGCAGCAGACCGCCGGGTTGGTACGATCAGGAAGAGGGAATCCGCCCGGATTCCATGACGGCTGTCATCGAGATGTGGAGATTGGCGCTATGGCCTATGGACCTGTCGAGCTGGTGATCATCAAGTTCCCCGGCAATGAATTCACCGGGGAGATCGCGCCGGCATTGGAAGATTTGATCGCCAACGGCACCGTCCGGATCATCGATCTCCTCTTCGTCATCAAGGATGTCGATGGGGTGGTGGGCGTTGTCGAGCTGGAGAGTCTTTCCGAAGCGGTGATTTCCGTGTATGCCCCGATTTCGCAGCACGACGATGAGCTGCTGTCGATGTCGGACGGCGAGTATATCGGCGAGGCGTTGGAGCCCAACTCCTCGGCGATCATGATTCTGTTCGAGAATGCGTGGGCGGCTCGCTTTGCCACAGCCGTGCGCAACGCCAATGGCGAAGTCCTGCTGAACGAGCGAATTCCCCGGGCGGTTATCGATGAAGTTCTGGCGGAAGCGGCCCAGGAGCTCCTGGGCTAGTCTGCTGGGCACAAGAAACGCAGTGAATTGAAGGGAGAACGACCATGATGCGACGACGCGGAGGACGCGGAATCGTGAGCACGATGGCCACCACAGCTGTGGTGGCCGGTACGGCCAATGCCGTCACCCACCGGCAAGCGCAACGATATTCCAACCAGGCGGGCGCCCAGCAGCAAGCGGCGGCCGCCGCAAATCAGCAACAGCTGGACGATATGCAGGCTCAGATGGCCACCATGCAAGCCCAGCAGGCAACGGCCGCGGCCGCGCCGGCCGGTGGCGCCGACGTCATGGCCCAGCTCCAGCAACTCGCCCAGATGAAAGAGCAGGGGTTGCTGTCGGACGAGCAGTTCGAGGCCGCGAAGTCGAAGCTGCTCGGGGTGTAGACGACGGAGTCCGTAGTCCGAAGTCCGCAGCGCGGAGTCCGCAGTCCGGTGATGGTATGTCGTGGACCATAGCGAGTCTACGACGCTCTACGGACTACGGATTCCGCTCAACTTCAATCCCCACCAGCCGGCCATCGATCGCCTCAGCAACGAAGCCGAAATCACCTGCGAGCGGCGGCTCGACGATGAGGAACCGGTCGCCGGGATCGACGATCGCCCCTCCTTCCCAGGGACCAACCTGAATGATGTCGAAGTTCGAGGTCGTGGCCGCGATGCCGCTCCCTGTTTCGGTGCTCCAGGCGCTCAATGTGCGGTAGATGGCGTCATCCTCCAGCGTTTCTTCCCAGAGCAATTCGCCGCTTCTCAGATCGAACCCCATCACATGGTTCTCGACCCCCGGGGCGACAATCGTTCCCTGCCAATCGGGCGTTGGCGTGGCGGGAAGCGCCGCGAGGTCTCGATCCGCCGCATTGATCTCTGCGCCGATGATGGCGAAGGTCGTGGCGGTCGCCACCGGGTATTGAGGTCTTGCCGCTACATATCGTTCCCAGAGCACTTCTCCATCTGAGCCGTTTAGCGCGACCACGCGGTAGACCGCAAACATCGCGCCGTGGAGTGTTTCGAGATCGTCATCTGCAACGACGCCCGGACTTCCGGTCATGCCTTCCCATCGATAACCAGTCATCACGATGAGCGTGTTGTCTATTGGGGTGAGGAGCGTGGCGACTGCGTTGAAACCCGACCGACGCCATTGCTCGGCGCCACTTGAGGGATCGAGACCCACCAGCGAGCCATCGCAGTCAAGAACGACGACAGCGTCGTCTAGAACGGAGGGGTGCGCACTCTGCGATTGGGAGAACCCACCACACGTGGTGTTTCCTAATGGTTGGGCTATCCACAGCACGGAGCCGTCTTGCGTGTCGATCGCGGTAACGAATCCTTCGCTATGACGAATGTAGAGTCTGCCATCTCGAATCGACGATTCCATCGGATAGCGATCGATCTCGACCCGCCAGAGTTCCTCTCCTGTTTCAGGCGACAGCGCGACGACGATGCTTCCGGTGCCTTCCCGCGTGGTTTCTCCGAATCCGACATAGTAGACGCCGTACCTGTCCGTGCGGAGTGATTCCTCATTGCCATAGGCCGACCTGCTCCATAGCGTCTCTCCAGTTATTCCATCGATCGCTTCGATGCCGAGAAAGTCCGCATCATTTCGAAACCGGAAAATCGTGTCTCGACCCTCTACTGTGGTCACGCTCTGAGGTGCGCCGGAACGGCTGGTGAGAGGTATCTCCCAAAGAAAACTACTGCCGGCGAAAACCGGTGCCGGGATCATCGTTGGAAAATCGTCTGGCGATCGCATCTGCGTGATGGCGGCCACGGCTCCGAGAAGCATGGCGATCACCAAGAGAGCAGCCACCAAGGGGAAAACGCGCATGTGTCTCCACTGAACGGCATGTTCCCCTCCACCATGGACGCCAGGCTGGCGAGGCTCCGGCAGGGCTTGAGAATGTAGGACGGAACGAGCCAGCGGGCTGGGTGCCAGTTGTGCCTCGAGCCGTCGCACAAAATCCTCATGCGGCTCCTGTCCACCGCTCGCGGCCACAACCCCGAATTCCCGCGCCGCCGCCAGCAGCTCGTCGATCTCTCTCTCGGGTACCGGCCGCGAAGCTTCCCTGTTCTCCAATTGGTCGAGTGCCATGTCCAGCGTGGTGAATCGCTCCTGGGTGTCATTCATTTGACGGTGCTCCTGTTTCGGCGACGATGGTGCGAAGGCGCTGATAGGCCCGAAACTGCGCAGCGCGCACGGATCCATGACTCCGCCCCAGCACCTGGGCGATTTCGGCTCCGTTCAATCCGGCCAGACGAAGCAACACGATGTCGCGTTGCTCGGAGGTGAGCTGATCGAGCATCCGGCGCACGCGACGATCACTTTCGGCCACCAACGCCGCTTCTTCCGGTCGTTGGGCGCCGTCCACGACGCCGTCTGCGTTGGCCAACAGCGTGGACAAGGGTTTCCGCAATGCGTCGATGACCACATGACGAGCGATGGTGAAGAGCCAGGCACGAAAAGAGCCCGACTCGAATTCGCCAAGATGGGCGAGAGCATTGACGAACACCTGACTCGTGGCATCTTCCGCCGCCTCACGCGTCCCCAGACGGCGATAGCAAAAGGCGTGAACCGGCCGCACGTAGGCTTGGTAGAGCATCGCGAATGCCGCCGGATCGTGGCGGGCGCGCTCCACGAGCGTCTCGTCATCGGACGCCGAAGCACATCCCTGCTGGACATCGCTCTCGCGTGAATCGCTCACCGACGTCGCCATGTCCCTCCTTCACGCATCACTTGCGTTTGGGCAACCGCGCAGTCAGATAGTCAGAACGAAACAGAGGGCAAAAGTGTTACGGCCCCATCCTCACGATCGTCGTAGCGGCGATCCCTTGTGGTCGCCGACGGCCCGGAGGGCCGTACATTGCCTTCGTTGACCACAATGTCATGGATGGGCGCCGTGTGCGAGTGCGGCGGTTGTGGCGCCGTTCCGCTCCACTTCGTTGCGCTCCACTCCGCCACCGGCGGGAACGAGCCGCCGCCGCTACGGAGGTGGTCGGCCGCGTTGGCGATGGGTTGAGATGCCGAACGTCGTGGCGGCGATCCCTTATGGTCGGTCCTGAGCGAAGTCGAAGGACGGCCCGGAGGGCCGTACATTGCCGTCGTTGACCGCGATGTCATGGTAGGGCGCCGTGTGCGAATGCGGCGGTTGTGGCTCCGTTCCACGCCTCCGGCGCTCCACTCCGCCACCGGCGGGGACAAGCCGCCGCCGCTACGGCGAGTCGTCCACCAGCGGCATCGCGGCCACCGAGCCATCCTCGAACAGGAGATAAGCGACTCCGTTGCCGATCTGCACATCGACGATTGCGCTGTCCGCCGGCCCAGCCTGAGTCATTTCCACGACAGTCTGGCTGGCGGCGTCGACGAGTGTCACAACGCCATCAACTGAGCCAGCGATCACGAGTGGGGTGCTGCCATGCTCAGGTGACCAGGCCGCTCCCGCCATGAACGCCGCCCTTCCCGTCCTGGTCTCTATCACTCTGAGCTCGCCAGTCTGGGCGTTGAGCGCGAAAAGGGTGCCCGTCGCGCCATCCCGGAGATCGTCGGTTGGGTAGGGCGTTGCCGGCGCGAATTCGATGCTGAACTCGATGAAATACACCGTGTCGTCAACGACGCCGATTGGGTACGCATAGCCGTCCATCTCATGCCGCCAGAGGGTCTCGGCAGCAGCATCGACGCCGGCTCCGGTGATCTCGGAACGAATAGGCGCCTCCGGCACAGGTGTGCCCTGGTCATTCAACGAGGTGAGGATCGGCAATGGCCGGAACCGCACCAGAACGTCGCCGGCAACGGCATACTCGCTCCCCGGCCCGGGAGAGCGCACGCTGGTCCACAACCGCTCTCCGTTGACAGAATCGAACCCGGAGATCGTGCCGTTCGCGGCCATGCCTAGCACCAAACCATCTTCCACCACCGGGCCGTGCATGTTCAGCATGATCTCGTTGCTGGAGACAGGGTCGACGTATGGATCGATGGCCGACTCCCAGAGGATTTCGCCATCCCGAATCGCCATCAGCGTGTTTGGCGACACTTCGGCGTAAAGAATGCCGTCCGAGGCAGTCAATCCCATCACGGTGCGGTTCGGCGAGACCGTCCAGGCTACCTGACCCGTCGCCGTATCGACCGCAACGATTTTCATCTCCTCGTGGGGACCGGAGTAGCTCGCATAGTAGAGGTAGGCATCGTCCGCGACGGGCGGCACGAGCGCCCACGGCGCAGGCTCTTTCCAGAGTCGCGCGGCAGTCTGTCCGTCGAGTGCTTCGATAGCATTGCTTTCGACCGAGCCGTATGTCGTGGTGAATCGGAACACGGCACCGTCGTTCACCGCGATCAGCGTGATATCGGATATCTCCTCGCTTTCAACCGGCGACGTCCAGAGCACGGATGATGATGAGTCGCTCGCCGCGATCTCCGCGACTGGTGTGGCATTGGCCAGGTCGGAGGGATGCTCGTTCACCGCGACGCCAGCCAGATCCCCATTCTCCAGCACCACCACGAACCCGAAGTCCCCTGCGATAGGCTGCGGGTAGCGATTCACTTTCTCATCAGGGACCCTAAGATCCCCTTCTCTCCAGAATCCGATCGGTCGCATCCTGCCTTCGGCAGTCAGGGCGACAATTCCGCCGCCCATGCCGGATGCCGGTATCCAGGTCGCCATGGTGGTGAAGTAGGTTTCCCCGGCATGGACGGTCCAGAGCAATTCGCCGCTCACCGGATCAAATCCGGAGGCGCGGTCCAGCGCTTCGCCAAGCGGAGGAGCTTCCAACAAGACGCCCTGAAGCTCGCTCGGGTCGGGAGTCGGGCTGCCGGGAGCCGAATCGATGAACTCATTGCCGATGAATGCGACAACGCTTTCGGTTGCGACCAACTCGAGCGCTTGGGAGGCGATGACGCGATGCCACAACTCAGATCCGTCCGTAGGATCGATAGCCGATACCCTGGCGATAAAGAGCCACGTTTCGTCCTCCCAATCCACAGCATTGCTGTCGGTTTCGAGGATACCGTCGGCATCCGCACCAGCCTGGAAGGTCATCGTCGTCAGCACATCACCAGCGGCGGCGAAACGCGTGGCAGAA
Organism: Thermomicrobiales bacterium; assembly: GCA_019637585.1. Taxonomy (GTDB): domain Bacteria; phylum Chloroflexota; class Chloroflexia; order Thermomicrobiales; family UBA6265; genus JAHBVL01. The sequence goes on along the minus strand of JAHBVL010000001.1, from coordinate 355,431 downwards.
GGGTGGAAACCATCCTTCCTCCACTTCTCCATTCCGGTTTCCCTGTCGAGACCGATCAACAAACCACCGTTGGCAAAGGTGACAACGGTGTCGCCGAAGGCAAAGGGCACTGCTCCCACCACGGGTATCGACGTACCCGGACCGAAAACGTATCCGCCCGTCTGCGCGTCGAACGTCCACAGTGTTGTCCCATGTATGGCATTAACTGCCGTCGTCACGTTATGACGATCGACGACGTAGATCGCGTCATTGCCGACCGACCAGTTCATCGGCATCGCAAGTTCCGTCTGCCAGATCTCCGCTCCCGAGAAGACGGAGAGTGCCGTCAGGTGACCCATCCCCTCATCATCGACGAATCGGGAAAACTCGAAAACGTAAACACCTCGGCTGTCCGCTTTCATCTCGGTTGAGCTCGAGACCGACAAACTCGAACGCCAAAGCACGTCACCAGTCCGGCCATCGATCGCCTCGATGCCGTTGAATTCGAGCGGAGTGTCGATGACTCGATAGACGACATCGCCAAAGGTGGCCACCGTCCGGAAGTGGATGAACTCCTGCTCGGCATTCTCCAGTTGCCAGAGCAGCGCCCCTCCCTCGGATTGGCCGGTATCGAACCCCGGCAGATGACCGGCGATCGTCGGCGCGTCGATCGTCGTCGACGACGGGTCATTGGCGGCGCGCCAGAGCATGAGCAACGCGGCGCTGGCGATCGCCGCGACCACCACCGCCGAACTCACATAGGCGAAGAAGCGTCCACCGCTGGCCTGGGCCCGACTGAGGTTCGCCAGTACCGGTATCCGTGGCCGTGGCCTTCCTGCTCTCGATGTCTCGGGCCGGGCCGGTAGGGTAGAAGCACCCTCCATCAGCCGGGTCTGCAACCCCTGCACGAAGGCGCTGTCTGGTTCGGCCCGGGTGCTCCTGTACCGGGCATCGAGTGTCGCGGCGGTCGCTGCCAGACCGGACAACTCCCCCTCGGCAGAACACGACTCGGCCCGCCCTGATTGCAGGCAATCGAGGGTGTTGTCGAACGTGATGGAGTGATGTCGTGCATTCATGACTCGGTTCCCTCGTTTGCCAGGATTTCCCGGAGACGTTGATACGCGCGGAACTGCGTGGCGCGGACGGCGCCGTGACGTTTACCAAGTGCCTGTGCGATCTCGATACCGGTGAGCCCGGCGAGACGGAGTTCGACTACCTCTCGCTGATCGGATGTCAGCTGATCGAGCAAGAGGCGGAGATCGATATCGCTGTCTGTCTGCTGGAGTGCGCTGTCGGGTGCACCCGAGGCGGCAACCGGATTGCGCAACGCCTCTTCGGGGATGAACGGCATCTGACGCCGCTGATCGGTCACCACATTGCGGGCGATGGCGTAGAGCCAGCCGCGAAACGAACCCGATCGGTACCGGGCCAATCCGGAAAGCGCATTCGTGAAAATCTGACTGGTGGCGTCTTCGGCCAGCTCCCGGTTGCCGAGCCGGGAATGACAATAGGCATAGATCGAGCGGACATGGCGTTGATAGAGTGAGGCAAAGGCTGCCGGATCCTGGCGCGCCCGCTCGACCAGCTCATCATCAGACCCCTCCAATGGAGCAGAGGCAGCTGCGTCTCGCGTCACCGATTCGGTCAGGGTGCTGATGAACTCGGCAGTCGTCATATCGGCATACCGCTGAGGAAGCGGTGATGGCGCTCGATGGGAGCAGATGGCACGTCAGGCGGCGGTAATTCCGGGAAAGATAACGAGGATGGGGCGGCAAATGTTATGCACCCTGTCGCAAAAGCGCTCGCACCCTGTAGAGTGTCTCCATATGGACGTGTTGTCAGACAGGAGGAGACCGTATGCCGTTGGGACCCGTGGAGCTGGTCATCTTTCGATTTCCGGGGAGTGAATTCACGAGTGGCGTGGCCACAGAGATCAACGCGCTCGTCGATTCCGGCCTGGTCCGGATCATCGACATGCGGTTCGTGATGAAGCACGCCGATGGCTCCGCGCTCGTCATCTCGCTGGACGACATGGGCGACACGATTGCGTCGTTTGTCGACACATCCGATCTCGACGATGAGGAATTGCTTTGCGACGATGATGCCCTGCGCCTGGTTCCCTGCCTCGAACCAGACACCTCCGCCGCGCTCATCCTCTTCGAGAATGTCTGGGCCAGAAAGGTTGCCATCGCCATCCGAGAAGCCGACGGCGTCGTCGTCCTGAACAAGCGCATCCCCCGCGCCGTCATCGACCAGATGCTCAACGACTCGTTAGTCTGATCGGTGGTGAGACTGAGGATTTGATCCCCGGGAGGGTTCAACATCCCCCGTTTCTCGACTGGTTCTGGTCCGGTAAGGCCCATGGTAAACTTGCCTTACTCGTTGCACGTCAACAAGGCGAGGAGGTCACGATGCATTCTGCAACCTGCACGATCACGAGCAAGGGCCAAGTCACACTCCCCAAGAAAATCCGCAAGCAGCTTGGCGTGGATGTCGGCGACAAGGTCACGTTTGTGGTGAACAGCTCCGGAGGCGTCGAAGTTCGGCCGAGAAAATACTCATTCGAAGACCTTCAGGGAATCGTTCCGACGCCACCCGGCATGGAGCATCGGGACTTCGATGAGGTGATAGAGGAAGCAATTCTTGAGGATTTCGCCAGACAGACTGCTGAGCTGATGGCCGAATGATCTCTCTCGATTCGAACGTCCTTCTGAGATATTTCATCCTGGAACCTGAACCACATCTTGCCCGCTTGCATCGGCAGTCGACGACTTTGCTCGACTCAGTCCGGAACGGTGAGCTTGAGGCAACAATCAGCGAAGTTGTGCTCCATGAGGTGGCCTCAGTCCTGACCTCACCTCGTCTTTACCGCGTGTCAAGAATCGACGCTGCGGAATACCTTGCGACCTTTGTCAATCTGCCGGGCTTGAGACTCGCCCGGGGCGACCGGAGTCTCTTTCTGCGCGCCATTGAGTTCTTCGGCCAACATTCGGCAATTTCGATGGCCGATGCATTGATCGTCGCCCGCGCTGAGCGGCAACAGATTCCCCTTGCCACGTTCGATCGTGCGCTGGACCGGCTCCCTTACGCCGAATCCTGGGAGTTTCAAGATTGAGGGCATGGTGCTGAATCGTTCGATCCAATGGGAGTCGAGTCCCGTCTAAGCCCGTTCAGGTAAATCGCATTGTGAACGACGCCGTTTCCAGCGAGTGCGGTGTAGCGGAAACGCCTGCGTTTCCTCCCGTGGGAGACGGCCGTCGCTGGAACCCGGCCATCGCTGCGGTCGAGGACAGCAACGCAGGCGTTGCGTCTACACGATTGGGGCCGTCCATTTCACGAGATCATCGCCGCATCCGCTGTAGCGGAAACGCCTGCGCTTCCTCCCGTGGGAGACGGCCGTCGCTGGAACCCTGCCATCGCTACGGTCGAGGACAGCAACGCAGGCGTTGCGCCTACACGATTGGGCCGTCCATTTCACGAGATCATCGCCGCACCGGTGTAGCGGAAACGCCTGCGTTTCCTCCCGTGGGAGACGGCCGTCGCTGGAACCCTGCCATCGCTACGGTCGAGGACAGCAACGCAGGCGTTGCGCCTACACGATTGGGTCGTCCGTTTCACGAGATCATCGCCGCACCGGTGTAGCGGAAACGCCTGCGTTTCCTCCCGTGGGAGACGGCCGTCGCTGGAACCCTGCCGTCGCTGCGGTTGAGGACAGCAACGCAGGCGTTGCGTCTACAACATTGGGGCCGTCCGTTTCACGAGATCAGCGCCCCACCAGGTGTAGCGGAAACGCCTGCGTTTCCTTCCGCAAGAAAACGGTGCGGAGACAATGCTCCGCACCGCATTTCCACGTTTCCTTTTTCCTTCGTTGCCGCTACCCCATGTGATCCAGCGCACCGAACCAGATGAGAGAACCATCGATCGTCGTGGCGAAGAACCCAAGTTGGGGCGAGCCGTCCGCAATCACATCGAGCAACAACCGGTCGAGGTCTTGTGGACCCGGATCATTGACGATGGCGCCGGAATCCCTGGCGATTCCCACCACGTGCCCGTCCGAGGTGTACACATCGAGCCCACCGGCGTTCCCGTACAGGGTCGCCAGTCCAGCAAAGCCGTCGGCCTGCGTCTCTCGCTGCCACACGATCTCCCCCGTTGCGGCGTTGACGCCAACGACCCACCGTCCGCCTGTCAGCTCCGCGGGTTGCTCGCCGCCCCAGGCCGGAGAATCGTCGGACTCGACACCGCCGGCGGCCTGTCCACCCGCGGAAGCACCGATGGCCGTGCCCGATTCTGAGACCGGGCTCCCTTCGGTCGTGACTTCGGACACGCTCCCCTGGACTTCAGCCGGTCCTGAGTCGCTGCCGCCGATGGAAACGGTGACCGAGGCTGTTCCTTCCCCTCCGCTGGCCGAGCCGCTGCCACCTGTTGCAGACCAAACGCCGTCCGCGATGAAGGCGAAATACTCTTCGTGCGTGCCGACTGGCGGAATGAGCGGACCGCCAATCTCCATCTCCCACACGATCTCGCCGGTTTCGGCGTTCACGCCGGCGCCGCGGAGGTTGGGCGCACCGTCCACAGGCTCAGGATCGCCGCCCAGGACGAAAAGGAACGGAGGCTGTGCCGCGAGTTGGCTGTTGACAGGATCGAATCCGGCGACGATCTGGATGATCTCGCCCAGGTTCCGGTCGAACACCGTCAGATTGCCCGCTCCGGTCACCACCGCCACCCAGCCGTCGCCGGCAACTGGTGTCATCGCCGGGGCCCCGGCCACCTGGGCCGAGCTGTCGTCTCCGGTTCCTGTTGCCCAGAGGACCTCTCCGTCGACCGTATCGATCGCCGTCAGTGTTCCCGTCGTATCCCAGACGTAGAGCCATCCTTCACTCAGCATAAAGGAGACCCCGGCGCGATCCTCTTCCCAGCCAGTGACCCAGCGCTCGCTTCCATCTTCTCGTTCCAGCGCGGTGATTTCACTCGGACCGGAGAAGAAGAACACGCCATCGCCAGCGGCGATGCCATGGTTGCTCCAGGGCCGTTCGGCTCTCCAGAGAACCGTTGCGGAAGGACCATCGACCGCTTCGACTCCGACAAAAGATGGCGTCGCCAGCAGACGATAGACAGTGCCGTCCACCGCTGCCATACCGCCGTAGTCGACGCTCTCGCCGGCCGGGAGCGCAAGCTCCCAGCCCGCAGCCGGGTTCTGCTCGTCGTTCAGTACCACAGCAGGGGCGACCGGAGTCGCGTCAGAGTCCTCCTGGAGGACCGCCGCCGGAATCACCGGCGTCTCTTCCGGGTCGTTCGAAAACCATCCGCTCGCATATGTCGCGACGATGCCGATCAGCAGGGCCGCAACCGCGGCAATTTCGAGCAGGACGATGCGCCGGGTCCGCTTGGGGCGCTCCGGCAGCAAGACTATTGGTGGTCGAAGAACGGTATCCATCGGTAGGGCATGCTCCTTTTCCCGCAAGCGGTTGCCTGCGGCCAACTCGCTCATGAGCTGCGCCTTCAGATCGCTGGCGAATTGCGCGTTCGGCACAACAGGCTGATCGACTAGCTCTCCTAGCGTGGCGAAGGGGTCTCGCTCACTCATGACCGTGCTCCAGATAATGACGTTTGAACGTTGCGCGGCCGCGCGCGAGGAGCGACTCGACGGCATGGACCGATTTGCCGATCTGGCTGGCGATCTCCGGCACGGAGAGTCCGTCGAGATAGCGGAGAACCACAACGAGTCGCTGCGATGCTGGCATCGCGTCGAGAGAGGCGGCTGCCATGGCCCGATCGAGAATCGGTCCGAAGTCGTCGCGCCCGTCTGGCTGGTCGTCGATCCACTCTCCGAGGGAAACAACGCGGTTGGCTGCCCGCGATGTTGCTCGATAGTGGTCGATCAGGCGATGTCGCGCGATACCGATAAGCCAGGGCATGGGTGCGTCCACCCGCGTTCCCCGGTCGATCTGCGTGACGGCGGCCAGAAAGGTTTCCTGTGTCAGATCTTCGGCCAGTGCGGGCTCTCCGCCGGTTCGGCGCAGGAAGTACCCGTAGACCACAGGCAACGCCTGGTCATAAAAAGCACTGAAGCTCTGGAGGTCCCTCAAATCTGGTGCTGCCGGCACGCCATATATCGCAATCGCCACTCCGCACTACTCCTCGCTAGAGTAGTCGTGCGTGGGGTCCCGATTCCGTCGGCGCATCAGAAAGACCGGGGAAGCAACGCCCCGGCTGCTTTTTTGCCTTGCTTGTCCAGGTCGTGGAGCGACTCGTGGCGGTTCGCTGGCGCCCAGCAGTCTCGGATGGACTACTTGCTGGGGAAACCCGCTCGGAAACTTTGATTTGTGCCGGAGTTCCTCGCGACAGATCGCGCCGAAAATGATCTATGGTCTGCCCGCAACGAAGGCCACCTCTGGGAGAGACTGGCCGTGGGACAGCGCCGATTCGATGAGCAGCTGGAGCACGTCCTGGGCGTTCGCCGCGGCCTGCTCATAGGTCAATCCATGGGTGACAGGGTTGGCAACGTGGTCGCGCCACTCCGGCAGAGAAACGACATAGGCATCATCCTCATCTGACCACTGGATGATCATCGTGTAATGCGAAGCGCTCACAATCTCGTCCCACCTTTGTCAGACTCCAGAAGACAGTTGATCGCCTCTCGAATCTGACGCTCTTGATACACCAGTGCGTCATCGCCGTCGGACCCTGACAGAATAACCCGGAGCTCCGGCATTTGTGGATGGAGCCATGTTTGGTGGCTACCTTTCTGGCGATCAAGGCGAAACCCTGCTCGGCGCAATTCTGCCCTCAATTCTCGAAGCTTTCGTGGCATCTGGGGTCCTTGCGTACTCCGTTCAGACGTACATCGTGACTTCGACACTCACAGTGAGGATTCGGAGAGTCCGATGCGTGTTGCTTTCACCAACGCGTGGTCGAGCTCGACACCCCACCCCGGCAGATCGGGGGGCGTCATCTTCCCGTCTTTCGGAATCGGTTCGCCTTTGAACAACGCGCCGTAGAGCGAGACGAAGTCCATGCCGTCCTTGCTCATGGCGAGCACTTCCTGAAATGGCGAGTTGGTGTGCGCCATCTGAAAATGGGTACTGAAGAACGCGCTGCCGTGGGGAACGACTGGCACGTCATACGCCGCCGCCATCGCGGCGATCTTGCGTGCTTCGGTAATACCGCCGCACCAGTTGAGATCGGGCTGCAGGATGTCGACGCATTGTCTCGCGATCAGCTCGCGAAAGCCGTAGCGGGTGAACTCGTGCTCGCCGGTGGTGAACTGCTGCCAGGGACACGCTGCTTTGATACGGGCGTGGCCGTCGTAGTCGTCGGGCGGCAACGGCTCTTCGATCCAGCGAATACGGTATGGCCGTAACGCTTCGGCCAGCTCGATCGTGTACGGAACGGTGAGCGACATGTAGCAGTCGATCATCAGATCGAAATTGGGTCCCACTGCTTCCCGAGCCGCCGCGAAGCGTTCGACATTCTTCTTCAGGCCGTCGTAGCCGTCCGCAGGACCATACTGCAGGGGGATTTTGGCGCCGATGAAGCCGAGCTCCTGATAGCGCTTCTCCCGGATGCCGGTGGCATAGCACGGAATATGTTCTTTAGTCCGACCACCCAGCACCATGTACACCGGCTCATCACGCAGTTTGCCGAGGAGATCCCAGAGCGCGAGATCGACAGCACTGATGGCGCAGAGGGTGATCCCCTTTCTTCCATAGTAGAGGGATGCGCGGAAAAGCTGATCCCAGATCCGTTCGACATCGCGCGGATCGGACCCGATCAGGAAGCGCCGGAAGTGCTTGTTGATCAGGTAGGCGCCCGCTTCGCCGCCGTGGGTGATCCCCACACCCGTCAGTCCACTCTCCAGTTCGATCTCGACAACCAGTCCGCCAATCGCATCGACGCCCCAGCTCAGTCGCGAGTCCTTGTACTCCGGGTAGACCGACATCGGATTGCTGATGATCGAATCGACGATCCAATGCCCCTCCGTCCGGCCGTGGTAGTCACCGCCCGCCTTGCCAGAGCGAGGGAGATAGGTGCGGACGTCGGCGATACGGTCAGCGGGGCGAGTCATGGTGGGTGTTTCTCCTTTTGGAATGAGCACGATGCTTGCTGAGAAGACGGTTGCCTGCTATATCCTTCATCAGAAGCAAAATACCCGCCAGGGCCCTTTCAAACCATGTGAGCTCGTCACACGTGATTCGAAACGAGACCACTTGAAATATGACTGACATCTGGAAACAGGACGAATCTGGCTGGCGCCTGCAAAGACCTGCTGGTTTCCCGGATGAAGCGACGCTGCACAACATGGTTGCGGCGGCCCCTCAGATGCTCCCACTTGCCGGAGAACCCCAGATCGCAATAGTTGGTCGCGAAGTCTCGATAGGCGCTTATCGTGCTGATCTTGTAGGGATAGAGGCAACCGGGCGCCTGGTGATTATCGAAATCAAGCTGGCCGACAACAGTGAAGCTCGCCGGGCGGTCATTGCCCAAATCCTGACATATGCTGCATATCTTCGGGGCGAGTCGGTACAGGTCCTGGAGAAGCAGATTCTAGGATCCCACCTAGCACGTGCCGGGTACTCATCGCTTTTTGACGCGGCCAGAACAGTCGATCAAAGTGAGTCGATTGACCCATCGGCATTTGAGGCAGGGCTTGAAGGCAGCCTCGAATCCGGCCGGTTCAGACTCGTCATCGTGCTGGATGGCACCCCACCTGAGTTGGTGAAACTCGTAGGATACCTCGAGGCTGTTACCGACAAATTAATCATCGACCTCATCACGGTGGCAAGCTACGACATTGATGAATCAAAGGTCGTCATACCGCGCAGGGTTGATCCCGAGCGGGAAAGTGACACGTTGGACTCCAGAAACGACACAGCGACAGCCAGCGTGCAACCCAAGGGTCACTGGCAGGAGGTCTCCGAGTTCGTCGATGCGATCGAGTCCGCACCCGAAGCTGAACGAGCCGAGCTGCGCCGCCTCGTGGAGTGGGCTAGACAGCTCGAGAGCTCAGGGCTCGCTCGACTGAAGAGCTGGAGAGGCGTCGGAAGAATGACGCTCCTGCCGTACCTTCCAGGAGTCGACGCAGGTCTCGTCACAATCTGGAACGATAAGGGCGCGTACTTGTCCCTTTGGAGATCTGTGTTCGAGAGCCGAGCGCCGGGAGCATTGCAGCACTTCGACCAGTCGGGAACCCTTCCAAAGATTGGCCAAGGTAACACCGTGCGCGGTGTCTCCGAAGAACTCTTGACGGCTCTCGCTGCTGCCTACGAGGAAGCCTCAAGAGACAGACTGGAATAGATCGACCGTGTGGCTTTCAAAGTAGCCTGAGCTACATTCTTGACCAGTTCCCCGTCGCCCAGCGCAACGACGAGAAGGCGTTCGACGAGTACCGGACGAAGCGGTTGTGTCTGGAGGCGTGGGACCGGTGCGCTGGCGTGGTGGGGTGAGGCTCAACCAATCCAGTTCAATCGCAATTGCGACTAGTGACTCCGGGAAGTAGCCTACATTTCGAAGCTAGCTTCCTGCTTCGTATGCGATCGTTCTCACCGACAATGAGAGTGTGGGAATCGTTATCCGGTAGGGGGTCCCACTCCACAGCAAAGTCCAATCTTCTCGCATCACTTGTGAGCAGTGCCGCTAAGAAGAAACCTGCTCGACCTGCTCGGTCGACGCTTTCCTGCGGTGATGTAAGTGAAGACCTGTCAACTGATATCCGCGACTCGTATTCGTTGTTTCGCTTGAATGCACTGGAATTGACCGTGCCATCATCCTCGCGTTGGTGCGGGGCTATTCGCCGATAAAGAATTTCTTCATTCGGTATCTCCGGCACACCTGACCTCTCCGTAGATCAGCTCAGAAATCGGCAAACTGCGTCAATCAGCGTTTCCCAGTCAGAGTCGTTCAACGCTCCCGAATCTTCGTACCAACCATCACGATGCTCGATTAGATACGCGAGACTCCCGTCATTGCCGATTTCCACCTCGATGGCGCTGCCCACCTTTCGCCATTCGATCTGTATGCCGCCATCCGCGAGAGGAGCTACAAACCAGGGACGGACACTCTTATCGTGATGGATTCGAAGATCAATTGATCGCCTTGCGACGTCGAATAGCAATCGGTACGCTAGGCTCGTGGCAGCCGCGCCAACAGCACGTGCACCGTATGAATCCCAATTCGCGTCGAGCCTTGACAATTCTTGTAGCCGCTTGCTGGCGGAGTCAATGATTTCAAAGATCGAGTCGATATTCCCAGACTCTCTTGGTGCGATAGATTCAACGTGCGATAGGGAAAGAGAACTTGGGCGAGTCCGGTCAGCGAACTGGAATAGGAACTCTGGCGACCTTCCGGTTGATGTCGGCCCGAACCAGTGCAGAGTATCCAGTTCGTCTCCCCAACACCAAAATTCAACGGGACCGATCGGCGCACCCGACCAGGAGAAGCGTTTCGAATGACTGAAGAAGCCCGCTGACGTCAATTCCTCGTTCAGGCTATCGAAAGCACTATGTGGATTGTAAGAGAGTGTCGGCATCTCTCAGTCCTCCTTTATTACAGGATGCATACTGCTCAGCGCCTCTTCAGTAATGCTCCAGCGAAATGCGCGATAGATGACATCATGCATCTCAGTTAACTGACTGTCGATGTTGCCCAATGAAAGCGAGGTGCCCTCCCTGTAACAGTCGAAATCCAGTCTCAGGACGTGTGAATCATTCTCCAGGCGACTCGAAAAGCGAGTGACAAGCTTGGTTTCTCCATTTGTCAGCAAAAACTGCGTGAGGAACTCTTCCGGCATGTCCCACGCGTCGGTTTGAAGGAGGGAAACATATTCGGGGCGGACGAGGCCCTTCATATGTTTGCTGTCACTTGAGTCTTGAGCAATTGGTACCTCGTTTATGTATCGTAACCCAACCCGCTTTGCATAGGGAATCCGGTAGAGAAAGGTCGCCGAATCGAGAACCGCGCGTACATCCTCGCCGAAGCTTTCCCAGCTTTCATAATCTGACGTAGTAACGGCGATCCAATCTGAAGCGAGTGCGACCTGTCGCTTGTTCTCGGCATCTGTAAACCGGAATACACGTCGCTTCGAATCGATTTCAGATGACAAGGAACCTGGCTCGCCGGAAAAACGAACTTGCATCTCATGTTCTTCGATGAGTTCAGGAAACCTGTTGCGAATGCGATCTTGAAATCTAAACAGGGGCTCTTCCGCAATAGCCAGAATGGTCGGAAAGCGAATCTGACAAATCACCTCTCGCAACGGCGAGTTTTGTAGCGGGATATCCTCAAACTCGGGAAACCCAAACATAACTCGATTGGCCAAGCGTTATGCTCTCTCTCTCATTAGAAACACTGGTGAATCCTCGGAACTCAGGCTGAGGCTTTTCAGATAGAGTCCACGATTCTAGCAATTCTATCGCAGGATGGTGCGCCCATGTGCATGCGCTCCGCTGACCTACTTTATGCCAACGTGTAATGCTGCCTTGCGCTCTTCGGTGCAATGAACATGCCCATAGCCTCGGCCAGTTCCCTCTCGTCCACCTGAGTGATGAGCGCCGCTTTGAGTAGTGCCCGAGAACTGGGCATGAAACGCACGATTTGATATCGAAGACGCGCAACCTTTCGGTCAAGCCCCGAATACTTACCGTACGAACTCTTTAAAGCCCAAACTCACAACCCAAAAAACCTATGACCTACGAGATAGCCCACAAACCGACCTTCACCAGCCAGCTCCTGGCTGTGCCAGGGGAGATTCAGCAGATTCTAAAGAAGGTGCAGATGCTAGAGGAGGAGCCGCAACCGGACGCCAAGAACAAGAAGCGGCTGGTTGTGTAGAAGGGGCGGTCTACCGGACTCGACCCAGTCGGCCCCACCGGAAGATTATGAGGAGGAGCTACTCCGGATGAAACGAACCCTGTCCGTCGCAATGACTCGGGCAATGCGCGCGCTCTTGGTGATTGCCCCTGAGCGTCATGCTTTTCCAATCTTCGAACGATTCGACCCGGATTTCTGGAACATGGCGTAGGTCCCTGGAGCGTTCGCTTCCCGATATGCCCAACTACCCCACCACCGCCGGCAGAATCCACCCCTCGATGAACGGCCGGACGATCGATATCGGGCTGGGCGGAGTGGTGAAGCCTTTCAGGACAACGACGACGAGATCGAGCGACGGTACGACGTACAGGTAGTTGCTGCCGAAACCGAGTCCGAAGTAGGCGTGGAAGCCGTTCTCATAGTCGACGACCCACCACTGATAACCGTACCCCGCGTAACCAGTGGAATCGCCCTGCAGGTGAAAGCGGGTCGCTTCGGGAAACCACCCGGGCTGGACGAGCGCCTCGCCATTCCACTGGCCATCCCGGAGGGAGAGCAGACCGAACCGGGCCAGATCGAGTGATGTGAGTTCGAGTCCTGAACCGCCCGAGATATCTCCCTGCGGCGATCGCATCCACTCCGGACGATCAATCCCCAATGGTGTCCACAAGCGCCGGTCGGCGAAATCCTCCAACGGCTCGCCAGCGGCGTGCTGCGCGATCACACCCAGAAGGTGGGATCCACCGGTGTTGTAGGCGTAGACCGTGCCCGGTTCGTAGACCACCGGCAAACCGAGCGTCAGCTCCGTCCAGTTGTCCGAGGCAATGAGGGTTTGCCAATCCGAGCCGATATCCCACGCCCAGCCGGCGGTCATGGTCAGCAGATGCTCGATGGTGATCGATGGCGTCAGGGGATCGGCGCCGGCCGGGATGAGATCGGGAATGATGTCGCCGATCGGTGTGTCGAGGGCGAAAAGACCATCGCCGATCGCCATCCCGACCAGTGTCCCGGTGATCGACTTGGTGATCGAGCGGATGTTGATCGGGTCGTTCCGGCCATATGAGTCGCCGAAGTAGCGCTCGTACGCCAGCCCATTTTGTCGCACGACGACGATGCCGGTGACGTCCGGCATATTCGCCGCGGCATAGTCGCCGGCGGCGGCGAGCTGTTCTTGCGAGAGTCCAACCGTCGCTGGATCGACCACCTGCCAATCGGGGTTGGGAAGGGGAATCTCCTGAGCGTATGTCGTTCGGACGCGACCGCCGGTCAAGGCGCCGGCAGCGGCGAGCAATGTTCGGCGAGAGAGGGCGTTCATGGGCCTATTGTGCCTGACGGCGGGCAAAAGGCAATCAGCGAGCAGCGGGAGCGGGCGGGCAATGGTTTCTCCGAGCGACTGCCAGGTGGAGTGAGTGACGCGCTATTCCACACATCGTATCGTTCGCGCCAGCGAAACAGGGACGACGCAAGGAGAGATCGACTGTGCCCAAAGGACCCGCTCCCGATCGTTTTCACGATCTGCTCACTGGCAAAGCGCTGGGCCATCTGGCGACAGTTGGTCAGAATGACAGACCGCAGGTGAATCCCGTCTGGTTTGTCTCCGACGGTTCGACGATTGCGCTGAGCATCCTGGCTGATACGGTGAAGTACCGAAATCTGCGGGCCAATCCAGCCGTGGCCATGTCGATTCTCGATCCCGCCAACGCCAGCCGGTATCTGGAAATGCGGGGCGAAGTGATCGAATTCGAGCTGTACGAAACGCTCGAATGGGTCAATCACCTGGCGCGCAAGTACACGGGCGCTGAATTCACCGGTGGATCAGATGGTCAGCAGCGCTACAAGGTCGTCGTACGGGTCGATTCCTGGACTGGGCAGGAGTCGTAGCGGGTGCGGCTCTTTACAGATAGTTGTTGCTAGGTCTGTCTTGCCCCCGAGCAGGTTAGCGGCTCTGTTTCGCTCTTTGGTCGATGTTCTTGAGAACAGGGTCAAAGAACTCCTGTGCCAGCCTGAGAGCGTCATCGATTGACGGATCGATGCCGACCTCATCTGCCATTGTCCGATATGGCACGGTCCACGTTGCGGGAGGCGCGGGAAGAGTCAGGGGTACCGCGTGCGTTGATCTTTGCAAAAATGTCTGTTCGATCTGATGCGTAATGTCTTCGATTTCGAGCTCGCTTGCTTCGATGATGAGTGCGATGTCAACAAGGTCTTTGACCCTGCTGCTGTGATGCCCGCGTCCGTAACTGCGCGTGTAGGCATGCAACTTCTCGGCCAGATGCTGAGTGAGTCGAGTGGCGGGCACCTCGATCGGAGGGATATCGGCAAATCGAAGAAAGTCGATTCCTGACACTATCTCCGGTTCCTCGGGAAACGGCTCGCTGGTATTGACGTCAATCGTGACTGTTTCGAATGGCCGGCCAGCCAGCACCGCCCTCACTCGAAACCGCATGGCGCCTGCGAGTTCCTCTGCAACGAATGCATCTGCGTGCTCCACTGCGAAGGAGAAGTAGTCTCCCAGGTCGAGTTCAGCAGCATCGGTGAGGAAGTCGAGCACATCTCCTTCGTCGAGATCACTGGCAAGGTCGAGATCCAGCGTGGCTCGAGCGCTGTCCCGAAGCCGGAAATTGAGGGCCACTCCACCTTTCAGAACCCACCGACCGGGAGCAACCACAAGTAATCTGGCCAGGTAGCGATCGAAAACGATCATCTTGCGACGCCTATCGAAGAAGTGTGCGGGCCTGCCATCTGCCTCATTGGCCAGACGCTGTTCGATTGCGGTTCTGAACGCGGCGCCGTTTGCGTACCTCATGGAGCGGTGCTTTGAATCGCTCGTTCTGTCAGGATCTGCACGCGCTGGCTGCGTCCGGAGACAGCGGCACGGAGACGCCGCGGTGTGGTCAATCCCTGAGCGATGGCTTGCCGTATGGCCATTTCGACCTGTTCCGGGCCGACGCCCTTCTCAGCAGTATCGGCGATGGTGCGGGCGACTGAGGTTACGCGCAGACCCTCCCGCCAGACAACGTCTGAAGGACCGGGCGTTCTTGTGGTCGTATGGACTTGCACGTTGGGGAGCTTTGGATGGTTGTGGGAGGTACGCGGCACGGTCAGATGGATAGCATTGGGAATGACGTCGCTCAGATCGTGAATCCGCAGTGCGGTTTCATGCGAAACGACTGCTCGTTCCTTGCCAACGGCGAGCCACGCCGCAACGATGGGGTCTATCGGTGAAGAAGGGTAGTCGCGCAGCCGATAGACGCCTCGATGAATTCGGACAAAGTTGCCCTGCCGTGTGTGATGCGCGATGAGATTGGTGGCGTAACCGCAAGCCGCTGCCTGGGCACGAGTGAAATGGCCGTGCTGGGTGGCGGCTGTTTCGACAAGGCACTGATAGTCAACTGATTTGCGAATAGTGTCCCCCATTTACTCAAGAATACTGACTAAACAAGGGACATGATATCCGATTTCGCATTCGAATGGTACGCCCAGAGATGTCGCCTATGAGACCGATCCCAGCTTCTGCAGAAACAGCGCCTGAGCCAGAATGCAGCGCTCCAATTCCGCCAGGTCGACGCTTTCGTTGGTGCCGTGGATGCGGGCGTGCTCGACGTCCTGGGCGCCCCAGAGGATGAACTCAGCGTTGGGGACGGCGGATTCGAGGATGTTCAGGAGCGGAATCGACGCGCCGGAACCGATGAACTGGCAATCCGAGCCGAACGCTTCGGACATGGCGTCTTTCGCCAGCTGGAGCGCGGGGCCGTCGGTGGGAACCTTGAATGGGGCGCCTGCTTTGACTTTCTCCACGGTCACCTGGGCTCCCCATGGCGCGACCGATCGCAGATGCGACATGAGCGCTTCGAGCTCGGCGTCCTGATCGGAACCGGGGGCGATGCGCATGGAGAGCTTAGCCCGGGCGGACGGTTGCAGCACATTGCCCCCGTCCTTCACGGTCGGCGCATCCAGCCCAATCACAGTTACGGACGGCGACGACCAGAGCCGCGTCGACAATGTGCCCTCGCCGATCAGCTCGACGCCTGGAAGCAACCCGGTGGCGTCGCGATAGAGGTCTTCCGGGAAGTCGGCCCCCTCCCACGTGAAGCGGGTCGCGCCCGGAACGATGGTGTTGCCGGCGTCGTCGTGCAGTGTGGCCAGCATCCGGATCAACGCGACGAGTGCGTCGGGCACGGCGCCGCCGAACTTGCCGGAGTGCACACTGCGGTCGAGCGTTTTCACCTCGACGATGCAGGAAACGTCGCCTCGTTCGGAGATGGTGATCACCGGTTCGTTGCCCCGCGTGTTGCCGAGATCGGTGATGATGAAGACATCGCAGGCGAAGAGTTCCGGATTGGCCTCGACGAAGGGACCAAGGTGGCTCTTCGTTTCCTCCTCGCCCTCGATCAGGATTTTCACGGTGACCGGCATTGAGCCGGCCACTGCACGGATCGAAGCGATGTTCTGGAGAATGCCCGATTTGTCGTCGGCAGCGCCCCGCCCGTAGAGGCGGCCATTCTTTTCAACAGGCTGGAAGGGGTCTGTCTCCCACCCCTGCTCCATCGGCGCCGGTTGGACGTCGTAGTGGTTGTACATGAGCACAACCGGAGCGCCCTCCGGTCCGGGGATTTCGCCCCAGACGGAGGGGTAACCGTCGGGAATCTCGATCAGGCGGGCATTCTCGACGCCATATCGCTTCAACAGCTCGACGGTGGCGTTGGCCGCCTCCAGTACCGGTTCGGCCGGAAAGTCGGGGAACGCGCAGGAGGGAATCGCCACGAGACTGGCCAGATCCTCCCTGACCTCGGGCATCATCGCGGCGACGGCCGTTCGAAGATTAGCGAGCACGGTGCTCATGTTTGGTCCTTTCGTCAGGCCGCAGCGGGAGTTGCGGGCGGAACATCCTGCCCTGCCACGCCGACCAGGAGAATCACCCGCACCCGGGGCGGTTCCTGTTGCTGGGCATCAAGGGCGGTTTGTCCCCGTTCGAAGATGGCGACGCCGTTGACGCCGTTCGGGCCGACCGGAGCGAGCAGCGTCAGGATCGTTCCGGCGTTGACGAAGGCGCCTTCGGCCGGCTGCCGGATGTCGCCACACGCCACCGTTTCGCCCGATTCGTCGGTGATGGCGATGAAATAGGTCAGATCGCCGAAGAGGGTGACGATGCCAAACCCGGGCAACGAGCGGGAACCGTAGAAGAGAATGACGTCGCCTTCGTCCGCGTCGGCGCCGGGATCGACCTCGGCCAGCGCGCTGTAGGGATAGATGGCAAACGCATCCCCCTCGTGCGAGGGGCTGATCCGGATGTCGTCGGTGGGCTCGGCGCATGAGCCACTCTGAATGACCATGTTGAACCCGGCCGGCGCGGGTGCGTCCTGCGCCGCGGCGTGAGATCCAGGAAGAATCACACCGATCGTCAACACGACCACCGCGAGCGCGAACGACCATCGACTCAGTTGGTGAACCATCTCGTTACTCCTGATTCAATCGGTGGAAGCCAACGCGTGGCGGCGATCCCTTGTGGTCGGTCCTGCGCGAAGTCGAAGGATGGCCCGCAGGGCCATGACGCGCTCACCAACCACTCGCTTCATCCTCAAAGCGCGTTTCGTCACGGCGGTTGTGGCTCCGTTCCGCGCCTCCGGCGCTCCACTCCGCCACCGGCGGGGACAAGCCGCCGCCGCTACGACGACGCTCTCTCGCGGTCACCAGCGCCCTTTCGCGCAACGGGCGCTCCACTCCGCCACCGCTACGACGCTTTCTCGCGGTCATCAGTTCACCGCATTCGATATGACGAGACCGATGGCAATGGTGACCACCATGGCGATCAGTATCGGCACCAGGAAGGAGTGATTGATCACGAACTTGCCGATCTTGGTAGTGCCCGTTTGGTCGGTGGTCACACTGGCCACCTGGGAGCCGTTGATCGGGAAGAGGTAGATGCCGAGCACCGCCGGCCACATGCCGATGACGGTCGCTATCGAGAGCCCGGCCAACCCAATAGGCACGATCGCCTGGGTAGCGCTGGTCTGGCTGGTCGTTGCCGCGCCGACGATGAAGAGCGCCACGGCGAAGATCCATGGCTTGTCGCTGACGAGCGACGCGACCGGGTCGATCACCGTTTCCTGATTGTTGGCGATGAACGTATTGGCCAGCCAGGAGAATCCGAAGAGGGCCACCGCCGAGATGAATCCCGATTTGAGGATCGGTTGCTTGATCACGTCGTCCGACTTCAACTTGAAGAGGAGCATCTGCAGCAGGGCGACCGTGAACATCACCATCTGGATGATCGGACCCATCGCCAGCGGTTTCTCGGTGTCGCCGGACATCACTTGCGGCCGCAGATCGCTGAAGGCGCCCATCAGCGTGATGATGGCGACGCCGACCAGGAAAAGCGCGGCGCTGGTGGCGGCGGTCGACGGCAGGTTCGACTTGAGCAGCTCATCGATCGGCTGAGGAGGATCGATCTGCCCCGCGGCCAGCTTCTCTTGATAGACCGGGTCGTCCTTCAGGTCAGTGCCCATCCGGTTGGCGACGGCGCTGGTGACCAGCAATGCGATGATCGAGGCCGGCACGGTGACGATCAGGACATCGGTGCTGCTGTATTCATCACCCAGCAACGAGGTGAAGGCGGCCATCGCCGCCGAAACCGGGCTCGCCGTGATGGCCAGCTGCGAAGCGACCGCGGAAACCGCCAGCGCCCGCTCGGGACGGATCCCATTGGCGTAGGCCAGCTGGTAGATGATCGGCAACAGGGCGAAGTAGATATTGCCGGTACCCGCCGCTGCGGTGAAAGCAAAAGCTGTCAGCGGAGCGATGTAGACCAGATTCTTGGGATTCTTCTGGATGATTCCGGCGGCCTGTTTGACCATCCAGTCGATACCGCCGGCGGCCTGCATGGCCGATGCGGCGGTGACGACCGCGATGACAATGAAGAAGGCCTCACTCGATGGACTGCCGGGGTCGGCTCCCAGCACGAAAACGAGCACCAGCGTACCGAGCACGCCCCACAGCCCGAGTGCCAGTCCGCCCGATCGCGACCCGAGAAAAATACAGGCGATGACGACGAGTCCCTGCAGGATCGCCATAATCGTTGGGTCCATCCGTCTCCCTCCGTACCCCTACCCTTGCCCACACTGTGAAGGCGACCGCAAATCGCCGAAATTGGAACTGGGACGCTTCTGCCGGTCTCCTCAGCTGATTGACGAATCGAATCTGGGATCGAGCGACAGGAGAAACGAGAGATCGTCTCCCCCGGCGTACTCGACCGCCTCCTGTCCGCGCCGCATCAAGCGGGCGCCGGTTGTGCCGCCCAGCGTCAGCTGATCACCCTGACGTCGCAGCCAGGCGCCCTCTCGCACGCCCAGCACCGCCACATCGTTTTCTTCATGGAACTGGGAAATGCGCTGTTCGCGCGTTTCCCCCATGTGCTTCGAAGCTGGGTCGGGATCGAGATAGTGTGGATTGATCTGGAAGGGGATCAGCCCGAGCGATTCGAACGATGCCGGCTGCACAATCGGCATGTCGTTCGTCGTCCGCAGGGAGGGGCAGGCCATGTTCGTGCCGGCGCTCGAACCCATGTATGCCAGCTGTCCCGCTTCGACGAGCGCCCGGACCGGTTCGAGAAGCTGGCGCTCCTGAAGGTTCTTCAGCAAGCGAAAACTGTTGCCGCCGCCGACAAAGAGCACATCCGACGCCCGAACCGCAGCGACCGGATCATCGACGGTATGGAGGCCGGTCACGGTAACGCCGAGGGGAGCGAGCGCATGCTGCACGCGCCCGGTGTAGCCGTCGCGGTCGAAAAGCGCGAAGGGAGCGAATGCGATCGTTTTGCGGCCATTCAGGAAGCCCTCGATCGCCGGCATGGCATGTTCGAGATACCCCCTGCCATGAACCGAAGAATTGCTCAGCAGAAGCAGATCGTGACCGGCCGCCATGTGTTGCGTTCCTCGCCTGGTTTTCGATATCCGGGTGGGTCGAGCAACCGCACCTTGCGGTGGCGATCAACATCCGACTGTGATGGTACGAACGAAGAGGGTGTCCGTCTATGGCATCGCGACGAAATCATCCTTTGGGGATGATCCTCACCACAGGCAAGAATGGCGTTGTCAGATCAATCCGCTGGTGAGAGCGGCGATCAGGGCTTCGCGACGGTTTCTGACGCCCAGTTTGCGGTAGATCGATCGCTGGTGGGTTTTGACGGTGGCGATCGAGATGTACAGCGCCTCGGCCATCTCCGCAGCTGTAATCCTGGTTCGCATGAACCGGAGAATCTCCAGTTCACGCGGGGACAACCCGAAATCGACAGGCGGCGAACCGGAATCGTGCAGGAGGTCCAGAACCAGCGCTTCGTGACTGGTTCCCCAAATGCTGTGCTCCTCGAGCAGTGGCCGCAGGTCGGCGGCGTTCTCGGCGAAGCACCGGCGCACTCCTTCTGGGGCGGCGCAATCGAGCGCTCGCTCCAGCGCCAGATGCGCTTCATCGCGGCGACCCTCGTCGAGAGAGAGGAGCGCTTCGACGACCGCCGCATGAGCCCGGGTATAGGGCATCGCCGCGACTCCCGCGTCGGCGAGACACCGGCGGGCGCGGGCGTGGTCGCCAAGCCGCCGGTGGAGTGCCGCCAGGAGCACGGCATTGATCGGTACATGTTCGCCAGTCGATGCCGTGCGGGCCAGTTCCCGGGCGCCGGGAAGATCGCCACGCCGTTCGGCGATGAGCGCCGCCACGGTTCGCCTGATCGATTCCCAGGGAATCCCGTATGCCCCGTCTGGAGCGATCCGGTTCAGGTCATCGATCGCCCGGGAGAGATCAGCGGAGTGGCCGCGAGCGGCGGCGGTCAGCACCAGGAACTGGAGCGCGGTCGATGGTCCTGCCGGTGGTTCATCCAGCGCTTCGGCCGCCAGACGCAGCGACGATTCGGCGGCATCGAGATCGTTGCGCCAGTAGGCGACCCATCCCCGGGCGAGCCAGATGGCGCCGTTGATCTCTTTCCCACCAAATGCGGCGACGGCGGTGCCCGGCGCAACAGTCCGCACGGCGTCGTTGAACTCGCCGTGATAGGCGTGGACGAACGCAGCGTAGGCAGTGGCCCGGTGACCCAACGCTTCCATGCCATTGGCCAGATAGATCGATGCCGCGTCTTGGAGAAGGGACACGGCCAGCCTGCCGTCGCGTCGCAGGCGCATTTCGGCAAAACCGGCCAGAAAAAGGACCGAGGCGTGGAGCGCCGGTCGCTCATTGCTCTGCTGATCGAGAATTGCCACGGCCCGCTTGCTGGCTCGATCCAATGCGTCGTCGCCGGTCGCCAGCAGCAGTTCCGCATAGGTGTGGAGGACGTCGAATCGGTCTCGTTCGCTCTGGCCGAGCAGCCCAGATCGTTGCTGCGCTCTCGCTCGGAGGCGGCTCGCCTCCTCTTCCTGACGGGATCGCTGGCTGCAACAGGCTCGAATCAGCAACGTGTCGGGCCGTTCGCTCCAGGGAAGCGGCAAACGCCGGCAGAGCCGATCGAGCGATGTCACCCGATCTTCCAGCAGCCACAGAATCCAGTATTCCTCGATGATCTCGAACGCCAGCTGCGGGGCCTGGCCTTCCAGGGCCAGACCGGCGGCGGCGGAAGGCGCTGTTGAGCGCAAGCCGTTGGCGGCCAGAACAGCCGACTCGATCGCCAGCTGCGGATCGCGCGCGGCGAGGATGCGACGGGTCTGCGCGGCGAAAGCCGGATTCCATCTCCAGGTTGGCGAATCTGTGTCAGCGCGATTAAGCGGCAGGCCATAGGCGACGCAGTCGCTCAGCAGACTTGCGCCCCCGGCATCGCCCCACAGCACCGTGGCCAGCGCTGGATCGATGGCGTCGTGCGCCGTGGCCCGGAGCACGAAATCGGAGAGCCGGTCCGGTATGGCGCCCAGTATTGCTTCGGCGACATACTCGTTCAGCGACACCTGATACCGCCCGGCAGCGTTTCCGTTCGCCGATCTGGTGCGCAATGCCTCATCGATGCCGAGCCGGATGGCCACCGGCCAGCCCTCGTCGGAAAGCATCGCGGCGATGCTGGCCAGAGATCACTCGCTCAGCTGGGACGAGGTGAGCGAGATCCTGCACGACGTCGCGCCGGTTCTCATCGGCTCGCAAGTGCCGACCCTCGTCGTCTTGCTGGCGGTGGTGGGCCTCATCGGGCATGAAACGGCGCTGCAGCTCGCGTCTGCCGCCGCTTTCATCCTTCTCTTCGGCTACGGATTCGCTGTCGGTAGAATGCTTGGCGGATCGCTGATCAGACAAGTTGGCAGTGGGTTGGTGCTTGTGGTCATCGGCGCCCTGATCGTCGGAATCAAAGCCGCCTTCCACTGAGTCTTTTGTGCAGGCTCTTGGTATCGGTGACGCGTTACTTACTCGCCGGGAGATGCGCCGGCGGTGGCGCGGGAAGCGGCTCGCCGAAGCATGACCTGCCGCCGGGCCGCGACGCGGGCGTATTCGGAGGACGCCTCAGTCAACCGATCTCGCTCGCGCTGGAGCCGTTCCCGGGTGCGCCGCTCCAGATCGTCCAGCGCATGTTGCGTTTCCAGCTCAGCTCGCCAGAGGGTATGGGTTTCCGACATCAGCAACGCGCTGATGCGACGCTCGACGAGACGAATCTCCTTGTTCAGGCGGGCCAGCTCGTGCTTCGTCCAGGAGATGCGCTGCCGCGTCAGGTCGATCTGGGTCAGCGGCAGGTCGTTGTGCACTTCGAGCAAGAGCGATTGCAGTGCAGCCAGATTCTGGTCGCGGTAGGCAATATTGATTCGGAGCATCAGCTCGGTCCGGCGCTCCCGCTCTTCAGCCGTCGTGGCCAGATCGGGGTGATGGCGTTTGGCCAGCAGGCGATAGACCCGGATGATCTCTTCCATCGCCTGTTTGGAAATGGCCTTGCCGCCGTCGTAGAGACCGCCCGGCGCGCCATTCGGCCGCCCCTGAAACCCCGCCTGGGGATCGGGGTCCTCCATCATCTGTTCTTCTTCCTCTTCCTCCAGGCTCCGTTCGACATCGGCCGGAGCCGCCTCCGGATCGGCTTTGAGGCGTTGCAGACGCTCACGGATCTGTTCGAGGCGAGCGCGGTGGGCCCGGATCTCTTCTTTCATGTCCCCGACTCGCGACCGAACCTGGTTGGCAAACTGGCCAAGCGCCAGCTCCAGCTCCGATCGTTCCTGATCGCGCTGTTCCAGAAGCGTGCGGGATTGACGCAGCTGAATCAGGAGATCGGAGAGCTCGATATCTTCGGGAAGTGGTGTGTAGGCGAGTTGGTCGGTCACAGTGCCTCTGTCAACACTGCCTCTACCCGGCGGCAGAAGTCAGCCAGACAGTATCTCACAAGTCACCAGGCGGAGGCGTGTTTTATGGCAACTCATATCGCATTGCTGATCGGAAAAGAGGCGGCGCCGGTGCTCGGTTTTCGATCATGCTCCCTGTGATCCCGCCCGGAATCGCAGTGCCGCCGATTCCAGCACGCTCGGGTTGACGATGTTCCCCGGCAGCAGACCTCGCGACCACTCCACAACGCGGCTCGCAGCCTTTCGTTGCAAGTCTTCCAGGGCGTCCTGCGACGAAAACGCCGCATGCGGGGTGACCAGGACATTCGGCATGGAAAGAAGCGGGTTGTCCGCGGCTGGTGGCTCGGTAGCCAGGACGTCGAGCGCTGCTCCGGCGATCTGGTGCGATCGCAATGCCTGCACCAGCGCTGTTTCGTCCACCAGCGCTCCGCGTGAGGTGTTGATCAGCCAGGCCGTTGGCTTCATCGCCGCCAGTGCATCTCCGTCGATGAGATGGCGCGTTTCGTCCGTCGCCGGAGCATGGATGCTCACGTAGTCGGCTGACTCCAGTGCTCCATGCAGATCATTTGTCGCCACCACGCCCGGCTCGATCGTTCCCGGCGCGAGTCTGGGCGTGTAGACGATGACCTCCAACCCGAAAGCCCGCGCTTTGGGAATCAGCGTGCGGGCGATCGCGCCATAGCCGATAACGGTCAGCGTTCTTCCCCTGACCCGGCGCAAGGCGTGGGCGTTGCGCGGATTCCACGCACCGGCTCTGGTTTCCTCCACAAAGGGGACGATACGGCGCGCACATGACAACAGGAGCGCCATGGCGTGATCGGAGACTTCATCCAGGCAGAAATCGGGAACGTTGGCAATGATGATGCCAAGCTCGGTCGCGCGGTCGACGGCGATGTTGTCGATGCCTGTCCCAAACTTGGAGATCAGCTGGCACCGTTCCGCCAGATCGAGAACGTGAGACGGAAGGAGCCGCCAGCACGACAGAATCGCGTCGGCTTCCGGAACGAGCTCGGCGAGCTCGGCTTCATCACGTCGTTCGGCGACACGCATCTCGATCCCGGCTGATTCGAGCATGCTTCGCTCGATATCCAGACTGGGCCACGCATAGTCGGTAATCAGGACCACCAGACGAACGCTCACTTGACCATCCTCTCCCCGCTTCCAGGGGGCTCGAGCAATCCTCTCGAGTTTCCCTCCAAAAGGCGTATAGCATCGCGAACGTTCGCTGGTACACTCCACGTCAGTGAATGTGTTCGTTTACCAGAAACATGACCATGATCCGCAACAGGAGGCGCAAGTGATGGGCAGCCAGAGACCAGACAGTGCAGATCCTGCGGGCGCTTCACCTGTTCCCTGGCGCAAACATCTGGCGACCGCGCTCCTCGTCATCTTCATGGTCAGCGCGGGACTCGCCGTTCCGGCTGTCTGGGCCCGCAATCAGGTGCTCGATACCGACGCCTTCGTTCGAACGGTGGCCCCATTGGCCGAAGATCCGGCCTTTCAGGACACTATCGCCAATCAGGTCACCTCGATTCTCACGGCGCAGGTGACTTCGAGCAACCTCCTCCCGGGTGGCGATGCGGTGGTCGGCGCTCTTGTGCCGATCGCCGCCGCCGCGGCCATCGACACGATTGTGACATCGTTCGTCCATTCCCCGCGCTTTCCGGCCGTCTGGGAAACGACTGCCCGCACAACCCACGCCGGATTCGAAGCGCTCATCACCGGGGGAAACTCGAATCTCTACAACAGTGCCGACGGCCGGATCTCTCTCGACCTGACGCCGATTATCCAGGTGGTGCTGAACGATCTGGCCGCCCGAGGCATCCCCATCAATCTGCCGTCTCAGGATCTCACCTTTGTCGTCTTCGAGTCCGCCACGCTGGCCGAGCTGCAGGTCGTCACGCAGCGGCTCAATGACGCCGCTGTGTTGCTCTCCATCGTCGCTGTGCTGTCGCTGCTGGGCTACGTGCTCCTCTCTCCCCATCGTCTCGTGGCATTCATGGTTGCTGGTCTTGGTCTGGCATTGTCCATGATCGTCGTGCTCCTCTTCATCATCGTGGCCCGCTGGTACTACCTGGGACATCTCAGCGCCGGTATCGACAAGGAAGCCGCCCGCATTCTGTTCGACACCCTCCTGCACTACCTGCGCTGGGGTCTGCGGATCACCGGTCTGATCGGACTCCTGGTTTCCGGAGCGATCTACCTCAAACTGCGGCACAGCCTGGCGTTCGCCTCTCAGGAAGACATGGACCGGTCGCTCTACGTCCGCTGGCCGGTGCTAGGCAGGTTGGAGAACGCGGTTGCCGGCAACCGGGTGGCGGCGAGCGGCATCTGGATGGCGATAGTCGCCGCCATCCTCTTTCTGCAAAACTGGACTGATTTCGGATGGGTGATCACCCTGGTGATGATTGGTCTGGCCGGACTGGTGCTTATTCGGCGAGCCAATCCGGTGCCTGAGGCAGTGCTGAACCGGGCACCGCGCGCTGCCGCGCCGGAAGCGGCAGCGAGCCCGGCGTTGAGCCAGAGTCTTCAGCAGGTTGCGGAGCTCAATGCCAGGGGACTGCTGACCGATGAGGAGTTCGCTCTGGCCAAGTCCGCCATTCTGGCCGGGGCCGCCTAAGAAGGGTCAATCGTCCGCCCGGTAGACGATCTCCCCGTCGACCACCGTCATCAGAACCGGCAGGCCGGCCAGCGTGTCTCCGTCGACTCGTAGTGGATTGGCGGCGAAGGCGGTCAGGTCGGCACGAAGACCGGGCGCGATCCGCCCGGATATCGCCTCTTCCGACACGGTGAGCGCCGCGCTGGTGGTGTATCCCTGCAACGCCTGCAACGCGGTCAATCGCTGATCCGGCAGAATCGGCGGCCGCTCCGGATGACCGGGCCGGCGCCGCAATCGTGCCCAGGCCATACCCAGACGCGGATCGAATGGAGCCACCATCCAGTCGGAGCCAAGCGCCAGCGTCGCCCCCGATCGCAGCAAGTCGCCGGTGCGGAAAGTCTTGGCCAAACGCTCCGGTTCGAACCGCGATTGCCATCCATCGGAGAAATCGGGCTCGAATGCGTGCATGTGCAGTGGTTGCATCGACGCCACCACACCCAGCTGGGCGAACCGTGGCAGATCCACATCGGTGAGCTGCTCGATATGCTCGATCCGGTGCCGGATTCCATCGGCGGCGCCCGCCGCTTCGTAGGCATCGAGGGCGTATCGCACCGCGCCGTCGCCAACCGCATGCGTGCTGCATTGAAATCCGGCGCCGGCGAAGAGGCGCACCGCTTCCCGGTACTTCTCGGGATCGGGCCAGAACGGATGCCGCCCTTCTCCCTTCAGATCGGGTTCCACCAGCCAGGCGGTGCCCGATTCGATGACACCGTCGATGAAGAATTTCGCGACGCCGCCCCGCCAACGGCGTCCCGCTTCGAAACGCAAGGGAAGCTGAGCGCGCATCTCGTCGAACGTCGTCTCGGGGCGCTGCCAGAGCGGCATGATCATGCGCACCGTCAGGTCGCCGGCCGCTTCCAGCTGCCGTAGCAGATCGTACGACTCCGGGGTGCCGTCCATGCCGTGGATACCGGTCAATCCGCTCCGGTTCAGCTCCCGAATCGCGTCGACATACCAGCGATAGCGTTCGGCGTCGGTCGGTTCTGGCATGGCGTCGCGCACCAGATCCATGGCCGACGATTCCTGCAGCTCGCCGGTCGGGCGGCCATCGGCGTCGCACACGATCGCCGCGGCTTCGCTGAACTCGCGCGGTCCGTCGACCCCGGCCCGCTCCAGCGCCGCCTGGTTGGCGACGCCGGTGTGACCGTCGAAAAAGCCCAGATAGACCGGGGTCGATCCAACCGCATCGGCAAAGGTGTCGCCCCGGATGCCGGTCGGCAGAAATGGTTCGAAATGGAGCCCCCACCCGGTGATCCAACCCTCTCCGCGGGTTCGTTCCCATTCCGCGGCCAGAACGGCGTTGAGCTCGGCGATGGTCCAGACATCCGACAGATCGACCCCCTGCGTCGCTTCAGCTCCCCAGAATGGGTGGAGGTGGGAATCGGTCAATCCCGGCACGATCGCCATACCGGTTCCATCGATCAGCTCGGTCGAGCCGTCGCAGATGCTTCGCACCGACGCATCATCGCCAACCGCCAGGATGACGCCGTCGCGACATGCCACCGCTCTCGCCGACGGCTGGTCCGGGTCGAGTGTTTCGATTTCTGCGCCAAGAATCGCGATGTCGGGAACGGGCATACCTATCGCCTCAGACGATGTCCTTCGAGCTCGATCGAAACCGGTCAGGCATTCGGGTCTGGCGTTGCCAGGGCGAAGTAGACACGGGCTTCCGTGACGGCATCGACATCGTAGAGCCGGATCGCCTCGACCTCCGTGGCCGGTATCGACCAGCAGATTGCCGCGGTTACCGACTCGCCCGGCGCGATCGTCGGTTCTTCCCATTCATTGGCCACAACGCCGCAGCGATCGTCCGGAGCGAACGCCCGGTAGTCGCCGTCCAGTCCGGTTGCCCGGAGCCGGAAATTCCCGTCGAACACGGCCGGTTCCGAACCGGTGTTGCGCACCGTGACATCGGCCACGAAGAACTGGCGCCCAGCGATGGGTTCTGCATTGAACCGGTTCTCGTCGAGCACCGCCTGGGTGTCGTCGGGCCGGACGTCGACGACGGTAATCTCCCAGCCGCCCCCGACATCCTGCGGTGTCCCGACCGGAACCGGGTTCTGGAACGAGCCAACGGGTGCGTTCGGATCGATCTCCGCGGATGTGATTGGCGCTGGTTGGTTGCCCGGACCGATTTCGGGAATACCATCGCCATCATCGTCCGAGTACGCGATCTGGCAGGTCTCTTCGAATGCAATCGCGGACGCGCTCATCGACTCACCGGCGCTCGAGAATTCTTCGAGGAAGGGAAGCGCAGCCATCATGCCCGATTCATTGATGGCGGTGATAACGCT
Organism: Thermomicrobiales bacterium; assembly: GCA_019637585.1. Taxonomy (GTDB): domain Bacteria; phylum Chloroflexota; class Chloroflexia; order Thermomicrobiales; family UBA6265; genus JAHBVL01. Next base: position 327,409 of record JAHBVL010000001.1, on the reverse strand, counting down.
GAGCCAGAGGCCAAAGGTCGCGCTCAGCCCCTCGTGAAACTCTGCCGCCGCCGGAGGTGGCGTGAGTGTGGCGAGTCCGGCGGTCAGGTTCGTGGCGGCCTCGATCCCCGTTTGAAGCTCGTCCGCCGTCCAGCTGTTGACCTGACTCTCCGAGATATCGCCAAGGCTGAACCGGTAGGCCGACTGCAGCGTGAGCATGGAGTGGAGGTAATCCTCCGCCCCAAGGCAATCGGGGTTCGTCTGGGCAATCGTCGTGGCTCCGGTTCCAATCGAGAGCACGAGCGTCGCCACACCGAGCATCACACAGCGCAGTAGTCGTCTAAACACCTTCTGAATCCTCCTCTTTCGATCGTTCCATTGATCATCGCACACGTCACCGGTTTGCCTCCAGCCGCGAGCCAATGGCCGTCCCGGCGATGCGTGAATCTGCGCCGTCCGCGATCGGGAGCGCCCTGCGACAATAGAAAAGGAGGGTATGCACGCGTGACAGTCGAGTTGATTGCCGCATGGGGCATCGTGTTCGGCGGCGGAATCGTGACGGGGCTGGCCGGATTTGGGTTCGCCCTGGCCATCGTGCCGCCGTTGCTGCTCTTCTATTCCGCTCCCACCGTTACCGCTGTCGCGATTTCCCTCACATTGGTGACCGGCTGGATCGTGCTGCTGGGTACCTGGCGGATGATCGAGGTTTCGACCGTTTCGACCGTGCTGCCGGGGGCGGTCGTCGGATTGGGAGCGGGCGTTGTCCTGCTCAGGTCAGTGGACGAAGCCTGGATCAAACTGCTGGCGGGCGTGGTGGTGCTCGTTTTCACCATGGCCACGTTTCGGGGGCTGAGCATCCCGGGATCTAAGAGCCGGGGAGCCCCTCCCGTCGCCGGTTTCCTCAGTGGCGTGCTGAATATCTCGACTGGCATGGCCAGCCCCCCGGTGGCCCTCCTCTTTGCCTCGCGCCGGTATCAACCCAACGCCTTTCGGTCGAGCATCGTCGCCTACTTCTATGTCATCGATCTTCTGGCCATGATGGTGCTCATCCAGCAGGGACTCGTGGGCTGGAGCGAACTCCGCACCGTCGCCCTTCTCCTGCCCGCTGCGCTAGCGGGGACCGGTGTAGGCAGACACCTCCTGACGAAAGCGTCGGAAGCGGAATTCTGGCGGCTGGTCATGATCATTCTGCTGGGCACCGGACTGGTAGGCATCATCGGCGCGCTATGGGATCTCAGGTAAGCGACGATGGATCCAGCCTACGTCTTCGCCTTCATCATGGTCGCGGTTGGCGCAGCGGTTTCCGGAATGGCGGCGTTCGGTTTTTCGCTCGTCATCGTGCCGCCGATGCTCCTCGTATTCGAACCCGCCACCGTGACAGCAGTGGTCATCGTGCTCACCCTGATCACCCGTTGGCTGGTGCTCGTCGACGCCTGGGCGAGTATTCGCTGGCGGACCGTCGCCGCCATGGCGCCGCTCGGTTTTATCGGGTCGTTCGCCGGCGCGCGGGTGCTGGCCACCTTCGATGACTCCTCCATCAAGCTGATGGCCAGCGGTGTCGTCATCACCTCAGCGTTGCTCTTGCTCAGCGGCAGGTCGATCCCGGGGGCGCATGCGCCGGTCGCTGGACCGATCGCCGGCTTCGCCAGCGGATTCCTCAACACCGCCACCGGGATGGCCGGCCCTCCCGTGGCGCTCCTCATGTCGGCGCGCGACGTGGCGACCCAGGTCTTTCGCGGCACATTGACCGCGTTCTTCTATCTGATCAGCATCACCGGCTTCATCGCACTGATCGCGGAAGACCTCGTCGGCAGACGGGAGCTGGGCTTTTCGCTGGCCATGCTGCCGGCGGCATTGATCGGCACCTGGACCGGCCAGCGCCTCACCCGGGCCATATCACCCGTCGCCTTCCGCCGGGCCATCCTCATCCTGCTGATCATCACCGGGGTGATCGGGGCGGTTGCGGCGCTCCGGGATCTGGCGTAGCTGAGCAGATGGCGCCCGCCACCTGCTCAGCTACGCGACGTGCCAGGGCAGCTACGACGCGGAAGAATCCGGCACCGTATGCCGGGAAACGGTCTGGCTCTGTGTATCGGGGGTCGCTGTCATCAGCAGCTGGCGCGCCGTGGCGCCGCCATCGACGACCATGGCGTGTCCCGACATGAAGGTCGATTCGTTGCTGGCCAGATAGACCGCTGCTGCGGCGATATCCTCGACCCGCCCCAGCCGGTTCACCGCTGTATGCGAACGCAACAGAGTCAACGTCGGGTGGTCCGGATCGTCGTACTCGCCGCCACTGAGGATGGTGCCCGGGCAGAGCGCGTTCACCCGGATGCCATGCTCGCCCAGCTCGAGCGCCATCGACTTGGACATATTGATCACACCGGCTTTCGCCGCACCGTAGGGCGCCATGCCGGCCTGGCCATACATGCCGTTCGTCGATCCGATGTTGATAATCGAACCGCCCTCTCCCTGGGCCAGCATCAGGCGCGCGCCAATCTGCGCGCAGTGAAACACCCCGGTGAGGTTCAGCGCGATCTCGTGGGCCCAGAGATCGTCGTCGATGTCGACGAATGCGCAAGCAATGCCACCGCCGGCGTTGTTCACCACCGCATCGACCCGCCCGAATCTGGCGACCGCCTGATCGAACATGGCCTGACATGCGGCGCGGGAGGTGACGTCGGTTACGCAACCATCCAGCCGGTCCGGCGCGGCAAGATCCTTGAGCGTTTGCTCGAGGGTGGAAGGGTTGATGTCGCAAATCCAGACCGAAGCGCCTTCTGCGAGAAATGCCGTGGCAATCCCTCGCCCGATACCCCGTCCGGCGCCAGTCACAACACACACGCGATCCTGAAGTCTTGGCATGGTGGTCTCGCTTTCTGAATTGTCCGGGGACGCTAGAACGACGCGGTTCTCCCGGCGAAGAGATAGTCCCGCGGCATCATCACACGAATCACGTGCGGGCCCGGGGTGTTCGGCAGAACCTGGCAAGCGCGTCCATCCGCGACCTGCGTGGCCACGAAAAACGCATCGGTGAGATTGTCGTAACCGAAATCATCGCAAAGCCAGTAGCAGAGATCGCGCACCGCCAGATCGAGCGCATCTTCGAGGTGTGTGGAGCATGCGATCACCCCGATCGCGTCCGGAGTCTCGATCCGCGGCCAGGTCATCCGCTCGGGTTTGTTTTTGCGAACCGTCAGCGTCAATGTCGTTTCGGCACGGATCTCGATACCGCCCCCACAAAACTCTCCATCGGCCTGGGCAGCGTGAGCGTCGCCGATGTAGAAGGCAGCGCCCGGCACGCCAACCGGAAAGAGGAGCGTATTGCCCGGTTTCACCTCGGGGCAGTCCATATTCCCGCCCCAGGGTCCCGGTTCGCTGAACTTTCCCGATTCAGGTGGCGGTGTACAGCCGAGGCAGCCAATCATCGGACGAACGGGAAACCGGATCGTGTCGTTGTAATGCACCCATCCGTCCCGGATGTCCACGAATTTCGTCACGGGCTCGGTGAACCAGTCGGGTTGGAGGAATGGCCAGGTCCCGGTGAAACCAGTCGAATCGGGGATGATCTGATGAATGCTGACCGCCAGAACATCGCCAGGCTCAGCGCCATTGACGAAGATCGGACCGGTCAACGGACTGCCGAACTTGCCGGCGTCCCGATTTCGGCGGAATTCCTTGAGTCCCTCGGCGGTCGCCTGTTCCTGGGTGCGAACCGCTCCCGAGCGAGTGTCCTCAGTTTCGACCACAAATGTCTCGCCAGAATCGACGATGAGAACCGGGTCGGCTGGCTTTCGCAGATCGTAACCAAACTGTTCGAGTGCTATCCGCTTCATGCGATGAGTCCCTGCCTGTCTCGCGAGTCCACGTCTTACCGCTACGCAATCGCCCGAAGTTGCGCCTGGATGTATTCCACCGAGAGCCGCTCCGGATCGTCCCCTTCCCAGCGGGGCTCACCAAAATGCTCTGGACCAAGAACGCCGCTGTACCCGACGCCCTTCAATGCGGCGAGTGCGCCCGGAATGCCGACCTCTCCCTCGCCCGGCAAGACCTCTTCCGCATACGGCCAGCGCGCGGAAACGTCGCGAATCTGCGCGTGGTGAATGCGCTCCTTGAACTCTTCCGCCATGGCGGGGACATCCGCCCCCATGATGTGCATCCCCGTGCAGAAGCAGATGCCATTGGAGGGATTCGGAACCGCGTCGAAGAGCCGCATCGCGTCGCGATGCGACGACATCAGGTATGGGCCGTCCCAGTCATCGCGCCGGAAATCTGGGTAGTCCTCCATCGTGACGCCCCGGTCCAATGCTTCGGCACGGGGTGCGGGAGGGAGGCATCGCCAGACCGGGTGATTGGCGATCCGCACCCCCGTCGCCTCCGCCTGTGTAGCCATCTCATCCATAAAGGAAAAGAGTCCGTCCCAATAGCGGGGCACATCGTCTGCATCAGCTGGGTGAGGGAAATGCTGGTAATAGAGGATGGTGCCGATACCGTTGCTGCCGAGCGCCTCCAGGGTGCTGAGCTGGGCGTCGATGATGCCCCGGTTCTTCTGCGGGTCGGTGAGAACGCCCGGATTCCTCCCCGTTGCCCCATTCGCGGAATCGACCTCGATGCCTTCGGCCCGGAGCTGGCTGGTCAGATCACGCAGCACCGTGGCGGATGGAACGCCCGACTCCTGGTAGCCGGGAATAGCATCGAGCAGCAGGCAGACGCTCGTCAGATCGAGCGCTTTGCACCGGCTGACGATGGCCGGAACGTCGGTGTCATAGACATACAGCACGATCTTCACGATGCGTCCTCTCTGGAATCGACTGATTCCGCCTATTCCGCTGGCGTCAGATGAACGTAGCCGGCCCGGTCTGCTTCCGGCAGCTCGCTGCCGAATGGAATGTCGTGATAGGTCTCCGCGATCCAGCTGGCGAACTGATCCTGATAGTGGGGGCTGCCGGGTTGTCCCGATTGCCCCATGTTCTGGCACACCTGGACGGCGTCGCTGCTCAGATCGGCAACGAACAGCAGCTCGGCCCCGCTCGTTGCGGTGAATGTGCCGCCCAGACCTGTATTGCGGACGGTGAAGACGCTCCCCGAGACGCCGGCCGGCCCGACATCGAAATGGGCCGCCGTGAAAGCGTTCGACAACGGATGGCGAAAATGCGCCAGATGCACATCGCCCCAGCGCCATCCGGCGGGATCGTCGCCATATCGTTCCCGCACATCCCGGAGTGCCGCGACAGCGCACTCCCGCAGAGCCGGCTCGATCGGTCCCGTGAACCAGCCGAGCTCGGGAACCTCGAGCACCTTCGTGGCAACCGATCCCTGGCCGGCCACAGCGCCGGTGATATGGGCCGGAAACCGTTCAGCAAACACTCGGTCGACCCAGCGTTTCCGGAATGATTCGAAGAGCACCGGTTCGCCCGAATCGAGATCGTAGTGGTAGTCCCAGCCGGAGAGACAGGCGACGAAGTCACCGATCTCAGGATCGGAGACATCGCCCAGCTGTTCGATGACGAGGCTGACCAGCCGCTCGGCATACGGTGCAAAGGTGTCGTGCTGCAAGGCCTCGCACGCCGCACCGTCGAACCCCGATGCATCCGTGAGGACCTGGCGAATGCGCGTGGCCCGGTCTCCCGAGGCGAACTGCCCATACATCGGTATGGGAAAGTCGGGAGATGCGGTGCGATTGTTGGCCGAATCGACGAATCCCGACGCCGGGGCATCGATGCGCGGCATGGCGTCGTAGTCCACATAGCCGGTCCACGCATCGAGCGGCTCGTTCGCCCGGCGTAATCCACGGGTCGACTGTCCCCGCACCGGAATCGATGCGGAGCACTGGTATCCAACGGAACCATCCGTCCCGGCCACCACCCAGTTGAAGGTGGGTGTCACCCAGGTCTTCAGCGATGCGCGGAATTCCTGCCAGTCCCGCGCCCGGTTCGCCGCGATGAGGCAGCTGATGTTGTCGATTGGCTGCTGACCAACCCAGCGCAACGAGACGGGCGGGTCGCCGGCAGGGTCGAGCTGCGTCACAAGGTGATTCACCAGCGGGCCCCGCCGGGTCTCGCGAATCGTGAGTGACTCCGGCGCCCGGTCCCGGACCGGGATGTCCACGGTACTCACGGTGAAGGGAACCCAGTCGCTTCCTTCCCGGTAGGTTTCCGGGTTTTCCGGATCCGTTTCCTCGATATAGAGATCGCGCAGCGATGTGTTGTTGTTGGTGATGCCCCAGGCGAGGTGCTGGTTCCGGCCAAAAAAGAGTCCGGGTGCCGCGGCGAAGATTGCCCCGGCCGCATCATCCTCCGGACCGGTCAACCGGCATTCGTACCAGGTCGATGGCAGCGTAAAGGGGAGATGCGGGTCACTCCCCAGCACGCCGGCGCCGGACTGCGTGCGGGAACCCGCCACTGCCCAGTTGTTACTCCCCGTTTTGCCATCGTCGCTGCCGGTGTGACCGCCGTGTTGTCCTGCATCATCGGAAGGAAGGATCGTCTGATTGTTGAACTCCGGCGTCATGAAGGCGTCCCGGAGGGGACCTTCCGGCAGCCACCGGAGTCCCGCTTCGCCAGCGATGATGCTGAACAGACGGCCATTCAGCTGCCACCAAAAACCCCGAATCGCCGCGTAGACATCGGCGATGCGCCAGGGGTCTGGTTCGTAGGAGAGCAGATCGAACTCGATCGGCAGATTCCCGGCACTCGTCTCGATCGATCGGTTGACGCCGGCGACAAACGCGGCAACAACGGCCGCGGTCGTTTCGCTTACGGCACTCGCATCGGCTTCAGCCTGGCGATCGAGTCCGATCGTGCGGTGCGCGATATCGGAGCTGAGCGAGGTCTCGCCAAGGACTTCGGACAACCGGCCCTGTCCCCTCCGTCGCAGCATGTCCATTTGCCAGAGGCGATCCTGAGCCAGGGCAAATCCAAGCCCAAAATAAAGATCCGGGCTCGTCGTGGCCCGGATGTGCGGAATACCCAGCCTGTCGCGGGCGATCTCGACCGGTCCATCGACAGCCGCCCGCAAGCGGAGATCGCTTTTCGGCAGGCGGCTCCGGAGATCCTGCTCGATTGCCGCAGACAGCTCGCCTGCGCGTTCGGCATCGATGTCGCCGGTGCGCATCATCGCAATCAGTGCTGACCGGTCGATGGTCATCTTTCCCCTATCCCTTCGTCGCGGCGGACGAGCGAACTGGCTGATCGGACGGCAGACCGAAAAACCTGGCCAGCGTCCCCCCGAGAATCTGATCCATATCGGATGGCGGTATGAAGTCGGCGTAGCGACGGAGATATTCGAGCGATTGGCTGTAGGTGCAGTGCCGGAGCACGTTGGGGACATCTGAGCCCCAAACCAGGGCCGCGCCGCCGCATTCGCCGTAGAGCGCGCGAATCTCTTCCAGCGCGTCGCGATAGGGGTATTCCTGCGCTCGCCCGACCGATATCGGATAGAGCAGCTCGAAGGCGACCCGGCCGCTTCGGGCGAGTTGCTTGATCTCGTCCGGGAGCGTGCCGGATGCGTCGGCGAGCAGTGAATGTGGAATGCCGCCCGGCACGACCATATGCAGGTTGGGGCACAGCTCCTGGAGGTTGCACCATCGCCGCAGCTGACCCAGATATCCCTCGATCCCGGACCCGATCGGCGGACCTGGCACCCAGTAGACAACCAGGCCAAGCGATTCCACCGTTCGCCAGAACGACCGGAACTTCTCGCTGTCGATCGCGTCGGCATCTGTTCCCGACCAGTAGGTCCGGCTGTCGTAGAAGATGCCGCGCAGCCCAAACTCTTCGGCCGCTTTGTGCAGATCGTCGATTGCCCCCTGGGTGCCGACGGTGGTTTCATCGACGTGTGCCGTGCCGACGAACCGGTCCGGAAACTGCCTCACCGCGTCGCGGAACATCTCATTGAGCGCGCCGTAGAAATGATCGTTCTGCAGAAGGGCAACATCGATACCGGCGTAGTCCATTTCCGCGACGAGATAGTCTGCCTCGCAGGTGTTGTCGATCAGCGATGGCGGCATGTACTGCTTGTAGTAGTCGACCCCGTCGATCGTCCATTCGAAGCGGCCGAATTTGCCCGCTCTGAAATCGACCTCGCGATACCCGCCGTAGGAGTAGTCGTGCGCATCCCAGAAGGAGACGCCGGTGACGATGGCATTGTCCCGTGTGCGGCGTACGGGCAGCTGATTGCCATTCAGACCACGCTGGAGAAAGGGACGGTGGCGATTTCCGGGAGCATGCTGCAGATACGGGAATATGTGAGCGTGGGAATCGACGATCACCAGGAACTCCCGTTGTGCGGTGCTCGTGTTGAGGAAAGTGATCCGAATCGAACCGTGACTGCGTGTGCAGTTCAGAAATCTGATATAGAATAAAATCCAGACGATACAATCGTCAAGAGAGTTCAGCATGAGTTCTGGGACGATGATCCGGGGCTCGTGTTGAATTCAGGCAGTTGCCTATCCGTTCCAGGTTCGTATGGAAGGAGAGCAGAACATGGCGTCGAGAGACAACGGCATGGACCATCGGAAAACGTCGGTATCACGACCGCTGACCAGGCGAGAGCTCGGCCGCAGAGCGGCGCTGGCAGGGTTGACCATCCCGGGCGCCGCCTCTCTGGGCGGCATGATGGCGCTCGCTCCGCAGCGAACGAGCGCGCAGACCGCCGGCGGGTCGTCGGTCTGGGCCGCGGAGTCCGATCCGGTGAGCCTCGATCCGATTGTCGATAGCGGATTCGCCGCCACGCAGGCATTCGAGCATTCCTACGAGAGCCTGACGGGCTACGATTCGAACCTCAACATCGTTCCCGCTCTGGCCGAGAGCTGGGAAACACCGGACGACCTCACCTACATCTTTCATCTGCGCCAGGGAGTCAAATTCCACGATGGAAGCGACTTCACCGCCGAAGATGTGAAATACACCTTCGATTTCGTGATCGATCAGGATGGACCGGCCGGCTGGCGGGTCAATTTCAGCCAGGTCGAATCGGTCGAGATCATCGATTCGCATACCGTGCAGTTCAACAACAACTCCCCCTTCCCGGGGCTGTTGGGAGCGATGGCCATTCTGCGAAGCTCGATGGTCGTCAAGCAGGGCGCCTTCGAGACTCCTGAGGTGCTGGCCACATCGATCAATGGCACCGGTCCGTACAAGCTTGTCGAGTATGTGCCGAAGGACTACATCCTCTACCAGCGCAACCCCGACTACTGGGGCAACCCGCTCCCCTACCTCGATGAAGTGACCTTCAAGATCCTCGAGGATGAGGAAACGCGGATTGCCGGTCTGCGCGGCGGTTCGCTCGACTACGCGGCGCTCTCCACCGACGGCATGCTGCGCATGGAAGGGGACAGCGCTTTCACGATCAACAGCGCTCCCCGGTCCTACCTCTACATTCTTCAGCTGAATCCGCGCCGTCCCCACTGGTATCACCCCAGTGTGCGGAAGGCGATCTCCATTGCCATCAACCGCGAGGAGATCAGCGACAAGGTCTTCTCCGGCGGTCTGCACATGTCCGGTCCGATTCCGGCAGGATTTGGCGACTGGGCGCTGCCGGAAGATGAGATCGCGGCAGCCTATTCGAATGATCTCGATGAGGCCCGGGCGCTGCTGGCGGAAGGCGGCATCGAAGAGGGAACCGAGCTCGACTTTGTGGTCACCGCGTTCAACCAGTTCTTCCCGGGACTGGCTGTGGTGGTTGCCGATCAGCTGAGCCGGGTCGGGATCAATGTGAATATCCGCCAGTTGGAAACAGGCGTCTTCATCACGGAAACCAGCGAAGAGGGCGGCTTCAACTTCGACATGCAGCCGAATGCATTCTCACCCCGTCACGATCCGGACGGCTTCGTCTTCCGGTTCCACTCGGACATCATGATGGCTGGATCTGAGACGACGTTGGGCAGCGATGAGCTCGACGATCTCCTGGTCAAGGGGCGGACCACGATCGATCCGGCCCTGCGCAAGGAGTACTACGACGCCGCTCAGCGTATCCTGCTGGAACTGGCTCCGATGACCTGGATCGGCAACGACAGCGTGATCGAAGCCGTGCGGACCAATATCCAGGACTACACCCAGAGTCCATTCTCCCGTCGGGATTGGGGACTCAAGCATGCCTGGATCGCATCAGAGTAAGTAGGCGATCCGTTCACGGAGTTGACGCGGGGCGATGGCGCGATCGTGCACCAGCGCCCCGCGTGTTCTCCGGATAGGCGATACCGTGTGACATGAGCACCTATCTGCTGCGCAGAATGGTACAGATGGTACCCACGATCATCGGAATCTCGATTCTGGTGTTCGGGTTGATGCGGCTTCTCCCGGGCGACATCGTGTCGCTCATGACCAATCCGGACAACCCGATGCCGGAGGATCAGCGGGAAACACTCCGCAGGATGTTCGGGTTGGATGCGCCGATTTACGTGCAGTACTGGAACTGGGCGAGCGGCGTGCTGCGCGGGGACTTCGGTATCTCGCTGCGCATGTCCCAGCCTGTGAGCGAGCTCGTCGTGCAACGTCTGGGAGTGACGCTGGAACTGGCGGTGCTCTCCGTCGCCCTGTCGACACTGATTGCCGTGCCGCTCGGCGCGCTGGCGGCCATGCGTCCCAATGGCCTCATGGCCACCATCGTCCAGATCATCGGGCTCATCGGTCTGTCATTCCCCAGTTTCTGGGTGGCCACGATGTTGCTGCTCGTAACGTCGCTCTACTTTGGCTGGCAACCGCAGCTCGTCTGGGTGAGCCCGTTCGATGACCTGATTGGCAATCTCGAGCAGATGCTGTTGCCCGTGTTGTCGCTCAGTCTCGGTCTGATCGCGGTCGTGATGCGGATGACGCGTTCGGCCATGCTGGAAACGCTGGGGCAGGACTATGTCAGAACCGCCCGGGCGAAGGGCAACCGGGAGCGTGTCGTCATCTGGCGCCATGCCTTCAAGAATGCCCTCATTCCCATCATCACGGTGGTTGGGCTTCAGATCGGCGGGTTGCTGGGTGGCGCGGTCGTCATCGAGCAGATTTTCGGATTGCCGGGAATCGGCTGGTTGATTCTCAATGCGATCTATCAGCGGGACTATCCGGTCGTTCAGGGTGGAGTGCTCTTCGTGGCGCTGGGATTCCTCTTCGTCAACCTGATCGTCGATGTCCTGTACGCCGTGGTCAATCCACGCATTCGGTATTCGTGAGCCCCGGGGCCGCAATCGGCAGAGAACGAGTATGGCAACTTCGCTGACAATCGCCGAAGCTGCGGCAACCACGGGAGGAGGTGGCGCGACTCCAGCGTGGAAACGATCCACCCTCTTCAGAATCGTCCGCACGCCGGTCGGGGCGATCGGCGTCGGTATCGTGGCGCTCCTCATTTTCTGCGCGCTCTTTGCCCCATGGCTGGCGCCATTCGACCCGATCGCCCAGCCGGCGAAGCGGCTCCTCTCGCCAGGAAGTCCTTACTGGCTCGGCACCGATCAGTATGGGCGCGACACACTCAGCCGCATCATCTACGGCGCGCGCGTCGCGCTGATGGTTGGTGTGATCTCCGTGACGATTGCCCTGGGCATCGGCGGCGTCATCGGTCTGGTTTCCGGCTACTACCTTGGCATCATCGACAGTCTGCTCCAGCGTGTCGTCGACACGATGCTGGCCTTTCCCGGACTCATTCTGATCATTGCCATTTCCAGTGTGCTCGGGCCGAGCATGGCCACGGCGATGCTGGCGATCGGCATCGTGCAATCGTCTGGTTTTGCCCGCATCATCAGGGGATCGGTGCTGGTCGTGATGCAGGAGCAATATGTGGAGAGCGCCCGGGCGACCGGAGTGCGCCCCTTTCGCATCATGCTGCGCTATCTGCTGCCGAATATCTCAGCGCCGTTGATCGTTCAAACGACACTGGCCTTTTCCTCAGCGATTCTCGCCGAAGCAGGGCTGTCCTTTCTCGGATTGGGCACCCAGCCCCCCGACCCGTCGTGGGGAACGATGCTGGGCGATGGTCGCCGCTACATGGAGCTCGCCCCGTCGGTGGCGATCTTCCCGGGTCTGGCCATCTCCATTGCCGTGCTGGGATTCAATCTCCTGGGCGACGCCCTCAGAGATCAGCTCGACCCGACGATGCGAACCCGGTAGCCCGGTTCAGGACCACTCGCGCAGCAGCCGGTCCCGCGAGTGTTTGAGGTGCTCGACGATCATCGTCGAGACTCCTTCGGCATCCCGCACCTTGCAGCCCATGATGATGTCCTGATGATCGCTCGAGATCATGGCTTCGGCCCCGGTCATCACCGTGCTGGCCAGCATATAGCGGCTGCATCGCCTCCAGAGATTGTCGATCGTGTCCAGCCATCGCTGGCTCCCCGCAGCCTGATAGAGACAGGCATGAAAGACCTTGTCCTGTTCGAGAAACTGAACCCAGTCGCCACGATAGCGCTCCATCCGCCTGAGCGCGGCTTCCATCCCGGCGATATCGGCGTCCTTGAGCTCGGCGACCGCATATGACGCGACTATTCCCTCGAGACCGGCTCGCATCGAGTACAGCTCGATCACTTCCTCATAGTCCATCGGTGTGACGACCGCGCCTTTGTGCGGCATCTGCACGATGAGTCCTTCCGCTTCCAGCGCAGGCAGCGCTTCCCGGATGGGTGTTGCACTCAATCCGAACTGCTGCGAGAGGTCGTCCAGGATGAGGCGCGATCCCGGCGCGATGGCCTGCGTGATGATGGCTTCACGCAGCAGATCGAGCGCCACCGCTCGCTTGGTCTTGAACTCTGCAACTGGCTGCACGCTGTACTCCTTGTCGCGGACCAGGTTGGAAGACTCACGCACGGCTCAGATCGATGCCGGATGGCCTGGCCCGGTGGTGCGATTCGATAGTACATCCGCTCAGTGGTTCAATCGCACATCTGATATGGTACTGAATATCAAATCGGTCGATCAACGTTTTTCGCCCGAATACTCAGGGTGGAGCGCGTTGCTGGAGCTGATCGCGCGCAGAAAGAGGACGTGTTGATGCCGAGTTCAGAACACCACGATCGTGTCGTGCTCATCACCGGCGCCGGCAAGGGGATCGGCCGGCAGATGGCGATCGCCTTTGCTGAAGGTGGATCATCGGTAGCGCTGGCCAGCCGGACCCGCTCGGATGTCGACGCGGTGGCGGACGAAGTCCGGGAAGCTGGTTCACGGCGCGCTCATGGTTTCACCGTCGACGTGGCCAGCAAGATGAGCGTCGATGCTCTCTTCGATGACGTGATGGCGACCTACGGCAGAATCGACGTGCTGGTGAACAATGCGGGTATCTACATCAACCAGCCGGCGCTCGAGATGAGCGAAGAGGTCTGGGACACGATGTTCGACATCAATGTGAAAGGCGTCTTTTTCTGCTCGTGCCGGGCTGCTCGCGAGATGATCGAAGCGGGTTCGGGAAAGATCATCTCCATCTCCTCGATTCTCTCGCGCGTCTGTCAGGATGGATATGCTGCCTATGGCGCGTCGAAAGCGGGTGTGGAGCAGCTCACGCGCGTGCTGGCTTTGGAGTGGGCAGCCCACGGCATTGCGGTGAACGCGGTCGCTCCGACCAGCACGGTCACCCGAGAAACCGCGGCCCGGCTTTCCACCCCGGAAGCGCTGGCCAAAGCCGAAGAGCGCATTCCGTTGGGCCGCTACTGCGATGCCAGTGATGTGATTGGAGCGGTGACCTATCTTGCCAGTCCGGCCGCGGACTTCGTCACCGGTCAAACGCTCTATATTGATGGTGGATTGAGTTTGCCCTGATCCTGGGTGATGTGGAGCATCTGGCTGGACCTCGAGCTTCTCGCAATCATCGTCATTGTCTTCGGCGCCGGGATCATTTCCGGGTTGGCGGCGTTTGGGTTCGCGCTGGTCGCCGTCCCGCCCCTTCTCCTCTTCTACGATCCTCCGACCGTCACCACCCTCTGTCTCCTGCTGGTCATGGTCACCCGGATCGTGGTGCTCAAAGAGGTTTTCCGGGACGTCGAATGGCGAACCGTCGCCTCGATTCTGCCCACCGCGCTGGCCGGCACCTTCATCGGTCTGGCGATGCTGCGCGATCTCGACTCCTCTGTCATCGAGCTGATGGCCGGGATAGCGGTGGTGTTTTCGGCTCTGGCCTTGCTGGCCGGTTGGCGTATTCCCGGCGCTGATTCGCGTCCGGCGAATCCGATCACCGGCCTCTTTAGCGGCATCCTCTCCACAACCATCGGTATGGCTGGTCCGCCGATCATCCTGCTCTTTTCCACCCGCCGCTATGCGACCCATATCTTCCGCGGCACCATGACGGTCATCTTCTACATGCTCAGCTTCGCCAGTCTGGCGCAGCTGGCCCGCGACGACCTGATCGGGCGCGACGCCATCCGCACGACCCTCATCCTCCTGCCGGCCGCGACGGTTGGCACCATCGTCGGTCAGCGTTCGCTCCGGCACTTCAGCGTCAGCCAGTTTCAGCGTCTGGTGCTCCTGCTCCTGATCATCACCGGCTCGATTGGTATCCTGTCCGCACTGTCGCACCTGATGTAGCCAACTCGATCAGCGTGACGTTGACTGCCGTCATCTCAAAGGAGCCCCTGGCGATGCCGTACGATCCCGATCTGGCCAACCGGCTTCGCGCCATCCTTCACGATGAACCCGGTCTCGACGAGCGCCGCATGTTTGGCAGCATCATCTTCATGATCAACGGCAATATGGCCTGCGGGGTCAGTGGCGACGACCTCATTGTCCGCACCGGCCCCGATCGTCGTGCCGGCGCACTGGCGGAACCAGGATGCCGCGAATTCGACCTTTCCGGCCGCTCGATGAACAACTGGGTGCTCGTCAGCTCCGCGGTTCTCGGGGAGGATGAGGAACTGCTCCGGTGGTCGAGGGCCGGCGTGGAATACGCCGGGTCGCTTCTTCCGAAGTAGAAAGGGCCGGTCAGGAACTATGAACCGATTGAGGATACTTCTCGACAAGGAAACCGATGCCATTTACGTCCGCTTCGCGGATGCCGAAGTCGTCGAGTCAGAAGAGGTCTATCCTGGCATCGTTCTCGATTTCGACAAGAACAACACCGTGGTGGCTATTGAGGTCATGCACGCAACCGCTCGCCTCGGCACCCCGGAGTTCGATCGGATCGACGTTCAGGTGGCGTAGCATCCTCGCATCCTGCGGGTGACAAGCCATCACCGTGTTCCTCCCCATCTGCCACGTGGTGACGCTAAACTTCCAGCGGAGTGCCGGGAAGTCTGGTCGGCGTCTGTCTGCAACTGTGCGGGCACGACAGATATGCGACCACGGAGTTCCCCCTGGCCAGTCCACCCCATTCCACACCCTATCGTGCCCGTTTGCGAGGCTGGATCACCCGGGACACCACGAGCGGCGGTTTGCTGATCGTTGCCACCCTCCTCGCGCTCATCTGGGCGAATTCACCGTGGCGCTCCGCCTACGAACGCCTCGCTGATACGGTCATTGGACCAGCCGCGCTTCATCTCGACCTCTCCCTGGCGACCTGGGCAGCGGATGGGTTGCTGGCGATCTTCTTCTTCGTCGTCGGGCTGGAGATCAAGCACGAGCTCGTGGCGGGAAGTCTCCGCGATGCACGTGAAGCGGCAGTGCCAGTGCTGGCGGCAGTCGGCGGCATGGTGGCGCCGGCGTTGACGTTCGTGGTTATCGCGCTCCTGCTCGATGACCGTGACATTCTCAAGGGGTGGGCGGTCCCCACCGCCACAGATATCGCATTCGCGCTGGCCGTGCTGGCCATCTTCGGTCGCGGGTTGCCATCGGTCCTGCGACTCTTCCTGTTGACGCTGGCTGTTGTCGATGACCTGCTGGCCATCGTGGTCATCGCCGTTTTCTATACCGATTCGATCGACCAGATGGCCCTGGCAGCCGCGTTGGCAGGGGCCGGGGTCTTTGCCTGGCTGGCCCGCAGGAGGCAGGTGAACCTCCTCCTGCTCGCGCTGGTTGCGTTTGTCACCTGGGCGCTGATGCACGAATCGGGGGTGCACGCCACGATTGCGGGAGCATTGCTTGGTCTCTCCGCACCGGCCACACTGATCGGCGAGGAATCGGAGACTCGCGTGCTTGCCTGGGAGCATGCCGTCCGTCCCTTCTCCACCGCGGTGGCGTTGCCCATCTTTGCCCTCTTCTCGGCCGGCGTCAACGTTGTCGATGGAGAATCGCTTCGTGAGCTTGCCGGCCAGCCAGTGGTGCCGGCTATCGTTGCCGCGCTGGTGCTGGGCAAACTCTGTGGTGTGCTCGGAACCACGTTTGTTGTGACCAGCGTCACCTCACTTCGCCTGCCGGATGCCATCGGCATGCGCGATCTGCTGCCGGTCGGGTTCCTGACCGGCATCGGCTTCACCGTATCGCTGCTCATCGCGGAGTTGTCGTTCGAAGGAACGCTGCATGCGGAAGAAGCGAAGGTCGCCGTGCTCACGGGAACCTTGCTGGCTGCCCTGCTGGCGGCGGTCACCCTCCGCTGGGATGCCCGCAAAGCCCGCAGCCAGGATATGAATCGCGATGATATCGTGGACGTCGATATCGAACCGATTTAGGGCGTGTCTGGTGGTGCCCTGTTCCTGGAATCGAAATCCTCGCGCACCATCGCATAGACCTCGACGTCGTGATACCGGCCGTGATGGAAAATCGCTCCGCGGGCAGTTCCCTCATGCCGGTACCCGCACTTCTCGGCAATCCGCAGCGACGCAGCATTCTCCGGATGAATGATCAGCCGGATGCGATTGAACTTCGTCCGGTCGAAGAGATACGCGGTCATCAACGTGACCGCTTCCGTGGCAATGCCCCGACCGGCGTACGCTGGCGAAAAAAGACGGTAGCCAAGTTCGAGCTCGTCCAGATAGTTGAGCGTGCGAAAGAACTCGACCTGTCCGAGAAGCATATCCTGACCGTCGACGATGAGCAACATGCCTTCGTCTTTCGACCAGAACCCGGTTTCCTGGAAAGCCCTCTTGAATTCGGGTTCGCTCATCGTACCGGTGGGGTAATACGCCCCCCGGTTGGCGATGTCGGTATCGATGTCGTAAAGCGCATCCAGATCGCGCTCCCGCACCTGGCGCAAACGGATTGTTTCACCACGCAGCATGCGATCCTCCTTGAGGCACTTCGAACCGGCGGAAGAGCACGGTCATCCTGAACCACCATGCCGGGGGCCGGCACCAGCGCGGCATGAAGAAGCATCGTCATCCTGAGCCACGCGAAGGATCTCCTGCCGCAGCAGTCTCCAGGGAGACGACGGTCGTGGCAGGAGACGACGGAGAGTTCCTTCACTTCGTTCAGGATGACTGGCACTTTGCTGAGGCTCCCGTACAGACGCTTTCACCGCAGCGTAGCGGAGGAACTCCTCCCCGGCATGAGATGCCGGGAAGCATAGTTCGTTTCACATGTCCATTCAGCGATCCGCTCGTGCCATCATGGTTGACACACCCGCTACAGTACGCACGCGACGTTCACCGTCAGCCCCTGGTTGGAGGAGCTCCGCGCGCCGCTACTGAGGATCCAGCCGGTTGCTTCGTCTGGCTCACTATCTGAGACCGTACATCATCCCTCTCGTGGCGATGGTCCTGCTGCTGATCGGGCAGGTTGTCGCCAATCTCTCCTTACCCGACTACATGGCCCATATCGTCAACGAGGGGATCGTGGGGAACGACAGTGATGTCATCCTCTCCACCGGACTCCGGATGCTGCTGGTGGCGCTGGCCGGCGGCCTCTGTACGATCAGCGCGGCTTTCCTGGCTTCCCGCATTGCCGCCGGGTTCACCCGCGAACTCCGGAACGACACCTTCAGTCGGGTCGAGGCCTTTTCCCCGCTCGAGTTCAGCCGGTTTTCCACGGCGTCGTTGATCACCCGCTGCACCAACGACATGCAGCAGATTCAGATGGGTCTGTTCATGATCCTGCGGCTGGCGCTGATGGCGCCGCTGATGGGTATCGGGTCGGTGATCAAGGCCTATCACCTGGCTCCCTCCATGTCCTGGATCATGGGTGTGGCGGTGGCGGTTCTCCTGGTGATCATCTCCACCCTTGTTGCCATGTCCCTGCCCCGCTACTCCCGCCTGCAGCAGTTTGTCGACCGGCTGAACCTGGTCACCCGCGAGCGGCTCACTGGTATGCGCGTGATCAGGGCATACAACCGTCAACCGACCGAACGGCAGCGCTTCGACGAAGCCAACATCGATCTCAATCAGACCAATCTGTCGATCAACCGGCTGATGGCGCTGATGCAGCCGGCCATGATGCTGATCCTCAACTTCACCTCGATCGCCATTGTCTGGATCGGCGCCCACAAGATCGAGCGCAACGAGCTCCTGATCGGCGACATGATGGCGTTCATGCAGTACGCCATGCAGGTGATCTTCTCCTTCCTGATGATCTCGATGATCTTCGTCATGGCATCCCGGGCCGCTGTTTCCGCGCGCCGGGTCGTGGAGATTCTCGACACTGAACCATGCATTCAGGATCCTCCCCACCCCGTTCCGGCGCGGGCGGCGGATGGGCTGATCGAGTTCCGCGATGTCTCGTTCGTCTATCCCGACGCTGAAGAACCGGTTCTCCAGGACATCACATTCTCGATCCGGCCGGGAGAGACGACCGCGATCGTCGGTCCGACCGGCAGCGGCAAGTCCACCCTGATCGGTCTGATCGAGCGCTTTTACGACGCCACCCGCGGCGCCGTGCTGCTCGATGGCGTCGATGTCCGGCATCTGGGTCTCGACGACCTGCGTAGCCGCATTGGTTATGTTCCGCAGCGAGCCAATCTCTTCTCCGGCACGATCGAATCGAATCTCCGCTACGGCAAAGATGACGCCACGGCAAGCGAGCTGGTCGCGGCCGCGATCACCGCGCAAGCGATGGAGTTCATCGAGCAGTTCGAGGACCGGTTCCAGCACCCGATTGCCCAGGGTGGGTCGAATGTTTCCGGTGGCCAGCGCCAGCGGCTTTCGATCGCCCGCGCCCTGATCCGGGAACCCGAGATCGTCATCTTCGACGACAGTTTTTCCGCACTCGACTTTCGTACAGACGCCAACCTGCGGGCGGCGCTGGCCCGGGAAACCGCAGACAAAACGGTGCTCATCGTTGCCCAGCGGGTGAACACGATCATGCACGCCGAAAAGATCGTGGTGCTCGATGCCGGGCGGATCGTCGGGGAGGGAACCCACGCCGAGCTGTTGAGGAATTGCCAGGTCTACCGCGAAATCGCCGCTTCCCAGCTCTCGGAATCCGAACTGGCGCGCGAGCTGCAGCATCCGTCGAACGGGAGCGAACCAGCGTGAGCGCCCAACGACCCACGACCTCCACCCAGTCGATACGACCAGGCTTCTTCCCGGGTCCGCGGGGTGGTCCGCCTGGCGCGCCGGGCGAGAAAGCGCAGGATTTCAAAGGGACGATCCTCCGCCTGATCGGCTATCTGCGACCCTTCTGGCTCCAGATCGGACTGGTGCTGGTCTTCGCTATCGGCAGCACCGCGTTTTCGATCGTCACGCCCCGCATCCTGGGCGATGTGACCAATACGGTGGTCAGCGGCTACTCCCAGGGCCGGCTCTACGACCAGATCATCGACGACCTCCCCGCCGGCGCCGAAATTCCACCCGGCACCACCGGCGCACAGCTCCTCGCCGAAGCATCTCCCGGTGTCCTGGAGGGTATCCCGGAAGCGCAACGGGAAGCCGTGGCCGGAATGGACCTCTCCGCCCGCCACGGTATCGATTTCGACGCCATTCTCCGCAAAATCTGGTTGCTGGTGGCGCTCTATGTCGTCAGCGCTCTCCTCAGCTACATCCAGGCCTGGATGATGGCCGGCGTTTCCCAGCGGGTGACCTACGATCTGCGCGACGGCATCTCGGAAAAGATCGACAAGCTCCCCCTCCGCTATTTCGACTCGCGGACCCACGGCGAAGTGCTCAGCCGGGTGACCAACGATGTCGAAACCATCAGCCAGACGCTCAATCAGTCGCTGGCCCAGATCGTCACCTCGGTCACCATGCTCATCGGCATTCTGGTCATGATGCTGACCATCAGCTGGGAGATGACGCTGGTGGCGCTTCTGGTGCTGCCGGTCAGCATGGTGCTCATCCGGTTGATCACCAAGCGCTCGCAGCCCTATTTCGTCCAGCAGCAGGCATTGCTCGGCCAGCTGAATGGTCATGTCGAGGAGATGCTCTCCGGGCATGCGGTGATCAAGGCGTTCGGCGCGGAGCACAAATCGATCGAGACCTTCAAGGCGGTCAATGCCAGACTCTACGGCAGTGCCTGGCGCGCCCAGTTTCTCTCCGGTCTGATGTTCCCGATCATGATCTTCGTCGGAAACCTGGGGTATGTCGGTGTTGCCGTGCTGGGAGGATGGCTGGCGATCGACGGGCGATTGCGCATCGGCGATATCCAAGCGTTCATGCAGTATCTCAGCCAGTTCAACCAGCCGATTGCCCAGACCGCCAGTATCGCCAATGTGCTGCAATCGACCGCGGCCGCCGCCGAGCGCGTCTTCGAGTTCCTCGATGAAGCGGAGGAGTCACCCGATCCAGCCGGCGCGCCTGTCGCCGTCGAGGTCGAGGGAGCCGTCGAGTTCGAACACGTCATTTTCGGCTATCTGCCGGGGCAAACCGTGATCAAGGATTTCTCGTCGAGCATTCTGCCCGGACAGCGGGTGGCGATCGTCGGTCCGACCGGCGCCGGTAAAACCACGGTGGTCAATCTGCTGATGCGCTTCTACGATCCCGATTCCGGCACGATCCGCATCGACGGCAACCCGACCGATCAGATGTCGCGGTCGGATGTGCGCAGCCAGTTCGCCATGGTCCTGCAGGACAGCTGGCTGTTCAATGGGACGATCGAAGAGAACATCGCCTACGGCAAGGAGGGCGCGACATCCGAGGAGGTGCGAGCCGCGGCAACCGCCGCTCATGCCGACCACTTCATCCGGTCGCTGCCGGGCGGATACAGCATGGTGCTGAACGAGGAAGCGGACAACATCTCGGCCGGGGAAAAGCAACTCCTGACCATCGCCCGCGCCATGCTCGCCGACGCGCCCATGCTCATCTTCGACGAAGCCACCAGCTCAGTCGATACGAGAACCGAAGCGCTGATCCAGGAAGCGATGGGCCGTCTGATGCAGGGCCGCACCAGCTTCGTCATCGCCCACCGCCTTTCGACCATCCGCAACGCCGATCTGATCCTCGTCATGAAAGACGGCAACATCATCGAGCAGGGTACGCACGACGAGCTGATGGAGCAGCAGGGATTCTATGCCGATCTCTACGCCAGTCAGTTCACCGCGCCGGTTGCTGTGGACGGAGGCGAAGAGGCGAAGAGGCGGATAGGCGGATAGGCGGATAGGAGAGAAGGTGGAGAGGCGGTGGGCGAAGGGAAAGGTACCTCCCCCCTCTCCCGCGGTCGGGAGAGGGGCCGGGGGTGAGGGACAAATTGCCGGCTGCCTCTCGACCTCCGGACTCCGGACTCCGGACCAAGCGTGCCTCAGACGGCCACCGGCGCCTGAACCGCGAGCTTCACTTCATCGACGAACCGTCTGTAGGTCTCGTTGATCGTTCCTTCCCGCCAAACGACGGCGATCGGGCTGGTGGGAGCGGAACCCGGTAGACGGGCGAATTTGACGCCGATCCACGGAATCATCGAGAACTGCACCGGTACAAGCGAAATCCCTTCCCGGGCGGCAATCAGACTCATCAGCTCCGGCGTGCTGCTTGCGTAGCCACGAATGTTTGGTACGAAACCTGCTTCGGTGCAGATTTGAAGCGTGGCCGTATAGACGCCCACGCAGATGCGTTGTGAATAGGTGAGAAACATTTCCTTGGCCAGGACGCTGGTGTCCGGAACGCCTGCTTCAAGCGGGTGATCGTCCCAGACTGCCGCCACGAACGGATTCTCGGCGATCCACTCCATCTCCAGGCCCTCCTGATCGACGGGAAGGCGAACGATACCGATATCGACCTCGCCGTCGCGCATGGCGCTCGAAATGTGTGTGGAGTGCATCTCCCGCAGCTCCAGTTCAACGCCAGGAAAGATGCGGCGGTAGCGAGGCAGCACACGCGGCAGGATGTCGAGCGCCACCGCCTCGATGTAGCCGATGCGGAGCACACCCATCGTCCCCGCGGCGACCCCGGTGGCGACCCGCTGGGCCCGTGCGGCCCCGGCCAGCACCTGGCGGACCTCCTGCAGAAATGCTTCGCCGGCTCGCGTCAACCGGACACTTCGCGTCGTTCTATCGAGCAGCTGGACACCGACATTCTCCTCCAGCGTTCGAATCTGACGGCTCAGCGGCGGCTGGCTCATGTACAGCCGCTCGGCCGCCCGGCCGAAGTGGAGCTCCTCCGCGACAGCGACGAAGAGGCGCATTTGATGAAGGGTGACCTCCGAGTGCATTGTTTCCATTGGGGTATCAATCCCTCAGAAATTTGTATTGGACTGGCAATAGACTGCATGCTACGGTCTTTGTGAGAAATGCGCAAGCATCCGGCAAATCTGGCCCCGGAAAGCGCCTGGGAATCTCAAGATGGGCGGTAGGTACGACCTGGAAGGAGCTGAGTGGTGAAAAAGAACGGCATTCATACCATACGGTCAACTGAAACCAACCGCAGACAGTTCATGAAGCTTGCCGGAGCAGCTGGTCTCGGTACTTCCGCCCTGGGCGGGCTCGCCTCAGCCGATGCCGCGCCAAAGTCCGCAGGTCCTGCCGTTGTCCGGTCGGCCCAGCAGACGATCGACAAAATCGTCATCGGCTATCCGGTCGACACCCGGACGCTGCTTCCCAACGCGATCAACGATGCCACGACGACCTCGATCATCGATCATCTTTTCGATCCCATCACTCGTCTCGATCCCGCCAGCAACTACCTGATCGGCCCGTGGCTTGCCGATGTGGTCAGCGTGGATGACGTGACGTGGGATATCACCGTTGTGCAGGAGGGAATCACCTTCCACAATGGCGAACCGGTCGACGCCGAGAGCATCAAAGCCGGTATCGACTATGCCCTCGATCCCGCCCACGAGAGCCACTACCTGGCTCGTTACGAGCCGATTGTCGAGATGTCCATCGAGAGTCCACTCACGCTCAGGGTGGTCACCAATGGACCCTTCCCCGATCTGCCGGGACGGCTGGCCCAGCTCTATCCGCTGCCGCCAAAGCTCCTCGCCGAGCAGGGTCCGGAGTACCTGGCCTCGAATCCGGTTGGCTGCGGTCCCTTCAAATTCAAGGAGTGGTCGCGGGACGAGCGCGTGGTGCTCGAGCGCAATCCCGACTACTGGCACAACACCGTCCATGTGAACGAAGTCGAGTTCCGCACCATTCCGGAAGGGGCCTCTCGTATTGCGGCGCTGCTCAACGAGGAGATCCACCTCGTCAGGGACGTGCCGATGGAGATGATCGATCCGGTCACCTCCAGTGGACACTCGCGAATCGAAGCGATCCCGTCTGCGCGCACCAACTATGTCGCCCTGGTCAATAACCGGGAAGGCAGCCTGATGGCCGATCCGCGCGTTCGCCAGGCGGTCAACTACGGCGTGAATATTCAGGTCATCACCGAGAGCTTCTTCGGTGATCTGGCGCCGCGGCTGGCCGGCATCATGCCGAGCAACAGTCCGGAATTCAACACCGAGCTCACGCCCTATCCCTACGATCCCGACCTGGCCAGAGAACTGCTGGCGGAAACGGGTATCGACTTTTCGAATCAGACGATCGTTCTCGACTCGCCGAACGGACGCTATCCAATGGACGCCGATGCGGCGGTCGGCATTGCCGCCGATCTGCAGAACATCGGTCTGAACGTCGAAGTGCAGTTCAACGAGTGGGGCAACCATCTCGAAAAAGTCTCCAACCGTCAGACGGGCGACATGTTCCTCTTCGGCTGGGGACCATCGATGGACTGCATCAACACGCTGCCATTCGTCTACAAGGCTGACGCGACCTACAGCGGGTATTCCAACCCGGAGGTTGAAGACGCGATCAACGAAGCGATGGTCACCATGGATGCGGAAGCTCGCCAGAATCTGTGGAACGAAGCACAGCGTCTGGCGTTCGAGGACGCCGCGATTCTTGGACTCTGGCAGCGACCTGCCGTCTACGGCGTTTCCAACGCCATCAAGTGGGAGGCTCGGGTCGACGACTTGCTGTGGATGGGTGACGTCGAGGGTCAATCATAGTTGGGACGTTTCGTCGCTGTTCGGCTCTTTCATGGCGTTGTCGTCGTCTTCCTGGCGGTCACTGCGGTCTTCTTCATGTTGCGGCTCAGTGGCGACCCGGCTCTGCTCTACGTTCCGATCGACACGTCACCGGAAGAAATCGAAGCAGTCCGCGAGCGGATGGGACTCAACGATCCGCTCGTGGTCCAGTACGCTCAGTTCATCACCGACGCTGCGAAGGGGGATTTTGGCGACTCGACCCGGCAGCAGCGGCCGGCGACTGAGGTGGTGTTGGAGCGACTCCCGGCGACGCTGGAACTCGGCGTCGCCGCGCTCCTCATTGCCATGGTCGTCGGCATCCCGCTCGGTGTCTTCGCCGCACTGCACCATGGATCGTTCTGGGACAGGATCGCTTCGCTGATCGCGGTGCTCGGCCAGGCGTTGCCCAACTTCTGGCTGGGCTTGCTGTTGATCCTGGCTTTCTCGGTGTCGTTGAACTGGTTGCCCACGGGCGGCCGCGGCGGCCTGCAACAGCTGATCATGCCGGCAATCGCGCTTTCGGCCGCAAGCATGGCGCGCTATGCCCGGTTGTCCCGCTCGATCATGCTCGATGTCCTGCATCAGGACTACATCCGGACCGCCCATGCCAAGGGGCTGAACCCAACGCGGATCATCACGATTCATGCCTTCAAGAACGCGAGTATCTCGATTGTGACGATTACCGGGTTGGAGGTCGGCCGTCTTCTGGGTGGCGCCGTCGTCGTCGAGAACGTCTTTGCCTGGCCCGGTCTGGGACGTGTCACAGTCCAGGCGCTGGAGAACAGGGATTTCGCCATCGTCACCTTTGCCGTGGTGTTGTTCGCGGTGCTTTTCACCATGGCGAACCTGCTGGCTGATCTGGCATATGGTTGGTTCAACCCACAGGTGCGATACCGGTGACTGCTGCCACGCTTGCCCAGAAATCATCGCGGCCGTGGGTTGTCAGCGCGAAGCGGGCGCTGGCGTCCGACCTCTGGATCACCTCGTTCATGGCGTTGCTGCTGGTGGTCACACTTGTGGCGGCTCTGGCTCCTGTGCTCGTCGATGGCAATCCCAACCAGCCCGACTACGCAGCCAGGTTGGCCGCGCCGCTGACCCCGGGTCATCTGGCGGGAACCGACCAGCTCGGCCGCGACGTTCTCAGCCGGCTCATCTATGGAGCGCGCGTGTCGCTCCTGGTCGGATTTGTCTCCGCCATCGCGGCTGGAATCGTCGGCACCATCATCGGACTGGTGGCGGGTCACTTCGGGGGAACGGTCGATGCGGTGCTGATGCGGCTTGCCGATGTCCAGCTCTCCTTTCCCTTCATCCTGCTGGCGCTGGTCATCAATGCCATCATCGGATTGGGACTGCGAAACATCATCCTGACGCTGATCATCGTCGGATGGGTCGAGCATGCCCGTATCGCCCGCGGCGAGACGATCGTCGTGCGGGAGCGCGAATTCGTCCATGCTGCCCGTCTCATGGGCTGCCGGGAGGCGCGCATCATTTTCCGGCACGTGCTGCCCAACATCCTCACCCCATTGATCGTCGTCGCGACGCTCCAGGTTTCCCGCTTCATCGTCGCCGAAGCGAGCGTCAGCTTTCTGGGTTTTGGCGTTCAACCTCCCACGCCGGCGTGGGGAAGCATGATCAGTGAAGGCCGTGACTACATCTTCACCGCCTGGTGGCTCATCACCTTCCCCGGTGTCGCGCTGGTGCTCCTCGCCCTGTCGGTCAACATGATTGGCGACTGGCTGCGCGATGTTCTCGACCCCAAACGGATTGTCCGGTGAGTTCCATGGTGAGGCGCCGTCATGGATCGACCGGGCAAGACAGCTCGATGCAACAACCACGAAGAAAGGAGCCAGTGCCCCCGGCCACCCTCAGGTGAGGACCGTCCTCATACCTTCAATGACATTGGTCAGTTCAGGAGAAGCCATCGTGACATCTGCAGTCAGCAAGACACCCCTCAAAGCGGCGACCTGGTGGGAAATCCCGCAGTCTGAATATCAGGAACGTCTCGGCCGGATTCGAGCATCGCTGGAATCGCGCAAGCTCGACGCCATCGTGCTCTTCCATCCGGTGCGCATCGCCTATGCGACAGGGTTCTTTCACCTCCAGTCGGAGCGCCCGATCGCCATCGTCATCCCGGTCGAGGGAGAAGTTGGCGCAATCGCCCCGATGTTGGAGCGCGTGCATATCTCCCGTACTCCCACCATCACACACGTGAGGATCTATCCGGAATATCCGGGCACGCGGCATCCGCTCTATGAAGTGGGTGATCTCCTGAAGGACATGGGGCTTTCTGGCAAGCGCATCGGTTACGACAACGACGGCCACCATGACGTCCTTGGCTATCGCGGCCCGAACCTCTCCTCCATTCTGGAGAACCCGACCGAGCGTGTGCTCGAAGTTGTCGACGATCTCCGGTTGGTCAAGAGTGAAAACGAAGTGCGGCTCATGCAGCAGAGCTGCATGTGGGGCAACCTGGCCCACCGGCGGCTGCAGGAGAGCATCGTCATCGGCGGAATTGAACTGCCGATTCGCCTGAATGTGGCCAACGAAACCACGACGACGCTGATCAAGGCGCTCGGATCTTCCTACAAGCCATTGACCAGTGGCCGCCTTGGGCCGGTGGTGGTCGACTTCAATGTCGGCGCCAAAACGACGATTCCGCACGCGATCGTTGCCACCCGGGGCATCAACCGGGGGGATGGCATCACGACCTATGTCAATGTCGATATCGGCGGCTATCACTCCGAGCTCGAGCGGACCATGGTTGTCGGCGAACCGTCGGCTGAGTTCATCAAGAACTTCCAGACGATGCTCGATCTCCAGGAAGTGGCGTTCGATTCGTTGAAGCCTGGCCGCACCCTTGCCGCGGCGGAAGCAGACATCACCCGGGCCGCGGAAGAGCTTGGCATCTCCCACCTCCAGACGCATCACACCGGTCACGGCATCGGTCTGGAAGGCAAAGAAGCGCCGTTCGTCGATCTGGGTGACGAGCGGGTGATTCAGGAGGGAATGGTTCTCGCGATCGAGCCCGGTTTCTATGTGCCCGGCTTGGCGGGATTCCGGCACTCGGAAACAGTGGTCATCCGAGAGCATGGTCCCGAGATGCTGACCTACTACCCGCGTGATCTGGAGAGTCTGGTGGTTTGCTTCTGAGATTGCGTCGTTTTCGCACCCGATTACCAGCTGACGAGAGGAATGGAGAATTGAGGCCATGGCCTTGGACCCGAGATTGCACGGAATCTATTGCGCCCTCGTAACACCATTGGAATCCGACGGGCGAACCGTCAACGCAGATGTCGTGCGACAAGTCATCGATTATGTCGTCTCGGGCGGGTGCACCGGCCTGGTGGTGCTTGGCGGAACCGGTGAGTACACGGCGCTGGCGGCATATGAACGAGAGCGGGCAGTGACGCTGGCGCTCGAGCACAATCAGGGACGCGTTCCCGTGGTGGTTGGCATCGTGGCGCCCGGACTGGAAGATGCCAGGGAAATGGCCCGCTTCGCCGAGCGAAGTGGCGCCGACTATGTGATGCCAGTCACGCCCTACTATGTCAGCCCAACGCAGGAGGGCATCGCGGCCTGGTATCACGAGTTCGCCGCCGCGACGACGTTGCCGGTGATTCTCTACAACATTCCGTCCCGCACGAAAGTCAATCTCCTGCCGGAAACGGTCGTCCAACTAGCCGGCGATATCGACCAGATCGTGGGGATCAAGGAGTGCAACACCAGTCTGCTGCAGTTCAGCGAGCTGATCCAGCTTGCCGGTGAACGACTGGTTGTTCTCTCCGGAGAAGATCACTACGCCCTCCCCGAGTTTCTGGCTGGAGCGAAGGGAGCGATTCTGGCATCGGCAAACACGGTGCCGGAGCACTGGGCGCGACTCTTCAACGCTGTCGAGGCGGGCGATATCGCGGAAGCGCGCCGGATCAATCTGGCGCTCACGCCATTCCTCAACGCCATCTTCTCGGAGTGCAATCCCGGTCCGCTCAAAGCGTCGATGCGTGAGCTCGGATTCGCGGTTGGCCCCGTTGCCAAACCACTCCTCGATCCGCAGGACAGCGTGGTGACGCGGATCAGCGGTTCGCTGGCGGCCCTGGAGCTGGCGACGGTCTAACGAACTCAGGAGTCATGCCGAAGGTCGGATGTTTGGCGGTCCCGGCGCAGGCTGGGAGCCATACCCAACCTCTGTCTTCGGTGTGACTCCCGCTCGCGCGCCGCGCATCGCCGTGGCGCCCGGAGGGAGAGGCGCAATGCCACCACAAAGCAATCAAACCATCGAAGCAGCGTACTTCGCCAGAAATCCGAAATCCCACGCGCTCTATCAGCGAGCGCTGGAGGGGATTCCTCGCGGCGTCACACATGATGTCCGGTATCTTGAGCCGTTTCCCTTATATATGGAAGAAGCTTCCGGCTCCCGGAAAACAACCGTCGATGGGCAGGAGCTCATCGACTACGCCATGGGTCATGGCGCATTGTTGTTCGGGCATGGTCGATCCGAGATCGTCGAAGCCGTCGCCGAGCAAGCCAGGCGGGGCACGCACTATGGCGCCGGCCATGAGCTGGAGATCGCCTGGAGTGAGCGAATCCGCGCACTTGTACCATCGATCGAGCGGGTCGAGTTCACAGCGTCAGGTACCGAAGCGACGATGCTGGGCATGCGCATCGCTCGCGCTCATACCGGGCGACCGCGCGTGATGAAGTTCGCCGGACACTTTCACGGCTGGCACGACTATGCGGTGGCGGGTGGCCGGCCACCCTTCGATACGTCCCACTATCCGGGTGTTCCACAACAAGCGCTCGATACGGTGGTCGTGGCGTGGCCCGACGACATCGACTTCATCACCCACCAGCTGGAGCAAGGCGACATCGCCGCGGTGATCGTCGAACCGAGCGGCGCGTCCTGGTCGGCGATGCCTTTGTCAGACGATTTCCTGCGACAGATTCGGCGTCTCACCGAGCAAACCGGTACGGTGCTGATCTTCGATGAGGTGATCAGCGGGTTTCGCTGGGCGCCCGGAGGCAAACAGGAAGCATGCGGGGTGATTCCCGACATGACGGCCCTGGCCAAGATTGTGGCTGGCGGTCTTCCCGGCGGGGCGATCGGCGGTCGCGCCGACATCATGGGTGTTCTGGAATTTCGCGACGCTGCGTGGAATCGCGAGAAAAAGATCATCCACCCCGGCACATTCAACGCCAGCCCGCTGTCGGCGGCCGCAGGAGTCGCATGTCTCACCCTTGCGGAGGCGCCGGCTGTGCAAGCCCACGCGGCCGAGATGGCCAAGCGCATTCGCACGGGATTCAACGAGGTTATCGTGCGGCAGGATATCCCGGGTTTCGTCTGGGGTGAAAGCTCGACCTTTCACATCATGCTCGGGCAATCGTGCACCAATCAGCGTGGTGACGATTTGCATCTTCCCGAGGGCGTGGCGCCAGAAGTGTTGCGTGTGGGCGTGTCGGGTCGGTTGGGGTATGCATTGCACCTCGGCATGTCGCTCGAGGGTGTTGCGCTCTTCCAGGAAGGCGGCATGCCCAGCGCGGCCCATACCATCGAGGATGTCTATCGAACCATCGAGGCGTTCGACACCACACTGCGCCGCATGAAAACCGAGGGTCTCTTCAACGAGGCGTGATCCAGGTGACTCGTTTGCGTGTGCACACGATGAGTGCCCGGGTCATCGGCGGTTCCGCGAGGCCGCCCGGCCGTGAACGGGCCGGGCTCACGGCGCCATGGTCCTTCGGACCAACGATCCAGCCCCGGCAGGGGCATCGCACCGTAAGCAGCGCCGTTTACGGCGCTGCGTTCATGGCGTAGCGGCGGCCCTGTGTCCCGTTCTGGTTCAGGTCAGCGTGCTGGCGGTGATCTCCGTCACCATGGCCGGGGAGTTGCGCAGTGTGGCATTGACCACGCAGTACTTCTCGGCCCGCTGCGCGAGCCGCTCCAGGCGGTCTGCCGGTGCGTCGGCGGTGACATTGACCCGCGTGCGGATTTCAGTGAAGCCGACCGGCGTCTCCGGATCGGTCCCCATCGTCCCCTGGAAATCCATATCCCCTTCGACGATGATCTCGACTTCATCGAGCTGAATACCCATCGCCGCGGCAACCATCCGCAACGTCACTTCCTGGCAGGCCGCCAGCGACGCGAGGAGGAGATCGCCCGAGCATGGCGCATCGCCGAACCCGCCAGCTTGCGGATGAGCCGTGCTGTTCCAGATCCAGGACGGGTCAGCGTCGGCGGCGATCGTCGAGCGCATCGGGTGGTGACCCTGTGTGGCGCTGCGCACGGAAATCGTGGTTTTCGCCGACGCGGGATCGGTCTTGAATCGTTCCTTGATCGGAGCCTGTCGCTCACGCAAGTCCAGCGGCTGATCCATCAATTCGTTCTCCAGCATGCCCATGTAGCAGGTCGGTGAAGCAAAGCGTTCCACGGCGGCGCTCCTTCGATATGGGAATCAGGATAAACGGGCGATTGCTAAAGGGCAAAAGGCGAAGGGCAAAAGGCAAATGTGCTGGCATTGGAGTTCCCCCCTCTCCCGCGGTCGGGAGAGGGGTCGGGGGGTGAGGGACCTTCCGCGGTCGGGAGAGGGGCCGGGGGGTGAGGGATTTTCCGCGGTCGGGAGAGGGGCCGGGGGGGGTGAGGGATTTTCCGCGGTCGGGAGAGGGGCCGGGGGAGAGGGATTTTCCGCAGGCCACAACACGCCCCGCCAAGAATCCATAGTTCGATCGAGGGAGGCGTCGTGGCGGCGATTGTGGCTCCGTTCCGCGCCTGCGGGCGCTCCACTCCGCCACCGGCGGGGACAAGCCGCCGCCGCTACGGGGACGGCTTTCTGGGGACTGGCCGCAGCGACGTTCTGATGCACGATATGATCACGCGAATGCGGTCGCAGGTGCGTTCCACCGACCGCACACGTCGCCCCGGACCCCGGACTTCGGACCCAAAGGAGACTCAATGACTGCCGCGCTCACATTCACCAAGTTCCGCGTCTGGCAGGTCGTCGTTCCGGCGCGGCAAGACATCATTGGCGCGTCGCCGCCCAAGGGTTCGATCTATCGCGATGGCCTGACCTGGCCCGAAGTGCCGATTTGCCTCGTCGAAGGGGTGACGTCGGAAGGGTTCACCGCCGTTGGCGAGGCGGATCGCGGCGTCACCCGGGAAACGGTCGATGCCACATTGCGCGACCTCCTTGGCCGCAATCTCCTCGAAATGTCCCCCTCCACCGCCTGGATGCAGACCCGGGCGCCCAGCGGTCTGCCATTGAATCACCCCGCCTGGTCGTGGGAAGTGCCGGGCGACTGGCACTACTTCCTGATGGAATCGCTCTGGTTCGATGCGATCGGCAAAGCGGTTGGTTTGCCGGCGCACCGGTTGATGGGCGGCGCCGTGCGTGACGTTGTGCCCGCCGACTTCTGGGCCAATCGCCCGCCAGCGAAAACCTTGGCCAAGCTGGTCGAGGAAGCGCAGTCGCTCGGATTGAAGGGCATCAAGATGAAGTGCGACGCCCACGGCGACATGGTCAACGCCGTGCTGGAGATCGCCGGCGACGTCGACCCCGGATTCCGGTTTACCATCGACCCGATGCACGCCTGGCGCTCGTTCCGCGAAGGTGGTCACTTCTTCGAAAAGCTGGCCCGGCTCGAACAACCGGTGCAGATCGAGGATCCCTTCCCGAAAACAGTTGAGGATGACTGGCGGCGCGCCCGGCAGATTGGTCCGTTGACCATCGTGGTCCATCCACGCGGCATGGAAGGATTTCGCCATGCCCTGCGCGAGGGACTCGGCGACGCCTACAACCTCGGTGGCGGATCGGTCACCGAATTCCAGCGGACATCGACCGTGGCGGAGTTTTCCGGTAAGGATTGCTGGCACGGCAGCTCGATCGAAATGGGCGTCTTGCAAGCCCTCCGCCTGCATGCGTCGTCAACCGCCCGCAACTGCGTGCTGGCCAGCGACCTCTGCAGCGAATGGGTCCGCGAGCATACGCTCGTGCAGCAGCGGATGGAGTACCGGGATGGTGGTGCTGTTGTCCCCAACCGCCCAGGCCTGGGCGTCGATCTCGATCATGCTGCGGTGGAGAAGTACGCCATTGGGAAGTGGGAGGTTGGGGAGTAGCCGACGGATTGAGACGGCAAGACGGCAAGACGGCCAGTGGGCCATGGCCACCGGGTTTTAACCCGGTGCTAAGAGGACGAAGTCCCTCCGGGACTGGTGAGCAGGCAGTCGGTAGCGCGTGTAGTTCGGACTCCTGTGGTCCGATGCGGGCAGTCGGCTGTCAGCCATCAGGGAAGCGCCGGACCACCGTAGTGCCTGCATTCCATCGTGAACGCGTGGTCTCGTTGCGCGTTCGCTGACTATGCTTCAGGGATCAGGGGAAAACGACGAGTGCGTTGCTTGCGGCGGGGTCGATCGTGCCGAATCGGGGGTGTCCTCCTGTGGGAGGGAGTAGTGCATGGTGAATCGTGAATAGTAACTCGCATCTTCTATTCACTATTCACTATCAACTATGCACTTTCCCTCCAGAGCCGGGGCGTTGGCCCGCGATCTCTGCTTGGGAGGCGGTTCGGGGGCCGGGTCTTGGGTCTATGGATTCCTGCCTTAGCGGCGAGTTCCTCCTGTGATAACCCAGCTTCAGGAGGTGTGTAGACGGTAGCTCTAAAGACGGGCGTCTAAAGTGCATCTTCTGCCATTTGTCTCCTGGGCAAGAATCGGATGCTTAAATCGGCGGTGTGTTAGGAGAATCTCTGAGGTGACAGCCGATTCTGGAGCGCAATTCAGGATCAAAGGGGGTAGAATTCCCCCAGCGCTAGAACCGAATGCCAAACAACCCTCCGTCGACCGTTGCATCAGTCAAGGTAACAGGCACGAGGTACCGATCTACATCAAATTCTTCTGGAAACTCTGTTGGAATGTCGTCAGTGTTCATTGTGACAATGTACTGAAAGCCGAGTTCAGCTGCGTACCTGCTGCCCAACACTAAGGCTCGAGCTATCTGCCTCTCATCGACACCGTCGAAGAGATGGCTGTCGTGGATCAGGAATCCAGGTCCTAACCCTCTCTCACTGCTGAGACGCATAATCATCATGTCGAAGCAAAACACTTGCATGTTCGATATACCCTTGCTTTTCGCATTTGGAATCGAAAGCTCGAACTGAGGACCGTTTAGAGATTCGCTTAGTTTCAAGGAGCCGGCTTGTTCATACAGCGAATTCGAAACCTCTTGAAACACTACGATCGCATGCCCTACAGCCGACTGCCGATCTCGAAACTCCTGTTGGAGTCTCAGAAGAAGATTGCCTCGCTCAACTTCGAGTTCGGTCTTGCCGCTCTCTAGCCGCTCCGCCGCCTCGAAACGGAATCTAAGCTGATCGATCTTAGCTACTATTGATGCGAGTTCGGATTGGAGCCTCTGGAGCTGATCCAACGCGCCACTTGCCCGCAAGATTGACATGATTTGGGATTGCCGCGCCGACAAACTAGCAATCTCGGCGTCCCGCTCATCTAGCCTCCTGCTCACCTTTGCAATTTCTAGGGAAAAATGCTCTCGCCTGTTTGCTACAACAGATTCATGGAATGCGCGAACATCTTCAAACCTTCGAAGTACATGATTTGCCAAGACCACACCAGCTTCGCTATAGAGCCGACGTAGATCTGGCACTGAAGGCAAGAACTCTTGATCAAGTGAGTTCTGAAGTTCAATCAGAATCTGCCGATCTATAAGATTGTGATCCGTAAGCAAACTAATTAGAGAGGTTACGTGGTCGGCCTCTGCTTCGAGTTCTCGGTACTGGGGAAGCAAGTTGAAGTCGTTGATCGACCGCCGGAGGCTCTCAGCTGCCTGTTCGGAAACGGCTAGTTCCGTGCGAAGTTCAGCTGTTGTCCCTACTAAGTCAGAGAACGCGCCGGCCGTGACTGCCCGTTTTAGGGATTTGAGGTTCTTCTCCTTGTCCCTTACTGCCTTCCACTGGGACGCAATAGTCCAGTCGAGTCCCAAAAGTAACATTAGAGCCGCCTGAGAATCGTGAGGTTGTTGCATATTCGTATGCTTGACTGGCGAATCGAATCCTCCATCACGCTGCCGTCGTACGTAGTACGGTACGAGCGAACCACTGCTCGGTCGATAAGCATCTTCGTGTTCGGATGAGTCGCTATCGAGATCATCCATGTCAAACATGCAGTGTGTGAGAACGCGTTTCCAATCTGCGACAGATATCTCTGAATCGACGGTCGTGATCTGGCTGACGACTGAGTCGGGCCAGCACCGGTCTGGCGTCGCTGAAACGAACACTTTGTTGGCGGACTGCCCACTTCGCCGGACTTCTGCACGCCCGCCAGAAAGGTCGAACTCCATCCTAAACGAATGCGAGGCCAGCGCTTGACCCCGGAAAATTGAATCTTTCTCCGCGCTGCCACCTAGCAGGAAGCGAACAATGTCGACTAGGCTCGACTTACCTGCTCCGTTGCGTGAATGACGATCAGATGAGTCAGCCGTCTTGTCCGCAACCAAGATGTTCATACCGGCTTTCAGTATGAGTTTCTTGAACGAAGGTAGGGAGCTGGATATCTCGTAAATCATCGCAACTGTGCTCGCACCAGTAGTCCGTCCTTCAGATCAATAGCATCCAGCGTGAACAGCAGATCGAGCGAGAGAACGAACCAGTCGAATGTAACAGTCGCTCTCACACTCTCTCCTTCGACGATCGTGTTCAATTCCTCCCAAACCCTGGAAACCGTCTTGGGAGTGGAAAGCAGATGAAGCACCTCTCCACCAATGGTGAGCAACGCTCGATCGTGCCTTAACCGCTTCGTTGGAAGTATCATGATGCTAAGTTCTCCGAAGGTCGTTCAAATATGTCGCACAGTTCGAATAAGTGAGCCAACAGGGCAAGTACAGCGAATTCTTCTTTAGAGTTGCGCGCTTGTCCTCCTCGTGCAAACTCCCACAACTCGTTGAAGATTGCGTCCGGCGCCGCCCCAGCATGTCGCTTTTCAGTGTACTGAGTGCGAAAGAGGGCAGCGACACGATCTCCCAGCTCGGGATCTGGCCATTCCGCGAAGAACTGCTCCACGCGATGGGCCGCGCGCGAGCCAGTCTGTAACAAGATTCTCACGTCATTGGATAGGTCATTGAACTGCATCTTCTGTGGCGGCACTGGCCGCAGGTCCTCATCCAGATCAGGGACCGAGTTGGACAATCCGATCAGAACATTGCGAATATCCTCGAATCTGAGGTTTTTCTCCGCACTTGGGGCTGCACCGAAAAGCGCGACTAAGTCCGACAGAGCCAACTCCAATACTTTGCCTCTGAGTTCGGGAAGGCCCC
This sequence comes from Thermomicrobiales bacterium, assembly GCA_019637585.1. Classification (GTDB taxonomy): domain Bacteria; phylum Chloroflexota; class Chloroflexia; order Thermomicrobiales; family UBA6265; genus JAHBVL01. The sequence continues at coordinate 291,981 of JAHBVL010000001.1, read as the reverse complement.
AATTAGTGCAGCGCACATTCCCTTGAGCCTCTTCCAGATCAAGGAGTAGTTTCAGAATGCCAGGGGACAAACCATCGGAGCAATTGTGAACGAAGACCCAGAAATCGAAGTACGGTTCCCAATGAGGCAACGCTTCGTTGAAGTCCGTGGATATCTTCTTCAGTGTCTTTGACTCTTCGATCTCGTTCGGTGCGTAGACTTGGAATAGCTGTCTGGACGATCGGAGATATCCGTCGTTCTTCCGGTCACCTTGATTGCCCCAGGGCCTGACCCGAATGAAATCATCAGGATGCCGCCGTTCCATGATATCCGAGAAGAAGTCCTGGAACGCCATCGCCTTCAGTTTGCGGAACTCATTCTCAAACGCCAACGCGAAGTAACTTCTCGCGAATTCGTCCATATCAATCTCCACTACCTATCGACGCCAGATCAATGAAGCATACTCACTCGGGAAGCTAGTTCGCTTGCCAACGGGATTTTCCACGTCTAGTGAACTAGGCAATCCCAATAATATTGGGCATCAAGTGGTTTGACAGGCACTTGAGACCACAGCCTGTGATCTGAAGTTGCCGAATCTGTACTTCGTCAGCTGGATATGAAGTCGCCCCGGGAATCGCTCCGGAACGGGATGAACGACCTCAACCAGCATCTGCGTTCCGGCTCCATACACTGCCCCAGATCGATCGCTGTCTAGCCTTGCCGCCGACCTTCGGGAAGGATTTCAACGGATGTGGGTTGGCCGCCACAACGGTTCGATTCGTCCTGGTTCCTTTCGGGGCTTCACGCGCAGCTCTCGACTCCACCGCAGTTGATGAACATGGTGGATCGGGCGCAACTCCTCGCAGTGGCATAATCTGGAGAAGGAGTATTCCCCTTCATGGCACCGAACGTCCCCAAACCCCACCTCAAACGCGCCAGGAAGGGCCTCGACCCCGCGCTCTGGGTCTCGAAAGTGCCGTTTGGCATTGGGGAGCAGCATCCGAACAACTTTGGCGAGGTGTTTCGGGCGTTTCGGGAGAATCGGGACGAGGCGGGCTTTGCCTGGCGGATCCTTTCCCAGGGGGTGTGCGACGGTTGCGTCCTCGGGGTGGCCGGGCTGAAGGACTGGATGACTGCCGACTGACGTTGTACTGCGCAGTACACTTGAACGATCGACTCCTCGGTTCCGGCTCGGATTGAACTATGCCCAGAACTATTCAAGCAGCCTTCGACGACGTTCAAGAGCTCCCGCTATCTGGGAAAGCCAGCGTGCCTACTCCGCCGCCGGCTTCAACACTTGCGCACCTCTTTGGTTCTGTTAAGCCCATCCTCAACTCTTCTGAAGATTTCGATTCAGAGATCGAAGAAGCACTACTGGATCACGCAGACGAACGGCAGAACTCCCTCGGTCTGGATCGATAAACGAACGCAGTTTTATCTGGTTGTCCGAGGGACCTGACTCAGTCGGTCTCCGATCGATGACGCGTCGCCTGTCTGGGCCTCCTATAATCCCTCCATGGCACCGAATGTCCCCAAACCCCATCTCAAACGGGCCAAGAAAGGCCTCGATCCCGCGCTCTGGGTCTCGAAAGTGCCGTTTGGCATTGGCGAGCAGCATCCGAACAACTTCGGCGAGGTTTTTCGGGCGCTGAAGGAGAACCGGGACGAAGCTGGCTTCGCCTGGCGGATCCTCTCCCAAGGGGTGTGCGACGGTTGCGCGCTCGGAGTGGCCGGGTTGAAGGACTGGACGACGGACGGCCCCCACATCTGCAACATCCGCTTGCGCCTCTTGCGGTTGAACACGGCGCCGGCGCTCGATATGGCGTTGCTGGCGGACGTAGCGCCGCTCAAGGAGCGTTCGAGTGCTGAGCTGCGGGAGTTGGGACGGCTGCCCTACCCTATGATTCGCCGGGCAGGCGACCCAGGATTCACCCGGATCGGGTGGGACGACGCGCTCGACCAGATCGCCGGGCGTATCCGGACAACCGACCTGCACCGGATGGGCTTCTACATCACCGGCCGTGGCACCACGAACGAAACCTACTACGCCGCCCAGAAAGCGGTCCGGGCGATGGGCACCAACGGAATCGACAATGCGGCCCGCATCTGTCACGCCCCGAGCAGTGTCGCTCTCAAACAGGCGCTCGGCGTCGCGGCCACCACCTGTTCCTATGGCGATTGGATCGGCACAGATCTCCTCGTTTTCATTGGGTCCAACCCGGCCAACAATCAACCCGTCACCACGAAATACATGTACTACGCCCGCAAAGCCGGCACGAAAATCGTGATGGTCAACACCTATCGCGAACCGGGTATGGAGCGGTACTGGATTCCATCGATTGCGGAAAGCGCCCTTTTTGGCACCAAACTGGCCGAAGAGACCTTTCTGATCCAGACCGGCGGCGATGTCGCTTTTCTCACCGGGGCCATGAAGCATATCGTCGAGCACAATCTGGTCGACGAGGCATTCATCCGGGAGCACACCGCCGGGTTCGACGAGCTTCGCGCTCTGGTCGATGGCGAGTCGTGGACGTCGCTGGCGGAACGGTCGGGCGCGACGGAAGCGTCGATGCGCGAGTTCGGACAGCTGGTGGGCAGCGCGAAAACGGCGGTCTTCGTCTGGAGTATGGGCGCCACCCAGCACGCCACCGGTGAAGAGAATGTGCTGGCCATCATCAACCTGGCGCTGACGCGCGGTTTCGTCGGCCGGGAGATGTGCGGGCTCATGCCGATCCGTGGCCATTCCGGTATCCAGGGTGGCGCGGAAATGGGCGCCTATGCCACGGCATTTCCGGGAGGCGCTGCCATTACAAAGGAAAGCGCTGCCGCATTGAGCGAGCAATGGGGTTTTCCCGTGCCGCACGAACCAGGCATGATCACCTCTGAGATGATCGATGCTGCCGCAGACGGCAACCTGGATATCCTCTTTTCCACCGGCGGCAATTTCCTGGAAGTCCTGCCCGACCCGGCGTATGTCGACAGCGCGCTGGCTCGCATTCCGCTGCGGGTGCATCAGGACATCGTGCTCAGTCCGCAGATGTTCGTCGATCCGGCCGAAACGGTCATTCTCCTTCCCGCGGCTACCCGGTATGAAACACCGGGAGGGGTGACGCAGCGGTCGACCGAGCGGCGGGTGATGTTCAGTCCGGAAATCGAGGGGCGCCGGATCGGCGACGCGCGACCGGAATGGGAGGTCTATCTCGATCTGGCGCGACGGGTCCGACCGGATCTGGCGCCGCAGCTGACCTATGGCGGTACCCACCAGTTGCGCGAGGAGATCGCCCGGGTCGTGCCGTTGTACGACGGGATTCAGCACCTGCGGAAGACGGGAGATCAATTCCAGGCCGGAGGACCGCATCTCTGCCAGGACTGGAACTTCCCGACGCCGGACGGCAAAGCTCACTTCGCGCCGGTGCGCCCCGTGATCGAGGCGATTCCGGAGGGATTGTTCGCCGTCTCGACCCGGCGCGGCAAACAGTTCAACAGCATGGTGCACGAAGCCAAGGATGCGATCACCGGCGCCCGCCGGGAAGCGATTCTGATGAACGAGGATGACGCCGCGTCGCTCGGTTTGCGGAATGGCGACCTGGCCGTGCTGATCAACGACGCCGGCCGCTACGAAGGCCGGGTGGCATTCGCCCCCATCGCGCGGCGCAATCTGCAGATTCACTGGCCGGAAGGCAACGTGCTGCTCGATCGTCGCAAACGTTCGCCGCAATCGGGCGTGCCGGATTACAACGCGCTGGTACGGGTTGAGCGGGCGGAAGCGAGCAGGCAGCAGGCGGAAACGAGCAGTCAGCAGTCAGCAGTCGGCAGTCAGGAATCGCGGGCGGCGGACTGAGATGGTGGGTGTGGGAGATAGGAAATGGGAAATGGGAAATAGCAGGCGAATGCCTCCGGGCGCCCTCGGGCCATCGCCTTTTGCCTTTTGCCCTTTGCCCTTTGCCTTTTGCCCATCGCCCATTGCCCTCCTCTCATGAAAACCGGCCAAACCCGCGTCCGCATGCGGTCGATCGACGCGGGCCGGAGCACGTCCCGCATCGATCTCCTGGCCACGGAAGAACCGATGGAAATCCGCATGCGAGTGGGTGGGCAGACCCGGCCCATCGCCGTCACCATGCGCACCCCCGGAGCCGATTTCGAGCTGGCCGCCGGATTCCTCTTTGCCGAGGGACTCATCGAATCACGCCGGCAGATCGCCCGGATCGAGTATTGCCTCGATTGCGACGACGCCGAGCAGCGGCACAACATTGTGACCGTCGTGATGAGAGGCCAGGACGAAGACGGGAAGACGGGAAGACGGGAAGACGGCAAGAACGAAGTCGGCGAGACGGCCAGACGGCCAGACGGCCAGGACGAAGTCGGCGAGACGGGAAGACGGCCAGACGGCAAGAAAGAAGACGACCATCCCCCCTCTCCCGCGGTCGGGAGAGGGGCGGGGGGTGAGGGACGACTTGCCGACTTGCCGTCTCGCCGACTCGCCGACTCACCGTCTGGCCGACTTGCCGACTCACCAATCCGCAACTTCACCATGACCTCCGCCTGCGGAATTTGCGGCAAGGAACAGCTCGACCAGATCGAGCGACGAGGCATTCCGCCACTTGCCCCCGGCCCAACCGTCGACTGGCGCACGATCACCAGCTTGCCCGGCGCCCTGAGAGAAGCGCAGGGACTCTTTTCCACGACCGGCGGATTGCACGCCGCCGCGCTCTTCACCCCGGCGGGCGAAATGATCGCCGTCCGCGAAGATGTCGGCCGGCACAACGCCGTCGACAAGGTGATCGGCTGGTCGCTGCTCGAAAACCGCCTGCCGCTCTCCGACGCCGTCCTGATGGTGAGCGGCCGGAGCAGTTTCGAAATCGCCCAAAAAGCCCTGGCCGCCGGCATCCCCATTCTCTGCGCCGTCTCCGCCCCCAGCAGCCTCGCCGTCGACCTCGCTCAGCGCTTCGGCATGACCCTTGTGGGGTTCTTGCGGGGCGAGCGGTTCAATGTCTATGCGGGGGGTGGTCGGGTGGGGGGAGTGGGGTAGCGGCGGTAGGCCCCCGTTGGCTTTGGCAGAGAGTAGCCAACTCACAGTTCATTCAGCATTGTTGGCGTTCCTTGACCAAACTAATGAAGCTCTGAAGATCCATGAGCCAATCCTGCTGACCCTGAGTGTATGTTGCTTTCAACGAGTTGGGTACAACAAGCTGCAAACCATTGGCAATCATTTGGTCGGTTTGGTTCTGGCTAATGGCCGGCTCCAATGTCAGCAGGTGCTTCCGCGGTATCCTATTCGCTTCGGAAAGGACTTGTCTCCACCGATCCTTGCACGTTGATTTGGCCCCCAACATTGTGAGTCGATGCTGCGGAAAAGCTGGATCTCTGTACATGTCGACCCCAGGAAACAGAAAGTCAGGACGGGATCTGTTTTCGGTAACTTGGCGACGTGAGAACAGAACCCCGAGATTCTCGAATACAGCAGCCACGTGATGCTCGAAAGCATTGCCAACACGACTCTTTCGTCGGTTCTGAACCGACAACGAAAACTGCATGAACCCATCTACGTCCTCGTCAAATCCTGCGTTCAGCCGGTCAAGGATCAGATGGTGCTCGAAGGTCCTGAAGAGAATCTCTTCCTTGTCCATCCAAGCCACGAGAGTTACGTCGGGTTCGTTACTGACGTCCATCTCGCCTGCGGCCTCTCGGGCAAAAGCAGAAAACTCCTCAGTTGTCGGAAGTCCATCTGGAAAGCTCTCGAGGATTCTGTCAAGGTAAGACTCTTCCGAGACTTCAACTACGATTCCCAGCGATTCCAATAGCACGCGTGAAGTCAGATTGAGTCGATCATGCTCAGATTCGAGTTCCTCTCTAACTGAGAATCCCGGATGCCCATCAATTTCCTCAAGGTTAAATAACCATAGGAGTTGGTTGGCAACCGTCGATTCAGCGCCGGCAATGACTAGCAGAATCGTGTCATCCGGGCGTCTTCCGAGAACCAGTAGATCACCCGGAGAAGCGCAGCTCGTGACGCTCGTACCGGGAAAGTAAAGGCGCCACTCCGGGCTTCTCTTGGGCTGATTTCTCCGTGAGTCGTACCAGGTAAGGTCGGCGTCTTCGACAACTGGATCCGGGTCGTTGTCTGACAAGTAAACTAGCTTTGCTGGGAATCTACGAACCTGATCCGGAGTTCCTAGTATCCTCCTTAAATCGGCAACACCGTTGAACTCGTGTTGGTTGGAAGTGCCGGGATCGGCTTCAACTGCGCTTAGGCGTTTCGCCGCCACCCCCGTGAAGTAATCAGCAAGCGATCCTTTATTCATTTGCCTTGCCTTTCACTTCTAGTGTCTGGTCAGCCGAATTCACCAACCACTCGATTAACATGCCAACCACGTCATCAATTGCGAGCTTCTGTCTGCCTTTTAGCGAGCACTCCCAGACGGTCGCTACACGCCAGTCCTTTGTGACCAGTGCGTCAAGGCATCGTTGGTCGTTGGCTCGATTGCGCTCGATCTTGGATCGCCACCAATCAGCGCGCGATTTCGGCCATTTGAACAAGTGGCAATCGTGACCGTGCCAGAAGCAGCCATTCACGAAAACCACGGCGTTGTACTTTGGCAGGACCAAATCCGGGTGGCCCGGAAGAGTCCTAACGTGCAAGCGATATCGAAACCCCTCTCTATGCAGCAATCGACGGATCTGCAATTCAGGTTTCGTATCGCGCGCTCTGATCCCTGCCATCATTCGGCTGCGGGTCTGAGCGTCTACAACGTCAGGCATTCCTGAACTCGGACGAAAGACACGACATCGTTGGCCGCTCGATTGCTGACCGATTCAAGACCGAGCATCTGCGAGACCATCACTCGTGCGACTTCATCCATCAATGGGACTACAACTGAGTTGCCAAACTGCTTGTAGGCCTGTGTGTCAGAAACGGGAATCACAAAGTCTTTCGGAAAACCCATCAAACGAGCGCACTCTCGTGGGGTCAATCTTCGGGGATTTCTCCGAGAGCCCCGTGATACAAGTATCTCCGAACCATCCTTATAGTATCGTGCAGAAAGCGTTCGGGTTGTATCGTCTTTAGTCACTAGTCCGTATCCGAACCCGTTGCCCGCGGCTTTGTGCTTTTCGGCATACGCCTGCAGGTAACTCCAAAGCCTGTCACTCAGAACGTATTTTGGATTGACCTTTGCTTGGGCTCCGAGAGTATAGGGCCGCTCTTCGGCCTCTGAACCGTCTTCACTGTGCAAAACGGTTGTGAGTGTCGGACTCTGCGAAGGCAAATTCATCGCGCCGAAGTCAAAGTTAACTTCATGGTCCTTGAAGCCGATGATAATGATTCTTTCGCGATGCTGAGGAACGAATGGCTTTGCGTCAAGTACATCGACGAAGAGGTTATATCCCAACTCCTCTTTCAGTACGTGGCGAATTACGCGAAATGTGTTCCCGCCGTCGTGGCTCAGAAGATTCTTGACATTCTCCAAGAGGAATGCCTTCGGTTGTTTCGCCGCAATAATTCTCTGAATCTCAAAGAATAATGTCCCTTGTGTCGTACACTCGAACCCATGAGGCACGCCGAGTGCATTCTTCTTCGAAACACCGGCAATGCTGAATGGCTGACAGGGAAACCCTGCCAAGAGTACGTCGTGGTCTGGTATGTCGGCGTCCGAAATCGCCACGATGTCGCCGAAGAACGTATCCTCGATCCCAAAGTTAGCTTCGTACGTCTTTCGGGCCCAAGGATTCCATTCGCTGGTGAACACACACTGGCCACCAGCCTTTTCAAACGCAAGTCGGATTCCACCTATTCCCGCGAAGAGGTCGATGAACGTAAATTGAGTAGGCGTTGGTCCGACCACGGAACCATTCTCGATCGAATGTGGCAGTACTTCAAACTGATCTTTCGATCGCAGCAGCTGAAAGTACTCTTGGTAGTTTTCATTCGTTAGCTCGCTGACCTGAAATCCCTCGACGATCCGATCTGGATGCATCTGGAATCTCCCAACCTAGCGAACCGTATTATTGAAATTGAGGAGAACATGTGGTAAGAGGCCCCACACCCGACCTCGCCAGTATTGTGTCCTGCGAACGTAAGTTCGTCAACTCTCTATTACTTTGCTAACTGTGCAATCCATTCCATCCAACTATCGTTGCCGACCTTGATTCGCCTGTCGGGTGCGATTCTCTCACTCACTTTTGCGAGATAAGACTCAAGCGAAGATGCTTGGATTGTGTGACTCACGTTCAGTTGCTGGTGTGCCTCACGATCCACGAATCGCTGATTTTCGCCATAACGTCGGCGATGCGAACAGCCTCTTCGAGAAAGCGCGCATCGTCTGCCTCGTCGCCATCGGTCTCGATCCAATTCGCTTGCGTTGACCGGCAGTAGGTGGATCTTCCCGGGTTGCGGCAAATCAGCATCGATTCGAATGTCATGTTGTACCTCCGGACCGATGCCTCGATATCGACTCCTCGGTGTTCAGGATCCGGATCGAACTCGTCGAGTATCGACGCATCGACGGACCGCCACCAAACCGTTTCAAACGAACTCAACGGAGCGTGTTTCCGCCAATCCTGCACTTCGAAGTCGTAGTCCGAGTATCGGGGCAACATCGACAGGTGATCCGCTAGCAACTGCGCCTCCTCTTTCGACTCGAAAGCCATTTCGCCAAACCGCACGAGCTCGTCGTCGCCGCTATAGGGGTCGCCGTAGATGCCGATCTGCCAATTTTCTTCCACTGTCGCCGCTCCCCTGTATTGCTTTGCCAATCCGCTGTCAATGAGCGTAGAGAATTCAACGAGCTAGGTCTACAGACGTGCGTCTACATAGGCCCCATTCGTTCAAAAGTAGAGCGACGTCCCTGAATGGACGCCACTCTTGCCACATACCTATGCCTCTTGCCCTTTGCCCCGCAAGCAACCTCTCCAACTTCTCGAACTGCTGCGACCATCCCTCCGTCGCGCCATCCACCCACCTTGCGGAGGGGAGACCGGTTTGCGTGCCGGCGATACGGGTTCGGACCACCACGTACAACCATTGACCTTCCGTCCCGTCCCCCGCGGCATGGTCCTCAGAGCCTATCATCAGGATCGGCAACGCAGCATATGGACGGAAAGGACCGATGATGACGGACGCGGACCCCAACATCGCGATGCTCATGAACAGGCGGCGTTTCGCGCATCGATCGGCACTGATCGCTGGAGCCGCGCTCCTTGGCGCAAGCGCCTCGACCGCGATCGCCCAATCCACCCCGGAGGCCGAAGAAGAACCACCACACTGGAACTACGAGGGAGATAACGGTCCAGAGGAGTGGGGATCGCTCGACGAATCGTATGCGGCATGTGACGCCGGGAGCGCGCAGTCGCCCATCGACATAGCCGGCGCTGGCGAAACGGAGGCCGTCGATGTCGCCGTCGACTTCGCCACGATTGCGCCGATGAGGATCATCAACAACGGCCATACGGTGCAGGTCAACATCGATCCAGGCAGCAGCGCCGAGATCGACAGCGTCCACTACAACCTGCTGCAGTTCCATTTCCATGCGCCAAGCGAACACGCCATCGACGGTGAGCGGCAGGCGATGGAATTGCATTTTGTGCACAAAACCGACGAGACTGCGACGGCGGTTCTCGGTCTGCTGCTCCGGGAAGGCCAGGCAAACGCAGCCCTCGAACCGGTTTTCGCCAATATGCCCGCCGAGGCCGGCGACGAGCAATCAGTCGACGTCGAGCTGGATCTCGCGGCGGTGCTTCCATCAAACCCGACAACCTTTCGGTACGGCGGCTCGCTGACAACTCCGCCGTGCACCGAAGGGGTGAGCTGGATCGTTTTTGCGGAACCCGTCGAGATCAGCACCGAACAACTGGCGATCTTCCAGGCAATTCATCCGAACAACGCCCGTCCGCTCCAGGAGGTCAACGATCGCGACGTCGAGCTCGATGCAGCCGACTAGCAACCGAGCATCATCATCGTCCGCGCGGTCACGGCGCGTTCGGAACGACTGGTGTGTTTGCTGACAATGTGTGAACAACCCAACGAGTCGGGCACCACAAACAGCGAGGCTCCGCGGCGGTGATCGTGCTCATCACCCAGGTTCGCAGGACCGTTGTGCGGTGAGCACGGGCGATTCAACAGGAGGTCTTCCAGAAAATCCGCGGTTCGTGGGCCCCTTTGCCTTTTGCCCTTTGCCCATCTCCCAGTGCCCAGTGCCTAGTGCCGCGCAAGCAGCACTCCCAGCTTCTCGAACTGCTGCGACCATCCTTCCGTCGCGCCGTCGACCCAGCTGGCAGCGGGCAGACCGGTTTGGGTGCCGACGATGCGGGTTTTGTCGCCTTCGGGGATGAACTGGACATCGATGGTCATGCCGGTGACGTCTTCCAGCTCCGAATCGGCGCCCCATTCGATACTCGCGGTCGTCGTCAGCCGGCGATTCGGCTCGATCGCCGTGTAGATGCCGCTCACCCAATGCCCCTTGTCCGAGGCGATTTCATACATCTCGTACCGAAACGCCCCGCCGACCTGGAGATCGATCTCCCAGCCGCGAGTGGCGAAACCATGCGGACCCCACCATTGTTCGAGGATGGCTGGATCGGTGAAGGCGTTGAACAGGAACGCTGGCGAAGCGTCGAATGTGCGCTCGATCACGAGCGTGGTGTCGGAATTGATCGTGGACTGAGTCATGATGCGGTGTCCTTTCCTGCGGTTTGCTGAATGAGTTCGTCGAGCCGGTCGAAGCTCTCTTCCCAGTGGCGCCGATAGTGTGCCAACCAGTCGTACGCGACCTTGAGCTGCGCTGTTTCGAGTGTGCGGGGCCGGTACTGGGCCTCCTTTCCCTGGGTGATCAGTCCGGCCCGTTCGAGCACCTTCAGGTGTCGGGAGATCGCCGGCTGACTGATATCGAACGGCTCGGCCAGCTCGTTGACCGTCGCCTCCCCCTCCGTGAGGCGGACGAGGATCGCCCGGCGGGTGGGATCGGCAAGCGCGGCGAATATGGCGTCGAGGTCGGTGTCGGTCACTGTTGTCGTAGTCCGTAGTCCGTAGTCCGTAGTCCGTAGTCCGTAATGACTATGTTATATAACAGATGAGCTATAGAGTAGTCGTGTAGATGCGATCTGTCAACGACCTATCGTGGTTCGGTTCGAAGCGGTCAGCGGTCGACAGGAGCACACAGAGGGTGGTTGGCGGGCTATCGTTCCTTTGCCCTTTGCCCTTTGCCCTTTGCCCTTTGCCGTTTGCCCTTTGCCCGTCATTGCTACAATCCCGCCCAACGTCCCACGATCCATCGGGAGCGATACGATCCATGGCCGCACTCACACCACAACAGGTTCTGCAGTTCCACGAAGAGGGATTTCTGGTGGTCGAGGATCTCTTCGATCCCGAAACCGATATTGGTCCCGTCCTCGCCGAGTACGAACAGGTGCTCGACCGTCTGGCCCGCGACCTCCACGCCAAGGGACTCCTGGCCAGCACCTACGCGGAGCTCCCTTTCTCCGACCGCCTGATTCGCATCTATGAGGAAAGCGGCACCGTTCACCCGCAGTATTTCGACTTTTCACTCCCCCAGAACAACATCCGCGAAGACACGCCGATGTGGACCGGACCAGCCGTGTTCAACATGATTCGGCATCCGAAGCTTCTCGACGCGATCGAATCGATCATCGGTCCGGAGATCTACTCCAACCCGGTCCAGCACATTCGAATCAAACCGCCGGAAAGCCGCCTGCCGGCGAACCTCGACGCCGTCACCCTCTCCTCGATCAAGCAGACTCCCTGGCATCAGGATCAGGGAGTGATCAAGGAGGAAGCGGACGAGTCGGAAATCGTCACCGTCTGGTTTCCGCTCCGCGACGCGACCGAGGAAAACGGCTGCCTGGCGGTGGTCCCCAAGAGTCATCAGGAAGGGCTGGTGCCCCACTGTCCGGCCTCGAGCGAGAACGCCACGGGCTTCGGGGTGCACATCAAGGAACGGGTGATCGAAGGGCGGACGGTGCTGCCAGTGCCGGTCAAAGCTGGATCAGCCCTGTTCATGACCAAGGAAACGATCCACTCGTCACTGCGGAACCTGAGCGACCACGTCCGGATCAGCTTCGATCTGCGCTATAACCCAATCGGCCAGCCGACGGGACGTCCCGACTTCCCGGGGTTCGTCGCCCGCAGCAACGAGCGCCCCGACACCGAGCTGCACGACGTCGAAATCTGGTCCGCCCTCTGGCAGGAAGCCCGCCGCGCCCTCGCCAAAGGCGAAACCCCGAAATTCAACCGCTGGGATCCGAACAGTCCGGCGTGTGCTTAGCGCGCTGGCAAGAGGCAATGGGCAAAGGGCAGAAGCACGAGGGGCACCTCCGTCGAGTAGGCAAGAGGTCCTTTCCGCCTTCCCGCCTATTCGCCTTTCCGCCTCGTTCGGCGTCTACCGCTTCGACTTCATCGCCCGCGTGACCATCACCGACTGACCATCGGGGGTTAAGCCGGCGGCAAAGGCGTCATACTCCGGCGTGCCAACGCCCACCAGCGCGACGCGGCCCTCGGCGTCGGAGTGGACACCCCAGCCGTAGCGTTTGCCGAGATCACTCGCCCTCAGGCAGGCTTGACCCTTGCTGAAGAACTCGGCCCGGGCCGCTTCACGATCGGCGGCGGGGATATCCCGCCGATCGGCCCAAACCCCAAAGATGACATCGTCCGACGTGTGCGCATATGGCGCCGCCGCGATCATCCGCCACGTCCGCCAGGCAATCGACGGGCTCTCTTCCTTGTATGGAGGTTCCGTGGGCGCGGTGGCCGTCGAGTCCGCCGCGACGGCGATGAAAGCGTCGAAGTAGTTGGTGGTGTGCATGGCTTGGTCCCTCCGAGCCGAATCTACCAAAAGCATTTGAACGGGCCAGCACCATTGATAGGTCGGGACCTGGCCGTTCGACGGCGCGCGGAAACGAGCATTGACAGAGTAGCACGGCCGTTCTATTCTGTGGATGGAAGGAGCATGTGGTTTGGCTCGACTTGTCGAGGTGCAACCCGAACATGGAGATGCCGGATCGCACTCGTGCACGATCCGGCTCTGCGTCAGTTCACCCCCACGCATGTGGGGACAAAGCCTCTCTCTTGCAAAACAGCAGAGACTATAGTGGTTCACCCCCAGAAGGCGCTGAGGACCGTCAACATTCTAGCAACTAGTCGACTTCGCTTTCGACGGACTCTTGGATGACTCATCGCGGATTACATATCTACGGTGATAATATATCCTGCGTACTAATAGCTCGATAGATCCATTGGTCTTGCCTTTCGTCAAAACGTATCACCCGAAGATGTTGACAGTGCGAAGCGGTGCTTGTATCATACAGTATCAGTAAAGCTATAATCTCTTCTTAAAGAGACGTCGAGAAACGTCTATGAAACCAACACCCAAAATCACAATCCACGGGCTAAGCAGTGCCGGTCTGTTGGTAGAGGTCTCACCGGATGGCTCCCGCTCGATCTCCGCCGTCAATTTGACGGTAGAAGAGGTTGCATCGGAGATGCAGGAGGGGATGGAGGAGTTCGTCGCCCTGTTGATCCCGCTTCTTGGAAAGGCGATGGATGAGGAGAACGACGATTCAAGCGGGGACGAGAGACGCAAGATCGGATACACGCAATAGAACAGAAGTTGACTATGTGTGTTTACGCCACAAATCGTTGTGAAAGAGGTGATCAGTGACGCTCACCGGAGACGAGTTGCGTGTCTGGGCCAAGAAGTCCCGCGAGAAGGATGACAAGACCTTTCATCCGCTGATCTGTCATCTCATCGACGTTGCCCAGGTGGCGGCGGTGATGTGGGACGAGGTGATCACCGAGCGGGGGCAGGAGTGGTTTGCATCGCAGCTTGGGGTGAGTGTGCACGCAGCGCGATCGTGGGTCGTGTTGCTGGCGGGATGGCACGACATCGGCAAGTACTGCCCGGGATTCCAGGATCGTCTGCTCAATGCCGATCCGCACGGCACCGTATCGGCGGCAATACTCAGAAGAACGCTTCGGGAGGAGCCGTTCGGACTTGACCTCTCGATTGCCACCAACCTCGCGGTCATTGCCGGTGGTCATCATGGACGCTTTCCAGAACCGGGCAGCGTCAACCAGGCAAGAGACAATCGCCGCTCGCAATGCCGGGGCAAAACGTGCGAGGGTCAGCGACGCTTTCAGGAGATCATCCTCGCCATCAGTGGTATGCCGGGCGACAAACCAGCGAGGGTCCCTGCACCAGCGGTGCTGTGGCTGGCTGGCTTCATTTCGGTTGCGGACTGGATTGGTTCCAATGCCGATTACTTCTTGTTTGTCGGCGAGAAGGACAACGTTCCTGGCGATTTCGCCATAGAAGAACATCGAGATCGCGCGCGAAGCCGTGCTCGAACCGCACTGGAAGAACTCGGCTGGCTGACTCGCACACGACGCCGGATGCCTCGCTCATTTCGTGAGCTCTTCCCGAACATCGAGACGCCAAACGACCTGCAGATGACGGTCGAGCGGGTTGCCGGTGAGCAATCGCAACCCTGGATGGCCATCATCGAAGCGCCGATGGGCGAGGGCAAGACCGAAGCCGCGTTCTTCATTGCCGACGACGGAGAGGCGCGCCTGGGACTCGCCGGGACGTATGTCGCCTTGCCGACGCAGGCCACGAGCAATCAGATGCTCACTCGCCGGACCAAGCTCCTGGAGCAGCGAGGGGATGGGCGTTCGACGAATCTGCAGCTGCTGCATGGGCAATCCGCGCTGTCAGACGAATTCATCGATCTGACTGATGCGTATGCCTCGTTCCTCTCTCATCTCCACATTCATGATGCTGAACCGGAGTATTGGAGCCGGCACGATGTATCCCCGACCGTACTGGCCGCAAGCTGGTTCGCGGGTGGAAAACGGCAATTGCTCGCGGAAGAGGGCGTAGGCACTATCGATCAAGCACTACTGGCCGTGTTGCAGACGCGGCACGTCTTCGTCCGGCTCTTTGGTCTGGCTGGCAAGACGGTCATCATCGACGAAGTGCATGCCTACGACACCTACATGTCGACCCTTCTCGAGCGGTTGATCGAATGGCTGGCCGCTCTCGGCTGCTCGGTTGTGCTCCTCTCAGCCACGCTCCCCTCGGCGCGACGCGAGACCCTCCTCAATGCCTTTCGTTTGAAGCAAGAGAACACAGAGCTTCCCAAGCTGGCGAGTTACCCATCAGTCTCCTGGGTGTCAGGAGACACAATTGACTCGGTCTCGATCACGCCGTCGTCGCTGGCAAACAAGACCGTCGACCTGCGCTGGATTGTCGCTTCGGACGAGTGGCAGGCGAAGCTTGGCGCTGAGCTCGCTGCCGCGCTCAGTCCGGGAAGCTGCGCGGCAGTGATCTGTAACACCGTCACGCAAGCGCAAGCAACCTATCTCGCGTTGCGCAATCACTTTTCGCGTGAAGAGCTCATCCTGTACCACGCTCGGTTCACCTCCAAAGCTCGCGGCGACAGAGAAAAGCAAGTCATCGACACCTTCGGCAAGCCGAGTACTCCCGACGATGAACGCCCGTTTGCAAACCGGCGAGTCGTGGTTGCCACGCAAGTCGTCGAACAGTCGCTGGACCTCGACTTTGACCTGATGGTGACACAAATGGCGCCGGCCGATCTTGTCTTGCAGCGGATGGGTCGGTTGCACCGGCATCAGCGCACGAGACGACCGGCAGGTCTGTGGTCGCCACAACTCTGGATCGTCGGTCCTCCGGAGAAGGACGGACTGCCCGATCTGACGGGTTCCTTCGGGTGGGTCTACGACCACCACATTCTGCTCCGCTCGTGGATGCAGCTCCGGAACCGCTCCCGCATCGCCATGCCAGGAGATATCGCGGACATGGTCGAGGCCGTATACGGCAACGATCCCGGTCCACTCGACGATTGGCCGGCCGCACTTGCCCCGCGGCTCGAGGAGACGCATCGGGCGCAGGTCGCGGCAAGAGATGAGGAGCAAAGCGAGGCCACCTTGAGGTGGATTCGGTCGCCGTGGATTCGCGCCCATCCGGCGGATCTCTGTAATGGCGAACTGGTGGAAGACGATCCTGAGCGACACACCAGATTCCAGGCGCTGACCCGTCTCGCCGAACCATCCATTCAGCTCGTGTTCCTTCCACTCGACAACGACGGCCGGGCACTGAATCCGGATGATCGGTCGGTGTTCCGAAGGGGAGATACGCCGGGATTGGAGCAGGCGCGCGCCCTGCTCAAGGCAAGCGTCAAGGTCAGTGGCAAACGGCGAGTTGCGCCGTTGCTCAAAGAACTGAAAGTGCCAGCAGGGTGGAAGTCGTCGCCCCTTCTGGCACATGCCTATCCGGTGGGCTACCGGCCGGAGAACGGTGTTGCCGAGTCATCGATCTATCTCAAGTTGGATGAGGAACTTGGCGTGCTCTTTGAAGATTTGCAGGCAGGGATGAAAGGAGGCGAGGACTAGTGGCGTCATTCAATCTCGTCGACGCGCCATGGATACCGTGCGTACGAAAGAAAGGCACCAATAGCGAAATCGAGTTGCTTGGCCTTCGCGATGTGCTGGCGCACTCGGAGGAACTGCAGGAAATCTACGATCCGTCGCCATTGGTGACAGGCTCCCTGCATCGCCTGCTGCTGGCGATTCTGCATCGGTCACTCAACGGACCGGCAGATCAGGAGGCGTGGGTTGATCTCTGGCAGAGCGGTTCGTTCTCGAAATGGCCGAAGATCGAAGCCTATCTCGATGAATGGAAAGAGCGATTCGATCTTTTCCATCCGACCCACCCCTTCTATCAAACACCCGGCATCACCACAAAGGATCCGTGGCGGTCCGCCAAGCTCCTTCCCGAGCTCGACGCCAGTGCGTTCGACAACACCTTGCGCGGTGAAAACCACGGCATTTCCGAAGCGGCGGCGGCACGCGCATTAGTCGCAATGCAGGCGTTCGCGCTCGGCGGTCTGGTGAGTTTCGACAATCCCAACGATCGATCGGCGGACGGTGCGCCGCTGGCCAACAGCGCCCTGGTCCTGCTTCGCGGTACGTCGCTCTTCGAGACATTGATGCTCAACCTCGCGCGCTACGACCACGCCAACGGCTTTCCGTTCGATTCGTACGACGACGATCAGCCGGCCTGGGAGCGGGATGAGCCAACAACTGCCAGGGACCGTTTGCGCCCCGCGGGTTGCGCCGATTGGCTGACGTGGCAGAGCCGGCGGCTGCTTCTCTCGGAACCGGAAATGATCGATGGCCGCTGGGTTGTGAAGTCGGTTGTCCTGATGAAGGGAGAGCAGCTGAAAGACCCTTCGACGCGGATCGGCTATGAGCAAATGGTCGCATTTCGCCCGAACAAGGGTGCAAAGCAGGGCGAGCCTGCGCATCTGCCGGTCAGGTTCGACACAAATCGGGCGCTCTGGCGTGACTTCACGTCGCTCTGCCAAATGAGCTCAGCACGTGGCGTCGCCCGTCCGCAAACCGCGAGCTGGATCGCTGAGATCGCGGAGTCTCATGAAGACATGGTGCCGGGTGTGCTGCAGGCGGATGTTCTGGGCATGTTGAGCGACCGGGCGCTGAAGATCCTCTGGCGAGCCGAGCGATTCGATCTTCCCATCGACTACCTGACGGATCCCGAGCTGACCGCCGATCTGGCCGATGCGCTCGAATTCGCCAACATCCGTGTCGGATTCCTCTTTACCGCCGGGAGCCGAACCGGCAGGGACGGCACGACCTATCAACGCCCTTTGCAGCTCCTGGCGGAACGGTTGCTGCCCAGCCCGGGTGAAACAGTCGACAAAGCGACGGTAGCCAATCTCATCGAGTCGCTGGGGATGGAGCGCCGCTTCTGGCCGCGACTGGAAGGACCATTTCGCGAACTGATCGTAGAACTCGTGCATCCGCCTGAGAAGTACGGGAATCCCGACAACCCTGATCTGGACGACGCCCGTGTGCGTCGCTTGGGCCAATGGGCCGAGCACGTCAGGAAAACCGCTCAACGGGTATTTGATGAATCGGTCGCTGCATTGGGCCGGGAGAGCGAAACCCTGCGTGCAGTCGCGCCGGCGCAGGATCGTTTCAACAGCCAGCTGAATTGGGTAACTCGCCGTTACATCAAGAGCCTGGGCATCGAGGAGAAGAAGGAGGAGGAAGCAGCATGACCGCCACCGCGAAAGAGTATGCAGAACTGGACGTTCCTTTATTGATTCGGCATCTTGCGGCGCTGGCGCCCCGCGAGGAGTCCGAGCAGAGCAACTTCATGCGATCAGTCAGCCGAGCCAGACTCGCGGCGCTGCGACGCGGGCTCGGCAAGAAACCGGGTGAAGCGATCGAAGTGTTGCCGGTGCTCGTTCCCATGTTGGGCAGCGAGCGGCTATCGAAGCGAGATGAAGCGGTAGCGCATCTGGTCGCCACCCTGTTCGGCAGCTACCCCCATCCATTTACACCCGGCGATTTGCCAAAGGGCCATCAGAGTTTCGGAGAATCGCTGCGGCGCCTGGAACGAGGGAGTGAGCGAACCGCTTCCGAAGACGCATCTGATCAGGATGACGACGAGGTTGCTCCCGATGCGGCACCGCAGCGCCAGGGACGGTCCGGTGTCGAACGGCGGCTGATGGCTCTGTTGGACAGCTCGTTCGAGGATCTCCCGCCCCAGCTCCGGGGAGTCGTCCAGATGCTGGAGGGGAACAGCATCCCGGTGGACTGGAAACAGCTCGCGGAAGACTTGCGTCAATGGGATCACCCGGATCGGCATGTCCAGCTCAGATGGGCAAGGGATTTTTGGCGAGAAGAGACAGGCTCGGGTGGCGCTGCTCCCGCCACGGAAGAAGGTGAGGATGAAGAAATGGCCGATGAGTGATCCTGCCTGATTCGATCCCGGACCCGTGGCGTGTCTTTGTTTCATTCGATCCCGTAAGGGCATAACCCGACCACAACCAGGAAAGGACCATCATGATCGTCGAGCTCCATCTCCTCCAGAATTTCGCTCCCTCGAATTTGAATCGTGACGACACTGGATCGCCCAAAGACTGCGAGTTTGGGGGATACCGTCGTGCCCGAATCTCCAGCCAGTGTCAGAAACGCGCAGTGCGAATGGCATTCAAGGACGATGAGTTGTTGCCGGCCGAACATCGCGCCGAGCGGACCAAACGGCTGACGCGGGCCGTTGCGGAGCGACTCAAATTGCGAGAGCGCGATTTCGATGAGGCATTGCGCGTCGCCGAGGCCGTCGTTCCCGGTGCTGGTCTCAAGCTGGACAAAGGAGAAACCCAGTACTTGCTCTTCCTGGGCAATGATGAGATCGATCGGATCGTCGACGTGTGCGAGAAGAACTGGGACACGCTCATTGGCATGCAAACCGACGCAGCGGCGAGCAAGAAGAAAGCCAAAGAAGCGCTGCCGAAAGAGATTTCGGATCAACTGAAAGAGGCGCTGAATGGCCGAAAAGCGGCGGACCTGGCGCTCTTTGGACGAATGATCGCCGACGCACCAGGACTCAATCGTGACGCGGCCTGCCAGGTAGCCCACGCGATCTCTACGAATCAGCTCACCGCCGAGTTCGACTTCTTCACTGCGGTCGACGATCGCCCATCAGACGAAGATGACACCGGTGCAGGCATGCTCGGCACCGTTGAGTTCAACTCTTCCTGCTTCTATCGATATGCGAACATCGACATCGGCCAACTGACGAAAAACCTCGATGGCGATGACGATCTCGCAAGTCGCTCGCTCTCCGCATTTCTGTCCGCCTTCATAGCCGCAGTGCCAACTGGAAAGCAGAATAGCTTTGCGGCACAGAATCCGCCTTCGCTCGTGTTGGCTGTCGTCCGGAAACGTGGACAATGGTCTCTTGCCAACGCGTTTGTCAAACCAGTCAGGCCATCCGCCGATGGTGATCTGGTGGCATCTTCCGTTCGCGAGCTTGATAGCTATTGGGGCCGTCTGACATCAATGTACGGCACGAAACAGATCGTCGGCGCGCGCGTGGTCACCGATTCGATGTATGGCGATGGAATCGTTGCTCTCAAGAGTTCGAAACTGGATTCAGTGGACGATCTGATGGGCGCAACGGTGTCGTCGTCGTTTGCCGCATCAGGCGCCGGAGCCTGAGATGGCGACTCTGCTGCTGCGTTTGGCAGGGCCGATGCAATCGTGGGGGACACAAAGCCGTTTCGGCGAGCGAGACACTGGTCTTGAGCCGTCGAAAAGCGGCGTGATTGGTCTCATCTGTGCCGCCATGGGGAGACCACGTGACGCTTCGGTCGATGACTTGAGCGCACTCCGGATGGGTGTGCGTGTGAACCGGGAAGGAGCGGTTCGCCGTGACTATCACACGCTGGGAACCACCGTGCGCGTCGACGGACGCAGAACCGGGACAGTGCTTTCCAATCGCTACTACCTGGCCGATGCCGATTTTCTGGTCGGATTGGAGGCGCCGGGTGACTCGCTGCTTATCCAGATCGAGCAGGCGCTTGATGATCCGCAATGGCAGCTCTTTCTTGGACGCAAGTCATTTGTTCCCGGCCGGCCCATTGCTTTGCCGAAACACGAGGGGATTCGCACAGACTGTGATCTGTGCACCGCGCTTCGGGAACATCCATGGAATCCGACGCAGAAGCAGGCCGACCAGTTCAAGAAAGCTCCAGCCGAGTGGTCAGAACGACTGCGGTTCGTGATCGAGGTGTCGCCACAGCAAGGAGCTGAGCGCAGGATCGATCAACCGGCAAGTGGCGCGGCGTTTCTCACCCGTCAGTACCTTCCTCGCTACGTCAAGACCGACTTTTGCGACATCGGTGATGGAACAGACAAGGTGCCCATAGGAGAGGTTGAAGATGTCTGACACATTTCTCTCGCGCCTCGTGCTCGACCCAATGGATTACGACGTCCAGCGCGATCTGGCCAATTGCCACGCGCTGCACCAGAGGATCATGAAAGCGTTCCCGACGGCGATGGGCGACGCGCCTCGCGCTGAATTCGGCATTCTCTATCGCCTCGAAGCCGCCGACCACCAGCAGCGACAGCCGGTGATGCTCGTTCAGTCGGAGC
This sequence comes from Thermomicrobiales bacterium, assembly GCA_019637585.1. Taxonomy (GTDB): domain Bacteria; phylum Chloroflexota; class Chloroflexia; order Thermomicrobiales; family UBA6265; genus JAHBVL01. Next base: position 271,013 of record JAHBVL010000001.1, on the reverse strand, counting down.
AGGAACCGAATTGGAACGTCCTGCCGGCTGGCTATCTGGTCGATGACTTGGGGGGCATCAATCCAGCGGTGAAGGACATCGGTGCTGTCTACAAGAGACTGACCGTGGACGACCAACTTCGCTTTCGGTTGCGGGCCAACCCAACACGGCGCGTGCTCAAACCACGAAATGGCATCGCCGATGACATGATCGGCAAGCGTGTTCAGCTCTTTGGCGAGGGCGAGCAGAAGCATTGGCTGGAGCGCAAGGGTGAGCAGCATGGTTTTCGCGTCGACCAGCTCGAGATTCACAAGGGGGATCGCCTGGGCGCCAGGCAAACCGGCAGGAAGGAGTACCCCGACCGACCGCTGACATTTCAGGCAGCTGTTTTCGAGGGACTGCTGACGGTCACCGACCCCGACCAATTCCGCGCCGCCCTCATCTCCGGCATCGGACCGGGCAAAGCCTACGGATTCGGCCTCCTCTCCATCGCCCCGGTCAGGACATGACCCATGGAGGACCTCCATATCCTGCCCAAGATCCGTGATAGCTGGAGCTACCTCTACGTCGATCACGCCAAGATCGAGCAGGAGGCCAAGGCGATCGCCATTTACGATGCGCAGGGGAAGACACCGGTGCCGTGCACCTCGCTGATGGTCCTGATGCTCGGTCCGGGCACGACCGTTTCTCACGCGGCCATGCGGTCCCTGGCCGAAGCCGGCTGCCTCGTCTTCTGGACCGGCGAGCAGGGCGTCCGGTTTTACGCCCAGGGATTGGGGGAAACGCGGTCGTCGCGGCGATTGTTGAAGCAGGCAATGCTCTGGGCTGATCCGGTGAAGCGCCTGGACGTGGTGTTCAACATGTACCGCGTCCGTTTCGCCGAGCAACTGCCCGAAGGACTCTCGCTGCAACAGGTGCGCGGCATGGAAGGGGTGCGAATTCGGGACACCTATGCCAGGAAGAGCCGCGAAACCGGTGTTGAGTGGACGGGGCGCTCCTACAAGAGAACGAGTTGGAAAGAGGCCGACCCGATCAATCGAGCGCTTTCGGCGGCGAACAGCACCCTGTACGGCATTTGTCAGGCGGCGATCGTGGCGGCGGGATACTCGACCGCGCTCGGGTTCGTGCACACCGGCAAGATGCTTAGCTTTGTCTATGATATCGCCGATCTCTACAAAGTCGAGATCACGATTCCGGCGGCTTTCGATGCAGTGGCCGACAATCCAGACGACCTCGAACGGCGGGTGCGCCTGCGCTGCCGCGACCTCTTTCACGAACAGCGGTTGCTCTCCCGGATCGTCGACGATATCGATCGGGTGCTGAGCGTCTCAATTGCGGACGAAGAAGCGCGGATCGATTCCGAACTGGCCGCTCCCGGAGGACTGTGGGACCCCACCCTTGGTATCGTACCGGGCGGCGAGAACTACGCGGCCCATTCGGAGGAAGAAGCATGATCGTGCTGATTCTCGAACGGGTATCGCCAAGCGCCCGCGGCGAACTGACCAAATGGCTGATCGAAGTCAAAGCGGGTGTGTTCGTCGGCCGGGTGTCGGCGATGGTCCGCGATCGGTTGTGGGAAAAGATCGTCGACGGCATGCGGGACGGCAGCGCAGTGCTCATCTACAGCACCAACACCGAACAGGGATACGCCATGCAAATGATCGGAGACCGGAGCAGAATCGTGCGAGACTTCGAGGGCCTTTCGCTCATCACAACCCAGTAGCGGCGCGGAAAAGGGAAGTGTTGTCCCCACGTGCGTGGGGGTGAACCGAATCGACTCCTCGGCCGCGTGCTTGATGATTTGTTGTCCCCACGTGCGTGGGGGTGAACCTACAAAGCTGGGTTTGCTGTGATTCCTGCTGATGTTGTCCCCACGTGCGTGGGGGTGAACCGTAATCGGTCTAGAAAATAGCCCCGATTTTTGGGTTGTCCCCACGTGCGTGGGGGTGAACCGGGCGACATCGAGGGGTTGAAGGGAGCGATTGAGTTGTCCCCACGTGCGTGGGGGTGAACCGTGCGGGGATATCGCCTATGCGTGGTGCTGGCAGTTGTCCCCACGTGCGTGGGGGTGAACCGTAGTACCTCATCGACGGTGCAAAGGCCACTCCGTTGTCCCCACGTGCGTGGGGGTGAACCGCAGCGAGAGTCTTTGGGTTTGACGCAAGTCATGTTGTCCCCACGTGCGTGGGGGTGAACCGGAGGCTCAAACCGGTGGAGGTGGAGGTCCCGTGTTGTCCCCACGTGCGTGGGGGTGAACCGCGCGCTCGATGTTGCGCGGCGATCCGGACCGGGTTGTCCCCACGTGCGTGGGGGTGAACCGAGCGGCGGCGCAAGCTCATTTTGAGCGAGTGGGTTGTCCCCACGTGCGTGGGGGTGAACCGTGCAGTCCGGCCTTCGCCGCTGGGAGCACATAGTTGTCCCCACGTGCGTGGGGGTGAACCGAGCTGCTTGACCGAGAAATCGTATTTCAATTTGTTGTCCCCCACGTGCGTGGGGGTGAACCGCTGGCTGCTGATTGGTAGATCGCGATGTATCAGTTGTCCCCACGTGCGTGGGGGTGAACCGTCGAGGCCGAGAGTGGACAAGCACCCACTCCAGTTGTCCCCACGTGCGTGGGGGTGAACCGACGGGACTCAGGCGCCCACTCATCTCCACTGAGTTGTCCCCACGTGCGTGGGGGTGAACCGATGGTAATGAGTTGCTCGCAGGCGATGCCATTGTTGTCCCCACGTGCGTGGGGGTGAACCGTACGCGGGCTACATCGACCCGGCGCAGCACATGTTGTCCCCACGTGCGTGGGGGTGAACCGCACGGTGGCGCGTGACGTTGCCGGACGGAACGGTTGTCCCCACGTGCGTGGGGGTGAACCTCGTGGTTGGCCTCGCCCGGCTGACCGGCTGAAGTTGTCCCCACGTGCGTGGGGGTGAACCGGGCTGTCTCCATTGGCAGCTGCGCGACTCGCTGTTGTCCCCACGTGCGTGGGGGTGAACCGAGAGTTACTTGACTCGCTCGGCCAGAGCGCCAGTTGTCCCCACGTGCGTGGGGGTGAACCGAAGGTCGACGCCTCAACGTTTCGAAAGTAAAGGTTGTCCCCACGTGCGTGGGGGTGAACCGTCTCTCAACTCAATTGCTGTCTCGCGGCTCCAGTTGTCCCCACGTGCGTGGGGGTGAACCGTTGCACCGAGAGGCGAGGGCTGGGCATCTGGAGTTGTCCCCACGTGCGTGGGGGTGAACCGCGTTCGTTCAACTCCCAGGTCCAGTGCAGGGGGTTGTCCCCACGTGCGTGGGGGTGAACCGGGCATCACCGCCTGATGACGGCGGGGACACCGGTTGTCCCCACGCACGTGGGGGTGAACCGTCATGAGAGTCCTTGGTTTTCGCCAGAGGGTCGTTGTCCCCACGCACGTGGGGGTGAACCGTGGCGGCACATCCTCGCGTACGCCGGCACGCTGTTGTCCCCACGCACGTGGGGGTGAACCGTGGACGGCAACTTGCCTCCCCAGCATCGCTCCGTTGTCCCCACGCACGTGGGGGTGAACCGGCTCTACGTGGTCCTCCAACTGCCCATTCGGTGTTGTCCCCACGCACGTGGGGGTGAACCTGCGCCTGCCCGGATAACGATCGCTCTGACCGAGTTGTCCCCACGCACGTGGGGGTGAACCGCCGGAGATCATCGAATCGTGGCTCAGGACCCGGTTGTCCCCACGCACGTGGGGGTGAACCTTCAGGCGTGCGGTTGCGGATCCAGGTCGTCCAGTTGTCCCCACGCACGTGGGGGTGAACCGAACTGGAAATCGTTGTCGGGCTCGCAGACGAGGTTGTCCTCACACACGTGGGGGTGAACCGTTCCCGGCTCAATACCATTGAATGGGCACCAGTTGTCCCCACACGCGTGGGGGTGAACCGCCGCGAATAGACACAACCAATCGAGATGCACGTTGTCCCCACACACGTGGGGGGGAACCGCCTATCGAATGGGCATCTGGACATCCGGTCAGGTTGTCCCCCGCACGTGGGGGTGAACCGAGAGCGGCCCGGCAGTCACAGACGTATCGAGTGTTGTCCCCACACACGTCGGGGTGAACCGCCCGGACGGCGCGGCAATCACCACCGCCCCACCGTTGTCCCCACGCACCTGGGGGTGAACCGAATCCAGCCACATCCCCGCGCATGAGGTCTTGGTTGTCCCCACGCACGTGGGGATGAACCGGATTGGTGGAGCCGATCACAGAAACCTCCGATGTTGTCCCCACGCACGTGGGGTGAACCCAGACAGAGCTCGCTCCCACAATTTCACACCCGGCGTTGTCCCCACGCACGTGGGGGTGAACCCTGTACATCGAGACCGGCCAGCCGCAGCAACTCGTTGTCCCCACGCACGTGGGGGTGAACCGCACTTCTGTCGTCGCCGGTCGGGAGACGTCTCGTTGTCCCCACGCACGTGGGGGTGAACCGGCGCAGGCCGTGACCAAGGGCATCATGAAGAAGTTGTCCCCACACGCGTGGGGGTGAACCGCGGTCAGCTAGAGGACGCCCCGGCCCTCCCGGGTTGTCCCCACACCCGTGGGGGTGAACCGGTGGCAGCATGACCGTGCACCCCCTCACCGGAGTTGTCCCCACACCCGTGGGGGTTGCAGAACAACCGGCCCGTCCATTAGGCTGAATCCGCCCTCAGCGCGCGTTGAGGGGCGGTGGGAATTGGTCTCTGGCGGGGTGCGTCGGGGATCAGGCGAAGCGCCCGAGCCATGGTTCGGCCGGCTTTTGCCCAGTACTGCCGCACTGTGCCTCGGCCAGGACCGTGGGTGGACGATCAATCTGACAGTACAGACGGGGAGCCCCCGCAAGGTGAATCGCCGCGTCGATTCCCTGAACACGCCGGGCGGTCTCCTCTGACAACCCCCGGGGGAGCGCAGTGAACGACTGGCTCCTCGTCGCAATCGGCCTCATTCTCACCATCGGAACGGGTTGCTTCGTCGCAGCCGAGTTCGCTCTCGTCAATCTCGACCGTCGCGATCTCGAAGCGCGGCGCGAGCGTGGTGAAAAAGGCCTCGACCGCACCATCGACGGTCTGAAAATCACATCGACCCACCTCTCGTCCGCCCAATTGGGCATCACACTCACCACACTCCTCACCGGGTACACCCTGGAACCGGCCATCAGCGCACTGCTGCGCGAACCTCTGCTTCGGATCGGCGTCTCGGAAGGACTCGTGCGGGGCGTCGGCGCCATCGTCGGTATCACCCTGGCCACCTTCTTCTCCATGGTCGTCGGCGAACTGATTCCCAAGAACTTCGCGCTGGCACTTCCCCTGGCTACGGCCAAAGTCGTCATGCCATTTCAGGCGGCATTCACGCGATTCTTCAAACCGCTGATTCTGCTGTTCAACAACACCGCCAATGCCATCGTCCGCTCGTTGGGCATCGAGCCGAAAGAGGAACTTTCCGGCGCGCGCAGCGCGGAAGAGCTCAGCGCGCTGGTTCGCCACTCAGCGCTGGCCGGTATGCTCGATGAAGGCGACGCCGCCCTCATCCACCGGACACTCCGCTTTTCCGACCGTATCGCCGCGGAGGTGATGACCCCCCGCGTGATGATGAACACGATCGAACGGGAAACCACGCTGGCACAGATCGTGGCGCTGGCCGAGCGAACCGGCCACTCTCGTTTTCCCGTGATCGGCGAGAGCATCGACGACATCGTCGGCGTGGTGCATATCAAGCATGCATTCGCCAAACCCCTCGCCGAATGGAACACGCTCACCGCCGCTGACATCATGACCCCCATCGAGCGGGTCCCTGAAACGATGGATATCGATGTCCTGCTGGCCCGCTTGCGGGTGCGTGGATTTCAGATCGTCGTCGTTGTCGACGAATATGGCGGCACGTCTGGAATCGTCACCCTGGAAGATGTCGTGGAAGAGCTGGTGGGCGAGCTGCGGGACGAACACGATCGCGCCCAGGCCAGAATCATCCGCTCTGGCCGCTCCCTCAGCTTTCCCGCCGCATTCCGGCCCGATGAGCTCTTCGACCGAACCGGCATCACCATCCCAGACGATGGAGACTATGAAACGGCGGCTGGATTCATCGCCGAGCAGCTCGATCGCGTCCCGATCGTGGGTGACGAAGTCGAAATCGAAGGAGGCGTGCTGCGGGTCGATCGCATGGTCGGCGCCCGGCTGGAACGGCTCCGCTTCATCCCGGACGATCCCGACCTCCTCAGCGAGGAATCGGATACCGATCGCCTGCGGGATCAACTGATGAAGGAAGCCACCCGTGAATGAGTATCTGATCGGCGTGGTTGCGCTGCTCGTTCTGCTCTTCGGCAACGCCTTTTTCGTCGGAGCCGAATTCGCGGTTATCTCGGCCCGCCGTTCGCAGGTCGAACCCCTGGCCGAAGCCGGAAACAGACGTGCCCGCACCGCACTCTGGGCGATGGAGCATGCCACCTTGATGCTGGCCACCAGCCAGCTCGGCATCACCGTCTGCTCCCTCGTCATCCTGAACGTCTCCGAACCAGCCATCCATCACCTGCTGGAGATTCCGCTCGAATGGCTGAACATCCCCGTCCGGTGGGTCACCATTTCGGCGTTTTTCGTCGCCCTTTCGCTCGTGACCTTTCTGCACGTGGTCTTCGGGGAAATGGTTCCCAAGAACCTCGCCTTCTCGGTGCCGGATCGCGCAGTGTTGCTGCTGGCGCCACCCCTGGTCATGGTGTCGCGGCTGGTCCGTCCGGTCATCTGGACGCTGAATGGCATCGCCAATGGCGTGCTGCGGCTCTGTGGCGTCGAGCCAAAAGATGAAGCCACCAGCACCTACACCCTCGATCAGATCGCCACCATCGTCGAGGAATCGACCCAGCACGGCACGCTGGAGGATGCGTCGGGGACCCTCACCGCGTCCTTCGAATTCACAGAGAAGATCGTCGGCGATGTCGAGGTGCCCTGGCAGACGCTGGTGCGACTCCCGGCAACCTCCACCCCGGCCGATATCCAGCGCGCCGCCGCGGAGTATGGCTATTCCCGCTATATCCTCGCCGACGACCGCGGCGATCCGACTGGTTACATCCACATCAAGGACGTGCTCGACCTGGTCAAACCACGCACCGCCAACGTGCCCGTTCCAGCCGATCGCATCCGGCCGCTTGATACCCTCAACCGCGACGCCGAAATCGAGGACGCCCTCGCCGAGCTCCGCCTCGCCGGCGACCACCTGGCCAAAGTTGTCGATTCCACTGGCGCCCTCACCGGCGTTCTCTTCCTGGAGGACATCATCGAGCAGCTCGTGGGAGAAGTCCACGACGCGACCAGGAAAAAGGCGCTGCGACCGGTGGGAGGGATGTAGTCCGGAGTCCGAGGTCCGGAGTCCGTAGCCCGTGGCCGTTGGATTGAGCGGCAACACCCACCGCCAAAAGAACCCTCTCCCGCGGTCGGGAGAGGGCAGGGTGAGGGATTCTCCGTGGTCAGTGGTCCGGAGCCCGAGGCCCGAAGCCCGTGGTCGTAGGATTGTGCAGCAACACCCACCACCATAAGAACCCTCTCCCGCGGTCGGGAGAAGGCAGGGTGAGGGATTTCTCGTTCACCATCACATCGTCATCCCGAGCGCAGTCGAGGGACCTCTCGTTCGCGTGAGCCGGGTCGCCCAAGTGCAGCGTGGCCAGGCCCGAGCGAGAGATTCCTCCGCTTCGGTCGGAATGACAAAGGGAGAGGTCGGGGCGATGGTAGTCGGGAGAGGGCAGGGTGAGGGATTATCCCCGGACCGTATAATCGCTTCCGGCTTCAGGAAATCGGTCAGGAACGGAAGGACTCAGGTTTGGCGGACGGATTGGACAAGCTCTACGACCATATCGTGCGGCAGTTCGTCATGAAAGACGAGCTCATCGATGTCGATCTGGCCGCATCTGCGTCCGAAGAAGGACGGGCCATCGAATCGGAAAAGCACCAGATCGTGGCCCGGGAAACCGATCACGCCCGGCAGATGCGGGAATCCTTTCGAGCCGGGCTCTCCACCGCCTGGGAGCTCCAGAAAAATGGCCCCACCGAGCTGCGCCTCTGCGACCAGGACCCCGTGGAAAACAGCATCGCCGATGCGCTGATCCGCTATCTGGTCAGCTACGGTCTGGCCAGCTCGCGAACGGAGCAAACCGGCGCCGCTTCCTACCGATACTATATTTCCGTACATTGGCCGGAACTTGCCGAAATCGGCACAGTGATCGGCGTCGATCTCGAATCGACGCTGGCCGCCGCCAGTTAGCGCGCCTATGCCCCGCCGCTCCTCCCGATCGACCGCCGCAGCTGCCGCCGCTGAGATACCAGCCGAGGCGTCCTCCGCTTCGCCGGCATCCAATCCCGCCCGACTGCTCGCGGCACTCGATCTGAAGGGACACGATCTGGAGATCTATCGCGCCGCGCTGACCCACCGCTCGGCGGTCGGTCTCTCGTTCGGCGACGATCGCACCTCCGACGAATCGAACGAGCGGCTCGAGTTTCTCGGCGACGCTCTCCTCGGTGCATTTGCCGCCGAAGAGCTCTTCCGGCGCTTTCCGGAGGAACCAGAGGGGGTGTTGACCCGGCGCCGGTCGGCGCTAGTCCGAACCGAACAACTGGCGGCCTGGGCGCAGGAGATCGAGCTCGACACCTTCATGTACCTGGCTCCCGGCGAGCGGGGATCGGTCAGCGGGCGCGACCGCATTCTGGCTGGCGCCTATGAAGCGCTGATCGGCGCCATCTTCCTCGATCGCGGCGTCACAGTAGCCCGTTCATTCTTCAATCGGCAGTTGAAACGGGACATCGCCACCGTGCTGACCAGTGTCGACACGGCCAATCCCAAAGGGCGCCTGCAGGAGATCACCCAGAACCTCCACCAGCGCGCTCCCTCCTATCGCACCATCCACGCGGAAGGCCCGGCCCACGCTCGCCAGTTCACCGTCGAGGTTCGTTTCGATGGCGTGGTGCTGGCCACGGGGGGGGGCGCCAGCAAGCGAGCTGCCGAAGAAGCCGCCGCCACTGAAGCCCTCTCTCGCATTGAAGACGAAGGCGCCGGTCTGCTGCGTCCGTAGTGGCGTCATGCCCCCGGTGCCCAAACGATGCATGGCCTCGACATTCATGGCGCCTCCAGCACCAGCGCAACCCCAGACCGACGCGTAGCCTCGCCATGTATGGCGCCGTTGCCCTCATCTTTTCGCCATAGCGTCAGCGTTCCGGCCGGGATCGTGGCAAAATGGAACCCCTCGTGCCGCGAGGGACGGATCAGCTGATGGAGGTAGGGGGAAGTGGCCAGACTGTTCGATCAGCTGACCATCTTCGGGGGCAATTCCAATCCTGGTCTGACCGCCGAAATCTGTGAATACCTTGGTCTGCCGCAGGGCCGGGCCGACGTCTTCAAATTCAGCAACGACAACACCTTCGTCCGCATTGGCGAAAGCGTCCGCGATCACGACGTATACGTCGTGCAATCCTTTGCCGCACCGATCAACGACTCGATCATGGAACTCCTGATCATGATCGACACCTTGAAGCGAGCGTCCGCCGGCCGGATCACCGCCGTCATCCCCTACTTCGGCTATGGCCGCACCGACAAGAAAGACCAACCACGGGTGCCCATCACCGCCCGGCTGGTGGCCAAATTGATTGGCACGTCCGGAGCCGACCGGGTCCTCTCGATCGATCTGCACGCCGGGCAGATTCAGGGGTTTTTCGATATCCCGGTCGATGAAATGACCGCGATGCCCCTGCTCTGCCGCTATTTTCAGCAGATGCGGCTGGAGAATCCGGTGGTGGTGTCGCCAGACCTGGGGAACACCAAGCGAGCGCGAAACTTTGCCGAATTTCTGGATGCACCGCTGGCCATCATCGAAAAGCGACGGGTGGGCAACGCTGACAAATCCGAGGTGCTCAACCTGATCGGGTCGGTGGAGAATGCGTCGGTCGTGATCATCGACGATGAAATCGACACCGCCGGCTCGATCACCCAGGCGGCGCAGGTCTGTCTGGACAATGGCGCCAGCGACGTCTATGCCACCTGCACCCACGCGGTCTTCTCCGGACCGGCGCTGGAGCGCCTGGAAGCGAGCAAGTTGCGGGAAATCGTGGTGTCGAACACAATCGCCCACCCTCCCACCCGGCGGATCGGCAAAGTAACGGAGATCTCCGTGGCCCCATTGCTGGCCGAAACGATCGAGCGTATCCATGCCGGCGCCAGCGTTTCGGCGGCGTTTCGATCGCCCGAAGCGATGCCGGACAGTTTTCAGTCCCGCCTGCCCCTCTTCCCCAGGACGAACGGTTTCGAGAGCCGCGCCCGGGAACGCGTGGAACGCACGGGAATCTAGCCTGCCGGTTGTTCAGAAAGGTGGTTGCTCATGAACCTGAGCCGGCGACGCCTGCTGCAGACATCCGCCTCGACGCTGGTCGGGGGTGGTCTCGGCGCAACGCTTGCACTCCAGGATGCCGTCGCCCAGACGCCGGAAGTCCCCGCTGCCGGAATGAACGGCCCACTCCGCGACCTCGCCACCTTTTTCTCGCTCGCGCCGCTGTCGAACAATTTCACGGGGAGCGGCGAGTTGATGACCTTCGGCGATCTGGCACTCCGCCTGGAGCAGGTAGGTGTCGACCTGAACGCGATCGCGGAGCCGGAGGAGAAACGTCGTCAACTGGGTCTGGCCACGCTACCGGTTCCCTTCGCAGAGCTGGTCAGAGCCTCCTTCCAGGCCGAGGATCCGGTTGCGCTCTTTGGATGGAATGCATTCGACATCGATCAATCAGCGTATGTTATGTCAGATGCGATGACGCTGACAGTATTGCGGGGCAGGTTCGACGTCGACCTCATTCAGCGCGCATGGGATGAGAACGGCTATGCGCTGGTCGAGCAGCTGGGTGTGCCGGCGGCTTCCATATCCGCGGAGCCGTCGTTCGATGTGACTACAGAACTGGGACGCCTGACGCTGGGCAAGGCCAACAATGTCGCGGCCGTCGACGACCGCACGCTGATCTACGCTTCGTCGTTGGCCGGACTCGAAGGGATGATCGAGTCGCATCGGGGCGACGTCGAATCGCTAGGCGTTATGTCGACTTTCAATCGGGTTGTCGCCGCTACGCCGGACGCATTGTCGGGCGCGGTGGTCCTGGGGCCGGGTGCGTTTGTCGCTCCTCCCGCGATAACCGCCGGGGAGAGCGGCATCGAGTTTTCGACGACCTGGGAACCGGGACCACTGCCGCTGCTCGGATTGGTAGGGTTCGCCTCTGGCCCCGAGCTGCCGGAAACCGGGTCTTCCGAAGAGCCGATACCGTCCGGTTCGCGCCAGATCGCGGTGAGGCACTTCCTCACTGAAGCCGAGCTCGATGTCGCGGCAAAACGGACTCTTCTCTATCTGGACACGCAGGGCAGCATCACCATGGGTCTGGCCTGGAGCGAGGTCTTTGCCGGGTGGCAGGTCTGGACCGATCCCGAGAACTCGGCGGTGATCAGCTCGATCGATCTCTTTGGCAACGAGGGAGCCTGGCTGCAGGCGCTCTACGCGCGCGACGCCTGGTATCTCTACGGGTGATGTGAAGCGGGTAGTTGGGCCTCCGTGTTGACTGCTGATTCCGGTCAGCGTAAGGTTGCGGGCACTGCCCGGCACCCGAGGCGACTAACACTGGCAACAAGGATGTGCGGATTCAATGGTTCTGTCCGATAGAGACATCGTCGCTGCGTTGGAAAGCGGCCGGATACGTATCGATCCCGCTCCCGATCTCGCCGTTCAGCTCGGTTCGGTTTCCGTCGATTTCCGTTTGGGTACCACCTTCATGGTCTTCGAGCACAGCCGGTTCAGCTATATCGACCCACGCCACCCGCAGTCGATCGGTGATGCCATGCGCACGATCGAGGTCGTGGAAGACGAACCCTTCATTATGCAACCAGGAGACTTCGCGCTGGCGTCGACCATCGAGAGTCTGGAGCTCCCCGACGATCTGCTCGGCCGGCTGGAGGGTCGCTCATCGATCGCCCGGCTCGGCATCACGGTGCACTCGACGGCTGCGGTTTTCGAGCCCGGCTGGATCGGTACGGCAACCATGGAGCTGAGCAATCTCGGCCGGATGGCTGTGGCGCTCTATCCCGGCATGCGCATTTGCGCGTTTTCGTTCGAGACGGTTAGTTCGCCGGTATCAATGCCCTATCGCAAGAAGGTCAACAACAAATATGCCGGCCAGATGTCGCCACGGCCAAGTCAGTTGTCGGAAGAGAACCGGCTGGCCGTGAAAGAGTCGTAGGTTTCACGTGAAACACTCCGTGGTTGGCGCTGGCATGGGTGGACAGCTTTTCCGCGGAGCGAGATAATCGGGTACGTACGTCGTCGATCGAGGACGCTGGCGGACAGACCGCCGGGAAAGTGTGCAGAGAGTGCCAGTCGAAACCTTGCTTCCACTTCGGGACCGAACATTGCCCATGCTCGAACTGGTGGCGGCGGAATACGCTGATCGTGTGCCGGCCAACTACCCGAAAGTCGTCGACGACACCGACCGCGGCACATTCGGACTCCTGCTCGATCCCAGCCACGCACTCCACTTCGTCTCAGATGGCGAGAATGTCTACGCTGAGATGACCGCGCGTTCATCCCGCACCGATGCCCGGGCGAGCGCTGGGCGCGAAAAATACGCCGGCATGCCATTCAACGACCGCCGGCTCCTATCGGTTGATGTCTCCGACCAGGAACTGCGCAATCTCGTGGGAGAACTACTCTCCCGGTGGAATATGCTGCCACGCATCATCCACATCACCGATACCTAGATCACGACACAGGGGGAACTGGGCTGGCGTCGAGCGGGTGGTGACATGGTCATCACCCGCTCGATGTTTCACGTGAAACGGGGACGGAGGCGGAGAGGCGAACAGGCGAAGAGGCGGAAAGTAGAGCATAGGCAATCGTAGCCTGACCGCGCCATATGCCCCCCTCTCCCGCGGTCGGGAGAGGGGTTGGGGGTGAGGGATATTGGCGGTCGGGAGAGGGGCCCCGGGGGTGAGGGACGTTTGCGCCCGGGAGAGGGGCCGGGGGAGGGAAAAGCCGCACCATTGCGGAATTCCTAAAGAAGAGGACGCACGCCGTGCGCCCCTACCGGCTGATTCCTGTTCCACATACTCCCCTCTGCCGCGGTCGGGAGAGGGGTCGGGGGTGAGGGAAAAGCCGCGCCATTGCGGAGTTCCTAAAGAAGAAGGCGCTCGCCGTGCGCCCCTACGGGATGATTCCTGTGCCATGTACTCCCCTCTCCCGCGGTCGGGAGAGGGGCCGGGGGTGAGGGATATTGGCGTCGCGTGCAGGGCGCCAGTCACTAGTGGGGGCTGGTCCCCGTGCCAGCCCTCCGCATTCATCAGCGTCTATCGTCCGAAGCCCAGAATGTTGTCGGCCATGCCGGCTTCCGATCACCATCGCTGTAAACGACAAGGGCACCCACAGTGGGGTGCCCGTACGGGTCAGTGGCTCCCCTCTCCCGCGGTCGGGAGAGGATTGGGGGTGAGGGATATTCGCGTCGAATGCAGGACGCCAGCCGCTAGTCCTCGAGAATCCACCGATCGATATCGCGCGTGTAGGTCGGCAGCGGAGCATCACCGAAGAAGAGCGCGACTTCCCGCTCGGCACTAGCCTCGCCATCCGAGGCATGGATCAGATTGCGACCTACGGTGAGACCGTAATCGGCCCGGATCGTTCCCGGTGCGGCTTCAGCCGGACGCGTCGACCCGACGGTCGAACGCACAACGCCGATGGCATCCGGACCTTCCAGTACCATCGTCACCGATGGGCCAGAGGTGATGTAGCTGACGAGTGAGTTGTAGAAGCCCTTGCCTTCGTGTTCGGCATAGTGCTTCCTCGCCGTTGCTTCTGAGATCACCCCGATGTTCAGCCCGACAAGGCGCAGGCCGCGACGCTCGAGCCGGGTGATGATCTCGCCGATCAGTCCGCGCTGTACGCCATCCGGTTTGATGATCACGAGGGTTCGCTGCGTATCCGCCACAGATCTTCCTTTCATTGCTATGCCCGCATACCGTGAAACGGGCAAATCAGCCTAGCACATCGATTCGTTCAGGAGCCAAGCTCCTGGCGAGCTTTCCGGCGGGCGTCTTTTTCCGCTTTGGCCGCTTCCTGCTCCCGCCGGTATTTCTTGTTTCGCTTGAGCGCTTGTTCGAGGGTCCAGAGGGTCACGCCGGTGGCGACGATGAGCGGCACCACCAGCACCATAGCCAGGAGAAACCATTCTGTAGGCGACATAAAGAGTTCCTTTACCTGGTCCGCGATGTGCGTTCTGTTTGCAGCGGACCCATCCAGCGTGTCACGCTATCATGCGTGACGAGGTTTCGTCGACTCGTGATTCCGGACGTTCCCCATTGTCTTCGAACCCACCACCACTCCTGATCGAAGAAGAAGAAACACTGATGCCCTCCAGAGGCAGCATCGTGGTCTTCCTGGCCATGTTCATCGCCACGGTGGCGCTGATCGTCGTCATCCTGATCTGGGATCACTCTCTGCTCGCCGGACTCTTTCTCGGCATTGCCTTTTGGACGTGGGTGCTCGCCGCGATCGTGCTGGCATTTGGACCGGTCACCCTCGCCTGGCGCCTGCGACGAACGCGCGCTCGCCGAAACGCCTTGCTGCACGCCGAATGGGTCGTCGAGGACGAAGCCACCTCAGCCGCCAGCCGCCGAGACAGCAGAGAATCGTAGGTCGTGCACTCAGTGATCCCGCCGCTGACGCGGCGAGAGTTCGGGCACCTGTGGCCCGACGCCTCCCCCGACAAATGCCGAGCCCCCTGTTGCAGCAGGGGGCTCCGCGGGGGTCTTTCGCAACGACCGACGAGGGAAGGGGGAAGTCGCCCGTTGCGTTGCTACCATCGTACGATTGCCAACGAGTCAAAATGTGTGCTGAATGGATAGAGCATTGGGTCCGTTCGGACCTGTTCCCTCGGTTCTACCGTCCGCCGGGCGACGCCTCGTCCACAGTCCCCGCTTTTCGCCGGTCGGCATCATAGGAACGCATCATCGAGAGCAACACCTGATCGATGAAATCATCGATACCGATGAAGAGGCGAGCTGCACGCCTCGCCGGTAGATTCTCTTCCTCGATGACCCCCAGAATCGCCCGCACGGTGGGATACCGGAAGTAGAGAAATGCCTCGATCGCCTCACCGGGACCAAGCCCCGCCTGCACGCCTGAACGTCCGTAGTAGTCGCCGATTTCGCGACCCTCGATCAGCAACTGGGCTCGTTCTCGCTGGTGTCCGGTTGTGGCGGCATAGCGAATCGCCAGATCGACCAGCCGCCTGCCCAGGCGCCGGTGTTCTTCCTGCATCTCGGCGCCGAACGACTGATACCAGCGCCGCCCCCGGGCCTCGTTCAGATAATCATCCTCATATGCGGAGAGCGACCGGTCGGTGAGACGTTGCCGGTTCACCCGCGACCGCTGGGGTTTTTTCGCGTCGCCAGCCACCAGCGATCGCAGATCCTCTTCCAGATAGCGCCGGTGCCCTCCCGGGGTCAGAAAGGCCGGGACCCGTCCCTCATCGGTCCACCGCCGCAATGTCGACTGATCGACCCCCAGAAAGGCGCAGGCGTCCCGGATGGTCATCCATCGCGGCGATCCGCCCTGCTGGTTGTCTGATCGATCGGTTTGCGTCACGGTACGTTACTCATCGCTTCAGTCGAACACGCGTCGTTGGGGAAAGGGTAGTGGAAGGACGCGCTACCGGCTGGTTTGCAGCGCTTCGCGAATCGACAGCAGCTGCGATCGCAACCCGGAATCCTCCTGAAGCTGCGACTCGATCTTCTCGATGCCATGCATCACCGTGGTGTGATCCCGGCCACCCAGCGCCCGGCCGATATCGGCCAGCGATGCGCTGGTTTCTTCCCGGATCATATACATGGCGATCTGGCGCGGCACCACGATTTCCCGGGAGCGGCTGCGGCCACCCATCGCCTCGGCATCGACACCAAAATAGGATGCCACCGCTCTGATGATTTCGTCTGGCGTCAAATCGTCGCGACGCGTTCCCGTTTTGCCAATCGAAAGGGCTTCCATGGCCAGCGGCAGCGAAATCGACCGGTTGCCCACCCGGGAGTAGGCGATCACCCGGTTCAGCGCGCCCTCGAGCTCACGCGTATTGGTCTTGTCCCGTTGGGCGATGTATTCCACCGCGTCATCCGGAACCCGTGCGCCCAGCTCTTCCGCTTTCGTCCGCAGAATGGCCATCCGCATCTCGAAGTCGGGGGGCTGGACATCGGCGGTCAACCCTCCCTCGAAGCGGGACCGCAACCGGTCTTCCAAACCAGCGATCGCGTGCGGTGGACGGTCGCTCGAAATCACCAGCTGCCGGCCACTCTGATGGAGCGTATTGAAGGTGTGGAAGAACTCTTCCTGGGTGCTGTCCTTGCCGCCGATGAACTGGATATCGTCGATCATCAGCAGGTCGATCGTTCGATAACGCGCCCGAAAGTCCTTCATCCGTTGATTGCGCAGCGCTTCGATCAGATCGTTGGTGAATTTTTCGGACGAGACATAACAGATCTTGAGATCGGGGCGGATTTCCAGAGCCCGGTGGCCGATGGCATGCAACAGGTGCGTTTTGCCCAGACCGACCCCGCCGTAGATGTAGAGCGGGTTGTATTGCTCACCCGGGTTCTCGGCGACGGCCAGTGACGCCGCGTGAGCGAACATGTTCGACTTGCCAACCACATATGATTCATAGACATAACGCGGATTCAACCCGGGCATCGGTGTCGACGCCAGCTCGAGCTGCTGCGACGGCTCGGATGCCGGAATCGATACACGCCCGATCGTGGTGTCGATCTGCTTGCGAGCTGGTTTCACCGTGCCGTTCGGGCTGCGCCGTGCTGGTTGTTCGTTTGTACCGGCCGGCGGTCCGCTCTCGGTGCGAGGGGCCGTTCCCACGGTGAATTCAACCGCGACCGGACGCCCGACGATGTCGGAAATCACCCGCTGGATCTCGCCCGCATAGCGCGATTCCAGCGTCGACGCGCCGAATGTATTGGGGGCCGCGATCGTCGCGACATCGTTGGCAAACGCGACCAGCGAAGTCGGGCGCAGCCAGTTTTCGAATGCGTTTTTGCTGAGCCGAACCTGCATATCGCCGAGGACGGCTTGCCAAAGTTGCTTGGCCTGAAGTTGCACGGGAGTCAGACCTTTGGTAACCGCTTCGAAGGGAGAAGCGGCTTGCGGGGCCCCAAACCTTAGGTCTGTCACTCTAACACGGCGCCCCCCTGTTTGGGGAAATCAGCAGCCCTGTTTCCACACCGAACGGGCGGGATGGGAAGGAGGAGATAGGGGAGTGGGAAATGGGCGAAGAGAGAAGGGCAAAAGGCAATGGCATTCCCCCCTCTCCCGCGGTCGGGAGAGGGGCTGGGGGTGAGGGATATCCCGCGGTCGGGAGAGGGGCCGGGGGTGAGGGATTTTCCGGCAGGAGACGCCAAATAGAGTGGGGCGATGCGCATCTGACACCCGTAGCGGTGATCCCTTGTGGTCACCGATGGCCCCGAAGGGGCCATAAACTCACGCACGCAAGGCATGGTCGCGTTCTCACGTTCCGACCGAGAACCCCGCCATCCCACCACCGGAGAGACTCGCCACAGCGATACCGTCGGCGACTCGCAGGTCCATCACCTCATATCTCCTGCCATCGGCCGCCTCCGGCAACAAAATGCCCTCCTGGTCGACCACAGAAATACCGTCGATACCGCCCAGCACGATCGCCTCGTCACTGCCTGCCGTGGCCAAAGCGCTCAGGTCCCCAAGCGCTTCCGTCCATAGAACGTCGCCGCCCAGGGCGTCGATGCCTGTCAGGTATCCGTAAACCTCGCTCTCACCATGCTCCTCCGCCGGTTCCTTGCCGTCCATCGTTGTTGGCACACCGATCAACGCAAAGGTCGAACCCGCCGTCACCGGTTGAACCACCGGACCCGCCACATAGCGCTCCCAACGTACGCTGCCGTCCGACAGATCGAGACTCACCACCCGGTTGACCACAGCGCCGCGACCGACCTCGCTCGCAGGAGAGGCGACCGGCGTCGCCGTCTTGCCATCCCACCAGACCGCCGTGGACACGACCAACTGGTTCCCAACGGCCGTGACCTTCGTAGCGACCGAGTGGAACCCTCCCACCCGCCAAAGCTCCCGACCCGTTTCCTTGTCCAGCAGGACCACGTCCTCCTGCGTCGTCACCGTGGCGATCGCATTGTCGAGAACCGCAATCTCGAACATGGAAACCGCGTACGGCTCCTTCCAATCGTCGGGCGCCGCTTCGAACGTCCAGAGCACGCTGCCGTCGCTGGTATCGATGGCCACGGTCGCATCGTTGAAATCGGAAACATAGAGCACGCCATCCGAGATCACCGACGCTCGAGCCTGCGCCAGCGGCTCTGAGTGCCACATCACCCTGCCCGATTCAACGTCCAGCGCGGTGAATGCCGCCGGTTCCTCCGCTGATGAATGACGGAAGTAGACGCCGTATTCGTCCGCAACGAGCGGCCAGCCAGTCGTTTTCGTCTCATGCTGCCAGAGAAGATCGCCCGTTCTCGCATCCCGCGCTTCGATGCCCGTGAACGAGTTGCTCGACAGGAACCGATAGACGGTCGAGCCATACATGGTCATACCGAAGTAGTCGAACTGTTCCCCCTCCGGCATCGAGTACTCCCAAAGCAGCGCGGTCGGCACCCCGGGAGATGGATTGGGCTGACCAACCGCCGCGGGAATCGTCCTCGGGTTGCCTCCCTTGTCGCTATCTCCAAACCAGGGAATCTCCCCGACGCCTGCAGCGACGAGTCCGAGAAAGAGCGCAATGGCCAGACTCAACCCCAACACGGCACGCATGCGACCCCGTCCGCCGGTAGCGAACTCACTGCGCTCATGACGAGTTGTCATCTCGGCGCTGGTGAGCTCCGCCATCATCTCCTGCCAGAGTGACGACATATGCCGCGAGTCGACCAGCGGGCGCGCTTCGAGAGCCAGCACCTGCCGGTAAGCGGTCACCGCATCGCCAACGTTCCCAGTTGGGACGGAAACCGCCAGTCCACTGACCTCGGCATCGAGCAACGCATTGAGCTGAGAGGCATCGGGGTGGGTACGTCGAATCATGGCTGTACCTCATCGTCATGGCAGGGGTCCGGCGGCGAAAACTCATCGAGGAGCACGCGCAAACGGGCGAACGCCCGCCATTGCAGACTCTTGATCGCCGGCAGACTCCTGCCCAGTTGGTCTGCGATCTCCTGACCGGTGAACCCTGCCATCCGCAGCTCGACCACATCGCGTTGTTCCGGCGTCAGCTCGTCGAGAAGTCGCCAGAGAAGCCGGCGATCGTCGTCGATGATCGTCTGCAGCTCGGGTGTTGGCAGGTGGTCCGGCAAATCCCAGTCGTCCGGCAAGTCGCTGTGCGGTCCGGGTTGTCGCTGGATGTCGATCACCACATTCCGGGCGATCGTGAACAGCCAACCCGGGAACGACCCTCCCCGGAATCCGGAGAGACCACCGATCGCCTTCAGGAAAACCTGGCTTGTCGCATCGAGCGCCGCTTCTGTGTGCCGCAACCGGCGATAGCAAAAGCGATAGACCGGGCCGTAATACCTGGTATAGAGCGGTGCGAACGCCTGCGGATTCCGTCTGGCCAGCTCGACCTGCGCGGCCTCGTCTTTCCGCTCGTCGTCGTTTCGCTCTTGCATCAGTTCGAGCTGCCGAACGTGACTGGCGCCAATCATCGGCTCTGCAACACCTCCTTCTTCTTCAGACGAAGCAACAGCGAAAAGGATTCGGTCGTCGCTGCTCGATTCTCCTCCAGCACCCCAAAACGCTGGATCACCCGCCCGGCGCCTCGCTGTAATAGCACTCCGACTGCGTTCTGAACGTTGCCAGTTGCACTCCCGAAGCGGCATCCGACACCACGACCGCGATGACCAGCTCCGCCAGCGCGAATCCCGCCGCTTCGGCAGGCAATGGCACGTTGACCTTCGACATCAGCCCCTCCGCACCCGGCAGCCAGGTTGCTGTCGCGGCAGGCGTCTGGCCCAGCGCTTCAGTGCCTCGCCCATGAAGCGTGACGGCGAACGTCAGCTCCCGCTGCGTCTCCCCAATCGAAAGCCAGTAGAAATCGACCGAACCAGCCCGGTCGATGATCTGCATCAACCGCACTGCATCACCCACATCGGTCGTGCATCCCGTCTGCCCCTGCAACGCATCTGGAAGCGGCAACCGTTTCGGTGTGTAGACCCAGAAGAAGTCGAGACCAACCACGTCAGCGGTGAAAACTGGCTCATACCCTGAAACGAGATGGAACGCGGGAGAGAGATCGCGTTGCACCTGCTGCAGACTGGGCGCGAAGTAGTCGGTTTCGTACCAACCCGCCGGCGTATCCATACCGAAACGCTCGAATCGGATGTTCGGCGGCAAGAGGTAGCTGAAGATCCCCTCCAGACTCGACGACTGCAGAATCACCGGAGCGCCGTCGGCATCTTCCTCGATGAAACCCACCACCTGATCCGCGCCATGTCCCCAGCCCATCTGCATCTCATCTACCGCCGCCGCCGGTCCCCCAAGCAACGGGTTGTAGAAGTCGAGCCGGTAGGGCAGAACAGACCACGTCGCCATCCCCTGGCCGAGAAGGAGGATCGCCACGCCACCGATCGCAATCATCTTGCCGAACCGCAGATGCGCCCGCGCCAGCACCCCTGCCGCCAGCACAATCCCGATCGCCGCCAGCAGATCGAGAATCGGATAGACCGGCAAGATGTAGCGATCGAACTTTTTCGCTCCGGCCGTCATCCCCAGCACGTAGAGGACGCCAAACGCGATCGTCACTACCAGGACCTTGCCGCTGCCGGCGGGGAGTCGCCGTTGCCGTATCACTCGCCAGATCAGAATGCAGAAGAGCGCCAACCCGACCATGGACACCGGCGTCAATCGCCACAGCAGCGAAACCGGATAGAAGAGCGCGCCGGGATTTCCCGCGTGCACCTCACCCCGGAAAAACGTCGGAAGCTCGTGCCCATCCGCACTCGCCGTGCGAGCCCACACCCACATCTGATCGAGCGTGCCGAACGGATCGACCCACAACGCCGGAAGCAGTGCGATGGACGCGACGAGTGCCGACCCTCCCCAAAGCAACCCGGAAAATGCCGGTGCCTGCACCACCGCCCGCACCGAGAATGTTCCCCGTTGCCGGATGCGGCCAATTGCGCTGACAGTCAGGATCATCAACAGAACCACCACCAGCAGGATGCCCGTGGCCCGCGTGTACCAGGCGCACGCCGCCAGCAATCCCGCCACGATCCAGGGAAGAGAAACGGCATGTCCGGCCCGGACCGCATAGGCCAGCGCCAGAATTGCTGCGAACGACGTGATGGCGAACAACCCGTCGACATGCAATGCGGAATCGAGCCCCGAGAGAAAGGGATCGAAGATGATCAGGGCGCCGGCAACCGTGGTAATCCGCCAACCGAAGAGCCGGAGAAGGTAGAGGAGACTGATCAGAAAGAAGACGCCCTGCATGACGACCTTCGCCTGCTTGGCCGCCACCATCATCTCCAGCGGGTCGATGCCGATCTCGCGCAGCACGCGATCGATGTGATAGACGTTGCCGATCTGGCGCGGTATGAGGCTGGCGTATTCCGGGGCAGTGAAATGGAACGCCGCGGCTCCCGCCCACATCGTCATGATCCCGGGATGCGCCATTTGGTAGGTGTGCTCGAACTCCCCCGACCGCAGCGCCTGATAGAAATTCGCCGACCGGCCAAGCCAGAGCGGTTCATCCGTAGTGACGAGCCTGTCCAGATCCTGCAACCGGATCCAGCAATAGACGATCGTCAGCGAGAACACCAGCGCCGCCAGCAGCGCCCGCTTCGACCACGACCCCCGGCGTTCGAGAAACGACGAAAAAGGAACCCGCTCGCCAACATCGATCGCATTGTCGGCTTCGACCAAGGTCAGTAGCGTCCGCGCATCCGGGTCGGTCGCGGAATCGCCGGCCACTGTCTCCTCATCGAGAACAGCATCGTCCAGGACTGCATTCAGTCGATCGCACTCATCAGTTGTCGGAACCACCACACATCACCCTCGCCAGCCCGCCAGGACCGTACCACGGTCCCCGTCCTGCAAGTTCAGACGGTCAACGGACAGAAAAGGATGCGGAGAATGGTTGAACTGGGAAATGGGACATAGGAAATGGGAAATGGGGGAATGCGACTTACGACGCGGCTGCTGCGGCCGGTGTAGCGGCGAGGCCTGCCTCGCTCGTCGCTTGTGGACGTGCGACGCAGGCGTCGTCGCTACGGGGTTGGCTGCCCGCGACGCAGGCGTCGCCGCTACAGCGTGGATTGGCGAATCGGCATTCGCTCGAATCTGATGACGGCGACGTAGAGTGCAATGGCGCCGACGGCGAGCGACGCAAGAACCGGAATCGCGAGATCGGGGCGCGTGCCTGACGCCAGCTCATCAAGACCAGCGAGCAGACCAGCCGGAGAGAACTCCTGGGCTGGCTTCCAGATGCCGGCAATGCTGAACAGAACGTAGATCGCCAGCCCTGCTCCGACCGCCGCGGCCTGCGAACCGAGCAATGTCGAAAGCAGCGTCATCAGCGCCACGAACATCGCCGCGAACACGAACCAGGCGAGCGTCACGGCAACCAGGTTAGCGATCGGCGTTTCGCCGAAGATGAGCGCCGTCGCCACGCCGCACACACCGGCGCCAACCGCCACGACGAGCGCGAGAAAGAGAACCTGCGTCACGAATTTGGCCAGAATGAAAGCCGCGCGCCCCAGCGGTTTGACGAGCGCGAGCTGACCTGTGCCGTCCCGCAGATCGTTGGAAACAGACCCTGCCGCCACGATGATGATCGCAAACATGATGATCTGACCCAGCGATTGGGCCCACTGCCGAATCGCATCAATGGCAGTGGGGTCGGGGACTGAAATGACGACGCCCGGATCGTTTGATGCCGCCGACCGGAGCAATTCGGGTGTGATGTATGCCAGCACGGGACTCATCACCGCCAGGAAAAGCACCAGAACCGGCAGAACCACCCGTCTCCACGTCCGAGTGATCTCCAGCAGCTCTTTGCGGAGCCAGACGCCGAATCCACTCATGACGACTCGGGCCTGACCAAATCGACGAAGACATCCTCCAGCGAGCGCTCCTCGATCTCGAACCGCCGCAATCCCAGACCGGCGCTCGACACCAGCGCCGGGATGCGGTGCTGGGCGGCATCAATGTCGCTGGATGTCAGGTCGATGTGCCGCAGGTGCTGCTCGACGCCCGAAGCCCAGGATTCGGGACGAAGGAGCTCCGCCAGTTGGGTCGCCTCGTGCTCCGATGCCGCTTCGACCAGCAATCGGTGCGATTTCGACGTCACCAGCAGATCGGCCATCGACGACTCGAGTTTGATCTCGCCTTTGTCGAGGATGGCGATTTGGTCGCAGACGCGCTCAACGTCACTGAGAATATGAGACGAAAAAAAGACCGTGACGCGACCAGCCAGCGCCCCGATGATGTCGAGGACGTCTCGCCGTCCCAGTGGGTCGAGCGCGCTGGTCGGTTCATCGAGCAGGAGAACCGGCGGCGCATTGATCAGCGCCTGGGCGATGCCGAGGCGCTGGGTCATCCCGCGCGAGAATCCTCCCACCGGCGTGTTGACGCCGGTCAGTCCGGCGAGATCGAGCACCACCTCGATGCGCTGCTTTCGGAGCGTGTCGGGGAGATTGAAAAGCCTCCCCATCAGATCGAGCGCTTCCGGCGCGGTCATCCAACTGTAGAAGCGAGGTACGTCCGGCAGATAGCCGATCGTGGATCGCACAACCGCCGCCTCGGCAACGACATCGTGCCCCAGGATTCGAGCGGTCCCGCTGGTTGGGAAATCGAGCCCGGCGAGAATTCCGAGCGCCGTGCTCTTTCCGGCGCCATTCGGCCCCAGAAAACCGAAGATCGAGCCCGTTGGGACCACCAGGGAGAGATCATTGACGGCCGTGACCTTCCCGAATGTCCGGGTCAGGTGATCGAGCTCGATCGCGGGAGGAGCGGTCACGAAGGAGGCGGTCCATAGAGCGATTCGACGCCGCGCTGGATGCGGTCGCTTCGGGTGACCGGGCCGGTAGGCGACGCGACGCCATCGTCAGTGACCTCCGGTGGGACGTTGCGGCCAACGGTGAGATAGATGATCGAACCGGCGAGATTGCCCGCGAGAATCATCACTACCCAGAGCCATTTTCGGTCGCCGGTGACGCGCTCGCGCCGCCAGAGATCGACCAACGCGTAGACAGCCAGGCCGATCTGCACCACCGCCAGCAGCACAATGGCCAGCGCGACAGTCGTGGAGACGCCCAGCTGCCCGGCCAACCAATCCAACGTCGCATCCTGTCACTCGAACCGTTTCCGCGCTGCCGCTGTTCGTCGAAACAGGCTAGCACACTGCATCAATTGGTTTAGCCCGGATTATTCATTAAGCGATAGACACGACCATTGGCAGCGATCTCATCGCCACGTAGCCGCAGACCCCCGTGTCTGCACTCGTATGGACACACGCTGTGATCGCTCACCACCATCCTCATTCCCCAAGAACCGCAACCCTGCGTCGGCAAGTGAAGCGAAAGCGCCGCTAGCTAGTAAATGCGTTGCGCTCCCCATGGAAGCAGACACGGGGGTCTGCGACTACTGGGAAACGGAGAGGCACCTTGTTGAACAATCGGGCTAGGCCGCTGTGTGCAGGGCTCCACTGCTCCCCATTGCCTTTTGCCCTTTGCTTAGGCTCCCGGCTCCACGATGATCTTCAGCGTGTCCGATTGGTGATTCAGCAACCAATCGAAGCCGCCGGTCACGACATCGTCCAGCGCGATCCGTCGCGTGATCAGCGGTTCTGCCTGGATGCGACCCTCCCCCAATAGCCAGATGGCGTTCTTGTAGTCCTCGTCATAGACATGACTGATCACGCCATGCACATTCTTCTCGCCCTTGACTACCTGCAGGAAGTTGAACTCAACCGACCCGGTCGGAATCCCCACGATCACCGCCCGGCCCCCTGGTCGCACCGCATCGATTGCCGCCGGCGCCGCCACTGGTGCTCCGGCCGCTTCGATCGTCACATCCGGACCGATACCCGTCTGCTCGAACAGCCATTCCACCGGGTCGCCCGTTTTGGGATCGAAGGTCGCGGTGGCGCCGAATTGTTCGGCCAGCGCCCGCCGGTTCGCCTGCGGCTCGACCACATAGACCTCACTCGCCCCGGCCACCCGCGACGCCTGCGCCGCCAGCTGACCGATCGCGCCGCCCCCGAAGATCGCCACCTTTTCCCCGACCGTGACCTGCCCTCGCCGCACCGCACGCACGGCAACGGAGGTCGGTTCCGCGACGGCCGCCGCCGCCCACGACATCCCATTCGGCAGCGGAATGCACATGAACTCCGGCACGACGCAGTACTCCGCCAGCCCACCATCCCCCGCCAACCCCAGCGCCCCCTGATTCGGGCAAAGCGCCAGCTGATGCCGCTTGCACCAGTAGCACTCACCACACGTCAGCAGAATGTCCGGCCCCACCCGGTCTCCCGGCTTGAACCGCGTCACCCCCGACCCAACCTCCACCACCTCACCCGAAAACTCATGCCCCATCACGACCGGCAACGTCTTCCCTGTCAGCGGATGCGGTTTGCCTTTGTCGGGAATGAAGAGCGGGCCAATCGTGTATTCCTCCAAATCCGTCCCACAAATCCCACACACCCCGACTTTAAGCACGAGATCATTCGGTCCGGGCGTCGGGTCGGGGACGGATTCGATACGGATGTCACGTTGTCCGTGGTAGACGGCGGCTTTCATTGGTCGCGTCGCTCCTGGCAAAGGGCAATGGGTAGAAGGCAATGGGAGGAATGGTAGCGTGAGGAGGGAGATCGCTTCTGCATATGCAACTCAGCCGGACTGCGAGTGGCCCCTAAGGAAGCGCGCCGATCAAAGTGACACACTGGGCAGGATGGCAGTCGAAACTATCCGGAGATGAGGTCACTCTTGCCAACGATCCCTGGGCAACTCACGAGGCGTGTTAGCCACCGGTTTGAACCGGTGGTACTCGGCTATGCAAGATGCCGCGCTGCGTAATGGGCGACCATCGCTGGTACCCGGCACCATCACGCGGCTGACCGAGGGCATCGGTGTGCTCACCGTTGGGTGCGGCAGCGAGCATGCCATGAACCCCATGGTTGGAGCCTGTCCGCGGCTGTCTTACCCACTACGACTTTTCGCACGAGGGCATCGAGGCGAGTAGGATCGGCTTGACGAGGGTGCTGCATTTGTGCATTCACGAAGTGGGCCGTGGACACACAATGAAGTCACTCTATCAAACAGTTAACCTAGCGTCTGCACGGAGTGCTCTTCAAAGCGCGGAGAACCAGGGAGTGTCAGTTGAGCAAGCGGAAAGTAAAAGACGTCTGTCCCTATTGCGGCCAGCACAAGAACCTAAGCAAGGAGCATGTGATTCCACGGACGCTGTTTCTCGTGATGGACCCCAAAATGGTGACAGTTGATGTCTGCGAACAATGCAATCGAGAGATGTCATCAAATATCAGAGATTTGAGAAACTGGATCGTCCTTTCACTTGAGTCCGTAAATCATCCAGACTGGGAGTCTCATCTTCGGAAACTCTTCGACACGAATGAAGCCACTCGGCGCTGGATTGAGCAGACGATGGACGACGCAGAAGAGGCAGACTATGTCACTCCGGGAGGGATAGTCACCGGCTCCGTTCTGCTAACCGACAATTTCAACAAGGAACCAGCGAGGCGAGCTCTCGCAAGAATCGTGCGAGGACTCTATCTTGTGACAACGAAGACGGCATTACCCCTAGATTGCACAGTGAGTGTGATTGAAGTGCCCGCGGAAGCATCTCGCCCATTGGTTGAGATACTGAACAGACTTCGACGCGGAAAAGTGGAATCGCGGTGATCGCATTGTGACCTGGGTACCTTATCTCGAGACAGAATCGGGCGATCCTCAGGATTCGCTATGGCTGATCATTTTCTTCGATGGCGTTTGCTTTCTCGGCGGGACCGGTCGGGTTGGCGAAAGACTCGAAGCTCATTGGCAACAACGTAGGCGAACTCAATGCAAACCTGAAAGACGCAACGGGAGGCTTCAGCTCAAGGCGCTTATCCAGCCGGACGGCACATACTATTGCCCCCTAGGCCAATGAGAGGATTCTCCCGTTTGAACAACTAGGTGTGGATTCTTTCGCGCTATTTTGATCGCTTGGCAAGAGCGCGTTCCATCGTCGACACGTGAGCTCGGTGGGCCAACGAAACTGCCCATCCCAGCAGGTCCGCAGGACCATCGCTCTGTGAGCCCGGTCCGTTCACGGCCGAGCGGACGCAACCGCCCGCCCCGGACATCAGCCTCCGCTCCACGCCCACCCTGTGCTGCAATTGGTCTACGATCGTCCCTGACTGCTGACTGCTGACTGCTGACTGCCCGATAATCCCGCCATCGACACCCGGCCACCCAGGAAGAGGCAACCGATGAACGTCACCAAGGTCGAAACGATCTGGCTTGAGGAGTTTCCCAACGTCGTCTGGATCCAGGTCCACACCGACGAGGGCCTCATCGGCCTGGGCGAGACCTTTTTCGGCTCGCAGGCAGTCGAGGCGTATGTCCACGAAAGCGTCGCGCCCTACCTCCTCGGCAAAGACCCGCTGACCATCGACAAGCACGCCCAGGCGCTCTATGGCTATGTCGGCTACCGCTCCTCAGGTGTGGAGATGAGAGGCAACTCCGCGCTCGACATCGCCCTCTGGGACCTCCTCGGCAAAGCAACCGGCCAGCCGATCTACCAGCTGCTGGGCGGACGCTCGCGCGACTCGATCCGCACCTACAACACCTGCGCCGGCTATCGCTACGTGCGCAGCCGGCCCGAACAGTCGGTCGCGCTCTGGGGTCTCGGCAACAACGACGGGCCCTACGAAGACCTCGACGCCTTTCTCCATCGCGCCGACGAACTCGCCTTCAGTCTGATGGAACAGGGCATCACCGGCATGAAGATTTGGCCGTTCGATCCGGCCGCCGAAGCGAGCGGCGGACTCTACATCTCCAACGCCGATCTGAATGCCGCCCTGGAGCCCTTCCGCAAGATTCGCCAGGCGGTCGGCAACGACATGGACATCATGGTCGAGTTCCACTCCCTCTGGAATCTGCCAACGGCGAAGAAGATTGCCCGGGCGCTGGAGGAATTCGAGCCTTTCTGGTTCGAGGATCCGATCAAAGCAGACAACATCGACGCCCTCGCCGACTACGCTGCCTCGACCCACGTGCCGACCACGATCAGCGAGACACTCGCGACGCGGTGGTCGTTCCGCGAGGTGATGGAGGCCAATGCCGCCGGCGTGATCATGATCGACCTCTCCTGGTGCGGCGGCATTTCAGAAGCGAAAAAGATCGCCGGCATGGCCGAAACCTACAAGCTGCCGGTGGCGCCGCACGACTGCACCGGTCCGGTCGTCTACATGGCCTCGATGCACCTGTCGCTGAACGCTGTCAACACGCTGATTCAGGAGTCGGTTCGGGCCTTCTACACCGGCTGGTATCAGGAGCTGGTCACCCAGCTGCCGGTCTTCACCAACGGCCACCTCGATATCCCCCACACCCCCGGTCTGGGCACGGAGCTGCTGCCGGGATTGCGGGATCGTCCGGATGCCCATGTGCGGGTGTCGGAATCGGGGTAGATTCGGGTTGCATGTACTGGATCGCGCGCTGCCTGCAGCCTGCTTTCGGACCGCCGGCCGCGCACAAAACATTGACCCGGCCAGTGGCCGGGTCAATGCGGGAAGGGGAGGGTGGAGCGTGTGCGGCGCTCCACTGGGCTTGGGAGAGAGCGGGAACCGTTAAGGCTCTCATCGCTCTCACCCCCATATACGCAGCAGTTTGCAGATTGGATGTATCGGATTAGCCGGAATGCCCGGAAGCGGTTTCGCTGCCGCCAAACCCGGCCAATTCGAGCTGTTTCTGGCTGAGTCGCCATCCGTAGAAGCAGACCAGCGCTGCCAGTGCTGCGGCCACCACACCCACCACGATGTGCGGAGCTTCGTAGATGCCGTGGATGATCTTGTCGTGGAAGAACATCCGGGTGGCGGTGAGCACCAGAATGGCCGATCCGATATAGACCAGCACCGGCAAACGTCCCATCAGCCTGGCCACGAGCGAGCTACCGAAGAGCAGAATCGGAATCGAAACAGCAAGTCCGAAAAGCAGCAACCACAAATCGCCGTGAGCCGCGCCGCCGACCGCAAGGATATTGTCCAGGCTCATCACCACGTCAGCCATGATGATCGTTTTCACCGCTTCCTTGAGGGAATGCGCTTCGGTCACATGCTCCTCATGCCCAACCGGACGGACCAGCTTGAACGCGATGTAGATCAGAAGAAACGCGCCGAACGCCTGGAGGAGCGGCACATCGAGCAACAGTGCGGCCAGTGCGGTGAAGAAAATGCGCAACCCCACGGCGCCGAGACCGCCCAGGACGATCGCGCGCTTGCGGGCGTCCGGCGGCAATGAGCGCGAGGCCATGCCAATGACAACGGCGTTGTCACCAGAGAGCACCAGATCGATGACGATGATCGCGCCGAGTTTCGAGAGAAGATCGAGGTCCACGTTGGTTGGTTAGCTCAAGGGGATGAGATTGATCGTCCGCATCGTTGCCCCGCGGCGCGGACTGCCCCCGCGCCATGCGGCGCAAGCGGGTCCAATGGTACTTCTTTGGGCGGAGAGGCGAACAGGCACGGGGGCGGAAAGGCGGATAGGCGGACAGGCGGAAGGGCGGATAGGAGAAAAGGGGGAGGGCAAAGGCACGAGCGCCGAACCTCGTCATTCGGGCTGCTCACCTTCGTCATTCCGACCGCCCACCTTTGTCATTCCGACCGAAGTGGAGGAATCCCTCGTTCGGGTCTTGCGGCGCTGCAAATCGCCGGCTCAGCTCACGCGAACGATAGGTCCCTCGATTGAGTCGCGGCGAAAGACCTCAAACGGATGTGGGCGAAAGCGCCATGAATGGCGAGGCTACGCGTCGTTTCTGAGCCGCGCTTGACGACACAATGGAACGCATGAAGTCCACACGTTCCTTTGCTCTTTGCCTCTTGCCCTTTGCCTAATTCCCAAGCACCATCCGGTCGACGACCATGGCGGCGAAGATGAGCGCCAGGTACCAGAGGGAGTAAAAGAAGGTCAAGCGAGCGAAGTGCTTGGAGCCGGTGCGGTAGAGCTGCACCACCAGGACCATAAAGATGGCGTTCAGCGCAATCGCCGAAACGAAGTAGATCTCTCCCAGTCCAAATGGCGTCAGCAGAAACGAAACCGCCACCATCAAAAGGGAATAGAGGAGAATCTGGCGCCGGGTCTCCATTTCCCCCTGGATGACCGGCAGCATCGGCACGTCGGCGCGGCTATAGTCGCCTCGTTTGAGGAGAGCCAGTGCCCAGGAGTGTGGCGGGGTCCAGTAGTAGATCAGCGCGAACATCAGCACCGGCGCGATACCGATGCTCCCGGACACTGCCGCCCAGCCAACCACCGGCGGCATCGCTCCAGCGGCCCCCCCGATCACGATGTTCTGTTCGGTGCGGCGCTTCAGATAGTAGGTGTAGACGACCACATAGTAGAAGCAGCCGATCAGGGCCAGACCTGCCGTGAACCAGTTGGTGAAAACGCCGAGGATCAGCGCGGACGCGGCGGTCAGAACGAGACCGAAAATCAACACATTCCGGGCGGCAATCCGGCCGGAAGCGGATGCGCGGTGCTTTGTGCGGGTCATCAGGCGGTCGATGTCCCGGTCGATGTAACAGTTGAGCACATTGGCGCCGCCAGCCGACAGCAACCCGCCCAGCAACCCCCAGAAGACGATGGTGAACGAAGGGAAACCCTTGGCCGCAAACATCATTCCGGCCAGCATCGTCACCAGCAGGAGACTCAGAATGCCCGGCTTCATCAGCATCACATAGTCGTTGACCGTTGCCAGGATCCCTGTTTGTTCCGATGTCCCGCCTTCGACGGGCGCGGCATGGTCGGTCAGGGTCGATGCCTGCAGTGGCGTATCCAGAGGTGGAGAAGAGCTATTGGAGGTCATTAGTGAATCCGGGATCGCCGGTTGGATACCGGGCAGGCATGTGGCCTTCCGCACTCGCGTGGAAGGCAGTCCCTGTCATTCTACTCCGAAGGAGGTGGCGAGGCTGCCCAGCGGTCAGGAGGCGAGCCTTTCGAAGACTCTGTAAGCTTGTGGGAAGGCTTCGACCTTTGCGAGCACGCCATGCCAGAACTCTACGCCGGACGCGTCCGGGTTCCCGAATTTCCACCCGGGCTTCAGTGGATCAATACTTCGCCACTCACCGTCGAGCGGCTGCGCGGCAAAGTCGTAATTCTCGACTTCTGGACCTCCTGCTGCA
Source organism: Thermomicrobiales bacterium (assembly GCA_019637585.1). GTDB lineage: Bacteria > Chloroflexota > Chloroflexia > Thermomicrobiales > UBA6265 > JAHBVL01. The sequence goes on along the minus strand of JAHBVL010000001.1, from coordinate 239,626 downwards.
TCAATTGCATCCACATCCTGCCCCACCTGCACCACCTTGCCGAGGCGCTTGGTCCGGACGTGGTGGTCATCGGGGTGCATTCGCCGAAGTTTCCTGCTGAGGCCGATCATCGCAATCTGGAAAAGGCGGTGGCCCGCAACGGCATTACCCATCCGGTCGTCAATGATGAGCGGATGGATATCTGGCAAGCGTGGGGCGTCAACGCCTGGCCGACGCTGATGTTCGTCGATCCGGCTGGATATGTGATTGCCCGGCATGCGGGTGAGTTCCGCTACGCGGCGATGCATGAGGCGATCGCCACGCTGCTCCGGCGGTATCGTGAGGCGGGCGCAATTCGTGAAGGGGACGTTCTGCCTCCTGCCTGGACCCCTTCCGAAACGGGAGAGCTCGCATTTCCCGGCAAGGTGCTGGCCGATCCTGTCCGCGAGCGACTTTTCATTGCCGATTCCGGACATCACCAGATCGTCATGACCTCGCTGGAAGGTCATACGCAGTGGCGGATCGGGTCGGGAAGCGCCGGTTTTGCCGATGGCATGGCGGACGAGGCGAGCTTCGCCAATCCGCAGGGTATGGCGGTCTCCCCCGACGGAACGATCTTGTACGTTGCCGACGCCGGCAATCACGCCTTGCGCGCCATCGACCTCGAAAGCGGCCTGGTCGCCACTGTGGCCGGCACGGGGAACCGTGGCAGCGACGATCATTCCGGGCCGGGGCTCGACGTTGCCCTGGCGTCTCCATGGGATCTCGCCTGGCGCAAATCACTCCTCTGGATCGCCATGGCCGGGATGCATCAGCTCTGGACCTTCAACCCCGCCACCGGCATAGCCGGCTCCTCGGCCGGAACGGGCGCCGAATCGATTCACGACGGCCCACTTGCCGAAGCGACCTTCGCCCAACCGATGGGCATTGCCGAATCAAACGGACGCCTTTTCGTCGCGGACAGTGAATCGAGCGCCGTCCGAAGCGTCGATCCGGATGAGAACCGGGTTCGGCGGCTGGTTGGACGCGGGTTGTTCCACTTCGGCGATCTCGATGCTCGGGGCGATAGCGCCCGGTTGCAGCACGTGGAAGGAATCGAAGCTGTCACAGAGGGAGGAGCGACTGTTCTCTATCTGGCCGACACCTACAACCACAAGATCAAGCGGCTCGACCCCCGAACCCGGGCTGTCACGACGATCGCCGGAACCGGTGAAGCCGCGCTCGAAGACGGCTCTGCCCACACCGCGAGCTTCTGGAATCCGTCCGGTCTTTCGATCGCCGGCAATCACCTCTATGTCGCGGATACGAACAACCACGCGATTCGGCGCATCGATCTGGCGAGCGGCGATGTAGCAACGCTGATCAGCGGCCCGCCCGATGGCGAGCTCCTGCGTCCATGGTCCGGCGCACCGCTATGACGTGCGGAGGATCTTCTCCATGGTCTTGCCCTTGGCCAGCTCGTCGATGAGTTTGTCCATGTAGCGGATTTCCCGCATGGTTGGTTCCTCGATTTCCTCGACCCGGACACCGCAGATCACTCCCTTGATCAGCGACCGATTGGGGTTGAGTTCTGGTGCCTGAGTGAAGAAGTCCCCGAGGCTCGTCCCCTCGTTCAGATGCGCGTCCAGCTCTTTCTGGTTATAGCCCGTGAGCCAGCAAATGACTTCGTCGACTTCGGCTTTGGAGCGATTCTTCTTCTCTGCTTTGGTGATGTAGTGGGGATAGACGCTGTCCAGACTGTAGGCGTAGACCCGCTTCAACGTTTTCTCGTCGGTCTTCATCATCATCCTCCCAGCATGGCGTATTGGCGCAAGCATCGTACGGTGTCGCCCGGATTCGAGGCAAGAGTCTCACGGATAGGGCTGAAGAGCATCTTTACTACGACTCACTCGCCGCCGACCCGTCCCATAAGGTCGTCCGCTCCGTGATCTCAACAACGTTTCCATCAGGGTCGTCGAGGTAGATGGCGCGATTGCCGGGACCGAACTCCCAACCGCTCTCGATCTCGTAGCCAAGGTGCTCCAGGTGATCCTGCATTCGATCGAGCGTTCCAATTGGTACCCGGATGGCGAAATGGACGTGCGCGCCACCCCGCCCCTGATGGATCGCCTGCTCACCTCCGGTTTCCACCGGCCACAAGCCGAGAAACCCGTCTTTCCCCAGCGACAGAAAAACCGCCTGCCGGTCGCCGGTCCAGCGATCGGCAACTGGCAAGCCCAGCGCACCCGCATAGAAGGCTTCCGCGGCGGCGAGATCGCTGACTTCCAGCACCATCTCGAACAAGCCGATGACTGGTGGGGGAGCGAGTGTCGGTGTGGTGGTCATGAATCGTCTCCTGAGCGTCGATGGTGGTCGCGTCGAATTGTCGCTTCCTGAGGAAGGAAAGGCGGGCCTTTCCGCTACGCCATACGACGAAATTCTCACCCATAAGGCCGCTGCCTAGTCTCGCCTGAGAAGGAAAGGCAGGCCTTTCCGCTACGGCATGCGACGAGATTCTCGCCTGGCAGATCGCCGTCTAGTCTTGCCTGAGAAGGAAAGGCAGGCCTTTCCGCTACGGCATGCGACGAGATTCTCGCCCAACAGACCTCTGCCTAAACTCGCCTGGGAAGGAAAGGCAGGCCTTTCCCCTATGCTATACGCCGAAACTCTCGCCACTGCGAGCGTCGATCCTTCGGACTTCGGACTTCGGACTCCGGACTCCGGACTCCGGGCCCCGGCCCTCCGCCCCCATCGTTCACATTGCCAATTGCCCCGTTGCCGAATTACCCTTTTGACCAACAGGGGGAGTAACCCCCGCTCCACTACCCTCGGGGCGGGACTGCCGTCGTCATTACACGGATGCGATCCACCGCATCCCGGCGGCAGAAGCGCGAGACCCTTCTCGCCTGGCCAGACCCTGGCACATCCATGTCGGATGCAGCCAGGGCCTTTTTGTGCCCAGGACCGCAGAGAAGGAAAGGAGCGAGCCGCCATGAGAATCTACTCACCTGTTCTCATTGCGTTGGGAGTGGCAGTGCCGGGACTGATCATCCGGCTGGGTTTTGCGGATGCGTCGGATCCCGTCCGCGCGCTGTTGTTCGGTATCGCCATCGTTGGGGCGGCGTTTTTGCTGTCGTGGGCGGCCGAGGTCATCCAGCTGGATGTGTCGCAGGGATTAGCACTGGCGTTGCTGGCGCTGATTGCGATTCTGCCTGAATACGTGGTCGATGCGTCCTTCGCCTGGTTGGCCGCCGAAGATCCGGAGTATGCCGGATACGCAGTGGCCAATATGACCGGGGCCAACCGGTTGCTCGTTGGTATCGCCTGGCCAATGGTCATCGTGATCATCTGGCTGCGAACGCGGAAGACATCGGTCACGCTCGGCCCAGCTCACGGATTGGAGCTGGTGGCATTGCTGGCTGCTACGGCGTATGCGTTTGTCTTGCCCTTCAAGGGGAACCTCTCGCTGATCGATTGTGTCATCCTGGGCACCATCTTCCTCGTATATGTCTGGCGGTTGACCAAGCTGCCAACCGAAGAACCGCACCTGGTCGGCCCAGCGAAAACGATCGGTTCCCTGCCCGACAAGCAACGGCGTGCCTTCACCGGCACGATGGCGCTGGCCGCGGCCGGTATTGTGCTCCTCGTGGCCAAACCCTTTGCCAAAGCGCTGGTCAGCACTGGTACCGAGGTAGGCATCGACGAGTTTCTGCTTGTGCAATGGCTGGCGCCACTGGCGTCGGAAGCGCCGGAGTTCGTTGTGGTCGGCATTTTCGCCTGGCGTGCAGCGGGCGATGCTGCGTTGGGAACAGTGGTGTCGTCGAAAGTCAATCAATGGACCCTGCTGGTGGGGATGCTGCCCCTCGTCTATGTGATCGCGCTTGGTTCGATCGAACCACTGCCGCTGGATAGTCGGCAGGAGGACGAGATTCTGCTGACGGCCGCGCAGTCGCTCTTCGCCGTGGCGCTGCTGCTCGACCGGCGGCTCTCGGTCATCGGGGCTGGTCTGCTCTTCGGGTTGTTCGCGTTCCAGTTCGTCTGGCCGGATTACCGGGTCGAACTCTCGGTCGTCTACATCGTGCTGGCGGCAATCACGCTGATCATCAGCCGGGCGCACCTGGCCTACACGTTTCGCGGCGCCTGGAACCCGGCGCTTGCCGAGCGAGGTGAGCCGCATGACCATTTCGAGGGTGTGAGGGAGTAAGAGGGCGGTTGGAGTCCGTGGTCCCCGACCTCGCGACCGTGAAGTGGGTCAGTTCAGTCTGCGGGACCAACGTGAGCGGCGGTTGAGCCCGTCGTCAGTCTGTATCGGGAAGCGACAGGCTCCATAGCGCTGCGACGTCTCGCAGATCTGCATCGTCTGGACCGATCGGCTCCGGGTTACCAACTGGTTTGATCGCCGCGCCTTCAAAGATGGCCCAGCAGGTGACAGTGAGGTCATGGCAGCTTGTGTACGCGATGCCGTGGAAGCCATGGTCAATCGCCCATCGTGTGAACACGCGAGGAATTCGATAGTCACCACTGAGCAAATGCCCAAGGGTGAGCCGCGGTCCGATGTTCAGATCGAGGAAACTGCTGGACATGGCGCGAAGGACTGTCGCGTGGGTCTCGGGAGCTCGAGCGTCGAGCCATCGTTGACCTGACGAGACGCGAAAGGCAGCGATGCGGCGATGAAAAAATGACCGAGGGATCGTGCCAAACGAGTGGAGTGACTCCTCACCAATCGGTCCTCCGGTGCGAGATTGTGCTTCTGCCATTGTGGCGACATCAAAACGATAATGATCGATTGTCTCCATGAACGCGCCTCGACGACTGCCCGCTGCATAGAGCACGGCAACTCGGCCCGCAGGATCATCGTACCGTCCTCGACCCTGACTCGATAGCGGCGGAAAGGCGAGTGGCGATGGGCTTCGTCCGATTCGATGCAGGACAAGCGGATCTGGCGCAAGCTGAACGGCCACTAACCGTAGGAAAGATAGGCCAGCGCGGCATCCATGGCGCGGTCGCCACCATCTGGTTGATTTGCAATCACCCATGCAGGCGCCCGGTGATCGAGCGCCGGATTCATGCCCATGAACCAGGCACGAGCCGTTTCCTCGTCGTCAAGCTCGGAGATGAGAACGGCGACCTGAAATGCTTGGCGGAGCCTGGCCTCAGCAGCGGGACGGGGTGAGCGTTCGCCCCGGGCCCATTTCCCCACCGCTTTTGGGTTGGCGACGCCCGTCATATAGGCAGTCAACTGTTGTCCAAGAAGATTCTGGAAGAATGCGGCCATTTCGGCTGGTGATGTCTGGATGGCGCGTCGATGGGCGATGCGTAGCAATTCCTGGCCATCCGGTGGGGAGTTAGCGTATGTCTGTTCAATTGCGGTGGCTGTCACGGAGCCTCCTTCCTCAGATCAACTACACCAAGAGTACATCAAAAAGCACAGTCAATGACACCGGAAACAACACCTGTTGGAGAGAAGAGCATTCTGAGCCGTCGGTATGGTTCTTTCGGCCACGTCGCGACGCTCCGGCCTACCCGACGCTCCTCCGCGCCGAAATCACCCCAGTGTTCATCCCCACCAGGTTCAGGCCGCCGAAGAAGCGGGCGTGTTCGATCTTGACGCAGCGGTTCTGGACGACTTCCAGTCCGGCTTCGCGAGCGCGGGCGGCTTCGGCATGGTTGACGATGCCCAGTTGCATCCAGAAGACCTTGGCTCCGATTTGGAGGGTCTGGTCGAGGATGGGAGGGATGTCCGACGGGCGGCGGAAGACGTCGACGATTTCCACGTTGCGCTTTCGAGGAATATCCAGCAGCGAGGCATAGACCTCCTGCCCGAGGATTTCCGTGCCGGCGTAGTTCGGGTTGACGGGGATGATGTCGTACCCCTCCGACTGCATGTAGATCGCCGCAAAGTGGCTTGGCCGCATCGGATCGGGTGAGAGTCCGACCATGGCGATGGTGTCGTACGTCGTGAGGATGCGGAGCCGCTCGAACGCGCCGGCCGTGGCAACCGGTGGGGCGAACGAGACGGCGCAACTGTCATTGGTTTCAGTCATGATCGTCATCCGTTTTTCCTAGTCGGGAGCGTAGCAGTCAGCAGTCGGCAGTCAGAGTGGGATGTCCTTCACCTCCGCACCTCTCCCGGCCGCAGGGGAGGGCTATTTCCCATTTCCCATTTCCTAGCTCCCCACCCCAAGCTCCACCTTTGCCTTTTGCCCTTCACCCATTGCCTGCGGCTGCGCCGCGCGCAGCGCCTGATCCAGATCCCAGATGATGTCCTCGACATTCTCCAGCCCGATCGAGATCCGCACCAGGTCCGGACTGACGCCGGCCGAGATCTGCTGTTCGTCGGAGAGTTGCTGGTGGGTGGTGCTGGCGGGGTGGATGATGAGGGTTTTGGCATCGCCGACATTCGCCAGATGCGAAATCAGGCGAAGTTCCTCGATAAAGCGGGCGCCGGTTTCTCTCCCGCCATTGACTCCGAAGGTGAAGATCGCGCCGCTGCCGTGCGGCAGGTATTTTTCGGCCAGAGACCGGTAGGGGCTGTCCGGAAGACCGGGATAGCTGACCCAGCCGACTGCGGGATGCGACGCCAGAAACGCGGCAACCTGCTCGGCATTGCGGACATGTTCGCGCATGCGCACCGGAAGTGTTTCCAGACCTTGCAGGAAGAGCCAGGAGTTGAAAGGACTGACGGCCGGACCGAGATCGCGCAGATTTTCGACCCGCGCCTTCATTAAATAGGCGTACTCGCCGAAGGTTTCAGTGAAGCGGATACCGTGGTATCCGGGAGAGGGGTCGGTCAGGCAGGGGAAGTTGCCGTTGGTCCAGGGGAAGCGTCCCGATTCGATGAGAACGCCGCCGATCGAGGTGCCATGCCCACCGATGAACTTGGTTGCCGAATGGACGACGATGTCGGCGCCATGTTCGATCGGCCGGCAGAGATAGGGCGTGGCAAACGTGTTGTCGATGACGAGGGGCACGCCGGCTGCGTGAGCGACATCGGCGACCGCTTCGATATCAAAAACGTCGATGCGTGGGTTGCCGATCGTCTCACCGTAGACGACTTTGGTTTTGTCGGTAATGGCGCGGCGGAAATTGTCGGGATCGGACGGATCCACAAACACGGTGTCGATGCCCCAGTGCCGGAGGGTGATATCGAACTGGGTGTAGGTGCCGCCATAGAGCGCCGACGAGCTGACGATCTGGTCGCCGGGCGCCAGGATAGTCGACAGAGCGATGAATTGCGCGGCCTGCCCGGACGCAACGGCCAGAGCGCCGACGCCCCCTTCGAGCGCCGCGATTCGCTCTTCGAACGCCGCGCTGGTGGGGTTCATGATGCGGGAATAGATGTTGCCGAAGCGCTGCAGGGCAAAGAGCTCGGCGGCGTGATCGGTGTCCTCGAAGACGTAAGAGGATGTCTGGTAGAGCGGCATCGCCCGGGCGCCGGTGGTGGGGTCGGGTCGTTGCCCGGCGTGAACTGCCAGCGTGTTGAAGCCGAAAGCGTGGTCGGCTTCGGTGGAGGACTCCACCCGGCCGTTCGATCCCGGCGCCGCCGGATGACTGGGGTGCGTGTTCTGCGTGTCCATGGTTTCGGTGTCCTGTCCGGGTTTCTGGCGCAGTGATGCAAAACGGACGCCTGGTTTCATCCCGGCGTCCGTTGCATTGTGCCCGATTTCGAGAGTCGAGTGCCGATGATTTCAGATAAACCCGATCATCAACTCCATTGATTCGGGTTTCAGAATCCTCGATTGATGATGACACGCCCGTCCACGACGACCGGGGCAGGGTCCTCGAAATAACCACCGAGATCGTGCTCTGCCACGAACGACGCGGCGGATTCGGTCGAGGCTGCGGCATGTTCTGCCGTGTCGAAGAGCGAGACTGCCGTCCAGATGCGAGTCTCGTCGTTGTAGAGAATCGAGTAGGCGGCAAACCCAGGGGAGGCGGCGATGATCGTCGCGTACTCCTCTACGATGGCGATCAGCGCGTCGAGATCGGCGTCCTCAGCGACGACATAAGTGCGGGTTACCCCATAGTGTCCGTTCAGATCCCGGCCAGCCGGCACTTCCGGCGTGCCATCCTGTGCGCGCACGCTGGTAACCGTGCGCGCACCGGCCAGCGCGGCCAGCGCGCCGGCGCCCGCTTTCATCAGGTCCCGCCGGCCCGGCGTTTTGGTGCTCAAAGACGACTCACTCACTGCAATACTCCTCATCTGGCAGGTCTCGCCAACGGCCCAAGCCGCGCTCATCGCAACCAATCGACTGTTCTAGCATCTGACGTCACACTGTCACAGGCAATGGACCGAGACGACGGAGAAATCTCCCGTCTCAGTGGCCCGCCAGAAGCCGAAGTGACGAAGCGGTGATCAGCGCTCAGCGCCGCTACCGCTCCGGTTCCATTCGGCAGTCGTCACCCGCCGGCGCTGACGACGATTTCACCCTGGACAGTGACCGGAGTGGTGTCGACATAAAAATCAGCGAGATTGTGCTCAGGTATGAAGGTCCTGGCGGTCTCGCTCGAGGCCTCCGCGCTTTCCGGGTTATCGAAGATGCCGACGGTGATATATCCGCGCGTCGTCTCGTCAAAAATTACGTCGTAACTGATGAATCCCGGCAAGGCTGCGATCAGAGCCGCGAAGTCCTCGATGATGCTATTCAGCTGGTCCATATCGGCGTCGTCATAGATGACATACATGCGGGTGACGGCATACAACCCGACTTTGCTGCCGCCATCGGCTGTTTCCGGGGTCGCCTGGGCATTGGCTGACGCAATCACCCCAAGCCCTGCCAGCGCCGCGAATGCGCCGGCCCCCGATTTGATGACCGCCCGACGATCGTGAGCGACGGATCCACGGTGCTTCGACGGATCGATCATGTGCGTTCCTTTCGCTGTGTGACGCTAGCGCGCAAGCATTTCGTGTTCCCAACGATTCCATAATGACGCTATCACGACCGAATCCTCTTGTCTATTCATTAGGTAAGACACGATTCCTGTGCGAATCGGGAGCGTCGATCTCCGTTTACACAATTCAGCGCAATCGCGGGTCCATCACCTCTCGCGGGCCGTCGATCAAGTCGGGGTTCCTGGCCGGCGTCGCTGATTCGACGCGCTTCGTGGTCGATTCGATCCTCGAGCGCCAGCGGACCTCGGCTGTCGCCTGAACGCGCAATGGGGCGAGACAGATCTCGCCCCATTGTTTCCCGGTGTCAGGCACTACGACCGACCGCAAACCAGCCAATTGACGTTGCCGTTATGCGATTCCGGCCAACTCGGCGAACAAGATCGTTCCGCTGTAGACCGTTGGCGTACCGACCGTCTCCGGGATGGCGTTGGCCGCAATCCAGTCACGCACAGCCTGATCACCGGCGGCGGTCTGCTCCGCCGTTTCCCAGATATTGATCGCCGTGCCGATATCGCCCGACTTCACCCACAGATAGGCAAGGAAACCAGGCATCGCTGCCATTTCGGGGGTCAAGCCGTCTCGCACGATGGGATAGACGTCCTGCATGATATCTGTGCCCGGAGAGGTGACGTCGACACGCATCGTGAAGTGGCACCCATAGAGCGACGGTGGCACCTCCGCTGCGGAGCGGGTGGTGGTTTCGTAGATCAGCAGCTCACCGTTGCCTGCTTCGGCCGTCTCGACGGCGAAGCGGGGATCGAGTCCGTCCACGAAATCCTGCGCGACCGCCCCAGCCTCCTCTGCCGATGCCTCGCCGGCCAGCAGCGTCAGGGTGATGGCCGTCGCCGGGTTGGTGTCGCCGAGAGCGAAGACATACCCGCCGTAACCCTCGACTGCTCGGGTTGGGGGCAGAAAATCGGCCATCACGCTGGGAAAGACAGCGGCCTGCGTTTGTGACGCGTCAGCAAGAGTACGCACCCGGGCCAGCGCATATCCGGGCGTCGGCAATGCTGAGTCTCCCGGATCGATCGCTTGAGGCGTGGCTTCGGGAGTTCCCTGAGCGAGGGAAGATTGACGAAGCATCAGATGCGCTCCGGCTCCAGCTACCATCGAGGCCATGACGTTTCGGCGGGTGAGGTTCATCGCGTTCCTCCTGAGAATGAATGTGGATTGACCGTCGAAACGCCCTATGCGCGGCATGGGATCGTTCACTATGACTTCATCATTACGACGCTATCACGGCAGTTCCGCGCTGTCTATCGCTCACGTCTCTTCATCGCACTCGTCTGGCCGGGCTGCCTGCCCTCGCCGAGGATTGCTCTGATTCTGTGAGGGATAAGCGCCAATTGCTGTGGCGAGCTCCCGGCAAAATGTGTGCTGCGCAGCACTGGTTTCCATCCAGAGAAATTGGGCTTAGACCGAACAGTCGTACAATGACACAATATGACACGAACTGAAGAGAGCAACGACATGAACAAAGTACCTGTCGAAACGATCAGTTTCGACGACGCGCAGCAGAGTTTCGACACAATCCTGGAAGAGCTGCGTGCGCAGAATAAGCGGATCGTAGTTGAGCGAAACGGGACTCCGGTTGCCATCATCGCACCATTTGAAGACCTGATGCGTCTCAGACGAAGCGATGAGATCAGAGCGTCGCGAGCGGAATTGATCGAGAACTTCAGCCGGCCGTTCAAGAATGTGGATCCGGACGAACTCCAGCGTGAGATTGACCGGGCCGTTGAGGAAGTGCGGGCCGAAATGCGCGCCGAGCGAGAAGAGGCCAGGCGTCTGGCATCGTGATTCTCGCAGTCGTCGACACGAACGTCCTGGCTTCGGCTTTTGTCAGTCCGATCGGTGCTCCTCGGCAGGTCATCAATCAGTGGAAAAACGAGGCGTTCGAACTCATCGTCTCTGAGCAAACACTATTGGAACTGAAACGGACTGTCGATCGCCCGTACTTTCGGCTGAGGCTGACGGAGGCTGAGACTGCTCGGAATCTCCTCCATCTGTCACAGGAAGCGACGGTTGTGCGGATATCGGAGCGCGTCGCCGGCGTCGCGACGCATCCAGAGGACGATCTCGTGCTGGCGACGGCCATCAGCGGCAAAGTCGACTATCTCGTCACCGGCGACCGGCAGCTGCTCAAGCTTCGCGAGTTTCGGGGCGTTCGTATCGTTTCAGCCGCCGAGTTTCTGTTGGTGCTGAGCGAAGGTTAGCCGGGTCTGCAGTCGTAGCTGGGCTTGCGTCTCATCCGTTACGCGGCCCGTCCGCGACCGCTCCACCGCCGAACACCACCGGCTGGCAGACAAATTCGGTTTCCGGATCGAGTGGGAAGAGGGGCCTCGGAACGTTCTCCCAGGGCAGCCCAACGATATGGTCGCTACTCATCCCTGGCGAGTCGAGAAGGATGATCTTCTTTGCTACGTCCCGGTATCCCGCTCGGAACTGGATGTGCGATTTCACCACGACGATCTGGGCCTCCAGCGGCTCCAATCCGACCGCCCGGTAGAGCTCGGGATCGACTGTCATCACGGAGGTGCTGACGATCAGGATGGAGACGTTCCCCACCCGGATGACCGCAGACGGCCCCATGTCCTGTTCGACGCCCGTGTATCCCTCGCCGCCGAACCGGAAGCTGGCTGGACCGGCGAACATCACCGTGCCGTTGACGCGAACGGGTTTGTTGAAGACGTTGTCGATCTTGCCGCCGATATCGAGGCTGATCTCCGCCCCAACACCTGCGGCGATGGATGCCGCGGCCGACTCCTCATCACGCACGAAGACATAGGCGGGTTTGTTCGGATTTGCTTCCAGCAAGGCGGCGATCACCGCTGTGGCGTCGCCTGGCGAGCCCGCGCCGGTGCCATCGGCGCAATCCGCGAGAACCACCGGGCCATCCGGTTCGGCGAGTGCCAGGCGGATTGCGTCAGCTGGTTTGGCGAGGTCGATCTCCATGAAGGCATGGCGCTCTGCCCATGCCTGGTTCGCCAGCGAACAGGCCAGATCGGATGCCAGAGCACGATCGTTGTCTGTGACCACCACCGTGGCGAAGCCCATTTCGTCGATATCGAGCCAGGGCTGAACCGTCGCTGCATTCGCGGAAAGAACGCTCCCAGTTTCCAGATCGCGGGTCGCGTCCTGCAAGCGCTTGAATGGTCCGGGCAGATGATGCATATGCGTGGAGGCCGGAACGACCATCGGGATCTTGACGAACGCCATCGTTGGTCTCGCGCCGTCTTTGAGGATCTTGACCATCACCCGGGCCGCGCGCTCGCCGGTGTCGCGCTGATCGATATGAGGCGAGGTTTTGAACCCGATCAGCGCATCAGCATTGGTGGCCATTTCGAGCGTCAGGTTCGCATGGAGATCGTAACTGACGACGATCGGCATCTCCGGGCCGACCAGTTTGCGCACAGCCGCCAGGGTGCGGCCGTCGGCACTGTCGTGTGATTCGGTGACCATTGCCCCATGAAGCGCCAGCAGCACGCCGTCGACCGGTTGCGCCGCTGCGATTCCAGTCGTCAGCTCGTCGAGCAGCCGCTCGTACGCGTCGTCGGTCACCCGACCGCCCGACATAGCGAATGTGGCCAGAACCGGCACAGGCTCGATTCCCGCTTCCCCGAGCACGTTCAGAAATCCATCGATCTCCGAGTTCGTTCCCTGAAGTCCGGCGATCAGGTCATCGCCATACCAGAGATGCCACGCCGCGAAGTCGTCCAGCGTGGTCGGACGGGGGACGAAGGTGTTCGTTTCCTGTTTGAACTCGGCGATGGCGACGCGCATGGGGTTACCTCGGGCGAAGGGTGATGGGCAAAGGGCAGAAGGCAAAGGGCAAACGAGGTGATCGGAAGCTCATCCGATAGCGGGTTGGTGGCTGCCGGTGCCGCCCGCCGTTGCCGTTTGGGTCGGTGACGGGGGAAGGTTGTCGAGGAAATCGAGGGGTGGGACGGCGAAGAGCGTGCCGGTGACGGCGGTCGAGACATCGAGAATGCGATCGTAGCTGCCGGGCGGGTCGCCGGCGAACATCCGGTGGAGCATGAGTTCGAGAACGGCCGGGTCTGCGGTGTATCCGATGAAGTAGGTGCCGAATTCCTCCTTTCCGACCGTGCCAAAGGGCATGTTGTCCCGGAGAATCTTGCGCTCGGTGCCATCGCTGTCGACAATGGTGGTCAGGTTGACGTGCGATGGGTCGGGCGAGCCGAGCTCGATATTGTCCAGCTTTGTACGACCGATGATCCGCTCCTGCTCTTCCACGGTCATCCCGTTCCATGTGTCGAGGTCGTGCACATATTTCTGAACCACGACATAACTGCCACCTGCGAAGTCAGGATCGTCTGTTCCCACGATCACGGCCCTGGCAGCAGCGTTGCCGGTTGGATTTTCTGTTCCGTCGACAAACCCGAGCAGATCGCGGGCGTCGAAATACCGGAAGGCATGGACCTCGTCGACGACATCGGCAGCGCCGCTGAGTCGTTGTGTGATCAGCGCGGCGAGATCGAAACAGAGATCGAAGCTCTGGGCCCGAATGTGAAAGAGCAGATCGCCGGGTGTGGCAGGAGCGTGGTGCTTGACGCCCTGAACCGGCTGAAACGGATGAAGATGCGTCGGTCGTGGACCGGCGAACAACCGATCCCAGGCGTCGGAGCCGATACCACATACAAAACTCAGCAAAGCGTCCGGATTGCGAAAACCGACCGATCGCTGCAGACCCGGCAGGTCTGGCAACAACTCCCGTACCGCATTCTCACCACCCTCCTGGATGGTGAAGACCAGGAAAACAGCAGCTGAACTCAGAGGAGCCAGAACGGGTTGAGGTTCAGCGGTGGGAGTGTCGTGCGGCGTTGTCATTCCACCCTCTCGCGACTGATCTCGCGCACCAGTGGCTGGTCCTGAAATCCGCCATCGGTGCGGTCGAGCTGCGCAATGATCCAACTCGACCCGAATTTCCACCCCTCAGTGCGACTCGCCAGTCCAGCCGAACCGGCTCCAATGATGACAAACGGAATCGGGAGGCCCGAGAACATCTGCTCCGTGGCTTCGTAGATCACGGTCAGATCGGTGGCGTCGCGACAGGGCGTGACGATCTTGAGCAGATCACCGCCCCGGTCAACCGCCGCGGCGGCAATTGCCAGCAGTTGCTCCTTCGTCTGCGGCCGCCCGGTGTGGCAGGAAAGGATCACCTCGGCGCCGGCCAGGTGAGCGTCGCCGACGACTTCCCGCTGCCGCGCGATGGCCGTAGGGTCGTGCGTCAACTCGGCCGGATCGCCGTTCTTGGCCGCAAATGCTGCGGCTTGGGGAGTGCCCATCGGCGGCGCTGGATGGGGATCGAAGGTGTCCATTTCCATATCGATAGCCACCGACCCGTAGTGCAGCGCGGCCAGTTGCCGCTCCATCCGCTCGTCGTCGGTCCAGTTCGGCAGATCGAGCGATTCGAATCCGTAAACCGACATGAAGTCGCGTCGCCGGCAAGTCGTGTAGACCGGCAATGGCGCTTCCGCCAGCATCTCCTGCAGCTCTTCGGGCAGCAGATCAGAAACCGCCGGCAGGTTGAGCTCGACTGCATCCGCCCCCTCGTCCGCCGCCCGACGGATCGTCCCCAGCATGCCGGCAACAGTCCGGTCGGTGGCGACTGCGATGATGAAGGGGCGGGGGAGAGCGGTGAGGTTCATTGGATGACGGGCGAAAGGCAAAGGGCAAAGGGCGATGGGGATTGTCCCTCACCCTGCCCTCTCCCGACCGCGGGAGAGGGTTCTTGCCGTGCTGCTGTACTTGTTCTTCCGCTCATCCTTTGCCCTTTGCCTTTTGCCCTTTGCCCATCGATCCCGCCACCGTATCGACCACATTCAACGTTTCGTCGAAGTCGGCCTGGGTGTGGGCGAGGGAGAAACCGGCGTGGCCGGGAGGACCTTGCTTTGTGTAGCCGTGGAACGCGACGCCGAGACGGTTGCATTCGGCGACGAACTGCTGATTCACTGCGTGGTCGTGGTTCGTGGCGTCGGTCCAGGTGGTGACCGGGTCGGTGCGTCCGAAGTAGAGACCGAATCGGGCCCCCATGCCCTGCACGCGGACCTGCACACCGTTTTCATCGAAGACGGACTGCAGTTGCGCGTAGAAGTTCTCGGCGGTGGCGTTGATCTGTTCGTAGACGCCCGGCCGGCTGAGCTCGTCGAGGGTGGCCAGCGCGGCGAGCACGCTGAGCAGGTGTCCGGAATAGGTGCCGCTGTGAATTGCGCCGCCGGTCGGGGTGAGGAGACTCATCAGATCCGCCCGGCCGGAAACCGACGACAGGGGCAATCCATTGGCCAGCGCTTTGGCGTGAGTAGTCAGGTCGGGGGTGACACCGTACTGCGCTGAAACACCACCAACGTGCGTCCGAAAACCGGAGAGAACCTCATCGAAAACGAGGATGGCTCCATGCTCGGTGGTCCGCTCCCGCAGGAGTTCGAGGAAGCCATCGGCGGGTGGGATGCAGCCGGCGTTGTAGTGAATCGGTTCGCAGAAGACCGCGGCCAATTCACCGCCATGCACGCGCATCGCCTCTTCGAATGCAGCGACGTCGTTCCACGGCACCATCACCACCTCGGCCGCGCCGCTGACCGGCACGCCGTCGGACGATGGCACCACCGGACTGACCGGATCGAGCGGGTCTTTCCTTTTATAGAGCCACTGCTCGGCAAGACCGTGGAAGTGGCCGTCGAACTTCAGGTACTTGCTCCGGCCGGTTGCCGCGCGAGCGATGCGCAGAGCGACGATCGTCACTTCGGTGCCGACGCTGGAAAAGCGGACCCGCTCGGCGGCCGGGATGATCTCGACCATCTTCGCGGCAAGCTCTTCGTGAAATGACGTCTCGGCCGCGCAGATGATCCCCAGCTCGACACCGTGGTTCACCGCGGCTTTCACCTTCGGGTGATCGTGTCCGAGCAACGCGGCGCCGTTCGACATGTTGAAGTCGATCAACCGGCGACCATCGATATCGTAGAGATGCGCTCCTTCCCCTCGCTCGACATACAGCGGTTTGCCCAGATAGGGATTGATCCGCATGCCAGCCGACACACCCCCGGCGAGCACCTGCTGTGCCTTGTCGAAAAGGGAATCGGCGTTGGGAATGGCGGTCATGTCACCTTCCTGTGGCGAGCGAAGAAGTCGTGGGCGGTATTGTCTCAGAGATAGGGGTGAGGTGAGGGGTCAGGGGTCGGCACGCAGAGAGGACCCCAGGTCCGCCCGAAATGCAGTCCCGGCGGGAGTAACGTATCCCGCTAGCCACAGATTTCGATCTGTACGCGCGCTCAGACAATCCCCGACGTATACCCCACCGTCCCGTTATGCACCACCGGCTCCCCGACGGTTGTGCTGACGGTGTTCTGGGCGACGAAGTCGGAAACGGCTTGGTCGCCGGCGGCCATTTGGTCGGCGGTTTCCCAGATGTTGATGGCAACGCGGCCGGTTTCGGTCTGGATCCAGGCGTAGAGGACGAATCCCTCCATCCCCATCATCAGCGGCAGGAGATCGTCGTTTACCTGAGCTATCACGGCCTCGATGTCGGCGCCGGGTGCGGTTTCGCGATCGCGGACGGTCACCTTGTATCCATGCAGAAAGGGGGAGAGTTCGCTCGTTGGACGGTCGGTCACGCCGTATGCCCGCAACGGCCCGCTCCGGGCCAGTGGCGTCTCAACGGTGAAGCGAGGATCGAGACTTCCGACGTAGCCGGCGGCGGCTTCATCCGCTGCAGTCGATGCCGCCTCGTCCGTGGTCAGGGAGAGGGAGATCGATGAACCAGGTTCGTCGTCATGAAAGCCGAAGAGATACCCGGAGAATCCAGGGGCTCCCTCCAGCAGGGGCAGGAACTGGTGTGTCACATTCGGAAAGATCGCCTGATTCAGCTCAGCGGTCGGCAATGCGCGCACGCGGGTAATGGCGTATCCCGGTGTGCCCGCATCGGTCGCATCTGGCGTGGCGTTCTCCTGTGCCAACCCGGTGTTCGCGACAAGCGAACTGGCGCCGGCCAGTGTCACGCCGCCAAGCAGGGTTCGTCGGGTCAGGCTCATCTCACTTCTCCTTGCGCGTAGTGGACGCGGTTGGTGCTATCGAAACTGAAATTCCGCTTCGCTATCGTCTCACGACTGCAACGACGCGTCTACGGCAGATCGGCACGATGAACCAGATAGTTCAGAGCAGAGCTAAGGAGTATCGGAACCAGTCAGGTCCTTGTCCTCCATCTCCCACGCATGATCGAGCAGGTGATAGGTGGCCCGGCGAATGATGAACGGCACTGTCCAGCTGGAGGGTTTGCGATTCTCTGCGTTGTAGATGCGCAGTGCCTCGACGAACGCCTGCCGGTGCTCCTGACGACCATCAGGATCGAGCGACTGCTCGAGCGATGTCCGCACGCCCACCCGCTGGGAATAGTCCGTTTCCGCGCCATATGTATGGACGACAATCTTGTCGCGATCGCGACCGCCGCCTCGCGGCCCCTTGCGCAGTTGCTCGGAAACACTCGGCCAGGTCTGATCGAAATAGGTCCAGGCGGCGCGCAGCAGCGCCAGCTTGCGTTCACATTCCGCGTCGGTCATCTGAACCGTCTCGGCAGCAGCTGGCCGGGATGAGTAGCCGCCGAAATCGACAGTGCTGTGGTACTCGATCCGTTCGGCGACATCGAACGCCCCGGTAGCATCGAACTCCTCGCGCAGACCGGCCAGCACGGCCACCTTCCGGTAGCGCGGCCGGTAGTTCTCCAATGCCTCCAGCGCCAGCTCCTCCGACTTGCCTGGACGATCCCAGCCGGGCCAGTCGAACGCCACCGCGACCACTCGTTTCTTGCCGATCTCGGTCATCACGCGGATTGTGTCTCTCACGACTGTGTCCCCCCATGTTTCGCTGGTGATACCAGAACAACGCGGTTTCGAGGCAAGTATGAGACCCATGTAACGACATCATGTTGTTACAATGGGCCGATGGATGTCGAATGGGATGCTCCACATATGCGAATCGAGTGGGATGAAGCCAAGCGATTGCGAAACATTGAGAAGCACGACATCGATTTCGTTTATGCCCAGCGTGCCTTCGATGGCAGACCAGTACTCACCATGCGTAGTGCCTATGTGGAAGAAACCCGCTGGATCACAACAACGGTTATCGATGATCTCTTTATCACGGTGATTTGGACGCAACGAGAGGATGCCATACGAATCATTTCCGCAAGGAGAGGAAGAAATGCAGAAAAGCGAGCATATCGTCAGCTACACCCTGGATGAGCTGGAAGAGATGATTCGGCGGGGCGAGGATCGCACCGACTTTGCCCGCCTCGACAAGATGACCGAAGAAGAACTGGAGGCCTCGATCGATTTTGAGGAGGAGGGGGAGCCCCTCTGGGACACGATCCAGATCGGGTTTCCCATGCCCAAGCGACAAGTAACCGTACGCCTCGATCCGGAAGTGATCGACTGGTTCAAAGCGGGTGGACGTGGATATCAGACGCGGATGAATGCCGTGTTGCGTAGCTATGTCGAGGCCCAGAAAAAGGCGAGTTGAGGTGTTGACTGCACCCGGTCAGTGAGCTGGATTCCTGCTGCCAGGGCACGACGGTGTCACGGATGAAGAGGGGTAACAGGCTTTCGGAACCCAGACACCCCTAATCCGTCCCCGCGAAACGGCTGGGCGTGGACATCCCCCCGACTATGCCCAACGCCCCAGTGCGCGGGCCAGATGATCCGTTCTGCTCCCCACGGGGAGGCGGCGGTCATCGATGTCCAGGGCGACTGGTCATCCCACCGCCAGAGGATGCCGCCCGGCCCCATTCCCCGATGAATGGCGACTTGGAATGAGTCGGAAAGCCGGCCAGACGGTAAGTCGGCGAGCAGTTCCGTATGTCTGGGTGTCGGATCGCAAAGAGGGGGGCCTAGCCAGAGGTGAGGGCTGCGGCCGGGCTCGGGGCTGAGGAGCACACAGAGGCGCTGTTCCGGACCGCGCAACCCGATCCAGGTGGTTTCCAGACCGGCTCCCGGATGCCAGCCGCAGAGGAGCGTTTGTGGGTCGCCCCGGCCGTCATTCGAGCACTTCGCAGTGAATCGCCAGGCAATCATTTCCGGAGCGCCCGGACTGGATTCCTCTTCTCTTGCTTCATTCACGTCTGTGTGCGGCCAGTCTGTCCAATCGGATGATGGCGGCAACGCTGGCGGCCAGGTCAGCCATTCACGCCGCATCCCTGCAGTATCGAGAACCTGATAGCGCACGCCGGCGCGATCGATCGCGATCTGCACGAGGTGACGGTACTCTGATTCCGGCATGCCGGGTTCGGTGCCGGCCCCGGCAGTGAGCAACTGCAGCACCCCCTGATGAACCTGAACGTCGAAGGCCAGAATGTGACTGCAGCAGTAGGCCATTACCCCATGGCGGACCAGGATATCCCAGAACGCCCGGCCGTTTTCGGGTTCGATTTCGCGCTGGCAGATGCCGGAAAAACCATTGACTGGAAAAACGGGGTGATGCCCGAAAACCAGCTTGAACGTCGCATCGCTGTGGGTGGCGAGCGTCGCGTCCAGCCATTCGGTTTCCACCCGCCCTTCACCGCCGAGACCGCTCCAGAGGGTGTTGACGAACACCATGACCAGATCGCCCCGCCGTATGACATAGGAGAGCCCTTCCTGGCCAGGCGGTCCATTGCGCGGCAGGTGCGCCATGACGTCGCGAAAGATCGCTTCACTCTGTGGGTCATAGACGGTGTGGTTGCCGGTCGTGTGATAGAGCGGAATGGCGTCCCGGTCGAGCCAGGACATCTCCTCCTCGAACCAGAAACGCCACTGTTCGCGCAGGAGTGCAGGGTCGGCGGTTAAGCCCTGAATCTCATCTCCCGGAAAGCAGATGAATTCGGGAGGAGGGTCGAGTCTTTTCAGGACCGCGTTGACAGCAGCGAACCGCTCGACGTTGCCTCGACCCGGGATGCCGGAGCAGCAATCGGCATAACAAACGAATTGGTGGCCATGCTCTCCGGCAGGAACCAGCGCCGGAATCGCCGGCGATGGACCGGCCGCGTGCTCGATGCTTTCGCTACCCGGCATACGGCATCAGAAGGGATATCCCTTCAACCCCTGGAGGCCTTTGATTGCGGAGATCTCTCCAGTGTGCAGGGCCGTGTCGAGGAGAATGATGTCCAGCATAGCCGATCGCGGCTGGTGGCCCATGCCGAAGATCGACAGATCGATCTGGTCGTCGAGATCGTTGTCGGAGAGCGTGGCCAGGTAAGCGTCGGTCGCGTCATAGACCGCTTTGGCGTAGCTGCGGGCGGCGTCAACATCGACCTTGGCCGATCGCGCCCACTCGCCCCACTTGCCGAATTCAGATGGCGTTTCGGTCCCGTACTTTCCGGCAAACGCTCCAGTCATCAATGGAGCGGCACCCTGGAGCAATCCGTGAATCGTGCCGTCGAGTCCCTGGACATGATGGCAGTACTGCGCTCCAGCAGGATGCGCATTGCCTTCCGGTTGATAGTGGAGCTGTTCGTCGGACATCCCCTCGATCGTGCCCTCCAGCCAGTCATTGGCCAGACGAAACTGATTTCGGTACCCTTCGACCCGCGAAGTCGCCATTGGTGAATGCCCCCTCACTCGAATAATCGTCCAGCCCACTGTGGACCGAACCATTGTGCCTTGTTCGTGACACAGTTCCAGTACAGCGAGTATAGCGATCCTCCCGGTTCCACCGGATCCGGGCACGCTGATTCTTAGCGCGATGGGTTGGACAGCGCCAGTTGCCGTGCGTGCTACGCTACGAGCGTGCACGAACTCCGGCAAGGATTTGCCATATGACGTCGACCCAACTGATGACCGCAGACGAGCTTCTGGCGATGGGGAGCAATGTCCCCTATGAGCTTTGGGAAGGGGTACTCAGGGAAGTGTCTCCATCAGGCTTCAGGTCCGGGGCTATCGGATCACGATTGCAGATTCTCCTTGGGCAGTTTGTGCTCGAACGTGGGCTGGGTCTCACGACGAACGCAGATGCGGGATATGTTCTAAGCGGCGCTTCCCAAACCGTTGTGGCTCCCGATATCGGGTTCGTCCGGGCGATCCGACTTGCCGACAATGTTCCCGAACGGGGCTTTTTCCATGGAGTGCCTGATTTAGCCGTAGAAGTGATTTCGCCGACTGACGAACGAGCCGACATCGATCGTAAACAGAGCCTCTACGCACGCGCTGGCGTCCCGCTCGTCTGGTGGGTCGATCCTGAACGGCGGACAGTCACCGTCCATCGCCCTGGTCAGGATCCGGAGATCCTTGACGAGTCGGCCATGCTCGATGGTGGCGACATCCTGCCTGGCTTCCAGATCGAGATCAGCCGTATCTTTGATCTCCCCTGAGTTCCTCAGACAATACGCCTGACCCAGTGGCTCACCAACCTATTCGCCCGTCCGCCTATCCGCCTCAGATTTGACAACACCCGATCGCTACCCTACGCTCGAATCGACAACCGAATATCGACCAACGGGAGTCCGGAGCGCCGGGCTGAGAGGGCGGGTGCGATTCTCCGCCGACCGTCGAACCTGATCGGGATCATGCCCGCGCAGGGATAGGCCAGAGCTCAGTCAGGGCGCATCCATGAACCGATGGGTGCGCCTTTTTTTGTAGCTGGCAACTGGTAACTAGCAACTGGTAGATGGTAGGGAGCATGATGATGGACCGATTGATTTCCAGGCGGCGAGCGCTGGCAGGGATGGCGGGTGGGGCTTTGACTGCAGCGGGGACGATGTCCTGCGTGGGCGCCCACGACACTGAGAAGATTTCGCTGGCTCTGGACTGGTATCCCAACGCCAATCACGCGGGCATTTTTCTGGCTGAGTCACGTGATTACTGGCATGACGCCGACCTCGAACTCGATGCCTATACGCCAGCCGATCCAACCACGGTGCTCCAGACCGTGGGAGCGGGCCGGGATCAGTTCGGAATTTCCTATCAGACGGATGTCCTGCTGGCTCGAGATCAGGGCGTGCCGGTGGTGTCGGTAGCGGCGTTCGTGCAGCAACCGCTCGTGACGATCATGGCGTTGCAGGATGCGGGAATCACCTCGCCGGCTGCCCTGGCAGGCAAGACGGTGGGATACCCTGGCATTCCGAGCCAGGCCGCGTTTCTGGCCACGATGCTGGAGGGAGCCGGATTGACCCTCGACGAAGTGTCGCTGGTCAACATTGGTTTCAATCTCCTGCCTGCGTTGATCTCCACGCAGGTCGATGCCGTGCTCGGTGGCTTCTGGACCCACGAAACGATTCTGGCCGAACAGGAGGGATACGAGGTCGACGTGATGCGCGTCGAAGAATGGGGTGTGCCTTCCTATTATGAGTTGGTGCTGGTGGCCAGCGAGAAACTCGTCGAAGAGCGCCCGGAGCTAGTTACTGCTGTGCTGTCTGTGCTCCAGCAGGGTTACCGTGCGGCGATCGATGCTCCGCGGGATGCGATCGAGGCACTGACCGCAGCATATCCCGAGCTGGATGAAGAGGTCGAGCGACAGGGAATCGCGCTCCTGTCGGAGGTGTGGCTGCCGGATACTCCTCCGGTTTTCGGATACCAGGACCCCGAGCAGTGGACCGCGTACGCAGCATGGATGGTTGACCGAGGACTGATCGGTGGCGGCCTCGATGTCACCGCGGCATTCAGAGCGGATCTTCTTCCACTGGAAGAGGCGACGCCGACGGCATAATTCACGGCAAACATGCGTGACATATCGTCAAAACTTGCTACTATGGGAATCAGTTTCTTGCGCGATTGGCGTATGCGTGAATGGGGGAGGAAATGCTCCAGGAGTTCAAGAATTTCCTCATGCGAGGAAATATCATCGATCTGGCGGTCGCCGTGGTGATTGGCGCCGCGTTCACTCTGGTGGTGAATTCACTGGTCGATGACGTGATCAATCCGATCATCGCGGCAATTGTGGGCAAGCCCGATTTCTCGGATTTGGTGATCAATGTCGGTGACGCCCAGATTCGATACGGTTCGTTCATCACGGCGCTGATCAACTTCGTGCTCGTTGCCGCAGCGATATTCTTCTTTGTGCTGAAGCCGGTCAATGCGATCATGGCGCGCAATAAGAAGGAAGAAGCCGCAACGACCCGCGCCTGCCCAGAGTGCCTGAGCGACATTCCGGTCGCCGCCACTCGCTGCGCGCATTGCGGGATTGCCGTGGCGCCGGTCGCCTGACGCGAGTCGGCCAGACGGCCAGTCGTAAGACGGCAAGTCTGGTACTCGGAAGGCTGCGGCATGGTTTGTTTTGGAGGAGGCGCTTCGTGCGCCTCCTTCGTCGTTTTCACCGTGGCCGTCTCGTTTGGTGCTCCGGCCCATTGGCGATCAGGAACGTGGATCACTCCCTGATTTCGAACGTGCGCTCGGGCCAGCCTGTGGCGCCGCCGGGAAGCGGGAACCGCTTGGTTTCATCCATGAGGCTTCCCTCGCCGTCAGTGACCCGGATCCGCATTTTGTACTCGCCGGAATCGCCCTCAATCGGCAGCGCCCAGCGAACCCAGGTGAAGGGAGGATTCAATGATGGCTCCAGAAACGCATCCTCCCAACTGGCGCCGTCGTCCAGGCTGACTTCGACCCGGCCCACATCGCGAGCGCCGGCGGAAGCGACTCCGGCGGCCACCAGGCCGTCGCTATCGACGTCCCCTTTCTGCGGAAAGTCGATGCGCCCCCAGATTTCGACCACTGCCGTGTCGCTCCAGCCGCGCGTTTGCCAATAGCCCTTGAAATCCTCGCCGACCACCTCGATCCGGTCGAGCCATTTCACGTTCTTCATTCCATAGATATTGGGAATGATGAGCCGGGCTGGGAACCCGTGCTTGCTCGGCAGCGTTTCACCGTTCATGCCGGTTACGATCATGTTGTCCGGACTCATGCCGACATCGATGGCTACCGAATCTTCGTAATCATCGGCGGCATGGAATTTGAGATCGACCGCTCCCGCCTGTATCCCAGCTTCGGTGAGCAGCTCCGCCAGGGGAATGCCGGTCCATTGAGCGGTGCTGATAAGGGAGCCGTTCAAATCGTTCGAAATACAGCAGAGGGTCGTGATGTTGGTCGCGGTCGATCGCTCGACGATCTGGTCGTAGGTCAGCTCGATCTCGTTGTCGACCATACCGGTGATTTTCAGCGTCCAGCCCTCGGCTCCGACCTCCGGGTCGAAGAGATTCTTGGAGACATTGTAGAAATCGGGAATCGGCGTCAGCACTGCGGTGATCCGCTCTTGCTCTTCGAGCTGTCCGAAGAGCGCAAATGGGTCATCCTGGAGCATCACATCATTGGTCAGCGAGGCTGAGTCGCGAGGGGTAGCGGGCCTCGCTGGTGTCGGTGTGAGCGGGTATCCCTGCGACGCGCGCTGCGTCGCCACGATATCGTCGACGGACGATTCGGCGCTCTGGACGCTCACCGTCCCGCCTTTCGGCGTGATGATTCGCCAGCCGGTCAATCCGGCAGCAGCGACGGCGGCAAGCGTGGCCGCGTCGAATGCGCCCTGCAGAATCGTGCGTCGCGAATATTCCCCTGTCGGTGTCGGCATGGATTCCTCCTCGAATTGCGGCGCTGTACCAAGTGCCCAGACGACCGCGTAGAGACAGAACGTTGAAGCCAGCTGCAGATGAATCTGACTGGTGTAGGAGCTATCGCGAGCAAATAGTCCAAGATGGGCAATCGGCATGATCAGGAGATTGGTCGCCAGCCAGAACGCGGATGCGACCAAGAGACCGGCGAGTGTTCTGCCAGCGAACGATGTGCCGGTTCGTGCCGTGAGCCTACCGGCCAACCGCCCTCCGAAAAATCCCGCGCCAGCGATACCCAGGAGCACGCAGAAGAAAAGGGTCTTCTTGGCCAGACTTCCGTAATTCTCAGTGGCTGCACCGAAAACGGAAAGTGGCATCAACCGCGCGATTGCGGCGACAACGAATTCCGGAAATGCCTGCACCACGCTGTTGTCGGTCATCAATCGCCACAGCAGTTGTGCTGTGATCATGACCAGCGCTGCCAGGAAGCCGGCATTGCCTGCCTGTTTGGGGGATGTGGTGACGCTGGAGTTCATCATGGACATTCCCGGAGGCGGTGGGTCGCTTCCATTATGCACGAGTTGAGCTGGGGAGGCGGCAAGACGGCGAGTCGGCAAGCAGTTCGGATGACGGTGCTGGTTGCGCTGGTCGAGAAGGCGAGCAGACGGGAAGACGGACAAGCGCTCCCGCGAGCGTCGTTTCCGACACCAATGCTGCTGCGGAGGAGAAGGCGCACGCCGTGCGCCGCTACAGGACGCCTATGATCACTCCCCGTCTTCCCGTCTTCCCGTCTTGCCGACTGGCCCTCTCGCCGATTCCTCACTTGCATCTATGCATATATCGCGATGTTGTGATATACTGATGCCAGTGAAATTATGGAAGCGAGGAGCACAATGCGCGGTTTTTTCTCTAAATGGAACATCTTTCAGTCGAACGAGGGCCGGTTCGGCCGGTACTACACGTCGGTCATTGGTCAGGGATCTGGCTATCCCACCGCCGATGAGGCGCGTCGCGACCTGCAACGGCTCGATCAGCGCCAGGGTGGCAGCTGGATCTACTAGTCCGGTTCCACAATCCATCACTTGGCAATCTGCCCGGGGAGCTTGCTCCCCGGGCATTGTCGTGCCCGTTTCACGTCAGGTTGTGGATCGAGAATTGCGGGTGAGCGTTTCTCTCGCCGGCAAAAGGGGGCCGCAGGTGGCGTCCTGAGGGTGTACGCTTGCAGGAAAGAATGCCACTCGGAAGACAGACGATTGATCGATCGTCTGTCTTGGTACCTGGAGGAAACGACGAGCATGCTTCTACGACGAATGATGGCGCTGCTGCTGGTGGCACTGGCGATTCTGCCGGCGGTGATGCTGGCAAGCCCTGCGCCGGTAGCGGCTCAGTCGGCTGAAGATGAGCAAACCTTCGATAGCTACCTGTCCACAATCGACAGCATGGCTCCATCGGCCGGGCCAATCAATGGCGCGCTGGAACTTGCTTCGTCCGGGGCGAACAGCGCGTCGCTGGGCGTCG
Organism: Thermomicrobiales bacterium; assembly: GCA_019637585.1. Taxonomy (GTDB): domain Bacteria; phylum Chloroflexota; class Chloroflexia; order Thermomicrobiales; family UBA6265; genus JAHBVL01. The sequence continues at coordinate 213,743 of JAHBVL010000001.1, read as the reverse complement.
ATCTTGCCGATTTCGCCCTGCACGTCGATTTCAAGGTACCGGCAACGCAGTCAGGCGAAACATGGGCGGCATCGGTGGCTTTTCGGCAGTCGGGGTCGGCGTTCCACTACCTCCTGTTATGGTCGGACGGTGGCTGGAGTTTTGCACCGGCGAACGGAAGGCCTGTCTCGACGGGAACCGGCGTCACTGTGCCGGCCGTCGGAGAGCTCCTTCGTCTCCATATCGTCGCAGTTGCGGACAAAGCCTATGTGGGGATCGGCAAGCAGTACCTGACAACACTCGATCTGTCGGCATTGCTCGAATCTGGAGACATCACCGTCCGGGCAAATCTGCTCGGTCGGGCATCGGCTGGAGCGACGCTGGACTTTGAAGGGTTTGCGGCCTGGGATCTGACGGGCGTCACTCCCGTCAGTGAGGCGCCGGCGGCGGACCCAGCGCTTCAACAGACAGCAACAGCCGCAGCCGCCGTCGTTCAGACGCCCGAACCGACAGCGACAGAGGTTGCAACCGCCATTGCCGGCACGTTGCCGGCTGACGTTCCCGGCGACGACGAAGCGACATTCAACAGCTATGTGGCGGAAGCGCTCTCCCGGACGATTCTGTATGGACCGGAGAATGGCACGATCGCGCATCAGCCCGATGCGGTCAGCTTCTACGAAACCGGTGTCACTGCTGCTGACTTCATCGCCCGCGTCGAATGCGTGGCTGGGCAGTCCTCGGCGGAGGGATACTGGGACTGTGGTTTCGTCTTCCGGGGTGGCGGCGCCGATCATTATCGTGTCGCCTATGTCTCGGATGGCTACTGGTTCCTGAGCCAGGGCGCCAACCAGCCCTTGCAGTCGGGAGTCGATGGCCCTCCATCACCGGCGGCGGATTCGAAGGTTGTGCTGAATCTGATCGCGGTCGGGGATACCGGCTACTTCGGATTGAACGACCAATACATCGCCACACTCGATCTTTCGGCAGTCCAGGAGGCCGGGTACATCGATCTGGCGTCGGCATTTTTCGCTGATACGTTCATCGAAAACGGTGGCGTCGCCTTCGAGGATCTGATTGTCTGGTCGCTCGATGAGGGTGGAGTCGCCGCGCCGAGTCCGACTGTTGGGCTCGAACAGCTTTCGCCTACAGCCGAAGCCGGCACTACGGCGATCGTCGAGCAAACACCGGTCGCGACGACCTCCGATCTGCCGGGCGTGGAGGGCAATACCTTTACCAGTCCGACCTTCGGATTCTCCCAGAGCTGGAGCGATGCGTGGACGGTCTCATCCGCCAGCAGCAGCCCCACACTCGACATTCTCGAACTGGAAAGCGGTGTGGTGCAGGCGGACCTGATCGGTGAGCAATGGGATCTTGCCGGAGGGAGCTGTTTCGACCGCCTGATCCAGTATTACGAGAACGAACCGGGGTATTCCGACGTTCGCGGCGCTGTCGATAATGTCAGCGTGGTTCCTGGTGTCTGGGAGACGACCGGGATTCTGACGATGACCCAAACGCCGGATTCCGGCGATCCGATCACCTACGTGAATTACGCCGCTTGTTCGGTGTTGCCCGGCCAGAACGGCATCGCTTCGCTGGAGCAGTTCGTGCCTATCGGCGACTTCGCCGCCCAGGTGGCCATCATGGATGAGCTGCGCGCCAGCTTCAGCCTGACTGGCCAGGGAAGCAGCGTGCCAGTGGCCACCGAGACACCGGTGGTCAGCGGTCCCGAGCCAACGCCGACCAGCGGGTTCGATGTGCCCACGCCAACACCCGTAACCGGCGTTGTCGCTCCGACTGAAACCGCAGCCTCGGGACAGACCGGCGGCAACGTTGTGGGCAACACCTACACCAGCCCGACCTTCGGCTATTCCCTCACCTGGGATGACAGCTGGAGCGTTACCGCGGATGAATCATCGGAAGGGATCGATTTCCTGCGGATATCGTCCGGGATATTGATTGCCGATCTGTACGCGGCAACCAGCGTGAATTCGCCACTGGCCTGTGTCGAAGAGCTCTTCAATTACTACGTGAATGACGAGCTCTATTCGAATGTGGTGTATGCCACCGGCGCCGATGGCCAGCCGCTCCTGCAAGACTTCGGCACGTATGCAACTGGCGTGATCTCGTTCACCCGTCTCCTGGACAGTGGCGCGACGATCGATCAGTTCAGCGAAGCAACCTGTCACCGCATGGATGAGCCGGGCGCTGTGGTGGTGATGGAGATCTACATGTCGCCGGCCGACTTCGTCCTGCAGCGGAGCGCCATCTCGGCGTTGCAGGCTGGCCTGGTGATTCCGGGACAACCTGCGATCGCCACAACGGAAGTTCCGCAAACGCCGATTGCCCAGCCCACCGCGGAAGGATCCGGCACGGTCGTTGCACCGCCTGAGGGCGGTTCGGAGAGCGCCACCTTTTTCCTGCAGCCAGTCAACAACAGCGGCGCGACCGGTACAGGCACGCTGGAAGCGCAAACCCGATTGGTGATCGTGACAGCGATCGTGATCGGGGCGCAGGCTGGCGATACAGTCACGATTCAGCGAGGCAGCTGTTCCACGATCAGCGGCGGAACCGAACCGGATTACATCGTGGGTGAGCTGGATGAAACGGGTCTGTTGCGAGAAGAGCTCAGGGTGCGTCTGGCGGCGCTGACCGGTGGGGAAGCATATTCGGTCGTGGTTTATGCCGGCGGCGAGGACTTCTCCCAGGCGATTGCCTGTGGCGATATCAGCTAGGAGAGCATGACAATGCGCACGTTCCATGCGAAGGTCATCGCGCTGTTTCTGGTCTTGTCGACGATGCTGATCGCATCGCCGGTCAGTGCCCAGGCGTCTTACACCAGCCCGACGTTTGGATTCAGCGTGACGTTGCCGGCTGGCTGGACGGTGGATTCGGAGACGAGTGACGCCGATGGCGACATCCTGCGATTCTCCAACGAGGCAGTCGTCGCCTTCCTGACATCGTACGCAACCGATCAAACGCCGGCTGCCTGCATTGAGGAGGCGGTCGACGAGGTCGAAGCGAGAGCGAATCACGCGAATTTCACGTTTGTGGAGCCAATCGCCGAGCAGAATGGCAAAGCCACCGCACTGTTCGGGTACACCTTCGTCACAGCAGCCGGTGAGCAGCTGGATGGCCGGGACCGGATGACCTGTTGGGCACTGCCCGACGTTGGTGGAATGGTGCGGTTGGAGTTCCTTCTGCTGGAGCGTGATCTGGTCGGGCAGGATGCCGCCATGGCCGCGGCCGAAATCGCTGTCGAGTCGGCGCTCGCCCCGCTGACAGCGGGCGAGAGTTCCGGTGTCGAAGCAGCAACGCCGATTGCCGTTGAGGAACCGGCCGCCGAAGAGGCTGCTCCCGACAGTACGACAGCGACGCCGGTGCCGGATATCGGCACGGCTCCGTTGCCAGAGGCACAGACAGGAGTATCAGGCAACAGCTACGTGAGCCCAGCTTTCGGCTACGGATTGACCTGGAGCGACGCCTGGACAGTCTCGAGTCAGGAGTCGGACAATCGGGGTGATTACCTCGGTTTGGAGCATGCGGACGGTCTTTTCGCCGACCTGATCGGCGAAGCCTATCCACAGGACACGGGCTCGTGCTTCGACTTCATCACCGCCTACTATTCGAACCACGAGGACTACATCAATGTCGTGCCGAATCGCGACGCGACCAGCGGGGTGCCTGGCGTCTGGGATGCGACCGGCACGCTGTCGATGACCGGCATCACCAGCTCGGGAGCGCAGATCGAAATCGTCAATTACCTTTCCTGCTCGCATATCCCCGGTGATTCGGCGATCGTCTCCCTCGAGATTTCCTCGCTGGCGGCTTCGTTCGAGCAATTGAAACCGGAAATGGATGCACTCCGGCAGGGCTTCACGCTCACGGCGGGCTCCGGAGCCCCAGCGGGCGTTTCGCCGACGGCTGAAACAGCCAGCGGAACAACGACTGGCGCGGGCGTCGGGTCGGGTGTTTCAGGTATGAGCTATGTCAGCCCGAACTTCGGGTACCGGCTGTCATGGGAAGCGCCGTGGACGGTCGACTCGGAATCGACGGTTGCCGGGCGGGACTATCTGGCGTTGACCAATGGTCCGGTGTATGCCGAACTGCTGAGCGAATCGTGGGACGCTACGCAGGGGAACTGCTTCGAGTGGATCGTGGCCTTCTATTCGACGAATCCCGACTTCACCGACGTGCGAGCCGCCCAGGATGCCGTCAGCGCGGTGCCGGATGTCTGGGATGTGACCGGCGCGATCGCGTTGACGGATGCTGATGCCGCAACCAATGCGGAACGCATCAACTATGTCGCCTGCTCGGAGATCCCCGGTCAAGGCGTTGTGGTCAGCCTCGAGCAGTTCGTCCTCCCGATCGACGCTCCGGGTCAGCTGAGCGCGATGGACGCGCTGCGGGCGTCATTCAGCATGACGTAGGCGACGGGCAGCAGGCGGTGGGCGGCGGGCAGCAGGCGGCGGGAGTCGGCCCTGCCGGTTTCCGATCACCTTCGCTGGGATGAGATGGGCACCCACAGTGGGGTGCCCGTACGGGCTGGTCCCTGTGCCAGCCCTTCGCATCGACTGTGCCGGCCGTCTGAAGCCGGAAATGTTTGGTCATGCCGGTTTCCGATCACCTTCGCTGGGGGTGAGATGGGCACCCACAGTGGGGTGCCCGTACGGGCTGGTCCCTGTGCCAGCCCTTCTCATCGACAGCGCCGGTCGTCCGTGCCAGCCCTTTGCATCGACAGGTCTCTGTGCCGGCGCTTCGTATTGCAGCGATTGCCGTCGAAAGCCACGAATGAAGAAACGGGCGGGACCTACGCGGTCAGCGTTTCCGCTGTCAGCTCGGTGAGAGATCGCAGCTCGTGGTCGGCGATGCTGTAGCGGCGATCGCCTGCGAGCTCGGGGGCGGGGATGGCGATGCACTGCATGCGCGCTGCTTTGGCGGCGAGGGTGCCGGCTGGGGAGTCTTCGATGGCGATGCACCGTTCGGGAGCGACGCCCAGGCGGCGGGCGCACTCGATATAGACGGCCGGGTGGGGTTTTCCGTACGGTTCGTGTTCCGCTGACTGGGTGATGTCGAACACCTCGGACAGTCCGAGTTTCTCCAGCACTGCGGCGATGATCTCAGTTGAGGACGAGGACGCCAGCCCGATCCGCAAGCCGAGAGACTGAATGAGACGGATCGCGTCCTGGACGCCCGCCATGGGTTCGCCCCGCTCCCCGATCAACTGAATCACGCCCTGGGTAATCGCTCCTTCGACTTCTTTTTTCGATGGCGTGGTCCAGGGGTGCCGGGCGTACCAGAATTCCACGACCTCATCTGTCCGGAGTCCCATCGTCAGGAAACCGTCTTCCTCCTTCATCGGAACGCCAATCGCGTTCATGGCCTGGGTCTCGGCGATGCGCCAGAGCGGTTCCGAATCGATGAGCACGCCATCCATATCGAAGATGACGGCTTCGATGGCGAGTGGAGTATGTGATGGGGTCATATCTGGTCTGGAGTTCCTGCATGCGACGTTTCGAGCTGCCGGCAATTGAGCAGCCACCAGGGCGCCTCAAAGGAAGCGCCCTGGTAGAGCAAGGATACTCCGCTACTCCGACTGCAACTCCATGCCCATTCGTTTGGCACGGGCAGCCGCGGCGCCGGGATTCCGTTCCCGAGTGACGATATCGGGCTCGACGATCTCATTGCCGGCCATGCGGTGATAGAGCATGGTGATGCCGATCGTGGCGAGCGGGATGGTCAGCGCATAGACAAAGGAGCTCAGGAAGTTGGCGAATCCGACCCGGCTGCCCCCAACGATCATCACCAGGACTCCGACAAGCGGTCCGGGGATGATCGCCAGGACCTGGAAGATGAGCGAACCAAGCACCGCGCGAAACCACCGGCCCCGGGTGACGGCCCAGCTCTGCTTCATCGCCAGATTGAATGGCGTGTATCCATCGATGATGCCGGCATGGAAACTGAACATCCAGCGGATCAACAGATAGACGACGACCGGCAGCAATATCCAGAGAAGAGGAACGAGGAACGACAGCACGACGAAGACGATCACGATCGGCACCGTCAATGGCAATGCCTTGATCGCTCCCTTGTAGGACTCGATGACTCCCGGTTTGATGCCATTTCTGATGTCTCTCATGGCAACGATCACCGCCGGGGTGACGACCAGGATCATGACGACCTGGGTCAGGCTGCCGACAGCTAGCGCGATGGCGGCGCTTCCTGCCCGCGAGTTGTTGAATGGATCACCGATCCACGCGAATGGCGGAACGCGGGCGAGGTAGCTCGAAACCAGCGAACCGAGAAACCCGAGCGGGATCACCAGCGCGCCGATACCGAGGAAGGTCCGCAGCTCGTCCCCGTAGATGTCGATTGCTTCCAGGAAATACGCCCAGACGCGGTAGAGCAGGAAGCCGATCACGATCAGGGAGGCGAGCACCGACAGGCCGACTGCCCAGGGATGGGTTCCCATAAAGGTGACGAGCTTGGAGCCCCATTTGGAGAGTCCGCAGAAGAGCCGGGTGGAATCGACACCGCCAAATGACTGGCTGGGAACCTTCAGGGTGTTCGACCGCCAGGTGTCGAGCGAGCCCTCGGGGTTTCGCCACTTGCCTCCGGCGTTCGGTCCGCCGGGACCACTGTACATGGCCACTTCGCGCTCGCCCCACTTGCCCGGGTAGAGAAGGAAGGCCATCTCGCTATCTGGATCGATGACCTCGGGAACGAGGATCGCGTTCAACGGCGTTTCGACCGACTCAGGCGTGGTGTTGTCACAACCAAAGGCCGTGCCGTTTTCACCCCACCCGATAAATGTGTGCGATCCATAGTAGGAGGCGTGCGAACCGGCGGAGGCAAAGACAATCGGGCGGTCGCCATCTCGCAGGAGCTTTTCGTCATTCCACTTGCTGTTTTCGCCACCACCATGTTGGGCGAAGGAGACCGACGTCGGTTCGACCTGCAGCGCTTCTTCAGCAGACGTGACTCCCTGGAAGTTGACCTGGATCATCTCCCAGTCAGATTCGTGGGTGTTGTTCCAGTCGTTGAAGTAGTAATAGAACCAGTACTGGATGAAGAGCTCTTTGGTGGCGGGATCGATGAAGATGCGAGCGTAGGTTGTGGGCTCCAGTCCCAGCTCCTCGACCTTCTGCTTGAAATAGGTTTCGTAGGCGCATCCGGGGTCACGTGGATTGCCGGGGAAGTCCAGGTATGTCTCGGCATTCGCCCTGGCCAGATCCTGCGGGGTGATGCCTTCCTGCAGGACGACATCTTCCTTTTTTGCTCCGCCGGTGTTGGCGACGAGCTTGATGTCCGGATTGTCGAAGAGGAAGTCGACCGTCGTCGGGAAGTAACCCTCGCCACTGCGATCGCAATCGGCGGATTGCTGTCGCAGCATCATGATGGGCGCGTGCCGGTCGATGAGCTGCTGTTCGGGAGAATCCTGCGCGCTCCCGGACGCCCCGCCAACGCTCAGGAATGTGACGATCGCGAAGACGACAGCCAGAAGTCGTAGCGATCGACGCAAGGTTGATGATTCCACTGCGGTGTTCCCTCCCTGAATGAGCCGGGCCTGTGTGGGATGGCTCACAGCACCTGAAATATTCGGCCAGCAATCATAAACGGAAAAGAGGACGCCCAGCGGCGCCCTCTCATCACTCTTCTGCTCAGGTTACTGTCGATATCCACGGTTGTCTGCCCAGCGCATGAACAGATAGAGCATGACAAACCCGCCGACACCGGCGCCAACCAGCGCCACCGCACTGCCGATCAACTCCAGGCCGGCTTTCCAGAGGAGCCACCCGAGTGCATAGCCCGCCAAGGCTCCGAGGACAACGCAGATTATCCAGACACCGAAAAGCTTCCAGCCGGACATGGCAATCCTCCTGTTGAATCGGCAGTTTCCGTTGTTGGCATTGTGCCACAGCCCAGGGACTGGCTGGTGATGCGCGCCGGCCGGGATTGGAGGGACATCCCCCGCTGCCGCACGGGGCCGGGTTCCGCATCCCGGTCGCCGAGGGACTGCCCTATCAATGGTAGGCTTGCCCCGCTGGGAATCCGAACGAGCAACGGGACGTGGCCTCGATGCGGGATGAAGTCGTCGATCAGCTAGGGAATCTGCTGGAAGGTGTGCTCTCCCTCGGGTGGGCGCTGCTCCTTGCTTTCATCCTGATCTGGCTGGCGAGAAAAGGACGGCGCCGGCTCCGCAGGTCGATGGTCAGTCATGGCAGAGATGCCAGCGTCGTGACAATCGTCGACAACTGTGTCCGTATCACGGTGCTGATCATCGTCGCGCTGATCGCCTTCGGCGCATTGACTGGCGACACCAGCACCTCCGTGACCGTTATCGGTCTGGTCACCGCGGCGATCTCGCTCTCGTTGCAGGATGTTCTGCGGAACTTCGTTTCAGGACTCTATCTGCTGATCGAACGCCCCTTCGCACCGGGGGATACGATCCGGGTGCTGGATCAGTCGGGCAAGGTCGAGCGCATCGACATCCGGACGACGGTGATTCGCAATCGCAGCCGGGAAGAGGTCTACATTCCGAATTTCACCGTTTTTTCGCAGGTCGTGCGCCGGCAGACGGAGTACGAGCCACATTCCTACACCGTCACGTCACCCTATCCAGTAACACAGACATACGACGCCATCTGGGACGCCGCGCGCAGCGTTCAAGGGGAGAACGACCCGAAAGCGGCAGTGCAGATCGCTGCGGCGCTGGAGGACAGCGTCGAATTCGACGTGATCATCTGGGATCCGCCGGGAATGACCCGGTCGGATGCGTTTATCGCGGCGGTCAAGTCGACGCTGGAAAAAGCGTCGATCCGGTACAACAAGCCATAGGGTGGCGGAGCTAGACCTCCGACTGGGCTGCTCCCAGGATGGTGATCAGCTGTCCCACATACTCCGCTTCTTCATCGGTGACCTCGACACTGCCGAAGCCGAGGAAGCCACCCGATCTCGCGGCATGGACAGCGGCGCGCGCCGCGTTGATGAGGCCGGCAGTGTAGGTTTCCGCATCCTCGGGATCGGCTTTGAGCAGGAGGAGCGCTTTCGCCTCTGCAGCGGCCTTCAATCCCTTTTCGATGATCGCATCGCGAAACACGGGATCGCTGACCTGCGTGATGTCGAAATCGTCTGGCTGGGTTTGGTCGATCGACGCGAAGATCGACGTCAGCAGCGAGTCTGCCGCGCTGGCCATCGATTGGGCGAATCGCTCGACGCCGTCGATCATCTCGACCATCGAGCCAGTCACGCCTTCCTCGCCACTGGCCACAGCACCGGCAATCACATGGACCGGCGCGTGCTGAATGAGGCGAAGCTCGTCACGGGTGAAGTCATCAATCGTGGCCAACGTGCATGCGCTCCTTTGTGGAATTCCCTCGTTACGATCTCTCAGCAGGAAGTATGGACGCTACAACCGGAGGCGGCACTCGCCATCGGCCGGTTTGTTCGAATGCATAGGCATAGCCCAGGAGCTCGACATCGGAAAGATAGCGTCCGATAAGGGTGAGACCAGAGGGAATGCCATCCCCCAGGGTCACGCCGTGTGGAACCGATATGGCGGGAAAGCCAGCCATGCAATAGTGGAGCGAGAAGATTTCGTCGATGCTGACCAGCACATCCGCTTCGCTCGCGTCGAAGAGCGTATCGAGCCAGGCAGCAGAGACCTCCCGAATTTCTTTGCCAAGCGCGCTGACCTCTTCCGGACCGAGAGTGCAGGCCGCAGCTTCTGTCAGCCGCTCCTGGCCATAGGGAATGGCAGCGGGATTTTCTTCGTTGAAGGTCACGATATCCTGCAGCGATTCGAATGGAGCGCTGGTTGCCTGCAGATAGGCACCGACGCCGACGCGCATGCCGCAGGAACAGAGATCGCCGTAGGCAAGATCGGGAAAGGGATCTGGCCGGAAAACGATCACCTCAGCGCCGATCGATTCGAGGGCGGCGATTTCATCTTCGAGGGCATACATGGCGATGTTGTCCTCGTCCGAGAGTTCGCCATCGAAGGCGACGATCGCCACCCGTTTGCCATCGAGCTGATCGGTGGTGAGGTTCGCGGTGAAGTCCGCACCGATCAATCGCGACGCTTCCACCGACCGCGGATCGTTCAGATCACCGCCACTGGCCAGCACATTCATGGCCAGCGCGATATCGGAAACGGTCAGGGCGATAGGACCGGCGGAGTCGACCTCGGCCGTAATGGGAATGACGAGATCGCGGCTGATCAGCCCGAGACTTGGTTTGAGACCGGCAACGCCATTGCGAGAGGAGGGGGAGATGATCGATCCGACGGTCTCCGTGCCGATGGCCAGCGGCGCGAATCCCGCCGACACGGCGACAGCCGACCCCGTGCTGGAGCCGCTGGGATCGAGCCAGTCCCAGTAGGGACTCACCGACTGACCGCCGACGGCCGAGAAGCCGTTGGCCGGCGTGCTGTGCATCCAGTTCGCCCATTCGGAGAGGTTGGTTTTGCCGAGGATGACGGCGCCCCCCTCGATCAGGCGGCTGACCAGAAACGCATCCCGGTGCGCTGTCGAATCCTGGAGGGCAAGAGCGCCGGCGGTGGTGCGCAGATAGTCGCCAGTGGCGATGTTGTCTTTGAGGACGACCGGAATGCCGTGGAGCGGTCCGCGTACATTGCCTTCCTGCCGTTCCGCGTCACGCGCGGCGGCATCCTCGAGCGCCAGGGGGTTCAGATCGATGATGGCATTGAGCAGTTCGGCATCATGGGTCTGGATCCGGTCGAGATAGTAGAGGGTGAGCTCATGACTGGTGAGCTCCCCGGCGTCCATCATCGCCGTGAGCTCGGCAATTGATTTCTCCAGCACCAGACCATTGAGGCGGGCGATGGTGTTGCCGGTGAAGTGGTCGAGCTCGCTCTTGCAGAATGTGAAATCGAGCGCGCGCATTGGTTGAAACGGCGGCCATTCGTCCTGTGCGGCGGCAGTTCGTGTCGACATCGCCGCGGTGCTGGCGACCAGGGCGGATCGCATCAGGGTGCGCCGGTCGAATGCGGCTGGAGCGTTGGATCGGTCAGTCATGAGTCGATTCGGCGCGGAGCCCGGATGGGGTGTGTTGACCGGTCAGCAGAGTGCGGAACATCTCGCGCTTCGTCGTGGTGTCCGCGTCGCCGAACCAGTCCCGCAGGATGTCATACCCGACGTGGTAGGTGAAGATGTAGGGACGCCAGAGCGGGTCGTCGATGAACCGGAGTCGGTGCCGCGACTGCTCCTCGTTGCTCAGACCGTAGCGCATGAGAAAGGCGACGACATCGTCGTCGCTGGCGCCGTCGACATGCCGCATCAGGGCGGCATCGCCGGCGACGGAGCGGAGCCGCTTGTGGGCGTCGCGGACAGCCAGGGTGCTTTCCGGCAATGGATCGAGGCCAAGCGCTGGATAGAGCACGGCATTCTCCCATTCGAGCGCTTCCTCGCCCGGGAAGATGATCTCGTGTGCCGTCGTGGCGATCCCCTCGTGAATGACGCATTCGGGTGTGTTGATCAGCTGAATGGCCATTTCCTCATAACCCAGCGCTTTGTAGAGGTGCTCCCCCTTCACCGCGTGCTCGGTGTGGTGACCGGGATAGGCTTCGTGGGCCATCAGCTCGACGAGGAAGCTGGCGTACTGCGGGAGATCGGTGTTGATCTCGACCAGTGATCGGCAATCGCCGAGATACCAGTTGTAGCCTCGCCATGGTTTGTCGTTCACAAACGAGATCTCGACCGCTTCGTGCGCGGGGAGGTCGATGAACGCCAGGGTGCGGCGGCGAGCTTCCTCGAGGATGAGATCGATGGCCAGCCGGGCGCCATCGATATCGACTTCCGTTCTGGCGCGCCAGGCTCCCATGCGGGAGGTGACGTCGCCAGAGCCGGGAAGGAGCTGATCGAGATCGTCCAGCGCGGATTCGAGCAGGGCGTCCGGCGTCCGCTCCGGCGTGATGTCGAAACAGCGGCTGACTTCGTCGATGTACCCGATCGACTCGCCAGCGACCTTGCGGGCGACCGTTTCCATAGCCGCCACTTGCTTCAGGAGATAGTCCTTGCGGCTGGCCGGCAGAGAGGCAGTCGCCAGATCGCGACCAAGAGCCTCGGCGAGAGCGGTCAGATCCTTCGCGCTGAGCAACGACTCGCCAGTGAGTCGCTCCTTGCGGGCCGGGTCGCCGAAATAGGCATCGATGTAACCCGGGACATGGCGTTCGAGATGAAAAGCGATCCGAAAGTAGGCTTCGATCAGACTGTCTTGCATGGATTCCCGTGCTTCGCGGACGACGAACGTAACCGGCCGACCATTGTACGCGGTCAGCAGTGGTGTCCGCGCTGGTGTCTGGGATCGCTGCTCCCCAAGAGGGGGCCGGTTGGCCGCGCGACGCGGCCAACCGGTGATACATGGTTCGTCAGGACGTCGGCGTTGCTGCAGCAGAAGGCGCCGGGAAGCCGGCATCGTCGATAGTCATCTTGCGAGCAGTCACTGGTGGCCGTCCGTCCGGTTCACCGGTTGGCTCGATGACGACGAGAACGTTGTTGAGGGCGTCTCTGACCGTCACGCGAGACCAGCTTCCGTCATCGATGAAGGTGCCATCGTCGAGGATGGTGATCACCGTGTCGAGCTCGGTGCTGCCGGTGAAGAGTCCGGTGGCGTCGGACGACATCGAAACGCCGTGCCAGCGGCCGCTGGTGTCGTCGACCGGTTCCCAGACGCCGAAGAATGCCGACTGGTAGAAGAGACCGTTCTCGCCGATATCGACTGGCGGGAAGGAGAAGAGGCTGTAGCCATCGGGCGAAAAGAAGGACGGCGCGGCGAACATGGGATTGGTCGGCAGCGCTGCATTCGGAAGAGCCAGCCACATCCCCGCCATCGGGTGAGCCGAGTAGTCGGCTCGTGCGTTCTGTGCCGAGGAGCTGCGGGCGTGGCCGAAAATCCCAGCCGTGGCGGCGAGGACAGCCGCTCCGCCGATGGCGGTCCGGCGGTCGATGGTATCGGTGAGATGGTTGTTCATGGTCAGTTCACCCCCTGTTTCATAGATAACGACAGATGAGGGATTCGCGCGGTTCGCCGATCAACTGAGCGGCGGCAGTGCGAGTTTGAAGAGCCGGTTGTTGTTCTCGCTGGCCACGTAGATATTGCCGTCGGCGTCGAAGGCCATGCCTCCGGGACCATCGACTGGCAGCTCCAGGGGAACTTCTCCCAGATTGCCGATCAATCTGCCATCCGGCGAAACGATCCAGATGGCGTTTGCGTGCCAGGCGGAGACGAAGAGGTTTCCGTTCGGGTCGAACTCAAGGTAAAAGGCTATCGAGTCGAAACCAGAGAAAAAACTCCCTTCGACGCCCGCGCCTTCGATGAGTGTTCCGATCGGATCGAATTGCTGGACGCGAGCCGGGCCGCCGGCCGCTCCCTCGTCCGCGATATACACATTCCCGGCCGCGTCAATCGCGATGCCCGCAGGAGTGATGAACTCCCCGGGTCCGGATCCGGAGCTTCCCCACTGCATCTGGTAGTTGCCATCCAGATCGAAGACCTGGACACGGCCGGTGCGATCGACGACATAGACAAGATGCGCCTCGTTGTCGATAGCGCCCATCGGCATATCGAACTGACCTGGATTCTCGACGCCGTATGATCCCCACTCGAGGATGAACGAATGGTCGGGACCGAACTTCTGAATGCGGTGATTGAGGGTATCGAAGACGTAAAGATTCCCATCCGCATCGAACTCGAGATTCGCCAGCGCGAAACTTCGATTGTTGAAGAGGAACTCGCCGGGCCCGTCGCCTTCCGTTCCCCAGGTTTCGAGGTGATCGCCGTCGGCGGAGAAGACATCGATGGTGTTTCCGCCACTGGCCACGTAGACGTTGCCGTCTGGCGCAATGGCCACGGCAAGTGGTCCCACCATTGGCATGTCCTGGCCACCGTCGGTTTCCCACTCAAGGTTCACGTCGGATGGATCGAACGGCGCCTGAGCCGCCGGAACGAGTCCGCGGTTGCCACCGTCGCCGCCGAACAGACGATCTTCCGGTGGAACCAGGGTGAAGTAGCTCGCTATCCCTCCCACCAGCAGCAGCAGGAGCGCCGCCGCGGATGCCAGAACCCACCGTCTTCGCACGGGCGCCGCATCAGCCAGCCGGTATCTCGGTTGTGCAGGTGCTCCTCCCAGAGCAGTTAACGGGATTGGAACAACATTGGCAGACATCGTGTTCTCCTCGGGTAGTTGAGATATATCGAACACGCGCTGCCGGGCTCGCTCGCGAGCCGATCCCGGCTTTGGCGCCGCAAAGAGGGTGTGAACGTAGCGGAGCGGCTCCGCGGTCGATTGATCGATGTCGACCGCGTCCGGAACTCCGGCTACGTAGGCATCCCAGAAACGGGAAAGGTTGATGTCATCCTGTTCAGACATGTCGCTGTCCATCTCGACTGATCTGTTGCTTTGCCAGCTCGGCCCGCAATCCGATCACGGTGCGCGATTGCGCCTTGCGAACCGCTTCCTGTGACTTCCCCAGCACGCGACCGATTTCCGCCGCCGAAAGCCCTGCCAGGCGAAGCTGGAGCAACTCGCGTTGGTCGGCGCTCAGCTGACTGAGCATGTCCAGCAGGAGCTGGTGTTCTTCGGCGGCAATGAAGATCTCCTCGGGCATGCTGCGCTGATCGAAAACTGCCGCCGCCGCATCGATGGGCGCTGCCGCGTGCTTCGCCTTGTTTCGAAAGGAAGTCCCGATGTGATTGCGCGCGATGCCAAAAAGCCAGGCCCGGAATGTGTCCGACGTTCCCTGTGACTCGAAATGGGAAAGATTCGCCAACGCACTGAGAAAGACCTGGCTGGCGACATCTTCCGCCTCATGCCAGTTCCCCACGCGCAGAAAGCAGTAGCCGAAGACCGAGTCCCAATATCGATCGAAAAGGGTCGAAAACTCGCTCGGATCTCGTCGCGCGTCCACGACCACTTCGGCGTCTTGCCGGTCATCAGCAATGGGCGATGAGGTTGTCGCATCCGAATGGTGCAAGCGCGGTCGCCGCATATCGTCTCTCGTCACTCATATGGCATCTGTAGAGTAATAGCGAGAAACGAAAAAACGTGACACGGGAAGTCTCATGCTACGTGAAATAGTCGAGGATTCAATCGAGAACAGAGCAGGACGCCGTCGTGTTGAGTCCCAAATCGATGTTGCACCGCTTGAAGTCCTGGTGGGCTACCAGGCACGGCGTTGACCATCCCTGCCCACCGGGACACCTGACGGTGGAAGCCCGCTCCCTGGTCGAGGTCTTGGGCCATGGTCAGGCGGCGCGGACAGTTGAAGGCATCGACGTGCAAGCAGCACAGGGGGAAGTGCTGCTGATCATGGGGCCTTCTAGTCCAGCAAGACGACGCTGCTGAGTCTGCTCGGTGGACTGCTCAAACCGACTGAAGGTCAGTGTCAGACTTTGCGAGAATCGGCGGAGGCGACCTAAAGTTCGACGAGAAAATAATCCTAAGCAATATTTATGCAGGACAATGGAGCGACGAAACCCAATCTCCTTCATCATGCAAGACGTATCGGTCTGGCACCCGAAGTCCTCGGCTGAAGAACATAAACTCACGTCCAATCTTCTGCACTTGGGCCGTGTGAGAAATTCCGTATCGCAGACAACGGAAATCTCTGTAGAGCTGTCGGGTTCGATTGTCGTCATCGTAGGTCAGGATCCACAGGTGCGGCGATCTCTTCAAAACCTTCTTCAGTTTTTGATGTTCTGTCCAGGAATGATCTGTCATATACAGTTCTTCGCCGGGTACAACGTAGGGAGGATCAACATAGAGGAAGACGCGGTGCTTTCTTCTGTTAAGAGTATTGACTAACTCGATTGCGGGTTCCTCTCGGACAACGATTTGGGAAGAGACCGTACCCAGATTTCTAACACGCCGCATGAGATCGGTTTTATTGAATCGTGCGTCAATGGACCAAACTCCAGTTTGGTTTAGTCCACCGATTGGTCGTGCACTCAGAATGCCGGAACGGTTGGTTCGGTTAAGGTAGAATGTCGCGAACCCCAGTTCAAGTTCGTCGTGATCATCTGGTGCGAGATAGATTGTTCGCTGCTTATGCCAGTTGTCGATGTTGACCGCGCATTCAGCGATTAGCTGAACAAACGCGTCCGTATTGAAGAACACTGATCTCCAGAATGCGGCGATTCCTGGATTTAGATCGTTGATTATGAGCTTACTGACATGCCCGTCCATTAGGAGCTGAAGGCCAGCACCGGCTCCGCCAGCGTACGGCTCGCAATAGGTAGAAATGGACGCCGATTGGCTTGCTAGAACGCGGGCCAAATAAGGAGCAAGCCGCCCTTTCCCACCGGGATATCGGAGGGGTGAGACGAAAAGCGAGCCACTCATGTAGCCATCTCATTGACGCTGTTCAGGAGAGGGCTAAAAGCACTGCTGAAACGCCGCGCTAGATGCTGATCGGATTTTGCCCAAGGGTTGTGCACAAACTGGTGGAGATAGGTCACGCCGATCTGATTTGTCTCAAGGTTCGCTTGGACGAGGTCCTGCCTTTGCCGTTTCCTTTGAACGTCGATGTGGGGGTCGAGCCTGAGAATACAGCCTCTGATTTTTTCTTCAAGTTTGTCGCTTTCATTTTTGCCTGACCATTTCAGGACTTTGGGGTCAGACACCGCCAGCTCAAGAATCACCCTCGCCAATACACAGGCAGTAGCGTAGTTGTCGTCGATTCTTAGCTGTTTAGCTTCCTTGAGCAAACGCTGAATGTTTGGCGATAGGTTCGGCAGCTTCACGTTGGAGTAGAGGAATCGCTCCTCCCTCTGTCCCCCCTGTTTCTTGGAGTTACTACTCGAAGCGTCGGGAGAATCGCTGGTAGCGTCGTTACTCTCGTCTGAACAATTGCTCGACGGACGATCAGGGGGACCTCCGGCCCCACGAGAATCCGCGACGTCCGTTTCGCTAGGCGAGGTGCTAGCGAAACTCGGGGTGCTGACTGTCGGCGAGTATGGGTAGTCTGCGAGTCTCACATAGTCTGACAGTAAATCCGCAGTAACAGGGAGTGAGTTGGCACGATCCTTTAATAGTTCTCTTCGCAGAATGTCATTCTTGAACGTGTCGACTGAGTTATTGTCCAGGAACTGGAATGCCCACACAAAAAAGTCATGGAGCTGGACTGCTGTGTGCCTTGCCAACAGAATCTGTGACCTTCGGTCGGTGGACTGTTTCAACTGCAAGTGCGTGCCCGAAAGCATCACGCCACTGAAAAAGCGACCGATGTTCGTCAGCCTCTCTGCGCGCACTTTCTTGATGAGTTCAACTAGGGTATCGTCTGCTTGGTAAGTCTCTGTCAGTTCGTCGGCAACCGAGATCGCCCGGGCGGTCCCACTGTCGATCGGTGCCTTCATACGTCTTCGATGGCGTGCGTTCTGTTCCGCGCTCCACCCTCGCACCCCGACCCCATCGTTCGCACCGGTGTGACGTAGTGTTATCCAGTGGTCTGCCTCGTCACGACTTGCCGCTACCGCGCAGTAGACAGACTTTGGAGCCTGTTTGCCCTTCTTCGCCACACGTTCGAAAGCGGCTCGATGCACGGCGTCATCGGCAAGTTTCGGGTCGCCGAGTAACCGCAACGCTGCAAAGCGTCTATTTCCCTCGAGTACGATGTATTTGCTATCGTGCTTCAGGACAATAGGAAGTTCGGTCGGGTTGGCCTGCCCGCGTTCCGCGAGGTCCCTCGCTAGCGCGATGAGCTGTTCGTATCCTTCTGCGAGCAGGCGATTAATAGCCTCTCTGTCGTTCGTTGTACCATCTGGTAGGCGTGGGTTTTCTGAATCGAGCAGCACTTGAGATGGACGAATGCTTTTGTAGTCCATATTCGAACCTTTGAGTCGCTCTACTCTGCATTCAGAAGGTTACCGCTGTTCCTCCTTGGCGGCCACTTCGCCCGCTACCGTATTGGGCAACGGAGATGTCTAGTGGCCAGCCTCGCCTCGCTCCTCTCTCCGAAGATTGAAGTCATCCCTCGATAGAGTGGCGACGTCAGCTTGGGAGACTTCAGATTGCTCGCAAAGCCCCGGTCCCCTTTGGGCCATCAATGCCAAGAGATGTCTTGTGATTCGTTAGAGCAGAGGAGCTTGAAAACAGATGGCTCATCCTCGGTTTCTGGGGCCTAAGATCATGAATCGAGATTCAGAGAAAGACGGGAATCGGGAGTACGGACTTCAAGTCTGAGAACGGAAGAATCCAACCCGCGAGTTGCATGCGCCATTCGAGCCAAGTAGATGATCCCAGGAAAATAGATCGAAAACTCGGACAGATGAGGGCCGGGTTTCACTCCGAGTCACTCAGTGGTGGACTCTGGATTCAGAATGAAGATGTTTTTTGTGGGTTGGGCAAATGGCACTCCGACTATAATGGCGTTCCGACTATCTGGAAAAGAGCTCGCCGATATCAACTGCCGCCGGTGATTTCGATAGAACGTGATTTTGTCGAACTAGCTGCTTCTGCTGGATTAATAGGTGAGAAGCAATCGGTCCGCGATTACTTCCCCATCCATGCTCACACCGGGATTTTGAAAGCGTTTGAGCATTGAACGGCCCACTGTCAACATCAATTCTCTCTCAAACAGACCTGCAGGGGTTTCCAACTCGAAGGTATAGTTTCCGCTCTCTTTGTGGCCGTCGATGCTGAGAGCTACAAATACGCCTCGATCCTTGCATCGACCAATCTCGGCCATTAGCTGGGACATCGAAAAGTCTTGGGCACCGTATAGAATTGACTGGGAGTAACTGTAGGGGGGGTCGCAGTAGATGAGGTCCCCAGATCGAGCATCCTCAAAGACTTCACGATAGTCGGCAAGTCGGAACACAGTTCCTCGTGTTCGACGCACCCATAAATCCACGCGCTTGGCAAAGTTCTGCGGTGGTATTGGGGAATGGATGCCACAAGGGGTAGACATGTACCCATCCCGCTTTCGAAATCGTACGATGCCGCCGTAGCACGCGCGGCAGAGAAATAAGAAGTCAGCTCCATTTGGATTTTCGTTGTAAGAAGCCTTGATTTGCTCATAGACCTCTACCTTGTCTCCCGTCATCATCATCTGCCAACGATCCGCATACCAGGCCTTGAGCATGTCGGGATCTTTCGACAGGGTTATCCAGATTTCCATCAAAGGTGCAAACACATCGGACGCGACTGCGCTCTGAGGGGCCAGGTTGCCCAGTACTGCTCCACTGCCCAAGAATGGCTCGAAGTACGTGCCAAATCGAGAGGGGAAGGCGTCAACTATCGGGACAGCAGTCTTCTGCTTCGACCCCACCCATTTCAGAAGCCCTTGTCTTATTGGGGCTACACGCCGGGTTTGCTCTGTACCCCAAAGCGTTGTCTGCTCCAACATTCGCCACCTCACAAGAATCTCAAGCCAACGCCGAAAAGATATCCGATTTTGGGATATTTCTCAAATCACCCTACTATCCTCGCATGTCGATATCTCGCCAGAACCGTGTGGATAACCATATTTGCGCCGTGCTTCGAGATGCGCGGCGGAAGAAGGGTATGCGCCAGTCAGACCTCGCTGCTGATTTGGGGCAACCGCAATCCTTCGTCAGTAAGTTCGAATCTGGAGAACGACGTCTGACTGTTGGCGAACTGGTCATCGTGTGCTCCGCGCTCGGTATCGACATCTGTGACGTAATCACGTCGTCGGAGATGAAGCAAATTGAAAGCGAATCAACAGTTTCTTCGCCAACCGGGGTACTTTTGGGCAAACGTTCGCTCCCTGAGCGAAAAACTGGGGTACACAGTTCGGGGCGCCAAGACAATAAAGATTCACACAATTGACGACATCCGGCGAGGGTTGGTGAGCTTGGGCCTGTCAGACAGCCATATCGTCACGCCTGGCGGCGAGATAACACCACTCGGCGCGTTGCTCGTAGAGTATTTCCAGTTTCGGGCTGAAATCCTGAATGATACCGTCCAACACCTCTTCATGGACGCGTTGACTGCTAAGGCAACCTATGAGCAGCATCGTGATGAACTCCATCCGACGCTCATCCCGCCAATGAACAAGCAAAAGGGGGAGAAAAAAGACATTGCCTTCCTGACGGCCATCGTCAACGCAATCGTTGAGAGTCGAATTGGCGACTTGCCGTGCAACTATGATCCCAGGAACCTTACGACATTCACCTTGAACGGCGCGCCACTCAGAACCTTCGCTCGCAGATTTGATGGAGCGTTCCCTGGGGTGGTTAACCCGATAGCGTTATGGGAGGTCAAGGAATACTACTACACCACCACCTTCGGAAGCAAAATCCCTGACGGCATCTATTCAACGATGCTTGATGGCGTTGAGATAGATCAGTTGGTGGCTGACCAAGGAATTAGTCCATTCCATTGCTTGTTCGTGGATGGCTACAGGACATGGTGGCAAGATGGTCGATCCTACCTCTGTCGGATGATCGACATGCTGCACATGGGCTACGTCGATGAGGTCATCTTCGGTCGGGAGGTTGTGGAGGTACTTCCCCAACTGGTTGACGAGTGGGTACAGGTCTACAACGAACGTGGTGGCAGTAGCTAGAAGGCTCTTCTGCTTCGAGAATCGACGCGCAGCGGCCTTACGCCGGCAACTAATATGCCTCCAAGTACCGGTCGCGTTCCCACTCGGAGCGCTGGGCTTCGATGAGGCACTCGAAGACGTGGTCGCCGAGGACCTTGCGGACAACGTCGACCTTTTCCATTTCCTCAACGGCCCCATCGAGTGTGGCGGCAACGGTCGGGGCGGCGCACCTAGCGGCTACCGGACACGGCGTTGACCATCCCTGCGGCGTCGTAGCTGACGAGAAACGGGACCCACAAGGGGTCCCGCTCGGAGGGAAAAGAGCCGCTGCGCCGCAAATGTGGCGCAGCGTCACGAAATGAGAATTTGTCGCGTGATCTGGCCGTTGTTTTCCCAGTAGGTTGTCCTGGCCGTGAGGTATGGATCGTCGGCTGCCGGCTGGATCGCGCCATCGGCGTCGATCGCCCGGGAGGTTACGGTGTGCTCCCCGGCAGCGGGTGCGTCCCAATCCATGGTCCAGAATGTCCAGGTGAAACCTGAGCCGTCGCCTTCGGTAAGCGTCGCAGGTTGCCATGCGCCATCGTCGATACGGACATCGACGCCGCCGACTTGCGCTCCCCAGGCCGCGCCCATGATCGAGTAGCGATCGCCTGTCCGGGTGACTCTGGCCGGCGCTGATTTGAGACGGCCCCGTCCGACCGACGTGAAGGTCCAGACAGACTCGCCGCCGACTGCTTCCTCGCGGATCGTGACATAGTCTCTGGCCATGAAGTTGCCCTGATAGCGACTGTCGCGGACCTCGATTTTGGTCAGCCATTTGACATTGGCCACGCCATACCATCCCGGGGCTATCAGTCGGGCGGGAAAACCGTGCATGTGGGGGAGTTGTTCTCCGTTCATTTCGGTCGCGATCAGATTTTCCGGCGCCATGGCGTCGGAGACCGACATGCTGCGGGCGAACTGTTCGGTGATCGTCGCTTCTCGCCACACCTGCTCACCCGCATCGGCTCCCCAGAAAACGACCTCCCGGCCATGCTCCTGGATGCCCGCTTCCTCGAGGAGACTGGCCAGCGAGACCCCGGTCCAGGCGGCATTGCTGACGAGCCCCTTGTTAAAGGGAAAGGCGGAGTTGCCGGAGCATTCGAGTGTGACCGTGCGCTCCTCCTGCTCCCGGGCTCGAAGATGGGCCAATGTCAGGGAGAGTGGATTGTCCACGAGCCCGGTGATCTGGAGTTGCCAGTCGGCTTCGTTCAGCTCGGGCGCGTTGAAATGCTTGATGATGAAGAACTCCTCATTTGGCGTGATCCAGGAGTCCAGCTCTTCCCAGACGATCTGGTTGACAATCGCCTCAGGCACCGGATTCTCCTCTGGCTGATCGAGCCAGGGGATCACTTCGGCGTCGCTCTGGAAGGCGAGCGACGAACCGGCCAGGCGAAGCACGCTGTATCCGGCCATCGCGCCACCGCCACTGTGCATCAGGTGTCGCCGGGAAATGAGTGATGTTGCCATGGAGCACTCCTCGTCCACTTCGCCCGGCAGCAACCCGAACCAGATCGAGTTGCCGAACGTGATGAACGCCTGACCGCGTGGATCGATCCACGCTCGCAGCGTTCCTGCCGTTCGTGTTCCGGCGCAGCACCATGATGATGACCACCAGGGATACCGGCCGTCATCACAAGGGTTTGTGATTTCTCGGAAACGGGCTCTCGTTACCGGAGGCTGATTTGGGAGAACGCCTTGGGGCGGATGCGGGTCAATCCAGTCCGTTGCGGACGGCCCATGCGGCGACAGCGGCGCGTGAGTCGAGCTCGATTTTGGCCATCACATGACGCACATGGCTGATGACGGTGTTCTGGCTGACGAAGAGGGTCTGGGCAATCTCACGGTTCGATTTGCCCTTCGCCAGCAACTGGACGACGTCCAGTTCGCGGGACGTCAGCCCATTGGGCCTCTTCCGTGCTCCGGCAGAAGCAAGGCTCATCTCAGCGAGGAGCTGGCTGGCGACGGCACGCATCTGGTCCAGTGGCCACGATGCCCCGTCGCTGAGCGAGGTGGCGAAGTCTTCCATGCTCTGCAGTGACGGGCACTCGCCGATCGCCTGATTCACGCGCTCGGTCTGGGCAGGCGGCATGACATAGCCGAGCTGCGCCGACAGCGACTTCGCAGCACCGAGGAGCATCGCGGCGTCTTTTGCCCGGCGGTAGCGCCATGCCAGGCAGGCGGTCCCGACCAGGCAATCGACGAGGCACTCTTTGCTTTGGGTTGTGGGCCAAAGCTCCAGACACTCCCGAAAATGGTCCGTGGCGGCGGCATTGTTTCCAAGATCGAACTCAAGGTTTCCCAATGTCACCAGGACATTGGACATGCCAAACTGAAAGCCATCCTGCCGGTAGAGTGCGAGTGACTCCTGGAGTCGCTCACGGGCCTCGCAGGGATTTCCTCTCGTCACGGCCGATCTGCCGGCATCGAGCTGGACACGTGCCAGACCGGTGAGATCGCCGGCGCGCTCCGAGTGGGTTCGTGCCTCGGCTGCCAGGCGAGCCGAGGCATCGACGTCTCCGCAGGACGCGGCAATGGTCGAGAGATTCAGGAAAGCGCGCCCGACGCCGCGATCGTCGCCGAGCGTTCGGCGGATCTGAATCGCTTCGAGCAGATAGTCGGTGCGAGGAGAGCCGCTGAGGTCCCAGTCGATGGTGGTGACTTTGACGAGGGCGGTGGCGCGAGCGGCGGGAGCGGCATGACCGCCAAGCGCCAGCGCTTTGGTAAGCCATTCGCGACCTTCGATGCGGTGGCTGCGAAAGCGCCAGAGTCCGCCGAGCGCAGCCGCCAGCCGAATCAACCCGGTGTCGTCGCCGGTCGTTTCCAGCCAGGACAACCCCGCCCGGAGATTGGGCAACTCCGCTTCCAGTCGATCGAGCCAGTAGACGTGATTCGGGCCGCCCCAGATGGCTTCGTCCGCCTGCTCGGCCAGTTGCACGAAGTACATGGCGTGAGCGGTGCGCAGCGAAACCAGCTCGCCCGATTCTTCCAGGCGATCCAGCGCGAACTCCCGCACCGTTTCGAGCATCTGGTAGCGACAATCCTGTTCGGACGTTTGATCCCGCCAGATCAGGCTCTTGCTGACGAGGGCGCCGATGATGTCGAGCAATTCGCTGCCGTTGTTGCAGAGTGCCTCCGCGGCTTCCAGTGTGAATCCGCCAACGAAGACGCCGATTTTGCGGAGGTGGTCCTGCTCGACCGGGGTGAGCAGGTCATAACTCCAACCGATCGCATTCTGCAGTGTCTGCAATCGCGGAGGCTGGTCCGCGGGACCCCCGGTCAGAAGGGGCAACCGACGATCGAGCCGGTCGAGCAGCGCCTGGGGCGAAAGATGCTGCATACGGGCGGCCGCCAGCTCGATGGCCAGCGGCAGACCATCCAGCCTGGTGCAGATTGCCGTGACGGCATCGTGGTTGGTGTCCGTCAAGCGAAAACCGGGCGCGACTGACGCGGCCCGGTCGACGAAGAGCCGAACCGCGGGCGCCGGCGACGCTCCGGGCCGATCGAGCGGATGACCAGCACTGGTCGTTGCCAGCGGTGCAAGGGTTATGAGGTGTTCGCCGGTCGAACGCAATGACGCCCGGCTGGTCACGAGAACGGTCAGAGACTGGCATGCCTGCAGCCACCTGGTCACCTGTGAGGCGGCGCCGATCAGGTGCTCGAAGTTGTCGAGAACGAGGAGGAAGCGCTTCTGTGCCAGCAGATGTTCGACGGCTTCAGCGGGATCCTCGCCGGGACGCTCGATCAGCCCCAGAGCGGCGGCGACAGTCCGGCTGAAGTGGTTCTCGGCATGAATCACCGCCAGCGAGACAAACGCCACGCCATCGGCAAAGTGGCCGGGGGACGCCTTGGCCGCCTCGATCGCCAGACGCGTTTTGCCCACACCGCCCGGACCAGACAGGGTGATGTGCCGGACCTCTGGATCACGAAGCAGGGACAGAATCGTTTCGATGTCGGCATCGCGGCCGACGAGCGACGTGACCGGGGAAGGGATCCGCGCCCAGGGCCGAGAGGGACGGGTCGGGATCGTTCGCAACGGCGAGGAGAGTTGCTGATTGGTGGTGCTCTCGGGACGCTGGTTCATCACCGGTCCTGCCCGTGGCTCACTCGCGCGTCAACAAGACATTGTTCAGTTGAACCAATCCTGGCCGGACCATTCCGATTGCGTTGACGGCGAGGGCGAGCCAGAACGTGATGGGCTCAACGACGGTGAACATGCGTCGCTCTGCGCGGAATGACAGTCTGCTTCGAGCATGACAGCGGGAGGATCGTTCGTCAAGGAGTGAGTTTCTGATGCAATGGTGATGTGTGTCATTGATGATTGGACAACACTGAATGCAGTCTCTTGCCCCCCGGGATATCATCCGGCCATGAGCGAACGAGGTGACAGCGAGCTTTATCTGCTGAAGGCCGAAGAATGCCTTTCCGGCGCCGAAAGCGAGTTTGCAAACCGGCGCTATCAAAACTGTGCAAATCGGGCGTACTATGCTTGCTATCAGGCATCGGTGGCCGGTCTCCTGCGAGCTGGTATCCGACCATCTGGCTCCCGCTGGGGGCATGACACTGTGCAGGCGCTGTTTGTGGGTGAGCTAATCAACCGGCGTAAGCAATACCCGTCGAACTTGCGCGATACCTTTGAGAGACTCTTTTTGCTTCGTCAAACAGGGGACTACGCCGCCGACTTCGTTTCGGAAATTCAGGCAGCTCGGGCACTTCGTCGGGCACGCGACTTCGTCTCGACCGTTCGCCAGGTTGGAGGCAACAGATTATGACCACGGCATCGACCATTCCCCTGGACCCGCAGATGGCAGCCGCCATCGCGGAGCTAACCGAGGCTATTCGGAAGTCCTACCCAGAGACGACGTTTGTGGTGGATGCCGAGGAGAACCAGGAGGCCGTCTTCGTAACGGCGATTGTGGACGTGGACGATCCGGATGAGGTTGTCGATTGCTTCATTGATCGTGTTCTGACGCTTCAAATCGAAGAAGGGCTCCCCTTGCACATCATTCCTATTCGGACCGCCGCCCGACGTGAACGGCTTCGCGCGACCTTGCAGGTTGAGGGGCGACGAGACAAACAGCCCCGCTCCGCTGTTGGTTGAACGGCCATCGGCATCACCGATGGCGAGCGCGTTCTTGCCCCACCGCTCACGTCGCCGAGGACGTTGCTACGTGTCGTAAGCAAGATCGACGCTTCTCTGACAAAGAAAACACACCGGAGGCGAACTACCCCCGGTGTGGTGAATTGCAACGCAGGCTCGGGGCCTAATACACCTCCAAATACCGGTCGCGTTCCCATTGGGAGACGTGGAGGCGGAAGGCGTTCCATTCGGAGCTCTGGGCTTCGATAAGGCGCTCGAAGACGTGGTCGCCGAGGGCCTCGCGGACGACGTCGTCCTTTTCCATTTCCTCAACAGCCTCACCGAGTGTGGCGGGGAGGGTGGGGATATTGCGGCGGCGAAGATCGTCGTCGGTGAAATGGTAAAGGTTCTCCTCGACCGGCTCGGGAAGGGGCAGATCGCGCTCGATGCCATCGAGACCGCAGGCGAGCATCGCCGCGAAAGCGAGGTAGGGGTTGCAGGAGGGGTCAGGACAGCGGAGCTCGAGCCGGGTGGCGGCCGTGTGTCCGCCGCGGATCGAGGGAACGCGGAGCAGCGCGGAGCGGTTGGTGCGAGCCCAGGAAACGTACACCGGCGCCTCGTAACCGGGAACGAGACGGCGATAGGAATTCACGAGCGGAGCCATCACTGCGGAGAGCCCGCGAGCATGGTAGAGCTGCCCGGCAATGAATTGCTTGGCGATGGCGGAAAGACCATAGGGATCGCTGGTATCGACGAACGCATTCTTGCCGTCGGCGATCCCGGTGAAGCTCTGATGGACGTGCATCCCGGATCCGTTGATGCCTTCGAGTGGTTTGGGCATGAAGGTCGCGTGGAGACCGTTCAGCTGGGCGATGGCTTTGAGGACGTATTTGAACGTGACGGCGCGGTCGGCGGTGGCCAGCGCGTCGCCATACTCGAAGTCGATTTCATGCTGGCCCGGAGCGACTTCGTGGTGACTGGCTTCGACGTCCATGCCCATCTTTTCGAGGGCGAGCACCATTTCCTTGCGGATGACCGAGGCGGGGTCAGTGGAGAAATCGAAGTAGCTGCCACGGTCGTGGGGCAGCGGGGCGATGGCGTCGCCATTGCGCTCGAAGAGGAAGAATTCGAGCTCGGGACCGGTTTTGTAGAGATAGCCATGACCGGCGAGGCGCTCGAGCTGGCGGTAGAGAACGGCGCGGGGATCACCGGGAAAGGAATCGCCGTTCGGATTGAAGACCCAGCAGATGACGCGCGCCGTGGGAAAGGTGTCCAGCTCCCACGGGATGACGGCGTACGTCGAAAGATCGGGAATGAGGAACATGTCCGATTCGGCGATGCGGGTGAACCCGGCGATCGATGAACCGTCGATCCACTGGCCGCCCTCGATGACATGTTCGAAGACACCGGCCGGAATGGTGACGCTCTTGACCATTCCCATGACGTCGGAAAACTGCAGATTGATGAACTGGATACCATCGTTCTCGACCCGGGCAAGAATCTCTTCCTTGCTCGGGCTTGGGCCGAGAATGGTTTCCCGGGAAACGGCGTTTGTCATATGGAGACCTCCATCCACTGTGGTTCGTACGTGCCCCGATGGACATCTGGGCGTTTTCTCATACGTCAGTACAACACGAAGCTCGCCAGATTGCTGGCGAGCTTCGCAAAAACCCGGCGAAAGCGACGTCTAGACGTCGAAGTAGAGATAGAACTCGTATGGCGTGGGGCGCAACGCCACCGGCGCGATCTCGGTGGACCGCTTCCAGCTGATCCACGACTCGATCAGGTCGGGGGTGAACACGCCGCCCTCCAGCAGGTAGGCATTGTCGCGCTCGAGCGCGTTCAGCGCTTCGTCGAGCGAGTGTGGTGTGCTCCGGATTCGCCGCAGCTGAGCCGGAGTCGCTTCGTACAGATCGAAATCAGCGGGCGCGCCCGGATCGATCCTGTTCTTGACGCCGTCGAGACCGGCCAGCAGGAGCGCGGCGAATGTCAGGTAGGGATTCGCGGCCGTATCCGGGCAGCGGAACTCGATCCGCTTGCTCTTCTCGCTGGTCGAGTAGGTCGGAATGCGAATGGCGGCCGACCGGTTGCGCTGCGAGTAGACGAGATTGACTGGCGCTTCGAAACCCGGGACGAGTCGCCGGTAGGAGTTGACCGTCGGCGCGGCGAACGCCAGAAGCGAAGGACCATGTTTGAGCAGACCGCCGACATAGAAACGGGCGAACTCGCTGAGACCCGCATAGCCCTCCGGATCGAACATCAGGTTCTTGCCGGCTTTCCAGATCGACTGGTGGACGTGCATACCGGAGCCGTTGTCCGCAAAGATCGGCTTGGGCATGAAGGTGGCGACTTTGTTGTGTTTGCGGGCGGTGTTTCGGACGACGTACTTGTAGGTCATCGTCTTGTCGCCCATGTCGGTCAGGGTGTCGAATCGCATGTCGATTTCGCACTGACCGGCGGTGCCGACCTCATGGTGATGAATCTCCACGGGAACGCCAAGCTCACCCATGGTCAGGACCATTTCCGAGCGGATGTCCATCAGGGTGTCATGCGGCGG
The DNA here is from genome assembly GCA_019637585.1 of Thermomicrobiales bacterium. Taxonomy (GTDB): domain Bacteria; phylum Chloroflexota; class Chloroflexia; order Thermomicrobiales; family UBA6265; genus JAHBVL01. The sequence continues at coordinate 185,566 of JAHBVL010000001.1, read as the reverse complement.
AACGGGGTAGTACCCGGCTTTCGGCCGAATCTTGTAGCCGAGATTGGGTCCCTCGTCGGCGCCAGTGTTCCAGAATCCTTCCACGGAGTCGACGCTGTGGAACGATGATTCATTGGTGTGCGCGTACTGGACATTGTCGAAAACGAAGAATTCCGGCTCAGGGCCGAAATAGGCAGTATCGCCAAGCCCGGACACGACCAGATATTCCTCGGCCCGCTGGGCGACTCCGCGAGGATCGCGCGAGTAGCGCTGGCGAGTCACCGGGTCGTAGATGTCGCACAGGAGATACATGGTCGGAATGCTGGTGTAGGGATCGATCCGGGCCGTCGCGGGGTCCGGGATCATCAGCATGTCCGACTCGTTGATGGCCTGAAAACCGCGGATGGAGGAACCGTCGAAGCCGACGCCTTCCTCGAAGATATCCTCATCGACATCGTCGATGCTCTTGGACGTGTGTTGCCAGGTTCCCAGCAGATCGACAAAGCGAAAATCGAAGATCTTGATGCCAGCCTCTCTGGCCAGGTTCATCACCTCTGCTGGTGTGTTTGCCATCGTCGTCACTCTCCCGTCCGCGCTTCGCCGGCAGACCCCTAAAGTGTTGTGGACACCGCACGATGCGTCCCCCACAGCGAACTACAGTACCGGCGAACGGGTTTGTGCGTCATCGTGCATTGTGAAAGATGTCACGATCCAAAATTGGGCGGAAAGCACAGAATTGGTGCGGATGTCGTGCAGGGAGCACGATTGAGACGGGAAGACGGGAAGACGGGAAGACGGGAAGACGGGAAGACGGGGAGACGGGGAGGGGCGGCGGGCACCAGTCACCCCTCTCCCGCGGTCGGGAGAGGGGCCGGGGGCGAGGGACAATCCGCGGTCGGGAGAGGGGCCGGGGGGTAAGGGACAATCCGCGGTCGGGAGACGCGCCGCCGGGGGGTGAGGGATAATTCCTTTGCCCTTTGCCCTTTGCCCTTTGCCCTTTGCCCTTCTGCCCGTCAAGGAAATCATCGATGGTCTATCTGCCAGCGCATTTCGAAGTCACCGACAAAACATTGATGCACGACCTGATCCGGGCGGTTCCGCTGGGCATGCTGGTCACGGTCGGGAGCGAAGGGATTACGGCGAACCACGTCCCCTTCCTGCTCGAACCCGGAGATGCCCAACAGGAAACACCAGACCGGTTGATCGGCCACGTCGCCCGGAACAACGCGGTGTGGCATGACTTCGATGCCGGGCTTGGAGCGTTGGTGGTCTTTCAGTCGATCGACGCCTACATCACCCCGACCTGGTACGAAACCAAGCGAACGACACATGAAGTCGTGCCAACCTGGAACTACGCGGTCGTGCATGTTGCAGGGCCACTGGTGATTCACGACGACGTCAAATGGATCCGCGGACAGGCCGGCAAGCTGACCAGGATGATGGAAGCGAACCGGGATGATCCGTGGAAGATGGCCGACGCACCGCGCGAATACACCGAGCAGATGTTGCAGTCGATCGTCGGCATCGAGATCCCGGTTCGAACCATGACCGGCAAGTTCAAAGCGAGCCAGAACCGGCCAGATGCAGATGCCGAAGGGGCTGCGGCCGGTTTGCGGGAATCGGGCGATCTTGCCGATACGCTGATGGCCGAACTGATCGAGCGAAGCCGCGGACGATGAGTCGATAATCTCTCATTCTGCCCTCTCTCGACCGTGGGAGAGCGTTCTGCGCGGCTATGGAGAAGGGAACAGCAGCATGCGGATCGTCGAAATCAGGCACACGGCGGAGCCGATCAACTCGTCGATTCGCAATGCCTACATCGATTTCAGCACGATGACCGCCGCCGTTGTCGCGGTGGTGACCGATGTCGTGCGCGACGGTCGTCCCGTGGTCGGGTATGGCTTCAACTCGAATGGCCGCTATGCGCCGACGGGATTGCTGGCGGAACGATTCATCCCGCGCATTCTGACGGCGCCGGTCGAGGCGACGCTGACCGACGACCAGTCGAATCTCGATCCTCACAAGATCTGGGCGCTGATGATGACCGGTGAAAAGCCAGGGGGTCATGGTGAGCGGTCGGTGGCGGTCGGCACGATCGACATGGCTGTCTGGGATGCGGTGGCGAAGATCGAAGGAAAACCGCTTTGGCAGGTGCTGGCGGACCGGTATCGCAACGGCCAGGCCGACGAGCGAGTGTGGGTCTATGCCGCAGGAGGCTACTACCAACCGGGCAAGGGTATCGAAGCGCTTCAGGACGAGATGCGCGGATATCTCGACATGGGATATGCCGACGTCAAACTGAAGATCGGCGGCGCATCGCTCCAGGAGGATCTGGAGCGGATCGAGGCCGTGATTGCGGTGGCAGGATCGGGAGGAAATGTCTGCGTCGATGCCAATGGCCGGTTCGACCTGCAAACGGCGATCGACTACGCGAAAGCCCTTCAGCCGTATGGCTTGCGGTGGTACGAGGAGGCAGGCGACCCCCTCGACTATGCGCTCCAGGCCGAGCTGGCCAATCACTACGCTCCGCCGATGGCCACCGGCGAGAACCTCTTCTCCATGCCGGATGCCCGCAATCTGCTTCGCTACGGCGGGATGCGTCCGGACCGGGACATTCTGCAGTTCGACTGCGCGCTTTCGTATGGACTGGTCGAGTATCTGCGCACCCTGGCGATGATGACGGAAATCGGGTGGTCGGCCAGGCAGGTCGTACCGCACGGTGGGCATCAGATGTCGCTCAATATGGCGGCGGGACTTGGGTTGGGCGGCAATGAATCTTATCCAGGCGTCTTCCAACCCTTCGGCGGATTTGCGGACGATATCGCCGTGGAGAACGGCTATGTCCGGTTGCCGCAGAATCCTGGTATCGGATTCGAGCAGAAGAACAATCTGTATGCGGTGATGAAGCGGCTGGCGGCGTAAGCGCCCCTCGGTTCGACTCCAACCCTGTACTGGCGCTCGTCATGTCAGATGACATATATGTCATGCTATCGAGATATGCGTTATGTCGCCGGCACCGTAGGCAGTGATCGTCAATGGAACGAACCACAGTGTATCTGCCAGGGGACCTTCGAGCCTCATTGAGGGCCGCGGCTGAGCGAGATGGGGCATCGGAGTCCGATTTCATTCGTGAGGCGCTGACTCTCTACCTTCGACAGCGCGAGAGGCCATGGCCGACGTCGTTTGGCAGCGCGAGCAGTGGTGAAGTTCACGCAGTCGACATCGACGATTGGCTCGATGAGAACTTGAGGCGCGACTGATCGGGTTGGAGACCTCTGCCGCGATCGCGGCGCTCGGCATTCGGAATCCGGGTCATGACGATCCACGTATGGCCGAAGAGCCGGGGGATTCTACGGACTGCTGACTACTGACTGCCGACTGCTGACGGCTCCCCGCCCTCCGTGAGGTATTCGTGATCACAACGCCGGTGAGGATGATGGCGCCGCCGAGCAGGAGCCAGCCGGTGATCGACTCATTGAGCACCAACCACGCGGAAAGCACGCCAAACACCGGTACGAGATAGAGATAGATGGCGGTCTGGCTGGGAGACAGGGCTTCCAGACCCTTGTACCAAAGCAGGTAGCTGACCGCGTAAGCCAGAATCGAAGCGAAAAAGGCGGCAAACCAGCCCCAGCGGTCGAGACCGCGCACCCGGTCGATAACGCCGGCATGCCACAGCGGCACGGTCAGAAAGAACACCGTTCCACAAATCGCCGTGTAGGACGCCACGTGGAACGGCGGATAGCGAGCCAGCAGCGGTTTGCTGAGCACGGTGTAGATGGCGAAACAAAAGGGCGCGAGCATGACCAAACCCACGCCCCGCAGCTTGCCGCCGCCGAAATCGGGTCCCGACCCTGACCCCAGCATCAGCACGATGAGAAATCCGGAAAATGCCAGGCTGATGCCGAGCACCGTCCGCGCGGTGATGTGCTCCTGGCCGATCAAGGCGGCGAAGATGACGGTCCAGACCGGGTTGCTGGTGACGATCAGGCTGGCCAGCGCGGCAGGAAGGAGATTCTGACCGTAGGTCATGGCCAGGTTCATGATGGTAATGCCGATCACGCCGAGCAGAATCAGCCGGGCCACGTCCTGCCGGCGCATGGGGATGATCGGATTGCGGGTCCACACCAGATAGCAGACGAAGAAAGAAAACGCGCCGAGCGCCCGGACAAAAACGACATCGAGGGGCTGGAGCGTTTCCAGCAACTTCTTGATTGCGGTGAAGTTGCCTCCCCAGAGCAGTGCCGTGATGAGGAGCGATCCGTGAACAAGGGCGAGTTGCGCGCGCGTCAAACCAGTGGAACTCCACCTCGATGCGGTGAGGCCGATCACCGCATCATCGCACACCGATCAGGGAGCAGGCGTCTCCTCGGTCGTCGCGCCGGCGGGTGGGCGCCGGGTGATGATCCCGATGCTGGTGCTGTAGCCATGGACCCCGGTTTTGCCCGAGACCGGCCCGATCTCGCTATGGCCGACCATTCCCGCGTGCGGAAGACCGGGGAAGCGACGATCGAGCTCTGCGGCGTCGTGATCCGGCGTGCCGAAGAACTGACTGCCCCGTGCAAATGAGGAATGGAGCAGCGCGGCGACGGGCGTACGCCTTCCCAGCAGATTGTTCGCTTCCATCAGGGAAAGGGTGAGGTCGAGACCGGCTGTTGCGGCATCGCGCAGGTGGAGCTGGATCGTTTGTCCAACACGAGGGTGCCCGGCGACGGCGAACGCACCCTTTTCCCAATCGACCGCGGTGATGGCCCTGATGAGAAAGTCGCCCCGGGCAAACCGGTCCTGATACTCGTTGGCGGCGAATCCGGCCACCAGATTCCCTTCCGCTTCTTCCTGCATGTCGGCGGGGAGAAGATCGAGCGTTTCGGCGAGAAGCGTGAGTGCGGGGCGGTTGGATATCGACTCGATCCACTGATCGCGAACGCCGGTGATCGTCCAGGTTTCGCCAATCGGTTCGCATCCCTGGGCCAGAACGGGGAGGATGTCGTAGTTCCCGCCGATGGCGATTCCGGCGGCGCCATCGCCATAAACCGAGCCGTTGAGAAACACCCAGGATCGATTGATCTGGAGCGACGGCGCCGCCACGCCCCCGACGATCGGCACGCCAGGATATCCGGCGGCAAGGCGATTGATCGTGGCCAGCGGATCGCAACGATGGCTGCTGGTCAGGAGCAACCAGCCATTGACGTCGGATGTCTCGATCCCCAGCCGCTCCCGGAACTCCTCCGCAGTCGAGGGATCGTCGATGAGCGCCTGTGTAAACCGGGCCGGGCGCAATGTGGCTCCCGGCAGCGACATCGCCAGCATGGCAATGGCAGGTTGATGCTCGGCCTCGATCCGTTCGGCAATGGGCGCCACGGTTGTGCTGCCGGCCAGGAGAGTCGAACCCGATCGCTCCCAGGCCGCGTGCAGGAGGTCGGGGAGGTACTCCACGAAATGGGGCGAGACAAAGACAAAAGCCAAATCGGGCTGGGCGACATCGATGTGACCCAGAACGGTATCGAGCGTGTCGGCCCAGTTCCGGCCAGACGCTATTGCTGCGCTAGCCCGGGGAAGAAATCGGACTGGGGTGAAGCCGGCAGGAGACTCGGCCGGCGTTATGGCAGGAGGGCGCCCCGTTTCCATCCGACAAGACTACCAAGCGGCAGCCACTGGTGTCATGGATCGCGAGCTACTCCAGACAGCCGGGCGCCCTCCAGCTGCGACGGCGACAAACGGTGATGAGTTCAGAACCATGCAGAAGCCGGCCGCGATCTACACGTAGACCAGCGATTTGGGAATCATCACCCGCATCGAGTAGAGCCCGACTTGTACCTGTCCGGGACGCGCATGCCCACCAACGCCGATCGCGACATAGGCTTCCTGGAGGGTCATGTCCGTTTCCTCCATCACCCAGGCAATCAGCTCCCGGAAGGCTTCCCACGCCGCCTCTTCCAGCGGCCGGCCCACTGCCACTGCCACCAGATGGGTTGGCGTCTCGATCCGTATCCACTTCGACCCGGCTGCCCGTCCGGGAATCACGTCGCAGGAAAGCGTGACGTCGCTGCGAATCTCGATACTCCCCAGCTCACCATCTCCCTGGACCGCATGGCAGTCGCCAAGCGACAACAACGCCCCATCGACTTCCACGGGGAGATAGATCGTGCTCCCCGGGCAGACCTCTTCCGCATCGATGTTGCCGGGGTGGCGTCCCATACCGCCGGAGAGAATCGCCTCCATCTTCGGCGCCGTGCCAATCGTCCCGATCATCGGTTTCACCGGCACATGCCGCCCGCCACCCAGATCGACCACGCCATCATGAATGTCGTAGAGGCGCGTTTCCGGTTGATCGATGATGTCTTCGAAGTGGTAGAGGTGGGGCCAGATCGCCGCCCAGCCGATCGTGTCGACGGTCATGTCGTGAATATGCACGGCCAGCGTGTCGCCTGCCGTCGCTCCCTCGACGTAAATCGGACCAGTTACGGGATTGCCGTACCATCCCGTGCGTTTCATCTCCAGCAAGTATTCCGTCGTGGCGGTTTCCGGGGTGCGCGTTCGGCCGGAGCGCGCATCTTCGCACTCGATGACGAACCGCTCCCCCGGTTTCACCGTTGCCACAGGTTCGAGTCTGTGGTCGAAGACCACCGCCAGTTTGTCTCGCGTGATGCGTTGCACCCTCGTCACTCCTCTTCCGGTGGTCGTACCTGCCTGAACAGATGAAGCAGAATCGGATCATATGCCGCGTTCAACGAACCCGCGATGATCAGCGGCCGGCCGAACGTCCTGGACCCGTGGGGATGCCAGCAACACACGGGTAATCACGAACGCTCGTTGGAGCCTCCTGAATGGATTCGCCACAGCTCACCAGCTGGGTTGAACAACCGGCATTGGAGCAACGTTGCGACGTCACAATTTCCGAATCCGCGCAAAGCTGCATGTGCAGTCGAGGCATTGGCTGGTGTAGTTCGGGTAGCCGCAGCACCGTCCGCTGGCCGATCGCTGTTGCTGCGGCGGGCAGCAGTTGTAAAGAGGTCCGGATGGACCAGAACCGACCACCGCCGGATTCGGGCAGCAGCTGCCGCCGACGCATCGCGCCTCCGAACCAAACCCGGCGTCGACGCACGCCTGGTCGCCGGCGCTGCCCGCTTCGCAGCTCTGCACCGCCACGCAGACCGACCCACTCGTACGGAAGACGCAGTAGGCATCCGGCCCACAACAAGCGCCACTTCCCGCCGTGCCATTGCCGCCACAGCATTGATCCGCGCAAACCACGTTCCCGGCACAGACTTGCTCATTTCTCACACATGCATCGTTGATGCACGAGTAACTCCCCCGGCAACACGTGCCTCCGCACATCTGGCTGTCCGGGCAGCAGAATCCCCTGATGAAGTCTCCGCCGGAATCCAATTCCTCGAAGCAATTCTCGCAGCACTCGCTCGTGCCGGGGCAACATGGACCCTGGTCCGCCGCACAACAGATGTTCTGGCTGCTCAGGCAACTCTTGTAGAAGGCTGGATTGAGCGGCGCACTGCCGGGCAGCATATTGCAGCAGGATCCGTCGACACAAACCATGCCGCCGCCCTCGCCGCAGCTTCCGCCATAGCTCCCGTTGGAAACACACTGTCCATTCGAGGGGTTGCAGACTGTGCAATCGGGACATTGCTTCGCTTGAGTAAGGCACCTGCCTTCTGCATCACAGACGCCTGGATTACACGGGTCGCTGTTGCAGCCCGTTCTCCCCGGGTGATGCTGTGCCACGCAGCCTAGCTCGGAATCGCAGCCAAGCTGGGTTGTGCAAACGGTGCTTTCGGGACACTGGACGTGACCGAAGGAGATGCATGTACCGGAGAGGCAGAAACCACCCTGGACGCACGCTCCGCCGCACGGTGTTCCATCTCCCGCCAACACACAGATGGAGCCATCGCACACCCGGCAGTCGGGACACCGGGCGCAGTTCTGCGTCACCCCGCAGTCGTCGACAAAGGAGCCGCAGACGATCTCTTCGCTGACACACGTCTTCGCTGGGACGCAGGCTGGTGCGGTGGTCGTCGTGCTCGTCGTTGTCGTCGTCGTGCTGGTCGTCGTTGTTGTGGTCGAAGTGGTCGTCGAGGTCGTTGTCGTCGGTGGAGAGGTTGTCGGGGGGCTTGTGGTGGACGTCGTGGTGCTGGTCGTGGTGGTCGAAGTGGTGGTGGTTGGACAAGGGTCGCACTGCCGGGTTGCGCCGCACTCATCGACGAACGAACCGCAGCGGCCCTCGCAGGTCTGCGCCGACACGCAGTGGCAGACACCCGCAGGCGCGGCGTTGCAGGTATCGGGCGCGTCGCATGTTCCACAGGATGTTTCTATGCCGCAGTTGTCCGTGAACGTGCCGCAATTGAACCCCATCGATTGACAGCTGGTCGTAGCCGTACAACCGCAGACGTTCGGCAGCCCGCCACCGCCGCAGCTTTGTGGTTCGGTGCAGGCGCCGCAGCTCTGGATCACATTGCAGTCATCGGCAAAGGCGCCGCAGTTGTAGCCCTCTGTTTGACAGCTGGTCGTGGCGGTACACCCGCAGACATTCGGCAGACCGCCGCCGCCGCAGCTTTGTGGCGCCGTGCAGCTGCCGCAGCTCTGGATGACGTTGCAGTCATCGGCGAAAGCGCCGCAGTTGTACCCCTCGGTTTGGCAGCTGGTCGTTGCTGTGCAACCGCAGACATTCGGCAGACCGCCACCGCCGCAACTTTGTGGTGCCGTGCACTGAGCGTCGGTGCAACAACCGCTCTTCGGGATGCAGAACGAACCGCAGCACTGTTCGGTGCCGGAATCGCAGCACGTCTCGCCGCAGACCGTCGTTCCACCTGGACAACACAAGCCGCGATCGGTGCAGGCGCCATCGCAACAGCCGTCGATGTCGCAACAGAGATGGTCCCCTTCCGGACAACATCTGCCGTTGCAGACAATCCGGGGACGAGTACAGCAGAGTTCTTCGCCGTAGCAGATACCGGGACAGCATTCCTTGCCGCAGCACTGGTCAGAGGCGCTGCAGCACTCCCGGCCGCAAACGGATGTATCGGCCGGACAACATCCCCTGCTCGAAGCAGTGCATTGGGCCGGATCGCAGCAGACATCGCCGCAGCACGCCAGATCGGCTGGACAGCAGGTGGCGCCACACCCGGTCGTGCCACTCGGGCAGCAGACACCATTGCTGCAGATGCCATCGCAGCAGGCGCCCGCGCAGCATGACTGACTCGCTGTACAGCAATCGCCATTGCACAACTTGCCAACCGGACATGCCGGTTCCGAGGGGGGCGGGATCGTGGGTCTGGTTCGAGTTCGGTCGGCAGCGACCGCCTCTGTTGACAGCGCTGCCGTCACTGACCCAGCGCCGGTGACTGCGCCAATCAGCGCCCGGATTGCCGATCGCCTGGAGGTCGTGGACGCCAGCGCTTTGGCCATACTGTCGAACTGGTTGCCATCCACAGTCACAATCCTCCGGCCGGGCCGGCCCGTGCGCTACGCTTGAGAATGAAGCTCATGCACACGATATCATTCCTGGCGATGCCTTATCCCGCTATTTCCTGATTACTCGATCCGTTCCATCTCATCGGGACCGCAGTGGACTCCAGCACTATCGACATTTTCGTGAGCTATGCCAGCGCCGATCGCGATCGCGTGTTCGGCATCGTCGATACCCTCGAAGAGCTTGGTCTGAGCATCTGGATCGACCGAACGGGCATCGCCGGCGGCACCGCCTATGGCGCCGAGATCGTTCAGGCGATCAAAGGTGCGCGCGTCATCGCGCTGATGTGCACCGCCGCCTCGCTGAACTCGAAGAATGTCCGCCAGGAGATCATGCTGGGCTGGAAGTACGGCACGCCGATGCTGCCGCTGCTGCTCGAACCGGTCTCCCCTCCCGACGATGTCGCCTACTGGCTGGAGGGTTTTCGGTGGATCGACCTGCATCACCACCCTTCGGGCTGGCTTTCCGAAGTCGTGCATGGGCTGAACCATCTCGGTCTTGCCGTGGAGCTCACCGCACCCGAGCCAGGTAGCGGTGGAGGAGCCGGCGCGGTTCGTTCGAATCTCCCCGCGACATCCGCGCGGTTGTTCGGCCGGGATCAGGCGATCGCGGAAGTCTCCACCCTGCTCGAACATGGCCGCTGGATCACCCTCACCGGCACCGGGGGAACCGGAAAGACCTCGCTCGCCCTGGAAGTCGCCAGACGGCAGATGGGACGGTTTCCGGATGGTGTCTGGGTTGTCGATCTGGCTCCGTTCAGAGATCACGAACAGGTGCTGCCGGCGATCATCGAGACGCTGGGGATCGAGGGGGAATCGATCGAGGGTCCCCTCGATGTCCTGAGTCAGGCGCTGACCGGCAAGACCCTCATGCTCGTTCTGGACAATGTCGAGCACCTGACGGACGGCGCTTCCGTGGTTGCCGCGCTGCAGGAAACGCTGCCGGGACTCACTGTCCTGGCAACCAGCCGAATCCCGCTGAAGACACCGGCGGAATGGGTCTTCGAGGTGCCGCCCCTGCCCCTTCCGGAGGGGGGCGGCGGTTTGCCGGCGGTCGTGCTGGCCCAGAATCCGGCTGTCGCGCTCTTTGTCGAGCGGGCGACCGCTGTGAGCCCCAGCTTCGTTCTTTCAGAAGGCAACAGCCGGGCTGTCGCGGAAATCTGCGCGCGACTCGATGGACTGCCGCTGGCCATCGAGCTGGCGGCGGCTCGGGTTCGCCTGCTTCCTCCTGCCGTGCTGCTGGCCCGGCTGGGCAGCAGATTGAGTCTCCTGACCCGGGGCGGTGGCGTGACCGGCCGGCAGAAAACGCTCATCGACACGATCGACTGGTCCTACGATCTGCTCGCTCCCGATATGCAGCAGCTTTTCCGCCACATCGGTGTGCTGCACGGCGAATCGACAATTGCCGCGGTCCAGACCGTCACCGGCAGGGAAGACCTGTTCGACGATCTCCAGGCGCTGACCGAGCACAATCTGGTTCGTATGGCAGTCGTCGAACAAGAGGAGCTGCCTCGAGTAGCCCTGCTGGAGACCATTCGGGAATACGCGCTGCTCAGGCTCGAAGAGTCGGGAGAACTCGACGCGGCCCGCGCGGCGCAGGCGACCTACTACGCCGCTGGTTTGCGGAGCATTGCGGCCGATACGGCAACTGCCCGATCGGGCAATCTGGTGGCGCTGCTTCGTTCCGACGAACCAAACCTGATCAGCGCCCTCGACTGGCTGGAAAAGCAGAACGAGCAATCCGCCACGATGCAGATGCTCGCCGATCTGCATGGATTCTGGGTTCGGACCGGACGCAGCCGGGAGGCGGCCAATCGTCTGGAGAGCGCGCTGCAGCAGGGGGGCGACTTACCGGCCGGTGTCGAGGGTCAGGCGACGTATGCCCTGGCTCGCACTCAATCGATGCTGGGCAATCCTTCCAGGGCAGAGCCACTCTTCGAGCGGGCGGCGGAAAAGCTGGCGGATGCCGGTGACTTTCCCAATCTGGCGCTGCTGCACATCGAGCTGGGGCGCCTGGCTGAGCGGAGCGGGAATCTCGATGAGGCCGCGGTTCACTTCGAAGCTGCGGTCGGTCACTTCGGCTCTGCTTCCCTGCCGAAACAGCAGGCGGAAGCGCTACATGAGCTCGGGGTGCTCCAAATCTACCGGGGCGACCTGCCGGCTGCCGTTTCGGCGATCGGCGAAAGCGTCGACGCGTTTCGCACAATTGGGGATATCCAACTGGTCGCCGAAGCGCTCTCCGATCTTGGCGCTGCGGAAATGACGGCCGGCAACGCGGACGCCGCTCAGAAGCACCTGCTGGACAGTCTCGCCATCGTTCGCACACTGGGCAACGACAGCGCCGTGGCGGTTTTGACCACCAACCTTGGCCGCGCCCAGCAGAGAGCGGGGCATCTGGAGGAAGCCGGGGCAACACTCGCCGAAGCCCTGCGATTGACGCGTCAGGTCGGTGACCGGTCAGCGGAAGCGGTGAGCCTCTATGCCCTCGGGCTCCTGCATGCGGTCGGCGGCGCACATGACGAGGCGCTGCCGCATCTTCGTGCCGCGCTGAGCACCGCCTGGGAGATCGACGACCAATGGCTCCTCGTTCAGGTGCTGGAGGCATTCGCCCTCCTCTTCGTCGATCAGCATGAGGACGGCGTTGCCGCCAGGCTCTTTGGCAGGACCATGGCTGCCCGCGAGGAGATGGGCACGTCGATCAATCCCGCAGACGCCGATCGGCACAACGCCGCCATCGAGCGAGCGAAGGAGCAGCTGGGCGATGCGCGATTCGACCAGCTTCTGGACGAAGGGAAGAGCACTGAGCTCTCGTCGCTGGTGACCGACCTCCTGGCAGCACCACGTCCGTAAACGCGCGTGCCCGCACTCCTTTCTGTCTCGTTTTAGTCTTGACTAAATCTTAGTTTCGCCGTAGCATGAAAAGGTCGGTCAGCAAGCGCGACCTCGTTGCCACTCATGATGTGTTTCTGAAATATGTCGTTTACGCGAATCTCGCCTGTCGCTCTTCTGGCCGCCATCCTGCTGCTCGCTGCGTGTGGCCGCGTGCAGGAAAAAAGCCTTCCCGATCTTTCAGACCAGACCATTCAGATCGTGGCCACGACGGGCATGGTCGGCGACATCGTCAGCGTCGTGGGGGGCGACCGGGTGAGCGTCACGACCCTGATGGGGGCTGGCGTCGATCCGCACACCTACAAAGCCAGCGAGGGAGATGTCGAGAAAATCGGCAATGCCGACATCATCTTCTACAGCGGGCTTCATCTGGAAGCAAAACTGGCCGAAGTCTTCGAGAAAATGGGGGAGTCGATCTTCACCGTCCCAGTGGCGGAGCGCATTCCCGTCGACCAGCGCATTGTCGTCGGCACAGGAGTCGGCGCCTACGATCCGCACGTCTGGTTCGATGTCGAACTCTGGTCGATCGCCGTCGAATCGGTGCGGGACACTCTCATCGAGATCGATCCCACCCACGCCGATGGCTACAACGAGCGGGCCGACGCATACCAGATCGAGCTGACCGCGCTCGACAGCTATGTCGCCGAGCAGGCCGCATCCGTTCCCGAAGAACAGCGGGTGCTGATCACCGCCCACGACGCATTCAACTACTTTGCCCGGGCCTACAACTTCCAGGTGCTTGGCATTCAGGGGGTGAACACCGCCACCGAGGCGGGCGCCGGCGACATCCAGAACCTGGCCGATTTCATCGTCGAACACCAGATTCCGGCCATCTTCGTCGAGTCCTCTGTCTCGCCGCGCACGATCGAAGCCCTGCAGGAAGCCGTCCGGTCGCGAGGCTTCGATGTCAGAGTTGGCGGCTCCCTCTTTTCCGACGCCATGGGCGACGCTGGAACATTCGAAGGAACCTACATCGGCATGGTCACGCACAACATCGACACGATCGTGGGGGCGCTTGCGGCGTGAGGCAAAGGGCAATGGGCAAAAGGCAAAGGCAAGAGGCGAATGGGATGAATCATGGTGAAGAGAAGCGATATGTCTGATACCGGACTGCCTACCCCCGACTCCGGACCCCGGACCCCGGACTCCGGACTACGGACTTCGGACTCGCCTCCCGCAATCGACGTAGCCGACATGACCGCCGTTTATCACGAGCAGCCGGTGCTCTGGGATGTCGATGTCACGGTGCCGGCTGGCGTGCTCATGGCTATCGTGGGGCCGAACGGCGCCGGTAAGACGACGCTGATCAAGTGCATGCTGGGGCTGATTCATCCCGTGGCTGGGCGTGTGCTCATTCAAGGGCAACCCTACAAAGAGCGTCGTTCCGCGGTCGCCTATGTCCCGCAGCGGGGCAGCGTCGACTGGGACTTCCCGACCAATGTGCTCGACGTCGTCGAAATGGGGCGCTACGGGTCGCTCGGCTGGATTCGCCGTCCCGGTCGCAAGGAGCGGGAGAAAGCGCTCGAGTCACTGGAGAAGGTGGGAATGGCGGCCTTTGCCAACCGGCAGATCAGCCAGCTTTCCGGTGGACAGCAGCAGCGCGTTTTTCTGGCGCGGGCGCTGGCCCAGGATGCCGAGATCTATCTGATGGACGAGCCCTTTCAGGGGGTCGATGCCACTACCGAACGCGCCATTATCGAGATCCTGCGCGAGCTGCGGGCCACGGGCAAAACGGTTGTCGCCGTCCATCACGATCTGCAGACGGTTCCCGAGTACTTCGACTGGGTGACGCTGCTCAACGTCCGCAAAATCGCCAGCGGCCCGGTGGAGGATGTCTTCACCGAAGAGAATCTCCGCCTGACCTATGGCGGTCTGGTGGCGGTGCTCAGGAATGGCAATGGCGCCGATCACAACCACGCCGCGGCCCATTCACTCCAAATGGAAGCGGCTCCATGACCGATCTGGTTCCCCTCTGGTCATTGCCGGGTATTCTCGACGATCTGGTCAACGACTACACGTTGCGGACCGTCGCGCTCGGCGCCGGCGTGCTGGGCATCGTGGCCGGAGCAATGGGGTCGTTTGCGGTGCTGCGGCGGCAAAGCCTGGTCGGCGACGCGATGTCGCATGCCGCTCTGCCCGGTATCGCCGTTGCCTACATGCTGACCGGCAGCAAGGACAGTCTGGTGCTGCTGCTTGGAGCGGCGATCGCCGGGTGGCTGGCCACACTGGCGGTCATCGGCATCGTCAGATCGTCGCGCGTCAAATTCGACAGCGCGCTTGGTCTCATCCTCTCGGTCTTCTTCGGGTTTGGCCTGATGCTCCTTACCTTCATTCAGCGTCGCCCCGATGCCTCCCAGGCGGGTCTGGACAAGTTCCTCTTCGGGCAGGCGTCGACGCTGATCGAGCGAGATGTGCGAACAATGGCCGTTCTGGGCGCGGTGGCCATCGGAGTCATGCTCCTCCTCTGGAAAGAGTTCAAGCTTCTCAGCTTCGATCAGGATTTCGCGGCCACCATTGGCTTTCCCGTGCGTTTCCTGGATGTTCTGCTGACCACATTGATCGTGGTGGCCATCGTCGTCGGTTTGCAGGCCGTCGGGGTCGTGCTGATGAGCGCCATGATCGTGGCGCCCGCTGCGGCCGCCCGGCAGTGGACCAACCGGTTGGGCGTCATGGTCCTCCTCTCGGCACTGCTTGGCGCACTCAGCGGGGCAACAGGAGCCACGATCAGCAGCACAACTGAACGGATGCCGACGGGTCCGACCATCGTGGTCGTGGTCAGTCTGATCGTGCTCTTCTCTCTCCTCTTTGCCCCAAACCGGGGTTTGCTCTGGACCTGGTTCGATCAGCGCACGAGACGGGCAACGCTGCAACGCGCCCTGGCTGAAGCCGATGCCGCACATGGCGGGCCGCGTCCGATCGGGGAGCCGGCCAATCGATGACTTCCGCGCAGATCGATATTCAGCTCATTGCCGCCGCAACCGCTGCTGCCTGCGCCATTCCGGGAGTCTTTCTGGTGCTCCGCCGGATGGCGATGATGAGCGATGCGATCAGCCATTCGATTCTGCTGGGCATCGTCCTGGCCTACTTCGTTGTCGACAGCACCTCCTCGCCTTTCCTTATTGCCGGCGCGGCGCTTGTCGGTTTGCTGACCGTGGTGCTGGTGGAAGCGCTGCAACGGACCGGTCTCGTCAAGGAAGACGCGGCGATCGGGCTCGTCTTTCCGCTCCTTTTCAGCGTGGGCGTCATCCTGATCGCCCGCTTTGCCGACAATGTCCATCTCGACATCGACTCGGTGCTGCTGGGCGAGCTCGCGTTCGCGCCATTCGACCGAGTGATCGTTTCCGGCTGGGATCTGGGACCACGCGGCCTCTGGATCATGGGCGCGATCCTGGCGATCAACCTCTCTCTCCTCCTGCTCTTCTTCAAAGAGCTCAAACTGGCCACATTCGACGCCGGTCTGGCCGCGTCGCTCGGACTGGCGCCGGTAGCCGTGCACTACGGTCTCATGTCCTCCGTTTCCCTGACCGCGGTGGGGGCGTTCGATGCCGTCGGATCGATCCTGGTGGTGGCATTGATGATCGGTCCGCCTGCCGCAGCCTATCTTCTGACCGACCGGCTGACGACGATGATCTGGCTGAGCATGCTCCTCGGTGTCGTTTCGGCGATCGCCGGTTACTGGCTGGCCCACTGGCTCGATGCCTCGATCGCGGGCGCGATGGCTACGATGGTCGGCGTCACCTTCCTGACGACACTGGTTTTCTCTCCCAGCCGTGGACTCGTCGCCTCACTCGCCAGGCGGCGTCAGCAGAAACTCGACTTTGCGCAAACGATGCTGGCCATTCACCTGCTCAATCACGAAGGCACGCCGCTGGCCGAGCTGGAGAATCGGGTGGCGGGATTGGACGCCCATCTGCACTGGGACGCGACCTTCACCGCAGACATCGTCGCCCGGGCCAGACGACATGACCTCGTGCTGGAAAACGAGGGATTGCTCGTGCTCACCCCCGCCGGCCGCACCCGCGCGCAATCGGCTCTGGTGCATCAGGCAGCGCGATAGCGGCGCCATCGCGTCTGCGGAAGTCTTTTGCATTGTGTCGTACAATGATGCCCGTCTGAGACGAGCGTCGCGAGAGTTCTGCCGGCGTTACGGGGACTCCTACCTGCCGTGCCAAGGGCCGAACAGATTCCAGCACCAAGTGGACCGATCATCGGGCGGGATCGCCAGATCGACCACGCGGTCAATCTGCTGGTTGCGCAGCATGCCCGGCTTCTGATGTTGACGGGACCCGGCGGCATCGGCAAATCGCGGCTGGCCGTGGCTATCGCCCAGCGGCTCGTGGAGCGGATGGACGCGCACGTCACCATGGTCGCGCTCGAGTCGGTCCGGGAAGCGGGGGCAGTGCCGGCGGTCATCGCTCGCGCCGTGGGCATCCTGGACAAGTCCGGGGACTCCGAGGCCGATCTCATCCGGTGGCTGGCGGACGAAGACCGGGTGCTCGTTCTCGATAATTTCGAGCAGATCATCGCCGCGACCCCGCTGCTGCGCCGTATTCTGTCTCGTTGCCCGGGAGTCCGGATCATCGTCACCAGCCGTATCGCGCCACTTCATCTTGCAGGTGAGTGGGTCATGGAAGTCGGCCCGCTCGATTTCCCGCCCGAGACGGCTGATGAGAGCGATGTCGACCCCACCCGCTTTCCGGCGATTCGGTACTTTCTGCAGCATGCGCCTTCGGTGTCTTGGAAGGAATCGCGAGCGGCTGTCATCCGCATCTGCCAGCGGCTCGAGGGCATTCCTCTAGCGCTCGAACTGGCGGGAGCCAGGGTTGGATTGCTGTCGATCGAGGAGATCGCGGAGCAGACGACGGGCTGGATGGGACTTCTGACGCAGGGACGGCTCGACGCTCCCGAGCGGCACCGGACCATGGAGCAGACGATCGACTGGAGTTACCGCCTCCTCAATCCCTCTCTCCAGCGCGTGTTCCGGGGGCTTGGCGTCTTCACCGGTGGATTCAGCCGGGACGCGGCATCGGAGGTGACCGGCGCGTCGCCGGGGCAGCTGACGACGCTGCTCGAAAACCGGCTCGTTGTCGTTTCGACCGGCTACGACCATTCACCGCGATTCCGCCTTCTCGAACCGGTGCGCGACTTCGCGTCCCAGGAAGCGGCGCGACAAGGCGATCTGGATGCGTTTCAGGATGCCTTCGCCCGCTGGGCTGTCCGGTTCGTCCGCTCTGTCAACCGCTCCACATTTGCTCCGCAAATCTATACGAACGACGGCCGCATACTGGAGAAGATGCTGCAGGAGGAGTGCGCGAACCTGATGCGAGGGCTTTCCTGGACCCTCGACCAGAAGCGCATCGCCGACAGCCTCGCGATCACTGCTGCCCTCACCGACTACTGGTACCTCTCCATCCGGCCCGGCGAGGGTCTGCCGTGCCTGGCCAGCGCGATCGGGCTCGCCAGAGAGATGGGTCACACCGAGAACCAGGAGTATCTCAAGACCGTTTTGGGGTACGCGCTTCTCTCGCTCCTGTCCGGTGCGGAAAAGGATGCCCTCGAGTACTCGGAACACGCGGTCGACGTCGCCAACCGGTTGGAGGACCTGACGGGGATTGGCGAGTCACTTGGCGTACGTGGCTACGTCAACCTGAACCGGGGCGAATACGAACGTTCCATTGAAGATGGACTTCGCGCGCTCGGGATCTTCCGCACACCAGAGTTCGAGGATCAACCGTGGCAGGTCGACCTCCTGGAGAATCTGGCGCTGGCCTCGATCCATCATGGCAATCTCGATCTCGCCGCTGAATACGCGGAAGAAGCGGCAACGCTGGCGAGCGCTGTCGACGCGTCGATCGGCTACGCTACCTCACTGCGAGGATTGGGCGATGTGCGAGCGCATCAGGGCCGCTTCGTCGAAGCGGTTCAGGCGCACACCGATGCCTTCGCGGCCACCGTGCAGCGATATGGCCGGTCGAGTCCGGAGACCTGGCACAATCTCTCGCAGGGGTTTGCCGCTGGAGCCGTCATCTCATGGTTCGCCTTTCCTGATGAACCGTCGCTTGCTGTGGAGTTCGTCAGAAAAACGGAGCAAATCTGCAATCGCCTGGGGACCCCCAAACCCGACAACCGGATCAGTTACCAGATCGTTCGGGACCAGATACGCTCGTCCGGTCTGCTGGGATCGCCGACCAGGGAGACGCGGAATCAGATGAATCTGGAGCGATCGCTTGCGGAACTCCGATCAATGAGCTACGAGATACGCCGGCGACTCTCCCCGGACAACATCGTTTACCCACTGCTCGCTTCGTCCTCCTTCCGCATCGACCCCGAGACGCCGAATCTCCTGGCGGGGGCGATCTCGCCGGTTCAGCTGGCCACCATTCGGGCGATCACCAACGGCAAAACCGTCAAGGAAATCGCTGCCTCCGAAGGGGTCCACCAAAGCAGCGTCTACAGCCGGATTCAGGCGGTTCGTGAGAAATGGGGTCTGCCCGATCAGTCGAGCCTGGTCGACCTGGCGGTGTTTGCCGTGCGACATGGCGTCGCCTGACAGCAAATCGGAATATTTCCAGTTGACGCATGTTATTCGATCGTAAGAATTCTTCTTGTTCGGCGGGTTGTGTCGCGGTAGGGTTGCGCTCACGAAAGTGAACACAGTGTCGTGGCCGCTTTTGTGCAGCACCAGAGCCATGTGGCTTCTCCAACTGCCGATCTTTCATCGGTCTGCCGTTGCCTCCTCCGAATCTGGCAGCGGACAACAGATTTTCGAAAGACCGGTAAAGCCAGGCCACAGGAACCCTCCCACAAGGAGGGTTCCTGGTTTTTTATGGTCAGCGGTTCAGGCAGGCTGCTCGATCACCCGGTGCATGAGGATGTGATCGACATACTCGCCGCGGTGCCGGACCCCGCCGGGAAGCACGCCGTGCACCTCGAAGCCACGTGATTCGTAGAGTTGGCGGGCCACCGGGTTGTTCCCGAAGACGCCGAGTTCGACGATCCGCAATCCGTCGAGATGGGTCGCTGCTTCCCGGACAACCGCGTCGAAGAGCGCGCCACCCAACCCGGCGCCCCGGTAGCCGTCGCGAATGGAGATTCCCAGCACGCCGACGTGACGCTCCGCCAGACCTTTTCGCGTGATCGCCGTCGTCCCCAGAACGAGATCACCGAGCATCGCGCAGAGCGTGATGCCGCTCCTGGTGACAAGCTCGTTCAAGCGGCCGGACAACCAGGATTCCTCCTGCTCGAGGGTCAGCTGCTCTCCCTGGAAGAGAATGTAGGTTTGTTCTTCTGAAATACGATTGATGAATTCGAGCAATCCCGGCGCATCCCCCTCCTGCGGATAGCGAATGACCACCACTCCCTGCGGAATGGCCTTTTCCTCGACGATGGCTCCCGGTTCGATCATCCCCTTCACCTCAGTGGTAGCCGAAATAGCGCTCGAACAACCGCGATTTCCATGTGTAGCGCATGGCGAACGTCCATATCACAACCATCAGCGCAATCAGAATGTAATCTCGCACAAAGAGGAGCTCGATATCGAAGAGCTTTCTCGACCAGGGGATCGCCAGGATGGCGATGTAGAGCGGCACCATCAGCACCGCGATCAGGGTTGGCCGCCAATCGGTCTCTGTTTCACCCAACACCGACCACCACCGCGATGGCGGGGAAACGAATGGCACCAGCACCAGACCGCACAGGACCATGACATAGGTCAGTGCGTCTCTGGCCAGCGCATCTGATGCCTGGCCAGAGGCATCCTGGCGGGTCTGCTCTCGCAGCAGGTCGAGATCGACGTCGTGCAGGAAATAGAACCCCAGGTAGGTCACCAGCGAGACGATCAGCAGCAAGAGGGTGGCGGGGAGGACGAAGCGGATCAGGCCGGGGAAGATGCGGCCCTCCGCACGCCCTGGTCTGGCGAAGAGCGCTAGCGCAAAGGTGGGAATGCCCACAGTCAACAGCGTCAGCAAGGTCATGTTGGCCGGAGCAAACGGAAACCCGGCGTCGATCACTCCGGCAGCGGCGATCAGCAGCGCAACGGCAAAGACCCGCACCAGAAAGAGACTCAGAATATCCTGCAACCCCCTACGGATACGCTGTCCCTCGGCGAATGCGGCAGGCACCGCGGCGAACGAATCGTTGAGCAGCACGATGTCCGCCACGGCCCGGGTGGCTTGGCTGCCCGACTGCATCGCGATCCCCAGATTGGCTTTCTTGACGCTCAGGACATCGTTGACGCCGTCGCCGGTCATGGCCACGTAGTGACCGGCATCCCGCAGCGATTCGACGATTCGTTCCTTCTGTTGTGGCGTGATGCGTCCGAAGATGTCGCCCGAGTCCGCTGCATCGCGAAACTGGGCTCCATCCATCTCCTCCAGCTCGATGCCGGAAACGAGGCGGGCATCGTCGGCAAATCCGGCCTGTCTGGCCAGCGCCGCCACGGTTTCCGGGTTGTCGCCAGAGATGATCTTGAGGCGGACGTTCGCTTTGCGGAACGCTGCCAGCGTTTCCGGCAAGTGGGGCCGCAGCTCGTCGGCCAGGGCGATCCAGCCGGCTGGTTGCAGGCCGGCGGGCAGCGTCGCGCTCTCCTCGTCCAGGGGCTCAGCCGTGTCGCTCATGGCGAAGAGCAGCACACGGAGACCACGGTCATACCACTCGGCGGGAGGTGAGCAATCCGCTCCCTTCGCCAGATGGGGAGCGAGCATTTCCGGCGCGCCCAGTGCGAACACGCCGGCGATCTCATCAGCGTCGATGGCGACCGCGCTCCACTTCCGGTCGGACGAAAATGCGATTTCAGCACTCGTGGGCAGCGGCACATGCGGAAACGCGGTCGCCAGCGCCTGACTCGTTGCATTCGGCTCCGAGATACTCGCCGCGAATGCACCGATCATCTCCTTCAATGCGGAATCGGCGACGCCTTCCGGCCGCAATTCCGCCACCTGGAGCTGGTTGGTGGTGAGGGTGCCGGTCTTGTCGGTGCAGAAGACATCGACATTGCTGAGCGATTCGACGGCATTGACCTGCTGAACGAGCGCGTCCCGATTGGCCAGCCGCACCGCGCCCATCGAATAGGTGACGGTGATCATCAGGAAGAGACCGGAGGGCACGATACCCAGAATCACCGCCGAGGCGATCACCATGTCCCTGAAGGGGATCTGCCAGACGACGGCGTTGATCATCGCCAGCACCAGCATGCCGACGGCGATGGCCAGCAACACCCGGACGATGCCGTTCACGTCTTTCTGCAGTGGGGTCATCGATGTGGTGAAGGCCCGGGCGCCGGACGTCGTCGATCCGGCCAGGGTGTCGTTGCCGACTTTTTCTGCTTCGAAGCTGACCGAGCCGGAAACGCAAAATGTGCCGGAATAGACTGGATCGCCGATCGTCTTTCGAACCTGATCCTGTTCGCCGGTGATCAGCGATTCGTCGAACATGCCGTGCCCCGACCGGATGGTTCCGTCCAGCATGATCTGGTCGCCGGGGCCGGTCACCAGGAGGTCGCCCAGGACAAGCTCATCGGGATCGACGCCGAGCCCCTGGCCATCCCGGATGACTCGGGCGTTGGCGCGGGTCAGGAGCGAGATCTTGTCCAACCGCCGCTTGGCGATCACCTCCTGGATGATGCCGACAAGGGCATTGAGCACTGCCAGACCGGAGGACATCAGCGCATCGCGCGGCTGGCCGAGCAGGATCAGGACAATGCCGATCCCGATCAGCGTCACATTGATGAATGTGAGCAGATTCGAACGCAGGATGTCCCGATAGGTACGGCTGCTGCCAGCGGGGACCTTGTTTCCCTGGCCGGCCGCGCGACGGCGCCCAACCTCCTCGGTGGTGAGACCGGTCATCATTTTTTGACACTCGCCGCTATTCGGCATAGACTCAGCCCGTGACGCAATGAAACGTTGGCCAGATATTGGTGCGGGGACAAGCTATTCCCCCGGGACAGCAAACATACGCTGTAGCCGGTGCAAGGACAAAGCCAACCGTGAATTCAGTTCTGGAAATCATCGACCTCGAAGTCCACTTCCCGACCCGGAGAGGGCCGGTTCGTGCGGTGGATGGGGTCAGTCTGACGCTTCATGCCGGCGAGCGCCTCGGTCTGATCGGCGAGTCAGGATCGGGCAAATCGACGATCGCCCTTGCCGTGATGCGGATGATCAAACCGCCCGGCAAGATCGTGGGAGGACAAATCCTCCTCGATGGCGTCGATCTGCTCACGCTCTCCGATGAAGCGATGCGCCGGACCCGGCTGGCCGAAGTCGCCATGGTCACCCAGGGCGCGATGAACTCCCTCAATCCCGTGATCAAGATTCGCAGCCAGATGATCGATGGGTTGAAAGCCCATGGCGTCGAGCTTTCCAAGAGTGGGTATGAGGAAAAGCTGGGCGAGCTCCTGACAGCGGTGGGGCTCGAACCCGGCGTTGTCGATCTCTATCCCCATGAGCTGAGCGGCGGTATGAAGCAGCGTGTCTGCATCGCCACGGCCATCAGCCTGAAACCGAAAGTCATCATTGCCGACGAACCGACAAGCGCGCTCGATGTCGTGGTCCAGCGGCAGGTTATGCAGACGCTGCGCCGCGTTCAGGACGAAATCGGCGCGGCGGTGATTCTCATCGGACACGACATGGGGCTGATGGCGCAATTCGCCCAGCGGGTCGCCGTGATGCGGCGCGGTCACATTCTGGAGGATTCCGAGGTCCATCAGATCTTCGCGAACCCGAAGGATCCCTACACACGAGAGCTGATGGAAAGTCTGCCCTCGTTCGATCGTGACACCCGCTTTATGCAGGTCATCGAGGAAGCGGCAGAGGAGGTCGCGGCAGTTGCCGCAGCGCAATGAGTGACCCGGTAGCGACCAATCCAGCAGGCACACCGCTTGTCGAGCTGCGCAACGTGACCAAAGTCTTTGGAGGAGGCGGCGCGTTCAGCAACGATCGTGTCGTCACTGCGCTCGACAATTTCAACTACACCATTCAGCCTGAACCAGCGACGATCACCGCGGTTGTCGGTGAGAGCGGCAGCGGCAAGAGCACCATGGCCAATATGCTGCTCGGTCTGGAAAAGCCCTCCTCGGGCGAGGTGCTCTACAAGGGCAAGGATATCTGGAAGTTCAGCCGCGATGAACGCCGCACCTTCCGGCGGGAAGTGCAGGCGATCTTCCAAGATCCGTATGGCGTCTACAACTCCTTCTACAAGGTCGACCATGTGCTGACGACGCCGGTGGCCAAGTTCAAGATGGCGTCGTCCAACGAAGAAACCGACCGGATGATCTCGGAAGCGCTGCTCGCGGTCGGGCTGCGGCCAGAGGACACGCTTGGGCGCTATCCGCACCAGTTGAGCGGCGGTCAGCGGCAGCGGACGATGATCGCCCGGACGCTTCTGCTACGGCCACGCATCATCATCGCCGACGAGCCGGTGTCGATGGTGGACGCATCGCTTCGCGTCACGATTCTGGCCAGTCTGCTCAAACTCAAGAGCCAGTTCGGTATATCCCTGATCTACATCACCCATGACCTGGCGACCGCGTATCAGATCAGCGATCACATCATCGTGCTGAACCGCGGCGTTGTCGTCGAACAGGGAACGCCGGACGCTGTCGTCAAGAACCCACAGCACCCCTATACCCAGCTCCTCATCAGCTCGATCCCGCAAGCCGATCCGGACAAAGCTTGGGGAGAAAGTCCCGCCGACAGTTTCGACGGGACAGGGGATCTTCGAACAGTGGATTTCAGTGCCACTCTGGCTCAGAATGGGCACTGACCAGCA
Organism: Thermomicrobiales bacterium; assembly: GCA_019637585.1. Taxonomy (GTDB): domain Bacteria; phylum Chloroflexota; class Chloroflexia; order Thermomicrobiales; family UBA6265; genus JAHBVL01. The sequence continues at coordinate 161,449 of JAHBVL010000001.1, read as the reverse complement.
AGAAAGGAGGCCCCAGGCATCAGTTTGACACAGGCCCAGGCGCCATCCAACCGGCGACGGCAATGATGCCGGCAGCCAGGATGGCAGAACACACAGGTAAAGCGGCCATGATGCCGCAACGGCGCTGATCGAACAGCGCTTTGGAGGGAAACGTATGAAACAGCGACGATTTTGGGTCGTAACGCTGCTCGCCGTGGTCATGGGAATTGCGGCGATGGCTCCTGCGCTGGCTGCGCAGGACTCAGCGGATGCCACTCGCGAAGAGACCTTCAGGGTGGCGATTGGCCGCCAGCTCTCCGATCCCACAAACCTCAATCTCTATGCTGGCGCCAGCCGGTCTGACACCGGTCTGCACCAGGTTGTCTACGAGTACCTCTTCTACAACAACCTCCAGACGGGTGAATTCACCCCCTGGCTGGCGGAGAGCTACGAGTACAACGATGACTATAGCCAGCTGACCGTTCACCTTCGCGATGGCGTGACCTGGAGCGATGGCGAAGCGTTCACCAGCGAGGACATCGTTTTCACCTACGATCTGCTTCGCGCCAACCCGGCGATGGAGTGGGCGAACGAAGCCAACAATGCCGTCGCTTCAGTCGAGGCTCCGGATCCGCTGACCGCCGTCTACACACTGACGGCGCCGAGCCCGCGCTTCCACCTCAACCGCGAAGCCTTCTCCGCTGTGCAGATCTGGGGTGGTCTGACCATCCTGCCGAAGCACATCTGGGAGGCCGAGGCCGATCCTCTGGCATTCAAGAACTCGAACCCGGTCGGCACGGGTCCGTATGTCCTGGACAGCGCTTCCCAGAATGGTCTCGTCTACGTTCGGAACGACAACTACTGGGGCGCCACCGTTCTTGGTCACACCCCAGCGCCGAAGAAGGTCGAATTCGTCTACCTTGGCGATGAGCAGACCGTTGCTCTGGCGCTGGCGTCCAATGAGCTGGATATCGCCACCATCGGCATTCTGTCGGCGGGCACCTTCCAGCAGATCGCCGGCGACAATCCGGCCATCACCGCCTGGACCAATGAGCTGCCCTATGCGTGGGCCGATCCGTGCCCGCGGGCGCTGATGGTCCAGAATGCGAATCCTCAGCTCGAGAATCCGCTGGTTCGCCACGCGATTTCCAGCCTGATCGATCGCGATGCCATCGTTGCCCTGGCCTATGAGGGAACCACGATTCCCGCGCAGGGCGTGTGGCCGAGCTACGACGCCCTGACACCGTACATGGACGCCGTTGCCGACCTCTACGAGGCGAACCCGGTCAACTACGATCCCGATCGCGCCGCGGCTCTCTTCGAAGAGGCTGGTGTGGATCCGGGCGACATCACCCTCCGCTACACCGTGAACACTGACTCCGTCGAGGACGTCAAGGTGTCGCAGGTTGTTGCCGATCAGTTGATCGCTGGTGGTCTCAACGTTGAAGTCCAGCAGATGGGTTCGGCCGCTCGTGAGCCAATGCTGCTCGCTGGCGACTACGACCTTTCGTTCCAGGCTTTCTGCCCTGGCTATCTGACCGAGAACCTCGAACTCTTCCACAGCAAGTTCTATGTCCCGCTGGGCGAGAACGCGCCGTGGTACGAGCGGAATTCCTTCCGCTACAACAACGAGGAGTTCTCGGCGATTGTGGATCAGATGCTGGCGACACCGCCGGACGATCAGGAAGCCCTGATCCCGCTGTTCCACGATGCGATGTCCATCTGGCTGCCTGATCTGCCAGTGATTCCACTGGTTCAGGCTCCTGCCCTCGTGCCATTCAACGGCACCTACTGGCAGGGTTGGCCGACGGCGAGCGACGCCTGGAACATGCCGGTCAGCTGGTGGGCCAACTTCAATCTGATTTTGAATGGCTACCCCAGCACCGAGAGTGGCGAGTGGGTCGGCGGCGTGACGCCGGTCGGTAGCTAGTCAATCGGCTTATCGGTTGCTGGCCGCGTGATGAACAGCACTGTGCATCGCGCGGCCGGTGGCCGGTAGTCCACGAGGGCGGGCAGCGTGGGAGCTTTCTGGAAGTACCTCGGAAACCGGATCCTGATCTTCATCATCACCGTCTTCCTGGCGGTCACCGTGGTTTTCCTGGTGCCCCGATGGTTGCCCGGCGATCCGCTGCAGTCCGTCTACTCCAAGATGGCCGGTGTCGGTGGTGGCGCGGTCAGCGATGAGCTGATTGCCGAGTACCGGCGCCGCTTTGGGCTGGACAAGAGCACTTTCGATCAGTACATCTCATTCTGGCGGGAGTTGCTGAGAGGGAATCTTGGCTACTCGATCGCCAGTTTCCCCACGCGTGTTTCCACCATTCTCCGGCAGGCTGTTCCGTGGACCATCGGCCTGCTCACCTTCACGACCCTGGTCAGCTGGCTGCTGGGATCGCTCCTCGGCGCCATGGTTGGCTGGTCTGATGGCAAATCGAAAAAACTGAATGCACTCGTTCCTATTGCGCTTGTTCTCTACACGACGCCGTACTACATCCTGGCAATTTTGCTGGTATTCCTGCTCGCCTATCGTTGGGCTATTTTCCCCCTCTCGGGCGCGTATACGCTGGGCGCTGACAAGGAGTGGAGCTGGTCATTCGCCATGGATGTGCTGGAGCATGCGGCACTGCCTGCGCTGAGCATCATCCTGGTTTCCCTTGGGTGGTGGTTCCTCAGTATGCGGAGCCTGATCATCTCCGAAAAAGGACAGGACTACATACTCTGGGCGGAAGCGCGGGGTTTGCCAAAGCGGCGGATTTTCTGGTCCTATGCCTTCCGCAATGCCTTGTTGCCGCAGACCACGGGACTGGCGCTGTCATTCGGCCACATTGTGGGCGGTGCGCTGATTACCGAGGTGATCTTCGCCTACCCCGGTTTGGGATACGTGATCTACAACTCGATTCAACAGCTCGATTTCCCGGTGATTCAGGGGACGGTGCTGCTGCTTATCGTCTCTGTGTCGGTCGCGAATCTGCTCATCGACATGCTCTATCCGATAATCGACCCGCGCATCAGAATCGGTGACGGAGGGAATTGACGTGGCCGCCATCACCGTCACCGAACAACCGCAGGATGGACCGCTGATCGAGCGTCGCAGCATCTTCTCGACGTTGCTCGGCAATCGAAAGTTCGTCTGGGGCGCCGCAGTTTTTCTGGCGATCTGGCTGACTGCCATCATCGGTTCGCAGTTTGTCGAGCCCGCCATGCGCCGGACCGGCGCCTATCCTCCCAAGCTTTCGCCGAGTTTTGACTCTCCCGCCCTCTGGGTCGGCACCACGACGCTCGGCCAGAGCGTGGCCGTCCAGTGGACGCAGGCGGTGCCCAACTCGATGCTGGTGGGATTGATCGCCGCGGCTATCGGCACATCGGTCGGCGCCATCATTGGATTGCTCGGCGGCTACTATGGCGGCAGGGTCGACGCGGTGCTTCGCGTCATCGTCGATATCTTTCTCTCGATTCCGTCACTCCTCTTCCTGATCCTGATCGCATCCCTGCTGAAAGGGGTGTCGGTGGTGGAGATGGCGCTGGTGATTGGCGCGTTCGCCTGGGCCTGGCCGGCGCGGGCTGTTCGTTCCCAAACACTCAGCCTCAAGGAGCGGCCCTTCGTCCGGGTGGCCAAACTCTCGGGAATGGGCAATCTGGAAATCATCCTGCGGGAGCTCCTGCCTCACCTGCTGGCCTGGCTGGGCGCCAACTTCCTGAATGCCTTCATCGCCGCCATCCTGGCGGAGTCGGCGCTCTCCATCATCGGTCTCGGTCCGGCCCGGGAGATGACGCTGGGCATGATGATCTACTGGGCGCTGAACTTCGGCGCGATGATCCAGAATATGTGGTGGTGGTGGATCACCCCGGTGATCACGTTGATCGTGCTCTTCCTCTCCCTCTTCCTGGTTCACCTTGGACTGGATGAAGTCGGAAATCCTCGCCTGCGCACTGAGCAGGGTGGATGAGTCTCGAACCACCCTCAGTATTGCCGGCTACGAAACCATATAGGTCGCTCAGGGAAGGCAAGCGGGTGCTCTACGCACTCTGCGCGACGTCGTTCATGTCGACGCTGATGTACTCGTCGCTCGCCCCCTTTTTCTCGGAGCTCGAACGGGATCTGAACACATCCACGCCCGCGCTTGGCCAGGTGGTGACGGTGCGGCTCCTGCTCAGCGCCACCCTGGCGCTGATAGCCGGGCCAATCGCCGATCGATACGGATACCGCCGCCTCATCGTGCTCGGGCTCCTGGCGCTGTCAGTTTCCTTTCTGACCGTGGCGATGGCCCAAACCTACCTCATGCTGCTAGTCACGGGCATTCCCGGCGGCATCGCGGGCGGGACGCTTTCTGGTCTTCCCATCGCCCTCGTCGCACAGACATTCGCTGGTGAAGCGCGACTCAAAGCGATGAGCTACACGGTGGCCGCATTCTCCAGCTCGACGATTCTCGGTATTCCCATTCTTACCTCCGCGTCCGCCTGGATTGGCTGGCGAGGTGTCTTTCTGGCCTGTGGTCTGGTTGCGCTGTTTGGCACGGTCGCCATCTTTCGGGCGCTGCCCGACGATCGCACGATCGATACCGGAGCCCGCATCTCGTTTCGATCCGTGCTCACTGAGTACAAACCGCTCCTCGCCGATAGCGAGATGATGCGGCTGTACGGAGCGACGTTTCTCCGGAGCATCGGCTGGCTGGGTTTCCTGACCTACTTTGGCGCGTTCCTGGCCGACGAGGTGGGATACAGCACCCGGCAAATCGGGTTGGTCTACATGGTGAGTGGCGTCGGTTATCTGATCGGCAGTCTGGTGGCTGGACGCCGGCGCGGCGCCGCATCGATCGCTGTCTTCGCCGCTGTGATGACGCTCTTCACCGGGCTGGCGGTGTTGCTCTCGATGACCATGGCCGCTCATCCATGGCTGGTGGTGCTGGGCGTCTGCGGCGTCACGATCTCGTCGTCATTCGCCTGGGTCATGTTCACGGCTCTGCTGTCAGGTATGACACCCGTCGGCCAGGGAACCACCATGTCGCTCAACTCGACCATCGTCAGCATCGGGTCGGCGAGCGGCGGGATCGTCGGCGGCATCATGATCGCCGCCGCCGGCTATACCGTGCTCGCGTTTGGCCTCGCTATCGCGCTTATCGGGAGCGCGTTGCTGATTCTGCAAGGCGCCCGCCGGAAAGGCCATGCCTGATCCTGTCGAGTGGTGGAACGAATGCGGGACGACGAACCTGAGCCTATCCGGCCGAAGATACGAAGCAAACAACCCTATGATCCGGATTACAGAACAGGACCGGGCAGTTTGTGTGGATGCGGAACAGAATCCCGGCCGGCGTCCGGGCAGCAGTGAAGAGAAGGGAAGTGGAATCACGATGGTAGTTGCTGAAGAGACGCTTGCGATCGACGGTGGTTCTCCGGTTCGCGCGACGCCGATGCCCGGCACAACCAGCATGAGCAGCCGCGCCATGGGAGATGAGGAGATCGCAGCACTCACCGAAGTCATCCGGTCGGGCAAGCTTGGGCGGCACGAGGGATCGAAAGTCAAGGAGCTGGAGCGCGCGTTCGCGGAGCTCTATGGCGCGAAGCATGCCGTTGCCGTGTCTTCCGGTTCGGCGGCGGTGCACACCGCGGTGGCCACAGTGAATCCCGAACCCGGCGACGAGTTCATCACGACGCCATGCTCCGATTTTGGAACCGTTCTTGGGGTTCTCTGGCAGAACGCCATTCCCGTCTTCGCCGATCTCGACCCGGAGACGTTGGGGCTCGATCCTGCGAGCGTGGAGTCTCGAATCACTCCGAGAACCAGAGGCATCATCGCCGTTCACCCCTTCGGCGCGCCTCCCGATCTCGACGCCCTGCGCGGAGTGGCCGACCGGCACGGCATCCCGCTGATCGAGGATTGCGCGCAGTCGCAGCTGGGCGAGTGGAATGGTCATCTGGCCGGATCGATTGGTGATCTGGCCTGCTTCAGTCTGAACAGCACCAAGCACCTCAATGCTGGAGAGGGCGGTATGGTGCTGACCTCGTCAGACGAACTGGCGGAGAGAGCCCGGCTCTTTGCCGACAAAGCCTGGCCACGCCAGGAAGTGCAACGGTACAGTCTCTTCCTTGGACAGAATTACCGGATGAATGAGCTTTCCGCTGCCGTTGCGTTGGTTGGACTGAGCCGGATTGCGGAGAACGTCGCCCACAGACGGGCTGTCGCCAAGGCAATCCTCGACGGTATTGCCGGTCTTTCGATCGTGCGGGCTCCCAGGATTCCTGCCGGGTCGCAATCCAGTTACTGGATTCTGCATCTCTGGGCCGATCCAGCCATCGATATTGACTGGCTGGCCGACGCGATCTCCGCCGAAGGAATTCCATTCCGGCCGCGATATGTCAGTCCGCTTTACACATGGCCGGTGTTCACCGATGCAGCGACCTATGGTGCGAGCCGGTTTCCGTTTCGGTCGGAGTTTCGCGAGGACGACGTTCGTTACGGACCGGGGCTCTGCCCACGCTATGAAGGTGTTCGTGAGCACCTGCTCGTGATGTCACTCGATGAGTTGTGGGAGATGTCCGATGCCGAGGATGTCGTGCGAGCGCTGAAGAAGGTCGATGTCTCGATTCGGCGCCAATCCTTATCTTGATTCAACAGACCGGCGGCTCGGACTCGTCTCCCGATGAGGCTCACGAGGGCGAACGAAGAGGCACTTCCGTCGGGAGGATGTCTCTATTGGTTCGATGTCGTCTCTTCAGGTGGCTCCCAGCGTTGGATGCCTTCGATTCCGTCGAAATCGGAGTCGAATGTAAGCAGCTGGACGTTGAGTCGTTGTGCCTGTGCGGCCGTCATGGCATCGATAAAGCCGAGGTTGGGCCGCTCTGACCAAAGCGCCAGCGCTCGGAAGAGCGTCTGACGGTCGTCCACCCGCACGTTTCGCAGGCTGACGATAGCCATGAGTTTCTCGACGAAATCGGCGACATCCGTGGCGAAGTGCTTTCGTGAAGTCATCATGAATGCGACCTCCGCAAGCACAACATCTGAGATCAAGACGTCGACGTCACCTGCCTCAACCGATTCGAGCACTTCCAGCGCAATTGATTGCATGCGCAGGTTCGCGGGATTGTCGGCAACCGTGAGAAGGCGAATGATGACGTTCGCATCGAGCAGAATCACTGCTTGCGCCATTCTGGATGACGACGATTAATCTCCTCCTCCGTCGCCTCGTAAATCTCGTGGCGCAGGTCGTCTGATGCCCCGGGCATAGCGGGGAACGATCCAACGAGCGACCGAATGGTGTACTTCGGTCGACGTACCTGGACGGAGCCGTCCTCTTCTACAACAAAGGCAACCCGATCGTGGGCGCCAACACCAAGTGCCTTCCTCGCCTCGGCGGGAAGGGTGACCTGATTCTTGCTGCTAAGCTTCGTAACGATTTCGACCACGGTCTTTACCTCCTGATCGGGTAAAGCGTATCACAAGAGGTAAGGATGACCCCAGCCAGCTGGAAAGGTCATCTCGCAGGCTCAAGCAGGTCCAGCGCGTCGGTTAGGAGCGCCCGCCGTTTCTGCGGTTGTTCCGTTGCCGCGGCCTGACGCAACAACTCGATCTGCCAGGGGCGGCGCTCCGCCGCGATCGTGGTGGCGACGTATCGCAGCAGATGAGGACGTTGCTCGCTGGCCAGAAAGGATGTCAGCATGGCGGTCCACGTGGCGTCGTCCCGTTTCAACACCAGTTCATAGACAGACGCCACCACGGGCTCGTCGTCAAATATGAGCAAATGCTGGACGACATCATGCACGATCGGATCGGGTGCTTCCACCATCGCGTTCAGAATCTCGGCGAGTACTTCTGTCTGCCCCTGAGGCGTTTGCATCGTGTAGGCGTAGAGGGGCGGCCGCTGGTCGAGCGTGGCCAGCACCGTGACGGCAGTGACCGCTGGTTCGCCTGAGAATGGTGACGTTTCAGCATCGGTCAGCAAGCGAGCGGCGTGATAGCCGGCCAGCTCCTGCTCGACGTCGAGGAGCGAGATCAGCGCGGCGGCGCGGAGTCCGGCAGCTTCGTCGAGCCCGCCGGGCGCGCGTTCGACCGTGCGCACAGCGCGCAACAGCAGATCGAGGGGTGCGTGCAACTCAGCCGATCGCAGGGATTTGAGAATCCGAATGCGGGTGCTGGCATTCAGGTCTCGCGTGACTCCCGCTTCGTCGAGCCAGTGATAGAGCGACAACATGGCGCCGCGCTCCTGCTCGTCCATGGGGAGATCGAGGATGGTGAGTGCTGGCAGAAAGACCGATGGTCGCCGGTCAGACGCGACCAGCTCAACCGCCAGCGCCCGCTGGTCGTCTGGTGCATCGGCGAGCGACCGCAATCGTTCGACGATGGCGTCGGCGGTCCGTTTGGCCATGGATCAGGTGTCCTCGCTCTACTCAGGTCGCCGCAGCAGACCGCCGCGGGGAGTCTCAAGCCTAAACGAGAATACGGAGAGTTCAGGAAACTCTCACAGAACAGAATGTAAGCAATTGACAGCCAGGACGCCCATTGCTAGAATCCCGCCATGAGACGTCGCGCTGCCGCCCCAACTATTTCCATGCACGGTTTTGGCAGCGGGCTTTCTGCTGAGAGCTACTCCTACGTCTTTACCTCCTACTACGCCGGCCCGGCGATGCTGGAGGTGCCTCTGAGCCATTGACCTGACTCACCGCACAGAACGAACTCCAGAATCGCCAGGGACCCGGGGACGATGCCCCGGTTTTTTGTTGCGCGAAACCAATCGACCGGGGGAAGGACGAATGACCATGCAATGGGTACGGCACTTCAGCGAAGGGAGCGCTTCCGAGCGCGATCTGCTCGGTGGCAAGGGGGCGAACCTCGCTGAGATGACCCGGCTGGGACTGCCCGTTCCTCCCGGTTTCACCATCACGACCGATGCCTTCCGGGCGCTGAGGGCGAACGGCAATCAGGTCCCTGACTCGCTCTGGGAGGAAACCACCGCCGCGCTGACATCGGTCGAACAGACGCTCGATCGGGAGTTTGGCAATCCCCACTGCCCGCTCCTCCTTTCGGTCCGATCGGGCGCCCGCGACTCGATGCCCGGCATGATGGACACGATTCTCAACGTCGGTCTGGACGACTTCACCGTAGAAGGTCTCGCCGCACTCTCTGGCGAGCGTTTCGCCTGGGACTCCTACCGCCGGTTGATCCAGATGTATGGCCGGGTCGTTCTGGAAGTCGAAGGCGAGCTCTTCGAGGAGATCCTGACCAAAGCGCGCAAGGATGCCGGCGTCAGTCACGATCACGAACTCGACGCAGAGCAGCTGAAGGAGGTCGCCGAACGCTTCAAGTCAACGATCGAAGAGCACGGCGCCCATTTTCCTCACGACCCGTGGGACCAGCTACGCGGCGCGGTGATGGCCGTTTTTCGGTCGTGGGACTCTCCCCGAGCGATCGCCTACCGCCGTTCGCACGACTTTCCGGAAGATGCGGGCACGGCCGTCAATATCCAGGCCATGGTTTTCGGCAACATTGGCGCCGGATGTGCGTCGGGTGTCGCCTTCACCCGCAACCCAAACAGCGGCGCAGCCGGTCTCTTCGGCGAATTCATGATCAATGCCCAGGGCGAGGATGTTGTTTCCGGCGTTCGCACGCCGCTCTCGACCGATGAGATGATCGACAACTCCCTCTTCTCCCAGGCGCACGCCGAGTTGCTCGACGTCGCCCGCAAGCTCGAGCAGCACTTCACCGACATGCAAGATCTCGAATTCACCGTCGAGCGCGGCAAACTCTGGATGCTGCAAACGCGCACCGGCAAACGGACCGCCTCTGCAGCGGTCCGGATCGCCGTCGAAATGGCCAGCGAGGGACTCATTTCCCGCGAAACCGGTGTCCGGCGGGTCAGACCGGAAGATATCGAGTCGCTCCTTCATCCGCAGATCGACCGCACCCAGGAGGTCCTGGTCCTGGCCAAAGGTATGCCGGCCAGTCCAGGCGCCGCTAGCGGCAAAGCGGTGTTCACGCCCGAGCGAGCCAAAGAAATGGGCGAAGCGGGGGAAGCCGTCATCCTGGTTCGCAACGAAACCGCCGCCGAGGATTTTCCTGGTATGGAGAGATCGAAGGGGATCCTCACCGCTCGCGGCGGGATGACGTCGCATGCGGCGGTTGTTGCCCGGGGCATGGGATTGCCGGCGGTCACCGGATGCAGCGGCATCGAGGTCGATGCCCGCCACGGACGGTTCTGGGCCGGTGACGAAGTCGTTTTCGAAGGAGACATCATCACGATCGACGGGACAACCGGCCAGGTGATTCGCGGCGAAGCGGCGATGACCAAACCCGGTTTGGGCGATGAAGCCCGCGTCCTGCTTTCATGGGCAGATGGCATTCGGCAGCTCGGTGTCCGCACAAATGCCGATACCCCGGCCGATGCCGCTCGGGCGGTGGAATTCGGCGCCGAGGGGATCGGCCTTTGCCGGACGGAGCATATGTTTTTCGCGCCGGGTCGCATCGAGGCGATGCGCCGCATGATTTTGGCCCAGTCCGATCCCGAGCGAATCCGGGCGCTTGCCGATCTGCAGGTTTTCCAGACTGCCGACTTCGCCGGGATCTTCCGGGCGATGGCTAGCCGGCCGGTCACGATCCGCTTGCTCGACCCACCACTGCACGAATTTCTGCCCACCACTGAAGCCGAAGTGCACGAGCTGGCTGTGGAAATGGGTATCGATGTCAGCGCTATTGCCCATATCGTGGAATCGATGCGCGAAGTGAATCCGATGCTCGGATTGCGCGGTGTTCGGCTCGGTATGACCTTCCCGGATGTCACCCGCATGCAGGCGCGCGCGATTTTCGCGGCGTCGTTGACGGTGAGCAGCGAAGGGGTCGAGGTTCATCCGGAGATCATGATTCCGCTCGTGTCGACACCGGAAGAACTGAGGGAGCAGCGGCGCTTGATCGAAGAAGTCGCCACAGACGTCTTCTCCCGGGCGGGGCGCACGGTGCCGTTCCAGATCGGCACCATGATCGAAGTGCCGCGCGCGGCGCTGGTTGCGGACAAGATCGCCGGTTTCGCGGATTTCTTCAGTCTGGGAACCAACGACCTGACCCAGATGACCTTCGGTCTCAGCCGCGACGATGCCGCGCGCTTCCTTCCCAGCTATGTGGAACAAGGTGTCCTGGCAGACGATCCCTTCCAGACGCTCGATCAGGAGGGCGTCGGCCAGCTCGTCCAGCTGGCAACCGAACGAGGCAGGCTGACCAAACCGGATCTGTCAGTCGGCGTCTGCGGCGAGCACGGCGGCGACCCGGCTTCGATTCACTTCTGTCACCACGCTGGGCTGGATTACGTCAGTTGCTCTCCCTTCCGGGTACCCGTCGCCCGGCTCGCCGCCGCTCACGCCACGTTGGAAGCAAGAGACTGCCCTCCCACGGCAGACTGAGAGGGTAAGGGCAGAACAAGAACCCTCTCCCGCGATCGGCGAGGGCCCGAACCAAGAACCCTCTCCCGCGGTCGGGAGAGGGCAGGGTGAGGGACAAATCGCCGCAGCGCTCTCAGTCACCTGTCGCGACGACGATGACGCGGTCACCTGAGCGAACGCCGCCTTCCGTTGTCACGCGGACGACCACGCCCTCATACGGACTTTCCATACGCTCGATATCTCCATTGAGCGCTTCGATGTCGGCCAGGTGCGTGCCCACCTGAACGGGGTCTCCCGCCTGTACGACGACTTTCAGAAGACCTATCTGCGACGCCCGCAGTGCAATCGACTTCGAGCAGATGAAGGGTTCCGGTCCCGCAGGCGCCTGCGCACGCGGATGGTCGGGCCGGATCATCCCGAGCAGACGGAGCACCCGGAAAATACCAGTCACGCCCAGCGCAACCTGCTCCTCTTCGAGCCTGCCCCCTTCGCCGAATTCGACAATCGTGGCCGGGATGCCGGCCCCGGTCGATTGAGCGAACAGATTCGCTTCGAGATTCCAGCCCATCGCTTCGCCCAGGTGCTCTCCTGGTGGAGGGGCACCTAGGGTCACGACCACGGGGCACCCAAAAGCAACAGCAAGGTCCCTGGCCCGTTCGGAAACACCGTTCTCGGCGGGGCAGGTTAACGCATGGAGCAAGTTGAATCCCCAGCGCGTTGCGGTGTGCAGATCGAGCGCGGCATCAGCGGGACGTACGCACTGCTCGAAGATCGCCGCCGCCAAGGCATCAGACGCGCTGCCAGCAACGCTGCCCGGATAGCACGTATCGATATCCTTGCCATCGAGCGGGTTGGAACGGGTGCCGGCATTGAACGCTGCGATGTTCTGAACGGGTACCGCAATGACGGCGCCAGAGAGATCCTGCGGCTCGATCAAACGCAGAAACTGGCGGACAGCCTCAATGGCGTTGTACTCATCGCCATGCGCTCCCGCTCCGATGTAGAGCATCGGGCCCGCGGCGGCGCCTTCCACCACATAGACCGGGGTTCGCGGCAGGACATCTTGCCAGTCCGGACCGAAATCGAGCTCGATTTCCCGCGCCGATCTGAAGGGACCCTGCGCCACCCGCTCTGCCGAGAATGTCTTCATTGTTGTTCCCTTTCGTAATCACCCTCTGCCATTCCCCTCATGTAGCGTCAGCGGGGCACACTCCTCGGATCGAACACTTCCCTGAGCGCATCGCCGATAAAGCTGACCGACAGCACAAGAAGGAAGAGCATGAGACCCGGAAATGCGGCGATCCACCAGGCGTCTCGCAGATACTGCCGCCCGTCGCTGATCATGGCTCCCCAGGTAGGTGTCGTCGGCGGAATCCCCACACCGAGAAAGGTGAGTGAGGCTTCGGTCGTGATAATCCGGGCCATCTCGAATGAGGCGAGCACGATGATGGGGTTGATCATGTTCGGCACGATGTGGCGCGTCACGATACGCATGCTGGATGCCCCTAGCGCCCGGGCAACGACCACATAGTCCGTGTCTCGCAGCGCCAGTACCGATGCTCTCGACGTTCGGGCATAGGAAACCCAGCTGGTGATGGTAAACACGAGAATCACGTTGACGACACTCGTCCCCAACACGGCGACCACGGTCAGCGCGAGCAGAACGAAGGGAAAAGCCAGAAGAACGTCGACCAGCCGCATGAGCAGGGTGTCGATGAACCCGCCGAAGAAGCCGGCGCACATCCCCAGCGCAACACCCAGCGTGCCGGCGAAGACCACGGAGAAGAGACCAACCAGGAGCGACACCCGGCTGCCATAGATGACGCGCGAAAGGACATCCCGCCCCAGCTGGTCGGTGCCGAGCAGCGCTTTCTGCTTGGCGGTTTCGGTCATTGGCGGTGACAGCCGGTCGAGCAGACTCTGCTGATTCGGATCGGCTGGGGCGATGACCGGGGCCAGCAGGGCAACAACGACGATGAGCAGGAGCAAACCCACCGCCAGGAGGACCTTCGGACGGTAGAAGACCAGCGCAAAACGGGACCGCCGACGTGGCTTCTCGCTCGCTTGGGCGCTGTCCGCCAGCGCTGGCGATGATTGCTCAGCCATGGCGAATTCGCGGGTCGAGCATTGAGTAGAGAAGGTCGATGATCAGATTGATCGTCAGGAAGGTCACTGCCGAGAGGAGAACGATCGCCTGCAACAAGGGATAGTCGCGGCTGTTGATGGCATTCAATGCCAGTAGTCCGATGCCAGGCCAGGCGAAAACTGTTTCAGTGATGACCGCGCCGCCGATGAGATTGCCGAACTGCAGCCCGATGATTGTCACGATCGGAATCGCCGCATTGCGCAGCGCATGTCCGAAAAGGACCACACGTTCGGAGAGCCCCTTTGCCCTGGCGGTGCGAACGTAGTCCTGTGTCAGCACCTCCACCATCGCCGACCTCGTCAACCGCACGATCAGCGCCAGCACATAGGTGGACAAGGTGACGGCCGGCAACACCAGGTGTTCCCAGCCTCCCGATCCCGACGTCGGGAACCAGCGCAGCGAGACGGAGAAGATGGTGATCAGCACGATGCCCCACCAGAATGTGGGCAGCGCCTGGCCGAAGAGGGTGGCCGACATCACCACGCTATCGATGGCAGATCCGCGTTTGACGGCGGTCAGAATGCCCAGCGGCACGCCGATGCCAACCGACAGCCCGATCGAAGCCAGAGCCAGCTTGAGCGTGGAGGGCAGCGCGTCGCGGATCAGATCGGTGACAGGCTGACGCTGTCGCAGCGATGTGCCGAGATCTCCCCGGGCGATGTCACCGAGAAAATAGCCGTACTGGACGATGATTGACTCATCGAGGCCAAAGTCCTTACGAGTCTGCTCGATCTGCTCGGGTGTGGCTTGATCTCCCAGAAGAAGCCGCACCGGATCGCCCGGCACGACGCGCACCAGGGCGAAAACCAGAAAGGTCAGACCGGCCAGGACCACGAGAGATTGCAGCACCCTGGAGACGAGGAAGTTCGAGCTCACGTTGGATCGTCCTTAGGACAAGAGGGCGAGTCACTTCAGACTCGACCCCCTTGCACCCGACATCCTGTTACTCGGACACTTCGGCGTCGAAGAGCAAGAAGTACTCATCGACCCGTGGTGCAAATCCGCTCAACCGCTCGGATGCGCCAAACACGTCTGGCTGGAAGTACATGAATCCCCATGGCGCATCGTTCCAGATGATCTCTACGGCTTGCTGATAGAGCGCCGTCGACTCGTCGATATCGGCAACCGCGTCGGCCTGGGCCAGGAGTTCTGCCACTTCCGGGTTGTCGTAGTTGCCGCCGGCGGCCGGCGCCCGCCAGAACCATTGCAGGGCGAAGTCGGGATCCATCGTGTTGGCTCCGAAGCCATACAGCCAGGCATCGTATTTGAGGTCTGCCCGGTTGTTGAAGAAAGTGCCCCACTCGGCTGTTTCCGGGGTCACATTGATGCCGACTTCCGTCAGCATGCCGACGATCGCTTCGCCCACCTGCCGGTCCATGAGATAGCGGCCGGTGGGATAGCCAAAGGCGATATCCAGACCATCGCCATACCCTGCTTCCGCCAGCAATGACCGGGCCAGCTCGGGATCGTAGGCGTACGGTTCCATCTCCGTGTAGCCGCGAATCGATGGATGAATCGGCGCAGTCGCGATCTGGGCCAACCCGCCGAAGAGGGCGGCGTTGATCGTTTCCTTGTCGATTGCATGATTGAACGCCTGCCGGACGCGAATGTCCGTAAAGGGTTCTTTGTCGTTCCACCAGCCGACGAACATGATCCGGTTGGAGGGCATGCTCAGCACCTGAGTCTCGTCGCTCTCCTCGAATCTGCTCAGGGCATCGATCGGCAGGTTGTTGACAACGTGGACTTCGCCGGCTTCCAGTGAGGCGAGTCTCGTTGCGTCCTCCGGCAGAATCCGAAAGGTGATCTGGCTGGACGCCGGTGGATCGCCCCAATACCCCTCATACGTTGTGAGCGCGATGTGACTGTTGGCGACGTATTCGTCAATGCGATAGGGTCCCGTTCCCACCGCGACATTGGTGAAATCCTCACCGGCTTCGGCAGCGGCCACCGGCGGCAACATGCCGATCAATGTCAGATTGGCGACGAGAGCGTTCGATGGTGTGCTGGTGTGAATCCGCACCGTGTGATCGTCGACTGCCTCGACCTCGTCGATCACCGCGATGTAGCCGCCGAACTGGGGGTTGACCCAGCTGTTCTCGCCACTGAGCAGGCTATCGATGGTGTACTGGACGGACGCCGCGTTGAACTCCTCCCCATTGTGGAAGGTCACGCCCTGGCGCAGCTTGAATTCCCAGGTAAGGTCGTCGATCCGTTCCCATGATTCGGCCAGGACCGGCACGGTCTCCATGGCGTCATTGCGAAAGGCCAGAGGCTCGTAGACGTGACGGAGGATGGAGAATCCGATGGTGACGGGATAGACCCGCGGATCCATGGAAACCGGATCAGACGATACGCCAAACAGAAGCTCGCTCGATTCCTGGGCTCCGGCTGTGCTCGAAGAGAGTGCTCCGAAAGCGCCTGGCGCAGTGACGGAAAGCCCGAGGCCAAGACCCGTTGCCGTGACGAACTTCCGCCTCGTCGTCGACAGTCGCTGGAATCCTTGCTCGATTGGGTCAGTCATGATGTGAACCTCCTGGGACACAGTCGCTCCCGGTTGGAAAGACCGAACAGTCCGGCCTGCCCGGCCGGTGGGTGTTGCTCACATTCGTCGTTTCGCCGGCGGTCCTGCCGTCACGCCACCTCCTGTGAAATCGCCTGCTATCTGAGCCAGCTAATCGAATCCTCCTGCCTGAAACTCCTGCAGAGATTCTTCTTTTCCGAATTTGGAACTACGGCAACCGTAGCACGCAGTCATGGATTATGCAAGATATCATGCAGTACCTTGGCATAAGTTGCTACGAGAGGATTGCGGCGAGAAACGCGATTTCGCGGTTCTTCAGCCGAACACGCTGGAATGACGCGCCGATATCTGCTGGTTGAGCGCTGTTTGACCAGAGGCGGCGAGATTCGCTTGAAGGGACCAGCTATGCCAAAATGCATTAAATCTTGCTTTACCGCAGCTTCTATGCTACGGTCACGTACAACCTGAACGAGGGTGGAACAGCGGTACGGAGGTCATCATGGCGCGACCGAAGCAGGATGCGGACGCGGTTTCGGCAGACCTGAACTCTCTTCTGTGCCCGTCAGGCATGTCGCTCACCAGGCAACAACGCCGGATTGCCGACTTCTTTCTGGCACGGCCGGAAATCGCCAGTTACGCCAGCGCCCAGCATGTCGCCGAGGAGCTGGGTATCGACTCCTCGACGATCGTCCGGTACGCGCAGGCTTTGGGGTTCCGGGGATATCCGGCGCTCCAGGAAGCCGCCCGGGACATCCACCTCGGCTATGTGGGCAGAGCCGGCAACCCGGATGAGACGACGGGGATCCCCGCTCCATTGCAGCTCGCGGACACGATCACTCGCGAGATTCGGAATGTCGAGATGCTTCGGTCATCGGTGCAGCAGTCCGAAATCGATCGTGCGGCGCAATCGATCGCCCGCGCCCGGCACACGATGATCCTCGCCTCCGGTGCGTACGGCGCCCTGGGTATCGTGCTCGAGCACCTTGGCCATCTTATCGGCTACAACATCACGCTGGAGAACCGGGAAACCTGGCACGCTGGAGCCCGGATTGCCTCTCTCACTCCCGATGACCTGCTGATCTACATGTCCTTCTGGTGGATCGATTCCGATCATCGTCAGATGGTTTCATCGGCACGCGAACGGGGCGTGCCGCAGATCATCTTCACCAATCAGCGCCACGAGGACCTGCAGGGTGATCAGGTGCAAGAGCTGATCACGCCGACGCGCAGCCAGTCGTTCTACACCTCGCTGGTGGCGCCGCTGACCGTCGTCTACGCCATTCTCGACCGGTTGGAGGAAATCGATCCCGACCGGTCGCAGGGATCCTACGACTCGGCCAAAGTGCTCTACGAAACCCTCAATCTCACATTGGCGGACAAGCGGCCCTCTTCAGGCAACCCCGGTGGAAACAAATGAGCAGCGATTTCATGCCGGCGAAGTCGCAGGAAAGGATGTCTGCATGGCAGCTGCAGAAGTCATAGGTGGAATCGAAACCAGACCCGGAGCGTTGTCCCGAGGATGGTTGACTATGGCTCACCGGCCGGACGGATCTCCCATTCGCCTCGGTGTCCATGTGATTCGCGGTGGGTCCACGGGGCCGACGCTTTACGTGCATGGGGGGATTCACGGCGACGAATATGAGGGTCCGGAGGCCATTCTCCGATTGATGAGCACGCTCGACCCCGCCGATATCCACGGAACGCTCATCGGTGTCCCGTTCGTGAATCCCGCTGCTCTGGAAACGGGCACGAGAAAAGGAATCTACGACCAGGGCGACCTGAACCGATTCTTCCCGGGCAAGGAAATCGGCTACTTCAGCGATCTCCTCTGCAAGCTGATCATCGACGAATTCGTCACGCGTGCGGACTATCTCATCGATATCCACAGCAACGGCGAAAACCTGCTGCATTTGCCGCATGTGCTGTATGTCGACGACGAAAACGATGCCGCGGCGATGTCGCTCGAGCTGGCCAAGGCGTATGGCACGTCTCTCCTGCATGGTGGACCGGCCTGGCCGAACGTCATTCGGATGGAAGCGGTTCGGCGCGGTATTCCAGCCATTACGCCGGAGATCGGTGGTGAGGGGAGGATGCGAGAGGGGGACGTGCAGATCAATCTGCGCGGTGTGCGAAATGTGATGCGCCGGATCGGCATGCTCGATGGCGACTACGAGCAGCTGCCGGACAGCTATACGCTGATTCGCTCTCACCATCAGGGCGAGTACCGCAATGCCCGAACCGGCGGTCTTCTGCGCAGCGAGGTGAAACTCGGCGATGCGGTCAGCGAGGGGCAAGTGCTCGGCAGATTGGTCGATCCACTGGGCGATGTGCTGGAGGAGGTTCTCGCTCCCCAGGACGGCGTCGTGATGGGGATGCGCACCAAGCCACACACCCTTCCCGGCGATTGGACCTATTTCGTCGGGAGGATCGTCGGCACCGCTGACAAGCTGAACGGATGACCCCGGGTCTTGTCTGACAGAACAGCCAGCCCAGCGACAACAGGAATCGAGCGAGAGAGACAGGATCCTCTCGGATATCGCCACGCGGCGAGGGAGAAGCGGAGTGACTTTGCGAATTGGTGACCGTGTCCTCAACCCAGGTGAGAAGCATGAAGCGCGGATCAGTCTGGGTTCGCGCCCCGACGGAACTCCGCTCTCCATGCCTGTCATGGGGATCGCTGGAGCCCGGCCAGGACCGGTGCTGGGTCTGGTTACGGGAATCCATGGGGATGAATACGAGGGACCGGAGGCGGTCCGGGAGATTCTGCAGTCGATCCAGCCGGGCGAGCTGAGTGGCGGGATCATCGCGACCCCGATAGCGAATGTTCCGGCCTATGAGGTTTTCGGGCGTGCTGCGCCGGTCGACGGACTCGACCTGAACCGGCAGTTTCCCGGCAATGCGGCAGGTTTTCTCTCGCCGCGAATAGCCGAGACGCTCGTGCGTGAGGTCGTCGAGCAGTCGAACGCGCTCATCGATCTTCACAGTGCCGGACTGGCCTACGACCTCCTGCCATACACCGGATTCAACGACAGTCCAACTGATGCCGGCAGAGCCTCACTGGAGATGGCCAAAGCGTTCGGGATTCCAATCCTGTATGGATCGACTCCATTCGCGAATGTCCTGCGCCTCGAGGCGGTGAAGCGAGAGATCCCGGTCATCCTGGTCGAAGTGGGTGGTGAGGCACGCCTTCGCCCCGATGGCGTTGCCACGATGGTGCGCGGCATTCGCAACGTCCTGAGCCAGCTCGGCATGATCGACGAACCGCAGGAGGGGCTTCCGGCGGAATACACCATCGTCAAGGCTCCCCCGGGCGGGGAGTTCTCACACGTCGATACGGGCGGGTTCATCCGCAACCAGACGTCGCTCGGTGCGTTGGTCGATGCCGGTCAGGTTCTGGGCACGATCGTCGACGTGTTTGGGCATGAGATCACCACACTGACTGCGCCGATTGCCGGGATGGTGCTCAGCTACCGAACGGTGCCGGTGGTTCGAACCGGCGAGTGGGGGTATTCCGTCGTCGAAATCACCGGCACGAGTCCGGTGTCTGACACCGCCCGATCCTGAGGAGAGCGATCACCATGTGGAATGACGGCCCCCTTTTCGATCCTGGCGATGCGGCATTCAATGCCCGTCTGGACAAAGTGATCGCCGCGATGAAAGCGCGGGAGATCGACGGTCTTCTTCTTCTGAAGCACGAATCAGTGCGGTACGTCTCCGGTTTCTATACCAAGGGGTACCGGCCCTTCCTCGACTTCGACTATGTCGCGCTGGTTCGCCCGGGGCACGACACTGTCGTTGGTTATGCACTGGGAGGGGAGGACCGGCGCATTGCCCGACGCAGCCGGGTCAGAAAGAGCTTTCGCCTTCCACCACTGAAGGGGTGGGGACCGGGAATCGAGCAGCTGATCATTGAGGAGGGATTCACCCAGGGCCGCCTGGCGTTCGATCTGCTCCCTCATTTTGTGTTCGGGCATCTCTCCGCGGCTCTTCCCGGCCTGGAACTCGTCGACGCCAGTGAGATTTGGGCCGATACCACCGCGACCAAGTGTCCCGAGGAACTCCCTGTGATCGAGCGGGCGCTGGAGGTGGCTCAGGCAGGAGTCGCTGCAGCGCTGGAGGCCATCGAACCGGGAGTCACCGAGATCGCAGTTTCCGCGGCCGGTGAGGAGCGCATGCGACTCCTTGGGTCGGAGATGAATCCATTCATTCCGGTTGTCTCCTCGGGAATCAATGCCGCAATCTGGGAGCGTGTGGCGACTCACAAGCCGATTGGGGAAGGGGAGATGGTCATCCTCGACTTTGGCAGCGTGATCGATGGCTACACGGGTGATTCTGCGAGAACGACCGTCGTCGGAACGCCAACCGCCGAGCAGCGGGCGATCTACAGAGCTGCGTACGACGCTCTGAATCGCTCGATCGAAGCGGTGAAACCGGGTGTGCTCTGCTCGGAGATCGCAATGATTTCCCAGCGCACGATTGAAGACGCCGGATTCGCCAGATATGCACAACCGTGGGCGGTGGGACACCAGCTGGGATTTGGTCTCCATGGCACACCGGTTCTCGCCGCGGGCGTCGACGTGCCGATCGAGCCCGGCATGGTGATCAACATCGAGCCGTCGATCTACACATACGATGACCTGACGGTCGGCGGTGTCGAAATCGAGGACTCGATTCTGGTCGAGGATGGAGGAGTCCGTCTCCTGACGAATCTTCCGTACGATCAGGCGCTGCTCTCCTGACCGGTTGTGAGGGGCGCCAATCGACTCGAATCGGAGACGATTGGTCCTGTGTCACTGGAAGAGTATTGCCTCGGTTGAGCTCGCCGGATAGATCAGTCTTCCTGTTCGGCGAGCAAGTCGAGCGGCACACTCGTTTCGATCCCGGTGATCAGACCGTTGGCCAGCGCCAGCACCCCATAGTATGGAAGAGCGGCGCCGGTTGTCTCGTCGCGATACTCAGCCAGGAAGAGGAGCATCTCGTCGGTGCCGTTGTACGCGATCAGGACGACCTTTCGGCCAGCAAGCCGGGCATTCAGCTGACTCGCCGCCATTCGTTGCTTGAAGGCCTCACGCCCCCACTGTGATGTCGACAGCGGATAGAGTGGCGCGTAGTTGACGGCCAGAATCTGATCGGCATCCGCCCAGTTCTGACTCTCCATCATCGCCAGAAAGCGATTGAGCAGTTCCGGCGGCTCGTGTGCCGCTGTCCCTGCTGGGAGCATCGCCGCTGCCGATCCGGCCAGGAAAAGTCGTCGGTTCATATATCTGTTCATCTCCCGTTCAGTTCTCCACCAGCACCGCTGGCTGGAAGCGTGCTACAGGATGTGTAGATCGGGGATGTCGCGATAGTCTGCGTGATTTCTCGTCACCAGCACCAGGTTGTTCTCGAGTGCGGTGGCTGCAATCATCAGATCAAGTGCCCGGGAACGAACTTTCCTCCCGCGCTCACTCAGGTCATGGCGCATCTGAGCGCAACGCTCTGCTACCTCAACCGTGAACGGCAGGATTGGGATACCCAGCAATGCTCTTGCGTGCCGGACCTGACTTGCTTGGGGATCTGGCGATTGAAGCGTGACTTGATATGTCTCCATATACGTCACGATGCTGATCGACACGCCCGCCAGCATCAGGTCATCAACTCGATCGATTGTGGCGCGGTCGCGATCGAGATAACTGGAGAGTATGTCGCTATCGAGTAGATAGGTCATCGCCTAGAATCGACGTCCACTACTGTCCTGCCCGCGCTGGGCGCGGATTTCCTCCATCGCTTTCTCGACGTCGATCCCGTCGTAAAGCCCAATCGCTGCGCGCAAACCGGCGAGCGCAAGGGCGGGGTCGTAGGTTTCGAGTGTTGCTGGTTCCTGACGCTCGATCCGATAGAGGGCGCCGCCTGACTCGATGCTTACTGGTGCAACGTTGGCAAGCTCAAGCAGCTTTCCGGTTTCACTCGCCGGTTCAACATGAAGAGGTTTTCGTTCGGCCATTCGAGACCCTCTCTCTCGTTGCAGATATTGCCCAAATGCTACCGTATACCAATTCATTCGTTTGCGTCCGAATCTCCTGGCTGGAATAGGGAGGCCGGTGTTTTCGCGTTCGGGCGAATTGCGAGCGAGATGCGCCCTTGATGCTTGAACAGACTGTGCCCCCCGAATATCGAATCATTGAGTAATCTGAAGCAAGACT
This sequence comes from Thermomicrobiales bacterium, assembly GCA_019637585.1. Lineage (GTDB taxonomy): Bacteria > Chloroflexota > Chloroflexia > Thermomicrobiales > UBA6265 > JAHBVL01. Next base: position 139,263 of record JAHBVL010000001.1, on the reverse strand, counting down.
CCCGCGCGCTCGTTCAGCCCAACAGGAGGAATCCAGGCATGCACCGAACACCATCCGTTTTGCTGGCTGTGGCAGCGCTGCTGCTCGTTCAGTTTTCTGTCCTCGCCCAGCCGGCGCCCGATGCGACTCCTGAGGGAGTGGCGTTTGGCGAGCTGCGGCTGATCGGCTCTCAGGTGCTGCCGGGCGATCTCCTTGTGGGAGAAATCCTGGTGGGCGGGCTCTCCGGTATCGACTATGACCCGCAGACTGATACTTGGATCGCCGTCTCCGACGACCGTAGCGACATTCACCCTGCCCGCTTCTACACCCTTCATTTGACCTATTCGTCGGGCTCATTCGACGATGTGACCATCGATGGTGCCGTCACACTGTTGCAACCGAACGGCCTCCCCTATCCCAACGCGGCCGCTGGCGGCACGATTCCCGATTTCGAGACGATTCGGTTCGATCCAGTCAGCGGACTGATCTGGTACGGCAGCGAGGGAACGGTGACTCGGTCCCTTTCGCCATTTCTCGCCGCAGCCGCGCTCGATGGCCGGTTCGTGGCCATGCCTAGCCTGCCCGGTATGTTCGACGTCGACCCGGCCAGGATCACCGGTCCGCGCGACAACTACTCACTCGAAGGGTTCGACTTTTCAGCGGACGGGACTACGCTCTGGATCGGTATGGAGGCGCCCCTCTATCAGGATGGTCCGCCGCCGACGGATGAAGCGGGAGCACCCGTTCGCCTGACGATTATCGACCGGACGGGAACCTTGCTCAACCAGGTCGTCTACGAGCTCGATGCGATCCCGGCCCAGACCTACGAGGGCCGCTTTTTCGATACGGGCCTGTCCGAGATCTTGGTTGTCGATGAAACCCGCTTGCTCACCGTGGAGCGATCAACGGTGGAGGACGATACTGGTCTCTTCACCAACTACATTCGTATTTACGAGATCGATATCACAGGCGCGACGAACGTCGCCGGCCAAACCTGGCTCGTTCCTGGCAGCTACACGCCAGTCACGAAGCGCCTGCTCCTCGACCTCGGCACAGCGGGCGCGGATCCGGTGGGCAATATCGAAGGCATCACCTGGGGACCCGTTCTCGACAACGGGAATAGCTCCCTGATCCTCGTCTCAGACAACAACTTCAGTATGTCGCAGTTCATGGTCTTCCACGCCATCGAGGTCGTGACATAGCCCGAATTTTCCATTCACGAGCGCAGGACCCCCCTCTTGCGATGCGTGCCTGGGTCATCTCCGCTTCCGCGAGATCCTCCCGGTCGTGAACGGACCGGGCTCACGGCGCAATGGTCCTACGGACCAGAGGTCCGGTCCCGGCGGGGGCATGGCGCCGTGAGCGACGCCGTTTACGGCGCTACGGTCTCTGCACCGTCCCGTCCGGCAAGCGCACCGGCGGCCACGCCCCATTCAGCACGTGATCCGGATAGGGGTATTTCGCGGCCTTTTTCTCGTCGATGTCGATACCCAGACCCGGACGTTCGTTCGACCACATCATCCCATCCCGAATCTCGGGGCAGCCGGGGAAGACCTCCTGCGTTTTCTCGGGGAAGAGGTTGCTTTCCTGGATACCGAAATTCGAGCAGGAGAGATCGAGCTGCAGGTTTGCCGAGTGGGCCACGGGTGAGGCGTCCCCGGGACCATGCCACGCCGTCCGGACACCGAAGAACTCGCAGTATGCCGCCAGTTTGCGCGCCATGCTCAGTCCGCCGATGTCGGAGATGTGTACCCGCATGAAGTCGATCAGGCGCTCGCTGACCAGCGGAACGTACTCCTGCTGATTGACATAGAGCTCTCCCATGGCGATCGGGATGGATGTCTGCTGGCGAAGGATGCGGAAGTAGCCGTTGTCTTCGGGCGCGAACGGATCCTCCAGGAAGAAGAGCCTGAATTCCTCGAGCCGCTTGGCCAAGCCGATCGCCTGAATAGGAGGAATCCGCTCGTGGATATCGTGCAACAGCTCGATCTCCTCGCCCAGTGCCGCGCGCAGGTGGTCGAAGAGCTTTGGCACCACGCGCACGTAGGCATCCGGATCCCATGGGTCCTGTTTCGGATCGAGATGATACGCCGCGCGCATGCCCCCCTTTTTCGGATTCACTCCGTAGGTGGACGATCCCGGCACGGCCACCTGGCAACGGATATACCGGAATCCCTGTTCGATGAAACTGCGCGCTTGTTCCTCGACCTCGGCGAAATCTGATCCCGATGCGTGCACATAGACCGGCGCCGCTTTGCGCGCTTTGCCGCCAAAGAGCTGATAGACCGGCATCCCTGCCAGCTTGCCCTTGATGTCCCACAACGCCATATCGATGCCGGACAGCGCGTTGTGCAAAACCGGACCGCTTCTCCAATAGGAAGAGAGATAGGCAGTCTGGAAGATATCCTCGATGTCGTGGACGTCGCGGCCGATCACAAACGGCTTCAGGAAGTGCTCGATCGCCGTCACCACCACCTCGGGTCGCTGGGTGAAGGTCGCGCACCCGACCCCATGCAGCCCCGGTTCGCTTGTTTCGATCTTGACGATCACCAACCGAATACCATCGGGCGCGGTTTGGATGATCTTGACGTCGCGAATGGTTACGGGCGGTCCCGATGGGCCGGGAAATGGCTGCCAAAATGCGGGAATCGCTGCGTCGGCTACGACGCGCTTCTGCTTTTTCATCCGCCCACCTCCCTGTCCGGTCCGCCTGATTGTGATGCCATTGAAACGTTACCAGTCATCCCCTGAACCGTCGATGTGGCGGGTCCGCGCCAGACGGGCAATCTTGACAATTGTCTGCATCGCTCGTTATAAGTGCCTATCACAAGAGCACATCTGCGCCAATAACGTTGTCGGGACCAATTGTGTGTCCCAGCGATCCCGGACTACTCCAGAATTGGAATAGCACGCCAGATCAGAAAGGAGGCATCACCCAGGAAGGGCGTCAGGCGTCCGGATATCCGGAGATGCCGCCCGACGCTCACGTCCGAGACGCGGAAATGCCGATTTCAGCGAACGTGGAAAGACTGGAGGCACTGGACCATGAGTAGTTACGTTAAGGGCAGCCGGCTCGTGCTGCCATATTCGACGCCGATGAACCGTCGCTCCCTGCTGGGATATGGCGCCGCTGCCGGACTCGGCGCCGCGGCCATGCGCTATGGCGGCGCTTTCGCCCAGAGTTCCGATACCGGGGTCGACCCCGACACCTGGACTCCTGAATTCATCACCTCGCAGGCTGGCACGCTCGAAGTCGATACCGCCGCCGAAGTCGGCGCAGTTGTGCCGCTCGACTACGCCGGGAAGCTGACCTACTGGTATGCGTTCGAACCGGAAAATGAGCCGGCGATCTCGCTGGAAATGGACGAAGCGTTCTGGGCGGCGTTCAAGGAGACCTATCCCAATATCGAAGTCGAGTTCACTCGGCAGACCTACAACGACATGCTCGACAAGACCCGCACCGCGGCCTTGGGCAAGGCTGCCCCGATGGTGGCCAAGATGCCCATTCTGTGGGGCGTCGAGTTTGCTGCCGGTGGTCACCTGATGGGGCTCGCTCCGGAGGATGTCGGGTATCCGACCGCCGAGTACTGGCCGGGCGCCATGAAGTCGGTCACCTGGGACGGGCAGACCTACGGCGTGCCGACCAACAACGAGACGATGGCGTTTATCTGGAATGCCGCGATCTTCGAGGAAGCCGGTCTTGACCCCGAATCGGCGCCGGCGACCTGGGACGATGTTGTCGCCTATTCCGCGCAGATCAAAGAGAACACCGGCAAGTCCGGTTACGGCATGGTGGCTCGGGTCAACGCCGGAAATACGCCGTTCCGCTTTATGCCGCAAATGTGGGCGTATGGCGGCGGTGCTCTGGACGAGGCCGAGGCATCACCGACGTACGAGAGTGTCTACGCCAACAACGAGGGCTCGATTGCGGCACTCCAGGCGAGCTACGACATGTATGTTCGCGACCAGTCAGTCCCTGTCTCGGCCCTGACGAACACGCAGAACGAGAACGCCGATCCGTTCATCGCCGGTCAGCTGGCGATGGTGATCAGCCATCCCAGCGAATACGCGAAGATGAGGGATCTGGCGGAGAAGGCCGAGGGCGCCGACGCCGAAATCGCTGCCAATGTTGTTGAGCACATGCGCTACGGTTTGATTCCCGAGGGACCAGCCCGCCGAGCGGTGGTGTTCGGTGGATCGAACATCCACATCTTCAACCCCGACGTCGTCGACGGCGACTCGGATCTGGATGCGGCGCGCGCGCTGATCTCCTTCATGACCGGTCCGGAGTGGTCCACTCGACTGAGCTGGGTCGGCTCGAATCCGAGCAACTCGCGCGGTTTCCAGACGAGCTGGATGAAGGAGCGGATCGAGACGATTCCGTTCCTCGATGTAACGACCTCGATGCTGCCATACGGCATCCCGTTCCCGGTCATTCCGGAATCGACCGAGATCATGAACATCATCATTCCGGAGATGCTGCAGAATGCGCTGACCGAAACGATGTCGGTCGAGGATTCCGCCAACGATGCGGCGAGCAAGATCGAGGGCGTGCTGAGCGGGCTCTAGTCACGAATGCGTGTGCCGGCCGGCAATTGCCGGCCGGCGCTTCTTCACCCCGGGAAAGGGGTTGAATTCACAATGGCTGTCACGACTGGGACCGATCAACCTGCCGCGGCATCTTCCTCTCGTTCTCTGCCCAGCAGGCTTTGGTCAAGCTTCACAGGTCTGATTGCATCGATGGTCAACCATCGCGGGGATTATCTGTATATCCTCCCGGCGCTTGTCGTGATGATGGTCGTGATCGCCTATCCGATCTACTTCACCATCCGCCTGTCGTTTTTCGATCATGGCCGGGCGCTGCAGTTCGATGACCTCGAATGGGTGGGGCTCGACAACTACCGGTTGTTGCTCACGGGCGCGTACAGCAGGGAATTCTGGAATGTCACGCAGAACACCCTTGTCTGGACGGTGTTCTCGACTGCCGGCGCGTTCTTCCTCGGGCTGGGCGCCGCGCTCGTGGTGCAGCGCGAGTTCATCGGCCGGGGCATCGTTCGGGGCATCCTGCTCATACCCTGGGTCATCTCGGCCGTAGCAGCAGCCTATATCTGGCGATGGCTCTACCACTCCGACTATGGACTAATCAGCGGCATACTGACGGACCTTGGCCTCATCGACAGGAACATCATCTTCCTCGACGATGTCGATTTGGTCATGCCGGCGCTCATCGTGGCCAATATATGGAAAGAGTTTCCGTTCGCGATGATCATGCTGCTGGCCGGGTTGCAGACCGTGCCGGAAGGTCTGAACCGGGCGGCGATGGTCGATGGCGCGAGCACCTGGCATCGCTTCTGGCATGTGACTGCCCCACATCTCAAGAGTGTCACATTGATCACCGTCCTGCTCCTGACGGTCCAAAACCTCAATTCCTTTACAACGGTCTTCATCATGACTGCCGGAGGCCCGGCCAATGCCTCACAGATATGGGTCACGGATATCTATCGCATCGCCTTTAATCGCACCAACTTCGATGTTGCATCTGCCTATTCGGTCATCCTGTTCGGGGTCATGGCCGTCCTTGGCTACTTCTATGTCCGCGCCCTGACGCGGGGAGATAGCACCAGGAGCACGGTATGAGCGCTGTGGAGTCAGCCCGGCCGGCAAGGGCCAGGAAGCGCCGGAAGCGGGATTTCTGGTCGATTGGCGGCTGGATTTTCCTGGCATTGCTTCTGATTTTCAGCCTTGTTCCAATGGTCTGGATGTTTCTGACATCGATCAAGACGCAGTTCGCAGCGATCGAGTACCCCCCGCAGTGGCTGCCCAAGCACCCAACGCTCGATAGCTACCGGCGTTTGCTTTCACCGAGCAACGATTTCGGCCGGGACTTCCTCCGCTGGTTGGGCAACAGCGTCTGGGTATCCACCGCCACGACCATCCTCGGCGTCATCATTGCCGTGCCCGCCGCTTATGCGTTTTCCCGTTTTCGTTTTCCCGGCAGGAACGGCCTGTTTTACTCGGTGCTGGTGCGAAACATGTTCCCGGCGGTCGTTTTTCTCATGCCGCTGTTTGTCGTCATGCGGACACTCGATCTGGTGAATACACACTGGTCGCTGATCCTGACCTACCTGACCTTCGGGCTGCCGCTCTCGATCTGGTTGCTCAAGGGTTTCTACGACAACATCCCGATCGAGCTCGAGTATGCCGCGCGCATCGACGGCGCCTCCCGGTTTCAGGCTTTCCTGCGGATCATCATGCCCTTGTCCGCACCAGGGATCATCGCTACGGCGATTTATTCGTTCATCGTGGCCTGGAACGAGTATCTCTATGCGTATACCTTCATCAATAGCAGGGAACTGCTGACATCGCCGGTTGGTTTGCGGACGTTTTTCACCGAGTTCGTGACGAACTGGCCCGGACTGATGGCGGCAGCGTTCATCATGAGCGTGCCGGTTGTCGTTCTCTTTCTCGTCTTGCAGAAGTACTTCGTCAAGGCCCTCACCGAGGGAGCCGTGAAGTCGTGATGATCGCAAGGTTCTTTCGAAGGGGTGCTGAATGGCACAGGTGACGCTGGATCGAGTCGAAAAACGGTATGGCGATGTCATCGCGGTCAATCAGGTCTCGCTCACGATCGAGGATGGCGAGTTTGTCGCGCTGGTTGGTCCATCCGGTTGCGGCAAGACCACCACGCTCAACCTCATTGCGGGACTTCTGGAGCTGACCGATGGCGATATCTATATCGGCGACACCCTGATCAACGACCTCGATCCCAAAGACCGCGATATCGCTATGGTCTTTCAGAACTACGCGCTTTATCCAAACAAGACGGTGTACAAGAACCTCGCCTTCCCGCTGCAGATGCGCAAAGTGAAAAAGCAGGATATCGATGCCCGGGTCCGGGAGACGGCTAGGCTCCTCAGCATCGAGCAGCTCCTGGAGCGTCGCCCCCGGGAACTGTCAGGCGGCCAGCAGCAACGTGTTGCGCTCGGCCGGGCGCTGGTGCGCAATCCACGCGTCTTTCTGATGGACGAACCTCTCTCGAACCTCGACGCCAAACTGCGTGTGCAGATGCGCGCCGAGCTGAAACGCTTTCATCAGGACATCAACGCCACCATCATCTATGTCACCCACGACCAGCTCGAAGCGGTGACGATGGCGGACAAGATGGCGGTGATGAGTGGCGGCTACCTGCAGCAATATGACGCCCCGGATGTTGTTTACAATCATCCCGTAAACACATTTGTCGCCGGTTTCGTCGGCAGCCCGGCCATGAATCTGCTCCGGGCCAGAGCGGCGCGCGAACAGGACGTCACCAGACTCAGCTCGGGCGATGGTTGGAGTGTGCCACTCAACGACGCTCTGGCCAGCCGGGTCGCTACGAGCTCGACCGATGAAATCGTGGTGGGGCTGCGTCACAACGCAATCAGACTCGTTGACGGAGCTGCCACCGGCGCTGTGCCCGCGACGGTCTACACGGTCGAACCGACCGGCGACATCACCTTCGTGCATGCCCGCCTCGGCGATGCCATGATCGTCTTCAGCGTCGGCCCCGCCAGCACGCTCGCGGCAGACGACCAGATCTTCCTCCAGTTCGATCAGGAACACATGCACCTCTTCGACGGCGCCACTGAGCAAGCACTGGCGCGCTGACGAGCATATGAACCAAGCCGGGCATCAGCTGTTTTCGGCAGACTTTCCTATCCGGACTGACCTTGCGGACCTTCTCTTGATCTCTATGCGTCCTTGGTCGGTCCTTCGGCCAGGAGTCCAAAACCAGGAGTACGACCACGTTGAGCGTTACGAGGGAGATGGCTGATGATCTCGTTGCCAGGAAGAAATACATTCATCACGCGATCGTATGGTTCAAGAGAGGATCGGCTCCAGAGCGATTTCGATTCGACGTTTCCGTCGTGTGCGAGGAGCTGGATGAGTCACTACGACTGATTGGGAATCAGGGGAGAACCAACTGGTCGATTGTGCTGTTGACAAGCAGCGGAATTCCCCTTCGCAAACTTACCGTCCATCCGAGCGGGCACACAAATCCAGATGGGACAGATGCTGGTCATTGTCACAAACACACATGGGATGATCTCTACAAAGACAAGTGGACCTATTTTCCGCCGGAGATTGATTGCGGTGACGTCAATGAAGGGTTGCTCGGATTTCTGAAAGAGTGCAACATTGAGTGCAAGGTTCCACCTGAACGCATTCAGGCTCGGTCAAGGATGTCGTCATGAGCACCCTCGTTCGCAATCACATCAAGAATGACCTGGAAACTCAACTCGTTGCGCAGTTCGAGGTGAGAAAGCTCGATGATCAGCAGCTTCTCATCACACCTCTGCTGTATCCAGACAGCTCGCACGTCAACCTCTATGTGGAAGAACTGGCCGAAGGCAGGATAGCGGTCACAGATAATGGAGAAGCTGCCGACTACGTGTGGGTGCTTGGTGTGAGCGAGACCGCGATCGAAGATCGAGTTCGAAGAGCGAGGCGCCAGTTCCGGCTCCTATCGGTCGATGATGACGGGCTGCGCTTCGAAGGTTCCCGTGACCATCTGGCGGAAGCGATCTTCGACGTTGCGGCGGCTGTTCAGGACGTGGCCAGTCTCGTCTACCAGAACCGAGACTACTGAACCCGAGTGGCGCTGCCTTTCCACATATCGCCGCCTCCTGGTTCGAGAACTGCGGTGGCGCTGCAATCGCGAACACCCCTCTTCTGCTTTCCCGCCAAGATGTCGCTGGAGCCGTTGCGCCAATGAGGAGCCACGGCATCATCCACCGTAGCCGATGTCCTCGGAGAGCCGATGACTCTTCATGTGTCAGTGTTTGTGAGAATGGCGGACAGAAGGAATGAGCATGTACCGCGGGATTCTGCTCGATTTCTACGGGACGATGGTGCACGAGGACGACGAAGTCATTCAGGGCATTTGTCTCCAGATCCAGGAAACATCGCCCCAGCGGCCGACGCTGGAAGACATTGCAGCTGCTTGGTGGACTTGTTTCTCCGGCATGTGTTCTCGCGCTTATCTCGACCGTTTCCATTCACAGCGAGAGCTTGCACTACAGTCTCTTCAAGAGACGTTGGAGCTTTTCGCGTCTCCACTCAATCCCGACCTTTTGATCAACTTGCAGTTTGACCGCTGGGTTACTTCGCCACTATTCGAGGATACGCAACCCTTCCTGGAGAAAATCTCGATCCCGGTTTGCATTGTGTCGAATATAGACCGGATGGATATCCAGGCTGCCATGGAGTATCACGGATTGCAGACGGAATACTTGGTGACTAGCGACGATGCTCGTGCGTACAAGCCGCGCACAGAAATGTTCGAGCTTGCCCTGAAAACCATGGGATTGTCGCGGTCCGAGGTGCTTCACGTTGGCGACTCTCGAACGAGCGACATTCAGGGCGCGAAAAATGCTGGCATGGCCGTGGCGTGGATCAATCGAGCAGCAAAGCCGGGATCCCACGTTGCCGAACCCGACTACGAGATCACCTCACTTGCGGAAGTGCTTGACATTGTCGCAGTGGCAAACGGTTGCGGGTAGTCGATACACAGATTCTGCCCGGGGGTGATCATGCCGCTCTCGGAATCTCCCGGCCGGCCTTTACGACGTTGCGCACTGCCAGCCGCGATGTTCCCCGCCGCTCGACCCACCGCGAATCGACGAACGGGAAGTCCCCTTCTTCCATCTCGAGAACGACGGCGTCCCCTTCCGATCCGGGGGCCAGAGTTCCCAAGCCGGTATGGTTGCCGACCGCCACCCGCGACGGTACCTCTGTGACCTTTGCCAGTGCATCCTCCAATGACATCCCCAGCAGCAGGAATTTGCTGATCGTCGTCACCAGATCGTAGACCGGGCCCTCGACGTTGTGGGAGTGCAGATCGGAGGAGATGGTTGTGGGTTCGAACTCCTGGGCCAACGCTTTGGTGCAGACATCCCAGTCGAACGATCCGGCGCCATGACCGACATCGAAAATGACGCCCCGATCGCGGGCGGCCTGTACCTCGGGCCGGATTTTCCCTTCGTCATCGAGAATTCCATGCCGCATGCCGTGATACATGTGGGTCATCATGTCTCCCTCACGCAACACGGCCAGCACCTGATCGAGTGAGTCGGCCCATGAATCCTGTGGATGGATCATCAACGGCAGACCAGCGGCGTCGGCTGCTTCACGGGCGAGATAGAGGGGTTTGATGCCGGCCGATTCGCTGCAGTTGAGATACTTCGTCAGCCGGACCTTGACGCCCAACACGACATCGCGGTTCGCTTCGATCGTCTGCAGCGCTTTCGATACGCTGGCCCATTTGATGTCGTCGAGCTCGCCGACCTCTTCCGCGATCATCCCCATCGACGAGATGTTCACATGGGCCAGGATGCGCGTCGCGCTCGGTTCGATGACGTATTTGCGAAATCCCTTGAAGGTGTCGTGACCGGCGGAACCGGCATCGACCACTGTGGTTGCGCCATGCGCCAGACAGGTTGCGTCGGCGTTGATGCCGTAATGGGTCACCCCTTCATAGATGTGGACGTGCGCATCGATCAATCCAGGTGAGACGATCTTGCCGGTCGCATCGATCGTTTCGGTCGCCTCGGCCGGATCGATCCACTCGGCAACTGCAGCGACCTTGCCACTGCTGAACGCGACATCCCGCCGCCCGTTGATCCCCTGTGCGCGATCGATCAAATTCCCGCCGGAGATGAGAAGATCGTAGGCAGCCATGACGTTCCTCCCGAAGACACGATCAGATGCGGTTCGATCGCGCCAGTATCGCACTGCCGTCAGTGGTTCACGATGATGAGGGCTGCGGGTGGGGTCGCGCCGATCTCTTTCAGACGGGCTCAAGGCCCTCTCGGGTACACCAAGTTTCATAGTGCTGGCGTGCCCGCTTTGCCCAGCGGTAGTTTCCGCTCGCTACCAGAAACTCCATGACTTCGCGGCATGATTCCAGATCGCCTTGGCGTTCGAGCTGATGGAGAACCTGAGCAAGGCAGACTGCGTCCACAACACCCCGCGACTTCACATACTGGAAACCTCTGGCTTCATCGATGAGGATCGAAGAGTTGTCGAGGCCAAGTCTTGTCGCAACTTCGATGGTTTCCGCTTCACCGCGATCGAGTCGGCCGCTCGCCATCAGCTGTTCGACGGCGATTGCGTCCGGCTGCGCGAGGTGCATCCATCCATGGCGGATGGCGCTATCGATCTGAACCGCGGACGTCCGAACTTCTCGTCTGACTTCAGGGGTGATGACAATCGGACTTGGCCAGAATTGCAGTAGCTTGATTTGCCCTGCTGCCCCAAGCGCGATCAGGGCGGTCGCGTCTGAGAAGAGCGGCATTCAGGGACTATTGGCTGATGCCCATGCGGTCTTTCCGCCGGGCGATCACCGCATCCCAGAATTCTTCGGTCGCAAATCCGCCATGGTCGAATGCATCCCGCTTGCTCGCCAATTCTTCGTCGTAGAGGTCAAGGATGATGTCCCGACGCGTCGCACCCTGCGGACCCTCCAGCTGCAAACGCGCATCGACTAGCGCTTCGATCAGAGCGTCGATCTGCTCACCCAACTCCTCCCAGACGATCTCGGGACTGGCCCGAAGGTGATCGGCCAAAGAGAAGTTGCTTCCTTGCCCGGAGTTCTCAGAGTCATTGACGCTGTTTTCGACTACTGCGTTTGTCTTGTGGACTGACTGAATCATGATCTTTGCCCTGTCTGTGAACGGGTGCATTTTGGGGCGGTTCGCTCACTGAGACCTCTAGTCTACACGTCGACACAAGCGGGAGAAGGCGGAAATGGTAAGTGAAAAAGGGGTTAGGATCGCCGGAGCACCGCCAACCATTTCCTATGTTCTATTTCCCGTCGCTTTCCCGCTCGGCGATCGGCTGCCGGATGATCGTTTTCAGTTTCTCCGGAGCCACCTTGCTGGGATCGTTGAAATAGAGTTCGTGATGCCGACCTCGCGGCTCGTAACCGCTTGTCTCGATGAACTCCATCAGCCTCGCGATCGTTGGCGCTTCCTCATCGTATGGACCAATGTGCAGAATCTGCGCCGACTCTCCTTCGGCAAAGCGCTCGAGCCGGGCGGTTCGGAACTCCTCCGACTGCTTCTGCTCGACCACTGCCTCGACGACCTCAGCAAAGTACTCCGACGTGACGAAGTCGGGCAGGCGATGCATCACGGTCCAGCGCCAGTCGGCTGGGCGGGTCAGGTCGAATGGACGCTCGTCTTTCATCCACCAGAGCCCCTCGACCGGCGGCATGCTGAAGGCGTCGTATCCTGGTGGAGCAGGGTGCTTCTTCGTCCAGAATTTGATGCTGTAGACGATGCCATAGATCGCGGACATGGCCTGCTGAAGGGCACCGGCTGCTTCGTCGCTGCTGTCCGGCGCGCCTTCCCCATCGATCATCACAAAGGTCATCTCCGGCACATCGACCAGTGCCGGCGTCCGTTTGGCCTTGTAGAGTGGATCTTTCTTGAAGTCGAGCATAGAGCACCTCCGGATGGCAAAGGGCAGAAGGCAAATGGCAAACGCAAGAGTCTAGGAGTCGCTGATCATGTGGGGATCAACCACATTCAATGCTCGATGTACTGCCTTCACTGTTGCCCTTTGCCTTTTGCCCATTTCCCTTCTCGATCTCCTCCACCATCGCCCACACGTTACAGTGCTGATTCGCCAGAACGATGATGGTTGTGTCGGTCGGCGGGTAATACGCCGACATCGAACAGACTCCGGCGTTCATCCCCTCCTTGCCGATCTTGATCACCGCGCCGCTCTCATCCAGCTCCAACTCAAACCCAAACGCAAAACCTTGTGGCCAGTCCTCAGGGTTAGAACGCATCACCTGAGGGGTCATCAGATAGGCGCTCGCTTCCGGACTCATCAACCGGTGCTCCCGAACGGCACGATAGAAGCGCTCCAGGTCGGCGGCGGTGATGGTCGCGCCGCCGTCCGGTGATCCAATCGGCGGATAGGAGTAGATGTTCTTTCGCCACTCTCCGCCACCGCCGTCGTGCTCGACCCATTTGTAGTGCTCGGCCATATCCGAGCAGACGCCATCCATCGCGCAGAAATCTGACTGCGTCATTCCCGCCGGTCGGAAGATATGCTCGCGGACATAGTCGCGGTACGACATTTTCGTAACCGCTTCGATCACCAAGCCAGTGAGCACGAAGGCGCAATTGTTGTACCGCACACCCTGGCCCGGCGGGAAGATGGCTTCCCGGCAGGTGCACTGGGGAATGAAGTCGCGCGTTTCCCGGATCGCGTAGTTCGGTGTGTCGATGAAGAGGAGCTCGTAGTCCTCGCCGGCTTCTTCGTCGGCATCGTCACCGATGCCGGACGAATGGGTCAGGGCGTGATAGAGCGTCACATCAGGACTGATATGGGGTGCGTCCACCCCAAGATAGGGAAGCAACGGCGTGTCGAGGGTCAGCTGGCCACGGTCGACCAGCTGCATCACCGCGGCGGCAGTGAACAGCTTGGTGACGGACGCGACATCGAATCGCGTCTCGATCGTATTCGGTACGCCGAAGCCACGGTGCGCCAGTCCACGCGCCTCATGCACGATCTCGATGTCGCCCTGTTTGACCAAACAGACGCCGGAGAAATCGCGTTTACGTTCGTATCGCTCGAGAATGTCGAGAAGGTTCGCGTTGATCATGGTGGTCTTTCAGGTCAGGCGGCTGCCGGGAACGCAGCGTGGCGTCCCTGCGGATTGCCGCCGGCAAATCTCTGAATACTCACTGTCAGCGCTTAGATCATTATGGCATCCCGCTTCGGAATGTCAACCGAGACGCAACCCAGCCGCCCGGCAGTCCTCGGCGAAGTGATGGAAGGGTTCGTCCGATTCCGCCGCGGCCGGGAAATCGGTGAAGACATGAGAGAGTCCGATCTCTCTCAGTTGCTGAAGCAGCTCAACGCGGGGGAACTCGGCATTTCCTGGCCGCTCCCACCACATTTGCGCCGAAACACGCAACGTCGCGGGGTCGCGATCGATCTCCTCGCAGCGTTGATGGATGATCGGCATCCAATCGCGCACATTTTGGACAGTCGGGCCGTCGAGATTCAGCTCGTCGGCATACTTGGCGGCCAGCCTCCAGGTCACTTTCTGACCATTGCCGCCTACGACAACGGGGATGCGGTGACCGTTGTATCCCTTGGGTTCGGCTGGCGCGTTGATCACACTGGCCCAGGCGCCTTCGAATGTGGCGCGTTCGTCCCGGAGCATGCTGGTGGCGATCTCCAGCGTTTCCCGTAAGGCATCGAGGCGCTCCTTCGGTGGGGGATAGCCGTAGCCAAAGGCCCGGAATTCATGCTCGCACCAGCCGGCGCCCAAGCCAAGCTCGGCGCGACCCCGGCTGACGACGTCCAGCGTTGTGACCTGTTTCACCACATAGGCAGGATTGCGGAAGGGCGCCGCCAGTACCGCCTGACCGAGCGTGGCGTTTTTCGTCACCATCGCGATGGCTGACAGCACGCCGAACACCTCCAATGTCGGGGAGGGTTCGTCGCTTTTGCAGTGCATCAGGTGGTCGGGCACCCGGATTGCCCTGAAGCCCAGCGATTCCGCCAGCTCGGCCAGATGGAGAATCCGGTCCCAGATATCCGCCGCCGACCGGCCCTTGTGTTCGCCCAGAATGCCAACAGGAAGATAGACACCTGCAATCGTCATCATCGTCTCCTGTCCAGAGCCTGCGGCCCGTGGTTGTCATCGTTCTGTGCCGGAGAGCGTACCCGAATCCGCCCTCTCCGGGTGGTATCGTTGAATTGAGACTGATAGCGAGGAGACCATGATTCATCCGGCAGTCGCGGACCATCTCGACGAAATCATCGAAATCTGCAAGGAATATGGGGTCGCCCGTCTGGAGCTCTTCGGGTCAGCGGTGAACGACGAGTTCGATCCTGCCCGAAGTGATATCGACTTCCTGATCGAGTATCCAGACGGATATGATGCGGGGCATTGGGGTTCGAGGTACGCGGAGTTCGAGGATCGCCTCAGGGAAGTCCTCGGTAGAGATGTCGATCTTGTCACGATGAAGTGGCAGCGAAATCCGTATCTGATCCACTCGATCGAGCAGTCCAGACACCTCTTCTATGCAGCCTAACCCGGATATTCATTCGGCGATAAACACCACCTTTGACAGCGATCTCATCGCCATGTAGTCGCAGACCCCCGTGTCTGCACTCGTCTGGGACGCGCTGCGATCACTCGCCACTATCCTCACGCGCAAGAACCGCGACCCCGCGTCGGCAAGAGAAGAGAAACCGCCGCCAATGGATGCGTTGTGCCCCCTGAGAAAGCAGACACGGGGGTCTGCGACTACAGACAAAAAGAGAGGGGGGTGCCTTATTGAGTAATCCGAGCTACGTCCTCCACGCGTGGATGAGCGTGGTCCTCCCGGCGCATAGCAATGAGGCGAGCAGAACGCTCGCCTCACGCGTTGCATATTGTCCCTCTTCCCTATCTAGTCAGCGACAACCACCTCGTAGAACGTCCCATCGCTGAACGCGATCACCTGGTCGCCGAGGGCGAATGCCTCGGCCAGGTCGGGGTTCGAAGCGAGGAGTGCGAAGTACTCGTCGCTCAGGAACTCCACCTGCACGGTCTCCATCGTGGAGGGGTCGAAGATGGTTTCGATCCAGACGCCGTCCTGCAGCACGAAGGCCCGGCTGCCGACCGCTCGCATCGCGCCTCCTGATTCGGTTTCGACGGCCATCGGCGCCGCATTGTCGGCTCCCGCCAGGGCGCCGGCTCCGAATGCCGCATCGACCGCTTCCTCGCCGCTGCGAGGCGCCGCTGTCGCCACGGCCTGGTCGTACTCGGCTTGCGCCACCTGATCGCGGCCCGCCGTGGTGAGAATGTCATCTTCCGTGATGAGATAGGAGGTGTAGGGCGTCACGATCCCGAACTCGACGCTGAGATCGACCACTGCCTGGATCCATTCCTCGTTCTCACCATTGATCCGAATCTGGTTCAGCAGATAGCCGACTTTCCGGGTGGCCCACAGGCGAGGCAGGGTCTTCGATGCGCCGGAGCCGCGCTCGTCCGACAGTTCCTGTCCTTCGTAGACGAAGGATCGCCGCTCACCGTTCACCTCACCGGTGATAGTGATAGTCACCGCACCCGGTTCGGTGTACTTGCCGACGATCACCAGTTGCGTACCGGCGAAGATGTCGGGCAGCGGCGACGGATAGATCTCTTCGGTGCGGACGCCATCGATCGTCACCTCGACATCGATGAGAACCGGCGAGCTGATCTTGCCGTAGAACGCGGCGATCGTTTCATCGAGCTGCTGGCCCGGCCGGACATAGGTCGTTGCGCCGTGGTGCTCCTGGCTCAGGGTATCGAGGAGGATGGTATCCACGTCGTCGCCGACACCGAAGGAAAAGAGGCGAACATTGTCGGCAGCCGCATCTTCGACATTGTCGAGAATGGCATCGGCGTTGGTTTCGCCTTCGGTCGGCAAGCCGTCGGTAAGGAAGAGAAGATAGGTTGGCCGCTCTGCATCGGCCAGATCCATTGCGTCGGTCAACGCTTCATCGATGTTCGTGCCGCCATCGGCTTGCAGCCGCTTGACCCATCTGATGGCGTCCTTGACTTCGTCGATCCCCACCAGCTTGTCGTCGTACAAGCGGACGCCGGTGCTGAATTCGATGATCGTGAACCGGTCACCCTCATTCAGCTGCTCGAGAACGTAGATCAGCGCCTCCTTGGCCTGCTCGATCTTCTCGCCTTCCATGCTTCCCGAGGTATCGAGGACCACGATGATGTCCTTCGACACCGTCTGCTCGTCGACATCAATGCCCGGTGCGGCGAGCAGCAGGAAGGTGCCTTCACCCTTCACTGGATCCCAGGAGCTGAGGAGATTGGCGCCGATCGCTTCAGAGGAGACGGTGTAGATCAGCTCGAAGTCGGTGTCAGGCCGAACGTCGCTCTCTTCCCAACCCGCAACGAAGTGCGTATCCGATTTCCTGTCGACCGCAATCTGGTGGCTGGGCGAGTAGATGGCGCGCACCGGGTCTCCAGAGATGACCTCGACCCGCACGCTGGCCTGCTCCAACGGTTCAGCGGAGAAGCGCTCGGTGTTCAACGGATAGGTGTATTGCACCAGTCCGTTCTCGACCGTGAGAAGCTGCTGGTACTCGATCTGGATTTCCCGCTCCTGACCTGGTTCGATAGGGAAAATCCGGGCCTGGATGACATTCCGGCCGATGTATTCGAGCAACGCCGGGTCCTTCATGTTCCGGACGATCTCTTCATAGATCTTGCGTGCTTCCTCGGCTTCGAGGAGAGTTGCTTCGATTTCCTGGCCATCGACAATCATCGAGAATTGACTGATCGATGCGCCGTCCGGAACGGGGAAGAGGTAGGTTCCTTCCGCTACCCAGTCGTTCTGGTTGAGAAAGGTCTGGTCGATGCGCGTCGTGGCGACCTGATTGTCGATCGTGACGTCGACGTGATGATTCCTGACCACCAACTGGTCGCCGACATAGACCGGTTCCGCGCAAAACGGATCGCACCAGGGAGGATCGATAACGATCACTCCATCTGCCCGGGCCGTCCCGGCTCCGAGGACTGTCGAGAGCACCACCGCCAGCAATGCGGCGATATGCAATGCCTTTCGCAAACTCATCGTTCTTCTCCGTATCCGATGTCCCGAGAAGACATCTCTGCAAATGGATGCGCCAGCTGGCCAGAGCGTTCGCTGGATGAAGAACGGAATGGAGTGGGGAATGGTTCCCGGGGGCTGTAGCTGGCAACTGGTAGCTGGCAACTAGTAACTGGTAACTAGTAACTGGTAACTGGCAACCGGGAAGGTACAACTGGAGGTAGCGAGGGGTGGAAGCCGAAAGACATGAGCAACGCTCTGTCTAGTTACTAGTTCCTATTTCCCTTGTCCACCACCACAATCGTCCCAGCCGCTTTGTCCCCGACTCGCTGCAATCGGTCCGACCGGGACATGACGACGATACCCACGATGTAGAGAGCCGGGAGTGAATCGACGATCCTGAGCAGGTTGCGTCCGGCCGATTTGCCCCAACCGATCGGTTCGCCGGTCAACGTTGTCACCCTGATACCGGTCAGCCGCTTGCCGACTGTCTGGCCGGTCAATGCTTCCGCGACGGTGAAGTAGACGAGCGTGATGATGGCGTAGATCGCAATCTGCTGATTCTGGCTGTCGGCTTCCTCGGGATCGATGCCGGCGGCCAGCACCACGATCACCGCAATGAGGACCAGCACGACGATGTCGATCGCGTAGGCGGCAATCCGTCTCCCCACGGACGCCAGCTCCTGGGGTTTCGCCTCCAGCTCGAAGGAAACGGGCGGCACTGCTCCCGGCGCTGGCGCGGCCGCGCTGGGATACCGATCCGGCAGTCGAGGAGGCGCGGCTGCAGGGGGCGCAACGGTTGGCGCCCAGAGGTTTGGGCTGTAGCTGGGTTGGGCGGCGTCGCACCGGTGACAGACGGTGGCATCGAGCGGAATCTCGCTGCGGCACTTGACGCAAAGCTTCAGGCCCCGCGCTTCCCGCTGGCTGACTTCGTCCCGCCATGCCTGGCCGCTGGCTACCTGCCACCCACAGTTGCCGCAAAAGATCGCGCCCTGCGACAACACCGCGCCGCACTGCGTGCAATACATTCGCTTCCCTACCCTAAAAGCCAGAATCGGCGTTGTATGGATCATAAACGACAACGGAGATGTGGTTGGAGGGCAAAAGGCAAATGGGAAATGGGAAATGGGAAATGGCAGAGGGCAAACGGCAAACGGCAAATGGCAAATGGCAAATGGCAAAGGGGTGAGCATTGGGGGTAAGAATCTTCTTTCTCCCTTGCTTCGTTTCCGCCTTATCGGGCTATGCTTCCTCACATGGCTCCACGCACCGACCAGTTCATGACCACGTTCAATGAGTTGGAGCAGTTTCTCCGTGAGGCGACCCGCTCCGAGCGCAATGTCCCCTTTGGCGGGCTGATTTCCCGGGCTGGGGACAAGCTGCCGTCCGTCCGCCATTACTCCCGTGACCTCCGCGAGTGGGCCGATCTGCGCAATGCTGTCGTCCACGAGCATCCCCGCGGCAAGGTCATTGCCGATATCACCCCGGAAGCCCTTGCTGAATTCGAGGAGATGGCAGCGGCCATCATGAGCCCGCCGGGTATCTATCCCCGCTTTCGGCGTGATGTTCGTGTTTTCAAGGTGTCCGATCCGCTCACCGAAGCCGTGGAAGACCTCTGGCGCGAGGATTACTCGCAGGTGATCGTGCGAATCGAGGGGCGGATGACGCTTCTCAGCTATGCGGGCATCACCCGCTGGATGGGGCACGTGATCGACGGAACGGTGATCGACCTGGAAGGCGCCACGGTCGGCGACGCGCTGGTCTACGAAAAGCCGGGTGGCATCGATTTCCTGGCGCGCGCTGCAACAACCTTCGAGGCTCGCGAACGCTTCCAGCAGCTCGACCGGAGGAAGGAGCAACGTCTCCGGGTCATCGTTATCACCGAGCATGGCGATCCGGGGGAAGCGCCGCTTGGTCTGGTCACACCATCGGATATGCTTAGCGCAGGCTCTGCATCCTGACCGGAAATTTCATCGCGTCGTTCTGCATACGTCGCCGGCTCACGGACCGTTTGGGGGAATTACGTAGAACTCCACAGGCACGCTGCCGTGGGACCTTGCACAATACTGGTGCTGGGAGAGTTCCCAGGTAGCGATTCTTAATGGAAAGGGAATGCAATGGCTCGACGTGTAAGAGGTTTGTTCGTTTTCACCTGTTTTGCGGTTGTCTTTGGACTGCTGTCCTTCGGCGCCAGCGGCGTTTCAGCGCAACAGCGCGTCTACTCCGACGACATGAGCTCGCCGGCTCTGGGGCTCTTCGCTCAGACGTCGCCCGACCCATCCCAGTACAGCTACCAGTACAGGAATGGTCAGTTCATCGCGCAGGCGGTCAACACCTATTTTCAGGGTGAGATTTTCTCCTTCGCCAATACACCCGATCTGGTCAATTCGACCACCGCGGTCGACGTGGGTATTGGCGGAGCCGACGAGCGGGAGATTTACGGTTTCGTTGGCTGCCGGGCGGGGGTGAATGATGAGGGCTACCTCTTCCTGCTCGAACCAACCACTGGGCGCGCCGCTCTCTGGCGCCAGGACGCCACCGGTCCGGTTCTCATGGCTGAGACCTTCGTCAAGCAGCTCGTGACGCCGGGCGTCAGCCAGTTCAACCGGCTGGCCATCGATTGCTACGACAACCAGATTTCGGCCGCGGTCAATGGAACCGTGGTTCTGTCTGAGTTCGACAGCACCTATGGCTACGGCCTCTCCTATGTCGGCATTGGCAACACCGGCGGCGCTCCCGACAATCTCTTCGGCGTGTTCGACAATCTGGTCATCACTGATTTCGGCGGCGGCACAGCCGTGGTTCCGGCCGGGTTCACCAAGCTGCCGGCGTTGCAGATGGCTGGCCCGCTCTCCGGTATCCTCACCGAGCAGGCCACGACGATCACGACGGCAAACGCCGGGGTCAGCCTGGTCGATTTCTTTGCCACCGCCAGCTTCGTGGCGCCGTCGAACATGGTGCCCTGGGACATCACGATTGCGTTCCGCGACTCGTCGGTTACCGATGAGTACCGCCTGACCATCGCTTCGACCGGGCAGTGGCAGCTGAACCTTGGCACGAGTACGCAGATTGCCACCGGCGTGGTTGGCAACCTGCTGACCGCTCCTGGCTCGGTCAACACGATCGATCTGCTCGTCGAGGGCGCGAACGGCGCGGCCGCGCTCAACGGCGTCGACTTTGCGGTGCTCAATCTCTCCGCATCGGTCGTTGCCGGTGATGTCTGGATCGCCACTGCCAATACCGGTTCGACCACGCAGGTTGGCCGTGTGACGCAGTACTCCGCATTCGAGGTCTGGGCGACAGCCTAGTCAGTCTCGTGCAGGACAACAGCCTGCCGGTCAGCAAAGACAACACCCCCATCCCGAAAAAGGATGGGGGTGTTTCCGTCTTGCGAAGGTGACGCCACGGATCCCGTGTCTGCTCTTTCACGGGAACCGACACCATCGGCTGGCTGTGTCAACTTCCCTCGAGTAGTCCCAACGCCGACTCGACCATCGCCAGGTCGCTTTCCGCTTCCTGTAGATTTGCCCCAACCCCGGCCGAATCCTCCAGGCACCAGACCGCCGATAGACCGCAAAACGCCACGACCCACTGCAGCAGTCGAACGCGCCGCATGCTCGCGCACCCGGCGATGACATCGATCCGATGAGACAACCGCGCTGGATCGGCTCCAAAAAAGCTGACCGGATTGCGCAGGATGTTCACATAGTCGAATGTGCGCTCTCCCCAGAGACCTTTGGGGTCAATCGCCAGCCACCCTCGGATCCCGCCGTCCAGGACATTGTCGTGATGCAGATCGCCGTGCAGCAGAACCTCGCCCTGCGGCGTGGAGAGAAGATGATTTGCGGCCATCGACGACTTCTTCAGCAGCCCATCTGTCGCCAGCGGGGATACCCGCAACGGCTCGAACCACTCCCGCAGCGTTGGCACCGCAGGATGGGGATGCGCGCTGCGATGACGGTGAAGGTGCAGAGCGGTCTCGCACAGAATCGACGTGGCGACATCGTCCGCGCCGCCCCTCGCCATCTCAGCAAGCGATCGCTCACCCGTGGCGCGCTCGAGCAACAGGCAATCGTCCAAACGATCGAGCACGCGCACAGCGCCCTCGCCATTCCACCACGCCAGAACCTCCGATCCCGTCCTCTCTTCATCATGCTTCAGGATCTTCAGCATCGCTGGTTCGCCGGTGACACGCACTGGGAGCAGCGCACTGAAGTGGGTGGTGATTGGCTCTCCGTCGACGTCCAGATTCCAGTGTTGGATGTACCGTTCGAACATCGATCCTCATTTCACAGCAGAATCCGGGTACGGACATAGATATAATCGACGATACACGCCGTGCTGCGCGCCGCAACATGCCTGAAACATTCGCTGATCCCAAGGAGACGCCATGACTTTCGCGCTCTTCCGCCATTCGGCCCTGATGCTCGTCTGCGTTCTTCTGCTGACGGGACTGGCGCCACTTTCGTCGGCCGCTCAATCCGACACCGATCCGGCGTTCGTCGATGCCATGGACGGTAGTGGCGCACTCCTGACGCCACAACCGCTCGACGAAACGCAGGTGCTCCAGCAATACGCGTTTGGTCAGTTTCAGATTCAGGCGTTCGACCCCGCATTCGTCGGCGATATCTTCAGCGATATCGAAACCGGATCGCTGGGCGACTCCCGCACGCTCGTCGACGCCGTGCTCGATGCCAGTAGTGGCGCGTCCGGGCAATCGGTCTTTGTCGGTTGCCGTTCTGGCGATGACAACGCTGGTTACGCCTTCCGGGTGCAACCCGACAGCGGCAGGATCTCGATCTGGCGATTCGATGCCGGCGGCGCGGTCGAGCTCGAATCGGGCGACGGTCTCGGGGTGCTGAATCCTATCGGCGAAACGAATCGCATCGGTATCGAATGCGTTGGTTCGTCGATTGCCGGGATTCTGAACGGCGAAGTCACGATCACGACGTCGGACAGCACCTATGCAGCCGGCGCGTCATATCTCGGTGCGGGGAGTTCCCCGGATGCGCCGTCGGCGCTGCTCGCCGCGTTCGACAATCTGGAGGTCTTCGATCTTCTCGGCGCCACGCCGGAAGAGACCGAACCGCAGGAAACAGCTGAGCCAGCGACATCCGGCGCCGTCGATCCGGCAGCGCTCGAAGCCGCCGCTATCGACTATGCGCTTGAAGTGGGACCGGTCGCCGGACCCTTCGTGGAAGATGTTTCGCTGGCCAGCGGGCTCATGCCGGTCTATCCGGCTGGTGTCGATGTCACCGATTTTCATACGGAAGTGCGATTTGTCGTGCCGGCGGCGCCAGCTGGTGTCTGGTCGATCGGGTTCTGTTTCTGGGTCGATCCTGAATTCAATTGCTACGACGTCTTCGTTCACTCCGATGGCGTCACCGCCGGGTGGATCTACGCCCGAACCGCCGCTACCGGCGAGTCGGAAGTGCTCGATTCCGGTTCGATCGACGGGCTCGACCTGACTCCCGGCGCCAGCAACTTCATCGGACTCACCGTCGTTGGTGAGCAGGCAGTGATCATCGTCAACAGCGCGGACCCACGTGTCTCCTTCGGTATCGAAGGGGGCGGGTCGGGAGACATCACCCGCTGGCTTGCGTTCGAGGCTGCCGACCCAGCGGACACCACGGCATTTCTGGTTCCCACCGACGAATTCTCCGTCTGGGACCTTTCCGGTCTGCCGGCGTTGACCGATGCGGCTCCGGCGGTGGAAGAAGAGTCGACTCCCGAGCCTGCGGAGACCCCTGAAGCTGAAGCTACCGAGACGCCGGAGGAGGAAACCCCGGTTCCGTCGCCAACGGTGATTGCGGATGACAGCACCCCCGATGCGGCGGCATCGTCGGACGGGGAACCGGCATTCGATCTTTCGCTGGGCAGCGAGATCGACAAAACGACCTCTGGATCGATGGAGGAATCGGACACGAAGTTCGATATCGTCCGGAAGAATGGAGAAGCCGCGGACTTCTACGCGACGGTGACCTTCATCGTGCCCGATGAGGCGCCGGATGCCTGGGACATGACCCTGGTTTTCCGCGATCAGGGCACCGACGATGGCTATTACCGGCTGACGATCTTCGCTGATGATGGCACCTGGACATTCCTGAAGGGTGAGGATGTCATCGATTCAGGAGAGATCGAGATGCTCACCAACGAGCCGGGAGATGAGGTCAGACTCGAACTCTTCGCCGATGGAGAAACGGGAGCGGCGGCGCTCAACGGTGTGGAGTTCGTGACATTCGACCTGTCCGAGCTTCAGGATGCGGGCGAAATCTGGATCACGACCGCGTCGACGATCGAAACGACGATCGACGGGCGAACCATCGACTATCGTGACTTCAGTCTCTTCGAGCTGGAGTAGTCGCTCCTCTGGAGAGCATTCCATTGGGGAGAGGGGAACGAACGCCTTGCCACAATTCCCTTCTCCCCATAGTCTGACGCAATGATCAGTCCCTTTGAAACCACACCGACGGGAGTCAAATCGCCAGCATGATTGTTGATGTCCATACCCATACACCCCGGCATCGGACGGCTCCCGCATCGACCGAGCGACAACTCGACACCAAATGGCGCCCCGACCAGAGTGCTTCTACAGTCCACACCTGGGACGATCACGTCAAGGCCATGGAGATGGTCGACCGGGCGATCTGCTTCAACATTGCGTCAGATCCGAGAGGGGATCTTCCCGACGATGGGCAGCTGATCTATCAGACCCCAGAGGTGAACGACGACACCGCCGCCTTTGTGCGGGCTCATTCAGACAAGTTCATCGGTTTCCTCACCGTTCATCCTCATCAGAAGGATGCGCTGGAGGAGATCGAGCGCGGCACACAGGATCTCGGGCTGCGGGGCATCAAGCTCGGCCCCAACTACCAGAATTTCGATCCGCTAGGCCCGGAAGCGTTCGCCGTCTACAAGCGCGCCGAGGAGCTGGGGTTGCCGATCCTCTTTCACCAGGGGACCTCTCCCGTCCAGTTTGCCGATCTCGATTTCGCCCACCCGCGTCATATGGACCGTGTAGCCACCGCTTTCCCCAACCTGAAAGTCATCATGGCCCACGTCGGTCATCCCTGGCAGATCGACTGCATCGTCGTCATCCGCAAGCATCCCAATGTCTATGCGGACATCTCCGCCAATTTCTACCGGCCGTGGTCCTACTACAACGCGTTCCGCCTGGCGACCGAGTGGGATGTTCTACACAAGCTCCTTTTCGGTTCCGACTATCCCATTGCCGCTCCGAAAGAGACGATCGATGCACTCTGGCGGGTCAACGATGTAATTCTGGGCACGTCGCTGCCCCCCGTTCCCATCAACAAGCTGGAGGAGATTCTCCATCGGGACAGCCTTGCGCTGCTGGGGTTGGACTAATGCCGCTCGCTCCTGCTGATCTCAAGCAACAACTGCGGGGCGTCATCGCATTCACCCCAACACCATTTCACCCCGATGAACGGGTTGACTATGACGCGTTCGCCCAGCAGGTGAACCGGCTGATCATCAATGGGGCGCACACGGTTGTCGTCTGCGGCGGCGTTGGTGAGTACGTTTCGTTGACCAATGACGAGTACCGGGAGTGCATCAGTGTCGGTGTTGAGGCGGCGGCGGGGAGGGTTCCTCTGCTCGCTGGTATCGGCCATTCGACGCGAATTGCCGCCGATCTGGCGGAATACGCCGCCACCGTCGGTGTTGCCGGATTGATGATCAATCCACTCTATTTCATCGAACCGCCGGATGCTGGTCTCTACCGGCACTATCGAACCATCGCCGATGCGTCCGGTCTGGGGATGATGATCTTTTCCACGAAAGGGCAGGTGTACGGTCCCGATCTGATCGAGGATCTGGCCGAGATCGAGGAGATCATCGCCCTGAAGGATGAATGGGGGGATCTCAAGCTCTTCGTCGAAACCCGGGAGCGTCTCGGTGACCGGCTGACCTGGGTGAATGGCATGGCCGAAACGCTGACGGTGCCTTACTTCGCTGCCGGTGCGCAGGCGTTCACCTCCGGTCTGATCAACTTCATGCCCAACACGGTGCTCGATGTCTGGCGGCTGGCGTCGACGGGCAAAACCGTTGCCCTGGAAGCACTGATCGCCGAGAAAATTCGGCCTTTCGCCAAGTTACGAGAAAAGCGTAAGGGATACTCGATCGCTGTCATCAAAGAGGCTATGCACCTGCTCGAGTACTGCGGCAATACTCTCCGAAGCCCGCTCATGCCGATGCATGATGACGATCGCGACTACCTGCAGCAGTTGCTCATCGAACAGGGCATTCTGACTGAGCCGGAAGAGGAGTAGCGGCTTCGCAGGCAAAAGGCGATGGGCAGAGACGAGCCAGGGCGTCTAGGCTCGCTTCCTACTGCTATGTCAGGACCGCGTCATGCTACCCTTGATGGTCCCACAGCATGAATCGAGGCAACGACCATGGTAACGATGACTCACTTGATCACGGCAGCGGAGTTGCTGGACATGGGGAGCGATGCTCGCCATGAACTCATCGAAGGGGTACTGACAGAAGTGTCTCCATCGAGCATACGGCCAGGCGTGATCGCAGCGAACCTCGTTATCGCCATTGGCAGTTTTGTGCAGAGTCGTGAGTTGGGACGGCTTTCGACGGCTGAAGGCGGGTTCATTCTGAGCAGAAATCCCGACACGGTCGTCGCTCCGGACATCGGTTTCTTTCGAACTGATCGATACCTGGGTGAGTTGCCCGAGCGCGGCTTCTTTCCCTTGCCTCCAGATTTGGCGATCGAAATCATCTCCCCGACAGATGAACCAGCGGATATTCGCCGCAAACAGGCCGCCTATGACAACGCTCGGGTTCCCCAGGTTTGGTGGGTGGATCCGGGAGCCCGCACGGTGACTATCTGCCGGCCAGGGCGGGAACCCGAGGTGCTCGACGAGTCGATGACACTCGAGGGCGGCGACGAATTGCCGGAGTTTTCCATGCCGGTCGCGCGCGTTTTCGCCCTCTAGACGGGCAACCGATCCTGGTTTCACCGCCGACGATGCACATGCTAGGCTTGGAAAGCGCATGACCTGAAGCGAGGCATCCCACTATGGTCACATCAACACAGTTGGTAACAGCCGATGAACTCTTGACGATGGGCAGCGATGCTCCCTTCGAGTTGTGGGAAGGAGTGCTGAAGGAGGTGTCGCCATCAGGTTCGAAACCGAGTGTCATAGGAGCGCGGCTCCAGATTTTCATCGGTCAGTTCGTGCTCGAACGTGATCTCGGATTCACCACCAATGCCGACGGCGGCTACGTACTCGATAGCATTCTTCACACGGTTGTCGCCCCCGATGTCGGGTTCTACCGGAGCGACCGGTATCCGGGAGGAGTTCCCGACCAGGGCTTCTATCCGATGCCGCCGGATCTGGCGGTCGAGGTGATCTCCCCGACCGATCGGCGGACCGACATCTCCCGGAAACAGGAGCTCTACACGCGGGCAGGGGTACCCCTCGTCTGGTGGGTCGACCCAGAGAACCGCAGCGTCACTATTTGCCGGCCCGGTAAAGAGCCGGAAGTCCTTGACGAATCGGGCGTGCTCGACGGCGGCGATGTCCTGTCGGGATTCACACTCGCGCTCGATCGTCTTTTCGCGCTCAGATAGCACTGGCAGTGGAACCGATTCTGCCTTTAGACGGTATGCCACAGTAGAGCCCTCCACGAGGGAGACGGCATATCGACGAGCAGGATCTGATCAGGCGAGCCAGGCGGGGTGACCGGGAGGCGGTGGATGTCCTCGTCCGTCGATATCAGGAGGTTGCCTTTCGCGCCGCCTGGGTGATCTCTCGCAACACCGAAGATGCTCGCGACGCAACCCAGACTGGTTTGTTCAAAGCTGTCGAGGCGCTGTCTCGCTTTGAGGAAGGACGACCATTTCGGCCCTGGCTCATTCGCATCGTCGTCAATGAGGCCAAAGACATCCGATCCTCGACGCACCATCGCCATACTGCGCCGCTCGACGAAAGCCGCATTCGAACTGCGGCCATCACCCGATCCCTCGCCCGAGGCGACCGCTCTTCTCCATGAGGAACAGTCCGCGCTCCTGGACGCGGTCAACACCCTTGCTGTCGATGACCGCTTGGTCGTTGCCTACCGCTATTTCTTCGGCTTGTCGGAAACGGAGATGGCAGTCGCGCTCGACTGCCCACGAGGAACCGTCAAATCGCGCCTTTCGCGAGCTATGGCCAGATTGCGCGACGTGATGCTCGCAGGGGACGATCCGATCGCCGGGAGGCAGCTTCATGGCTGATGCACGACGCAATCTCTCCAGGCTGACCGAAAGCGAGCTCGATTCCCGGCTGCTCCTGCTCGGCGAACAGATGGCCTGGCCCCAGACACCACCATTCGACCTTCCATCGCACCAACCAGCGCCGCCACTGCGTCGTGTTGTCCTTCACCACACCTTGCTGGCTGCGGCGGCGGCGATCCTTCTCGCTGCGTCCGCTGCGCTGATCGCCTTCGATGGTCTGCGGGAAAGCGTTGCCGGTGTTTTCGGCGTGCGCGGTATCGAAATCGGCTTCCTGGGGGGCGATGATCCCACGCCGACCCCATCTGACCTCGATCCCCTGGACGAACGTGTCCTGGGTACGCCAATCACCCTTGCGGACGCGGTTTCGTCCCTGCCATTCACGCCGCGGTTGCCTGCGCTCATTGATGAGCCGTCCGGTATGGCTCTGCGCACGCTCCCGGGCGGAGAAGCGATGCTCTCGGTGATCTATGCCCCCTCGGACACACTCCCGGAGGCGGAGGAAACGGGCGCCGGAATGTTGCTGATGCAGTTCCAGAGCGGGTCCGACCTGACCTCGCTCCTGAAATCGGCGACGCAAGGTCTCGGCAGTATCGAGGAGGTCAGCGTCGATGGATTCCCCGGTTACTGGGTCGAAGGAGCCGCCTGGCTGACGATTCTCGATGACGCTTCCGGCGAAAGCGTCACCCGGCCCTCAGCGAACATCCTGCTTTGGCAGAACGACGGCATCACCTATCGCATGGAATCTGCGCTCGACCGCGATGCGTCGATCGCGCTGGCGGAATCGCTGCGACCTGTGACCGCCACGACATAGAGAAAACGCGGAACGTGTTTTCTCTTTCGCTCCGCCCCCAGTGTTCGACCCACGGCGGGAACCAAATTGCCGCCTGTTCGGTATCACCAGCAGAACTGCCTCGTTCTGACTGACGAACCCGAAAGGATGCTCCCATGGTCCGTTCCACAATCATCGGTGTGCTCTTGCTGGTGGCCCTGCTCGTGCCGGCGACGTTTGTCGAAGCCGGGGGGTGGGCGTCGGTGCGCTTCGACGATGAACCTGGCGACATCGTCGCCGGCGAGCCGCAGACATTCACGATGACCGTTCGCCAGCACGACCGCGAAGCCATCGACATCGATGAGCTGACGATCGTCGCGACGCGCGAGGGCTCCACCGAGATGATCGAAGTCATCGCCGAACCGACGGGGACGCTGGGGAACTACCGCGTCACGATCACCTTTCCAAGAGAAGGCCAGTGGCGGCTCGTTGCTATCCCCGCTCCTTTTCCGGAAACCGTGATGATTCCGCTCTCCGTGCTTCCTGCCAGCGCGGTCGTCGCTGACCTGACTGGTGGCTTCAGCCTGGCAATTGGCGCGGGCGCGTGCCTCGATTCGGTCGTATCCATGCAGCCGATCGACTTGTTCGATATCGGAGGTTCGGCATGGGGCGCGATTCCAGTCGCACTCGACAGTCTGCTGGAGCATCCGCACGCCCTCGTCGTGGTCAATGCGGCTGGAGAACAGGTCGGCTGCGGAAACCTGAACGATCCCGTCAACGCCGGTCGCACCGTTGTGCCGATCGACGCATCAGACTCCTTTCCAGGTGGGATCGCCATGTTCGATGCGACTGACACATCGACGGCCATCACCTGGTTCTCCCTGCCGGTGGAGAGTCCGCGCACCATCGTCCAGATCGACATCACCACTGCGGAAGGGGGGAGCTTCGATCCCCGGTTGGTCACCATTCACCCTGGCGATCTGGTGGTCTGGACCAACAACACTTTCGACGTCCACACGATCGTCAGCGACTCATTCGCGGTCACTGGCGCGGCCGTGCTCGACCGGGGCGAGTCCTTCGCCCATCTCTTCACCGAATCGGGCACCTTCCCCTACGTCTGTGGACCGCATACCTGGATGGCGGGCACGATCACGGTCGAATCCCAGACATGATCGAAGCCGCATGCGCCGTTCGGTGTCAGTCGCTGGCGGCGATGCCAAGCACCGATTTCACGCCGAGATAGGCGGCTGCGGAAATGCCGAGGAGGGTGTTCATCCCGGCGTCAAAAGCAGGAAATGTCACCCCGCCGGCTGGGTCGGTCACTTCGCGCAGGAAGAAGACGGCGTAGGCGCCCGCCACCAGCAAGGTCATGATCAGAAACTGCACACGGGCGACATCGAGATAGGCGGCGTTCGAGCCGATATCCCCTTTGGCAATGTCGTTCCATGATGCGTGGTCGACATGGTCCTTCCCGGCAATGACACCGTAGAAGCGGAACGGCGCGACCATGTCATCGATGAGATCGGCGCCATGCCCGTTTGGCTGGGTCGCGAGGATTCCGGCGTACTGAGCGCTTCGATTGGTTTTGGCGTTCAGGGTGCGAGACGCGTTGGCGCCGTTCACCACGGCCGCCAGGATCACCACGGCCGCACTGAGCATAACGAGAACGAGGAACTGCTCAGGATAGTGAAGATCCCAGGGAGGGGTTGTGCAGGCGCCTTCGGGAGGCGTAGCCCCCTCAACCGGCTCCGCACATCCACGCGCGACGTTGATGGCCAGCCCGGTGGCGATGCCGGAAACGACGATCGTGCCCCAGACGATCGCCTGCAGGCGCGAGAGCGACTTGCGGTTGGTTTCGTCGATCAGCAGTCCGTCCCAGCGGCCGCGTTTTTCGAAACCGAGCGTGACGCCGGCGATGGCGACCAGGACAATGGCCGCCACCCACGCCCAGCCAGGATCGTCACGCAACCTGTCCGCCACCCACGCCGACCGGTCCGCTGCCAGGGTCATGCCCGGCAGCGCCAGAATGACCGCCGTCGTCAGGAGCCCCATTGCCCGGTCTTTCACACTCCATCCTCCCGCCATGCATCAAAGTAATGGTAGCGGCACCTCCACACGCGCGCGTTCCGACCGGCCACTTTGGGTTGTTTAGAGCGACTCTGATGCATAGTTTGTTGTGACTGGCGAGGTTGGGGTCGCGGGAACGCAACAGGTGGAGAAGGCGCTGCTTTCCTGCATCTGATGTGGTGTGCGTTGTTGTTGGCAAATCGGCGGAGTAGGGGCGAAGAATGAGCGAACGCTTCGGGGACTGGGATTTCGGGCTGAGCGCCGAGCAGGAAGCGCGCGCCGCCAGGTTGCATGCCGAGAGCATCATCATCGATACCCTTTTTCAGGGACCCTGTGGTCACCGGTCATTCGATGACGGCATGATCAGGCACCTGCAGGACGAGTACGCGAAACACGGCAACGCCCAGCGATCGGTGATGTCGTGCCTGAAGATGCCTGTCCGGATGGCGGTCGATTGTGATTTCCCCGAGTTCGAGCGATGCTGGAAGGATTCCGGCATCACCGCGGGCAACCGCCAGATCGATGGCGACCATATCGGCGAGTCGTTCGAACACTTTGCGCTGGCCCAGGCGCAATTCGACCGGCTCCCCTGGCTGCTCAAGGCCACGACGGCCGGCGACTTTCGCCGCGCCAAGGCCGAGGGGAAATGTGCTGGCTTCGTGTCGACGCAGAACACGATCGACATCGGCACCGATCTGGATCGCCTCGACCAGTACTACGACATGGGCATGCGCATGATCCAGCTGACCTACAACTCGGTCAATTTCGTCGCTGGCGGCTGCACCGACCGGGTCGACTGCGGCGTCACCGACTTCGGCGTGAAGTTCATCAAGCGTATGAACGATCTGGGGATGATCGTCGACATCAGCCACTGTGGAAGACAGACGACCCTGGACGCCTGTGCGCTCTCCACCGCTCCGGTTGTCGCATCGCACACCTCGGCCGATGGGCTCTACCGGCACGACCGAGCCAAGAGCGATGAGGAGCTGAAAGCGATCGCGGCCAGCGGCGGGTACATCGGCGTCTATCTGGTGTCGATGTTCCTTTCTGGCAAGCAGGTCTCGACGATCGAGGACTTCCTCGATCATGTCGACTACATCGCCAATCTGATCGGACCCGAGTTCGTCGGCATCGGCAGCGACTGGCCAATGCAGGCGCCGGAGTGGGGTGTCCAGCGCCTGGCGGAATGGGTGCTGGACATCGGATTCCGACCTGAGCATGGCGTCGGCGCTCTGGTCAACGTTCGAGGATTTGACGACTACCGGGACTTTCCCAACATCACCCGGGGGCTCGTTTCACGTGGCTATAGCGATGACCAGATCAGCGGCATCCTTGGAGAGAACTTCCTCCGCGTTTTCGAGCATGTCTGCGGGTAGAGCGCGTCGCATGGCCTCTCTGCGGCACTTTCCGTCCTTCTCTTCCCCAATTGCGTGATTCAAAGGGCGGTGCTACCGTAGGCACCGCTCAACGTGGAGAAAATGGAAACGGGCCGGCTGCATTGTGTCTGGGAGGCGACATCGACTCTGATGAAGATCACGCGTGTGGAAACGATGACCGTTGTCGTGCCGATCCATGAGGGCACCTGGCACAGCCCGGAGTACGATCCGGAGACCTACATGCATGGCGGGGCCGAGATCAGCCTGCATTGGCCCGATTTTCCAATCGTTCTGCTGAAGATTCACACCGATGAAGGGTTGGTCGGGCTCGGCGAGGCGCCAAAGGGCCTGTCGGAGTTCGAGGTACGGCGTCCGGCGAAGTACTTCGAGGGCCGGGATCTCTGGTCGTTCAATCTGCAGGAGCTGCCGTTCGAGTGGTTCTGGTTCGAGGACACATCGGTCTATGTCGCGTATGAAATGGCGATGTTCGATCTGATGGGCAAAGCGTTGGGCACGCCGGCGTATCGATTGCTCTGCGGGGGCAGGTTCCGCGAGTGGGTGCCGGTGTCGCGCTGTTCGGGGCGCATGACGCCCGATCACGCGGCGCAAACTGCCAAAGAAGCCGTGGCGCAGGGGTACACCGTGCTGAAGATGAAATCGAAGCCGGACGATGCGCTAGCCGACCGGCTGGAAGCGATTCAGGATGCGGTCGGCGACAAATTGGGTATCGTGGTCGATCCCAACCAGCGGTTTGGCAATCCTGGCACGCTGATGGCGAAGGTCGACGAGGTCACATCTCGCGGAATCACCAATGTGATCTGCTGGGAAAGCCCGTTCGACCATTCGAATCTCGATTGGTATGCATTGGTGCGGAACAAGCTGTCGACGCCGGTGGCGCTCCACATCGAGGGACCGCATCAGATTCGCGAGGCGATCAAGCGCGAGGCCTGCGACTGGATCAATACCGGCGGGTCGATGGTGAACTGCCTCAAGACGTCGGCGATGTGCGAAGCAGCGGGAATTCCGACCTGGCATGGCTCGGGAGTCGATCTCGGCATTGCTGAAGCAGCCCATACTCATGCGGCTGCGGCGAGTAAATCGATGACCCTGACCAGCGACATCTGCAGCGAGCTGCTGCGGGTGGATGATCTGATCGTCGACCCGCTGGTGATCGAGAATGGCCACGTGCGAGTGCCGGAAGGTCCGGGGCTCGGAGTGGAACTCGATGAAGACGCACTGGAGCGCTATCGCGTGCGAGAATAGCGCGCACACACGTGAAAGGAGTCGGACTGGCCTGCGGGATTGACCGAGTCTCAATGTGGATGACGGAGACATCACAGTCGAGCAAGGAGCAAGAACACCATGGGTGAGTACTGGAATCTCGAACGATTGACGCAAGAATGGGAAGCGCGCGGATTGAGCCGCCGCGACCTGATGAAGCTGGTAGGCGCCGGCGCTGGCGGCGCGGCGATCGCCACCCTGATGAAGAGCGACGTTGCCGCACAGGATGGCGGCGCGCAGGTGCGCATGCTCTGGCGCGCGCCTGTCACGCTCAATCCGCTCTATTCGACGGCGGGATTCGAGCAGCAGGTCGAGCGAAACATCTTCGGCACGCTGGTCAAGATGAGTGATGCACTTTCCCCGACCCCTGATCTCTGCGAGTCGATCGAGGGGAATGTGGAAGGCACGCAGTACACCTTCACCCTCCGCGAGGGTCTCACCTTCAACGACGGTACGCCGCTGACCTCGGCGGATGTGATCTTCACCCTCGAGCGGGCGATCAACCCGGCCACGGGTTCGATCTGGAAGGGCCGCCTCAGTGGCGTCGCTGGCGCCGCCGATTACGATGGCAGCTCTGGCGAGGTCGAGGGACTGGTCGCGGTCGACGACCGAACGGTGCAGATCAACCTTGCCGCGCCGGACAGCGTCTTCCTCGTCAACATCTGCAGCTTCACCGGACTGGGCATCCTGCCGAAGCATGTGCTGGGCGAGGTGCCGCCCGATCAGCTGCGAGAGCATGAGTTCTCCCTGAATCCGACCGTCTCGGCCGGGCCGTTCGACTTCGTGCAGTTCGCCACCGATCAGTATCTCGAGCTGAAGTCGAGCGAAACCGGAAACTACACAACCGGAGTCGATCAGATTTTTCTGCCGATCCTGACCCCGGAAGTTGGACTCGGTCAGCTCGAAACGGGCGAGATCGACCTGATGACCGTGCCGGTGGCCGAGGTCGAGCGCGTTTCCGGGCTGGAAGGGGTGACCGTGGTCACCGTTCCGAGTCCGAGCATGGACTTCCTGGCGGTCAACCTGAACCGGGAGTTCCTGCAGAATGTCGATATCCGCAAGGCGATGATGCACGCGATCGACCGGGAAGGAATCGTCAACGCGGTTCTGCGCGGTGAGGGAACGGTCGTCAATTCGTCGATCTTCGGACCGGAGTGGATGGGCGTTCCAGAAGGGCTCGAACCATACGCGTACGATCCCGAACTGGCGAAGTCGCTTCTGGAGGGTTCTGGTTTCGACACGAGCCAGCCGATTTCGATCATGCATCTGCCGGGCACGGCGTCAAAGGATGCTGCGATCGCCATTATTCAGGAGCAGCTCAGCCAGGTTGGCTTCAACGTCGAGATTCTGCAGGTCGATGTCGCCGAGCTCAACCGCCGTTACATCGAGGAGAACGATTTCGATCTCTTCTACAACGCCGGCGGAGTGTTCCGGGCCGACCCGAGTATCTCGAGCAACTACTTCTACACGGCCAACTTCACGCCAAGTGGCGGCAATGGTTCGCACTACACCAATCCGCGAGTCGACGAGCTGTTCGACCAGGGCAAGGGCCAGACCGATCTCGAGGAGCGGCAGGCGACCTATACCGAGATCGCCCAGATTCTCAACGCCGAGCTGCCGTGGATCTTCCTCTGGTCGCCAAACTCGATTTACGGATTCCGCGACCGGTTGCAGGGTTTTGCTCCGCCGAGCTACGTCGACAACCAGATGTGGAACGCCGACGAGTGGACCGTTTCGGAATAGCGATTGCCTGAGACTGGTGCGGGACGCACTGGTAATGGGGCGAGGGATCGATGGGTCGTTACATCCTGCGAAGACTGCTGATCAGTATTCCCGTGCTCTTTGGGATCACGCTGGTCACCTATCTGATCGTCAGTCTGGCGCCGGGCGATCCTGTATCTGCACTGGTCAATCCGGAGCAGATCGCTGAGCTCGGTCCCGGCTGGCTGGAAGCCAGGCGGGCCGAGCTCGGCCTCGACGAACCGATTCCGATTCGCTACGGACTTTGGATGAAGGAAGTAGCCCAGGGGAACCTGGGCTACTCCTACACCGACCGGCGACCTGTTTCGACGACGATCGGCGAGCGCATCTGGCCGACCGTCAAACTGATGCTGACGGTGCAGATTCTGGCGTTGTTGATCGCTGTGCCGATCGGCATCATCTCGGCTATTCGTCAGTATTCGCTTATCGACTATATCGTGACGATTTTTGGGTTTGCGACGATATCGATCCCGGCATTTTTCCTTGCGCTTGCTGCTATTTACGTATTTTCCATACGTTTGGGCTGGCTACCTTCGGCCGGTATGAACACGCTCGGGAAACCCCCGAGCTTCCGCGATTCGCTGGAGCACCTGATCCTGCCGGCCACGGTGCTCGGTCTCGGTCAGGCGGCGCCGCTCATCCGCTATACGCGGTCGAGCATGCTGGAAACGGTGCGGCAAGACTATGTGCGCGTGGCCCGGGCCAAGGGATTGTCGGAACGGCGCGTGATTTCACGCCATGCCCTGCGGAATGCGCTGATTCCTCTGGTAACGGTGATTGCACTGACGCTGCCCCAGCTCCTGGGAGGGACGGTCATCATCGAGCAGATTTTTGCCTGGCCGGGTATGGGATCGCTGGCCATCAAAGCGGTGCGGGGGCGCGACTATCCGACGATCATGGCCATCAATATGATCGGCGCGGTCGCCATCCTGGTCAGCAGTCTGATTGCCGACATCGTTTATGCGTGGGTCGATCCCAGGATTTCGTACAAGTAGATGACAGTGAGAAGCCACCTCTCCTACCAAGGAAGCTCTTCATCGAAGGAGCCACCGGTTGAAAGCCGGTGGCTAACACGCCTCGGTCGTACCGATTCGAGTGCCCCCCTAACGCAGATGTACCCATGGGAGAGGTTGGCCATGTCATCCCACGTGATGCCGGCCATTGACCAGTCAATCTGCCTGCCACGAACGAGGCGTGTTAGCCGTTGGCTTCAGCCATCGGGATTAGTCGCGTCGCCCCGATCTCTTCCCGATGAGGATGCGTCCTGTCGCGCCGTGTTGGCACAGACGCCCGGCCTGGGTGCTCGCAAGGATGGTTGCGTTCGGAGCTCGTCATGGTAGACACCGCCGTGACAGCAACGGGTGCCGGCCAGCCAGTTGGTCAGAGTGACGGGCATGAGCCGGCAGGCGCGCTCGCCCAAGAGGCGGCTGTGCGCCGCGGTCCGACCGTCTGGCGACGCTTCCGGCGGCACCGCCTGGCGATGATCGGACTGGCGATTCTGCTAGTGCTCGTTTTTGCGGCGGTGTTTGCGCCGTTTTTGACCAAGTACTCACCCAGTGGGGTCGACCTCATGGCCTACCGGCTCGGGCCGGATCGCAATCACTTGCTAGGCACCGATACCGCCGGGCGGGATGTTTTCACCCGGCTGCTCTACGCCGGGCGGGTTTCGCTGAGTGTCGGTCTGGTCGCTGTTTCGATCTACACCACGATCGGGGTCGTGCTTGGCGCGCTGGCCGGCTATTTCGGTGGCTGGGTCGATTCGGTGGTGATGCGATTGGCCGACGTCGTGCTGTCGTTTCCGACGCTGATCATCATCATTACCCTGGCGTCGGTGCTCGGTCCGAGTATCTACAACGTCATGCTGGCGATCGGACTGCTGGGTTGGCCGCCGATTGCCCGTTTGCTGCGTGGGCAGTTGCTGTCGCTGCGGGAAACCGAGTTCATCATCGGCGCCCGTGCGGTGGGATGTAGCGACGGCCGGTTGATCTTCCGGCATCTGCTGCCCAATGCCATGGCGCCGGTGCTTGTCGCGGCGACCTTCGGTATCGCCTATGCCATTCTGATCGAAGCTGGACTCAGTTTCCTTGGACTTGGTGTGCAGCCACCCACCCCTAGTTGGGGCAATATGCTGACCGACGCTCAGTCGTTGACTGTGCTGGAGCAGATGCCCTGGCTCTGGCTCCCACCCGGATTGATGATCGCCCTGGCGGTGCTGTCGATTAACTTCATCGGCGACGGTCTGCGAGACGCGCTGGATCCCTATTTGCAGCATCGGTAGCCTGTCCAGGCGAGCCCAGTTTTCCTCAGATATGCGGTTCCATGACATCCGCCCGGCCGTGAACGGACCGGGCTCACAGTGCGAAGGTCTTTTCAGACCTGATCTTGACCTCCAGAAGCGGAGAGCGGTTGCTGCCTGGTGCAGATTGGCGACGCGCCCCGCTTGTTTATCGTCGAGCAAGTCGCTACTATCGTGAGCAGTTCACGAAACGAAACAAGATCTGCTCTTTCCGATCGGCGGCTTTCTCTCTGGAGGTCTTCCCCATGCGCCTTTTCGTCCGGGTTCCGCGTGCCGTGCTTGCTGTTGTCATGGTGTTGAGCGCCATCTCCTTTTCGCTGGGGAGCTGGACGCACAACGCGCTCGCTCAGGGTCCGTTCGCGACATACACCTATCACCAGATCACGAATCTCACCGAGGGATCGGGCTATCTCGGTTTCCCGGTGCTCAGTGCTGACGGTACAACGGGTGTGTTCAGCGATGCTCCCGGTACTGGCGATCCCGAAACGCCGAACCGCATCTACACCATTGGCTTTGACGGAAGCGGGATGACGGAAGTCGACAGCTACACGTCGCTTTGCTACTGCGACTCGTTTGTCGATATCAGTGACGATGGTTCGACGGCGATTTCCTCGGAAAGTGTGCAGGTGCGCATTGCTGACGGCGGTGGAGCGCGAGCGCTGATCACGCTGGCCAGCAACGAGATCACGGCGATCTCAGTGAGCGGCGACGGAGAGACGGTGTTCTTCCTGGTTCGGCGCAGCACGGCCATGGCTGAGAGTGGCGAGCCGGTGCCGATGGGCATTTGGGCGATCGACGCCAGTGGAGAGAATCTCCGGCAGATCGTCAGCCCGGAAGCGGTCGCCGCCGCCGTCGGTGCGCCGGTCGATCCGAACCTTTGCTGTTTTCATCGCGATGGATACACCATCGATTCATCGTCCGACGGGAGCAGGATTGTCTTCGCGGCCCTGGCTGGCGGTGGAGAGAATGTGCTGACCGCCAATGGCAGCGGTGGGGATCTGACGGTCCTGAGAGAAGAGCTGCAACTCGTATTCAGGGTGGCGATCAGTGGTGACGGTTCGACGGTCGCGTACGACGTCGTGCCACTCGAATCGGACGTCGACGAGGTCGAGGTTGTTGCGGCGTCTGGCGGGGCGCCGCGAGTGATGCCCGGAACGCCAAGCGGTGGGTACTATGAACCAATTCAGTTGAGCGACGATGGATCGCTCTTGCTGGTCAGCCCATTCGGTCTCCTCTACGACATCGCAACAGGCGATGTGACGACGCTGGCGGTGTCGATCCCGAATGTGGGCGGCACTCACCAAGCGGTCCTGACCGACGGGCTGGCCAGAGCGACGATGGATGCTACGGGACGGACATTCCTCTATGCGATGCGCACGGTGCGGTGTGCGGATTGCGCCAACCTGCAGGAACAACTGGCAACCATGGAGATCGATGCTGCGAGTCCGGGCCAGTCTCCGGCGATCAGCGCTGTATCGATCGAACCCGCCGAGATCGGTCTGAATGGAGCATCCTCGACGACCGCCCAGGCAGCCGTGAGCTCGGATGATGAGGTGCTCGGAGTCGGGTTTGCGGCATTGCTCGGCGGTTTCGTAGACATGAATGTTGGCAGCGGAGCCACCCTGCTCGACGACGGGTCGAATGGCGATCAGCGGGCAGGCGACGGCACATTCACCGCCAGCGGGATCGTTCACGCTCCATATGTGACGCGAGAGGAAGACACGGGCGAGCGCGTCGTGCGCATTGCCGCTGAATCGGAAACCGACGATGGTCTACGGCATGCGACCGCGATCGATGCTGCGACACTGACGGTGGTCGAATAATCGGCCCCGTTGGGGCGATCACGATTCGGTGACGTCGAGCGCGGCCTGGATGTCCTGGGCGGTCAGATTTGGATAGTCTTCCAGGATTTGAGCTGGAGTTTGACCGCTGCTGATCCAGTCGTAAATCAGGTCCACGGCGATACGAGTACCCCGGATAATTGGCTTGCCGCCGAAAATCCCAGGATCACTGGTCACTCGATCTATCACCGGGTTGGCTGACATCTTTGCACTTCCTCACCTGAACGCTGCAAGTTTACAGCGCTTCCGTGCAATGAGTCACTCCGGGCGTCTGCCAATCGACCTCGGCTCAATAGGAATGACGTCAGGTTATGACGAGACGTCCCGCAAGCGAAGCAGGTGGAGACACATCTCCCCGTCGTCATCCTCGTAGGTGTGGAGTACGGCGACGAGCGTTCCGTCGGCTGCCTGGACCAGGTCGGGGCAGCCGCAGAAGTAGCCTGGTCGGTGGCGGGTCGAGTTTGGCTGGTAGTAGAGACTGCCGGCCCACTCCCAGGTTTCGCCGCCGTCTTTGCTGACGCCGATGCTGGTGCCGTAGCGGTCGGGGTTTTCGTCGCGATAGAGGCAACAGATATCGCCATTTTTCAGAATGACGAGCCGGAAGTTCGCGCCACGGAACCCGGTGGGGCGGAAGTCGGTCCAGGTTTGCCCTTCGTCCGATGAGTGGCTGTAGAAGGTGCCGTTTTCCATATGTTCGCGGAAGACGGTGAGCAACCGGCCGTCGGGTAGACGAACGATGTCGTTGTCGCTGTACTGGAAGTAGGGATCATGGGCGTAGATGGTCGGCGGCGAGAAGTCGTTGCCCTCGGCATCGGTGAAGCTGACGCCAACCCGCCAGTCGGCGTCGCGATCCTGCGTGCCCTGGACCGCCCAGAGGAGGCGGCCGTCGGCGAGTTTGTGGGGATTGCTGGTGCCGTAGAACTCGGTCCAGCTGGGAAAGACCTTGACGTCGGCGCTGGGTTCTGTCCAGTGCGCTCCCTCGTCGGTGCTGTCGATGTATTTGGTGTGCCAGCCGGCATCGAACGGCTGCTTGCCGCCGGCATCGGGGGTGAAGCGGTATTGCCCGATGAAGAGGCGGATTCGGTCGCCGGTGATCTGGCAGGCGCCGCCGTTGGGAAAACTGTCCCAACCGGGGACGGCCCAGAGCGGACGCGGCGGGCTCCAGGACTGACCGTTGTCATCCGAATGGGAAATCATCGTACCGGCGTCGTTGGTGCGAGGCATCGTGCCATGCATGAAGGTGAGCAAGATGCGGCCGGACGGACACGTGTGGAGCCCACCGAAGTGGCGGCGCATCCGGTTGCCGGAGGCGAAAAGGGTCTTCGCGTCGATGAGCTCGAACGGGGAAGTTGGCAGGAGGTGGGGGCAAGGGTCGTTCATACAATCCTCGTAAGGCGTCGCTGGAAGCGAGCAGTCAGCAGTCGGTAGTCAGCAGTCAGGGCTGGCTGGCGGCATTTGATCAGAAGTCGGAAGAGTCGGCAAGACGGGCATTGTCGGAAGGTCCGATGGTTGAAACCAACGGCTAAGACGCCCTGGTCGTTGCGACGAAGATCGTTGGTCGAGGCGAGATGCTTGGTGGGACAGAACCTCGATCTATCCCGAAAAGGAGATTGATACAACCAACGATCTTATCGAAGCGGACGAGGCGTGTTAGCCGCCGGCCTTCAACCGGCGGGGCTTCGCGCGTCGGTACGTGCACGGACCGAGACCACGATGGCATGAAACGTCGGGCCACAGGTGCCCGAACTACAGTCTGCCTGCTGCCTGCTGCCTGCTGCCTGCTGCCTGCTAGTAAGCCGGCACGTAATCCGGGTCGACTTTGCGGATGCCGCCTTCGGGTGGGGTGAAGCCGAAGCCTGTCAGATAGTTGACGACGTCCTCGATGACATCGTCGGGTGTGGAGGCGCCGGCGGTGATGCCGACGGTTTGCCGGTCGGCGAGCCATTCGGGGAGGATGTCTTCGGCGCGTTCGATGTGGTGCGATTCGACCCCCATGATCTGGCCGACTTCGGCCAGCCGGGCGGTGTTGCTGCTCTTCTTGCCGCCGATGGCGAAGATGACGTCGCAGTGGTCTTGCTCGACGAGTCGTTTGAGCGCGTTTTGCCGTTCGCTGGTCGGTTCGCAGATGGTGTTGCAGAGGCGGAACTCGCCTCCTTCGGGCACCACCATGTCCTGCAGCTGCCGGGCGAATTTCATCAACTCATCGACATTCTTCGTCGTCTGGCTGACGAGCGCGACCTTGCGGGGCGGCGTGATCTTGCCGGGTCCCTCCTGGCCACGTCTGGCATTCCAGGGGAGATCTTCGATCTTTTTAGCCGAAACCGATTTGGTTGTGCTGGCCCAGCCGAGCACGCCCTTGACTTCCGGGTGATAGGAGTCGCCATAGACAACGAGAAAGTAACCCTGCCGAACGAGTTTCTGGGCGAGGCGCTGCACCTTGGTCACCAGTGGGCAGGTGGTATCGACTAATTCGAGATTGGCGGCAGTGGCTTGTTCGGCGAGGTGTGGTCCTTGCCCGTGGGCCGTGATGGCCACCCGCTTGAACCCCTCCCGGGCGGCGGCATCGACCGATTCCGCTCCGACCACGCCTTTCACCCGGAGGCGCTCGACGACCTGCGGGTTGTGGATGATGTCTCCGACCGGCGCGATCGGGCCAGCCTGCTGGGCGGATTCCTGAATGATGTCCAGCGCTCGCCGAACACCCCAGCAATAGCCAAGCTCGTCGGCTACGACGATCCGCTTCTGGTCGGTTTTGGGTTCGAGTGTCATGGTCACGGTGTTTGATCCTCGTTGGTGGGGAAGTATAGGGGGCGTGGGCCGTAGTCCGGGGTTCGTAGTCCGTAGCTCGTAGTCCGACCCGAGTTCCCGTACCGAGCTCCGGACCCCGGACTCCGCCCATCAATACTCGATAACCTGCATTCCTTCGGCAGCGGCTTTTTCGGCGTCGAGCTGGTCGGCGGCCCAGGAGGGGAAGACAACGGTGCCGGGGTTGCCGTCGCTGGTGTAGAGATTCTCGGGATTCGCAGCGAAGACGCCGAACCAGAAGGTCAGGAAGAGGTCGGCTTCGCCGGGCAGCGGACCGTCTTTCGCGCCGATCCGGGCGATCGACATCACATCGAAGTTGACGTTCATTGGCGACGGAGCGGGGTCGGCGCCGGCGGCCAGAACGGTCATCAGCTGAATATGCTGCCCCTCATAGTCGAATCCATGCCGGATCCAGTCCCACTGCTGTTCCCAGTTCTCACCACCCGGGAAGACCCCGTACGGCAGGATGAGCGCGGTGCTGGCGGTTTCGACGCCGGTCTGTTCCCGAATCCAGAGAGTCGTATCTCCCACCTTTTCCAGGAAAACCTCGTTCGAGACGTCGCCAAGGTCCTGATGATCCCAGGTGTGATTCGCGACTTCATAACCGTTGTTGACCAGCCACTGGAGTTTTTCCTGGCAGAACGGAGTCTGGCTCGGTTCTTCGTAGTCGAAGCAGTGGATGGGCAACACCGCAAAAACGGCGGTTCGGCCGAAACCGGGATGTGTGTTGAAGAACTCTTCCAGAATGGCGATCGCCGAGTTGGGGTCGAGGGTTTTTGAACCGTCGGCGGCAACGTCGTAATAGAACTGGCTGGGGCGGGAATCGTCGAAGACCAGTACCACCGGGTGTTTGCCGGCCGGCGCCGAGATGTTGTTGGTGACGTAATCCTCGAGTGTGATGACGTAGAAGTTGTTGTCGTAGAGCCACTGCAAGTCGCCGATGAATTCGTCGACGGTCCGGAAGAGCACATCGCCTTCTTCGTCGGGACCATATTCGGTCACGATGTTGTGATACATGAGCACCGGCACATAGCCGAGCTCATTGGGTTGATATTGCTGGAGTTCGTCGTCTGTCAGCAGTTTGCCGGTGACGAGCGGTTCACTGGTCGTTTGAACCGGTTCTGTTGTGGCGGCGGGAGGGGCTGATTCGGTTGTGGCGGTTGGAACCGCGGCGTCCTGCGCAGTCGACTCGTTCGATGAAGCCGTCTGGGCGAGATCGGTGGTTCCTTCCGAGTCTGTGACGACGCCGGCGGCCGGAGGAACGCCTTCGTACCAGACAACCTTCCCGGTGCGGTCGGATGATTTGCCATCGCCGCCGCCACAGGCGGCGAGCAAGGGAAGGAGGAGTGCGGCAGTCACCAGCAGCGTCCAGATCCGCCGTGAGGGTCTGAACAATGATGTCTGGAGGGTGAAAGGAGTCACGAAAACGAGCGCCTCAGGACCCCGGGACAAGCCCCGGGAACGATCGTGGTTCGGCCGCATTCGGGCCGTTGAGAGTATAGATGAAGCGAGCAGCGGGCAGCGGGCAGCAGGCAGCAGGCAGCGAGCAGTCAGGGGGAAGGGACGTAGTCCGACGTCCGTAGTCCGAGGTCCGAAGTCAGAGATTCTAGATAATCATTATCGACTATGAACCATGCACTATGAACTATGCACTACGAATTACCCCAGCAACTTCCGCACCTGCGCCAAATCCGCTACCACATGCTCCGGGGCGTGGGAGGTTTCGGGCCGGGGGTGGTGGTGCCGGTTCACCCAGACTCCGCGCATGCCGGCATTGCGGGCGCCGGCCATATCGAACTCGAGCGAATCGCCGATGAAAACCGAGGTCGCCGGATCGGCATCACCCAAGCGGAGCGCTTCCTCGAAAATCCTGGCATCTGGTTTGGCACATCCGAATTCCTCTGAAACCAGGATGAAGTCGAAGAGGGGTCTGATCGCGAGAAGGTCGATTTTGGCGTGTTGGGTTTCGGTCGGACCGTTGGTGATGATGCCGATTCTCCGGTTGGGAACGGCGTCCCGCACGGTGCGCAGCGTTTCCAGCGCGTCATCGAAAAGCCGCAATCCGTAGAAGCGATTGGTGCGATACCACTCTTTGGCTGCGGCCGCGCTCTCGGCGTGGGATGCGCCATGCCTGGCCAGGAGCTCATCGAAATGATCGACGCCGTGCGGATGGATCTCGATCGATTCCCGGGCCAGACGGTCGAGATCGACGTCTGGACGGTCGGGCAAAAGTCCGAGCGCGCGGTCGAAGGCAATGCGAAGGCGCAACCACCGCGC
Source organism: Thermomicrobiales bacterium (assembly GCA_019637585.1). Lineage (GTDB taxonomy): Bacteria > Chloroflexota > Chloroflexia > Thermomicrobiales > UBA6265 > JAHBVL01. The sequence continues at coordinate 94,953 of JAHBVL010000001.1, read as the reverse complement.
GGAGGCGTAGTCGCAGAGTGTGTCGTCGAGATCGAACAGGACCAGCGAGGGCCGCGGATCGATGAGTGTCATGGTAGGAGACTAGCAGATGTCCCTCACCCTGCCCTCTCCCGACCGCGGGAGAGGGTTCTCGGTTGCCGCCAATTCGTCCTCACCCTTGCTTCGGACTACGGACTACGGACTCCGGACCCCGGACTTCGGGCCCCACGCTCAAGCCCCCAGTTTGACAGGGGGCGGATGATTTTTCACAATGCTGGAAAGTATTGTTGCCGTCCCCTGGCATGAACTGAAATGAGCCGCCGTTGTCCGCTGTCGCTCAACCTGTGTCGAGTGAAGCTCAACCGTCGCGATCCCGCTGGCCGGGTATCGGGCGGGTTCTGACGCATGCTGTCCTGATTCTGGCCTGTTTGACGATTCTCCTGCCTGTGCTCTGGACCGCGCGGACGTCATTCACATCGGGCGATCTGGCCTACCGCCCGGCGGTCATGCGGTTCGATCCGACGCTGGACAATTACCGCCAGATTCTGCAGGAGCAGGATTTCACCCGGTATCTGTGGAATTCGATCTGGATCGCCGCGCTCTCCGCGGGGATCTGCCTGGCGATTGGGTCGCTCGCGGCCTATGCCATCGCCCGGTACCGAACCGGCGGCACATTGTTCAGTCTGACCATTCTGGGTACCCAGATGTTGCCTCCGGTCGCGCTGGTGATCCCCTTCTATCTCCTGATCCGGCAGACGGTCAACGTTCTGGGGTACCAGTTCTCCCTTTTCGACCGCGGTATCACGCTGGCGCTGGTCTACCTGTCGTTCAATCTGCCCTTTGTCGTCTGGATTCTGATCGGGTTTTTCCAGAGCATTCCGCGCGAACTCGAGGAAGCGGCACGCGTGGACGGCGCTTCGCCATTTCGGGCGTTTCGGCAGATCGTGATTCCCGTTGCGCTGCCGGGACTGATGGCCGCGGGGATTTTCGCGTTCGTGTTGAGCTGGAATGAATTCCTGTTCGCGCTCATTCTGACGGGTCGCGATTCGCGGACGATGCCAGTGGCGCTGGCGTCGCTGATGACGTCGCAGGGCAATCAGGTCGGGGCCATCTGCGCGGCTACCGTGGCCATGATGCTGCCGATCGTTGTCGTGACCTGGTTCATTCAGCGGTATCTTGTGCGGGGGCTTACATTCGGAGCGGTCAAGTAGCAGGGCAGCTGCATGGGCAGCCGCCGGACAGAGACAAGAGGAGGAAACATCCATGGTACGCAACAGCAAGATCAACCGTCGTTTGCTAATGGGCGGGGCCGGAGCGGCAGGACTCGGTGCAACGCTGGGTACCCGTTTCGCCGCGCCGGCGTCGGCTCAGGAGATCACCTTTTCTCGTGATTTCGAAGGAACGACGCTCAACGCGCTGATGGAAGATCTCACCGAGACAACGGTGATCGAGGAGATGCTGCCGGAGTTCGAAGAGTTGACCGGCATCAAAGTGCAGTTCGAAAAGGTCGTCTATCCGGTGATGCACGACCTCCTGGTGACGCAGCTGGCGTCGGGCGAAGGGAATGGCGCGTACGACTTCCTGCAGGTCGACTTCTACTGGACCTATGAATTCGCCCGGTCGGGTTGGGTCGAAGAGCTGACTCCCCGCATCGAGGCGAGCAATGGCGCGCTGGACATGTCGCGCTACTCGGAAGCGCTGCTGAACAGCAATTCGCGGGTCGATGGGGGGACCTACTACGTCCCGCAGTACATCTATCCGATGGGGCTGATCTACCGCAGCGACCTCATGGAAGATGAGGAATTCAAGGCGAGCTACGCCGAGATCGCCGGCAAAGACCTGGCCATGCCGGAGTCGGTTGGGGATTACGTCGAGGTCATCAAGGCGGTTCAGCAGATCAATCCCGGCGAGATGTATGGCGGGGTCATTCAGGGCATGCAGGGCGACCCGATTCTGATGGAGTTCTGCAACTGGCTTTATGGCAATGGCGGGGACTTCTACAACGAGGACCTGACCGAGGTCATCGTCAACAACGAAGCGGGTGTTCAGGCGCTGACCTACTTCGCCGATGCCGTGAACAATGCGGCTCAGCCGGGTGCGGCCAATGCTGACCTGAACGACACGGGTGCGCTCTGGCGGCAGGGCAAGGCGTTCTCCTCGGTCAGCTACCTCTTCTTCCTCTCCGACGGAGAAACGGTCGAGGACAGCCAGGTTTCCGGCAAGGGAGCCATCACCACGATGCCGGGCGGCACGGGTCTGACCGGGTCGTGGAGTTGGGGCATTCCGGTGAGCTCGCCGAGCCCGGATGCTGCGTTTGAATTCATCAAGTGGGTCGAGTCGCCGGAGATTGCGCTGCGGCGCGGTATGGGCGGCGGCGTGGCGGCGCAGTCGGCGCTTTATGAGAACGAGGAGTACATCGCCAAGTTCCCGTGGCTGGCGCAGGTCGCTGATCTGGCCGCGACCGGCAAGGGATTGCCGGCCATCACCCGGCAGAATCAACTGGTGGAGATCATGGGACGCCACCTGAGCAACGCTGTAACCGGCGGCGCGACCCCTCAGGAGGCGATGGACGCTGCCGCGGAAGAGCTGGCGGAGTTGCTGTAGGCGGTTGTCGGGACGACATGCCGTCGTCCCGACATCGTCATCCCGCCCGGCATCATGGTCATCCCGCCCGGCAACATCGTCATCTCGACCGAAGCGGAGAGATCTCTCCGCTATGAGAGCGGAGGCTTGAGATGACCGGCGCTGTGATGACGGAGAGGTTCCTCGGCACGCTCGGAATGACGCAGTGTCATCTCGGCCGAAGTGGAGAGATCTCTCCATTATGGCAGCGATGGCTTGCGATGACCGGCGCTGTGATGACGGAGAGGTTCCTCGGCAGGCTCGGAATGACGAACTGTCATCTCGACCGAAGTGGAGAGATCTCTCCGCTATGAGAGTGGAGGCTTGAGAAGACCGGCGCTGTGATGACGGAGAGGTTCCTCGGCAGACTCGGAATGACGATGTGGTGATCGCAAAGTGAGACGTTCGTATGCCCGGCAGCTACTACGTCTACATCATGTCGAACGTCTCTCGCACGCTCTACATTGGAATGACGAATGATCTCGAGCGGAGGGTTTACGAGCATCGCTCAAAAGAGCAAGAGGGGTTCGTCCGCCGCTACAACGCCACAATGCTTGTGTTCATGGAGGAGTTTGCGAGCCCAGGTGATGCCATTGCACGAGAGAAGCAACTCAAAAGATGGAGTCGTGCCAAGAAGCTGTGGCTCATCGAGCAGCAGAATCCAACTTGGCGGGATCTTGCTCATCAATGGTTTGGTGATTATGTGCCGGCCAGTCAGTAGGCCAGGTTGGTCATATTGACTGGCAACATCGTCATCTCGACCGAAGCGGAGAGATCTCTCTGTTATGAGAGCGACGGCTTGAGATGACCGGCGCTGTGATGAAGGAGAGATTCCTCGGCAGGCTCGGAATGACGATGGCTGGACTGGGTTGGGTGTATGACGCGAGATAGCGGCATAGGGACGTTTGGGTGGCGGATGGTGCTGCCGACGATCGTCGCGCTGGTGGCGATTGTCGGGTTTCCGCTGGGGTATGCGCTCTATGTGGCGTTCCACGAGTACGACCTGACCCAGGGTGGCATCGGCGCGGTTTCCGGGTTGGACAACTTCCGTCGCGTGCTGGACATGGATGTCTTCATGCAGGCCGTGCGGAACACCGTTGTCCTCACGATTTCGGTGGTCATTCTGGAGCTGGTGATCGCGTTTGGACTGGCGCTCCTTCTCAACCAACCCGGTCTGCGATTCCGGAATCTCTACCTGGGTATTCTGCTCATTCCATTGCTGGTCAGCCCGATTGCGGTCGGTCTGGTCTGGCGGCTACTGTTGCATCCGGACCTTGGCGCGGTGAACTGGGTGTTCGGCAAGGTGGGGTTGCCAGCCCAGGAATGGCTTTCCGTGAAGAGCAGCGCCATGCCGGCTGTTATCGGCGTCGATGCCTGGCACGAGACATCGCTGATGCTGCTGGTGTTGCTGGCGGGTTTGACCGCGTTGCCGCGCGATCCGATCGAGGCAGCACGGGTCGATGGGGCCAACAAGCTCCAAATCTTCACGACGGTGACGGTTCCGCTGATGATGCCGGTCATTCTGGTGACCGTGCTGATCCGCATGATCTCGGCGATGAAGACGTACGATCTCGTCTACATCCTCACCGCCGGTGGTCCTGGCGGCGCGACGGAAACGGTGTCCTTCCGCATCTGGAAAATCGGATTCACCAATCTCGATATGGGCAACGCGGCCGCGGCCTCGATCCTCCTGTTGCTGGCGATCATGGTGCTGACGCTGGTGCTGATCAGGGTGATGCGGTCGGACGTCGACGCCTGAGCCGGCAGCGGGCGGCCTGCAGCGGGCAGTGATCTGGTCGTGCCGAGATCGGCTGTCGCCATTCGCTGCCAGCTGCTTGCTGCCGGCCGCCCGCTCTACGGAAGATCCCCTTCCACGACCGGCAACACGATCCGCGATGGATACCCTGCATCGTGATAGACGGTCTGGTGGGCGACGATGCAATCCTCTTTCGTCGCTTCGGCGATGACGCCGCCATGGTTCGGGTTTCGGTCGAAGCGGGGGAAGTTGCTCGAGGAGATCTCGACGCGGATCTGATGACCGGGCAGGAAGACGTTGCTCGTGGCCCAGAGATCGATTTCGTACGCTTCGACTTCGCCGGGAACCAGGAAATGCTCCTCGCGGGTCGTTTTTCGGTAGCGAGCCCGGATGATGCCGTCGGTCAGGTTCTTGGCGTCGCCGCAGGGTGAGACGTCGACCAGCTTGGCGGTGAAGTCGGTATCGACCGCGCTGCTGGCGGCGTACAGAATGACCTTGACCGGTCCGGTGACTTCCACGGCTTCTTCCAGAATTGGGCTGGAGTAGACGAGCACGTCTGGACGAGTTTCGGTTTCGGTCTGGTCGAAAGCGCCTGCGGCCGCCCAGTAGGTATTGCAGCAGAGGGGTCCGCCGCGGGTCGGCGCCGGATTCAGGGGGTCGTAGAGATAGTTGTCGGGGCGGCCGTCGCCATCGGGCTCGCGCGACAGCCTCCCGTCGCCGAAGAGGGTATTCGCTTTACCATCGCTGGCGAAGAAGTAGTCGACATACCGGGTGCGGGCGAGGGGCCATTCGTCTTCCTGCCGCCATTGATTGGCGCCCATCACGAAGATGGTGACTGGTTTCTCCTCTCCTGCGCTTTCGACATCCCGCAGCCATTTGTCATACCAGCGGAGGGTGACGCCATCGACGTCGTACACCGTGTGCCAGCTTCGTACGCCAGGGTCGTATTCGCCGACGGGACTCACGGTAACGACAGTCATGTGCTCCCATGGGCCGATCAGCAGACTGCTTCCCCTGCGGGCCTGTTCGGTTTTGCCATGCTGTTGCATGCCGAGGAAGTTGTGAATCGTGCCGCCGAGAAAGATGTCGTACCAGGCGCCGACATTGAGCGCGGCGACATCAATATCGTTGTAATGGGTATCTACCTTGATCTTGTCCCAGAATGCGCCGTGGGAGGGATGGCTCAGCCACTCGTCATAGTACGGGGCGAGCTCTGCTAGCAGCGGATCGCCCTTCAGGGGCATCCGGTCGAATTCCGGCGCCATATTGTCGATACGATCGAAGAGGTTCTCCACTTTCGGACCGAAACCTGGATCGGCTGCCAGTCGCTTGGCCGCGGTGGCCGATGAGAGGTAGGTGAGCGTCCAGCTGAGATTGAAGTTCAGCTCGAAGGCGCCACCCTGATAGGTCCAGCCCTCGTGATAGTCGGCGGCGGTGACCGTGGGCACGATCGCCTGCAAACCGGGTGCGTTGCCGAGGGCCGCCTGCCACTGAGTCAGTCCGACATACGATCCGCCGCACATGCCGATCCGTCCATTCGACCAGGGTTGTTCCTGCAACCAGGCGCAGGTGTCGTATCCATCCTGCCGTTCGTAGGGGAAGGCATGGAAGACGCCTTCGGAGGCCCAGCGACCGCGGGTGTCCTGAATGACAACGGCGTACCCCTCGCCGGCGGCGCGGAGGGCAAATGGCCCGGAGGAATTGATCGGCGCCGATTTGTCGTAGGGGGTTCGCTGCAAGATGACCGGATATTTGCCGGGAGTGGCGGGCCGGTAGACGTCGGCGTAGAGGATCGTGCCGTCGCTCATTGGCACAGGAACGTTCCGCTCGAACGAAACCGAATATCTCGCAGGCATTCAGGTTCTCCTCAAACGTGCGGCGAATGATGCGCCATCTTCGCATGAGAGCGGGCAGCCGGCTGTCGGCAGCGGGCAGTGACGTGACGGGAGCCGGGAGTAGGAAATGGGAAATAGGAAAATGGGAGATAGAAACGGAGGGCGGTTTGAGGGGCCGCCCTGTCCCGTCATGCCACCAGCGACCGGCCTTGCTCGCCCTGCAGGTGCTCGCCTGCGTCGATGATGTCGCGTAGGGTCTGGGCGGTTTGCCAGACGTCGATGAAGCGGGTGTAGAGGGCCACGGGGGCGAGGCGGATGACATCCGGAGCACGGAAGTCGGGGACGATGCCGCGGGCTTTCAGTGCCCGGACGATGCGGGCTGCGTCGGTATGCTCCACCGCCACATGCCCGCCCCGGGCGGCGGGATCGAGCGGTGTGCCGATTCGAAAAGAATACGGAGATTTCGTAAGATTGAGTGCGTCGAGGAGTTCGATGAGGTAGGCGGTGAGCTGCAGGGATTTCTGCCGAATGGGCTCGATGCCGGCTTCTTCGAAGATGGTGAGTGAACCGAGAAGGCCGGCGGCCGCGATCACCGGAACGGTGCTGATCTGCCAGGCGCCGGCCGACGGGGCTCCTTCCCATTCGTGCACCATGTCGAACTGCTTCTGCTTGAGATACCCCCACCAGCCGGTCAATCCAGGCTTTGTCTGGTGGAGTCGCCGGTTGACGTAGAGCGCGCCAGGCCCACCGGGACCGGCATTCAGATACTTGTAGGAACACCAGAAGGCGAAATCGACCTCCCAGGCATTGAAGTGATGCGGAATCGCGCCGACCGAATGCGCGCAGTCGAATCCCACAGCTATGCCTCGTTCGCGTCCGGCCGCGGCCAGCGAGGCGATGTCGAGAAGCTGGCCCGATCGGTAGAGGACCGAGGGCAGGAGCGCCAGCGCAACCGAGTCATCGAGCGCTGCGATGATGTCCGTCTCGGCGATCGTGCGGCCATCCCGGGAAGGCACGAGAACGAGATCGCGGTCGGGATCGCCACCTCGCAGCTCGATCTGACTTTGCAGGGCGTAGACATCCGAGGGGAAATCGTGCGCCGTGGCCACGATCCTTCGTCGCGCACCCTCGGGTTGGTAAAAGGTGCTGACGAGCGAGTGCAGATTGACGGTGGTCGACCCGGTGACCACGACCTCATCCGGGGTGGCGCCGACCAATGGCGCCATCATGGCCCCGAGCTGCTCTCCCAATGTGAACCAGTCGGGCTCGGCGGTCAGCCAGCCGTCGATGCCCAGTCTTTTCCACTGATCGACAGCCGCAAGAATCGAACGCTCCGCATCGACGGACAGCAATCCCAGAGAATTGCCATCCATGTAGATCTGGTCGCCGGACAATGGGTAGAAGCGCTGCCGGATGTGAGCGAGGGGATCGTCTGCATCACGTCGAAGTGCGTCGTCCTGGGAGATCATGCCCTTCTCCTGGCCATAGCCTCTGTTTCAGGCGCCGGTTGGCGGGCGCCTGGAACGCGTCAGCCGGTGTCCAGCGACCTGGAGTCCGGCGAAACCACGACAGTGCGCCCCCCTGACATGCAGTCACGGGGGCATCGCGCGTCAGATTCGCACCGTGCATACTATCAGTGCGGGAGGAAGGGCAACGACGGTGAACCAGTGTCGCGTCGATGCCGTACACCTGGATGGAGCCCTTTCCCAGCCGGATGGGGCGTATCTCACCTTCCCGCAGGCACAACTGGTTCGCGCGCGCCGGATCGCTCATTGCTCGAGTTCTCTGGCGATATACCCCGTCACCGGCGTCAGCCGACCGGCGCGAACGAACGTCGTGAAAGGTCACGAACAGCATGCTCTCTTCGATTTTCGGCCGCAAAAAGGCCACGATGATTGCCCCGGAAGAGGCGCTTCCCGGCCGCCCGGAACCCGCTTTTTCCACGCCTGATACGCACGATGTGCTGGGCACACCGCTCGTTCCGCCATTCCCTGCGGGGATGGAGGTGGCCTATTTCGGGATGGGGTGTTTCTGGGGGGCGGAGCGGTTGTTCTGGAAGCTGCCGGGCGTCTACACGACCGCGTCCGGCTACATGGGCGGCTATACGCCCAACCCGACCTATGAAGAAGTCTGTTCCGGGCAAACGGGACATGCCGAAGTCGTCCTGGTTGCCTACGATCCGGAGAAAACAAGCTTCGAGACAATCGCCACGAGCTTTTTCGAGGAACACGATCCGACGCAGGGGATGCGACAGGGCAACGATGTCGGCACGCAGTACCGATCTGGCATCTGGACGACGACCGCCGAGCAGCGGGAGGTCGCGACCGAGATGCTGCAGAGCTACGACCAGAAACTCCACCATGCGGGATTCGGCGACATCACGACGACGATCGAACCCGCTGGTCCCTTCTATTATGCGGAGGGATATCACCAGCAGTATCTGGACAAGCATCCCAACGGATACTGTGGTTTGGAAGGGACGGGTGTTTCCTGCCCCGTGCCATGGGCGAAGCAAGCGAATGCGGAGAAGGGCATGTCTGAGGCACCGGTGAGCGACAAGGAGTGGCGGGAGAAACTCACGCCGGAGCAGTATCACGTCCTGCGACAAGCCGGCACCGAACGGGCCTTTACCGGGAAGTATGTCGATACCGAGGATGATGGTCTCTATCGGTGCGCCGCGTGTGGAAATCAGCTGTTCGACAGTGAAACGAAATTCCACTCCGGTTCGGGATGGCCGAGTTTCACCGAGGCGTTGCCGGGAGCCGTGGAGATCATCGAGGATCGGTCACACGGCATGGTACGGACCGAAGTGCGGTGCGCACGATGCCATTCGCATCTGGGGCATGTCTTCAATGACGGGCCGGTCGAATCCGGTGGTCAGCGGTGGTGCATGAATAGCTGCGCTCTGGACCTCGAGCGCCGGTAGTCTTTTCGAGGCGGAGAGGCGGAGAGGCGGAGAGGCGGAGAGGCGGAGGAGAGGGAGCGCCGATCCAGCGACTTCATTCTGAACGAAGTGAAGAATCTCACCGTTGTCTTCTATCACGACTGTCGTTTCCCTGGAGACTGCTGCGGCAGGAGATCCCTCGGCTCCGCTCGGGATGACAGTGTCATTGCGTCCATTCCGGGTTCGTCTTGGGTGTATTACGCTTAGCAACCTTTGAGTTGGATCGATTGGCGGTATGAGGGGTTTGGCAGAGTGACCACGCTGGTGACGGGTGGGGCGGGGTTTGTGGGGTCGCACCTTTGCGAGCGATTGCTCGATGCGGGTGAGACGGTGATCGCCGTCGACAATATGGTGACCGGCTCCCGGGCGAATGTCGCAGACTTTCTGGGCAATCCTCGCTTTTCGCTGATTCAGCACGATCTCCTGCAGGGGTTGCCGGAGCTGCCGAAGGTCGACCGCATCTTCCATATGGCCAGCCCGGCCAGTCCACCCGCCTACCAACGGCATGCCATTGCAACGTTGCGGGTCAATGCCGAAACGACGCGCCAGTTGCTCGATATCGCAGTGCGGGATGGCGCTCGACTGCTGTTCTCCAGCACATCGGAGGTGTATGGCGATCCGCTCGATCATCCTCAGCGAGAGGATTACCGGGGGCATGTCAGCTCGACCGGTCCTCGCTCGATGTACGACGAGTCGAAACGATACGCAGAGGCCCTGATGATGGCGTATCACGACGCCCATGGAGTCGAAACGCGAATCGTGCGCATCTTCAATACCTATGGACCGCGGATGGATCCTGGCGATGGCCGGGTCGTGAGCAATTTCGTGGTGCAGGCGTTGCGCGGTGAAGCCTTGACGATCTATGGGGATGGTTCGCAGACGCGGAGTTTCCAGTACATCGACGATCTGATCGAGGGTATTTTCCGGTTGATGAACTCCGACCATCACCTGCCGGTGAACATCGGCAATCCCAACGAGTTCACCGTGCTGGAACTGGCGGAAAAGGTGCTCCGGATCGCCGAATCGACATCGGAGGTGCATTTTCTGCCGCTGCCTCCCGATGATCCCGTGCGGCGGCGTCCTGATATCACGCTGGCGCGTGACTTGCTCGATTGGCAGCCGGAAATTCCGCTGGAGGAGGGGCTGGAGCGTACGGTGGAGGCGTTCCGGCAGGTACTCTTTGGCGACCAGCGAACTGGACGGCAGTCGCCTGCCGCCCAGTCGCGCGCGATCTCCTGACTACTGAACCGGTTGCAGACCGCAGTTGTAGATCTCCACGGAAACCTCATCTCCGGGCCCGACTTCGATCAGACCATCGGCGTTCGCCGCGTCTGATTGTGCCGAGCACCACTCGAAGTCTTCTTCCAGAACCTCGAATGTGCCGGTGGCTTCGACGGTCACCGTGCCATCGGCGCCGGTGACGGCGGGAATCGGTGTGCCTCCTTCGGCCGGGATGAGGGTGAACACGGCGCCGCCATCGTAGATGGGGCAACTCGCCTCGTTGATCACGTCACCCTGGCACCAGAACTTGGTGATGGTGATGGTTCCCGGTGATTCGTCCAGGATGTTGTACCAATCGCACTCGACGTTCTCGCCGGGTAGGAGCTCGATCTGGAAGCGGCCATCGGGTGCGACGAAGGCGAATGGATAGAGTGGCGAAGCGAAGGCGCGTTGATCGCTGCGGCATTCGCTGATGTAGGCGAGCCGAATGGAGTCCGGAATCTCCTCGGTGAGAACGTAGCGCCCTGCTTCGAGATCGGCGAATTCGACGCTGGCCGGTCCTGGTTGGGGGCCTGTCGATGCGCCCATGCCAGCAGATGCTCCCTCGGGGAGATCGACCGCTTCCAGGGTGAATGTCACATCGTCATTGGGTTCGGCGCATTCGTTGGCCAGGGTCTGCAATGGCTCGACCGGGTCGTGCAGGGGTTGGCAGGTGTATTTGTTGATCGTCAACGACGCCGGACCGGCTTCGAGTGTGAGGTTGAACCACGAGCAACTCCAGACCTGCGAAGGCTCCATCAGGTAACCCATGACATTCTGGGCGGTGATGTTCTGCGCCTGGTAGGGACCAGCGGCCACATCGTCGCTGATGGCGCAAAAGACCTCGACATAGTTGAACTGGCTGGGTACCTGCTCGTCGAGCGATCCCTCACCGAGGGGGACGTTCTCGAAAACAACGCGTCCACTGTTGTCGGTCTGGCCGTCGATCGGGGGGAGACCAGCAGGGGTCAGTGTGAAGGTCACGCCAGTCACCGGCGATGTGCAGTTCGCCGCGAGCTGATCGTAGCCGGTGCCAATCCCGTACCCTACGGGGCAGGCATACTTGTCCACAACGATGGTGCCGAGCTCGACCGGCAGGTTGAACCAGTAGCACTCCATCGACCATCCCGCTTCGAGGTGCTGGGTGATCTCGTTGCCGGGTGCGTCGACCGCTTCAAATTCACCGGGACCCACCAGTTGATCGTAGTAGGAGCAGAAAACGCGGGAAGCTCCGTAGCCATCCGGCGCTGATTCGACCACGGTGTAGGTGGCGTCGCTGGGCAGCGACCAGCCGACTGCTCCCGTCGGATCGGTGACCCCCTCGACGCTGGAGGAGGGACCAATGACGGTGAAGGTGACATCCGGTTGCACGTCGACACAGTCAAGGGAGAGCTCGGCGAGTGTGGCGGTGCTCCAGTCGCCCTCCGGGCAGGCTCGCTTGTAGAGAATGAGATCGCTTGTTTCGCCAGGTGGCGCGTAGTTGAACCACTCGCAGTCGATGCCCTCGGTGGGGGCGAGGTCGTAATCGATCTGATTGCCTGTGGCGTCGACTTCGTTGTAGACCGCGAGACCGATTTCGCCGATGGTGTAGTCGGTGCAGAAGACGCGTGAATACGGCATTTCGGCAGCCATCTCGGCGACGAAACCCGTTCCCGAAGGAAATTCCGGCCAGGTGATAGCGCCGCCAGCGTCGGCTGACATCTCCACAGGATCGTCACCGACCGGCACGCGAGTAAAGGGAAAACCGGCGCCAGGTGTGGTGCAGTCGGTCCAGAGCAGGTCGATCGAGGGGGTGAGGCTGGCGTCATAGCCATCCGGGCAAACCCACTTCTGCAAGCGGATTTCGCTGCCGATCAGGGTTGCCGTTGCCTGATAAGCGAACCAGGAGCAGCTCATTTGCTGGTCGTCGGGAATGTCGTAGGCGATCGAGGCCGGGAGATCGACTGTTTTGGGTTGGATGAGTCCCAGTTCGCCCGATTCCTGCACCGAGCACCAGACCGACGACGCATAGGCGCCGGGATTGACCCACGAAACAACCCCGTCGCCTGGATCACTCGATGGCCAGGAGACGACGCCAGCCACGCCGGTCGCCGAGTTCTGGGCGGCGGCGCCAGTGGGTTGCATCGAGAACTCGACACCTGCTCCCGCCGTGGTGCAGGCAGCCGCGATGTCTCCGAAGTCCTCGCCGTCAGCGTTGTAGCCGTCCGGGCAGAAGAAGAACGAGACACTGATCTCACCGGAAGCGGCGAGCACCGGTTGGGCCGGAGCGACCGGCAGGAGTCCCAGCGCCAGAACGGCGATCACCGCGATGGCCAGGAGCCGTGACGTCCGTTTGAGAGGGTTTTGCAGGCGTTTCATTCGTCGATCCTTCCACGTCCACCAATCGAGCACCGTATGGGAGGGTCTTTCTATCGTACAGGGTCAGGTGGTGGGAGGGGAATTGGGAAGGGTACGGATTTGGCGGAGGGCAAAGGGCAAAGGGCAAAGGGCAAAAGGCAAATGGGAGATGGGAGATAGGAAATAGCACGTGCTCCCGTCTCCCGTGGTCGGGAGAGGGGTCGGGGGTGAGGACGAAGACGGCAAGACGGGAAGACGGCGAGCAAGACGGCGGGAAGGAAAGATGCCTTCTCCCCTCTCCCGCGGTCGGGAGAGGGGTCGGGGGTGAGGGATTCCCTGGGGCCGGTCCGTGAGGACCGGCCCGTGGCGTGTTCTGCCTATTGCAGCGGCCGGGGACCGCAGTTGTAGACCTCGACGGTGACATCCGCACCGGGTTCGACGAGGAGGTTGCCATTGGCGTCGACGAAGTCGGATTCGGCCGCGCACCAGGTGAAGTTCTGCTCTTCGACTTCGAAGGTGCCGGTGGCTTCGACAACGCCAGTGCCTTCACTGCCGCTGGTTTGCAGGGTGATGGGGTCGCCGCCATCGGTGGGAGTGAGAACGAAATTGATCAGTCCGGCGAATGGCGCGCAGTTGGTGAGGCTACCGGCCTGGCCGTCGCACCAGTACTTGGTGATGGTGACCGTACCTGGCTGGTCTTCGAGCACGTTGTACCAGGAGCAGCTCATATCCTCACCTGGCAGGAGTTGGACCACGATACGACCGCCTTGCTCGATCACCGCGAAGGGCGCGAACGGATAGTTGAAGGTCCGAACGTCGCTGGTGCAGGTCAGGATGAAGGCCATGTCGATGGGTTCAGGGGTTTCCTCAGTAAGGAGATAGACGCCCGATTCCAGATCGGAGAACGTGACGGTCGCCGGGGCTCCGCCGGTGCCGGTGGAGGCGCTGAGCTGGCCCGCGTCGCCTTCGAGCAGGAAGTTGATATCGTCGGTGCCCAGCGAGCACTCCGCTGGATCCGCGCCCTCGGCCAGGACATCGAAGCCTGCCGGGCAGGTGTACTTGTTGATCGTCAACGATGCCGGACCCGCGTCGACGACGCCGGCCAGATTGAAGACAGCGCAATCCATCACATCGCCCGATCCCAGGGAAATCGGGAAGGACGATTGGGAAAGCTGCATTTCATTGATCGTGCCGCCGCCTTCGATGTTCACGCTGCAGAAGACGCGCGTGGCGATGTAGCCAGTGGGCAGCGTCTCCCGCAGGTGATAGTCACCGGGATCGATGTTCCAGGTTGCCTGCCCTTGTTCGTTGGTGACCTGCTCGATCTCGGTAGCCGGACCGCCGAGGAAGAAGTGGACGCCGGTCTGCGGAGTTTCGCAGGCGGCATAGATCTGCTCGAGACTGGCGTTGGCCCAGTCATAGTCTTCCGGGCATGCGTACTTCGTGAGTCGCACGGCGGCCTGCTCTGTTTCTGGGGTGTTGTACCAGAAGCAGGAGAGATAGTAGCCAGGATCGAGGGCGTATTCGATCATGGCGCCGTCGATGAGCTCGATCGGTTCAGGATCGGGGGTTTGACCACTGCCTCCAGGGGCTGAAGCGCAGAAGACCGCCGCTGGCTGATAGCCATCCGGCGGCACTTCCAGCAGATTGAGCACGCCGCCTGGAACGTTCTCGAACATCGTGAATCCGCTCTCGTCGGTGACGCCCGGGATTTCTGTGTTGTCACTTGGGTAGAGGTAGAACTGGACGCCTGGCATGGCGGTGGTGCACACGCCGATGAGATTGCCGGTCAAGTCGACGCCCTCAGGGCAGGCGTACTTGAAGACATTGACGATCGAGAGATCGTCGCCGCCGGCCTCGGGGATGTTGAACCAGAAACAATCAACGCTCTCGTTGTCATTGAGCGAATAGCCGATGACATTGGATGTGGCGTTGACCTCGGTATAGGTGTCGAGACCGGGGAGCGATCCGCCGGTGGGATAGACCGAGCAGAAAACGCGGGAATAGCTCATCTCCGCGGCTGTTTCGGCGATGAAGCCCGTGCCCGCGGTGACTCCTGAGAAGATGACGATACCGCTGGCATCAGCATTCGCGGAGACGGGGCTGCCATTGTCCGGAACCAGCGAAAACGGAATGCCGGCTCCGGGCGTGTCGCATTGGCCACTTCCCTGCAATCCGGCCAGGTTCAGTCCGCTGTCATCGAATCCTGGCGCACAGACAGTTTTGCTCAGCGAGATGTTGATGTTCTGCGCGGCCGCCGGGGCTGGGCTGACAAACGGCGCCAGTCCAGCGAGCATGAGCGTTAGTGCCAGCAGGAGTGTGAGGCGCGAGGCCGTCCCCCCCTCTTTGGCCCGGTTGCCGATTCTTCGTCCGTTCAGCATGTGCTCCAGTACCTCCCGTATGTTCTGAGTTCACGCTCTGCCCCATTTGCAGCGCACGGGGACTAGAACGAGATTCAATGCTAGATGGTTTCTCGCGTTGACGTTGGGTTTTTGCCGCCGGTTCGCGTTTTCTGCATCCAGATGCCGTCTTTACCCCGCCCATAGTAGTTGCGGATGATGCCGAGCTCGGCATATCCCTCCTTTGTATAGAGGGCACGGGCCGCGGCATTGTCGAGCTCGGCCATGAGAACGATGTCGCCGGTGGGGAGCTCGTTTTCGAGCTGCCGCAACAGGCGAGTGGCGATGCCCTGTCGCCGGGCCGAAGGATCGGTGCAGATGTTGACCACGCGGGATTGGTGTTTGTTGCGATCACCGATCGCGATGCCGGCGATCGAGTCGCCTGTTCGCGCAACCAGAAATCTGACGCCAGGCATCAGGTGGAGAAAGAGCAGGGTGAGGTAGCTGTAGGCCAGCCGGGGAGCAAACGACCGCTTTTGCAGCGCCGCCGCCGAGCGGAGATCGCCGAACCGAACAGGGGCAATCTCGATCTGCCCGGCTGCAGCGGCGACCTTGGGCTGCTCGGACCGCGTCACATCGATTGCCGGATTTCTGGCCATACGAGTCGTTGAGCTGAGCGGAGGGACGATCACCCACATGGTACCGCAGCACGGGAGGCACAGGAGGGCGGGCTTCCGTTCGTCAGGTGCGGTACTGTGCGCTGAGTTCGGATGAATCAGCATACGGAGAAGAGACAATGATCGAGGGAATCCGCAAGGTTGCGGTGATCGGCGCCGGGATCATGGGACATGGTATCGGTCTGGAGTTCGCCGAAGCCGGGTACGCCGTGGCGATCACCGATTCGTCGCCTGCAGCGTTGGACGCGGCGAGAGACAACGTTGCCGCGACGCTTGCCGAACGAGGCAAGAACGCTGGTGCAATCGACCAGATTGTCTTCACGACGTCGTTGGAAGACGCCGGGCGCGATGCCGACCTGGTCATCGAAGCGGTCAGCGAGCGACTGCCACTCAAGGAGCAGATTTTCGGCGATCTGGATCGGCTCGCACCTCCGCATGCCATTCTGGCCAGCAATTCATCGTCGTTCATGCCCAGTCAGATGGCGCCGTTCACCAAACGTCCGGACAAGGTGGTGGTGACGCACTACTTCAATCCGCCGCATGTGGCGCCGCTCGTGGAAGTTGTCAAGGGTCCGGAAACGAGTGATGCCACGGCAGAGCTGCTCCGGCGTGCCTATGACGACATGGGCAAGATCCCGGTCGTCGTCCAGAAAGAGCGGCTGGGATTCATCGGCAACAGGTTGCAGATGGCGATGTTCCGGGAAGCGCTGTCGCTGGTCAGCGATGGGGTCTGCTCGGTCGAGGATCTGGACACGGTGATCCATTCGAGTATCGGGCGGCGGTGGTCGGTGGCGGGGATTTTCGAGGTGTTTGATCTGGCGGGTCTCGACACTGTGCTGGCAGTGTCGCGGGCATTGATGCCCGATCTCTCGAATGCGGATGGTCCGCCGGCGTGGTTTGTGGAGATGGTGGAGGGTGGTGATCTGGGGATCAAGTCGGGGAAGGGTTTCTACGACTGGGATTCTGCGCATGGCGAAGAAGCAAGAGCCCGAATTCGGCGGGGGCTGAGCGTAACCGGGAAGACTAATGCAGTGACGTAATCCGGGCTGCGGGTATCAGTCGGCGACGTACTGTGGAGTTTCGACTTACCCCGTCGGCACGGAGCCGGTTCTACTCCTGCGCGGAGTTCCAGCGGCAGGGAGGCCATCTTGGCAGGGTGCTGGTGGTACCATCGAAACACGCAGGTTTGTGGCAAAGGGAACCGGACGATGACCGCGACACATCTGGTTACAGCAGAAGACCTTCTGGCGATGGGCAGCGATGCTCCGTATGAACTCTGGGAAGGGGTGCTCAAGAACGTGTCGCCATCAAGTGCCAGGCCAAGCGTGATCACGCTGAGGATCGCCAGCGCAATCATGATGTTTGCCGACAACCACCGTCTTGGGTTTGTGGCAAGTTCTGATGCTGGTTTCATCCTTAACGACAATCCGCACACGGTTGTTGCGCCTGATGTGGGTTTTGTTCGACGGGAACGATTGCCTGTCGGTATCCCGGTGAGGGGGTTCTTCCCGATCCCGCCTGATCTTGCGGTGGAAGTGATCTCGCCGACTGATGAGCGGGGAGACATTGCGCGCAAGCAGGAACTCTACGCGCGAGCGGGAGTCCCCCTGGTCTGGTGGGTCGATCCGGAGAATCGAACCGTCGCTGTCCACCGTCTGGGTCACGACGTTGTGGTTCGCGATGAAGCAGCAACTCTCGATGGAGGAGATGTTCTGCCAGGGTTCCAGATCGATCTCCATCGCATCTTCGATATCTAGATTCTGCATCCAATTTGAGTCCGCGAAGAGCGACTGGCATCGCCATGGATGAAGGAAAGGCGAGCCTTTCCGCTACTTCGGCTGGATCCAGTCGGCTGTGTTGCTGTACCTGTGAGGGGAAAGGCAGGCCTTTCCGCTACTCCCGTTCAGCGGCCAGTCGGATGGATTGCCGTATCTGTGGGGAGGCAGGTCTTTCCGCTACTCACGTTTGTCGTCCTCCTTCCGCGCTATCGAGAATCCCTTCACCTGCTATCCTCACTGAAATACAGGGCGATTCACGCATCGGACATGATCATTCTGGGGGTGGGGGATGTCGGGGGCGATCAACCGGCGACAGGTAATTGCGGCGGCATCCGGCGCGTTGGCGATTCCGCTTCTGGGGATGCAGCGGGCTGGCGCAGTGACTGGATCGGCTCGGGTAACGACTGACGTTCTGAACCTGCGCAGCGGACCGGGCACTTCGAACTCTGTGATCGGGCGGATGACGCTGAACCAGGTCGTGCAGGTTCTGGAAGGACCGAACGCAGGCTGGTACCGGGTCAATGCCAATGGCGTGACTGGTTGGGCGTCGGGTGACTATCTGACGGTCACCCCGGATGCTTCGACGCCTCCGACCGGAACCACGGCCAAGGTGACGACGAGCATTCTGAATCTGCGCAGTGGACCAGCCACGACATATGGCGTCATCGGCAAGATGCCGCTGAATACGGTGGTCTCGGTGCTGGAAGGTCCGTCGGGAGGCTGGTACAAGGTCGTTTTCGATGGAACACAGGGGTGGGCGTCCGGCGACTATCTGACGGTGACTCCCGGTGGCTCGGAGCCTCCGGCAGGGAGTGACACGGCGACTGTCAATGTCGCGAAGCTCAATCTGCGCAGTGGTCCGAGCACGTCATACAGCGTGCTCACCGTGTTGAATCAGGGACAGATCGTGACGATCGTGACCGCTCCGTCGGGCGGGTGGGCGCAGGTGGCTGCCGCTGGGACTACCGGCTGGGTGGCTTCGACCTACCTGACGATGAACGGTTCGACGAGCGCGCAGACAGCGACGGTGGCGACCGATGTCCTGAATCTCCGCACCGGCGCTTCGACATCGACCTCGGTCATCAAACAGATGCTCTACGGAGAAACCGTAGAGATCGAGAGTCAATCGGGAGACTGGTACCGGGGCGCCTATCACGGTACGACGGGATATTCCTTTGGACCTTACCTGCGCTTTGGCGGACCATCGGCATCGATGTGGGTGCCGACACATCAGCAGAAGCACAGTCTGAGCTGCGAATATGCGTCGTGCCAGATTGCCACCGCCGGGCTGGGCAATGAAATCGATGAGAACCGATTCATTCCGCTCATCGGAACAAATCCCAATCCGCATGTGGCGTTCCGGGGCAACATCGACGGGACGTTCATCTATGGGTACGAGGACTATGGCATCTACCCTGAGCCGCTGGTGCCCGCGCTGGCTCAGTTCGGCTTTGTAGGGACCATTCTCACTGGCGGGAAGGATGAACTCATCGCCGAGCTTGCCGCACACCATCCGGTCGTGCTCTGGATCGATCTTGGCTACACATCCAGCTTCATGATGGACATCGGCGGACAGCAGGTGCTGATGGCCACGCAATCGCATGTCGTCTGTGGCTACGGATACAACGACGAAGGCGTGCTGATTTCCGATCCCGATTCGAGCCGGCGCAAGCGGGTTATCGGCTGGACGAACTTCATGCGGATGTGGGACAGCATGGCGCAGATGGCGTTGGCAGTGCGGCTTCCGTAGAGACGGTTGAGTATGTGCATAGTGCATAGCGGATAGTGAATAGACGATTGGGGGGAGGGAGTAAATGGGGTTGCATCGGGCTGCGGAGCGGGGAGATCTGGAGGGGATCCGGGCAGCGATCGAGGCGGGTGAAGATGTCGACACCCGGGACGCGCAGGGCCGGACGCCGCTGATGACCGCAACCTATGCCAACCAGCCAGCGGCGTTCGCCTTGCTGCTGGAGCTGGGTGGGAATGTCGACCTGCAGGACGACATGCTGAACAACCCCTTCCTCTACGCCGGCGCCGAAGGGTTGATGGACATTCTGAAGCTGGCCAACAACGCCGGCGCCGACCCGGCGATCACCAATCGATATGGTGGGGTGGCGGTGATTCCGGCGTCGGAAAAGGGCCACCTCGATTCAGTCCAGTATCTGCTCGAGGAAACATCGGTGGATGTCAACCATGTCAACAATCTCGGCTGGACAGCGCTGCTCGAAGCGGTGATTCTCACCGATGGCGGGCCGGTTTTTCAGGAGATCGTGCGGGAGTTGATTGCTCATGGCGCGGATGTCAAGTTGCCGGATGGAGACGGAGTAACGGCGCTCGCGCATGCCAGGTCGCGCGGATATCGGGAGAT
The DNA here is from genome assembly GCA_019637585.1 of Thermomicrobiales bacterium. Lineage (GTDB taxonomy): Bacteria > Chloroflexota > Chloroflexia > Thermomicrobiales > UBA6265 > JAHBVL01. The sequence continues at coordinate 75,058 of JAHBVL010000001.1, read as the reverse complement.
CGTGGAGGTTCTCGAAGAGGCGACGTAGTTCGTAGTCCGGAGTCCGTGGTCCGTGGTCCGGTTGGTCGGATACGGGATGAGGGAGTGTTTCTGGTGGGTGGCACGGTGGCGAGTCTGATTCCCCTGATGGTTGGCGCCGCCGCGGCGCCGATCTGGATCATCATCGTCCTGCTCCTGCTGCGTGGGAGCCGGGGTGTGCTCACTGCGGCGGCATTTGTCGCCGGTATGACCGTGGTACGCCTGGCGCAGGGAGGGCTCTTCGGGTTCATCCTCAGACGGGCAGGCCACGACGGAGCCGACGAGCGGTCGATTGCGTCGATCCTGCTTCTGGTGGTCGGACTGCTGATGCTCGTTGCTGGTGCGCGCAAGGTTTTTTCCGATGAGGATCCGGATGCCCCGCCACCGAAATGGATGAGCCTTCTGGGGCAGGCCACACCGCTGGCTGCGCTTGGATTCGGGGCGGCATTGTTGCTGATCGGAGCCAAACAGTGGGTGTTCACGCTGGGTGCGATCGGCGTGATCCGGGAAACCGATCTGAGTCGCCCCGAGCGTATCGTGGCGTTTCTCATTTTCGTTGCTGGCGCTCAGATTCTGCTGGTGCTGCCGATCGTTCTGTCTGTGCTGGCACCGAGTCGGACCGGCGCTGCTCTCGATCGCGCCAGTGGCTGGCTGGAACGCAACAACCGTCCGATCATGATCGCCGTTTCCTTTATCTTCGGTCTCTACTTCGTGGTGAAGTCGCTGTCCAGTCTCCTGTAGCCAGTCTTCCAGACCAACCTACGCAGTGGTGAAAGACCTCGAACGGAACTGGGCGAAAGCGCCATGAATGGCGAGGCTACGCGTCGTTTTCTTGCCATGCTACTGGTGAGGACCGATTCGGTGCCTGCACATGAACAATCCGGCTTCATCGGGCGCTCGACAGGGGGCCGCTCGGTTCGACAGGGCGCCGGACGACTCGGCTACTATGGACCAGATGGGTATTCGATCGACCGGGGAATCGATGGCAGCAGATATGAATCACAAGCGCGTTGTCCTGCTCGATGGTGGAATGGGACGGGAGCTCTGGTACCGCGGCGCCGATGTGCCCAAGGGGCTCTGGTCGGCGCAGGCGTTGTTCGATGCGCCTGACGTGGTTCGGGAGATTCACCGGGACTACATTCTGGCCGGCGCTGACGTGATTACGACAAACACCTACGGCGTGGCCCGGGAGAACTTCGAGAGTCTGGGGCTGGGTGACCGGTTCGGAGAGATGCTGGAGCTGGCCTGCCAACTGGCGATCGAGGGCAGGGAGGAAGCGGGCGCGTCAGCCCGAATCGCTGGGTCGCTGCCGCCGCTGGAGGAGAGCTACCGGCCCGATCTTGTACGACCCTTCGCGGAGATGTTGCCGCGCTATCAGGAAATGGTCGGGCACATGGCGCCGCTGGTGGACTTCTTTCTCTGCGAGACGATGTCCAATATCGACGAGTCGCTGGCAGCTGCGACCGCCGCCGCTGAGTCGGGCAAACCGGTTTGGGTGGCATGGACATTGAACGACTATGCTCCGGACCGCCTGAAGAGTGGTGAAACGATCGCGCAGGCAAATGAGTCGCTGGCGCATCTGCCCATCGAAGGATTGCTGGCCAACTGCTGCATGCCGGAAACGATTGCCGGCGCCATGCCGGATCTGGTCAATACGAATAAATCGTATATTGGCGGATATGCCAATACTTTCAACACGCCGCCACCCGACTGGACGCTCGAATCGGAGGGGTTGCTCGGGTTGCGAGAGGATCTCGATCCGGAACCGTATGCGGCGCTCGTTCAGCAGTGGCTGGATGGGGGAGCGACAGTTGTGGGCGGATGTTGCGGAACTCGCCCGGCGCACATTGCGCTGTTGCGATCGTTGATCGAGGGTTGCTGAGGTCTTTCAGTCGAATCGGCCGCTGCGCGTATCCCGCTTTTTGTGGGCTGTTCTGCCCGCATTGGCCGTCTTCCAATGTCGCGACAGAATTTCATCGAGGCGCTGACGATGTCCGGGGCAAAGGGCAAAGGGCAAAGGGCAAAGGGCAAAAGGGCAAAGGTCGATAGTTGTGGTCGCGGATGTTGCCACTGACGATTGTGATGCGGGCATGTGGACGCGAGAAGCGGAATGAAAAGAACAGGTAGCTCGGCAATCGATTCTCTCGCGGCGTTGGCGGACAAGCTCGTCGTTTCCTGTCAGGCGTGGGAGGGCAACCCGCTGCATGGAGCGCAGTTCATGGCTGCGATGGCAGAAGCAGCGGTGATGGGTGGGGCGGCCGGTATCCGTGCGGATGGGGTGGCGGACATCGCGGCGATTCGGGAGCGGATTAGACCGGATGTGCCGATCATGGGCATCCTGAAAACGAAGATGCCGGATGGATCGCTCTTCATCACGGCAACTGCCAGCCACGCGCAGGAGGTGATCGGCGCTGGCGCCAATCTCGTCGCGCTGGATGGCACTCGGCGAGATCGCCCTGGTGGGGAATCGCTGGCGACTGTCGTTGCGGCGATTCATGAGGCGGGCGGAGCGGCGCTGGCGGACATCGACACGCTGGATAGCGCGGTCTACGCCATCGAATGTGGGGCTGATGCGGTCGGCACGACGATGGCCGGATACACGCCGCAACGCGTGAAGGTGGAAGGACCCGATTTCGGGCTTCTCGAAGAGGTGGTAGGGCGCGTGAACGTACCGGTGTTCGCGGAAGGCCGGATCTGGACCCGCGAAGAAGCGGTGCGCGCCTTCGATCTGGGGGCCAGTTTCATCGTGGTCGGAACGGCGATCACCAATCCGCTCGCCATCACAGAGCGGTTCGTCGCGGCGATCGGTCAGCGATGACGGCGTCTCCTCTACTCCTGGGTATCGACGGCGGACAGACGGCGACAAAGTCCCTCCTCGCCACAACAGAGGGTGAGGTGCTGGCGACCGGTTTGGGCGGACCGTCCGATCACTTCCATATCGACGGTGGGGTGGAGAAGAACCGTGTCGCCATCCATGGCGCGATCGAGAGTGCGCTGGCAGCGGCAGATCGGCCTGGAAACGACGTCGTTGCGGTCGGTTTGGGATCGACCGGGGTTCCCTCAGAAGGGGAGCAGAATCTCGTGATCGTCGAAATCATCAGGGAAATGCTTCCGCACCTGGACGAACAGCGGATTTCCATCAACCCCGACTACAAAACGAACTTGCTCGGCGCTTCCGGCGGACAACCAGGCGTTGTTCTGATTGCGGGTGGTGGTTGCATATCTTACGGCATTACCGTAGATAGTAAAGAAGGAATCGCCGGCGGGTATGGATTCCTGATCGGCGATCAGGGGAGCGCGTTCGATATCGGATTGCGGGCGATCGACGCCGCGACGAAGTCAGAGGACCGACGCGGCCCAGAGACCGCCCTCGAATGGACGGTCTGCGAGTACTTCGGACTCGATCGCATCAGGTTGATCACCAGAGTCGTCTATGCCGCTGGATTCTCTCGCGACCGCATCGCTCGCTTGGCCCCCGAGGTGGTGAAGGTTGCCGAGTCAGGTGATGAGGTGGCGAAAGGTCTTCTCGCCGGTTCCGCTGGGGATGCAGCTGACACCGCATTGGGGGTGATCCGGCAGCTCTACGAGCCGGGGGATCGGGTGCGCGTCTATTTGACGGGTGGGGTTTTCAAGGCAGGTCCGCTGGTGCGCGGTCCCTTCGATCTGGCGTTGCATGCCGGCTGGCCGCAGGCGGAAGCGGCGGAGCCGCGTTTTCCGCCGGTGGTGGGAACGTTGATCGCGGGAGCGCAGGCGGCGGGCATCGATGTCGATGAGCAATGGCTCCGGTGGGTCGAGGAGACGCTGGTGGATCTTCAGGGTGGGACATGAAGCAGAACCATCCGCTCCAGCGATCGTTGTTGGATATGCCGGCTATCTGGGTGTTGCTGACCGGCGCGCGTGACCTTGCTATCTCCGGTTCTGGCTGACAGACTTGTCCTGGCGTTCCATACAAGCATCCGAGGCAGCGACCATGGTTACAACGCAGTTACGAACCGCCAAAGACCTCTGGAATTTGGAAGAAGCCGAGCATGTCGAACTGATCGAGGGAGAGTTGGCGCCCATGACGCCACCGGGCGGTGAACACGGGGAGATTCAGGCGAACCTGATCGGCATCATTCGGGAGTTCGTTTCTACGCGCGAGGCCGGCAAGGTTTTTGGCGACACTGGCTACGTTCTGCAGCGGAATCCCGACACCGTTCTAGGTCCTGATGTTTCGTTTGTGCTATCTGACCGTCTCCCGGAGAATCGGCGAGGATATCTGTCGGTGGCGCCCGACCTTGCCGTGGAGATCGTTTCTCCGGGCAACGCCCCGGGAGAAATCGAGCGGAAGCTGGCGATCTACCTGCAGGCTGGTGTGCGCTGTGTCTGGATCGTCTATCCGCGCGAGCGGCAGATCACTGTCTACGAACCCGACAACGCGCCCCGCGTCTACGGCGACTCAGCGATGGTCAGTGGCGCACCGGTATTGCCGGATCTGACATTTCCGGCTGCCGCGCTTTTCGACTAGCCAGCGCATTTCCTGCTTATCGTTCCGCATCAACGCTTTGTCAGCATCTAGGCGATCCATGTCCACGCAACATGCTGATCGGGGCGGAAAAGGGTCCAGCGGTCGTCGAAGGTGACGAGATCGCAGCGTTGGTCTTCATTCGAGTGGAGGACCCACCAGCGGAGGGCAATCGGCAGCTGGGCGACGGTTCGTTGTTCCGCCACGCCGCGAGCGACCCACGCATTCGAAATGACCCCTTTCGGATCGAAACGAGCCGGTCGTTCAGTGCCGTCGGCTTCCTTTTTCATGAGAACGCCGAATCTGGCGGCCAGCGCGTCGATGGCGTAGCCCTGTGGCCACCAGTCGTCGGCTGGCTGCACCGGTGATGGAGCCAAGGGAGCAGGCGTCGTTGCTGGAGCGGGCTGGCCGAGGGTTTGACCGGCTTTGAGTATCTGCCGAATGCGATTCTGCAGCTCGGCAATCCGGTTGGTGACTGGTGCGAATGGGCATGTCTTCGACGCGAATTCGTAGTGCAGCATGTGGGTTGTGACGCCGGCCCCTGGATTGAAGGGAAACTGTTCCCAGGGGACCCGTGCGTGATCGAACCAGTGCGCGGTCAGAGCGCAGATCGATTCGAATTGTTTCGGACTCATGGGCGTGCTTTCGATGCCGCCATCCGAGCGTTCGATGCTGACCAGATCGCGATTGATGGCGGCGATTCCCAGTTTGCGGACAAACGCCGGACCGTCGCCCTCCAGGTCGTCACTGCCGCCATTGGCCCAGGGCGCCCGGTTGGCGCTGACGCGATGGGACACGCCGTCGATGTCGACCGCGGTTCCCCGCCCGAGGGGATCGTTCCAGCGGAGGATGACGCCATCCCCTTGCCCGCCATCCGTCGAGCCGCCGATGCCGTAATCGGTCAAGGCCCGAGACGCTGCTCCACGGCGGAAGTAGGCATCCGTTCCCCAGAGCGAGCCGAGCATCGAGTGCTGGCAGACGCCAATGGGCTTCCGCTGGCCGAGGTCGTCCCAGGCGCGGTTGTGGGTGTCGGGAATGAGCCGGTCGACGAATGGTGGGTGGGGGACGTTGCCGAAGGTGGAAGTCATCGATTCTCCATTTCTGTGGCCGGTCGTTTGCCGCGCGAGCGATTACACTCAGCGACGCTGAAAGCACCAAACAGTCAAGTTGGGTCGGTGTGTCGAAGATGAGACGCGCTACCGGCGCTGGCTCTGCGACATAAGGGACGAGTCATGAGCTTGGGCGATTCACCTGACAGCGAACTGCAGGGGAGTGAAAGCACGCCAGGTATTCGGGTCATGCGGACCCGCTTCTTTCATGGTCCAAACGCCTGGTCGAACGAACCGGTCGCCGAGTTTCTTCTCGACGCCTCAGATCTCGGGCCGAGTTCCGGAGGACACTTGGTCACGTTGATGCGTCGATCGGGATTCGGCGGGCTCGGAGAGGTCAGCCCCGTGAATCGACTGTGGCGCGATGCCGGCACCCTTGCCGAGGGCATTGCGTTGGAGCTGCAAAGCCTCGCCGGTGACCAAGTGACCTTCAGTTCGTCGCGGCCGGGAGGGGAACCGGGGTTCTATGAAGTCGTGCTCGGATTTCGCAGGGCCGATGTTGTTGCCGAATGCATGGCATTGGCGGTGTGGCTGGTCAACCAGGCGCTGACGTCAAACCGGGATGAGGGCGACGTCGACTCCGAGCTCGACGGCAGGATGTTGAGTCTGATGGGACGGAGATCCGCCCTGTTTGTGGAAGACGCCATCTTCCGCATTGCGCGCGAACGGCAGATTCCGATTCGGTGGGCCAGCACCGACGCAAAACTGATCGAGCTCGGCACGGGTGTGCATATCAGACGCTATCGGTCGACGATTCTCTCCCACTCGTCGTACCTCGGTTTCAGTACCGCGGAAGACAAGGCGGCATCGATCGAGCTCATGAAAGGGGTCGGTATCCCGGTGCCGCGGGGTGTGGTGGTTCGTGATGTCGGCGAGGCGCTGGCCGCAGCGGAAGCCATTGGATATCCCGTTGTCGTAAAGCCGGTCGACAGTCTGAAAGGGCGGGGCGTTGCCGTCGACCTCGATACACCGAAAAAGCTGCGGGACTTCGTGCCACGGGCGATGCACTATTCGAAGTCCAAGGCCGTTCTGATCGAGGAGTTCGTCCGGGGAAGCGACTACCGGGTACTGGTCATCGACGATCGGGTCGTTGCGGTCGTTGAACGGCAACCGGCCCAGGTAGTCGGGGATGCGCGCCACACCGTTGCGGATTTGATCGACATCGAGAACCGGAATCCCCTGCGTGGAAGGGATGGGTCGTTGCCCATGAACCGGATCGTGGCCGACGAGTCGACCGACGAGGCGCTGGCGCGGGTGGGTCTGACACGGTCCAGTGTTCCGGAACAGGGTCAGGTCGTGCGGGTGAAGCTTGCCGGGAACGTGAGTCAGGGAGGCAGCGCCGTCGACCGGCTTGCCGACATCCATCCCGACAACGCCCGGCTGGCGATTCTGGCCGCGCGGACGATCGATGTTGCGATGTGCGGCGTCGATCTGGTCATGCCCGATATCTCCCAGTCGATCCGGGAGGTGGGTGGCGCGGTTCTGGAGGTCAATTTCCAGCCGGCCCCGCGGGTGCATGTCGACGATCCAGCGACGATGGACTATGGCACGGTGGCTTCGGCAATCGTCGGTTCGCTGTATCCACCAGGGGCTCCGGTGCGGGTGCCGGTCGTTGCCGTACTCGGTTCGTACGTCGCTCTGGAGATAGCCGAGTTCATGCGGTCCTCGTTCGAGCGATCTGGTTTGGTGACTGGCGCGGCTACCACGGCTCGCACGTGCGTTGGCGAGGATGTCAGGCCACATGCCGATCTGGAGCGGAGACCGCAGCACCAGATGGTGTTGCGCAACCGGTTCGTCGAGATGGCGGTGCTCCAGGTGACGCATGAGGGCTTCCGGGAGGATGGGCTGGGGTTTCACCACTGCGATTTGGTTGTTCTCCCGGAATCGATTCAGACGGCAGGATCCGGGCTCCGTAGTCCGGAGGAGGTAGCGCTGTCGCTGCTGGGACTGGATGGCGCAGTGGTTGTAAATGTCGATACGATTGTCGATGGACAATCCTGGGTCGGGCCAGATCGTCGAATCGTTGGGTATTCGACCGATGCCACCAGCCCGCGTCTGGCGGCATGGTTGAATGCTGGCCAGGTTGGATTCACGATCTGTGAAGAGCGCGTCGTCATCATTTCCGACGGCGTGGCGGCACCAGGCGCTGGGTTCATCGACGATCCCGGTGCTCCAGCGGAGGCGAGATTGGCAGCCGCGTGCGCCGTGTGGGTCATGGGAGAACAGGGTCGACGCTGAACCCGTCTGAATACAAAGGACAGGTCATGTCTTCGATGGCAATTGTTGAACGCTCTATCTACCAGGGACCCAATCCCTGGTCTTCCCGGCCGGTGGTGCACGTTCTGGCCGATGCTTCTGATGCGGGACCAGATGCCGTTTCCCGGTTGCGCCTGGCCATGCGACAGGACGGTCTCGACGCCGGAGCAGATGAGAACGGCGGGTTGTGGGACTCTGTCGGGTCGATCATCGCGGGGATCGCCCTGGAGATGCAGCGCTCTGCTGGAGACCGTGTGTCGTTCTGCATCTCTCAACCGGGTGTGGAACCAGGCACTTTCGACGTCGTTGTCGAGTGCCGGGACGCGGTGCTGGCCGAAGCGGCGCTCGATCTCACGGTTCGGCTGCTGAGCGAGATTCTCGAGCCTGGTCAGGCCGGGTTCGATTTCGAGCGGGAGTTCGAACGCACGATCCGGCGCATTGTCGAAGCCCGGCCGGTGCGCCCGCAGGAAGACGCGGTTATTCGGGCAGCTGAAGAGCGGCGGATTCCGATTCGTTGGGTGGCTCCGCCGTCGCTGCTCATCGAGCTGGGCACGGGCATCCACCTCCTCCGCTACCGGGACATGATCACATCGCACAGCAGCCACCTGGGCGACAGCATTTCCACGAACAAGGAGATGACGCTCCGCCTGCTGGGTGAAGTGGGGATTCCTGTTCCCAGGTCGATCCCGGTTACGTCTGAAGACGAGGCCGTGAGCGCGGCCGAGCAGCTGGGTTTCCCCGTGGTGGTGAAGCCACTATCCGGATCGCAGGGGCGTGGGTTGGGGGTCGATCTCCGCACACCGGAAAAGGTTCGCGAGTTCTATCCGATCGCCGCCCGGGCGACGCGCAGTGGCAAAGTGCTTGTCGAGCAGCTTATCGAAGGAGCAGAGAACAGGGTTCTCGTCATCGGTGGGAAGGTTGTCGCGGTGCTCGAGCGAATGCCGGCTCATGTCGTTGGCGACGGCGTTCACACGGTTGCCGAACTGATCGACATCGTGAACCAGGACCCGTTGCGAGGCAGGGGGCACACCCAGATTCTCACTGACATCACCCCTGACGCCGCGACCACGGACGCGCTCGAGCGGGTGGGAATGACGCTGGAGAGCGTTCCTCCTGCCGGTCAGTACGTGCGGGTGAAGCTGGTGTCGAATGTCAGTCAGGGTGGTACGACGCGAGACCGGACGGATGACATTCATCCGGACAACGCGCACCTGGCGGTTTTGGCTGCACGCACGATCGATGTCGATCCATGCGGCGTCGACCTGATCACACCCGACATCACGAAGTCGGTTTGGGAGACCGGCGGCGGCATCATCGAGATCAACCACGAACCCGGACCGAGAGTCCATCTCGTCCCACAGATTGGCAAACCGAGGGACATCGGGGCCGCCGTTGTCGATTCATTGTTTCCCCCCGGAACGCCGGTCCGCATTCCCGTTGTCGCCGTGCTGGGGAATGGCGCGGCTGACGAGATTGCTACAGCGATCTGGCGCCAGGCGCGAGCATGCGGCATAACCGCCGGGCTGGCCACGACTTCGGCGAACGTGGTCGGACACCAGTCGATGACCCGGCTCGACCTGCAAGGGAGGACACACCACCGGCTGGTGCTGCACAATCCATTTGCCGAGCTCGCTGTGCTGCAGGTGGAGATGCGTGACCTCGAGCCGCCCGGTCTCCTTTTTCGCTACTGCGACGTTGTGGTGCTGCCCGATTCGCCGGGAGAGAGTCGTGGCGCGCATCGCGCCGCGGCGCGTGTCGTTCTCGACCTGATGCCGCCGGATGGAAGCGCCATCGTCGATGTGGACGCCCCGGGTCTGGAGGACATCCGCTCCTCGCTGCCCAATCGGGTGATCGGCTTTGGCGTCGATCCGGAAAGCGAGCTCCTGCAACAATGGCGCGCACAGGGAGGGGAAGCGGTGTTTGTGCGAGATGACATCGTGGTGCACATCAGGGAGGGCGTTGAGCGCTCGATTTCGGCGCCAGCTGATCTCTCCTTGCCGGCTCTTGGGGCAGCGATCGCCCTGGAATTGCTGTAGCGCTACATGGACGAGGGGATGTCGATGACCGCCACAACGGTATTGCCGCTGCATATCGTGAGCACCCGGGTGCTCGACGGACCCAATGCGTGGTCCGACCGGCCGGTGGCGCGATTCATGATCGATCCTGGTTCGATCGATCCGCCAAGTGAGCGCACGTTGATTCAGGCGCTGGGTGGAGAAGAGACGGCTCCTTTTTCCAACGCCGATGTCGATGCTGGTCAGCTCTTCGCCGCTCTGGTTCTGGAGATTCAGCAATCGGCCGGTTATGAGGTGTCGCTTGGACTGTCATGGAATGCGGGCCCGGCGGGGTGGTACGAGGTCGTTTGTGAATACCAGGAGAAGAACCTGGTTCACGCCGCTGGGGATCTGGCAGTTCGCGCGCTCAATCACCTCTTTCTTCAGATCGAGCCCGGCTTCGACTTCGCCGGTGAATTCGACCGCACGCATCGAGCGGTGACGGAGTCGCTGGGCATCGACGAGCACTCCCGGGCCATCCTGCGGGCTGCGCGCCGGTGCGGTATCCCCGTACGGCACTGTGAAGCCAATCGCGGGTTGATCGAGCTGGGGACGGGAATCTACCAGCAACGATATATGGGCCGATCGAGCTCCAAGACCAGGCTGATTCCCCATCGCATCGCATACAGCAAGTCGTTGACGAATCACGTTCTTGGTGAACGGGGTCTTCCGGTTCCGAAGGGAGTCGTCGTTTCCAGCGCGAAACGTGCCGTCGCGGTTGCCGACGATATCGGCTTTCCGGTGGTGGTCAAGCCGCTCAATCTCAATCATGGGCGAGGCGTTTTCACGAAACTGCGCAACGCCGATGAGGTTCGTTCCGCCTATACCAGGTCGACCGCCATATCAGGTTCCCGGACGGTGCTTGTCGAGCAATTCATCGAGGGGCGTGACTACCGGGTGTTCGTGGCGGACGGCAAGGTGAAGGCGATTGTCGAGCGGCTCAAACCGTCCACGACCGGGGACGGCGTGCGCACGGTACGGGAGTTGCTCGACGCGGTCAATGCCGAGCCGAGACGGCAACCCGGGCAGCCGATGAAGCCAGTTCCCCTCGAGGAAACCGAGGCCGTCCTGTATCAGCAGGGACTGACGCTCGACAGTGTGCCGGAGGCTGGCACGACGTTCTTCCTTCACCATCTTGGCGGTTCCGGGCATGGTGGCTCGAACGCGGTACGCACCGAAGAAATCCATCCGGACAACGTGCGGCTCATCGAGTTTGCCGTGAAAACCGTGGGACTGGACATCTGTGGTGTCGACGTTCTGACGCCCGATATCGGTGTGCCGCTTGGGGAGATCGGCGGCGTGATCAATGAGGTTAACTCCGGACCGGAGTTTGGCGTGCATATTCGGCCACTCCAGGGAGAGAGCCGGGATGTGGGGCAAGACTATATCGACTTGCTCTTTCCGCCCGGAACGCCATACCGCATTCCTGTGGTGGGTGTCACGGGTTCGGCCGGTGTCGAAGCGACGTGCGAGCGTGTCGCACAGGTGCTTCGTGGTGCCGGTCATGTGGTTGGTCTGTCGCATGCAGCCGATACGGTTGTCGACGGTGTCCCGCTTGGTCCGTGGGTGAACCGTGGTCAGACGCAATTCGGCATCGTGCTGAGCAGCCCGGTCGTCGATTGTGCGGTGCTGGGGGTTGGCGCCGTCGATGTCGAAGAGCGAGGGTTGGGTTTTTCGGCGATCGACACAGTCATCGTTACCCGTGCCGAGAAGCAACCAACGAAGAATTGGCGTGACGCTGCCCAGGTTCTCATCGATCTGGCTGGGGAAACGGGCACGGTCATCCTCGATGCAGCCGACCCTCGCGCTGACGAATTGCGGGCACGAGCGGCTGGATCAGTCATCCTGGTGAGCGTAGACGAAAACCACCCGGTGTTGCGCGCTCACCTCCATGCACGCGGCCGGGCTGTTGTGATGGCTGGATCCGATTCGGAACGTGTCGTGCTGATGACTGGCAGCGAATCGGCAACGCCGATCGTCGAGCATGCCGCAGAGACCGACCGCGAATCCAGGCTGACGCTGCTCTTTGCCGTGGCTGCTGCAGTGAGTCGTGACATTCCGCCGGAGAGCATCCGTCAGACGTAGCAGAGAGAATGTGAATCGTGAGGAAAGCAACTGGTGAATGAATCGAAGGAACCCCTACGACTGGTCGACGTCCGGCGGTTGAATGGTCCGAACGCGTGGTCGCAGACATCAGTTGCGCGGTTCACGGTCGCAGCCGGGTCATTGGGGAACATCAAAGAACGAGAGCTCCTGCCGCCAGGTCAGCATGGAGAGAACGCGCCACAGGGCGATGCGTCTGTTCCGGTGGAGCAGCTCTTCATCGCGCTGGTGCAGGAGATTCAGCAGTCGGCTGGGCATGACGTCAAGGTGGCGCTCTGCTGGTCGTCTGGCGACGGCATTTTCGATGCAGTTGTCGAGTACGAGGACTATGCGATCGCCACTGCGGCGGCGGATATCGCAGTCGAGACGCTGAACCACCACTTCCTCGGAGAGGACCCTGACTTCGACTTTGCCGCTGCCTATGCCGCGCGCATCCGCGGCTACATGACCCGGCGCACCGAGCCGGAGGGCCGGGATCTCGTCATCCGGGCCGCGCGCCGTCGCGGCGTTCCAGTCCGGATCGACGATCCGCCCTTTGACGACATCGTCGAATTGGGGACGGGCAGATATCTCCGCCGTTTCTGGCGATGCCGGGCATCGAGCACGAGTCTGCTGGGCGGAAGAACGGCCGAACAGAAACCGTTGACGAACCACATTCTGCGCCAGCGCGGTATTCCCGTTCCCAATGGCCAGGTGGTCAGAAGTGCGCGACGGGCGGTGTCTGCCGCGGCAGAGATCGGGTATCCGGTGATCGTCAAACCAGTCAGTCTGACCGGCGGATGGGGGGTCGCGCCGAATCTGTCAGATGCGGAGAGCGTGCGCGACGCGTACGCGGCCGCGACGGCGCGATCGGGAAGGAATGCGGTTCTGGTCGAAGCGTTCCTTCCCGGCAAAGAGTTCCGCGTGTTCCTCGTCGATGGCCAGCTCGTGGGCGTGATCGAGCGAGTCCATTCCCATGTGGTTGGCAATGGCCGGAGCACGGTGCGCCAATTGATCGATGAGGCGAACGCCGATCCACGGCGCCACCCGGAACACCCAAGCCGCCTGGCGTACACCGAGTTCGATGAGGAGCTGGACTCGATGCTGGCGAGCCAGGACGTGACGCTCGATTCCGTTCTTCCGGCGGACTCCGTGATCAGGCTGAGGATGATGTCGGGGCCGCGCTATGGCGGGTTTTCCATCAACCGCACCGAGGACATCCATCCTGACAACGTGCTCCTGGCCCGAATGGCTGCCGAAGCCATCAATCTGGATATCTGTGGGATTGACCTGATCACGGAAGACATCGCCAAATCGATCTGGGAGCATGGCGGCGCCATTCTCGAGGTCAACTCGAGCCCCTCATTCCTGCTTCATATCAACCCGACCGATGGCGACCCGATCGACATGGGGCCCGCGGTCGTCGACCTGATCTACCCTGAAGATGCTCCATTCCGGGTCCCGGTTGTGGCGCTCGCTGCCGGAATGCACTCAGCGTTTGTCGCGCAGCGTCTCTCCCGAATGCTCGAACGTGAGGGACAGACAGTGGGTATGGTCACATCGTCACAGGCATCGGTGAGTGGGCGCGTGCTGACGAGTCTCGATCGTCAGCACTATCACCCCATCCGGGCGATCCTGAGCAATCCATTCGTCGAGTACGCGATCCTCGAAGTCACGACAGAGGATGTTGAGGAGTCGGGGGTGGAGTTCGAGAGCGCCGATGTCGTCGTCCTTGCTGCGAGTGACGACCGGCCCACGGGCGATTGGCGCGATGTCGCGGAGGTCTTGCTTTCGACCCTCGCTTCGGACGGCACGCTCGTGCTGGATGCCGACGATCCGCGATGTCCGAGTCTTCTCACGACGCAATCGGCCGAGATCCTGCTCGTCAGCGTCGATCGCGACCATCCTGTGTTCGCGGCTCATTGCGCCGCTGGGGGCCGAGGGATTGTCTGGCATGCCGATGACGGAATGGATGTGGTGCTGCTCGTGAACGGAGACGATACGCCGGCGCCCATCCTGACATTCCCCCTACCATGCGATGTCGATGATTCGACGAAGAGATCCCTGCTGTTGATGGCGGCGACGGCTGTGGCGGTTGGGGTTTCACTCGAAGCGATCGGAGAAGAGATAACCGAAGCGTCGTGACTCCCTCAGGGGGAAGATCTCTGCCGCATGCGGCGTGTGCCTGGGTCATCTGCGGTTCCGTGAGACCCGCCCGGCCGTGAACGGGCCGGGCTCACGGTGCAAAGGTCCTTCGGACCTGGCGGCCCAAGCCCCGATAGGGGCATCGCACCGTGAGCGGCGCCGTTTACGGCGCCGCGGTCGTGAGGACCGCGCTGCTCCCTCCTCGTAGTCGCAGACCCCCGTGTCTGCTCCCGCAATCGCCAGCGACGGTCGTGCAAGGCCCGAACGGCGGCCGCGAAACGGCCCATAGACGGACCGGCCAAAGGTGAGATCGTTTCCTACAGAAGGCAGACACGGGGGTCTGCAGCTACAACCTGCAGACGCGGTCCACTCGATCTGTTCTCCAACCGCCGAATGAACAGTGCCGGGCTAGGTCGGCGTTGGAGGTGGAGGACAGAGGGGCTGAGGATTGCCCGGCCCGCCAAAGCTCAGGCAGTATCCGTAGGGGTCGCCAAAGCTCTTCAGGCAGAATCGCGGGTTCCCCGGTGAGGTCGCGCACTGACAGTTGTAATCGCAGGCCTGATTCTGACCTCTCTGGCCAACGCCTCCCGGACAGTTGTTCCCGAACACGCACGTGCCCTCATAGGAACAGAATGCGTAATCGCAAGGCTGATTTCCAGGAACGCAGGGAGAGGTCGGGCACCGGTTGTTGTTGCAGAGAACTTCGTATGTGCAGTAGTCGGGGGCCGGGCAGAGTTGACCGGCACAGCAGTTTCCACCGCTGATGAACTCTCCGTTGTTACAGCAGACGCCGCCTGAAACCACCGTGTAGTTCGGCACGATGGCCGTGCCGCAGCCCGCCGTCACGTCGCAAGTGGCTGCCTGGCAGGGACCGCTCGATTCGCAGAGGGTGCTGTTCCCCTCCTCGACGATGCAGTAGCCGCCCGCGCCGCAGGTGCTGATCTCATGCCAGAACCTGCCTTGTGTGGTGGGTGCGCATTGGCTCAGAGCGGCGCACTCGTCGTCAGTGCTGCAGCAGGTTGCCTCTTCGGGAATGCAAACGAAAACCGTCGCTCCGTCGACCGTTCGCTCGCAGCATGACTCTCCCGTTTCGCAACATGCGCTGCCGCAACATTCCCGGCCGGGATCGCAGCACTGGTCGCCGCAGCACTCCTGTTCGCCGGCGCAGCAGTGACGATCTCCGCTCTCACAACAGAACGCTCCCGCTTCGCAACATCCGTCGTCGCAGCATTGCTGCCCATCGGGACAGCAACGACCATCGCCGCAGCAATGCGTCCCGGTCGCGCAACACTCCTCGCCACAACATTCCTGCCCCTCAGGACAGCAATGGCTGCCTCCCTCCGCACAACAATGCTCGCCGTTTGCGCAGATCGGCTGTTGCGCGCATGTGCCGTCGATGCACACACCTTCGAGGCATTGCGATGGATCGGCGAGCCCGTCGCAGTCACCAGGACAGCATTGTGATGATCCGGCGCATAGCGGCAGCCCAGTGTCATCGTGACAGCACTTTTCGCAGCACGAGCCCTGGGTTGGGTCGTTCAGATCGGGGCAGAAGAGAAGCGCTGGCGGGCAGCAGACCCGATTTGGACCGGTACGACTCTCGCCTATTGGGCTGAAGCAGGTCCCGGTGCAACATTGCCCATCACAGGTCAGCGACTCGGGGCAGCAGAGTTCTTCCGGGTATCCGCCGAAGACGCGCGCCAGACAAAGGGCGTCGGGCGGGCAGCATTCTCTTCCGCAACACTGCGATTCGCTGGCGCAACAGTCGAGTCCGCAGGGAGCCTGGCCATTTGCCGGGTCGCAGCAGATGTCCGCGTTCCCGGATCGCCCGCAGGACGCAGTCGGCGCGCAACAGAGAGTGCCGCAGACCAGGGCGCCGTCGTCGCAGCACGCGCCGGTGGTCGTGCACAGTCCGTTTTCGCAGCAGGCGTTGCCGCACCAGACGGCGGAAGCAGAGTCACAACAGTGGTTCTCCTTGCACAGTCCCGCGCCGCAGCAAACACCACCACACATTTGGTCGGGCAACAGGCAGTCAGGTAGGTCGGGGGGAGGGATGGTCGGGCGGCCGCGTGAGGTCCGGGCGCCGGCAACCGATTCAGTGGCTGGGACAGCGACGACGGCGCCGCCGAACCCGAGGAGACTCCTGAGCACCGAGCGGCGTGAGGCGCCTTCGCCCAGGAGGCGGGTGAGCCGATCGAAGCGCTCGCAGTCCATGAGTGTTCCCCACCCTCGCCTGGCGATGTCTCACCGTGACATTCGCCAGGCGACTGAACCACGATGCTTCTGCAATCGACTCTATCGTGAACCGCAATAATGGGGATGTCAAGTCGAAATGACCGAAGCTACGCCCCGCACTGTTGGTGAGAAGGGCTATTGAAAGGCGAGAAGCTCGATGTGGAAGAGCGTGGGCCAGAACTTGCCGGTAACGAAAAGCCGCTCGCCGTCAGCGTCCCAGGCGATGCCGTTTAGCACCCCGGGATATGACTCGCCCGGGGCGAGCGGCAGGAGACCACGAAGGTCGACCCAGCTCCTGACCTGTCCCGATTCAGAGTCGATGCGGGCGATCCAGTCGGTTTGGTAGACGTTGGCCCAGATCTCATCATTGATCCATTCGAGCTCGTTGAGACGGTCCACCGGGCGGTCGCCGGCCATGACCGCGATTTCTCTGACGATGTCGAACGTTTCGGGATCGCGATAGACAATCATATTCGAGCCATTGGACATCACCAGGTGCTCCTCGTTCCAGGTGAGCCCCCACCCTTCTCCCTGGTAGCGGAATTCCGCGACTTTCTCGAAGGTCTCCCGCTCGTAGAGAAATGCCCTTTCTTCCTGCCAGGTGATCTGGTAGATGCGATCGTCGACCAGAGCGATACCTTCGCCGAAGTATTCGTCGGCGAGGGGAACCTGGCGCAGGACCTCCCCGGTTTCGAGCACGGTTTCTCTGAGATCCGACTGACCCCGCAGCCCGGTGCCCTCCAGGAAGCCATCGGCGATGTAGACCAATCCCTGGGTATAGGCATTCGGGTCGTGAGGGTAGGCATCGATCACCTGGAACCCCCAGACCTGGGGTGAATCGGATTCCTGGGCGGCGCTGACGGGCGTGTAGGGCCGAACCAGCCTCGTCGCCAGCATGCCACCGGCCGAGGCCTCGAGAAATCGGCGTCTGTTCATGTATGCATGCTCCTTCGATCTGCCACCTGCCGAATGCCGTTGCTATTGTGGTGGAAGAGGAGCAACTGGCGCCGGGAGGAATCCTGGCGCTCTTCACAGGTGGTGAGATCGGCACACGAAATCTGGCCAGGGTATCGACTTTGCATTCGATGTCTGATGTCTGGAGGGGATTGATTTTCTCGAACAAACCTGAGAATGTGTATCGGGATCGTTCCCGGCAGAACCAATAGACACGCTCATCTCTTTCATCTCGATCGGGCCAGCATTTCTTGAGAGGGTGATTTCCTGTGGATGGATCGCGGTTTGATCAGTTTGTGCGTGCGATGGCCAGTGGATCGAACCGGCGCTCGGTCCTCAAAGGGATGCTCGGTCTTGGCGCCGCCGCGTCCACTGGCGTGGTTGTCCTGAGCGATTCCGACGCGCGAACCGATCGCGAGCGGCCGGTGATTCCACCGCCGCCCAGTCCGGCGCCGACCAAAACGGCGATTCCGCTGCCAAGCAGAACTCCTACGAAGCAGGCGTGTCAGGGATACGCCTGTGGCCGGGAGTGCTGTTCCACGGCGCTGCAATGCTGCGACCGGGAATGCTGCGCCAATGGCTACTCTTGCCTCGATCAGGTCTATCCCGGCGCCGGGTACGAAGAGCGGTGCTGTCGCGACGATCTGATCTGCGAAGGGGTGTGTTGCGACGCAACCTGCTGTGGTGATGTCTGCTGCCGGCCGCCGAAGGTGTGTGTGAGCGGGGCGTGTCTCGACCCGACGCCGACGCCAACCAATACGCCGACCAATACGCCGACGAATACACCAACCAATACGCCGACAAACACCCCGACCGGTACGCCGACGAACACGCCAACCAACACACCGACCAATACGCCGCGTCCAGCGACGAACACTCCAACCAACACTCCGACCAATACGCCGCGTCCGGCGACGAACACGCCAACCAATACACCGACCAATACGCCGCGTCCACCGACGAACACACCAACCTTGACACCGACCAATACGCCGGTCTGACGCCGGCAGGAACCTCCACTTCAAAGACCTGTCAGGAGTTCCATACCACATTGCCTGCCCAATCAGCCGGCTGGCCAGGCGATGCTCAGGTGGCTTCGGAGTAGCGCCGTTCACACTTCCGCCAAGGTCAGTCGCACCGTCGATTCTCCCCAGCGGGCCGCGTCCGCCGGTTTGGCAACGATTTCCTCGATGTCGATGATTCGGACGCGCCGCTCGACGGTATTGACGTCGTAGTCGACATCGCGGAAATCGACGGTTGCCTTCGTCTCCCAGGCGGTCCAGAGGGTATCGCTCAACTGCCGTCCCGACTGTGTTTCGCGTGAACCATCGCGGCAGATGACGCCGTCGCGCACCTGCACGGCGAGCGACCAGCGGCGGCGGCGTGCAGCAGCGTCGAGCATGGCGTACTCCGCCCAGACGCCGGTCAACACGGGAGCCCAGTCGGCGATCGAGGTCCAACCGACCCTGATCTGCAGGAATGGCGACGTGACGATATCCGAATCGAGCTCTGCGCTCAGGGTGTGCACCCGCTGGCCGGGATTCGACGAGCTGGTCGTTGCAGCAGTCGTCCAGGTGGCGCCGCCGTCGATCGACCAGGCCAGTGTGAGGCCGATCTGATCGCTCGATGCGGGATTTCCCTGAATGAACGGAGCGGCGAACTGCGCGCCGATCGATCGCCACGCTTTGTCGCTGGTTCGATCGCCCGCATCCAGCATGGATGTTACGAAAAAACCGGAGCTGGCGAAGGAATGCAGGGTGGCAGAGCGATTGACCATGCCGTAGAGATCGTAGGCGACATTGGCGTCGCCGTCCCAGAAGGCGACCAGATCGTATCCACCGGCTCCGGCCAGAAATGCGGGCCAGACCCGGGCGGCCAGTGTGGTCGTGCTCATCAGCCACCAACCCGATCCATCCCACGCCCAGAGCTCGTACGAACCCGAGCGCGACTGGATCGACACTACCAGCCGGTTGCCGGCAACCGTGCCGCCATAGCATTGACGACCTTCGAGACCCGCCGACCGCCAACCCTGCCGGGTCGATCCGGCGTTGGGATTCCACTCCATGACTTCGCCAGCGAGGTAGGTGTAGAGCTTGCCGCCAAACGACGCCAGAAACCGGTAGTCGGAGGAGTTGGACTGGGTACCATGCGAAAAGAGGGGTTCCGGTTCGCCGAGCCATTTGCCCGCGGCAGGATCGGAGCGCCCGCCGAGCAACCAGATGCCGGATCGGGTGGCGATGGCCACCTTGCCGCCATGCAGCGTCATGTTGGTGATGGGCGAATCGAGCTCCCGCGTGTCGAGACCGCCGCCGGTCGTCATTTTGAGCACCGATTCGTTGCCCGGTGTGGGATCGGAGGCGATCAGACGGTTGGCGTAGCCAACGATCCAGTTTCCCTTGAATCCAGCCAGGAGTGTGGTGATGGCCAGCGTCGTGAGATCGAGGAGCCGGATGTCGAGACCATTGCCGGTGGCGATCGCCAGGCTTCCCTGGTACCAGGCAAGACCGGTGATCGTCCGGCCAGCACCGAGATCGGCGACCTGCGTGACGTTGGCCCACGCCGGCGCGGCGATCGACACCGTCCGGTAGACATACCGCCCGATGCCGAGATAGACGTGATCGCCAATAGCGATCGCGTGAACCCGCTGCGCCGATGAAACCGGTGAGATAACCGCATCGGTATGCACGACCAGGCGTGGCCACGGTTCCACGCCCTGACCAAAGAGTGCCGGCCCGACTCCGGCGGAATCCCACGACGTATCCCGTTCCATCTGAAGCGCCCGGTGCTGGCCGCCGACGAAGTCGTTGATCTCCACCCGGCCGTTGCGTCCTTCGGGCGGACCATCCGACGTTCTGTGATAGCTGCCGGGCGCCAGCATGAATGAGGTTCCGGCCAGCTCGATATCACCAATCTGGGGCATGGTTCACCTTTCTCGAATGTGAACTGGGACGCGATGCACATACACTGTGAGACGCCGGTCGATTGCCCGGCGTGCAGGAGCCTCATTTGGCAACGCGGGCCAATGTCAGATCACTCGATCTCTCCCGGGAATCGCGCGGGATTCTTGGCTGGATCTGTCTGCTGATCGCCGCGAATCAGATCGGTTTTGGTCTGATCATTCCGGTGACGGCGCTCTACGCCGAGGACTTCGGCGTCAGCAAAACGGCGATCGGATTGACGATTGCCGTGTATGGTCTGGCCCGTTTTGTCGCCAATATGCCGGCGGGCCAGCTCGCGGACCGCCGCGGACGCAAAGCGACGCTGGCGGCGGGTGGGCTCCTCACCGTCATTGGCTCCGCGCTCTGCGCGCTGGCTCCGAACTACCCTGTTTTCCTGCTCGCCCGCTTCATCAACGGCGCCGGTGCGGCTGTTGTGCTGACTGGCGGCCAGGTCGTCGCGGCCGACATCTCATCCAGCCACAACCGCGGCCGGGTGATGGCCATCTACCAGGGGGTTTTTCTGTCCGCAGTCGCGCTCGGCGCCTGGCCGGGCGGCTGGTTGGCCACGCACTATGGGTTGGCCAGTCCCTTCTGGGTGAATGCGGCGCTGGCTGGTGTGGTGACGCTTCTGGCCCTGGTGTTCGTTCCGGAAACCAGACCGGAACCCGGATCGGCAGCTGCGCGAGCCGCCAGCGAGCTCCATCTCGGACTGCGAGAACAACTGGCCCTCGTCATCAGAATTCCCGGCTTTGTGCTGATCAGCGCTGTCAGTTTCGTGGCTTTTTTCGCACGGACCGGTGGGGTCTTCAACGTCATTCCGCTCTTTGCCGAGGACCACATTGGCCTGGCGACCGAACAGTTCGGGCTGGGGATCAGTTTGATCACGATCACCGGTGTGTTGCTCGTCTACCCATCCGGCATGCTGGTCGATCGGTTGGGGCGCAAGGGCGTCATCGTGGTGTCGACGGTCGTTTCCGGCGCGGCGATGTTGCTCTTCACCACGGCCGGCAGTTTTTCGGCATTTCTGGCGGCGGGATTGATCTGGGGAATCGGCACCGGCGTGGCTGGACCGGCCCCAGCCGCCTATGCCGCCGACCTGGCGCCAAAGGGGATGATTGCGCCCGCGCTCAGCATTTATCGAACGATCGCCGATCTCGGCTATGTGACGGGCGCGCTGGTGCTGGGGTTCATTTCGGACCTGGCCAGCTCTGAAGCGGCCCTGGTGTTCACGGCATGCCTGCTCTTTTGCTCGGGCGCGGCCTTTTTCTTGCGGGCGCCGGAGACCCTCGAACAGGAGACGAAACTGGTCGCCTGACCTCTCGACTCACGCCTTTGGGTGCGTGCTGAGAGGCGTGAGAGCGCTGCCTCGGGGTTGAAAAATTCTCCTCCATTCTCTAGTTTCGTTATCAAATTGCCCGTCGACGCAGTATCCGCGCCATTGGCGAGCGGCAGATTGCCGCGTCTTCCAAATGACCGGATCACTGAACAAGCAAAGGCAGGTCACATGGACGGCAACCGGTTCGACAATCTGGCGAAATTGGTAGGACGGGGTGCGTCTCGCCGGTCTTTACTCAAGGCATTTCTCGGCGTCGGCGGAGCGAGCGTGGCAGCAGCGACCGGGTCAGAGGCTAATGCGCGCCCAATAAGGACTCGCCCGACCGTGCCGCCGCCGCCATCTCCAGTTTGCCCGGAGGGGAGCCAGTTCTGTGGTGGACAGGGGCCCGAATACTGTTGCCCTTCAGAGCGGTGTTTCGACGGTGTTTGCTGCGCGGAGGCAGGCAGTGAGGCATGTGGGACGGGATGCTGCGCTGCCGGGCAGTGCACCACGAATGGTCAATGCTGCGTTGCGGGGTATCCCTGTGGCGCCGTGTGTTGTCCGGCAGGATCGAGCTGCGGACGCAGCGGCAACGGCGACATATGCTGCGGTGGTCCTGCAGGTGGTGTCCCGTGTGGTTTCGAGTGCTGCGATGACCCGGACCAGTGTTGCGATGGGGAGTGCTGCCCCGCGGGGACGATCTGCATCGGCGAGGAGCGGTGTTGCCGCCCCGACCTGATGTGTGGCGGCGTCTGTTGCGATGGGCCGGGAGAGCAGTGCTGCAGCGGGACATGCCTTGGTCCGGATCAGTGTTGCATCAGCGATGACTGCCCGGATAGCCTCCTCACCTGCCAGCAGGGAGTCTGTGTAGGCTCCAGTTGCCTGCTCACGCTACCCTGCAGTGATGCGCCGGGAACAACATGTTGCGCCGGGGCATGTGTGCCGCTGGGCACGACAGCTCATTGCCTCGAGTGCGGCGACTCCTGTGAGACTGGACAGGATTGCTGTTCCAGCGGATGCGTGAGCCTGGGGACATCGACAAACTGCACGGCATGTGACGACGCATGCACCACGGGTGAGATGTGCACGGAAGCCGGGTGCGTTGCGACGACCACCACCACTGCCGCGCCGCCCGCAACGACCACGACGACCGAGCTGCCGACGACCACAACGTCAACGACAACCACCGGTCAACCGGCAACGACGACAACCACGACAGAACTGCCGCCAACGACCACCTCGACAACCTCTCCCCCCACTCCCTGTTCCAGTCATGACGACTGTGGGAGCGACTCAGCGATTCTTTGCTGTCTCGGAGAGTGCATCGACCCCGCCGTCCACTTGTGCTGTCCGGACCTCGACGGAAGGCCAAACTGGCCGTGTGGTTGCCAGATTTGCGCGAAAGACGAGTTGGGCATCTATCAATGTGGCTTCGAGCTTGTCGAGGACGACGAATCATGTGCCTTTGCGCTGGAGGAAAAAGGGGTTTGTTGCGCGGGAGCATGTCTGAACCAGCAATCGTGTGCGAGCACGACGCCCCCGGCCACCACGACGACCGGCGAGCCGGGAAGCACGACCACCACCGGCCAACCCGTAACTTCCACAACGGGTCAACCAACGACCACGACAACTCCCACACCGGTGGTGCTCGACCAATGTGGCGAAGGCGGGGACTGCGGAACAGGACAACTTTGCCTCGAAGGCGGCTGCGTGAACAACTGTGTACACCAGGATGGCATTTGTCCCGGAGATGGCTGCACGTGCAAGTACATCTGGGGCGGCACGGAGCAGTCAAAAGCCTGGTGGGTTTGCAGCGGCGAGTCCACCGATATCGTATGTGTGTTGCATTCGGACTGTCCCGCTGGCTACTTCTGCGGGACGTTTACCAGGACATGCACCCCGGCATGCTTGCCGTCGCCGTCCACCACGACGACCACCCCACCGCCACCTGTGCTCTGCGACGATCAGCTCGATTGTGGCGGACAGCCATGCTTCCTGCGCGCCTGCGCAACCTCCTGTGATCCGGAAGCTGAAGACGACGTCTGCGCCAGCGTCGGATGCACCTGTCTCCAGTCCAGAACCATCAATTCCTATTGCGGTGAAGCGCTGGGGACGCTGTGCGAGCAAGGCCAGTGCCCGCGCGGAGAGTTTTGCCAGCCGGATGGCACGTGCGCGCGGCAGTGCTTTGTGTCTGGCCCGACCACCACGACGCCCGAACCGACCACGACCACGCCGGGACCTGATCTCGGCTTCTGCGCCAGCTGCCCGACACTGCCAAACACCGACTCGTTCAACCGGCCAGAGGGGGCGAGCTGCCTTGACGAAGATGGCGCACGCGCACCCTGCCTCTGCGAGATAGGTGCATGCGACACGATCGACAATATCTGCTGCGATCCGCTTACCTACAATCCGCTTCCTCCGATTTGTGTGCATCAGGTCGACCGCTGTCCGGTACCACCGGCCACAACAACCACCGAACCTCCCTGCGGCGGGCTCTGCCCGCCTGGCCTGACCTGCTGCGACGACGAATGTGTCGATTTGCTCGATGACCATTTGAACTGCGGGATGTGCGGCCGCGCCTGCGCACAGGGGCAGGACACGTGCAACAACGGCACATGCGCATGTCCACGGACAACCGGACCCTGCCTGATCGGCAGCACCGTCAACTGCATTCCAGCGTGCACGGCTTATCAGACCGAAGCGGTCTATGGCGCTTTGGAGGCCTGTCTGGACAATGGATCGCCGGTGTGTGCCCCTGGTGCGTGCGATTGCTGCATCCGGGCACAGATGCACGCGGGAATGTGCTCCGGCAGCTTCGTCCTTCCAGATGATTTGGCTTCACGCTGCCCGTTCGAATCTCAGGAGATGTGCCACCCGCCGGGAGCCTGCCGGGAGAGCTGTCCTCCGGGCGTCCCCTGCCTGCCGGGCGGCTCGTGCGCCGAGGCCTGTGAGAACAGCGACGTGTGTGGTCCTTGTGGCGAGTGCCAGGATGGATTTTGCGCGTCGCTTTGCGTAGCGTGTGAGGTCTGCAATCCCGCGGATCAAACGTGTGATCCGGTGCAATGTCTGGCCTGCCAGGTCTGTGAGAACGGCGTTTGCGTCGATGATTGTCCGGAACCCTTACCGGGCGCCTGCTACGAGAATTACTGCCACGCCTCGGGCATGTGTGGATCCCGGGAGGACTGTACGCGCTCTCCGGGATGTTGCCCTCAGCCGAACTTTGTATGCAACCCGAGTACGCGCAAGTGCGAGTGCCCGAAACCATGTCCTGACGGCAGCTGCGCACCTGCGGACGGATGCTGCGAGCAGGAGGAATGCCTCACCGATTTCAGGAGTCCGGAATGCCGGATCTGCGGTGATGACCACCGCTGCCTCAACGTCAATTGCGGCGAGCAATGCGGATTCGGATTATGTTGTAACAACTTCGGCTACTGCACCGAGTGCCTGTATGACGCCTGTCCCGATCGATGTCTCGGTCTCACTTGCGGCGAATGCGAATTCTGCCACCTAGGGGTGTGTCGCCCGTTCACCGTCGATCGTGATCCCTGCTGCGACATCGAGTGCGAACGCCCATTCACGGTCTGTGAAGACGCTCAGTGCGTCTGCCAGGAAGGTCTCGAGCGATGCATCGTCAGCCTCGACAACAACTACTGTGGCAGGCGGCCATTGTCTGTCTGCGAACATCACTACGAGTGCTGCAATAGCTGCGTGTCAACGATCTTTGGCAAGTTCTGCGTCTAACCGGAGGAGAGCGGCGCAACAGCAGGCGTTTACAGAGGCTGACGACCCACCGGGCCGCCAACCACAGAAGGAAAGGCGGGCTCCCATGGACGGAAAACGGTTCGATGAGTTGACGCGACTAGCGGGACAGGGCGCCTCACGCCGTTCGATCCTCAAGGGTTTGATCGGTCTGGGTGGCGGTGCAGGTCTTGCTGCTACGGCCGGACTCAGCGGCGCCGATGCTCGCGGGGGCCGCTCCCGTCCCACGATTCCTCCCCCTCCGGAACCGGTGTGCACACCGGGCCACCAGCTTTGCGGAGGAGAAGGGGCGGCGCATTGCTGTCCGCCGGGACGATGCTTCGATGGTCTCTGCTGTCCGGACGATGGCACCGAAGGGTGCGGCGGCGGGTGTTGCCCGACTGGCCAATGCACGATCACCGGTGAATGCTGCCCGGCAGGTCACCCCTGCGGCAGGGTCTGCTGTCCGGATGGAGCGAGTTGTGGCCGGAGGGGCAATAACGATATCTGTTGTGGTGGAGAGGCTGGTGGACATCCATGCGGATTCGAATGTTGTGACGATCCCCACCAGTGCTGCGACCGGGAGTGTTGCGGCAGCGAATCCGTTTGCCTGGTCCGGGTGTTCGGTTCGGAAGATCCCGGCATCGAGGAAGAAGTCTGCTGCCCGGCCGACCTGACATGTGATGGCCAGTGTTGCGACGGAGTGTGCTATCTGCCCGAGGGATCACCGCTGGCCTTCAATGGCTTTCCCTTCAGTCTGGCATTGGCCGAGCGGAGCTGCTGTCCGGCTGGACGGAGTGTCTGCCAGGGCGAGGTCAACGCCGAGTGCTGTGACCCTGCTACCCAGGAATGCTGTGAGCGGGATGGGGTGGCGGTGTGCATACCGCTTGGCGGGTGTTGCCTCGACGAGGAGTGCGGGGACTTCTGCGTCGTCTGTGATCCGGAGACCTCCACCTGCGTCAACCCTTGCCTGGATGATGCTGACGGACCGTTCTGCTGTCCATCAGAAGCTGGTGACGTGTGTTTCGCAAATGATGGGTGTTGCCCGGGAGACGACTGCGGGAACTGCGGGAGATGTCGCGACGGCAGCTGCGAGGCGTTGCCGGGCGAAGCCTGTTCCGAATGTCTGCGATGCGCGGAGCAATCGACAGGACTCTTCGAGTGTGTGGCCGATCCAACGCAAGCTGGGGACCAATGCGAACAGTGTCGGCGCTGCGACGAGCGCGGCGGTTGCACAGTCGATGCCCCGGACACGACTCCCTGTCAATCCGTCGCGAATGGTATTTGCTGCGGCGGCGATTGCTCGGCTCCGGGGACCTGCACGGCCGAGACGACGACTACGACCACTTCGACCACGACGTCAACCACCACAACGTCGACAACGACCTCAACGACGCCGGCGCCGACCACGACGTCAACGACGACAACCTCGACCACAACCTCAACGACGCCGGCGCCGACCACGACCTCAACCACCACAACGTCGACGACGACCTCAACGACGCCGGCTCCGACCACGACGACGACTGCCGCACCAGGGGGCTGCGAATCCGCTGACGACTGCACGCATCTTGGCCATGTCGACTGTGTCAGCTGCGACATCGCAACCGGCGTTTGCGGATACCGGAATTTCAATGCATGTCATTGCGGAGCCGGTCAATTCGGCTCATGTTTCAACGGAGCATGTCGTAGCTGTCCGGTTTAGCGGGCATAGAGTCCGGAGTCCGAAGTCCGCGCACGATCCTGTCTTGCGGCCACTATCGCTGGGGGTGAGAAGGG
Organism: Thermomicrobiales bacterium; assembly: GCA_019637585.1. GTDB lineage: Bacteria > Chloroflexota > Chloroflexia > Thermomicrobiales > UBA6265 > JAHBVL01. The sequence continues at coordinate 47,930 of JAHBVL010000001.1, read as the reverse complement.
CACCCACAGTGGGGTGCCCGTACGGGCTGGTCCCCGTGCCAGCCCTTCTCGTTGCCGACGGTCATCGTCTGAAGCCTGGAGTTTTTCGAGACATGCCGGCTTCGAATCACCATCGCTGGGGATGCGAAGGGCACCCACAGTGGGGTGCCCGTACGGGTGGTCTCTGTGCCAGCCCTTTGCGTTGCCGGCGTCCGAAGCCACTCCGGACTTCGGACCCCGGGCTCCGGACCCCGTCCTACTCCTCGACCACCATCGCCGTGACCATGCCGAACATGCCGTGCTTGCTCTCCGCGTGGTTGAGGATGTGGCAGTGGAAGGCCCAGACGCCTGGTTCGTCCGGTTCGGCGATGCAATCGACTCGCTGGCCGGGCGCGATGTTCACGGTGTCCTGCCAATAGGGTTGGGGCACGGCGTAGCCGTCCAGCGCGACGACCTGCATTGGGAACCCGTGCAGGTGCATGGGATGGATCATCAGGCCCTCGTTCATGAACCGGATGAGCACCTTCTGCCCCACCTTGGCCACGACGGGTTCCGTCGCGGGGAAGCTCTTTCCGTTGATGCTGTATGCGCCGATCGGCCCGTCGTTGAGCACCATCGTGTAGTCGACATCGACGTCGTAGCGGGCTGCTTCGTCTTTTTCCTCAACGATGAACGCGCCGAGCAGTCCCCGGGTCACCTGGTCAGCCGCATTGTGGTGCGAGTGATACATGTGGGACCCGGCGTTTCCTTCCTTGATAGGGAACTCGTAGGTGAAGGTCTCGCCCGGTTTGATGGGCGGCTGGGTGATGAAGGGGACGCCGTCCATGTTGTTCGGCACACGCAGCCCGTGCCAGTGGACCGCTGTCGATTGTGGCAGCTCGTTTTTCACGTGGATGCGAACGGTGTCGCCTTCGGTGACGCGGATCTGCGGTCCGGGAACGACGCCGTTGTACGCCCACGCATCGACCGTCTTGCCGGGCAGGTACTCCCAATCGACGACGGAGCAGGTCAGGTTGAAGACCTTGACATCGCCGTCCATCTCGTATTCGAGGAGCTCACCACCCTTGCCCGCGGTTTCCGCCGGGAAGGAGAGCACGCCAGCCTCGTGCATGGCGTCCATTTCATCGGCGGTCATCTCGTCGTCCGCCGCGCTGGATGTGGTCGCGGCGCTGTGATCGTGGTCCGTTGTAGTGGAGGCCAGGGCTGGGCCGGGATTGGCCAGCATGGTCGTTGCAGCGCCAGCGGCGCCAACGACACCCAATGCGCCAAACGCTTCCATGAGACGCCGTCTGCTGACTGTGGACAGTTCTGATGATGCCATGTGATCTCTCTCCTTCGAGCGCCGACGCTCGCCGTTCAGTCGCCGGGCTGACCCCCTGGTCACCAACCCGCGCCGGTTGCTCAGAAAGGATGACATTGGGTTGGCATCGGTCTCGTCGCAGGGAACGAAGGGGTGTTGCAGCTTTGTGACAATTTTCACAATAGGCGAGGCGGAAAGGCGGAAAGGCGGAAAGGCGGAAAGGCGAAGAGGCGGAAAGGCGGAAGGGAGAATTCATGCTTAGCGCGAGACCCGCCCAGATTCGCCCGGCACTGAAAGTGGCCGGGCTGAGTGAGCAAAGTCCATTGAAATGGACTGTCCGCACCGATCGCCCACCGAACGACGGTTGAGAACGCAATCGGTCCATTCGTTTCCAGTCCACTTCAGTGGACTTCGGTCATGTAGCACGGCGTTTGAACGCCGTGGAGAGGTTCAATTGCGTACTGCCCACGTTACATACGCCACCCGGCGCTGGCACCGGCATCCTGGGTGGAGGGGCGGGTGGGGGCCGTCGGCGGCGGGCCAGGCGCGGCCGGCATAGGGGGCGCATGTTTGGCAGACGCGATCGTCGATCGCGGTTTCCCAGCGCGTCCAGACGGTGGGAATCAGATCGCGGCCTGGAGAGTCGAGACCGGTCAGGTTGTGGATGATCTGCTGCGCGGCGGCTTTGACCCTCTCGGCCCAGGTGAATCTCTCCGGTTCACGTGCCGGCGACGCTGGTCGTTCTCCGCCATCGCTTGCCCATCCGATCGGCATCTGCGTTGCCCTCCCCTGTTCTGACGATGTCGCCGTGTGCGAGAATCAGCCGTTTTGCGTTTGTCTTTCGTCCTCCCAGAAAGGTCCCAGCTTCAATGAAAGCCCTGCGGGTAATACTGGTGCTGTCTACGGTCTTTTCACTGGCGCTCGTTGCTGGATTCGCGGCGAGGGGTTCCCAGGCTGCCGATGAACGGACCACCACCGTCCTCGATGTCGAGCCATTTGATGAAATCCACCTGCGAGGCGCGGGCAATGTTGTCATCGAGATCGGTGACGACAGCCGGGTGGAGATCACCGCTCCGGAAACGATCGCCAGACTCTTCACGACCTCAGTCGAGGATGGCGAGCTGACGATTGGGTTCAGTGCGTCGGTCGGTTTCGACATGCTCCCGCATGGTGGAATCGACTACCTGATCGTCACCCCAACGCTGACCGATCTCGACCTGACCGGTCCGGTGACCGCGACACTCGACGGGCTCGTCGCACCGGAGTTCGATCTGGATCTGTCTGGCGTGGCGACGGCCACGCTGACGAACATCGATGTCGCCGATCTCGAAGTCGATCTCGATCTGGCTTCAGTGGCCACCATCTCGGGTAAGGCCGGCTCGCAGGACATCGACGTGGCGAACGCCTCGACCTACGACGGCGCATATCTGGAGAGTGAGAGCGCAACAGTCGATCTGGAGACAGCTTCCAACGCGACGGTCCGGGTCACCGAGTCGCTTTCGGGAACGGTGCGTACCGCGGCGGTGCTCAGCTACATCACCGAGAACGCCAGTGTCACCGTCGAAACAGCGACCGCAGGAACGGCGATCGCGCTGCCATATGCGTCGCTGGAAGGTGCTGCGCCAGCTGCGACACCCGAGGGGACTCCGGCGGCAATTGCCGAGCCGCAGACATGGCAGGTGGAGATCGCCCAGTTCACGTTTACGCCCGCCACACTGGAAATCCACGTTGGCGATACCGTGACATGGACGAACAAGGACAACTTCCCCCACGACGTCTCGCAGTTGCCGAAAGGAAGCGGTTTCGCGTCCCCACAGTTCGGGAAAGGTCAGACTTTTTCGGTGACATTCGACACACCCGGCACCTACGACTATTTCTGCGCGCTCCATCCGATCATGCTCGGGAGCATCACCGTCGTCGAATGACGTGAGCGATCAGGTGCTGAGCCAGCCGCCGGTGGCCCGCCGCCGGCGCGCCTGGATCAGCAGTTCCGCTTGCTGGGTGTGCCGGTCGGCAATCCGGGTCAGTGTCAGACCGCCGGTTTCGGCGCCTCGTTTGCTCAGCTCGACGGCTCGGCGCAGCAGGGCGCTCGAGGCCGCAAGCAGTACGACGATTTCCTCGTCGCCCGGCCGGATACCGGCGGGATCGGAATCGTTGCCTGGCAGTACGCGGTGTCCCAGGCAGTCGATCTCCCAGGTTCCGGCTGCGGCTGGGCTGGTCAACACGACGGCGCCATTCCACCACCGCCATGTCTGCCTTCCGCTCTCGCCCGAAGAATGGCGGGAGCGAGGCAGGGTGGCGCCGGCGCCATCCCGGACCGCAACCACCAGGGTCACGCTGGAATCGACAGGCACCGTTGTATCGCCTGCCGAAACGACGACCGAGACCGTCCGTTCCGCCGGAAAGCGGATGCCGTAGTGGCTCACGGCATCGGCCAACAATTCGTTCAGCGTCGCGTCGTCCCACAAGGGCGTGCCGGTTGTGTCCTCCAGGCGGCGCCGGAGCTGGGATCGCAAGTCCGCGCGATTGACCATCGTTGTGCCTTTCCTTCGTGAAGGTGTCGGGAGCAGGCAGCCGGCAGAAGGGCAAAGGGGGAATCTTCATCTGGCGTTAAGGTAGTGCTGCCGGCTGTTCAGTAATATTTCAGGTGGACTCTCAGGACCGCGACGGCGCCTCCAATAGTCACCCTCCTCCGAGTCGAATAGCTGCGTTTCGCCTTGTTCGTCCAAGGGAGGCATACTTCCATGTCCAAAATAATGGGTCTCTTTGCCGCGGTGGCGCTGCTTCTGTTTGCGTCTTCGGCTGGATTGGCACAGGAGTCGACGCCGTCCACCGGTGCATCGCTGCTGGCTGCTCTCGGTTTTCCCGATCTGGTTGTGTCGACCGACGGATCGACCGTGTCAGCCCCCGCGGAGATAGCCGCCGGCCGGTATCACCTCGTCGTCCAGAACTCCAGCGCGGATCTGAGCGCCGATCTTCAATTGGAGAAGGTGCCGGACGACAAGACTTTCGATGATATGAAGACGGTGATGGAGCAGGCCGACCGCTCCGCGCCACAGCCTCCCGACATCTACTATCAGTTGGTGATTGCGGGTGGCGCGTCGGCCGGACCGGGTGGAAGCGGTGAGGCGATCGTCGACCTCACGGCGGGCGACTGGATTCTCGATCTCACCGCGTCTCCAGCGAACGAGGATGCGGCGCCGGCAGTGTTGCCGGCGAAGCTGACAGTGACTGGCGACATGCCGGAACTGACCGATCCGGCCGCCGACGTCACTGTCGATATGCAGGAGATGGCGTTCGACATGCCAGACTCCATTCTAGCGGGCGATCACATCTGGCAGGTCCACAACAAGGGATCGTTCCTCCACTTCATGGCGATTCAGTCCTATCCAGAAGCCGTGACCGCCGATCAGGTGCAGGCGACGCTGGACAGCATGTTTGGAACAGCCGCCACGCCGGCGGCGGACCCCGACACGCTGCTCGACCCATCGCTCTTTGTCGAGGCCGGGGGTGCGGCAGTGCTCTCGACCGGGCAAACGAGCTGGATCGAGCTCGATCTGCAACCGGGTCAGTACATCGCTTTCTGCTTCATGAGCGGACCTGGCAGTGTGCCGGTGCATGCCGCCATGGGGATGTTCAAGGTGATTACCGTCGAATAGCCCACCCCTTCCTCCCGGCCTCCTTCCCCTTTGCGAAGGGGAAGGAGGAGCCGTCGCAATGACGGTGAGCACTCCCCTTACCCCTCCGCAGAGGGGCAATAAGAGGAGCTAGGAACTGGGAACTCGGAACCAGGGGTCGTGTCATCACGGTCCGATGGCTGAAGCCAACGGCTAATACGCCTCATTTGGTTGCGATGGACGCTGTTGCCGGGAGTGTGCGTCGCCCGGGACAGACCGAGGGGCTATCCTGCTGACCAGGTGGAATCAGACGGCGATCGCATCGTTACGGACGAGGGGTCTTGGCCACCGGTTTTCAACCGGTGGTTTCCGAACCAACCCTCCTCGGGGTTCTCGACGCAGTCCCGCAGGGACTTTGTTGGCCACAGGTTTTAACCTGTAGTCAGGGGATTGGGGTTGCTCCCCGGCATCACGTTGAGCTCTCCCGCTCGCTGTCGATTCTGGACAGTTCGCCGCCCGGATCGGTGCCTCCCAGCGACGCGATGGCCGAATAGCGGCTCTGGATTCCCGCATCGACGAGCGCCACGGCATTGCGAACGGCGGCATCGCGATCGCTGGGCAGAACGGGTGGCCAGAGAGCCTCGGTTTGCCGCAGACCGCCCAGGTCGTACTCGCCAAACGTCTCGAAGAGATCGAGCAGGCGCGCGTTCCGCTGCTGGTAGAAGGCGTTCCATTGCTGCCGTTTGCGGGCCACTTTCTGAATGAGTGGTTGCACCTCGACTTCCAGTGCGGCGCCGGAGATCGTTCTGCCGGAATCGCCAAACGCCGTTCTGGGTGTTTCGCTCAGATCATGCAGCGCCCGGTAGAGGAGATTGATGTAGTCGACGTGCAGCGACACGCCACCGCTGCCCAGCAGATCGAGAAGATAGGCTTTGGAATCACGGGGGAGTTCCCAGCGAGCGCCCGGCCCCACCCGGATCCCTTCGGCGCCGTCGACATTTTCCAGCACGGCAATCGGCGCGCCGGAAAGCTGGAGCACACTGGCCAGCACGCTCATCCGGGCATTGAGCTCCCGGCAAACATCGATCAGATCGACGAGATCCGATTCGCCCCAGAACGACAGGGGCCGCGGATTGTTGGCCAGGATCACATAGGGAATCCAGCCATAGGGATTGGCGTCGTCATGGACGAGCTGGCCGTCGACGGTGAGGGTCCACCGATCCGCTGTCCACTGTTCGACGATCTGGTACCGGCGAACGGGATCGATCCAGAGCTCCCCGCCAATGACCTCGTTCAGTTCCGCTCCCGTCATGGCATAGCGTTGCCACACCGCCGTGATATCGCGAGGCTGCCCGACACTGGTGAGGACGCTGAGTGTGCCGGGGTGGACCGGCGCCACGATGGGGCGCCGCTCATCAGCCCGCCAGGTGATCTTGACCGCCGCATCGCCGATCACCGCCGATTCGACAGCTAGTTCGGCGTCGAGCTGCGACAGTGAGCGCCTGACGATGATCTCCTGAAGCACCGACTCGGCCCGGGTGGCCTGCTGCTGGTCTCCGCTGGCCGGCACGGCAAAGGTGACCGGAGCCGGAAAGACATAGGCAGCCACTTTGCGGATCAATGCGCGGGCGTAGTTCACCGTCAGCCGGAACTCCCCGGGCAGCGGCCGGCTCGTCCATTGAGCGCCTTCATAAAAGGAAGAAAGCTCGTCATACCGCCGCAGGCGGACCCGGTCCTCGTCCTGAAGAGGAAGGGTCGTGTGGGTCGCGGAGGGAGTTGCGTTTTGCGGCACGATCATGCTCCTTGACGTGATGAATGGGACGAACCGGGGAGTGCTTTACAAAGCGGAGTGCGTCGACTAGCATTGCCGACGGTTCGATGCCAGCTAGTTGGGACAGCCAGTAGCCGCGTGGCGAAGGCGGCAGAGGGTTCGCGCATGGACGATACGCGTTTTGACCAGCTGACCCGTCTTTTTGGCCAGGGGGCTTCTCGTCGTACCCTTATCAAGGGGTTTCTCGGTATTGGCGGCGCCGCTGCAGCTGGTTCTGTGGTTGCCGACCAGGCCGGCGCCCGGGACGCGCGAACCCGTCCCACCATTCCGGAACCACCGCCGCCGGCGACGACCACCAGCTCGACCACGACACCGGCCCCCTGTCCGCCGGGCGAAGAGCAATGCCCCAACAGCACGGTCTGCTGTCCGGCGGGAACCTGCGCCCGCTCCGGCAATCAGGCCATCTGCTGCACCGGTCATGTCTGCGGACGCGAATGTTGCGTAGCAACAGACCAGTACAGGTTTCCCAGCTATGCCTGCTGCGATCGTGAGTGTTGCGCCGCCGACCACACCTGCCTGACCAGAGTCTTCCCCGAGGGTCCCAACGTCGAGGAAGAGATGTGCTGTCCGGCCCATCTGGCCTGCGACAACCAGTGCTGCGATGGCGCCTGCTTCGACCCGATTCAGGGTCCCGTATGGTACGAGGAGACCGAGGAGTTTTTCCTCAACGGTCATCCGGTCCGGGTGGCCCAGACGAGCTGCTGCCCAGAGGGCAACACGGTCTGTCGGGTCGACTTCAGCGACTGGCAATGCTGCAGTGGCGACACACCGAAGTGCTGTCCGGTGGACGGTACATTGGAGACACCTGGCGCCTGCCGGGCGGAAACTGCCTGCTGCGATGCCGCGGATTGCACGGCGGACAACCCCGGTACCGATGCCTCCTGCTGGGCGTGCAACGCGGGGTCGTGCGTTCCTATCCTGAACGACGGCATCTGCGGGGAGAACCAGATCTGCTGCGATCTGGTCTGCTGCGCTGCTGGTCAGATGTGCGTGGCCGCTCCGAATGGCGAAGTGGGACCTGCCCAGGAATCGCACGTCTGTATCACCCCAACCACAACCACGACGCTTCCCCCCGGTTGCCCGCCGTTCAAAGCGTCGAACGGCGTTGAATGCGTGCACCCGTGCGCTGAGAATTTCTGCTGCTGCGAGGAACCTTGTGAACTTGACTCGGCCCCAGGCGAGTGCGCCGCGGATGCCGCCGGAAACGCACATTGCGTGATTGGCTCCGATGATGGCCTCTGCTTCGACTGTTTCTCGGATAACGACTGCGAGGCGAATGTCGGCGCCGGGTATGTTTGCTTCCGGCGCGTCATTCCATCCTGCGACGGAGGGTTTGGAGTCTGCCTGCTCAATCCGGAGAATTGTGAACCGCCGCAACCGACCACGACGACCACCACCACCACGCTGCCGCCCTGCCCAGCTGGTGAACGCTGTGGTTCGATTTGTTGTAGTGCAGATGCCCCGTACTGCCTCGACGCAGCATCCGAGTATTGTGGCGAGTGCCTTTCGTCGAACGACTGCGGCGGAAACCACTGCTGCTCCAACACGTGCTGCGATACCGGCGACATCTGTCTCGATACCGGCACAGCCTCGGAGGTTTCGGCGGCGGCGATCGGGGGGTGTTGTTCGCCGGATAGTTGCCCTGCCGGGAATCTCGGCGATCAATGTGGGACCTTCACCGAAACCTGCCTCACCCAGATCACATGCGAGTGCACATCCGGGACCTGCGGTTCCGCCGGGTTGTGCTGTCTTCCGGACGGACCGGCCTCGACTTGCACGAATCACAACCAATGCTGCAACGGGAGCTGCAGCAGTTACGGCTATTGTGGATGCATCAACGAAGGCAACTGGTGCGTGGTTGGAGTTGATACCTGTTGTGCCGGTGGCACCTATCCGTGCACAGCTGGCCAGTGCATCATGTACTAGAGGAGATACTCCAGAGTCGTGGCGGGGTCTCGACGATAGCAATCGACTGGATCCCGCTGCTCATCACCGCGAAACGCGTTGCTACTCTGAGCCTTCGACATGCAGATTGATCTGATCGAATGCCGGTCGTTCGACGGACCGACGGTCTGGTCTCTCAAGCCGAGCACGCGCATGCTCGTCGCCTCGCGGAGTGCCGGCGCGTCCGAACTACCCAGTTCCCCCGTGCAGCCGGAGAGCCTCACCGATCTCTACGACGCGCTCGCTCGATCGTCCACCCGGAGACCCCGGCTCGACCCCTTGCCTGCCACGGATTCGCGTGCTCCCGCCCTCATCGGTACGTTGGGCGTCAATCTGCAGCGGTTGGCGGGCATCGGAGTGCGGGAGACCAACGCCTGGCCCGTACCCGAAACAGACGTGTGGGCTGTGGGCATCGAGCACACGCACCCCGCGATCGGGAAGGCAAGCGCCGAAATGGCGGTCAGCCTGGCGAATGGACTGCTCAGCGGCGACGAATCGTTCCCGGCGACAGCTGCGGAGCAGTACCAGGTCGTGCTTCGCTGCATATCGAATCACTCGAGTTTCTGGACGGTCCAGCCACTGCTGGAGGTCGCCGCAGCGCGCGGAATTCCCGTCACGCGGGTCGATTCTCGGGGCAGAATGATCGAGCTGGGCAATGGATCCGTTCGGTGGCGGGCTATCAGCACCTCCACGTCGATGATGTCCGCATTTGCCGAAGAGATTTCCCACGACAAACTCGTCACCTCCAACTATCTGCGCGCGGCCGGACTGCCGGTGCCCGACGGAGGAGCCGCGCCCGATGTCGACCACGCGGCGAGAATCGCGGCCAGAATCGGGTATCCGGTCGTTCTGAAGCCGGTGCGATCGGGTGGAGCCGTTGGGGTTGTACTCGACCTGCGTGACGAGGACGAACTCCGGCGCGCCTTTCCGGCTGCGGCCGCCGCCATCCCGTCGTCGCTGCTTCTGGTGGAGCGCTATCTGGCGGGTCGCGATTATCGGGTCACCGTGGTCAACAACGCGATCAGCTCGGTGCTGGAGACGGAAGCGGCATCGGTGACCGGTGATGGCCTGCACACGATCGAAAGACTGGTGGAGATCGAGAACAGGAATCCAGCCCGCGGCTATCGTGATACGGATACCTGCCGCCCCATCACCATCGACAGCAGTGTCGAAACCTGGCTCGTCCAGCGGCGCGGATTGACGCTTCAGCACGTCCCCGCTCCCGGGGAGATCGTCCGCCTCCGGCTCTGGCCCGATATGGGCAATGGTGGGCGTTCGATCGACTGGACCGACGACATCCATCCCGACAACCGGGCGATCATCCTCCAGGCCGCCGGGATCGTCGGACTCGACATCGCTACCCTGGACATCGTCTCGCCGGATATGACCCGCTCGATCTGGGAAACCGGCGGCGCGATTCTCGATGTCAACGCTCACTCCGGGTTCCGCATGCAACGCTTTCCCACTGTCGGCAAAGGCCGCGATCCATTCCCGGCCATCATCGACATGCTCTTTCCTCCCGGCGCACCCGTTCGCGTTCCCATCGTCGCCGCAATCGGTCATGACGCAGGAGCCATGTGCGAGGCGATCGCCCGCACGCTTGGGCAGACCGGGAGATGCGTCGGACTGGCCACCGACGCACGTCTCGCCGTCGGTGGAATGGAGCTGAAAGGGGTCAAGCGGAGTGGCGCCGCAGGCATTCGCACCATTCTCAACAACCCTGCCGTCGAAATCGCTGTCGCCGAAGTCACCGCGCAGGGAATCGTCGACGAGGGGCTCGGTTTCGGCAATTGCGACGCCGTGGCGCTGCTTTCGACCTCCGGCCACTTGACGCCATTTGGCCAGCCGGTGGAGGCGGTGCTCACGCGGCTCGTCGAACCGGGGGGAGTCATTGCTTTCGCCCCAGATGACCCGGTCGCTCGCAACCTTGGGGCATCGGCTCCGGCCCGCTCCCTTCCCATCGAACCCGGAGGCGCCGGTCTCTGGCTCGACCACGTCATCGAGCTGGTCACGACACTCGATTGACCGCCGTCGCGGGTATTCTCACCACGCTCTCGCGGTGATACCATCAGATCGGTTCGATTCTCACGCTGGAAATGACGGATAGAGTCTTGCTGGAGCGCCAGGCGGCGCTTCTGGTGGGGGTGACTGGCGATGGACGGGCGACGATTCGATTCCCTGGTCCGTGCGTTCGCGACTGGTTCGTCTCGCCGGTCGATCCTCAAGGGTCTGCTCGGTCTCGGCGGGGTCGTTGCAACCGGTTCTGTCGTTCCGACCAATGCCGACGCCCGGGACGCGCGAACCCGCCCCACCATTCCGCCTCCACCACCGCCGGCGACGACCACCAGCTCGACCACGACCCCGGCCCCCTGTCCGCCGGGCCAGCAGCAGTGCCCCAACAGCACGGTGTGCTGCTCGCCGGGAACCTGTGCCCGTTCCGGCAATCAGGCGATCTGCTGCAATGGCCAGAATGGTCGTGGCGATACCGTTTGCGGTTTGGAATGCTGTGAAGACCCTCAACAGTGCTGCGACGGTGAATGTTGTGGCGCGCTCTCGGTCTGCCTCGATGTGATCTATCCGGGACTGCCGGAAGAGTTCTGCTGCCTGGGCGAGCAAACGTGCGACGGTGGTTGTTGCGAAGGGGAGTGTTACTTCCCCTCGGGAGCGCCGCTGACGGTCAGCAGTTTCCCGATTCCGGACATCCTCTTCGAGAACCGGGAATGCTGTCCGCCCACCAGCAACGTCTGCCAGGGTGAAGCGAACGCTGCCTGCTGCAACGATGAAACCGAGCAGTGTTGCATGCGCGAGGGGGTGGCGATCTGCATTCCCGCCGGCGCCTGCTGCGATGACAATGGCTGCCCCGGCGACTGCAACGTGTGCGACCTCACCGATCCGCTCAACGGTCGCTGTGTTGGTGATGTCCGCCTCTGCGTGACGAACAATCCCGGCACCGATTTCTCCTGCTGGGCCTGCTTCAACGGCAGCTGCGCCGGCAGCGCCGACGATGTCGATTGCGAAGCGGGGGGCCGGGTCTGCTGCAGTCAGGTCTGCTGCGCGCAGGGAGACGTCTGCGCAATTCCAGAGGATGGCGACATCGGCATTTCGGTCGAGCCTTTCTGCTGCACGCCCCTCACCTGCCAGGATGAACAATTCGGCGATGAAGGCGATCCGTGCGGGCTCCTCTCCGACACCTGTTTCGGGCAGATCGACTGCGCCTGCGATTCAGGATTGGTCTGCGACTCTGCAACCGATGTGTGCGTCACCACGACCACGACATCGACGACCACAACCACGACCAGTACCACCACGTCGACGACCACGACAACCTCGACTACGACATCGACGACCACAACCACCTCGACGACCACGACCACCCCTCAGCCGACGACCACCACACAGATATGCGAGCCCGCCGGCGGTTCCTGTACTGGCAACGGAACGCAGGACGTCTGTTGTTACGGGCTTGTCTGTTCAACTGCAACGGGCCCCGGAGTCTGTCAGCCGAGATGCGGCCAGCCGGGAGCGCCGGCGCGTTGTGTCTGTGACGGAAGTCTTGGCGATGGAACGACGTTCGCATGCACGAGCGAGGATCGTCCATGCTGCCAGGAAACATCCACAGGTCCGTTTTGTTTTGATAACTTTTCAGCCCATGGCTGCGCATGCACAGGACCCCAGGAAAGTGATCCGACCTGTCAGGGCCTTGACGTTTTGTTTGGTACTTCCGGAAATGATTACTGCTGTCCCACGCCCTCTTCCCCGACCGGCTTCCTTTGCACCCCCTTTTCGTGCCCGGAAGCGACCACGACCTCGACGACCACGACCCCCGCTCCTTGTTCGCTGTGCAATGCGTGTCAGCGGTGCGATCCGCAGAACCCGAACGCCGACGCCAACGGCTGTCTCCCCGATTCGGAGGTCTGTGGCGCCTGCGGGATTTGCACTGTAACGGGGGAGAGTCCCGGCTACCAATGCGCCCGGGATTTCAGCATCCTCCCCGAAGTCGTCTGTCCCCGTTGCTACACCTGTGCGTTTATCAATGACGACCCGACGGAACCGTTCAACTGCGATGTCGTAGACATGGGCAACTGCCCGGGCTCTTGCTGGAGATGCCTGCCAGATGGCGAGATGCTTTCGTGTGAGCCGGATGACAGCGTCTGTGGAAATTGCGAGTTCTGCGGCAACGGCGTGGATCAGCCTCGCGTATGCACGTGGGTGGATCACGGCGATCCCTGCAATATCAACACTGGCTTTTGCTGCAATGACGGCGGGGGCGGCCTGGACTGCCATGAAGTCTCCAGCTGCGACGAAGTCACGACCACAACGCCCGCGCCCACGACCACCACGCAGATATGCGAGCCTGTCGGCCGTCCATGTACTGGCCACGGAACGCAAGACGTCTGTTGCTCCGGGCTTGTCTGTCAGTTTCAATCAGGTGTCGGAACCTGTCAGCCGAGATGCGGCCAGCCGGGAGCGCCAGATCGTTGTATCTGCGACGGAAGTTTTGGCGATGGAACGGCGTTCGCGTGCACGAGCGAGGATCGTCCATGCTGCCAGACAGTTCTGATTGCTCCGGTTTGTATTAACAACAATTCAGCTGCAGGCTGCGCATGCACGGGACCGCGGGACAATAATGAGACCTGTCAGAACCTTGACGTTTTGTTTGGTGATTCCGGAAATGATCACTGCTGTCCCGAGAACCTCTCCGCGACCGGCTTCTATTGCACCTCGCTTTCATGCCCAGAAGCGACCACGACCTCGACGACCCTGGAACCCTGTCCAGAGGGCGAGCGTTGCGGTTCGATCTGCTGCGACGCGCTCATGCCGTACTGTTTCGACGCCGAATTCGAGGTTTGTATGTGCCAGACCGAGAGTGATTGCGGCGAGGGGTTCTGCTGTCTCGGCACATGCTGTCCACCCGGCGACGTCTGCCCAGCCGCCGGCATCTCGTGGGAGGTTTCCGTTGCCTCCGTGGGGTGTTGCACGCCATTCGGCTGTCCCCAGGATCTCGGCATTGGCGATCAGTGTGGATCGGGGCTCCTCGACGAAAACTGCGAGACAGTCATTCCCGGAGCGTGCGACTGTGCCGGAGGGCTCGATTGTTACAACAGTCATTGCTGCGTTCCGTTGCAGGGCGAATGCTCATCAGACAGCGACTGCTGTGGGGCCGCGCCGTACTGCACGAACGGAATCTGCTCCACCTGCCTTGGCGAGGGAGGAGCGTGTTCCGCAAACACAGGCGACTGTTGCTCCGGTCTCCGGTGCAACGGGTTGGAGTGCGTCAATTGCCCTGGTGAAAACGAGCCGTGCACTGAACCCGATGAATGCTGTCCGCCGTTCACCTGCCACCTTGGCGACGGACAATGCATCCGAAACTAGCCCGGATTATTCGATAGGCGACAAGCACGATCTTTGACCGCGATCTCATCGCCATGTATCGGGAAAGTGAGCGCGTCCCCGGACCGGCGTAGCGGCGATGGCTTGTCCTCGCCGGTGGCGGAATGGAGCGAAGCGGAGTGGAGCCACAATTGCCGCCAATCGCCAACAACGCTGCATGTTGCGGCGGTTTATGGCCCTTCGGGCCATCGGCGACCACAAGGGATCGCCGCTACGACGCGAAGCGTGGTCACAAGCCATCACCGCAAAGACCCTATTGAATAATCCGGGCTAGCCATCGGGCCGATCGCCTCGATCGTCTCCGGGACAGCGAGCAACCCGCCGGTAGCTACCGGTGAGCAAACGGGGTGTACTGGCTGCGGAGGATGATGCCGATCACCGGCAGCCAGAGGGTGAGGAGTCCGGTCAGCGCACCGATGGTGCGATCGTCGATCAGACCGGAGAAACTCAGATAGGTCAGTGACCCGGTGACGGCCATGCTCACCGCCGTTCCGACCGCCACCGGTTCGTGATCGAAAAGGGCTTCGATAGCGCCGCGGAGCTGCGGGAATTGTTGCTCGTCGTTCATCAGGCCTCCTGTTCGTTGCCTTTACAGGCGCGTTTCCCGTCGTTAAGATGCTTGAGACAGTTCATTCAGCATGACGACGCCACCCGAGTCTGGCGACCTGACGTCGGCGATGCGATGTGGAAAGAAGGCTGGAGGGCAGCGTGGACGATCGCCGATTTGACTCACTCTGCCGATCGGTAGCGCAGGGCGTATCTCGCCGTTCGATCCTGAAAGGATTCCTCGGACTCGGCGGCGCAGTGGCCTCCGGCGCCGCGATTGGCGACTCGGTCGACGCACGCGATGCCCGGACCCGGCCGACCATTCCCCCGCCGCCAGAACCGGCGACCACCACCAGCACCACTCCTGCTCCACCCCTCTGCCAACCCGGACAGGACCAATGCCCCAACAGCACCCTCTGCTGCCCGGCTGGCACGTGCGCCCGCTCGGGCAACCACGCCATATGCTGCGATGGCCAGGCGGGTCGGGGCCGGGCGGTCTGCGGTCTCGAATGCTGTGCCGATGCCCAGCAGTGCTGCGACCGAGAGTGCTGCGGCGCCGGCGCGGTTTGTCTCGATCAGGTCTTTGCGGGACAGCCGGAGGAGATGTGCTGTCCGGTGGAACTCACCTGCGATGGTGGGTGTTGCAATGGGGAATGCTACTTCCCTGGATTCCCCCTCGTCATCAATGGCTGGTTCCCGATCCCGGAGTGGTATTTCGAGCGGGAATGCTGCCCGGCTGACCGGCATGTCTGCCAGGGGCCGGACAATGCCGCATGCTGTGCCGCCAACGAGCAGTGCTGTGTGCGGGATGGCGTGGCGATCTGCATCGCCGCCGGCGCCTGTTGCGATGACGGCAATTGTCCCGGTGAGTGCGATCTCTGCGATATCTCCGATCCGGTCAACAGCCGATGCGCCGACCATACCTCGATCTGCGCCGCCAATCGCGGTCCCTGTTCGGTCTGCATGAGCGGCGCCTGTTTCGACAACGACGAACTCTGCTCACAACCCGACACCTGCACCGCGCCCGACTGCATCAACGGCATCTGCGCCATCACCTCGGTCTGCTCCGCGCCGAATGACACCTGCTGCGGGCAGGGACCCTCCGGCTGCACCAACATGGCGACCGACCGTTTCAACTGCGGAAGCTGCGGGACAGATTGCACGGTCGAGTTCGGCGAGGACGGCATCTGCTGCAACGGCGTGTGCGAAAACGGTCCGTATTGTGGTTGCGACGTCGACGGCGATTGCGAGACCTGCGAGTTCTGCATGAGCGGAACCTGCGTCGCCATCGCGGGCGGCGAGGTCTGCGGGGAACCTGGCAACGCAATCTGTTGCTCCGGGGAAACCCCCGGCTGTTGTATCCGCGACGGCTCGCCGATCTGCCTCTTCGGGCGGGCGTGTTGTGACGACACCGACTGCACGGCCGGCGAGTGCGATATCTGCGACGTCAGCCTGGGAGCAGCCAGCAACTGCATCGGCAGCAATGCCGTCTGCGAGGAGTTGTATGGTCCTGGCTGCACCTGTCCGCTCGCTGACTGCGTCTGTCCAACGACGACCACGACCACGACAACCACCACGACGACGACCACGACGACAACGACGACCACCCTGCCGCCGCAGTTCTGCTCGACCTTTTCAGACTGCAACCCCGATCCGAACGACGCCTGTGCTATACGGAACTGTGCGCCCCTCGGGCCAGATGAGGCCCTCATCTGTGTTCAGGTGAGCGCGCTGGGACCGGAAAGTTGTGGCTATTTCCAGGGGCCGTGTATGGCTCCTTCCTGCGATCCCGCCATCGGCTGCGTCTGGACACCGGTTGCACACGGGTCGCCCGCAGTCATCCCCAACCTCGGCGGCGTCTGCTGCGTGCAGGAGGGCCAGCTTACGTTTCGGCCCGATCTGACCAGCTGTCCGGCGCCGGACGCCTGCGAAACCATCACCTGCGGCGACCGCAAGCACTGCGAAAACGGGCTTTGCGTCTGCGACTCGCCCTACGTGCCGAGTGGCGACAACTGCGTGGATTGCACGACGACGCAACATTGCATCGACAGGTTTGGCTGGAGCTCTGGCTGCGTCACGTGCGCGCCTGCGGGCAATGTTTGCGTCGCACATCCCGACCTTCTCTGCAACGCCAGTGGGGGGCATGGTTTCTGCAGCCAGGGAGTTTGCACACCCTGCCGGCCACATGGTGGACAATGCGGGGCCGATACCCACTGTTGCGACAATTTCAATTGTGACCAGGACGCCGGCACGTGCACCAAGCCCTATGCAGGATGTCTGGGAGCGTGTTCGTCTGGCGAGGTGAAGTGTTGCGAAGGCTACTTCTGCGACGGCAACAACCAATGCCAGCCGAATCCACTCTAGGAGAGCCGTTCCTGGCTACCGGGAACGGAGATTCTGAGTAGAGGAATGCGGTTGAAGTGTCGCTGATTGCGCGTGATCAGCGTCAGGTCGTGTTCCAGCGAAGTGGCGGCAATCAGGAGATCGAAATCGGGAATCAGCTGTCCAGCTTGACGAAGCGTTGAACGGATATGCGCAAACCGCTCCATGGTCGCCTCGTTCAATCCGAGTATCTCAAACGAGGAAAGGAAGATTCGCAGATTGTCCATGGGCGCACTTGATGCGGTCGGACGAAGCATGCCCTCAAACATCTCTCCATACGAAACGATGCTGATCGAAAGTCCGGCGACTGCAAGTCGGTCGAGTGTTTCGACCGCATCACCCAATCCACCGAACGCGTCTATGAGGACATCAGTATCGACAAGGTAGCTCACGGTCGATCGGCGGGGCGCGAGCCCTCGTCTCTGCTCCTACGTACTCGCCGCTTCATCCGTAGGGCCTCTTCGGGCGAAATCGAACCGGCAACCGACCGAAGCGCTGAGCGTACTGCTTCAGGATCGTAAGGCTCCGTTCTCGAAGTCTCATCCCGGCTGAGCATGAAGACCATGCCGTCTCGCTCGAGGCGAACGGGTCCATTCCTTGCGTCGTCGAGCAACTCGCCGAGATTCGTGTCGTTGGTGATAGGGATCGGTTTGCTGACCATGGCAGAACGCTCGTCGATCGTGGACTTGCCGTCGGGCACACGCTGCCCGATGTGAGACCAACAATACACCCTTCACATGACGAATTGCCCATGACAGTGGGCAGTTTGTTCGATTCCCCAAAGTCACCACGGCGCATCTTGAGACCACGCTGACGGTTGGACGCAGAATCGACAGTCCACACCTGCGTGCCATGGATTTGTGGAGCTCGCCGCAAATCCATGACATCGACAGGAGCGGAATTTGCCTGCCAACGCAGCCCTGCTGCTACGCCAGAATCCCCTTCACCCGCGCCACGCCGAGCATCGACATCACGCTCATGCCCGCGTACCACTTGATCCGCCAGCGGGTGGCGTCTTTGGTTTCCAGCTCGCCGACTTGCTCGACCTGGATGCCGCCATGTTCCAGACCGAGCACGCCTTCGCCCTGACCGAACTTCACCGCGTAGACGGAGGAGCAGACCGCGCCCGATGATCCCTGCGTCTGGGTGTCGCTGACATAGTCGTCGACCAGCAGCGCGATGCCATCGTAGAAGAGGGCGCGTTTGCCGAAATCATCGACCCCTGTTTCCAGCAGATTGCCGCTGGCTCGCCGGAGTGAGCTCAGCTTCCGGCGAGTTCGGCGGCTGAGAAAGATGGCGTCTGGTTTGCCGGGTTTCACCAGATCGATCACCTGGTCCATCATGTCCAGCGTCAGCTGACCACCATTGGCCCCCGCGGCGAATTCCTGACCAGTGCCATCCAGGACTTTGGTCAAACCGTCGAACTGTTTCGGGTTGACGCCGGTATCGCCATTGAAAAACGAATCACCGTACGCGTTTGCCACCGCCCGCGACCGGTTGGCGATCACCTCGGCTTCGATGTCGTTGGGATCGGCATAGGTGGCTTGCAGGAAGTTGTCCACATCGGCGTCACCGCCGAGGATTTTCAGGTTGGCTGTCACCTGCGTGAAGGTCGGCGTGGCTTCCGACCATGAATCACCTGTGTCGTAGTACGCAGCTGCCGGCAACGTTGCCTCTCGAGCATAGGTCACGGAGGTTCCAGTGACCTCCATGAAGGGGAGCCTGGCCAGCAACTGGCTCTCTTTCACAACCGTCTCGATCACACCGCGCAGCAGCATGTCATTGGTCAGCTTCGCGGCTTCAACTTTGGTCATGGCCATGGGTGGGGTACTCCTTTATGGGAAATGGGAAATGGGAAATGGGAAATGGGAAATGGGAAATGGGAAATGGGAAATGGTTGATGGGCAAAAGGCAAAGGCAAAGGGCAAAGGGCAAAAGGCAATGGCATCCCCCCCTCGCCCGCGGTCGGGAGAGGGGCCGGGGGCGAGGACGGAGACGGCAAGACGGCAAGACGGGGAGATCGTAGCGCCCGGCCCGACGCCTCCCCTCTCCCGCGGTCGGGAGAGGGGCCGGGGGTGAGGGACAATCCGCGGTCGGGAAAAGGGAAGAGGGAAGATGGGCGGAAGGGAGAAGGCTACGGGCGGAGAGCGAGGGGGAAGAGTGCGAGAACCCTCTCCCGGAAGGGAGAGGGCAGGGTGAGGGGCATCCCGCCTCAGCTATCCTTTCCCCATTGCGATTTGCCGATTGCCCTCTGCCAAAGGACGTTCATCATGCCGACACCGGAATCGTTCGACGGTCTTCTTCGTGCGCGTTGTATCGGACCGTCCCGCGGCGGACGAGTGGTCGCCGTGAGCGGCAGTTATCACGATCCCGCGACGTTCTACTTTGGCGCCTGCGCGGGGGGAGTCTGGAAAACGACCAGTGCCGGCGACTACTGGGAGTGCGTCAGCGACGGCTTCTTCACCACCGCATCGGTCGGCGCGCTGGCGGTTGCTCCGTCAGATTCGAATGTCATCTACGCTGGTACCGGCGAAACGACGATCCGCATCGATGTCTCCCACGGCGATGGCGTCTACCGTTCCATCGATGCGGGCCGCACCTGGGTCAACACCGGCCTTCAGGAGACCCGCCATATCGGCAAGATCACAGTCCATCCGAGTGATCCCGACACTGCCTGGGTTGCGGCGCTCGGTCATGCCTTCGGACCCAACGCCGAACGTGGTGTTTTCAAGACGACCGACGGCGGCAAGACCTGGGATCATGTGCTCTTCGTCAGCGACAAAGCGGGCGCGGTCGACATCACCCACGACGCCAATCCACGCATTCTCTACGCCGCGATCTGGGAAGCGTCGCGATCGTTCTGGATGCTGAATTCCGGTGGTCCGGAGTCGGGTCTATGGCAATCCCGGGACGGTGGGGAAACCTGGACTGATATCTCAGACCGGCCCGGTCTGCCGAAGGGGCTGAAAGGCAAAATCGGCGTGTCGGCATCCCCGGCTCGGACCGGCCGTGTCTGGGCGCTCATCGAACATGCCACGGATGGCGGCTTGTACCGATCCGATGATATGGGCGACACGTGGACGAAAGTCAGCGACAACCAGAATCTTCTCTCCCGCGCCTGGTATTACACCCACGTCACCGCCGATCCGGTCGATTCGGACACGGTCTACGTCAACAACCTCGATCTGCATCGCAGCATCGACGGCGGCGCGACCTTCAGCACGATTCCGACACCCCACGGCGACAATCACGACATCTGGATCGATCCGGCCAACAACCGGCGGATCGTGCAGGGCAACGACGGCGGCGCATGCGTTTCGTTCAACGCTGGCGACACCTGGAGCACCATCTACAACCAGCTGACGGCCCAGTTCTATCACCTCGGCATCAGCAACGACGAACCCTATGTCGTCTATGGCACCCAGCAGGACAACACCTCGATCGCTGTTCCCAGCCAGACGAACGGCCTGTCGATTCACTGGACGCATTGCCAGGTCGCCGGCACCGGAGAAAGTGGCTATATCCAGCCTCACCCGGACAATCCGGACGTCATCTACGTCGGAGCCATCGGGTCGTCACCGGGAGGTGGCAACGCGCTCCAGCGGTACGATCGGGTGACCGACCAGATTCGCCTGATCACGACCTGGCCCGAGGACACCCGGGGGCTGGCCGCCAGCGAGCACAAATACCGCTTCAACTGGACTTATCCCATCGTCATCTCTCCTCACGATACCGGCGTGATCTATGTCGGCGGCAACATGGTCTTCAAATCGACGGACGAAGGACAGACCTGGAGGCCTATCAGCCCCGACTTGTCGCGGAACGACCCCGCCACGCTTCAGAAAACGGGCGGGCCAGTCAATCTCGATTCGATCGGCGCTGAAACGTACGCCACCGTCTTTTCCCTGGTCGAGTCCCCGCGCAAGAAGGGTCTCTTCTGGGCAGGCAGCGACGACGGTCTGATTCACATCAGCCGGGACAACGCCAAAACCTGGAAAAATGTCACACCGGGCGACCTCCCTGAGTGGACGATGATCTCCGGTATCGAACTCTCACCCTTCGACGACAAGACGGCATATGTCGCTGGTACGCGGTACAAGCTCGACGACTACGAGCCCTACCTCTACGTGACCCGCGACCTGGGCAAGACATGGAAACGAATCGATGGCGATCTGCCTCGCAACGACTTCACTCGCGTGATTCGCTGCGATCCAGCCGTCCCAGGACTCCTCTACACCGGCACCGAGACTGGCGTGTACGTCTCGCTGAATGATGGGCAGAACTGGATGCGGTTGGGGCTGAATCTGCCCGTCACGCCGGTGCATGAGTTGATCGTGCATGACGACGATCTGGTCGTCGGCACCCACGGCCGTTCGATCTGGATCATCGACGACATCAACCCATTGAGGGCCGTCGCTCGGGATGGTGTGCCAGACGCCGCCCATCTCTTTTCACCACGGACGAGCACGCGCATTCTGCCCGGCATCGACTGGGGCAACGATGTTCCCGGCTACGTCAATTACCTGGGTAGTGTCGGTGGTGGGTATCGCGTCCGGCGCGACGATCTTGGCCAAACCGAACGCACCTATCTGGACACCGGCGAGAATCCGCCTCGTGGGGCGATTCTCACCTGGCATCTTCCGGAAGCTCCGGCCGGCGCCATCCGTCTCGAGATCACCAACCGCAAGGGCGACATCATTCGGGCCTTCTCCAGCCGACTCGAAACCGATGAGACACCAGCCAAGGAAATGCGCATACCGGCGGGCGCCGGCTGGAATCGCGTTGTCTGGGATCTGCGCCATGCACCGGCGACCAAGATCCGCGGCAGCGACCCACCCGCCGAAATGACGATCGACGGACCATTCGTCGCGCCTGGTGAATACACCGTCACGCTCACGATGGGCGACACCTCCGTCAGCCAGCCTCTGACCGTCATCAAACCGCGCAACGTGACGACTCCCGATGCCGATCTCGTCAAGCAGGAAGCGCTCCTCCTCGACATGCATCGGAAGATCGACCGAACGGTGGTGAAGATCAACCAGATGCGCGACCTGAGAGCTCAGCTGACCGCCTGGGAAGAGCGAGCCGCATCCGCCCCGAAGGGCAAGAAGGCGATCGCTGCGATGACGCAACTCCGGGAGCGGGTGCTGGAGATCGAACAGAGCATTCTCATGCCCGACTTGCGCGCCGGATGGGCGGACGGGATCAACACCGGCGCCCGTCTCTTCGACAAGCTGATCAACCTGCCCGCGGCCGCCCAGTTGGGAGACTACCGGCCGACCGATGCGGTCGAAGAGGCCTTCGCCGATATCGCCGCTCAGATCGACAAGCGGGCCAGAGCGTTTGACCGGCTCGTCAAGAAGGAACTGCCGGTCATCAACGACGCGATCAAGAATGCCGGGCTTGGTGCTGTTACGGTCTTAGCGTAACGTGTGCATAGTGCATAGTGCATAGTGCATAGTGCATAGTGCATAGTGCATCGAGCATCGAGCATCGAGCATCGAGCATCGAGCATGCACAACCGGGGGGCGAGAGTGTACCCGCGGTTGACATCCGACCGGCAAACTACAATCTGACTGCTGACTGCTGACTGCTGACTGCTGACTGCTGACTGCCGACTGCCGACTGCCGACTGCCGACTGCCGACTGCCGACTGCCGACTGCCGACTGCCCGCTGAGCACTACCGCCTCTTCGCCGCTTCGACGCCAATCCGTAGCTTCTCCGACGCCGGCAGGCGATCGACATCGACGATTGCCTGCGCCAACCCGCCTGCCGGCACGATTGGCGGCCGCGACTGCTGACTGGCCTGCTGGGTCTTCACCTCGGCGAGGACCCGGGCATAGGCGGCCCGGGCGTCCTCGACCGATCCCATGATCTCGGCCACGCTGCCGCCGTCGATCAGCTCGGGGATGGCATCGGCGTAGGCTTTGCGAGCTAGCTCGCGCACGACCGACAGTTCTTCCGCGTCGACCGGGTCGCCGGCCTGGTGTTCGATCAGGGCATCTTCCATTAGATAGCGCTCCTCTACGAACCCCGCGCGATGCGGGGGCGATAGTCATAGTCATCGAGCAATGCCGTCATTGCGGCGCTCATGACCAGGTCGTCATGTCCCCGGTGCGCTGGCGTTCCCCAACGCACCTGCTTGCTCGTGGCGTTGGCCACGTCGTACTCGATCGATCGCAGCTGCGCCGAGAACGCCGCCGTCAACGCTGCCTCCGGTGAACCTGGATGCGCGATGTCGGCATACTCCTGGTAGCGCCCGCTGCCAATCAGTCCGAGAAAATCCCAGGCCAGCCGGCTCTTGCTCTGGGCCGTGAAGTGGAATGGCACGACATCGACCGGCGCGTAGCCACCGACTCGCCTCGAGAGCTCTGCTTTGAGAAAGGACGCCAGCCCAGCCCCCACGCCTGTCGCATCGACGATCATCACCGACGCTTTCCAGGTTCTGCGGGCCAGGTCGACCAGTTCCTGGTGGAGTGACCGATGACTCACCCCGGTCCAGGCTTTCCTGTCGACGACTCGATAGGTGCACTGGAGACCGAAATGATCGAACCCACCCCTCTCCCTGGGAGGATCAACGATTTCCACAACCGTCAGCGCAGTGCTGTCGCGCCGCGAGGTGAGATCCGCAGCGCCGGGTAAAAGCGGCGTTTCCGATTCGCCGGCAACGTCGACCAGCAGCGCGTAGCGATGACCGGGTGTGGCTGCGTACTGGCGGGGATGATCTCCCTGCATCCGGGCGATATGCGATTCGGTGAAAAGCGAACCGGCGTCGTCGAGCTCTTCCAGGAAGAACTCTGTCCGGATGGTGGGATGATCGCGCCCCTGTTGGGCAATCCGGTTGCGTACCCGCTCGCCGTAGGGTTCGAGCACCTGGGCGACAACGGTCCAGTCGACTTTCCAGACTCGCCCTTTGGCCACATCCTGCAGTTGGTCGAGATAGCGCATCTGCCTGGCCAGCAGCGTGTGACGACTCCAGACCGTCCCCATGAAGAGGGTGGTGGCGTTGGTGGTGACTGCCATCGGATCGAACACGGCGTCCCACTGATCGGGATCGATATCCTGGGCTTCGTTGGCCACCAGCAGGAGAGACGCCGTCTGGCCTCGTGTGTTGGCCAACGGTGATGCGGAAAGAAACCGCGCCGACGCTCTCCCGACCTCGAGGATCATCCCCTCGCGAGCTTTGAACGCGATCGGTCGGGCGGCGAAGCGCAATCGTTCCAGAACCCGGTCGCGCATCGTCAGACTCTGCGGACGAAAGGTCGGCGCCGCCAGCACGATGGTGCCTCCCGTTTTCCGGTGCTCGACCAGGAGCTGGATCACCAGCTGGGCCAACAGCTCGTCTTTGCCTGCCTGGCGGCTGAAAACCACCGCGTGCTGCTCGCCTCGCTGATGACGCACGCTCTCGAGAATCGCTTGCGCTGGTGCGGTCTGGTACGCGCGCAGGGTCTGATCGGGAAAATAGCGATCGGAGAATCCGGCTGCGGTGAGGAGTTCGCGGTCAGGTGTGGTGATCCGGTTCGTCACGCCGCCTCACAACGACAGCGCTTTCATCACCAGATCGACCGCAACGGTGCCGGCCAGCAGCCAGAAGAGCCCGTTGATCCGGTTGCGGATCTCCCGAACATCGTCTGAGAGACTGTTGACCATGTTTCTGGTCACGACTTCGTAGACCGTACCGGGACCGAGTTCGACTTCGGTTCTTGCCCCCGTCTGTTCAGCACATTCCATGGTGTTTCCCCCTTGGGCTTATGGATACGTCCCTTCCTCCTCCTGGTGGTCACTCGTCACCTGATGGCGCAGGCGCTCTGCCTGCACGATCGACGTCGTCAACCGTGCAGCGCCGGTCACGAGCCGGTTAAGGTCTCGCTCCTCCCGGAGCAGTCTGCTCAGCACCGACCGCAATGCGTCGATATCGTCCGCCAGTCCGGCGGAATGCTCGCTCATCGTTGATCACCCCCTTCCACAGTGGATAGCCACAATGAGGACGATTTCCGGCATGCCGAAGCCCCAGAACCTCTGCAAACCTGTGTGGCATCGACAGAGGAATTGGTGTGCGCGCGTATTGCGTTCCGTGGCTACACACGTGTAGGGTTGGTGATAGTAGGTGCAGCTTCTGCACCGATCCTCGAAATGTGGGAGGACGATGGGATGATGAGGAAATTCCTGGTGACGGCGCTGATGGTAGCGCTTTTCGGTTCGATGTCCTTGCCGGTTCCGGTTGTGGCCCAAACCGCGGGCGCTATTGGTTCGCCAGTGCCTTTCTATAGTGTCGACGGCAACCAGATCGGCACGATCACGATCAACGAGGTGGTCGATCCGTTCGAGGAGTTCGACACCTACTACGAACCGCAGCGCGGCTATCACTACGTGGCGATCGATCTCACCGTGGCGAATGGATCGCAGCGGCCGATCGAAGTCGATCCCTATGACCTCGTCATGGTCGACTCGGACGGATTCGTGTCTAACGGTTCATCCATGTCGCTCAATTCGGAATCGACGGCAACCCTGCTCGAGTACACGGATGCGCTGGCGCCGGGTACGGAGGCCAGTGGTCTGGTCGTCTTCGAGGCGTTTTCCGGCACCTCGATAAGCCGCATCCTCTTTTCGCCCAACTTCGATGTCACCACGACCATCGCCGATCTTCGCACCGAGCAGGTGGCCGCGGGAACGCCGGTGAGCATTGTTGGTTCGTCCGGCTCCGAGATTGCGCGGGTGACCATCAATGGCGTGGGCGATCCATTCGATGCCTATGACGACTACTCGGCGCCGCCGCGAGGCTCCCGCTACGTGGCCGTGGATGTGACTGTCGCCAATCTGAGCAACAGCACCCTGTCGACCTCGCCGTCGAGCTTCTACGCGACCGACGACCTGGGATTTCTCCTCGATCAACCATGGGTGACGACGACTGATCCTGGACTGGTCAGTTTCGACTATCTCGATCTTGCGCCAGGTGAAGAGCAGCGCGGACTTGTCTACTTCCAGGTGTTGGAGGGAATCCCCATCGTCCAGATCGTCTATGGCGATGGTTATTCGCGCAGCAGTGTGGTGGCCGACCTCGCACTCGGCGCTCCGGCACTCGCCGCACAGCCGACCGCTGTGCCGGTTCCCAGCAGTCCGGACTGTGAGGGGCTCGTGGCCTGGGGCTCCGGCCTGCTGACGCGGCTCCTCTCGGCGAACGCACTCATCGCCACCTTCGAGGACGTCGAACCCGCGGATCTCGATCCGGTGGCCCTGCGCGAAGCCTCCGCTCAATTCGAAACGCTGGCCCAGGAGACCAGGGACAGCAATCCACCGGTCGCAGCTGTTGCCTTGAACACCTTCTTCGCGGACCAGTTCTTCGAAGTTCTGGCCGATGCGACGGAGCAGATCGCTATTGCACTCGAGAACAACGATCCCGCTTCAGCCCAGGTGGCGATCGACATGGCCGAAACGGCCATGGCTGCGTTCGAGGGAGAGGGCGAAGCGTCGGTCCTCTTGGAGCAGTTGGAAACCGCCTGCCCGAACGAGATCGACCAACTGAACAACCTGTAAGCAGGCGTTCTGACACGCGTCCAATCAACGGGAGACCGGTCGATGAGCCCGGTCTCTTTATTGGGAATAGAATGCTGATTGCTTGCTGCTGATGTGGCCGTCACGCCGTTCGGCGAAGTAAGGCAGTCACATCGTCTCAACCGTTGACAGGAGTCCATCACGCATGAAGATCACCAACGTCGAAGCCATCGTCCTCCGCCAGCCCGGGGTCGACGCCGCCATCGCGGATGGGTCGCAGGACGCGCTGCTCGTCCGCGTCCACACGGACGAGGGGATCACCGGCATCGGCGAAGTCGACTCCCAGCCGAATGTGATCAAGGCGATCATCGACGCTCCCGCGTCCCACGCCAACGCCGCTGGACTCGGCGGATTGTTGATCGGTGAGAATCCACTGGAGATCGACCGGCTCTGGGAAAAGATGTTCAAGCGCTCGATCTACTATGGGCGCCGCGGCGCCGCAGTTCACGCGATCTCTGGTATCGATATCGCCCTCTGGGACATCAAGGGCAAAGCGCTCGGCTTGCCGGTCTATCAGCTCCTCGGTGGACCGCATCGCACCTCCTTTCGCTGCTATGCCAGCACACTCATGCCGGACACGGTCGCCGAAACGGAACGGGTCGTGACCGGTCTTGCGGCGCAGGGCTTCACGGCGATCAAACTCGGATGGGGGCCGTTCGGAAAAGACGCGGAACTCGACGTCGCGCTGGCCGCCGCCGCCCGGAAGGCAGCCGGCGACGATATCGATCTCATGTTCGACATCGGCAACGGTTGGTCGCAGGCGGACCATGCCATTCGCCAGGTACGCCGGTTCGAGGCATACAACCCCTACTGGGTCGAGGAACCTTTCTATCCCGACGACATCGAGTCGTACGCCAAACTCGCCGACACCGTCGAAACGCGTATCGCCGCCGGGGAAGAAGACGTCACTCGCTGGGGATTCCGCGATCTGATCGAACGGGGCAGGGTCGATGTCGTCCAACCCGACGTCACCCGGGCCGGCGGCATCTCGGAATGCCTGCGCATCGCCCAGCTGGCTTCCATGCACGACAAAGAGATCGTCACCCATTCCTGGAGCACCGGCATCATCAAAGCCGCCTCGCTCCACTTCCTCGCCGCCGTCCCTCGCTCGAACCTCTTCGAATACTGCGTTCAGGAAACCGCCCTCAACCAGGAGCTCACGCACGAACGCTTCCCACTGACGGACGGCTACGTTTCCGTTCCCACCGGCCCTGGTCTTGGCATCGAAATCGACGATGAGGTGGTGGAGCGGTATCGGGTGTCGTGACTTCGTAGTCCGTAGTCCGATGGCTGAAGCCAACGGCTAGTCTAAGACTCCTCATTGGTGGTGACGAGACTGGTTGGTCATCGCTGGGTGTCACCACGGGACGGACTTCGATCCATCAGACATGGCTTTTGATTCCGGCGTCGGGCAGATTCACAACGGATGAGGCGTGTTAGCCACCGGTTTCAACCGGTGGTGTTCATCTCGTTCGCCATTTCTTGTTTCCCCATTCCTCATTCCCCATTTCCCGAAATGCTCATGTAAGATGGTGCAGGAGTCTCGGAATCGAATTGAGGTGCTTCCGCGCGCGGAGCAGACTGGTGGCACATCCTCAGCGCATGCGCCAGGAGGTAGATGATAGTGTCCGCACGTAGCCCATTGTCTGGATTCCTCTCTCGCCGGATCGTGATGCTGGGTATCCTTCTCACGCTGATTCTGGCCCTCGTTCCCTCAATTCCTCCCCCACCTGCGGCATCCCAGCCCGGCAATCTGACATTCCAGGTCACCAAACTCCTCTGTCCGCCCGGCTACGATCCGGGCTCGGTTTCGGCCGGCCAGGCGTTTGGCGACTGCGCCTCCCCGGGCGGCGGCTGGGAATTCCAGATTCAGACGTTCGATGGCAACTATTTCAACGCCGCGACCACTGACGGCAATGGTTTCACCGGGTGGTCGGACATCCCGGGTGGGGTCGGGTTCAGTGTGAGCGAGGTGATGCCGGAAGGTCAGTCCGACCCCTGGGTCCACTGCTATTACTCCGCCTCCGCGAGTGGCGCATCCGATATCGAAAGCTATCAGCCGGCGTCTGGCGGGGTCATCAGCATCGGAGACCCGGCGCTGCTCGACTATGCTCAGGTGACCTGCACCTGGTTCAACGCCTCCGGTGGTGGACAGTCGTCCGGACTGACGATCGACAAGATCTCCTGCGTCGGCACGGAGATCCTCGACGACATCGTCCAGAGTTTCCTCGAAGGTGGATTTCACGAGCAGTGCTCCACCGGCACACCAGACATTGGATTTGTCGTGGAGGGAGGATTCCAGGCTCAGGGAACCCTCGATCACCAGCAGGGCCGGGTCGTCTTCGAAGGCTACGCAGGTCAGGCCATCAGCATCCGTGAACTGCCCGCCGAGTCGACGAATCACCACCAGTTCCAGCAGTGGCCCATGTGCGGGGTCGTCGTCGATGGCGCATTCACCCCAACCGACACCGGCGGGCCGCTCGAACCAGGCATGCCATTTCAGTGGGCGCCGAGCGCTGCCGGCGAATACGCCTGTCTTTGGATCAATCTCTACGAGCCGGGCATCACCAACGTCAAATACACCTGTGCCCCGGAGGTTTCTCCGGAAGCTTCCCTGGAGGAGTTGGAGCAGCAGTGCAGCCCCACGGATGGCCACGAATTCCGGGTGAGTGGTCCTGCCGGCGATCTGGGAAGTGGCGGATCGCCCTATACGCTGACCGGTCCCGAGTTCACCACTCCCGATGGCGTGGCCATCGGCATTGCCGAATCGATTCCCCCCACTAATGCCGCCGTTCGCGTTTTCTGCTCGGGCGCGAGAGGAGGCTACCAGGAGATCTCACCCGACCAAATCGCGATAGAGAATGGAACTGCCTCGCTAGGTCTCTACATCGACCCGAACGGATATCAGGCGTGTGTCTGGTTCAACATCGGCGCAGCGGGAGATGGCGGGGCCGAAAGCCAGCCCGACTCGACCGGCGTCGAGAGTCAGGATGAGCAGACCGGGGAAGAGTCGCAGACAACCGAAACCGAACAGGACACAGAATCCCAGGGAGAAACATCGAGCGATCTCCCCGAAGAGGAAACGTCCGAGGAAGAGGGTGGAGACTCGATCTTTTCGCAACCCGAAGACGAGCCGGCCGCCGGTGGTCAGATTTCGGTCCTGAAATACTGGTGCGACGGCTCACTTCCCGCCGCTGGCGCCGGATATCAGGAATGGGCCAACGCCGGTTGCGTGCAGGGATCGCAGAGTGCCGTTTTCTACACCGCGTCGGACGATGGGTCTGTCTCTGAGCAGGCATCGACCGATGCCGCGGGTGCGGCGATCGTTGATTTCGGCCCGGGACTCATCCGCCTCTATGAAGTGGCGGTTCCGGGCTATCGAGCCGCATTTGCCTATTGTGGGTCGCAAGCGACGCTCCTCTACAGCGAAGCCGATCAGGGACACCTGGCCGCCAGCGATCCTGTGACGCCTGGAATCGAGCTTGGCGACCTGAGCGCCTATCCGGAAGTGACCTGCTACTGGTTCAATGCGGCCGACGAGTCTGCTCCACCAGCCGAAGACGCAGAAGAGATCGAAGGTGAGACCGAATCCGAGGATGAGACAGCGAGCGATCTCCCTGGAGAAGAAGCGTCCGACCAGGAAGGTGAAGACTCGGTCTTGTCGCAGGAATCCGACGACGAGTCGGGCGCAGTTGGGCAGATCTCGGTCCTGAAATACTGGTGCGACGGTTCGCTTCCTGCTGCCGGCGCCGGATACCAGGATTGGGCCAACGCCGGGTGCACCCAGGGTTCGCAAAGCGCCGTCTTCTATACCGCCTCGGACGACGGATTCGTCTCCGAGCAGGCTCCAACCGACAGTTCAGGCGCAGCGATCGTTGATTTCGGCCCGGGGCTCATCCGCCTCTATGAGGTGGCCGTTCCGGACTATCGGGCCGCATTTGCCTATTGCGGGTCGCAAACGACGCTGCTCTATAGCGAAACCGAGCAGGGCCATCTGGCCGCCAGCGATCCGGCGACGCCCGGTATCGAGCTCGGTGATCTGAGCGCTTATCCGGAGGTGATCTGCTACTGGTTCAACGCGGCCGAGGAGCCGGCACAGTCTGCCGGTGAAGGATCGGAGTCTGAGAGCCAGGAGGCGGAAGAAGGCGAGGAAAGCAGCGTTCCGGAGGAATCAGGGGAGATATCCCTGCCCGGCGCAATACCGGGATTTGCCGGCCCCACCCTGGCAGGACTCGCGCCCGAAGACGAAAACGCGGTCAGCGCCGTCGCGATCTTCGAGTTCCGTTGTCCTCCGGGACTTCCGGTTCCGGATGGAGTCGGCCGCGACTACTTCCAGCTCAACTGCCCGGCTTTCGTCGCCTTTCCCCCGACAACGTTCAAAGTCGAGCAGGGAGGGCAGGTCGTTGCCGAAGCAGAACTCGAAGGCGGATTCATGTTCACGACCGGCGTGCCACCTAGCGCGTCGGTCATCCGCCGTGAGCAGAAACCGTTCTTCGCTGCTCCCAGAGTCTTCTGCTCTCAGACCACCTTCACCGATGGGGTTTCCAGTACCTCTCCGATGACCGAGGTTCCCATCGAGAACTGGGCATTCGCGATCACGCCCGTTCCGGGCGGAATTGTCCAGTGCCATTGGTTCGACCGTCCCGAGGCTGAGCCGTCCACAGACCCGGTCCGCGTCCTCATCCACGCACGCGTCTGCACCACCGCACAATTGGAAGCGATTCTGGAAGACGCAAACAATCAGACTTCGATGGAACCGCTGGTTATCCAGTTGCTGGACCAGTGCAAGCGCCGGGAAGGATTGAGCTTCAGAATCACAGGCGGCACCGGCATTGCAGAAACCATTGATACAAATGAGATCAGTCTCGTCGAAGTCAGCAATCTGGCCCGGGGACTGATCAGGGTCGAGTTCTTGCCTCCGGCGGGCATTGAGAAGGGTTTCACGCTGTGTGCGTCCAAGCCGACAGGGACGTCGATCCAGTTCGCCGAGTTTCTCTTCACATCGCGCGATTTCGACCGAGATGATTCGCTCTTCTACAATCTGGTGGGCGGATTCTCATTGGAATGCATCTGGGTCGCCGCCGATCCCACCGAGCCAACTCCCACGCCCACCCCGACGGCAACGCCGACGACAACGCCGACCGCCACCGCGACCCCCACAGTCACACCGGTCCCACCCCAGGCGCCGCCGCCTCCTCCGCCACCGGCGCAGCCGACGCCCACGCCGACGCGGACCGGCAGCATCTTCCAGCCGTCCGGGCCGACACCAACCCGGGCTCCCGGGAACATCTTTGGCGCCGGCGGGCCGTCTCCAACACCGACGGTGGCGGGTGTCACGACCCTTGCCGTGCAACCGGGGATTCAGCCTCCGGGTGCGGCGGTGATTTCCACACCGGCCACCGGCCAATCGCAAACCGCGGTGCTGATTCTCTCTATCGCCAATTGCGACGCCGGCTACGACGTCTATGCGGAAGACGCGGATCCCGCCGAAGACTGCGAAGAACCGGGCGACGATCTGGAATTCACCCTGGGTGGACCAGAGCCAGGTACGGAGAGGACCGGTGTGTCCGGCGCGATCGCGGAGGGCAGCATCACCTTCGCTCCGCTCGAAGCGGGGAACTATCTGCTCGGCATGCGTCTGCCGCAAGCGACCGATACGGCATTCATTTCAGGCTGCTCCAGCAACCGCCGGGCGATCTTCGCCGACAACCCCTTCGCCCCATTTGCTTACGCCAGCCCGAGCGGACAGATCGGCGTGAGTCTGGTGGCCGGGGAAACGCTCGAATGCTCCTGGTACAACGTGCCCACGCCACTCGTGACGGTTCTGGCATTCGACTGTCCTGGCGGCCAGATCAATGTGGCGACATGCAAGCCAAGCGTTGATGGCCTGACGATCACCTTCGCCTCGGTCGACCCGTTTGGCATCGACTACTCGGTGACCACCGATACCGACGGTGTCGCCCACGCCGATTTGCGGCCCGATACCTATGAAATGGAGGAGTTGCCGGCTTCCGTCTGCTTTGTCGATTCGAAGGGATTCGATCAGGCCGGCAATCTGGTTGTAGAGGAAGGAACGCCGATCGAGGTGAGTATCTTCACCTGCGGGCTCCAGCCGTTGCCTGGAAATTAGCCGGGGGCAGCAGAGGTTTCGGGGCTAGGCGGTCTCCGCCCGCCAGGCCCCGAGATCGCCCGGTTCGGGGCCGGCAAAAACGCCGGCCGCTGGCCCGGTGCACGAGTCGCCCAGAAGAGCGACCGCGCCCGAGAACGAGAGTTCCTTGTTGTCCGGCAATGAGACAACCAGATCGAGGGCGCGGCCGCGTGCACTGCCCCGCACCTCCATCGCCGTGCTGCCGACTGGCGTCATCGATCCGGCCGTGATTGCGCCGTCGGCATCGACCGTGAACTCGAGCGTCCCTTCCAGATTCGCCCCTGCGGAGGGGCCAGCCGCAATAGAGGCCCGCACCTGGAACTGGCAATTCTGCCCACCAAACTGAGCGGCAGTAGCGCTCGGCGCCAGCGTCGCGCCGCCGAGAGCCGCGGCAGAACCCACCATCTGCCGCCGGGAAAACCGCCGGGCCAGCGATCGGGACCAGTCATCGAATCGGTTCGGATCCATCCTGCTCTCCACTCATACCGGTACGAGTCCAGCTCCTGGGCGCCGGCTAAACGCAGACACCGTTTTGGCATGCCTGCTTTTGCTGCATGAGGCAGTTGTTCAGACACGAGCCGCAGTAATAGGGATTGGTATGCAGATCGACGCATTGCTCATCGCAGACCTGCGCCCAGATCGAGATGTTGCAACTGGCGCAGATGCCGTTCTGGCAATACCCCGTACAGCACTGGAAGCCCTGCTGGCAGGCGCCGCCCGACTGGGTGCAGGCGGGAACCTCCTCATCGGTGCACAGGCAGGTGTCGTAATCGACGTACTGATTGGCGCCGCACGGGCCGACGCAGGATGTTCCGCACTGGATAGCATCGCCTGGGCACAGGCAGATGCCCTCGGAACAGCTCGATCCGGCCGGGCAGCAGTTGCCCCCGCAAGGCGGCAAACCGGGAGCGCAGACGCACTGGCAGGTGACCGGGTCCTGTACGAAGGCGAGACCGCACTCTGCTGGTGGGCAGACAGGCTGGGAGGACTGCCCGCTTTGCTGGGCGCCCTGAGATCCCGATCCGCTGGCGGCGGACTCGCCCGGCTCGGCCTCCCAGGTGCCCAGATCGGTTGCTGCAGGACCACCGAAATACCCCTGAATCGAGGCATCGCATGTGTCGATGGGTTGGGTTCCAGAACCAGTCAGCGAAAGAACACCGCCGTCCGGCAGGGAAATCAGCAGATCGACTCCATGGCCGTTCGCCTGGCCGACAACCGGCTGAGAGGTCGCCAGGGCCGGTGTGAATGTCCCTGTCTCGATCGCCCCATCGTCGCCGATTTCCAGGTTCAGCGTTCCCGAGTAACTGGTTCCAATGGAGGGTCCGTGCGATGTCGTCATCTGCACGGTGTACTGACACGTTGTCGTGCCGCCAAACTGGGCCGATGTTCCAGCCAAACGGGAGAGCGCAACACCAGCGCTCCCGGCGGACACCGTTCGCAGCAGTCGTCGTCGCGTGATGCCCAGAACGCGGGCTCTCGACCAGGTATCGAAGCGCTCGGCGTTCATCAACCGCTCCCCATGGCGGCTCCGCTCCAGGAGCCGACGTTCGATATCTCCGGTCCTCCGAACTGACCGTAGATCGTGCCTGTGCAGAGATCGAGTGGCTGCTCTGCCGTGCCCGTAAACGCGACCAGCTGCCCGTTCTCCACCTCGACGAGCAACCGGATGGTGCGGCCATTCGCCTGACCGACGAGCGCGTAGGATTGCCCGCCGACATCCAGGCTGCCACTGTCGATAGCGCCGCCGTCGGCGATCTCGAGCTGCAACACCCCCTCCAGGGCATTGCCGGCGCCCGGCCCGAGGACGATCTCCGCATAGATCGAAACGGAACAATGGACTTGATCGCCGAACTGCGTGGCGCCAGCCGGCGAAAGCACAGGATCGTTCGCGGCGCCCGCGAACCGTTGCCGGGAGGAATCGTCGCTCGACAGCACGCGCTGCGCGGCGAATCCCCCTTGACCGATTTCCATCATCGTCTGCACCCCTCGCGGCGGGATCTCTTCGCGTTTCTTTCGTGCAATAGCGCTTTGCAGCTATCGTAGCATCGACCCGTGGAAAATTGGGGACCTGACCGCTATGCGTTCGACCACTGGGCCGGGTCCGTGGCAATGTCGAATCCATGCTCGCGCAGGTCGGACAGCAGGCGTGTCAGATGTGCTTCGGTGATGTCCCCAAACGACATCAGGGCGATGGCGCGTCCATCCGAACCGGGAAACGCGGCAAGCGTGTCGATGCTCAGCGTTTCGTCGCGGTGAAC
Organism: Thermomicrobiales bacterium; assembly: GCA_019637585.1. Classification (GTDB taxonomy): domain Bacteria; phylum Chloroflexota; class Chloroflexia; order Thermomicrobiales; family UBA6265; genus JAHBVL01. The sequence continues at coordinate 12,981 of JAHBVL010000001.1, read as the reverse complement.
GACGTCCAGCATCTGCCGGAGCGATCGAGGTTCATTTGGGATGCGAATAGCCACGATCCCGGTCCGCCCGGCGGCGATCCACTCGTGCCGGTGGGCTGCTCGATGGATGCGGCGATTGTCCGCCTCATGCGTCGGCAGCATGTAGACCAACCCCACCCCTCCAGCGCCGGAGATGCGCTGAGCGAGAAGAAACGAGAGATCGATATCGTCGATGTGCAGGGCATCGATCATGTCCCGGACCTTGCCTGGCGTGTCATTGGTCAGGTAGCGATTCATCTGCAGCGGATAGGTGGCGCTCTGTCCATTGACCGCCGTCTGTTGCTGGATGAAGCGGCAATCGATCAGCTTGGCCAGGTGTTCGAGGGACAGAGCGCTGACCAGACCGGCATCTTGCAGATGGCCGTAGACCGAACGCACCTCCTGCCAGTTCGATCCGGCACGTTCGTCGTCCGGATCGATCACCGAACCATCCTGATAGTTGGTCAGCACCAGGCAGACATTGATCGCTCCGGGACCGAGATAGGTCCGTTCGCCGGCGTCGAGGTCGGCGACCTTCACCCCCTCGAGCTCTGCGGCAATCTGCCGGGCGAAAACACCGCCGATCCCGGTTGGTCCCGGTTTCGTGCGTAGCCAATTCCGTCCCGCAATCAGCATGTCCAGGAATTGGGACGCTTCGTTGCCGCCCTCATCGGAGCGGACGATGAGGACGTCGTAGTGCTCGTAGAGCCACGATGCGTCGCCCAGCGTTTTCACGTCGAGACGATCGATATCCCCGCTCACCTCGCCCCGTTCCAGAAGCGCGGATGCGAACGGTTCGGCGATGACGGCGATCGCTCCGGGGTGCAGCCGTTCCAGAATGCAGTTCGGTGGGAGATAGTCGACTCCCTTCAACGCCGGATCGAAATGTCGAAGCGATGCGAGAATCTCGCGCTCCAGGATTTCATTGCGGGGCACATAGGGCGAATCGGACCAGATGGCGTAAGCAGGCGCCGCCTGGCCGTCCGAGAGGTGTCGCCGGATGACAACGTCCTCCCGCCGGCAGATCCCGGCGACGATCCGGTATCCGCCATTCTGAGAAGTGAGCCGCCCCTGTTGTTCGAACGCATCGAACAGGCGGATCGCGCTGCGCAGATCGATGACGATGGCGTCGAAGTCGTGGTGCCAACGCAGCGCCTTGACCAGTCTGTGCCTCACCCGTGCCGATCCCGGCAATCTCGTCGGAACACCGCGCGATTTCCGTCCGACCATATGATCGAGCAGCTCTTCGGGTGTGGAAAAGGGAACGCAGCGGAGTTGTTCGTCGCCACTCTTGCCACTCAGCGACCGGCCGATCGCCAGCGGAGCCCATCCCAGACTGGGTACGTAGGCGATTGTGCTGGCTCGGGCGTGAGCATGGTGTTCGGGAGCCGAAAAGACATACGCGATCAGCGGCACGATGAGCAGAACCACGGCATACAGCGTCGCGAACCCCGTGCCCGGTTCGGTCGAGATCGCGTCACCCTTTCCGGCGACTACGGCCGACAATTTCATCATCGGCAGAACAGCGGGAGCCAGGGCGGCGACAACGAGAAAGCGCTGCAGCCGAATAGTGAATCCCTGCACGCCCCAGCAAACCAGGTAGGCGGCCAGCACAACCAGGCACCCGGCCACGATTTTCGACACCGTTCGGGTCAGCTCGGGAGTCGAGCTCATGCTCGGATCGTCGGCGAAGTGACCGGGCAATCCACTATGCAGTAGATATCCGAGCAGGGCGATGACCAGATAGAGCGTCCAGCTGGGGATGAAGACATACCGGCAAAACTGGGTGACCAGAAAGATGCGAGATTCGTGAGAGTAGGCCGCGCCAATCTGCATGGCTTCGATATAGCTCGCCACACCACCGATCAGAAACAGACCGAGGATGATGATCGTGCCGACACTCTCCGTCCCGAACACCGCGAGACTGGGGGCAATGATGGCAATCAGCAACGAGACGGCCACGAATCCGAAGACGAAACGAAGGGTCGCGGTCCGCTCGCCGAAGGAACTCCGGGCAACCCGGCTGGAACCTTCCGTCACCTGGCGCGGGGAAATGGCGCGTCGTGCGATTGAGCTGACGGACCCGCAGAACGAAGGCGATCAGCAGCGTGGCCAGCACAGCGACCGAAATGAGGTCCTGAAGCGTCAGACCCATGAACTGATCGTTCAGAAAACTTGGCCGGAAGGCGATCGACTCGGATGTCAGAAATTCAAGGTTTGGTGGATTTAGGATCTCCAGACCGGAGAGAAGGAGCAGATAAAAGCCGAGGAGGCCAAACAACTGCCGCTGACGAGCGGAAACCGATGGAAAAACCCGCTGATCGAGTGAATAGCGCCGGCCAAAGAGCGCGAACGAGACGATCAACGCCGAGGCCAGTGTCAGCGCGACGACGACATTGAGCGCGACATTGCCGGCAGCCGACGCGATCTCATTCCACGAGAGATATTCGCTCAACTTGTGGCTACCTTGAGCAGGCGATCAGCAGCGTGTCACAACTCAACGGACGCTGGACGTGAGATGCGGCAATCATAGTCGAACTGAACCTTGCTGCTCTCCGCTGCTATGCGACAATCCCGGAATGTGCGTTGGTTTTTTGCCCAGCCCGAAAGGACACATTTCGTGACCGACCAGAAGACGCTCGATACGGCCAAAGTCATGGTCGACTTCAATCAGATGAAATCATTCGGTCAGGATCCGCTCGTCCTCGAGCGAGGTGTCGGCGTCCGGGTGTGGGATGTCTTCGGGAAGGAGTACATCGACGGGCTGTCCGGCGTCTTCACTGTCAACCTGGGCCATGGGATGTCCCAGTTTGCCGATGTCGCCGCCGAGCAGATGCGGACGCTCTCCTTCAGTGCCCCGACGATGTCGACCAACCCGCCCGCGATCAAGCTGGCCGAGTATCTCTGCAGTCTGGTGCCCGATCAATTCAACACCGTCAAGTTCGCCAGCGGCGGGTCGGAGGCGAACGAGTTCGCCATCAAGATGGCTCGCCAGTATCACGCGCAGACCGGCAACCCCCGCAAATACAAGGTGATCTCCCGCTGGGGTTCCTATCACGGCAGCACCGGTTTCGCCGGCGCGGCATCCGCGCAGCCCGAGTGGAAGTCGAAATACGATCCCTATCCCGAGGGATTCATCCACGTGCCTCGTCGCACGCCGGAAGATATCGAAGAAGCGATCGTTGGCGAGAACGCCGAGAGCATCGCGGCCGTCATTGCCGAACCGGTAATGCTGTCCGCTGGCGTGCGCGTTCCCGATCCGGATTACTTCCCCAAACTGCGAGAGATTTGCGACAGACACAATGTTCTGCTGATCTTCGACGAGATCATCACCGGCTTCGGTCGCACCGGCCACATCTTCGCCGCTGAGATGTTCGGCGTCTGGCCCGACATTCTCTCCTGCGGCAAGGGGATCAGCGGTGGGTATGCCCCGTTGGCCGCCATCCTCATTGCCGACAAGGTGGCCAACGCCTTCTGGGGCGATCCGGCCCAGGGCATTCAATTTCTGTCCGGGCACACCTACGGTGGAAACCCGGTCTCCTGCGCGGTTGGCGAGGCGGTCGTCCGCTACCTGGTGGAGAACGATGTCGTGGGCAATGCCCAGCGCGTCGGCAACTATCTCGCCGACGGGCTGCGCGATCTCGGCGAACGCCAGCCGGCCATTTCGGAAGTGCGCGGCGTGGGGATGATGCGCTGTTTGGCATTCCACGAGCCGATCGGCCGGGCGGTCTATTCGGCGTGTCGTCGCAACGGTTTGCTCACCCGCCCGGCTCACGACTGGATCGGCGTCGCGCCGCCTCTCGTCACGACAGAGCAGGAAGCAGACGAAATCATCGCCATCATCGAAAAGTCGATTCCTGAGGCCCTGGCTGGCTAACCATGCCCGCCAGGACTCCAACTGCATCGATACCCGGAGTCGCGGAAGGAGATGACCGTTTGAGCTATGGGCTATCGGGCGGTACAATGGGACAGGGCCGAGTTTCTTGATCGCGAGTTTTCGTGACACTTGGCTGCGCGACTTTTACGTTGGCGATCTGCGTTCCCCGCGGATTCCCGGTGATCTGGAGTCCAGATTGTTTCGCAGGTTGCAGATGATCGACGACGCGACCAATGATGCCGACCTTCGGAGCCCTCCCGGAAACCGCTTCGAGAAGCTGAAAGGCAATCTGGAGGGCTATTGCTCCGTGAGAGTGAATCAGCAGTGGCGGTTGATATTTCGTTGGGATTCGGATACCGGCGAGGCGAGCCAGGTCTATCTGGACAATCACAGTTATCGATGAGGTGAGAGGTGTTGCTTACCACTCGCAAACCTGCAACCGTTGGTGAAATCCTGAGTGAGGAGTTCATTGAGCCCCTGCAACTGACACAAGGCGCTGTCGCGGAGGCGATGGGCGTGCCGCGCAAGCACGTCAATGAGCTTTGCACTGGGCGTCGCGCTGTCACCGCTCCAACCGCTTTGATGCTGGCTCGCGTTTTCGGAACGAGTCCCGACTTCTGGCTGAATGTGCAGCGACGGAGCGATCTCTGGGAAGCCATGAATTCGCCACAGGAACGAGCCAGAATCGAACGAGCGCGGCCAATTCGCCAAACCGCGTAGAGCGCCGCTTCGTAGTCTCCCTTCCACCAGCTCCCATCCTCGCCACGCCCGCAGCGGAAAGCACGTCACGCGAGTGACTTCCGCACGCAGGCGGTGAGTCGATATACTCGAATCACGAAAGAACAGCAATCTGCAGAAGCTGCGTCCGTTTGGTGCTGGCGGGAAGGTGTTTGTATCGTGAGTTCCCGAAGTCGCATGATGTTCGCCCTGATTGCCTTGATCGTCGGCGCCGCACTTCCGCCGGTTGCCGTAGGCGGCCAACCGGCAACTTCGCCAACCTGGTTCGACGCTATGGACGGCGTCAGTCCATTGCTCACGGAGGACTCGCCTGACGAGTCGCGCTTCACCTACATCTACACCGGCGGCCAGTACAAGATCCAGGCTCACGCGACTGACTTCTCTGGCGATCTCTTCAGCTACATCTCAGTCGGAACATTGACGGATTCCGCGACCAGTGTCAGCGTGTTCATCGAAGACGATCGAATAGGCAAATATGCGTTTGTCGGTTGCCGCGCCGGCGATCAGGATGATGGATATGCCCTCGAGGTGCACACGGCCTCCGGAACCGTTCGCCTCTGGGCGCTTATCCCCGGAAATGCGCAGCTGCTCGCCGAAGGGAATGCTTCAGCGGCAATATCGCCTGGTGGTGGCTTCAACACAATTGACATCGAGTGTTATCAGCAGCTGATCACCGGCAAGGTCAACGGGCAAGTCGTTGTGTCGGAGTTTGATGCGACCTTCGCCGCGGGATTCTCCTATATTGGCGGCGGCGTTCAGCCGCAAGCGCCATCCGATCTCTTCATGGTGTTCGACGACCTGGCTGTTTCGGATCTCAGTCGCGCTGCGACAGATCAGCTCGCCGCATCAACGGCGATTCCCACACTCCAGCCCCAGGCAACCGTGGCGGCGCAATCCGTACCGCAACTGGTGACCGGGAGCAGCTTCGATCAAATCAAGGCAGCTGCCCTCACTCAATCGCCGGTTGCCGGGCCGGTATCACAGACGCTGGTCCAATCCTCGACGGACTTTCCCTGGATTCCCGCCGGCGTCGATCTCTACGATCTCTTCGTTTCCGCGACCTTCGTCAATCCCATGAATACGTCGATGCCCTGGGACATCGGTTTGGCGATTCGATATGGAAGCGCGGATACCGAAGCCCGCATCATCATCGAGTCGTCGGGTACCTGGTCGCTCTCGATCGGTAGTGGAACGCTGGTAGCGCACGGTCAGCTGTCGGGCCTGGCTACCGGCCCCGGGGCGCTCAACACCATTGAAGTTGCCGCACAGGGGTCGAGTGGGAGTTTTGCGGTCAATGGTCAGGTGATCGCCGATCTCGATCTCTCCGAGTCGACCCAGACAGGCGACGTGTTCGCCAGCACGGGATTCTTTGTCGCCAACGCTGTCGACGGGCGAGAGCTCGTAGTTCAGGACTACGCTGTCTGGGCGTTGCCAGTGGCTGCCTCGGTGTCGTCGGGACAGGCCGCAGTAACCGGCAACGACCCAGCTGCCACATTCGACCAGCTCCGGAGCGCTGCGCTGGCGACATCTCCACTGGCTGGCCCACTTCAGGGCGCGATGGAGCAGCAGGCGGAGACGCTCAGCTACTGGTCGGCCAACGTCAATGTGGCCGACGTCTATGTGGCTGCGACCTTCCAAACCCCTTCAGACGGCTCTCTTGGCTGGGATGTTGGTCTGGGTATCCGGCAGGGGACCGACTCCTCTGGAGTGCGGCTGATTCTGGAAGCCGATGGCGACTGGTTTCTGGCGTTCGGGCTCGACCCCGTATCTGATGCTGGATCGGCTGGTTCACTCAACGTCCAACCCGGCGCATCGAACACGATCGAACTCGTCGCTCACGGGGCAATGGGATATCTGGCGATCAATGGCGTGTTCGCCGGCACCCTCGATCTTTCTCCGGTGCTGCAAAGCGGCGATGTCCTGGCTGGCACCGGATTCTTTCCGAATTCGACTGTGACCGGGCGGTCGATTGGATTTTCCGGTTTCCAGGTTTGGGAACTGCCGGCAACGACCTGAGAGGAGACGCGCCAAAGCAGTGGAGATTCCGGTCGTTGACGCCGGCTCGTGAAGCATTCGTCGATCGGCATCGGCATGGAACCATTTGTGTGACTGAAGCCGTTCTTGAACTACTGTGAGAGAATGGCTGCTCGCAATGATTAAGGTCCGGAACCGGGAGTCTGGACGAAAGGGGACGGAGAAATTGACCAGGCTACGATCGATCTTCCTGGGCGCCGCACTTGTGCTTGTGCTCTCGCTTCTGCCGTCGGTAACCATGCCGGTGGCTGCTCAAACGACCTATTCCGACGATATGAGCAACCCCGCTCTGGGACTTCTGTCGCAGGTTTCGCCCGATCCAGGGCAATACAGTTTTCAATACCGCAATGGCCAATTTATCGCCCAGGCGGTGAGCCCTTCCTATCAGGGCGAGATCTTCAGCTTCATCAATACACCGGTGATGTACAACTCGACGATGAGGATCGATGCGGGCATCGGCGGCGCCGATGAACGGGAGATCTACATTTTCGTTGGATGCAGAGCCGGAACCGACCATCAGGGATATCTCTTCCTCATCATTCCCACAACGGGCGAAGCTGCGCTCTGGCGCGAGGATGCAACCGGGTCTGTCCTCCTGGCGCAGGTCTCCGTGCCGCAATTCATGACCCCCGGAGCGAATCAGTTCAACGAGCTGGCCCTCGACTGCTTCGACGGCCAGATCACCGGCATGCTGAACGGCAATGTGGTCATCTCCGAAACAGACGCCACCTATGACTCCGGTCTCAACTACATCGGGATCGGCAATACCGGTGGCGCTGCAGACAACCTCTTCGGCGTGTTCGACAACTTGGTCGTGAGCGATCACGGCTTGCCGACGGGTTCCACGGGAACGACCGGCACAACTGGAACGACCGGCACCACAGGAACGACCGGCACAACTGGAACCACTGGCACCACGGGAACGACCGGCACAACCGGTGCCCCTGCTGGTCCGCTTACCTTCGATCAAGGCATCGCCTGGGTGCAGGCGAACCCGGCGACGGTTGGTCCGCTGACCGCATCGGCCGACATGTTCGACGGCGACTCGAAGTTCCTCTCCTCTGGCGTCCAGACATCCTCGTTCTATACGGAAGTCTCGTTTGTGGCTCCCGCCGTTGAACCCGCTGGATTCTGGGCGGTCGGCTTCTGCTTCTGGATCGATCCTTCCGGCAATTGCTACAGCGTTGTGTTTGGCACAAACGGGGCGACTACCCAGTGGCTCGCCGTCTATGATCCCGTGCAAGCGGAGATCCAGAGCGTTGCCAATGGCCCGCTCAACGCGAACCTCGCCCCAGGGACGGTGAACACCTTCGGTCTGCTCGTTTCCGGAACGACCGGCACAGTCACCTTCAACTCCCGCACGGCAGCCGGCACATTCACGCTGCCTAGCCAGCCGGTCGCCAGCGATGTGGAGTTCAATGTCCTTTTCAGCGCCAACATCGATGGCGATACTCGCTCACTGCACATGGAGATGTTTGATTTCCGGGTTTGGGATCTTGCGGCCGCCGGTACCGCTTCGACTGGCACGGGGACGACGACGGAAACCGGCACCCGCACCGGTACCGGGACGACGACTGGCACGGAAACCACCACCGGCACTGGTACCCGCGGCACGGGGCCGAGCACAGGCACCGGAACGGGAACAGGTACCAGAAGTGGGACGGGCACGGCTGGCCCAGCGCCGGTAACACGCGTAATCGGACCGCTCTCCGGCGCAATCGTCGAGGACGCATCGACGATCACGGCGATTCGGAGTGGAGCCACGCTGAGCGACTTTTACACGACAGCGACCTTCACGGTTCCCAACAGCATTTCGGCGCCATGGGATATCACGATCGCTTTCCGGGAAAACCCGGCCGATGGCAATGAGTATCGCTTCACGGTCTTCTCCAGTGGGGAATGGCGGCTGTCCTACGGAATCAACCAGGGATCGATTGCCACAGGGATGGTGACGAACCTGGTGACGGGTCCCGGCCAGGTGAACGTCCTCGAGATCACGGCTCAGGGCGCCACTGGAACCGCTCGGCTGAATGGCATCGATATCGCAACCCTCGACCTGTCGCTTTCGCAGATCGGCGGGGATATCTGGATCGGCACCGCTACGGTCAACAGCACGACCGAGCCTGGGCGCTCGACGCCATACTCGGCATTCGAGGTCTGGACACTCTCCTGATCGCAATCCGCTGCTCCGGCTCCGCTGGCGCCGGAGCAGCGTTTCCTGACCCTCGCACAACCCGAAGGAGCTTATGTGATGTCCCGGTCGGCCGATCTCTCGCAGAGAGGCAAGCTCACCTGGTATGGCGACGCCGACTTCTCGACGTTCATGCGGCGTGCGTTTGCCAAAGGGATGGGGCTCACCGACCAGGATCTGGAGAAACCGGTTATTGGCATTGCCAATTCCTGGAGCGAGCTCAACCACTGCAATTCTCATCTGCGCGAGGTTGCTGCAGCGGTCAAGCGGGGTGTACTCCAGGAAGGCGGCATCCCGCTCGAGTTCCCCACGATTTCACTCGGCGAGCTCTTCATTTCTCCCACATCGATGTTCCTGCGCAACCTGATGGCCATGGACACCGAAGAGATGATCCGTGCGCAGCCGATCGATGGCGTCGTGCTTCTCGCAGGTTGCGACAAAACGACGCCAGCCCAGCTGATGGGCGCGGTCAGTGCCGATGTGCCGGCCGTCATGGTCACCGGCGGGCCCATGCTCACCGGCCGCTGGCGTGGCAGAGACCTGGGCGCTTGCACCGATTGCCGCCGTCTTTGGACCGAGTACCGGGCCGGAAATCTGAACCAGGACGAGATTTCGGAGGTCGAGGGACTCCTCTTTCGGTCGCATGGACACTGCACGGTCATGGGAACCGCCAGCTCGATGGCCAGCGTCGCCGAAGCACTTGGCATGACCCTGCCGAACAACGCGGCGATTCCGGCTCCTGATTCGGCTCGTCTTCGCCACGCCGAGGATGCGGGCCGGCGGATCGTGCACATGATCGAAGAAGGGCTGCGTCCTTCGATGATCGTGACTCGCGCTTCGATCGAGAATGCCATTCGCGTTCTCTGTGCCATTGCGGGATCGACCAACGGGATTGTCCACCTGCTGGCCATCGCCCGGCGAGCGGGTATCCCCCTCGATCTTGCCGATTTCGATCGCATCAGCCGGGAGTCTCCTCTGCTGGCGAACGTCAAACCCTCTGGGGATTACCAGATGGCGGAACTCTTCGAAGCCGGTGGCATCTCGGCGGTGATGAAGGAGTTGTTGCCCCAGTTGAACGCCGAAGCAATGACCGTGACGGGAAAAACCGTGGGCGAGAATCTGGCCGGCACGCCGGGCACGCTGCGGGACGACGTCATTGCGCGGGTCGACAAACCGTTCGACACGGAAGGGGGGCTGTCCGTTCTGTATGGCAACCTGGCGCCAGACGGAGCCGTGATCAAGCACGCCGCCGCGACGCCGGCGCTCCTTCAGCACACCGGCCGGGCAGTCGTGTTCACATCGCTCGAAGATATGGCCCGCCGGGTGCACGACCCGGATCTGGACGTGACGCCACAGGATGTGCTGGTTCTCCAGAATGCCGGGCCGATTGGTGGTCCCGGCATGCCCGAGGCAGGCATGATCCCCATTCCGAAAAAACTCCTCGAACAGGGCATCCGGGACATGGTTCGCATCTCCGACGCCCGAATGAGCGGTACGGCCTTTGGCACCGTGGTGTTGCATATCGCACCGGAAGCTGCGGTGGGTGGTCCGCTCCTGGCCGTGCGCGATGGCGATCTCGTCGAACTGGACGTTTCAGGGAGAAGGATCACGCTCCACGTTGCGGAGGAGGAGATCGCCAGGCGAGTTGCCGAGTCCGGCCTGCCCGAACGAGACCCGCAACTCCGTCGTGGTTACGGCTGGCTCCACGCCGAGCACGTAACCCAGGCCAATCATGGCTGCGATTTCGACTTTGCCTGGAGCATTGCGTAAGTCCGGAGCCCGAAGCCCATCGCGGAGAACGGTCCCCCACCCATCGACAATCGTTCCATGAACTATGAACTATGAACTATGAACTATGAACTATGAACTATGAACCATGAACTATGAACAAAAAACGGCCCAGTCGAATCTCGACTGGGCCGTTGAAGATCGCTGACGATCTAGTACCGGTTGTACGAGCTCATGGCGCGGCGCTCCTGGAAGCACTCGCGGCAGTACACCGGCTTGTCCTGCGTCGGCAGGAACGGCACTTCGGTCTGCTTGCCGCAAGCGCTGCAAACAGCCGGATGCATCGTCCGCTCGGCGCGATATCCGCCACCACCGCCACCGCCGCCACCATAGCTGTCGCCATAGCCGCTGTCGGAGCGCTGGGCCTTGCGCGCCTGCCGGCAAGCCGGGCAGCGCTGCGGTTCGGTGTAGCCGCGCTCAGCATAGAACGACTGCTCACCAGCAGTGAAAGTAAACGTCTGCCCGCAGTCACGGCAGGTCAGAGTGCGATCGCTCACGTGTATGTTCTCCTCGAAAAGGCAGGGCCACCTCGGCTCCGCCACAGATGATCAGGTCCAAAAATCGGTCAGTACTCTGTGCCCGGCGTACTCCTTCGCGTTGGCGTTCCAACTAGCGGTGGCGGAACGTGATACGTCCGCGGGTAAGGTCGTACGGCGAGAGTTCCACAGTCACCCGATCGCCCGGCAGCACGCGGATGTAGTTCTTCCGCATTTTGCCGGCGAGATGACCGAGAACCGACTGACCGCTCTCCAGTTCCACAGTGAACATCGCATTGGGCAGCGCGTCGCGTACGCGCCCCTCAACGGCGATCGCGTCAGGATTGCTGCGCGGTCCCCGCTCTTCCGTGACCACGCCACCGGCAGGTTTTCTGGCCGGGGGCTTACGGTAGACAGTTTTCTTCTGAGCCATGATTCTCCTTCGAAATCTCGGTCGCGCTGGAATCTTCCAGCGCCAGCACTCCGCGCGAAACGAGTGCATCCTGCTGGTATCAGCAGAGAAGCACGTGCCCCGGAGCCGTAAACGCGGATTCCGTGCCACGAATCCACGCGATCGACTCAGCCGCAGGACGCCAGATGACGGCCAGCGGCTCAGTGAAGAACTCCGGAACGGGCATTACGCTGCGTCACTAGCCATGCACCGGAGGTCTGATGTCGGGCGTGATCGGAATCGATCGCGCGCACCGGACCACCGGCCCCGAGCTCGATCGCGAACTAAGCGTTTCGTTTTCGAGTTCCGCACTGGACTTCTAGGATACCACTATCAACAACGGGCGTGTGGCCGTTTGCGACTAAAAGTGGCCGAATTGCGCCAGAATCGGCCCGGACGCGGCCAATTGGGCGGGTTGACTGGTTTCGCAGCCTGGCCCGCTGTGCAGAATCTTTGCTCCGCCGGCGCTCCATATAAGAGGTAAAGCGATGCTCGGTGGCCGAACGTTCAGCTGGTGTCGACATCTGAAAGAGCCGGAAAAGAGGTCCATCTGGAGTCTTGCATCCTGTTCGGACACTCTGTAATATGGCCGGTAACCGCAAACCGATGGCGCCTTGGGCGTGAGTCCATGGTGGAGTAGGGAAGAGGAACCGCAAAGTTCGAGAGTAGTTGTGGTTAGCGCTTCGTCGGCCTGATACGGAACATGGCCAGTTTCCGCATCAGGTTGCGCAATGACACCAGACGTGGTGTTGGGAAGACGGGGCTTTCGTGGGAATCTGTGCAATTCGAATCTGGGCATGTCACCCGGAGCGAGCCGACAGCGGCACCGCTCGGGGTTTTGCTGTGTCCGAATCGATTGCCTGCTCGTACGAACGCCCCAATCAGATTGTGTGGCAACTCTGTCGAGGGGGGCCCGGAGGGATGGGAGGCCTGGATGGGACCTGAGCGACGCAGCGAGCGATGGAGATTGCAGAGACAGAGGAGCCCTGGGGCAGGGATGGGAAGCAGTAGGAGAAGTGAGATGGTGGGAAAGGGAAGCGGGATGAGTGGACGAGAGCGGATGGCGCGGCTGCTGGGGACGATAGCCCTGGTGGTGAGCATGCTGACCTATGCGGTTGGCGGTGTGGGGGCGCAGGACAGTGAAGGAGACGCGCAGGGCGGCAATGGCGGGAGCGGGAGCTCGGGCGCTGTTGTTGGTGGTGCGGGCGGCAATGGGGCGAACGGCCAGGCCGGTGGCTCGGCGACGGGTGGGTCGGCGAGCGCGAATGGCGGGAATGGCACTGGTGCGGTCGGGATTGGCGGCAACGCCACCGGCGGCAATGGTGGGAGTGCCAGCGGGAACACCACCGGGGGGAACACCTCTGGGGGGAGTGTGACCGGCGGGAATGGCAATGGTGGAGCAGCGAGT